>NZ_JABFDG010000002.1 GCF_013403955.1 Winogradskyella vidalii | reverse complement strand
CCAGAAGGCGAAGGTTGGGATGGAACGTTTAATAACAGTCCATTGCCAACGAGTGATTACTGGTTTACAGTAGAATATGATGAGCCATTGACCAATGTACGTAAAGAATTTAAAGCCCATTTTACATTGAAACGATAAATGAGGACTAAATCATAAAATTAAAAGCCTGAGCATTATATTTTGCTCAGGCTTTTTTATATAAATATTCTTATGATTAATAAGAGGTAACTTAAGTTATTTTAAGCTATAGTATATTAACTTGTAGTGGAGGTTTAATAGATTTTACAGTTAATTTATGGGGGATTCTCAGCTTGTCTAAATCTCGTTCATTAGAATTTATTAACTAAGTATGATTCTCAAACTGGTAATAATAGTATGGTGTATATTGTGAGGTTAGAATGTTATTTGAGGAGAAATTAATTCATAAATTTTCAGATAAATCTAATTGTGAACTATTAAAATTAAGATGTTTTAGTTGTTGTTTTATTTTGAGTACTCGGGCATAAAAAAAAAGCCTAAACACAAGCATAGTGTTTAGGCTTTATGATAAAATTTAAGTCTTTTATAAACTGAAACCCAAAGTTAAAATAACATCTGTATATTTTGAGTCAACTGAAACGGCATCTGTTAATCCAACACTGTATAGTTGATGATTAATATCGCGTTCAGCTTGACTAAAAGCAAGGTCTAGAGTCAGGTTACCAAAATTATAGCCTAAACCTAAAGAATACCCTGTTAAATCACCATAGAAATTATCATCTTTATAGGGACTTTCTTCTATGCGATAACCACCTCTAAAGCTAATTTGTTTATAGCGGTATTCACCACCAAACCTGTATGAAGCAGCTGTATCTAAGCTGTTGGTTATGTCTGTATTCAAGCTAGAAAAATACATGTCTGAAGTGGGTTTAAATTTTGTGTTGCTATAATCCTTAACCGAATAATCAAAACTGATTAAGCCCTTTTTTCCAAAAACATAAGCTAAACTTCCTGTTAGTTTACTAGGGGTTTGTAATTTGTATTCTTCATATATATTAACAACATTTGGGTTCACAGGGATGTAATCTGCACCGCCACCACCATCTCGTACGGTAGTTCCAAGGTATTGCGAAGTTTCATCAGAGATTCGATACCAAGTAGGAGAATTGTAGGATAAACCAAGTCTTAATTCATTAGTTAACTTAGCAATACCACCTAGTTGAAAAGAAAATCCACTTCCTGTAGTAAGAAGATTGTTTTCAAAATCGACATTAGTAACAGTTGAGGCAGCATTAGAATTAGATTCTTCAAGAAATGTACTGCGTTCATAATTGATAAAATGCGAATTAAGGTTCAAGCCAAAGTAAAATTTATCATCATAACTTGTCGATAAATTAAAGGCTAATTTTCCATTGTAACCTGAACTCGCATAGGCATAGCGCTGGTTATAGTTGCCACCACCAATATTAGATGTATAGGACGTATTGTCGTCTGTATCACTAACAGGGTCAAATATAAAGCCTTCATAGCCTAAAAAAGCTTGTTGATTTCGAACTCCATATATAGAACCGATTTCAGAATAAGCTTGAGATATTGATTCTCCAGGAAGCGCAGAAATTTCATCAAGTCTTAGACCTTCTGCATTATTTAAAAAATAGTTACCAATTGTGTTATTTGGATTTGTGCCATTGGCTAACCATTCGTCATCAAAATTTGCAGTTTGATCATAAGCTACACCTATAGTAAAATTTTTCCATGGCGAATTTGAATTCATGTTATCGAAAACAAAAGTAGCACCTAGCTGATTTAAATCAATATTGGTGTTGGAAGCTGAATTACCGCCGTTGAAATAACTAATGGTATTATCTTTATTAAATCCACCCAAAGAGAATGACGCATGGCTTTTGTTAAAAATTGCAGAACCTGCTGGGTTAATATTAACTGCAGACATATCGCCTCCTAATGCTCCAAAAGCACCACCCATGGCCTTAAAACGTGCTGTCCCTTGTATGTCATCTTTAGAATATCTAACAGCATCTGTGATATCTTGTGCTAATATATAAGATGAGGACAGTATGCCTATGCTTAGCATAAGTAATTTTTTCATAAGTAAATTTTTTAAAATTTGGAATTAATAATAAGATTATCCTCTACCACGTCTACTACTAGATGAACTACTACCACTACTGCTTGATCTAGAGCTTCCAGAAGACCTTACTGTTCCTGATGAAGATCTTGAGCTACTAGAGCTAGATCGCGTCGTTGTACCAGAAGACCTTGAGCTTCGAGTAGGTGTCGTTGCTCTAGAATTAGATCTGGTTGAACGGGTTGTGCTTGTCGATCGCGTTGTAGTAGGTCTAGTTGTTCTAGCACTAGTACTTGACCTAGAAGTACGTACGCTTGATCGTGTTGAACTTGAGTTTCTAAACGTTCTAGCTGAAGTGTTTGATCTAAGGCTCGTCCTTTGACTGCTTCTAGTTAAGGCAGCATTAGATGATCTACGTACAGAATAATCTCGTCTTGATAAAGCAGCATTACTTCTACTACTTCTGCTTAAGTTGTTATTGTAAAGTAAAGAGCCTCTTCTAGAGTTACTGTAAGCATACCTATTGTTGTTTCTGTAATAATTATTGTTCCAACCCCAATTATTATAGCCGTAACCGTAACCATAGCCATAACCATAATGCCAAGGTGAATGGTAGCCATAGCCGTAATATCCACCATAAGCCCAATGGTTATTCCATCCCCAGTTATTCCATCTCCAAGGTTGTCTCCAGCCATAATCTGCATAGCCAAATCCAACATTCCACATCCAAGGGCTATTGTAGCCATACCATCCATTATCTATATAATTAATAGTAACTGTGCTGTTGTCTTGCCCCCAACCACCATAAGGTTGTTCTTCTACAAGTGTGTCTTGAGCGTTTTCAACATAATTACCTTCATAAGAATCTACATCAGTAAATATTTCACTTTCTTCCTTTATAGCGTCAACTTCTGCTGAGTTTTCAGCAAAGTAATTTTTATAATAGCTAGAGCTGTTAGTTGAAGTTGTTGCGACAGGTTCTTCAGTTTCATTAACGTAGTCTTCCGAAGAATAAATACCGTCATTGTCATATCCAGCATACTGGAAAGATCCACAAGAAGTTAACACCGTTGCTAAACCAAGTGCAACAAAAAATGGCAATTTTTTAGTTATAATAGTTTTAAATTGCATATCTCTTTTTTTTTATTGTTGAACATAGTAAAAATAGTTAGTTTTGTTGAACTATTTAATACTTTTAACACAAGCACAATATTTGTGCCAAAACATATAAAATGAGCAAAAATCTTACAAGTAGAGCTGAGGATTATTCAAAATGGTATAATGAATTGGTGGTTAAGGCCGATTTAGCAGAAAACTCTGCGGTAAGAGGCTGTATGGTTATAAAACCCTACGGTTATGCTATTTGGGAAAAAATGCAAGCCGAATTAGATCGGATGTTTAAAGAAACAGGGCATGAGAATGCTTATTTTCCTTTGTTTGTTCCTAAAAGCTTATTTGAGGCTGAAGAAAAAAATGCTGAAGGTTTTGCAAAAGAATGTGCAGTTGTGACACATTATAGATTGCAAAATGATCCAGATAATGAAGGCAAGCTTAGAGTTGATCCTGAAGCTAAACTCGAAGAAGAACTTGTGGTTAGGCCTACAAGTGAAGCAATAATATGGAACACTTATAAAGGGTGGATCCAAAGTTATAGAGATTTACCTATAATGATTAACCAATGGGCAAATGTGGTCCGTTGGGAAATGCGAACCCGTTTATTTTTACGTACCGCTGAATTTTTATGGCAAGAAGGACATACGGCACATGCTACAAAGGCAGAAGCATTGGTGGAGGCAGAGCAAATGAATGATGTGTATGCTGATTTCGCACAGAATTTTATGGCTATCCCTGTTGTTAAAGGTGTGAAAACAGAAAGTGAACGTTTTGCGGGTGCAGTTGAAACGTATTGTATTGAAGCTTTAATGCAAGATGGAAAAGCTTTACAGGCAGGAACATCACATTTTTTGGGTCAAAATTTTGCAAAAGCATTTGATGTTAAATTTACAAATAATGAAGGGAAGTTAGATCATGTCTGGGCAACGTCTTGGGGGGTTTCTACGCGATTAATGGGCGCTTTAATTATGACACATAGTGATGATAAAGGTTTGGTTCTACCACCTAATTTAGCACCATCTCAAGTTGTCATTGTTCCTATATTTAAGACTGATGAACAATTTGAAGCTGTTTCGGAGAAAGCTGCAGGAATTATTGAAGAACTTAAAGCTTTGGGGGTAAGTTGTAAATTTGATAAAAGAACAACACACCGACCAGGTGCCAAATTTGCACAACATGAATTGCAAGGTGTTCCGTTGAGAATTGCAATAGGTCCTAAAGATTTAGAAAATAATACTGTTGAATTAGCTCGACGTGATACTTTAACTAAAGAAGTTGTTCAAATAGAAGGATTAGCTACAACAATTAAAAATCTCTTAGAGGTAATTCAGGATGAATTGTTTAAAAAAGCACTCAATTATAGAGATGAACATATTACCGAAGTCGAAGACTTTGAAACATTTAAAAAAGTACTAGAAACTAAAACAGGTTTTATTTCTGCGCATTGGGATGGTACTGCAGAGACAGAGCAGCTGATTAAAGAGCAGACTAAAGCAACGATTAGATGTATTCCTATGAACAATAAAAAAGAAGAAGGAAAGTGCATATATAGTGGTAAACGATCAACTCAACGCGTGCTTTTTGCAAAGGCTTATTAATTTTTTTTAAAAAAAAGTTGTTTTATTGTTGCACAACTTAAAATTAGTTGTAAATTTGCACCCGCAATGGAAACATTGTTGGTTCATTTAAATAATATTATAACCAAAATGGCCCGTTCGTCTATCGGCTAGGACGCATGGTTTTCATCCATGTAAGAGGGGTTCGATTCCCCTACGGGCTACAATTTTAATAAGAAGAAATAAAATGGCAAATCACAAGTCAGCTTTAAAAAGAATAAGAAGTAACGAAAAAAGACGTGTACTTAACAAGTATCACCATAAGACTACTCGTAATGCTATAAAAAAATTACGTGAGCTTACTGATGCTAAAGAGGCACAAACAATGTTACCTTCAGTTATTAGTATGGTAGATAAATTAGCAAAGAAAAATATTATTCATGCTAATAAAGCTGGTAACTTAAAATCACAGTTAACTAAGCGTGTAGCTGCAATGTAAGTTGTAGTTCTTACTAAGATATATGAAAGTCTTTCCTTAACAGGAAGGGCTTTTTTTTTGCTATTTATTCAATAGCATTTTTAGTTACATAGACGCGCCAGCCTACAATTGCAAGTTGTAATTTAGTGGCTTTGCTAAGGTCTAATTGTTGTTTAGAGTAACTAGGGAGAATGGCCTTATTGATTTTTGCAATAAGTTTAAAGAACGATTTCTTCATAATTTTAATTTGTAACTTTTAGCTATGCTTAGTATTATACTAATAAAAAAGTGAGTTACAAAATTAGTAAAACTTATTCTAGAACTAAGTTTTACTTTTTTTTTGGGTTGAACAATTATTGATTTAGAAGCTTGAAATAATAATATCAATAATAAGGTGTGCTAATGTCATCATAATGGTTGGGTTTTAGAGGTTAATAAATCGGTTATTTGATTGATTGAGTTTTCAATATATAATCTTAACATCTTATGTTCCAAATAATTTATATAAAATTAGCGAATTTAGATTGTGATTTATAACTAAATAAATGATATCTATTTCGGTTTTATGTGACTTACCTATAATAAAGTTTTAATTTTTAATTAAAATTGGTTAATAGTGTTGTTATTTGATAGTTTTCAAGGGGGTTTTTAACCCCTTTTTTCATAATGTAGAGAGCTTTGGTTGTAAAAATGGCTAAAATCTTCATTTTCATCTTTTTTTTATTTTGACATTTATGAGAAATTTCATGTTTTAAATAAACTGTTTTTTGTATTTAATCTGTACATAACAGTTAGACTTAATAAAATTCTATATTTGTAAAAAAAAGAATATGAAAAAAATTACAATGGCAATCTTTTTATTAATTTCTGGATTGAGTTGGTCTCAAGTTTTAGTGATTAATGAGTTGGATGCCGATACACCAAGTATAGACACGCACGAGTTTATAGAATTAAAGTCTCAAACTCCAAATTTTTCAACAGATGGCTATATTTTAGTGTTTTTCAACGGCTCTAGTAATGGTGGCGACCGTAGTTATTTTGTTTACGACTTAAATGGCTTAACAACAGATATCAATGGTTTGTTAGTTGTAGGGAGTGCAAACGTGACCCCTTTTCCACAATCTCTAATGGCTGAAAATGTGATTCAGAATGGACCAGATGCTGTAGGTATTTATCAAGCTTCTATAGATGACTTCCCTGAAGAAACTATTGCCACGCAAACCAATTTAATTGATGCGATGGTTTACGGTACTAATGATTCGGATGCTAGTGGATTATTAGAAAAGTTAGGCGAAACAACCCAACATAATGATAGTGGTACTAATGCAAACCCAAAATCTATTCAGCGTTTTGTGGACGAATTTGGGAATGAAACTTTTTCATCAGAAATTCCTACACCTAGAAGAGAAAATGATGGTTCAGGTATTACTGTTACAGCGATAGATATTTCAGTAGCCGAAACTCAAATTGATGAAGGAGATGTATTTGATATTACGTTTACGGCAGATACTAATATGACTTCAGATTTAAATTTTAATATAAGTTTGAATAATTATGGATTTAATACCGCTGACTTTACAGGCGAAACAAGCCTTACGATTCTATCAGGTGAAAATACCACGAGTACCACAATTACAATAGTTGATGATGAGTTTGATGAAGGTGATGAAGTTTTAAAAATTAAATTTTTAGATCTCATAGAGCCTATTGTAGCTAATAATGGTGATGTTGAAGTACGTGTTGTGGATAATGATTTTACAGTTGCGGCTTATGGTACACCTTTAGAGCCAACTTATGGGATTGTTGAAAGTACACAGCCAAATGGTTATTATAATAGTACAGATGGCTTAGCTGATGCAGAATTAAAACAAGCATTACAGGATATTGTTGCTGATCCAAGTGTTGTTAGAGCGCAGACTTATGCCGATGTGAATGATATATTGATGGAAGCTGATCAAAACCCAGCGCATAGTAACCAAGTCTGGTTAGTCTATTTAGAGGAAGGTCGACCAAAATTAGATATTCAAACCAATTCATTAAGTACTGGTAAATGGAATAGAGAACATACGTTTCCGAGATCTCGTGGTGGGTTTGATAGTATAGAAGAGGATGAAGTAGCAGACGGAATTGATATTTATTGGACTACAGAAGCAGATTCTTTACGTCATGGTAATTCTGATGTACATGCATTAAGAGCTGCAGACGGTCCTGAAAATAGTAGTAGAAATAATCAGTTTTATGGCCAATACAATGGGCCAACGGGTACTGCAGGAATGTTTAAAGGCGATGTTGCCAGAGGTGTCTTTTATATGACGGTACGTTATAATGGCTTAGAAATTGTAAACGGATTTCCAGAAGGTAACGTTGGGCAGTTTGGTGATTTAGAAACCTTGCTAGAATGGCATAGAAATGATCCGCCAGATGACTTTGAAATGAATAGAAATAACGTCGTTTATAATTGGCAGAAAAATAGAAACCCTTTTATAGATCAACCCGATATGATAGAATATATTTGGGGGAATATGATTGGTGAAACATGGAATCAACCTTTAAGTGTTGAAAATGTAACGGCACTTAACGTTTCTGTTTTTCCTAATCCTACAACCGGTCGCGTTTATTTTTCGGGTTTAAATACGGCTACTACTATTGAAGTGTTTGGTATGGATGGAAAACTTTTAATGCAATATCAGTCTGTTGAAAATTACATAGATTTAGATCTTACCTCAGGTATATATCTTTTAAAGTTAACTAGTAATAATCGTTCTGTGATTAAGAAGGTTATTGTAGAGTAATAAAAATACTTAATAAATAGAAAGCCAAACTGAATGATTTTAGTTTGGCTTTTTATTTTTTAATAGAAGAAAACTAACTACGGCTGCTTTGTTCTAGCAATTAAAGCATCTTCATATTTGCCAAATTCTATATTGGGAATACCGTCGTTTACTTTCCAAGAAGAACTACTTTTTTTACCATCTCCATCGCTTAAACTAATTTTTATACTTGTAATTTCCCCAGACTTATTTCGCTTTAGTTTTGAATACTTAACCGTAATTCCAGCGGCTTTAAAGTTTGTTTTATGACTGTCTAAAATTTTATCTGTTGTAAATTTTGAAATATAAGCGATGTTAGCATTTTTAGAAGGGTCTTCATCATCTGTAAAAGTAAGATGAGTTACTTCAGTTCTAATCTTAGATAAATCGTCTTTTTTTGAATTGTAATTTTTCTCTGTAGAACTGTCTTTTGTAATTAACTGAATAACTCCATGCTTCCCTTTTTCACCGTAAGCGCTAATTGCATCCTCACCTTTTAAAACCGTCATGCTTTTGATAACATCAGGATTTATAGACTTTAAATATGCTGATGCAACAGGGCTGCCATTTACAATTATTAAAGGTTTTGGTGTGTTATAAGTTTGTTTTTGGATATTTTTATAAATCATTTCTGGCTGATGAACCGTAATTTCTTCATTAAGTTTATTAATCTTTATTGTTTTACCATCTTCATAATAATAGTCAGATTTCTCTTTTGATAAACGTTGTACAGCTGAAGAATCGATTAATCTATAATATAATGTATCAGTAGGCTGTTCTGTTTCATAAACCATTAGTGTTTCTTCAATGTGTTCTGATTTTTGAATTGTAATAACACCATAATTAGTGTCACTCATTTCAAAATAGAAAGGTAAAATACCCTTTTCAATTGTTGCACTGTGTTTTGCAGTACCTTTTTTCGACTCAAAAACGATATCTATGGAACTTATGAGATGGTTTTGATTTCGTTTTAAATGTTTTATTTCCATGTTGACACCTTTAGACTTTAATAGTGTTTTAACGTCATTAATACGTTCATCACTCATTTGATTGGTGAACTTAATTTTTATGCTTTCAGAAACAATAGAATCCTTTAATTGTTTTTGGCCTTTATTTGTTTTTTCTTTGGATTTATGCTGTAGTTGCTGAAATCTTTTTAAATCCTCTTCATCTTGGATACCTGTTTCTAGAATAGCGTTAATTGCTCGCTTTGTAAGTGCTTCTATTGTGCTTTTATTTTTAATGTTCTCTTTGTTGTCAAATTGTAATGTGGCACCTTCGATGCGCCCGACATAACCTCCTTTGTCGCCAAACCATTCTTTATAAATTATGAAGGCATCTATTGCAGATTTAGAAGTGCTCACACCATAACTGTGATTATTTAGTTTCAAGAAAATACTAGCTAATTCATTAGCATCATTTCTGTATATTTTACTAAAAACTAACGAGCCACCTTTGCGTTCTATAGCTCGACTCATGGCACTAAGTTCTGTATCTGTAGTGTTTTTAGTGACTACAAATTGGGTAATTTCTTTTGAAGTTATCTCTGCTTTATTAGTTTCAACATAGATGTTTTTTGTGTTCATACTTAATAATAGACCAGCCAAGAGCGGTAATACTAATAAAAATTTCCACTGATTTTTGTTGTTTGATCTTGATTTGTTTAACATAAGGATTCGTTTTTTGATTGATGAATTGTAAAAATTATTAGATAATGACATGTCGTGATTAGCAACACTGGTTTTCAACAATAAATGCTGATATTGTTTTTTAGTCTTAGATAGTTTTTGTGTTTTAGAATCGGCTATATATTCTAAATTTTGACGAACTTCTTTTCGGTATAACCAGATTAGAGGATGAAACCAAAATAAAATACATCCTAATTGAGTAAATAAAATATCTGTAGAATGCAATTGATCAACGTGGACTTTCTCGTGTGTGAGAATTAATTGAAGGTCTTGATTCTTATAAGTATCTGGATTATAAACAATCCATTTAAAAAAAGAAAAAGGCGAAATCTTATTAGGTACAATCACATAGGTGTATTGATTTTCTTTTTGTTTTTTATTTTTTAAAAGCAACACCATTAAGGATCCGAATTGCAATAGGAACTGCATAAAAAAGACAATCAATCCAACCCCATATATTATAAGAATAAGTTGATACCAGTCGAAAACTGTTTCTGGTTGTGTATTCGTGAAATTAGAAGTTGTTGTAGAAGTTGTAAATATTGATTCATTAATGGTTACCGGTTCAATAGGTATATAAATAGGAATCACTATGAATGGAAATAATAAAGCAATAACTAAACCTATTATTAGAAACCACCTGTTGTGTTGAAAAAATGTTTCTCTCTTAAGAAAAACCAAAAAACAGAGGTAGAATATTCCTATGACTATAGAGGCTTTTAAAAAGTACGCCATAATTTATTTTTGGTTTTCAATTAATTTAATAATGTCTTTAAGCTCATCGACACTTATTTTTTCTTCTTTGGCAAAAAAAGACACGACATTTTTATAAGAGCTATTAAAGTAATTTTCAATAGCTGAGTTCATAAATTTAGTTTTATAGCTCTCTTTAGAGACAATAGGGTAGTATTGGTGTGTTTTACCATAGGCATTATAACTTACGTAACCTTTTTCTTCTAGATTTCTCACAATAGTAGATAAAGTGTTATAATGCGGTTTGTTTGTTTTTATTTCAGCCAAAATATTCTTAACAAAAGCTTTTTCTAGCCTCCACAGGATGTGCATTATTTCTTCTTCTTTGTTGGTGAGCTTCTGCATGTCAATAATCTTTAAGTATTTGTTTTTTCAAAATTACAACTATTTTTGTAGTTATACAACTAATTAAATAGTTGTGTAACGAAAAGTATAGTTCTTAGCAACTGTAAAAATGAAGTGTTATCTTCGCAACAAAATAAAAACAGAGTAGTAAATTAAATAAAATACATGAGTATAGTCCTAGTTTTTGCTGGTTTGGCGTTGTTAGTTGTTGGAGGTGATTTTTTGGTTAGAGCATCGGTAGGTTTATCTTTTAAACTTAAACTCTCTAAGTTAGTTATTGGGATGACGGTAGTATCTTTTGCTACATCAGCTCCAGAATTATTAGTGAGTTTACAAGCTGCCTTAGATGGCGTTTCAGATATTGCCTTAGGGAATGTTATTGGGTCTAATATAGCAAACATAGGTCTAGTTTTAGGTATCACAGCTATTATTTCACCATTAGCAGTAGATAAAGATTTCTATAAACTGAATTGGCCAATGATGATGTTGATTTCCTTTGTGCTGTATTATTTCTTGTGGAACGACAACCTGTTATCCGCTATGGAAGGTGGAATTTTATTTATAGCCTTAATTGTTTTTTTGATTGTTTTAATAAGAAGCTCTAGAAAGTCTATAAAAGCAAGCACTAGTGAGGTCGATGATACGCTTGCTGTTGTTTCTAACTTCAAAATTGTGATGTGGTTGTTAATTGGTGCTGCAGGTTTGTATTTTGGATCTGATTGGTTGGTACAAGGAGCTAAGCAGTTAGCTACTTCTATTGGTATCAGCGATTATGCTATTTCAGTAACCGTTATAGCCATTGGTACAAGTGTGCCAGAACTTGCTGCTTCTGTTATAGCTGCGTTAAAAAAAGAGAAGGCCTTATCTTTAGGAAACCTTATAGGGTCAAATATTTTTAACATTGCTTCTGTATTAGGGTTGACAGCAATAGTGAAACCTATTGCGGTAAATCCAGAAACACCAGAAATTCTTTCTACTAATATTTTTTGGATGATTGCTTTTGCTGCCGTTTTAATTCCATTGATTTTAATTCCTAAGCGTTTTGAAATAGGAAGACTTAAAGGAATGCTCTTATTTGGGGCCTATATTGTTTTTATATTTATAGCGCTTAAGTAAGGTTTTCTAAATTTACTGTTGATTCAAGTGAAATTCTTTCTATTACTTTCTTAGTGACTCATTATATGTTGGTTTATTTTTAAGATTAATTTAGTGCTATAAGTAGTGCTAAACTTTTAATTTTTATTGGCTCTATGTTAGATTACTAAAATGATAAAATAGTCGAATTATATTTTTAGTAGGGGTACAGCGCATAGTATAAACATATGATTAATAAACCTTTGATTGTCTTGACTAATTCAGTTAATATCAGGTCTAAACACTGCTTGAGTCAATTAACAAATAGCTTAGCTATGACATATTAAGTTGTGTGAGCTATTTAAAAAACTACATATTACTGGTTATTTGTTTAAAGCGCATCAAAGAAGTAAGAGGTTAAAATAGAAAAAGCCTCCTGAAAAGAATTTTCAGGAGGCTTTTGTATTACAGTAAACGATGAGTTTACTATTCCGTTTGCTTATTTTGAAACTACAAACTTCTCAGTAATACTTGTATTACCTGTTGTAACTTTATAAATATATAAGCCAGGAACTAAATTATTAGTGTTGAATTCAGCCTTGTAAACTTGACCAGGATAAGCTTCTTTGTTAAAAACTTGACCAATTTTACGACCATTTATATCAAATACTTCTACCTGAACGTCTCCTGTCGTTTTTGGTGTGAACTCAATATAAGAAACACCGTCTGTTGGGTTAGGGAATGTTCTAAATCCTAATTGATCAGCATTAAGTGTTTCTACATTTAGTGCATTATAATGAGCCTCTGCATACGCTGCGTAGTTAAACTCTTCACAAGTTCCAACAGCAATAACACCATCAAGATCATATGCATCTTCAGTTGTTGATAGATCATTATTATTTACAATTTTTACATAATAGATGTAATCAAAATCACCAGCGTCTGAAATGTCAATTGCATTATCTGATTTACATACCGTACCTGCAAAATGATAATTAATATCATCAGCAGAAACATACACGTCAGCAAACTCTCTATAAGTGTCGCAACCCCAAGTGTTCTGGAATGTCGTTTCAATAACCACTAAGTCTGGTCCTGCCGTATTGTAAACTGCACCACCAAAAGTTAAAGTGATTTCTCCACCATAACCAAGTGAAGTGAATACATATTCATCAGTTTGTTCAGGAGCTCCAAGTACGTTTTCTGGTGTGTCAGTTCTTATAGCGTCAATGTCGCCGCCATTTTTAGTAGTACCTTCAACGTAGTTAAAAAAGTCTATAGGGTAACATCCTGCAGGAGTTGGCTCAATAGCTTCATTACAACCTGTTAAAGCAATAACACCATCTAAATCAAAACCATCGTCTGAAATTGAATCACTAGGCGTTGTGTCTACAATCTTAACTTCAGTAATATATGTAAGTTCAATAGGAGCATTACTAATGTCTAAATCGCCAGCATCATCTGTAAGAACAGCACCTATAAGGTAAAAATCTATACCGTTTTGAGAGACGTAAATATCAGCAGATTCTGGGTAGTTAGAAAATGAATAGTTACCAAATGTTGTTTCAACAACTTCGATATCTGGTCCTTCATTGTTATAAACAACACCATCAAAAGTAATAGTAACTTCTCCACCGTAACCTAAAGATAAAAAGTTCAATGTATCATCAGCTTCAGGTTGACCTAGAGCATTGTTGGTATCCATACGTTCTGCAGGCAAAGCGTTTCCATCTTTATCAAGACCAGGGACATAATTTAATGCGCCTGAGCCGTAGCAAAAATCAGCAGGAATTTCTTCACAACCATTAACGGCTTCTATACCGTCTAGGTCATAACCATCACCAGAATTTATGGTGGTATCTGTAATTCTAATTTGTGTTACGTAATCTAAGTCTAAGCCTTCAAAATCAATCATTCCATCACGACATACAGAGCCGTATTCAACCCATATATCACCATTTTGAGATAGTTCTATCAATGCGGTTTCATCATCAGATGTACCACAAGAGTCACCTGAGAACGAAGTTTCATAAATGATAATATCAGTTCCTGATTGATTGTAAACAGCACCTCCCAAAGCGAGTGTAATGCTTCCGTTTATTCCTAAAGAGTAAAAGCCTCCTCCAGCGTTAGCTTTGTCGGGTGTTTGTAATGCAGCATTCACATCAGAACGATCTGCATTTACTGAGGTTCCATCTGATTTAGTCCCTTGCGTGGAGGCAATTACTTCAACAGCATTACAACTGTCTTGCGAATTGTCCTGAAAGGCATTCAGATTCATTGTCATAAAAGTAGCAGCTCCACATAAAACAGGGAGTAGATGCTTTGTAAAGTTCTTCATAAGTATTTACATTTGGTTAATAACTGTACAAAATTATGAAGGTATTTTATGGTAGAATAATAAAAACGAAGACTGTCTTGCAAAACTCGATGAAATGATGAGTATTGCTATGAGTTACGGATTTTAACGATGAAAGGTAATTTGTTGTAAGTTAAGCTTTTTATTAAGGAAAAAGTGGCTTAAAAACGCTTAATTTCTTAAGATAAAAAAATATAATTGTAGTTGTAAGTCTATGATTATTAATCAGATTATATACTACTTGTAATTGTATTGTTTAAGTTGATGAATTTTAATTTTTTGATATAAAAAAAGGCCGTTTAGAGGGTAAAATCTAAACGACCTTTTTTAAAATTTTATGAGCTAATTAAGATTTAATATTAGCACTATTTACAGTTTTAATAATTATACCTGCAATTTTATATGGATCACCGTTAGAAGCAGGACGACGATCTTCTAACCATCCTTTCCAACCTTTCTCAACAGTAATAATAGGGATACGAATAGAAGCACCTCTATCTGAAACGCCATAGCTGAAATCGTCTATAGAAGCAGTCTCGTGCTCACCAGTTAAACGCTCGTCATTAAATTCACCATAGACTTCAATATGTTCTTCGGTAACAGGTCTAAAGGCTTCACATATTTTCTCATAAGTTTCTTGAGAACCACAAGTTCTTAAAACAGTGTTAGAGAAGTTAGCATGCATACCAGAACCGTTCCAGTCTCCTTTTACAGGTTTTGGATGGTAATCGATATAGTAGCCATATTTTTCAGTCAAACGATCTAATAAATATCTTGCAATCCAAATTTCATCTCCAGCTTTTTTAGCGCCTTTAGCGAACAATTGGAACTCCCATTGTCCTGGAGCAACTTCTTGGTTAATACCTTCAAAATTTAATCCAGCTTCTATACAAAGGTCAGCATGTTCTTCAACAATATCTCTTCCCCATGTGTAGCGTCCTCCAACAGAACAATAATATTGTCCTTGTGGGCCAGGAAATCCACCTCTAGGGAATCCTAGTGGTAAATCTGTTTTAGTATCCATTAAAAAATATTCTTGTTCAAAACCAAACCAGAAATCATCATTGTCATCATCAATAGTCGCTCTTGCATTAGAAGGGTGAGGTGTTCCATCAGCACTTAAAACTTCTGACATGATTAAAAAACCATTTTTTCTAACGGGATCTGGATAGATAGCAACAGGTTTTAATAAACAGTCTGAAGCACCACCAGAGGCTTGCTCTGTCGAAGATCCATCAAAAGACCAAATTTCACAATCTTCTAATTTACCACTAAAGTCTTCTACAACCTTAGTTTTGCTTCTCATATTTTGAGTTGGTTCATGGCCATCTAGCCAAATATACTCTAATTTTGATTTACTCATTTTCGTGTGGTTTACTAATTTATAATATCACAAATATTGCTTTTTTTTTTAATAACGTCAAATAATTTAGGGTGTTTTAGGTTGTGTATTGTAAAAAAATGATAATAACCCTATTTTATAGGGGGTGTCTTTTGTGATTTTAAATATTTCGTATTTTTGCCCCAAAAATATTATCAATATGTCAACGCTCAGATTCCATGCTGTTAAAGCATCATTAAAACGAAAACCTTTAAAAATTAAAGAGTCTAAACGACGATCAGAAATCTTTGGCTCTTATGTTTTTAATGAAGCAGCCATGCGTCAATATTTAACTAAGACGGCCATGAATAGTGTTATAGAAGCTATTGAAAAAGGGACAAAAATAAACCGTCTTGAAGCAGGTCATATTTCTACAGGAATGAAAGAGTGGGCTATTTCTAAAGGAGCAACACATTACACCCATTGGTTTCAGCCTTTAACTGGCGTTACCGCAGAAAAACACGATGCATTTTTTGAAACGATAGAAGGGGGTATGGCAATTGAGAAATTTGGAGGCGACCAATTGGTACAACAAGAACCTGATGCGTCTAGTTTTCCGAGTGGTGGTATTAGAAATACTTTTGAAGCTAGAGGCTACACAGCTTGGGATCCTACGTCTCCAGCTTTTATTTACGATGGTACTTTATGTGTACCAACGGTTTTTGTTTCTTACACAGGTGAAGCATTAGATTATAAAACACCACTTTTAAGAGCTTTGCAGGTTGTTGATAATGCTTCTGTTGCCGTTTGTAAATATTTTGATAAAAATGTTAAAAAGGTTACTGCGTCTTTGGGTTGGGAGCAAGAGTACTTTTTAATCGATAGTGCTATGGCAGCATCTAGGCCAGATATTTTGCTTACTGGTCGAACAGTTTTTGGGCATTCACCAGCAAAAGGTCAGCAACTAGATGATCATTATTTTGGAACCATACCAGCGAGAGCTTTGGCTTATATGCGCGATCTAGAATATCACTGTATGTTGTTGGGGATTCCAGCTAAAACAAGACATAATGAGGTGGCGCCAAATCAGTTTGAATTAGCGCCAATATACGAAGAAGCTAATTTAGCTGTTGATCACAACACCTTGCTTATGGATATCATGCAGAAAATAGCTAAACGGCATAATTTTACCGTATTAATGCACGAAAAACCTTTTGCAGGTGTTAACGGGTCTGGTAAGCATAATAATTGGAGTTTAAGCACAAATACCGGGGTCAATTTATTATCTCCTGGAAAAACACCAATGAGTAATCTTCAGTTTTTAACCTTTTTTATTAGTACAATTAAGGCGGTTCAAACTCATGAAGAATTATTAAGGTCTGCAATTGCTTCTGCTAGTAACGACTACCGATTGGGGGCTAATGAAGCGCCTCCTGCTATTATTTCGGTTTTTATAGGGGAACAGTTAACTAAGGTTTTAAATGAGTTAGAATCTGTAACCAAAGGTAAATTGTCACCCAAGGAAAAAACAGATTTAAAACTTAATGTGGTTGGTAAAATACCAGAGATTTTAAGAGATAACACGGATCGAAATAGAACTTCTTCTTTTGCTTTTACGGGTAATAAGTTTGAGTTTAGAGCTGTTGGGTCTACTGCAAACTGTGCGAAGCCAATGATGGTGTTAAATACTATTGTAGCTAAACAGTTAATTGATTTCAAAATTGAAGTTGATGAGCTTATCGATAAAAAAGACATGAAAAAGGATGATGCTATTTTCAATGTTTTAAGAGAGTATATCAAAACTTCTAAAGCCATTCTTTTTGAGGGTAATGGCTATAGTGAAGCTTGGGAAAAGGAAGCAAAAAAACGAGGCTTAAGTAACAATAAAACCACACCTGAAGCTTTAAAAATTAAAAAAGCAAAATCAACAATAGCCCTTTTTAGTAGTTTAAAAGTTATGAATAAGGTTGAAACGGAAGCGCGTTATGAGATTGAGATGGAGGAGTACATTCTTCATGTTCAAATAGAAAGTCGTGTTATTGGCGATATGGCTAGAAATCATGTTGTTCCAACGGCTGTAAGATATCAGAATATTTTAATTGAAAATGTTACAGGTCTTAAGGCGATTTATGGTAATCAATATAAAGATTTTGCTAAAGAGCAATTAGCCTTAATCGAACAAATATCACAACATATTGAAGCGATTAATTCTTCAGTTACAAAAATGATTGGGGAACGGAAAACTTGTAACAAGGAAACTAATTTAGAAAAGAAAGCTGATGGCTATTGTCATAAAATTAAACCGTTGTTTGAGGATATCAGATACCATTGCGATAAATTAGAACTTATGGTTGACGATGGGCTTTGGCCGTTAACTAAATACAGAGAGCTTTTGTTTACTAAATAAGTGATTTTTTTGTTTGTTAAATAGTGATTTCTTGAGGTCATAAGATTGATTATTAGAGTTTAAATGGACTAATTTATACGTAATACTACGTACGTATTTTGAGTTTGAGTAAATGTTTTATGTCGTTTGTCGATAACTTCAAACTAATAATCGAAAAGGTGCTAAAGTCATGTGAAATAATTGATAATAGTCATTTCTGTAATGCCTTTGTTTAGTATTTTTGTAGTGCTATTAATCAATATTTGTAAAAATGAAAAAGTTACTATTAAGTGTAGCTATTCTTGTTGGTGCAACTTTAATTCTTTCACATGGTAGTTCAGAAAATCTGAATGAAGTAGTCAAAGAAGATGTTGTGAAAATCCAACCTAAGCTACAAGCAGAGTCTTAAATTTTAAGATAATTGTTATTATTAACATAGGGATGAAATTGATAATTCAGTTTTATCCTTTTTTTTTTAATATTTTTCTTCCTATTGGCTTTATTTAACTACTCTGACAAAGTTTTTTTTAATACCGGATCTCATATGTGTTTCTCGGGTAACAATAAAATTGAAAACCGTAATTAATTCCAGCCTAATCATTCCGTATAATTAAACGCAATCCTTATTTTTGCACCACCAATACAAATAAATAGTCCTATGAGTAATTCGGTTAGTAAGAGATATGCACAAAGAGGTGTTTCTGCATCAAAAGAAGATGTGCACAATGCCATAAAAAATATAGACAAAGGCTTGTTTCCTAAAGCGTTTTGTAAAATAGTTCCTGACTATTTAACTAATGATGATGATTATTGCTTGATTATGCATGCTGATGGCGCAGGAACTAAATCTGCATTAGCCTATATGTATTGGAAAGAAACAGGCGATTTATCTGTATGGAAAGGTATAGCGCAAGATGCATTAATAATGAATATTGATGATTTACTTTGCGTTGGTGCTACCGATAATATTATGCTATCTTCAACCATAGGAAGAAATAAAAACCTTATTCCGGGCGAAGTAATTTCAGCAATAATTAATGGTACAGAAGAATTAATAGAAGATTTAAAATCTTTTGGAGTCACTATTCATTCTACAGGTGGTGAAACTGCCGATGTTGGTGATTTAGTTAGAACTATAATTGTAGATTCTACAGTTACTGCTCGTATAAAACGAAGTAAGGTTATAGATAATGCCAATATTTCTGAAGGTGATGTTATTGTTGGCTTAGAGTCTTTTGGTCAAGCTTCTTACGAAACAGATTATAATGGCGGTATGGGAAGTAATGGCTTAACATCTGCAAGACATGATGTGTTTTCAAAATATTTAGCCGAAAAATACCCTGAAAGCTTTGATGCTGCTGTGCCAGAGGAGTTAGTCTATTCCGGACAAACTAAATTGACGGATGCTGTAGAAAATTCACCTATAGATGCTGGGAAATTGGTATTGTCACCAACCCGGACTTATGCACCAATTATAAAAGCAATTCTAAATACTTATACAAGTGAAGAAATCCACGGTATGGTCCATTGTAGTGGTGGTGCCCAAACTAAAATTCTTCACTTTGTTGATCAGTTTCATATTATAAAAGATAATATGTTTTCAGTTCCTCCGTTATTCAAACTGATTCAAGAACAATCAAAAACTGATTGGAAAGAGATGTATCAGGTATTTAATTGTGGACATCGTATGGAATTATACGTAAAGCCAGAGGTGGCAAACGCTATTATTGAAATTTCTAAATCTTTTAACGTAGACGCAAAAATTATTGGTCGTGTGGAAGGTGCAAATCAAAAGAAGTTAACAATAGAAAGCGAGTATGGAACGTTCACTTATTAATTTCTATATTTATGAAAAACGATTCGTGGTTTATTTTTAGTCTTATTATGTTGTGCGCAGGTGTTTTAACAGCGCAGCCAGATTCCTTATACTTTCAGAAAACTAAAAAAGCACCTGTAGAATTAGGATGGCAAACTAAAAAAGAAATTGGATTAACTCTGAATCAGGTCTCATTTACGAATTGGAGTTCTGGTGGTACAAATTCTATTTCCGGAATTATTTCTGGAAAAGCTTCTGCTAATTTTAAACAAAAAAAATGGTTTTGGAATTCTAACTTCAATGTGCGTTATGGCCTAAACAAACAAGATGATGTAAATATTAGAAAAACTGAAGATCTTATCGAAGTTATATCTAATGCTGGTCTAGAGTTAGATCCTAAAAGTAATTGGTTTTATTCGGCAAGATTTAGCTTTAATACACAGTTGGCTAATGGTTATAATTATCCTAATAGAGATGAGCCTATATCCAAGTTGATGGCTCCTGCTTATATGTTTTTTGGTTTGGGTATGGAATATGGTAGGCATATTAACCGTATGACTTTCTATGCGTCTCCCTTTACGCTTAAAACAACTTTTGTTTTAGATGAAAGTTTAGCTAATAGAGGTGCTTTTGGTGTTGATCCAGCACTTTATGATTTAGAAGGTAACCTACTTAAAGAAGGAAAAAAAGTACGCCAAGAGTTGGGGATTTTATTAACCAACCAATATGAAGAAGAGTTATTTGAAAATATTAAATTCACTAGCCTTTTACGACTTTATACCGACTATATTAATAGTTTCGGAAACATAGATATTGAGTGGGAGCTCAACTTAGATATGAAGGTGAATAAGTATGTAAAAGCGACTTTAGGATCTCATCTCAGATATGATGATGATGTTAAAGTTGAGGTTGAAACCAATGAAATTACTAATGAGGAAATTGTTATAACAGGACCTAAATTACAATGGAAACAAATCTTAGGTGTTGGTGTGGTAGTTGACTTAGATAATATAATTAACTCCAACGAATCTTCTTAAATCATAGTTTTAGAGACTACCTTCGCTTAAATACTTGTAGTCTTCTAGTTCTGTGAGTTGCTCTATCTTTTTTGTGCTGCCATTTTTTAGTAAATAGATGACATCAGATGAATCGATAATATGTTGATACATATGATCCGATATTACAATAATTTTATCTTTCTTTTCTTTAGCTATAAGTTGCTTTATCGTATCGATTTGTAAAGGCGCTAAATGTGAGAAAGGTTCATCTAAGAAAACAATTTTACTTTTAGCTTTTAAAATAATATAGGTTTCAACAATGCGTCTTTCGCCACCAGATAAAGCGTTTATTTTTGCATGTTCATAAATAGAGAAAGCTTCTACATGCTTTATAAAAGTTGGCCAATCTAAACCGTAAAGTTTAAATATAAAAGTTAATTTAAAGTTGTTAGGTATAAAATTGTATTGTGGTAGATACTTGGCAATTCCTGTCGTGTAAAGCGGTTTTAAAAGTGGCTGATTATTTAATCTAATTAACTTGTATTTAGGTTTTAGATTTCCAAATGCAATGTTGAGTAAGCAACTTTTTCCACAGCCATTTCTACCTAAAATAGCCGTTACTTTACCTGTTTCACCTTTTAAGTAAATGCCATTTAAAATGCATTTGTTTTTAAAGTAAAGTTCTACATTGTCTAGTTCAAATGTCATTTTGATATCAGGTGAATTCCCTAATTAAAATAAGGAAAATTACGGTTAGCAAACTGTCTACTATAAATATAATAGAAAAAAGCTTAAAAGTAGAAATTCCTAAATTTTTATAAAATGTAAGTTTTCGTTTTGTAGTCGTTTCGCTCACATAATACCATGCAAAAACTGTAAGAAATAATTTAGTTATTAATGCAGGCACTATAACAGGATTAAAAAATCCAATAATAGCATTGGCAATAAAAGACCAAACCATAAAAGTTTTGTAAAATCTAAGTACAGCTAGAAATTGATACATAACATTATAACGTAATTTTTAATGTATTTATTTTTATGAGCTACAGAATAAATAAAAATGACTGGTTCAGCCTTCATGAAGCTAAATTTTTTGATAAAGGTATAGCAGTCTGGTTTCTAGTTTATAAGCACAAAGTGTTTAAATATCTTAAAAAAAGCGTATTTTTGGAGTCCAATTTTTGAAGTAGATGTTAGAGAAAATACAAATTATAAAACAACGTTTTGATGAGGTTAATGACCTTATCATTCAGCCCGATATTATATCAGATCAGCAACGTTATACCAAGCTGATGAAAGAATACAAAGACCTTAAATTAATTGTAGATAAAGGCGAAATTTATAAAGAAGCTTTAGATAATATTTCTGAAGCCGAAGAGATTATTGCAGATGGTTCTGATGAAGAAATGGTAGAAATGGCCAAAATGCAACTCGAAGAAGCTAAAGAATCTATCGACAAGCAAGAAGAAGAAATTCGTTTTATGTTGATTCCTAAAGATCCCGATGATGCTAAAAATGTTGTTGTTGAGGTACGTGCCGGAACGGGTGGTGATGAAGCGAGTATTTTTGCGGGTGATTTATACCGTATGTATTCTAAGTACTGTAGTGATAAAGGCTGGAGAGTCGATGTAGTAAGTCAGAGTGACGGAACTTCTGGTGGTTTTAAGGAGGTTATTTTTGAAGTTTCGGGTGAAGATGTTTACGGAACTTTAAAGTTTGAAGCTGGTGTGCATCGTGTACAGCGTGTACCACAAACCGAAACTCAAGGTCGTGTACATACAAGTGCAGCTACCGTTATGGTATTGCCAGAAGCAGAAGAGTTTGATTATGAATTAGACATGACTGAAGTCCGTATAGAACGTACTACATCAACAGGTCCTGGAGGTCAATCGGTGAATACCACCTATTCAGCTATTAAGTTACATCACGAACCAACAGGTATGATTGTAAGTTGTCAGGATCAAAAATCCTCACATAAAAACTTAGAAAAAGCCTTAAAGGTATTGCGTTCCCGTTTATACGATTTAGAATTAGCAAAACAACAAGCAGCCGATTCTGAAAAACGTAAAAGTATGGTGAGTTCAGGTGATCGATCGGCTAAGATTAGAACCTATAATTATCCACAAGGTCGAGTAACCGATCACAGAATTGGGTTAACGCTTTACGACTTATCGAATATCATAAATGGTGATATCCAAAAAATAATAGACGAATTAATGTTAGCAGAAAACACAGAGTTGTTGAAGGCTAATGATGATGTAATTTAAATTGAAGCCTCTTTTTGAGGCTTTTTTTATAATATGACAACACAGCAACTTATTACACAAATACACAAAAAGCAATCTTTTCTTTGTATCGGATTAGATGTAGATTTAAATAAAATTCCAAAGCATTTATTAAACGAAGAAGATCCTATCTTCGCCTTTAATAAAGCGATAATAGATGCTACACATCAACTTTGTGTAGCCTATAAACCTAATACGGCTTTTTACGAAGCTTATGGTATTAAAGGTTGGCAAGCTTTAGAGAAAACCATCAATTATCTCAACGAAAAATATCCTGAAATTTATACTATCGCCGATGCCAAACGTGGCGATATTGGTAATACAAGTACCATGTATGCAAAGGCTTTTTTCGACGATTTAGGGTTTGATAGTGTCACCATTGCACCTTATATGGGCAAAGATTCTGTAGAGCCTTTTTTAGCATTTAAAGACAAACACACCATTCTTTTGGCTTTAACGTCTAATCAAGGGGCTTTCGATTTTCAAACTAAAATCGTTGACGGTGTAGAGTTGTATAAACAAGTATTAGAAACGTCTAAGTCTTGGACCAATTCTGAAAATTTAATGTATGTCGTCGGTGCTACAAAAGCAGAGTATTTAGGTGATATCCGAAAAATTATTCCTGATAGTTTTTTGTTGGTGCCAGGTGTTGGTGCACAAGGCGGCAACTTACAAGAGGTCTGTAAATACGGTATGAATGATTCTGTCGGATTATTAATTAATTCATCTCGTGGAATTATTTATGCTTCACAAGATGATAATTTTGCAGAGGCTGCAGCCAAAAAAGCTAAGGAATTACAATTGCAAATGGCTGTTGAATTAAGTTAACAGCCGCAGTCTCAAATTGATGCAATGTGAACACTAAAATAAGCCGTCATTACGAGAACGAATGACGAAGTAATCTCATAAAAAGGAAGAGATTCCAGAGAACATAAATTTTCCTCGCAATGACGTATTACGATCAACTTCATAGAAGTCTTCAGATAAATACAACACCAACTCGAATCATTTCGTTAGTACCTTCTCAAACCGAATTATTAGTAGATTTAGGGTTGGAAGCTTCAATTGTTGGGGTGACTAAATTCTGTGTACATCCAAAACATCTTCGTATATCTAAAGCAGTTGTCGGTGGTACAAAGCAAATTAATATTGAAAAAATAAAAGCGCTCAATCCAGATATCATTCTTTGTAATAAAGAAGAAAACACTAAAGAAATGATTGAGGTATTAGAGAAAGTGGCTCAAGTTCATATTAGTGATGTTTATAATCTTGAAGATAGTTTTCAGCTCATTGAAATGTATGGTGAGCTCTTTAAAAGAGACAGAATTGCTACTGCATTAGTCGGGAATATTAAATTAGAGCGTGAAGCATTTCAACTTCAGTTTCAAAATAAAACAACGTTAAAAGCAGCTTATTTTATTTGGAAAAAACCTTGGATGGTGGCAGCTTCTGATAATTTTATTCATGAGATGCTTAAGGAAGCAGGGTTTATAAATGTATTTGAAAATCAGAACCGTTACCCTGAAATCCATTTAGATAGTGCTACGTTAGCAGCTGCAGACTGCATATTTCTTTCTAGTGAACCATTTCCGTTTAAAGAAGCACATGTTATAGCGTTGAAATCAAAATTTCCTGATAAGGAAATAAAAATCGTTGATGGAGAGTTGTTTTCTTGGTATGGTAGTCGTTTATTAAAATCCTACGAATATTTTAAAACTCTTCATAATTAGGTAAGTTTGTTTAGTTATAGGTGATTTTTGCGAATCTTATTTGCGTATCTGCGAATAAATCTTTAATTTGGCTTAAGGCCAAAAAAAAGTCGATACCTAACTAAAATATCGACTTCTGACTAACTAACTGTTTTGAGATCTAACTAACTCAATCTTCTGCTCTGCAAAGATGGTCATATTCTTCAGGTCGAATGTTATGCTAACATTAGGATATAATTAATTGTAAATTAACAAGCTAATTGGCTTGTGTTATATCGCCAATTACAAATTTTAGCTTATTAATTTTATAAAGAACTTTAGTGGCTTTGTACTCTGAAAAATCACTCAGGGCATGATCAGTTTGCCTTAAATTATATGCGTTTTCTACGAGTTGAGCGTACTTTTGCTTTAGTCTAGTTCTCTTTTTTAGAAGTTGATTTGTATTATTCACAGCCAAATTTTAATAATTACGATAGTAAATTACTAAAATTTGACCAGAATAAATGTTTTTTAATTAAAAAAGTGTATAAAATATTGCTTAATTGTGATTTAGTCTTGTAAAGCAAATACTTTCTTCAATAAATCCGTACTACGAGAAGCAACAGAATTTCTTATTTCTAATTCCTCTACAGCAATCATTGTGTAAACGCCTTCTAAAGCCTCTGTAGTTACGTAATCCGTTAAATCAGGATTTACATCGGTAGTCAACGGAAGATTGTTGTATTTTGTAATTAAGTTAGACCATATTTGATCAGCACCTACTTTACTAAAAGAGCTATTGATTACAGGTTTAAATTTGTCATAAAGTTCAGCTTCGGTTTTTGTAGTTAAATAAGACGTCGCTGCGTTGTCTGCACCTAATAGAATAGTTTTAGCATCATCAAAAGTAATATCTTTTACTGCATTTACAAAGATTGGTGTTGCTTCAGAAACAGCATCTTCAGCAGCTCTATTAAGGACTTTTAAACCTTCGTCAGCTAAACTACTTAAGCCGACTTTACGTAAAGCGCTATCTACTTTTTGAAGTTCTTCTGGTAGAACAATTTTTACCAATTCATTTTTAAAGAAACCATCTTCGGCTGTCAGTTTTGTAACTTGCTTTTCAATACCTAAATCTAAGGCTTCTCGTAATCCGGCAGCTATATCTGCGTTACCTAAAACATCACTAGTACCTTGAGGTAATGAGTCTACAACCTGTTGTAATTCTGCACAAGCCATTAAATTACAAACGATTACTAAGGCTAAAATTTTTTTTATCATGATTTTGTTTTTAATTTTTTAAAGATAATTTTTAAGTTAAATGCATAAATGCGTTCTGGCGTAAAAGTCGCTTATTTAATAGACACGTGTCAAGAATAATAGTCACATTTAAGAGAATATTATAGTTTTATTATTAAAAACCATCACTTTTCGGTTAGCGTGAAGTTTAATGGCATTAGATAAAACAATTTTTTCTAAATCGCGTCCCTTGGCAATTAAATCCTTAATCGCGTGTGTATGCGATACACGCACCACATCTTGTTCTATAATTGGTCCGGCATCGAGTTCTTCTGTAATATAATGACTTGTAGAGCCTATAATTTTTACACCGCGTTTATGAGCTGAATGATATGGTTTTGCTCCAATAAAAGCAGGTAAAAATGAATGATGGATATTAATGATTTTATTAGGATACTTATCTATTAAGGTTTTTGATACAATTTGCATATAGCGTGCTAAAACGACAAAGTCAATATTATGCGCTTCTAATAGTTCTAGTTGTTTTTGTTCTGCTTCATGTTTTGTGTCTTTCGTAATAGGAACATGATAAAAAGGAATATTAAAACTATCTGCAATTGGTTTTAAATCGAGATGATTACTTAATATAAATGGAATTTCAAGTCGCATCTCACCCGAATTATAGCGGCCTAAAATATCATATAAACAGTGATCGTATTTAGATACAAATAGAGCCATTTTAGGCTTTTTTTCTGCCGTGTAAATTCGCCATTTTAGTTTGAATTTTTCTACTAAAGAATTTTTGAATTGGTTTTTAAAATCTTCAAAAGAAAACGACTCTAAAGCGAATTCACACTCCAAACGCATAAAGAAGATGTTTTGTTCACGATCAACATGTTGGTCAATATAAATAATATTTCCATCGTTTGAAGCCATAAAACTAGTTACCGAAGCTATTATATTTGGCTGGTCTTTGCAGTGGATAAGTAAAGTGATTTTATGCATAAAATTATTCTTAATTGAATTGTTAAAAATAATTAATTTTAAAATGATTAAGGGTTTTCTTTAAATTTTAGGTGTTTGTTAATTGTTGCTTGTATTTTTTGAATATTCCTTAGATTTGTCACTTAAATAAGCAATATTTTTACGAATGGAACAAGTTACACCATATAAACCAAAATATAAAGTACGTATAGTTACCGCTGCATCACTTTTTGATGGGCATGATGCTTCAATAAATATCATGCGGCGTATTATTCAATCTACAGGAGTCGAAGTGATTCATTTAGGTCACGATAGAAGCGTAGAGGAGGTCGTAAATACAGCCATACAAGAAGATGCTAATGCTATTGCTTTGACCTCTTACCAAGGTGGACATAACGAGTATTTTAAATATATGTATGATTTGCTGCAGGAAAAAGGCGCAGGCCATATTAAAATTTTTGGCGGCGGCGGCGGCGTGATTCTTCCTGAGGAAATTAAGGAATTAATGGACTATGGGGTTACCAGAATCTATTCGCCAGATGATGGAAGAGGTCTTGGTTTACAGGGAATGATTAATGACTTAGTAGAGCAATCGGATTATGCTATTGGTGATAATCTCAATGATGAAGTAAAAGTGCTTCATAAAAAAGACTCAAAATCTATTGCAAGATTAATTTCTTCTTCAGAAAATTTTCCTGAAGTTGCAAAAGATGCTTTAGCTGCTATTCATGAAAAAAACAAGAATTCAAAAACTCCCGTTCTTGGTATTACGGGAACTGGTGGGGCAGGAAAGTCTTCATTAGTTGATGAATTAGTACGTCGTTTCTTAATTGATTTTCCTGAAAAAACAATTGGTATTGTTTCTGTAGATCCATCTAAACGAAAAACAGGTGGTGCGCTTTTAGGTGATCGTATCCGTATGAATGCTATTAATTCACCGCGTGTTTATATGCGCAGTTTAGCAACACGTCAATCTAATTTGGCTTTGTCTAAGTATGTTAACGAAGCGGTTGAAGTTTTAAAAGCTGCCGAATACGACTTAATTATTTTGGAGACCTCTGGAATTGGTCAATCAGATACCGAAATTATAGAGCATTCTGATGTGTCACTGTATGTAATGACGCCAGAATTTGGTGCAGCTACACAACTCGAAAAAATTGATATGCTCGATTTTGCCGATTTAGTGGCCATCAATAAATTTGATAAGCGTGGCGCTTTAGATGCCTTGCGTGATGTAAAAAAACAATACATGCGTAACAATAATCTTTGGGATATTCCACAAGATGACTTACCAGTTTACGGAACCATTGCCTCTCAATTTAATGACCCAGGAATGAATACGCTGTATAAAGCGGTTATGGATAAATTAGTTGAAAAAGCAGATTCTGTTTTAAAATCTACGTTTGAGATCTCTAAAGAAATGAGTGAGAAGATTTTTGTTATTCCACCATCACGAACACGTTATTTGTCTGAAATAGCAGAGAATAATAGAGCCTACGATAAAACGGCCGATGAACAAGTTGAAGTCGCGCAGAAATTATATGGTATTTATAAAACCATTTGTTCTGTCGGAAATGTAACCTTAAGCGCTGTCGAAAGGTCTTTCATCGGAAAATTAGGATTAAATGATGAGGATATTCTCAGTCAAGTTGAAGATGAAAGTTCAGAAGAATTTTTAGGACTTTTAATAAAAGAATTTGATCGTGTAAAACTTAATTTAGATCCCTACAATTGGGAAGTGATTACAGGTTGGGACCAAAAAGTAAACCGTTATAAGGATCCTATATATTCTTTTAAAGTTAGAGATAAAGAAATTAAAATTGAAACTCAAACAGAATCGCTTTCGCATACACAAATACCAAAAGTCGCCTTACCCAAATATCAAGCATGGGGCGATATTTTAAGATGGTGTTTACAAGAAAATGTACCTGGAGAATTTCCGTATACAGCCGGTTTGTACCCTTTTAAAAGAACAGGTGAAGACCCCGCAAGAATGTTTGCAGGCGAAGGCGGACCAGAGCGAACCAACAGACGTTTTCATTATGTCAGTGCAGGCTTACCTGCCAAACGTTTATCTACAGCCTTTGATAGTGTTACACTCTACGGAAGTGATCCCGATTTACGACCAGACATTTACGGAAAAATCGGAAATGCAGGAGTTTCAATTTGCTGTTTAGACGATGCTAAAAAATTATATTCTGGTTTCGATTTAGCAAATGTGATGACTTCAGTGAGTATGACCATTAATGGGCCAGCACCCATGTTGCTTGGCTTTTTTATGAATGCTGCTATTGATCAGCAATGTGAATTCTATATTAAAGAAAATGGTCTAGAAAAAGAGGTTGAAACTAAAATTAAGACTATTTATAAAGGGAAGGAGCGTCCCCAATACAATGGTAAACTTCCTGAAGGTAATAATGGTTTAGGTTTAATGCTCTTAGGCGTTACAGGGGATCAAGTTTTGCCTGCTGAGGTCTATGCAGAGATTAAAAAGAATACTATTGCTCAGGTGAGAGGAACGGTTCAGGCTGATATTTTAAAAGAAGATCAAGCCCAAAATACCTGTATTTTCTCTACGGAATTTGCATTGCGTTTAATGGGCGATGTTCAAGAATATTTTATAGATAATAATGTTCGGAATTTTTATTCGGTTTCTATTTCTGGTTATCATATCGCAGAAGCAGGTGCTAATCCTATTACACAACTCGCCCTAACCTTATCTAACGGATTTACGTATGTAGAGTATTACTTAAGTAGAGGGATGGACATCAATAAATTTGGGCCAAACTTATCATTTTTCTTTTCAAACGGAATCGACCCAGAATATGCGGTTATTGGTCGTGTAGCAAGAAAAATTTGGGCGAAAGCCATGAAGCATAAATACGGGGCCAATCCAAGAGCACAAATGTTGAAATATCATATTCAAACCTCAGGGCGTAGTTTACATGCTCAGGAAATTGATTTTAATGATATCAGAACCACACTTCAGGCCTTGTATGCCATTTATGACAATTGTAACTCATTGCATACTAATGCTTATGATGAGGCTATTACCACCCCAACAGAGGAATCAGTTCGTAGAGCTATGGCTATTCAATTGATTATTAATAAGGAGTTAGGGTTAGCGAAGAACGAAAACCCAATTCAAGGCTCTTTTATTATTGAAGAATTAACGGATTTAGTTGAAGAGGCTGTTTTATTAGAGTTTGATCGTATTACTGAAAGAGGTGGTGTGCTTGGCGCGATGGAAACCATGTATCAGCGTAGTAAGATTCAAGAAGAAAGCTTATATTATGAAACGTTGAAGCATAACGGGAAATTTCCCATCATTGGCGTGAATACCTTTTTGAGTAGTAAGGGGTCACCAACAGTTCAGCCAGCGGAAGTGATTAGAGCAACGGAGGAGGAGAAGCAATTTCAGATAAAAACATTAGAAAATCTGCATGAAGCCCATAATTCAGAAGAATTATTAAAAGATTTACAAAGCAAAGCCATCAATAATGAAAATATTTTTGAAGCATTAATGGAAGTGTGTAAGGTTTGTTCATTGGGGCAAATCACATCAGCATTATTCGAGGTCGGAGGGCAGTATCGCCGGAATATGTAGGGACAAGTCGCGACTTGTCCGTTCGCACAGCAGAAATAGAAATCAGAATCCAATTGAAATGTCATTAATTATATAATACCAATAAATCATGTAATTAAATCCATATGGGCAAATTGCATATGCGCAATTAAATTGGTGGCAATATCAATATGCATATGTTGTTATTCATGCAAAAATTGTAATGCCAAATCATGTTCTTATGGTTTTAGAAATTAATCGCAGTTTAGTTTTTGATGAAAATGTAAAAATTAAATCTTTATCGGGATTAGTAGGAGCTTTCAAAAACACTTCTTCAAAATTAATCCACGACGCTGGTTTTATAGCTTTTAAACGGAAAAGTTCGTTTCACGACCATATTATTAAAGATGAAAAACGTATGTAAACATCATAAATGATATTCATCAAAACCCTGAAAAATGGTGTGATGATACATTCAATAAAAAATAAGTCATCTTTTTTGCATCTTTTCAGCAATTCTTTCGTCTATTAGGTGAACAATAAAACTTAATATCATGAAAAATATAGATTGTACTTGTAACTGTGAAGGTTGCGCAAAAGGAGGTTGTAGTAATTGTACTTGTGAAAATTGTACATGTGTAAACTGCAATTGTTAAATTATAGTCAGTTCGGATACTAAACTTGGTATTCGAACTGATTTTAATTAATTTTAAAGAATGACTACAAAAAATGTTTGGGACACTTATGCAGATGATTTAAGACGCTTTATTTTGAGTAAAGTGAAAGATGTTGCTGTGGCTGAAGATATTCTACAGGACACCTTTATAAAAGTGCATACCAAATTACAAACACTAAAAGATGAAGACAAGCTGAAATCTTGGCTGTTTTCTGTAGCACGATATAGCGTTCTAGATTATTTTAGAACAAATAAACAAGAATTACCAGTTGAACAAATTGACATAGAGGCTGATCCGGAACCCATGGAACATTCGGAACAAGATTGCTTAAGAGGTATAATAAAAAACTTACCTAAAAAATATAGAGACCCTTTATTTTTATCAGATATAAAAGGCTTAAAACAACAAGAGGTCGCCAATCAATTAGACTTGTCATTACCAACTGTAAAATCACAAATTCAACGTGCAAGAAAGCAGATTGCTCAGGGATTTATGGATTGTTGTGGCTTTAAAATGAACGAAGAAGGACACTTAGTTGGAGAAATACAAGACAAAGCAGACTGTAAAGTTTGTCATTAATTGTACCTTTGAAAATTAATAGCTGAATTACTAACAAGCTATTTTCTTAATTATACAGATGTCTTTCAAAAAACTACACCCTTTATTAAAAGAATCCCTAGAAAATGCAGGGTTTAAAACTTCAAATCCATTTCAAAAGAAAGTATTACCAGTTTTAAAAGGTGGTGCAGATGCTTATATTATTGCGCCAAAAGCTAGTGGAAAAACAACCGCACTTATTATTGCTACAATTCATAAGCTAAAAGCCGAAGCTTTTGAAGATTCACCTAGAGCTTTAATTATTGTAAAGGATAAAAAGGAAGCTTTAGAGTTAAAATCTGAATTTGAAAGGTTTACCAAGACAACTGATTTACGAGTTTACGCCTTGTATGATGAATACGATATTGAAAAGCAAAAAGAAGAAGTTTATTACGGACAAGATATTGTTATTGCAACGCCTTCAAGATTAAGTAAACTCTATTTTTTAAACGGTATTCATTTAGGCGAAATTCAACTATTTGCTATTGAAGATGCGGATTATTTAGGGCGTCAGAATGCTTACAATCATATTTTAAGATTGTCTGAAAGTATTGATAGATGCCAATTTATAATTATGGCCGATGAGATGAATTCTAAGATTAAGAATTATCAGAATTCATTTATGGCAAATGCACATCTTGTAAAATAAATACTTAAGATTTTTTCTTTTAAAGCGTCATCACCCAATGCCGTTGTAACTTTCTGAATTTTTTTAGTTCACCTCTAAGAATAGGTAGGTAATCTCTGCCGTTACTATTCGATTTTTCTAGGCGTCTACAATTACTATATAAGCGCGATGTTAAACGATCTAAACGATCTAAGTGTTTGCTTTTTTTCTGCGAACATTTCTCACGTTCAGCACTAATAATCTGTGGTGCAAGATTGGTGGATTGCTGAATAATATCGCCTGTAAAATAAATGTGCTTATCTTCAGTGCCATCAGTATTTAAATAGGATAAATCTTGAATAAGATAATTAGAAATACGTTGAGATAGCGCAATAATATCCATAGCCTTTTGATAAACAGGCAAATCAGATAAATGTGATGGTAGGTTATAACTCATAATCTCAATAGCAATACATACGAATTTAAGAACAAATACTGACAACTATCTTTCGTTTTTAAAGTGATTTTGTATATTTACTTTAATAACAGTGTTAATTTTGTTAAATTACTTTAAATGAGTATTGATAATCTAAACTGGAAGATTTTAAAGTGTCTTCAAGAAAATGCGAGAATGTCTAATGCAGAAATTGGCAGGCGTGTAGGTGTATCATCTCCAGCAGTTTCAGAGCGGATAAAAAAAATGGAAGATGCTGAGATTATTCAAGGCTATACCACATTTGTATCGCCTTTTGAAGCGGGTTACCAGTTAAAAGCTTTAATCACGTTACGTGCATTTATGGGAATGCTTAAGCCTTTTTTAGAAAAAGTAAAAACCTATGATGAGGTGGTGAACTGTTACCGAATTACAGGGAATGAAAATATTGTGATGGAAGTGGTGCTTAAGAATCAAAAGCATCTTGAAATATTTATAGATCAGTTAATTAGTTATGGGGAAACTAAAACGCAGATTGTTTTGTCTCATGTGGTGAAGTATAAAGAGATAAAACCACTTTCGTAGAGGTAAATCGTGATTTATTCCAATTTATTATAGAAATAGTGTTCTCCAAATATTAATCAGCTTTACTTTCTATAGCTTTTGCAATCATCTTGGCATGAACTCTAGAATTTTCAATAAACCATTTATGAGTTTCCATGCCGCCACAAATCACACCTGCTAAGTACAAGCCTTTTACGTTAGATTCCATGGTTTCAAGATTGTAATCAGGGATGTGTTTTTCATCATTAGAAAATGCAATGCCAGCTTTTGTTAAAAATTTAAAGTTAGGCTTGTAACCTGTGAGTGCCATGACAAAATCATTAGCGATGGTCTTCTTACCATCTGGGGTGTTAATGGTGATTTCTGAAGGCTTTATATCTTCAATATTAGAATTAAAATATGCTTTAATACTGCCTTCTTCAATTCGGTTTTCAATATCGGGTTTTACCCAATATTTCACGCGTTCGCCAATACTGTCGCCTCTTACAATCATGGTGACATTACCACCTTTTCTATAAATTTCGAGCGCTGCATCTACAGACGAATTACTAGCGCCAACAACCGCAATATTTTGTAAAGTGAATGGATGCGCTTCTTTGTAATAATGAAACACTTTAGGTAAATCCTCGCCAGGAACATTTAATAGATTTGGGATGCCATAAAAGCCTGTAGCAATAATGACGTTTTCTGCTGTATAGTTGGCTTTATCAGATTGTACTTTAAAACCTTCTTCTGTTTTATTGAGGTCGGTAACTTCCTCGTAGAGATTTATTTTTAAAGCATTTGATGTGGTCACACGCCTATAATATTCTAAAGCTTCGTTACGTGTTGGTTTTGGATTGTTGCTGATAAAGGGAATGTTATCAATTTCCAATTTTTCCGACGTTGAAAAAAAAGTCATATTCAAAGGGTAATTGAATAATGAATTGGTTAAAGTGCCTTTTTCTAACACTAAATAATTCAAGTTTTGTTTTTTTAATTCCAAAGCACAGGCAATTCCAATGGGTCCTGCACCAATAATTAAAACATCTAAGTGTAAATCTTTCATAGGACCTTAAAATTACATTTATTGTTGATAATTATAAAATGTATAGCTATTAAATATCTCTTAAATCTATAATGAAATTCTATATGTTGTATTTTTGATGTTTAAATTTTAAACGTATGCGCATTTTTATAGTTTTAGTGACAATTTTATTGTTTTCAAGTTGTGGTGAGGGTAAAAAAACGTTGAAATTTGAAACGCCTTTTCAGGAAAAAATGAATACGGAATTTAAAGACGCTTCACTATCGCCTTTAAAACCTAAAGATTTAAAGAACTTTGAAAGCTTAGATTTCTTTCCTTACGATTCTACTTTTGTTGTTACAGCCACTTTAAAACGTACACCAGATACGGAGTGGTTTGATATGAAAACAACCACAGATCGATTGTCTAAAGAACGTGTTTTTGGTATTGTGAGTTTTGAATTAAAAGGACAAACATTTCAGTTGAATACTTATCAAGGGAAAGAACTATCGCAAAGTGAAGGTTCTGAAGATTATTTATTTCTGCCGTTTTTAGATCATACCAATGGAACATCAACTTATAAAGGTGGACGCTATATTGATTTAGAGATTCCGGAAGGTAATACGATTGAAATAGATTTTAACTCCGCTTACAATCCGTATTGTGCTTATGATGAAAAATATTCTTGTCCAATTGTTCCAATGGAAAATTATGTGGCTTTAGAAATTAAAGCAGGTGTCAAGGCTTTTGTTAGTGCGTATGAAAAAGAATAATGCGGTTTGCACGAATTAGCACTAATTTTTTATAGGTATTTTTCAACCAAATAGTTTTCAAACATGACGCCTTTGTAAGTTTTCTTTTGTTTTTTAATGACTTCAAAATACTTGTTGTCAAAAAACGGTAAAGCGGTTTTACTAACGTCAGATTTTAAAACTTCAAAATCATTCATCATAACTTTCGACTCGATAATTCGTAATAATTTAGAACCGACACCTTGGCGTTGAAAGTCCTTATGAACAAATAAGCCGTCAAAATAATTACCGTTTTTTAAATACGCAAAACCAACGATATTGTTGTCAATTTCAGCTAGGATAAAATAGAGTTTATGGATTCGTTTTTCCCATTCTTCAATATCATCCGCAGCAGAAGCCCAAGCTTTAATTTGTTTTTCGGAATAATGTTTGGCGCTGATATGTGTAATTGTATTCCTGAAAAGTGATGTGATTTCAGGAATATCTTCTAAAGTAGCAGGTCTTATTTCGATGGTGTTTTTCAAGTTTTAAGCCTATGGTTTATAAACTATTTATTGTTTTTCTGATGGCTACTAAATTACTTAGTAAACCTTCTAGATTATCTAAATGTAACATATTAGCGCCATCACTTTTAGCGTTTGCAGGATCAAAATGGGTTTCAATAAATAAGCCGTCAACATTATTAACCACACCAGCTCTGGCGATGGTTTCAATCATATCTGGTCGTCCGCCTGTTACACCAATGCTTTGATTAGGTTGTTGTAAAGAATGTGTCACATCTAAAACCGTTGGTGCATATGTACGCATGGTTGGGATACCTCTAAAATCTACAATCATATCTTGGTAGCCAAACATGGTGCCTCTATCTGTAATCCAAGCCTGTTCGTTACCCGCATCCTTTACTTTTTGAACCGCATGCTTCATGGCTTCCGGACTCATAAATTGGCCCTTCTTTAAGTTGACCACTTTTCCAGTTTCGGCAGCAGCAACTACTAAATCGGTTTGTCGTACTAAAAATGCAGGAATCTGTAACACATCAACATATTCTGCAGCCATAGCAGCATCAGACGCTTCATGGATATCAGTAACCGTTGGCACATCAAAGGTTTCAGAAACTTTTCTAAGGATTTTTAAGGCTTTTTCGTTTCCGATACCTGTAAAACTATCAATTCTACTGCGATTAGCTTTTTTGAAACTGCCTTTAAAAACATAAGGGATTTCAAGTTTATTAGTGATTGTTATTACTTTTTCAGCAATACGTAAGGCCATATCTTCACCTTCAATAGCACATGGACCACAAAGTAGAAAGAAGTTGTTAGAATCTGTATGTTTTAATTTTGGAATAGTAATCAAAGTAGTAAGGCTTATAATTGTTATGTGGCAAAGATACGATTATCAATGTTTAGTTGAAACTATGATTTTATATATTAAGTTTCAGAAATAAATCGATGGCAGCTAGGGAGTTAATTTTATATTTTGTTGTCATTCAAAATAATTTAATAAGTATTTACTTGTCGCTAAAACTCTTTTCTAATACTATTTCGTATCATCCAAAGTGACATTACAAAGTTGATAACCACTAAAACTCCACCGTAAAACAACAAATTTTTCGAAGTTTCTGTCCAATAAATAATGTTGAGCACATTAAACAAGTAAGCTAAAATGAGGTAAGAGGACAAACAAACAAAAACAATTCCTAGAGAGAAATTTAATTTTCTGTTCGGTTTTATAAGTTGCCATAAAAAAGGTATCGCAAAGAGTAAAATAGGGTAGGCAGAAAGACCTTCACTTTTATTTAGGGTTGTAAACCAATATACTATTACCGACAAAAAATAGAGGTAAGGGATGAATTTTGTGTATTTATTAATGGTATGCATTTTGTTTAATTTTTAGGGGTTGTAATTAGTCTGAAAATGCAGTAATAATAGCCCAATTAACGGTTCGTTTAAAAAAATAGGCTCTAAACTGTGAATCAATTATTTACCTAAAGATACGAACTGAAATAGCTTCTAATTGAAATAATAACATATTATTAACGGAATGCAAAGAATTAGACGTACATTTGCACGCTTAAAAATCAGCATTAGTTATGGCTAAGATTAAAAATATTGCAATTATTGCACACGTCGATCACGGAAAGACGACACTAGTAGATAAGATCATGTATCACTGTCAATTGTTTCGTGAAAACGAAAATACAGGAGACTTAATTCTAGATAACAACGATTTAGAACGTGAAAGAGGGATCACTATTACCTCTAAAAATGTTTCTGTTATTTACAAAGACACAAAAATCAATGTTATTGATACCCCTGGTCACGCCGATTTTGGTGGTGAAGTAGAGCGTGTATTAAACATGGCAGACGGTGTTTTACTTTTAGTAGATGCTTTTGAAGGGCCAATGCCACAAACGCGTTTTGTATTACAGAAAGCTATTGACTTAGGTCTTAAGCCTTGTGTGGTTGTAAACAAAGTGGATAAGGAAAACTGTACACCAGATGAAGTACACGAAAAAGTTTTTGACTTAATGTTTGAACTTGGTGCTGAAGAATGGCAGTTAGATTTTCCAACGGTTTACGGTTCGGCTAAGAATAACTGGATGAGTGATGATTGGAAAGTGGAAACAGAAAATGTAGAGCCATTATTAGATATGGTTATTGAGCATATTCCTGAACCAAAAATTGAAGAAGGAACGACACAGATGTTAATTACATCGTTAGATTTCTCTTCTTTTACAGGACGAATAGCTATTGGTCGTTTAACTAGAGGTGGTTTAAAAGTGAACCAACAGATTTCTTTAGTAAAAAGAGACGGTTCTATTGTAAAGAGTAAAATTAAAGAATTACATACGTTTGAAGGTGTTGGTCGATTAAAAGTTGATGAAGTTCAAACAGGTGATATCTGTGCTATTGTAGGTTTAGAAGGATTTGAAATTGGTGATACTGTTGCTGATGCTGAAAATCCTGAAGGCTTAAAAACAATTGCTATTGATGAGCCAACAATGAGTATGTTGTTTACAATTAACGATTCGCCTTTCTTCGGAAAAGACGGAAAATTTGTAACGTCTCGTCATATTAAAGATCGTTTAACTAAAGAGCTTGAAAAGAACTTAGCATTACGTGTTGAAGAAACCGATAGTGCAGATAAGTTTATGGTTTTTGGTCGTGGTGTATTACACTTATCGGTATTAATTGAAACGATGCGTCGTGAAGGTTACGAACTTCAAATTGGACAACCACAAGTAATCATCAAAGAAGTTGATGGTGTAAAATGTGAGCCTTTTGAAGAAATGACGATTGATTTACCAGAAAATGTTTCAGGTAAAGCTATTGAAATGGTGACGATGCGTAAAGGTGAAATGACAAGTATGGAAGCTAAAGGCGACCGTATGGTTTGTCAGTTCGTTGTACCTTCTCGTGGTATTATTGGTTTACGTAACCAATTATTAACGGCAACTGCAGGTGAAGCCATTATGGCACACCGTTTTGTAGATTACAGACCGCTTAAAGGAGGAATTCCAGAACGTCAAAATGGATCTTTAGTATCTATGGAAAACGGACAAGCGATTCCTTATTCTATTGATAAATTACAAGATAGAGGTAAGTTTTTCGTTGATCCAGGTGAAGATATTTATGAAGGTCAGGTTATTGGAGAAAACTCGCGTCAAGATGATATGACGGTTAACGTAACTAAAACTAAAAAGTTAAGTAACGTACGTTCTTCTGGTGCTGATGATAAAGCTAAGATTGTACCAGCAATTAAGTTTTCTTTAGAAGAAGCTTTAGAATATATTCAGAAAGATGAGTATGTTGAAGTAACGCCTAACCACTTAAGATTACGTAAGATTTACTTAAAAGAAGTTGACCGTAAACGTAATAAGAATATGTAATATTCAAATTATTATAAATATAAAAAGAGAAATACCGAAAGGTGTTTCTCTTTTTTTTATAGTGAACTTTTAAGTTGTGTTAAGCTTTTTTACAATCCATAATAATAGATGTGTAAGGAATAAAGAAATAAGATTCGTCGATTGTCGAATCTACTTTTGCAAAGTAGGATTTGGTAAGTCGTTCATACTCTGGTTGAGTTCTAACAAACTGTCCTCTATCTTTCTTTAAGAAGTATTCAGATATTTTATTCTGATTAGGAATGTAGCAACCATCAAAAGATATAAAACGGCCATCAGGTTTTAATGCTTTCTTTGCAATCTTAAATAAATTAAAACACTGTTCATCTGTTAAATGATGCAGTACTCCAGCTGAAATAACAATATCAAATGTGTTTGCTTCTTCTAAGTCTAGACCGTCTACTCCGGCACACTTAAAAGTACCTTTGTTACCGTATTTTTTTTTAGCTTGTTCAATATAATTCGCGTCCAAATCAATACCCAAGTAATCAACATCCGGTAAAAACTCCAAGATGTCTCCAGGACCACAACCAATGTCAAGAATTTTTTGTCCAGGTTTTATCTTAACATTATTTTCAACAAAAAGTTGACGTGCTCTATATCCTCCTACAATTTTTTGGTATGTAGTGTAAATGATGGGATGACTGAGAATTGTTCTAGGATCAAGTTTAATTTTCACTTCTAAAATCTAATTATATTGATGCTAAGTTAAAGGAATAACAATAAAATAAGATGGTATATTTGATTTTTACTAAACTTATTTATCCTAACTAGCTCAATTTTTAATGAACGTTGCTTTATCAGTTAAGAATCACTTATTTAAAATAACATTAGTAATTGTGGTGCTTTTACAAATATTATTAGCTTTTCAAGGCTTTGATGTTTGTGATGATGGATTTGTTTTAACCTTCTATCAACAAATTTTTTCAAATCCTGAAAGTGTAGAATATAACTTTTTATATTGGTTTTCTGGTTTTGTGGGTGGACTGTGGTATTTACTCTATGAAGATGGTGGTATTTTATGGTTTCGACTGCTTGGAGTTATTGTTAACACCTCCACATTTTATTTGTCCTATAAGTTATTGCGTCAGTATGTGAAAAAGGAATTTTTGCTGTTGGCTTTAGTTATGGTGCTCTTTGTCAATGATTTTGGTTTTTTAACCTTTTACCATAATTACTTAACGGCCCTTATGGCTATTCTAATTATTTATGTATTACACCATTCCGTTTTAAAGCACAATTCATTCTTATATATACTGTCTGGTGTTTTACTCAGTGTAAATGTTTTTACTAGAATTCCTAATCTTGTACTTTTTTCATTAATATTAGTCATCCCATATGCTTATTACTTAAGGAAAGAACCAATTTTAAAAGCCATTAAACCTATGTTATATATGGGGATTGGTTCAGTAATTGGGTTTTTGCTGGTTTATGTCTTATTAAGCTTGCTAGGGCAATTGGAAATAATGAAGAATGCACTCTTTACAATAAATGATTTAGGCAATACAGCAGATAGCTCGCACAATTTTAAATCGGTTTTTATAGCACCGTATTTTAATTATATAAGTATTGCTAAAGAAACTGTTAAACTTGTTTTATTGGTTTTAGCGCTTTATTTATTGAATAGATTTACTCCAAAAAATAAATCAGTTTTAGGAGTACTTTTTTTATTAGCAATAGGGTTATTTGTGTTTTGGTTTAATACAGGTAATATATATCCAATTTATAGTCTGTGTTTAATAGGTAGTGTTAGTGCGCTTTTTATGAAAAAGATAAAACATGAAGTAAAACTTTTAGGATGCTTATCTTTTCTAACATTAATCACCATTTCCTTAGGTACAGGAGGAGGGATAAAAAATAGTGGTTTTATGGGAATTTGGATTGGTTTGCCATTGTTTTTTTATGTCATTAGCACTTTAGATTTTCAAAACTTAAAATACCTTAGCTACCTTCAAAATAATAAAGGCTCTAAGATGCAAGTGCATTTATTTCTGTACGCAATTGCAGCGGCATTTTTAGTATTACAAACATATAATATTTCACAGCAAGCTTATTTTGATATGGGGAGTAGGTTTGAAAAAAAAGAGACTATTAATAGTCCTTTAGCTAGAGGAATTTATACAACAGAACGACGAGCAGATATTATTAATGAGTTGCTTTTTAACTTAGATAAATACGTAGAACCTGATGATTATTTAATGGTTTATGATAAAATTCCAATGCTGCATTTTCTAACAGAAACCAAACCATTTATGTATAATCCTTGGGTATGGATTTATGACTATAATTCATTTGAAAAAAAGTTAGTTAAAGCAGAAACGGAAATCCCTGTTTTACCAATCGTGGTAAAACAAAAGTTTGAAACTATCTATAAATTTTCGGAGCCGATACCTGATTATATGTCAACTCAAAAAGAGAACAGTGATTTTCATAGCAATGAAAGAAATGCAATTATGAATGCATTTTTAAATCGGAATAATTATAAAGTTGTTTGGAGCAATGCTTATTTTGATATTTATCAAACTGAAGAACAATAAAATTGATTTAAGTTATATTAGTAGCATCTTTAATTTAAGATTATGCAAGACAATGAAATTTCCATTATAATTCCTGTTTACAATGAATGTAATAATTTACAGGATTTGTATGACAGACTGATAAAAACACTTGCTGGTATCACAGATTATTATGAAATTTTATTTATAAATGATGGTAGTACTGATGATTCAATGTCAAAAATAAGAGCCATAGCAGAAACAAATCAAAAGGTTTTATTTATAGATCTCAGTAGGAATTTTGGGCATCAGATAGCCGTTTCAGCAGGCTTAGAGCATTGTAATGCAAATTGTACTGTTATTATTGACTCCGACTTACAAGACCCACCAGAATTAATTGCCGATTTATATTCTAAGTATAAAGAAGGTTTTGATGTTGTATATGCAAAAAGAGAGAAACGAAAAGGAGAATCATTTCTTAAAAAACTAACGGCTAAATTGTATTATAGATTACTAAAAAGCATTGTGTCTTTCGAAATTCCTTTAGATGCAGGCGATTTTAGGTTGGTGTCTAAAAAAGTAATTAATGCTATTATTAGCATGCCAGAACAGAATAAGTTCTTACGAGGTCAGATTGCTTGGTTAGGTTTTAAGCAGACCCATGTTTTATATCATAGAGATTCAAGAAAATATGGTAAAAGCGCTTATACTTATAGCAAAATGTTTCGTTTAGCATTCGATGGAATTACTGGTTTTTCTGATAAACCTTTACTTTTTGTAAGTCGCTTAGGTTTTGTGATTTCTATATTCTCTTTTCTACTCATCATTTTTGCTGTTTTCTCTCATTATGTATTAGAGCAAACGATTACGGGTTGGACATCTTTAATTATCAGTGCTTCATTTATAGGAGGCATTCAATTGTTGTCTATTGGAGTGATAGGAGAATATATTAGTAGAATTAATGTTAATGTTAAAAATAGGCCATTATACATTGTGGATGCTTCCAATATTGATACTTCAGAAAAAAAAGAAAAATAATTCTTAATCAATTTGAATTCATTTAGTCTTAATAGAAAATTAAAATTATTTTTGATTGATGTCAGATTATAAAGTCACATTATATAAATCTTCAGAAAAAGAAAAATGGAATCGTTTTGTTGAAAATAGTGCCGAAAAAACATTTCTATTTCAACGGGATTTTATGGAATATCACAGTGATCGATTTCAAGATTTTTCTTTGATGATTTATAAAAAAAACAGCTTAATTGCGTTGTTGCCTGCTAACTGTTTTGAGGATGCAATCTATTCACATCAAGGTTTAACTTATGGTGGCTTTATTTTAGATAATGATTTATCGAAATCTGAACTTAATCCTATATGCCAAAGCTTAACACAATTCTTAAAAGCACAAGAGATTAGGTCTGTTGAATTAAAACTTTTGCCAGGTTGTTACCAAAAAGAAGCTTCAAAAATGCTTCTAGATTACTTAGAGAACGCCAATACGCAAAATTTTAGAACCGATATGGTGTTGGCAATTGATTATAGTGCGCCATTACAAATCCATAAAACAAAATTAAAACACTACAGAAAAAATAAAATTAAGGGGTTTGAAATTAAAGAAGAATCTAGTTTAGATGCCTTTTGGAATAGCGTGCTTATACCTCGATTAAAAGAAAAACATAAAGTGAAGCCTGTGCATTCATTGGATGAGATTCAGAAATTAAAATCTAAATTCCCTAATAACATAAGGCAATTTAACATATATTTAGGTTCAGAAATTTTAGCAGGTATTACCATATTTGATAAGGGTGAAGTGATTAAGTCCCAATATGGAGCGACCACCGAACATGGCGAGAAAGAACGTGCTTTAGAATTTTTATTTATGCATCTTATCTATAAATTTAAGGAAGAAGGAAGAACTTTTTTTTCTATGGGAACTGTAAGAGATCCTGATAGACCACTAGGTTACAACGAAGGCTTATTAAAGCAAAAAGAAGAATTGGGTTGTACTGTTTTTAAGCAACATTTTTATAAATTGAACATCTAATGATTAAGTTTTTAGACCTCCATAAAATTAATAATCGTTTTAGAGACGCATTTAAAACGTCTTTTAGTAAATCTTTAGATGATGCGCATTTTGTGTTAGGTCAAAACGTTACCAACTTTGAAAGTGAATTTGCAGCTTATTGTGGCACTAAATATTGTATTGGTACAGGGAATGGTTTAGAGGCACTAACTTTAATTTTAAGAGGTTATATTCAACTCGGAAAATTAAAAAAAGGTGATAAGGTAATTGTTCCAGCAAATACGTTTATAGCAACTATTTTATCAATTTTACATGCCGATTTAGAACCTGTTTTAGTTGAGCCCAATCCTGAAACTTACACGATTTCTGAAAAAATTAATAAAGACCTATTAATTGAAGCTAAAGCGATTATCATAGTTCATTTATATGGCCAATTAGCAGCTATTGAAAACTTCAAGCATATAGCAGAAACTTATGATTGCCTTTTAATAGAAGATGCTGCTCAGGCGCATGGTGCTATTGCAAATACTAACTCATGTAAAGCGGGCAACCTTTCTCATGCAGCTGCCTTTAGTTTCTATCCTAGTAAAAATCTTGGTGCGCTTGGCGATGGTGGGGCAGTGACCACAAATGATTTAGAATTACTGGAGGTTACTAAATTACTACGCAATTATGGGAGTCAAGAAAAGTACAACAATAAAATAATAGGTTATAATAGCCGCTTAGATGATATGCAAGCGGCTTTTTTAAGTATAAAATTAAAGCATTTAGATAAAGACAATCAAAGACGCAGAACCATAGCTAAAGCCTATTTAAAAGAGATAAACAATTCAAAATTAAAACTGCCATTTTACGATAACTCAGAAAATCATGTGTTTTATGCCTTTGTTGTTGAGGTTGAAGATAGGGCTGGTTTTATTACATTTTTGAATAACCATCAAATAGAATGGCTAATTCATTACCCAATTCCGCCTCATAAACAAGAGGCATTACAATATTTTTTAGACAAAAACTTTCCACTTACTGAAAAGATTCACAAAAGAATTATAAGTTTGCCTATAAGCCCTGTGATGACAGATGATGAAGTTCAGACGGTTATAGATGTATTAAACTCTTACTAATTGAAAAAGCTCTTTACTTATATTAATACTGAAGTTCTAGTTAAAGCTGGACGCCTCAACTTATTTAATATTAGTCTCAGAGTTTTAGCTGGAATTCTAATTTCTAAATTTATAGCGGTTTACATTGGTCCTCAAGGGATGGCGCTTGTTGGAAATTTAAGGAATTTTATGGCAGCACTGCAGACCATAGCTATTTCCGGACTTTACAAAGGTGTCGTTAAATTTGTAAACCGGTTTAAAGAGGATGCTGTTGCGCTTACTAAGACCCTGTCAACCGTATTTTACTTTGGGTTTTTCTCCTCGATTTTTTTAGCCTTTGTATGCTATTACAATGCTAATGTTATTAATAATTTTCTTTTTGCTTCAAATTACAATTATGTCTATATCATTGAGACGCTAGCGATTGTTTTACCATTATATGCTTTAAATATGTTTACGTTTTCCATTATGAATGGATTTTCTAAACATAAATATTTATTGCTTATCAATAGCCTTGGTCAAATTTTAGGGCTCTTAGTAACTTTAATTCTAATTTATCAAGAAAATATTGATGGTGCATTATTGGCGATTGTTATTTCACCAGCGCTTAATTTATTAATTACCATTGTAGGGATTGCGTTTAGAAGAAGTTTAATGTCTTCAATAAAAATTACTCAAGTAAGCTTTTCAATTTTAAATAAATTGAGTCCTTATATGTTAGTAGCTCTTGTAAGCGCCGTTGCTATGCCTATTGTAATGATTATTATTAGAAATCATCTTATTTCTGAAACCGGTATAAAATCCGCAGGGTACTGGACAGCCATGACCCGAGTTTCGGATTATTATTTAATGTTTTTTAATTCGTTAATGGCGCTTTATATTCTGCCTCGTTTTTCTGAAATTAATTCTAAAAGCGGGTTTAGAAAAGAAGTGTTTAGTTTTTACAAAACAATAATGCCCGTATTTTTAGTGCTTTTACTCGTTATTTATCTCAGTCGATCTTTAATCGTAAATGTGCTGTTTACAGAAGACTTTAGGTCCGTTGAAAACCTATTTGGGTATCAAATATTAGGTGATGTAGCACGCGTGTTCTCTATGGTAATTGTGTATCAGTTTTTAGCAAAAAAGATGTTTTCTCATTTTGTTATTATGGAAGTATTCTTGTTTGTCATTATGTATATTTCTAGTGTTTATCTTATTGACGAATTTGGACTAAAAGGTGCTGTAATGGGGCATTGCTTAAGTTATTTTATGTATTTCGGAATTATATTATTACTCTTTAGTAGTTCTTTATTTGGTGTGTTAGATGAAGGTGGGTTAAAGGATGATGAGGTGTCTAATAATGAATAAAGGTATTTTTGATAGGTCACTTTAACTCCTGTCTCTATTGAAAATGTTATTAAAAAAAGAAACGTGAAGCTCCCTAAGTTTATAAGTAATAATACAGTGCTTAAGATAACATCGCTAAATGCCGTTGTTATTACCATAAGACTGATTGTTTCTGCAATTATACAACGATTATTAGCTGTAACAGTTGGCGAAGCTGGTATTGCCAGTATAGGCCAAGTACGTAATGTTTTAGCAATGCTAACAAGCACCACAACTTTAGGAACGTTTAGTGGAATTGTAAAATACGTAGCGGAGTTTAAAACAGATCAACCCGAACTTTCAAAACTATTTTCTACCGTTAGTATATTTACAATTATTGGCGCTATAAGTTCTGCCGCTGTTTTATTCTTTGGCGCTGATTTCTTATCTCAGTATCTATTTAATTCTATAAATTACAGTTATATTTTTCAACTTTTGGCAGTTATTAGCCCCTTTATTGCTATGGGGAGAGTTGTAAATGCTGTGGTTAGTGGTTTGTCTGATTATAAGCGCTATGCTAAAATTGAACTCATAAGTTATCTTTTGGCAACCTTGGCGATTATAATTGGTCTTTATACCTCTGAACTAAAAGGTGTGCTTATTGCCATTGCTTTAGCTCCTTTTATTCAATTGGTTGTTTTGGCTTTTGTATTTGGTAAAACACTAAATACCTATGTAAAATTTAAATCACTTCGCCTTAATTTAATCTATAAAAACAAACTATTAGCATTTACTTTAATGTCGTTTGTTTCAACTTTTTTATTGAATTATATTGAATTGTATATTAGAACATTAGTTGCTGATGAAATCAATATGAATGAAGCAGGTTATTGGACAGCCGTAAGCTTTATTTCAAAAAATTATATGGTGTTTGCTACGGGATTATTTACCTTATATGTACTACCGAAATTTGCCAGTATTCATACCAAACACGAGTTTAAGAATGAAGTTTTAAATATTTATAAAACCATATTGCCCATTTTTGGCTTAGGAATGATTCTAGTTTACCTTTTTAGGAATCTTATTATTCAACTTATTTATCCCGATTTTACAGGTATGGAACCCTTATTTAAATGGCAACTCTTAGGCGATTTTATAAGATTAGGTGCTTTAGTATTATCACATCAATTTTTAGCGAAACGCTTAGTGAAGAGTTTTGTAATTACTGAAATCATTTCTCTAGGATTGTTTTTTGTACTGTCAAAACTGTTTATTCAATATTATGGAACAGAAGGTATTGTAATCGCCCATTTTGTACGTTATATTATTTATTTTATAATCGTAGTTTTTGTGATTAAAGGCTATTATGGGTCTAAAACTAAGGTTTAATATTTTCTTAATTTATAAAATCTTGAAAGGTTTAATTAGTAAATTGTTATTCAATACCTATACAAAAGCATCTTGTTTAGAAGTGAAACAATCATTATTATAGCTGCTTTTTCCAGGTTTCCAAATACTGTTTAGCACAAGTTTTATAATTATGTTGTGTTTCTATAAACCGTCTAGCATTTGATGAAATGTCAACAATTTTTTCAGGGTTTAAAATTAACCATTCTAGTTTTTTTGCAATTTTTTCGGCATCTGGTAACGCATTTATTGCTACCGTATCTTCTTCTAAATTATAGTACTCTAGCCATTCTTTTTCTGCGCCTGTAAATACAACCTTTCCTTTTGCCATAGCTTCTAAAGCATTAAACCCTTGGTCGTAGGCATAGATTTGGTCGAGCATGATATGCGCTGTGTTATAAGTTTTTATGTATTCGTCATAAGGTAAACTCCTAACGGTTATAATTTCTATTTTATCAGCATATTTTTGATTGATAATAGCCAAGGCTACTTCAAAAATGTCATTGCCTTTCTTATAATAGTTGTTGGAATTAATGCCATGAAATATTACAATCTTATTTTCAACAGTAAGCTTTTTAAATTCTAAATCTGCGGTGTTAATAGGGTTGGGAATAAGGCCTAAATACTTAGGGTGATTTAAAAGTGGTAAGTGATAATCTAAATCGGAAGCTATAACACCTGCAATCGTTTTATAAATATGGTGGTGTAACGCTTTGAAATCGGGTTGTAAAAATTTTAGACCATAGCTACTTGATTGTTTTTCTTTACCATTTAAATAAGGGTCAAGATATGAGTAACGTGTTTTTTTATCATAAGCATATTGTAAACTGATGTGGTCAATTCCACAAGAAAGAAGAAAAACATTTTTATTCCACTTACTTATAAAATCAAAAATGTCTTTTTCAATTTGAGGTGTACAACCAAAAGAAGATTCATTTATAAACTGTACGATATCATAATTACTAAGCTTCGGTTGGAGTTTTAAGATTTGTTTTTTTATGTTTAGTGATTCTAAATCAATGCTTGTTAATCTATAGATTAGATTTTTGAATTTTTTTAATAATCCATTTTCAAATTTTTTATGAATAAGTAAATCTACATCATAATTTTTAAAACCATCCTTTGCTGCAACAATCGTAACCTTGTGCCCTAGACGTTCTAGACCTTCCTTTAAAGAATTATGAAGCCTGCTGAATTCGCCAACCAATAAAATTTTCATGCGTTAAAAAGTATTATTTTGGTTTCAGATAATTGCTTGATTACATTAGTAATGTAAGCGTAAGTTAAGAATCTTTCCTTAGGTATAATATAATTACAATAAGGATGTTTCATTTATATCGTTACATTTGTTTCAAAGATACTAGTTAATGACAAAAGCCAATAATAAAAAGGTTTGTATTGTGGTAATGTCCTTGGGTAAAGGTGGTGCAGAGCGCTCTTCTGGGTTGTTATCTAAAATGTTATTTGAGGTCGGTTTTAATGTTCATGTGGTTAGTGTACTCAACACAATTGAGTTTCCGTATAAAGGAACGTTGCTTAATTTAGGAGAGTTAAAAGATGAAAATGATTCTGCTTTTGGTAGGTTGAAGCGTTTACGGGTTTTAAAGGCCTATTTAAAAGCTCATAATTTTGATTATGTGATTGATAATAGAACACGAATTGGTAGTTTAAAAGAGTTTATTATTTCACAATTTGTATATCATCCTAAAAAAACAATTTACTGTATTCGAAGCTATAAAATTGACCATTATTTAAACCCTAATCGGTTTTTAACTAAATTGATTTACGGTAATGCTTATAAAGTGGTTGGAGTTTCTAAAGCTATTGCAGAGAAGGTTAAAGTTGTTTATAATTTAAAGAATGTAACTTCAATATACAATCCAATAAGTATAGAAAATCAGCCGTCAAATATTGAAACAGAAGATAAATATATCTTATTTTTTGGACGCTTAGAAGATGCTGTTAAAAATATTTCTTTACTACTGGAAGCTTTTTCAAAATCTATTTTACCTTCTCATAATATCAATTTGAAGCTTTTGGGTGAGGGTGAAGATTTAGAAAAATTAAAAAATATGGCTAAAAGCTTAAATATCGCTTCCCATGTAAAGTTTTTGCCTTATAATCCTAAGCCTTCAACCATTGTGAGATCGGCATTATTTACGGTATTAACCAGTAGATATGAAGGGTTTCCAAGATCTATTATTGAGTCTTTAGCACTTGGAACACCAGTCGTTTCTGTTGATTGTAAGTCGGGACCCAATGAAATTATTAAGAATAATTTTAATGGTATTTTAGTAGATAATCATAATCCTGAAGCATTAGCAGTTGCCATGAATCGTCTTATTGAAGACAAAGACTTATATTTATATTGCAAATCCAATTCAACCTCTTCTGTTGCTCATTTTTCCGAACAAAATATTGTGGAACAATGGCAATTACTTTTAAATTAAAATCGACTTATGAATACCATAAACAACGTTACCGTAATTGATATTCCAAAAGTACATGATGAACGTGGATTTTTAGCGGTTATTGAAAAAAACACGATTCCTTTTGTCATGAAACGTGTTTATTATTTATATGATGTACCAACGGAAAGCAGTAGAGGAGGCCATGCACACCAAGAACAACAATCGGTAATAATTGCATTAAGCGGAAGTTTTGAAGTTGTTGTAGATGATGGCCATTCAAAAAAAAGCATCATGCTAAATAAACCCAACAAAGGCTTGTATATTCCAACAGGTATTTGGAGAGAAATAGATAATTTTTCTTCTGGAGCGGTTTGTTTGGTTTTGGCATCTACGGATTATAACGAAGCCGAATATGTGCGCGATTATGAAGTGTTTAAAACAAAGAATTATCCTCAATAGATTTAACCCACTATTTTGATACTTTTTTAGTTTTTGGATAATATATTTTTTCGCCTTTTAAAGATTTAATTTTAACGAATAATTGTAATAACCATTTAGGACTATTTAATAAGAAGTTTTTTCTAAAACTTAAATTTTTTGAATCTAAATGCGATGTGTAATAAGAAAAATGTTTTTGATCACCTTGTAGTTTACTCAGTAGTGCTAATGAATAGCGGTTTCTATCTAAAAATGTTTTTAAATCATTATTTTCTTTTTCTTCAGTTAAGTATTTATCAAACTTCGGTTTCTTACTAAGTTCGTAGGTTGTATTAGATAAGCTCGATTCATTAAAGTTATAGTAAACCAATTGCTTATTAATAAACAACACCTCATAATAAATCCCAAATCGTATCCAAAGATCGGTATCTTCACCTGTAATAATAGAAGGGTCAAAAAGTCCTGTTTTTTCAATTATGGAAGCTTTAAAAACGACACTTGAACTGGTTATAACAGTGTTTTTTTGACTTGCTTTAAAATAATTATGAATACCATAGAGTTCCTGTTGCTTAAAACTATACGGAACAGGAACGGCCTTAGTTCTATAATTCTGACTAACACCAGTTGTAAAAATTTTGAAGTTTGGGAACTTACAGATAGCATCATACATATGCTGTAGATATTCCACTTGCCAACTATCATCACCATCTAAAAGAGCAATATATTTTGATGTTGCTTCTTTTATACCTGTATTTCTAGCCGTTGAAGCCCCTTGATTTTTAGTTGTTATAAGTCTGATGCGTTTATCTTCAATTGTGGAAATTATTTCTTCACTTCTGTCAGTCGATCCATCATTGATAATAATGATTTCAAAATCATTATAGGTTTGATTCAAAACACTTTCAATCGTATTTCTTATGCATTTTTCTTTATTGTAGACCGATATGATTATTGAAAAAAAAGCCATTATTTTTTCGAGTTTATATAACAATAATATGAGAGTCGGTACAAATCAAATAACTTGAGAGATGGTTTTTGTCCTAATAAATTTTTTATAAAGATGTTCTCGTGCTTTAAGTAAATAGCAGCGAGTAATTTTGAAATTCCATTATTTTTAATAGAGGCATATACCTTAGTAATTTTTGTGTAATTAGAAGGTAATAAACCTTTCTTCACAAATAAATCGATGGCTTTTACGGAATCAAGTGATTTTTGTAGAAATGTTTCACTGTTTTCAATGCCCAAATGATAAACGGGGTTTTCAATATGTTCTATCTCAATATTTTGTTCTTTTAAATTGTAAGAAAATAAGGTGTCTTCATGCCTTAAATTCGGGATGTCTTCATTAAAACGGACTTTCCCAAACACTCTTTTATGGATTAAGAAACTTAAGGTCAAAAAGCTTAAATATTTGTTCTTTTTACGGGTTTCTGTAGGTAATGCTTCTCTTTCGTTTCCATAAACCCAACGCAATAAAGAACTATCACTTACACGGTTTTCTTCATATAAAATACCGCCATAAATAATCTCTGTTTTTTCTGAAATTGCTTCGAGATAGCGTTCAATAAAGTTAGTATGTTTTGGTATTACATCAGCATCTAGAAAAAGACACCATTCATAGGCGGCTTCTTGTGCTAATTGATTTCTTATTGCACTACGTCCTATATTATTTTTGAGAATAACATATCTGCTATGTGAAAGTGTATTTATAATTTTGTTAGCTTCTTGTAAATCACTGTTAGTAGAACAATCATCTAAGCATATAATTTCAAAAGGTGATTTTGTTTTTGTTAACTGTTTATGCACTTCAAAAACTAGTTCTGAAATATTGTAATTATAAACAGGAATTAATACAGAAATCATATTAGCGAACAAGGTTTTAACTTGTAATTAAAAAGGTAATCCTAATTAACTCTTACGTTGTACCACTTCAAATACCTTATTCTCGTCACACTTCAAGGTTTTACTCGGGTATTTTAAAAGTAATGCATAATCATGAGTTGCCATTAGAATAGTGTTCCCATTTTTATTAATGTCTTGTAATACTTCCATGACTTCAATACTAGTTTGAGGGTCTAGATTCCCAGTGGGTTCATCGGCTAAAATAAGCTCAGGGTCATTAAGTAGAGCACGTGCAATAGCAATACGTTGTTGCTCACCACCAGAAAGCTCATGTGGATATTTAAAGCCTTTGGTCTTCATAGCTACTTTATCTAAAACGGTGTCTATACGGTCTTTAATTTTTTCTTTTTCTTTCCAACCTGTCGCTTTTAAAACAAATTCAAGATTACCATTTATAGTTCGGTCTGGTAAGAGTTTAAAATCCTGAAACACCACACCCAATTTTCGTCTTAAAAACGGAATGTGTTTCTCCTTCATGGTTCTTAGGTTAAAATCAACCACAGCACCTTCGCCTTCAGTTAATTCTAAATCGCCATAAAGGGTTTTCATAAAACTACTTTTTCCACTTCCTGTTTTACCAATAAGGTAAACGAAATCGCCTTTTTTCATTTCAAAGTTTACCTTAGACAGCACCATACTGTCACCTTGATAAATAGTAGCATCTTTTAGTTCTAAAACCGTTTCGGACATATTGTAGATATAAATAAATTGGTAACTGTAAATGTATTGCTAATAAACTAAATTCCAAAAACTAAATTATTAAATCCAATTATGAATTCTTAATTATGAAACCTCAAATTCGAATTCGAATTCAAATTCAACTTCAAGTAGGTCTACAGCTTAAAATAATCAATATAATTTTGTAAATCTTTATCACCACGACCCGATAGACTGATTACAACAACATCTGTTGGTTTAAAAGTTTTATGCTTAAAAATCGCCAAGGCATGAGAACTTTCTATAGCAGGAATAATTCCTTCTAATTGGGTTAATTCTAATCCCGATGTCATCGCTTCATCATCTGTTGCGGAGTAAAATTCACCACGACCAGTTTTATATAAATGTGAATGTAAAGGTCCAACACCTGGATAATCTAATCCGGCAGAAATAGAGTAGGGCTCTGTAATTTGCCCATCTTTAGTTTGCATTAACAAGGTTTTACAACCGTGAATAATACCTTCTTTTCCTAATACCGAAGTGGCTGCACTTTCACCTGAATGAATCCCTTTTCCTGCAGCTTCTACAGCAATAATACCAACGTCTTCGTTATTTAGAAAGTGATGATAGGTTCCTGCAGCATTACTACCGCCACCAATACAAGCGACAACGTAATCTGGGTTTTCTCTTCCTTCTTTGTCTTTTAACTGCCATTTTATTTCTTCCGAAATCACCGATTGAAACTGCGTCACCATATCCGGATAGGGGTGTGGACCAATGGCAGACCCAATGATATAATGTGTGTCTACCGGATTGTTAATCCAATCGCGAATCGCTTCATTAGTGGCGTCTTTTAAGGTACGACTTCCGGACAATGCAGGAACCACTTTAGCGCCCAACATTTTCATTCTAGCTACATTTGGTGCTTGACGTGCAATATCAATTTCACCCATATAAACCACACAATCAATGCCGGTTAGAGCACAAACCGTTGCTGTGGCTACGCCATGTTGGCCAGCACCAGTTTCTGCTATAATTCTGTTCTTTCCTAAACGTTTAGCCATAAGGATTTGCCCAATAGTATTATTGATTTTATGTGCACCTGTATGGTTGAGGTCTTCGCGTTTTAAATAGACTTTAGTGTTATATTTTTCTGAAAGGCGTTTCGCAAAATAGAGCGGTGAAGGACGACCAACATAATCTTTTAAAAGTTGATTGAATTCTTCTTGAAAGTCTGGTTCAGCCATAACTTTCAAATAGTTTTGGCGTAACTCTTCTACGTTTGGGTAAAGCATTTCTGGAATGTATGCCCCACCAAATTCTCCGTAATAGCCTTTTTCGTTGATGTGATATGTGTTTTTCATAATCCTTTGTCATTCCTGCAAAGGCAGGAATCTAATTGTTTTAATTGTCATTATGGATTTCGCTTCAAGTGCGGAATGACAAATGCATTTTAAATTGTATTCGTCAGTTCGAGTGATTTCGAGTTTTTTCGAAATTGTATCGAGAACATTTGAAATTACTTCTCGATACAATTTTTTCATCCTTCAAAAATCACTCGAAGTGACCTGTGTTTTAAATTTTTCTAATTCTTTTATGTTCTTCAATCCTGGTTCTATTTCAAACCTACTATTCACGTCAATTGCGTAGCAAAATTTTGAAGCAGAACTCTTTTGGAATTTATGTATGTTTTCAACTTCTCTTAATCCAATACCGCCACTTAAAAAATAAGGTTTGGTGGAAGAATAATCTTTTAAAAGAGCCCAATCAAAGGTGTAGCCATTTCCTCCCGGTAATTTTCCTTTGGTGTCAAATAGAAAATAGTCGCATACGGTTTCGTAAGGTTCTAAAACATCAAAGTTGAATTTGTCTTTAATACTGAAAACTTTGATGATTTCTAATGTATTGTTCTTTCTCTTCAATTGAGGTACCGAAACAAGTTTGTCATGAAAATATTTTCTGAGTTTATCACAATATTCAGGTGATTCTTTACCGTGTAATTGTACGGCTTGTAAATTGAATTCTTTTATTTTTTCAATAACAACATCTAATGCTTCATTCACAAAAACACCTGTCTTTTTTATGGACTTTGGTAAATTAGGAATATGACCATCAAAGTTGCGTTCTGATTTCTCGTAAAATATAAAGCCCAAATAGTCGGGTTGCAACTCGGCAACCGCTTCTAGGTTCTCTTTATATTTCATGCCGCAGATTTTTAGTTTCATATATTCCAGCGAAAGCGGGAATCTTATCTCGCTATCAACATTTAAAATTAATAATTTTCTCTTTCAATTTCAGACCTGCTAGGTGTTATAAACCTGCTAGGTCTTTTATAAATTTAGCAGCACTAACTCCAGGATTATCTGTCTTCATAAAGTTCTCTCCAATCAAAAAGCCTTTAAAGCCAAAAGGCTTTAGTTCTTTAATGGCTTCTATGGTACTAATTCCTGATTCGGATACTTTTACAAAATCGTCTGGTATTAATTCACTCAATTGCTTAGAGGTGTCTAAACTTACTTCGAAAGTTTTTAGATTTCTATTATTTACGCCAAGCATATCTAAGGTTGGCATAATAGATTTATGTAATTCCTCTTCGTTATGGACTTCTAATAAAACATCAAGGTTTAGGTGTTTTGCAAACTCTGAAAACTGCTTTATTTCGTCTTTGGTCAATATTGCGGCAATGAGTAAAATGACATCGGCACCGTAAGCTTTTGCTTCTAAAATCTGGTATTCATCGATTATAAACTCCTTCCTCAAAAGCGGTAAATTACAACTTGCTCGTGCCAATAGTAAATCGTCTAAGGAGCCACCAAAATATTTTGCGTCTGTTAGTACAGACATACCGCAAACACTAGCATTTTCATAACCTAATGCTACATCTTGAACATTTAAATTCTGATTAATTACAGATTTTGAAGGCGAACGCCTTTTGTGTTCGGCAATAATTCCAGATGTGCTGTTTCTTAAATTAGAAGCCAAAGAAATGGTTGTTTTTTCAAACAGTATGGATTGCTCTAGTTGAGACACTGGAATTAATGCTTTACGTAAATTAACTTCTTTACGTTTGTCGAATACGATTTTATCTAGGATATTCATTTGCTTTTCCACTATTGTGGGTGTTTATTTATTTTTTTCTCTCATCTCTCATCTCTCATCTCTCATCGACTCAATGCAATCAGTTTATCTAAGCTTTGTTTTCCTTTTCCGCTTAATAATGATGCTTTTGCCAACTCAAAACCTTCTTTATGTGAAACTTGTTTTGCTGTGGCAATGGCGAGTCCGGCATTGGCACAAACCACATTGTTCTGTGCCTCGCTACCTTGACCTTCTATAATCTTAACGAATAATTTTGCCGCTTGTTCTACCGTATTACCACCAAATATTTCAGATTGTTGAATCTGTTGAACCCCTAATTCGTTGGGTTCAAATAGGGTTTCAGCCGAATTGGAAATGACCTTGGTTTTTCCAGTTAATGAAATTTCATCATAACCATCTAAGGCATGTACAATCGCATAATTTTTATCAGACCCTTGGTATAAATAACCGTAAAGTCTTAATAGTTCGAGGTTAAAAACACCAACCATTTGATTTTTTGGGAATGCCGGATTTACCATTGGGCCGAGCATATTAAAAAATGTTTTTACACCTAAAGCTTTTCGAATTGGTGCTACGTTTTTCATTGCAGGATGAAATAATGGGGCGTGTAAGACACAAATACCTGCCTCGTCAATACTTCGTTTTAGGAAGTCAATGTCGTTTGTAAATTTAATTCCTAAACGTTCCATGACATTAGAAGAACCACAAGCCGAAGACACACCGTAATTTCCGTGTTTGGTTACATGAACTCCAGCACCTGCCGTTACAAATGAAGATAATGTTGAAATGTTAAAGGTGTCTTTGCCATCGCCTCCAGTACCACATAAATCGATGGTGTTGTAGTTGTCTAGATGAACAGGAATACAGAGTTCTAAAAGTGCATCTCTAAACCCTCGAAGCTCTTCGGTGGTGATACTTCGCATCATATAAACCGTGAGAAACGAAGCGATTTGACTTTGATTGTATTGGCCTTCGGATATATTAACCAAGACGTTTTTAGCTTCGTTACTAGAGATACTTTCTTGGTTGATAAGTCTATTTAATATTTGTTTCATATCAATGTTCCGTATAACGGAATATCTTTTTTATTTATATTTTTTCTTTGATAGTTTAATTGCATTGAAGCAAAACCCTTCGACTACGTTCAGGATAAACCAAGCCAAAAATCACAATCAAAATCAAGAAATAACTCACTAATTTTAATTGATTTTAGTTGAGTTCGATTATGTTGAAATTTTAGACATTAATTTTTACCGAATTTTTTTTCTTCCCAATTTATATTTTAATTTCTTCTAACTTCTAACTTCTAACTTCTAACTTCTAACTTCTAACTTCTAACTTCTAACTTCTAACTTCTAACTTCTAACTTCTAACTTCTAACTTCTAACTTCTAACTTCTAACTTCTAACTTCTAACTTCTAACTTCTAACTTCTAACTCTTCACCCAATTCTCCAAAATCTTTTTTCCATCTGGTGTTAACACGGATTCTGGATGATATTGAACACCTTTTACATCGTAAATCTTATGTCGTAATGACATAATTTGTCCGTTTTCGTCAAAAGATGTAGCTTCTAAACTATCTGGTAAATTGGTATTAACCACCCAAGAGTGGTAACGACCGACTTCAAATGTTTTATTTAAGCCCATGAACAACGGTTCATCGTCGACTGAAATAGTAACGTTAGTAGCGACTCCGTGGTATACATTATCGAGGTTTTTTAGTGTGCCTCCAAAAACTTCACCTATGGCTTGCTGGCCTAAACAAACCCCCAAAATACTTTTAGTTGCGGCGTAAGTGGCGATTATTTGTTTAAGTAAACCGGCCTCTTCAGGAATTCCTGGACCTGGTGATAACACAATTTTATCAAAAGCATCGACTTCTTCGACGGTTAATTTATCGTTTCGTTTTACAGTGACTTCACAGTCTAAATCCTCTAGATAATGGACGAGATTGTAGGTGAAGCTGTCGTAATTGTCTATGACTAATATTTTTTTCATCTTAAATGCCTGCGAAAGCAGGTATCTTTTAATTATACTTCTCTTTTATTCACTTTCAGAATTTCGTGTTTGAGGCTTCGCCTCGCATCTTCGTTCTTTCGTTCCTTATTTCTGAATTATTTCTAAACTCAAATCTCTTCAGCCTGTTCAATAGCTTTTGTTAACGCGCCAAGTTTATTATAAACTTCTTGCAGTTCACTTTCAGGATTTGATTTTGCGACTAATCCAGCACCGGCTTGCCAGAATAATTTATGATTCTGACTTAAGAAGGTTCTAATCATTATAGCATGGTTAAAATTACCATTAAAATCCATAAACCCGATAGCACCACCGTAATAGCCTCGGCTCGTTTTTTCGTATTTTTCTATTAATTGCATGGCTTTATGTTTGGGTGCGCCACTTAAAGTTCCGGCCGGAAACGTATCGGCAACCACTTGCATGGTGTCGGTGTTTTGGTGAATGGTGCCTGTAACTTTACTCACCAAATGGATAACGTGAGAAAAGAATTGAACCTCTCTATAGTTTTCAACGGTAACATTGCTGCCATGTCTGCTGAGGTCGTTTCGGGCTAAATCTACGAGCATAACATGTTCGCTATTTTCTTTTTTGTCTTTTATCAATTCTTCGGCGAGCTCTGCATCTTTTGAGTCGTTTCCGGTTCGTTTAAAGGTCCCTGCGATGGGATGAATTTCTGCTTTTCCTTCACTCACTACTAATTGTGCTTCGGGAGAACTTCCGAATATTTTAAAATTGCCATAATCGAAATAGAAGAGGTAAGGAGAAGGGTTAATGCTTCGTAATGCTCTGTACACATTAAATTCGTCGCCACTAAATTCTTGCGAAAATCGTTTAGATAGCACGAGTTGAAATACATCACCTCTACCACAATGCTTTTTGGCTAAGGCTACATTTTTTTTATAATCTTCATCTGTAAGATTCGAACCAATGGCGCCTTTGGTTTTAAAGTCGTAGGAGGCATATTGTCTGGTTTGGATAAGTTGAAGAATGTCTTCTATATTATTTTCCGTATCAAAACAATGTGCAAAAATATAGGCTTCGTTTTTAAAATGATTTATAGCAATGATGTTTTGGTATACGGCATAATAAATCTCTGGAATAACTACTGAATCATCTTTTTTAGAAATCTCAATATCTTCAAAATACTTTACTGCATCATAAGCGGTATACCCAAAAATACCATTGTTTATAAACTTAAAATCGTCGTTGGTATCAACTTTAAAGCGTTGGGTGAATTTGTGAATTTCTTCAACAACACTCACGGAATCTGTAGAGTTGCTTTTTGTGCTTCCATCGGGAAACGATTGCGAAATGGTATCGCCTTCCACTTTAATTGAAGCAATGGGATTACAGCAGATATAAGAAAAACTGTTATCGTTAGCGCGATAATCACTACTTTCTAGTAAAATACTATTGGGAAATTTATCTCTAATTTTAAGATAGATACTTACAGGTGTAATGGTGTCTGCGAGTATTTTTTTATAATGTGTATATAAACTAAATGTTTTCATTTTATGTCTAATTCTATTTGATATCTCTTTAAACAGAGAAGCGTTTTAATATCATAGCTTTTGAAGCCATGTTAAATAAAAAAAAGGCTTGTCGTGATTGACAAGCCTTTTTACTATATGATTTTACATAACAAGGATGGTTTCACGAACGTAAGTTTGAGAAATTCCACCACCAAGTATGATTTGTATTTGTTTTCATAAGAAGTTCAAATATAGAAATCAAATTTCAGATTTCAAACACTTTAAGAAAAAAATATTGAGTTATTAATTTTAATAAACTGCAGCCAACGCTTATTAACTTGACTTGTTAAAGGATTTCATTTTAATAGTAACATTTAATAGGATGTCATCATATCTTAGTTTTGCCTTAATATGTCGTGTAAAATGGAGTTGAATATGTTAAATATTGAATTAGATATGTAAGTGTTTTATTTTTTTTAGTCTATATTACTATGAAATATTAATTTTGTTTAAAATATAAAGAATATATAATGGCAGATTTATCACAACAAGAATGGACAAATCAACTGGAAGAAGATACTAATTCAGTGATTTTAGATGTTAGAACACAAGAGGAAGTAGATTCAGGAATGATTCCTAATGCTAAGCATATTGATATTTATAAAGGGCAAGGTTTTATTGACGAAGTTGAACAGCTAGATAAGACAAAAAACTATTATGTGTATTGTAGATCAGGTGCTAGAAGCGGACAAGCATGTAAAATACTAAGCCAATTAAATTTTAAAAACGCCTATAATTTATTAGGAGGTTTTATGGAATGGCAAGGCGAGGTCGTTTCTCAAGAATAATTTTATTAAGTAAGATCTTCCATTTGGTGGAATACTAAAGATGAAAAAAATAATTATTTTCTGTTGTTTCCTTATAATGTCTGGCGTTAGTTTAAGCTGTATCGATGATAAGTTTGAAAAAGATGAAATTAAACAAATAACAGCTGAGGAAATGCAATCTATTCTAGATTTAGAAGAGGTGCAGTTAATAGACGTGCGTACGCCTAAAGAGCATGAAGAAAATCATATACCTAATTCTCAGAATATAGATTTTAATTCGCCAACATTTGCAGACGATATTTCTAAATTAGATAAAAATAAACCTGTTATACTGTATTGTAAATCAGGGAGAAGAAGTGCGAAGTGTGCTAAAAAGATGAAAGATGCTGGCTTTGAAAAAATTTACGATCTAGAAGGCGGTATTTCTAAATGGAGGCACTCAGATAAACAAGATATCTAAGTAAATCGGTAAACATTATTTTTTTATTGCTTCATTTCTTTTTCTAAATTCTTAAGGTTTTTATAAATTAGGCGACTGTAATGTTATAACAGAAATTCATCTGTTACTTTTGCAAATTAACATGTCGTATATGAACTTTAAAAAAGTATTTCTGCTTTGCCTTTTGGCATTTTCTTTTTCAATTAATTTATCTTCACAAGTTTTTGATCCCGTAACATGGGAAACGAAAGTAAAAAAAGTTTCTAATACCGAATACGATTTAATTTCTACCGCAACAATTGATGACGGATGGCATTTATATTCTCAAAATGTGCCTGAAAATGGTCCGATTCCTACAGGATTTTCGTTTGCAAATAATAATAATTTTGAATTAGTAGGTGAAACTTCTGAAGCTGAAGGTGAGATTGTAGATGACCCTGTTTTTCAGATGAAAATTAAATTTTTTGATCACAAAGCAGAGTTTGTACAACGTATTAAAGTTCTAAATGAAGAGTTATCATTAGTTGAAGGCGAAGTAGAGTTTATGGTTTGTGACGACCAAAGATGTTTACCACCAACGTATATAGATCTTAAATTTAATTTAAAAGAAGCAAAAGAATCGGAATCTGAAACGACCTCTAACACATTAACTTTTGGTGGTGATGTAGAAAATAAAATTTTAGAACCTGTTAAATGGCATACTTCTGTTGAAAAAATAAATACTGAAGAATTTATATTAGTATCAATCGCTACTATAGATGACGATTGGAAGTTGTATGCTCAAAATATTGATGAAGGTGGACCAATTCCGACAAGTTTTGAGTACACATTGCCAGATGGTGTAACACTAGAAGGTCGTACTATTGAAGAAAAGGGTGAAGAAAGTTTAGATGTAGTCTTCGATATGGAGATTAAATACTTTAAAAACACTGCTGAATTTAGGCAGAAAATAAAAGTTTCAAATACAGAAACCACTACTGTTTCTGGAGAAGTTGGTTTTATGGCTTGTAATGACACACAATGCACAGCGCCAACCTATGTAGATCTCGACTATGATTTAACAAAAACTGTTGCGGCCACTTCAAATATTTCTGAAACTTCTGAGTCTAGTGATGACGAATCTAGCAAAGGTTTGTGGTCAATTTTTATTATTGCTTTCTTTTCAGGATTTGTAGCGCTGTTAACTCCTTGTGTATTTCCTATGATACCGATGACGGTGAGCTTCTTTATAAAACAGAGTCAATCCAAAGCAAAAGGTATTCGTAATGCCATAATTTATGGTCTGTCAATTATAGTTATTTATGTATTATTAGGAACCATAATTACCGCTATTTTTGGAGCAGATGCATTAAACGCATTAGCAACAAACGTTTGGTTTAATGTTATTTTCTTTTTGCTTTTGGTCGTTTTTGCGATATCTTTTTTAGGTGCTTTTGAAATTGTACTCCCTAATTCTTGGGCCAATAAAGCCGATAGACAAGCTGATAGAGGCGGTTTAGTTGGAATATTCTTTATGGCCTTAGCTTTAGCTATTGTATCATTTTCTTGTACAGGTCCAATTGTCGGTACTATTTTAGTGGAAGCCGCTTCAAAAGGAGGCGTTGCTCCTGTAATCGGAATGTTAGGATTTTCTACAGCAATCGCTTTACCGTTTGCATTGTTTGCAGCATTTCCAGGTTGGTTAAATACCTTACCAAAATCAGGTGGTTGGTTAAATACAGTAAAAGTTGTTTTAGGATTTCTAGAGCTGGCCTTAGCATTTAAATTTTTATCGCAGGCCGATTTAGTATTACAATTACACTTCTTAGAACGTGAAGTATTCATCGCCATTTGGATTGCCATTTTTGGAACACTTTCATTGTACCTTTTTGGGAAAATTCAATTGCCACACGATTCGCCTTTAAAGCATATTTCCGTAGGACGATTACTTTTAGGTTTACTTACCTTAACCTTTACCGTTTATATGATTCCAGGACTTTGGGGAGCGCCTTTAAAAATTATTAGTGCCTTTCCGCCACCATTGGATTATTCGGAGTCACCTTATGGTGTTGGTAATACTAGAGGTGGAGGTTCTGCAAGTACTACAGATATTCCTGAAGGCGCGCATTTGCTAGCGCCACACGATATTTTAGCTTTTAACGATTACGAAACAGGATTGGCTTATGCTAAAAAAGTAGGCAAACCTGTGATGCTTGATTTTACGGGTTGGGCTTGTGTGAATTGCCGAAAAATGGAACAAAACGTTTGGGTAGATCCGAGTGTATTATCTAAACTAAAAAACGATATTGTACTTATCTCATTATATGTTGATGAGCAAATTGATTTTCCTGAAGGTGAAGCGCCAGATTCTCAATTACGACCAGGTAAAAAGTTAAGAAATGTAGGTCAGAAATGGAGTGAATTTCAAACGGTACGTTATAAGACCAATACACAACCCTACTATGTGTTAATGGATCATAATGAAGACAACCTTAATGAGCCCGTTGCTTATACACCAGATATTGAGGAATACGATGCTTGGTTAAAAGAGGGTATTGGGAATTTTAAGAATTAAAACACCAAACTAAAAACAGACCCTTCGCCTTCTACACTTTTAACGAGGATGCGACCTTTATGAAGTAGCATAATTTGCTTACAGAGGCTTAGTCCGATGCCACTTCCTGTAGCTTTACTCGTAAAGAAAGGGACAAAGATGTTCTCTAAAATGTCTTGAGGAATACCAGAGCCATTGTCATAAACTTTTATAACGATATCTCTATTTGGGTTTTGAGCCGCTTGAACTTTAATTTTGGCGTCATCTTTATGTTTGCAAGCATCAACCGCATTTAAAATAAGATTGATAAGCACTTGTTCAATAAGATGTGTATCAATGTCTAACTCTAATTTTGGAGTTGAAATATGGAAGGCGATGTCCATATTTTTAGCTTTTATTGAAGGCTCCATCAAATGCTGAATATTTGTAAACATCTCTTCAATCTTAACACGTTGTAAGTTAAGGTGTGTCACTTTATTCAAGCTTCTATAGGTTTTTGCAAATTTTAAAAGCCCTTCACTTCTGTTTTTAATGGTTTTTACGCCAGCATTTAAGTCTTCTAACTCTAAACGTGTTTCTTCAGGGTGTTTAATAGCGAGTTGTAAATTTTGTTGAAGTGTATCGGCTAAAGAAGAAATTGGAGCAATGGAATTCATGATTTCGTGCGTCATTACGCTTAATAATTTCTTCCATGATTCCGATTCATTTTTATTTAAAGTGTCATCGATATTCTGAATTACAATTAATTTGAAAGCATCATCCTTAACTTGAAATACGGTATCTGAAATTAAAATTTTTATACTTTCATTTTGAAGCGCAATGGAAATAGAATCAGGTTCACGATGATAGGTTTCAAAAACGGTATTGAAGAGTTCTGGTTTTCTGTTTTCAACAAAGCGTATGTTTTTAAAAGACGGTACATCTAGAATATCTCCGAAAGGTTCATTACTCCAGAGTACGTCACCAGATTCTAGGTTATAAGCAATAATTCCAATATCTACCATTTCTAAAATCTTTTGAAGGTAGACGTATTGCGCTTCGTTTTGTGAGTTGATTTCTTTTATAGTGCGATTAATCTCGTTAAAACCAGTATATAAAAATCGAATGTCCTTTGGTCCTCTGTCTTCCGGAAACCATCTTGAAAAATCACGGTATTTAACCGCTTCAAAAAAATCGTCTATAGCCACAAAACGGCGTTTTACAAAGGTATAGGTGTTTACGAGTAAATAGAGTAGCGCGATGCTAATAATAACAATATAAGTGGATTGATCGTTGTAAATGAAATAGACTAATGCAAGTATAGCACCTACTAAAAGGAGCACTCTAAAAAAGAGCCAAAGAATGTAACTTCTATAGTTCATACTTTTCTAGTCTTCGGTATAAAGCTGCTCTGGTAATCCCTAAATCTTTAGCCGATTTAGACACATTGCCTTTGTTTTTTTCAAGAACTTTTAAAATGGCATTTTTTTCTATAGCGTCTAAGTTTAAACTTTGAGTTTCAATATTTGTAGCTGTCGATGAACGTTCTATAGATGAAAATACTAAATCTTCTGGTTTTAAAACTGAACCATCAGTCATAATAATTGCGCGTTCTAAAACGTATTGAAGCTCTCTTACATTACCAGGAAAGTCGTGTTTTTTGAGCTTCGAAATAAATCCGGAATCAAAAGAAAAGGGGTTTTTATTATATTTTTCAGCATATAAAGTCACAAAATGGTGTGCTAACGCTGTAATGTCAGTACCACGATCTCTTAATGGAGGCACAACAATATCAACCGTATTAATTCTGTAGATTAAATCTTTCCTGAACCGCTTTTCATCTGCTAAAACTTGAGGATTAATATTAGTAGCGCAAATTAATCGAATATCAATAGGGATTGGTTCATTTGAGCCCAAAGGAGTCACTTGTCTGTTTTGTAAGACGGTGAGTAATCGGGCTTGCTGACTCAAACTAATATTTCCTATTTCATCTAAAAATAGTGTGCCACCATGGGAGGCTTCAAAACGGCCTTTTCTATCTTCTTTAGCATCGGTGAAAGCCCCTTTTTTATAACCGAATAATTCACTTTCAAATAAGGATTCGGTTAAGGCACCAACATCGACTTTTACAAAAGGGTGGTGTCTTCTATTAGAGTTATCATGAAGCGCACGAGCAATTAAATCTTTACCAGTACCATTTTCACCAAGGATTAAAACATTAGCATCTGTTGGAGCCACTTTTTTAAGTTTCATAAAAACATCAGTCATCACATCGCTATCACCAATAATGTCAACTGAATTATTTTGAAGTTGGTTCTTTGTACTGTTTTGAGAGGTCTTCTGACCAAGAATCGTAGTCATGGTTTCTACGATTTTTTCGTTCTTCCAAGGTTTCATTAAAAAGTCGGAAGCTCCTTCTTTTAATCCGCGTATCGCCAAATCAATATCAGCATAAGCGGTCATCAAAATAACAGAGGTTTCAGGTTTTTGTTGTCGAATTTTATTTAGCCAAAAAATACCTTCATTACCAGTATTCACTAAACCATTAAAATTCATGTCTAGAACAATAATGTCGTAAGCAGTCTTCTCAATTTGAGATAGAATATTACTCGGATTCTTTTCAGTAACCACTTCTTTAACCAGTGGTTTTAATAGCAAGCGCAATGCTGTTAATACATCAACATCATCGTCTATAACTAATATTGTAGCGTTTTTAAGTACCATCCATACAATATTACGATATTAAATTCAGCTTATAAAAATTCAAAAAGTAAAATTTTAGTAGTGTTTAAAAGTGTGCATTTCCGAACATAAAGTGTATCAAAATCGGACACTTTTAGTTTTGATAAAAATAATAATGTGTTGAAAATCAATATTTTGTGTTTTCGGCATCATCTTCACTATATAAAAAGTATAAATAATAGATATATAATGGACGTTCCAATTCAAAAGAAGAAATTTTCAACTCAAAAAATAGGATTAGCTATAGGGATTATTGCAATAATAGCTTTAATCATATATGTTATTTTTCAAACCTCAGGTGGTTCTAAATTGAATGTGGATAAAGAGCGTATTTCAATTAGTACAGTAAGTGAAAATGTATTTCAAGAAAACATTCCGGTTAACGGCATTGTGCTTCCAATCACTACAATTTATTTAGATGCTTTGGAAGGTGGGCGAGTAGAAGAGAAGTTTGTTGAAGATGGTGCTATGTTGAAAAAAGGAGAGCCAATTTTAAGATTATCTAATACCGATTTGGAATTGAGTCTCATTAACCAGGAAACGTCGGTGTATAATTTATTAACCCAAATGCAGATTTCTCAAAATGCAGCGCGCCAAAATACTATTAACAGACAAAATCAATTTACCGATGTTGAAAATAATCTGATTGAAGCAGAACGTGTTTACAATTTAAACAAACGTTTATATGAAAAAGGAGCGATTGGAAGAATGGATTATGAATCGTCTGAAAATAATTACGAATACCAAAAAGAACGGATGAAGCTGGCCAAACAAGTATTGTCTGAAGATACCATTTCTTCCAAATTAGAAGTGAGCCAAGCTAAAAACTCATATGCCAGAACGCAAAGTGCATTAGAGTTGATGCGAAAAAAAGTAGGCGATTTAGTGGTGAGAGCACCAATTGATGGTCAGTTAACGTCACTAGATGCTGAAATCGGGCAGTCTATTAATAAAGGCACACGATTAGGTCAAGTAGATGTGATCACTGGCTATAAAGTAAGAGTGGGTATTGATGAGCACTATATTTCAAGAATCTATAATGGTCAAACTGGAACCTTTGTGTTGAATAATAAAACCTACACTTTAGAAATTAAAAAGGTATTTACACAAGTTACCAATGGCCGTTTTCAAGTGGATATGAAATTTCAGGGTGATGTGCCTGAAGGTATTAGAAGAGGTCAAAATCTTCAAATTAGAGTGGCCTTAAGCGCAGAAAAAGAAGCGTTGTTAGTAGCGAAAGGTGGCTTCTTTCAAAAAACAGGTGGTAATTGGATGTTTAAAGTCAGTGAAGATGGAAATACCGCGTACAAAGTCAATATAAGATTAGGAAGCCAGAATACAGAATATTATGAGGTGCTTGATGGTTTAAATCCTGGAGATAAAGTAGTCACCTCGAGTTATGATGCTTTTGGAGATACGGAAGAGTTGATTTTGAAATAGCAGATAAAAGAAAGTATAAAATTTACATAAAAAAAATATCACATTATTACGCTGATGATCCTTATGTGGATTGTCCCCTTGAGGGGACTTTAGGGGTGTTTTTTGAGATAAAGTAGAATGCCTAAAATAATTTAAAACAAAACAGATTCCTGCCTTCGCAGGAATAGTAAAAACGAATAGAATGATACAAATCAAAGACCTAGAAAAATTCTATAAAACCGAAGAAGTACAAACCATAGCCTTAAACAAATTATCATTTGATGTGAAAGAAGGTGAGTTTGTGGCGATCATGGGACCTTCGGGATGTGGGAAATCGACCTTATTAAATATTTTGGGATTACTAGACGATCCGGATGGAGGAAGTTTCATGTTCAACGGAACAGAAGTCGCTGGTTATAATGAGCGCAAGCGTTCGGAATTACGTAAACATAATATTGGTTTTGTATTTCAGAGTTTTAATCTTATAGATGAGCTTACCGTCTTTGAAAATGTAGAATTACCCTTAATCTACACAGGTGTTAAACCGGCAGAACGTAAACAGCAAGTCGAAGCGGTTTTAGAGAAAATGCAAATTATGCACCGAAGAAATCACTTTCCACAACAGTTATCTGGTGGTCAGCAACAACGTGTGGCTGTGGCAAGAGCCGTTGTAAACAAACCTAAATTAATTCTTGCCGATGAGCCCACAGGAAATTTAGATAGTACTAATGGTAATGAGGTAATGGATTTATTAATAGATCTTAATGAAGCAGGAACAACCATTATCATGGTAACACACAGTGAACACGATGCAAAATACAGTCACAGAATTATAAGAATGTTAGACGGACAAAAAGTAACAGAAAATATATTGGCATAGAAAGAATAGACCTGTCAGGTTTTTAAAACCTGACAGGTCTTAGAAATAATCATCAATCAATCAGGCCGAAAACACTTCAGTAAATCATAAAACAACCAACGAGTGCTGAATTTAATTCAGTATCTGTACTGAAGTGTCGAAGCCAAATCAATCAAAAAACGAACAATAATTCTTATTAACCATGATCAAAAATTATTTCAAAATAGCATGGAGAAGTTTAAAGACAAATCGACTGTTTTCGGTAATAAATATTTTTGGGCTATCAATAGGTTTAGCAACAACATTATTGCTTTTTTTATTCATTTTACATGAACGCAGTTTCGATACAATGTATGGACATAAAGACAAGATTTTTAGAGTGCTTTTACATACTACGGAAGAAGGTATTGAAACTTGGGGACAAGTGCCATCAGCTTTGGGACCGGAACTTACAGAGCATATTCCAAATGCTGTAAAATCTGGAAGAATATTGCAAAATGGTTATGGTGGAAATGCATTTATTAAGGTTAGAGATAAGGTGCTGACTGAAAGACTATTATTTTGGGTAGATCCATCGATTCTTGAGATGTTCGATGTGAAAATGCTTAGTGGTATAGGCGCAGAAGCGCTAAATAAACCGAATAATATATTACTCTCAGAAAGTACTGCAAAGCGTTATTTTGGATCAGAAAATCCACTGGGAAAAACGCTATCTGTAGATAACAGGAATACCTTTGAGGTTAAAGGGGTATTTGAAGATTTTCCAGATAATAGTTCATTAAATTTTAATGCTGTTGTGCCGTTTATGATGCGCCAAGAAGCTAAACATCCAAGTTGGGGAAATGCAAGTTTTGAGACGTTTGTAATGCTTAATTCAGACAAACCTAACCTTGGTGCTATTGAAAACAAACTTCAAAGTATAATTGATGCCAATATGGATAAAGAGCAGCAATGGTACACGTTTTCGCTTCAACCTTTAAAGGAGATTCATTTAAATTCTTCTGCCTATTCCGATAGTTATTTGGAGAACTATGGAGATATAAGACAAATAAAAAATCTTACCGCATTAGCTATCATTATCTTGATTATTGCCTGCATAAATTATATGAATTTAATTACGGCACGTTCTCAAAAAAAAGCAAAAGATGTTGGTGTAAATAAAACTTTAGGGGCTTCTTCAAAACAATTGATTTTAAGGTTTTATGTTGAAACGGGACTTATAACTGCAATTGCCATGTTGTTGGGAGGGTTCTTTTCCATATTAATCTTACCATCATTTAATAAAATTGTGAATCGCACATTAGAGGTATCTTCTCTTTTTTCACTTGAAATTCTTTCTTTTTTAGTCCTTACTTGGTTAGTAACAACACTCATTTCAGGTTCTTATCCTGCTTTATATCTATCTCGTTTTTCGCCAAAAGAAGCTTTAAAACCTTCTAGTAACAAAGGGATAATGACTAGTTTTATTAGAAAAGGATTAGTAGTGGTGCAATTTTCGGCATCGGTAGTTCTTATTGTAGCAGTTCTTGTTGTTCGTCAGCAATTAGAATATATTCAAAATAAGAACTTAGGTTTTAATCCAGAAAATGTCATTGCTATATCTACAACAGCAATTCCAGATTTTGCAACCAATGAGGCTTTGGTAAATGCTTTTGAAAGACGACCAAATGTGTCTCTAGTAGCAATGGCACAAGGTTTTCCAACCGCTAGTGTGAGTTTAAACAGCATTTATAAGCCTAATAGTGATGTTGGCATGAGTGTCAACACCAATTTAGCACAGCACAATATTGTGGATATTTTACAATTAAAATTATTGGCAGGTCAGCGATTACCAGAGCTTAAACAAAATGGTGATTCGTTAGTTGAGGTTTTAATTAATAAAACAGCATTAGATTTTTTAGGCTATACACCAGAAGAAGCGATAGGTAAAAAAGTGGATGCTCAACTTGGTAATAACAGTTATATCTGTGGAGTTGTAGATGATTTTAATTTTACCTCACTGCATAAACCTATTGGAGCTTATGTTTTTCATAATACAGCCAGAAAAGGAAATTATAATTATTTGTTAGTCCGGTTTAAAAATGGAGTATTAATGGAAACCGTTTCAGAATTTGAAAATACATTTAAAGACATTGCTCCAAATTCTGCTTTTGAATACTCTTTTATCGATAAAAATTTAGAATTCTTTTACCAAAAAGAAAAACAGATGGCCAACGTAAGTCTATTGTTTTCAGTTTTGGCAGTAATAGTAGCTTGCTTAGGCTTATTCGCTTTGGCTGCATTTATGGCAGAGCAACGTCAAAAAGAAATAGGAGTGCGTAAAGTGTTCGGTGCAAGTGTTCCAAAAATAGTTCAATTGTTGTCTTTGGATTTTATGAAACTGATTTTAATTTCATTTGTTATCAGTTTTCCATTGGCATTTTATATTATGAATAATTGGTTGCAAGATTTTGCGTACCATATTAATATCCGTTGGAGTGTATTTGCAATTGCTAGTACCTTATCATTAATCATAACCTTTTTTACGGTGGGTTATCAAGCAATAAAAGCTGCAGTTGCCAACCCAATTAAAAGTTTAAGAACGGAGTAGTCATCAATCAAAATCAAAGAAATCATGTTTAAAAATTATATAAAAATAGCATTCAGAAACCTTTGGAAGAATAGAACGTTTACAGCGCTTAATGTGGTTGGACTTACGGCAGCGTTTGGTGTAGCCATATTGTTGGCGATGTATGCTGTTTTTCAATTGTCTTTTGATCGCTTTCATGAGCATGGAGATGAAATCTATCAAGTGTATACAGAAGATAGTGGGTTAAATGGCATTGAAGCTAACATCTCAAAATCCGAACCTTTTGCTGCCGCTTTGAAAGATGAGGTTGCGGGAGTTGAGAAAATTACACGTTATAATGGTTCTGGAGTCTTATTAACTTATCAAGATAAGCAACTCGGTATGGGTACTGCTTATGTAGATCCCGATTTTTTTGAGATGTTCAGCTTTCCTATTGTAAAAGGAGATACCAAAAACCCAATAATGTCAGAGTCTTCTGTGGTAATGACTGAGCTAGCAGCGAAACGTATATTTGGAGATGAAGAGCCCATCGGGCAAACGGTTAGCATTCTAAGAGATGAACAACAAGTCCCGTTTACGGTTACAGCAATTGTGGAAGATTTTCCGAATACCAGTTCTATGGGATTTGATATCGTTCTGAATTTTAAAAGCCAGAATGAACATGCCTATGCCAGAACTATCGGTCGTTGGGACATGGAGAACCATGAAGTATATATGCAACTTGCAGAAAGTGTACAACCTAAGCAATTTGAAAAAAGTACCACAGATTTTACTCAATTACATTACAAAAACGAGATTGATAATGCTAAACGTGATGGGTTTCAACCAAATGCTGATGGACTTTATAGACAACTAAAACTATTGCCTTTGGCAGATGTTCGTTTTGCTAATTTTAATCAAGGTCCAGTAACGGTAAGTCGTACCATGCCTTATTTGGTTTTAGGGATTTCAATTTTAATTCTGTTTATCGCTTGTGTGAATTTTATAAACATGAGTATTGCCAAAAGTGCGCAACGTTTGCGTGAGATTGGTATGCGAAAAACGCTTGGGGCAAACAAAAAACAGCTATTCTTTCAGTTTTGGGGTGAAAGCATTTTAGTGTTTTTGATTTCCATAGGACTAGGAATTTTATTAGCCGTGGTTTTACTACCATACTTTCAAACCTTATTTAAAACCCAAGCGTCATTGGCAACCTTACTAAACCCATCATTGTTATTGGTGCTTATTTTAAGTGTTTTGCTGATCACATTAATTGCAGGAGGTTATCCTGCGTTATTAATGAGTCGTCTTGGAACCTTACAAAGTTTAAAAGGGAAGCTCGACGTCAATGGTAAAAACCATTTGCGAAATAGTTTAATGGTCTTACAATTTGGAATTGCTATTTTACTGATTAGTGGTACGCTTGTACTTTGGGATCAGGTGGAATTTATGAGGACTAAAGATTTAGGTTTCAATAAAGATCAGGTGATTGCTTTTCCATTGAATGGCCAACTTAACGATCAACAAGCTATAGAATTACTTCGAAATACGCTTCAAGATAAACCTAATATTGTAAGTGTTACAGCATCCAATAATATTTTAGGTTTAGGAAAAGATGGCTCGCGTTCTACAAGTGTCTTGGGTTTTGAACATCAAGGTCGCGGTGTAGAAACACACATGGTGGTGGTTGATGCCGATTATATTGAAACCTTAGACTTGAATATTATTGAAGGTCGTTCATTTCGAAAAAATTTAGCCAGTGATAGTCTTTCAGTTATTATCAATGAAGCTATGGCTAAACAGATGAATGAAGATGATATTTTAGCTTCTCAGATAGATTTAGATGATGCAGTATATTCTGTTGTAGGTGTTATTAAAGATTTCAATTTTCAAGAACTTGACCAGAATATTGCACCAATGACTTTATTTGCGCTTCCTAACTGGAATTTGCGCAATGCATACGTTAAGGTGTCATCACAAAATTTAGAGCAAGCCTACACCGATGTAAAAGCAGCTTGGAATTCTATTGAACCTAATGCCGAATTTCAAGGGTCTTTTTTAAATGAAAATATTGATAGAACCTTACGACATGAGCGTACTATGATTACCATGATTGGTAGTGGTTCTATTTTAGCTATTATCTTAAGTTGTATCGGTTTGTTTGCCATGTCATTACTCATTGTAGCACAGCGTAAAAAGGAAATAGGAGTTCGTAAAATAGTCGGTGCGAGTGTCTCGGCTATTACAATATTACTGACTAAAGACTTTTTAAAATTAGTCGTTATCGCTTTTTTAATCGCGTCGCCAATAGCATGGTGGGCCATGAGTAAATGGCTGCAGAATTACGCGTATCGTATAGAACTTAATATTTGGATTTTCCTTGCAGCTGGAGGAATTGCAGTATTAATAGCAATGCTAACCATAGCAGTGAAAACAATAAAAGCAGCAACCTCTAATCCTGTAGAATCTTTAAGAACGGAATAATCATCATAACCTGCAAGTGTTTAAAATCTTGTGGGTTTTGCTATAAAACAATACATCATGATTAAAAATTATTTCAAAATAGCATGGAGGAACCTCATGAAGCATAAGGTGTTTTCTCTGATTAATATTATTGGATTAACTATTGGTTTAAGTGCCTCTTTTGTGATTGGTTTAATGATTTATTACGATGCTACCTTTGATACATTTCATAAAGATAAGGATCGTATTTATAGAGTCGTTACAGATTTAACGAGTCCTGAAGCTAATTTTTCAATTCCAGGAGTCACTTTAGCATTGGAGGATGCTATTTCCGAGAATTCAAATTTTGAAACCGTTAGTGGGTTTTATATTGAACGGCCTTCAAAAGTTGAAAATAGAGTATTAAATTCCGAATTTAAATGGCCCAACTTCGTCATTTTTGCAGATGCTAATTATTTTAAGATTTTCAATTATAAATTTTTAGCTGGTAATACATCTGAAATTTTAGCAAGTCCAAATAATGTTATTCTTACCGAAAATCGAGCAGCTGATTATTTTCCAAATACAAAACCTTCAGATATTATTGGAAAAACCTTGGTTTACAATGATTCACTTCATATAACAGTTACAGGAATTGTTGAGAATTTTAAAGAACGAACAGATTTTGTGTTTGAAGAATTTATCTCGCATTCAACAATTTTGCAAACACGATTGCGAGACGATTTCCTTAATAAAAATTGGAACAATACCAACGATGCGTCTCAGCTATTTGTAAAGGTGACGTCAAATGCCGATTTATCAGCAATACAAAATCGTTTGGATAATTTAGCAAAGGAGCACCAAGATGAAGAATCTAAAAAATATGGTGATGAACAACAATTTACGTTGCAACCATTAGGAGATATTCACTTCAACGAAAAGTATGGTATTTACGATTGGTCAAAAGGTCAGGCTAGTAAATCGCTGCTTACAAATCTCGCTTTGGTGGCTATATTTCTATTGGTGTTAGGTTGTATCAACTTTATAAACCTAAATACAGCACAAGCTTCTCAGCGTGCCAAAGAAATAGGAATCCGTAAAACATTAGGAAGCTCTAGAAAACAGCTCATAGGTCAATTTATGGGTGAAACATTTTTATTGGTTTTGGTGTCTGCAGTATTATCGCTATTACTTTCTAGATGGTTGATTAATGTATTTTCCGATTTTGTGCCAGAAGGTTTAAGTTATGAACTGATGAAATCACCTTTAATTATTCTTGGTATTGCTATTCTATTACTATTAGTAACATTTTTATCTGGTTTTTATCCAGCATTAGTACTTTCAAAATTTAACACGGTTGCCGTTTTAAAAAATCATTTAGCTGTCGGAAATAAAAAAGTGAAGCTCAGAAAATTCTTAACGGTTTTTCAGTTTTCCATTGCTCAAGTATTTGTAATTGCTACGTTGTTGGTTGGTCAACAAATTAATTTTCTTTTAGAAACAGATATGGGTTTTAAAACGGATGCTATTGTGTCTGTTTATAGCCCTAGAGCGGAACGCGAAATCTCTAAAAAAGAGCTTTATGCCCTAAAATTAAGAGCTATTCCGGAAATTAAATCGATTAGTATTGGAGGCAATGCACCTGCATCTATTTCTACTAATAGTTCTTCAGTCACTTATAATAATGGTGACAATGAGGTTAATTTAGACTTACAATTTATTTTTGGTGACGTCAATTACGTTGAGGTATTTGAGTTAAATCTTATAGCAGGACGAACCATCCGAAATGATACCGTTAAAGAGTTGGTGATTAATGAGACGTGTAGAAAAAGACTTGGTTTCAAAAGTCCCGATGAAGCAATTGGTAAAACAGTTTTATTAGGTGATCAAAGTGTGCCTATAGTCGGAGTTATGGCAGATTTTTTCCAACGTTCTTTGCGAAGTGATATTAAACCCATGGCATATAGAGGAGATTGGTATCAACCAGATTGGAGTCAGTTTCAAGCCGTTCATATCGCATTTCAAAATGAATCATCAGCAGATTTTAAAGGAACACTTTCAAAAATTGAAAATGCTTATAAATCGGTTTATTCAGAAACAGACGATTATCGCGTAGAGTTTTTAGATGAAACCATCCAGAGGTTTTATAATCGGGAGCAAAAGATGTCAAAACTTTTAAATTGGGCAACAGGCTTATCAATTCTCATTAGCTGTTTAGGATTGCTCGGACTTGTGATTTATACCACCAACCGTCGTGTAAAAGAAATAGGTGTACGCAAAGTTTTAGGAGCGTCATTATTTCAAATTAATGCACTCTTATGTAAAGAGTTTTTAATCTTGGTAGCAATTGCTTTTATCATTGCGGCACCAATTGCATATTACGGCATTCATCATTGGTTACAAGATTTTGCCTATAAAACAAGTATAAGTTTCTGGGTGTTTTTAGTAAGTGGATTAGCTATGATTGTCTTTGCCTTATTAGTCATCAGTGTAAAGACGCTACAGGCGGCAAATGCCAATCCTGTGGATTCTTTACGCTCAGAATAAATTGTTCATTTACGAACAAGATGTGTATCAAAAACGAACACTATGGATTTTAAAATAAAAAGTAATTAATTGATTATTAGAGCTTTGTGTTTTTGGCATCATCTTCACTACATAATAAGTAGTAATAATTAATTCAGTCAAAAAAGAATATGATTTTAAATTATATAAAAATAGCATTCCGGACTTTACGTAAAAATAAAGGGTATAGCTTTCTAAACATTTTTGGACTAGCCATCGGAATTACCTGTGCCAGTTTAATCTTTCTATGGGTTGAAGATGAGTTAAGTTTCGATTCAAATTTTCCGAAGCAAGATCAGGTTTACTTTGTATCGACACATCAAGAATATGAAGGCGAATGGCGTACTTTTGGTTCTACACCAGGACCTTTAGCAGAAGCTATGAAAGCGGAAATTCCTGGAGTGGTTAGAGCGTCTAAAACTAGAGGGCTCGATCTTTTGTTTTCAGTTGGTGATAACGTAGTCAATAGATTTGGACGTTATGTCGATTCAGATTTTTTAGACATATTCAGTCTAACTTTTATTGAAGGAAATAAAGCTGAAGCGTTTAAAAATCCTGAGTCCATTGTTATTACTCAGGCTACCGCAGAGCAGTTGTATGGAGAACATGAAAAGGTCGTTGGGAAAATACTTAAAGTAAATAGTACAGATAATTATTTAATTTCTGGAGTCATTGAGAATTTGCCTAACAATGTAAGTTATCCGTTTGCCTGGTTAGCACCTTTTGAACGTTATGGTCGTGATAAAGAATTTACAAGAGAATACGGCAGCTTTTTTGCCGACACCTTTGCTGAGTTATCACCAGAAGCTGATTTTGAAGCTGTAGATGCGCAAGTCAGAAACTTACTGCAGGAACAAACAGGAGATGCCGATTCGAAAGCCTTTTTACATAGTATTAAAGATTGGCATTTAAGAGCTGATTTTGAAAATGGAGAACAAGTTGGTGGTCGTATAGATTCAGTGAAGTTATTTACAGTTATTGCTCTAATTATCTTGCTGATTGCTTGCATCAATTTTATGAATTTATCGACAGCACGAAGCGAAAAACGTGCTAACGAAGTTGGTGTAAGAAAAGCAATGGGTTCTGGCCGTGTACGTTTAATGATTCAATTTATTTCAGAAGCTTTGATTCTCGCTTTTATAGCCACATTGGTAAGTGTTATATTATTGTTAGTTCTATTACCACAATTCAATTTATTGATAGAGAAAGATTTAGTTTTAGGGCTTTCAAAACCTTCACATATCCTATTTTTACTAGGAATAGCAATTATTTGTGGGGTTTTCGCTGGACTTTATCCTGCCTTTTATTTATCGTCATTTAAGCCTGTAGAAGTTTTAAAAGGCTTGAAAGTCACTCAAGGTTCTGCAACATTTATTAGAAAAGGTTTAGTCATTGGTCAGTTTACGATTTCTATCGTTTTTATTGTCAGTACCATTTTGGTCTATCAGCAAATACAGCATGTAAAAAATAGAGATTTAGGATATAGTAAAGACCAGTTGATTTCAATGAAAGTGACTGGGTCTATGATTGAAAAGTTTTCCGTCATCAAACAAGATTTGAAAAACACAGGAGCGATTTCTAACGTTGGCTTAAGCAATTCCAATATTTTAAATGGTGGAAATAATGGTTCCAATCTCACATGGACAGGAGGAGTAGATACGGAAGATATTCTTATTTCATTCCGACTTGTTAATTCGGAATTTTTTGAAACCACAGGGATGGAGCTTAAAGAAGGCCATGGTTTTAGTGAGAACAGAGCCAAAGACAGTGCTAGTGTTTTAATTACAGAATCGTTTGCGAAATTAATGGGAAAAGGCAGTGCCATTGGTAAAAAGGTAACCTTAGATGACACGTATACGGTTGTGGGCGTAGTAAAAGATTTTTTATATGGTGACATGTATGGTACCAGTGATCCTGTATTGTTTTTAAACTATCATGATGAAGCCAGTTTTATGTATCTAAAAACAAATTCTGAAATTCCTACAAATGACATGTTGGCTATGGTTGAAGCGGTTATGAAAACTCACAATCCGGCATTTCCATTTGAATATGGCTTTTTAGATGAAACTTTTAACGCCAAATTTAAAAGTGAACAACTTGTCGAAAAATTATCTCAACTTTTTGCATTGCTCGCTATTCTTATCTCATGCTTAGGGCTTTTTGGATTAGCCGCATACACCGCAGAACAACGCAGTAAAGAAATTGGAGTTCGTAAAGTTTTAGGAGCAAGCGTATCTGGTATTGTAAAACTATTATCAAAAGACTTTTTAAAACTCGTTGGGATTTCCATTGTAATCGCTATTCCTATCGCTTGGTATACTATGGAAAATTGGCTTCAAAATTATGCCTACCGTATAGAAATCAATGGATGGATTTTTGTAATTGCAGGAGTTGTAGCTATTATAATTGCGATGGTGACGGTAAGCTTTCAGGCGATTAGAGCGGCAATTGCAAATCCTATAAAAAGTTTGAGGACTGAATAAAAAATAAACATCAATTAAAATGAAAAACACACTATTAAGTATAAACGAAGCCACTAGAACTGTAAACTCAGGAAGCAATAAAGTCACATTACTAGATACTATTAATTTTAATGTAGAGGAAGGTGAATTCATTTCACTTATGGGACCTTCTGGTTCTGGGAAATCTACTTTGTTGAATTGTATTGGTATGTTAGATAATTTTACAGATGGAGGTTATACCTTTTTAGGTGAACCTGTGCATAGTATGAAAGAAAAAAACCGCTCTAAACTCTACAAAGAATATATCGGTTTTGTGTTTCAGGCGTATCATCTTATTGATGAACTCACCGTTTACGAAAATATAGAAACACCATTACTTTATAAAAACATAAAATCATCAGAACGTAAAGCGATGGTTGCTGATATGCTAGACCGTTTTAATATTGTTGGAAAGAAAGATTTATTCCCAATACAATTAAGTGGAGGGCAACAACAGCTCGTTGGAATTGCCAGAGCGTTAATTGGACAACCAAAGCTCATTTTAGCAGACGAACCAACAGGGAATCTCAACTCGAAACAAAGTGAAGAAATCATGGAACTCTTTGCACAATTAAATAAAGAAGGCGTCATCATAATACAAGCCACACATTCTGAAAGTAATGCCGCTTATGGTTCAAGAATTATCAATCTTTTGGATGGGAAAATAGTTTAGTTTTTTAAGCAAAATTACAATACGTCACTTCGAGTGAAATTTTCGTTTTTCAGAAAATTTTGTATCGAGAAGTCATAAATAGATATAAGATTCTCGATACATTTCTCGATCCCTCGAAACACTCGAATTGACGATGCTGTAAGATTGATCATTCGATACCTAAATAATTAAAAGTAACAAATCATGATATATAAACTCATAATACAAATCATCATTGTAATGATGAGTTGGGCTGGTTTTACTCAAAATACAACGGACAAAAGTTATACTTTAGACGACTGTATCGCTATCGCTTTAGAGCATAATCTCGATTTAAAATCGACCAATTTATTAGCGAACTCAGCAAAAGTAAATTACCAACAATCCAAAGCAGATATATTGCCAAGTCTTAATGGTAGTTTTAATTTAGGGGTTAATGATGGCAGAAGTATCGACCCATTTACCAACGCTTATATCAATCAAGAATTAACCTTTTCTAACATAGGATTAAGTTTAGATATGACCATTTTTAATGGTTTTCGATTATTAAATGCTGCCAAACAAAACCGATTGAATCAAAAAGCTTCCGACTTAGAAATTGAAGCAGCGCAACAAGATTTAATATTGAATGTCACCTTGGCCTATCTTCAAGTTTTAAATGCAAAAGATGTATTAGAGTTGGCTAAATCCCGATTAGAAACAACAAAACAACAGCTTAAAATTCAACAAGATTTTTACGATAATGAATCAGGGAATCCTGCAGATTACGCAGATATTTTAGGGCAGTTGGCAAGCGATGAAACCAGTGTCTTAATGGCTGAAAGTAGCTTAAATAATGCCAAATTAAGTTTACAGCAATTAATGAATTTAAAAGAAGATATTCACTTAGCGACCGATGTTTTACTTCTAGATTTTAATAACTATGAAGTTTCTGTCAATACTGTTTTTGAAGACGCTATTCGGAACCTAGCCACATTTAAAGCTAAGGAATTGCGTATAGAAGCAGCCAAAAAAGGGGTGCGTGTTGCGAAGTCTCAGTTTACACCCGAAATTTCACTTTTTGGAGGTTTAAATACAAATTATTCTAGCGCAGCGGAATTATTTACCGCCACAGGGTCAAGTTTTGTTGAAACTGGAGATTTTGTAACGGTTGACGCTGAAGATTTGCCGATTATGACAGAACAGACGAATTATGCTTCAGAAGGTATTGATTATACCGACCAATTAGATAATAATCTCAACACGGTTGTTGGAGTTCAAGTTAATGTGCCATTATTCAATGGTTTTAGAGCTAAAAACAATGTGGCTTTAGAAAAAATTAAAGTTGAAGAATCTATCATTGAGTTAGAACGTACACATGTTGACATTAAGAATGCGATTGCTCAGGTATATTTTGATATGGAAGCCGCTTATAAACGTCATAAAAGTTTAGAAAAACAAGTGGAAGCTTATGAAGAGTCGTACCGTATTAATGACATCCGATTTAAAAATGGCGTCTCTAATTTCTTAAATTATATCATTAGTAAAAATAATTTAGACAATGCTAAAGTCAATCTCGCCAATGCCAAATACGACTATTTACTGCGAGTAAAAGTATTGGATTATTATAGAGGTATTAACGGATAAAGAAGATTCTACGATTTTTAATCACGAAAGTAATGAGATACTTTTAGTGGCTTTTGAGTTAATTGATGTTGGGTTAAAGAATTTACTTTATAAATTATATAACCACACAAACATCATGTACTATAGAAAAAAACATGGCAGAGGCTTTCGATATGTCGATAGTACTGATAAAACTATAAAGGATAAAAATTTAAAAGATTGGTTTAAAGCCTTGGTTATTCCACCAGCTTGGACCGATGTTGAAATTACTACCAACAAATCAGCTAAAATTTTAGTCACAGGTAGGGACGATAAAAATAGAAAGCAGTATATCTATAATCCAAAATATAGGGAGAAGCAAGAACAGCAAAAATTCGATCGTATTCTCAAATTTGCAGGTCAATTAGAACGTATGCGTCGCGTTACCGGACAACATCTTCGTAAACGCAAATTAGTTAAAGAAAAAGTGCTGGCATGTATGGTAAGACTTCTGGAAGCCGCATATTTTAGACCAGGAAGTGATTATTATGCCAAAGAAAACGAGAGTTATGGTTTAACGACCATGCGAAGTAAGCATTTGCAAATTGAACATGATGAACTCATCTTTAATTATATCGGGAAATCTGGTAAAGAACAAGAACGCCATATCGTTGATAAAAAGCTAGCAAAAATCGTGCAAGAGATAGACGATTTACCTGGTTATGAAATATTTAAGTTTATTGATGAAGCCGGAGTAAAACAGGATGTTAAAAGTGAACACCTTAATGATTATATTAAGGTGGTTATGGGAGAAGATTTTTCTACCAAAGACTTTAGAACATGGGCAGGAACAGTGATTGCCGCCATGGCATTAGATGAAATAGGGTATTCTAAAAAACAAGATCAAAAAGAATTAGATAAAAATATCCGTGAAGCGGTCATTAAAGTAAGTGAGCGTTTGGGAAACACACCATCGGTTGCACGCAGTTCTTATATTGATCCGCGTGTTATTGATGAATATATTGATGGCAAAACCATCAACTATTTTCAAAAGGAAATAGCACGACTATTAAAAGTCAACGAAAACCTTTCAAGAGAGGAAATCGGTGTATTGTGTATGCTGAAGAAGAAATTAAAATAAGAGGTTAATTCCAACTAAGATGACTGCGTTCTTGCCAGTAATCTTCAGGATTTACAGCAAGTGATTTCAAAGTATTAACTTCTTCTGTCGTTAATTTAAAATTTAATGCTTTCAGGTTTTGTCTTAATTGATGCGTATCTGAGGCACCACTTAATACCAAATTAGGATTTAAATAATCCATAATAAATCGGAGAGCAATAGCATCATTACCAACATTATAGGTGTTAGAAAGTGTTTTTAGGTAATTATAAGCTTTACTGTAGCTTTGGAAGCTGTCATTTTGAAACACACGTCCATTAGCTAAACCTTCTTTAATAATAACGGTTTTACCTTCGGTTATCAATGCTTTTAAAATTTGAAATGTAGATTGTTCAAAAATGTTAAAAGTCACCTGATAACTGTCAAATAAATCTAACCCTTCGAAATTAATTTTTCGAGCTGCTTCAATTATTTTGACTTGTTCAGTGCCGCTTGAAGATAATCCAATTTTAAGTTGGTGTTCTTGTTTTAGTTCGTTCAATCTATTTAGTACTGCTGTGTTGCTTAACACACCACTCTCTAGAGTTGCAGAATGAATTTGATAAATTTTTAAATTAGGTAAAAGCGCTTTAGAAAAGTCCCATTGTTCATTCAATTTTTTAATAGAATGCTCTTTAATTTCATGTTTGCCTGAAAATCCAACTTCCCAATTGGCTACATAGGTATAGCCAAATTTTGTAGATAAGTTGACGTCTTTATGTTGCCTAGAAATATTCCAATCTAATAAAAACTGTTCACCTAAACCATACGAAGGAGCCACATCAAAATCTCTTATACCCAATTGGTAACTATCATCTAAAACCTTTATCGTATTTGCTTTAAAAGCAGAAACGGATTTGTCTATTTCGGTTTTGGTTCTAATGTTTATATAATCTGGTCTGCCTAAAGCTGCTAAGCCTAAGCCTATTTTTGTTGTGCTCATAGTGATTTATTCTAGAGTAAATTTAAAAGTTTTAAGTGGATTTAATTCGGCTGAAATAAAATAAAAATTTATGCTGTCGTTTTTAGTTTATCCGAATGTAGTTCTCTCAGCTTCGCTAATTTGGGATCAATAACAAAACTGCAATAACCATATTCGGGGTTTGATTTATAAAAATCCTGATGCTCTTTTTCTGCATCGTAAAAAATTGGTGCTTCAGATATTTCGGTTACAATAGGATTATCGTAATAAGTCGCTAATGCTTTTACTACCTGTTCTGCAATTTCTTTTTGCGTATCGTTATGGTAATAGATTACAGAGCGGTATTGTGTGCCACGGTCAGCGCCTTGTCTATTTAGTGTTGTTGGGTCGTGAGTCGTCATGAATATGACTAAGATATCTTCATAAGAAATAACGTTGGCATCAAAAGTTATTTTTACAACTTCTGCATGCCCAGTAAGTCCAGAACAAATTTCTCTATAGGTTGGTCGCCCTGGAACTTTGCCTCCAGAGTATCCTGAAATCACAGATTCTACTCCTTTAACTTCTTCAAATACGGCTTCGGTACACCAAAAACAACCTCCACCAACTGTAGCAATTTGTAGGTTTTTCATACTCATTATGTCGTTTGTGTATCTAATATCATGGATTCAGAATTAATACAATAACGCAAACCGCTTGGCTCGGGGCCATCGGGGAATACATGGCCTAAGTGGGCATCGCACGTGTTACACATTACTTCTACGCGTACCATTCCAAAAGTGGTATCTCGTTCGTATTTAATGGCGTTTTCTTTTATAGGTTGTGTAAAGCTTGGCCAACCAGAACTGGAGTTGAATTTTATAGTAGAATCGAATAAAGGCGTATTGCAACAAACGCAGTTGTATTTACCTTCATCATAAGTCGTACAGAGTTCTCCGCTGTGCGCGCGTTCTGTTCCTTTTAGTCTTGTGATTCTAAATTGTTCTTCCGTTAATTGTGTTTTCCACTCTGCATCCGTTTTTTCAACACGTTTATCTGGAGTTGGATTTCCTTTAACGGAAAAGTTAATGATGTCTTTCCAAGTTAGCATAATATATTTTTTATATTCTAATGGTCGAAATATTTAGTTTATACTTTCAAACCATTAAGGTTGTCGCTATTAATTGTTTCTTAAGGCGCTGATTAATTCACTTTTTTTCATGTTTGATCGTCCGTCTATACCTACATTTTTAGCTTGTTCGTAAAGTTCGTCTTTAGTCCATTCTTCGTAAGGGCTTGCTTTTCCACCTTTTTTACCAGAATTTGGAGTGTTTGCAATACGAGCCGATTTTTCTTTACTGTAACCTTTGTCTCGTAAAGCTTCATATTGATCTTCGTTTTTTATTCTTGGCTTATCCATAATACTTAATATTTTTAAGTAAGTTGGGAAAAATTTTGAAGACTTTTTGTTACGATTACGATAAAAATGTGCTGTATTGCGTTCCAACTGAATTTGTTTAAAAATAACGCGTCTTAATTAGCTGTAATTTAAAAGCTATTCTGTCTAATTTTAGGCAAATTTATGAACGAAAATGCATAAAATCACGTTAAGTTTTTCTTAAATACCTAAAAACTTTGGTCATCATTCTTTATTGTCTCATATAAACAATAGTTTTGCACCTTATTTAAATGAAAACAAGAAATTTATGAGTCAAGTAAAAGAAAATGATACGGTAAAAGTACATTATACAGGAAAATTAAAAAGCGGACAAGTTTTTGATAGTTCTGTAGATCGTGAGCCTTTAGAGTTTACCTTAGGACAAGGTATGTTGATTCCTGGTTTTGAAAAAGCCGTGATTGATATGAAGGTGAATGATAAGAAGACCGTAGATATTCCAATGGAGGAAGCTTACGGCGATATTAATAAAGAATTATTTCATAAAGTTGAAAAGGCACAGTTACCTGCAGAAATTACACCAGAAGTTGGTTTAGGTTTGGCTTCTAGAGATGCCCAAGGTAATGAGCACCAATTTAGAATTGTTGAAGTTAATGACGATAACGTCATTGTAGATGGAAATCACCCTTTAGCAGGACAAGAATTAGTGTTTGATCTTGAGTTAGTAGAGATTAAATAAATAGAAATACTTACAAAAAAGAAAGCCCTGTGAAATTAAATATCACAGGGCTTTTTTTATTCAACGCTGTTAAACAACTATTTTATGACTAGTTTTTTAATAATTTGAAATTTATCACTTTCAAATTTTATAAAGTATAAACCAGCATTGTATGACGATACATCAATTCTGTTTGAAGTTGTAGTGCCTTTATAAACTGTTTGTCCAGAACTATTAGTGATAGTGTAAGTATCTATATCTTGAGCACTTTCAATAGTTATAAAGTTATCAGCAGGATTAGGATACAGCTTAAATGTTATTAGATTAAATTCGCCATCAATAGATAATGATTCACAATCTTCACTAAAGCTAGAAGCACTATCTATTATGGTCCAATTTGTTGTAGCGTAAAGCTCATCATCAACATTGATACAACTTAAATTTGGGTTATTACTACTACTAAAATAGGCAAAGTTAGAATTGTTACCATTAGCCATATTCAAGCTTGTTAGTAAGTTGTTGTCTATGCTAAAATTGGAAAGTATAGGTAGCATAGAGACATCTAAACTTGTTAACTGATTTGAGTAAGCTCTAAGTTCTACCAAACTTGTTAAGGACGATAAATCTAAATTTGTTAAGGCATTATTATATATATAGATAAGTGCTAAAGGTGACTCCGTAAATGTAATTGAGCTAAGTTGGTTGTCTTGTATTCGTAACTCTTCAAGGTTTACTAAAGTGCTTAAATCTATACTTGTTAATTGGTTTTGAAAGGCTCTTAATTGTATTAAATCTGTAAATTGAGAGACGTCTAAATCCGTCATTAAGTTATCGTAAATATGTAGTTTCCATAAGGGAGCAGAATCAGGAAACGTCACTGAAGAAATTTCATTTTCGTGTAAAAATAATTCTTCAATATTAACTAAAGCACTTACATCAATACTCGTAAATTGGTTTCTCATAATCCCAAAACGTGTTAAAGCCGTATTATTAGAAACGTCTATGGTGGTTAATAAATTATCATTAACAAAGAGTGATGTTAAGGCTGTATTGTTAGACACATCTAAAGTAGAAAGTTGATTTTCACTTAAGCCTAATTCTACTAAAGCAAGATTATTAGAAACATCAATAGCAGTTAAATCATTATAGCCTGTTAATAAAGTGTCTAGTGCGCTAAAATCTTCAATACCTGTTAAATCTGAAATACCAAGACTTTCTACGTTAAGACTTGTAATGGTGTCTATGTTTGCTGTAAGCACATAATCATCTAAAACATCATCGTAGCCAAGGTCGATTAAAGCTTGTTCAAAATTATCATCTGGCACAAAGGTCATTGGTTCGCAGTTTTCACTAAAGCTAGACGTGCTATCTATTATGGTCCAATTTGTTGTAGCGTAAAGCTCATCATCTACGTTGATACAACTTAAATCAGGATTATTACTACTACTAAAATAGGCAAAGTTAGAATTGTTACCATTAGCCATATTCAAGCTTGTTAGTAAGTTGTTGTCTATGCTAAAATTGGAAAGTATAGGTAGCATAGAGACATCTAAACTTGTTAACTGATTTGAGTAAGCTCTAAGTTCTACCAAACTTGTTAAGGACGATAAATCTAAATTTGTTAAGGCATTATTATATATATAGATAAGTGCTAAAGGTGACTCCGTAAATGTAATTGAGCTAAGTTGGTTGTCTTGTATTCGTAACTCTTCAAGGTTTACTAAAGTGCTTAAATCTATACTTGTTAATTGGTTTTGAAAGGCTCTTAATTGTATTAAATCTGTAAATTGAGAGACGTCTAAATCCGTCATTAAGTTATCGTAAATATGTAGTTTCCATAAGGGAGCAGAATCAGGAAACGTCACTGAAGAAATTTCATTTTCGTGTAAAAATAATTCTTCAATATTAACTAAAGCACTTACATCAATACTCGTAAATTGGTTTCTCATAATCCCAAAACGTGTTAAAGCCGTATTATTAGAAACGTCTATGGTGGTTAATAAATTATCATTAACAAAGAGTGATGTTAAGGCTGTATTGTTAGACACATCTAAAGTAGAAAGTTGATTTTCACTTAAGCCTAATTCTACTAAAGCAAGATTATTAGAAACATCAATAGCAGTTAAATCATTATAGCCTGTTAATAAAGTGTCTAGTGCGCTAAAATCTTCAATTCCTGTTAGATCTGAAATACCAAGACTTTCCACGTTAAGACTTGTAATGGTGTCTATATTTGCTGTAAGCACATAATTATCTAAAACATCATCGTAGCCAAGGTCGATTAAGGCTTGTTCAAAATTATCATCTGGCACATAGGTAGTTGTATTTGGGTCTGCTGCTGTATTAATACCGTTTACATGAGCGCTATTAGTATTTTCCTTACCATAACTCACAAGGCAATTAATAACTAAGATTAAACTTAGTAATATTTTTTTCATAGATCTAAAAATTAAGGGTTTAATAATTGGTTGGTTTTTTTTTTAAAATTTGTAGCTAAAATATAAAGCTCAAGAACACATTCAAATACTCATATTGAGTAATTATTTAAAAATGTAGGTTTCAATTAGTTTCAGAATTTTTTCAATTAATTAAGGCTGATTTATATCATTTTATATTAGACTACTTTTTTATAATTTTAAGTAAATAGACTACAATGAAACAGATTCTCTTACTTACGGATTTTTCTCAAAATTCAATAAACGCCATACAGTATGCTTTACATCTATTTAAAGATGATACGTGTAAATTTTATATACTCCACGTAAAAAGTTCGAAAGCTTTTTTAAGTGACGATTTAGTTATGTCTGGTGGTCAGAGTATCTATGATTCTATTTTAAAAAAATCAAAACAGCAACTGTTAGAATTGATTGATGACATTGAATCGGAGTTTAAAAACGAAAATTTTACATTTCAAAAACTGATTGATTATGATGGATTAACAGACGCTATAAACCAATTGAAAGCCTCTTATCCTATAGATTTAATTGTGATGGGGAGCAATGGTGTAACAGGAGCTAAGGAAACAATTTTTGGAAGTAATACAATTAATGTCATCCGGAATGTAGATTGTCCTACCTTGATAATTCCTGAAGGATTTACTTATAAAAAAACATCAGAACTGTTATTACCTTTAGATTCTAAAGATACATTAAACAGCAGTACGTTTTCTGAACTGCTTAATTTTGCCCAACGATTTTCGGATAAAATACATTTACTGCGGGTTGAGCCTTACCAAAAAAAATCAGAAGAACAAGGCAACGATATCAAGCATATTAAAGCGCTTATTAAAGATTTAGATTATAACTATTATGTTATAGATGGTGTGCCTATGGAATATGCGGTGAGTTGTTATACGCAAACTCACGCTATTGATTTAATGGCCTTGTTGGTACAGAAAGAAAATTTGTTAGGGCATATTTTTACAAGTTCTTCTACTTCTAAAATTAGTAATACACTAAGAGTACCGTTAGTAGTTTATCATTCGTGAAAAAAATGCTCAACAAATAAATTATTAGTTATCTGTTGAGCACTAGCTAGTAAACCTGTGTTGAGGTCTTATCGTTTAGCCAATAAGTGATTAAGCTTATCTTCTTTTTTGATGTTTTTAATAATATCAAAAATTTGAGCTTTTAGCAGGCGGTAATATTTTTCAAAATCATTTAACTGAATAATTAAACCACGATGCGATTTTCTGTATGCTGCTTCTTCTTTGATTTGGTTAATTCCATCGAGCATAATTTGAAGCTCATTTGTATGGACCTTAACAGCTTCAATTAAGAGATTGGTTTGTTTTTGAGAACGGTTTAAAATATCAATGATTTCTTTGTTTTCTGAAAATTTTTCAGGAATAATAAGTTGTAGTGTAAAGGACTTAATTAAGTCTTCAAAAAAAAGATGTTCATCTTTTATAAATAATAATTCAGAAAGCCATGACTTAGAATCTTGGTGCATTTGTTCTGCACTTAGCCATTCTACATATTCTTGGTGTGCTTGTATTGTTTTCATGAGGTCTATATTTTAGATTCGTAAGTGTTTTGAATGCGTCTACTAAGGTATAGATGAAAAGTGATTTTTAATATGATATTAATCAGTTATGAAACGTTATTTGAGATATCTAAAATTAAAATGAGACCTAAAATCTAAAAATTAAATTTTAAGTCTCATAACAATTTTAACTAATTAGTTGAGCAAAAATTAGTTGTCTATAACTATCAAAGCAATTAAGCTAAGCGTAATATTTTATTTGGCATTAAAACAGGGGATAACTAAAAATGGGATGTCTGTATGGAATCCTATTTTTTTTACCACAGGTTCATTAATGACGTTTTCAATAAAGCTGTGTTCATAATTAATCATTGCCAAAATATTGATATTTGACTCCTCTATAAAACTTCTAATAGATTGTTCTTTAGATCCAAAATCGGGCATCCAATGCACACTACTTTGGTAATCTTCAAGGTAGGCTTTTAGCATTGCCAAATTATAGTTTTGTTTTTCGGTTAAGTTGTCACTTTGATTAATGTGAACCACTCTAATTTTTGAATTATATAACTTAGATAATTGTTTTAAAGGCAGTAATTCTTCGCCATAAAATCTGTTGAAATCTGTTGGGAAAGCAATTTGTTCTGGTGTTACAAAATTATAAGCGTCTGGAACCACTAAAACAGGGCAAAGTCTAATTTTGTTAATGATATTTACAGTATTGCTACCAAACAGAAACTCTTTAGCACCTGTAGCGCCTTTTGTACCCATAACCACCATATTAATGTTATGTTCTTTAATGGCTTTTTTTATGGTTGGTAACAACGATTTTGTACTATGAATAATTTTAAATTTGTGCTTGCTATTAGTACTTTCAGCCGTTAATTTATCTTTTATCTCCTCCAATCGTTTTTTAGATTCTGTTTTTAAAGTATCTAAATAAGTTGAAGTAATATATGTTCTAGAACCAGAATTTGAAAAAGTCCAGGTGTGTAAAAAATAAAAGGTACAAGACTCGTTATTAAATAATTTAAGCGCATAGAGTGCTGCACTCCACGCGTTATCTGAAAAATCTGTTGGGATTAATATATGTTGTCTCATGATGTTTTTTTTATTTATATTAAAATTAGTGCGTAATATCTATAGATAAAATGATTTTTGTCAGTTCAAACGTGGGATAACTAAAAACGGAATAGTGGGATGAAATCCCATTTTTTTAATGACAGGTTCTTTAATGATGTTTTCAATAAAACTGTGTTCGTAATTAACCATCACTAAAATATTAATTTTTAGTTCGTCTATAAAATCTTTAATTGCTTGTTCTTTATTGCTGTAATCTGGCCTCCAATGAAAAGTATGTGAATAAGTTTCTAATGCTATTTTTAGCTGCTCTAAATTATACTTTTGCGTTTCTGAAAGCGCATTTTCTGTGTTAATATGAAGAATATCAATTTCAGATTTATACAGTGCTGTTAATTGTTTTAAAGCTAATAATTCATCACCATAATTACGATTGTAATCTGTTGGGAATGCTATATGTTCTGGTTTTACAAAATTATAAGCATCAGGAATCACTAAAACAGGGCAGCGTTTTATTTTATTAATAATATCTACGGTATTACTTCCAAAGAAAAATTCCTTAGCGCCAGTGGCACCCTTTGTACCCATAACAACAAGGTCTATTTTATTCTTTTCTATAATGGTTTCTATCGTGTTTAGAAAATCATTTGTACTTAAAAGAACCTCAAAGCTATGATCCGCCTTGGTGGTGATATTCTCGGCCGTTTCTTTTAATTCATTAAGATCCTTCATGGCATTTTCAGCTAATACATGTAGTAATTTACTAGACATATTAGACATTGTAGAAATTTTCATTTTAGACGAATGAAAAAAGTAAAATGTACAGCTTTCTTCTTGGTATAGTTTTAGCGCATATAATGCCGCACTCCAGGCATTTTCTGAAAAATCTGTAGGTAAGAGAATATTTTTTCTCATGTGTTGGGTGTCTTAAATTAATGTTGCAAACTAGAATTTACATCAAAATTTCAAAATGATATTCATCAGTATTTAGATGTCAACACCAAAAATGGGACTTTTAATTGAAAACCTATTTGATTTATGGTAGATTTAAAGAATAAATTTTCAAAAAATGAATGTTTATTGTTAATCATAGCCAATAGATTGATTTTCGATTTAACTTGAAATTGGTTAATCGCTTCTGTAATAGCCATATTTTGATATTGGTGAAATAAATAAGGGGTCTCCTTAAATTGAGCTTCTAAGGCCAATTGATGGTTTACTTGCTCAAATGTTAGGTTATTATCTGTTGACACATGAAGGGCATTTAGTCTAGAGTTATGGGCAATCACAATTTCTTTTAAAAGATCGATTTGAAAGGTTTTATAATCGACTTCTAAATCTGTAGGAAATAATATTTCTTGAGGTTTTTCATATTCAAAATCTGAAGGTACTGCCAACACAGGATGTTTTACCGTTTTAAAAACATGTACCGTATTAGAACCAAATAAAACTTCTTTGGCACCAGTAGCACCTTTGGTTCCCATAATAATTAGATCGGTTTTGTTTTCTGATAAAAATTCATTTATACCAGAGGTCAGCGTATCAAACCGAGCTAAAGTTCTAAATTGATGTTTAGGGTTTTCTCCAAATGTTTTTGAGATTCTCTCTTCAAGTTCATCTAATTGCTCTTGAGATGTATTTCTAATAGCATCACCTAAGCCAAACTGCGCAGGATAGCCTAAAACATATTCTACATTGTAAATGATTGGGGTGTAGGTATTAAGTAAATGAAACGTGCAAGTTTCGTGTTTAAAAAGTTGGATGGCATACGATATCGCATTCCATGAATTATCAGAAAAATCGGTGGGTAAAAGGATATGTTTCATGACTTGCAGTTTTTTGTTTTTACTTTATATCAATTTCTTACGGCATTTTGCATGGCTAATAACGGAATCTCTAATCCAAGGCTCACTCTGTCCATTGTAGAAGGAAATAACATATCTTCTAAAAAAGAGTGTTGCGTATTGACCATAGTAATCATATCAATATCATTTTCTTTAATGTGTGAGGTAATGGTTTCTGCGACTTTTTTATTGTTTTTGATGCTGAAATTTACCTTGTTACACAATAAGGTGTCCTTGATGAATGCTTGGTTATCTTCTTGTCTTATCGATAATTTAGGGCTTGTAGAAATGTAAATGACATCAATATCACTTCTGTAAGATCGGGCTAAAATAGACAGTAGCTTTAACTCACGGCGTTTATATGGAATAAGGTAATCCGTTGGAAATAATATACGTTTGGGCTGTGTGTTATTGTAGTTTGAAGGAATTGCGAGAACAGGGCAGTCTACATATTTTAATACTTGAAATGTTTGACTTCCAAATACAATATGGCTGTTGTTAGATTTGCCTTTTGTACCCATGACAATTAAATCTATATGATGTTCATCTGCAATCTTATTTGAAGCTTCTACCAAGGTATCATAAACCGAAATGTACTGATACGTGTATCTTGGATTTGGAGTTGATTTTTCAATGTCTTTTAATAGCTTTTCCAGATTGTTTTTAGAATTTGTTTTCACCTTATTTAAGACGGTATCAAATACGTCGCGAGACACTAAATCATCATGGTCATAAAACTCACTTCGATAAGCATGCATAAAATAGAACTGTACATTCTGGTATTTAAAAAATTCTAAAGCATAATTAATGGCGTTCATTGAATTTTTAGAGAAATCGGTAGGTAAAAGAATGGATAGCATAGCTTAATGTATTGGTTTTGAATACTTAAATTTACAAGTTAAAAATTGTTTTAATTATGATTTATATCAGTTAGAAAGTTAAAGCTTATAAACTGATACTAGAATAATAGTGACATTTTTAAAGAATTAGGTTTAGCTTTAGTGTTAATTTAAGGTGTTGGTAGATAGGGCGTTAAAGTAGGTGTGTGGTGTGGTAATGCTTTGTTGGTAGTGAGATGGTTATTTTTAAGTACTACAGAAGTGACTACTTTATACAATAACTCAAAACTGAACTAGAAAAAGAATAACAATGACGTAAGGATTTGCCTGAGGAGTAGATAGCTAAGAATTGCTATTCTTTTTCATTAAACTAAACGTAATTTGGTATTTCTAATTTATAAAAATTTTAAATCAAACGCTCTGCCAAATTAGGTGTAATACTTTTAGTGTATAAGCGGTTTTTATTAAAAACAAGTAACCTTTTAAATAAAAAGAGGCAGCCAAATAAGCTAAAAAAAACCATCAATTTTGTGATTTTCAATTAAAATAACTTTAGAAATACGCCTAATAATAATTAGAACAATTCAACCAACCAAAAATTCTAAAAGCTATAGTAACGCTGTTACAAAATAGAGGCAAATACCCCATTCGACTGACTCTTTGAAATTAAAAGTTAACCATCTTAAAATGGTTTAGTAATATTAAAAATATTAAAGCTATTAAAATATGATATTTATCAGATTACGTAATATTTTTAAAACAATACAATCCCGTAAGCCATATTTAAGAGATAGATGCCAATTAAAAACAGTAAGGTATAAGTCACCTGAACTAGTTTAATATTAGTATAAGTTAAAAAGGAAACGGTTCGTTTAGGAAAGGCAAATAGTGACAGTCCAATAAAAAGTGCAGTCCAACCTATAAGTGTAATAATAAGTTTGTAATTCAGCTCCCAAATATTATGAAAGAGGGTATTAAGCAAACCAATAACAATAGCTATAAAAGCTGAAGTTATAAGAAATTTTTGATCGTTTAAGTCATTAAAAACTTGTTTGATTCGTTTAGGGTTAAGGCTTAAGATAAAAAAGAAAATAAGTAAATACCAACCCCAAAATTTGGCTAAGAATATTGAAACATCCATAATTTATTAGTTTTTTTCATGTAAAACCAAAAATGGAATCCGAGTATGGTAAGTTATGTTTTCCACTTTTGAATGAAATAGTATTTGTTGAAAATAATTTAAATTTTTAGCTACCATGCAGACCATATTTATGGCATTGTTTTCAATAAAATTTTCAATTGCATCTTCTACGTTTATATTGGTAAGGTCATGAAAACTAAAATGGTATTGGTTAAAATATTCTTCAAGTAATTCTTTGTTTTGGCTTTGCTGGGTATTAATGTTTGTTTTACTTTTATTGATATGAAGAATATGTAATGACGTCTTAAACCGATTTAGTATTTTTACAATAGGCTTAAGTACATGTAAGTTGTGTGATAAAGAAAAATCTGTAGGAAAGGCAATTTTTGAAGGTTCAGTAAACTTGGCATGTTCAGGAATAACCAAAGTGTTACACTTTACTTTGGTAACCACATCTGCGGTATTAGAGCCTAAAATAATTTTACTCAATCCTGTTGCTCCTTTTGTTCCCATCACAATAAAATCTATTTCTTTTTCGTCTATAGTTTTACGGATACCACTCGTAAAATAAGTGTTTTCAATAATGGTATAAAAGTGATGGCTCTTTTTAGAAGATTCTAATTTTTTAATACGTTTTAAAAGCGTTTGTAGGTCTTGTTTTATAGGTCTTAAGTATAATGTGTCAACATCGTTCCTGTCTAAAATTAAAGGGGCATCATTATAATCTGTAGCATTTATAGATTTAATATGCAGGAGATAGAAATTGCAATTTTGATTTTCGAAAAATCGAATGGCATACTTTATAGCGTTCCATGAATTTTCTGAAAAATCAGTTGGTAGTAAAATATTTTTCATCGAACAATAACTTAAAAGAACAAAGTTAGAGGTAAGTTGTTGTCTTTAAAATGATATTAGTCACTTTCAGGCTTATACAAATCTTTTTACTGGATATCTTTTAGTTTTTCAAGATTCAATACTTTTATAGATCGACCATCAGATGCTATGATGCCTTGCTTTTTAAAACTGGCTAAGGTGCGTATTAAAGTTTCGGTAGCAATACCGGCAACACTTGCCAAATCACTACGTGAAATATTAATTGGGTCATTGGGTTTTCGGTTTATTTTTTCTGCAAATTTTAATATTGTTGCCGCCGTTTTTTTGTTGACCGTTCCGTAGGCCATTTCTAATAATTGGTCTTTAACAAGTATAAGATCATTAGATAATAACTGAACAAGCTCTAAAGTAATTTTAGGATTTTGATTTAATATCTCATTAAATTGGCGGGTAGAAATACCTGTTAATTCAGTGTTTTCTATAGTGGTAGCCGTTTCTTTGTGCGGGATGTTGTTTGTAAAAGACGTATAGCCAAACAAATCATCTTCTTTATATAAGCCAGTAATTAATTCTTTACCTTGTTTATCTATTTGAAAGCATTTTACGGCACCTTTATTAATTAAGTAAATGTAATTAGAGTGTTCAGCCTCTCTATAGATTTTAGTGTCTTTTTTTACGTTAAAACGAGCACCATTATCCGAGAAAAAGTTTTTAAGGTCATCAAGAGTTTTAATCGCTTCAGTAGTGGTTGTATTACTGCGCTCCCTGTCTTTTAAAATGGCTGTTTTTGCTAAGCGACTCTCAATGGCACTAATGAGTTCCTCTTCTGTAAATGGTTTTGTAATATAATCGTCAGCACCGAGGTTCATTCCTTTTCTAACATCCTTATGTTCGGTTTTTGCTGATAGAAAAATAAAAGGAATGTATCTTGTGGTTTGGTCTTCAGAGAGGTTTTTTAAAGTCTCATAGCCATTAACTACGGGCATCATAATATCACAAACAATAATATCTGGTATAACTTCTTTTGCTATTGTAATTCCAATTTTACCATTGGCAGCAGTTAAGACTTTATAATTTGAAAGTTCTAAGAGTTCTGCGGTGTTTTCCCTTAGTACCATATCATCTTCTATAAGTAAAATTGTAATCATTGTTTTGCGGCATTAGGAAAGGTTATTATAAATGTGGTACCAACATGTTCTTCACTTTCAAAGGTAATTGTACCACCTAAATTTTCTAAGTGATTTTTTACGATATTCAACCCAATGCCTGTACCTTGAATGGTGCTTACATTTTCAGATCTATAATATCGATTAAAAATATTTTTTTGGTCTTTTTGTGGAATGCCAATACCTTCATCTTTAACTTTAATGGTTGTGGTAGTCTCATTTTGTGCCACACTGATAGCAATAGTTTTATGCGCTTGAGAATAAGTTATGGCATTATTCAGCAGATTAGTAAGTGTTAATATAATTGATTTTTCATCTTGAAAAAGAGAAAGGTTATCAATATTCTCTGGGTATATTATAGATTGGCCTTCTTTTAAGAGCATATTGGCATTATAAATCACTTCATCAATCACTTTACTGAGTTTAAAATTGGTAAAATTATAGTTGAGTTTACCGGTTTCTAAACGCTCTAAAGATAAAAAGTCATTAAGTATGGTGTTGAGGTATTGAACTTTATCTGCAATGGTTTTTATATGTTTATCCCGTTTGCTTTGTTCTTCTGTTAATTTATACTTATTAAGTAAAACGGACGAGGTTAAAATACCACTTAAAGGCGTTTTAAATTCGTGTGAAACTAAAGACAAGAACTTTGTTTTTAGGTCGTTGAGTTCTTTTTCTTTAGAGAGCGCTTCGTTGAGTTGTTTGGTGCGTTCTTCAACTTTATTTTCGAGCTTTTCTGTATAGTTTTTTCGTTCGGTGATGTCTAAGATAATAGCGACAAAAACATTTTTTTCGCTTAGCTTATTAAGCTGTAGATGAACTTCAACAGGGTAGGTGGATCCGTCTTTTCGTTGGTGCGTGGTTTCAAATTCTAATTTTTCGGTTTTAGATTTGAATAAAACATCAATCTTTTTTCTAAAATCAGTCTTAGTCTCATGAGTTTTTATGTCTAAAGGCGTCATTTGTTGTAATTCCTCTAAACTGTAACCTAAGTTTTTTTGTGCCCCAATATTCACATTTATAAAAATTAATGTTTCAGCATCAAAAACATAAATCTCATTCAGCGATTCGTGGATGATATTGGCTAAATGTTTTCGTTCCGCGTCCGCCTTTCTTATTTGTGTAATATCATTTTGAATCCCTATAAAATTCGTGACTAAGCCCTCGCTATTGGTTATGGGCATTATGTAGAGGTCATTCCAAAATAAGGTACCATCTTTTTTATAGTTACGTAATCTTACTTGGCAGCTTTTGTTTTTTTTTACGGCTTGTCTAATCGTTTTTAGACCTTCTTGCTGAGTGTCTTTACCTTGTAAAAAGCGACAATTTTTATTGATGATTTCTTCACTAGAATACCCCGTAAGATTTTGAAACGCCGTATTAAAGTAAATTACGGGGTTGTCTTTTTTGAGGGCATCAGTAATAATAATACCGTTACTAGCAGATTGCAACGCACTACTTTTTAGCATTAAGTTTTTTTCAATCTCTTTGCGTTTAGAGATATCCTTAACCAATGCCATTACATAGGTTTTATTTTCTGTTTTATAAGGGTTTAACTCAACTTCAATCGCAATACTATCGCCATTTTTTTTTAAACCATGAATATCAGAAGCTTCGCCCATACTTCGGCTTTTACCGATTTCTATGAACGTTTCAAAATGCTTATCATGGTTAGGATGGTATCTTGAAGGAATAATTGTGTTTAACTTCTTTTGAAGTAATTCACTTTTTTTATATCCAAATATCTTTTCGGCTTTGGTATTGATTTCCACTATGTTCTGTTGCGTGTCAACAATTAAAACACCATCAGAAACAGCTTCTAGTAGTACATTGAATATATCTTGTTCTTGATGAAGCATTAATTTAGGATTTAGTGGTCTCAAGATAAACACTAAAATTAATTATTAATTAGCGGATGACCTAATTGAAGGCGGTAAGATTTTGAGTGCTCATTTAAAACTGATTTTGGTCATTGTTGAACCTTAGTTTTTATTGTAATTTTAAAATTAAACACCGTATTTTGAATTCAACTCACAACTTAACTCTTCAATTCTACACAAATCTTGGCAAATTATTCTATGCTATTGCAGCTGTAGACAAAAATGTGAGAGCCGAAGAGATTTCTACGGTTAAAGGTTTGGTGCAACAATACTGGGTGCAAATAGCAGAAGAAAAGGACGTTACCGAAGGTGCCATTAAAAGCGCTATATTAGATACTTTCAATCAGCTGTGTACTGCAAAAGATAACCAAGCTGAAGATTGCTTTAATTGTTTTGTAAACTTTAAAAAACAAAACGAGTCGCTGTTTACAGATACCATAAATTCCTTAATCTTAAAAACGACAAATGAAATTGCGACATCATTTTCTGGCCAAAATAAATCTGAACTAATGATGCTTGCAAAACTAAATATAGAATTAAAAAAATAGTTAGCTTAATCGTGTTCTAGTTTTATTGAAGGTGTTATTTAAATCAATGAATAGGATTTTTTTTATTTAAATATAATACGTCTGTAACTGACCAATATCATAATTTAATCCCTTAATTATAAGTAGATTAGTGTAAACGTTAAAGGTTAGGCGTTATGGTAAAGACATTAAAGGAAAAATAATCCATTATTTTACTTATGCTCAATTATATTGGGAATCTGTCTTATATCTATAGAGACAGACCTTTTATAGCGCCAATCACTTATTTTTTTGATATAGAGAAGAAAATTATTATTGGATATTCTGCAGAAGGCCATAAAATAAATGCTATGCGTAGAAACAGTAATGTTTCACTTTGTGTAACTGATATCGATTCTGTAAATGAATAGAAATCAGTATTAGCACATGGTACATTTCAGGAATTATCAGGAAGTGAAGGCAAAGCAAAATTGCATCAGTTTTCATTAGGTGTTAAAGACTTAGTAGTTACTAATGAGCATCGTGAATTAGATTTTATAGCCGAGTTTTCTAGTAAGATGTACAAAGATAATAGACCCATTATTTTTCAAATTAACGTTACAGAAATTACGGGAAAAATGAGAAGTCATCCGGATTTAGATTAATTAAATAGTTTTGGTTTTTAACCAAAACAAGTTTTAAATTTAATCTACAGGATGGTTTCTTTTTTATAATAAATGGTAATTTTGAACTGATTGTTTAAATATTTAGTCTATGACTGTTGGTTTAGTACTATCTGGCGGTGGCATGCGAGGTGCAGCACATATTGGTGTTATTAAGGCTCTAGAAGAGCGTGGTATAATAGTGACTCATATTTCGGGTTCTAGTGCAGGAGCTATTGTTGGTGCGCTTCACGCTTATGGTTGTGATTGGAACGACATTTTAAAAATTTTCAAAAGCTTTCAGATTATTGATATTTCTAAATATGCCCTTGGAAAGCCAGGTTTTATTGATGTTGAAAAATTCTATCCGTTGTTAAATTCTTACATTATAGACGATGATTTTAAGGCGCTTAAAAAGTCGCTTTATATTACAGCAACTAATGTATTAAATGGAGAGCTTAAAATTTTTAATTCTGGTGAGCTTATAAAACCAATATTAGCTTCAGCAGCTTTCCCTGGAGTTTTTACACCTGTGAAAATTGATAAATCATTTTTTATTGATGGTGGTGTACTTAATAATTTTCCTGTTGAACCCTTAATTTCTCAGTGTGATGTAATTATTGGTGTCTATGTAGACGGTGTAAAAAATATTAAAGTTCAAGATTTAAAACATTCTTACGGTGTAGTGGAACGTGCTTTTAAATTGAAATCCTTTAGAGAAGATTCTCAAAAATTCAGACATTGCGATGTTGTTATTTCATTAAAAGAACTTGATGGTTTTAGTACTTTTGATAAAAAACATCTCGATACTATATTCAATATTGGTTATAAAGCCACCAATGTTGAGCTTAATAAAAATGCCCTTATTAAGTCTAAATTTGGACTTTAACCACTTAAATTCTAAATTCTATGTTAAAAATTTTCATATAACTAACCGATTGGTTAGTTTTGTGCTGTAATTAAAAAGTGTGGCTAGAAAAAAACAATATAATGAAGCAGAAGTTCTAGAAAAAGCAATGCAGCTTTTCTGGAGAAATGGTTATGAAACGACCTCTATGCAAATGCTTGAACAAGAGATGGGGATTAATAAATTTTCCATTTATTCTAGCTTTGGTAATAAACATAGCCTTTTTCTTGAAAGCCTAAAATGTTATAAGAACAACGTTAATGAGATGTTTGAAACATTTAAAAACGCATCTAACGGTGTGGCTTCTATTAAACAATTTTTTTATGATTCAGTAGAAGCTAATTTTAAAGATAATAGCATCAAAGGTTGTTTAGTAACCAATACTTATAATGAATTTTCTGAACGAGAAGATGAATTAATAAAAGTACAAATGGATGCTTTTATGGCAAATTTGAAAGCTATAATTATAGAAAAATTAAAAACAGACCCTACTAAAGATGAAGCGACTATTTTACAACAAGCTAATTTTTTATTATTAGCCAAGCATGGGTTAGCTGCAGCTGCTCGAGTAAATAGTAAACAGGAAATTGAAGATTATATTGAAATGACCTTTAAAAATATATAGCTTTTTTTTTGTACAATAACTAAACGAACGTTTAGAAAAATTTAATATTAATAATAAAATTAAAAATTATGACAACTTTAAAAATTCATGACATTGAAACAGCTCCAGAAGCGAGCCAACCCTTATTAGAAAACTCTCAAAAAGCCTTCGGAATGATTCCTGGTTTACACGGTGTTTTAGCAAGTGCTCCAAAAGTTTTAGAGGCTTATCAAACCCTGCACCAATTATTTGTTGACTCTTCTTTTAATAACGATGAGTTAACTGTGGTGTGGCAAACTATAAATGTAGAACATGCTTGCCATTATTGTGTCCCAGCACATACAGGTATTGCAAAAATGATGAAAGTCGATGACGCTATCACTGAAGCTTTACGTAACGAAACACCTTTAGAGAGTTCTAAGTTAGAAGCCTTACGTACTATGACCTTAACGATAGTTAGAAATCGTGGTTATGTTTCTCAAGAAGATTTAGACACATTTTATGCTGCAGGTTATACCGAAGCACATGTGTTAGAAATAATACTAGGCTTATCTCAAAAGACAATTAGTAACTATGTAAACCATATTGCTAATACCCCTGTTGATGCTGGGTTTAAAAAGTTTGAGTGGTCTAAAGCTAATGTAGAATCTTAATTTCTATAATCACGAGTTAATTGATAATAATAAACCTTCTGTATTATTCCGAAGGTTTATTAAAATAACTACACCAATGAAAAACACAAAAATAGCACTTAAAGTAAGTGATTTTGTAGCCGCTGCATTTATGGTATTCTTTGCTCTACCAAAATTATTAGGCGCCGAAAAAAGTATTCAAGGATTTGAACAGTTTAAATCTTTAGTGCCAATAGACCCAAATGTATTTAGAGTATTTACAGGTGCTGTAGAGCTTATAATTGCCATACTACTCATCTTGTACACCATTAAAAATAAGCATAGCCTAGGGAAATTAGCATACATCCTTTTATTGGCAACTATGATTGGTGGTTTAATAATGGAATTTTTTGCAAGGCCAGTACCACAATGGGTGCTTGTAGTTATAGCGATTATTCTTTTAGTACTTTCAATAGTTAAACTAAAGCCTTTAGTAAAATAGTAATTGGTTGTTTTGTTTAAATTGTTAAGGCGTAAATTTTATTTACGCCTTTTTTTTAGAAATCAAAGCCCATTCCAAAAGAAACTCTGATGCCATCTGAAGCGTGAAACATGCCTAAATTTGCAGACAGTAAATCTACAGCATTAATAAAAAGGCCACCACCATAAGCGTTATGCCATTTTTCGGACGAATCATCTTCAAGCCAAACACGACCATAGTCAAAGCCACCATAAATTCCTAATTTTATAGGAACCAACTGTGTTTTCATACGGTTAAAACTATACCTTAAGTCTGTGTTTTGATAGAAAGCATTTTTTCCTGTAAACCGTTGGTTTCTATAACCTCTTAAGCCATCTAGACCACCGATTGATGCCGCTTGATAAAATTCAAAACCATCTCCAAAATTTAAGTGACCTTTCAATTTTGTAGCAAACACCAAACGTCCCGATGGGTTTAGTTGTCTCGCAAAACCTAAATCTGTTATAAGATATCCAAAACTACGACCGCTTACTTCTAAATTATTTTTATAACCGGTTTCAATTGAAATATGCATGCCATTGGTAGGGTAGGCCTTATTGTCGTAATTATAATAATCATATTTTGCGTTAACACCACCAAAATGCTCTTCATCAAAAATATTTTCGGGTAGCAAGTCGTTATCCGACACAAAACGGTTATCCGTATTATGAATTTCATTCACCTCATAACTAAGACCAAAATGAATAAGGCTTCCCCGTTTAGAATTCCAAATAAGTTGTGGGCTTAAACGAAAAATTCTCGTTTTTACTCTATTGTAATCTAGACCTAAATCGTCATCATAATTTTCGGTTTCATTACCATAACCAAAGAAATTTACACTGTAATTTGGACTTTGAAAATACGCTTGAAATCCAAAATTTAAGTTACCAATTACATTAGCAAACTCCCCTTTATAATTTAATTCGTAGCCATCAGTTGCAAAATAATAGGCGGCTTTAACTTGGTGTTGCGATGTAAATGGATTGCGTTCAAATCCATAAGTGGTGTAGGTGTTTGAGAATCCTAATTTTAACCCATCATCAGGATTGGCGCCAACAATAGGCGAGATTTGATTCACATTGTTCCTTAATTTCCTGTAATCATAAACATTGGTATCATAATCGTCCGTTAATTTGATTCTAGCTTTTTTAGCTTGTTCTAAATCATTTTTTTTCGATTTGTAATCGTATATCACAATGTTTTTACCATGTTCAATCTTGTAATCATCATTATTTTGTCCGCCAATAAAACGCACTTTAATCTTAGAAATTTTTCCTTCAACTTCAAAACTATCATCATCATCTAGGCCATATATCCAGATTTCTTTGGTCGCCTTTGGGTCGTAAATTTTATGATGAAAGCGGTCTTTAATGGTATCGTCTTTTTTACGATATAAAGACACTTCTACAGTACCACTTTCTAAGGCCTTAACATTGATATAATCATCTTTATGCGTTCCGGTGATTACAGCATATTTTTGTAATAACTTTAGATATCTGTCCGAAATTTTTTGAAGATTAGCGCGTCGGTCTTTTAAAATCTTTTTAATAGCAACGGCATTGTTAATATCAATTTCTTTGGGGAGATTTTCAAAAGCCTTATCAATAACGGCATCAGTGATTTGAGATTGAATATACTGCACTTGTTTATCCCAATCTAATTTATTTGCTTCGGCGATAAAAGCCACATCTAATGAAAATCCGGAAACATTAAATCCTTTTACATCTTTTAAATCGGACTCATATTTTCTGTATTTTCTTGCCGTCGGAATTATTTTTACAGCAGTACCAAATAAAAAACCATCTGAAACTTTAGAAAAAGCAAAATCGCGATCTCTAGGTAAAGGTTTATAAATGGTTTTGCCTTTATTTTCGTAAACCAACCAGCGCCATTGGTCTTGGTGTCTGTCGGGATCACCAATAAGCATATCAAATAAGCGTGCTTTTATAAATTCTTTTTCATCAATAATTTTAGATTCATCACTAAGCACATCATTTAACATATCTACAGTGCTTACAATTTCTCCTGTGAAATTTCCTGTGCCTAAATGTGTATGGCCATCAGAAGGGTGTTCTTCAAAGAGATAAAGTTCATCTCCAAAATCTTCATTATGTAAACCTAAAGCATTTTGTTTTGGGATGTAATATAACTTAGGGTTTAAATGCGGAAGATTAATAGCTTCAGAAAGTGTTGCTAAAGTAAATGGCGCGTAAGGGTAAGCACCAGCAAAAATATCTTCTAATAAATCTTCAGAAGTGGTATCTGTAAATTGCCCTTCTACATATTGATCTTTAAAAATAGCAGCTTGCATAAATTGGTCGGCTTGCTTTTTCATGGCACGCATTACATAACGTTTTCCTTCAGTATCTTTAAGATGAAGAGTCTTAGATTGTGTACCGCCACCTTTTCTAAAAGGTTTTAATCCGCCCATTAAAGTGTCTAAGTTAGCCACCTTAGCTTTAACGGTTGTGCTATAATCATCGCGATACCGTTCGCCCCAAAGAAATTTATAAAAACCAGATTTATCAGTGTCTTCTTTTGAATAGATAGAAGTACTTACAGAATCTGAAGTCATTTCAGGATAATTGATTTCTGAAACTTGTTCTGGTTGTTTTATCTGTTTGTAAAATTCGACTTCTTCTGCATCAGAATTAAAAAACTGAACGTCTACAGCTTTATTTTTTCCTATATTTAATACGGCGTAACCAGGAACAGAATGACCATAATTATTAGGGTTTCGCATTCTTACTGGTGTCCTTTTAGAACCTGAACCACTGACAATTTGATTCACATTGTCAACTTCTAAATATTGTAAATTATGCTCATGACCAGAAAGGAAAATAACATTTTCATTTTGCTGTGCCGCTACTACAAGATTTTTTCTGAGGTCATTGTAAAACTGATTTGATAAGTCGGCATTTACAATACCTGTAGTTGTTCTTAGAACATTTTTAAGAGTCCCGAGAATAGGCAAAGGGCTCATGTTTTCTTTAACCCCATAACGTCCGTTATGTGGCCCATTGCTATACATAGGGTGGTGTATGGCCACTAAGGTGATTTTGCCTCGTGCTTTCTTAATTTCACTTCTAAATTCATCTAAAAAATCGGCTCTAGATTTTATTTCACAATCGTCATTAATTGTGGGGTGGTTATTCCAATTGGTAATATACCAGTGCGAATCTACAATCAGCATTACGGTATCATCACTGAGGTTTACTTTTTCTATAGGACAGCCATTTTCGGGTTGAAAGGTGTTTTTCCCTAAAGCATCTTCAACCAATTTTTCTTGTCGTTTTAGACCTTTTAAGCCACTATACCAATCGTGATTCCCAGGAAGAAAATACACACTTCCAGGAAATGTTTTTGCGACTTCTAGTTGAAGATTTAGTGCGTGTTCTGCCGCTTTAATGGCTTTTTTATTTTTTAATGGAATGCCTTTAGGGTAAATATTATCGCCAAGAAATAAGAGCACATCGTCTTTATCTGCTTTACCAAATTGCTGCTGTAATTTTAGTAATGGTTTTGGTGCTGTGCCATCGGCTTCTGGCAATCCAACATCACCAATTAAAAAAACATTGGTGGTATTGTTGTCGATATGTTTAAGTGTTTTGTCGCTCGTATTAACATTGTAAGGATTAAAAGTAGCACAACTACTTACAATAATTCCTATGCTAAATAAGCCTAATAGTAGTTTTTTATTCATGTCATCAACCCTTTTTATACGGCTTGTAAATCTTCTATGGTAAAAATATCGGCTACCTTTTGAAGCTTTCTATTGATACTTACTCTAATCGCTTTTATACCATTTGCCCCTTGAAGCTCTTCTAATTCTACAATTTCAATATCATTTCCGATATAGTTTTTGGCTTGTAGAAATTCAAAATAAGCCAAATATTCTTTTTCCATGATGTTGCTAGAATATACCACAGAAAGTTTATGGGGTTGTGTTAAGCGTTCATTGGTATTTTTGATATGGGCTTTGTCGATACGTTTTTTAATCATTTCGTAACGTACATTGTAGGCGCCATCGACATCAAATTGTTTTTCGTCAATACGATATCGGATTGTAATCGGCACATCATAAGCGAGTATCAATGAAGCGACTTCTAACTGCAATGGAAACTCTTTTTGCTTATCGTAATACATGGCTTCCATTTCGCAAACCACTTGAAGTTGCCACAAACGTAAATTGTATAACACGGTAGGATGGTAGTTGAGGTGTTTAGAAATCGATTGCCCAATATATAAATTGTGCTCAATACCATCGGTTTTAAATTTTTCAAAATAATGTGGAAATATTTCCTGAGCCTTTGTTTGTTGTTGATCTAAAAATGAAGACAAAGCTTTATTTCCTTTTTCAATAGTGGTATCGTAAGCTTTTCTAGCATCGTATAAATTGCTCGTTGTTTTATCTATAGTTTTAAGGAATTCATCTACATCCTTACTGTTTTTAGAATTGCTTTGAAAATATTCAAATAAAGGAAAGAGTTGCTTTTCAAAAAAGATATTAATTTCTTGTTCTGAATTGGTATGAAAGTTCTCTTTTAACTCCAATAAATACTTATCAATTTGAAAAATTAACTGTTCGTAAAAAGGTAAGTTTATTTTAATCCGGTTTTGTAGTAATGTTTTACTTTTTTCTAACTGTTTAGTTAAATCTATTCTAATGGCTTCATTTCTAGCATTAGAAGAACCTACTACATCTATTTGACCAAAAAGAGGAACCACATCTTTAAAAACAATTTCTTTAAAAACAGGATTTTCGCCATAATTCCGTTCTTGCATATATTTATTCGCTTCTTCTTCAAAACGCCACTGTACAGCGGGATGGATGGCCGTACATTCTTGTTGAATAATAGCACTGATTTCATTTTGATATTCTGAAAATGTCCGCTTAGAATAGCTTATTATAAAAGGTAAAATAGAATCTAGCTTCACCATATTAATGGCATTAAGCTGATTGGGTTTAAAGGCTGCTAATTCTATAATAAAACCTAATTCACCATTGATAGAAACCGGAATGAGCGCCACACTTTTTAGGCCTTTTTTTAATAAAGTTTCACTTAATCTGTTGCCATTGGTTTGTTTGTGATAGGTTTCTATATTAGAAATAACTAGAGGTTTGAAGTCTTTAAATAGTTGACAATTAATATGTTCGCAAGCATATTCGCTAATGCTAACATCATCACCCTGTGCTAGAGTAAGCATATTAAAGTTTCTGTCTAACGGTGAGATAATTTTATCGTGCTCTACACTGTAACTCCCCAATTGTAAATCTGGTATGTTAAATATGCGCCTAATATCTTCAATTAAATATTGAAAACTTTCGCTGTTAGGTTCTATTAAATGGGTTTTAAAATCATCTATGCGTTCATCTAAAGAAGTGTCTATAAGATTTACGATTCCGAAGCCCTCAATAGTCCAAGATTCTTTTGGAAAGTACTTTCTCCAGATTTCAAGGTTGTTAGCGTTGCTTAATAATTCGTCTAATATATCCTCAGTAATTTCAATGGCATTTTCATTGGGATAAATATCTAGGAAATCGGCATTAAAAGCCACACGGTAACGCTTTCTGTTACCGTTTTTATCTATAATAGATAGGGTTTTGGGTCTTTCAAAATCGACATTAAATTTGTAATGAATATTTAAAATAATCGCATATGTAAGCAAATCAAAAGAGTCTTCATAATCCTTATACAATTCATTAAAAATACTTTCACTTACTTCTGCATTACTAATAATTTGCTCTAATCTTGAACTACAATATATAACTTCGCTAGTATAAGGTGACACAGCTGCTTTAATTTCATTTTCTGATAAAGCGGAAGGAAAAAGATAAGACATTATTTGATCAATGACAGGCTTATACTTAAGAAAGTCTTCTATTGAACTAGAACCTTTAGATAGCACAGGATATTTTTCAAATAGCTCTAAAGCTTGCTTTGCTTGTGTTTGGATAGACGCATTATTTGAGTCTAATAAATCTATAAACTTATCTTTTAATAAGCGTAAAGAAATATTTACTTTGAAAGGACCTGTAGTCGTGTTTTTCATAATATTTTAATATTAAGCAACCATGTTTATGTAATAACTATAAATAAATGTAGCCGCTGATATAATAATTCCGAACATGAAAACGGTATAAGTGATTCTTAATAATTTGTATTTTCTGTTAAGCACTAATCCTAAATAATACAAATCTTTTGTCAGTGAATTGTATAAGGTTTCTTCGTTATCCATTAGGTAGTCGATTCCCCATTCAAAATCTTTCAAACTCATTTTATGAAAATTTCCAAAAAAGAGGATATTAGTTTTTTTCTTTTTAATCATGTCTTTAGTAATGGCGACATTAGATATTTTAGGTCGTGTAGAAAGTACCGATAATACTACAGAAGCAACACTAAAAAGCATTAAAATTAACGTAGGATAGACTAAAAAGTAATTTGAAGGACTATCTAATTTCGGAATTAAATTAGATAAAGCTACCGAAATAATTATAGCATTTACCGAAAGCAATATGTTGGCTTTAGTATCTGCAATGGCACTTAATTCAATATGGTTTTTTAATTGCACACGATACATGGTTTCTACACCTCTGCCAAACTTTGTGGATTTGTCTTTTTTGCTTTTCTTATTAGATTGTTTATATAGCTTTTTCTGAATTTCTAATTGGTTGCGTTCTTTTTTGGGCTGCCATAATAATTTTGCAGAATCAGAATAAAAAGAATGGTTTTTGAGAAAGTTTAAGTTCTCTCGCATCCATTCTATTTTGGAAAGTTGATATTCATTTTTAGCATTTATCTCTTTGAGTAAATTTTCTGAAGTACTCAAATAATCCTCAGAAGCAATATGTCCGCAATCGGCATCTTTAGCTATAGCCTCTAGTTTATTGGTGGGCTTAAAATTTTTCTTTGTTGCTAAAATTAATTGTTCAATTTGTTCTTGAGTTGCTTCAGGAACATCTTGCGTTTTTAAATATGATTTAGCAATCTTAACACTTTCTTCTTCATGGCCGTCGTCGGTGTAAATATAACCTGTATCATGAAACCACGCTGCTAATAATAAGCTTAAAGTTTCTGTTTCAGAACAGTTTTCTTTAGTTGCTAAATCTTTAACATTGGCAACAACTTCTCTGGTATGAATAGCATTGTGGTAGTAATTTGTGGAAGCAAGTTGCTTATTTAGCAGTTCTGCCACATATATTTCCACATTAAATAAAAGTGTTTCTTTCATAATACAAAGTTACATTGTTTTTAATAATTGGATAGATTGCTATTTCTGTCATTTTTTTATGAAGAATATGACGGTATTTTAACAAGTACTTATTCTTTGTAATTTAAATAAAAAACAGCTTTTATATATCATTTAGTCAAAAATAAATAATGTTAAAGGTTTAACTTAAAATCTAGTTATTTTAAGTCACAGCTATGCAGATACAAGGTGGATATAAAAGAAGCATTAATTTTTTAACTTCAAGTGTCTGTCTAGGGGGTTAATTGAATTAAAAATAGGAGTGTTTTTAAGCGAAGTGGCAGGTCAAATTAGAGTGGTTTTAAATAGGTGTTTAAGCGCTGTCCTTCTTACGAAACATGTAGGATAAAACACATTTTTTAGTTACATTTGATACTGTAATTTCACTATGAAATTATATTAAAACTCTGCCTTGTGAAATTCAAGATTTGCCAACCTAAAATACCCGCTTACAATCATTTAGTGATTCTAGTTCTAGTCTGTTTTTCTGTTGTTTTTTCATGTAAAGAAAAAAATAATTACGAAACAGTAGCTAAAAAAGAATCTGTCTTTTTATCAGGGAAATTGATTCCTGATGATCACTTTTTAGGCGATCAAAATTGTAGAGAATGTCATGAAGAGGAATTTAAAGATTGGCAAGGTTCTCATCATGATAAAGCCATGGAAATTGCCGATAGTATTTCGGTCTTGGCAGATTTTAATGGAGAAAAATTTACGAGTCAAGGGGTAACTTCACATTTCTTTCAAAAAAACGGTGATTTTTATGCAAATACAGAAGGTCCCGATGGCGAATATCACGATTATAAAGTGATTTACACTTTTGGCGTTACACCATTACAACAATATATAGTGCAGTTTCCAGATGGACATTACCAATGTTTAAGAACGGCTTGGGATTCGGTTGAAAATAAATGGTTTGATTTGTATCCTGATTTTAAAGTGGTACATTCAGAATGGTTACACTGGTCTAGAGGTGGATTAAACTGGAATAACATGTGTTCTGATTGTCATTCTACCAATGTGAGAAAAAATTATGATCAAGAGACACATAGTTATGATACCAAATATGCTCTAATTAATGTGAGCTGTGAAGCTTGTCACGGTCCAGGAAAACAGCACGTAGAGGATGTTAACCGATTAGGCGATGACTACACTTCTACAGGAACACTGCAAATGACTCTAGATACGAAGCCAAAAGAATTGGTTGATCAGTGTGCGCGTTGCCATATGCGTCGCGAACAATTTTCTACACATTTTAATTTTGAAGGCACTATGCTCGACCATTATTATCCGCAATTAATTGAAGAGAATCTTTATTTTGCAGATGGTCAAATTTTAGATGAAGTGTATGTTTACGGATCCTTTGTTCAAAGTAAAATGTATCAAAATAACGTGACGTGTAACAATTGTCATAATTCACATTCCATGGAATTAAGGTTTGAAGGCAATATGCTTTGTGCTCAATGTCACATACCTGCAGATTACGATACGCCAAAACATCATTTTCATGAAGTCGATACAGAAGGGGCACAATGTATTAATTGTCATATGACCGGACGCTATTATATGGGAAATGATTTTAGAAGAGACCATAGTTTTAGAATTCCAAGACCAGATCAGAGTCTAAAATATGGAACGCCAAATGCATGTACAGGTTGCCATGAAGATAAAGATGATAAATGGGCTTGGGAAGAATTCCAAAAACAATATGGTGAGGTAGATTCTATTCATTTTTCAGATAAATTAGCGCCAGGAATTGCTGGTCATTCTGATGCTCATGAAGGGTTAGCCGAATTAATGAATGATAAAACCCAACCAGAAATAGCTAGAGCTTCTGCAGTAAAAGTGATTTCAAATTACTATTCAGATGATTTAATAGACCAATATCTTAAACTTTTAAATGATGAATCTGCTTTAGTAAGAGCAGCCACTGTAGATGTATTGGGTGAAACTGATACTACTGATTATACCAGTTATTTTCTGCCTTTACTAAATGATGGAAAGCGTACCGTAAGAATTAAAGCGTTTTACGGATTGGGAGGTTTAACAGAATTACAAATACCAGACAACTATAAAGACAGCTATCAAAAAGTAAAAAAAGAGTTTTTTGATTATCTAGACCATAATTCTGATTTTGTAGGTGGCCGCATAAAAAGAGCGCGATATAATATTAAGAAAGGTGATTTGCAAAAGGGGATTGAAGGGTTTGAAAGTGCTTTGGCTATTGATGTATTAAATAATCAAATACGCTTAGACCTAGCCACACTTTACTATAAAGACCAAAACTTTGAAAAGGCTGAGCAAACATTCAAAGCCGTTATTGCACAAGAACCAGAATTTGGACCTGTTTATTATTCTTTAGCATTATTATATGCTGAATTAAATCGCACAGATGATGCGATTAAACAAATGACTAATGCCATTGAGCGTATGCCAGAAAATCCACGTCCTTATTACAATTTGAGTTTATTGTATAGCAAAAAACAAGATAACAAAAGTGCAGAAGAAACGCTTTTAGAAGGTTTAAAGGTTGATGCTTCAAACGAGAGTTTACTATATGCCTTAGCGTATCATTATTTTAATTCTAATCAACCAGAAAAAGCCGAAAGTGCTTTAATGAAATTGATAGATTTATATCCTAATAAGCCCGAATATAAAAACTTTTTACAACAACTATCATTAAATAAATAGTTGCTGTAAAAAGTTTAATTAAAGTAATTATAATTAATAATTTTGAGACAGTGTTATTTTAAGAAAATAGTTAAACTCAAAGCGCCATGAGCACCAATTACTAAAGACTGCTCAATATCTGCTGTTTTTGAAGGGCCAGCAAGAAAAACACCGTAGTCGGCTTTAGTCTCAGAGAGTTTTTTATAAGCCTCATGCATATAAGCGACGATAGCTTGTTTTGTAATTACAACCGCTAAATGCTTGGTTATAAAAGGTAAAACTCTCACCGGAATATCATCGTCGGCAAGCCATACGGATCCATTTTCAGCAACACCAATTTTACTTTCTAAAACTAGAACATCTAAATCTTTAAGTTCATGAGGGTTTTGAATGGTTTCTAAGTTAAGCGTATTAAAACCATCAGCATCTTTTAACTGCGAAAAGTTATTTTTAGTATCTGGAAAATTAGCTTTAATTTGTTGAATAACATCAGCGTTAGAAGTGGCTTCAACCACATTGCCTCCAACAACTTCTACTTTCTTTATAAATTCTTTTATAAGGTCTAAATCTTCATCCTTAAAAACCGAAGTATCAATTTGTGGTAAGTCGATTAATTCTGGTTTGTTAGATTTTATTCTCGCTAATATTTGATCTCTACTGCCCATGTTTAATCTTTTTTGTTGTTTTGGCGTTCCTCGTACCATTGGTCAAAACTTTGTTTCGGTCCTGAAGGTAAATCTCTAGCTTGTCCCCAGGTATTCAATTTTGAGTTAATCAACGATTTTGGTAAATTTCGTAACGACCATCGGGCTACTTTTCCAACTTTTTCAAATTGAGAGGGTTTAGCAAATATTTTTCCCATGGCTTTCATGGATTGCTTTTTTACAAAGGGTTGCGGTGTTTCTTTGGTAATAATCTGGCGCCATTTGTAAAGTTGTGCGTGAATGTCAATTTTAACTGGACATACATCGGAGCAAGAACCACATAATGTGGATGCAAACGGCAAGGTACTGTGTTTCGTTAAGTCTTTTCCTGGTGATAAAATTGAACCAATTGGTCCTGGAATTGTGGCGTCATAACTATGGCCACCACTACGTCTGTAAATAGGGCAAGTATTCATGCAAGCACCACAACGAATACAATGTAAGGAGGCTCTAAAATCGGGTCTGCTTAATTGTTCTGAACGGCCATTATCGACAATGACGATATGCATTTTTTCGCCCTTTCTTGGTTTTTTAAAATGTGATGAATAGGTTGTAATTGGTTGTCCGGTAGCGCTTCTGGCTAATAATCTTAGAAAAACACCTAAATGTTCTTGTTTCGGGATGATTTTTTCAACACCCATACATGCAATATGAACGGGGGCTAAATGTGCACCCATATCAGCATTACCTTCATTGGTGCAAACCACAAAACCACCTGTATCTGCAATAGCAAAATTAACACCTGTTATGGCAACATCAGCTTCAATAAATTTTTGACGTAAATGTTTACGGGCTTCACCTGTTAAATATTGAGGATCACCATCACAGGGTTTTGTGCCTAAGTGTTCTTGAAACAATTCATCGACCTCATGTTTATTTTTATGAATAGCTGGTAAAACAATATGACTTGGTGGTTCTTTTGCTAATTGAACAATGCGTTCACCCAAATCGGTATCAATCACTTCAATGCCATCAGCTTCTAAATGAGGATTTAAATGGCACTCTTCAGTCAACATCGACTTACTTTTTACCACCTTTTTAGCCTTATTTTCTTTAATTATACTGTGGACTATTTTATTGTGTTCTTCTGCATTTGCAGCCCAATGGACTTGAACACCGTTTTTTAAAGCATTGGCTTCAAATTCTATAAGGTAATTGTCTAAGTTGGAGAGCATGTGTGCTTTTATACCATGACCCAAATTTCGTAACTCTTCCCAGCCTTTTACATTATGAACAGAAAGGTCTCTTTTATGGCGCACAAACCATAGTGCTTTATCGTGCCAATCGACTTTCTTTTCATCTTTATTAAAGATACTTGCTAATTGTGAGTGACTCATTTTTATTTGTTTTTTTGAGAACCTAGAATTTAGGATTCGTGCTTAGCTTAAAGGTTACTATTTAAAATTTCGGCAATATGTAACACTTTAAGTGGCTGATTGTTTCGGGTTACTAAACCTTCTAAATGCATTAAGCATGAGGTGTCTGTAGCTGTGATAACTTCTACACCACTATCTAAATGATCTTTAATTTTGTCTTTACCCATTTTAACAGAAACGGCTTCTTCGGTAACAGCAAATGTACCACCAAAGCCACAGCATTCATCACTGCGTTTTAAGGGCATTATTTCGACGCCTTTGGTATGTTGTAGTAATTCTTCAATATAAGAATAGCGTTCGCCAACCACTTCAGAACAGGAGCCTAATCGTAAACCTCTTAGGCCATGACAACTTTTGTGAACGCCAACTTTGTAAGGAAATGAAGCACCAAAATCTTTAATTTTTAAGACGTTTAATATAAAATCACAGAGTTCATAAACGTTATTGCGCACATTAATAACATCTTCGGATTGGGGAATTATATTATAATGTTTTTTTACATGATAGGCACAACTTCCGGAAGGCGTCACAATGTAATCGAAACCTTTAAATAATTCTACAAAATTATTACAAGCACCAACAGAATCAGACTCATAACCAGAGTTAGCCATCGGTTGTCCGCAACAGGTTTGACCAGAAGGGTAAGCGACTTGTACATTGAGTTTTTCTAAAAGTTCTAATGTTGCTTTTCCTACTTGTGGATATAGTTGATTGATATAACACGGAATAAATAAGCCTACTTTCATTAGTTTGAATTTAGTTTTTCAAGTTCAGTTTTTTTATCTCAAACAAAGTCATGATTATTTAATTATAATGACTTATTTATAAAATTTTAAAGTTCTATAGCCATAGAATGCAATGACACAAAAACATATAAAAGGAAGAATAAAGGAGAAATTAACCCCTGAAAAAGGACCAATTTTTTCTGTGTCTATCATAAGCCCCTGTAAGATTGGCATTAAAGCACCACCTACAATTGCCATTACTAAACCAGCAGCACCTAATGCTGTATCATCTGCTCTTAAGCCGTTTAGGGCAATCCCATAAATGGTTGGGAACATTAAAGACATAAAGGCTGATGTAGCGACTAATAAATAGAGTCCTAATATACCTTCAATTAAAATAACGCCAGAAATAGTTACCATAGCACAAAGTGCAAAAATCATTAATAGCTTTCTTGAGTTGATATATTTCATTAAGAATGTACTTATAAAACGACTCACTAAAAATATAGCCATGGCTAAAATATTATAATTTTGAGCTTCAGCTTTTGGTATGCCTAAATTCCCTGCATATTGAATAATGAATGTCCAACACATAATTTGAGCAGCGACATAAAATAATTGAGCGATAACACCTTCTTTATATTTTCCATTTTTGAATAATCTCTTAAATGAAGATGCGGCAGAAGAATGATTGTCGTTTTCAGCTCTTTTTGGCATTTTTGTAAATCCTATAACGACCAACATTACTATCACTACAAAACCAAGGATTACATAAGGGTTTCTTATAACGCCTAGATCATGTGTTCTTATCACTGCTTTTTGAGCTTCATCTAAAGTGTTGAATACGAGTGCGCCTGCTTCGTTTCTAATGTCAGAATCTAAAGCAATTAAAATAAATTTTGAAGCGACAAACATCCCTAAGAGTGAACCAATTGGGTTAAAGGCTTGTGCCAAATTTAAACGTTGCGTAGCAGTGCTTTCATCACCCATGGATAAGATAAATGGATTGGCAGTGGTCTCTAAAAAAGCAAGTCCGAAAGTTAGAATATAAAGCGATCCCAAAAAGAAGCCAAAGACTTCAAATTTAGCCGCAGGAAAAAATAATAATGCACCTGTGGCATAAAGTGTTAAGCCTAACATTATTCCGCTTTTGTAACTGTATTTTCTAACAAAAAGAGCGGCTGGTATTGCCATAGTAGCATAACCACCATAAAAAGCTAATTGTACTAAAGCTGCTTTAGCGGTAGAGATTTCCATTACGGTTCCAAATGCAGCAACCATAGGATTGGTAATGTCATTCGCAAATCCCCAAAGTGCAAACAAAGAGGTTATCAGTATAAATGGTAATAAAACATCTTTAGGTACTACAGGTACTTTAGTTGAGTGTGACATTGGGCATCGTATTTAGTTGGTGTTACATAAAGAAAGCACTATTCAATTTAAAGTATAAAAATGAATAGTGCTTAGATAATCTGCTATTAATTTCTATCTGTATTGTGCATAAATCACTTTGGTCTGAAGGTATTCTTCCATACCGTGTTTTCCGTCAGCGCCACCAACTCCAGATTTTTTCCATCCTGCGTGGAAGCCTTGAATCGCTTCAAAATGCTCTCTATTTATATACGTTTCTCCGTATTGTAATTCCTCTGCTGCGTGCATAACTTTATTAAAGTTTTCTGAGAAAATTGAGGATGTTAACCCATATTCAGAATCATTTGCTAAAGCAATAGCCTCGTCTAAAGTGCTAAATTTCATGACAGGTAATACAGGCCCAAAAACTTCTTCTTGGATAATTTGCATATCTTGTCTTACGTTAGTTAATAAGGTTGGTTGATAAAAATACCCTTTGTCAAACTGGGTAGATTTATGTCCTCCAAGTAAAACTTCTGCGCCTTCTTTTTTAGCATATTCAACCATTTCGGCAATGTTATCTAATTGATTTTTAGAAACTATGGCGCTCATATCTGGATTGTTATCCGAAAATGCATCTTCAACTTTTAAAGCACTCATTTTAGTTTTTACCATATCTAAAAACTGATCGTGTATAGATTCTTCAACATAGACACGTTCTGCACAGTTGCAAACTTGCCCACTATAAATGATTCTAGAGCCTACAACAGCATTGACGGCTAATTCTAAATCAGCATCAGCACAAACAATGGCCGGTGCTTTACCTCCTAATTCTAAAGATACTTTAGTTATATTTTGAGACGCTGCTTCCATAACTTTCTGACCAGCAAAAACACTACCAGTTAAACTGATAATACCTGTAATTGGGCTTTTGCTAAGCGCATTACCAACAACAGGACCAGTACCACAAACAAAATTTAAGACACCAGCAGGTAATTCAATTTTTTGAATTAACTCTACCCATTCCATAATTGTATTTGGTGCAATACAGCTTGGCTTAATAACACAAGTGTTTCCTGTAATTAATGATGCTGCAACTTTTCTAGCCATTACAAAAAATGGAAAGTTCCAAGGTAAAATACCTACAGCAACGCCAATAGGTGCTTTATGTAAAAAGATGTGTTCTTTTTTACGGTCACTTTGAATAATTTCTCCTTCTATTCGTCTTGCAAAACCTGCATAGTAATCAAAATAATCGGCTGTAACATCGATTTCTACTTGTGCTAACCCTAACACTTTAGCTTGTTCTGCGGCTAAAGTTTCGGCTAAAAACACACGGTTTTCTCGTATTACACTTGCCATTTTGTTTAAATAACCAGCACGTTCAATTGCGGTTAAACTTTTCCAAGCATGTTGTGATTCCTGGGCTGCATCTAATGCTTTTTGTGCATCTTCAATAGAACCTTTTGGTATTTCTGACAATACTTCTTCCGTACAAGGGTTAAGTACCGTTGTAACTTCCGAAGATGTGGACTTTATAAACTTTCCGTTTATAAATTGTTTAAATTCTTTCATGACTGTTAGTGTTTAATTTGTGATATATGTAATAATTTGGGTTTTTTTATTGTAATTAAACAATTACCCTAATTATTTTATAGTAATGTAGTTAACAAACTTATGATATAATGTAGTTTTAATATTTATCCATATTAATCAAAAATATGTATAATTTAAACATTGGGTAATTTTGAGTGTTAATCTATAACGTTGTAGATTATTAGAAAAATAGCGCTATTACAAGCTATGGTGCTTAGGTTTTTTAAAATAATTTACTTCAGTAAAGGACTGAAAAAATGGACAGGCTACGTTACTCAAATCCATCAATTAATTGCTCATAATGCTCGTATGGGTTTAGAAAGTAAAAAAAAGCCTATTGTATAAGGTATACGTTATATATGAAGTGATTTTAAGTGTATTTTCCAGATTTGTAAGATGCGGGTGTTAATCCGGTAACCGATTTAAAAACTCGAGAAAAATGATAGCGGTCTGAAAATCCTAAGTTATAAGAAATCTCTTCAATGGATTTGTTAGTGTGTTCAAATAACTCACAGGATTTAGCTATTTTTCTGTTTTGAATAAATTTGTGAAGCGTGATATTCATTTCTTCTTTAAATAATCGCGAAAAAGAATTGGGTGCCATATTGATAATTGATGACATTTCGGTATTACTTAATTTTTTATCGATATTAACTTCAATAAAACGAATCACTTTTAATACGCGTTCATCTATATTGATGGTCTTCCACAACTCAGGACCGATATTAGTAAGCGCTTCTTTTATAAAAGCTTGTAATTTTAAATTAAAGGTGAGTTTAAAATCAGTGTTTTCAATTTTTAAACGCATGGTTAAATAGTTTAATCTATCCTTTAGGTAATCTGTTAATTCAATTTTTAAAATCCCAGGAAAAACACTGTCAAAAGGAACCCCTAAATTAAAATGAACAAAAAAATGAATCAGGTACATGTCTTCAAATTCCTTTTCATTGTGGTTAACATTTACATGTTTTCCGGAAACATGAATGCCTTCGTTGTAAATATGGTTTTTAGAATAGCGTGAAGAAAATGAGGTGAAGGGCGGAATGATGTATAAATGATTGGGGTTCATTTCAAAAACATTGTCTTGGTGGATTAATTGGCCGCCTGTGTTTTTATTCCAATAGAGCCTCCAAAACGGAAAAACCATTTCGTGGCAATCCCATAAGTCTAATAGCCAATAACGACAGCATAAGAGCTTTAAATTCAGGTTAATGAAGTTTTGATTGTTTGCTGAAGGGTCTCCGAGTTCAATGTTTTTTATAAACTTCATAAAAGACAGATGTTTGAATTAGATACAAAAATACAGATTTTGAATATTTAATACAGAGTTCTATCTGTATATTTTTGTTTAACAATTTTATTCAAATAAATATGAAAACGATAAAACTTCCATTACAAGTAGAAGCAGAATTAAAACAAGTATCCGAGGTTGCTGGTTATTTATGGCAACGTGAATGGGCAGAACGAAATGCAGGAAATATTTCCATGAATTTAACGTCTTACTTTAAAAAAGAAGAAGTTGAAGGTATAGGTGAAGAAGTGCCTTTCGATTTTCCTAAAGGTGCAGCTGGATTTGTAATATATATTACAGGAACAGGTTGTTACTTAAGAGATTTAGTGGATAAACTTGAAGAGGTTTCATGTATACTATACATTAATGAAGATGCTTCGGCATATTCTATCATATGGGGTGGAAAACGTGACAACTTTGGACCAACCTGTGAGTTAATTTCTCATGCTAGTATTCACTTATTTAATTCAATTCACCATCCAGAAAATTTAGCGGTTGTTCATACACACCCTTTAGAGTTAATCTGCATGAGTCACCATGAATTATTTGACAACGAAGAAGAATTGAATAGACAAATTTGGATGATGTGTCCAGAGGTAAAAGTGTTTGTGCCTAAAGGTATTCACTGTACACCATACGCTTTATCGAGTACAGCAGCTTTAGCTGAGGTGACTATGGAAGCTTTTAAAACACGAAACGTGTCTTTATGGGAAAAACATGGCGCAACAGCAACTGCACCAGATGTAATGAAAGCATGGGACTTTTTAGATGTCGCTAACAAAGGCGCTAAAATGTTAATGATGTGTTGGGCAGCAGGATTTAAGCCAGCAGGATTATCTAACGAGCAATTAACAGAATTAGAACAATTCACATAATAGAAAAGCATAATAAAGATGAGTAGATTAATAGGTAGATTACCAAAAGTAGGTATTCGTCCAACAATTGATGGACGTGAGCTAGGTGTGAGAGAATCTTTAGAGGTTCAAACCATGGATATGGCTAAAGCAGCCGCAAAATTAATAGAAGAAACCTTACGTTTTCCTAGTGGAGAAAAAGTAGAATGCGTTATTGCAGATACTACAATAGGGGGAGTTGCAGATGCAGCAGCATGTGCAGATAAATTTAAAAGAGAAGGTGTTGAAGTATCTTTAACAGTAACGCCATGTTGGTGTTACGGAACAGAAGTTATGGATACCGATCCTTTAACACCTAAAGCCGTTTGGGGTTTTAATGGTACAGAACGACCTGGAGCTGTGTATTTAGCAGCAGCTTTGGCCGGGTATTCTCAAAAAGGATTACCTGCATTCGGTATTTACGGAAAAGAAGTTCAAGATGGTGGTGATAAAACCATTCCTCAAGATGTTTCTGAAAAAATTATACGTTTTGTAAAAGGAGCGTTGGCAGTAGCTCAAATGAAAGGGAAGTCGTATTTATCTATAGGCTACAGTTCTATGGGAATTGCGGGGTCTATGGTAGATGTTAACTTTTTACAAGATTATTTAGGAGTAAGAGCAGAATTTGTAGAGTCTGTTGAGCTTTTAAGACGTATGGATGAAGGGATTTACGACAAAGAAGAATATGAAAAAGCTTTAGCGTGGACCAAAGAAAACTGTATTGAAGGAGAAGACAGAAACAATCCTGAAGCACAAAAATCGCGTGAGCAAAAAGATGAAGAGTGGGAGAAAGTTGTGAAAATGACTTTAATCTGTAAAGATTTAATGAACGGAAATCCGAAGTTGAAAGACATGGGATTCGGTGAAGAGTCTAAAGGACGAAACGCTATTATGGGTGGTTTCCAAGGACAACGTCAATGGACCGATTATCAACCAAATGCCGATTTTACAGAGTCTATTCTAAATTCATCTTTCGACTGGAATGGTATTCGTCAAGCCTACACGTTCGCCACAGAAAATGACTGTTTAAACGCCATTTCAATGTTGTTTGGTCATTTATTGACTAATAAAGCACAGTTATTCTCTGATGTACGTACATATTGGAGTCCAGAATCTGTAGAACGTGTTACAGGTAAAAAATTAACAGGTTTAGCTGAAAACGGAATTATTCACTTAATTAATTCTGGTTCTACCACTTTAGACGCAACAGCGCAACAACAAGATGCTGACGGAAATGCAACAATGAAAGCATTCTGGGACATCACTAAAGAGGATGTTCAACGTTGTTTAAATAATACAAAATGGCCTCCAGCTACTGTAGAATATTTTAGAGGTGGTGGATTCTCTTCTAATTTCCTAACAAAAGCAGAGATGCCTTTAACGATGTGTAGAATTAACTTAATTAAAGGCATTGGACCTGTTTTACAAATAGTAGAAGGTTGGAGTGTTGAGTTGCCAGAAGATGTTCATAATGTTTTAAATGATAGAACAGATCCTACTTGGCCAACCACTTGGTTTGTACCAAGAACTACAGGTACAGGGTGCTTTAAAGATGTATACACTGTAATGGCAAAATGGGGCGCAAACCATGGTGCAATTTCTCACGGACATATTGGTGCCGATTTAATTTCTTTAGCTGCGATGTTACGTATTCCTGTAAACATGCATAATGTTTCTGAAGACGATGTATTTAGACCAAGTGCATGGGCTGCCTTTGGTGAAGGGTTAGAAGGGGCTGATTATAGAGCTTGTGAAAACTACGGACCATTATATGGTTTTAAACATTAAAAATAAACAATTACAATTTGGGGTTTAGTGCATAGAGATTAAGTTAGTTGTTTGATCTCACTTCCAAAGAAGATGATAAAGTAGGTCCTTTTTAATGGTGTAAAACTATTAAAAAGGAAGCTTTATTATCAATTACAATCCCAACACAAGTCACTAATCATAGACTATTTTTGAAGCCAACTTAAAATGCTTCGTGTTAAATAGAACTTATTTTCTATGCTTATAGAAATAAGGCAACATAAATCTGAAATTCATGAAACATCCGTAGCTAGTTTTTGATGGCTAGGGACTGATATTATGGATATTCCATGTGACCATAAAAAAAACAAAGAATATACACATGAAAAAAGTTATAGCAGTTATAGACATTGGAAAAACGAACAAGAAGGTCTTTTTATTTGATGCTTCTTTTAACATGGTGTTTCAAAATGCCATTCAGTTTAACGAGATAAAAGATGAAGATGGTTTTTGTTGTGATAATATTGAAGCTATAGAAAATTGGATTCAGGCTGAAATAAAAAAAATTCAAGAATTAGGGACTTACCAAATCCAAGCCATTAATTTTTCTACACACGGCGCATCTTTAATCTATTTAGATAAAGAAGGTAAACGTATGGCGCCTTTATATAATTACTTAAAACCGCTAGATGTTAACGATTTTAGTGCCTTTTATAATGCTCACGGTGGTGTAGAAGAGTTTTCTAGAAAAACGGCATCTCCATCTTATGGGATGTTAAATGCAGGACTTCAAATGTTGTGGTTTAAAAACACCAAGCCAGAATTATGGAAAGAAGTTGATGCAATTTTACATTACCCACAATATCTAAGTTATTTATTCACTAAAAAAATTACAGCCGATTATACGTCGGTTGGTGCGCATACAGCGACTTGGGACTTTGATAACATGCAATACCATTCGTGGTTAAAAGAAGAAAATATTCAGCTGCCAGAACCTTGTAAAGGCAACAAAGCCGTTATTACAGAAATTAATGGCGAAAAGATTGCGGTTGGTTCAGGTTTACATGATAGTTCATCGTCAATCATTCCTATTTTAGAAAACGAAAATGATTTTGTTTTACTCTCTACAGGAACTTGGATTATAGCCATGAATCCTTTTAGTAAAGAAACCTTAACACAGCATCAATTACAAAACAATTGCTTGTGTTTTATGACTCCAGAAAAGCAACAGGTAAAATCATCGATGCAGTTTTTAGGTCGTATTCATGAAGTGTATATAAAGGCCTTAAGCGAGTATTTTAAAGTCGATATTAATACGCATATGGACCTTGTTTTAAATACCACACTGTGTAATGAATTAATTGATCAAGATGCTCGTGTTTTTTTAGCAGAAGGTATTGATACCGATTTTGAAGCGCATCCAGAATTACTGCAAAAGTTTCTCTCGTATGAAACGGCTTATTATCAATTAATTTATGAAATCAGTAAAAAAGTAATTTCAGCAATTGATTTGATTTCTGATGAAAATTCTAACATTACAGATGTTTATATTTCAGGAGGGTTTAATAAAAATGAGGTCTTTATTCAATTTTTAAAATGTTTAAAAAGTGATATTGTTATTAAAATTTCAGATTGTAAAAATGAAAGTGCTTTAGGTGCGGCTCTGTTAATGAAATCTTATTTGTAAATCAATATTTTCAATAAATATTAGTCGGATTGACTTAGATGTGATGTGTTAAATTTCAAATTTTGAAACTGAATCCATCTCATATAATCCTTCCAACAATCTTACATTTAGTTTTTCTTTTTATGGTGACTTCATGTAAAAAATAAACCTGAAACTTTACCAGAAAATCAAGCAGAAGAATTAATAAATACTAATCAAATTATGGCAACTTATAAGGACGATTTTGCTTTTTTGCAAGACTATATAGACTTAATTGAACTTCAAGATGATTCAGGAAATTCTAAAGTCGCTATCGCAGCAGCTTTACAAGGTCGCGTAATGACGAGTAGTGCTTCTGGTAAATCGGGTAGGAGTTATGGTTGGATAAATAAGGCGCTATTCAAATCAAAAGACACCTTGGAACATATTAATGTATTTGGAGGTGAAGAACGGTTTTGGTTAGGTCCAGAAGGTGGGCAATATTCCATTTTTTTTGAAAAAGATGCTGAATTCAATTTAGATAATTGGTACACACCAAAACTGATTGATTTAGAGCCGTTTGATGTGGTGAGTCAATCATCTAATAACGTGGTGTTTTCTAAAAAAGCAGCTTTAAAAAATTATTCAGGCTTTCAGTTTGAAATGGGAATTGAGCGTAAAATTTCAATATTGTCTAAAGCAACTTTAGTCAAGGAATTAGGCCTTAATTCACTAGGAGACAACATTAAAGTTGTTGCATATCAAACCAAGAATACGGTTACAAACTTGGGCGAAACGGACTGGGAAAAAGCCAACGGATTATTGTCTATTTGGTTGCTAGGGATGTATAATCCATCACCAGATACCGTAATGTTTTTTCCATATCATTCGGGTGAAACAGCTAAGCTGGGTGAGGTTGTTAACGATACTTATTTTGGTAAAGTGCCTTCTGATCGTTTAATGGTTAAAGAAGCTGTGATTTACTTCAGTGGCGATGGTAATTATCGCGGTAAAATTGGATTAAATCCATTGCGCGCAAAAGATATTGCGGGGTCGTATGACACTAAAAACAACATTCTAACCATTGTAAAATATAATAAGCCCGATGGTGTGACTGATTACGTTAATTCTATGTGGGAAATCCAAGACCAACCTTTTTCAGGTGATGTTATTAATGCTTATAACGATGGTGAACCAAGTCCGGGAGAAAAACCCTTAGGACCTTTTTATGAATTAGAAACGTCTTCTCCAGCTTTAGCTTTAAAATCCGGAGAAAGTGCAACGCATATACAGCTAACTTGTCATTTTGAAGGTTCTTCAGAAACGTTAAACCCTATTCTAAACGATGTCTTTGGAATTTCTGTGGAAGACATTAAAAACGCTTTATAATTACCTTTTTATTGAAGCTTTAGTCAAAAAAAGAGAACGCTTTCACCAATCCTGTCTTTATCGCCTAATTGGATACGCGCATTTTCAATAACTTGTATCAATTCAGCTACTTTTTCTGGCTGTTCATGAGCTAGATTATAGTACTATTATATTTATTGTGTTTAGCCGCTTTATATCTTGAAATCTTATAGTGTGTAGTTTTTATAGGCTTCAGCATATTTTGTTAAGGCTGATGTCTTATAATTTATTTTGTTCATGCCACTTTCGGGTTTTCAACACGTCCAACCGAGCGGTTGTCTTTTTTGATATTCTTATCATATCTAATGCCGCTTTTATATCTCTAAATAAATAATAATAGAAATAGATATGTGATGTAGCATCGCTAGCTTTAGTCAGTGAGTTTATAAATGACGTTGAGGAAGATGAACAATTTATGTGAGTTAAAAAAAACTAAAGGCTGATTAATTACGCTATACTGAAATTCATTGCTGTATAATTCAAATACCTTTTTAAACTCGCTGTTAATTCCGAAAAGCAATACCAGAACCTGACTTCAAATACTGTTCAAAGTCATAGGCTTTTTGTTTATTTTCAAATAATGACAAATGAACTAATGTTACTGGTAATCGACTTTTTGTAAACTGTGCTTCTTTATTTTGAGTGCCATTAATCTGTTTCTTAATATTGATGGTGTAACTCTTGTAATGCGTTGTTTCAGAGCATTTTTAGGATAGAAACAGTGTGAGGTAGTTTCATAAGTTTTAATTTATTTAAAGCCGTGCGATTTTTGGGATTAAACTTCGAATGTTTAAAGAAAATAAACTTTAGTCTTAGGATAAAAGTGTTTAAAGGTTTTCTTAAAATTTTATGTAATTGTAGTGTGCACGTCCACCGAAGCTCTTTATGAAAAAACAATTTCAAACAACAAAGAAAAGATATAGAATAAAAAAAGCTCTCCTTAGCATAAAGCTTCGGAGAGCGGAAGTGGAGCCGGAGAGAATCGAACTCTCGTCCAAACAAGTAACCAAAGGGCTTTCTACACGTTTATTTTGTTCTTGGATTTTCGATTGCAAGCTGGTTACAAACAACCCACTTACAACTTAGCTTTTTAATCTTGAAAAGGCATCAAAGCGCTACCTAATCTTAGTCAATTTTTACGATGCCTCATGCAGAAACGCCACTGACTAGGGCTTTTCGGAGACATTTAGCCTTCCTACCTAGTAGGAATGAGCACGAAATCTTACTATAATTCAGATTATGCAGCTAAAGCGTAGTTATTCTCGCCGTTTAAAAAGTTGGTTCAGCCTTTTAGGTGTTTCAAAACCATTACACCACGTGCTTACCATTTAATTAATCTCGCTGTCAAAACCAGTCGACCCCAATATGTCCTACGAAAGCAGGAATCTCATAAATGATAATATTTTTTTAACGTTTTCTATTGCTCATACCTGCAAGGTTTTAAAAACCTGCTAGGATCGCAAAAGGATGCCGCTTTCATCCCTAACGCGCTAAACCCAGAAACATATCGTAAAGTTTCAAGGGCTGCAAAATTACTAAAAATTATAATGCAAAAGCTATACCAATATTAATTTATATATCTATTCTGTAATGTTGTCAGCTTAAACTTACTTCATTCGCTTCTGTTTTATTAGTTCTAATTTGTCTTTTTTAAATTTTTTAGAGCATTTTAAATGCACTATTTTCAAATTACTACCCTAATTTTTGTTTTTTTTTTAAGCCAAGTTTACGTTTTCTTAACGTCTCTTAACGGCTTTTTTTATTTAATAAATTATAAGTTCTAACATGATTTTCAGCGCTTAATGTGTAATGTCTTAACAATAAAAACACATTATTAACAATGCCTTGGTGATCATTTAAAGCAATCTTAATAGTGTCTGTTAATCTTTTGATATGAAAGTTTTTACGTTCTGTTGCAAAATGGAATTATACGTTTAATCGATGTTTTATGTATTTAGAAGAGTCTGTGAAATACCGATTAAAGACTGCCATTTAGAATAATTTCTACATTTGTTTCGAATTAAAAATTAGTTTTCTAATGAAACAAAAATTACAGATTCTACAGTTAAAATATGGGGTTTTTACAGGTACAGTATTATTTAAAATAGTACTCTCTGCAATTCTTTTTTTGTGTTTGTCTACACCAATGTTTGCTCATGGTGATTTATCAAAGAAAATCAAAGCAAAATCATTAGAAATTTTAGAATCTCCAAATAATTACGAGTTGTATTTTGAAAGAGGGGTATTGTATCAACAACACGTAGAGTTTGGTAAAGCAATGGATGATTATATTAAATCTAAAGCTTTAGGGAACAAGGATAAAGTTTTAAAGTATAGAATTTCTGAGGTTAATTACTTATTAGAGGAGTATAATAGTGCTTTTGTTGATATAACGTCTTATTTGGAGATTAGCCCTACTGATGTTAAAGCTAAAAAGTTAGAAGCACAAATATTATTTCAACTTAAAAAATATAAAAAATCATTAGCTGCTTATAAATATGTTATGGACCATATGCTAGATATACGGCCAGAAGATATCTTAGAATATACAGATATAATTTTAGCTGAAAACCCTAAAAATTATGACGTTGCTTTAAATGCGATTGAGATAGGGTTAACCAAATTGGGAGAAAATACTTTATCACTTCAACTTAAAAAGTTAGACTATCTCAAGGCAGCAAATGAAACAGAAAAAGCACTAAATCAATACGATTATTTCATCATAGAATACAAAAGGAAAGAGTTTTGGTATTATAAAAAAGCAGCTTATTTATTACAGATAAACAAAACTGATGAAACCAATATAGCCTTAAAACAAGCTACAATTGCCATAGGCCAATTAGATGCTAAGTTTAAAAATATGTCGTCTATTCTAAAATTAAAAAAACAAATAAAACATTTAGAAAACTTAATTAATAACAAAAATTATGATTAAAAAAAGTACTTTTATGTTAATGATGTTACTGGTTTCAGTGTATTCATTTTCGCAATCTGCTGTATCGGTAGATATACCTATTAATGGCAGTGCAGGTTCTGCAGAAGAAGCATTTGGTAGTAGTGGCGAAGTATATACAGGTAGCTCAGATTTAGAATTATATCACGATGGTACTGATGAGCAGGTTGTAGGACTTTATTTTCAAAATATTCCATTACCTCAAAATGCAGTTATTACAAATGCATATATTCAATTTCAAGTCGATGAAAACGGCGCAGGAGATGTTACTGTAAATATTACAGGAGATGATACAGATAATGCATCTAGTTTTGTTGGCAATGCTGCTTATGGTGTTTCTTCAAGACCGTCTACATCAGCAAACACAGATTGGGCTATTCCAAGTTGGGAAGGACAAATTGGTCTGGCATCAACGGATCAAAGAACACCAGATATTAGTACTATACTTTCAGAAATTACCTCAAGAAGTGGTTGGGCAGAAGGCAATAGTATGGTTTTTAAATTTACAGGAGTTTCAAGATCTGATGGTGCTTGGAGAGAAGCTGAAAGTAATTCTGGAGGAACACCATCATTACATATTGAATACACTGCAGCACCTTCAGAGGTTAGTGTTTCTAACCTAACAATCGCAGCTAATGAAGATGATGGTACAGCAGAAGAAGCATTTAGTGGTAGTGGTTATGTTAGTACTATTAGTTCCGATTTAGAATTATATTATGACGGAACTACAGAACAAGTCGTAGGAGTACGTTTTGAAAATGTTAATCTTCCTCAGAATGCTACAGTAACTAATGCTTATGTTCAGTTTGAAGTAGATGAAAATGGTAATGGTGATGTTATGGTAAATATTACTGGTGATGATGCAGATGATGCTTCTGTTCTTGGTTCTAATGGCAATTTTGGTCTTTCAACAAGAACAGCAACTACTGCCAATGTCGATTGGTCTATTGCGAGTTGGGTAGGCCAAATTGGTCAAGCTTCAGTAGGACAAAGAACTCCAGATATTAGTGCTATACTTTCTGAAATTACTTCAAGAAGTGGTTGGGAGTCAGGAAATAGTATGGCTTTTATGTTTGCAGGAGTTTCAAGATCTGATGGGGCATATAGAGAAGCTTCTAGTGCTTCAGTTTCGTTACATGTTTCATATGAAACACCACCAGTAGAAATAGATATTACAGGAAACGCTATTTCTATACCAAATGGAGATACAACACCAGATCTTTCAGACTATACACAATTTGAAAATACAGGTATTAATGAAACATTAACCCGTACGTTTGCTATTACCAATCTAGGAGAACAAGATTTACACTTAACAGGGGCTCCATTAGTTTCAATAACTGGTGATACTGAATTTACGATTCTAACACAACCAAGTTCTTCTAGTGTGAGCGCTGGTGAAAGTTTAGAATTTGTAGTGCAATATGCACCAACTGCAGCAGTAACTAATACAGCAATGATTTCTGTTGCTAGTGATGATGCAGATGAAAATCCTTATACATTTAGTATACAGGCTACAGGAGAAACGGCTATTATTGATTTAGATGTTTTAGGAAACGGAACCTTAATTTCTAATGGCGATACAACACCAGATATTTTAGATAATACCGATTTTGGTTCTGCATTTATTTCTATAGGAACAACGAAGTCTTATACCTTAGAAAATACAGGAAATAGTGTAATTACTATAGCTTCAATTACTAGTAATCATCCAGAGTTTGTGATTAGTAATGTAGAATCAACTATTAATGGCGGTATGTCTTCAACTTTTAATATCACTTTTGTACCTACTAGTGCAGCTTTGTCTACAGCTACAATCACCATAGAGAGTAATGATACGGATGAAAATCCATTTACATTTAATGTTCAAGGACAAGGTGAAGATGCTTCTTTTCCTGCAACGATTAATGCAGGTGATGATTGGTTTTATTTAAATGATGGAAGCGATCAAGGTACGGCATGGAGAACCTTAACTTTTGACCAAAGTAATTGGGAAGAAGGTGCCACAGAAATTGGTTACGGCGATGGCGATGAAGTTACCGATTTAGGGGTTCCTGCTACACCAAGACCTATTACAACCTATTTTAGAAAGTTCATTGATATGGAAAATATAGGAATGTATAACAGTCTAGATTTAGAAGCAGTTAGAGATGATGGTATAGTAGTTTATGTGAATAATGTTGAGGTTTGGAGAAATAATATGCCAACGGAAGGACCTATTGCTTTTAATGATCAGGCAATTACAGGAATTAGTGGTAGTGATGAAGATTTTTGGAATACTCAAAATGTAAATTCTTCTCCATTGGTTGAGGGTATAAATATCATAGCTGTAGAAATTCACCAGAGTAGTGTAAATAGTGGCGATATTAGTTTTAATTTTAAATTAACTCCAAGCGTATCTATAGCACCAACTATTGAAGTAGAAAGAGGGCCTTATTTACAAAGTGGAACACCTACAAGTGTGGTTGTAAAATGGAGAACAGCCGTAGAAACACAATCTGTAGTTAAATACGGAACCGCTTTAAATATGTTAACTTCAGTAGCTTCTAATTCTGAATTAACAACAGAGCATGAAGTGACTTTAGTAGGTTTAGAACCTAATACAACCTATTATTATAATATAGGTAATACCAATGAAGTGCTTGCACAAAGCGAAACTGGAGATATGTTTATTAAAACAGCACCCGTTGCAGGAACAGATCAATTTGTAAGAGCATGGATTTTAGGGGATCCAGGAACAGGAAGTATTAACCAGAGAAACGTTAGAGATGCTTATTACGATTATGTGTCTACAGTAGAAACAAATACTGGGCAAACGGACATGATGTTGTTTTTAGGTGATAATGCTTATAGTAATGGTACAGATGCTCAACATCAAAGTTATTTCTTTAATGTGTATGACGACATGTTTAAAAAAGCAGTAGCTTGGTCTTGTTTAGGAAACCATGATGGTTTTACTTCAGATTTAGAAACACAGTCTGGTCCATACTACGATATCTTCACTTTTCCAACCGCAGCAGAAGCTGGTGGTGTTGCTTCAGGAACGGAAGCGTATTATTCTTTCGATTATGCAAATATTCACTTTATTGTATTAGACTCTTACCAATCGAGTAGAGAAGTAGGGAGTAGTCAGCAACTTTGGGTACAAAATGATATTCAAAACACAACACAAGATTGGATTGTAGCTTTATTTCACCACCCAGCTTATTCTAAAGGATCTCACGATTCGGATTGGGAAGGAAGATTGATTGAAATGAGAGAAAACTTTATGCCAATATTAGAGGCTAATGGAGTAGACCTTGTATTAAATGGACATAGTCACTCATATGAGCGTTCTTATTTTATAAATGGACATCAAGGATTTGCAAATACGTTTAACATCGATAATATAACTAATGGTGGTCATACCGTTGGCGAAACTGGTGATGGAAATGGAAAAGCAGATGGCGATGGTGCTTACCAAAAATCGAATGATGCTACAGAGGGTGCTGTTTATATTACTGCAGGTTCATCAGGGCAAATTTCAGGAGGAGATTTAGATCATGAAGCTATGTTTTTATCTTTAAATGAATTAGGGTCTTGTGTAATGGAAATTGAAAGTGATGGTAATGGCGGACAAAATTTAACCGTAAAGTTTGTAAGAGATACAGGTGCTATCGATGATTATTTTACCATAAATAAAACAGGGATAACACTTAATGTTGGTGATACTGAAACAGTAGAGAAAACGATAAAAGTGTTCCCAGTACCAGCTAATGATTTACTGAATATTAAAGTGAATCTTAACGAACGCGTAACTAAAGTTAAGTTTTATAACAATACAGGAAAATTAGTTAAAGAAAGTGATGAGGAAACTATCAATGTAAGTAATATGGCAACAGGAATGTATGTTATTGAAATTGCAACGAATAAGAATACGTATTACAAGTCAATTATTATTGAATAATTGACTTAATTAAATTATTTATTAAACCTCAACACAATGCTGTGATTAACAGATTGTAGTTGAGGTTTTTTAATTTATCTATAAGTTGAAAATCTAAGTGCAAAATGAAAAAAATAATCTTTTTAATAACCGCTGTTTTAATTTGTTCTTTAGCATTATTTGGCAGAGAAGGTATAGAGCCAATTAAAACTAATGCTATTACAGAAAAGATAGAAGTTTTATATGCTTTAAACTTTTATAAATTTCAAGACGAAGTCAATACCTTGGTTAAGTTAACTAATAATTCTAGTGAATTAAAAACCATTAAAATTCAAGTTGAAAAAACAAGATTAGCCTATAAAAAAATTGAATTTATTTTCGATTACTATCAAACTTTTTATAACGGGACTTATATAAATGGTGCTCCTCTACCTAAAGTTAGTGAGTATTATGAAGAAGGTGAAATTATTGAAGCTTCTGGTTTACAGGCTTTAGATGAAGCTGTATATGAGGAGAGTACAACAGAAAATATAAGATATATAAGGAAATTAGCAAAGGAACTTAAATCGCATGTAGATTATGCTTCAAATATTCACTTGCCAATTCACTTAAAACCAAGTCAGGCTATAGAATGTATGCGTTCTGGTATGGTTAGAATTTTTACATTAGGCGTTACAGGTTTTGATACACCAGGTTCTGTTAATGCTTTAAAAGAAAGTTTTGTTAGTTTAAAAAGTATAGAAACCACATTTTTGTTTTTTGAAGACGATATACAGCCTGAAGCCAAATCTAAATTTAAGTCCATAAAGCAACTTTTTAATAAAGGAAAAAAGAGACTTAGTGCTACTATTAGTTTTAATGACTTTGATAGAATGGCATTTCTAAAAGAAGTAATCAATCCGTTATATTCAGAATTGCTAGCGTTTCAAAATTTAAATAATATTACTCTTGAACCATATAAGAAACACGCTCAAAATTATGAAGCTGTTGACCTCTTTCAATCCGATTTTTTAGATACTAAATTTTATTCAGAATTGGTGTACTTACCTTTAGATAATCCTAAAACCATTCAATTAGGAGAATTGTTGTTTAAAGACCCAAAACTTTCTAATGGTAATATAATGTCTTGTGTTAGTTGTCATAATCCTAAAAAAGGATTTACAGATGGTTTACCAAAAAGTTTAGCCAATAAGAAAGGGTTTTATACTTCTAGAAATGCGCCAACTGTTATCAATTCAGGTTATGCTTCTCGTTATTTTTGGGACTTACGATCCTATGATTTAGAGCGGCAAGTTACTCATGTTATTGATAATGATTTAGAGTTTAATACCACGTTTAAAGCTATTGTAAAAAAACTAAAAACAGATGCTAATTATTTAAAGTTATTTAAAGACGCTTATGGTGGTATTGACAAGCAAGATATTAATGAGCGTTCTATCAGCAATGCCATTGCAGCTTATGTAAATTCGCTAAAATCTTTTAATAGCCCTTTTGATAAATTTGTAAGAAACGAGAGTCATAAATTTCCTAAAAACGCTTTACGTGGTTTTAATTTATTTATGGGTAAAGCAGCTTGTGGTACCTGTCATTTTGCGCCCATGTTTAATGGTACAGTTCCGCCTTTTTATTTAGAAACCGAGTCTGAAGTTTTAGGTATTACCCAAGGTTTCGACACTATTAATCCTAAATTAGATACCGATATTGGGCGTTTTAATAATGGATTATATATAGATAAACAACCTTACTTTAGAAATTCATTTAAAACCGTTTCAATTAGAAATATAGCTTTAACAGCGCCATATATGCATAATGGCTCTTTTAATACTCTAGAAGAAGTGCTAGAGTTTTATAATTTAGGAGGTGGTGCAGGTATGGGCTTAGAGGTAGAAAACCAAACCTTATCAGACGCACCGTTGAATTTAACGAAGCAAGAAATTAAAGATATCATTGCCTTTATGGAATCGCTTACGGATACGTCTAGTTTTTTTAATGAAGACGATTAAAAAAAACGTTTTCTAGAAGTATTTACAAAAAAAAACAGGAAGCTTACACTTCCTGTTTTTTTATACTTATATATTGTATTAGTTCTTTGTAACTCTTAAAGTCTGCGTGTTGTTTTCTGAAGAAACTCTTACTAAATAAAGTCCTTTAGATAACTCAGATAAGTTAATTGATGAATCTGTAATAGCATCTTTATCATAATTAGCCACTGTTTGCCCTAATAAATTAAATATAGTAACGTTGTCAATATCTTGAGAAGATTTAAGATTTAAAATTCCAGAAGTTGGGTTTGGATAAATACTGGTAACTTCAAATTTATTATCAGTCATTGATAATGCACCATCGGTTGTAAAGCTCCAAACTGCACCTGTGTTTGTACCCATGCAATTGGTCGCATCAACACTCCAGTAATAGGTGGTGTTGGCTTCTAAATTTGAAAAAGAATCTCCATTTTCAAAATCAGTATAAGCTTGAGTTGGTGGATTAGCAGTATCTAAGTAAAATACACTTGTGTCTTCATTTGTAGAAGCAGTCCAGCTAAAAGCTAAAGAGGCATCAGTTGTTTGTAAAGCTACATCAGTAGCTGTATTTGCAGGACTAGGCGTAGATGCTAATGCAGGTGCAGCATCATTAGGACAACAAGTAACACATTGAATCCTTGTATATGTTGTTGTATCATCATTACCACAATCGCCATCAATATGCCAATAGATAGTAATATTTGTAACTCCTGTAGGTGCAGTGAAATTTAATGGACTCATACCATATGCAATTATAGTATCATCACTTTCTGTTACAGTTATATGTATTGGGTTATCTCCAGTTACAGAATATTCATAACCTGGTGTAAGATTTCCAATCAAAGAATATTCGGAATTTGGCCATGTGTCATAAACAATAGTTTCAGCATAACCTGTATTTTCCATAGCAACAGTTCCGTTAGGCCAATGTCCGCCAGAACCATCAAAACATTGTGCATTTGTAATCATTGTCATTGTAAGACATAAGGTAAATAATAATGTAATTTTTTTCATTTTTTTTTGGTTTAGTTAATGAGTTCAAAACTACAATTGGTAAGAAATAAATAGGTTATTGTATTATTATTCAATTGTTATAATAAAAAATTATCGTTTTTAGTTTGTGATTGAGGTTTACTGTAAGATTAAAACTAAAATTTAAAGTTTAAAATGTTTGTTTAGAGGTATTAGTGGTGTGGTGTAAATGATTTGTAATAGAAAAATAATGGCCAGCGACTTAGAATCAGAATAAGAATTATAGACCTAAATTAAACCAATGTTAATCGTTTATTATTTTTATTTAAAAACAACTAAAACTAAATTGTTAATAGCAAAGAAAGTCATTGATTTAGTAACGTATAATAGGGTAATAATTTGCATATAGATTATAATCTATTATTTTCGTGAAAATAAAGATTTTTTAAATTTCAAAAAGATTAAAGACACCTATTCTATATGACATTCGCCATCATTAAAGAACGCAAAAACCCGCCAGACAGACGTGTGGTATTTTCTCCTGAACATTTAGCAGAAGCTAGAACCCAATTTCCAGAAGCGACATTTATTGTAGAATCCTCGGATATTAGAATTTTTCCAGATGAAGCCTATAAAAAATTAGGATTTGAAGTGTTAGAAGATGTGTCTCATGCCGATGTCATGATTGGCGTCAAAGAAGTGCCGATTGAAAATTTAATACCGAACAAAAAATATTTCTTCTTTTCACATACCATCAAAAAACAACCTTATAACAGGGCGTTGCTGATTGCTATGTTAGAGAAAAATATAGAAATGTTTGATCATGAAACCATTATTAAAAAGAATGGCGCACGTCTTATTGGTTTTGGTCGTTATGCTGGTTTAGTTGGTGCCTATAATGGATTTAGAGCTTTAGGATTGCGTGATGGCTTGTTTACATTGCCTAAAGTTGAAACACTTGCCGATTTAAACGAGGTGAAAGCTGAATTAGATAAAATAACGATACCGAATATAAAAATATTACTTACAGGAACTGGTAAAGTAGCCTATGGTGCTAAAGAAATTTTAGATCATTTAGGGATTAAACAGATTAGTGATGCCCTGTATTTAACTTCAAAATTTACAGAACCTGTTTATGTTATGGCTGATGTTATGGAATATGCCAAACGAAAAGATGGTAAAGTAGGTGATCGGTTTGAGTTTTATAAAGACCCTTCAGGCTACGAAAGTAATTTTATGGCGTACGCTAAAGAAACTGATTATTTTATCGCAGGTCATTTTTATGGTAATAATGCACCCTATTTGTTTACAAGGGAAGATGCTAAACATCCAGACTTTAGAATTAATTTAGTGGCTGATGTTTCTTGTGATATCGATGGTCCTGTGGCAAGTACTATAAGACCATCTACGATTGCAGATCCATTTTACGGTTATGATGCAAAGACCGAAAAGGAGGTTGCTTTTAATGCTGAGAATGCAATAACGGTAATGGCCGTAGATAATTTACCTTGTGAATTGCCAAAGGATGCTAGTGAAGGATTTGGGGAAACATTTTTAAAACATGTTATTCCAGCGTTTTTTAATACAGATGAAAAAGAGATTTTAAAACGTGCCAGGATGACTGAAAAAGGAAAACTGACAAAGCGATTTAATTATCTGCAAGATTATGTAGATGGTAAATAATAAAAAAAGAGGCGTTCTAGTTAAGGACGCCTCTTTTTTTTATTAGTTATATTTACTCGTTTAGTAGTTCTATCATTGTATTAATTTTGCTGACTTCTTTATCAGGGGAGCCACTATAGCCTACAGAAATAAAATTAATTCTTCCGCTTGGTCCTATAATAATTTTGGTTGGTATGCCTTCCACATTATAGGCACTAGCTACCGTATAATTTCCGCTGTTGTTTTTAGGGTCTATGAGCACATTAAAATCGTATGCATTATCCGATATAAATTTAGATACCTTTTCGACACGATTTTTACCATCTTCAAATGTGTCTATAAATAGAAATTCTGTATTCTCATCAGCTTTATATTTGGTAACGGCTTTTTGCATGCCAGGAAAAGAGGCAATACAAGGTCCGCACCAAGTCGCCCAAAAATCTAAAATAACAGTTTTGCCTTTTAATGATGATAGGTTAACGTCATTACCTTCAAGATTTTTTAAGGTAAAATCAGGAGCTTCTTTATCTATAAGTGTTTTTCTTAAAACTTCTATTTCTGCTTTTTTTGCGGTTTCTTCTAGTTGTGCTAACATCATATCGGCATCTTTTGTCTCATCTGTATTTTTAAGCGCTTCTAAATAATAGGATTTTAATTTCGCAGTGCTCTTGCCTTCTTCAATAAATTGAGTTGCCTTTTCAACAACGGTTGCATATTGTTTATCGGTCATTAAAAACTGAATATAACGTTCGTACATTTCAGGGTTAGCATCTTGTTCAATAGCTTTAGATTGATAGTTTATGGCTTCCTTTATAGCATCATTTTTAAAAGCGAGTAAGGCATAAGTGTCCGCATACATACCATAAGTTTGCTTTAAACTTCTTTCATATTGCTTTGGACTGTAGTATTCAGGTTTGTTTTCTAAGGCTTTTTGTTCTGCTTCCACTAACTCTAAAGACTGTTTAGATAAGGCCATTGCCGCTTCAATATCTTCACCTTTTTCAGCTTTGGGCCAAGCAATACTATTGTATATAGAGGCTTTTGAATAGGCATTAGGCATTAGTTTTAGGTGGGTGTTAAAAGCGTCTTTATTTCCATCGTTATAATGAGCTAATGCAATATTTTGAATAATATATTTACCATCGGGATGTTTTATAATACTCGCTTTATGGGTTTGAAAAATAGAGTCTTTAGTCGCAAAATCTTTAGCGTCAAAATAGGCGTTAATAATTGGCCTAAACGCTAAGTTACTGTTTGGGTATTTTTCAGAAATGATGCTAATAATACTGTCATTACGTTCAGAATCTCGTAGTCCAGAATAAATATGCGATAGCATTTCATAATCTTCAAGGGATGTTGCTTGATTAGCATCGTATTTTGAAAGGTAAGTTTCACCAAGGGTTTTTACTTGACTAGCGTCTACTTGTCTTGCTAAATTAAAGTGAATATTAACCCATTCCTTTGTTAATTCCGGATGCTTTTTAAGCGTGTTTTCAATCGTTTTTAAAGCATCTTCAGGAGTTCCTGCTACACCGTAGTTTTTGCCTGTTGAAGACGCATAATAGTCTTTTACAGCTTCACTATCTTTTGCCATTTGTCCTTCATTATTAACAACAGAAAAAAGAAAGCCTTCTTCATTATTATTTGCATAGGTATCGTCAATACTAATATTAAAAGCTATGACAGCAATACTATCAGGAACAGTAATTGTTGCTGATTGGTTTTTAAATTCTAAATCGTAAGGATAAGATTTAGCGTGTTTGAGTTGATAGAAGAAGCTATCATCGAGTTCTCCATCACCATTATAAGTGATTTGAAAAGGTTCGTTAGCTTTAATGGTCTCAGATGAAAAAGTAAAACTGCCTATGTCTAAAGGCGCTGTTTCTGTTTTTTTCTCATCTTTACAAGACATTAAAATAAGCAGTAATACGACTACAATGTTTGTTTTTTTCATGGTCACCTATGATTTAGACCTATAAATATATGAATTTGAGTATGATATTTGATTTATGTTTTAAGTTAAATCAGTTTTCAAACCGATAAAAGTTTTTAAACAGCCAAAAGCCGACGCTCAAGAATGTCCCAAAGCCTAAAGAGAACAGCCAAGCTTCAGAATATTGAAGTGGTGACATAAGTATTGCGCTTATATCTTTAAATAAATACTGCGGCTGACTTATGATTTCCCAAGAATTGTAACGTAAAAATCGACCTAAATAAACACCAAATCCACTTAAGAAAATCACACTAAGAGTTAAGGTTTGAATTGTGATTTTATTGAATTTAATTTCTATACATTTTTGCATATCCAATAGCGACATAAAAAAGAGTAATAAACCACTCAAAGCAAAAGACAGAATCACTATGATATCGAGCCATAAATGAAAATTATTCCCTGTTCTAAGGTGAATAAAATCAGTAACCATATAAGGCGCGTTTGGTAAAAATAGTAACCAAATTATAAATCCAAAAGCTAAGTATAATGTGGTGATGTTCTCTTTAGATGTAAGATAGAATGAAATGGTATAGGGGATAAGCGCTAAAAATAAATTCCACATTAAAAACAGGAAGAAAAACGATTGATTAAGTTTCATGCGAATCATGAGTACTGTAACACTAAAAGTTAAAGTCACTACGAGTAATGATAAGGTTTTAAAACGATATAGGATAAGTGATTTTATGGCTTCCATAGTTTGAATTTAAAGGTGTGTTTTCGTTTTGAAATAAAGTGCTCAAAGGTCATTACTGTTAGAATACCTAAGGTGTAAGCTATTAAATCAGCAACTTCAAAAGTACTTCCAAATATTAATTGGGCTGTTAAACTGGCTTCTAAATTAAAATAGCTTAAGAAAGGGCTAAGTTGAAGACATTCAATACTATAAGTAATTAAGAGGACGACTAAACTTGAGGCCTTCACATTCAAATTGCTACATCCTCTAAAAATTGCATATAGTAAGATTACAACAAGGTAATCACCAAAAGTATGACGTATAAATCCGGACTTAAGGAATATTGCAATGGCAAGTTCTATAAGGAACAAGCTATGCGCTAATACTAAGTAGTATTTATTGAATTGAATTTTCATGGTGTTTCGGGATGTTGAGGTGTTTTAGGAGTAATGTTATTTTCGATAGTTTTGAAGGGTTTCCGGAGTTCATATCGCCAAACTAAAAGCGCCGTTATGAATATAAAGCAGAAATAATAAGTGGCCAACAAACTGTTTTGAGCTATAACAATCAGCGTTATACATAGTGTAAATAAACCGATAATGTAATACGGGAAATAGCGTTTAAATACTAGCGCTTTATTTTCAGGCGTTTTAGATATCCAAAAAATCAAGGAAACACTAAGTCTAACAACTAAAACACTAATGCTTCCAACTAAGAGTGCTGTAAAAATGATAAGTGCAGCCATTTTATTTCTTTTTTATTTTGAAGTTATCGTACTGAAATTCTTGCCAATTATGAGTTTTAAGTTGATATACATATTTATTGTATTTTGTTTTTATCAACCGAATGGCTTGTTCATCTAAAGTTCCAGAATCGATTTGCGCATTTAGTAATAAAGTGTTGTTATCAGATAAGTTGTATAGATATCCGAAATCCATTGATTGCGCATGATTTAGATTGAATTTTGTTATTTGATAATCCCAATTAATCGTACTCGCTACAATTAATATAACGAATGCAGCTTGGGTGTTGACTCTGAATAAAAACCAGTTATTTTTAACGGTACTTATTTTTAAAAGTGTGGTTATTAATCCGATGCCAGCAAGAAGTAAATATACCATAACACCTATTCTTTTATAGGTAAGCCCAAAGTAGTAGATGTATTCACTGTTTTTAAATACAATGCTACCAACCAATAGGAGGTTTAATAGTATCCAAGTGAAAGCCAGTCGTTTTAAGGTGCTATTTTGGTCATAAAAATTGAGGTTGCCTCTAAACACGTATAGTAGTATCAATATGGCAATAACAATTGAAGCGATAAGTGCATTAATCCCATTGTGAACCTGAGCGGAATATAAAGAAGCTTTTATCTCGTTATTTGAAGCAAGAAATGCTAAGTCAGTAATAAGGTATAAAATAATCAGTGCATTGAGCAACGCGATTAGAATAACACCAAGTTGGTTTTCTTGTTGTAATTTAGGAATTGAAAATGAAGCCGTTTTACTTAGCGTATTACTTGTTTTTAAGTCGTATTCAGTAGCCGGCTCTACTTCAATTGGCGCGTAAATATTATTGAATAAATAATAGCCTACACCAGCTAATAGCAGCCATTGTACATTAATAAACTCAAAATCTATTTGCTCTATCAGATTGCTAAATACAGGGTTTCCATTTTTGTAAAGCGCAATGAAAGTTACTAGGATGACAGTAGGGATAATGATGATTTTTGCCCAATACCTATAATGAATTTTAGTTTTTATGGAAGTATTATTGGTCTCTTTTTTTACTGATATATTCGCAAAATTCCGATGAAAAAAACCTGCAATCGTAGTATATAAACCATTGAGCCAATTTACATAAATCGATGATTTAGTCTCTGAGAGATGACCGATTAACGTAAAGAATGCGACTAGGTTAGCAATGATAGATAGGGAGGAGCTATTAAAAAACATCGTTAAACCTGTAGCAAGGTATACAGCGGCATAGGCCAGAGTTTTTCGATTTTTAAAATGCGATTTATTATTAATTAAAAGAATAATAACCGTGAGTATACTAAACAAAAATAAGTTAAGTCCAAGGCTTTGGTTGTAGAAGAAAGTGCTAAATAATAGTGCAGCAATAAATAAGATTAGTTTTTTCATGTTTTGGTTATTTAAAAGTACTTTGTTTTTCAAAGTTAATGGTTAAAAAAAAGAGTTTTACTTTAAATTAATACGCTAGGCGCAGTATAAAAAACTTTACTAAGTTTTATGGATTAATTTTTCTAAGGCTTCAATATGTTTTTTAAATTCAGCTTTTCCTAATTTGGTAGCACTGTATCTTGTATTAGGTTTTCGACCTATAAATTGTTTTTCAACGCGTAAATATTCTGATTTTTCCAAAGCTTTAGTATGACTAGCTAAATTACCATCAGTAGCGCCCAATAATTCTTTTAACATCTTAAAATCAGCATATTCATTTACCATTAGAATAGACATGATACCGAGTCGTATTCTGTGATCAAATAGTTTATTTATGTTGGTGATTATGCTCATCTTATTTTCTAAATAGGCAGAAATATGTTTTAAAATTTATTAAAATTACTTTTAGTTAATATGGTATCCTTCTGTATGGTAATCATAATGTTTTTTTCAATTTGAGAACCTTTATTATAATAACCAAATTGTTGTTTTGTAGTTGCTTTTGTATCTAAATTTCTAAAACAAATAAGGTAGCTACCATCCGAATTTAAGTCATCCATTTCTATATAATGCACAACTTCTTCACCTTTCTTTAAACTTATATATTCCTTTTTAGAATCGGGTGTAATTCGCAAGGAGTCAATATTAAAACCACTATTGTTTGTAATGATAAACTTGGCTTCATTATAATTACAAGAGTATAATGTTGCTATTATAAACAGATAGCCTAGGCTGTTTTTTAATAATTTCATGTGCTTTATTTTTATTGCGCTCCCCACATTTATTTTCTATCGTATTTAATATACATCCATATACCATAAACGATATGCATCAGCCCAAAGCCAATAACCCAAAGCCAAAATCCTAAACCTGGATAAAGCGCAGCAATAAGGCCCAAAGTTATTTGAATAAATCCTAAATATTTAATATCTCCGATACTATATTTTGAAGCGTTAATTAAAGCTAGTCCATAAAAGATTAACATTAAACCACCTGTTTGTCCAAATTTACCATGAGATAATATTATTAAAACATATAATCCTCCAGCAATGAGAGGAATTAGGAAGTTAATTATTAGGCGTTTTGATGAGGTGTCCCATATTTTTTCACCATTTTTTTTAGCTTTTCTGGTCGTTAAAAAAATGCCTGTAACAACACTTAAAAAGGCCACCATAAATAGAATAAATAATACGGTTCTAAAAACCCAACCATCTAATCTTAAGGTGCCAGAACTATAATTAGTTACCAACCAAAAGGTTGTACCTGCACCTATGAGTGCATAAATTCCTGCCATGATTCCAGATAAACCGCTTAAAGAAATAAATCGTGAAGACTTATTCATAAGATTTTTAATCTCTGTAATATCTTTTAAGTAATCTTTGTTGCTCATATTTAAAGTACTTTGAAATGCAAAGTAAAATAAATTAATTGAATTACACACTATAATTTTTGAGATTTAGCAAAAATTTTGAAATGGAAGTTTCTCTTATAGAAAGTGAAATACTAATTTGGAAGGTTATGTTTTCACAATAACTAGTGTAATGAATTTGCTCTGACTATCATTGTTCTATTTTAAAGTCTAATATTTTATGGTTATCATAAAAGAAGCTTAGCACTTTAGATTTGTCAGATCGATATTTTAAAATAGCTTCATAATGATCAACAGTATTTTGCTTAAGTGAGAGCTTTTTATATTTGATTTCATTATTAAACTTATAATAAATATCCTTATGATCTTTTTGGTCCTTAAAATTAATTCTGATTTTTTTATTTTCTTTGGACACCGATAAAAGACCTTTTTGATAGTTGTCCATTTTTAGGCCACTTTCAAAATATTTTTTATAAAATATTGGACGTTTAAAAAAGGCTTCTGTACTAATAGGTTCTGGCACAAATTGAAATTTGGATTGCTCAGGTAGATGCGATGATAGTAATATTTCTGGATCTATAAAGAAATAAAAATCATTAATGTGCTTAACCCATTGGCTTGCATTACCATTTAGATAACCAGAAGCAAATGTAAGGTCTAAAAGTTTCCATTGGTTATTAATTTTAACAGCATTCCAAGAATGGTTTTTAGTATAACGTGGGTTTTCTATATCGTTTACCGACACTTTTGTAATGCCTTTAATAATCTCTACTTCAATGTTAGATTTTAAACAGAGTTCGGTAAAAAGTGAACTATATCCTAAGCATAAAGCTTTTCTTTCTTTAAAAACTTGTTTAGCTATTTTTTTTCTCTTTTGATTTTCAATGCTTTTATTAATACTTGCTGAGTTAAACGAAGACCCTAAAACTGGAGGTCGGATAGAATAATATTTAATTAAATCATAAGTAACATTATGTGCTATCCAAGTGTAATACGCTCTTACTTTTTCGGTATCTGTATCAAAGCTATTATTTACTCGTAACACAAGTTGGTCAATCTGATCATAATTTGGGTAATTTTTTACTTTTTCATCAATCGATTTATAATTTTGAGAATAAGCATAAGTAAGGCATAGCGTAAAAAGAATAGTAATTAGTTGCTTCATATAATAAATATAGGAATTTTTATCTAATACGTGAATTTAGGAAGTTATAATATATTTTATAATAAGCTGAATCTTCCAAATGTTTATTCATGAAATTAATATAATGGTTTCAATATAATTATGAATTGCCAACATTATGTTATTAAAATTAAAACAATTAAATAATTCGTTTTAATAATAGCATAGAAATTAGATTAATGGTCAATAGGATGTTTATAATTATTAATTGAATTGTTGGTTTGTTTTTATCAAATTTAAGATTTTGTAGGAAAAATAAAAACAGGGTATTTCATTAGTTAACAATCCTCTTGATTTATTAACAAGTATGATTTTTATCATGTTTTTGAGATTTATGTTCGGCTAGATTTGTGTAAATCCAATTAATATCTCAAAACTTATACAATCATGACTAAAACGCTTTCGCCTTCTAAATCATACACTTATGATGAGGTTTTAAACCATTGCCTAAACTATTTTAATAATGACGAACTTGCAGCCACCACGTGGATTAACAAGTACTGTTTAAAGGATAAACAAGGTAATTATTTAGAAATATCACCAGATGATATGCATCAAAGAATGGCTAAAGAATTTGGTAGGATTGAACATAAATATAGACTCACCGAAACGATTTCAGAACATTTATCGGATTATGGAAAAAAAAGAAATCCATTAGACGAGGCTAAAATTTACCAACTTTTTAAAGATTTTAAATATGTGATACCACAAGGTAGCGTGATGTTTGGTTTAGGAAATGATCAAGTTATTGCATCCTTGTCAAATTGTATTGTTGTGCCGTCAGTTTTAGATTCTTATGGCGGTGTTTGTTACACCGATGAGCAATTAGCACAACTGTTTAAAAGACGCTGTGGTGTAGGCGTAGATTTATCAGAATTACGTCCAAAAGATGCTTTGGTATCTAATGCCGCAGGTTCAACTACAGGAGCTGTTTCATTCATGAATCGTTTTTCTAATACCACAAGAGAAGTCGCTCAAAACGGCAGACGTGGCGCGTTAATGCTCACTATGGATGTAAAGCATCCAGATATTGAAGATTTTATTACCATAAAGCAAGACTTAACCAAAATTACAGGGGCTAATATTTCCATTCGTTTGTCAGATGAATTTATGCAAGCCGTTGTTAACGATACTAAATTTACCCTACAATGGCCAATTGAAAGTAAAACACCTAAGTATAAAAAGGAGATTGAAGCCAAAGACCTTTGGGAGAAAATCATAACCTGCGCGCATAATACCGCAGAACCAGGATTGATTTTTTGGGACAGACAGCACAGCTATTCAACCTCTTCTGTATATCCTGAATTTAAAAATAGCTCCACAAATCCTTGTTCAGAAATTGCGATGCAAGGTGGTGATAGTTGCCGATTGATTGCCGTAAATTTATTCAGTTTTGTTGAAGAACCATTTACAAAGAAAGCAACATTCAACTTTAAAAAATTCTATGAAGTGGTTTATGAAACCCAACGCCTTATGGATGATTTGGTAGATTTAGAGCTTGAAGCTGTACAGCGTATTTTAGCTAAAATTAATGCCGATCCAGAACCAGATGCCATTAAGAGAAATGAAAAAGAGTTGTGGAATTTACTGTCAGAAACGGGTAAAAAAGGACGGCGAACCGGTTTAGGTTTTACGGCCTTAGCCGATGCTGTTGCTGCGCTAGGTGTTAAGTTTGATACGGACGAATCCTTAGCTGTTGTTGACGACATTATGAAAACTAAAATGCGGGCCGAGTTTGATAGTAGTATTGATATGGCAATTACAAGAGGACAGTTTGAAGTGTTTAATAGAAACATTGAAGATACCTCAGAATTTGTTCAAATGTTGGCCAAAGAATTTCCTGATACCTATAAACGAATGATGGAACATGGTCGTAGAAATATCTCCATAAGTACCGTTGCACCTACAGGTTCCTTAAGTATGTTAGCCCAAGTATCTTCAGGGATTGAGCCCGTATTCTTATTGTCGTATGTAAGACGACGAAAGGTAAATACTAATGATGAAAATTCTAAAGTCGATTTTGTAGACGATTTAGGCGATGCTTTTGAAGAATTTACCGTGTATCATAAAAAGTTTGAAACTTGGATGAACACCACAGGAAAAACCGAAATAGCCGATAGTCCTTATGCAGGCGCAACAGCACCAGAAATTGATTGGAAAAAGCGTGTAGAATTACAAGCCTTAGTTCAAAAATACACCACGCATTCTATTAGTTCAACCATCAACTTAGCTAAAGACGTTACGGTTGATTTAGTTGGGGATATTTATGTGGATTCTTGGCAAAAAGGTTTAAAAGGTATCACGGTTTATAGAGATGGTTCTCGAAGTGGCATTTTAGTGTCTACCGACGATAAAACGAAGGAAGAAACGGTGACCACAACAGAAACCTTAGTGGCTAAACGTCCCGATAAAATTGAAGCTGAAATTGTGCGCTTTCATAATGAATCCGAAAAATGGTTAGCTGTCATTGGTTTGGTAGACGGACGTCCTTATGAAATTTTTACAGGCCAAATGAAAGACGCTTTTAATTTACCAGAATCGGTAGAGAAAGGTTGGGTTATTAAGCAAAGGCCAGAAGGGGAGCCTTCTCGATACGATTTTCAATATATAGATAATGAAGGTTATAAAATTACCATAGAAGGTTTATCCCGATCTTTTGATAAGGAATTTTGGAATTATGCTAAGCTTATTTCAGGGGTGTTACGCCATGGTATGCCAATGCCTTATGTTGTGGAGTTAATTCATAATTTAAATTTATATGATGAGCATATCAACACTTGGAAAAATGGTGTGGCCAGAGCATTAAAACGTTTTGTGCCAGAAGGTACGGAAGCTTTAGATAAAAAATGTCCTAACTGTAATGATCCCGAAGGTTTGGTTTATGAAGAAGGTTGTCTAAAATGTAAAAGTTGTGGTTATTCTAAGTGTGGTTAAAAAGGACTACAATTTATGCTGAATTTAATTCCGTAAAATAGGAAATTGTAGCTTCAGCCTATAGAATTTTAAGAAAAATAAATTTACTTAAATAACCTCAGACCTTAAAGGTTTAAAAACCTTTGAGGTCTTTTTTTTCTGTATTAGAATATTTGAACTATTTTGTCTTGAAAAGAAAAAACAATTAAGTGTAAATAGTTATATTCAATTGTTAGTATTAATATTAGCCAATTATTAAACTGTTTATTAAAATGAAAAAAACGATTATATTAGTACTTATTGTAGTAGTCCATTTAGTAACTAACAGCTGTTCCTCTGACAGTAATAACGAAAATAATGACTGTCTGAGTCAAATTTTCCAAGGAGACTTAATTTTCGAAAGTCAAGAAGAGGTAGATTCATTTGATAGTGATTGTTATGTAGTAATAAATGGTTCATTAATACTTAACGGAGCAATTAATGACATTAGCAATTTGCAAAACATTACAACCATTAATGGTAGGCTGGCAATATATTATACATTTTTAAATGACCTAACAGGGCTGCAAAACGTAAATTCTGTTGAGACCATAGAAATAGAAAATAATCCAAGTTTACAAGATTTATCTTCCCTAACAAACATAACTTCTGTTAATTATATAAGCATTTTTTATAATAACGTATTAGCAGATTTAGTGGGACTTAATAATATTACCCGTGTGGAAGAGGATATATCAATAAGAGGTAATGAGCAGTTACGTAATTTGGATGGATTAGGTAGTTTAACAACAATAGGTAAAGACTTAGAACTTTTTAGAAGCTATTTGGAAAATTTAGAAGGGTTAGAAAATCTTGAAAGCATCGGAGAAACTTTTAAAATTTTTGAAAATTCCTTATTGACTAATTTAAATGGTTTAGAAAGCCTAACATCTGCAAGTAATTTATTTTTCTTTAGCAATGATGGTAATGCTAGTGCATTAGAAAATATTGATGGTTTGGAAAACCTAAATAGCACTTCAAATATCGATATAACACAAAACTTCGCTTTAGAAAGTATTTATGGTTTGAGAAATGTTACTTCCAGCCTATATGCACTTAAAATACGAAATAACTTTTCGTTGAATAATCTAAATGGGTTAGAAGGCATTACTAATATCGAAAATGAATTGGAAATTCATCAAAATTATGAAATTACAAATATCGATGGATTACAAAATATAAATCACGTTGAAAATAAAATCATTATCACAGGAAATAGCCTTATTACTAATATAGATGCCTTAAATAATATACCTTATGTTAATGGAACAGTTAATATTGGAGCTAATGAAACCTTAATTGACTTGTGCGGAATTCTTCAATTAATTGTAAATATCTATGATGATTACAATGGACAATACATAGTATTAGAAAGTAATGGGTTCAATCCGCAAAATAATACTGACTTTACAAATGGGAATTGTAGTTTGTAATTAATTTTATTGCTTTTTAATTAGAGACAAAGACATAGAATGAATAAAAATACTGATACCAACACCGCGTATTTTCTATTCGGTTTTTATATACTAATTTATTTGCTTAACCACGCAACTAATCAAACATAGACACACTGTAGTTAATTCTATCCATTTTTTAAAAAAAATAATAATTACTTTGAGAAAATGACAACATACAGTTCATCTTCAAGCTATTCAATTTATGAAGCAGTATTTGCCTCAGTAATGTTTTTGGGAATTGGAATTGTATTTGCCAATTCTTTAGAATTGATTTGGATGAAGATTATTTCTATTTTAATCTCAATCGGAATCGTTTTTTTTGATTATTAAATATCAAAGAAAAAGAACATTTGATATTAAATTTTCGGAAGAGGAAATAATAATTAAATACATGTTTTTAAGAAAAACGGTAAAAGTCCCTTATAAGGATTTATTACAAATTGAATTCATTTCAGCACATCGAACACCTACTAGAAATAGGATAAAATTTAATTACGGAAATAAAATAAAATCATTGAGATTTTTGACAGTCGCATATTCTGACCAATATATTGAATTTGTTAAGTGGTTAAAGTCTAAAAATGATAAATTGGACTTAAAAGTTTTTCCATCTAACCATATAATAAATCATAAAATTCAAGAAGTTTACGGATTTAAATATAGAGAAATAGTAAAGAAAACACTTTGAATAAAAACGACCTATAAATCCATATACATAAATGTTGTTTAACATTTGAGCATGAACGAAATCAAACTCTATAAATCCAATAAAAAGGCATTTAAAATGTACTTACTAACAGTACCTCTAATAGTATGTGGAATTTGGTTAATTACAAGAGCTGATAGTTCAGAAACAGACCGAATAATGGGGTGGATAGGGACCTGTTTTTTTAGTTTAGCTATTCCTATTTCAATTTATCATTTGTTTGATAAAAGACCTCAAGTCATAATAAATGAAATCGGAATTTTTGATAGAACAACTCATAATGAATTTATCAATTGGGAAATAATTAATGATGCTTATCCAATAAATATTCACGGACAACATTTTATTTGTCTTTCAGTACCTGAAGATTTTAAACCTTCTAAAAAGAAAAGTAGTTTATATAAAGGTTTTGCAAAACTAAATGAGATGGTCGGAGCACAAGAGTTGAATATACAACTTGGTCATTTGGATATAAATACAATTATATTAACTGAGTTTATAATAGCAATGACTCATGCAGATAAAAATAAAAAAAAGAAATTAATAAAAAATGTGTTAAACCACCATTCATAATTAACGAGGTCTAATCTAAAACCTTTTAAAAATCAGCAACTCATTTTATTCTAATAATTAGTTTTAAATTTGAAAATTTTTTGAGTCTTAAAATTCAATATTGTGAATCCAGCAGAAGCACACATTTTAAAACAACCGGAACCTTTTAGGTCCATAATAATGCATTTGCAAGTTTTAGTGGAGCACACTTTACCAGAAGCTGATTTATTATATAAATGGCGAATGCCATGCTATTACATTGGTAAACGACCAATCTGCTACCTCAATAAAACAAAGGATTATGTTGACGTTGGTTTTTGGCATTCCGCACACTTATCAAAACAATGGAATGCGTATTTAATTTCCGAAAATCGTAAAGTTGTAAAATCATTACGTTACAAAACACTTGATGATATTGATGATGCTGTTTTTATTTCAATATTAAGAGAAGTGGAAGGCTTGAAGGAGAAAGGGTTTTATAAGAAAAGTTGACTACAGTCTCAGTCGCAGTTTTCAGATGTAGTACTTAATGACTCTTTTAGTTTTAGAATCGTTAACTTGATTCTTCTCGCAAAGTAGCAAAGCCGCCAAGCCGCAAAGTTTTTAACGCATTAAGAATTCGTGTAAATTAGTGAAATCCGTGTCACCTTTTTCTCCGTGAGGCTCTGTGCAAACTCTGTGAAACACAGTGCAACAATTTCACTTCACCAAAAACATTCCTAAAAACACAGCCAAAAACCCAAGAACAAAACTAGCTACTGTATAAACAGCAAAACTCATAAAGTCGCCCGATTTTAAAAACATATGATTCTCATAAGCAAAGGTTGAAAAGGTTGTAAAGCCACCACAAAACCCTGTTGCTAAAAGTAAGGTCTGATTTTGAGACAATGTTTCATTTTTAGCTGCCAAGCCAAGAATTACACCAATTAATAAGCTACCTAAAATATTAGCCGCAAAAGTGCCATAAGGAATTCCGGTTTCAGAATTGTTGAGCCATTTTCCAATCGCAAAACGCAGTACGCTGCCAAAGCCTCCTCCAAGGAATACGAGTATGAGTTGTTTCAATTTTTTAGTCTTTAGTTTATAGTCGGTAGTTTGTGTTATGTTTTTTTGTTGTCAATATTACAACGTACTATTAAGTTATTCGCTAATCGTTCTCTGTAAATCTCTGCGTCATCTCAGGCCATTTCCGTATGATTTTTTTTCCTTAGCAACTTTACGAGAACCCATTTTTCAAACGTCCAAGTTCACACTACTCAACGGCTAAATAAATCTCAGCTTTCCATTCTGCAGGATTAGGATAATTTTCTGGCATCGTTAAATAGGTTTGAAGCATAGGTCCATCTTCAACAACCTTTAAGTTATTATCGGTAACATAAGTCATTGTCGTATCCCAGGCTTCTTTCATGTTAGAAAAATCACCTTGTAATACTGTTTTTACTGTTTTAAACGATTCTAATTGTCCGGTTAAAATTTCAGGCTCTTCAGATATAATTCGCGAATATGTAGGAATACAAGCCGAGAATATAATGGCATCGTTTTCAATATCCCATTTGTTGTATAAAATATAAGGTTTTCCTGCCATAGATATATTGTGCGTAATAGCATAAGCACCAACTTCGCCTAATAATGTCGTTGTTTTTTCGTCAAAATCATTAAATTTAGTAGCGGCTGTTTTATAAAGATAATAACCACCACTATGTTGGGTGACTCCTTCAACCTTTATGCTGTAAACTTTCATTTCAGCTTGTACCACACTATCCAATTTTTCTAAACCCCTTTCGTAATCAGGACCAATTTGTTTTTCCATCCCTCCCGAAAATGCCATCCACATCTTAAATCCAAAAGGTAAATTCTCTCCAGATATCGTCCAACTCACATCCGTAGTGCCATCGTCGTTGGCATCAAAAGTCCAATTTACATCAGATTTGGGATAGTCACCAAATTGCAATTCTTGGCTTATAGATGCATGAGGTGTGCTAGCTGTAGTTGTCATACTTCCAATGTCACCATTAGCATTCCAACTATAATGGCCATCAACACCATGGGTTTGTTCTCCTAAGGTGATTTCCATATCAGGATTTGCTTCAATCCATGGATTCCAAGACTCCCAGTTTTTAAAATCAATCACATTTTCGTAAACCACAGCTTGTGGTGCGGCAATGGTTCTTGTTCGCGTTACTTCATAAGAGTTAGGCTGCACAGCAATGTAGATAGATAGGCCAATAACAAGAATAAGTAATAGTAATAAGAGGTATTTAAAAACTTTCATTTATAGGGATTATATTTAGTGTTTATCAAAGATAGTCATTTTATGATATGTGATATAAGTATTACATTTGTGAATAACAAAAAATATACACATGAATTTAAAATCATTATTTAAAATTTGTCTTGTTGCATTGCTAATTGTGGCATGTAAGAACGATGTTAAAGAAGATTCAAACGCTACTGTTGCACCAGTAGAAGCGGATTTTAGTTTTAATGTTGAAGAATTTGCTGACATTAAAATCTTACGTTATCAGATTCCAGGTTGGGATAACCTAAGTCTGAAAGAACAAAAATTGGTTTATTATCTTACCGAAGCTGGCCTTGCTGGTCGCGATATTATTTGGGACCAGAATTACAGGCATAATCTTAAAATTAGACATGCCCTCGAAAATGTTTATACAAACTATAGTGGTGACAAGTCTTCAGACGATTGGAAAAATTTTGAAACTTACCTAAAGCGTGTTTGGTTTAGTAATGGTATACACCATCATTATTCTAATGCTAAAATAAAGCCAGAATTTGATAAAACTTATTTAACAGAACTATTTACAGCAACAAATACGGAGTTAGAAGCTGAAGCATTTGATGTGATTTTTAATGATAAGGATGTCAAAAAAGTAAATAAAGTTAAAGGAATAGACAATGTTTTAGAGTCTGCTGTTAATTTTTATGGTCCAGATGTAACGCAAAAAGAGGTTACGGAATTTTATAAAACAAAATCATCACCTAATCCAGAGCAGCCTTTATCTCACGGATTAAATTCACAACTAGTAAAAGAAGATGGTGTTATTAAAGAACGTGTTTATAAATCTGGAGGTTTATACGGTTCTGCAATTGATGAAATTGTTAGCTGGTTAGAAAAAGCAAAAGGTGTAGCTGAAAATGATGCGCAAGGCGAAGCTTTAGGCTTATTAATTCAATATTATAAAACAGGAGATTTACAAACTTGGGACGATTACAATGTGGCTTGGACTGCTGCAACAGAAGGTAATATCGATTATATAAACAGTTTTATTGAAGTATATAATGATCCTATTGGTTATACAGGTTCATATGAAACAATCGTACAAATCAATGATTTTGATATGTCTCAAAAAATGGCTGTTTTATCTGAAAACGCGCAATGGTTCGAAGACAATTCGCCATTAATGGACGAACACAAAAAAGATAGTGTAGTAGGTGTCACTTACAAAGTGGTTAATGTAGCAGGTGAAGCAGGTGACGCTTCACCAAGTACGCCAATTGGAGTTAATTTACCAAATGCTAACTGGATTAGAGCAGCGGTAGGAAGTAAATCGGTCTCTTTAGGAAACATTATTAATGCGTATAGCAATGCAGGTGGTACAGGACGATTAGAAGAATTTGCTCATGATGAAGAAGAGGTTGCGTTAGAAGAAGAATACGGACAATTAGCAGATAAATTACACACGGCATTACACGAGGTTATTGGTCATGCCTCAGGACAATTAAATCCTGGTGTAGGTGAAACTAAAGAAACACTTAAAACTTATGCGTCTACGTTAGAAGAAGGGCGTGCTGATTTAGTTGGTTTATACTATTTATACGATTCTAAACTACAAGAATTAGGATTGGTTGAAGATTGGGAAAAAGTAGGAAAAGCGGCTTTTGATGGGTATATCAGAAATGGTTTAATGACGCAATTAATTCGTTTAGATTTAGGTGATGATGTCGAAGAAGCACATATGAGAAACAGACAATGGGTATCAGCGTGGGTTTACGAAAAAGGTCAAGCAGATAACGTAATTGAAAAAGTAACTAGAGACGGTAAAACCTATTTTAATATCACTGATTATGAGAAGTTACACGATTTATTCGGTCAGTTATTAAGAGAAACACAACGTATTAAATCTGAAGGCGATTATGCTGCGGTTGAAGCTTTAGTAGAAGGCTACGGTGTTAAAGTAGACCAAGATATTCATGCAGAAGTTTTAGAGCGTAATAAGCAATTTCCTTCGCCACCTTACAGTGGATTTGTTAACCCTGTTTTAGTGCCAGAGACAAATGATGCTGGTGAAATTACAGCGATAAAAGTGACGCATCCTGATGTGTTTGCGGAGCAAATGTTAAGATATAGTAAGCATTATAATCACCTTCCTGATGTGAACTAATTTGTAGACGATTATAAATCTTGAAAAGCACTTACAGAAATGTAGGTGCTTTTTTTGTTTTAATGCTGCTTTACATTTAAACTTTATAATCTTAAGATCTTCCTAATTAGTGTGTTTTGCGACTTAAAAACAGTAACTTTATAAGACTTGAAATTATGAGTTTAATACGTTTGTTTAACTCATTACATTAAACTCATATGGAGTTATTTAAAAATCAAAAAAATAATGAACTATGAAGATTAACAATATTTTAGAAGCTATAGGAAATACACCTGTAGTTAAATTGAATAAATTATTCCCAGAAGCAAATGTTTGGATGAAAATTGAAAAATCTAATCCAGGCGGAAGTATAAAAGATAGAATTGCTCTAGCAATGATTGAAGATGCTGAAAACAAACTGCTTATAAATCCCGATACCGAAATTATTGAACCAACCTCAGGAAATACAGGTATTGGTTTAGCTATGGTTGCTGCTGTAAAAAATTATAAGCTGACACTCGTTATGCCAGAATCTATGTCTGTAGAACGTAGAGCTTTAATGGCTGCTTATGGCGCTAAATTGGTATTAACACCAAAAGAAAAGGGCTTAGTAGGTACGATTGAAAAAGCAGAAGAGCTCGTTAAGAATAATGACAATGCATGGATGCCATCTCAATTTACAAATCCGGCTAACCCAAAAATTCACGAAACAGCAACAGCAGTAGAAATTGCTAATGATTTTCCTGAAGGTATCGATTACCTTATTACTGGTGTAGGTACAGGTGGACATATTTCAGGTATGGCGAAGCTATTGAAGGGGAAATTCACAAGTTTACAGGTGTTTGCCGTAGAACCAAGTGATTCACCCGTAATTTCAGGAGGCGAATCAGGGCCACATGCTTTACAAGGGATTGGTCCGGGGTTTATTCCAGAAACATTTAATAGAAATCTAATTGATGGCGCTATAAAAATAACAAAAGAAGAGGCTTTTGCAGAAGTTCAAAATATAGCAAAAACCGAAGGCATCTTAGTAGGTATTTCAACAGGAGCCTCTTTAGCGGCCGTGAGAAAACAGTTAGAAACAATTCCGAATGATAAAATAATATTAACTATGAATTATGATACGGGAGAACGTTACCTTTCTATAGATGGCCTTTTTAAGGAATAAAGTTAATTCATAAAATTATTATTAGTAAAAGCGATATAAAACGGATTTTATATCGCTTTTATTTTAGTTAAAATTTTGAGTGTTTGTAAATAAATAATACTTCCTAAAAATAGCATAAATACTCAGAATTTTATTAAAACTTCCGCATCTTTGCTTCAAAATTAAGCATTGTGAATTTTAAAGAAAAAGAACTCATTATATTCGACTTTGATGGAACACTTATTAATAGTATTCCAGATTTGACTTTGGCGGTAAATAAAATGTTGTCGCACTACAAACGAGAATCACTATCCATAGAACAAGTCACACCATTTATTGGAAATGGAGCTTTGCCTCTAGTGCGTAGAGCCTTAGAGTTTACGATGCCAAATCAGAACTTGTCAGATTCGTTATTAAATGAAGCTTTCGATATTTATTTAGCAGCTTATAAAGAGGTGACTTGTATAGATACGTTTATGTATCCTGGTGTTTTAGATACCTTAATAGACTTGGATAGCAAAGGCTATAAAATGGCTATTTGTACCAATAAACCTTTTGGATTTATAGAACCTATTTTAGATAAATTAGAGATTACTAAATTCTTTAAATCTTGGATTGGTGAAGATTCGCTTTCTGAAAAAAAACCGAGTGCTGTACCGCTTTTGCATTTAACAAAAGAACTGCAGACCAGTTTAGAAAAAAGCATCATGGTTGGGGATTCTAAAAATGATATTCTGGCCGCTCGAAATGCTAAGATGGAAAGTATTGGTGTGAGTTACGGTTATAATTATAATGAAAACATTGCAGATTATAAGCCAACCGTTGTGGTCGATAATTTTGCAGAGCTACAAGCGTTGTTTTAAGATGAGTAAAATTTATAATGTTGGTGTTATTGGTGGTGGTGTTTCGGGTGTGGTTATCGCATTAGAATTAGCTAAATATGGTGTAGATACCGTTTTATTTGAACAACGTGAAAGTGTTGTTAATGGGCCGCCGTTCTGTCACTTACATGCTGGTGGCAATTTATATCCTGATATTTCAGATGAACAGTGTAAAGTTTTAATGAAACAATCGATAGAAATGGCGCGTTTATTTCCGCAATCTATAGATAAAAGGCCGACGTTTATCAGTGTTCCTAAAACAGCAAAATACGATTTAGATAAGATTAAAAATCGTTTAAATATGTTAGTAGACTACTACGAGACCTTAATAGACGAAGATCCATTAAATGAAATTTTAGGAGCACCAAAAGACTATTATAAAACGTATTCCAAAGCGGATCTAGAAGCACTATCTGAACAACCAACCCATAAAAATCCAAAAACGTCTGATGAGTGGCTTTCTAATACCATAAAGCTAATTGATTATGAGAAGCTAAAAACGCCTGTCATCTTGGTTCAAGAGTATGGTTGGAATTTGTTTAGACTAGCAGCTCAAGCACAATTGGCTTTAGATAAAACCAATCAATGTGAACTAAATATCAATACAACGGTTACTAACATTAAAGATGTTAGAAATGAAAATTTAGATTATAATTGGGAGATTAACACCGAAAAGGACGTTTATAAAGTGAACTATTTGGTGAATTCATGTGGATTTAAAACAGGCATATTTGATGAATCGTTACATTTTGCTACTGAACGATTAATAGAATTTAAAGCAGCTTATGTATCTAAGTGGCAACCCATTTCAGGTTTAATTCCAGAACTTATTTTTCATGGTGAACGTGGTACACCTAATGGTATGGTGCAGTTAACACCTTATAGTGATGATTATTACCAAATTCATGGCATGACAAAAGATGTTACGCTATTTGAAAACGGTTTGGTAAAGTCAAAAAGTAAACTCACACAACCCAAATTTGATAAAGCAATTACGCAGAAATTAAATGACGGTTGGGAAGCTGAGGAAATTAAAACGAGAACAGAAAGTGCCATTACATCGGTCACTAAATTTGTACCTTCATTTCAATCCGCAATAGTTGGTGGCCCTCCTTTGTTTGGAGCACAGCAAATTCCGGGAGATGATCCTAATTTACGTGTTGGAGAAGTACAGTTTCCAAGTGAGTTTTACGCAAGAAGTGAAATTGTTAAAGCCTCTTCCGCTATCACTGTAGCGAATCAAATTATCAATCAAATTCAATATAAAGGCATCGTTCCTTTAATTGCTGAACAAACAAATCAAAACGAACTATTAGAGGAAGTCTCTAAAGTAGAAATAGATGAACTAGCCTCTAAATTAGCTAGCCAACGTGGTTATCCAGAAGCATTATCGCGATTGGTCATTCCGCAGGAATAATTATGATGTTTAAAATTATAAATATATATTAAAGTATTTGCATATAATTTTGTGTTTCGTTGATAAGCGCTAAATTAGAGCCTTAGCTAAATGTTTAGTGTCATGGGGTTAGAATTTAACCTTTAATATCATAAATTAATGCACAATAAAATTTCCTATTTAATAGTAAGATTAGCGTTGGGTCTAAGTATGTTTGGTCACGGATTAGTCCGCCTTCCAAAACTTCAGGCTTTTAGTGAAGGTTTAGTAGCATCTTTTGAAAACTCTATATTGCCTGAAATGCTAACGCTACCATTTAGTTATGTTTTACCAATAGCGGAGCTCGTTTTTGGCTTTTTTATTGTTCTAGGCTTGTTTACAAGAATTTCTGCAATTGCAACAGCAGTTGTTTTATTGTCACTTATTTTTGGTTCAACATTAGTTGAGAATTGGGGAGCAATTACAGCACAACTAATCCATATTGCTTTTGTAGCATATATTATTCATCATGTAAAGGATAATACATACGCGCTAGATAATAGATTTAATATAAGTTAAAGTTCTACTATTAAGTTGTTGCAATCATTAAACCCATCACAATAAATATACCTCCCGAAATTTTATTCAGCCATAAGCCTGCTTTAGGGTTTTCGTTAAATTTTTGAGAAAAATGTCCTGCAAATAGTGTTAGCGACAAGTACCATATGATTCCTATAACAGAGAAGGTAATTCCCAGGAGAATAAATGGTATAGGATTTTCTAAATCATTAGGATTTATAAATTGAGGAAATAAAGCCAAAAAGAATAATGCAACTTTCGGATTTAATAGATTGGTTATAAAACCAGACCAAAAATCACTTTTTCTTTTACTTTGATGATTGTTTTCTTGTTCAGAAGCGATAACCGATTTCTGATTTACAAGACTAGTAATTCCCATGTATAACAAATAAAGCGCACCTAAATATTTAATAATTGTAAAGGCATATGCCGATTTTGAGATTAAAACAGAAAGTCCTAATGCTGCCATTAAGGTATGGGCAATAACCCCAGAATTAATACCTAACGCTGCTTGTATTCCTGATTTTTTACCATGACTTATAGATTTGTTTAATACAAAAACAGTGTCCATTCCTGGTGTGATAACAAAAATGAAAGCCGTAAATAAAAATGTAATAAAATTTTCTATTCCCATAATCAAAATGATTTAGATTTAAACATAATGTTTCGGCAAAGGAAAAACTTTAGTATAAATTAAAAAATACATATTTTTAGTCAACTAATGCGTAAATTGCATTAATCATGACAATTCAACAGATTAAATATTTTTTAGAACTTTCAAATGAACTACACTTTTGGAAGACAGCAGAGAAAATTTCGATTTCTCAGTCCACATTAAGTCGTCAGATTCAAGGCTTAGAAGATGAGTTAGGGATTCAATTATTAGAACGCGATAAAAGAAATGTAAAGCTTACTAGTGCAGGTAAATTTCTTAAAGAACAGTGGACCAATTCTATTAGTGAGTTAAATCGTATTCATATTCAAGCTAAAAAAATTGATGTAGGTGCTTCTGGAATTATTTCATTAGCCTATCCTGGTTCCATTTCATCAGGATTTTTACCTAGTTTAATGAATGTTCTAACGGATGAAATGCCTGATTTAAAAATTGAATTAACTGAGCCAACAGATTTAAATCATGAAAAATTAATATTAGATTATCATATTGATATTGCCATAAGTCGTGATGAAATATTGAATCCGATAATTGCATCAAAGAAATTGTATTCCGAATCCATATGTCTCGTAGTTCCTAAAAACCATAGGTTGACTCAAGCTAATTTTACAGACTTAAACATGGCTAAAAATGAAAATTTTATAATTTCAGCATTGCATAATAGCACGTATTTTTCAACATTATTACGACAGGTTTTTAGTGCTAATGATTTTGAGCCTAAGACGACTATTGAATCGGATTTTGGAAGTGTTATTTTAAATCTCGTAGCTAATAACTTAGGGGTTTCAATTTTACCCTATTCGTTTAAGTTTGCTAACAATCAAAATGTGAGGTTTATCGAATTACCCAATCAAGTTGATTTATTTATTAACTGGCGTCGAAAGGATCCTAATAAAGTAGTGAAACGTATTGTAGATTATTCTGTAAAACTTGGTGAGCATTATATTCCCTGATTACCAACACCGTCTAAAATTTAAAAATCACTGTTGTTCAATATGTAATTTTTAAATTTTAGAAGGTATTGAGGGTTCAATAATTAAGCATTACTTCTGTGGTAACGTATGGCTACATAATTGAAGAGTACAATAATGAGTCCGATAGCTACAACTATAGACGAGTGCATGGCATTGAGTATAATAAAATCTTTGCTCATTCCGGTTAACAAGGCAAACCAAAAGAAAGGACAGAAAACACCAATTAATGAAAGATTTCGTCCTGTTTTCATACCTTTTTGTAGCCGTATAATTTTTTTATCAGGTTTTTTGGTTATGCTTTTTTTACCACCAACAACTCGGATACATTTTTTGCCAATCATAGTGTAAGGACAAGCATCTAATATTGGTTTAATTATTTTTGTTAAGGTTTTCATGATGTTATTTATTTAGAAGAAAAAGTAAAAAATGTAGCCACCTGCAATGGCCATTAGCATTACAGAACAGATAAATGCAATAATTGCTTTGGGTTTTAGCATAGAAGAAATAATCGCTATTTCGGGTAAACTAGCTCCTGTTCCTCCTATAATTAAAGACATTGCTGCTCCCATACTCATTCCTTTTAGGATTAAAGCATTCAATATTGGGATTGCCATTTCAATTCTTAAATACAAAGGCACTCCAATTACAGATGCAATTGGGATTGCAAGAGGGCTGTCATTTCCCAAATATTTTTGAACCCAATCATCGGTTACAAAAATTGTTGAAACGGCACTAATTAAGGCACCAATTAAAACATAAGGAAAAATTCGTTTAAATAATGACCACCCAAATATTAGGGCTTCATTTAATTTTGAACTAGTAGCGCTTGATAGATTTAAAGTTAGAATAGAAGCTTTTGATAGGTTTTTTTCTTTATTTACGTCTTTACATTCGTTAGTTAAAGTTTCAAAATCTGGTTTTGAATCACAACAGCTGGTTTGAGGTTGAGGTGTGCATGATGTTCTATTTTTTATAGCTTTTACAGTTATAAGTTTCACTTCGTTTTTTAAGGAGGTTTTGCCTGCAAGTGTACCCAACAGTACTGAGCCAATAAATACAATTAGAAAATAAACTAAGGCTACCTTCCAGCCAAAGACGCCAAAAATAAATCCGACTACAACAAAATTAGCTAAAGGCGCAGAGAGTAAGAATGAAAACACCATGGCGAAAGGTGCGCCCATTTCTATCATACCCATAGAAACAGGAACCATTGAGGCACTACAAAATGGTGTTGGAATGCCCAATAAAGCTCCCATTAACCCGCTATATTTTCCTGTTTTAGCAAATTTCTTTTGTAATTTTTCTTGTGGTATAAATGCCCTTATTAATCCAGTAAGCACAGATACTAAAGCGATTATTAAAACAAGTACAGCACCAACGTGTATAAACTCTTCTAGTGCTAAATTAAATTTTTCATTCATAATATTAAGTTTAATTAAAGATTCAAATTTAACATATGTAAAATAACACATATGTTAGGCTAAAAAAAATGTGATGACATTTTTGTGGGGTTAATTTTTTCTAAATTATCTTTTCATTTTCTCGTAAGGCAAGTAAAGCTTTACATTTGGTCATTTCTTTGGTCATTTCTTTTTCAGGAATAGAACGGATTGCTTTTTTTATAATTTGACTAAATTCATCAGTAGTAGGGGATAGATAATAAAAAACCCATTTACCTTCTTTTATTTCCTCAATAAGCTGCGCATCTTTTAATATCCTCAGGTGACGGGATACGTTATATTGGTATTCATCTAACACTTCAACAATCTCTGAAACACAAATCTTTTCATTGATATTGGTTAATAACCAAACAATTTTTAATCGTGTGTGATCAGATAAAGCTTTAAAGGTTGAAATATAATTAGTCATGTTTTAAATTTTCACATGCATAAAACCACATATGTTAACTAATGGCAAATATATAAAATTATTTTAAAATGCAAGTTGTCTTTTTTTTAGAAATTTTAGGCAAATAAGTTCGGTGGAGTAATGAAAAAAAGAAGTGTTTTTAATTTGAAGTATCACAACAAATCTTCTAAAGCAGGTTTTAAATTTACATACTTAAAATCAAACCCTTCAGCTTCTACTTTTTGCGAGCTTACACGTTGACTCTCGAATAATAAAATATGCATTTCACCAAGGGCTAATTTCATTACAAATTTGGGAATATTGGGTAAAATTAATGGGCGCTTTAATTGACGAGCAGCAGCTTTAGTTAATTCTTTATTACACACAGGGTTTGGTGCAACACCGTTATAAATACCATCAAATTCATTTTTAACCGCAAATACAAAAAGAGCAGCTAAATCTTTAACGTGAATCCAGCTTTGCCATTGTTTGCCACTGCCAAAAGCAGCACCTGCACCATACTTAATCGGTTTTACGATTTGGGGGAGTGCCCCACCATCTTTAGCTAAAACTAGACCAATTCTAATTTTAGCAACCTTACAGCCTATGGTTTTAAAATCATCTACAGCAGATTCCCATTTGTGAACAACTTTACCTAGAAATGTTTCTGAAATTTGAGTGTTACTTTCTTCATAATAGTTAGTTAAACTTGTTGGATAAATACCAATAGCACTAGCTGAGACAATTTGGTTAATCGTATAATTGTGTGTTTTTATAGTGTTGAGAAGTAGTTCTGCAGTTTGGGTTCTGCTATTAAGAATGGTTTTTTTATAGCTGTCTGTCCAGCGTTTAGAAATTGAAGCACCAACCATATTGATGATAGTTGAAACACCTTCAAAACATTTATGGTCAATTTCGTTTTCATTAGGGTTCCAATAGAAGCCTTTATAATTGGAGTCTGTAGAAAGCTTCGATTTTGAGGTCGTTAAATAATGAACATTAATGTCTTGTTCATGACATTGTTTAACAATCTCCTGTCCAATTAATCCTGTAGCACCTGTAATTAAAACCGTCATTTGCTGTTTTTATGTAAAGGTACGAAAGGTGGTGGCTGATTGTGTGGAGTTTAATTATGATTTAACGTTTGAATGAGGATTTAGTTTCGTTTTTTGAAGCGTGACGTGTCTATATTATTTTATGTTTTTTCTGCGAGTCTCAGTGTAAACGCTTTGTGTTTCAGTGTGATAATTCTCGCAAAACTGCAAAGTCGCAAAACTGTTCATTCTACAAATCCGTAAAATTAGTATTTGTTTTTTTACCTCAATATTTAATAAGCTATTAACTTACACTAAATTATTTGCTTATTGAATGTTTTTTTGCTCTTAACATTTCACGTTTACCAGGAGGCCCAGGTAGGCGTTCTACGGTGAAGCCAACAGCTTGCATAGCGCGTCTCACGCTGCCTTTAGCTGAGTAGGTCACCAAAACACCATTGACTTTAAGGGACGTGTACATTATTTTAAAAATGTCTTCGGTCCATAAATCGGGTTGAACGCGAGCACCAAAAGCATCAAAGTAGATGATGTTAAACTGGTTTTTAGCGGTGATATCTTTGAAAAACTTTTTTTGTTTTTCAAGTTGAAAGCGAGAAGATATGTCTTGAGGTTTCTCCCAAGATATATCATGTAGCTTCTCAAAAATTGCTTTATGCTGAGTAGAAATCAGATCAACATAGTTAAGTTGCTCAATTTCGTTAAGCTGAACAGGATAAGCTTCAATTCCTGTGTAATTAATTTTCTGATTTAGTTTTTCGGCTTCAATTAGAGTTAAAAAAGCATTTAATCCTGTACCAAATCCTATTTCTAGAATATTTATAGAGTTGCTTTCAGAATCGCAATTTTGTTTAGTGAGATGCTTATTTAAGTTTTCAGAGTAAAAAAGCAAACCATGTTTTATAAAAACGTGATTTGCTTCTTGTATAGCCCCATGAATAGAATGGTATTGCTCATTCCATTCTTCTATTTGTATGGTTTTAGAACCGTCTGAGGTAGTAATTATTTTTCGTTTCAATGTTATGGTATCAGTAGTCTTTTAATTTTAGGTATAGGTCCTGTGCATTCTGTTTTATGACAGCTTAAACAGTTATTAATAGCAGTATTAAAACGTGTTTTTAATTCTGTATTAGAAAGCGTATCGACAACAGCTTCTTGCGATTCAATAAAAACATTGACAAAACTTTCCCAGTTTTGAGTCCTAGATTTACCATCAGTCATTTCAGCAGTGTGCAATTTTAATAAATCTAAAGGCATTGAGTTTGGTGTTTCTCCTGCTACAATTTGCGTTTTTAATTGTACATTATACGCATACATAGCGTTCATAAACCCTGACATCTCAGAAGGCTGATACATTTCGTATTCTACCTTTTTTTCTACTGGAGCCTCTACTATTTTTTCTTCATTTTTACAGCTAAAAAGCATTAAAAATAGAAAAATAGCACAGCTTAAAACGTTATTGTTTAAGTAATACGCCATCAGCTAAAAAACCGTATTCAAATTTAGGGTCTGTTATCGCAGCAATTTCTTCTTCAGATTTGCCCGCATCTGCAGCGTAATGTTTAAGCTCGTCAACTGAAGTCTCAGAAACATAAGCTTTACCGTTCATTACAACTTCGCCTTCAGCATTTAAAGGCATAAAAAAACCATAGTCTTTAAATTTAACCATAACTTGTTTATCATCACCCATGTCTAAAGTCATCCAACAGCCTTTTTTAGAACAAACTTCAATGATTTTTCCTTTAACTTTAGAGTTAATAGTGTCGCCAGCTTTTAAGCCTTTGTAGTGTTCCATCATACGTTCTGAAGTTAAGGCATCTGCATCGTTAATTTCTTTGCCAAAAGAGGCATATGCTATGTCTTGTTTAGTGTCTTCTGCCTTAGTTTCAGGAGTTTTAGTTTCATCTTTACAAGAGAGTACGACTAAGCTAATAGTAAAAAGTAAAATGATTTTTTTCATTATTGATAGGTTTTGATTTGAAATTTTATGTAATTGCAAATTTAGTTAATTTTAGGGAATATAACCTTTTATTAACCGTGCTGATTATGTACTTTTGTTTGAAAATCATAGATAAATATGGACAATTATACAGACAAACTCAGTGTTGAAACTTCTGAGACTTCAAAAATTAATAGTGTAGACTTTAATAATTTAGACTTTGGTCGTGTATTTACGGATCACATGTTTGTTTGTGATTATGCCGATGGAAAATGGCAAACACCAAAAGTAATGCCATACCAACCGATGACTTATGATCCTTCGGCACGTGTATTTCATTACGGTCAAGCGGTATTTGAAGGGATGAAAGCTTACAAAGACGACGATGGAAAAGTATTTCTATTTAGACCAAAACAAAACTTCGAGAGAATTAACAAATCTTCTGCCAGATTAGCGATGCCAGCTTTTCCTGAAAATTACTTTTTTGAAGGTTTAGAAGCCTTATTAAATTTAGATAAAGATTGGATCAAGCCAGGTATGGGTAACTCTTTATATATACGCCCGTTTGTAATTGCAACAGAACCAGCAATCTCTGCTTCGCCAGCAAATATGTATCGATTTATGATTATTTGTTCGCCGGCACAATCATATTACAATTCTGCGGTTCGTGTATTAATAGCGGATTACTATAGCCGTTCTGCAAATGGAGGTGTTGGTGCTGCAAAGGCCGCAGGTAATTATGCTGCACAGTTTTACCCAACCGCTTTAGCATTAGAAAAAGGCTTTCAGCAAGTGGTTTGGACCGACGCGAGTACGCACGAATTTTTAGAGGAAGCTGGAACAATGAATGTATTTTTTAGAGTTGGTGATAAACTGATTACGGCACCAACTAGTGATAGAATTTTAGATGGTGTAACTCGTAAGAGTATGATACAAATTGCTGAAGACTTAGGGGTTACATGCGAGGTAAGACGTGTTACTGTTGAAGAAATAAAAGCAGCAGCTAAGGATGGTAGTTTAAAGGAAGTTTTTGGAGCTGGTACAGCTGCGGTGATTAGTCCAATTTCAGCTTTTCAGCACAAAGAAGAGTTGTTTGAAATATCAGGAACTGACGCTGAAGATTCTTATGCTAAGTTGTTTAAACAAACCTTATTAAATATCCAGCACAATTTATCAGATGATAAACATGGTTGGAGACATGAGGTGAAAATTAATTAAATATTAAGAAGGGAAAATGATTTTCTAAAAGTCATTTTCCCTTTTTTTTATAATTAGATGTCAACTTTATCTTTTAAAGTATTATTAACGTTCTAATATATCTTTAATATTAGGTTTAAAATAATTAGGGCCTTTTAAAACTTTACCATCTTTTCTGTAAATAGGTTCGCCATCTTCTCCAAGTTTACTCATGTTACTACGTCGTATTTCTTCAAAGACTTCTTCTATTTTATGTTGCATACCATGTTCGATTATTGTGCCACACAAAATGTAAAGCATATCTCCTAACGCATCAGCAACTTCAACTAAATCATTGGCAGCAGCAGCGTCTAAGTACTCTTCATTTTCTTCACGCATTAATTTATATCGAAGGATATTTTTGTTGAGTCCTAAATCTGCTTTTGGGGTTTCACGATGGCCTATTTTAAACGCGGTATGAAATGCTTTTACAGCATTGATTTTGTCTTGCATAGTAGTTTTATTAATAGCTTAATTCTTATTTTTGCATAAAAATAAGAAGATGTTTACGACTGGTCAATTGATTTTTGGAATTTTATTCTTTATTGCCTTTGCAATTGTTATTGGCTTTCAGTATCGTAAGGATCTTAAACTTCATAAAAAATACTATAAAGGATCCTTATGGATGCTTCTTGCTTTTATAGCATTTATTGGTATGATTGCAGCGATTAAGTATATTTTTATATAATTCAATTCACAATAACATCACATCACTCTCAATATTCATTTACAGTGAATAATTGATTTTGTTTTGATGTTTAGCTCATTTAACATTTTACTCCTAATTTTTTTAAATATACCCTTAATTGGGTATGTTTTGATGTGTAATAAAATTGCATCTTTGATTTATTAATTCATTTTAGATGGTTGTAAAAATTCTACAGTATTTTTATATTGAATAAATAAAAGTAGATTTATGATTGTGGGACTTTTAAAAACTGTAAAGATTTTATGCAAGCAAAATACGTTACTATAAAGCTTATATTATTTGTTATGCTTTTTTCTTCACTTTGTTATAGTCAAGAAAAAGTGAATAATCCGCTGTTAATTACTTGGGAAAACACCAAAATTACAGATGCTATTAGAGCAAATGCCTACAAGGAATATATTATAGAAAACTATTTTGAAAGTAAAACAGATAGTGCTTATGCAATGGCATTGCAGTTATTAGATTTTACTAAAGAGCGCCAATTAAAAAAAGAAAAAGCTGATGCTTTGGTGCTTTTAGGAAATATTGAACAAATTTTTGGAAATATATCAAATGCATCAAAAAACTACGGATTGAGCTTAAATCTGTATGAGGAATTACGTGACAAGCGAGGGCAAGCCAATGCTAATAGTGGTATAGGTGTGTCCTATAAAAAAGTTTTTAACCTCGATGAAGCCAAAAAGCATTTTGAAATAGCATTAGAGTTAAGTAAGTCGGTTAAAGACACCGCTTTAATATCTCAATCGCTAGTTAATATAGGTAATATATATGCTTGGCGCTATAAATCTGATAAAGCGATTTCGTATTATAAGGAAAGTTTATCACTAGCTAGAGCAATTAAAAATAAACAAAAGGAAGCTTTAGGATTAATTAATATCAGTAACTCTCACATTCAAAAAAAGGACTATCCAAAATCTAAGACGTATATTGATAGAGCGATTAAAATTGGCGACTCAATTGGAAATTATAATATTTTAGCTCACGCCTATAGCGTACTTAGTCAAAATTATTATAAGCAAAACCGGTATGACGATTTAATAATCGCAGCAAATCACACCTTAGAGTATGCTGAGAAAATTTCTAATAAAGAAATGATTGATGCGGCTTATTTTTATTTATTTGAAGCCTATAAAGGAAAAAGAGATTTTGATTTAACCATAAAATATCAAGACTTAAGAAAAGATATAAGGTCAACTTTAGAAGAGATTAATTCTATAAGAATTTTAGAAAAGATAAAAATTGATAATAGACGAACTAAAGATAGTCTTGTTAATATTAATAAGACATTAAAATTGGGAATGACCCATCAAAAAGAGAAGACGAATCTTTTTTTAGCGTGGGGAGGAAGTTTATCAGCGCTTTCAATTTTAACTTTTATAGTCTTTAGAAATTCAAAACGAAAACAATTAAAAGCGAAGCAAGAGCGGCAAAAACAAATTGATGAAAAAGAAAAGATTTTAAATGATTTAGAATTTTCAATTGTTGATGCAATGATAGAAGGTCAAGAAAAAGAACGTCAACGTATTGCTGCAGATTTACACGATAGTGTAGGGGCGACTTTAGCGGCTGCAAAACTACAATTTGATTATTTGGTAAAGCGTCAAGATAGCAGCGAACCATCAGATGTTTTAATACAGAAAACAAGAGTGTTACTAGATGATGCCTATAATGAGATTCGTTCTATGGCACATTTAAAAAACGCTGGGGTAATGGCTAAAAATGGATTATTGCCAGCGGTAGAAAAAATAGTAGAAAATGCCTCAGGTATAGATGGTTTATTGTTTGAGGTTCAGAGCTTTGGGTTGGAGCAACGTTTAGATAATACCTTAGAAATTTCAATTTTTAGAATTATTCAAGAATTAGTGACTAATGTCATTAAACATGCTAAAGCAACACATGCGATTATACACTTAACTAATTATGATAACAATCTTAATATTATGGTTGAAGATAATGGTATAGGGTTTGATCCTAAGCAACAACCAAGAACGACTAAAGGTATGGGGATTAATAGTATTGACAAGCGCGTAGAGCACCTAGAGGGGCAATTCACTATTGAGTCTGAAATAGGAAAAGGAACTACAATAATAATTGACATGCCATTATGATTAGATTAGCAATAGCAGAAGATCACCAATCTTTTATAGATGGTATAAAATTACTTTTAGAAAATGAAGAAGATATTCTTGTGGTGGGCACAGCTAACGATGGAGAAGAACTTATAGATATAGTGCGCCTTAAGCAGCCCAATGTTGTGATTACAGATATAAGAATGCCAAAATTAGATGGAATAAATGCAACTCAGCAAATAAAAAAGGAATTTCCTAAGATCAAGGTTTTAGGGTTTAGTATGTTTGATCAACAGTCTGCCATTAAACAAATGCTAAACGCAGGTGCATCGGGTTACTTATTAAAAAATTCACCTTTAGATGAAGTTTTAAAAGCAATACGTTCCGTTTATGGTGGAAATACCTATTTTGATGCAGATATTGAAATTGAAATTGAAAATGATGCCAATAAAAGTACTAAAGGATTATTAACAAAGCGACAAGTTGAGATTTTGAGTTTAGTTGCACAAGGAAAAACCTCGCGAGAGATAGCTAATGAGCTTTTTATAGGTTTGCATACCGTTGACACGCATCGTAAAAATATGATTCGGATACTAGGACTTCAAGGTAAAGGTGAGCTAATGCGATATGCTTTGGAGAAAAAATATGAATTCTAATATATACCCGTTATTGGGTATTTTTTAAATTTAATTTTTTTATAAAATTTGTAATCAAACCTATGTAAAAAACATTAATAAAATTTTTTAACCCTCAAATTTAATTATAGCTAAAGAAAACGTGCTATAATTGTAGGCTACAATTAGGATTTTATACCGCTTAGTAAAAACATTCACTAATTGTAGCATATTTTTAGTAACGAACTTTAATAACTTATAAACCTATATCTTATCAACTAAACTACTAATTAAACTTACTTATGAACGTATTAAAATCGCTATTTTCAATAGCATCAATATTATCATTTAGCATTGGGATTTCACAAAGTTACGTGGGGCATTCTATAGATAATTATTCAGGTATTCAAGGTGTTACTTATAATCCATCGAGTGTTGTTGGCTCTAAGTTAAGCGCTGATATTAATTTAATGTCTGCAAGTGTATTTGGCGGCAGTGATTACTTCGGAATTAATATAGGCGATATCATTAATTCTGATGGTGGATTTGACTTAGAAGAAGATGCTAAGAAATTTCCAAGTGATGCTAATAATTTTTTTCTTAATGCTGATATTATCGGTCCTTCTTTTATGCTTAATTTGAGTAAAAAAAGCAGTCTTGCCGTGATTAGTAGAGTAAGAGCAAACGTTAATATTAATCATATTAATGGGGAACTTTTTGAAGCGGTTTCAGATGATTTTAATGACGAAGAAGATTTTGATTTTGATTCTCAAAACTTAAATGGAACCATACATGCGTGGGCAGAAGTCGGGGTAGCTTATGGAAGAATACTTATCGATAGACCGAAACACTTATTAAAAGCAGGGGTAACCTTAAAATATCTTCAAGGTGCTGGTAGTGCATTTATGAGTAGTCCAGGATTTGGAGGTACTTATACAGCTGATACAGAAGTATTAGAAACTACAGGTAGATTAAACTATGGTACAAGTCAAGATTTTGATGCCGATGATATAGATTTTAGTAATTTAACAGCAGGTGTTGGTTTAGATTTTGGTTTTACGTATCAATGGTTTTCTGAGCGGGCAGATGTTGATGTGCCAAGTCATAAAAATCCATATAAATTAAAAGTTGGTGTCTCTGTAACCGATATTGGATCTATAAGTTACGATGAAGCTACGGTTAGTAGATATGATTTAAATGATTCAGTGAGTACGGCGACTTACGAAGAAGATGTTCAAGAGTTTTTAGATGATAACTATGCCAATATAGAAGTTGATGAAACTGCGGAAATAAAATTACCAACAGCACTACATTTACTAATAGATTATAGATTAACAAAAAGATGGTATGTCAGTGCGCAAGCCGATTTGTCTATGGTAGAGAAAGGTAGTGCGTTAAGTACTTCGGTTCTAAATACTGTAACTGTAGCGCCAAGACTAGAAACTAGTTGGTTTAGTTTTTATGCGCCATTAAGCTTTAGACAATATGGTGATGTGTCTTTTGGAGGTGGTCTTCGTTTAGGACCGCTAACGGTTGGGTCTGGTTCTGTGTTTACAAATCTATTATCTGATAGTTCTAAAACAACAGATGTTTACGTAGGGCTTAAAATACCTATTTATAGATAATAATTGATTTTTTAAAACAATAGTAAGTTACTGTTTTGAGGTGCTAATAATCTAGGGAAATTATAAACACAATAGTAGCTTTAAAAAAAATCCCCGATTTCGGGGATTTTTTAATTGTAATCATTAACCTTTTAGAAAATAAAAAGAGCAACCTAAATATTTTGGTTGCTCTTTTTTTTATAATAAAATCTAAGATTTATTAAATAGTTTTATCTGCAGTTATAGAAACTTTTAATTCTATACCATCGTTAATAAACTTATCACCTAAGTCATCAAAAAATGATTTTGAACCATATTTTACATTCCATTTAGAACGGTCAATAGTAAAAGTTTCACTAGTTAAAGTTATGGTGTCATCTTTAACATCTGTAGTTACAGGAAAGCTAATATTATTTGTTGTTTCTTTTAATGTTAAATTTCCAGATAACATGGTTTCACCTTCTACAGTTTCAATACCAGTTAATTCAAATGTTGCAGTTGGGTAAGATTCTACGTCAAAAAAGTCAGCACTTTTAAGGTGGCCCGTAAGCTTTGCGTTTCCTTCCTCTTCTACAGGGATATCATCGACATCAATACTATTCATATCAATAGTGAAATTTCCACTTTCAACGTTTCCATCTTCAGCTTCTAATGTTCCTTCTTGGATTGCAATAGTTCCAAAATGAGATCCGGTTGGTTTATAGCCTTTCCATTCTATGGTAGAAGCTTCAGTATTTACTTCGTAAGTAACCGCAGTGACTTCAGCTACAGTAGCTTCTTTAGCTTCTTTTGTTTCAGCTTCTTTAGCTTTATTACCACAACTTGTAAATGCAACAAAGGCAACAAGTGTAAAAATTTTTAAAATTGAGGTTTTCATGTGAGTTTGTTTTAAGTGTTATAAATGTAAAGATAGCTAATAGTGAACTAAAAAATGATAAAAAAATGTTAATGACATTTTGACATTTTTTTAATAATGGCAGTACTTTTGTCAATTGTATGTTCAAGATATAAATATAAACTCAAGATGAGTAAAAAAGATAAAAACACAAAAGTTGAAGATCCACAAGTAGAGGATCAAGCGGCATCTACTGCAGAAGTAGAAGAGCAAAAGGAACAAAAAACAGCAGAAGAGCAGTTGCAAGACCAAGTCGTTGCAGAGAAAGACAAATTTATGCGTTTATTTGCTGAGTTCGAAAATTATAAAAAACGAACCAATAAAGAACGTATTGAGTTGTTTAAGACAGCGAGTCAGGATGTTATGCTGGCGATGCTACCTGTATTAGATGATTTTGAACGTGCCTTAACGCATATTGAAGATGATAAAGAAGCTGAAGAGTTAAGAAAAGGCGTATTACTAATCTATAACAAATTAGTAAACACCTTAGAACAAAAAGGCTTGTCTAAAATTGAAGTGCAACAAGGTGATGCTTTTAACGCAGATTTTCATGAGGCAGTAACTCAGATTCCTGCACCTTCTGAGGATTTAAAAGGAAAGATTATCGATGTTGTTGAGAAAGGTTATAAGCTAGGAGACCGAGTAATCCGTTTTCCAAAGGTTGTAATTGGACAATTATAGTTAAAACAGGTGTTTTCAGATAGTTGAAAGCAAGGAATAAATTAGTTGATTAGTTGATGAAAGAAGATTATTACGAGATATTAGGATTAAGTAAAAGTGCCTCTGATGCCGAAATAAAAAAAGCCTATCGTAAAATGGCATTAAAATATCATCCTGATAAAAATCCAGATGATTCAGAAGCCGAAGAGAAGTTTAAAAAAGCAGCAGAAGCTTATGAAGTTTTAAGTAATGCTGACAAAAAAGCACGTTATGATCAATTTGGTCATCAAGCCTTCAATGGCGGCGGCGGTGGCGGCTTTGGCGGCGGTGGCATGAATATGGATGATATCTTCAGCCAATTTGGTGATATATTTGGCGGTGGCTTTAGTAATGGCGGCGGATTTAGTGGCTTTGGCGGCGGTGGCAGACAACGCGTAGTTAAAGGAAGTAACTTACGTATCAGAGTGACTTTATCTTTAGAAGATATTGCTAATGGTGTTGAAAAGAAAATAAAAGTAAAAAGAAAAATACAAGCGCCAGGTACGACATATAAAACGTGTAGTACATGTAATGGTGCAGGTCAAGTAACTAGAGTTACAAATACAATTTTGGGTAGAATGCAAACTGCTGCTACCTGCCAAACTTGTGGTGGTGCAGGCCAGACTATTGATAAAAAACCGTCAGATGCGGATGCACAAGGTTTAAAAGTTTCTGAAGAAACGGTTTCTGTTAAAATACCAGCAGGTGTTGTTGATGGGATGCAACTTAAAGTCACAGGAAAAGGTAATGACGCTCCAGGAAATGGTATTGCAGGTGATTTATTAGTGGCTATTCAAGAAGAAGAGCACTCAACTCTTAAGCGAGAAGGTGATAATTTACATTACGATATGTATGTGAGTTTACCAGATGCCGTTCTTGGAAATTCTAAAGAAATTGATACTGTTACAGGAAAAGTGCGTATAAAAATTGAACCGGGCGTACAATCTGGTAAAATATTAAGACTACGCGGTAAAGGAATTCCTAGTATCAATGGTTATGGTAAAGGAGATTTATTAGTACATGTAAATGTATGGACGCCTAAAACTTTAAATAAAAAACAAAAAGCCTTTTTTGAAAGTATGAAAGAAGATGAGCACTTTGAGCCAAAACCTGAAAGTTCTGATAAATCTTTTTTTGAAAAAGTAAAAGATATGTTTTCTTAAAAAAAGGGTCTGTTTAAATCAGATTCTTTAATAAAAAAGAGTATATTTGATATATCGTTAATATTATTAGCGATAATTTTTCTTTTTCATAGCAATTTTTTCCCATCCTTGTCTAACCATAAGGGTGGGTTTTGTTTTTAAGCTAAAAAGGGTTTGAACTATTCTTTTATAAACCCTAATTTAAAATTTCTATTAAGCACAATCTAAGTTGTGAAGTCCGATTATTGCTAGTGCCAATTGGTTTTTAGCAAATCTTTAATAAGCCTTTGTTTTATAAATTTAATTTTGAAAAAATGAATTGTCTACTTAGTCGTTTTGTAAAATTATACAATGCTAAAAAGTATTATTACACAACTCTAAGTTGTTTAGATATAGCATTCAATTGCAAATCAACTTGTTAAAAGACTTAAGACAAAATTCAAAATTTATAGAATTATTAGGGCATTTTTATTTAAAATCTATAACATTTAATATCTTTACGTACTAACCACACCCTAAAAATTTAGTTATCTATGAATGACTTATTAGTTGCTAATTCCGTTTCTAAAAATTTCGGAAAATTTAAAGCACTAAATCAAGTATCTATTGCTGTACCAAAAGGCAGCATTTTTGGTTTACTTGGCCCTAACGGCGCAGGAAAAACCACGTTAATTCGTATTATCAACCAAATCACCATGCCAGATCAAGGTACAGTTCATTTAGATGGTCATCCATTAAAACCAGAACATATTAGAGATATTGGGTATCTGCCAGAAGAACGAGGTTTATATAAATCTATGAAGGTTGGTGAGCAATGTTTGTATTTAGCGCAATTAAAAGGGTTGAGCAAATCTGAAGCCAAAACCAGACTAAAATATTGGTTCGATAAGTTAGAGATTGGCGATTGGTGGAATAAAAAAATCCAAGAGCTTAGTAAAGGTCAGGCTCAAAAAATTCAGTTTATAGTTACGGTATTACACCAACCTAAATTACTCATCTTTGATGAACCTTTTTCTGGGTTCGATCCTATCAATGCTAATTTAATTAAAGATGAGATTTTGCAACTTAGAGATGAAGGTGCCACTGTAATTTTTTCGACACATAGAATGGAGTCCGTAGAAGAATTATGTGATCATATTGCTTTGATTCATAAATCGAATAAAGTTCTAGACGGAAAATTAAATGATATAAAGCGTCAATATAAAACCAATACTTTTGAAGTTGGTTTAGAGTCGTTAAATAAAGATCAGGTGTTTTCTGAAATTCAAGATAAATTTGAAGTGCTTCCGGCAACTTTTAAAAATTTAAATGACGATATTAAATTAAATATTAAGCTAGGCGAACACGCCTCTCCAAATGATTTACTTTCATTTTTAACCTCAAAAGCAGAAGTCCACCACTTTATGGAAGTCATACCTTCTGCTAGCGATATTTTTATTCAAACTGTAAAAAACAACTAAAAATGAATCATTTACCTTTAATTATAAAACGTGAGTACCTTACTAAGGTGAAGAATAAATCCTTCATTGTAATGACGTTTTTAAGTCCCTTAATAATGATTGCCCTAGTTGCGGTTGTTGCCTATTTATCTCAACTAAATAACGATAAGGAACGTACCATTTCTATATTAGATGAAACGGGGTATTTAAATGATGTATTTCAGAATACAGAACATACAACCTATACGAACCTAAGTGGCTTAAGTCTTAAAGACGCCATAGCTTTAGTAAAAGAAAAGGAAGATTATGGTTTGTTGCATATTTCAAATGTAGATTCTCTTGAATTGATTTCAAATAATGTAAAGTTTTTCTCCGAAGAATCTCCATCATTAAGTGTTATTTCAGGATTAGAACAACGTATTGAAAAGCGATTAAGAGAAATGAAACTTCAAAAAGATGGGGTTTCCATGACACAAATTGAAGCTTCAAAAACAAATATCGACATCGCTCAAGAAAGCTTTGAAGGCGAAAAGAGCTCTAAAATAGATAATATTGTAAAACTGGCATTTGGTGGTGCAGCAGGTTATTTACTGTTTATGTTTATTATTATTTATGGAAACATGATTATGCGTAGTGTCATTGAAGAGAAAACTAGTAGAATTATTGAAGTTATTATTTCTTCGGTTAAACCTATACAGTTAATGATGGGAAAAATTATAGGAACCTCTTTAGCTGGGATCACGCAATTTGCAATTTGGGTGATTTTAGGAGGTGTTTTATTAGTTGTGGTTTCTTCAATTTTCGGAATCGATTTAACACAAGTTCAGACACCGCAACAAGAAATGATGAACCAAGCCATGCAAGCCGATGGGGCACAAGCCATGGCAGAAAACTTAATTGTAGCTATTGGTAATTTGCCTATGGCCAACCTTATTGTAGCCTTTATGTTTTTCTTTATTGGCGGCTATTTACTTTATAGTTCTCTATACGCTGCAATTGGAGCAGCTGTAGATAACGAAACAGATACGCAACAATTTATGCTCCCTATTCTTATGCCGTTAATTTTAGCGGTTTATGTAGGCGTTTTTACGGTTATTGAAGATCCACACGGTACAGTTTCAACCGTATTTTCATTTATACCATTAACATCACCAGTGGTAATGCTAATGCGTATTCCGTTTGGAGTGCCACTTTGGCAACAAGGTTTGTCATTATTACTGCTTATTGGTACATTTATTTTTGCAGTTTGGTTCGCTGCCAAGATATATAGAGTTGGTATTTTAATGTATGGTAAAAAACCAACGTATAAAGAACTTTTTAAATGGCTTAAGTATTAATAAAAACAGTGATAATTCAAGATTTAGAACATATTGAAACAACCATTACCGAAAATGATATTTGGGAATCAACTAAAGGATTTCTAAATCAAAATATGAGTTTAGGTGAAGATATTAGTATTTCAATTCTTGATATTATTGTCGTTATAACAGCTATTTTTTTAACAACAATAGCATTAAGAATATTACTTAGGTTAGTTACTAGGAAACTTCCAAAAGAGGATAAAAGTAAATTTAATGTGATTTATGGCTACTTTAGATGGGTAGTTTACATTATAATTTTTATAATCACCTTGAATAGCGTAGGTGTAAATGTAACCGCCGTTTTTGCCGCTTCTGCAGCACTTTTAATTGGTATAGGTTTGGCGCTTCAAACTTTATTTCAAGATATTATTGCAGGTATTTTTATTTTGGTTGATCAAACGGTACATGTCGGGGATATTATAGAGATTGAAGACAAAGTCGGTCGTGTTATTGAAATTAAATTACGAACCACACGTGCAGTTACTATTGATAATAGAGTGCTGATAATCCCTAATCATTTATATTTAGCTAATAGTCTGTATAATTGGACACAAAATGGTAATACAACTAGAGAAACTGTAGAAGTTGGTGTTGCCTATGGAAGTGATGTTCAATTAGTAAAAAGATTGTTGTTAGAGGTCGCAAGTGCAGAAGAAAGAGTATTGCCTAATCCAGAACCATCAGTTTTATTTAATGAATTTGGAGATAGTGCTTTAAATTTTAAACTTGTTTTTACTGTAGACGATAGTTTTACAGCACATCTCACCAAAAGTGAGATTCGATTTGAAATAGATCGGCTATTCAGAGAAAATAAGATCTCTATTCCGTTTCCACAGCGTGACATTCATATTATTCAAAAATAAATACGGTTATGGTTTTTAAGATTTTCAAAATATAAACTCATTCAGAATTATTACTTGAAAAATTAAATACCAATTCAACATAAAAAATTAAAAAAGCTATGCCAAAAATATTAATAATTGAAGATGAAGCAGCAATCCGACGTGTATTGGTGAAAATTCTTTCTGAAGAGAATGATAAATATCAAGTTGAAGAAGCAGAAGATGGTTTAGCCGGAATTGAAAAGATTAAAAAGGAGGACTATGACTTGGTGCTTTGTGACATTAAGATGCCAAAAATGGATGGTGTTGAGGTTTTAGAAGCAGCAAAAAAGATAAAGCCAGAAGTACCAATAGTAATGATTTCTGGTCACGGCGACTTAGATACTGCTGTAAATACCATGCGTTTAGGCGCTTTTGATTATATTTCTAAACCACCAGATTTAAACCGCTTACTCAATACCGTTCGTATTGCTTTAGATCGAAATGAATTGGTTGTTGAAAATAAAATGCTAAAGAAAAAGGTTAGCAAAAATTACGAGATGATTGGGGATAGTGAAGGTATTGCTCGCATCCAAGATATGATTGATAAAGTGGCGCCAACCGATGCACGTGTGTTAATTACAGGAGCTAATGGAACCGGAAAAGAACTTGTGGCGCATTGGTTACATCAAAAAAGTGAGCGTTCTAAAGGACCAATGATAGAGGTTAATTGTGCGGCAATACCGAGTGAACTTATAGAAAGCGAATTATTTGGCCATGTTAAAGGCGCTTTTACCTCAGCGGCAAAAGATAGAGCTGGTAAATTTGAAGCCGCAAATGGTGGGACTATTTTCTTAGATGAAATAGGAGATATGAGTTTATCGGCTCAAGCTAAAGTACTACGTGCTTTACAAGAAAGTCGTATACAACGCGTCGGAAGTGATAAGGATATTAAAGTCAACGTTAGAGTTGTTGCAGCAACCAATAAAAATCTTAAAAAAGAAATCGAAAACGGTAATTTTAGGGAGGATTTATATCACAGATTGGCTGTTATTTTAATAGAAGTCCCTGCTTTAAACGATAGACGAGAAGATATACCATTACTTATCAATTATTTTTCTGATAAAATATCTAAAGAACAAGGCAGTGTTAAAAAAACATTTTCTGATAAAGCGATTAAATTACTTCAAAATTACGACTGGACGGGTAATATTCGTGAATTACGCAATGTTATAGAGCGTTTAATTATTTTAGGTAATAAAGAGGTGAGTGAGAGTGATGTTAAAGCTTTTGCTTCAAAATAAAAAACAGAGTTATGAAAGATATAGACATTAATGATTTTAAAATTTCAAAACAAATTGATATCAAAGACCTCCCAACGTCTTATGATTTAGATGAAAAAGAAAAAAAGATTGAAAAAAAACTAAGAAAAGTCAGTGAAGATTTAGCGGAGATTCAAAACGCTATGTATGCGCATGGAAAATATGCCGTATTGTTTTGTATTCAGGGTATGGATACGGCTGGTAAGGACAGTTTAATTCGTGAAGTCTTTAAAGAATTTAATGTCAGAGGTATTGTAGCGCACAGTTTTAAAACACCTACTGATTTAGAGTTAAAACACGATTATCTTTGGCGTCATATAAAAGCATTACCTGCACGAGGAAAGTTTGGTATTTTTAATAGAACCCATTACGAAAATGTATTGGTCACCAGAGTACATCCGCAATATTTGATGTCTGAAAATATGCCAGATATCACATCAGTAGAGGATGTAGATAATGCTTTTTGGGAGAAACGATTTAATGAAATTAATAATTTTGAAAAGCATATTGCAGACAATGGAACTATTATTTTTAAATTCTTTCTAAATATCTCTAAAGAAGAACAAAAAAGCCGCTTGTTAAGACGCTTAAATAAGCCTAACAAAAATTGGAAGTTTTCACCAGATGATCTAGATGAGCGCGAACATTGGGACAGTTACCAAACTTGTTATGAAGATGCTATTAATAAAACATCGAAGCCAAAGGCACCCTGGTATAATATTCCTGCAGACGATAAACCAACAGCTCGTTACATTGTAGCTAAAATTCTATATGATACACTAAAAGAATACAAAGATATTAGAGAACCTGAATTAGCTCCGGAGTTAAAGGCGAATATCGATACGTATAAAGCGCAGTTAGAAAATGAATAAACCGCATTTAATAGTTTTATAATTACTTACTTATGATTACTAATACAATTAAATCATCATCTGAAGCGGAACTTCCTTATTATGAAATTCCAGATTATCCTGAGGACTTTACAGCAGGCACAATGGCAGCAAGAATGATTGATGCTTTGGGCTTTCGGTTTTATTGGTCTAGTGAAGGTTTAAAAGAAACAGATTTGGCTTATAAAGCTTATGATAATGGTAAAACAACTTTAGAAACGATTAGTCATATTTTCGACTTGTCTAAAGTCATTATTAATGCCACATTAAAGCAATCTAATATTAAAGTTGAAGACAATTTAAACTATTTAGAATTACGAGCTAAAACATTACAAAATCTTAAAACAGCAGCAGATATTTTAAGAGCAAGTGATGATATTTCACAATTCAAAATTATTTTTGAAGACCGAGAGTTTCCATTGTGGAACCTGGTTAATGGAGCCATTGCAGATTCAATTTGGCACTGCGGACAATTGTCTATTTACAGACGGTCTTCAGGAAATTATATGAATCCTAAGGTTAATTTTTTTACAGGTAAATTACGCGAATAGTTCGCTTTCGTAAGATTTAAAATTTTTAAATCTTACGAAAGGAATTACTGCAAGTACCAATGCGATACCAATTCATAATTTTATTTTAATTGCCTTTGGCAGGTTGTGGATACTGAGGAACTTTAACCTCTTTTTTAGTACCTAATTGTTTCATTAGTTCTTCAATAGCTTTTTCAAGTTGTGGGTCTTTTCCATCAGATAGTGCTTTTGCATCTTGTCTCACTTCAATATCTGGTGCTACGCCTTCGTTCTCGGCTACCCATTTATTATTGATTGGGTCAAATACGGCATTATCGGGTGCTGTTAATGAGCCGCCATCAATGAGCGCATAATGTGTGGACGATTTTACCAAGCCTCCCCAAGTGGTCATACCAATTAATTTACCAACATTTTGCTGTCTAAATACCCATGGAAAAAAGTCGCCACCAGAGCCAGCGAGTTCATTAATCAATAAAACTTTTGGGCCTAATATCCCTGCAGGAAGTGTCAATGGTTTTCCGTTGGGGACTTCATTTGTTAATCCTGCTCTAAGACTGCGTGTCATTAAATCTACCATGTAATCATCTAATAAACCACCACCATTAAAGCGTTCATCTATAACAGCACCTTCTTTGTCTTGTTGTGCAAAATAATAGCGATTAAAAGATACAAAGCCAGGACCTCCTGTATTAGGCACCCAGATATAGCCTAAGCGACCATTGGATAATTTATCTACCATTCTGCGGTTGTCTTCAACCCAAGTACGTTGTCTCAATGAATTTTCATTTCGAATAGGCTCAACAATTTCTTGCCAATTGTCTTTAAATTCTGCTTTGTCATTAATATGAAGAATGGTTTGTTTACCAGATGTGCCGTCTAAATATTCATAAAAATTGTCGTCAGCTTTAATTTCTTTGCCATTAATTCCAACGATATATTGGCCTTCTTTTATATTCAAACCGGGCGCATCCAAAGGTCCTGTTAAACCAGGATTCCAGCTTTCCGTTGTGTATATACGGTCAATTTTCCAATGGGATTTATCGCTAATGATATCTGCTCCGAGTAATCCCGTTGTAGAACGTTCAATATCTGGGTAATCGCCACCACGGACAAAACTATGACCGACAGATAATTCACCATTAACTTGATCTAAAATATAATATAAGTCTGCACGATGTTTTATAAAAGGGACTAATGGGGCGTAACGTTTGTAAACAACATTCCAATCTCGACCATGCATATTAGAATCATAAAAATAATCACGTTCGTAACGCCAAGCTTCTTCAAACATTTGTTCCCACTCGGCAGAACGATTTAATTTCATTTGAAGATTTACTTTTAAACGTTTGCCTCCTTTGGCATCATTTCCTCCTGTATTTATGACTTTCCAATTACCATTAATTTGAGCTAGCATGTGTTCACCGTTGGTGGTGACTGTAACAGATCTTACTCCAGAAGCAAATTCTTTAAGATCCTGTTTGTTAAGGTTAAACTTATGTAATGTGGCGCTTCTACTATTCGGCATGTATTCCGAGATAAATATCGATCCTTTTGGACCAGCAATAATATAGCCGTAATTTCTTGAAGGTATTGGTAGCGCCAATGTTCTACGTCCAATATTTTCGAAATCTATAAGCATCGGTTTTTTCTCGTCGTCCTTTTTGTCTTTCGAATCGTTATCGTCTTTTTTGTCATCATTTTTCTCACCATCTTCTTTTTTAATGGCTTCTTCGTCACTTTTAGGTTTAAACGGCGAATCGTCATTGGCATCTAAGTTAATTACGTAGGCAGCATAAGCTGGATCGGCAGTCATAGAACTTGTATTTGCCCAACCGGAAGCCAATGCCACATCTGTGCTGGCTAAAAAATAAAGTTGTTTTTGATTTAAATCCCAAGCAGGAGAAAAGGAATCGGCAAACGTATCTGTTATTGGTGTTGTGCTATCTTTTTCTAAAGTGTAGATATAGATTTGTCTAAAGTTATTTGAAGCTGCTTTTTCATAAGCAATGTAGTTACTGTCTGGAGACCATTTTAATTCAATACTGTTACGTTCTAAATTTGTTCCTCCGACATCAATTGTTTTAATCTTTTTGGTTTCTAGGTTTACATAGCGTAATCTTACATCATCATCAACAAAGGCAATATGTTTTCCATCGGGAGACCAGGTCGGATTCCATCCTAATTTAGATTCGCCAATAGAAATCGCTTCAGGGTCAGTTAAACCATCTTGATCCGAAATCATTAAGGCATAATTTTTTCTGTCAGCATCAGAAAACCACGCTATTTTATCTCCTTTTGGAGACCAAATTGGTCGTCTGTCTGCGGTACCAGAGCTTTCGGTAATATTTCTAGAATCACCAAATTCTACTGGAATAGTAAATATGTCGCCACGCGATTGCATAATAGCACGTTTACCATTTGGAGATAACGAAGCGGAGCGTGTAGAATTTGAAACATCTTCCCACTTCGTTTCGGACCAAGGAAAATCACCAACCACATTAATTGATAATTGTGTGGATTTCCCAGTGGAAATATCCATGGTGTGTAAATAACCGTCGCGTTCATAAACTAAAATATTCGCATTACCGCTTAGCCATTTAATATCAGAACCTTCAAATTTTGTGATTTGGGTTAGGGCTTTGCTTGTGGGATTATAAGACCAAATATTAGACACTAAATCGCTGTCCGATAAGAAATAAATGGTATTACCTAACCACATTGGTTGAATATCCGTAGTGTGTTTATTAGGAAGTAAAATTTCCTCCTGAGTTTCTAAATCTAATATAATCAGTGGGGTATTTTGCCCGCCTCTGTAGGCACGCCATTCTTCATCCCAACGATCCATTTTGTCTAAAATCAAATGTTTTCCGTCAGGTGAATAAGCACCGTCATTTCCCCATTGTTTAGTTATTAATTGGGGTGCTCCGCCTTCAACAGGAATGGTATAAAGTCTGTTGTAAGGGCGTGGTGCCGTTTCTCTATTGCTAGCAAATAATATATGTTTGCCGTCGTTGGTCCAACCTCTAACGGTTGATCCGCTTGGATGCCAAGTTAAGCGTTTTGGTTCTCCGCCATTTGTAGAAACAACATAAACATTGTTGGTGCCAGCTCTGTTAGAACTGAAAGCAATCCAATTTCCATCAGGAGAAAAGTAGGGGTTAGATTCACTTGCAGCAGTTGAAGTAATCCGTTTAGCATCACTAGAATTCAGTTTAGAAACCCAAATATCGCTTCCATAAGTATAAGTAATATGAGTTGAGCTTATATCTGGTTGTCTTAGTAATCTTGTGCCTTGTGCAAATGATAAAAAACTTGCAAATAGAAAAAGTAAAGTGAAAAGAGAGGTTTGTGGATGAGTTGACGATTGCGCATTCATAGGAGAGGATTAATTAAATTAATTATAACAATTTTATAAAGTTACAAATAACTTAATTGCCAATCTATAATTTAATTATGGTCTGTAGTCGATTGGTCGATTGACTTGCTATATTCGCTCGTATAGATTTTTACCAATGCCATAAAAATACTGATTAATAAAGGTCCAAAAATTAAACCAATAAATCCAAATAAAGGGACGCCTACGATGACTCCAATAAGCGTGATTAAGGGGTGAACATCATCTAGTTTTTGAAGGGCATATAATCGAATAATGTTATCGGTTAAGCCAACCACGACAAAGCCATAAATTAAAATTCCCCAAGCTTGAAATGTATTACCTGAAGATAATGTTAAAATAAAAACAGGAATAATACCTACAAAAGTACCTATAAACGGAATCATGGAGCCAATAGTGACAATTACAAACCAAAATAGCGGTTCTTCAACGCCAAAAATTAAAAATCCGATGAGGGCAATTACACCTTGTGCAATAGCAACCAAAGGAATTCCAATAGCATTAGATTTAACCATGGCTTGTATTTCATCACCAATTTGATTTAAGCTATTTGAACCCATTGGGATATAATTTCGCAACGATTCTCTTAGTTTTTTTCGGTTAGTTAACATAAAGTACAACATAAAATACATTAAACTTATAGCAATAAAAAGATTAAATGTGTCTCCAGCCATACTCTGCGCACTTTTGGAGAGCCAAGTGGTTATAGATTCAGTATCAATTTGTGAGTTGATATCAATCCCCGTTTTAAATTTTATTTCACCAATTAATTCTTTAAAACCATCAATAACTTTTTCACTATTACTGGCAACATCTGAAATTTTGTTGCCTAGCATAATTCCAAAACCGGTAAGTGGAATTAAAATAACAAAAAACGACCCAAGCAAAAGCGTTATGGCTGCTAGTTTAGGGTTCCAATTACGCTCATTGACGAGACGCTTCATCATTTTTCGTAATAATATATAAAACGTTATTGCGCCTAAAACACCACTCAAATAGGGTAACATTTCACTAAAAATTAAACTACCAGAGAGTATAATTAATAGTAAAACAAAAATTTGGCGGATTATTCTAGGCGCAATTTGTTTCATATTTAAGTTGTGTTAGTAACAATCAAAGATAGCAGCAATCACAACGCAAATATGCTTTAAAACAATAAAAGGTTAACGCAAAAAAAATTAAAGGGTAATATCTACTTGGTTGTTTAAAATATCATCAAACGTTTCGCGCTTTCTAATAAGATGTGCTTTTCCTTTATAGATTAATACTTCAGCAGGTCTGTAGCGTGAATTATAGTTGCTAGCCATAGAGTAGCAATACGCACCAGCATTTTTAAAACTTAGAATATCGCCTTCAGTTATTTCTGGAATTCGTCTATTATTGGCAAATGTGTCTGTTTCGCAAATATAACCAACAACCGAATAAAAGCGTTCGCGACCTTTTGGATTAGAAAGGTTAACGATTTCATGTTGAGAACCATAAAGCATAGGTCTAATTAAGTGATTAAAACCAGAATCAATCTGAGCAAAAACAGTTGAAGTCGTTTGTTTTACTACATTTACTTTCGCTAAAAACACGCCAGCTTCACTCACTAAAAATTTTCCAGGTTCAAAAGCCAAGGTTAATTCTTTGCCGTATTCTTTGCAGAATTGATTAAAACGTTCCGATAGTTTTTCGCCTAATTCTTCAATATTAGTTTCAATATCGCCTGTTTTATAAGGAACTTTAAATCCTGATCCGAAATCAATAAACTCTAAGGTTTTAAAGTTTTTTGCCGTTTCAAATAAAATTTCACTGGCATATAAAAAGACATCAATATCTAAAATGTCACTTCCAGTGTGCATGTGAATCCCGTTGATATTCATTTTTGTATTTTCTACAATACGAAGTAATAATGGTATTTGGTGTATAGAGATTCCAAATTTACTATCAATATGTCCAACAGAGATATTAGTGTTTCCTCCGGCCATAACATGTGGATTTATGCGAATACAAACAGGAACCTCTGGATGTTTCGTTCCAAATTGCTCTAAAATGGTTAGATTGTCAATGTTAATTTGAACGCCTAGCTTTGCAGCTTCTTCAATTTCTTCAAGCGATACGCCATTTGGTGTGAAAATGATTTCTTCTGGTCTAAAACCCGCTTTTAATCCTAGTTTTAATTCTTGAATTGAAACGGTATCAATTCCAGAACCCAATTTATTAAAGAGTTTTAATACGGATATATTAGATAATGCTTTAACGGCATAGTTTAATTTTAAATGTTTTACCTTACTAAATGCTTTTGTTAAGCGTTTGTATTGAAACTCAATTTTTTCAGCATCATATACATATACAGGACTTCCAAAGTCTTTTGCAATTTTTAATAAGGTGTTTTCTTTCATTTTATTTAAATCTTAAAGTTTTTATTTTGTGGGTCAAAAGTAAATGTAATCATTAGTTAAAACATATAAATACTAAAAAATTACTATTTTTACACAAAATGTTAAATAATTAACAAGACTAATTAGGCATTATAAAGTTATTCTGTTTAGGAGTCATTAAAATTTAAGCCTGTGAAAACCATTGCTTCTTGTGTGCAAGATATAATTGTGGCGAGTCCTTTTTTGGAAGAGGGACTGTCTCGAGATATTATTAATTTTTCTGCCTTAGCAAAAGATTTAAATGAACCGATTTCTAAAATGCTACGGAAACCTATTAAAGATGGTGCTATTATGATGGCGTTACGGCGTTACCAACACCCTTTAAATCTCGAAAATTCTAAGAGTTTAAAAAAAGCATTTAATGAATTAGGAGATATTACAGTCCGTTCTAATTTAAGTGATTTTACGTATCAGAATTCTAAGACGTTGGTGAATAGTCATTCTCAAATATTGGAAACAATTAGTGAGAATCATCAAATATTTTATGCTTTTACACGAGGAATGTTTGAAAGTAACATCATTATTTCAACTTCTGAAAAAGAAAGTGTGCTCAAGGCATTTGCACATGAAACTCAAATTGGATTGCAAGAAAAATTATCAGCGATTAGTATATATTTACCTAAAGGAAATTCTAAAATAGTTGGCTTGTATTATCAAATATTTAAACGTTTAGCTTGGGAAAATATCACCTTATACGAGGTTGTTTCTACAACTAATGAGTTTACAATTGTTGTTGAAGACTACTTGGTTGACAAAGCGTTTTCTACTATAAAGCGCTTAATTGATTAAAAAAAATAGTAAAGAATATTTAAGTTAATAAGGTTATTTTCAAATTAATGTATTGTTAAGAGTTTAAATCAACAATAAAAACAATTGGTAAAAACTATTAGTATGCTTATTTTTGTGCGACCAATAAATTTCTGATTAAAAATGAATTTACACGAATATCAAGGAAAAGAATTATTAAGTAGTTTTGGCGTACGTATCCAACGTGGGATTGTAGCTCAAAGTGCTAAAGAAGCTGTAGATGCAGCGAAGCAATTAACCGCTGAAACAGCAACAGGTTGGCATGTGATTAAAGCTCAGGTTCATGCAGGTGGACGTGGTAAAGGTGGCGGCGTTAAGTTGGCTAAAAACCTTCAGGAAGTTGAAGATATCGCAGGACAAATTATAGGAATGGATTTGGTAACACCACAAACTTCTGCGGAGGGGAAACGTGTACACCAAGTTTTAGTAGCAGAAGATGTTTACTATCCAGGAGAGAATGAGCCGAGTGAATATTATATGTCAGTTTTATTAAATCGTGCAAACGGTAGAAATATGATTGTATATTCTACGGAAGGTGGTATGGATATTGAAACAGTTGCAGAAGAAACACCGCATTTAATACATAATGAAGAGATTGATCCTTCAACAGGAATTTTACCTTTTCAAGCGCGTCGTATTGCGTTTAACTTAGGCTTATCTGGTACAGCTTTTAAAGAGATGACAAAGTTTGTTACCGCTTTATATACCGCTTATGATAAATCGGATGCGTCTTTATTTGAAATCAATCCGGTTTTAAAAACTAGTGATGATAAAATAATGGCTGTTGATGCTAAAGTAACTTTAGATGCTAACGCCTTATACAGACATAGAGATTTAGCTCAATTAAGAGATTTACGTGAAGAAAACCAGATTGAAGTTGAAGCAGGTGCTTTAGGTTTGAACTACGTGGACTTGGACGGAAACGTTGGTTGTATGGTAAATGGTGCTGGTTTAGCTATGGCTACTATGGATTTAATTAAGCAAGCAGGTGGTGAGCCAGCTAACTTTTTAGATGTTGGTGGTACTGCTGATGCCGCTAGAGTAGAAGCCGCTTTTCAGATTATATTAAAAGATCCTGCTGTAAAAGCCATCTTAATCAACATTTTTGGTGGTATTGTACGTTGTGACAGAGTTGCACAAGGTGTCATTGATGCTTATAAAAATATGGGTAACATTAACGTACCAATCATTGTACGTTTACAAGGAACAAATGCAGACATCGCTAAGAAATTAATTGATAATTCTGGTTTAGATGTTATGAGTGCAACAGAATTTCAAGAAGCTGCTGACAAAGTACAAGAGGTGTTGTCATAATTTAACTATGACATGCTGAACTTATTTCAGTATCTTACTTGATTAGAATGATATAAAATATTAAAGAGCAACATGTATATGTTGCTCTTTTTTTATGTTTTAATGATACATCCGAAATTTAGATGTGTTACGTTATTAAAAGGTATTAGCTTTTATTACTATAACTTATTATAAATAGCTCATTATGAGTCAATTTATTCAACGAATGTGTCAACCTTAAAATGAATGTAAAAGTTTTGAACTGCTAATTAAAATTAGGCCTTCTTCTTTTTTTCGCCTTTCTTAGGCATTGGCCCACGTAAATGAATAATTAGTCCATTTAAAAAGTTTCTAAGAATTTGATCGCCACATTCCATATATTTCGGGTGGTCCTCATTTCTAAACATTGCATTTAACTCACTTTTAGAAATTCTGAAATCTACTAATTCTAAGATTTTAACAATATCATCATCTCTTAATTTATGGGCTACTCTTAGTTTTTTGAATATGTCGTTGTTTGTCATTGAATTGTTATTTTATTCTCATCAACGTGAGAATCTATTTGTTTTTAATTATGCTATTATATGAATTTAGTCGAAGTGCTTATCATAATAAATTCTAGTTGTAAATATAAGACTTCGACAAGTTTTACTTTGCGCGCTTTAAAACAAAATTTATAATAATTTTTTACACTAGTTGTTTTGTGAGTCGTTTTCTTAATTTAAAGTTTAAAAAAAGGAATATAGCCATTGAAAAGCCTTTTCGCTCAATCTAAATAATAAAACTTTGTTTATCATTTGTACAAGTTGGAGTATTTGTCAATTTTTCGCTCTCTAGCATAAAAAGTTTTCGGCATCAAAAAAAATTGAGCACCATGCCTAATTATTAAAAGTTAGACTTTTTAAGAATCTTCGTATTTTGTAAGTAAATATACCTAAATCATTTTTATGGAATGAGGAAAAAGAGTTATACTTATTTGTGTTGTAAGTACTTGTTGGTTAGTGTTTTAGGTGTGTTTGTTTATATGTGCTAAATGTTGATGTTAACTAGCAAATAAGCTTATATTTTATGCATTAGTTTAAATTCTGTATTGACAAACGTTAAATAAAGTCGACTAAATACGTTTAACTTTTCGATAAGATACATTATATCAACGACAATAAAATAAAGGACCTGTTTAACTTTACAGTGTAAAATAACCCTCTCATAATGATGATAAATCGCGTTGAAAAATTGAGCTTACTTTCAGAAATGATTGCGTTCGCTCAAATAGATGAAAATATAAAAGCTATTGAATATAATTTTTTATTCAGTATAGCAAAGCAATTGGATATCTCTAAAGAAGATTTTGAGTATTTATTTGAACACCCTGTAACATATGTACATTTAAAATCGCACAGCGAACGTATTGTACAATTTCATAGATTGGTATTATTAATGAATCTCGATCATAAAGTGGCACCGAAGCAATTGGTTAAAATTCATAACTTTGGATTGCGAATGGGTTTAAGTCATGATTCAATTAATAGAGTATTAGATTTAATGGATAGCTTTCCAAATAAAATCGTACCACCAGATTTCTTAATTGATATTTTTAAGGTGCAATATAATTAAGTAAAACTCTGAATTGAAAAGCCTTTTCCCGCATTTAATTTAGCTAGTTGAACTTATACCGCTGAAAATCGGTATCTCATAATTATTTGAATAGAGCTATTTAGAAACTCATATTTACATACTATTAATTATTATCTCGTAAAAGTCTTTAAGTATTAAATCAATAAATAGTTTGAGATTATTCTTTGCAACTCTCTGCCTTTACGAGAAGAACACTTACTATACCTTCAATTTTTCTAACTTACTCTGGTAAGCTGTAATCTCATCTCTAAATTTAGCCGCTTCCATAAAATCTAAGGCTTTAGCAGCTTGTTCCATAAGTTTACGGTTCTCTCTTATTTTCTTTTCAAGTTCCGTTTTAGTTAAGTATTCACTTTCTGGTTCTGCAGCTATTTGAGCATCGAGTTCAGTTCGGTACGTGCTCACTGAATTTTTAGTTAAAGCACTATCTAAACTTTTATTCAATGCTTTTGGCACGAGATTGTGTTTGGTATTGTAAGCAACTTGCTTTTCACGGCGATATTCAGTTTCATCGATGGTTTTTTGCATGCTTTTGGTAATTTTATCAGCATACATTATCGCTTTTCCATTAAGATGCCTCGCAGCTCTACCAACCGTTTGTGTTAATGATCGTGCCGAACGTAAAAAACCTTCCTTATCAGCATCGAGTATGGCAACGAGTGAAACTTCAGGTAAATCTAAACCTTCACGCAATAAGTTAACGCCAACCAAAACATCAAAAACACCTTTTCGTAAATCTTGCATAATTTCAACACGTTCCAAAGTATCAACATCACTGTGAATATATCGGGTTCGGACAGAAATACGAGTTAGATATTTTGTCAATTCTTCAGCCATTCGCTTGGTAAGTGTTGTGACTAGTGTTCGTTCGTCTTTTTCAACACGATTCTGGATTTCTTCAATTAAATCATCAATCTGGTTTAAACTCGGCCGGACTTCAATAATAGGGTCTAATAATCCTGTTGGTCTAATAATTTGTTCGACATAAACGCCATCGGTTTTTTGCATTTCATAATCCGCAGGCGTAGCAGACACATAGATCACTTGATTTTGAAGCGCCTCAAATTCTTCAAACTTTAAAGGTCTGTTATCCATGGCAGCAGGTAAACGGAAACCATAATCTACCAAATTTACTTTTCGGCTTCTATCACCACCATACATGGCATGAACTTGAGAAATGGTAACGTGACTTTCATCAACTACCATTAAAAAATCATCTGGAAAATAATCGAGTAAACAGAATGGTCTTGTGCCAGGTAGTCGCCCGTCTAGATACCTAGAATAATTTTCAATACCAGAACAATAGCCTAACTCTCTAATCATTTCTAAATCGAATTCGGTACGTTCTTTTAGGCGTTTGGCTTCCAGATGTTTGCCGATGTCCTTAAAATAATCGTATTGTTTTACCAAGTCATCTTGAATGTCTTTTATCGCACCATTCAACACATCTGGAGAGGTCACGAACATATTGGCAGGATAAATATTTAGTCGGTCGTAACGTTCTATAATTTCATTGGTTCTGGCATCAAAAGCTTCAATTTCTTCAATTTCATCACCAAAAAAGTGAATTCTAAACGCGTGATCGGCATAACCAGGAAACACATCAACCGTATCGCCTTTTATTCTGAAGTTTCCATTTTTGAATTCCGCTTCAGTTCTAGCATATAAACTCTGAACTAGCTGATGTAATAATTTCGTTCTTGAAATCACTTGGTCACGTTCAATGGAAATTACATTTTTTTGAAATTCAACCGGATTTCCAATACCGTATAAACAAGATACAGAAGCTACAACAATGACATCGCGACGACCAGAGAGAAGGGAGGAGGTCGTGCTTAAACGCATCTTCTCAATTTCCTCGTTAATAGATAAATCTTTTTCTATGTAAACACCTGAAACCGGAATGTAAGCTTCAGGTTGGTAATAATCATAATAAGAAACAAAGTATTCAACCGCATTGTCTGGGAAGAATTGTTTGAATTCAGAATACAATTGTGCAGCTAAAGTTTTATTATGTGCTAACACCAAAGTTGGGCGTTGCACTTCCTCTATGACGTTAGCAACGGTAAAGGTTTTTCCTGAACCAGTAACACCTAAGAGCGTTTGATACTTTTCCTTGTCGGTAATTCCTTTTGCTAGTTTTTTTATAGCTTGTGGTTGATCACCAGTAGGTTTAAATTCGGACTCAATTTTAAATCGCATAATGCAAAGTTACGATAAAGCGCTTATAATTTAAATGTGTTGTGAGTTACAATTGCGTTAAAATAAAAGAGATAGCAATAATATCATCTTAAGTTGGCTTTATAAATCGTAATGTGCCACTCTGCTTTATGCTTATAATGTGGCCATTTAATGCTTTAAAGCAAAATGACCGCGGAGCTGTTTTCCATCTCTAAGTGTTATTAAATACCAGAAATCATTAGATTCGAGAACATGACCATTGTAAAAGCCATCCCATGAATATTGGTGTGGAATTAATTGCTTTATAAGTTTGCCGTACCTATTAAAAATAAGGATGTCTTTTACAATCTGATTTCTGTCAATAACAGTCCAAAAATCATTTACAGTATCATTATTAGGGGTGAAAAACACAGGAATATGAAGGTCAACTTGAATCTCAAATGTGAGCGATTTAATAATACAGTTATTCTCGTCACTAACATATAATGTATGAACACCTTCGGAAAGATTATTAAAAATATTAGAGGTTTGAAAGCTAGAGACATCAACTGCGTACAAGTATTCAAAAGTTACATCTGTCATGTCAACAATAAGTGTATTGTTGATTGTTGAAATATGAGATGCATCTAAAGTGAAATCTGTCGTAGGATAAATAGTAACCTCAAAACTACTTTCATTTGAGCAAGTATTAGGTGTAATACCAATTTCGTTATAGATATAAATGGTTTGATCTGTTGAAATCACGTCACCAGCATTTAGTGGAGATCCAGAACCATTAGTCCCTGTAAAATAGTTGCCATCGGTTAGCGTTGGTAATGTGTAACTCGTACAAACAGTTTGATTAGCAATGGTATCAACATTAGGTGTTCCTGAAATGGTGACATCAAAATTACTTTCATTTGAACAATTATTAGGAGCAGTACCAATTTCGTTATAGATATAAATGGTTTGTGAGGTTGAAATCACATCACCAGCATTAAGAGGTGACCCAGAACCATTAGTTCCTGTAAAATAGTTACCATCGGTTAGCGTTGGTAAAGTATAGCTGGAACAAAGGGTTTGATCAGCGATGGTATCAACATTCGGTGTTCCTGAAATGGTGATGTCAAAACTACTTTCATTAGCGCAATTATTAGGTGCAGTACCAATTTCGTTATAAATATAAATGGTTTGTGAAGTTGAAATCACATCACCAGCATTGAGAGGTGACCCAGAACCATTAGTTCCTGTAAAATAGTTACCATCGGTTAGCGTTGGTAAAGTATAACTCGAACAAAGGGTTTGATTAGCGATGGTATCAACATTCGGTGTTCCTGAAATGGTGATGTCAAAACTACTTTCATTAGCGCAATTATTAGGTGCAGTGCCAATTTCGTTATAAATATAAATGGTTTGTGAAGTTGAAATCACATCACCAGCATTAAGAGGTGACCCAGAACTATTAGTCCCTGTAAAGTAGTTGCCATCGGTAAGCGTTGGTAAAGTATAGCTCGTACAAAGGGTTTGATTAGATAATATATCGACGTTTGGGTTAGCAACTAGAAGTTGTACTGCATTAGAGACCAAATCACAATCTGTAGAAGTCATAATACAGTAGTACTGATTACCACTAAAACCAGATGATGCATTTAAAATTGTTAATGTACTCGATGTTGCTCCAGAGTAATTACTATTGTTATTTACGTTCACCCAATTTCCAGAACTGTTAAGTATCAACCATTGGTAGGTGTATGAGCCAGAATCTACTGAAACAGTAAACGAAGTGTTGCCATTTTCACATATTTCTTGAGACAGCGGATGCGTTATATTAGGAGTGGTAGTTGATGTATTGACAGTATGAGAGCCAAGGTCGCTACAATCTTCAAAACCATCTCTATACCAATCGTTGGAGTCAAAAGTGCTTGCAGGTGCTACTGCATTTGCATTTCGTATAATAGTGTAACCTCTTTCATCTATAGCTTGAACATGGTCTATTACGGTTCCGTTTTTTTTAAGTTTGAATTCATCATTATCATTAAACCCAGCTCCTAAAGTAAAATCTACAGCGAATCCAGTGCACGGATTAGAACCATCACTTTGAATAATAAAGGTGCTTAATGGAGCGATTGAGCCTGTTAAAGAAATAACGGTAGCAGCCGCGTCTGAGTCACCAATATCTCCATATCTTAAAATCTCATAAACACCATCTAAATTTACAGTTGTATTTGTGGGATTGTAGAGTTCAATAACGCCATAAGCACCACTCTGAGCGTCATATAACTCAGAGAAATAGATGTCATTAATAGTACATGAAGCTTCCAAAACTGTAAAATTGTTTGATGAATTTCCTGTACATCCTCCATTACTCGAGATTGAAATGTTAGTCGAATCTGCAGCTCCATCGGGAACAAGGGCGGTGATTTGTGTATCATTAATAATTGTGAAGCTGGTATTTATACCTCCTATAAATACTGAACTAGCCGTATTAAAGTTATTACCATTAATCGTAATTAAGGTGTTTTCTGGTCCACTAGAAGGCGAAAATGTATTAATTATTGGAGCAGGACAAAAATTACTGTCTTTAATTTCATTGTTACCTACGGCACTAAAAGCACTCGTTATAAAAAACAAACAAAAGACAAAAAGATAGTGAACTAATAATTTAAGGTATTTCATTATTTCATGTTAATCGTTAAAAAACTATAAACTATAATTGATTTTATTTGTTAAGATAAACCCAGCCTGTAAAAGGTTTAGAATCTGTATGAGGCTCATTTAAATATAAAACATAAAAATATGTGCCAACAGGAAGGACATTATTGGTATTCATCAGACCTTTATTAGCTATTCCATACCATTTGTTAGTATTGTTTCCTTCAAAAATTAATGTACCGTATCGGTTATAAATTTCAAGTTTATGGTTGGTGTAAACATTGTATAAACCTTGGATGTTAAACCAATCATTTGTGTTATCATTATTAGGCGAAAAACCTCGAGGTATTATGAGTTCTGTTGCTAAAGTTTCAATTTCAAAATCGATGGATTTCATAAGACACCCATTAGCATCTTGTACATATAATGTATGTGCTCCTTCTGAGATATTTGTAAATGTATTTTCACTTTGAAAGCTCGAATTATCAATTGCATATTCGTATACTATTGAAGCATCAGACATTAATATCGTTATTGAATCGTCCTCAATATTAATATTAGAAGCAGTTAATGTAAAATCTGAAGAAGGATAGATTACAACTTCAAAGCTACTTTCGTTAGTACAACTATTAGGTGCAACGCCGACCGTATTAAAAATATATACTGTTTGTGAGTTTAAAATGGTATCACCAGCATTTAAAAGTGTCCCATTACCATCAGGTGCAGTAAAATAATTTCCATTGTTGATATTAGGAAGCACATATTCTGAACACACCGTTTGATCAGCGATAACACTTACCTGTGGATTTCCGCTAATAGAAACCGTAAAACTAGATTCGTTTTGGCAGGTGTTAGGTGATGTGCCAGCCGAGTTATAAATATAAATGGTTTGCGAAGCAGATATCACAGTTCCAGCACTGAGTGGAGTGCCTGTTCCATTAGTTCCCGTATAATAATTTCCGTTGGTTAACTCAGGTAAGGTATAGTTAAAACACACCGTTTGGTTAGCCAGCGTATCTACTTCAGGATTTGAAACCACAAGTTGGGCTGTATTTGAAATAAAATCACAACTCCCAGATGTAATTATACAGTAATATTGAAACCCATTAAAACTCGCTGGAGCATTTGTAATCGTTAAAGTATTGGTTGTTACCCCAGAGTAATTACTGTCATTATTTAGGTTTACCCAATTTCCGGAGTTGTTAAGCACAAGCCATTGGTACGAATACGATCCTGTATCTATAGCCACTGAAAAGGTAGCAGTTGCGTTTTCGCAAATATTCTGATTGGTTGGATGTGTCATATTTGGAGTAAAACCAGTATCAGCTGTATGTAATCCTAAATTTGAGCAATCTTCATCCTCAAATAATAACCATTCGTTGAGGTTAAATGTTGAACTCGGTGCCGATGCATCTGCATTTCTAATAAAGCTGAAGCCAATTTCATCATCAGTATGCATCACATCAATGATTGCTCCATCTTTTAGTAATTTAATTTCGTCGTCTTCATTTATCCCTGCAGCTACAAATATCCCCGCAGTTAAACCACTACAAGTATTACCATTATTACCCATTTCAATAATATAAGTGCTTAAAGGGGCTATAGAACCTTCTAAAGGGATTGTAGCACTTGGTAAAGCATTGCCAATATCTCCAAAACGTTGTACTTCGTATGTTGAATTTAGGTTTATGGCTGTGTTGGTTGGGTTATAGAGTTCAATAACACCATAACTTCCGCCATCGGAATCGTAAACTTCTGAGATGTAAATCTCATCGGCAGAATTACAATCAGAATTTAATAGAGAAAAGTTAGTAGTGGTTGTAGTATTACAGCCTCCAGAAGTGGTAAGTGTAATAGGAGTAGTATTTGCGATTCCAGGAGGAACAATTACAGTAATTTCAGTATTGTTTATTAAGGTGAAGCTTGCGTTAATACCGTTAAAATCTACAGTAGTTGTCTCATTAAAATTACTGCCGTTAATTGTAATCTCTGTGTTTGTTGGGCCAGTTGAAGGGCTAAATGTGTTTATTATTGGAGCCGGACAAGCAATGCTTTCTGTTCTGTAATTGGTACTACTTGCGTTATCAATAAAAAAATTACCGTTTAAAATTAAAACGAGTGTTGAAAGTAAAAAGCTATAGTTCATCTATTAGTTTAAAAAAATTAGGGTCGCAAAAGTATGTAATTTAATATTTCTATTTGTTACCTAATAGTTATTCTAATTATTACTTAGATAAAATGGTACTGATTGTTAAAAACAACAAAAGATTAAATGCTAATAAATAACATGAAGTGTATTTGTTCTACAATCTAAATGGCTTGGCATTTAGCTGATTATAATTTTTTAAAATTTTAAAGTTGTTTTTTGTGCGTAAAAGTACAATTGCTATTTTAGTTTAAAATTATTGAATAGAATTTATCTTTTCAATGTAAAATGTCCAGTATATGTTTTTCCATCCATAAAACTAGCAATAAACCAATAGTCATCACTTGGAAGCGGCTCACCATTTAAAGTTCCATCCCAACCAGCACTTTGAGCTGTTTGTTCAGTAATTAGTTTTCCGTAGCGATTAAATATTTGAATCGCTACTATTTGATTGAATTGTTCATTGTTACCAATAACTTGCCATGTAGGATTGTCTCTATCGCCATTTGGTGTAAAAAACTTAGGAAAACCTAAAACCGAAATGGTAGCTTCAACAGTATCACAGCCATTGAGGTCTCTAATAAAAACGGTATGAAAACCTGGTGTAACATTCGAGAATGTAAAAGTATTTTGATAAACACCGTTTTCATCATCCAAAGCAATTTCATAATCTCCATTACCAGAAACAGAAATTGTAACGGTATTGTTAGGGGCAACACCAACAACACTAACACTTTCTATAGTGGCTAATTCAGAGGCTTCAACCGTTATAATTCTACTTGAAGAACAGCCGTTTGGATCTGTAACAATAACGGTGTAATCACCTGGTTCTGTCACCTCGTAAAATAAAGTGTTTACCTCAGTAGTGACGCCATTAAGCTGCCATTTGTAATAATAATTATTAGGCAAATCATTAAGTACACCACCAAAAATAGTTAAAGGTTCTAATGCGTTTTCGCAATAGATAAGCGTTTCATCGGCTTCTAATAAAGGCGTATACAGAATATTTAAATTAACCATTGATATACCAAAACACTGATTGTTATTACTAATTTTTACATAAATAGTCTGTGAATTTGCTACGGTATTGTCATAAGTATTAGGAAGCGGATTGGTTTCGTTAAAAGCGTCTTCTTCAGTTTCATAATAGCTAACTTCTGAATCATTAGGTATTTGGTCTAAGATGGATGCTTCTATTTCAGATAAATCAAAAGTTGTAAAACCATCTGTAATAGTTCCATCGCAGCCTTGTAAATCCGGAATATTTATAGTGTTATTAGACACTTGTAATTCTAATTCAGCAACACTCACGCAATTTGCCTGATTAATTATAAGTGCAAAAATAGTTTGATTAATTGTGGTGTTTTCAAATGTACCAGGGTTTAGTATGGGGTTGTTATCTGCTATGGCATCTGCTTCGTTTAAGTAAAAACGATAGACGAATAGGCTTTGGTCATTATTGGTTAAACTATCTGTAGCATCAAATAAATTATAGGTAGTGAAACCATCTTGATTAGCATCACATTCAATTAAAATAGCATCTGAAACGATGGGTAATGGTACCGATTCAATTACAATTTCTCCATAAGCAATACAACCATTGGCTAAAGTCACTTCTACGGTATAGGTTCCTGATTCTGATACGGCATAAGTTCCGCAAGTGTTACAACCTGAAGCTTCAGTTACTAATACTCCATCTTTAAACCAGTCGTAAGTATTTTGACCATCTTGGTAAGCATTAAGTTCAATACTTTCGCCTTCACATAATGCATTATTAGTTGCCAAAAGTAAATCGGGGCCTAAGTCTGAAGACAGCTCAAAACTACTTGCTTCTAAAAAAACAGCAGAATCATAGCGGTAATTATGCTCATCGGCAATCACTAGCTTTACGTGATACGTTTCATTAGGAATCACATTAGCAGTGGCAGTTAAAATTGCGGTCTGTCCATTAAAATTTATTGGCGCATTGCTACCGTTAAAACTACCGAAATAGCTTTCGTTTTCAGGAGGACAGCTACCAGGGATTCCTGGCGTGACGGTTGTTACTTTTACAGGTGTGTTTGTATTTGGTACAATAGCAATATTTTCATAGGGCGTTTGATCATCATCAGGACGAATTAAAAACCCGAATAAATCTGAATATTGACAGGTGTTAGAATCATTTTCCTGATATTCTTCTGAAGCAAAAAGATATCTAAAACTTACTTGTGGTGCTACCGCGGTAAATTCAAATTCTAGGATTGTTGCATTTATGGTTCCTGTTTCATTTAAGGCATTTTCCAAATCTGCGTCACCAGTCCAATTGTTGGCATTATCATCACTTAAATTATTGTTGGGACCAGGAACATTATTCAGTCGGCCTGTACTTAAAACGATACCACTTTGAAAAGGAAATGTGGTTCCAGAAGCATCAAAAAAACCATAACTTTGGTCTGTACCATTAAAATCACCACCAACCACATTGGTTACGTTAATGTTACTAATACAATCGCTATCTATCAAGATGTCCTCTACAAGTTGTTGAGGTGTATAGGACTGGCTGTCTACCGTAATATTTTGGGCATTCGTAAACAAGGCTGCCATTAGGGCAGCTAAAACTATTATTTGCTTCATCTTTTACTTAAGGGATTGCAAATATAGGGATCTATCTTTTATTTGTATTTATAAAGATGTTAAAGAAATTAGCTTGCTTTTCTGAGTTTTAAAAATCTGAATTTTAGACTCGAAGCCATTTAACGACGTAAAGAAAAATGCCCTTTTACTTCAAAGGATGTATTACCTTGATGAATTTCTGCTAGAAACCAATAATCATTAGCAGGCATATTATAGCTGTTATAAGTGCCATCCCAACCTTGATCGTCTGATTTTAAATGTGTTATTAGTTTGCCATAGCGGTCAAAAATATAAACGATACTACCTGGTAACGTTTCAATACCAACAATATGCCAAGTATCGTTTCTATTATCATGATTTGGTGTAAAAAATGGTGGTGCATCTATTACCACTACTTCCTTAGTTACTTCGGCACAACCGTTAAGGTCAATAATCGTTATGGTGTGATAACCTAAGGTTACATTTTCAAATACATTAGAATCTTGAGCATCGCCATCATCTAATATATAGAGGTAATCGCCAATGCCAGTTATGGTTAGGGTAATATTGTTAGGGTCAGAGAAATCAAGTGTTTCAGCAAGTTCTATGGTTGCAGATTCAGACTCGGTAACATTAAAAGTCTTGGTTGTTGTGCAGTTAAATTCTGAGGTTACTGTAACCGAATAAGTGCCAATTTCTGTGATTTCAATTTCTGAACTAATTTCATTTGTAGACCATAAATAACTGTCTGCAGCGTAAAACGTTTCAGCTGAAACAACTAATGGTAAATTATCTATACAAACTACTTGATCAGGAATATCAACAAAAGGTTTTCGGTTCACAACTAATGAAAAATCAACAAGATTATAACAGCCTGTGGTATTGTTTTCAATTCGTGCAGTTATAATTTCGTTATTATATCCTAGATAAGTTTCACTATTAATTGGCGCGATATTTTCATTGGCATCTAAGTGATTGCTAAAATAAGTAACACTAAAATTATTTTGATTTTGATATCCTAATATAGACGCATCTTGCTGACTTAAATTGAAATTAACATAACCATCAAAGTCATCATCACAATTGGTGAGATTTTCGGGTATATTGGCTGATGGTAATGGATTTACATTGAGTTCAAAAGGATAAATATAATAACAATGTGTAGTGCTAAATTCAACACGCGCATAAATAATATCACTTGTACTTGTGTACGTATAATTAGTATCTAATGCATTTTCATTAGCATTAGCATCCGCTTCAGAAGTAAAATAATTAAAGAGAACATTGTAGTTGCTGTTAGAAATGACTTGATTTATCGTGGTTAAATCGAAACTATTAGTCTCGTTTTCACAAATATCAAACACTTCAAAAGCATTTGTTGCAGGCGGAAGATTGACGCGTAATTCCAATGGCACATAAGTATAGCAATCGGCAATGGTATTGAATACTTTAATATAAACAGTTTGTGGGTTGCTTAAGTTGAGGTAATTATCAGGATTTAAAATGGGATTATCATCAGTTTGTAAATCCGTTATGGTTTCAAAATAAGTGATTACACGATTGGGATTAGGTGTTGTAAATAGCTCAGCTTCGGCAAGGGTTAAGTTGAACGTTGTTATGGCATCATAATCATTGTCGCATACAATAATCGGTTCTGGATTATTAGGAAAAGCATTAATAATTAACATAAAGTTGGTTGTGCTAAAACAGCCTGTGTCATTGTTTTCAATTCGTACTGTAATTAGTTGTTGGTCTGATCCTAGATGTTCTGTTATAATTGCATTTTCTCCCGTTTCAGCTTCATTAGGATTTAAATGGTAGGTTATGGTAAAATCATCTGGATTTTGCGAGCCTAAAACGGTATTGGTTTGCAGTTCTAAGTCAAAATAGGCTAGGCCATCATTAGAATTATCGTCGCAAATTTCTATGTTATTGGGTTGATTAGCAATGGGGAACGGATTAACTTGAAGCGTAAAATTGTAAATAAAATAACAGCCTGTAATTGGAGCTTCTAAACGCACATAGATAGTGTCACCTGTGGTTTGGTAAGTGTAATTTGTAGCTAATGGATTGGTGCTGTTTTCAGCATCATCATAAGTTTCATAATAACTGAGGATGGCTTCAGTTTCAGTATCAATTAGTGCTGTTTCTATTTCTGAAAGGTTAAAACTTTGTGTTGGGTTATCACAAATCTCAAAGATTTCAAAATCATTATATGAAGGTGGAAGATTCACACTTAAGTCTAAAGGAACGGCAACAAAACAATCGCTTACTGTATTATTTACTTTAATATATACGGTTTGTGGGTTGGTAATATTGGTATAGTTTTCTGGAGATGTAATTGAATTTGTATCAGCTTCTAGATCGTCTAAGGTTTCAAAATAATGCACTTCGATATTATCTTGTCTTACATCTAATATTTCTTCTTCGGAAATTAACAAATCCCAAGTTACAAAGCCATCATAATCCGTGTCGCACTGAACCATTGGAACGGTTGGGTTTACTATAGGTGCCGAAATAATATTGATTTCAAAAGCCGAAACGCCTTTACAATAGTTGCCATTATCTACTCTAGCAAATAACGGTTGTGGGTTGGTGCTATTGGTGTATTCTAAGGGTAAAGAATTTAAATTGTTTTCAGCATCGTATTCTGTGGCGTGAAATGTAATATCTAGAGTTTCTGGACTTCCAGCAGACATTTGAGCTATGGTTTCATTTAAATCTACGGTTACTAAACCATCATTACTAATGTCATCACAACGCAATATATTTTCTGCAACGTTGAAAATAGGAATGGAGCCAACCTCTAACTCAAACGATGAGGTGTCAAAACAATCGGGATCTGTTAAGTTTTCTACTCTAACATATACGGTTTGAGGACTTGTTATATTTTGATATGCCGAATACTTGTCAATTGGATTAATGCCAGCAATAGCATCAGCTTCTGTTTCGTAATAAAGCGCTTGTTTGTCGGGTTGACCGTTGAGTATCTCATCATCTTTTAAATAGAAATAAAAATCAGCAACACCGCTTATATCTGCTTCACAATTCTCAAAGTTTGAAATAGGAATAAACTCAGGTACTGTATTTATATAAGTGTAAAAACCAGAAAGACTATAGCAGCCCGATGATTCATTTGCTACACGAGCAAAAATATATTCAGTGGAAGTCGTGTAGTTTTCTGGGGTTGCGATTGCATTTTCAGTATCACCTTCAATAGCAAAATTATAATCATTGTAAAATGAAATTTCTAAACCTGCAGTGGCCGTTACGATTTCTGGGATTTTAGATTCTAAATTCACAGTTGCTATACCATCATTGTTATCATCACAAACAATTATAGGTTCTGGATACATAATTGTTGGAGCGCCCACCACATTAACCTGTAGTGTAGAAATATCGTAGCATTCCGTTTGTGCATTGGTCACTCTTATATAAAAAAACTGTGGGTTTGTGGTGTTGTAATAATAACCAGGAAGTATATTTTCATTATTAATAGCATCCGCTTCGGTGAGATAATATTTTACATTAGCAGCTTGTACTCCTTGGCTGGCCGCACTATTTAAGGTATTCATGTCTAAAGCCGTAAAGCCATCATCATTTTCATCGCAATAATCAACTATTTGAGGGGTTAAAACTACAGCAGGTGAGACTTCTAAGGCTATCTCTACAAACTCAATACATTCACCAGAGTTGACCGTTGCATATATGGTAGTGCCATTGTTGCTAACAGTATAAGGCATCGTTTCATCTAGTGGGTTAGTGCCATTATTTTGGTCTTCTTCGCTGCTATAAAATACAATTTCATAGCCATCATAACCATTAGTGAATTCTAATTCAATCTCGCTTAAGTCAAAGTCAGCGATACCATCATTAGATACATCATCGCAAACGATAAAGGCTTCATCATAAAAGCCAGACTGTATAATCGCCGTGTGTAATTCTAAGTTTACTAAGGCATAGCAACCTGTAGTTGGATCTTGTACACGGATATAAATTACCTGATAAAATTGAATCTCATTTTGATAATTTTCGGGATTAGAAATTGGGTTGATGTTAGAATGCGCTTCATATTCCGAACGGTGATAAGTGACCTCTAAACCTGTGGCGCCTTGTAGTACAAAATTGATGATACTAGTTAAATCAAAAAACTCGAAGCCTTCTTCATTTTCTCCACAAGATGCAATCCATTGATCGTCTAAGTTTATTGGAGGTGTATCTTGAAATTCAACTGAAACCGAAGTTGTAGAATAACAACCTGTAGTACTATCGTAAATACGCACAAATAGCGTTTCTGAGGTATTATAATTAACATAAGGAGAAAAAATAGGGTTAGTACCCAAATCAGCTTCAGGAAGTGAGTAATGATAAGTGACATACAGATTCGTATTTCCATTATTAATCTGACTACTGGCCATATTTAAATCCACAAATGTATAACCGTCTAAACTAGGGTCTTCGCAAGCAATAATTGGGTCTGGTTCTTGGTATTCTGGTTTTTGATTGACCACTAGGTTAAACGTAGAAAATGCTAAGCAACCATTAATTACATCCTCAATCCTAACAAATATAGCTTGTGGCGAACTTGTGTTTTCAACTGGTCCAATAATAGGATTGTTATTATTTTCGGCAGCTTCGCTAGAGTAGTGGTAACTAATATTATAAGTAGATGGTGGTACTGAAGCTAAAACTTCATTGTTTCTAGCGGTGAGGTCAAAGATTTCTACACCATCATTTGAAGCATCATCGCAATAAATAAAATCTGATATTTGTGTTGAAGATTGTTCGGAATCGAGTGTTATTTCTATAGTGTCTTCAATAACACAAGAGGTTTCGTTGAGCTGAATTGTAATTTCAACTTTATAGGTTCCGGAAGCAACAGCTTGTAATTCTGGGTTGTTTTCACCAGCGAGCGGTGTGTTATTTTGGTACCATTGATAAGATGCTTGTGGATTTTGGATATCTCCGTTTAAGGTTACTGAATCGCCACAGGTTGTAATGTCTTGACCTAAATCTACGTTGGCATTAAAACTATTTCCTTCAATAAAAACAGCAGAATCAAAATTGTGATCGGTTTGATCTGCGATTATCAGTTTAATTTCATACTCTACATTAGGAATAATTGTAGCCGTAGCAGAAAGTACAACAGTACGACCATTATAGTTGGTGTCACCTACATTATAGCCTTCAAAATAAGCTTCGTTTTCTGCCTCGCACCATTCTGGGATTAAGTCGTGAACTGTATTAGTATTAACTGGGATAGACGTACCAGGAATTACGGCAATATTAGAAAACGTATCGCCAGAACCAGCTTCTCGTATTAAAAAAGCAAATCCATCGGAATAAAAACAAGGGTATTCCTGTTGGTATTCTTCGGAAGCTAAAATATAATTAAACTGAATTTGATTAGCCACCGAGACAAAGTTAAATTGTATTGATGTTGCATTTAGAGTCGCATCAATGCCTAATACATTTTCTAAATCGATATCATTTCCCCAAGTATCGTCACCTTCATTTAAAGGGTTTGTGTTGACGGTGTTTCCTGCGGAATTTACATTTCCTGTTGATAATATAATGCCGTTATCAAAAGGGAAATTAGAATTACCACGTTCAAAATAGCCAAAGCTGTTAAAGCCGTTTAAATTTCCATTGACATTGGAAGCGATATTTGAAATTTCAACACAATTTTGTCCAAGGTTTTGTTGAATAAGTTGTTCTAGAGCTATGGAATCGTCTGTATTTATATGTTGAGAATAACCATTACATAGACTTAAAACACTTATAGCAAAGGGTATAATATATCTTAATCTCACAGTTTATATTTTAATTAATAGCAGAGTTACAATTCTAATGAATTAGTAACTCTGCAATATAAGTGAGAATACGTAATGAAAAAATCCCCAATACTGGGGATTTTTAAGACTAGACTAACAATTTAATTTATGAAAAAATATAGAAAAAAATAACTTTAGCGTTTAAGTGTAAAATGTCCTTTTACTTGAAAAGAAATAGAGCCACGTTGTACATCTGCAACGTACCAATAGTCACTTGTTGGTAGTCGGGCACCGTTAAGATTACCATCCCAACCTGGTGTGTTATAACCAATTTGCTTTAGGCGTTTACCGTAGCGATCAAAAATATTGATGATTGTGCCTGGTAAGGTTTCAATCCCTACAACATGCCAAGTATCATTAACATTATCATCATTTGGGGTAAAGAATTTAGGGAAATCAACTACTAAAACTTCTTTGGTGATATTAGAACACCCATTAAGGTCTATAATAGTTACGGTGTTGTAACCCATAGGAACATTATCGAATACATTAGATTCTTGCGGTTCAAAATCGTTTAACTGATATAGATAATTTCCAATACCACTAATGGTTACGGTAACATTATTAGGGTCTGAAAAATCAACAACTTCAGTAGTTTCAATCGTTGCAGCTTCAGATTCTGATACTCCAAAATAACGGGTGCTTTCACAACCAAATTCTGATTCTACTTTTACCCAATAACTACCAACAGTTGAAATTTCAATTTCTGGTGTGGTTTCTCCAGTAGACCATAAATAAGTGTCATTTAGAAAATTGGTGTTTGCAGAGACTAATAAAGGCCCATTATCTAAACAAATGACTTGGTCTTCTATATCAATAATTGGCAGTGGATTTATTACTACAGAAAACTGACCGATACTGTAACAGCCTGTAGCAGTATTTTCTACACGTGTGTAAATTACTTCACCATCATAGGCCATATAATCGGTTTCTAAAGCAGTACTGTTATCGTGAGCCTGAGACTCTGAATGGTGATAGGTTACTGCGAATATGTTAGGATTTTGACTCCCTAAAATACTGGCGTTTTGTTGTGTTAAATCAAATTCTAAAATACCATCAAAGTTATCATCACAGCTGGTGAGATCTCCGGGTTGGTTAACAGTTGGTAAAGGGTCTACTTTTAAATTGAATTCATAATAGGTAGAACAATGGGTCGTGCTGTATTCTGTTCTTACATACAAAGTGTCATAATCAGTTTGATAGGTGTAATTTGTATCTAATGCATTGGTGTTGGCAATAGCATCGGCTTCATTATCGAAATAACTAAATAATACATTGTAATTAACATCTGTAGCGATAGGGTTGATTTCTGTTAAATCTACCATATTGTCTTCAGTGGTACAAACTGTATAGGTTTCAAAATCATTAATAATCGGTGGTTGATTAACGATTAACTCAATTGGAAATGTGACAAAACAATTAGATACTGTATTGGTAACTTTGATATAAGCCGTTTGTGGATTTGATATGTTTGTATAGCTGTCAGGGTTTGATATTTTATTAATTTCAGCTTCAGCATCTTCAAAATTAGCATAATAACTAATCGTGATATCAGATTGTCTTACATCTAAGATATTTGATTCTGCAACAGTTAAATCGAATACAAGAGAACCATCGGTATCATCATCGCATTCAATAATAGGGTCTATTGGCGAAACACTTGGTGTTTCTATAACATTAACAACAAATGAGGTGATAGACTGACATATGGTGCCGTTATCAATTTGAACATATATCTGTTGCGGATTTACAGTATTAGCAAACTGTACAGGTATTTCGTTGGTGTTATTTCTAGCGTCTATTTCAGAGGTAAAGAATTTTACACTCTCAATATCTGGTATCCCAGCTGACACTTCATCAATGATGTCAGAAAAGTCATGTAATACAGAGCCATCAGCAACATTATCGTCACAAACAAATCGATCAGTAGGCTCATTGTATAAAGGGTTTGTTCCTACCTCAATTGTAAATGATGAGGTTGCATAACAAGATTCGTCTGTAATATTATCAATTCTTACATAGATTTGTTGTGGGTTACTGATGTTTTCGTAGATATTCGTTTTATCTATAGGATTCGTTTTGTTTTCTGCATCCGTAGGATTAAGATAGTAAGACACTTTTTTTCCTGTTTGTCCATTTAAGATTTCAGCATCTTTATCTTCAAAAAGAAATTCACCGATACCATCCGATTCATCTTCACAGAAGTTATACTCATTGACATAATTAGATAAATTACCAACAAAAGGGAGTGTGTTCACAATAACATCGAGTTCTTCAATAGCATAACAACCTGTATTGGTGTTTTTGACACTCATATAGATTATTTCAGTTTGTGCCTCGTAACTTGACGTATTATTAATGACATTTGTGCCAGATTCTGCATCTGCTAAACTGTTGTGAAAAGTAACTGTTCGGTCTGGTGTTGCTAAAATAGAATTAGGAATACTATTATTTAAATTTATGGTATAAAAGCCATCTCTATCTGCATCACAGATAACAATATCTAAAGGCTTTTCGCTTTCTGGAGCCGGTAATACAGTTACTTCAAACGAATTATAATCATAACAACCCGTTTCTGTAAATGTAATTCTTGGGAATAATGTAAACGGATTAGAAGTGTTAGTATACACGTTTGGTAAAGCATTAGTACCATCAATAGCATCTTGTTCTGTAGGGAAGTATTTAACACTAAATCCTTCTTCGCCATTGGTGACATCTTGATTTAATGTTGATAAATCTGTAGCTGTAAATCCGTCTTGATCTTCATCACAAACGGTTAAGCTTACCACTGATTCAAATTGAATTATAGGATATAATATTAAATCAAATTCAGCAACTTCAAAACAAGTTGGACTTTCTAATGTGATATAAATAGTTTGCGGATTAGCTTGTGACTCATAAGGCGAAGTGACGTCGATAGGATTGGTTTGATTATCTCTATCGGTTTCAGTTTCGTAAAAAACAATTTCAATATCTGGTAAATTATTAATGATACCAACAGCAATGTTTTCAAAATTAAAATCTTCAACACCATCATCACCAATATCACATAATGAAACATCTCTAATATTTGTAGCGGTTAATAATAAATTAGTGTGAAGTTCAATCGGCGCAATTGTAGCACAGCCAGAAGTACTGTTTTGCACACTTATATATAAGATTTCTTCTTCTAAGCTAACATTGGTGTAATTAGTGTCATTTAAAATAGGGTTTATTCCTGCAGTAGCATCTTCTTCACTTGTGTGAAAGGTTACAGTTGCATCTGTTAACCCATCTAATACTTCAGGGATAATAGTCGTTAAATCAAATTGCCCAATACCATCATGGTTGGTATCACAGGCATCTAATAAGTGTGGCTCCATATTTATAACAGGAGTGCTAACCACATTAATATCTAATGTTGTTGTACTAATACAGCCTGTTTCAGGATTTTTAACACTTACAAATAGTTGCTCATTAGGATTTGTGTTGGTATAAGGCATTGGGTAAGCGTTTATACCCGCTTCAGCATCACTGGCAGAGCCGTGATAAGTTACTACTAACTCAGATTGTGCTAATGCAATTTCGTTATCTTTAAGAAAATTTAAATCCATAGCCGTTTGTCCATCAGCAGATTGATCGTCACAAATGTCTAAAGGTGTAGGATTTGCAATTATGGGTTTGCTATTTACTATTAAGTTAAATGTAGAAAATGCTAAACACCCATTTACTGTATCTTCAATTCTTACATAGATAGGTTGTGGATTATCTGTATTTTGAATTGGGCTTGTAATTGCATTACTATTATTAATCGCATCAGTATTGCTATAATGGTAAGAAATTGAATAACTAGATGAAGGCACCGAAGCTAATACTTCAGCATCTTTAGTAGATAAATCAAAAGTTTCAACACCATCTTGAGTCGCATCATCACAAAGAAGATAATCTGATAGTGGGTCTGAGGTTTGTGTAGAGCTTAATGAAACATGAATTTCATCTTCAATAATACAAGAGGTTCCTGCAAGAGGAAGTTGAATTTCTACGCGGTAATTTCCCGTTTGTAAAGCCGTTAATGTAGCTTGGGTTTCAGAAGGCAGTAAGACATCGTCTAAATACCAACTGTAAACGGCATTAGCATTATCAATGTTTCCATCTAAATGTACACTTGTTGCACAAGTAGAAAAATCTTCACCTAAATCTACAGAGGCATCAAAACTATTCCCTTCAATAAATACCGCAGAATCATAATTTTGATCATTTTGATCTGCAATCACCAATTTAATTTGGTATTGTAAACCAGGTTGAATTGCTGCAGTAGCAGATAGTACCGTTGTTCTCCCATTAAAGTTTGTGTCACCTACATTATAACCTTCAAAATATTCTTCGTTTGAAGCCGGACAGAATCCAACAATCTCATCGTGTACTGTATTTGTGTTTACAGGTGTAGTTGTTCCTGGTATTAAAGCAATGTTGGTATAAGGATCGTTAGAGTCAGCCTCTCTAATTAAAAAGGCAAAACCATCTGAATATTCACAAGGAAAATTTCCAAAGTATTCTTCTGAAGCTAATATATAATTAAACTGAATTTGGTTTGAAATAGAAACAAAATCGAACTCAATAGAAGTTGCATTTACAGTTCCTGAAATACCTAATGCGGTTTCTAAATCATTATCGGTTAGCCAAGTTGGGTCACCTTCGTTTAAAATTGTATTGTTTTGACCATTTCCTGCAGATGAAGCATTACCTGTGGTAAGTACAATACCATTGTTAAATGGGAAATTAGAATTACCACGTTCAAAATATCCATAACTGCCTAAGCCAATTAGGTTGCCATTTGAAGGTGATGAAATGTTTGAGACTTCTACACAACCTTGTATGAGGGTGTTTTGAATTAAGTCTTGAGGGGAAACTGTATTATCTATAGAAATTTGTTGTGCAAAAACAGAACTACAAATTAAGCCTATAAGTAAGTTGAGGGAGCGGTTGAAATAAGTCATTAGTTTCGGTTAAGATTTTAATATTAGTGAAGGGGAGATTTGGAGTCAACGCAAACACTTAATTTAATATGGTCGAAATGTAGACTTAAAAAAGACGAAATACAAAAAAATACGACGAAATGCTTAAAATGTTAACATTTTAAGGCCGAATGTGCAGATTTGACTTAAAAAAGACCTCTTTTCGAGGCCTTTCTTCCCAAATTGACTTCAAAAATTTCTAAACTTTATTGTTTAGAAATTGCTTAACCTGAAACTCAATACTTTAATTTCTTATCAATAAAAACTAATTAATAGAATTTTAGAATCTAATAATTAGATTTTTAGTTTTTTGTACTAATTTATGTTGAGGGAGCTAACAAAGAAACTATGCTAACGAATTATAAAGTTAAAAGATATATGTTGAAACAACAAAAAAATAAGATGAATGGCATAAAACTTTAACAGATGAAGCTATTTTTATTTTGGTAAGAAAAATCGCCTAAATATAAATAGCGAGCCTTGGCTTAAGCTACTTGTTTGGGTACTAATGTTTAGTGATTACATTTTTAGTTGAAACCAATAGGTTTTTGGAATTTGAATTAAAATTAGCATTTTCTAGGTTTTTAGACTGAAAAATAATTTCAAACGCTATTTAATAGTTGACGTATACCCATCCGACAAAAGGTTTGTAATTGGGGTCATTCAAGTTTAAAATATAATAATAGGTGCCAATAGGAACTTTATTTCCTATATTATTAAGCCCTTTATTTATGGTGCCGTTCCAAGGCATATCATTATTGCCCACAAAAATAAGTTCGCCATAGCGGTTGTAAATTTGCAATTCGTGTGCTGTAAATATGTCGTATAAATCTTGAATATTAAACCAATCGTTTTTGGTATCGTTATTAGGCGAAAAACCTTGAGGAATGTATGGCGGGCAGTTTTCTATGGTTAAATTGAATTGAAATATCTCATAACATGGCGGACTCGCTATACGTGTATAAATGGTTTCAGGATTTAATACATTATTATAATCTTCAGGAATTGATATTGAGTTAGTTCCTAATTCTAAATCTTCTAAGCTTGTGTAGAAAGTTACATCCTCTTCATTGTAATCAACAGTTTCAAGGGCGTCAAACAAATTATAAGTTGCGGTTTCTAAGCCCTCATTACAACCTATTAGGTCGGGTAGTCGTGTTGCTTCAGGAATTGTGAGGAGTTGAATAATAGTTGTTGTGCTATTATTGTTTTCGTTTGTTTCTGTTACTATACCATTCTGGGTACCATCATCATCAATTACAGCAAGGATGTTTATATCTGAGCTTGTAACCTCTGAAAGATTTAAAATAATAGAGTTACTTTCACTGGCACCTATATTAATAGTATTTAATGTGGTGCTTTGGCCAATTAAAACGCCTTCACTATAAAATGCAATCGGTGTATTTGATGGTAATACATCTGTGCTGTTAAAATTATTTACAGTATAAAATAGTTCAACGTTGTCATCAGCACAATACACGTCATAATTAGTAATAGTAATTGTAGCATCAGGCAATTGGCTGTTTAAAACCGTAATAATGTTATTTAAAATAATAAGGTCTGCTTGAAATGTGCCAAAAATATCATAACCTCCTGTAGTCAATTTTATAGACACTTCTGTATCTCCAATAGCAATATTATTTTCTATATCATAAACATCTAAATCGCCATTATAGAAAGTTGTTGAATTGGTAAAGCTGTTGGTGCTGTTAAAAGCATTATCGGCAAGATTTAATGGTGGATTGGAAATAATGTTATCATTAATTGAAAGTGATTCGCCATAATTTAGTGTATTATCACCTTCCCAAGCTAAAAATCCTATTCTAGCGCCCTCATTATCTAACACATTAACATTGGTTAGTGTCATTTCTATTTCGGGTACATTTCTATTGATGATTTCTAAGCCTTGAAATAGACTAATTTGATTCAATGGAAGATTATCATCTTGATATATAACATAGATACTCCAGCCACCAAAATTGGTTCTATTTGAGCAATAGCCAGGATTAGCTAAAATACTAGCGTTGATATCTGCATCTGCAAATTGATAGCTAGTATTACCTTCATTTATAATTTGCGCTGTGATGTCTGCGTAAGATGAGAAATAGCTTAGTTCCCCATAATAGGTGTCTTCAAAAAAGACATTGTAAGTGTCATCTGCAGTAACCGCTGTTCCGTTTAAAGTTACTTCGGTGTCTCCAAGTCCAGATCCAGCCCAATATAGATATGCGCTAATAACGGTATAATTGGGGTCTAAACTTAATGTGGCACTAGAGGTTTCTAGAATGGTGCAAAAACTAGAGTTATTATTTTCTCCAGTATTAAGTGTATTGCCGATTGCTGTATAGTCATAGCGGCCGTTAAATTGTTGGAACAACTCAATGTCTTGTGCCTCCAACGAAAGTGGTAAATTAAACAGGACTATAATTAATATGGCAATTGTGCTTTTCAAAATATGCGCTTGTTCGGACTAAAATACAATATTTTAACTTATCGCTTTAATGTAAAATGACTTCTAAACGTTCTGCCGTCTTCTAATCGGACCTCAAACCAATAATCGCTAGTTGGCATTTTTTTACCTTTATAGGTGCCATCCCAACCAACACTCAAAGGATTGAGTTCTTTTAAAAGTTTACCATAGCGATTAAAAATAAGTATAGACGTGTTAGATTGAAATTCAGAAGAAATTCCGCTTACTTGCCAAAAATCATTAGGACCGTCATTGTTTGGCGTAAAGAATTTAGGAAAACCAATCACTGAAACTAAATTTTCAACAATACCACAATTATTTTTATCTCTAATGTAAACCGTATAAAGTCCAGGTTCTACATTATTAAACGTTGTCTCATCTTGATATGGTCCATTGATATCATCGAGTGCGTATTCATATTCACCTTCACCACTCACAAAAATAGTGATACTATTATTCTGAGTAGCATCAACAATTTCAATATTGGTAACTGTGGCAAGGTTTGAAGGTAAAACCGTTATTATCCGGTCTTTAAAGCATCCATTGGTATTTGTAACTCTAACGCTGTAAGTTCCTGGAGCGCTAACCTCTATGGTTGAAGTATCTTCACCTGTTGACCATTCGTAATAGTAGTTATTTGGTAAGTCATCGATAATGCCTCCATAAAGTGTCATTGTCTCTGGAAAAAAGTTAAGACAATACTGTGTTTCAAAGGTTGTTTCAATATTTGGTAAAGCGAATACCGTTAATTCAATTTCACTAATACCATAACACGCATTAGCATTTTCTACGCGACCGTAAATGGTTTGACTATAAGGAATAGTATTGATAAAAGATGTGCTAAGCGGATTGCTTTCAATTAAAGCGTCTTGATATGTTTCGTAATAAATTAAATCTAATCCTGCAGGAGAACCTGCTAATATGGTATCATTGGCATCCGTGAGATTAAACTCCATAAAACCATCTTCGATACCGTCAGTGTCACATAATTGTAAACTTGCATTGTTTGAAGCTGTAGTGCTAACTTCTAAAGAAATTTCACTAAAATTAACACATCCAGTACTAGGATTTGTTACTCTAGTATATATGATTTGTGGGCTGAAGAAATTTTGAAACGCATTAGCATCAATAGGATTATTTTGATTTTCAGCATCAATCAGTGAAAGGTAATATGCAATAGTAGAATCTGGATTTCCACCAGTGATGTCATCAGAGATTTCGGTAAGGTTAAAGGTTGTGAACCCTTCAGGAATACCGTCTTCATCACATTGTATCAGTATAATATCATTTGCCATTGGTTTTGGGTCGACAGTGATATTAAATACAGTAAAACCAATACAACCAGAATCTAAATCTTGAATTCTAACAAATATTTCAGTTGGAGTAGGTGCTACATTTCTATAATTTAAAGCTAATGGAGCTGTAGATGATTCGGCGTTGGCTTGACTTAAATGATAGCTAATGGCATAATTAGCGCCCGCAAAGCCCTCGATAATTTCTTGTGATTTTAAATTAAAATCAAAGGTTGAAATTCCATTTTGGTCGTCTCCATCTAAATCATCATCACAAAGGTTATAATCTGTAGGTGTATTAAAATCGGTGAGTGTGGAAACATTAATGTCTACATCATTAATAATATAACATTCAGTAGTTGAATTTTCGATTCTAATGTAAATAGTTTCATTACTCGCTGTATTATTGAAAATAGTACCTAAAGCATTCACATTAATGTTAGCATCACTTTCAGAGGTGTGATAAGTAACCACCACGTCAGATTCTCCATTAATAATTTCATCTGTTAAATCTGTGAAGTCAAACTCCGTGATATTGTCATCATAAGGTGCGGTTGAATCGCAAACATCTATGCTAGGTAAACTTGTTGAAATTGTATTTGCTGTTATCGGATTTGATGGAGCTTCAGGAAACGTAGCAGTTCCTGTCCATTCTAAAGAAAAAGGGCTATTCCCTACGGGTCTATCAATAACAATATAGTAGCTTTCACCTGCAAGTGCATTAATGGCGCTTACAAAGCTATCCCCATTTGCTCCAGGACCGTCAGAGGTTTCTGTTGATGTAGAATTTAAGCCAGTTAAATTATTACCTTGATTAGCTGCAGAAGGATTGGTGGTAGAGCAGCGAATGGCTTGTCCGATATTTCCACAGTTTACATCAGGGCCAAAAATAAAGAAATCATAATCTTCAGTAATACTAGAGCTGCTGGGCGTCAACGTAAACGCTAAGGTCCCTGATGTTGCTATGTTAACTTCTAGCCAAATACTGTTGTTTTCTTGACTAGCACAGGTGTTAGAGTTGGATAATTCTTGGGTGCCTATACCATTGACATCCAAACTAAAGTTCGAATTTCCACAAACTGTCACTGCAAATTGACAATCGTTAGGTTGTTGCGCTACTGCAGCAAGGCTAAAAAAACAGCTAAAAAAAAGAGAATATATAAGTTTCAAAGTGAGGGTTGGGGATTTGTTTATCGTTTTAATGTAAAGTGATTTGTATAAGTGCGTCCGTCTTCTAAAGTGACTTTAAACCAGTAATCGTTAGTGGGCATTTTTTCGCCATTAAAGGTGCCATCCCAACCTGGACTTAGTGGGTTGAGTTCTTTTAAAAGCTTGCCGTACCTGTCAAAAATAAATATGCTAGAATTAGCTTGAAATTCTTCAGTTATGCCATAAACTTGCCAAAAATCATTAAAAGTATCATCATTAGGCGTAAAAAACTTAGGGAAACCAATCACGGAAACCAAATCTTCCACAATACCGCAATTGTTTTTGTCGCGAACATAAACCGTATATAAACCCGGTTCTACATTGGTAAAAATATTACTATTTTGGAAAATGCCATTACTAGTATCTAAAGCATACTCATAGTCGCCTTCTCCACTGACTAAAATGGTTATGGTATTATTCTGTGAAGCATCAACAACTTCAATAGTTGTAATCGAAGCCGCATTTGAAGGTAAAACGGTTATTGTTTGGTCTTTAAAGCAGCCGTTAGTGTTGGTGATTCTAACGTTATAAGTGCCTGGTGCGTTAATTTCTATTTCAGAAGTGTTTTCGCCTGTGGACCATTCGTAATAATAATTGCTTGCAGAATCTCCCAAAATACCTCCGTTTATTAGGATTGTTTCAGGAAAAGAATTCAGACAATAAAATGTTTCAAATTCAGTTTCAATATTTGGTAAAGCAAACACAGTGAGTTCAATTTCACTGATACCATAACAGGCGTTGGCATTTTCTACACGTCCATAAATCGTTTGGTTATAAGCTATGGTGTTAGTAAACGTTGTGCTAAGCGGATTGGTTTCTAACAAAGCATCTTCATAAGTTTCATAATACTCTAAATCTAAATTTGTAGGAGCTCCAGCTAAAACAGTTGCATTAGCTTCGTTAAGGTTAAAGGTTGTAAAACCATCTTCAATACCGTCCGTATCACATAATTGTAAGTTTGCGTTGTTTGAAGCCGTTGTACTAACTTCTAAAGAAATTTCACTAAAATTAATACAACCTGTGTCAGTATTGGTTACTCTAGTATATAGGGTTTGAGGATTGAAGAAATTTTGAAATGCAGCACCATTTATTGGGTTTTCTTGAGCTTCAGCATCAGCCTGCGACAAATAAAATTCTACCGCGTAATTGTTGTTGATATCTGTGATTTCTTCGAGACTTTCATTAATGTTAAAGGTGGTGAATCCTTCTGGTATTCCATCTTCATCACATTGTATAATGCTGATGTTATTTGCAACAGGAATAGGGTTTACTATAAATTCGAAGCTTCCGGTTGCGAAACAATCTGGACTTAAATTGTTTTCAATTCTCACAAAAATGGTTTCGTTAAAAGCTGTGGTATTGGTATAATTTAAAGGTAATGCCGCTAAACTATTATCAGCATCATCTTGAGAGCTGTGAAAGGAGATGCTTGTTTCGTTTTCATTTTGCTGACCTCTAATTGTAGGGATTAAGTCTTCTAGGTTTATCGTAGCAATCCCATCCATTAAATTTCCAACATTATCACAAAACTCTATGGTATTTAAGACCGTTATTTCAGGTTGTGAGAACACTTCAAGGTTAAACGAATTTGTTGCATAGCAATTGGTGTTTTCATTATTATCTACACGAACAAAAATGGTTTGAGGATTACTAATATTAGTATAAGGAAACATAATTTGATTAATGCCAGCGTCGGCATCAGCTTGGGTTTCAAAATAGCGTACGTTAAGTTGTTCAGTGTCTTGTGTTAATAAAGCTTCAGGGTTTTTATCCGTAAAATCAAAACTGTAAAAACCGTCATTATTCATACCATCACAAACATTAAGGTCGGTAAGTGGGTGCGCAACAGGAATATCAAAAACGCCAACAACTGCACTACCTTCTATAGGGCACTCCCCATTATTGGGTTCAATGTAGACTTCATAAAATCCAGGTGTATCCACTAATAATTGCGATGAGGTTTCGGTTAGAGGTAAACCATCCAACGTCCAAGCGTAATCTGCACCAACAATGTCTTCGGCTTGCAAAGTATAGCTGTCATTAGTACATAATTTAAGCTCCGTGGTGCTAATTCCGTTTTGAATAATATCGATTTCAGAATTAAATAACGATTGAATAAAAGGCGGCAAACCAATTCTACTAATATTCTGATTAGAGCCATCGATGTCCAATAAAATACCTTGTTCATTATAGTTAACAGCCGTACCATCTGCTTCAGGGTTGCTGATAACACCTAAATATTTTGACATAGTTGTATTACCACTATAACTCAATTGAGCTCTATAAATACGCCTGTCTATTCCTAATTGTAAGGCACCAGCTGTTATTTGGTTTGAAGAATGGATGATTTGAAGTGAGTTTGGTATATCAGCACTCTCTAAATCCCACTGTAACACTTGACTCGTGCCATCGCCTTCGTGTCCTTGGCTGATTGTGGCATAAACTTTTCGGTTTTCAGCAGAGAATTCTACACCATAAGGACTATTATTGTTTTCAGTACCGTAAAGTTCGAGGTGATTAGAAATAACTCCCGTTTCATTATTAAAATCAAACAAGTCTATACTACCAGCAGCATTTCCGCCAGTAGCCATTGCCGTACCAAAATTAGCAGCAATTAGTTTGGAAGCATCTGGCGATGATTTTATATAGCCTAAAGAATTTCGTCGGTAACCTTCAATAGGAATATAAGGGCCAACTGTTGAAATGATTGGTGTTGTATTAACACCATTTTCATCAATCTTAAAAGCGTAAAACGTATCGCCAAAGTGAGTAATTACCCAAAAAGAAGAACAATCTTCTGCTCTAACGGCTGTAATTTTTTCTGAAGATTTATATTGAATTTCAAGCGGAACAAGCGGGTCATATGTTATTAAATGTACATTTTTTTCAATGGTATCTACATCGCCTAAACCTCCATTTAGAGTCATATCTATTAAAGAATAATTGAAACCATTATTATAGCCGTCATCTTGTGAAGGTACTGTGCCGCCTCCATCATATGTGCCCGTAAACTGATTAGGATATACAGCAGCATTATCATGATGCGGTTCATCTACGGTAAAAAGATAGTATTTGTCAGGGGCATTTGGTTTTGGGACTATAAGTCCGGATGACGTGCTAGATGGATCACCTAACAGTCCTGTGCCTGCAAAATAATTACCATTGGCCATGATTTGATGGTTGCGATTCCAAACGGTTTGCCCATCGGAATAAAACTGTAAATTACCGTCTGCATCAGAAATAGAGGTACAACCTTCTAAGGTGCTTAATTCTCCGTCGGTAATTGCGGTTGCTGTACCAGATTCAGAATCAAATCGCAGTCCAGCGTTATTTCCAAAATACCAAAATGAAGCCTCGTTTTGCGCAACAAGCTGAGCATTAGTGAATAATAAAACTAAAATTAAAAATAACTTATTCATGGGTGTTATAATGTGTACAAGATAACAACTAGAACTTAAAAACTTCCAAATTTAGTTTGAATCATTACGAAGTAATGCGTAGTAAATGATTATAAATCGCGCTTTTTTAATAATTGATAAGATAAAAATATAAAGAGTGCTGTCCAGCCTAAAACGATAGCAATTTCATACCAATGCACAGCAAAATCGTACATCATTTCCGCTTTGTCTGGAAATTTTGTCATTACAATACGCTGAATCGGTTGATTAATAAGATTCCACATCGATTGTAGCGGGAAAAAATCATGGATACTGTCAGCGGTTTCACTAGCGAGTTTCCACCTCATTATGCCGTAAATAATACTTTCTGATACAAAAAGTAGAAACAGAAAGCCTAAGGCAAAAGCGGAGCGTTTTAATAACATGCCAAGGAATAAACACAAACTAAAAAAGCCGACTAACTTCACAAAATAAGCCAGTAAAAAATTAACTTCTCTAAAGATAATAGCGATTTCAGTATGGCTAGAATAATATAAACCGATTAGTAAGGTTGCTAGACCAATTAAGATTGTCGCACAGAGTGAGAAAAATACAATGGTATAGAATTTAGAAAGAATAAATTCCTTTTTGCTTAAGCCATCGATAAGGTTTTGCTTCAGGGTTTTGTTACTGTATTCATTACCAACCATACTAACCACAACTATAGCAAAGAAAAATTTAAATTGTGCTGCAAAAAACGTGGTTATATGCCAGATAATAGGAAAATTAAAAATGCCTAATTCACCCAGTTCTAAAGTGAAGAATCCAAAAAAGTTAATCTTAATAGATGAAAGGATTAAAACTGTAAATGGTAATATAAACGATATAATTATTAAAACTTTACTGGCTTTATTGAGCCAAAGTTTTTGTAATTCGAGTTGTAAAAGACGTAACATAGTATTGTGTTGGTTGTTTATTTAAGGTGCTTTGACGCGCTCTGTATGATGTAAGGAATTAATTTGCTTGATTATCCGTGAGTTGTAAGAATTGCTCTTCTAGACTTTCTTTTCGTTTAACAAGGTGCGATAAGATGATGCCTTTTTCAAACATTAATTTATTGAACTCAGAAGCAGACATTGGTTCTTCTAAAAAAGCGGTGATTAATTCGCCTTCAATTTTTACTTTACCAAAATTAGAACTCATTTCTAATAGACCTAATAATTCATCTTGCTTATCAGCTTTTAATTCAAAAAAGCCATGACTGTTAATCATTTCATCCACACGGCCAGCATACAGCTTTTCGCCTTTACGCAATACGACAACATGCGTGCATACTTTTTCAACTTCATCTAAGAGGTGCGATGCTAAGAGGATGGTTGTACCTGTTGCAGCAATATCTTTAATGATTTGACGTATTTGGTGAATGCCTTGAGGGTCTAAACCATTGGTTGGTTCGTCTAATATTAAAATTTCAGGATCATTGAGTAGGGCAGAGGCAATAGCCAAACGCTGTTTCATCCCTAAAGAATAGGTTCTGAATTTGTGGTTTTTTCGGTCTAATAGCCCCACAATTGCTAATTTTTCGTCAATTTTGCTATGGTTAACCCCTTTTATTTTACAGACGAGTTTTAGATTTTGTTCGGCTGTCATGTAAGCATAAAAATTGGGACGTTCAATAATAGCACCAACATGTTTTAAAGCGTCGTGCGTTGTAGTATTGCCGTCGAACCAATGAAAATCACCTTGTGTTTTATTCACCACATTGAGCACGATACCTAAAGTTGTAGATTTACCACTACCATTAGGGCCTAAAATGCCATAAACATTACCCTTGTTGATTGTGAACGTTAAATTTTTTACAGCGGTTAAATAGCCGAATTTTTTGGTGAGATTATTGATGGTGAGGATTGGTTCCAAAATAGATGTAAATTGATTAGTTATTAAATAAGACGAACTAATTATAATATTGTTACAAGATAAAAATAGAATGTAGTAAATTAGTTTTGAATTTAGAATTATGGAAGACTTAAAGATTTCAAAAAAAAAACCATCGTACCCTATAAGTAGCAAATTGCATTCGTATCTCGAAAAGTACGATAGAAACGCAAGATTGCCTATTTTTTATGACGATTTAATGCGTTTTCAAGGTTCTATTGTGGTTTACGACGATAATGATGAAGATACATTATGGGTGCGAGTATATTATAATGATTTTGAGCGCGAAGAGATTGATCTCGCTTTAAAACGGGTGTATTCTGATCTTATTTCTGATGGAAATGAACATATCTTTAAATATCTTAGTGTCGATTCTATTGACTTTTGCACCTTTGGAAATTCTAAGCCTTTCCGCGTTAAGGTTAGAAATATTTTGAACGATAACTACACTAATTTTTATATTAAAAAAGGTGATGCTTCTCGTGTATATGGTTTAGAATTAGAACATATGTTATCACCACATAATCTTAATTTTTTGGTGTATAAGAATACGCTGATTGAAGAGCATATTGCAGGTATTCCGGGTGATGTTTTTATGAAAGAAAAGTTGCCAGAATGTACACCAATTGAAAAATCACAAATAGCTAAAGAGTTTGTGAAGTTTAATGAACGTTGTATGATTAGGCTTTTAGGCGATATGCGTTCTTATAATTATGTCATTGTACCTACACACGATTTTGATCATGTGGTTTATAAGATTAGAGCTATAGATTTTGATCAACAGAGTTATGAAGGGAAACTAAATATCTATAGGCCGCAGTTTTTTAGAGAGAATTTAAAAATGGTAGAATTAGTAAGAGACAAAATTCAACGTGCCTCCATTGATCAGTATAAAGTTGAAGAGCGTTCTATTGTTGCTCGTCGTATGATTAGTTATAATGATCGGATTAATGAATTAATTGACTGTATGCAAGCCGATGAAATTTCTATACCAGAGCATATTAACATGCTAAAGAAAGACATCTATAAATATACCATGGATGTTAACTTTAAAAAGAGTAAAAATATGGGTGACATACTTAGAAGTGTACTCGATTTTGTAAAACGTAATTATGTTGATGTGAGCTTGAAACGGTTTTAGAAAGCTAACAGTGTTTCAAAATTTAAATTTTTAATTCCAGTTTTCATCAAAATTTAAGTTGTCATAATCGTCTAAGTCTAAATCATCGTCAAACTCATTAAATTCATCCTCGTCTTCTTCAGCTTCAAATATTTTTTCCGGAGCTTGATCTGGGATTTGACCATGAACAAACATTAAATTTGGATAGTCAGTACCTTCAGCTTCTTCTACAATTTCACCTAATTCCACATAAAACGTCCACATATTCATAAAATCATAGACATAGATAAGTCGTGTAGAAGCTTCATGTACCATATCTTTTAATATGGTTGTACTCATCATTTTTACTTCGTTACCTGTTTCGCTCATGTCCATCATAGCGATTTCCTCACCTTGGTTCCATTGATCATCACTCATATAAAACGAAGCCATTTCCATACCATCAAACCCAAAAGATTGGGTAATCACATTATGAAGGTCTTCCATAGTGTCACCTTCTCGGATTTCTAAATCACGAAACACATCGTCTTCGGTATCATTATCTAGGATAACTCTAAATCTGTAAATCATATTGTAAAATTATGTTGCAAAGGTACGGTTTCTATAAGCTAAATTCCAAGAACTAAATTCAAACTTTAAGTGCTTAAAACTTCTCTTGTTTATAACTTAAAATATACTGTTTACTTAAAAAAAAATAGTTATTATTTACTGAAACGATGAAGTGTAAAAGTCATAGCGCTCAATAAAATAAACGCACCAACTTGATGTAATACACCTAGCCAAACAGGAACAGCCATAAGTAATGTTAACACACCTAATAAAAACTGTACACCAACCATAATTAAAAGTAAGTTAACCCCTCTAGTTTGAAACGATGTCATTGTCATACGTTTTGCCTTATACCATATAGCAAGAATAAAAATGGCGACCACATAAGCTAATGTTCTGTGGACAAATTGCACGCCACTTTTACCTTCAATAAAGTTGAGGTATATTGGGTTGTGTTCAATATATACGGTTTCGTGCATAAACTTGCCTTCGTTCATAAATGGCCAATGGTTGTGTATCCATCCGGCATCTAAACCAGCTACAAAAGCGCCATAAATAATTTGAAGTATTAGAACGGCAAATCCAATTCTAATAAAGTTTCTGAATTTTTTATCAATCGCTTTTTTATCTGGAAACATTAAATCTAAAGCCACCCAAAACGTATACGCAAAGGTTAAAAAGGCGGTAATCAAATGTGCGGCTAAGCGAAAGTGGCTCACATTAGGTTCATCAACTAGTCCGCTTTTTACCATATACCAACCTAAAAAACCTTGAAAACCACCTAAAAACAATAGAACTAAGGATTTATTGATAGTTGATTTTGAAAGTCGTTTTTTAATTAAAAAATAAATAAAAGGAATGATAAATACCAAACCGATAAAACGACCGATAACGCGGTGAATCCATTCCCAGAAATAAATATCTTTAAACTCTTCTAAATTGAAGTGATTGTGTAGTTTTTGGTATTCGGGGTATTGTTTATACAATTCAAAAGCCTCTTTCCATTCGACCTCGTTCATAGGTGGAATAGTACCCGAAATCAATTTGTAGTTTGAGATGGATAATCCTGAATGGGTAAGTCTAGTGATACCACCAACAATCACCATAATAAAAATTAAAAGACAACCCGTTAGTAGCCAGTAAATAACAGCTTTGTTTTCTTTTCTCTGTTTAGTCATAAATACATCAATTTATTAAACTTCCAACTTCCAACTTCCAACTTTTAACTTCTAACTTCCAGCCCTAAATCTTTCCCTTTTTTCAACATCAATTCAAAAGCGGCTTCATGTTCATTGGGAATCTCACCTTCAAGAATCGCTTCTTTTATGGCTTCTTTAATTATACCGATTTCTCTAGAGGGTTTTAAATTGAAGGTCTCCATTATTTCTTCACCTGTTACAGGAGGTTGAAAATTACGAACTTGATCACGTTCTTCTACTTCAATAATTTTAGCTCTTACTTTTTGAAAGTTATTATGGTATTTCTTAAACTTTTTAGGGTTTTTTGTGGTGATATCTGCTTCGCAAAGCGTCATTAAATCGTCTACATAATCACCAGCATCAAAAACCAATCGTCTTACTGCAGCATCCGTAACATCGGTCGCTAAAACAATAGGGCGAGAACTCATAAAAACCATTTTCTGAACAAATTTCATTTTGTCATTCAGGGGCATTTTTAAACGTTTAAAGAGTTTGTAAACCATTTTAGAGCCTACAAATTCGTGTGCATGGAATGTCCAGCCCACTTTCTTTTGGAATTTTTTGGTCGGTGCTTTTCCAATATCATGTAACAATGCAGCCCAACGTAACCATAAGTTGTCTGTAGTTTTTGCTATGTTATCTACGACTTCTAGCGTGTGGTAAAAATTATCTTTATGGCGTTGGCCTTCTATTTCATCAATGCCCTTTAAGGCGGTTAATTCTGGTAAAATATAATCGAGAAGTCCTGTTTGTTCTAAAAGGATAAAACCAATAGATGGTGTTTTGCTTTCCAGAATTTTATGGAGTTCTACAACAATACGTTCTTTAGTAATAATTTTAATCCGTTCTTTATTATCAGTAATCGCTTTAAAAGACGTGGCTTCAATTTTGAAATTGAGTTGTGTTGCAAAACGTATGGCACGCATCATTCGCAACGGATCATCGCTATAAGTAATATCAGGATTTAAAGGAGTACGAATGATGCCTTTATCTAAATCACTAAGTCCATTAAATGGGTCTAAAAGTTCACCAAAGTTGTTTTGGTTTAAGCTTATTGCTAAGGCGTTAATGGTAAGGTCTCTACGGTTTTGGTCATCTTTTAATGTGCCATTTTCTACAATAGGGTTTCTACTGTCTTCATTGTAGCTCTCCTTTCGAGCACCAACAAATTCAATTTCTATGTCTTCATAACGCAACATCGCTGTACCATAGGTTTTAAAAACTTGAACTTTAGGCTGATTAGGTAAGTTTTTAGCCACTTGTTTAGCGAGTTCTATGCCGCTTCCAACAGCAACAACATCAATATCTTTAGCATCACCACGTTCTAAAAGATAGTCGCGTACAAAGCCACCTATAACGTAACTTTCTACTTGTAATTCTTCAGCAGATTGCGTGATATATTTAAAAATATTGTGTTTTAATGCTTGTTTATGATTCATAAGATAATTGAAAGTACAGAGGCTCTAAAAATAAATTAAAAAGGAACTGTATTTTTTAGCTGCGCAAAGATACGACAGATGGTCAATGTTTTAAAAAGAATATCGTCCTTTTTTAGGTTCAGCATTATTGTAGAGAACACAATACAATAAGCTAAAATTTAAGTGTTTTTATATCTTCCTGTGCTTTTTTAAAATCCTCTGGCTTTCCGATATCTAACCAGTACTCAGAAATTGAATAGTTCGTGATTTTTTTACCCTTTTCTAAAAGGCAATTAATAAAATCTGTAGCATCAAAAAAGCTGTTTTTAGGAATATATTCTAAACACGCTTTTTTAAACATATAAATACCAGCATTCAAATTATAGCAAGAAGCATGATTAATTTTTAATTCCGTTACTAATCCATTTTCTATTTCTACAACGTCGTGAGGCATATCAACATCGTAAGGAACCGTTGCAATTAAAGCGTCACTTTCTTGAGCTTTGAAAACATTAAAAACTCGCTCAAAATTTATGTTAGTAAGTAAATCGGCATTCATTACTAAAACATAATCTTTCTTAAAACTTTCAAGTTTTAAGGCACCAATAGTGCCTAATGATTTTGATTCTTTTATATAGTTAAATTCAATTTGATGCTCGTTATGGTTTTTAAAGTAGGTAATAATTTGATCACTTAGATAATTGGTCGTGATGTGTATTTTTGAAATACCGTAAGAAGCTAAATAATTTGTAATGTGCTCAATTATAGGTTTGTTTCCTATTTTTAAAAGTGGTTTGGGTGTATTTCTGGTTAAAGGCATTAAACGTTTTCCTTTACCGCCAGCCATTATAACAACTTCTATTTTATGATGCATTTATTACATTTTATGGTCTAAATAGTGGCCTGTTTCCTTGTGAGCAAAGTTCGGTAATATTTTATGGAATATATTGATTAAATCTTTCTTTGTCCAATTTTTTTCTGCCTTTAGGTGCTTTATAGAATTTGAAAATGATGTGATTTTACCATTGTTATTAAAATCTAAATCGGGTTTAATAATGCCTATAGAATTAAAACGGTTGAGGTCTAAAGTTTCTTTTTGAGTGTAAAATAGTTCCGTTTCTTTTTCACCTGTCGTATCACTTTTTGTTAGTAAATATGGCCATTTTCCGGTTCTAGGTAGCGTTTTAGCAAAAGCTCTAGCTTCGTCTTCATTTTTACATAAATAGGGTTTATAGCCAAGCATAGCTATATATTTTACGGCCATATCAGCAAAACTTGTGAGTTGCAAATTTTGATTCATTTTCGGAAAAAATATATTGTTATTCTCTCCAAATATGCAGGATAATAAGCAAAGTTGACCAGATTCTTTAGGTGTAATAAAATAACGCTTAACATCATTGGGTGCCACGATAGGTTGGTTCTTTTTTATACGTTGTTCCCAGCTGTGTAACAAGGACCCATCTGAAAATGCCACATTAGCAAAACGTGCAGTAGAAATCGTAATGGCTTTGCTTTTTTGCATTAAAAATAATTCCATTATGCGTTTTGAAGCACCCATCATGTTTATGGGGTCAGTGGCTTTATCTGTAGAAACGCAGAAGTATTTTTTTACACCATTATTGATGGCTTGCTGAATGGTTTTTTCGGTATTAAAAATATTCACATCTATCAATCGCATTAACGTAAACGGGTCTTCTTCACTTCGTACATGTTTTAAAGCGGAAAGATTAAGAACATAATCATAACGACCATCAGAAGAAATAAACGCATCATATTCAATAGCGCCAATATCTAAAGCGAAGGTTTTAAAATCACCATTGATATAACCAAATGAACTTCGGATATCTCGGACTAATTCTGCTAAATTATTTTCGCTAATATCAACGATATGCAATTTTTTAGGTTGGCGTTGAAAAATTTCTTTTGTAACAGCTTGTCCTATAGTGCCTGCTCCACCGAGGACAAGGAATTTTGAAGAAGAAACAATCGTGTTTAATTCGCTCTGAGTTGTATTGATGTCGTCAGCAAACAGCCCGCTCTTTCTACCAATTAAATTTAATAGACTTTCTTCTGAATTTTGATTTTTGTTAATCATATGCATTCATCATAAAACTAATGACGTTTTTTGCTATCTACAGGTGTATTATCTAAGACTGCTCTATAGACTTCGATATATTGCTGAGCAATATTTTTCCAAGAAAATTTAGAGGCCTGAAGGCGTAATTCTTGTATTCTCGTAGCTTTATTTTGTTTAAAATCTTCTAAGCCATTAGTGACTATTTTTGCCATATATTTAGGCTCGTAATGCTCCCAGTAGTGTGCTACTGTACCACCAACTTCAGGAAGCGCTGTATTATTTGAAATAAAAACAGGAATCTCTAAAGACATGGCCTCAACCACAGGGAAACCGAAACCTTCAGCTAAAGAAGGATGTACTAAACCTTCTGCATTACTGTAGAGTTCAATTTTTTTTCTTTCACTTACAGAAGCTTTGAAGATAATACGATTTTCAACTTGATGCTCCTTAGCTAAGGTCATTATTTTTTCTTGATTCTCTTTTGAATATTTACCCATAAAAACGAGATTAATAGTGTCGTTTATGTGATAGAGCATTGGTATGAGCGCAGCATGATTTTTATATTTTCGATATTCACCAACACAGAGTAGGTAGGGTTGTTCATTAGAAGGTTTAATGATAGGTTTAACGCCTTCCATCGGATTCCCATTATAAATTACAAATTGCTGAATGTTATCACTTATTGTAAAATGTTCACGGATACAATCTTGAGTGAATTTAGAAATAAATACAAGGCAATCACTTTTATCTATCTTACTTTGTAATAATTTTATTGCAGGTTGCCTTTTTGCTTCGGAAATATTTATAATTGTAAAAATAGCATCGTGAACAGTGTATATAATCTTTGTTTTGTCTAAATCTTGTGGTTCAACTTTACTAAGGTGTGTTAAACTGTGCCAGACATCAAAATTTTTAAAGTTATTTCGTCTTCTATGTAAGCCTAAATATAGCCTGTATTTTATTGAATTTCCAAAACGTTTATAACCTTTTAAAGGGACGTAATAATATAAGTTTAGTCCGTCAATATTGTTTTTTAAAATACCTTTAGCAAGGTTAAGCGCGTATTGCCCAAACCCTTTTTTTGTGTTTCTAATATGATGTAAATCTAAAAATATTTTGTTGCTCATTGCTGTTTTAAATTACGTATCTCAACTAGTGTCTTTACTGGTTTTTTAAGGATATAAATTTAGAAAATATATTACAGATTTAGCCTTATAGCATTAAAAGTAGTGTTTTTTTATTAGAATTAGAATTAATGTCATCAACACAAATTAAGCTGTTCAGAATAGGTGTTTTAGTTGCAAGCTTCATTTTAGTAATTTTTATAAATAGAATGCCATTACTAGCTTATTGTGATGTTTTTTGTATTTAAATATCGGTTTGGAAGCTATAATTAATACATTTACGAGATTAATAATAATGAGTTATATGAATTTCATCAAGCGAAAATATTATCAATTATTTTCGAAATACTTAAAGAATAAACCCAATGCAGATATTGCTTATATAAAAGCACAGTATTATCTAAAAAATGAAAGACGATTAAATCTAGATCAACCCACAGAGTTCATGGAGAAACTGCAATGGTTAAATCAAAATTTGTATCATGAAGAATATAAGGATTTTGTTGATAAATATGAAGTTAGAAATTACGTGGAACAGAAAATAGGGGAAGGCTTTTTGGTAGATTTTATTGCTGTTTTTGATTCTGTTGATGCTATTGATTTTAACGCATTACCTAATCAATTTGCTTTAAAAGGTACGCATGGTTCTGGCTATAATGTTATAGTAAGTGATAAGACCACTATTAATGAGGATGAGGTAAAACGAACTTTAAAAAAGTATATGCGATCTAATTATTATCACAAATATAAAGAACGTATTTATAAGGATATTCAACCACGAATTTTAGCAGAGCATTATTTAGACCAAACCGATTGTGAAAATATAATTGATTATAAATTTTACTGTATTCATGGCGACCCAAAATATGTTTTGGTTAAGACTTTAGTGAAAGGGCAGTATAAGAAATGTATTTATGATTTAGAATGGAATAAATTACAACCTAAAGACACTTCTAAAGGGTTTATTAATAAGAACCTTCCTCAACCAGATAATTTTGAAGAATTAGTTACAATTGCTAAAAAGTTATCTGAAGAATTTATTTTTGTTAGAGTAGATTTATACTCTATTAGCGGTAAAATTTATTTTGGTGAACTTACTTTTTTTCCTACAGGAGCTTTAAAACGATTGTCCGTAGAGCGATTAAATAAAACGTTAGGAGATATGATACAATTACCTATTGAAGCTCATGCTTAGAAAGTTCTTCAAACATCTTTTTAGCAATAACGGGTTTGGTAAAATTATCTAAAAGATACTGATAGCCATTAGTTGTGAATTTATCTTGAAGTGCTTCGTCATTCATTAATAAGGTCACTTTAGAAGCAAAATCTTTGGCATCGCCAACTTTAGCTAAAAGACCAGTTTTGCCATCTACAATAACCTCAGATATGCCACCTGCATCAGCTGCTACAATTGGAACCTTACAAGCATAAGATTCTAATAAGACACCACCTGTAGGTTCATTATTGGACGTAAACAGAAATAGGTCAAACTCAGGTAAAATTTCAGGAACATCACGTCTAAATCCAGTAAAAATAATGTGCTCTGTTAAGCCTTTTTCTTCGACGTAATTTTTGATGTCTTGTTCCATACTGCCTTTACCGACTAAGATATATTTGGCTTTAATGGTGTTTTCTTTCACTAAAATTTTAACCGTATCAACCCAAGTGTAATGATCCTTAAAACCTGTAAATTCAGCAATATTTCCAATGAGTTTATAATCTTCAGGGATGTTAAGCTCTTTATGAAGTAGACCAGTAGGCGTTTGCTTCTTAAATTTATTTATATCTGTAACACTGCCTATAACAGAAAATCTACTATGATCTTTTACAGCAAATTTTAAAGATTCAACCACAGGTTGTGATACACAAATAATTTTTTTAATGCCTTTGTAGTTGTACTTCCACTTTCTAAAAAAGTTAGTATCTACACGTTTTATAAGGGTTCTGCAAAGTACTAAAGGAACCTTCATGCCGTAAATAAAATGAGAAAGAACAGCTAGGGTATGTGCTTTACTACTATGGATAAAAATTACAGAAGCTTTTTTTTCTTTGGCTAGTTGTTTAAATGCTTTAGCATAGGATAAGCTGTATTCTGACTTATATTCAAATGGAATAACTTGCATATTTTTTTCTGTAGCAATGCGATACATTTCGGAATCAATAGGACAAACAATCCACTGGTCTTCAACGTAACCTTCAGATTTAAAAGCTTCGTATAAATAAATGATTTTTTGTTCGTGACCACGCCAACCATTAGAAGCTGTAAATTGTATTAATCGCATTGAAGAGAAGTTAGAGTTTTTGTAAAAATAGGAATTATAAGTTTACTTAATTTTATAAAGGCCTACCGCTTTTTTTAATTTTTTACTCATTAAAACATAGTTGACATAAAGTTTGTTCTTAAAACTTAGGTAACGCCATTTTTTATGAGGAATAATGTGTTCTGAAACTTTGGTGTTAATCGCGTCCGAAACTATAAAGTCGCGCTTTATGTCATTCCAATTCACATTGTCATAACCATCAAATTCATTCACTTTATTTTTTTCGTGAATAATAGACATCCACAAACGTTGATTAGCAATTTCTATGCGACGCGATTCTTTTTTCCACATATTATGGTCACTAAACCAAACTGTTTTTGGGGCCTCATTTTTTTCAATTAAACTAATAAAAGGATTAAAAATATGCTCCTTTTTACCTAGCATAATGTCTGGAGAAACTTGAAGTGAGTAGCCTTTTAAAATATCAATAGCCATAAAATCTTGCGATTTAAATTGCTTTTGAATGGTAGAAATGTAATCTTTATGAATACAGTCGTCATTATCGATTCGCGATGTAATAATATAAGGATTCTCTTTACTGTCTTTAGTAATATAGGTTTTTATAGACGAATGAAAAGCATCCATGCCATCAATATAGAAGGCCTTAAAATGTGGAAATGGTTTTATAAGGGCTTCTATTTCTGTTTTAAAATCAGTATCTGTTGTGGTGTCAAAAAATAATAACCATTCAAAATTAGTATTTGTTTGGTTGGCTACAGAAGGCAAACAGAAATTACGGAATAATTCAATTCTATGAGCCATCCATTCACGTGTTAATAACGTTTCGTTATTCTTAGTGACATCCCAATTTTTATTTTTGAGATTAAAGCGTGTTATAAGATAATGTTTAAACATAGAGGATTATTAGCAGAGGCAAATTTACTGAATTATTTGGAAGTCTTTTGCTTATAATTGAAGCGGCTTTTAATCTTTCGTCCAAAGAATTAAATACCTACTTTTGCAACCAAAGATTACGTATTATTTATGTCAGTAACTGTAAAAATCCATGATAACTCAGCATTAACTAAAACACAGTTAATGCATGCCATTGAAAATTTTGACCAACAAGGAGAAATGATTGGTAATGGTTACAGAAATGTCATAAAAATATTGACGATTAATAACGAACGTTATAATATTAAAGAGTTTAAAGTCCCTAACTTAGTTAACAAAATAGCCTATCGTTTTATTAGAAAAAGTAAGGCAGAACGTTCTTTTTTATATGCGGAACGCTTATTGAAATCTGGGATTTTAACACCTACACCAGAAGCTTATATCGAATATAAATCAGCGTTTACTTTTGGAAGTAGTTACTACATTAGTAAACAATTAAAATACGATTTTACAATACGAAAACTTATTGATGAGCCAGAATGTGATGATTATGATAATATTCTAAGGCAGTTTACACAGTTTACTTACCAACTACACGAAAACGACATTCATTTTTTAGACCATTCACCAGGAAATACATTGATTAAAAAAGAAGATGGTAATTATAAATTTTATTTGGTAGACCTTAACCGAATGGATTTTAAAACCTTGACTTATGACGAGCGTTTAGCTAATTTTGCTCGTTTGTCTCCCAAGGATTATATGCTTGATATTATTAGTGATGAATATGCTAAGTTAATAGGTAAATCTCATGAAGAAGTTAGGGAACGTATGTATTTCTTTTCTCAAAAATTTTCTTCTAGTTTTAAAAAGAAAGAAGCATTTAAGCGCAAGTATTTTTTCTGGCGAAAGAAAAAACGCTAAGTTTTTTTGTGCAATTCTCGTAATTTAGAATACTTTAAGAATGTGATGTTGGCCGTTTGTACACCAATTACAAAACCATTTAAACCATCTAAAAATCCCCGTTTTAGTATATAAGATTTAAAAAAAGCCCAGCTAGGATTCCAAATAATTTTCCAAACAGGTGCTTTTTTGTTTTTATCAAAATAAGCCTGAGCAGCAATTGTTGAGAAATATTCTGTTTTTTGATTAAATTCAGAATAGCTCTGATACGTCTTATGAAGAATATCGCCTTTTAAATGGCCTGCTTTAGAATTTTTATCATAAAGTTGAACGTTATCATGTGGATTTATGCCTTGCCATTCAGCTTTTCTTCGGTCAAAAACACGTAGCTTTTTATTAGGGTACCAATCGGAATGTTTAATCCATTGCCCACAAAAATTATTAAAACGATTGGCGAAATAGCCATCAAACTTCCAATTTGTCTTTAAATTTAATATCGATTTTTGAAGCGTTTCAGATAAAGCTTCATCACCATCTAAAGAAACCACATGGTCATAACGCGCCTGCGACAAAGCAAAATTCTTTTGTTCAATATAACCTAAGAATTTTTGCTCAATAAAAGTGACATTAAAACGTTCGCAAATTGCTTTGGTATTGTCGGTAGAAAAGGAATCTACTACTACAATTTCATCGACAACATGCACTAAAGACTGCAAACACTGTTCTATGTTGCGTTCTTCATTAAATGTAATAATAACTCCAGATAGTTTTAACATTGTATTAATTTCTCAGCTGTAAAAATAGTATTTTTGTGTTATGCAATCTAATCCGAAAGCTTCTGTAATTATAAGCACCTATAATCAACCCGAATGGTTAGACTTAGTGCTGTATAGTTATAGCATTCAAACCATCACTGATTTTGAAATTATTATTGCAGATGATGGGTCTGGTGAAGAAACAAAAGATGTCATTAAGAATTTTTCTAGCCAAACGAAATTAAATGTCATTCATGTATGGCAAGAAGATGATGGTTTTCAGAAAACTAAAATTCTAAACAAAGCCATTGTTGCTTCTAACTCAGATTATTTAATATTCACTGATGGCGATTGTATGGCACGTAAGGATTTTGTAGAAACACACCTCAATTTAAGTCGAGAAAAAAAGGCGCTTTCTGGTGGTTATTTTAAATTAATCGATACTGTTTCTAATAACATTACTAAAGACATTATCAGTAAGCAACTCTGTTTTGATAAATATTGGTTGATTACAGAAGGACAACCTAAAAGTTTTAAGTTAAATAAACTCACTAAATCAAAAAAGAAAGCAAATTTCTTGAATTTTGTCACACCAACAAAAGCCACCTTTGATGGTATGAATGTGTCTTGTTATAAAGCAGATATTTTAGCCGTTAATGGTTTTGATGAGCGTATGCAATATGGCGCAGAAGATCGAGAAGTAGGTGAGCGTATGATGAATAATGGTATTAAGTTTTTACAAGTGCGATACAGTACGATTTGCGTACATTTGCACCATGAAAGGCCTTATAAAAATGAAGAAGCTTTTCAGTACAATCAACAAATAAGGAAAGAAACGAGGTTGAAAAAAGCAACCTATACTACATTTGGAATAAATAAATAATATGCAAAATCCCAAAATTTCAGTTATTATCAGTACCTATAATTCCGAAGCATGGTTAGAGAAAGTGATGTGGAGTTACGAGGCACAAACCTTCAAAGATTTTGAAATGGTTATTGCAGATGATGGTTCTAAACAACCGACTCTAGATATCATTGAAAAAATGAGAAATCTAGTGCATTATTCTATAAGTCATGTTTGGCATGAGGATAATGGGTTTCAAAAATCTCAAATATTAAATAAGGCGATATTAGCTTGTAATTCTGATTATATTTTAATGAGTGACGGTGATTGTATGGCTAGGGCAGATTTTCTTCAGGTTCATATGAAGGAGCGTGAAACGGGTTATTTTTTGTCTGGTGGTTATTTTATGTTGCCAATGCCAATTTCAGAAATCATAACAAAAGACGATATTATATCGCAGCATTGTTTTGAATTAAACTGGTTGAAATCTAAAGGCTTAAAAAGTTCATTTAAAAATAATAAGCTAACGGCTAAAGGTTTTAAAAGTCAACTGCTCAATTCTGTAACACCAACTAACGCGAGTTGGAATGGCCATAATGCTTCGGGCTGGAAAAAAGACATATTAGCTATCAATGGTTTTGATGAGCGCATGCAATATGGTGGTCAAGATCGTGAGTTAGGAGAACGTTTATTTAATTATGGCATTAAGTCTAAACAGATTCGTTACAGCGCAATTTGTCTGCATTTAGATCATCCAAGAGGTTATAAAACCCAAGATTCAATAGATAAAAATTTGGCTATTAGAGCAACTACAAAAAAAGAAAATTTAAAGTGGACGGATTTCGGAATTAAGAAAGCCTAAGTCAGTCTCAATAAAAAATCTTTTAAATCATTCTTAAAATAAGACGGCTTAAATTCAGTGTATAATTCTGACGCTTTTGGCTTTAATACTTTTGGGTGTTCTATAGTTAGGTAAGGTTTTGAATTATAATCTTTAAGATGTACAGAAACGTGTTTTTGTCCGTCATCAAACATATTCCAAGCTTCTTTTTTTATCCAAGGCGAGAATATGGTAAATGTAGGTATAGCTAATGCTTTAGCCATATTTATGGCACCACCTTCATTGCCTATTAAAGCATTACAATGCGATGTGATTGCTAAGAAATCTCTCAGGCTTTTTCCAAAAACATCAAAGTATATCTGTTTTTTAGTTTGAGTAGAACACAAGTCTAAAATAGCTTTAGCATCTGCTTCTTGTTTGGGGATATAATTGAATAGAATCTGACTTTCGGGCTGTTCTAAAACAACTTGGTCAATCACTTTTGCCATGTATTCAAACGGATAAGTTTTAGTGCTATCACTTCCTAAAACACCAATCATAAAGCGTGGCTTTTCTAAATTAATTCCACTCGATGTTAAAAACTGTTTAGCTTCATTTTTTTCAGTTTCAGTAAGATATATTTTTGGCCTTACAATTGTTGAATCGTCAATTCCTAAAGGTTTTAAAAGCTGTAAACGGTTTTCAATAGCTAAACCCGCATTAGTGTCCGCTTTGGGTTTGTGTTTAAATGTGTGATTGTAAATTAGTGAATTACGATTTTTATCTATAGAAATCTTTGTTTTTGCTTTAGATAAAATGCTTATTAAATTACTCGATAATTGTGAGTATACATCGATAACAACATCAAATTTTTCTTTGCTTAAATTTTGAGCAAACTTATAAACTTGAATTTTGCTTTTTTCGTGCTTAGGAGTAAAAAAATGAATCTGATCAATAAAAGGATTATTTTCAACAACGTGATAAGTATGCGAATTAATTACATAATGCAATTCCGCATCAGGATATTTATGTTTAATAGCTTCAAACAAAATACTTGTCGCCAAAACATCACCAATCATTTTCTGTTGAATAACTAAAATTTTCATTCCTCAAGTTAAAAAAATCCAACTGTAAATCAATTTGTAACAGTTGGATTATTAAAAGTTTATTTCAATTTATAGCATGCTACTTAATTTACACCGCGACATCATACTCGCGTAAAGCATCATTTAAGGATGTTTTTTTATTGGTACTCTCTTTACGTTTTCCTATAATTAATGCACAAGGAACTTGAAATTCACCAGCGGCAAACTTTTTCGTATAACTTCCAGGAATCACCACAGAACGTGCAGGAATAACGCCTTTAGTTTCTACAGGCTCATCACCCGTAACATCTATGATTTTAGTACTCATGGTTAATACTACATTAGCTCCTAAAACGGCTTCTTTTTCAACGCGTACACCTTCAACAACAATACAACGACTGCCAATAAAAGCACCATCTTCAATAATAACCGGAGCAGCTTGTAAAGGTTCTAAAACACCACCAATACCAACACCACCAGAAAGGTGAACGTTTTTACCAATTTGTGCACAGCTACCCACAGTAGCCCACGTGTCTACCATAGTCCCTTCATCTACATAAGCACCAATGTTTACATAACTAGGCATTAAAATAGTACCAGCAGAAATATAAGCACCATGTCTTGCAACAGCATGTGGTACCACTCTAATTCCTTTGTCTGCATAACCTGTTTTCAATGGAATTTTATCGTGATATTCAAAAATACCGACTTCAAATGTTTCCATTTTTTGAATTGGGAAATATAAAACAACCGCTTTTTTTACCCATTCGTTTACTTGCCATCCATCCGCAGTGGGTTCGGCAACACGAAGTGTACCAGCGTCTACTAAATCCACAACACTTCTAATAGCATCAATGGTTACCTTATTTGTTAATTGGGAACGATCCTCCCATGCATTTTCTATAACAGTCTGTAATTGTTTCATGTTTTCATTTGAATTTAGTCCTCAAAGATACTTTTATAATAATTGAAGCTAAAATACTTTTTTAAAAAAATGTGATTTTATAAAATAAATGATGCTTTAATAATAATGAAATCAGTGTCTTAATGTTTTAACAGTATTTAAGTTTGATTATTATGTGACCACTGTAAAAATGTAGGGTCTTAATTATAGTTGAAATAGTGATTTATTTTTAGAGGGATTAAATCATTAGTATGAATAGATTGATTACCTATTCAAAACGCTTCTTTTTTACGAAAGAAGCGTTTTTTTATTAGAAAATTCTAATCTTCATTATGAAAGGATTACAGTATCTTTGCAAGTATGGGACGAATATTAGCCATAGATTATGGTACAAAACGAACAGGAATAGCGGTTACAGACGAAATGCAAATTATAGCATCAGGACTCACAACTGTTGATACTAAAGATTTACTTCGGTTTTTACAAGACTATATTTCTACTGAAACGGTAGATAAATTTGTAGTTGGTTTGCCTAAGCAAATGAATAATATGGCTTCAGAAAGTGAAGTTTACATTCAGAAGTTTTTAGTACAATTAGAAAAGGCAATTCCTCAGATACCTGTTAATCGTGTGGACGAGCGTTTTACATCTAAAATGGCCATGCAGACCATGATTGCTAGTGGCTTAAAGAAAAAGCAACGCAAAAACAAAGCATTGGTAGATGAAATTAGCGCAACATTAATCTTACAAAGCTACTTAGATAGTGTACATTAGTTTTGTATTTGGTCTTGGTAATGGTCTAAGTAGTATATAAAAATGTAACGTATTTAAATTTTGTGCCTTAGGTCTTTGCTTGAAAATGGATTGGAATTTAGTTTTTGAAATTTGAAATATTATCCATGAATTTTGGTACTTTTGCACCCGAAAATAAATGAATTATGATTTTACCTATTGTAGCCTATGGCGATGCTGTTTTAAAAAAAGAGGCAAAAGAAATAGATAAGGATTACCCTAAATTAAGTGAGCTTATAGACAACATGTACGAAACCATGTATGGTGCGTATGGTGTTGGTTTAGCTGCACCTCAAATAGGTTTAGCCATACGCTTATTTGTTGTGGATACGAGTCCGTTTGCAGAAGATGAAGATCTTTCAGAGGAAGAACGCGCACAAATAAAAGGCTTCAAAAAGACATTTATCAATGCTCAAATCTTAGAAGAAGAGGGTGATGAATGGGCTTTTAATGAAGGGTGTTTGAGTATTCCAGATGTTCGAGAAGATGTGTTTAGACAACCTAATATTAAAATTCAGTATCAAGATGAAAATTTTGAGACTAAAGTTGAAGAATATAACGGTTTAATTGCTCGAGTTATCCAACATGAATACGATCATATCGATGGTATTTTATTTACCGATAAATTATCGTCATTTAAAAAGCGTTTAATAAAAGGTAAACTTGCCAATATTTCAAAAGGAAAGATTAAAATAGATTATAGAATGCGTTTTCCTGCAATGAGCAAAAAGCGTTAAAAAAAATATAAGAGAGCGTGTCACATTGAACGCAGTTGTATAGCTTGTTTATAATTTATTAAGAAGACTTCTGCTGTGCTCAGATTGACCATAAAAAAATACTATGAGTTTAGATAAAATTTTATCCATATCAGGAAAACCTGGTTTATATCAAATTGTAACACAAACCAGAACAGGAGCTGTTGTAGAATCTTTAATTGACAAAAAACGAATCACTGTTGGTGCACACAGCAACATTAGTATTCTTAGCGAAATTGCTATTTATACCTTAACTGAAGAAGTACCTTTAAGAGAAGTACTTAAAAAAATTAAGGAAAAAGAAAATGGTGAGCCTACGTCTATTAGTCATAAAGATGGAAAAGACGCTTTAGAAGAATTTTTCTTTGAAGTGTTACCAGATTACGATGAAGATCGTGTTTACGCTTCAGATATTAAGAAAGTGGTACAGTGGTATAATTTACTTCAAAAAAATGATTATTTAGGTTCATTAGAAGAAGTGAAAACGGAAAAAGACACTTCAGAAGAAGAATAAATATGTCTGATAAAGCAGCCCAATTAAAAGCCTTTGAACGTTTGTTGATTATTATGGACGAGTTGCGTGAGCAATGTCCTTGGGATAAAAAACAAACCATGGAATCGCTGCGTCACCTCACTATTGAGGAAGTTTACGAGCTTGGTGATGCAATTCTAGATCATGATTTAGAAGAGGTAAAAAAGGAATTGGGCGATGTTTTGCTTCACATCGTTTTTTATTCTAAAATAGGAAGTGAATCTGATACTTTTGATATTGCAGATGTTTGTAATAGCATTTGCGATAAATTGATTCATCGTCATCCGCATATTTATGGTGATATTGTTGTAAAAGATGAAGCTGAAGTAAAACGTAATTGGGAGCAACTTAAACTCAAAGAAGGTAAAGACAGTGTGCTTGAAGGCGTACCAAAAAGTTTACCAGCTGTTGTGAAAGCGAGCCGAATTCAAGAAAAAGTTGCAGGTGTGGGCTTTGATTGGGAAGAACCCGAACAAGTGTTTGAAAAAGTAGAAGAGGAGCTAGCTGAATTAAAAGCTGAGATTTTAAAAGGTGATCAGGACGCTATAGAGAGCGAATTTGGAGATGTGATGTTTTCAATGATAAATTATGCACGGTTTCTTAAAGTAAATCCTGAAAATGCTTTAGAACGCACCAATAAAAAATTTATTAAACGCTTTCAATATCTTGAAGAAAAAGCAAAATCGTTAGACAAATCTTTAAAAGATATGACACTTTCTGAAATGGATGTATTTTGGGAAGAGGCTAAACTGCTTTAATATTTACTTACCTTATTACTGTAAAAAACAGTAAGCTTAATAACTACAGATTAGATTAATTTTTACTTATAGATTATATGGCTATCCCTGTCTGTGCATGCAATATATTGGCATGTTTTATTATGGCGGATGAGTCGGTTATCTTAAAGTTATCTTAAAATTAATTTACAAACATCCAAAACTATATTCTGTGCGTAAATACTATATATAAAAGCAACCCGCTTTTATATTCTTAGTAGGAAATCTTAATTATTATTTTAAGCGGTTATAATTAAGATTAATTTAGTTTAGTTAGGGCAAGACCCATCTGTTGAGACAGATGGGTTTTGATATTTTAGTATTGTAGTGAACATTAGTTTTAACAAATTCGGGTTCACTTTAATTATAACTGTAACGAATACACATTAATTTTTTATAAGTTTTTCTCTAAAGATTTCTCCATTGGCGTTTTTTACTTCAACAATATAATTACCACTATTTAAATCTGCGATATTTATTTCTTGATTTAATTTAGAGTGGCCTTGTTTTACCATTCTTCCTAATAAATCGATAAAGCTATATGTAATGTCTTCAGTAACATTTTCATTACTAATAATGGTAATAGCATTGCTTGTTGGGTTTGGAAATAATTTTAATTCAGGTTTAATAGCAATATCTTCTGTGCTTAAAGTTTGACTTTCAGCCATTATGTTATCTATATCTAAAACCGCCTCTATTGGATCTGATTCCCAAGATGGCACATCATTGTGTAGTATGCGCATTTCCTGTACGCCTTGACTTCCGCTTCCAAATGTAACCGCGTAATTAAAAGTATCTGAAAGGGCTGTGATGTTTTCTTCAAGTATAGAAAATGAAATTCGATTCCATCCTTCGTTTGGTAAAACAGCGATGGCATTAGTGGTACTACAACGGTATATAAGACCGTAATCAGTTTGAAAAGACAACCTTAAAAAAATAACATTAGAGCCAGAATTTCTAACGTCCATTGATATATATTTTACGCGACTAGAAAGATTACCTTGATAGTAGTCACCTTGCCATTGCGCACTATTTTTAGTCATTAATTCAAGGTCTGACCCAGAACCACTTGAGGTAACTCTTAAAAAATTATCACCTTCGCCTAAGGGACCGCCGTCGTAAATATTCTCGTTTGGTATAGTATTGTTTTTTGTCCAATTGCTCATCGTATAATCCTCAAAGTCATCCACTTGGTCTAATGCAACTTGTGATAATACGATTGTAGGTAAACATAAAAGTAATAGGGGTAAAATTTTTCTCATAATAATTGGGGGTTTAAATTTATTGGTTGAAATGATTAATCCGTATTTAGAAATGGAACATAGATTACTTATGTTCATGTTAAAACGTTATGTAATATTTTGATGTAATAAACAAAAGTATCAGTTTTTGACAAATATAGATTAGTCAAAAACAAATACTTTAGTGTAGTTTTATAAGAATTTTAGTTATACATTCCTCGAACCTTAGATAACTTAGCTTTCCAAGTTTCTAATTCTTCTTTGTGTTTAGCGATGTTTTTATGAACATCTTTTACTAGTGGGTTGTCAGACTTTACATTAGAGAAAAACTGAAGGTTGTTTTCTAATTGATTAATCTCAGACTTTATTTCATCAATTCTCTTGCGAATAAAGTTATATTCATTGTCTAATAATCTGGTGTCATCAGGATTCGCTAAGTTTTCAAGTTTACTATCAAACTTAATCATCTCTAGCTTAGACTTATCCATTTTCAACTTATCAAAAGTATCGTCTATAGCTTTATAAAATTTACCATCGATATAGCGTTTGTTTTGTGGTACGTGTCCAATCTCTTTCCATTCAGATATTTTAGATTTTAAAACCTCGATATCTGCTTTTGGATCTTCACTAAGTTCCATGGCTTTTAAATTGTTGAGGAGCGCGACTTTTTTATCAAAAGCATCAAAAAGATGTTGGTCTTTAGCTTTGCGTTCTGCATGCATTCTATCAAAATAGTGATTACAAGCCTTCTTAAATTGCTTCCAGATTTTATCACTATCACGTCTTGGCACATGACCAATTTTTTTCCATTCATTCTGAATTTTCTTCATCAATGGGGTGACTGTGTTGAAATCTTCACTGTCCTTATTGTCTTCAGCAATCTGTATTAAATCTTTTTTCTTTTTAAGATTTTCGTATTGGTCTTTCTTTAGGTTTTTATAAAAACTATTTTTCCCTCGGTTAAAAGTTCTAACAGCTTCTTTAAATTTTGCCCACGTTTTTTCATTCACTTTTAAAGGCACTTTTCCAGCTTTGAAAAAGGCATCTCTTAAAGCTTCTATTTCTTTTATTTTTTTCTGCCAAGCACTATGCGAACTTCCTTTATCTTCTGCAATAGCTGCAATCTTAGCTATGATTTCTTCTTTTCTTTCAAGATTTTTTTCATGGGCTTTATCTATGTCGGCAAAATAAGCCTGACGTTTGTCATGTATGGCTTTGGTTGCTTTACTAAAACGTTCCCAAATTTCTTCGCGGTGTTCTTTGCCTACAGGTCCAAGTTCTTCCTTCCATAATTTATGTAAGACTTGTAACTCTCTAAAAGAACGATTGGTGTTTTCATCTTCTGCTAATTCTTCTGCACGCTCTATGATTTTTAATTTCTGATCATAGTTGTGCTTAAAGTCCATGTCTCTCAAATCATTATTGAGATGTAAAAAGTCATAAAAACGCTCTACATGGTGGTGGTAGGTGTTCCAAGCATTATTATACTTGTCTCTAGGAATTGGGCCCGCATTTCGCCATTTTTCTTGTAATTCCTTAAAGGTTTTATAAGTGGTGCCCATGTTTTCTTCAACGCTGAGCAGACCTTTGATGTCCTCAATTATTTGTAATCTATTATTGAGGTTTTCTTTTAGGTTTTGTTCGCGTTCATTATAATAAGCATTAATGGATTGCTTGTAGTCTTTGTATAAAGAGCTGAACAGTTTTTTGTTGTCGTTGGTGTAATAAAAATCAATTTCGTTTCCGCCATCTTCAATAAACTCTTCCTTTTTTTCATCTAATAGCTCACTGAATTTGGCATTATACTCCGATTTTATTTCATTGACATTTTTAGAAATCGTTTGTACTTTATGCTGCTTTAACAAGCGGTCTAATTCGGTAGTTAATTCAACCATAGACATGGCGTGGTAATCTTTTTCTTCCACATCATGACGCTCAGCATTAGACTCATCTTCGGCATCTTCCGCATTTGAAGAATCAATCTCTTCTACATGATTGTCTTTAGTGTTCTTTGCTTCTGACTCTGATTCAATTTCAGCTTCTTTTTCAATTTCAGCTTTCACTTCATCTTGAGTTGTTTCATTTTCAACTTCTGGCTGAATCTCAGATTCAGACTTAATTTCTGATTGAACTTCAATTTTGGTATCGATTTCAGCTTCAGATTTAGTTGTTGTGGTTGGTGTTGGAGTAGTTTCCGTAGATTCTACTTCTTTTTTTCCATCTGCTTCTTGCAGGTTATCATTCTCAGACATGTGTCAATAGTTTTATTTTTGGATGTTAAAGATACTAACAAGTGCTTTAACTACAAAGGAAAAGGCTGGAGAGCTGCTATTTTATACCTTATGCCATATTTCCCAAGATTTTTCTGCTTGCAATCGTAGCATTTCCAAGCCATTGATAGTTGTGGCCCCTTTTCTAAAACCGTGATTTAAAAATTTAGTTTGCTCAGGGTTGTAAATCAAATCGTACAAAATGTGATTTTTGGTTAGCGCAGCATAAGGTAAGTTAGGACATTCTTCAACTTTTGGAAACGTGCCCATAGGCGTACAGTTGACTATGATGGTGTATTCTGAAATTATTTTGTCTGTAATATCTGCATATAAATACGTAACGCCTTCTTTTTGAGACCGAGACACAAAATCATATGCAATATTTAGTTGGTTAAAGGCATAAGCAATGGCTTTAGAGGCTCCGCCAGTTCCGAGGATTAAGGCTTTTTTATGATGTGATTTTAAATGGGGTTCTAAGGAGTTTTTAAATCCGTAATAATCGGTATTAAAACCAATTAATTTTTTGTCTTTTGTTATTTGAATGGTGTTGACGGCTCCGATTTTTTGAGCTTCCTCATTAATATCATCAAGTAAAGATATGACTTGTTCTTTATAAGGAATAGTAACATTTAACCCTTTTAAATTTCTTGTTTCTTTAATGATGTTTTTAAGCTCGTCAATGGACTGTAAATCGAAATTAACATAGGAATGCGATAAATTTTCATTATTAAATTTATCTGCGAAATAACGTCTTGAAAACGAGTAGGAGATTGCTTTACCTACGAGTCCGAACTGAAGTTTTAATTTGTCTTGTGCGTTGTCCATACCATTCTAATCCTAAAACTATGAGAATTCCAAGGGCAATATAAGCAATTGCAATATAAGTTTGGGTGTTGAATTCGGGTAAATAGCGTTCGTAGTTGGCAATGATTTGCTTTCCTGTAGAATCTAAAACAAGTGCACCTTCATTATTGGTTTTGAAAATTGTTTTTTTCCATGGCCAAACAACACCAAGAGAGCCAATTATAAATCCCATTATGGTTGCTAAGGTAATCTTTTTATAATGTTTTAAGATATAATTTAAGATATGAGAAAAGGTAACCAAACCCGTAACAGAACCTAGTGTAAAAACAGCTAAGACTTTGAGAAGTCTAATTCTGGCTTCGTTATGAATGAAATCAAAATTACCATTAATCATTTCAAACATGGTGTCGTACAACGCGTTGACAGAATCGACTAAGAGTAAAACGTAATTACCAAATAAAATTAGAATAAACGAGCCTGAAAATCCGGGTAAGGTCATGCCAGAAACACTAATTATGCCGCAAAAGAAAACAAAGAAGAGGTTATCGTTTTCTGTTGCAGGATCTAAGAAGCTAATACTTATTCCTGCAATAGTACCTAGCATTAGAGCTAAAATGGTGTTTCTACGCCATTCGTTAAAATCTTTATTGATGTAATATATGGAACCTAGAATCATTCCGAAGAAGGTACTCCAAACATAAAGTTCATAGTGTTCAATGAGGTAGTCGAGGATTTTAGAAACACTAAAATAACTGATAATCATTCCCAAGAACAGCAAGCTTAAAAACTTACCGTTTATATAAAGAAAGAAGCTTTTTAGTCGGCCATTAAATAGTAATTTAAAGGCGGTTTTATTAACACGCTGTAATGAATAGATAAATTCTTCGTAGAAACCAGCAACAAATGCAACTACACCACCAGAAACCCCCGGGACTTTATTAGCAGCGCCCATGGCCAAACCTTTAATGACCAAAAATATACGATCTTTAAGGGCTCTAGTACTTTGCATTATACGTTATTTTTTTGTTTTCCTAAACTTTCTAAAATAAGAATGAGAGCGAAACCAATGACCATAAAAATAATGGCCATAACAAGCTCGTTATCGCCGGCATAAGATGTTGGTAATATACTTTTATCGAGTAAGGTAACGACTTCTCCTTCAGAGTTTACACGGGTTTTTAAAATTTTTTTCCAAGGCCAAATTTTATTTAAAGACCCAATCATAAAACCAGTTAAGATGGCAAGCGTTAAGTTTTTTTGATGTTTAAACATCCAGTTTAAAGCTTTCGAAAACACTTTAAGACCTATAATAGCACCAATACCAAGGAGAGCAAATTTTAAAAGGGCATCTTTAAACAGTTCCATATCGCCATTAAATAAACCGTCTCTAAGGTTATTAATCGTATCAATTGCGGTTTGATAAGCGCCTAGAATTAGCAAGATAAACGCGCCAGAAACACCTGGTAAAATCATAGCTATTATGGCAATAAAACCACAAAATAACAGGTAAAATGGACTGTCAGGTGATGCAAACGGTTCGGCAAGTGTGATGTAAAATGATAAGATTGAAGTAATAATAATAGCCAAGATTATTTTTACAGACCAAACTTTAATTTGTTTCGCAATATAGAGTATGCTGGCTAAAACCAAACCAAAAAAGAAAGACCAGAGTAAGATTGTCTCATGGTGTAATAACCATTTAATTAGTTTTGCCAGGGATAAAATACTAACTGCAATTCCTAAAAAAAGCGCTAATAAGAAATTACCATTAAATGTATTCCACGCTTTTTTAAAGCCTTCTTGTTTCCAAATTTTTAAAATACCAAGATTTATCTTATCAATACTTTCAATAAGTTCTTCATAAATACCAGATATAAAGGCTATGGTTCCGCCAGAAACTCCAGGGACAACATCTGCTGCACCCATGGCGATACCTTTTAATGTGATGACTAAATAATCTAAAAATCGTCTTTGCATTTTCTAAAAAAAATAAGAATCGCTAAGGTATGATTTTTTTTAGTTCAACCTCTTTTTCGCTTCTGAAATTATTGCCTTAACTAAAGGCTTTTCTATGAGTTTAGGGAACAATTCTGTTATAATAAAACTGTAGTCAATATTAAGGCGTGTTGCATTTTTTAGATGGAAACGGCCTTCGTCAGATTGATGTACGGTTAGATAAAGTCCTGCTAATCGATATTCAACTTCAGCACTTTCTGGGTAAAATTCTGTAGCTTGAATAAGATTAAATATAGCGGCTTGATATTCTCCTAAAGCAGTTAATATATCAGAGCGATCTAACCAGGTGTCTAGTTCATAATTGCCTAATTCTAAAGTGCGCTTATAGCCGCGTTCAGATTCTTCAAGAAAATTTAAGCGCTTATTTACAGTGGCATACAATTTCCAATAGAGTACATTATCACCATCTATGGTAACGGCTTTGTTGATATAATAAAGTGCCTTTTGATAGTTAAGACGCTTCATGTAGAATTTGCATATCGCAATCCAACCTCTATCGAGTAAAGGGTCTTCATCTATGGTTTTTTTGAAAAATTGAACTGCTAAATCTTCATGACCGAGTTTGGAATAACAATGTCCTATTCTTAAAAGCGCAAATGACGTTGGATCCTCTAAAGCTAAGGTGATTTTATAATTTTCAATGGCTTCTTCGTAGTTTTTTAACTTCTCTAAAACCTTTCCTTTTTCTATATAAGCCCCTACAAATGTATCGTCTGAAATAATAGCAAAATCGAATGCTGCATTTGCCTTAGCGTATTCTTTTATAGCATAATATTGTCTTCCTAATTGATGCCAAGCGACTTCGCAATAGGGATTAGTATCTAAAAATTTATTGAGGTATTCTATGGCTTCAACATTTTTGTCTAAAAAATCATAACAGTATATAATGTTATGAAGCGCCGAATAATCTGTGGTGTCACTTTCAAGACATTTTTTGAAATATATGATGGCATTGTCAAACTGATCTAAAAACAAATATTCCATACCAACTAAGGCGTATAAATCACCATCATCTTCTGGAGTACTAGACATTTCAATCGCAATAAGCAAAGTGTCTATTGCTTTTTCGTGTTCATCTTGTTTAGATAATACGTTTGCTTTTTGAATAAAAATTTCTTCGTTTGTTGGCTCTATATTATGAAGTCTATCAAGCAGGTCATCTGCTTCGGAAAACTTGTTTTCTATGACTAGTATTTCAACTTGAAACAATCTTAAGTTAATAGAGCTTGGATGTTGTTCTAGTCCTAATTTTATAGCGCGTTTAGATAATGCAATCTTGCCATTTTCGAGATAATGATGAATAATGTTTTCGAACTCATTAGAGTCAAAGAACAAGATATCGTTGGTCTTTAACATCGATTCAAATCGGGTAAGAGGAAAGTTTTTGTCGTCTTGACTGTAGTGCATATAGAGTTTAATAGTTCGCCGAAATAAAATTACGGTTATCCTTTGCTCCACATTAAATTTTAAACTAATGTTTTTAACAAAATAGTTAACAGTTAAATTTAACTTTATTTAATGTGGGTTAAAATGTTGATTTTAAGTTGTTTGTTTGTGTTTTGTATTGTGCTAGATATGGTCTAATATTGAGGTTATTATACGGCAACCCTTAATTAATTCATCGTTTGAAATTGTTAAAGGTGGCGTAATTCGGATTGCTTTGGCTTCAAAAAGTAACCAAAACAAGATTAATCCTTGGTCTTGTGCTTTTAAAATGACCTGATTTGTAAGTTCTGCGTGGTCAGTAAAAGCAGCTAACATTAACCCACGACCTCTTATTTCTTTGATGTGTTTATGTTGAAGATGTTCGCGAATTAAGGCTTCTTTCTCTAAAGCTTCAGCCATAAGATTTGACTCTGTAATTTCTTTTAGCGTAGCCAAAGCTGCTGCCGCAATAACAGGGTTACCACCAAACGTTGTAATATGACCTAGCTTAGGGTTGTCACTTAAAGTCGCCATCATTTCTTTTGAAGCTGTAAATGCTCCAATAGGTAATCCGCCTCCTAAACCTTTGCCTGTAACTACAATATCGGGCTGGCAATTATAATTTTCAAACCCAAATAATTTGCCTGTTCTGCCAATTCCGGGTTGAATTTCGTCTAAAATAAAAACAGCACCAACCGCATTACAGCGTTGTTGTATTTTAGTTAAATAGTTGTTAGTAGGTTCTATAAAACCTGCGCCACCTTGAATCGTTTCTAAAATAACGCCGGCTGTATTTTCTGTAATCTGAAGTAAATCATTTTCATCATTAAAGCTTATGTGTTTTATATCTGGAATAAGAGGAAGAAACGGTTGTTTACGTTCTTCAAAATCCATTAAACTTAACGAGCCCATAGTATTACCATGGTAGGCGTTTTTTGCAGCGATAATTTCTGAGCGTCCTGTGTAACGTCTGGCTAATTTTAGGCTTCCTTCAATAGCTTCGGTACCTGAGTTTACTAAATAGGTGGATTCTAATGGTTCTGGTAAATGTTTAGCGATTAATTTTGATAAATCAACAGCTGGTTTTTGAACATATTCACCATAAACCATCACGTGAAGATACTGGTCTATTTGTGCTTTTATTGCATTAAGAACTTTTGGATGCGCATGGCCTAAACTACAAGCAGAAACGCCTGCAACAAAATCGAGATAGGCCTTGCCCTTAGTGTCATAAATATAGGAGCCTTTGGCATGGCTGATTTCCATGGCTAAAGGATGTGGTGTGGTTTGCGCTTGGTATTTAAAAAAGTCTGTTTTCAACTATTGTTCTACTTTTTTAGTTGTCTTATATAAAATTTCTGTTATTCTTCTTTGATTTTTACTGGAGTACCCGTTGGCTTTTTAGGGAGGTTCCGTGCTGCTTTGTTAGTTTTGTTTGGCGCGGCTTCACCAGCTTCTTCTATGCGTTTTGTAGTCTCATCGTCTAGAAATTCTTTAGGAGGTACATAATCTTCTAAGCCTTTAATTACTGGTAAGTCTAAAGGTGGGTCATCTTTAAATAAATCTTCGACAGATAATGGTCGTTCTTCACCTCGCCAATCGAAACCTCTTAATTGTCTCGCGTTTTTTGGAAATTCTTCTTCAGGAAAAATATCACCATCAATTTGATTGATAAAGCGAACTTCATCAACAGCTTGATCAATAATTTTGACGTTGATTAGACCCGATTTTGATTTTTGAATACCAATTAGTTCTTGATTGTCGTTTCGTAAATAGCGAATGGTTTCTGCATTCTTAATGATATCTACATTATAGAGTTCGTTATCTTTAAACAAACCGATTAAGCTTTGACCTTTTATTTGGTTGTAGCCATTTTCACTGACAGTGTCTTTACTAACTATAAAGGCATTATCAAAGACTTTTAAAGAGTCGAGTTGTTCTGTTTTAACATTAGAAATTAAATGGATGGTATCACCTGTCATTTGATTTTCTACATTCCAAAGCACCGGTTTCCTTGCTAGAGCAAATGCGTCTTCAGAATTAAATCGGCTAAGGTTAATCATTTCAGTCAATCCTTTTTTATGGTCGACATGGATTGAATCTGATTTCCCTGCTAAATCACTTTTGTAGAGTTTAGCATTGTAATAAGCTCTTGTAATACGGTTTTCTGCTGGGCCAGTTACCATTAAGGTGTCGGCATGCATATACACTGAATCTCTATCTTGAACGGTTATCGCTAAAGCACGTTTGGTAATGTACATGGAGTCTTTGGCACGCCAGACTTCGGCATAATGGCCTTTAGCAACACTGTTATTTAAGGTGTCTGTAACTGTAATATTGTTACTAGCAGAGGCAAAACTTTTGTTGCGGTCAAAGTACAAACTATCACCTTCAACAGTTCGGTTATCGTAATCTATTTTTGCATTCCGCTGAAAATGTCCTGTGTCATTATTGGTGTTGTAAAAACCACGTTCACAGTAGACTTTGCTTGTTTCACCAGTAATTGTAGAAGGGCCAAATAGATAAGCATGTCCATTTTCGGTAAAGAAATCGAGACGCTCGGTATTTAAGGTGTATTGAGGATTAACAAGTACCACATCGGTTATAAATTGGTATTTACTAGAATTCATATAGTAACGGCCAATTTGGCTTGTTATAGTTCCTGATGAATCTCTAACAACTGTACCTCCTGTGTTGTAGTAAGCTTGTTGTTTTGTTCTGTCAAAACGAAGTGTGTCAGTTTTTAATGTCGATTGTGGTTCGGTTAAAACCACATCACCACTGGCGAAAGCGAGTTGTGAAATTCCACTATACTCAACATATTTAGCAACCATATTTATAGTGTCGCCTTGTTTCATTACCACATTACTAAAGGCTTCGATAAAATCTTGGTCTTCATAATAAATGGCTTTATCGCACCACATATTTATACCTTTATGGGTAAAGTGAACTTGTTGCGATTTATCTCTAAGAAATACTAGTGCGCCATCTTCAATTTCTGGAGCAGTTGACGCATTACCAGCGTATTTAATGGTGATTTTTTGTTTCTCTTCTTGGGCAAAACTGAAAAATACAGTGAAAAAACCTAAAAGAAAGACGAGTTGTTTTAAACGATTCAAAATTTTATATTTTTTACAAAATAACACTTATTAGACTAGCTATGGTATGTGTTTACGTTTATTTTAACAAAGTAAGATGAATTTTATAATTGTCCCTCCCAAATGTGTCTAGTTAATCAGTTTTTATGCAGGACACAAAACAAATGTAAAAAATAATTTAGGTGGTGACAAAGAATGCGATTTATTAAAATCGATTATCTTAATTGCTTGTCTTAAAAGTTGTAGGGAGTTTAATTATAGGGCTTATTTTTAAGAAATAAATAAAAGTTATCACAATTAATATTGAATTAAAAATTGTTTTGTGAAGCTATATAATGCTATTCTTCGAAAAAAGGGATAGGCGTGAATATTTTTCCTATGCTTATAAAAAACAGGAAGCCATAAATGGTTTAAATTTATGGCTTTCCTATTTTATTTATGTAATATGTAAAACGCGAATTAAATCGTTTTACGAATAATAGTTTGTTTTCTATCTGGACCTACTGAAACTATAGTAATAGGAATGTTTAATTCTTTTTCTAAAAATTCAACATACGCATTAAGGTTTTCTGGTAGTTCTGATGCTTCCGTCATACCTGTTAAATCTGCTTCCCAACCTTTAACTTCTGTATAAACAGGCGATACGTTTTCGGCTTCAATATTATAAGGTAAATGTGTAATGGTTTCACCTTTATATTTATAAGCTGTACATACTTGTAAGGTTTTAAAACCAGAAAGTACATCACCTTTCATCATAATTAATTGGGTAACACCATTCACTTGGCAAGCGTAACGTAGAGCTACTAGATCTAACCAGCCACAACGTCTTGGACGACCTGTGGTTGCGCCAAATTCGTTACCAACTTTAGCCATGGTTTCACCGTCAGCATCAAATAACTCGGTTGGAAATGGTCCAGAACCAACACGTGTTGTATAAGCCTTAAAAATACCAAAGACTTCACCAATTTGGTTTGGTGCAACGCCTAAACCTGTACATGCTCCTGCAGCGGTAGTGTTAGAAGATGTTACAAATGGATAAGTGCCAAAATCAATATCTAATAAAGAGCCTTGAGCACCTTCGGCTAAGATAGATTTTCCGGATTGTTGTGCTTGATGAATAAATTCTTCAGAATCAATAAATTTTAAGCTTTTTAAAGTTTCAATAGCTTCAAAGAAATCGGTTTCAAGTTCTTTTAAATCGTATTGAATATCCACATCATAAAAGGCAATCATAGCTTCGTGCTTATCTGCCAATGTTCTGTATTTGTCTTTCCAGTCTGCTAATTCAATATCGCCAACTCTAATACCATTTCTACCGGTTTTGTCCATGTATGTTGGGCCAATACCTTTTAAAGTTGATCCTATTTTAGCTTTTCCTTTTGAAGCTTCACTTGCAGCATCTAATAAGCGATGTGTTGGTAAAATGATATGTGCTTTACGAGAGATACAAAGCGATGTTTTATAATCTACATTTTGCTCTTCAAGTTTATCGAGTTCCTTTTTGAAAATAACAGGGTCAATGACCACACCGTTACCAACAAGGTTGGTTTTGTTCTCGTGAAAAATTCCTGAAGGAATTGTATGTAAAACATGCTTTTTACCGTTAAACACTAAAGTGTGTCCTGCATTTGGGCCACCTTGAAAACGTGCAATGATATCGTAATTAGAGGTGAATACATCGACAATTTTTCCTTTGCCTTCATCTCCCCATTGTAATCCAAGTAGTAAATCTACTGCCATTTTAAAATTGAGTTAGTCGTCTTTTTTACGATTACCGTAAAAATATAATGAATGATTTGTTATCTGAATATCAAAAACCTCTTCTATGGTTTTTTTTATAGATTGAATGCGTGGATCACAAAATTCGATAACTTCACCTGTATCTGTAAGAATAACATGATCGTGATTTTTATCGAAATATGATTTTTCGTAATGTGCCTGACTTTTTCCAAACTGATGTTTGCGTACCAAAGCACATTCTAAAAGTAGTTCAATGGTATTATAAAGTGTTGCTCTGCTTACACGGTAGTTTTTATTTTTCATTTTGATATATAAAGATTCTATATCAAAATGTTCTTCGCTATCGTAGATTTCTTGAAGTATAGCGTAGCGCTCAGGTGTTTTTCTGTGACCTTTATCTTCAAGGAATTGTGTAAAAACACGTTTTACAATTTCCTGATTACTTTCTTCTGTGGTTGCATTCATAATGTAAGGGACAAATTTAAGCAAATTTTATATGAAATTGATTATAAAATCAGGGATTAACACGAAAGAAATGAACAGGCTTTTAATAACTTTTTTTGAAGCATTAAAAATAAATTAGGCTCTTGTCACTTTATCAATACCGTTAATCTTCTTCAGTTTATCCATTACTTTTTTAAGCATCGTTTGATTTTTAACTTCTACTGTTATTTTTCCGGTAAATACACCGTCATCACTAGAAAAACTAAGACTCTTCATATTAACATGCATGTTTTCTGAAATGAGTTTTGTAATGTGATTAACAAGTCCCAAATCATCTATGCCCGAGAGGTTAATTTGTGAAGTATAAACTTGTTGGGAGGAGTCAATCCACTTCGCTTGTAAAATTCGATAGGCGTAATTTGATTGAAGACTCAGTGCATTAGGACAATTTTTCTTATGAATTTTTATACCATCGTTTATAGTAAGAAATCCAAATACTTTATCGCCAGGAATTGGGTTACAACAATTTGCTAATGTATAGTCTAATTTTTCTTCTTCCTTACCAAAAACTAACATATCATATTTTGAGGTAATTTCCTCTTTATGGATGTCTTTTGGAACCGTCGGTTTATAAATTTTATTTTTAAAATAACTCATAAACATATTGCTTCTCGAAGATGCAAATGCTTTAAGTTTAGTATTGTCTATGGTGCCAATGCCAACTCTGTAAAATAAATCTAAAGACGTATTTAATTTAAAATAGCTCACCAATTCATTTACAGAGCTTTCATTGAGTGTGATTTTGAGTTGTTTTAATTTTCGTCTTAAAATCTCCTTGCCTTCTTCAGCAATGAGTTTAGTATCTTCGTTTAAAGCCGATTTAATTTTACTTCGCGCTCTAGCTGTTGTTGCATAATCTAGCCAATTGGCGTTAGGTTTTGCACTGTCTGAAGTCATGATCTCTACACGATCACCACTTTTTAAAACGTGACTTAAAGGCACTAATTTACCATTAACTTTTGCTCCTCGGGTACCTAAGCCAACTTCGGTATGTATACTAAACGCAAAGTCTAAAGGTGTGGCACCTTTAGGAAGCGATTTTAAATCGCCTTTAGGTGAAAAAACAAAAATCTCTTTAGAATATAAATTGAGCTTAAATTGCTCTACAAAATCTACGGCATCGGCTTCATTATTTTCTAAAGCTTCTTGGAGTCGGTTGATCCATAAGTCGAGACTGTCTTCCTTTTCATTTGCATTTTTATACTTGTAATGCGCAGCATAGCCTTTCTCTGCAATTTCATTCATACGTTCACTACGAATCTGAACTTCTACCCAGCGACTTTTTGGTCCGACGACCGTTATGTGAAGGGCTTCATAGCCTGTAGATTTTGGCGAAGAAATCCAATCTCTAAGTCTAATGGGATTCGGTGTAAAGTGGTCTGTAACGATGGAGTATATTTTCCATGCCAAAAACTTTTCATTAGCAAAATCGGATTTGTATATAATTCTAACGGCAAATTTATCATACACTTCTTCAAAAGCGACCCCTTGTTTTACCATTTTTCTGCGAATACTAAAAATGGATTTTGGTCGCCCTTTTATTTCATAGTGTAAACCTTCTTTGGTTAAAGAGTCATCAATAACTTTAGAAAAGGCTTTAATATAAGCATCTTGGTCTTCCTTACTGTCTTGGATTTTTTCTAAAATATCGTTGTAAACTTCAGGTTCAGTATATTTTAATCCTAAATCTTCTAGTTCGGTTTTAATATTATAGAGTCCGATTCTATGGGCTAAAGGTGCATAGATATATAAGGTTTCAGATGCAATCTTAACTTGTTTGTCTGCTCGCATGGAGTCCATAGTCTGCATATTATGCAAACGGTCAGCTATTTTTATGATAATCACTCTAACATCATCGTTTAAAGTGAGTAGCATTTTTCTGAAATTTTCAGCTTGTAAAGACACATCCATATCCTTTTTAAGCGAGGATATTTTAGTGAGACCATCAACAATTCTGGCAACAGTTTCACCAAAAAGACGTTCCATATCGTCTATGGTGTATTCAGGATTATCTTCAACAACATCATGTAATAGTGCCGCAGCAATAGATGTTGCGTCCATCCCAATTTCTTGAGCCACAATTTTAGCGACGGCAATAGGGTGAAAGATATAAGCTTCTCCAGATTTTCGTCGTTGATCTTTGTGCGCATCAACAGCCACCTCAAAAGCATGTCGGATTAATTTTTTATCCTCCTCGGTTAAAGTTTGGTAACTTACTTTTAATAGTTCTTTGTAAGCCTTGGCAATGGCTTTGTTCTCTTTTTCTATAGCTTCTTCAGTCATATAACTAATGTAGTAATTCCGTTGTTAATTGGCAATATTTTTTTTGAGGTTAAGTTAAAATATATTTTCACTTCAGCTAGAGAAATATAATACGTTAGCTGTAAATCTTAATTATCTGATTAGAAATTAATCATTTTTTGAGAATTCTGATTTTATTTTTCTTTCAACTTTAAAGAATAAATAAAAGACACCTATAAGCATAAATCCAAGGCCGAGAATCATTGCTAAAGTTCCGTTAGGCTGATACATTAAACCTAATGCAGCAATGCAACAGAGTATAAGGCCAACTTTTATCATTGCTTTAGAGGCGTAAACTTGAGCAAAGTCCCAGCGTTTTTGGTTTTTCATGGAAGCTGCAGTTCTGTAGCCATAAAGGTCATTGATTTTTTTTGGTGGATAATATAAGGTGTAAAGACCGACAATTAAAAAAATTATTCCACTCGATAAAGGGATTATAATTAAAGGATTATCAGGTATCATAAATCTTATTTAGACATTTAAAATAGTAATAAAACAACAAAACCTACATGTTTATGCAGGTTTCATTGTTTTTAATGTGGTTTGATTTATGGATTTGTTGACCATAAAGACGCATTTGCCATCATAGCTCTACGTGGTAATTTTAATCCAGAGACAATTAATTCTGCAAAATCATCAGGTTGTAAAACGCGGTCTTCAGAATCTTTACTTGCAATACCCAATTCAATAGACATATCTGATGCAATTGTACTTGGCGTTAAGGTACAAACTCTAATATTGTTTTTACGTACCTCTTTCATTAAGGATTGTGACATACCGATAACCGCAAATTTTGAAGCTGAATAAGCTGATGTCGTAGCGTTACCGTTTAAACCAGCAGTAGAAGAGACATTAATGATATCACCTTCATTTTTTTCAATTAAATGCGGAAGCACTTCTTTAGTTACATAATACATGCCCATAACATTGGTTTGCATAATTTGGCTCCATTGGTCAACAGGCATATCGTTGAAAGACCCAAAAGCAGCTATTCCGGCATTATTCACTAAAATATCGATAGTTCCAAGTGTCTCAACAATGGTTTTGATACTTTTCTGAACTTCTTCATAATTGCTCACATCAAATACAGAATATATGGCGTTAACACCAAGTTCCTTTAATTGAGCAACGGTTTCTTTTAAAACGTCTTCGCTTCTGCCTGTTATGGCAACGTCAATACCTTCTTTAGCAAAGGCAAGGGCAGTTGCTTTTCCGAGACCTCTTCCGCCTCCTGTAATTAGTGCTTTTTTATTTTTTAAATCAGTCATTATTTAAAGTTTTAAATCCAGTTCAAAGTTAAGAAAATTGGATTGTTTATAGCTTGAAATCGATAGGTATTACTTTAATAAATTGTTAACCCTTTCTAATAGCGTAGGATGTGAATAATGCATAAACACATAGGCTTTATGAGGTGTTAAATTACTTAAGCTATTTTTAGATAGCTTTTTTAAAGACGTAATTAACGGTTCTGCTTTATACGTGTTTTTAGCGTAATCATCTGCTTGGTATTCAAAAACACGAGACATATAATTCATTATTAAACCAGTAAGTTCCGAAATAGGTGAATAGAGTAAGCCAAAAGCAATTAAACCCACATGAAAACTCGGTGTTTCTACACCAATGGCGTTGGATAATAAAGGATTTGATATAAAAACAGATAAAATAAACAATGTTAATCCGGTAAGTAAGATAGAGGAGACTAAATTAAAGATGATGTGTTTCTTTTTATAATGTCCCACTTCGTGTGCTAAAACAGCAACAATTTCTTCATCGTCTAAATCGTTGACTAAGGTATCGTAAAGCGTGACCCGTTTTTCATTTCCGAATCCTGAAAAATAAGCATTGGCTTTTGTACTTCGTTTAGAACCATCGATGATAAATATTTTTTCAAGATTAAAACCTACCGATGCTGCATAAGTTGAAATTTTAGTTCTTAATTCACCGTCCTCTAAAGGGGTTTGTTTATTAAATAAAGGCACAATGAGTTTTGAGTAAAACATATTCATAAACACGGTAAATACAGTTACAATTCCCCAAGCATAAAGCCAGAACTGATTGCCTGTAATTTGGTAAAACCATACAATCAAAGCAATGAGACCACCTCCAATAAGTACGGTCATAAGTAAACCTTTTAGCTTATCTAAAACAAAGGTCTTTTTTGTGGTTTTGTTGAACCCAAATTTTTCTTCAATCACAAAAGTTTTATAATAGCCAAAAGGTGTGGTGATAATATCACTGGCAATCATAATAATACCAAAGAAAATGAGGGCGATGATAATGGGATTATCAGAATAACTTCTGGCGATGTTATCGACGTACTCAAAACCGTCTAAGAGTAAAAATCCTAGCGTTAAAATGAATGAAAAAAGGGAAGTCCAAACGCCAAATTTATAATTAACCGCTTTATAGGCTTGGGATTTTTTGTATTCCGTTTTGTCGTAAACATCATTGAGTTCTTCTGGGATTGGGTCGTTGTAATGTTTGGCATTGATAGCATCAAGTACTTTATCAACTATAAAGTTGATGATAATTATGGCTATAATGATGTAGAAAAGGGTTTGTGCTGTCATAAAAAATAAAAAATCCAATATTTAAAATCTCAAATGCAAAGTTCTAATCGGTAGCATTCTGGAATTGGTGTTTTAGTGTTATAAATATGTCGTCACATCGCGTGAAATTTCCTTTTTGAAATTTTGTATCGAGAAGTTTAGTAGTAACAAAAGTTCTCGATACAATTTTCTCATACTTCGAAAATCACTCGAACTGACGAAATTTAGTTATTTAAAATTGCGTTGGCGTTTCGCTTCAAAAATAAGAATTCCTGCAGCAACAGATACGTTCATTGAATCAATTTCGCCTTGCATTGGTATACTAATGTTTTTCGTAGCGGCTGCTCTCCATTCTTCAGTTAATCCCGTCGCTTCAGTGCCAACCACAATCGCGGTAGGTAATGTGTAATCTTGTAAATGGTAAGGTTCGGATTCTTGTAAAATAGCCGAATAGATATTGAAATTGTACTTCTTTAAAAAAGCAATAGCTTCTTCGCTACTAGCCATAGCAATTTCTGTAGTAAAGACACAGCCCACACTAGAACGAATAATATTTGGATTATATAAGTCCGATTTTGGATTCGCAATTATAACGGCATCCACATTGGCAGCATCTGCTGTACGTAATAGTGCGCCAATATTACCTGGTTTTTCAGGGGCTTCGGCCACTAAAATCAATGGATTTTTAGAGGTGAGTATTAAATTTTCAAGGGTGTGCGATTTGGAATTTACAACTGCAATCACACCTTCAGTGGTATCTCTATGGGCTAATTTTTGAAACACCTCTTTAGAAATTTCAATGATTTCAATATTGTATTGCGACATAGCTTTCGCTTCGCTTTTAGAAAATAAATCCGGAAAAAACAAAAGAGTTTCAATTTTATAACTACCTTTTATGGCTAATGAAAGTTCACGCTTACCTTCAATTAAAAATTGACCTGCTTTTTTACGTTGTCTCGACTTCTCTTTTAGGAGCATGAGATGTTTTATTAATGGATTTTGTGGGCTTGTAATGGATTTAATCATATAGATAATTGTTCTCAAGTGCGTAGCGCAACAAATTTAAGCGAATAATATGACACTCTTTTATTTAATGTGTTAGGAATTTTTCAACTAAACTTGTTTTATTATTTCAACCAATAAAAATAAACATATGAAACAAAAATTACTCAACTTCTTTTTTATAATAGGAGTAATGTTCTGTTCATTAGCACAAGTGGCTAATGGACCGCAAGACTATTATCAGTGTGGCAACGGAGATGGTTTTGCGACGTTCGATTTAAGTTACATGGATAATCAAATTCTAGATAATCAAGATGTAACAGGTTTTACGGTCTCGTATTACCATACATATGTAGATGCAACTTCTAATATTAACCCTTTACCTATATTATATACAAATACAACCAATCCTCAAACCATATTTGCAAGAGTTACAGAAAATAGCTCTGGTAATTTTGATACAACTCCTGTGACTTTAACTGTCAACGAATTACCGAGCGTTAGCTTAGCTAATGCCAGTTTTTGCGAAGGAGGTTCAGTAGTGTTACATACAAATTTAAATAACGGAAACTATAGTTTTTTATGGTGGTTTAATGGAACTATAATTCCAAATGAAACACAGCCTACGTTATTAGTCAATGAAGCAGGTTTGTATTCTGTTGAAGTTACCGATTTAGCAGGTTGTGGTGCCGTATTAACCGATTGCCAAGTCATAGAAACTGCACCACCAAGTATTATTCAACCCTCACTTTTAGAAGCTTGTGATTATGATGCTGATGGTTTTACTGAGTTTGATTTAACATCTAAGGATAATGAGATTCTAAATGGACAAGACAATCTTAATGTAACTTATCATGAAACTAGTGATGACGCGGAGACTGGTCAAAATGCATTAGCTTCCCCTTATACAAATGTAGTTTCTTCAGTTCAAACGATTTTTGTTAGAGTAGAGTATGTATTATCTGGATGCTATGCTACAACCTTTTTAGATATTTTGGCAAGTCCATGTACAGACAACCAAAATGTTATTGTAGTTGAAAATGCATACACGGTAGAAGAACTCGTCACCGATATTTTAGTTGATGGTGATTGTAGTCCGGTTTTTAATATAACCTATTCTACAGGTTCTAGTTTTGCTGCCAATGAACCCAATGGTATTGGCTATTTTACAAATGAAAGTGATTTATTTCCTTTTCAAGAAGGTATTATAATCTCTACAGGTAATGCAAGTTTGGCATCAGGGCCAAACGATAGTAATGCAAGTAATGGCACAACGGGGTGGCCAGGTGATATAGATTTAGAAATGGCTACCGGTATTAACTCGTTTAATGCCACAGTTATTGAGTTTGACTTTATACCAATCATTAATGAAATTAATTTTGAATTTTTAATGGCTTCTGAGGAATATGATGGAGGTGGTTTTGAATGTCAATTTTCAGATGCTTTTGCATTTTTATTAACGGATGCCAATGGTGTAACTACTAATCTTGCCGTTTTACCAGGTACAGAAATTCCGATTTCAGTTGGGAACATTCATCCAGAGAATGGGTCTTGCCCTGCAGTAAATGATGAATATTTTGGAGGTTATACCCCGTTTGGTGCGCCACCAACCTCTTTTAATGGTAGAACCGTGGTTTTTAATGCACAATCTGAAGTAAATATTGGAGAATCCTATCATATAAAATTAGTCATTGCTGATGCTGGTGATGCCATCTATGATAGTGCTGTGTTTTTTAATGCGTCTAGTTTTGATATAGGAGAGCTTTGTGACGAAATTGGATTAATAAACGTTAAAGCATTTAATGATGCTAATTCAAATGGAACACTAGATACCGGAGAAACCGATTTTACAAATGGCTTTTTTACGTACGAGGAAAATAATGATGGTGTAATTAATTATGTAAATACATCGATTGGTAATTTTTCTATAATTACGACTAATGAAACAGATAGTTATGAGGTTTCATTTAATGTTTACGATGAATATTTAGACTGTTTTACTGTTGGAACTGCCAACATAAGTGATATTAGTGGTGAAATAGGTGATATTATAACGGTAAATTTTCCTGTTACAGACACACAGACTTGTGAGGATGTTGCGGTTTATATTGTAAATCAATCAACTACTCCAAGACCAGGTTTTGATCATTCTAATTTAATCATTTTAGAAAATTTAAGTGGTTTTCCAATTAGTGCTGGTACCATTGAATTTGTATTAGATGATGCATTAACTATTAATAGCGTACTCAATTTAAATCCTAATTATGTTATGACCACTACAGCATCAGGTTTTACAATTGATTTTGTGGATTTAGAGGCAGGTGCTAGCGAAATTATTGAAGTCAATTTAAACTGTCCAGCAACTGTCGAATTGGGAGAGTTAGTAACTAATACTATAACTTATATAACAAGTAGTAATGATGACTTTAATGAAAATAACACATCTCAATTATCTGAAACGGTAATAGGTTCTTATGATCCTAACGACAAAATGGAATCTCACGGAAAAGATATCTTATATGACGATTTTATAACTTCAAATGAATATTTATACTATACTATAAGATTCCAAAATGTTGGTACAGCAGAAGCTATTTTTGTAAGAATAGAAGATGTTCTAGACGAACAGTTAGATCAAAGCACCTTTCAAATGTTACGATCTAGTCACGATTATGTGGTTACCAGAACAGGGAATAGTTTAGAATGGTATTTTGAAGATATCAACTTACCAGCCGAACAAGATGATGCCGAAGGCAGTATTGGTTTTGTGTATTTTAAAATAAAACCAAACGCAGGTTACGCCGTTGGTGATATCATTGAGAATTCAGCTGCTATTTATTTCGATTTTAATGAACCTATTATCACCAATACGTTTCAAACTGAATTTGTAGAAACCTTATCTGTAAATGGTTTTGATAATACTGGTTTTAGTCTCTTTCCTAATCCAGCAAAAGAAAACGTCACCATTCAATTGGCATCATCTAATTTTGAAACAGGAAACGTTAACATTTACAATATTCAAGGAAAAGCAATTTTGAAACAAATAGCGCTTCAAGCGAATACATCAGTCATTGATATTTCAAGTTTAGAAAGCGGCTTGTATTTTGTAGAATTAACTACAGGAGATACTTCAACCGTTCAGAAGTTAATTGTGAATTAAGTTGAAAACAAATTTTATAACTAAAGCTTCAGGTATATTCTGAAGCTTTTTTGTATTAGCAATAGCAATTGATATTTTCTTATATCTTTAACCAACCCAAATAACTTCATTATGAAACAAAAACTACTTTTATTTTTTATTACACTATTTTTTACGATGATTGCTTCAGCGCAATGTGATATCGTTACCCCAAATTATTATGAAGACTTTTCTGTAATACCTAATGAATGTTGGGAAGAAGCAGATAGTGGAGATGCTGAATCTGGACCTATGGATATAGGATCTGGATCATGGGGCTCAGAGGGTTTCTTAAATAATGGGCTTAGTGGTGCTTACCGAATAAACCTATACTTAGCTAATAAAAGTGATTGGCTTTTGTCTCCAGAGTTTGATTTGTCAGGTGGTCCTTTTCAAGTGGATTTTGATTTTGGCATCATGGCATGGAATAGTAATTCCACTGCAGGTACGTTGGGATCTGATGATACGGTTCAATTGTTATTAACCAATGATGGTGGTACAACATGGATACCGCTATTAACTTATGATGAAAACTCAGAGGTATCTGTTGAAGGTGAACATCCTATTATTGATTTAACGGCCTATAGTGGCGAAACTGTTCAATTTGGAATATTAGCTTCAGAAGGCGAAGTCGATGATATTGAAGATGTAGAAGTATTTGTCGATAATTTTAGAGTGAGGAATTTAATTACTTGTTTCGAACCCATAGCGCTTAATGCTAATAATTTAAACTTTACTTCGGCAGATATTAGCTGGGAAGAACAAGGAACAGCAACCTCGTGGAATATAGAATACGGCGTTGCAGGCTTTACACTAGGAACGGGAACCATGATAAATGGAGTTACAGAAACAATGTATAGTGTAACAGACTTAACTAATAATACTGAATACGATTATTATGTACAATCGGTATGTGGCGAAGAAAATTCAAACTTTGCAGGACCGTTTACATTTGCAACAGCACTTCAAACTAATTTTGATATAGATTGCGTTGCGAACGGTTTACTTACTCAAGATTACTGTTACGATAGTGGTGGAGCGACTAATCCAGTTATTTTTACTTATACAAGTGCTGACGGAATTACACCAGTAAATTTAACATTCAATTCTGGATTTGTAGAAAATGGTTGGGATGAGTTAGTAGTTATAGATTCTGATGGTTCTACATTTCTTGGTTATGCCGCAGAAGATGAGAATTATGGAAATAGTGGTGATTTAACTGGGCTAACTTTTCAGTCAACAGGAGATTCTATTTCATTCTACATAAATTCAGATGCTTCTGTAAGTTGCCAAAGTAACTCTGGCAACATGAGTCAAGGTATTAATTATACGGTTTCTTGTGCTACATGTATTAATCCAGGAGTGACATTTGAAGCGGTTAATGATTGTGAAAATGGAGAGCAATTTTTAATCGATGTAGATGTTGCAAGTTTGGGTGATGCCACTTCACTAACAATTTCAAATAATAATAATGAAGAAACAACATCTGTAACAGCAACTGGAGTTTATCAAATAGGTCCTTTTCCTTTTTTAGTTGATGTAATTGTTACCGTGGACAATGACCAAGATGAAACTTGTAGTGTCAATAGCTCAATCATTCAAGTTTTAGGTTGCCCTCCTTCTAATGACGAATGTGATGCGGCGATTGTTGTACCTGTTAATAGTGGAATATCTTGTGATGTTTTAACTTCTGGGACTATAAATTTAGCTACGGATTCTGGTTTGCCAAATAATAGTTGTGAGGGTATACCAAATGACGATGTTTGGTTTTCTTTTGAAGCTACAAGCGAAGAGCACGCCATCTCAATTGTTAATTTGGCAAATGGAACGTTAGGTATAGACCATACTTTGTATGAAGGTACATGTGGTGCTTTAACAGAAATATATTGTTCTCAAGGCTATTCAAGTATTGTTTCTAATTTAACTATTGGTGAAACCTATTTTATTAGAGTTTATTCACAAGATGATATTGCAGAGACCACAACTTTTGGTTTATGCATTAGAGAAACACCATCAGAATTTATGTGCGAAAATACAAGTATGTTTTGTGCAATAGATGGTGTGTTGACAATTGATAACACAACGGGTGTTGAAAGCTTTGGAAGTATTGGCTGTTTGTATAATGCACCAAACCCAACATGGAGTGCTGTTCAAATAGGTAGTTCTGGTTTAATAAACATGCAAATTGAACAAAGAAATGTTAATGATGTTCTATTAGATGCTGATTATGTAGTTTGGGGACCATTTGATTCTTTGGGTATGGCATGTGAAACTATTGTTTTTTCCGAATGCTCTAATTGCCCTAGTGATTCAGAAAACCCTGGTTTTTATCCTTTTGGTAATATTGTAAATTGTAGTTTTTCAGCTAGTTCCATAGAAAATTTTACTATAGATAATGCGCAAGCAGGTGAGTTTTATATCCTTTTAGTGACAAATTATAGTGGAGATCCTGGTACTATTTCAATAACACAAACTAATATAAATGAAGAAGGAGCAGGTGGTCTTACTGCCGATTTTGACATCGCTTTAGGACCAGATATGAATGTTTGTAATGATGAAGCAGAGGATGTAATATTAAATGCTACTTCACCTTTCGCAGATAATTATGAGTGGTTTTATAATGGCGAATTATTATTCTCGGGAATAGATGTTAGCTCAATAGAGGTTAATTTGTCTGGTGTATACAAAGTTATAGCTTATAATAATAACTGTGAAACACTAGCAGAAGATGAAATTGTAGTTTCGTTTTTAGATTGTGATAATACAGGGATTATTGAAGTCAGCGCATTTTATGATGATAATGAAAATATTGTTTTTGATACAGCTGAATCCAATTTTACCAATGGTTATTTTACCTATGAGTTAAATAATGACGGCATTATAAATACCGTTACTTCCTCTTCTGGAAGCTTTACAATAGCAAGTTTAGATGAAACAAATAGTTATGATATCAATTATTATTTCTATAGTGAACACGAAGATTGCTTTGATGTTTCAATACTTAGTTTTGAAGATGTAAGTGTGCCATTAGGTGAGATTATCACAATTGAATTCCCTATCGTTAATGACCAGTCTTGTGAGGATGTCTCAGTCCATCTTATTAATCAAGAAACACCAAGACCAGGATTCAGTCATACCAACTATTTAATACTTGAAAATCTAGGTGTTTCTGCAACTTCAGGAACTGTAGAATATCTATTAGATGAAGATTTAACAATTAATAGTATAAGTACAGGTAGCAATTATTTAACCACAACAAACGCAAATGGTTTTAGTCTCGATTTTGTTAATTTATTACCTCAACAAACGATAATTGTGAATGTAAATTTACAAACAGCAACCTCTGCGAACCTTGGTGATTTAGTTACCACCACGGCAACGTATACAACGTCTTCGAACGATATAGTTTCAGAGAACAATGAATCTTCTGTTACCGAAGAAATTATCGGTTCTTATGATCCTAACGATAAAATGGAATCTCATGGGAAAGCTGTTTTATTTGAGGATTTTGTAACTTCAGATGAATATTTATACTATACCATTCGTTTTCAAAATGTGGGTACAGCAGAAGCGATTACCGTTAGAATTGAAGATGTTTTAGATACACAATTAGATGAATCGACTTTTCATATGTTACGTTCAAGTCATAACTATGTGGTTACGAGAACAGATCGTAATCTAGAATGGTATTTTGATAACATCAACTTACCAGCAGAGCAAGATGATGCAGATGGTAGTAATGGTTATGTGTATTTTAAAATAAAACCAAATGCAGGTTATGCTATTGGTGATATCATTGAAAATACAGCAGCTATTTATTTCGATTTTAATGAACCTATTATCACCAATACGTTTCAAACTGAATTTGTAGAAACCTTATCTGTAAATGGTTTTGATAATACTGGTTTTAGTCTCTTTCCTAATCCAGCAAAAGAAAACGTCACCATTCAATTGGCATCATCTAATTTTGAAACAGGAAACGTTAACATATACAATATTCAAGGAAAAGCAATTTTGAAACAAATAACGCTTCAAGCGAATACATCAGTCATTGATATTTCAAGTTTAGAAAGTGGCTTGTATTTTGTAGAATTAACTACAGGAAACGCTTCAACCGTTCAGAAGTTAATTGTGAATTAAGTTGAATTTAAATTTTTAAAACGAAAGCTTCAGATTATTTCTGAGGCTTTTTTTTATTAACAGCTTAGGTCTGAAGGAATTATTTTTACACCATTGAAATTTAACCTATATATGATTTCTTTATTATTCTAAGAGCGAAATAATTATCATTTTTTGTTGAATAACCAACTTTTTATAGGGTTAAGATTTAAATCGATAGCGACTGAAATTCAGCGTTTATAAGTTTAAATTTATAAGAAACTCATAAAAATGCTGAAAATGATTAAAAAATATAACTTACTTATACTAATGTTTGTAACTCTATTTTCTTATGGTCAAGGCATTACATTTCAAAAAAACACGAATACGGCGGCTAAAAAATTCAATTTTATACAAAAACTGAATGAAAGTGGCGATAGTTTAATCCTTGCCACAGATTATAAAAAGATAAAGCAAGTCGATATATTAAATATGGACTACTTAGAGACTATTGAAATTAATAATTCAAATGCTAAGATAGATTTAAAACATCTCTCCATAGGTAATTATGTAGTACAAGCAAAAATAGGTCGACATTGGATTGTAATGTATTTGGAAAAAAGAGATTTAAAAGCAGAAGGTATAAAATCTGTAGCTGTAAATGTAGAAAGTGACGTTAATAAAATTGTACCCAAGAACGCCATTGATTCAGTGTCATTAGCTAAAGACAAATCTAATCAGCTTCATTTTAATGAGCATAAAATGTACTGGGTGGTGTATGAAAGTAATGCACAGTTTTCTTCGCAAAGAACGATGAGTTTAAAATTTCCAAACGAAATTTATGACTTAATCGATCAAATAGAATTAGAAATGAAATCTAAGGTTGCAAAGGATAATATTTTATATGTATATGAGGTTTTTGATAAATCAGAATTCATGCGAGAACAGCTTAAGAATAAAAACTATCACAAAAGAAAAAGTTCTGAATACTTTAATGTAGAACCTGTATATAGTTCTGAAGCAAAAAAAGAGGTCATGAAGAAAATCGTAAACTAAGTGTTTTTATAGTCGTTTAGATTTAGATGAAAGATAGGGCTTCAGATTAATTCTGAAGCTTTTTTTGTAATGCAACAATTTTCTTTCCGTCAAAAGCTTCAACTTAAAATCCTAATTATGAAAAAAACAATTTACGTATGCCTTTTAGCTGTAGTTGCAATGGCTTGTAAAAATGAAGCGAAACAAGACACTATAACACCTACTGAAGTAGAAGCGGTCACAACAAAAGACATTAGTACCAGCATTTATCCAGAAGCAATCACTAAAGTTTTTGATGCGCATGGTGGTATTGACGCTTGGAATAAAATGCATACGCTTTCTTTTACCATTACAAAACCTACAGGAAAAGAGAAAACGACCAAAGATTTAAAAACTAGAGCCGAATTAATTGAGACACCAACCTATTCACAAGGGTTTGATGGTGAAACCCTTTGGATTAACGAAAAGGATGGTAATGCCTACAAAGGAAAACCTCAATTTTATAAAGGTTTAATGTTTTATTTCTACGGTATGCCTTTTGTTTTTGGTGATAATGGTATTTCTTATGAGGAAACAGAATCTTTAGTTTTTGAAGGAAAAACGTATCCAGGGATTTTAATTTCTTATGAAGCTGGTGTTGGAGAATCTTCAGATGATCAGTACAAGATTTTTTATGATGCTGAAACAGGACAAATGGAATGGTTAGCTTATACGGTAACTTTTGGAAAACCCGAAGGAAGTCCAGATTTTCATTTTATTAGATATAACAACTGGCAAACCGTTAATGGTTTAGTGATACCTAAAAGTATCGATTGGTATAACTATGAAAATAATTTACCAACAGAAAAACGAAATACAGTTGAGTTTACGGATGTAGTACTCTCTGAAGAAGCATTAGACATGAGTATGTTTTCAAGACCAGAAAGTGCTAAGGTTATAGATTAATATTAGTTATATATAAAGCAAAAAAAAGCGAGCCATTTGGCTCGCTTTTTTTTATTAATCTACTTGACTCGGTTTGTTAGCGTAGCGTTTCCAAAGTTCGGTTTGGTGTGTTTCTAAACTCAAATCTCGACCATCAATAAATGCTTTGGTCAAAATATTGGTTCGCATATCTAAAGCATCACCCTCACTGATAAAAAGTGTCGCGCTTTTACCAACTTCTAGAGTGCCATAGGCATCATCAATCCCCATGATTTTAGCAGGGTTTTGCGTGATGAGTTGTAAGGCTTGTTCCTTTGTGAGTCCATGAGCTACCGTTGTTCCTGCATAAAAAGGCAGATTACGAGAATTCATACGCTCCATTTGTCCACTTGGTTCTAAAGCCACTAAAATACCAGCATCAACTAGTTTTTTTGCTAATTTGTATGGTAAATCATAATCGTCATCTTCTAATTCTGGTCTAGAGTGAACACGTCTTAAAAATACAGAGACCTTATTTTCTTTTAGAAACTCGGTTATATTTCCAGCTTGATAAGCACCAACGATGGTAATTTTAGAAACCCCTTGTGCTTTTGCAAAATTTACAGCGTCGGTAATCGCTTTTTCATCATCGGCATTAATGTACAAATGTTTTGAACCATCAAATAAACCAGCCATAGCTTCATAAGGTAAGTGACTTTCCGATTTACTGCCCTTGTTATAGCTTTTAGATTCGTTAAAGTAAGCATTGAGTTCCTTAACTTGTTTTGCGTAATCTTTATTTGGTTTCAAGCCTGGGTCTTCACCGCGCCATGGGCGACCACGACGAAAACTATTTGGCCAATTGATGTGAATACCATCATCTAATTTAATGGCTGCATCTTGCCAATTCCATGCGTCGTATTGAACAACAGTTGAGGTTCCCGAAATACGCCCGCCTCGTGGGACCACTTGGCCAAGCAATACGCCATTAGGTCGCATAGATTCGATAACTTTAGATTCAGAATTATAAGCAATAATACTTCTAATGTGTGGATTGTAAGTTCCCATTTCAGATAAGTCGTTAGATGCTTTTACGGCATCAACTTCAACCAAACCTAAGGTGCCATTAGCAACGATAAAACCAGGATAAACATGTTTGCCTTTGGCATCAATGATATCCATTGCTTGTCGGGTTAGTGGTGTAGAAGCTTCAGGGCCAATGGTTGTTATTTTTCCATTGCTGACTACTATAATGCTATTTTCTATTACAGTGCCATCGCCAATATGTGCTGTGGCGCCAACAATTGCAAAATCTTTAGTTTGTTTTGGAGCAGGTGTTTGCTGTGCAAAACTGAAACTGCTAATGAGTAAAAAGCTGAGTATATATAATATGTTTTTTTTCATTTTGAATGTTTTTGTATTGATATCTATCAGGTTTGATAAAACCTTACAGGATAACCGTTTTTACTGTGACTGAGACTGTAAACTAGTCTAAGCTATCACAATGTAAAGCGTGATTTTCTTTTTTCTTAATCGGTTGTGTTTGCAGGCCTTTGTTTTTGTCTTGAAGCATCAAATTAATAAGCGCACTTTTTTCTTTTTTAATGGCTTCCCGCATTTGTTTATCCTTTTCAAGGTCAAAATAGGTCACCCCTTCAATAATGGTTTTTTCAGCTTTAGCGTAAATAGACATTGGGTGGTCAGACCATAAAACCACATCGGCATCTTTACCGACTTTAAGACTTCCAACTCTGTCATCAAGATGTAAAAGCTTCGCCGGATTTAAGGTTACAAATTTCCAAGCCTCTTCTTCGCTAACACCACCATATTTTACAGATTTAGCGGCTTCTTGGTTTAAACGACGCGACATTTCAGGGTCATCACTATTAATGGCTACCGTGATTCCGGCATTATGCATAATTGAAGCATTATAAGGAATAGCGTCATTTACTTCATACTTATAAGCCCACCAATCACTAAATGTAGATCCGCCAGCACCATGTTCTTTCATTATATCGGCGACTTTGTAACCTTCAAGAATATGCGTGAAGGTGTTGATTTTAAAATCGAATTGCTCTGCAACTTTCATCAACATATTAATTTCACTTTGCACATATGAATGACAAGAAATAAAACGCTCTCCGTTTAAAATTTCGAGAAGAGTTTCCATTTCTTCATCATATCGGTAAGGCTCGCCGCTGTTCTTTAATTTTCCATAAGCTTTTGCTCTTGTAAAATAATCAATAAAGACTTGTTCAACACCCATACGCGATTGTGGGAAACGTGCATTAGTGCTGTATCGTGATTGTTTTACATTTTCACCTAAAGCAAATTTTATGAATTTAGGTGAATCGTCATAGATTAAGTTATTGGCTGTCTCTCCCCATTTCAATTTAATAATTGCAGAACGTCCACCAATTGGGTTTGCCGAACCGTGTAAAACTTGAATAGAGGTTACACCACCAGCTAAATTTCGATAAATACCTATATCTTCTTCGTCTAGGACATCTTCTATAGTGACTTCTGCAGACGAATTCTGACCGCCTTCGTTTATCGAAGCTGCGGCAATATGGGAGTGTTCATCAATGATTCCGGCAGTGATATGTTTTCCTGTAGCGTCAATAACTGTTGCATTTCTACTCGATAGGTCTTTTCCAATTTTAGAAATTTTACCATCTTTAATTAATACATCCGTGTTTTCTAAAATACCGTCTTCTTCATTAGTCCATACCGTAGCATTTTTGAATAATAAGGTTTCTGATTTGGGTTGTTCTGTAAACCCATAAGCTAAATTAGGGTAGGTAACAGGACTCATAAATGCTGCGTCTGTAGCCTTTTCTTTTTTCTTATCATCATCTTTTTTGTCAGTCTTTGCTGCTGAACTATCAGATTTAGTAGCCGTAAATTGTAGTTCATTACCATTTGGTAAGATGGCTTTTCCTTCAAGGGTATTATCCTTAACTGCATTGGCAACAACTCTTACAAATTCTTTTTTTGTACTATCTGCTGTTTTAAAAGTAAGGTGTAACCAATCATCTGTATAACTGATTTTAGTACCTAGTGTTTTTTCATCACTTGTAAGTTTAGCTTTTGGTTTGCTTGTGCTCGACGTGATATTTAGATTATAAGCTTTATTGTTTAGTTTAAAATTATAATCACCATTAATATTGGTGGTATTGATATCTTCAATAATGTTTGCTTCGCCTTGTACCCAATTTTCGTATAACGTTGTTTTCTTTTCAAAAATATCACCATCTGTAATTAAAAAATTGGCATAGCTTCCTGTTTTAAGGGTGCCTAAAAGATTTGATTTTCCTAGTAATGCAGCAGGAATAGTTGTAAGCGCTTCCAATGCTTTTTGTTTAGAAAGTCCACTTTCAATCGCTTTCTGTAAGTTAGAAGCAAATGATTTTTTCGATTTTAATCCGTGTGTTGTTAGTGCAAATGGAATACCGTTTTCTGCTAAAATTTTAGGATTGTGAGGTTCTTGATTCCAAGCTCTCATGTCGCTTAAGGATAAGCTACTGGCTAAATGTGTATTGTCTACATCAAAAGCAAGTTGAAAATCTATAGGTAATATAACGGTTGCGTTAGTGCTTTTAATCTCGTTGATGCGTTCGTATTCGTCGCCACCACCAAGAATAGTGTACTGAATATCATAAACGTCTCCAACTTTATCTGCACGCATTAAATTTGCACGGCTGCCTGCTTCAAAAATTTGCAGTAAATTTTTGTTTTTGTTTAAGGCTTCAAGTGATAAATCCTTAGTGTCTATATGTCCGGCTTCATACCATTTAGCATCGCTATACATTTGACGCAATAAAGCCATACTTCCCATAATTGAAGACGGATAGCGTTGTCTAGATTTTACACTTTTGCTAAACGATAAATGTTGTGAGATTTTACCATCTATGATACGCATTGAATTATCTGCTGTATTATTCAAAGCAATTAAAGCACCTGTGCCACGAACAACACCATCTGGCATATGCGTGTTTACGACCCCAAAACCTAATTTGTGTAGTTCAGAGGCAGACTTTGCATCGTACTTAAAGCTGGTCATCACATCTTGTTCTGGTTTAATGTGATCGTTCCAGTAAAAACCGCTTCTACTCGGGCCATATTGTGGACCATCGCCACCGCGTTCTGGTTTTTGTACACCAAAGGTGGTGTAGAGGTCTATAAATGAAGGATAAATAGTTTTACCTGTCAAATCTACTGTTGTAGTGTTGTTAGGAATTTTTATTGAGGTTCCAACGCTAACAACTTTTCCGTCTTTAATAAGAAGAGTGGCATTGTCAATAGTTTCGGTTGGTGAAACGTGAATGGTAGCATTAATAAAAGCCGTGTAATTGGTATTGTTTGCTTTTACGCCAGAATTACTTGGAAAGTAATCTTGAGCAAATAATGAAAAACTGCACATAAAAATGAGCAGCCGTAAATGTGCTTTAATCATATATTAAAATGGTTAGTTAGATTTCTAAATATAGGAATTAATGTGAGAAGCAAAATTGAATTTAAAAATTTTAACTTTTAATACCTCAAGAATGTAGATCTGTGTTGTTCCTTTTTAAGACTTGGCTTAGTAATAATCTTAAGTAAGATTACAACTCCTTATCATCATAATAATTAACTAATAAAGCGACCACATAACTGTAACTTTTCATGCCGTCTGATTGGTTATTGGCTTTGAGGAAATTATCGAAGGTTTTTTCGAAAACAGGTTCTAATGGATTTTCGTAAGCCATCCAGAATTCTCGAGATTCCTGATAGTTTTTTACGATGCCTTTATGAACTGTAAGAATGATAGTATTGTAAAATTCGGGATTGCGTCTAAATAATTCTGCTAAACAATACTGAAGTGCAAAGGTGTAACCCGAATATTTAAAATATAAATCTTCGTTTTGAATAGCTGCCAAACTACCGATAAAATTAGCTTCATTTTCAGCCGCATAACCTAATTGATGTGCCGCTTCGTGACATGACGTTGTAGGAAATTTATAGGTTGAAATTAAGCCGTTTACTTGAGCTTCGTTAGTAAAAGGATTTATATAACCTGAAAATCCCATGTAAGTTAAAGGTAAACTATATATGGATTTCTTAATGCTTTTAGGTTGGTATTCTAAGTGAGGATATTCTTTTGAAAGTGTTTGGTAGCCATCTTTTACCTTATCAAATATTTGAGTTTTTGTATAAGGCGAAATGACTTTTATAGTGTCGTTTTTGGCAAGTTGAAGCTGTAAGCTATTCGATTTTTTAATTAAGCGCTCTGTAAAAGCAATGAGCTGTTCGGTGGAATAATCGGCTTCAATATTAAGTGATTTATAAAGAGGTTGTCTGTAATAGTTAAAAGCCCAAAGGATATGAAATGAAAAATAAGCTATAGACAACATTGCGCCAATATCTAATAGCCAACTTACCGTGTCGTTTATAATGCGCTTTAGGTTTACAATTAACCATCGTATCGCATAGAGACCAGCTAAGGTGTATAATACATCACCACCAGAAAAAGGTAGCCAACCAAACGTGTAACGCATAGCTTTAGAAATAAAAACATACAGTCCGTTACTATAAAATTGTTCTACAAATTCTGGGAAATGCTTTAATTGAGATATAAAAAGTAATTGTATGCCGAAGAAAATAACAAGGGCTAATTTTTTGTTTTTACGCATAACTCAAAAGTAGGAAAAAGTTTTGGCTGTTTAACGTTGTTTGGATTTGGGTTTGCTAGTGGTTTAAATATTAAATTTAAAGTAAATCTTTTTTCTCTTTTAAATGAATCGTTTGTATCGCTTTTGGTGCAATTTGAGTTGTGTACGTACCGGTATCTAATGAGATTGATAATTCGTGAGCCTCATCGTTATTGTTATAAACTACTACAGCAATTGAACCATCAGTATTTTTAGCTGCTGTATAGATCAGTCCAGTAACTTCACTGCCTTTTATTGCAATTCGATGCGCATCTGGGCGGATAAACTTACTGAAATGACTTAGTAAATAATATAATGGTGTATAAATAACTTCATCAGTAACTGGGTTGATAAGCACCGGCGCACTATTAAAATTATCATATGGATTTGGTTGGCCTTTGTGGCTTAGTATACTACACCATTCAATGTAGCCTTGGGTGCCGTGATTTAAATCGGTAATCATATCAGTAGCATAAGTTTCAAAAGGAACAAAAGTACCCGCATAGTCTGTACTCGCTCTCCAATATTGTCCAATTGGATCATTAGCATCAATATCAATACTAGACTCGGTATGAATCATCGCTTTATTTGGCCAATTTTTTTCTAATTCAGCTAACTCCTTAGCATACCAGTTATTTGCTTTTAATTCAGAATTTGTGTACCAATGAAAAGCAGTTCCCCAAGCATATTTAGATGCCTCAGGATCTTCATAAGTTTTGGACACGTAATCGTTCATTGTAGACTTGTTATGGTCATAGATTAAAACACGTAATCCCGATTCTAAATCATCAAGATTAAGGTGACCGTCTTCTACGAGTTGAGGTCCAAGATGGTCTCTCAAAAAGTCCCGACCTTGTTCAGGAGTAAATCCGTTACTATCCCATTGTGCGTCATGCGCGTGTAAGGGTTCGTTTTGAGGCGTAAGGCCCCAAAGTGTAATACCTTGTTCTTTGTAGGCTGTTACATATTTTGAGATGTATTTTGCCCATAGACCATAATATTCAGGCTTTAAACTTCCATTAGTCATTTCGGCAGTTTCTCCTGTTTTCATCCAAGATGGTGGACTCCAAGGCGAAGCAATGATATTAAAGTCTGCACCAGGAATTTTAGAAGCTTCTAAAATCATTGGGATAAGATCGTAACTAGGCTCTACCAATTCAATACCTCTAACTTGGTCATTTTCATCTCCAGAAAATCCTTTCATGTCTTCGTGAATACTGAACGTTGAAAGGTCTTCGTCACCTTCTTCAATATAGGTGTAATGATTGTTTGAATAATCACTACTATTTATATGTGTTCTGGTAAGTGTAAAACCTGCGCCTTCAGTTGGACTAAAAAGTTTGTTTAATACCGCCTTACGAGTTTCTACAGGAGCTGTAGCGAGATTCCATGCCGAAGATTCTGTAAAAGAAGCTCCAAAGCCATAGTATTTCTGAAATGTTTTATCGGTATGAATCTCTAGAGTGACCTTCTTTAATTCTGCTGGGGTTGTTTTAGCTTCATCGCTAGACAATAATTTAAGATTGTCACCAGCCTGAGACGTTTGATAAATATCGGCTACGTAGTTTTGAGTATCATTTTTAGGTGCACAGCTATGCCCAATAATAGCTAAAACCAATATATAATACCATCGGATTTTAAAACTACTAAATGTTTTAATATGCGGTTGAAAGTTCTCTTTTTTGTTGGGGTTCGGTTCCTTTAATTTGGTCAAAAATGTGCTCATTATTCCTTTATAACTTTAAATATGTTACAACTTTTTTGTGTTGTTTGTTTCGCTTCTTAAAGCGATTAAATTTAAGGAATAAATTACAAATAAAAGACCAAAAATGATTTTAAAAGTAGGGTTTTAAGTGGTGTTTTAAAATCGTAATTAGTTTAAATTTTTTGATATTTTGATTTACAGCCTTCAACACAAATAAGTCCGCTAGTTGGTGTTAGAATGAAGTAACTGGATTTAAAATTTAAATCGTAGGTTATAATACCATCTTCGTTGTGATATTCTGTGGAAAATTGGTCGCAGTTATAATCAAGATGTAATTCTTGGTCGATTATTGAAAAATTACCTTCAGTACATTCTGTAAATCTATTTGAGGAAAATGTTCCGTTTTCAAAAAACATAAGTGATTCACCTTCTTCAACATCAACCCAGTATTGAGGGCCTCCAACACTAACAGAGGTTTCTGTTTGTAGCCATGTTCCAATCATTAAGGTTTCGTTAGCAATAATTGTATCGTCTGTTTTTTCACAAGCTGTGAAAATTATCAGGGCTGTAATTAAGTAGTGCTTTAATTTCATTCTAAGTCTTTAATTAATAGATGTTATTAGCTTTAAATGGTTGCGTCTTATTTACTAAAAAAACATTATTAAATTACTTAATGTATATTAAAAGTATAGATTAAAAATTTTGTGGGTTAATATAGTGGTTCCATATTCGATTAGTTAACAATGTAAACGTATATTTTTTGAACTAATCATATATTTTTAACAAACTACTAATTCTTGACGTGTTTGTAAGTCGTTTTTTTTTGATTGGATACAACCTATAACTATAAACAATACATTTATCAAGTTCCTTCAGCTCCTGAAAAAATAGAGTCTGAAAATTACAAATTTACTTGTCGCGTATTGAATTTCTTAAGTAAGTGAGGCGCCTATTTCAGATTATAAAACATCTTTAGAATGCCTCTATAAAGAGACCGTCGTATTTTGTACCTTTGCATTTCTAAAAACAAGATTTATGAGTTCAGAAATAAGAGCCTTAGAGCCAAAACAACTATGGAATAAATTCGCCGATTTAAATGAAGTGCCAAGACCTTCTAAAAAGGAAGAGCGTGTGATTCAATTCATGAAAGATTTCGGAAATAATTTAGGCTTAGAAACGATTGAAGATGAAGTTGGTAATGTCATTATCCGTAAACCAGCATCAGCAGGTATGGAAGACCGTAAAGCTATTGTGATGCAATCGCATTTAGATATGGTACACCAAAAAAATAACGATACTGTTTTTAATTTTGACGAGCAAGGCATTGACATGTTTGTAGAAGGGGATTGGGTCAAAGCTAAAGGAACAACACTTGGAGCAGATAACGGCTTAGGTGTGGCAACAATTATGGCAATTTTAGAAAGCGATACTATTGCGCATCCTGAGTTAGAAGCGTTGTTTACGATTGATGAAGAAACAGGGATGACGGGTGCCCAAGGTTTAAAAGGCGGCTTGCTTAAAGGTGAAATACTTTTAAACTTAGATACTGAAGAAGATGATGAAATTGGTGTTGGTTGTGCCGGTGGTGTGGATGTTACAGCAACTCGCGATTATAGTGAAGAAGAAACTCCTGAATTTAAAATAGGCTATACCATCACCGTAAAAGGTTTACAAGGCGGACATTCTGGAATGCAAATCCATGAAGGGTTAGGGAATGCTAATAAATTAATGAACCGTTTATTATTTGATGGTTTTGAAAATTACGGACTTCGTATTTCTGAAATTGATGGTGGAAGTTTAAGAAATGCTATTCCTAGAGAAAGTAATGCTATTGTTGCTATTGATGCTGTAAATGAAGCGACTTTTGAAACTGAAATGAAAGCTAAGGCTGGTGAAATTAAGTTTGAATTTAAAACTATGGAGCCCGATTTAGAAGTTGTTATTTCTAAAACGGAAACGCCTGAAAAAATAATGGAATTGGGTGTGCAAGAAGGCTTAACAAGAGCTTTGTATGCGGCACATAATGGGGTTTACCGTATGAGTCCAGATATTGAAGGTTTAGTTGAAACGTCTAATAATATCGCTAGAGTTATAGTAAAAGATGGCGCAATTAAGATTGGTTGTTTAACGCGTAGTTCTGTAGATAGTACAAAACAAGATTTAGCAAATACCTTACGTGCTACTTTTGAACTGACAGGTTGTGAAGTTGAGTTTTCTGGTGATTATCCAGGTTGGGCACCAAATATGGATTCTGCTATTTTAAAAGTGATGGTGCCTATTTACGAGCGTTTAAATAACGGTGAAAAACCTCATGTTGCAGCTTGCCATGCAGGTTTAGAATGTGGTATTTTAGGAACCAATTATCCAGAGATGGATATGATAAGTTTTGGGCCAAACATTAAAGGGGCACACTCACCAGATGAGCGTGCTCAGATTTCTTCAGCTCAGAAATATTGGGAATTTGTATTAGAGATTTTAAAGCATATACCTAAGGCTTAATTTAATTAGCTAGATATTTTTAAAGGTTTTAAAAGCCTTGTCAGATTTAGATATATAAAAAAAGCAGCTACATTATGTAGCTGCTTTTTTGTTAATAATAGTTTGGAGAAATTATTCTTTAATTCCAGCTAATTCAATATCAAAAATAAGGTTAGCTCTTTGAGGAATCACAGGCGGATTACCATTTTCACCATAACCTAAATAATACGGAATAAATACACGGGCTTTATCACCAATTTTCATGTTTAGCATGGCTTCTCTAAATCCAGCAATTAAGCCAGCTGTTTCGTTGTAAGGCATATCAAAAGACGTATAACGTCCTGCTTTATCAGTTCTTTCGTCATATTTACCATTCTTTTCCGCAACTTCTTTCCAAGTCGTCCAGAATAAGTCACCATTTTCTAAATATCCAGCACATTCAATATTTACACGGTCTGTTGGTTTCGGCTTAACACCATCACCATCATTTGTAAATATCATGGCCATACCTGTTGGCGATTCAATTTTACGACCTTCTAATTCTTCATTTTTCTTTAAGAATTCAGCTTTTGCCACTTCAGCTTTTGCTTTAGCTTCAGCTCTTGCAGCTTCAGCTTTTTTCTCCGCTTCAATTTTTGCAGCTTCAGCACGTTCTTTAATTTTAGGCAATTCTTCTGTAAATACTTTAGGAGCATCAAACTTTTTGGCAATGGCGCCTTTACGTATAATTGTTAGTTTTTCTATAACAACATCTTCGATAGGCTTGTTAGATCGCGGTTGCACGTCCACAGCAGAGATCGCATCTAAGACATCCATTCCTTTTACTAATTCTCCAAAAACAGAATGACAAGATACTCTTGGGTTTTCACAATTTTTTAAATTGCCCTGAGCATCATAAGCATCTAGCCAAGGTGTTGCTTTTTCTGTAATATAAAATTGACTTCCATTAGAATTAGCACCAGAGTTGGCCATTGATAAAATCCCTGGTTTATTATGTTTTAATTCTTTTATAAATTCATCTTCAAATTTATAGCCTGGATCGCCAGAACCTGTTCCTGTTGGATCGCCACCTTGAATCATAAAGTTATCCATAACCCGGTGAAAAGTTAAACCGTCATAAAAAGGTTGGTCTTTAAATTTTTCTTCAACTAAAGGGTGATTACCTTCTGCTAAAGCGACAAAGTTAGCGACTGTAACAGGGGCTTTATCAAAAAATAGTTTTACAACCATCGTATCTTTTGAAGTTATAAATTCAGCATAAAGGCCATCTTCTAAATCAGGATAACGTTCTTGGCAAGAGATGTTTACCAAAAATAATAGTACAACGAATGCAGTAAGTGCTTTTTTAATCATTTTTCTCAATTATAGTGTTTAAAGTTACTTCACAAATTAATGGAACATTGGTTCCTATTTTACGTTCATCACCATAATAGCCAAAGGCTTTTTGGGATGGAAATATAAATGTTGCTGTTTCTTTAGGTTTTAAAAGTTTTAAGCCTTCACGCAAACCTGTAAACAGTTCTTCTTTGTCCATGGTATAGGTTTTATTGGTGCTGGCATAAATTTCTTCGCCTTCAATATTAGATACGTCGAAAGAAAACTCTACAAGGTCTCCAAATTCGGGTTGAATGGTGTCATTCTCAATTTTAGTATTGTAATAATACCAAAAGCCACTTTCTGAGGCGATATAGTTGTTTTCTGGATTGCTCTCTATGATGCTGAGAATTTGTTTGTTCTCAAGTTCATTAAGTTTTTTGTTGCGTTCAACTGATGCTTTTAAAAATGAACCTGATTGAACGGTTTCAGGTAATCGTGCTTCAGGTGGCTTACAACTGAAACATAGCAATAGAAATGAGAAGGCAAGAAGTAGGTTTTTCATGTCATATAATTTATTAACCATTTTGGTCTGGGGACAAATCTTGTTTATAGTGTGGTAATATACTAATAAATTTATTTATGGTTGTTGGCATATCTTCTTCGCTTCGTCCTCCTGCGGCATTTGTATGGCCACCACCATTAAAATAGGCTCTAGAGAGTTCATTGACTGAAAATGTACCTTTACTTCGTAATGATATTTTTATAATTTTATCTTGTGTGTTTTCTATAAAAATCGCTGCAAATATAATGCCTTTTAAAGATAATGCATAATTCACAAAACCTTCAGTATCTCCTTTTTTAAAGTTGAATTTGTCTAATTCTGCCTGAGTCAGTGTCATATAAGCTGTCCTTAATTCTGGAATCACTTTTAAGTTTTGCATCGCTCTACCTAAAAGTTGTAAACGACTGTAACTATTGGTATCGTATATATTGTTGTGAATTTGAGAATTGTTAGCACCTTTATCAATTAAGTTTGCTAAAATATGATGGGTTTTGCTCGTTGTTGCCGGAAAACGAAATGAGCCTGTATCCGTCATAATTCCGGTATATAAACAAGTGGCTATTTTGGTATTAATTTTATCGGTGTCACCAAGCATTTCGATAAAATTATAAACCATTTCACAAGTAGAAGACATGCTGACATCAGAATACATATACGTTGCATAATCATCGGGTTGTTGGTGATGGTCAATCATTAATTTAGTGGCTTTAGAGGCTTCTAAAACTTCTGCCATTAAATGACCCGTTCTGTGGAAAGCATTAAAATCTAAAGTACATATTAAATCTGCCTTTTCAATTAGGGTGTTGCTTTGGTCTTGTTCGGTTTCAAATTTTAAAACGGTTTCATCGTCTGGGAGCCATTTTAAAAAATCAGGATAATCATTTGGTGCAATTACAACAGCATTATGGTTGTATAATTTTAAATAATGGTACAAGCCTAAAGTAGAACCCATAGCATCACCGTCTGGATTTCTATGTGGAACAATTACGATATTTTTAGGTGTACTAAGTAAATTCTTTATTTCTGAAATCTGTGTCTTTATCATTTTATAATGGATCAGAATCTATATTGTGATTCCGTATTTTATTTTTGGAATTTCACCACGTATAAGTTGTATGTAGACGTGATTTTTATAGTGGGCTAAGATACAATTTAATAACAGATCGTTTAAATACTGATGCATTATTTTAAGGTATCTTTACAGCAAATATCTTTGTTATGAATAAATTTTTAGCTGTTTTTAGTGCTGTATTAGTATTGTTTTTATGGAGCTGTAAGTCTTCAGACAAAAAAGAAGTCAATACGGTTGAAATCGAAGTTAATAAAGCCGATTATACCATCGCATTTGGTTCGTGTAATAAGCAAAATACCACTAATTTACTTTGGGAACCTATATTAGCGCACCAACCTGATGTTTGGATTTGGGGCGGTGATAATGTGTATGCTGATACGGATAATATGACCAAGTTGAAAGCTGATTACAACCAACAGTTGGCAGATACCAGTTATCAAAAACTAATAGCATCGACTAAAGTCTTTGGAACTTGGGATGATCATGATTATGGTTTAAATGATGGCGGACTTGAATTTTCAAAAAAGAAAGAAAGTCAACAAGAGTTTTTAGATTTTTTAGGGGTTTCTAAAACTGATGCCCGCCGTAATAGGGAAGGCGTTTACCATTCTGAAGTTATAGATTTAGACCACGGGTCAATTAAAATAATGGTATTAGATACGCGCTATTTTAGGTCAGGATTAACCGATGATAGTATTTTTGGTAAACGTTACCAGCCGAATGCTTATGGTGAAGGCACAGTATTAGGAGCAGCACAATGGCAGTGGTTAGAAGATGAATTAAAAACATCAGAAGCAGATTTCAATATTATTGTGAGTAGTATTCAGTTTTTATCTAATGAACACGGTTTTGAAACTTGGGGTAATTTTCCGCATGAAGTAGACCGTTTAAAAAACGTAATTATAGATGCTAAAGCTAATGCTGTGTTATTGCTTTCTGGTGATCGTCATATTTCTGAATTCTCGAAGATAGAATTAGAAGGTTTAGATTATCCGTTAATCGATTTTACTTCCAGCGGATTAACACATGCTTATACACGTTTTTCTGGAGAGCCAAATCCTTATAGAGTTGGTGATGTGGTTGCTGAAATCAGTTTTGGACTCCTACATTTTGATTTCGAAAACAATACAGTAGAGATGGAAATGCGAGGCGAAAACAACATTAAACAACACCAATTGAAGCAACAATATTGATTCTTGTTTTTTATATAAAATACATTACTTTTGCAAGAAATTCACCCTAGCTAATAATAGGGCATAGGTGTAAACCATTAAAAAAAAATACATGGCAACTAACAGAACATTTACAATGTTAAAGCCTGATGCTGTTGAAAACGGACACATTGGCGCAATATTAGAAAAGATTTCAGCTTCAGGATTTAGAATCGTAGCAATGAAATTAACGCAAATGACCAAAGCTGATGCTGAGGAATTTTACGCAATCCATAACGAACGTCCATTTTTTGGAGAGTTAGTAGAATTTATGACTCGTGGACCAATTGTAGCAGCAGTTTTAGAAAAAGACAATGCTGTTGAAGATTTTAGAACTTTAATTGGTGCTACCAACCCTGCAGATGCAGCGGAAGGAACAATCCGTAAATTATATGCTGCTTCTGTTGGAGAAAATGCAGTTCACGGAAGTGATAGTGATGATAATGCTGCTATTGAAAGTGCATTCCATTTTGCTGGAAGAGACATGTTTTAAGACAAAATCTTAAACAATAATATTAAAAAGACTATCTGTAAAAGATGGTCTTTTTTTGTTTTTTATGAGAATTAAATTCGTTTTCTACCGATGAAATAATAAATTATGGTGCCAATATTTAAAAAGACTATTAATCCTATAGTCCACAACATTTTTTCTCTTGGACTTAGTTTTTTTGATTTGCTAATTTCAATGACACTAAGAATTATAAAGATAAACGTTAAGATAAGTCCTAATACCAAAAAGGAATTAGCAAAATCTGAGTACTGATTTATTTTTAATAGCGTACCAATTATTGAAAATAGTAATGCGCTTATAAAACTTATGTGGATGGGTTTATTATTTTTCATGTATCAAGTGCTATTTAATAAATTGAATTAATGTTGGGTAGGTTGGCTTCATATTATCTTTTTTTAACTTAACTGAAGCTACAATGGGCAAAACGATGTTTAATAGGTATAGACCCATAAGAATATAGAGTAAGAAATTGAAATTTTCATAATGCATTATCTTCATAAAAGCATAGTCAATAGCAACTATCGATGTTGTAAACGTCCAAACAATCTGAAAATTTAAAACCTTAGCTCCAATAGCTTTTAAACCAATAAGCTTATCTTTTTTTGTGAGCCATAAAATCAATGGTAATATAATATTGCCAATAGGAATTGCTAAAAAGGATAGTACAGAGAGGTGGAAATAGATGATATAACTTTTATCATATTGCTTACCATAATCCAATAGGTCTTCTGCGTTAATTTCTAAGGCATCGCAAATTAGATTTAATGTTTTTCCACGAGGTTCATTCTGGTTTGTCTCTATACGTTGAATGGTTCTCAAATTAATTTTTGCCAAATCGGCTAATTCTTCTTGAGAAAGTCCTTTTGTTTTTCTAGCGTCTTTTATCTTTTTACCTATTTCACTCATGAATATATACTGTATTGTTTTTTACAAATCTAATTACGAAATGATGTTAATGATAACGGTACAAAGGCGACATTTTTGCGACATTTGTGTCATATAGCGGTTTTTGCTGGCCTCAAAACAAAAGCGAAGCTGCTTTAGAAGGCTAAGTGACCAAATTAATAAATTAAAAATGGAATGAAAGTTAAAGAAGCTTGGGCAATGTAAAAAGTTTTAAGTCCACTTAATATTTAGTTGTTCTAATTCTATAGTTAAATCGTTTAGAGAATCGAAGTCAATTATTTGTGTATCGATTACAAATTCGGTTGAATTTGATTTTAGGATGTAATCGCCAGCAAACTTTTTAATACTTGTAATGTCCTTTAAATTAATTTTTTTTGGAATTAATGTGTTTTTAGTTAAAACACCATTTTTGAGGGTGAGATACTGTTTCTTTTTTTCGAAATAATAGATGAGCAAAGAAAAGCAACCACCTCCAAATAAACCAAATCCTGCTGCGTCTAATTCAAATTTATTTGCGGTATTAAAGAACGTAAATACAATGGTCATTATAATTCCTGCAATCACAAAAGTGACACCAAATTGATAGTTGGAATTTAACCGCACTTTAGAATATTTGATTTTCATTTCATAAATGTTTGTTCAGATACTTAAGCAAAAACAAAAAACAATAACTAGAAGTAGTCTTGATTTGTGTATTAGTGTAAGTTTAGCTAAATTAAAAAAGGCTTATTCAGTAGAGGTTTTTTGGTTTATAATGTTAATGAGCAACTAATTTAGTAAATACAAATGAGAAAGACGCTTAGTGCGTTGGGATAGTTATTAATGTTTTTAATACGTTTTTATTCAAGTCCGATTAATTGTATTTGATTATTTTCTAGCCTTGTGAAAGTTCCAATTACAAAATCTTGATGCTGAAGTTTGTCGTCTAATTCATTACATAGATGCTGACAATCAATTTCAATTTGATCTAAAAGCGCATAGCCAGAGGTTGTGGTGATAAAACTTTGTCCACCAATTTTTAAATCAATATTAAATTCTGTGTCATTGCTCACTTCTTCGGTTGAAATAATTTCTTGTAAAGTATATTGAAGAGAACTTCCATCAGCAGGCTGATTGTCAATATGGTCAATGCTAACTTTTATATCATAAATAAATCCAGGTTGGTAATTAAACCCTTTTATAGTAGTATATAATCTGCTCCAATTGTCAGAACCAATACTGTCGTTTTCTTGGACTAATAAAGTCAAAAATAAACCTTCCCCGATACCTGTGGTTTTATAATGATTAACTCTCATCGTCAAAGTTTCTGATTCACTATCACTCGTATTGGAACAGGAATGGCAACTACCAAGAATCATTAAAATTAAAATTAATTTTCTCATAAGATTTAAAGTTACAGAGGTTTATTTTGATTGAGTTTTATGTTCAATTAAAGGTTTACCAAGGTCTATAAATTTAGAAAACAGGAAATCTAAAAGTCTAAATAGTAGTGTTTCAAGATTTATAATTTCAAAATTAACAATTCATCTTTAAAATATAACAATTCAGTAAGGCTAGTTTTTATTACCTTGAAACCTATTAGATATTTGTATCAAACAAAACCACAAATTATGAATGTACTCGCAAAAATGATTGTTATTTTTTTTATTGGCTTATTGAGTTTTGAGACGCAAGCCCAAGAAACCTATACAATCACCGTAAATGTTGAAGAAGCTGACCACAACGAAGGCAAAATGTTTATTGCGCTTTATAATACTGAAACAGAATTTTTAAAGGAAAACTATAAAGGAGCTATAAGTCCGCTTGAAAACAAGGGCGCTACTGCAACTTTTGAAGGGGTTCCAGAAGGTATTTATGCGATTTCCGTTTTTCACGATGAAAATGATAATGGAAAAATGGATACCAATTTTATGCATATTCCTAAAGAAGCCTACGGCTGCTCTAATGGTGCAACCGGTTTTATGGGACCACCAAAATGGGACGATGCTAAATTTGAATTAACAGCAGATAAGACCATTACAATTACATTATAATTATAAAAACCAATACCTGATGAAATATCTAATTTTTATCGCATTTTTTGTTATTGCACCAATGACAAATGCACAAACTAATTTTGAAAAAGGCATGTCTAAAGCTTTTGAACTCTGGAGCGCCAACAAAACAGATGAAGCCGAAAACATGTTTGAACGTATTGCTAAAGCAGAACCCGAAGCATGGTTGCCTCATTATTATATTGCACAAATAAATAGTATTAAAAGCTGGACAGAGAAAGACGAAACCGTATTAAAAGCGCAATTAGATAAAGCACAAGAGCATATAGATGCCGCCATGCTCCTAAGTGAAAATAATGCTGAGTTATTAGTGATACAAGCACATATCTTAACCAATTGGGTCGCTTTTGATGGGATGACTTATGGTATGAAATATGGTGCGAAAATCGCAGAGTTATATGAAAAAGCAGCAGTTATAGACCCTACAAATCCAAGAGCAGCTTATGGCAAAATTGAATGGGAAATGGGAAGTGCTAAATATTTTGGTAAAGACACTGCGCCGTATTGTAAAAAGTTAGCGTCTGCAATCGCCCTTTTTGATACCTTTAAGCCAGCAAGTAAATTACACCCTAATTGGGGAAAAGACCGTGCCGTACAAGTATTAGAATCTTGTAAATAGAAGCTTATTAAACAGAAAGAAAACAAATGAAGAAATTATTTAAAACGATTGTTACGGGGTTTATAGTCGGCTTAGTTATAATGGTTATAGACCAAACTATCCGTTTTTTCTCTGGAGCTGTTATTGAGATTAATAGTGATTTCTTTAAGTCTTTTTCTTACTATATGATTTACTCAATTCCACTGAGTTTAGTAAACACGTATTTCTTTGAGTACATAAACAGTTATATTGTTTGGAATCGTTTTAAAAAGTACAGGTTAATCATCGGTTTTTTAGGTTCTGTCATTCTGACTTTAATAACAATTTTCTTTGTTAGAGCTTTTATTGAAATAATTATTGAAGGTGAAACTTGGTATGAATTTATTGAGTCCGAGCGTAGTAGTTTCTATTTTAGTGCCCTATTAATTACGCTAGTTATTTCATTATTTTTTCATGCCGTTTATTTTTATAAAGAATCGCAAAAAAATAAAATAAAAGAACAGAAAGTCATTGCCGGTACAGCAAGTGCCAAGTTCGATGCTCTAAAGAATCAGCTAGACCCTCATTTTTTATTCAACAGTTTAAATGTATTAACCAGTTTAATTGAAGAAAATCCTGAGAATGCACAAAAGTTCACCACCTCTTTATCTAAAGTCTATCGTTATGTTTTAGAACAGAAAAACAAAGAATTAGTCACAGTAGATGAAGAATTGAATTTTGCTAGAACCTACATGTCGCTTTTAAAAATGCGATTTGAAGATAGTATCATTTTCGAGATTCCAGATAAGGCATCAAATCCCGAAAGTAAAGTGGTGCCATTGTCTTTACAGCTGCTTTTAGAAAATGCCGTAAAACACAATATGGTGACTTCTAGCAAACCCTTGCACATTATAATATATGAAGATGCTAATCATTTAATCGTTCAGAATAACCTTCAGCCCAAACAAATTGTAAAGAAGAGTAGTGGTGTCGGTTTAGAAAATATAAAACAACGTTACCAGCTGCTTTCAAATAAAAAAGTACACATTAATCAACGGGAAAAGGACTTTGTAGTCGCCATTCCTATGCTCACAAAACAAGTATCAATTATGAGAACCACACCAAAGTCACAAGCACGTCTTAACGAGGATTATGTAAGAGCGCGTAAACGTGTAGAAGAATTAAAAGGCTTCTATTATAGTTTAATTTCTTACTGTTTGGTGATTCCATTTTTAGTGTTCATCTGGTACAGATTTTCATATATGACCATCCAATGGTTTTGGTTTCCGGCCTTAGGCTGGGGTATTGGTTTAGCATTTCAGGCCTATAAAGTGTTTGTAGATGATGGTGCATTTGGGGGGCAATGGGAAGAGCGAAAAATAAAAGAATTTATGCAAAAAGATGATGCGAAAAACCGTTGGAATTAATTTAAAAACTTATGAGACAAGATTCAAATTTAAAATTTTTAAAAGCTAAAAATAGAGTTGAGAAACTTAAGCAATTTTACACGCATTTTGCGGTTTTTATAGTGATTAATACTGTGATATCCACTGTTAAAATTATGAATAACATGAATAATGGTGAAACATTTGAAGACGCTTTTTATGATTTTTCCACCTTTGCCTCTTGGTTAGTTTGGGGTGTAGGATTGTCATTACACGCATTTTCTGTGTTTATTCTTCCTCTAGTTTTAGGACATGATTGGGAGGCACGTAAAATTGAAAAATATATGAATGATGAATTACAAAACGATTAAATATTATTATGGAAAAATATACTGTAGAACCCTACGAAGAACAACAAGATAGAAGAGATTATAGAGAAGAAGAAGCGTATTTAAGAGCTAAAAAAAAAGTGGATTCTATTATGGGATTTTATTGGCACTTGGCGTCTTATGTGATTGTAAATATTTTTTTAATCATTGTCATTAGCGTCAATTCTGATGAAGGTTTTTTCCATTTTGGAACCTTTGCGACAGCCCTATTTTGGGGTATTGGATTATTATTTCATTTTCTAGGCGTTTTTGGAACCGATTTCTTATTCGGAAAGCATTGGGAAGAGAAAAAAATAGCAGAAATGATGGAGAAAGAACGTGAAAATTGGGAGTAAACGGATTAAGAATAAACTATGAATACTGACGACAAACATCAACAGCTAAAAAAGGCAAAAGAAACGCTTAGACGGATTAAGCTATTCTATATTCACCTGGCCGGATATATTGTAGTAATCGCACTTCTGCTGTATAATTTATACATCGTTGCAGGGCCTTATAAAAATAATATTATCAGCTTAAATTTGAGTGTTATAGTCGTTTGGACGGTTTTTATTATAATTCACGGTTTAAATGTATTTAAAGACAAACAAATTTTTAAAAAAAGCTGGAAGGACAAAAAAACAGAACAATTCCTTAAGAATAAGAAAGAAGAAACCACTTTTTGGGAATAGCAAAATCAGTTAATTATAAATAAGAAATTAAAGTCAATGAATGTTATTATAATAGAAGACGAAAAACCATCCGCAAGACGATTGCAACGTATGTTGAAAGTTTTAGATATTAATGCGGAAACCATGCTACATTCTGTTGAAGAATCAATTGAATGGTTTCAAAATAATGAGCATCCCGATTTAATTTTTCTAGATATTCAGCTCAGTGATGGTTTGTCTTTTGAAATCTTTGAAGCTATTGATATAAAATCGGCTGTAATTTTTACAACGGCTTACGATGAATATGCCTTACAAGCCTTCAAACTCAATAGTATTGACTATTTATTAAAACCTATAGACGATGAAGATTTAGAAAAGGCTGTTGAAAAATATAAAGGAAGAACTCCTCAAAAACAAGCTGTCACTCTAGATTTTGATGATATAAAAAACCTATTAGTTAATCCTATTGAGCGTGAATACAAAAAACGCTTTTCAGTTAAAGTTGGTCAGCATTTAAAACTCATAAATATAGAAGATATTGAATGTATTTATAGTGAAAACAAAGGCACTTATGCTTATACTAAAGAAGGCCGAAATTACTTGTTAGATGCCACTTTAGACCAACTTGAAGCCGATTTAGCACCTAATGTCTTTTTTAGAACTAGTAGAAAATTCTATATCAATGTCAATGCGATAAAGGATATTATTAGTTATACCAATTCACGACTGCAAATTAAACTCAACCGTTTTAATGAACAAGACATTATTGTAGCTAGAGAGCGTGTTAAGGATTTTAAAAACTGGCTGGAGTAAATTTATTTTTTATCGTCTATCCGATTATCATCAAATGCAGATGGTAATAATTTAGGGATAAATTTCACAAATAAGGGTAACAAAATCATACCGCCAGGTAACATAAAAATTGCTAAACTAGGAATGGATTTAAAAATATCCATTAATTGCGACTGAATTTTCTTCTGTTCCTCATCTGTTAGATTACGTTGGGTCGATTGCGCTAAAAGCGTCATTGCTTCTTTGCTTTCCGATAGTTCTTTAATAAGGCGTTTACTATTTCTATTTATTAATTTAGAAACCACCTTACTACTGTTGTCGTAAAAACTCTGCGCTAAATTTTTAGAACTTAAAAATGAAACCTTATCCTTATGCTCATCATAGAATAAGTTGATATCGTTTATAGACCTGACTACAACTTTGTGTTCAACATTTAAATCTTTTTCTAATTGTTTTAAAAAAGCGCGTTCCTCATTGTCTATAATTTTATCTGTCCAAGAAGCCATACATACCAAATCGATGACGTATAATTTCTCTAAAGGTGTTTTAATAAAAGCGATGGCATCTTTATAAGTCAATACCTCTGCGTTTTTATGACGAATAGAACTTTCAAATAATTTAATAAGGTTTTGGTCGTATTCCGATTTCTCCGTCTTGTTTTCAATAACTGAAAAAACAATAGTTTCTAGGGCAAATTCTAAATTCGTAACATAAGATTTGATGTTTTTTTCGTCTTCTAGAAAACGATAATAGCCTAAGACATCAACAAATAAAAGCGCATTAATTAAGAAATAATTAAAACTTTTTGAAATTAAATTATCATCAATATGAATGCGTTTATGAATAATTTTTTCCAGAAGACTATCGGGTGATTTATCACTAAATAGATCTTCAAAAAACGAACGCTTTTGGTCGCTAATAGTCTTATAATATTTAATAAGACTCGTTGTAAACTCGGTATCCGTTTTTGCTTTGGTATGAATAAAATAAAAGGTCAGTAATAAATTGGTTTTACAACGTTCTTCTTCACTGAGGTCAAAGGGTTTCACAATATCGAGAACCACTTTTATATTACTGCCATAGATAAATCCAGCGTGTTTCAAATTTCTATAAAACACGCTATCCTCAGTCTGAGAATATATGCTTTCAGAAACCTGATTAAGTAATTTTTTTATCCAGCCGCTAGCTGATGGATTCATAGGATGATTTTTAAAGCTTCAAAGTTAAATTATTATGTCGAAAAATCACGTATTTATTTCGTTAACATAATTTTAACAAAACCGGTCAGTTTATTTTTTCGTAGGTAGAGCAGAGACAAAATAATTAACGAAAATCTCAAAATTAAAAAAGCATTTGTTGTTTCTGAATCAATAGGAAACGGTAAGTGAAAATTACAAACCATTAAATTAATACTTATGAAAAAAACAAAAATTTTATTCGCATCAGCAGTTTTAGGCGTTGCTACATTTGTTGCTATTGCAGCTGATCACATTGATGCGCCAGCAGTACAAGGGGGGTCTAGTGACATTACCGATTTTTACGCCTTTAGAGGCGAGGACAATTCTAACATTGCATTTGTTGCTAATGTACAAGGTTTGCTAGCACCTGGGGATACGAGCAGCGCTTCATTTGATGAAAACGTTATGCTAGAAATTAACATTGACACCAATGACGACAATGTTGAAGATTTGGTGATACAAGCCATTCCTAGAGATGGTAAAATGTATTTCTATGGACCAACAGCACCATCACAAACAGGTTTAAGCAGTACGGTGGCGTCTACAGCGGCTAATTCAGCAGTGGTTGATATTACCAATTATGGCGAATCTGCAATTATAGAAGAGTTTGGTGGTATGAAATTCTTTGCAGGTCCAAGAGATGATCCTTTCTTTTTCGACTTTAACCAATATACAGCTATCATCAATGGTGATGCTGGTGGATTTGAAAATCCAGGCGATGACACCTTTGCAGGTTCTAATGTTTTATCTGTAGTAGTTGAGGTGCCTAAAGCTATGATTGGTGGTTCAGGTACCATTAAAACTTGGGTAGAATCTAAAAGAAAACAATAATGTTCTGAAACTTAGATGTTTCAATAAAAATCATTAATACTAAAATATAATCACATGAAATTCAATACAATAAAATTATTTGCAGTTGCTATTTTAGCTTCTATGACAGCGATTAACTGTAGCAACGACGACGACATTAATATAGTTTCTCCAACAGGTCCAGACTTTAGCGGAACTTATATACAAGAAGACCAAATGGCTAGACCTGCTATTAATACGGTATTTGTTAACGATGATATGAAAGACACATTTAACACCACCATTCCTTCAGAAATGGGCGCGATGTTTCAAAGTGCTTTTCAAACTAAATTAGAAACTTTGAGTCCTGCTTATAATCCAGAAAACCCTGATGATGCTAATGCGTTAGGTTTTACAGCAGCACAGTTTACAGGTGTGTTAGCAACCGATGTATTAACCGTTTCCTTAGACGGACCAACAAGCTTTTTTGATGGTACCAATGTGTTAACAGGTAGAGCCTTAGCAGATGATGTTATCGATGTAGAGTTGATACTGATATTTGGAGGTGAAGACGGACTAAGTGACCCAGAATTCCCAGGACTTACTAGCGATAATGTCGCTTCTAATGACAAAGACTTTTTAACCACTTTCCCTTACTTAGCGTCTCCTTGGTAAATGATTGCTACTATAATCTGAAATGGGATTTAACAATCTCATTTCAGCTTATAAGCAATTACAAATCACAAAATACTTAAAACTCAAAAACACATTATCATGTACATAAAAAAGATACTTCCGTTACTGCTATTAGCTTTACTGTGGAGCTGTAATTCGGATCAGGTTACAAAGTCTTCCGATTATCAAGCTTACCTCACAACAACTATTGATGATTCTAAACTTTTAAAAGCCGTTGATTTCTGGACTCAAAAAATTGAAAACAGTAATAATGCTTACACTTATTTGGTAAAACGTGCCAATGCCAATACTCAGGTTTTTAATTCAACAGGCAATATTGCTTATTTAATTAAAGCTGAAGAAGATTTTCTAAAAGCGAATACCATTGTTAATGATAGTGATGCTGGACTCCTAAAAAGCCTTGCTGCAAATTACATCTCGCAACACCGTTTTAAAGATGCTTTAATTGCATTGAAAAAAGCAGAAGCTAATGGAGAAAAATTAGTGGGCACTAAAAAAATGTTATTTGATGTGCACTTAGAATTAGGAAACTATATTGAAGCCGAAGGGTATTTAAGCGGTATTAAAAACACATCAGATTTCGATTATTTAATCCGGAAAGCCAAAAGGGAAGATCACAATGGCAATTTAGATGCTGCTATTGAAAACATGGAAAAAGCCACTAAAATTGCCGAATCTTCAAACTTAAAAAGCATGAAGCAATGGGCGTATACCAATTCTGCCGACTTCTATGGCCATGCAGGCGAAATTGAAAAATCTTATAATTATTTTCTGAAAGCTTTAGAGTTAGACCCCAATGATGCCTATGCTAAAAAAGGAATTGCATGGATTGTATTTTCACATGAAAATAATCCAGAAGAAGCCTTAAATATATTAAATCACATTTCAACGTATTACCAAGCTCCCGATTACGATTTACTAAAAGCTGAGGTTGCTGAATTTCAGAATAATTCAGAATTAAAAGCGAATGCCTTACAAAACTACCAAGAAGCCGTTAGCAATAAACACTATGGTGACATGTATAATGGCTATAATATAACCTTACTTACAGACGAATTATTATTACCTAAAAAAGCTATTGAAATTGCCAAATCTGAAGTTGAAAATAGACCAACACCACAATCTTACGATTTGTTAGCGTGGAGCTATTTTAAAAATGGCGATATAGAAAAAGCAAATCAAATCATCGAAGAATTTGTAGCTGGAAAAACCTTTGAACCCGCTGTGTTATATCATGTTGCAGAAATTTATAAGGCAACAGGTAAGACAGAACAACTAAAACCTTTAAAAACGGAACTTTTAGCGAGTATTTATGAATTAGGACCAGGAATGGCTCAAAAAGTAAATCGACTATAATTCTTACAAAAACCATGTAGAATAATTAGTTTTGCCACGAAGAAATTAAACCATAATCTTAAAACTTTAAAATGAAAAAGATCCGCATAATTAGCTTTATCTTGAGTTGTTTTGCATTAACTGCTTACAGTCAAAATTTAAAAGGTAGTGTTGAAAATGAATTAAATCAGCCTTTAGATGGCGCTTATATTTTTAACCTAGCCACAGAAACACATGCACATACCTCTGAAAATGGCGTTTTTGTAATTACCGACACAAAAATTGGAGACTCTATCAGAGTTGGGTTACTAGGGTACAAAACCAAAATTTTAGAAATAAAATCAATTGAAAATTTTAGAGTCACGCTTGAAGAAAAAACGTTTCAATTAGATGAAATGATGATTTCTGAAGCATTGAATACTGTAAGTACAATTTCGAGATTAGACTTAAATGTAACCCCTGTAAATTCTTCCCAAGAAGTATTGCGAAAAGTACCCGGCTTATTTATTGGGCAACATGCAGGTGGCGGAAAAGCCGAACAGATATTTCTTCGTGGATTTGATATTGATCACGGAACAGATATAGCACTTTCTGTAGACGGTATGCCTGTAAATATGGTGTCTCATGCGCATGGTCAAGGCTATAGTGATTTGCATTTTGTAATCCCAGAAACGGTCAATAAAATTGATTTTGGTAAAGGAGGTTATTACGCCAAAGAAGGTGATTTTAATACCGCAGGTTATGTGAATTTTAAGACCAAAGATTATTTAAAAGAAAGTGAAATCTCTTTCTCAGCAGGTCAGTTTAATTCTTTGAGAACGGTAGGACTATTTAATCTTATGGAAAACACGAACAATCAAAATGCCTATGTGGCTATGGAATATATTGCTACAGATGGTCCTTTTGAATCACCTCAGAATTTTAATCGATTAAATTTATTCGGAAAATACGTGATGTTTTCGCCAGAGAATGACAAATTAACCTTAACAGCATCACATTTTACAAGTCGTTGGGATGCTTCAGGACAAATACCACAGCGTGAGGTTGATAACGGAAATATTTCTAGATTCGGTGCGATTGATGATACTGAAGGTGGTGAAACAGAACGTACCAACCTTAATGTCACCTTCGATAAATATATTGACGATCAGACGACACTAAGTAGTAACGCTTTTTATTCGCATTATGCTTTTGAGCTGTATTCAAACTTTACGTTTTTCTTAGAAGATCCTATTAATGGCGATCAAATTTACCAAAAGGAAGACCGACAAATTTTTGGTGCTAATACTGCTATTTCACATCGCACCTATTTAGGCGATACCGAACTAACCCTTACTTCAGGTTTAGGTTTAAGACACGATATTGCTGATGATGTTGAGTTATCTCGAACCTTAAACCGCTCGACGACTTTAGAAAATATTCAATTAGGCGATATTAATCAAACTAATATTGATGCCTTTGTGAATGCCGAATTTGAATTTGGAAAACTGAAAATAGCGCCCGCTTTACGATTAGATTATTTTAAGTTTTTGTACAACGATGCACTTCAGACAAATTATGAAACCTTATCTGAAACGAAAACGATTCTTAGTCCTAAATTAAATTTCTTTTACAATGCCCAAGATAATTTACAGCTGTATTTAAAATCTGGATTAGGTTTTCATTCCAACGACACAAGAGTAGTAGTTGCCAATGGAGGTGAGGATATTTTACCGCGTTCTTATGGGGCAGATTTGGGTACGGTTTGGAAACCATTTCCAAAAGTGGTCGTGAATTCAGCTTTATGGTATTTATTTTTAGAACAAGAGTTTGTCTATGTTGGCGATGCCGGCATTGTGGAGCCAAGCGGAAAAACAAGACGTTATGGTTTAGATTTAGGTTTACGTTACCAAATGACCGATTGGTTATACTTGGATACAGATGCAACACTTACAAATGCAAGAAGTATTGATGATCCTGACGGGGAAAACTATATCCCTTTAGCACCAGATTTTACCTTAACGGGTGGTTTATCAGTCGATAATCTAAATGGGTTTTCTGGAGGGGTACGCTTTAGATATTTAGACGATAGAGCTGCTAATGAAGATAATTCTATTGTGGCTGAAGGGTATATGGTTACCGATTTTAACATCAATTATAAACTGAATAAGGTGACGCTTGGTTTGGCTATTGAGAATATGTTTGATGTGGATTGGAATGAAACACAATTTGCCACAGAATCGCGTTTGCAAAACGAAGCGCAGTCTGTGGAAGAAATTCATTTTACCCCAGGAACACCATTCTTTTTAAAAGGGACCGTAAGCTATAGGTTTTAAAGATGCAACGCCTTAGACTGTGGGGAAGCAGGCTGAGGTTTGTTGATTGATGACTAACAAGAAAGGTTAATTTAAGTTAGGGTTTAGATTAATCGTATCGTGAAGTTTTCATGATGTTTTTGAGTTTTTTTGTTAGGGAAAGCACCTGCTCGAGAGAGTGGGTGTTTTTTTATGCAGTACTTAACTATAACTGTTTATTCTGTGTTTGAATAGAGTTCAATAGCTTTTAAATATTTTACACCACCAACTACGGTTTGATCCTGTAGAAAGCCATTGAGTTCGGGGTGATTTTTATTAATCCAGTTGGTTAGCAGGCTTCTGTTTTTAAGAAATTTATCAAGGTGAAAAACTTCGTATGTCGTTCTTACAACATGTTTTATTTGATGATTATCAAATTGAATAGTTTCATACCAAACCATTGGCTCTTCATGAAGAAAAAGAAGTCTTGTATCTATTTTAGAAATTTTAGCTTTTACCGTATCGCCGTCTTGTTTTAGCTCTAGAACTTTGTAAGTCGGTTTAAACACGGCATCCCATATTAACCATTGAATATATCCCGCATTAGAAAACCGTTCTTCATAATTATCTTCTTGTTCTCTAATCACAATACTATCGCTAACCAAAGTGGTCATTGTAGCAGTGTCGGCAGTATTGAGCGCAGTATAGTAAGTTTTAGCGATTTTGAGTTGGTTAGTGTTGTTATCTGAAGTTTTGCAAGAAAGAAATCCTAAGGCCAACAACAAGAATAGCGTAAATAGCTTATGATGAGGTTTTAAATGATGGCTCATGATTTGGTGGTGTGGTTGAGCAACTAATTTAAGGAATAAAAAGGGAAAAGAAAACTAAGTAGGGTTTTGTGAGAAGACGAGAAGTAAGTGATTAATTATATACAACAAGGTGTGTAGAGATATTTATGAAAGAATAGTAGTAAAAATAAAGCGTAACATAGAATTAATAGCCGTGTGCAATAAGCTCTTAACACAGGCTTTTGCTATAGCAAAATCAGGTTTAATATATGATGATACATATAGAAGTACTTTAATGAAAAATTAGTGCATTTTTACTTGTTTTTTACCACAGTACTTTGTTGGCAACAGTTTTTTAAATTTACATTAGCGTTCAAAAATAGCATCAATATCATTTTCGGATGAGTAATCGCTAGTATAGTCTTCTGAATATCCATGGTCATCATCATAATCAAGGTTTTCTAAATAAGAAATAGCCATACCTTCTATATCTAAATTTGATATAACTTCTGAAGAACTAACATAAATTTTTTCTAAAGTAGATTGATTAAAATCTTCTAAAAATAAATCTATATTTTGTTGTATTTCATTTTCAATTGATTTGGTGTCAATATCTAGGTCAGGTGTTCCATCTGGATAGTAGTTATTATTAATGTGATTTCTGAAATCAATATCTAAATCATTATTCTTTACCATCTCTTCCATAAAATATGATATATATTCTTCTATTACAGATATTAAATACGTGTCATATATGTCAAAAGCATCAACGAAATTCATCAAATCTCTTAATGTTTCTTCATCTATAAAGTCTTCCGTAAAACGGTATAAGAATAAAAAATCTTTAAGTTCTATTTTGGGCTCAAATTCTGTTAAAATTAATAATAATTCAGATAGTTTATTTCCCCAAGGTTGTTCTGTGTTTACTAATGTTTTCAGAAATTTTTCTATTCTGGTATTTACATTAATATTTGAAATATCTAAATCTGTAATTTGAATTAAGAAATCCCAATTTTGATTTTCCAATTTTTTCTCAAAAAAATAGTCAAATAAATTTTCTTGAATTTTCATTAAACAATCACGAGTAATCTTGTTGTTTGTAAAAATAGATTTTGTGTATAACAAGGATGTTTCAGTTTCTAGAGACTTTAAAACATTTGAAATTAATTCACTTTCATTTGAATAACAACTAATTATGAAATCTGCAATTGATGGATTAAAAAGAACATACTCATATTTGTTATTATCTAATCTGTTTCTATTCAACATTGATTTTGTAGCTAATTTTCTAACAGCTTCAAAACTTTTATCAGATTGGTCTCCCATGTTTATTGGGTGAATTTTGAGAAAGATATTATATGAACGCCTTAGCTCTTCTTCTGATATTTTACCATTATTATAAACCGTGAGATATACTAATGCTCTAACTGAATCATCTGTTTGATTCTGAAAATAATCTGCCCATATATCTTCTGGTTCCTCTAAGTTTTTTTTGATATAATTCCAGTAATTTTCAGGATTGATTTTATTTACTCTTATGCTGTCTGTTACGAACTCTATTATTCTAGGATTAAAGTTCCTATGTTCTATGATATCATTGTATCTTTTATTTGCATATATTTTGTCTATATAAATTTTATCTAAATTTGAATGAAAAATATGGTTGTATAAAATTTTGGCTTTGTCGATACTTGTTAAATTTTCGACTTTGAGTAAAAATTCATTATCTCTGATTTTTCCATTTTGAAATTTATGGCTTAATCGATATGCTTTATTTAAAATAGTTGTTCTAGATGTTAGGATAAATTTTTTAGAATTATCTTTAGAGACTCTATTTATAAATTTAACAATATGTGAATCCTTCTTGTTATTTATAGCATCATATAAATTACTACCTAAAAAATCATCACAGTAAAATAAAATTTTCTTTTTTTCTCTTTCTCTAAATATGCTTTCAGCTTCAGAGATGTTTTCTTCGACATCACAAAACTCATATCCTTTCGCAGTATAAAATAATGCTAAGTTATCGGCAAGAGTAGTTTTTCCAATTCCTGGTTCTCCAGTCATTATTACGACATTACTTTCTTCTAAAATTTGTAATCCCTTATTATGATTTTCTGTAATAGCATATTTGTATGCTTTTTCTTCAATATCACGAATTGTACTTTCACTTCTCCCTTTAATGGCATTATTATAAATAAAATCTAATACAGATGTACTAGTAATCCATAATTTAAAATTTTGTTCAACAACGTCTTGATTTTCTTTTTTGGATAAAAAATCGTTTAAATCTTCTTTTCCGAAAATATCATCTTCACGAAGGATATATGGATTAAATAAATCTTTAATTTCTTTTTTATTTTTTCTTGATAATTTTTGTGAAGTGATAAAAATATATCGAGAAGGTTTAAGTTTTTCTACTTTAGCCTTTTCCTCTGAATTTAATTTAGAAATAAGCTGACTATATGGTGTTTCAACATAGTGTTTACATTGAATTATTCCTTCTCTTTTACCGAGCCAGAATCTTCCATCAACACCACCATCTCTTCCAGATTTAAAAGTTTCAACACGCTTATTAAATATTTTCTGAATTATAGAGGCACCTAATAATTCAAACTCTCTATCATTTAGTTTAGAGTAATCATATTCCATGTTTTTACTTATGTTTTTTAATAGACGCGTGTTGTCTCAAATTGTTGCCAACAAATATATAATCACCCCAATAGCTTTGTTAAGAGCTTTCCGTAAAATAGGTAAAATTCTTATTCCATAGTATAATTTTCAACTGTTTTTAATAATTGTTTTTCAAAGTTGTAGATGTCATCAATAGAATTTATTGGCGTTTTTATTTCTTTTTTATGCTCATCAAAAATGCTGATGTACTTGTTTCCGCCATTTAAATGCAGTCGGCAAAGTGGTTTACGATTGTTGTCATCTAATAAAATTCCAAAATAAGACTGGGTATCTCTAGACACAATTCTTTCTTTAGATAACTTTCGTCTCAAAATAGCAACCACAATTTGGTAGCCTTCTAATTCTTCCTCTGTTGTTTCAATTTTGCTTTTTGGAGCCTCTTCAATCTGTTCTACTTTTTGTTTTTCTTCTTCTTTATTTAAAGCAGCATTGAGTCTGTCGTTTACTCTCTCACTTATAATCTGCGTAAAGGCTTTATTGACAATATCTGTAAATTCGTCCATAACATTTGCGGTAAGTCTTCCGTTATAGGCTCTATTGGCAAATAATCGTACAAAATCTTGTGAAGGCGACAGAAGTTCTTGGTCTATGAGCTGCTTTATTTCTCTGGTGTATTTTAGGTTACTGGCATTATCTACGATTTTGGAAACATCAAATTTCGATTTATGGAATTTCTCAATTTCTTTTGCTGTACTTTCCTTGAGGTTTATAATATCAAATTCTAAAAATGGCTTTTCATCCATTTTGTTGGTCTCTTCTAAATCAGTATAAAATCTATAGGTAATTCCATTGGTTAAGAGTGCGAATCTTGTTTTTGTAACATGAAAGTATCTAAATAATTGGGAGTTGTGAACGTTTAAATCTTGTTTCCAATTTTTACATTCTACAATTAAAATTGGAGCGCCATTTTGAAAAATAGCATAATCGACTTTCTCGCCTTTTTTCAGTCCTAAATCAGCAGTAAATTCAGGAACAACCTCTGTAGGATTAAATGCATCATAGCCTAGTATATTTATAAACGGAAGCGTAAAAGCATGCTTTGTACTTTCTTCTGTTTCAATCTGATCTTTTAATTGTTCAACTTTATTTGCAAGTCCTTTGAGTTGGTTATATAATTCCATGACATTTACATTTAACTACTGTTTTGTAGTGGGTTAGGTAGTAAATGTATTAAATCATCCCCAAGCTCTTTTACGGGATTCCTCAATTCGGGAATTATTTTTTATAAGAGTTACAGCTTTAGTTTTGATGTGTAGAAAATTGATGGCCAAATTGATAAAGAATAAAGCCCTGTTTTTCTCTAGCGAATAGATGTCTTGTCTTTAAGGAATTAGGTGACAAGGCGTCGATTAGATGTGTTCTACTTTGCAAAGCGATTGTTATAAACGCAAAATGGACACTTTCCAAAACAAGAAGTGTCCATTTCTTTTATACTATTAGAAAAGCAAACAAACGCTATTCATTCATTTTTCTTAAAATGAAAAATTTATTCCAAGATTTACAGAGTATCCATAATCAAATTCATCGAAGTTTGAGATGCCGCCCCCATTACCAGCTAAATTTATTCCAAACAAATTACTTATTTGAAATTGGTAACCTAGTTTAAATCCAAGATATGCACTAAAATCTGAAGAAGTGGCGTAATAATAGTAATAGTCTGAATAAACCCAGTCAAATAGACCTAAGCCTAATGAAGGCCCAAAATAAAAACCTTTTCCTTCTTTACTTGTGTAAAACTTTAAGTTGGCTCCAGCAGTATAACCAACCACGCCATCAGCATTAAAATAAATGCTAATTGGAAATTCTATTCCTCTAGACCCATCGTCATTAATTGTTTCATAAGAAATAGAAGTGGGACCATTTTCGCCTATAGCTAATAAATCTAAATTTATTCTGTTTTTTCTAAAATCGCTATTCGTATTTTTCGATGTAGTAGCCTCATTACTTTTTTTAAACATCTGATGCGAGCCATTCTCATAAACTATCATATTAATTTTAGAAACTCCAACTTCAAATGTAGGCCCTGTCTGATTGTCAAATTTTTTATATTGAATATTGGATTCTGATACAACTAATACTTTGGCCTCAACAGTAGAACCATCGTTAAAATAAATTTTGTCTTGTGCGCTTAAAGCCCCTGCCATTAATAACAATGTGAATACAATTAAATTTTTTTTCATTTTTAATAATTAGTTATTTTACCTACTTCCATTTAGAGTCGCTTTTCGGTTTATTCTGACTTCAATTCTTATTGACAAGAGCAAAAGTATTTAAGCAAGGTTAAATTGTTTTACGGCTTTCCGTAATCTGGACAACTATTTTTAAATTCCTAGATTCTCCACTTAAATTAACCCGCTTTTAACATATAGAGCTCCCTTACTAAAACATATATTTCAGTACTTTTATCGCTTCATAAAAAACAAACAATCTAAACATGAAGAAAACAGTTTTAACAATTATTGTCTTTATTATTTCATTCTCGTCAGTAATGGCCAATGAAGGCATGTGGTTTTTAATGCATATTGAGCGCTTAAACCATCGCGATATGCAAAAAATGGGCTTACAATTAACCCCTGAAGAAATCTATAGTATCAATAATCAAAGTTTAAAAGATGCTATTGTACAATTTAATGGCGGTTGTACAGCGAGTATCGTATCAGATAGCGGTTTGGTATTAACCAACCATCACTGTGGTTACAGTGCTATTGCAGAATTATCTACAGAAGAACAAAACCATTTAAAAAATGGATTTTGGGCAGGTTCTTTAGAAGCTGAAATGAAACCAGAAAGTTTATATGTACGCTTTTTTGTAAGAATGGATGACGTTTCTGAACGTATGTTAGCGCAAGTTAATGACAGCATGAGCGAAAAAGAACGCCAAGCAGCGCTTAATAAAGAAATTGCTAAAATTGAAAAAGAAAATAGTGAAGATGGTAAGTACACCGTTTCAGTACGTTCTTTTTATCAAGGTAATGAATTTTACTACTTTGTTTACGAAGATTATAAAGATGTACGTTTGGTTGGAACGCCTCCAGAAAGCGTAGGGAAATTTGGTGGTGATACTGATAACTGGGAATGGCCAAGACATACAGGTGATTTTTCATTATTTAGAGTTTATGCTGATGAAAATGGGAAGCCTGCAGATTATTCTACAGACAACGTACCATTAAAAGCAAAATACCACTTACCAGTAAGTATTGATGGGGTTAAGGAAGATGATTTTGCAATGATTTTAGGTTATCCTGGTCGTACCAACCGTTGGATGCCAGCATCTGGGGTAGAACAGAATGTAAATTATGCGTATCCTGCTTGGGTTGAAGGTTCAAAATTAAGCATGGATGTCATGAAAAAATACATGGATGCCGATGAGTCTGTTAACTTAATGTATGCCTCGTCTTATGCAAGTATCGCTAACTATTGGAAAAATAGAGGCGGTATGATTACAGCGCTTACGGAACATAAAACCGTAGAGAAAAAGCGTAAAACGGAATCTAAGTTTGATAAATGGGCGAATAAAAAAGCGAATAAAGCAGCTTATGGCAATGTGATTGAAAACATCAACAATTACTATGCGCTTACCAACGAAAAAGCAAAGCAAGACAATTATTTAATTGGCATGTTACGTTCTAGTAAATTTGCAGTGTTACCTTATAGAATTGGTTCTGCATTTAAGCAATACTTAGGGGCTAATGAAGCCGAACGTAAAAATCTTAAGCCAAGATTAGAAGCTTTTATCGAAGATTCTTATAAAGACTTTTATTTGCCCTTAGAAGAGGAAGTTTTAGCGAAACAATTGGGCTTATTAGCTTCAAAATCTAATTATGCTTTACCAGAATTAGTTGCTGAAGTTGGCGCAAAATACGACAATGATTTTTCAGCTTATACTGAAGCTATTTTCGATTTAAGTATGTTTACGACTAAAGAAGGTGCTTTAGCATTTTTAGAGTATCCAGATGAAGCTCGTTTAGAGAGTGATCCATTACTTAAATTATCGAATGAATTATTAGATAAGTACAGAGAAAAGCCTGAAGATTTAGAGCAGCCAACAAACGATTATGAAGCGTCGTTTAGATTATTGGTAAAAGGCTTACGTGAGTCTGGTTTAAGTGCTATTCAATATCCTGATGCGAATTCTACCTTGAGATTATCTTACGGAAAAGTGCGCGCTTTACCAGCAGATAAAAGAAATGATGCTAACGAAAACAACTATACCACGTTTAAAGGTATGATTGCTAAATACAAGCCTAACGATAGTGAGTTTGATTTAGAGCAAAAAATGTTAGATAGTTATGAGAAGAAAGATTACGGGCGTTATGCCAATGAATACGGTCAGTTATCTATAAACTTCTTAACCGATAATGATATAACAGGAGGTAACTCGGGGTCGCCTGTCGTTAACGGAAAAGGCGAGTTAATTGGTTTAGCTTTTGACGGTAATATTGAAGCTATGGCTGGAGATGTGATCTTTGATAAAGATTTACAACGTACCATTAATGTGGATATTAGATATGTACTTTGGTTAATTGATAAATACGCTGGAGCTAAACATATTGTTGACGAGTTGACTATTGTTTCGGGAGCGAAATAATTAAATAATTATACAGCATAAAAAAGCGACCTGAATTTCAGGTCGCTTTTTTTGTTTTTAATCGCGGGGTAGTGGTGGCGGTGGAAGCTTTGGTAATTCTGAATTTTTGGATTCTAAATTAATGTCTTCCATTTTAGATTTTGTAACGGTAGTGATGTTATCCACTAAAATATTCTCACGGTCTATAAATCTAATTAATTTGAGCGTAGGATGTAAAAACAAAAATTATAAAGCTAAGGGCGAAGCGGTGTTTTTTTAAGTCATAAGTGATGTATATTAATAATTTTTAATCATTCGTTTACGTTACTTCAATTCATAAACCACCTCGATATTTTCTGTTTCCTATTTGAATTTAGAATTAAACAGTTCTATGCCTTTAATATTTCGAGCCAGTACGTTTTGAACATCTTCTGTTTTAATGTGTCCAATAATTCCCCATGGCCCATTGTAGCCCTCATCTATCAAACTTTTAATCATTTCGTATTCATAATCACCATTCCCAATGGTTAAAATTTCAGGCCCTTCTTTTTTTATACCATTCAAATTTACATAGGATAAATAGGGCTTAATTTTTTTTATAATTTCAGGAAATTCGTCCACGTATTCATGAGCATGATGAAAGTTGTATACCATGGTTATAGATGGATTATTCAATTGTTTTAGGATTTCTAATTGGTTATGAGGATTCCCAAACCAACCGCGATGATTGTAAATTGCGAGTTCACAACCAGACTCATCTGCTTTCTTCTTTATAAATTTAAGCATCTCCACAGACAATTCTAATGCTTGTTCTTGGTCTTTTTCCTCGAAGAAATTATTACTTAAGCTAACCCATATTACAGGCTTTTGTTTTACTTTTTTTAGCTTACTAAGTAGTTCCTGATTTGCAGGACTCAATTTGCCAATAGTATCTCTTTTGGAATTTAACCAAAGAAACACGGAAGTGATTTCGATGTTATTTTCGCTAGCGAGTTTGAATTCTTCAATCATTGTACTCAAGTCGCCGTTGCCTTTGTTTAAACCATATTTTGTAAACCCCATCTCGTTTAACATTGCAATGCGTTCTTGCGGTGTTCTATTTAAGGCATCAAATCCTAATATGGCCCATGGAGAAACTTCTTTAGTATTAATAGAATATTCAACGGTGCTCTTACAAGACGATAGAAAGACTAAAACAAGAACTAATAGGTGCGTTTGGATTAGGTTTTTCATAATGCTTTTGATTTTGGATTATTGGTTTGCATCAATCTCTATCATTTTCAATTAATGCTTTTAATCGAATAATATTATCGTTTTCATAGCCTCCCTGTACTTTGTCTAAATAAGCTTTAATTTCTTTATCGGCGCTTTCCATTTGCCTATTTAATATTAGAGACTCAATAAATAATTCGTAATCTACAGGAACTTTATGAGTGCTTTTCATAGCTATTGTTGCTTCGTTTAGCGCTTGTTGAAACCGTCCTGTATCTATTAGAATTTTTATTAAAACTCTTCTAGGTGCCGTTTCATAATTTACATACTTATCAACTTTTGAAATTTTAACATCAAAGTACTCCTTCAAAATTTCTTCAGCTTTTTCTATGTCACCAGCTTTGTAAAAACTTTCGGCGCATTCAGCCCAACTTTGTGGCGAAATTCCCATACCATATTTTCCTTCAGGGTTATCTCTTAGTGCAGATAATTTTAAATCTGCACTTGACTTTAAATCACCAAGTCCAGATAAAACCCTTGAATACCAATTTTTGGCTCCAGGATATTCAGGATTTAATTGTAATAATTTTTTAAAATCATTAATCGCTAAATGATCCTTGTCAATATTGAGATAGGCCATGGCTCTTTCAAAATAAGCGCGGTCATAATCCGGATTTGAATTTACTATTTCTGTGCAAATATCAATTGCCTTTTGATACTCTTCATTGTCTGAATAGTCAATTGCTCTTATGATTTCGGTATCTAAAGTCATATGTTTTTGGGTGGTTTTTCAAATTACAGACAGCGCTACCTAGCATTATTTTTAGCATCATTATCCTAACTGTAAATATTTGGATGTAATGATATACAGATAAGTGTCTTGACTAAAACTAATTAAAATAAATGATTTTATTGTCTATAATGGCATATTTAAGCATAAAAAAACACCATGATTTAATCAGGTGTTTTTATGGTTGTTAAAGTAAATTTTATGTTAGGATGAAGGATTTACGACACCAAGGGTATAAAGCTGATCCATAGTTGGAGTAGGGCTGCCCCCTTCCTGTTCTAAAGTAATACCGAAAGCTTGACTTTCATTAGCATTGGCAATCGTAAATATTTTATTATCATCAATTTCAAAATTATCAATCGTACCTAAACTTGTTGGTGTCAATGGGTCTAAGGTTAGCGACCATACCTGCCAAACCTTGCCAACTGGCGCATTAGGTAAACCTGCAGCATCTAAGTATATGGTGTTGTCTGCTTTGTTCCAATACACCTTAGCATAGCTGGAGGCGAAATCCCCTTGTCCGCCAAGCGGTACTTCTATAATATCTCTATCTCTAATGACATTGAGTAGATTTTTAGTGGCAGCTAAATCTGTTCTGGCATCTTCAATTTGTGTTTCTAAATAGCGATTTTCTAAATTTGCAGATTCAATATGCTGTTCTAATTCTGTGTTTTGGTTTAAGGTCCAAAATAATCCTGTTCCCAATAAAATTGATGCAGCCCAACCGGTATAAGCAATCCAATTAGAAGGCCTAGGTTTTAGCTTTATAACTTCGTTCTGTTCATCAGCATTTATTCGCTCTTCTATAGAGTTAAATCCTTTGGCATTTGGAGACACTGCAGCAGTTAGCTTAACCACAGCAGATTCAATTTCTATCACTTCCTGTAGCAGCTCTGGGTGCTGTTTTAATAAATTATAAATCTCTTGGTTTTCTGTTTCTGAAAGTTGACCAGCGACATATAATTCTAATATTCCCGATGCTATGTATGTATTTATATCCATATTACAATACCATATCTCTTAATTGTTGAATACAATTTCGATTTCGTGTTTTAACTGTGCCAATGGGCATTTGTAATTCCTCCGAAGCTTCTTTTTGAGTGAAACCTTTAAAATAAAGCAATTCTATTACCGCTTTACATTTTTCGCCTAAATGTGTCACAAACGTTTTAATACCAATGGCATCTGTGCTATCATCTAAATTATCATGACCTGCAATTATATCTACGAAATAATCGGCATTAAGGTTTTGTCGCGATTGCTTAAAGGCTTTAGATCGTGTTTTGTCAATTGCTGCATTGCGTGCAATATTGAGAATCCATGTAAAAAATCGGCCTTTTTTAGAGGAGTAGCTATCTGATTTATGCCATGCCTTTATAAAAACATCCTGCATCAGCTCATCTGCAATGGCAGTATCCTTAACGATATTATAGACAACTCCATGAATACTTTTGCTATACATGCCATAGAGTTGCCTAAAGGCATCTTGGTTTTTATCTTGAAACTGTTTTATAAGTCTTTCTAATTCCATTAAATGCGATTTGATTTAGAAGTTTTCGCAGAAATGGGGAAGCAAATCACCGCAATTGTTCTAACAATTAAATATTGTAATAATAGTTATTATTCTATAATTCCAGCACAACCAATACGAGCACCAGCAGCTCCTGTAGGCTGTGTTACTAAATCATCTTCTCCAATGTGTACAATAATAGCTTTACCTAAAACATCTTTAGTCTCATCTTCACAGCCAATGCACCATTCATCTGTCATTTTTGAAATGGTTGCACGGCCATTAGCATCGGCTACCAAGTTACCAATATCACCTTTGTGGTAACCCGCTTCATCACCCCAAGCGCCATGTGGTTGACCTGTAGGATTCCAGTGGCCTCCAGAAGATGTACCATCATCAGCAGAGCAATCTGCTTTTTCATGAATATGTATCGCATGTTTACCTTCTTCTAAACCGGTAATAGTGCCAACCATAGTGACCATATTATCACTCTCAGAAAAATTGATAGACCCTTCAACATTACTACCATTTTTGGGAGCTAATGTAACGGTCAGTTTCTTTTCGTTAGGAGTCATGTCTTCAGTCATTACAGGTTCTGTTTCAACGACTGTTGCAGGGGCTTCTTTTTCTTTGTTACTGTCTTTGCAAGCTGTAGCAAATACAACAGTAAAACAGATAACTATTAATCTTAATTTGTTCATAATTTTATTTATTTAATAATTTAGAACAAAGTAAAGCCGTTACCAAAACTGGATTAACGCAATCCCTAATTATATTAACTTTTTTACTACAGGCTGTTATTTGTCACGAAGGTAGATGCTGATTTCAATAGCAACATCTTCCCATGTTTTACTAACACCATCAGGTCCCTTATGCAAATCAAAACAAACTTTATTAAGTGCTTCTAATGCACCTAATGCATTCCAATCTCCTAACTGTATTTGCCCCTTCATTTTTACGCGTCTTTCATCAGTAAAAGTAACATCTAAAGGTATGTCTGCTGTAATTTCATTCATTGTAATCGTTGCAAAATACTTATCGTCAGCATATTTAAGCGTTCCTTTTAAAATTTCGCTACTCAATAATGCGCCAAAGAAGGCTGTTTTCAATGTTGCATCTCTAGCTTCGTCTTTGGTAGATAAACTACTAATAGGAATCATGAAATCTAAATTATTTAAAGCTTCTTCTGGAGTAGCGCCTTCTTTTGCATTAAATTTTAATGCAGTAAAACTACCTTTAACGGGTACTTTATCTGTGGTTTTATAAGCTTCCCAGGATACTGTGGTTGCTTCAGGCTTAACGACATATTTAGTAGTGTTTTCAGTCGTTTCTACTTCTACTTCTTTTTCTTTTTTTTCGTCTTTACAAGAGGTGAAAACTAAGGCTGTAATAGCTAATACAGCTAAGAATTTTGTGCTTTTCATGTTGGGTTTTATTTTTTAGTAAATTTAGATATATAAATGGTATCGTGCAAGACCTATAAGTATTCTTCAAAGAGATAATTTAGGCTTATGACAAATATCATATTTTAACCCTAGCGATTGCACTAATTTTGAGCGCTAGTATAATAGGTATGAGTCAATCGCTAATCAATAAATATAATGTTGCAGGGCCTCGGTATACGAGTTATCCAACAGTTCCGTATTGGAATCTTGAGACCTTTTCTCTAGCACAGTGGAAAGCATCTTTAAAGCGTTCGTTTAAAGAAAGTAACGCTTCAGAAGGTATTAGTTTGTACATTCATTTACCATTTTGCGAAAGTTTATGCACCTTTTGCGGTTGTCATAAAAGGATTACAAAACGTCACGAGGTAGAATCACCATATATTGAAGCTGTTTTAAAAGAATGGCGTCTTTATGTTGAGTTGTTGGGATGTAAACCTAAAATTAAAGAATTACACCTTGGCGGTGGAACACCAACATTTTTTTCGCCTCAACACCTTGAAGTATTAATTTCGGGGCTTTTAGATCAGGCTGAATTAGCAGAAGATTATGAGTTTAGTTTTGAAGGCCATCCTAATAATACCACAGAAGCTCATCTCTTAACATTGTTTAATTTAGGATTTAGACGTGTGAGTTATGGGGTTCAAGATTATAATCTCCGTATTCAGAAAGCCATTAACCGCGTACAACCTTTTGAAAACGTTAAGCGAGCTACAGATTTAGCTCGTAAAATAGGTTACACCTCAGTTGGTCATGATATTATTTTTGGCTTACCATTTCAAACCGAAGCCGATGTTATTGAAACCATTGCTAAAACAAAAGCATTAATGCCAGATCGTATTGCATTTTATAGCTATGCACATGTCCCATGGATTAAAGGTAATGGACAGCGTGGTTTTAGTGATGCTGATTTACCAACACCAGAATCTAAGCGTCAACAATACGAAACAGGGAAACTGCAGTTTGAAAAAGCAGGGTATGTAGAGATTGGGATGGATCATTTTGCGCTAAAAAATGATTCTCTTTATAAAGCCATGGAAAATAAAACGATGCATCGTAATTTTATGGGCTATACAGCTTCTAAGACACAAGCGATGATTGGTTTGGGCGTGTCTTCAATCAGTGATAGTTGGTATGGTTTTGCTCAAAACGTAAAGTCTATTAAGGAATATTATGACTTGTTAGAACAAGATATTATTCCGGTATTTAAAGGTCATATTCTCAATGCTGAAGATTTAACCATCAGAAAACACATTCTTAACCTGATGTGTAATTTTGAAACATCATGGCAATCTGACAATTTGGTATTTACTGAATTAACAGAAGTGCTTATAAAATTAAAAGAATTTGAATTGGATGGGTTACTTCAATTTGAATCTAAACAAGTGATTGTAACCGAAAAAGGAAAACCATTTATAAGAAATATATGTATGGCTTTTGATGTGTTGTTACAACGAAAAAAACCGAATACAAAGTTGTTTTCAATGACGATTTAAATACCTATAATATAGATTAAACCATAATAAAGAATTAACCGTTCATAGCTAAAACAGTCATCCTGTTTTAAAGTTGAAATATAGTTAAGAACATAGAAAAATAATCCGATGAATAAAATAATTGTACCAGTAGATTTTTCAGAGCATTCAGAGTTTGCACTTGAGGCAGCAGCAGGATTAGCTCAGAAATTTGGGGCCGAACTCATTGTTTTGCATATGTTAGAACTGTCTAATGCGGTTTTATCATCTGCAAGTGAAGCATTGAATCAAGAAGCAGTTTTTTATTTAAAACTGGCTGAACAAAAATTTGAAGCCTTTTTAGATAAACCTTATTTAGAAGGAATTAAGGTGAACCCAATTGTTAAACACTTTAAAGTGTGGAGTGAGGTCAATAATGTAGTTAAAGAACTTAATGCTAGTCTTGTTGTTATGGGCTCGCAAGGTGCTAGTGGAATAAAAGAAGTGTTGATAGGGTCTAACACCGAAAAAGTAGTGAGACACGCAGATGTCCCAGTGTTGGTGATTAAGCATAATCCTATTCTGCTGGATTTTGAAAATGTAGTTTTTGCCTGTGATTTTTCTGAAGAAACAGTGCAACCTTATTTAAAAGCTAAAGATACGTTTAGTAAGCTTGGTGCTATAATGCATTTAGTATATGTGAATTCTCCTGATGGAAACTTTAAAAGTTCTTCTGAAATAGATAAAAAAATCACTAACTTTTTAAAGAAAGCCGAAGGTGATTTAGATAACCTAAATGCCATTAATGTTGTTTCAGATTATTCCATTGAAAAGGGCATACTCAATTTTGCTAATGTAATTGGTGCCGATCTTATTGCTGTTGCCACACATGGAAGAAAAGGCTTATCGCATTTCTTTGAAGGTAGTGTATCAGAAGATATTGCTAATCACTCAACTTTACCTGTGATGACTTTTAAAATATAATATTCGATGTTGATATTGGTTAGTGTTTTATGACATCGTTTAAAACGTCAAAGAGATTTTTTCTTTGGCGTTTTTTTTATTTAAAACGGTAACCAATTCTTAAATGAAGATTTAAGCCGAGTATATTTTCATCCTTTATATACACATTTTCTTCTTTAAAAAAATGAAGAAAGCCTAAGCCAATACCTGCTTCGTAATTAAAGTGCTGACCTATATTTCGTTTTATTCCCCAAGTTGGAATAATTGATATATCACTAATAAAATTTAAATAATTTGGTACAGAGCCTATAACAAGATCAGGATGATAAGTTGTTTTTATGGAAATAAAATTACCACTATTTCCATCTATTCGTCGCGATTTAGACACTCTTTTCTTTAGGTTGTAATACCATCTAGGCTCAATAGTTAATGCAGGTATTAAAATAAAATGAGATCCCTCTTCAAAATTTTCGTTAAATGCTCCTGCATCTAATCCTATTTCACTTCGTAAAGCTATAGAATTTGAAAGTTTAGATTCCTGATGTCCCCAAAGACCTAAAACACCAGTTTGTATTCCAAAAGTTGATTTTTCTACACTGGTATCTTGTGCAGTTGCAATTAGGATAGAAGCTCCAAAAAAGAATGTAAAAAGAATGTTTTTCATTTGAGTAAAGGGTATAAGAATAAAATGAGTAATTAGAGTTGGTTAAAAAAGGCTTCAACTTCCGCTTTAAAAACAGCTATAGGAATGCGATGTGCTAAATGGTTTCTTAAATGAATATATATGTTCGGTTGTAAGTCAACAGTATCAGCTATAAATTGAAGACTGTCTTTTGCACTTACAACATCGTCTTCTGTTCCTAAAACGATATGTTTAACCGGACTTGTTTGATGTGCAAATTCTGGAATATGCTGCTCAACGGGACGTTTTGCTAATGCAGGATTAAATAATAAAGCCGGACATTGAAAGTGGTTAGATACATAATAACCCGCAAAACCACCCATACTGCTTCCCATAACCACATTAAAAGTTATATCAGAACACGATGTAATGATTTCAGAAATACTATTTGGCGCATTTTCATAATCTATTGAAGGTGCAACGACCTTTCCGTACTGTTCTAAAATCAATCGTTTTTCGGGGCTTAAACTGCTGTTTAAACCATGTATGTATAAAATATTCATGAAGTTAATGAGCTATTAGTTATTTAAATTTATTAGTATAAAAATAACGTAATCACTTCAACTAAACTAGATTTTGAATTAAGATTTTAAGGAAAATTATAGTGTTACAGAATGAAATAAAAAGTCATTAATGACATTCTATAGCACTTGAAGCTGTCTCTACAACTGGAGCAGGAGAGAGGTAAGGAATGCCTAAGCCTAAGCCTCTAAGGATAAATAAAAGTCCTATAATCACCACAAAAACAGGAATTGCTTTTTGTATGCGTTGTTTAATTGTACTATTTAGAAACTTGCCTAAATAGATGGCCGTGGTCATTAAAGGAATTGTGCCAATCCCGAATAAAACCATGTATAAGCCTCCTTCTAATAAACTGCCTGTAGCAATGGATCCAAAGACAGCCATATAAACCAAACCACATGGTAGAAACCCATTGAGAAATCCAATGGTTAAAAAGGTATCTGCAGTTTTCTTTTTTAAAGCTTTACCCAACGACGACTTTACTTTAGCGATGAGTTTGTATAAGGGTTTTGAGAGGTTGTATTTACCAATGGTTTTATGTGGTAAAAGAATAATTACAATCATTAAAACACCAATAATGATAGAGAGTTGTTGTTGGATACCAAAAATATAAAGGCTTTTGCCTAAGAGGCCAAAAACAAGTCCGATAATACTGTATGCCAGTAAGCGACCAAAGTGGTAGATCCCAATCTGACTCACTTTTTTAAATGAGTTAGAGCGGTCTACAGGTAACATAAAAGCAATTGGACCACACATGCCAACACAGTGTAGACTCCCTAATAGTCCTAATATGAGAGCCGAGATTAACATTTAATAAGTTAGTTCTGTTTTATAGAGATAAGCTTTTTGATTATATTGCCAATCTATTTTAATGTTCCAACGACCATCCAACAAGCGGTTGTCAGGTATGAGCAAATTATGGTTAGACAATGAAATTGGAATTTCAAAATCTAATTGCTTGTTAGATGGTCTATATAGGAACACTTTACCTGTGATTAATTTATTATTTAAGTCATTCGGAAATTCGATGACTATTCCAGCATCAGTTTGTTTCCAGTTGACATTTGTTTTTAATGCTTTTGCATTTTCTTCATGATCTAAATCGGCTTGAAACTGTAACTCTTGTCCATAATAATCTTCTATGACTAAATCGTGATCATATTTTGTGTCAGTACTCATGCTAATCACAAAATACATGATAAACGAAATAAAACATGCAATTGCAATAACGATTCCAGTTCCCCAATTTATTTTCATAACAAAATTTATTTTTATTATCCTGAATTGAATTCAGAATAGCATTTATTTTTACCTCACTTAATTAAAGCTTCGAGGCCCTAAGAAGGTTACAGAGGTGGTTTCAATAAGTTCACCTTTACTGTAAACATCTATCATTACATTATTTTTATCTCCAGATAAATCGCCTTGTTTTAATTCTATAAACAACGTCCCTTCGGCAATACCTTGTGGTTCTACAAAAAACGTGTCTGAGGTAGATACAATGTTAATTGTACCATCCCAGCCTCTAAGTTTAAAGCTTAAATCGTCAATTTTGTTAGAGGTTTTATTAATCAATTTAAAGGTGTAAACATTACTGATAATATTGTTTTCTTTATGTTCGAATAGTTGTCCTGGTAAACGTAATATTCGAGCTTCAACATCACTACGCAATAATAACATCCCTGCTAATATGCCAATTAAAATGGTTAGGACAGCGATATATCCTTTCATTCGAGCCGTTAATTTAAAAGGCTCTTTTTTCTCAATATTATCTTCACTTGCAAAACGAATTAAGCCTTTAGGAAGATTTATTTTTTCCATAATGGTATCGCACTCATCGATACAAGCCGTACAGTTAACACATTCTAATTGTGTACCATTTCTAATATCAATACCTGTGGGGCAAACGTTAACACATTGCACACAATCTATACAGTCGCCATAACCTTTTGCCTCGCGATCTTCATTTTTTCTGAACTTTTTTCTACCATTTTCTGCTTCACCACGTTTGTGATCATAAGCCACTACAACAGATTTATTATCTAAAAGCACGCCTTGTAAACGTCCATAAGGACAGGCAATGATGCAGACTTGTTCTCTAAACCATGCAAACACAAAATAGAATACCGCTGTAAATATCAAAAGCGGAATTAGTGTTCCTGTATGTTCTAAAGGTCCTTCACTAATGTATCTTAAAAGTTTATCGCCTCCAATTAAATACGCTAAGAACACATTGGCGATTACAAATGAAATTACTAAAAAAATGAACCATTTTAGAACACGTTTTCTGATTTTTTCAGCATCCCATTTCTGACGTTGCAAACGCATTTGTTTGTTTCGGTCACCATCAATCCAATATTCAATACGTCTAAATACCATTTCCATGAAAATGGTCTGTGGACAAATCCATCCGCAAAACACACGACCAAAGCCTACAGTAAATAGCGTTATAAAAACAACACCAATAAGCATGGATATCACAAATAAATAGAAATCCTGTGGCCAGAACGGAAAACCAAAAATATTAAAGCGGCGTTCTAAAATATTAAATAATAGAAACTGGTTGCCATTGACTTTAATAAATGGTGAGACTAATAGAAAAGCTAATAAAAAATAACTGACTATTTTTCGTTTATCGTATAACGGTCCTGATGGTTTTTTTGGAAATACCCATTTACGTTTACCTTCTTCATCGATGGTATTAATAGAATCTCTAAAAACCTCATTTTCGGGCGTTTCCATTGTTTTGTTTAACTTATTTAATTGTAAAGAAACTGCTGTTTCTACAGTTTCAATTATTCAGTTACTGTTGCTTCTTCTGCTGAGTCATCTGTTGTTGTTGCTTCATCTGTAGCGGCAGCATCAGTAGTTTCTTCAGCTTCCCATAAGTCACCTTCAGCTTCTTTTGGGTTGGCTGGCGTTGTTCCCTGAAATTGTAAGACATAACTCGCCACTTGAGCCATTTCTGCTGGTTTAAGACTTTGCTTCCAAGCAATCATCCCTTTACCAGAGCGTCCACCTTCTGAAATCGTTTTAAAAACACTCTTAATATCGCCCCCTAAAATCCAATAATTATCGGTTAAGTTAGGGCCAATACCACCACCACCATCTGCCATATGACAGGCAACACAATTAGCCTCAAATATAGCTTTACCAGCATTAAGGTCAGACGTTTCAGTGAGTAGTTCAACGGTATTAATATCTACTAAATCTTTAGCGTTTTTCTTGTATTCTTCAATAGCACGATTGGCTTCAGCATATTCAATTTCGTATTCCGTAATTTGATTGTCTGCATCAAAAATATGATAGCGAGCCATATAAACTACAGCGAATATTATTGACAAATAAAAGGTATAAACCCACCATGGTGGTAAATTATTATCTAACTCTCTAATACCATCATAATCATGGTCTAAGATAATTTCACCTTCCTCTTCAATAGGTTTGCTTTTTCCTACCATTTTAGTATAAAAAGCTTTGACCTTTGTAAATTGAGGCGTCTTTTTTCTTGCTGCCAAGTAGCGTTCTTTACCTTCTTTATCTAAACTTTGAAATAGAATATTGTCTATTGAATTTACTATGCCTTCAATTCCTATAAGTAATAATAGAACGAGTAATAAGAATAATAAAATAACAGGTTGCTCAATAAAAGCAGGTTGATCTCCTGATTCTACGTAGTATTCTATGAGTCCTGCTATGGAAAAAAACAATACGGGTATTCTAATGTATGACGGAATTAAATGTCTCATATTTCGTTGTCGTTTTGGTTGTCTAAAGGAATATTACTAACAGTGGTTATATAATCTTTTTTTGCGGTAAGTACCCAATAGAATAAGCCAACAAAAAAGATGAAAAATATAAGGAGCGATATTATAGGGTATATTTCAATCCCTATAATACTATCTAAATGACCTTTTATAAATTTGAACATAATAAATTAGTTTTGAGCGGTTTCGTCTATAATATCTTTAACTTTTATATCCGTACCAAGACGTTGTAAATACGCAATAAGGGCAACGATTTCTCTGTTTCGCATTTCTACGAAATCTTCTCCGCTAGCAGCTTTATCGGCTTCATAAGAGCTTACAAAATCAGGGTCACTATACAGGTTTTTCTCAATCTGAGTCCCTTGTTCTAACATCGAAGCTTGTGCATTAGCAATATCTTCTTCTGTATAAGGCACGCCTATAGAAACCATTGCTTCCATTTTTTCTTCAGTACTCGATTTATCGAGTTTGCTTCCTTCACCAACAATTAACCATTGATAGGCTGGCATTATAGATCCACTAGATGTACTTTGAGGATCATACATGTGGTTAAAGTGCCAGTTGTCGGAGTATTTTCCACCAACACGATGTAAATCTGGTCCGGTACGTTTACTTCCCCAAAGGAATGGATGATCGTAAACAAATTCTCCGGCTTTAGAGTATTCGCCGTAGCGTTCTACTTCACTTCTAAATGGACGTACCATTTGTGAGTGACAGCCCACACAACCTTCTCTTATATATAAGTCTCTTCCTTCTAATTCTAAAGGTGTATAAGGTTTTACCGTACTAATGGTTGGGATATTAGACTTAACAACGATTGTTGGAATAATCTGAACCACACCCCCAATTAATATCGCAATCGTAGCATATATCGTTAATAATACAGGCTTACGTTCTAACCAAGTGTGCCAACCTTCTCCCGAAACACGACCTTTAGAAACACGTTTTAATGCTGGTGCTTCTGCAAGCTCATCAGTAACTTTGTATTCAGATTTTACAATTGTCATTACAACGTTGTAAACTAAGATGAGTAGACCTGTAATATAAAGCGTTCCTCCGATGGCACGCATCCAGTACATTGGCATAATTTCAGTTACAGTTTCTAAGAAGTTACCGTAAACTAAAGTACCGTCTGGGTTAAATTGTTTCCACATACTTGCTTGTACAAAGCCAGCAACATATAATGGTAACGCATATAACAAAATCCCTAAAGTACCTATCCAAAAGTGAACATTTGCTAAACCTATAGAGAATAGTTTCGTTTTAAATAAACGTGGAATTAACCAATAAATCATACCAAAGGCAAGGAAACCGTTCCAAGCTAACGCACCAACGTGTACGTGCGCAATAATCCAATCGGTAAAGTGGGCAATAGCGTTAACGTTTTTTAGTGATAACATTGGTCCCTCAAAAGTGGCCATACCATAACCGGTGATAGCGACAACCATAAATTTTAAAACAGGATCAGTTCGCACCTTATCCCAGGCACCACGCAAGGTTAATAACCCGTTAATCATACCACCCCAAGATGGCGCTAGTAACATAATAGAGAAGGCAACCCCTAAGTGTTGTGCCCATTCTGGTAATGCTGTATATAATAAGTGGTGAGGTCCTGCCCAGATGTATATAAAGATTAGGGACCAAAAGTGAACAATAGATAATCTGTAAGAATAAACAGGTCTGTTGGCCGCTTTAGGAACAAAATAATACATTAAACCTAAGAATGGTGTGGTTAAAAAGAATGCAACAGCATTATGACCATACCACCATTGTACTAAAGCATCTTGTACACCAGCATAAACGGAATAACTTTTCATCCCTGTAAAGCTCACAGGTAATGCTAAACTATTAAAAATATGAAGTACGGCAACAGTTACAAAAGTGGCTAAATAAAACCAGATGGCAACATACAAGTGGCGTTGACGACGTTTTAAAATGGTTGCAATCATATTGACACCAAAAGCCACCCAGATAAGAGCAATAGCAATATCTATAGGCCATTCTAATTCGGCATATTCTTTAGAGGTTGAGTAACCTAAAGGCAACGTTATTGCGGCTGCAACAATAATAAGTTGCCAACCCCAAAAATTGATATTACTCAATAAGTCGCTATACATTCTTGCTTTAAGTAAACGTTGCAACGAGTAATACACACCAGCAAAAATGGCATTACCTACAAAGGCAAAGATTACGGCATTGGTATGTAATGGTCTTAAACGACCAAAACTTAACCAAGATACGCCATCAGTAAGGTTTGGGAATAAAAATAAAAACGCTAATAGTAAGCCTACCAGCATCCCAACAACTCCCCAAAGAATGGTAGCGTAAAGGAATTTTTTAACGATCTTATTATCGTAATAGAATTGTTGCATTTCCATATTAAAAAAATTAGTCAGTTTTAGTTTGTTTTGATGTATCGGTTTTTTCTTTAACAAGTTCGTCTTCAAAAAGCATGCGTACAGATGGTGTATAGTCATCATCATATTGGCCAGACCTTACTGCCACTATAAAAATGACAAAAAAAGTCACGCCTACCACGACGCTAACCGATAATAAAATATAAATAACACTCATACCTACTGAAGTTATGGGCCAAAATTACTTTTGAACCTGTCTTTAAAACATGATAAAAGTCATGTTCACTTATTTTTAATCATTCTAAACAAATAGCCGTTTTTAATCCAGTGCTATACTTTATTAGGATGTCTAGTCGTATTTGCAATCGATGGAATTTTTTTGCCTAAAATATTGGTGGCAATGGTTGTAAACACCACAATACTTATAGAGCTTAAAGGCATTAATATTGCCGCAACCACAGGTTCTAATTGTCCAGTGACTGCAAAATACAAACCTATGACATTATAAAAAAATGACAGCACAAAACTCCATTTAATAATTTTTATCGCTGATTTTGAAGCCATTATAAATGTATATAATTGTTTAAATCTAGAAGCATCCAAAATAGCATCACAAGCAGGGGAAAAGACATTTACATCTTCAGAGATTGCAATACCAACATCACTTTGTGCTAAAGCACCTGCATCATTTAACCCGTCACCAATCATGAGCACTTTGGCGCCTTCAGACTGATGGTATTTTATAAAATCGAGTTTATCCTCAGGTTTTTGATTGAAAATTAATTTGGTTTTAGCAGGTAACAATTTTTTTAAATTGTCTTGTTCTCCGGCATTATCTCCAGATAAAATTACTAAATCGAAATGCTGTTTTAATTGGTTAAACAACTTTGAAACGCCTTTCCTATAACTATTATAAAAGGTGAATTTTCCCTTGTAAACATTATTGCTACTGACATGTACTGTGGTGTTTAAAACCGAATTACTATTAGGATTTCCCACAAAACTAGCAGAGCCAATTTTCATGTTTACCGCTTCGTGTTTAACTTCAATACCTTGACCAATATGCTCTTCAAAAGCATCTAATGTTATGATGTTATTTTCCTGTAAAATATTGTATAATGTTCTGCTTAAAGGATGGTTGGAGCCTCGTAGGGAGTTTTTTAAGACTAAATTTTCAGATTCAGATAATATATCGCCATCATACTCGGCATTACTTTGCTTATTTGAGGTTATGGTGCCGGTTTTATCAAAAATAACGGTGTTAATTTGAGCTAATTGTTCAATGACACTCGCATTTTTGACGTAGAATTTCTGTTTACCAAATAGGCGTAACATGTTTCCAAAGGTGAACGGTGCCGATAGTGCAATGGCACAAGGACAAGCTATAATTAATACAGCAGTAAAAACATTCATGGCTTTACTTGGGTCCACAAACAACCAAAATGTTGTCGCAATAATAGCGATAGTTATAATGGAAACTGTAAAGTGCTTGCTTATGGTATTTGTAATATTAGTAAAACCTTCTTCTTTATTCTTATTAAAAACATCATTACTCCAAAGTTGGGTTAAGTAACTTTGCTCAACAGATTTGATAGCTTCCATTTCAATTACCCCGCTGGTTTGTTTTCCTCCAGCAAATAATTTATCGCCAGATTGTTTGGAAATGGCTTGGGATTCACCAGTAACAAAACTGTAATCTATTTTTGCTTTCCCATTAATGAGAATACCATCTACAGGTATTAATTCTTCATTTCGGATTAATATGCGATCTCCTTTTTCAATATCGTAGACCTGAATAGAATTTTCATTACCATCTTTATCTATTTTGGTAATAGCGATAGGGAAATAGGACTTGTAATCGCGTTCAAAAGATAAGAATTGATAGGTTTTTTGTTGAAAGAATTTACCAGTTAATAAGAAGAAAATCAACCCCGCTAAACTGTCAAAAAAACCAGAGCCGATATCAAAAGTGATTTCAATCGTACTTCTCACAAAAAGCACGGTAACACCAAGAGCAATAGGCACATCAATATTTAAAAGTTTTGCTTTTAAACCTTTATAAGCGGAAATAAAATAATCTTGAGCCGAATAAAACACAATGGGTAGAGACATGGCAAACATTAACCAACGAAACATCGGTTTATATTGCTCGAGCCAAAACTCATTAACCTCAAAATACTCAGGGAATGATAAAAACATAATATTCCCAAAACCAAAGGCAGCAACACCAAGTTTATAGATTAAAGTTCTATTGATGTGCTTTTCACCAGATTTAAAATCATCTAAACTAATATAGGGTTCATAACCAATAGTGCTCAATAATAAAACTACAGCTTTTAAGCTGGTAGCCTCAGAATTATAAGTAACACGCACTGTTTTTTTACCAAAATTTACTTGAGAATCCGATATGTTAGTGTCGAGTTTTTTAAGGTTTTCAAGAACCCAAATACAAGAACTACAGTGGATGTGAGGAATATACAAAGTCGCAATCTCTATGGAATCACTTCTAAACTCTGTAAGTTTTTCAATAATATTGTCTTGAGATAAGAAATCGTACTTTCCTTCAATTTCTTTTGGAACTGCTCCAGGAGAATTTTGTAAGTCGTAATAACAGGTTAAATCGTTCTCGTTAAATATCTCGAAAACGGTCTTACAGCCATTACAACAAAACGACTTTTCTTTATACGTAATAGGATGATTTCCACAGTCGTCACCACAGTGAAAACAAGTTTTGTTTTCCATTTTTAATTTGCTCAATTATACCTGTAACAAAAGTCATAAATCTACTAACTTTAATCTATGATATTTGTCATGTTTTGATTAACTTTGAATTTAATAATTTTACCAATGAGTAAGTGCGAACAGTGTATTGTTAGACAGTTTAATTCTTTAAAAGCATTAGGGAAAGATGATTTAATTCGTATTTCTGGTTGTAAGACGTCTAAGTTTATTAAAAAAGGAGAAACTCTTTTTAGAGAAGGCGAAAGCATCAATGGTGTATATTGTGTTAAAGATGGCGTATGTAAAATGTCTAAATTGAGTGCCAATGGTAAGGATCAAATTGTAAAATTAGTGGTCCGAGGAGACCTTATTGGGCAACGCTCTTTGGTTACCGATGAAAAATCTAACCTCACTGCTGTAGCACTGAATGAAATGGAAGTTTGTTTTATTCCAAAACAGGAAGTTCTTAATGATTTAACCAACAATGCAGCGTTTTCATTAGATATGCTTCAAGACATGGCAAAAGAATTAAGAGAAGCCGATAATATTATTGTAGATATGGCTCAAAAGTCTGTAAAACAGCGTTTGGCAGATGTGTTGGTATATTTACATACTACTTTTGAAAAAGATGAACAAGGTTTCTTAAATGTAGTTTTGTCTAGAGAAGATTATGCAAGTCTCGTTGGGACAGCTACAGAATCTGCCATTAGAATTTTATCACAATTCAAAAAAGAAGGTCTAATTTCTACTACAGGAAAACACGTTAAGATTATAGATTTTGAAGGCTTAAAACGTATTGAATAAGCACCACTTTTATCCTATTTTGAAGATTTTCTATCATCAATAGAAACACTAAATTTTTAAATTGATGTTAATGCGACCTATTAGGCGCTTTAAAAGTGTTATTTTTATAACGCTATGAAAGAAAAACCTAATAAATCGGGCTTTGTATTTAAAACTTACGAAGCACCATACCAATCGCCTTTCGATAAACTCTTTGAAATTTTTAAAGAATTAATTACGCACACTTCAGGTGATTTTGATGAAGCTATTGACTGGCTCCGCCAACTCGATGTCGAATACAAACTAACGACTCCAGAGTATACCATTGATGATTTTATTGAAGACCTTAAGAACAAAGGCTACATTCAACAAGAAATTGATCCCGATGGTGCCGGAAATGGTGGTATAACAATAACCGCAAAAACGGAACGTGCCATTCGGCAACAAGCCTTAGATCAGATTTTTGGAAAAATTAAACGCAGTGGTTCTGGCAATCACAAAAGCAAAGGTATTGGTCTTGGTGATGAGCATACAGGCGATTTTAGAGCTTATCAATTTGGTGACGGCTTAGATAAAGTTTCCATGACCGAAAGTTTAAGAAATGCTCAAATTAATCATGGCATCGGTAACTTTAATCTCACTGAGGATGATTTGGTGGTAGAAGAAACCCTTCATAAAAGCCAAATGAGTACGATTCTCATGATAGATATTAGTCACAGCATGATTCTCTACGGTGAAGACCGAATTACGCCAGCAAAAAAAGTAGCCATGGCTCTTGCCGAAATGATTACTACACGCTATCCAAAAGACACCTTAGAAATTTTAGTTTTTGGTAACGATGCTTGGCCTATAAAAATTAAAGATTTACCCTATCTCAAAGTAGGGCCTTACCACACCAATACCGTAGCAGGTTTACAACTGGCAATGGATATGCTACGCAGAAAGCGGAATACTAACAAACAGATTTTTATGATTACTGATGGTAAGCCAAGTTGTTTACGTTTGCCAGACGGACAGTATTATAAAAACAGTAATGGCTTGGATCCGTATATCACAAACAAATGTTATGGTATGGCACAACAAGCAAGGCGTTTGCATATTCCGATTACCACATTTATGATTGCAGAGGATCCCTATTTAATGCAATTTATTAGAGAATTTACAAAAGCAAATAGAGGAAAAGCATTTTACACCGGACTTAAAGGTCTAGGTGAAATGATTTTTGAAGATTACGAAACTAACAGAAAAAAAAGAATTAAAGGATAAAAAATGCTTTTAGCTTTTAGGTATTAGCCTTTTGCTCAAACGAGCCAGCTAATAGCTAGAGGCTAATGGCCAAAAGCTATAGTATGAAAGACATAAAAACATTAGGCGAATTAAAAGCATCAGGTTACCAATCTAAATCTATAAAAGATGAATTGCGTGATAATTTAATTGAAAATATAAAAAATAAGACAACCACCTTTGAAGGAATTCATGGTTATGAAAATACGGTAATTCCAGAATTAGAGCGTGCTATTTTATCGCGTCATAATATTAATTTACTTGGATTACGAGGTCAGGCAAAAACACGTTTGGCACGCAAGATGGTGACGCTTTTAGATGAATACATTCCGGTTGTTGAAGGTTCTGAGATAAATGACGATCCATTGGCACCAATCTCTAGATTTGCAGTAGAATTAATTGCCGAAAAACGAGATGAAACACCAATTACGTGGTTACATCGTGATGATCGTTTTGCAGAAAAATTAGCCACGCCAGATGTTACCGTTGCAGATTTGATTGGTGATGTTGATCCCATAAAAGCAGCGAATTTAAAATTAAGTTATGCCGATGATCGTGTGATTCATTATGGAATGATTCCGCGTGCTAACCGTTGTATTTTTGTTATAAACGAATTGCCCGATTTACAAGCACGTATTCAGGTGGCTTTATTTAATATTTTACAAGAAGGTGATATTCAAATTAGAGGCTTTAAATTACGACTAGCTTTAGATATGCAATTTGTATTTACGGCAAATCCTGAAGATTATACCAATAGAGGCAGTATTGTTACGCCTTTAAAAGATAGAATTGGTTCTCAGATTTTAACACATTATCCTGAAAATATAGAAACAGCAAGAACTATTACATCACAAGAGGCGAAACTAGACACTAGACAATCTGAATCTGTTTATGTTCCTGAATTGGCCAAAGATGTATTAGAGCAAATTAGTTTTGAAGCGCGAGAAAGCGAATATGTAGACGTAAAAAGTGGTGTCAGTGCACGTATGAGTATTACCGCCTTTGAAAATCTCTTAAGTACTGCAGAACGTCGTGCTTTACTAGCTGGTGATGCGGAGACCTCAATTCGATTATCCGATTTTGTAGGGGTCATTCCGGCCATTACAGGAAAAGTAGAATTAGTTTATGAAGGCGAACAAGAAGGCGCCGATTTTGTAGCCAATGCTTTAATGGACGCTGCTGTTAAAACCTTATTTCCTAAATACTTTCCTAAAGTAGAGAAGTTAGAAAAACAAGGTGATGAAACGCCTTATGATGATTTAATTTCTTGGTTCTTCAATGGCGATGGGTTTGAATTGTTAAATGAATATAACGACGAAACCTATAAAACAAAGTTAGATGAGATCACGCCTTTAGATGCTTTGATTGCCAATTACCAACCCGAAATTGACCCGAAAGATGTGTATTTTGAAAAAGAATTTATTCTTTGGGGACTGGCACAATTTAAAAAATTGAGTAAGTATAGTTATTCGGAAGGCCTACAATTTCAAGATCCTTACGGTAATTATATCAGTGGTTTATAAAATTACCGATTACCACGATTTTTAATATTAGCATCGCAGAGTTTTATAATCTCTGCGATTCTTTTTTGTTTGGTATCCTCGCGTTTGGCTTGGTTAAGCCAATATAAATAGCCTTTTTTATAACTCGGTGCGAAGTTGATAAAATTGGTATAAGCGTTTTTGTTTTTATCAAATGCACGTTGAAGATTCTCAGGAATAATACCTTTTTCAACGGTGTCTAAAGCGGTCCAGCTGCCATTTTCTTTTGCTACCTTAATAGATTCATTACCGTTTGGATGCATTAGGTTGGCCTCCTGTAATTCTTTAATGTAGTTTTTGTTTACAGCACTCCAAACACTTTTAGGTTTTCTAGGACAGAAATACTGTCGGCGTTTGCCGTCACCTAAACTTTTTACGGTTGAGTCTATCCAGCCATAACAAAGTGCCACTTTTACAGCCTCTTCCCAACGCATGGACTCATTTTTATGATCGACTTTGTAGAAAATTAAGTGTATCGCCTCTGCTGAATCATGATTATTGTGTAACCATTGGCGCCATTCTGCAGCCGTTTTAAAGTATATTTCAGGAACTTCCAATAGTTATATTTTTTTTACGTTGACATAAAAATCTCTATCAATGATAAAGTCTTCAGAAGTTACTTTTTTAGATTGCCATTCTGCCTTAGGAAATAACCATTCTGATTTGCCATCAATGTCTACTTGAATAGGCATTTTAAAATTTTCAACTGCATTTATCCATCGGTATTTTAATTTGCCATTTTTAATACTGTATTCTAAAGTTGGAATTTTAGTCGTTCTCAAATATTGATTAAAAAACGCAGTTAAATCAATACCTGAGTGCTCACTTAAATAATTTTCAATCTGTTTTGTAGTCACCGTTTGATGATAAAATTCTGAATTTAAACCTCTCAGAATTTGTCTCCATTTTTCATCATCTTCAATGAGTTGACGAAGCGTGTGTAATATGTTTGCACCTTTGTAATACATATCGCTAGAGCCCTCATTATTCACATCGTAAGTGCCAATTAAAGGTCTATCGTTTTGAATATTTTTACGTGTGCCAATTACATAATCCGATGCAGCTTCTTTTCCATAGTAATAATCTAAAAATAGATTTTCAGAATAGGACGTAAACCCTTCATGAATCCACATGTCAGCAATATCCTTAATGGTAATATTATTAGCAAACCACTCGTGTCCGGCTTCATGTATAATAATAAAATCAAACTTTAAACCCCAACCAGTTCCTGATAAATCCCGGCCTAAATAACCGTCTTTATATTGGTTGCCGTAGGTAACTGAACTTTGGTGTTCCATACCTAAATAAGGCACTTCCACCAATTTAAAACTGTCTTCATAAAAAGGATAAGGACCAAACCAATATTCAAAAGCTTCCATCATTTTAGGGGCATCTTTAAATTGTTCTTTGGCTTTTTTAAGATTATCTTTTAAAACATAATAATTCATGTCTAAATCGCCATTTTCGCCTTTATATACTTCAGAGAAATTAGTATAATCACCTATATTAACATTAACACCGTAGTTGTTAATCGGGTTGCTCACAAACCAATGCGACGTTACTGTATTTTCATTTTCTACCAGTTTTTGTAACCTACCATTAGAGACGTTGGTTAGCCCTTTAGGATTGGTTACACTAATAAGCATACTGTCTACTTCGTCATACATATGGTCTTTGTTAGGCCACCAAACACTAGCACCTAAACCTTGACAAGAGGTGGCTATAAAGTGTTTACCGTTTTTGTCTTTTTTCCAAGAAAAACCACCGTCCCATGGGGCACGTTTGGCCTCCTTAGGTTGGCCTTCATAAAAAACAGTAAGATTATTAATCGCTCCAATATGTTGTGGATTAATTAGCGTTACAAAATGGGCATTACCATCATGTTTTACCTGTAATTCTTTTCCGTCTTGAAGGATTTTTGTGATTTGTAATGGCGTTTGCAAATCAATTTGCATCACCTGATGTGGTTTTAAGACTTTATATTGAATGGTGTTTTTTCCTGAAATAAATTTTTCTTCAGGTTTTACTTCTATATCTAAATGGTAATAGGTTAAATCCCACCATTCGCGTTCGGGTGTAATACTTCCTCTCAAGGTATCTTGATGGGTAAATTTGTTTTTTTTAGTCAGTAGCCCTTGACTTTGGCCGCTTGAAATTATAAACAAGGTAAAAAGAGCACATACAATAGATTTCATAATCTTATTTCTATGGTAAAAATAATGTATTGTATGTTATTATCTTAAAATTTTATTCGGAAAAACAACAACGCTTTCGTGGCCGTCTTCTGCTACTGCAGCAACACCAAAGAAGAAATTATCAATGACAATTCCCTCTAAAGTAAATTCTGTAATATCCTCTACATAGCGGCTGTAATCCCAAGTTGGAGAAGTCGTATCTCTCCAATAAATTTTATAGCCTTTAGCACCGTCTACTTGGTTCCATTTAAGTTTAGCAGAGGCTTCAACAATACCGCCAATACTGACTTCGGTTGGTGATGTTGGAGCAGAAGCGAGACTAGCTAGGGTAATCGCATTCACTGCGGTTAGCTTTTTGCAATAGGGGAAGTTGACATGTTCAAAAGTATCCCCATAGTTAATTCCATTTTCGGTACGGATATCTTGGTGCTGTTGGGTGTAATTTTCATGTGCTTCCATAATTCGGAGTCCAGGAAAACCTGCATCATTAAATGGACGATGATGACCGCCACGTCCAAAACGATCTAGTCTGTAAACAAGCATCGGGTTCATATCGGGCATGTAGGTTTTTGTGGTTTTATAGACATAACGTGCTAACTGTCGCGAAGTTCCATCGACTTCACCACCATAAAAACGTCGTGCTCTAGCTTGTTTGGCTAATGCTTCAGGATTTGTTTCTGCCGTAGTAATAGGTTCAGAAAAAATACGAAAGGTTCTATTGTCAATAATGCCATCAACACCCGAAATATTTCCAATCATATCATTATTTAAAACTCCAATTATATCCCAGTTCTTATCTTTAGCGTAGTTGGCCAAGCCTTGTCCGCCGAACAAGCCTTGCTCTTCGCCTGAAAGTCCAACATAAATAATACTGTTTTCAAATTTATATTGCGATAGTACTCTTGCAGCTTCTAAAGCACCTGCCATACCCGTAGCATTATCATTGGCACCAGGAGCATCTGAGGTAAAATCATTAGGGTCAGTGACTCTAGAGTCTATATCACCACTCATTATAATATAACGGTTAGGGTGTGTTGTGCCACGTTGTATGGCCACCACATTAACGACGTTAACATCTTTAACAATACGAGCATTACGGCCTTTTTCTATAAAATTATTTTGAAAGAAAACCTCTAAGCAATCGTTACAATCTTTTGAGATAGCATCGAATTCCGATTTTATCCAACGGCGTGCAGCGCCAATTCCTCTTGTTTTAGAAATGGTATCACTAAGCGTATGTCGCGTGCCAAAATCGGCTAGAGTTTTTACGTCATTTTTAAGCCGTTCTTCGGAAACCGCATCAATAATATCATAAATTTTAAGATCCGTTTGAGCATTTAGATTAAAGCCTAATGCTAAGGTTACTAGTAATAAGGCTTTATTCATCTAAAGTTAATTTTTCAAGAAGTTCTCTTACTTTTTCAGAATTTTTTATTTGATATTTAGCTTTCGTCTTTACATAGCCTACTTTTATAGTATCTGCATATTCTGGTGCGGCTTCAAACATATATTCATCGGTCCAATCGTCGCCCATAATAAGAATAAAATCGTAATCTTCTTTTCTTAATAACTGACTAGTCGCTCGACCTTTATTAACATTACTACTTTTTATTTCAATAACTTTATTGCCTTGTAAAACAGACAGTTCATTATTGGTCACCATACTGGTTAAAACGGTGTTAAGTTCTGTGGTTCTAATTTGGGCAAGTTCAGGATCTGCTGTTCTATAATGCCAAGCTAAAGAGTATTCTTTTTCTTCAATAAAGGTGCCCGGTGTACGATCTACAAAAGTTTCGAGGATAGGTTTTATACTCGACATCCAATCCGTTTTAAGAATTTCTAAAGGCGTCCATTTTTTATGTTTACGCATCCAAACACCATGATCGGTGATAAGATCGTAGTCTTTTTTGCCATACCATTCTTCAAAAGTGGCCTTATCTCTTCCACTAATTAGGCATAATCTAGTGTCTTTTTGGTTTTCGAATTGATCTAAAAGTGCAAAAAGTTTTGCATCTGGCTTAGCATCTTGTGGATTGTCTTTAAACCCGACCAAAGTGCCATCATAATCTAATAATACTAATCGTTTTTTTGCAGTCTTGAAATTTTTAACAATACGTTCTTCTTCTGTATCATTTATTTTTTTTGATACAAAAACGTCTTGCAATTCATTGGTGCTTTCTAAAGTTTTAAAGAATTCTTCGGCCCATTTTTCTACGTCATAACGCTTTAAGCGTTTTTGTAAAAATTTCATTCGGCTTTTCTGTTCTTCTAAAGGCATCGTTAGTGCTTTGTTCAATGCTGTTGCAAAATCTTCAAAACTATTAGGATTAATGAGGATTGCTTCGTTCATTTCTTTTGCAGCACCTGCCATTTCACTCAATATAAGTACGCCATCTTGTTTTGTACGTGTAGCGGCATATTCTTTAGCGACTAAATTCATACCATCTCTTACTGGCGTTATTAAAGCCACATCAGAGGAGGTGTATAAGTCAATAAGATTTTCAAAAGGTAATGATCGGTAGAAATACCAAACAGGTGTCCAACTAACCGTAGAAAACTCACCATTAATTCGTCCGACCAGCTCATCGGTTTCACGTTTTAATTTTTGATATTGTGGCACATTAGAACGCGATGGAACCGCCAACATAACCAATCTTACTTTTTCTTTATACTGAGGGTAGGTGTTTAAAAATTGTTCAAATGCCTTGAGTCGGTTAGGAATTCCTTTAGTATAATCTAAACGGTCTATAGTAAGGATAAATTTTTGATCAGTACCTTCATTAAGGTGCGTGTCTAAGCGTTTTTGTAATTCTGATTTTGGTGAGTCAGGATTATCATGAGCTACAGCAGCACTGTGAAACTTATCATAATCTATTCCCATAGGGAAAGAATCTACTTTTACAGTTCTATCGTGATAGGTAATCTCGTTAAAATTGACATCGAGACGTAAAATACGTTTTACAGAACTTAAGAAATGACGCTCATAATCATAAGTATGGAAACCAATTAAATCTGATCCTAACATACCAATTAAAAGTTCTTTTCGCCAAGGAAAAGTTCTAAAGATTTCATAAGATGGAAATGGAATATGAAGAAAGAAACCAATTGTAACATCTGGTCTAACTTCTTTTATAAGTTGTGGTAAAAGTAATAATTGATAATCGTGAACCCAAACCGTGTCACCTTCTTCAATAGTGTCTAATACGACCTTCGCAAATTTTTCATTAACACGCTTATAAGCTTCCCATTGGTGTTTTTCAAATTCGGTATATTCTAGAAAATAATGAAATAAAGGCCATAATGTTCTATTGCTAAAACCGAGGTAGAAATCATTAACATCATCTTCTGTAAGTCCTACAGCTCTACATTTAGCATTTTTAATTTTTTCATTGACTTTAGGTTTTAGCTCGTCGTCTAAATCTTCATCTGTAATACCAGACCAACCAATCCAGATGCCATTTCCGTCGGCGTGAACAGACTTCATTCCTGTTGCAAGCCCTCCAACACTAGGAGTTACGTTGAGTTTGTCTTCTTCTATTGAAATTTGAAGTGGTAATCGGTTTGAAACTATTATTGTTTTATTCATGATAATATTTTGGATGGTTTTCAAGATTTTCGTTAATTTAAAAAAAATTGAATTTTTATCCTCATTTTAAACCAAAAAATTAATGAATAATTTAGATTATGGAATTATAGGAAATTGTAGAAGTGCCGCTTTGGTGTCTAAAAATGCATCAATTGATTGGTGTTGTTTACCCAAATTTGATTCTGCATCTGTATTTGCGAAGTTGTTAGATGATACTATTGGTGGGAGCTTTGGTTTTGAAGTCGAAGAGGGTTACACAACCGATCAGTTTTATCAAGAAAATACAGCTATATTAATCACACGCTTTAGTAAAGGCAATGATGTTTTTGAAGTTGTTGATTTTATGCCAAGGTATTATAAGACTAATGGCACGTATCATTCACCTCCAGAATTTATTAGATATCTTAAATATGTTTCAGGACAACCAGAATTAAAAGTCGCATACAATCCTAAATTAGAATATGCTAAAGGTGTTACATCGACCTATGTAAAGGACGACTTTATAGTGAGTCTAAATAATGAGGATACTTATGATACCTTATTTTTATATACAGATTTAGATAAAGAGACCGTTATTAATGGCAATAATATTGTTTTAGGCGGTGATCATTTTTTCTTGGTGGGTTATAATGAAAAATTATTTGTTCCTAATTTAAAATATGCAAGTTTAGAATACGAGCGTACCAAAGTATATTGGTTAAACTGGCTAGAACGTACACCAACATATAAGAAATTTAATGAACAAATTTCACGTAGCGCCATGACTTTAAAGTTGTTGAGTTATGATAAAACAGGTGCGGTTTTAGCTGCAGCAACCACTTCTTTACCTGAAACTATTGGCGAAGTTAGAAATTGGGATTATCGTTTCTGTTGGATTAGAGATGCCTCTATGGTGATTAAAGTGATGTCGCAGTTAGGACATAAGAACATTGCTAGACGTTATCTAAATTTTATCATTGACTTAATGCCCGATAAGGATGAGAAGTTGCAGATTATGTATGGTATTAGTGGCGAAAAAAAATTAACCGAAGAATCTTTAGATCATTTATCGGGTTACAAAAATTCGAGCCCGGTTAGAGTAGGTAATGCGGCGTACATGCAAAAGCAAAATGATATTTATGGCATTTTAATGGATGTAATTCATCAATTACTCGTAAACTTTAGTAATGATATCGACAATGGCGAAGAGCTTTGGACGATGACCAAAGGTATTGTTTGGGTTGTGAGTAAACACTGGAGAGAGCCAGACAAAGGTATTTGGGAATTTAGAGAAGGCGATCAGCATTTTACATTTTCTAAAGTGTTATGTTGGACTGCTGTAGATAAGGCTTTAAAGGTGTCTAAACTTTTAGGTAAAACATCTAAATTACCAAAATGGGAAGCTTTAGAAAAAGAAATACGTCAGGATATAATGGAAAATGCTTGGAATGAAAAAGCACAAGCCTTTACCCAAGCTTATAATTCTGAAGATTTAGATGCTTCTGTTTTATTGATGGAATCATACGGTTTTATAGATGCTAAACATCCAAAATTTGTAAGTACTGTAAAAGCTATTGAGCGCGATTTATGTTATGAAGGTCTTTTATACCGTTATAAAACTAAAGATGATTTTGGATTGCCATCCTCTTCATTTACCATTTGTACATTCTGGTTTATTAACAGCTTATACAAAATAGGGGAAGAGCAAAAAGCAACGAAGCAGTTTGAAAAGTTATTATCTTACAGTAACCATTTAGGTTTATTTAGTGAAGATATAGATTTTAAAACGAAACGTTTGTTAGGTAACTTTCCACAAGCATATTCGCATTTAGCACTGATTGAAACGGCCATAAATTTATCTAACGTTACTACAGCCGAAGAAAATGTAAAAAAGAGTATAAGTACGAAAAAGTAGTTAGTCTTTTAAAAGAAGGGTTCCGAAGATATTAGCATCAATCCAACCTCGGTTTTTGTCTTCACCTTCAACAGGAATAGAACCAATAAAATGTTCACGTTCTAGGCTTTTGTCATTGTCACAGTAGGCAATGGCAAAGCCTATTTTTTTGTTTGCTGTTAAATTTACAGGAGTGTTAGATCCTTTATCGTCAAAAGAATCATCATATAAATTCATTTTTACTTCCCAAAGGGTTGTGTTTCCTGTGGTTTTATTTTTAGATTCTATATGTGAATTGTAAAGCTTTCCTATTTTTTCTGTAGACATATCTACCACTTTACCATCTAATGCAATATGATAAGCAAAGGCATTGTGGTTATATTGGTGTTCGCCACCGCTGTTGTCTTCATCTACAAAAATTTCTAAGCAATCATCATCCCACCATTTTACTAAGGGGTCTTCAATTTTATCGATTAGTGTGTCATCCTTTATTTCGGCTAAAACATAAAGTGCTTCGTTAGTCCAACTTAATTTAAAACGTCCAGAAAAATCAGTTTCTGAAAGCGAATCACCCAACCAAACTTGGTCGATGTTGTACCATTTACTTTTTACCCATGCAGAATCATTAGCCACAGCGTCAATAATAATAGTGTCTTTAGCTTTATAAACCTCTCGTAATTGCTTTTCTGTTTTAGAAGTTGCTATTTTTTGAGATGCTTGTGTTGTTTCTTTATTGGTATCTGTTTTCGCTGTTTTTGTTTCATTTTTACAATTAAAGACAAGTGTTAAAATAAGTAGGAGGACAGTGGCTTTTTTCATGGGTTACTTTTTGTAATTAAATTTTACGGTTTCTACAGTGCCATCTTCATTTTTAATGTCGACGTAGATATTCATTTCATGAGTTGATATTTTTTCAAAGGTCATACCCTCAAAAACAACTTTATTTTCTGTGATTTTAATTAAAGGAAAGTCGATGGTTTCGTCTTTTGTTTCCCACCCTTTTAAATCGGGACCAAAATGTTTTAGTTGGAGTATAAGGGAGTTTTCAACTTCTCGGATGACTTCAATTTCATAGAACGTCACTTTTCCATCGTTAATGAGTTTAAAAGTCGCCATCATAGAACCACCTGAAGGTTCACTCCAAATTTCCTCAGTAATACCACCAAAAGCTTCACCATGCCATGTTCCAGAAATCCATTTAATGTTTTCTAATTTTGGTTCTAAGGCTTTTTCAGTTTGTGCCTGAATAGAAGAAAGTGCTAATAAGAATACAATTACATATTTCATGATTTGTGGTTCAAGATTAGTGTTTAAATTATTTCTAAAGATATATTTTTTATGTTGAATTAGGATAATTAATTTTTATTACTACATTTGTAGTATCAAAACTATAATTGTGGATATAAAACAACTTAATAAATCAGAGCTTCAAATTATGAAGTATTTATGGGGACTTGAAAAAGGGTTTATGAAAGATATTGTTGAGAAATTTCCTGAACCAAGGCCAGCATACACCACAATTTCAACCCTGTTAAAACGAATGGTTGATAAGGAATATATAGGATTTGAACGTTTAGGTAGAGACAAGGCCTATTTTCCTATTCTTAAAAAGAACGATTATTTTACTAAACAAGTGAATGGTATGATTCAACATTTTTTTAATGATTCTAAAGCACAATTTGCTTCGTTTTTTACAAAAAATGCAGATTTGTCTATGCAAGAGCTAGAAGAACTTCAAGCATTATTGAAGCAGAAAATGGAACAAAAGAAAGCTAATGATTAATTATTTTATATATACCGTCATTAGCTTAGGCTGTTCTTATGTTGTTTATTTCTTGTTACTTAGAAAGCAAAAAACATTTCAATTTAATCGGTTTTTCCTAATTGGTTCTATCCTTTTGTGTTTAGTAGCACCATTTATAGAAATAGAATTATTTAATGCCGTGCCTAGTATTACTGAAATTCCTTTAGAGAAAATTACAGAGTCGACTTTTGAAACTCCACATACCGAAGACATTACTTTTGATGAGGTTACACCAGTATATCAATCATCCATAGATCCTGTTTTCATTATTTATTTGATGGTTTCTGGGTTTTTTATGTTTCGATTTTTAAAGAATTTATTGAAGATTTATAAGTTGACAAGACACGATTATAAACGTGTTGAAAGGTTGAAATTAATTAAGGTTACCGATTCGGATATGGTGTCTAGTTTTTTTAATTATATGTTTATTCCTAAAAATCATGTTTTGTCTAACGATGATTATTTAAGTGTTTTAGCACATGAAACTGTACATAGTGAAGAATATCACACTTTAGATATTATACTTTTAGAATTGTTAAAGTGCATATTTTGGTTCAATCCATTTATGTGGTTTTATAACATGTCTATTTTACAAAATCATGAATATTTAGCCGATGAACAATCCGTTTTATCTGGCATTGCTATCGAAAATTACTCAAATACTATAATAAACTTAGGGCAAAAGGAATACCGCGTTCCTCTAACTAGCGGATTTAATTTCATTAAAATCAAAAAACGAATTATTATGTTACATCAATCAAAAGGCTCAGTATTTAAGAGGTCTTTAAAACTGACATCAGTTATTTTACTTTTTGCAGGCATCTTTGTGCTTAGTTCTTACAAAGATTTAAATAAACCACTTTTGGTGGTTATAGACGCAGGTCATGGAGGACATGACTCAGGTATGTCAGTAAATAATATAAATGAAAAGGATATTGTTTTGAATATTTCAAATGTACTACAATCACTTAGTGATGAGAAAGTTCGTTTTATAACAACTCGAAGCAATGATACGTTTTCATCTTTAGATGATAGAATTGCTTTTATCAATAAGAAAAAACCAGATCTTGTATTGAGTTTACATTGTAATGCACATTCTGATTTAGAACGATCAGGTGTTGAAGCTTATTATTACAATAGTGAGAGTTTAGAAAGAAATAATAAATCGATGATTTATAGCTCTGTATTAGTTTCTAATTTGGTAAATCAAGCTTTTGATAATGCAAAAATAAAATCAGGTAATTTTAAATTGTTAAAAGGAATAAATAGTCCTGCTGTAATGTTAGAAATAGGTTTTTTAACTAACGAATTAGACAGAATAAAGCTCACCGATGTTAGTGAACAGAAAGAGATAGCTCAAGTTATATATAACGGTATTATAGATGTAAGTACTATTAAATTTTATAACTAATTATAAATAAAAAAGCCAATGCAACCTCAATCATGGAAGGGTAGCATTGGCTTTTTAAACTTAACTTAATCTAACCTAAAAACAGTATTTCTTTTCTGCTTTTACTTTTTCTGCGATCTCTATACGTAAATCTACAATATCTGGATAGTTTGCATATTTAGTAAAACGCTTAAGTCCCATTAACATCATACGTTGCTCGTCTCCTTCAGCAAAAGAGATAATACTTTCTTTACCTTTTTCTTCAACGATATCTACCGCGTGATATAAATATAATTTTGCCATAGCGATTTGTGTTGATTGAGATTCTTCTCCAAAACGCTTCGCATTTTTCTCTGTTCTTAAAATTGCCGATTCTGCCATATAGATTTCAATTAAGATATCTGCAGCTGCAATTAATAATTGTTGGTGCTCTTCTAATTGAGGTCCGAATTTTTGAACCGCGCCACCAGCAACCATCAAGAATGCTTTTTTAAGCTTTTTAATCATTTCTTTTTCTTCAGAAAACAACTCTGAATAATCTGGTGTATCAAACGAAGGAATACCCATCAATTCTTCTTGTACTTTAGAAGCAGGACCTAATAAATCAACATGACCTTTCATGGCTTTTTTTACGAGCATACCCACACATAACATACGGTTGATTTCGTTAGTGCCTTCATAAATACGTGCAATTCTTGCATCTCTCCAAGCGGCTTCCATTGGGGTTTCTTCAGAGAAGCCCATACCACCAAAAATCTGAATCCCTTCATCTGCAGAAGCTTGGACGTCTTCTGATACGGCGACTTTTAAAATAGAACATTCTATGGCATATTCTTCAACACCTTTTAATTCTGCTTCTTGATGTGTATTTCCTGAAGCTTCACGCATAGCGATTCTGTCTTCAATATTTTTTGAAGCTCTGTAAGTTGCTGATTCGCCAGCATAAGCATTGGTTGCCATTTCAGCCAATTTGGTTTTAATAGCACCAAAATCTGCAATTGGTGTTTTAAATTGTTTACGCTCATTAGCGTAAGTTACAGCGGTAGTTAAAATTCGTCGTTGTGAATCTAAACAAGCTGCAGCCAATTTAATACGTCCAATATTAAGGGCGTTCATAGCGATTTTAAAACCTTCACCACGACCCGCTAACATATTTTCTGCTGGTACAACAGTGTCGTTAAAAAAGACTTGACGTGTAGAAGACGCGCGAATACCTAATTTGTGTTCCTCTTCACCAAGAGTAATACCGTTAGGATTGTCTTTATCATATTCAACAATGAATCCTGTAATATTTTTATCGTCTTCAATACGCGCAAAAACAATCATCAAACGACAGAAACCTGCATTTGAAATCCACATTTTTTGACCATTTATTTTGTACGATTTACCATCTGCAGAAAGCTCAGCAGTTGTTTTTCCTGAATTTGCATCTGATCCTGCTTCAGGCTCTGTTAAACAGTAAGCACCGAACCATTCACCTGTTGCTAATTTAGGGACGTATTTTTGTTTTTGTTCTTCAGTTCCGTATAGCGTAATTGGCATAGTACCAATTCCGGTATGTGCACCAAAAGCCGTACTAAACGAGCCTGTACCAGAAGAGATGTAATCACAGGTTAATACTGTAGAAACAAATCCCATGCCTAATCCGTCATAAGCCTCAGGAACCGCGACGCCTAAAAAGCCCATTTCACCAGCTTTACGCATCACTTCTTCAGTTAATGCATAATCTTTAGCTTCAAATCGTGCTTTATGTGCAATAATTTCACGGTCGTTGAATTCCATTACGGATTCTTTCATCATTTTTTGCTCTTCTGAAAAATCTTCAGGTGTAAAAATGTCTTGGCAATCGGTTTCCTTTACTAGGAATTGTCCGCCTCTTAGTATGTCTTTTTCTGTTGTTTCCATATTTTTTTAGATTCTAGACAGCTAGATACTAGATTCTAGACTGTTATTCGTTATTTGTAATAGTGTTTTTTAAGTCTAGATTCTAGACTCTATTCGTCTGTGTTCTAATTTAAAAATTCAAATACCCCACAAGCCCCTTGGCCTGTACCAACACACATCGTTACAGCGCCATATTTACCTTTCATGTCGCGTTTACGCATCTCATCAAAAAGTTGTACGGATAGTTTTGCTCCAGTACATCCTAATGGGTGGCCAAGCGCAATAGCGCCACCATTGACGTTTATGATATCTGGGTTGAGGTTTAATTCTCTGATTACTGCTAAAGATTGCGAAGCAAATGCTTCGTTTAATTCAATTAAGCTTAAATCATCTTGCTTTAAGCCGGCTTGTTTTAAGGCTTTCGGAATGGCTTTTACAGGACCGATTCCCATAATACGAGGTTCAACACCTGCAGCGGCATAGTTGACCATTCTTGCAATAGGTTCTAGACCAAGCTCTTTAACCATGTCTTCACTCATTACCATTACAAAAGCAGCACCATCACTCATTTGAGATGAGTTACCAGCTGTAACACTACCGCCTGCAGCAAATACGGCTCTAAGTTTTGCTAAAGCTTCTTTGTTTGTTCCTTTTCGAGGCCCTTCATCTTTAGTTACAGTGTATGATTTTGTCGCTTTTTTTCCGTTAGCATCAACATAAGTTTGTTCGACTTCAATAGGTACAATTTGGTCTTGAAAACGGTCTTCGGCTTGTGCTCTCAAAGCTTTCATATGCGAATTATAGGCAAACTCATCTTGGTCTTCACGAGATACATTGAATTGTTTTGCAACGGCTTCCGCTGTATTTCCCATGCCCCAATAATAATCTTCATGCCCAGATTTTACGATATCGTAATTTAACTCGGGTTTAAAACCTGTCATTGGTACGGCACTCATGCTTTCTGCTCCACCAGCAATAATACAATCGGCCATTCCGGCTTGTATTTTTGCAGTTGCCATACCAATGGTTTCGACTCCAGAAGAGCAAAAACGATTTACGGTCACTCCAGGAACATCTACAATATCTAATCCCATTAAGGAAATTAGACGTGCCATGTTTAAACCTTGAGAGCCTTCTGGCATGGCGTTACCCACAATGACATCATCGATGCGTTTTGGGTCTAAATTAGGCAGTTCCTTCATCATATGCTTGATGGTTTCTGCGGCTAATTCATCGGTTCTTTTAAATCGGAACACACCTTTTGGTGCTTTACCAACTGCGGTTCTGTATGCTTTTACTATATATGCTGTTTTCATTTTTTTTATGCTTTTGGCTATTAGCTCTTGGCCTTTAGCGTTTGTGTTTACTACGATTTGCCAATAGCTAATGGCTAATGACGAATTGCTTAGTAATTTTAATTACGTAACGGTTTTCCTGTTTTCAACATATGCTGAATTCTTTCTAAAGTTTTACGTTCAGTACATAATGATAAGAAGGCTTCACGTTCTAAATCTAATAAGTATTGCTCCGTTACTTTTGTTGGTTCCGATAAATCACCACCAGCCATTACATAGGCTAATTTGTTAGCGATTTTCATATCGTGTTCAGAAATGTAGTTAGAGTCTTCCATGGAGTCTGTTCCCACGAGAAACATTCCTAAGGCTTGCTTACCAAGAACTAAAACATCATCTCGTTTAACAGGTTTTGTATATCCCATATCTGCCATAAGCTTAGCATGCTGTTTAGCAACGGCTATCTGACGGTCTTTATTAACTACAACGACATCTTTTCCTTTTTGAAGCACACCTAAATCGAAAGCTTCATAAGCGGAGGTAGATACTTTTGCCATTCCGATAGTTAAGAAATATTCTTGAAGTGTGTTTAACTGTACATCGCCTTTTTTGAAGGTATCTGATGCTCTTAAAGCCATTTCTTTAGAACCACCACCACCAGGAATAACACCAACTCCAAACTCTACAAGTCCCATGTAAGTTTCTGCAGCAGCAACCACTTTATCAGCGTGTAACGATAATTCACAACCACCACCTAGAGCCATGCCATGAGGCGCAGAAATTGTTGGAATTGATGAATAGCGCATGCGCATCATAGTGTCTTGGAAATATTTAATAGCCATATTAAGCTCGTCGTACTCTTGTTCTGCAGCCATCATAAAAATCATGCCGATGTTAGCACCTACGGAGAAGTTTGCGGCTTGATTTCCTACCACTAATCCTGCATAATCTTTTTCGGCTATATCGATCGCTTTATTTAATCCGGCAAGAACGTCGCCTCCAATAGTGTTCATTTTAGATTGGAACTCACAGTTAAGAATACCATCACCTAAATCTTCAACGACAACACCAGAGTTTTTAAATACTTCATTTGTTTTTCTGATGTTATCTAATATGATAAATGCATCTTGACCAGGGATTTTTTCCTGAGATTTTTTAGGAATATCATAAGCATAACTAGCGCCATCTTTTACGGTATAAAAAGAATCACTTCCAGAAGCTAACATTTCGTTAACCCAAGCGTTAGGTTCAACACCTTCAGCTTTCATCATTTCTATTCCTTTTTCAACGCCTATAGCATCCCAAATTTGGAATGGTCCATGTTCCCAACCAAAACCAGCTTTCATAGCATCATCGATTTTGTATAAATCGTCTGTAATTTCTGGAATACGGTTTGAAACGTATGCAAATAGCGCAGCGAAACTCTTTCTGTAAAATTCACCCGCTTTATCTTTTCCTTTAACTAATACTTTGAAACGGTCTACAACTTTATCAATGGTTTTTGTAAGTTCCAATGTGGCAAATTTTGCTCGTTTCTTTTCACGGTACTCTAAGGTATTAAGGTCTAATGATAAGATTTCTGTTTTGCCTTTATCATTTTTAGTTTTCTTATAGAACCCTTGACCTGTTTTGCTGCCTAACCACTTGTTTTCCATCATGGTATTGATGAAGTCTGGTAATTCAAACAACTCTAAGCGTTCATCATTTGGGCAATTTTCTCTAATACCGTTAGCTACGTGAACTAAGGTGTCTAAACCAACAACGTCAACTGTTCTAAAGGTTGCCGATTTTGGACGACCAATAACAGGCCCTGATAATTTATCGACTTCTTCAATGGTTAAATCTAAATCTTTAACGGTATGAAATAAACTTTGAATACTAAATATACCTATTCTATTTCCAATAAAAGCAGGTGTATCTTTAGCTATAACAGATGTTTTACCTAAGAATTTTTCGCCATAATCATTTAAGAAATCCAATACGGCTTGGTCTGTTTTTGGACCAGGTATAATTTCGAATAATTTTAAATATCGTGCAGGGTTAAAAAAGTGGGTTCCACAGAAGTGTTTTTGGAAATCTTCACTTCGGCCCTCACTCATAAACTTAATTGGAATCCCAGAGGTGTTAGACGTAATTAAAGTTCCTGGGGTTCTGTATTTTTCAAGATTTTCAAAAACCTGTTGTTTAATGTCTAGGCGTTCTACAACGACTTCCATAATCCAATCGACGTCTTTTACTTTAGCGATATCATCTTCAAGATTTCCTGTAGTGATTCGGTTGGCAAATGACGTATGGTAGAGTGGTGCAGGTTTAGATTTAATAGAAGCAGATAAAGCATCGTTAACAATGCGGTTACGAAATACTTTATCTTCTAAGGTTAAACCTTTTGCTTTTTCTTTGTCGTTTAATTCTCTTGGTACAATGTCTAATAATAAAACATCAACTCCAATATTGGCGAAATGGCAAGCGATACCGCTTCCCATAATTCCAGATCCAATAATTGCTATTTTGTTAATTCTTCGTTTACTCATCTTATTTTAAAATGTGTTCTTTATTATATATCTGTTTATTTGAAATCATGTTATTTATGATTTCTGCAACCTTATAAAAATGATTTAACTCTTCTGTAGAGACATTATTTTTTATCGTTTCATTAAACGTTAACACTTTCTCTTTAGAATAGTCTCTTTTTTGTTTGCCAAAATCCGTAAGAAAAATAAGGACGCCACGACCATCTTCGGGATTGGGCCTTCGTTCAATTAGACCTTTATCTTGCATTGTCTTTAGGGTTCTAGAAAGGCTTGTTGCTTCCATACCCATTTTTGGACCTAGAGAAGTTGAGGGGGTTCCTTTTTCAGGATCTATACTTAATAGTGCAAATCCGGTTGCCATAGTTGTATCAAACTGAGAAGCTTCCTCATTATACATTTTATTGACGGCTAACCATGTGGTTCTTAGGACGTAATCTATTGTTTTGTCTTTCATTATAGGTTTTGAAAATCAAATATAATAAAAAATACTATGCGTGCATAATAAATTAAGAAAATATTTTGATAATACTTCAATAATCACATCTAAATATTTTGATAAGTATTTTTTTAGGGTGCTATTTTTGCGATAATGATATTATTTTGCTGATGAGTCTAAATTATAATATTGTATTATAATCAATGCAATTACTAAAGTATTACTTGGATAAAATAGATGAATAGCGACTGATAATAATTATCATTATGTATCTAGTAAGAGTTAATGGTTGACTAAATACAAGGGATTAATATCTGAAGATTATTCTTAGAAATAAAAAATCTTACGTGTCAAAAGTCTTACAATGGGTTTGTAGAACAGCTTACTGTTGTTAGACATAAAAAAACCGAATAGACTTTTTAAGTTTATTCGGTTTTTGACACTTCTTAGCTATAGAAGTGTTATGCTGTAGATTAAAGCTTAGGAACGATAAATTTTATCGTAAAGGTCTTGATAAATACCTTTAATTATAACACGCTTCATTTTTAAAGTCGGTGTCAGTTGTCCTCCTTCAATAGACCATACGTCTGGCGTAAGTTCAAAACGCTTAATTTGTTCCCATTTGCCAAAATGTCTATTGTATTTGTCTATTTCTTTTTGAATACGGTTTATTACAATCTCTGAATTAATGATTTCAGTGTTTGTTTTTCCAACCCCGTTTTGTTTGTAATCAATCCAATCACGTATAAAGTCGAAATTAGGCTGAATTAGAGCTGCTGGCATCTTTTCACCTTCACCAACAACCATAATTTGTTCGATAAAGTGAGATTGTTTCATGTCGTTCTCTAAAAGTGGTGGTATAATATATTTTCCTCCAGAGGTCTTAAACATTTCTTTTTTACGTCCGGTGATTTTTAAAAAACCATCAGCATCCACAACACCTTTGTCTCCTGTATGGAAATACCCATCAGTCATTACTTCTGCCGTTTTAGTGGGATCCTTATAATACCCTAACATTACATTAGGTCCTTTAATTAAGATTTCCCCGTCTTCTGCAATTTTAACATCAACATTATCGATCGGTTTTCCAACTGTACCCACTCTGTACATCCCATCTTTATACAATCCAACGGCTACTACAGGCGACGTTTCTGTTAAGCCGTAGCCTTCCATGACTTGCATTTTTGCCGCCCCAAAAACTCTAGCTAATCTTGGTTGAAGTGCAGCACTCCCCGAAACCATTGTCCCTAATTCACCTCCAAGCGCTTCTCGCCATTTATTAAAAATAATTTTATTGGCAATTTTTAATTGAAACTCGTACCACCAACCATTGGCACCATAAGGTTCCCAACGTTCGCCTAATTTTACGGCCCAGAAGAATAAACCTTTTTTTATTCCTGAAAGCTCTTCACCTTTAAACATAATTTTGTCGAAAACTTTTTCTAGTAATCGAGGCACAACACTCATTAGGTGTGGCTTAATTTCTTTGGCATTATCTCCAATTTTATCAATAGCTTCAGCAAAATAAATAGAATTACCAGCGTATTGATAGACATAAATTAAAAGACGTTCAAAAATATGGCATATAGGTAGGAAACTCAGCACACGATTATCACCACCTACAAGAGGAACTCTGGGAGAACTATCTAAGGCATTACTTGTTATATTCCAATGAGAAAGCATCACGCCTTTAGGTCTACCCGTAGTACCAGAAGTATAGATAATAGTTGCTAAATCATCGGGTTTTACAGCATCTTTATGAGCTTCGACCTCATTTTGATTACTTTCATCTTTCCCTAATTCAAATAATTCTGAATAATGTTTACAGCCTTCAATATGGTCAAAAGAGTAGACGTCTTTAAGGCTTGTTTTATCTTGAATTTGTCGAACTTTTTCTAATACTTCAGCATCTGAAACAAAACAATAAATGGATTCACTATGGTTTAAAACATATTCGTAATCTTCAGCAGAAATAGTCGGATATATAGGTATGTTTTGTGCTCCAAGTTGCAGTACGCCAATGTCCATGATGTTCCATTCCGTTCGATTTGTCGAAGATATAACGGCTATTTTATCATTGTTTTTAATTCCCAAGCGTAATAAAGCTCTACTTATTGCATTAGATTTATCTACGTACTCTTGGGTGGATATTGCTTTCCATTCGCCATTGTATTTGGTAACTAAAGCTTTAGGGTTTGGTTTGTGCTTTAATTGGTAATATGGAAAATCGAAAAGTCGAGTTACTTCTGTCATAATTATCTACACTTAGTTTATAAGGGATTATACGAAAGTATAAAAATATTACATATAAATTTAAGAATGATGGTAAGAAATAATTAAGAATTATTGATTTATATCTCAATATTGTCTGTCTGATTTGCGAAATACACAATAAATTTTAGTTTTTTTTTACATAAACTAATTAATTACTTTATATGAAGTAATAAAAAATTTCCATATATTTGGTTAACCAATCTGGTTTACCAATTATTTTCTAACAATTTTAATTATTTAACTATGACAACAAATTATGATTTTAAAACTAAAAGCTTAATGATTTTTAGTGTTTTACTACTCTTTTCGGTTAGTCTGTTTGCGCAAACGACGTATAATATTGACGACCCTGAGGATTTAGATGATTTAAATGAAGTCCTTCAAGCTGGAGACACCGTAATTTTAGAAGATGGCGTTTACGATTCTGAGGATAGAATTAAATTTTCTCCTACAACAGGAACCGCTGATATGCCTATAACATTTAGAGCTGAAACTCCTGGAGGTGTTCGGTTTACAGCGGGTTTAAAAATGAGTGTTGGTGGAGATCATGTTATTATCGATGGTTTTCATTGGGATGGTGGCTATGGCCCAAGCACACTGATTGAATTTAGAGATGGAACGGATTATGCAAATCATAGTACAATTCAAAACTGTGCCATTGATGGCCTAACAGTTGGTCCAGATGATTTTGAAGAAGGAACAAGTCAAAAACACAATTGGATTATATTATACGGAACTTATAATACGGTTATAAACTGTTCTTTTATGAATAAAACTAATGCTGGGAATATGATTTTAGTTGAACTTCGTTACAATGCTTCGCCATACGATAGTGAAGAAAATACGAGTTGTGAAATCGTAGGCCATACAATTAGCAATAATTATTTCTACAAATACGAAAAAATTGATTCTGAATTAACAAACTCTGGTGATAGTGAAACTATACGTATCGGTACAAGTTCTTTTCAAAATGTTGATAGTAATGTAATGGTTAGTAATAATTATTTTGTTGAAGCGGATGGAGAAAATGAAATTATTACAAACAAGAGCAAAAGCAATTCGTATATCAATAATACTTTTAGAAGAAGTAGAGGTTCTTTAGTATTGCGCCACGGTTCTCATGCTACAGTTGAAGGTAATTATTTTTTAGGCGAAAATGTAGATGGTACCGGAGGCATCCGAATTGTGGATAGCGAACACAGTATTACAAACAATTATATTCAAGACTGTGTAACGGTTGTTGATCAATCTATTTGGAATAATGGGATTACATTTTTAGGCGGTAGTTCTAATCATGATGTGTCTTGTAACGACTCAAATACATCTAACGGGTATCAAAAAGTTGAAAATATAACCGTTGCTAATAATACGATTATTAATACCAATGCACCTTTGTTTTATAATGCTGATAAAGGAACAACAGATCCTACGGGAACCGTTTTGAATAACTTAATCTATTTTGAAGCAGGAAATGAAAATATTACCGACGTTATCACTGGTGATGAAGATGATTCTTACAGCGATTTAGGGACTACATTAGAATACTCAGGAAACGTATATACAGGTACAGTTTTAGGAGAAGCAAATGCAGGTTTTACTGAAGAGGCTGGAATTGTAGCAACTGCAATGGGAGAAATTTTTACATTCTCAGGTACTGGGTCTGAAGGTAAAGGTGCTGATATGGGCGTATATTTACCAACAACTGATGCGATGGTTGGTTATGGTATAGGAGCTTGTTTTTTAGATCACCTAGGTAATTCGATATTAGATGGCGATTGTACCATTGAAATACCAGAATCTTTAACGGTTAGTAGTTTACAAGAGTTAGCTTCTGATGCTGCTAGTTATGAAGTGTCTGTTAACGCTAATGTAAGTTGGACTGCTGTTTCAGATGATGAATGGATTTCTATAGATGTTACTTCGGCTACGGGAGATGCAGAAGTTTCAATTACAGTTACTGAAAATTTAAGTACAAGTGCAAGAACAGGGTCTGTAACCTTTACACAAGATCCAGGAGGCGATGACATTGTTAGAGTTTTAAATATAACGCAAGATGGTGTAGATTTAGTTAATTTATACGACCTCATTAACACAGGTTTAGATGATGACCCTGTTACAATTTATTCTTTCTCTCAAGAACAGGTAGATTTAGATGCGGATCCTCCAAAAACTAATTATGCATCTAATACCTTAGATAAAGATATTGATACGCAATGGACAGCTTCTGATGGCGATATTGTATCAGGTGATTATAAAGGTGATGGTGAGTATGTAATTTACGACTTGAATAGCGAATATGAACTTGATTTAATTCAAATTGGTACCGATGATAAATCGGATGCTTATGGCGTTCAATTTTACGTTTCTACAACAGGTACAAATCCTGAAGATTTCACATTGATTTTACCAACAACAGGAGATTTACTATTTACCACAACAACCGGAACTCGAGAAGGTTTTGATCAATATCAGGTGGCAACCAGTGCACGTTATATAAAACTAATGAGTTATGGTAGATTTAATGCCGCTGGTGATAGTAGAACGAGTACTTGGTCTAATATTACCGAAGTAGAGTTTTTTGGTAATCAGGCCTTATCAGTAGGTGAGTCAGATTTACAAGATCAAATTTCACTTTATCCAAATCCTGTTAAGGAGAATTTAAATATTAAAGTGTACAACGATACTCAAATTGAAGCTTACAAGTTATATAGTATTGATGGTAGATTAGTTATGCAAGGTAACGTAGAAACTGTAAACGCAATAATTAATATTGATCTATCAAATGTTGTAAATGGTACTTATATCTTAAAGTTATCTAGTGAAGATGGCAGAAACATTTCAAAACGAATAATTATTTCTGAATAATTAAAATAAATAGATTTTAAAAAAGAAATAGGCTTCTCAAATTGAGAAGCCTATTCTTTTTATATTAATTTAGATACAACTAAAACGGTCAAATAATATAATAGATCTAAAGATTTAGCTTAACTATTTTTTAGAATTAAGACGTTCTAACTCCTCCAAAAAATTATTTTTATGCTTCTCCCATCGTTTTCCTTTCGCGATATCGGAAAGTAAATTAGTATTATCATCAGAGTAATTTAAACAAAAAAAGTCACCATTAGGATGGATAATAATAGTATGAAAGCGACCTTTATAATCTCTAAATAATTCGTTTACTACGCCAAAATGATCTTTATACCAATTAGCCTTTTTATAGGTTAATGGATGGCCATTATTATGCTTAAAGAAATGATAAACCTCAGACTTATTTTTTTTTACTCAACTTTTTAGTACATGCTATTTGATGTTTAACATAGTCTTCATGACTAGTAGCATGAGTATGAGATGTTCTGTCTTCATTATAAACAATACCAGATTCTTTTGGGAATTCACTTATCTTTTTTAAAGTGTCTTGATAATGAATGACCATAATTTTGGTTGTATCAATTTTATTTCTATTTGAAAAAAGTAGAAAGAGTTGGTTCTTCTTTAATTCATCAAGTTCTCCAAATAGATATGATTGTCGAAGTCTATATAAAACAAGTGTGTCATTTTCGTACTTTACACTAGAAAATAATTTACTTTTTAATTTAGTATTATGAGCTTTCTTCGAAATGTTAAAATATTCAACATCAGAATAAATTGTGTCTTTAGCATATTCTAAGTAGTATTTTGGATACTTTACTTGAGAAGTTGCAAAAAAACAAAAGAAACCTATAACTAAACTAAAATTAAATTTCATTTTCAATCCATTTTCGTGCATTTACAAAGGCTTCTAACCAAGGCGATACGTCATCTTTTCTGTCTTGTGGATAATTCGCCCAATTCCATTGAAATATAGAACGTTCAATATGTGGCATCGTTGCTAAATGGCGTCCGGTTTTGTCAGAAAGCATTGCGGTGTTATAATCAGAGCCATTAGGGTTAGCAGGATATTCTGCATAACCATATGTAGCAACAATATTATAGTTGTCTTCTGCATATGGAAGCTTAAATTTGCCTTCACCATGAGAAATCCAAACTCCTAGAGTAGTTCCTTCTAAAGTAGAAAGCATAACTGAATTATTCTTTTTAATATTAACTGACGTGAAACCACTTTCATGCTTTTTAGAGTCGTTATAAGTTAGTTTTCCATGCGTTTCATGCTCTGGGTTTACTAAATCTAATTCCATCCAAAGTTGCGCACCATTACAGATTCCTACAGAAAGTGTGTCTTCACGCTCAAAGAAATCTTTAATAACTTTGTTAGCTTTGTCATTATATTTTATGGCGCCAGCCCAACCTTTCGCAGATCCTAAAACATCAGAATTACTAAAGCCACCAACAGCACCTAAAAATTGAATATCTTCTAAGGTTTCTCTTCCGGAAATTAAATCGGTCATATGCACATCCTTAACATCAAATCCGGCTAAATACATGGCATTTGCCATTTCGCGTTCAGAGTTTGAACCTTTTTCTCTAAGAATCGCCGCTTTTGGTCTAGTATTAGGTGTACCAACACTATCTTTTAATTGGCCTGTAAAATGGGAAGGAAATTTAAATTTTAAAGCTTGATTTTTATAGTTATCAAAGCGATCTTTTGCTAACCCATTTGCTGTTTGCTTTTGGTCGAGTAAGAACGAGGTTTTAAACCACATATCTCGTAATCTCGAAACCGTCATAGTATATACCTGATCGTTATTGATAAGGCTTAAAACATCACTCTCGGTTACTTTACCTAGTTTGTGAAATTCAATATTAGCTTTAGATAATTCAGCTTCAATGGCATCATCAACTGATTGAAAAACAAGACCTGCATTTTCAGCAAATAAAACTTTAAATGAATCTTTTTCATTTAAACCAGTAATATCTAATTCTGCACCTAAATTAGTGTCGGCAAAACACAATTCTAATAAAGTGGTAATTAATCCACCAGAAGCGACATCATGGCCAGCAACAATTTGTTGGTCTTTTATTAAACCTTGTATGGTATTGAATACGGTTTTAACGTAAGCTGCACTTTTAATATTAGGCGTGGTATTTCCTATTTTATTATTGATTTGTGCAAATGAGCTACCACCTAATTCATAAGAATCTTGTGATAGGTTGATATAATATATAGACCCTTTTCCTTTTTGAAAAACAGGCTCAACCACTTTAGTGATGTCATCACAATTGGCCGCAGCAGAGATAATAACAGTTCCAGGAGAAATGACATCACCATCAGGGTATTTTTGCTTCATGGAAAGTGAATCCTTCCCTGTTGGTACGTTGATACCTAAGTCAATTGAAAATTCTGAAATTGCTTTTACAGCTTCGTATAAACGGGCATCTTCGCCTTCATTTTTACAAGGCCACATCCAGTTAGCTGATAATGATACACTTTGTAAGCCGTCTTTTAATGGGGCCCAAATGATATTGGTTAACGCTTCTGCTATAGAATTACGACTTCCAGCTTCTGGATTAATTAAGCCTGAAATAGGCGAGTGCCCAATACTTGTTGCAATACCTTCTTTTCCTTTAAAATCGAGTGCCATTACACCTACGTTATTCAGTGGGATTTGTAATGGACCAACACATTGTTGTTTCGCTACTTTTCCGCCTACACAACGGTCTACTTTATTTGTTAACCAATCTTTTGAGGCTACAGCTTCAAGTTGTAAAACCTGATCTAAATACTCGTAAAAATTAGTGGTGTCATAGGATATACCGTTGTAGTTTTTTTCAACAGTATTATCAGTCATTATGGTTTTAGGAGAACTACCAAACATGTCTTCTAAAGCTAAATCCATAGGTTTTTCGCCTGTAGTTTTAGATTCAAAGGTAAAGCGGTGTTTTCCTGTAACTTCTCCGACATCATAAATAGGAGAGCGTTCTCTATCTGCTATTTTATGTAAAGTATCTAAGTGTTTATCACCAATAACTAATCCCATGCGTTCTTGAGATTCGTTACCTATAATTTCTTTTGAAGACAAGGTTGGGTCACCAACAGGTAGCTTGTCTAAATCAATGTTTCCACCAGTATCTTCCACCAGCTCTGATAAACAATTTAAATGTCCACCAGCACCATGATCGTGAATTGAAACAATATAGTTTTCATCACTTTCTACCATACCTCTTACGGCATTAGCAGCGCGTTTTTGCATTTCAGGATTAGAACGTTGTACAGCATTTAACTCAATACCAGAAGCCAAAGCACCAGTATCAGCAGAAGAAACTGCAGCGCCTCCCATACCAATTCTGTAGTTATCACCACCAAGAATCACTATTTTATCACCTTCTTTAGGGATATCTTTTATAGCTTGGTCTGCTTTTCCATAACCAATTCCACCAGCTTGCATAATCACTTTATCATAACCAATTTTACCGTTTTGGTCTTGGTGTTCAAACGTTAGTACGGATCCACAGATTAAAGGTTGTCCAAATTTGTTACCAAAATCGGAAGCGCCATTACTCGCTTTAATTAAAATATCCATTGGTGTTTGGTACAGCCATTTGCGCTCAGGAAATGCTTTTTCCCAAGGACGTTCGTCTTCTAATCGGGAGTACGAGGTCATGTAAACTGCAGTTCCTGCTAACGGTAAAGAGCCTTTGCCACCAGCTAGTCGATCTCTAATTTCGCCACCAGAACCGGTTGCAGCACCATTAAACGGCTCAACCGTAGTAGGGAAGTTATGTGTTTCTGCTTTTAAAGAAATTACAGATTCGTAGTCTTTAGTAGTATAATAATCTGGAATATCAGCACGACTTGGAGCAAACTGCTCCACAACAGGGCCTTTTATAAAAGCCACATTGTCTTTATATGCTGAAACAATATCATTAGGGTTTTGTTTAGATGTTTCTTTGATTAGTTTAAAGAGAGAAGTTTCTTTTTCTTCGCCATCAATAACAAATGTACCGTTGAATATTTTGTGACGACAGTGTTCTGAATTCACTTGTGAAAACCCAAAAACTTCAGAATCGGTTAATGGTCGCCCGATTTTTTTTGCAACACCTTCAAGGTATTCAACCTCTTCGTCACTAAGCGATAAACCTTCTTGCTGATTGTATTCTGAAATGTTTTCAATATTTAAAATCGCTTCAGGTTGAATATCGATAGTGAAAATATCTTGATTCAAACTTTGATATTTTTCAGAAATCATAGGGTCATAATCCTTGAAATCTTCAGTTATTGAAGCAAACTCTTCAATTCTAATAATACCATCGATCCCCATATTTTGGGTGATTTCAACGGCATTAGTACTCCAAGGTGTAATCATAGCAGCTCTTGGTCCAACAAAAAAAGCATCGAGTGATGCTTGGTCAAGTTTTGGTTGGTCGCCAAATAACCATGTCAATTTAGAGATGGTTTCTGTTGATAATTCTTTAGGGGCTTGAACAGCAAAAACTTTACTGTTTTGGTTTCCGAAAAAATGAATCATTTATGTCGTGTGTTTGAGTTGTGTTTAGTAAAATGCAAATTTACGTTTTTTTAAACGTTATTTAACTTATAATATCACATTGAAAATTATGAGTTGTTCACGATGTTTTGAACATAAAAAAAAGCGACTCATGGAGTCGCTCAGTTCTGATATGTAAAAATCAAATTAGTGTTTAATCAATCGTTTTGTCTGAATACCGTTTTCTGAATTCAGCTTTATGAGATAAACACCCTTAGTTAAACCAGAGATGTTTATTTTAGATTGATTGGGTGTAATCGATTGAACCTTAATTTTTTTGCCTAGGATATTATAAATTTCGGCAGTGATGACTTGGTTAGATAAAATTGTAATTTCATTACCGCTTGTTGGGTTAGGAAATATTTTTACAATGTCTTTCTGTGTATCTGATACAGAAAGACTACTCCATCTGTTTTGTGCTTCTGGTCCGCCCCAAATTACAGTAGCTAAATAAGGATTATCAATAAATGGGTTTCTGTTTCCTTGTGCGTAAGTATTACTGGTGTTACCGTGATACGTATTTCTTACGTCTTCTAATCCGCCTTCAACGACTGGGTCTTCAGCATTCCACTGTAAAAATAAATCAATCATATCATCAGGAGTAGCATTACTGCTTCCATACCCAACATTAGAAGGCAAACAACGATCACCATAGCGTAAATACATATACATTATGATACGAGCACAATCGCCTTTCCATTCATCTCCAGGGTACCAACCACCATTGGTGCTTCCAGATTCACCATTTGAGAATTGACCTGAGTTTTTATCGGCAAATAAAAGGTTTCCTCGGTTACCGTTTCTTTGTACATCGCTAGGTCTAAGCATTTGCGCATCAGCGCCGGGCCCATCTGTGCCTAAATTTGGATTCCCTAAAGATTTTGGATAAACATGTTCCCTGTTCCAGTCGCCAACACTTCCGCCGTTGTCATATTTGCTTCTCGTTCTATCTGAGGTAACATTACCATCTGTATCATTATACCCGTAAAGTAAAAGCACGTTGTTTGAGTTATCTGGGTCGATATCAGTAATTCTTGAAGCATCCCAAATATCGCCATAACTAAGATAGTTGGTATGTTTATCTTCCGTAACCTCTATTAAGTCGTTTTTTAAGCTAATACCTGTAGATGTAAAATCTACTGCAGTGTAATAAGACGTTAATTCAGCTGGTGGTGTTAGCTGAGCAAATACAATTGAAGTTACAAATGTTAAGAAAATAAAGTAAATGTGTTTCATTTGTTTAAGGTATTAAGATTTGGTGCGTTTTTAGTAAGTGGTTTTATTGCTTTACTAATTTTTTAGTTGTGGTTGCGTTTCCTTGTATAAGTTTTACGATATAAATACCTGTATTTAAACTTTGAAGATTTAAAGTACGTGTTTTACTTATGGTGTTTTTAAATACACGTTTACCAAGAATATCATAGATTTCGATACTTGTATCTATATTAGAATTTAAATCTACAGTTAGATTGTTATTTACAGGGTTTGGGTGTAATTTAATAGTTTCTAAATTAAATTCAGTGGTATTTAAACTTGTAAAACAAGTATATGATAAATCATCAAATGCGACTCTATTACCAGAGTCACTATTACCATTTATAACAACTGAGATACTGTTTTCTATATTAATATTGGGAATAGTTACGGTTTGTTCAGTGTCACTATATGCAATGGTACCAACTAAAGTGCCGTTGACATTAACATTAAAAGTTCCATCTGAGCCTGAAAACACACGTTTAGTAGTAACGGTTAATGAACCGATACCTCCAGAGGTTGTTGGTAATACTAATTCACCATCTCTAATCGTTATGGCGTTAGAAGTATTTATGCTTTGATCCGTCCTGGCTTCTGTTGCATTCCAAGTTCCACCAGCATCACCTGTCCAAGAAACCTCAGTGTAAGAACCAATTGAAGAGTCTAAATTTTCAAAAGTTTCAGTCAGGCACTCAGATCCACCTATGCTACCATCGTTTGTTGTGGTTGCGCAATCTTGGTTGCTAAAATTAGATTCGTTTCCTTCGGCATCTTTTGCTTTTACAGTAAAGCAATATTCAGTCTCAGATATTAAACCAGTTGCAGTAGCAGTAGTATTATTGCTGCTGAAGGTATAATTACCGTCAATATAAATATCATATCCTGTAACTTCAACATTGTCTGTAGACGCCGTCCAACTTAAATAAATACTGTTATCCGTAGGGTTAGAGGCCACTAAATTTGTAGGGTTAGAAGGGGCTTCAGTATCTGGTGTTGGATTCCAAATTAGGTTAGCGTATTCTGGATGATCTACAAACGGATTTGCATTTCCTTGAAAACTGTAAGCAGCATCATTTCTGTCGCGTTCTCTTTGATCAACAGGATCTACATTGTTATGCCAGTCGAGTAAAACATCAATAGCCCATGGAAAAAACACTTGATCATTAGTGCCGTTAAACATATCAAAACTGGTATAACCATCTATAGAATCTTCATAACGTGTTGCAAAATAAAGAATTGCTCTTGCGATGTCGCCTTTGAATTCGTCAATAGGTTCAAAAACAATACCTGAATAGCCAGCCATATTACTTGTTCCTCTTTTAGATCCATTTTGTGAGGTCCAATTTGTAGAACCTACATCTCCAAAAGGATAGGAGCCTCTAAAATTGTTAACACGCCCATCTGTTGGGATTACATGGTGTATATCACTTTGCATAGGGTAGCTGCTGCTAAATGACGATTGGGGAATTAGATGTTCTCTGTTATAACAATCACCTTCAGAATTTTGATTACCGCATTGGTCGTTTCCATGGGTGAAATTATAAGGGTCAGATCCCGTAGGATTTTCAGAATAGAAATCTAAAACGGTACCGTCATTTTCATAATTAGTACCTCCAGTAACGTTGTTGTCAGAATGCGTATCTTGATAACCATTAGAGCCCGTGATACCATCACCATCGTATAGTTGATCGTAACTTCTAGCCTGATGACCATTTGCGGTGATATTTTTTAATTCTGATTTTAAGGTAAAACCAGTTAAACCATCAGCACTATCGTAATAGTTTGAAGGAATTTGAGCAAATACTATGCTCGTAGTAATTAAAAATAACAATAAGTAGAAGTGCTTCATTTGTTGTGTTTTGATATGGTTTGGGGTTATTTTTTCTCTAAAAGTGCCATATAAAATCCGTCGAAACCAGATTTGTGAGCCAACACTTTTTTATCCTTAATAAAAGTAAAGTCTTTACCTGCTTCTGAAGTTAAGAATTTGTCAACTTGTTTTTGGTTTTCCGATGGTAAAACAGAACACGTTGCATAGACCATTTTTCCGCCAGGTTTAACCATTTTAGAATATTGCTCTAAAACTTCAGCTTGTGTTTTTTTGATATTTTCTATGAATTCTGGTTCTAATTTCCATTTAGCGTCAGGGTTTCTTCGTAAAACGCCTAATCCAGAACAAGGAGCATCGATTAATAAGCGATCAGCTTTACCGTGTAATTTCTTAATAGGTTTTGTAGAATCTATGACCTTCATTTCAATATTATGAACCCCATTTCTTCGCGCTCTAATCTTGAGTTTTTTTAATTTACTTTCGTAAATATCCATCGCAATTACCTGTCCTTTGTTTTCCATTAGTGAGGCTAAGTGCAATGTTTTTCCACCAGCACCAGCACAAACATCAACGACTTTCATACCGGGTTGAACATCTAAATAATCAGCTACTAATTGTGATGACGCATCTTGTACTTCAAACCAACCATTCTTAAAAGCTTCTGTAACAAAAACGTTGGCACGTTCTTTTAATTTAAGAGCAGAAGGGTGGTTTGGTAAAAAGTCGGTTTCAATATTTTCAGATTCTAACTTTAATTGTAAATCTTTTTTAGTTGTTTTTAAGGTGTTAACCCTAAGAATAACATCGGCTTGCTCGTTTTGTTTGGCTAGTTCTTTAGTCCATTCTGCTTCGCCTAATTCTGCAACACCTAATTCATCAATCCAATCAGGTACTGACTCTCTGTATTTTCTAATTTTAGACAATTCGTCAAAGCGGCCTTTAATTTTTCTGGTCGGTGTGTCTGTAAAATATTTCCAATCGGGTAATTTAATACCTTTTAATGTTGCCCAAACGGCAAACATTCTCCAAAGGTCATCTCTGTGATATGGCGCTTTTACATTTGCTATTTCTGCATATAGCCTTTGGTACCTTACAATGGTATAAACTGTTTCGGCAACAAAACCTCTGTCTCTGCTTCCCCAGCGTTTATCGCGCTTAAGTAATTGTTGTATCACTTTATCTGCATATTCACCTTCATTAAAAATAAGGTGTAATCCGTCTATTACGGCAAAGCATAAGTTTCTATGTAATCTCATAAATAAGTATTAAATTTTCAAAATGCAGTTATATATTTCTGCAAAAATGAACGTGCAAAGGTAAGCGAAAAGATTAAGAGTATAATATATTATTAGAAAGTGTTAACTTATAATAATAAATAATTTCCCCAAGTTTTTTTTTTAGTGACATCTAAACTAAATTCGCAATTATATAATACAAAATACTTTTTGGAAGAAACTGAGTTTATACAAGAATTAAAATTGAAAAGCACCAAAGCTTATAGTCAGCTTTTAGATGATTTTCAGCAAAAGGTATTTAGCACTTGTATTTCTTTTGTACCTAATAAGGAAGATGCTGAAGATATAGCACAAGATGTATTTATGGAAGTTTTTAATTCGATTAATAAGTTTAAAGGGGATTCTAAATTATCGACTTGGATTTACAGAATTACTACTAATAAATGTTTAGAGTTTATTAGAAAGAAGAACACTAAAAAACGTTTTGCATTTTTACAGTCTATAACCGGAAATGCCATTCCGATGGATAAAACAGATTATTTCACAGAAATGAATCATCCGGGAATTTTATTAGAGAACAAAGAGCTTAATGCAACTTTATTTAAGGCTATTAATAGCCTGCCAGAAAGTCAATCTGTGGTTTTTACACTTCATAAAATTGATGGTAAGAGTTACCAAGAGGTGGCAGAAATTACTAAGCGTAGTTTGTCTTCTGTAGAGTCCATTATGTTTAGAGCCAAAAAGAATTTGAAAAATCTTTTAGAAAATTATTATAAAAATGAACATTAGCGCAAGTTTTTTCAAACTTATGCATCTAAAGATATAATTATGAAAACTAATGTTGAAATGAATAAAAAAGTAACAGACACCTTTGATTCTGTAGAATCTATAAAGGAAGTAGAAGTGTCTCCTTTTTTTAAAGAAAAAGTGATGCATCAGATTCGTAAAGCAAATGAAGAACGTCAAGATACAGCGTGGTCATGGTTTACACCAAAATTACAATTAGCAACCTTAGTTTGCTTGGTTGTATTGAATATCATAGCGTTCAATAGCTTAAAAGAATCTAACTATGATGAGAGCTTAAATGATTTTGCAACTTCTTACGGACTTGTAACAGATACTCAGTCCTCAATACTAGATTAATTATGAAGAAAAATACAATATTATACGGTTTACTTATTTTTTTAATCGTGGTTAATGGGTTCTTCCTTTATAATTATATGGGATTAAGTACAGCTGAAAAACCTATGGAACCGCAAAGAGGAAAGGAATTTATTGTTAAACAATTGAATTTTAATACGGCACAATTAGAAGAATTTAATCAAAAAAGTAAAGGGCATCACCAAACTATGGTTAAATTATCAGAAGAGGTAAAAGAATTAAAGGATTATCTTTTTAGTACACTGGCAGATGATACTATTAGTGAAAAAACAACAGACTCTATTACGTCTTTAATTTGTGAAAAAGAAACAGCAAAGGAAAAGGAGATATTCTATCATTTTAAAATGATTCAGGATATTTCTAATACTAAACAAAAAGAGAAATTTAAAAATATTTTATTTGAAGCCTTGCGTCAAGGTGATAATGCTAATAGACCACCGCCTCCAAATAGAGAAGATGGTCATAGACCACCACCAAGACAAGATCAATAATTATAATTTATGTAAAGACCTTCAATGCTATTGAGGGTCTTTTTTTTGTGTTTTATTTAACAATTACTATCACAAGTTTAAAGGTTAAAGCACATCTAAACTTATATAACATTAAAACTTAAAAAGATGAAAAGTAAAACATTAAAAACAGTAGTATTAGTATTTGGAATAGCATTAGGTATGTCTACTAATTCTTATGCGCAATCTCAAGATCGTCAAGAAAGAAAGGCACCACCAACATTTGCTGAGTTATTAGAAGAGATGGATAAAAATGAAGATGGGAAACTTTCTAAAGATGAGTTAAATGGACCTTTAAAAGATGATTTTTCTAAGATTGATACGGATGAAGATGGATTTATTTCTGAAGAAGAGTTTAAAAATGCTCCGAAGCCAGAACGTAAAAAGAGAGGTAATTAAAGTTGAATTGATTGGTTGGTTTTTTAAGACTTCGTGAGAAATTGCGAAGTCTTTTTATAATAAAAAAGCATTGGAAAATGTGTAATTACTGTAGTTGTTATGAGGTTATTCAGAAAAATTAGAAGAAAATTATTACTATCAGGAAAAATTAGAAACTACTTAATTTACGCGTTAGGTGAAATACTTTTAATTGTAATTGGTGTTTTAATAGCGTGGAAAATTAATAATTTAAATGAATTAAGAAAAAACAGAATCGTAGAATTAAAAATATATCAGTCGCTAAATGAAGAGCTAAATTCAAATTTAGTGCTTCTAAATGCATCTATTGTCAGCTATACAGAAAACACAAAAATCATAGAAAATACGATAGACAATATAATAGATAAACTACCTTCAAAATTAACAGAAAAGGAAAAGCGAAGTATTATATATGTGAATTTTAAACCTACTAAATTACATTATGGCGCAGTAAACTCAATAAATACCACCAACAAATTTGAATTTATAGAAAGTGATATGCTAAAAGATTTAATTGCGGCTTATCCTAATGAATTAGACAATTTTCAAAGTCAAGAAACTAAAATAGAAAATATAATTGTCAACCGGTTACAGCCAGCCATAGAAAAATATGTATCCTTAATTGATATGCTTACACAACGTGAGTTTAAAGTTAGTAGTGTCGATTCATTTTCAACGAATTCTAATTATGCACAATTACTTAAAAGTAGAGCGTATCAGAACAGTTTAGTTGATCGGTTATTGCAAACTGAAATTCAATTAACCAATGCAATAAACTTAAGAGACAAAACACAAACCATTGCTTATCAACTCAGCAAAGAATTAAATAATTAAATAAAGTATATTTTAAGCTAGAGCGCAAGTTTTTTGAAACTCTTGCATCTAAACAATTAGAGAGTAACCCAAAAATGTAAATACTTATGAAAACGAATCAATTTTTAATACCATCAATTTTAATTTTTAGTTTCCTAATGTTAGTTTTTACAGCTTGTAATTCAGATGATAGCACAGCGACTTCAGATGATGGAGTTGATGACAGCGTTTTAGTGACCAATGTAGATGCATCATTCTTTACAACCAGTGATGGGTCAGTTACTATTACTACAGTACCTTGTACTTTATCTGATGGTACATCAACAGACTGCTATCAAATAGTAACAAGTAGCATTCCAACAGACCATACGCTAGGGCCTTGGTGTCCAGATAATATTTTAGATGACGCTTCTGCTGGCGGTATATGGTTAGAAGATGGCGTAGTTTATGATGTTGATGGCGCATTTGTAGAAAATCTTGCCACGTTTTATAACGATGATAATTGGTTAATGTATGATGGCAATGGAGACATTTATATCACAGAAACAGAAGAAGATTGTATTAACGCTGCTAACCCTAACGTCAGCGAAGCCTACGAGAATTTTTGTGTAGAATGTCTGCCATCTTACATAACTGATATTACTCAAACATGGTTAATACCAATCTCACCAGTGCTTCAAAATACAGGAGTGTTATTTGCCACAGGACCAGGAGGTCCTGCTAATACAGCGCCTTCAACTCGAGGTATAGCTTTAAATGGGATCGAGTTTTCGGCACCAGCTCCTGTTGATAATATTCTTGGCGCTTATACTTTAGCGCCTTTTGATGATGCAGGCGGACATATTAATGTTAACCAAGGTTACCACTACCATGCGGCAACAGGTTTTAGTACTAAAATAGAGCAAACCGATGGACATGCGGCATTAATTGGTTATGCTTTAGATGGCCATGGAATTTATGAGTTAGAAGATAGTGAAGGTAATTCACCAACGGACTTAGATACCTATCGAGGTCATACAGATGATACGCGTGGTTATCATTATCACGTGGATTCAGCAGGAAACAACAATTTTATAAATGGTCTAAAAGGCGCCTATGCTATTTAAAAATGATGTCCTATGAAACGAGTCTTATCACTATATGTTTTAGGGTTGTTGTTCTTTACACCGTCGGTGAAAGCACATCAGCCAGAAATTTCTACCACCATGTTGGTAGAAAACAGTAATAAGGTATGGGTGCTTCAAATTAATGCATCGTTAACTGCCTTCCAGCAAGAAATTAAATTACATTATGCTGAAACGCCATACAGTTCACCTGAAGAGTTTCGTCAAATGGTAATAGACCATATTAAGAATAACTTAGACCTAGAATTTAATGGTAATTATAAAGTCGCCCTAAGTCATGGCTTGGTTAAATTAGGTCATGAGACTAAAGTTGTATTTGAACTTGAAGGTGTACCCAAAGAGATTTCTTCTGTGGTAGTTAAAAATAAAACCTTTCAAGATATATATAATAATAAAAGTGCGGTGGTAATTCTAAAAGAGGGCTTTGATAAAGATAATTTTGTATTAACAAAAGACAATAACCACATTCTTAAACTTAAATCTATAGGAAATAAATTCATTCGTGTCGATGAACAAACATTGAGTTCATCATCCTTAAATGTCATTCTAATTTTGGTTGTGATTGGTATTCTTGGTTTAGTGGTTCATGGTATAAATGAAATAATAAAGTTGAAAAAGAACCTTTAAAATATTAAAAGTAATATTTGTTTAAATTGTTTGATTGGAAAAGGCTTCGTAAGAAATTATGAAGCTTTTTTTATTTAAAATATTTTAAGATTAAGCACAAGTTTTAATCATTTATAGCATCTAAAGATTTACACGGAAAAATAATTTCAATATAAATCACGATGAAAAAAACAATTACTCAATTAATTATTATGTTGATATCTATCAATGTCTTTTCACAAGAATTGTACGATATTAATACGATACAAACCATCGAAATTGAATTTGCTCAAAGCAATTGGGATGCGTTATTAGATGCTGAAAAAGCCGGTGACAATGAGTATACAGAAGCGACATCTGTTACTATTAATGGGACGATTTTTAACCAGGTTGGTGTAAAGTATAAAGGCAATAGTTCCTATGATGCTAATCAAACAAAAAATCCATTTCACATAGAATTAGATACCTATGTGGATCAAGATTATCAAGGGTATACGGATATTAAATTAGCAAATGTTTTTGCAGACCCTTCGTTTGTGAGAGAAACAGTAGCTTACAATATTGTTAACCAGTATATGGATGCACCTCAGGCCAATTATGCCAATGTATATGTTAATGGCACTTTAATTGGTTTGTATACGAATACAGAATCTATTTCTAAGAAATTTGTAAACAAGCATTTTAATTCTAACGATAATGCGTTCTTTAGTTGTAGTCCACCAGATGGCGCTGGACCACAAACCACAACATTGCCTAATTTAGAATATTTAGGAACAAATTATACAAACTATGATGATGCTTATGAAATTAAATCAGATGATGATGAGGATGCTTCAGTAGCGCTTGCACATTGGGATGATTTAATAGAATTAACCAATATTTTAAATAATGACATTACTAATATAGAAACGGTTTTAGATGTCGATAGGGCGATTTGGATGTTAGCGTTTGATAATGTGATGGTAAATATAGATAGCTACATAGGTCAGTTTAAGCAAAATTATTATTTATATAAAGATAATAATGGGCAGTTTAAGCCTGTAGTTTGGGATTTAAATATGTCTTTCGGAACTTTTGCAATGACCGGAGAGTCTAGTAGCGGAGGTTCTGGTGGTCCTGGAGGTCCTGGTGGCCCAGGAGGTTCAACTGGAACGTTGAATTCAACAACAGAAAAAGCACAGTTAGATTATTTGCTTCATGATACAGATACTGATTTTCCACTGATATCTAAATTATTAGCAGTACCTAAATACAAACGAATGTATTTAGCACATTTTAAAACCATATTAACGGAGAATATTAGTAATTCAAATTACTTAACACTTGCCAATGATTACCAAGCTATAATTACAGAAGCAGTAGCTGCTGATACCAATAAGTTTTATACAAATACCCAATTCACAGGTAATATAAATACCGATTATAATATTGGCGGAAATACAGCTTGTGGCTTAACCAATTTAATGACTGCAAGAAGTTCTTATCTACTAAGTCAGTCCGATTTTACAACGACACAGCCTACTATAAGTAATGTTGAATCATCGGTATCGACACCATTAATTGGAGATACGGTTTCAATCACTGTAGAGGTAACAGATACAGATAATGTGTATTTAGGTTATAGAACAGATCTAACGGAACCTTTTACAAAAATTGAAATGTACGATGATGGAGCACATAACGATGAGGTCGCAGGCGATAATATCTATGGAATTGATGTAGCCATAGACTCGGCTAACCTTCAATATTACATTTATGCAGAAAATTCAAATATAGGTGCTTTTTCACCAGCTAGAGCGGAGTATGAATTTTATAGCATTGAAAGTACATATACAACAATCTCAATGGGAGATTTGGTTATTAATGAAATCATGGCCTCTAATGAAACTACAGTTATAGATCAAGATGGTGAATATGATGATTGGTTAGAGCTTTATAACAATAGTTCTGAAACATTAAGTCTAGATAATTTATATTTATCGGATGATCAAGATGATTTATTGGTTTGGGCTTTTCCTTCAGGATTAACCATAGAACCTGATAGTTATTTAATTGTTTGGTGTGATAAAGATGATGACCAAGACGGTTTGCATGCCGATATAAAGTTTTCTTCAGATGGTGAAAGTGCCATTTTATCTTATGCAGATGGCACTGTCATTGAAAATATAAGCTTTGGTGCCCAAACAGATGATATGGGGTATGCCAGAAATCCTAACGGAACAGGTGATTTTGTAATTCAAGAACCAACGTTTAATGCCAATAATGAGAATATTGATGATTATGATTTTTTAAATGTTGGAGATTTAGTGATTAATGAAATCTTAGCATCTAATGACACAGGCGAAACAGATGAAGCAGGCGAATACGAAGATTGGATTGAATTATACAATACCACAGATGCAACCATAAGCTTAGATAATTTGTTTTTGTCTGATGATGCAGACGATCCTTTAATTTATCAATTCCCTACAGGAACAACATTAGATGCCGATAGTTATTTAATAGTGTGGTGCGATAAAGATACGGATCAGGGCGATTTTCATGCCGATTTTAAATTTTCTTCAGGAGGAGAAACAGCTATTTTATCCTATGCCAACGGTACTGTTTTACAGAATATAACATTTGGAGAACAGATTACAGATATGGGGTATGCTAGAAGCCCTAATGGCACAGGAGATTTTGTAATTCAAGAACCAACTTTTGGTGAAAATAATGAAACACTTTCGGTTGAGAATGTCTCGTTTAGTAAAGGGTTAAAATTCTATCCTAATCCAACAAATGATTTTATCGATATCGAAAATGCAAACCTCGCCATTGAAACAGTTGAAATTTATAGCATCCATGGTCAACAATTATTTCAAGACAAATACACCAATAAAAATGCAATAACGCTAGATTTTACATCATTTTCAAAAGGTTTGTATATGGTTGTGCTAAATAAGTCCACAGTATTAAAGGTTTCAAGAAATTAAATACGATGTATTTTAAGATGGAGAGATAATTCATAATACTTATTATTTCTAAAATAAAACTAGATTTTAAAGCCTAAGAATGCAATTGTTCTTGGGCTTTTTTATGTGAACCTGAGTGTTTCAAAATTCTCAAAACTTCTCAACCTCTGAGATTGTTTTTTTATGTTTTTTTTAACAATCATAGACACAAGTTTAAAACAAGGAGGGCATCTAAAGTTATATAACCTAAACGTTTTAAACATGAAAAAGCATAGATTTATAACAGGAGCTTTAATAGTAATTGTTTCATTATTGACATTTAATGCATGTAGCAATGATGATGAGGATGCTACCACGTCCATATCATTATCAGAAGATATTACTATAGCCGATACTAATGTTATTGGTACAGCAGAAGGAGATACCAATAATACTGGTTACGATGAGGATGATTTAGTAGAAAATGCAACCTTTGAAGATACGGTTCAAATTGTATTTTCCAATGCGTCTGCAACAATTACCAATCCCGTTCCTGATGATGTTGTTATCACCCAAGATGGTGCAGATATTACGATTAATTCAACGATTTCAAAAGTGGCATACGAAGTTTCAGGTACAACAACTGATGGTATGTTGAAAATTTATAGCGATAAAAAATTCAAATTATCGTTAAGTGATTTAAGTATTACCAATGCTGATGGTCCTGCGATTAACATTCAATCTTCAAAAACCATTTTTGTAGTATTAGAAGGTACGAATAACTTAACCGATGCCGCAGTCTACAGTGATATTCCAGATGATGAAGATGCTAAAGCAGCATTTTTTAGCGAAGGACAATTAGTGTTTAGTGGTTCGGGAGCTTTAAACGTAGCAGGACTTTACAAGCATGGTATTGCTAGTGACGATTATGTTAGAGTTATCAGTGGAACAATATCGGTTACTGAAGCGGCTTCAGATGCTATACATACCAACGATTACATCATTGTAGATGGTGGTACGCTCAACTTATCAGCAAGTAGCGATGGTATGGATTGTGAAGAGGGCTATATAATTATAAACGATGGGGCGTTTACAATAAATACTGTTGATGATGGCATTGTGGCCTCATATGATATTGATGAAGAAGAAGAGCCTGACGATTCTATTTTACCTAATGTGACTATAAATGGAGGTGACTTTATGATTAATACGACTGAAGGCGAAGGTATAGAGTCTAAAGGCATAATGACGATTAATGATGGGGCCATAAATATTACGGCTTATGATGATGGACTAAATGCAAATGGAACATTATACATTAACGGTGGAAATACTTATGTGTATAGTACACTTAACGATGCTATAGATAGTAACGAAGGTATTACCATTACAGGTGGTACAACTATTGCTATAGCTGTAAGAACTGATGAGCCTGATGGCAGTTTTGACTGTGACGATGGCTTATTTAAAATAACAGGAGGTACTATTTTAGGATTAGCGCTGAATACCTCATTCCCAACAGAAAGCGAGAGCACACAAAATGCGGTCATTTTTGATGGAATAAATGCGAATCAACTATTAAACATTCAATCCGAAGATGGTGCGGAAGCCCTTACTTATCAGGTGCCGTATAGCGTAAATACCATTATTTATTCTAATGCAAAATTAGAAACAGGACAAACCTATAAAATATTTACAGGTGGTAGTGTAAGTAATGGAACAGAAGTTAATGGATTATACACCTCAGGTACCTACAGTGGAGGCGAAGATTCTGGTGATTCATTTACTATAAGTAGTACAGTGACACAAATCGGAGGCGAAATGGGACCAACAGGTGAGCCTAATACTAGTGGTCCTGGAGGTCCTGGAGGTCATTAATTTTAAAATTTATAAATACATATAAAAATGAATAGTATCAAAGTAACATTAACAATTTTAGCGGTATTCATAAACGTCATTGCTTTTGCACAAGGTCCACCGGGTGGAGGCCAAGGAGGCAGAGGAGGTGGACAAGGTGGACCATCTAAAGGAGAGAAACCAGACGCTACAGAAATATTAAAATTGTTAGATACTAATAACGATGATATGATTGATAAAGTGGAAGCTGTAGAAGATGAACGAGGAAAAATAGCTAAGGATTTTGATGAAATAGATACTAACGAAGATGGTTTTATTGATTTAGAAGAGCTCGAAATTGAATTAAACCGTGAAGGTCCTAGAAAAGTAACAGCAAAAAAACTTTTAAAAGAAGTCGATCAAAATGAAGATGGGCTCTTAAATGAATTAGAAGTTGCGGCTAAAGACAAACGAGATTTAATGGATAATTTTAACGACATTGATACCAACGCTGATAGTCAGTTAGATTTAGAAGAATTAAAAGTGTTTTATTCAAAAGAGGACGACAACAAGAAAACCAGAAAAAAGAAGGATTAAATTTTATTAAGTAAATTTTCACTAAATTATATTTCAATCTATAAATCAACTTCAAATGAATTATTTAAAACTTTTCAGATTTCCGCAACTATTACTAATTACACTGTTATTAGTGTGTTGTAAAACAAACACGAAATCTAGCGATGATAATGTTTCAGACCAGCCTCAACGTCAAGAGCAAGGTCAACAGCAAGGCCCAAGTGTCGAAAATTTATTAGAAGAAATGGATACTGATAATGACGAAAAATTGGCAAAGTCTGAAGTTCAAGGGCCTTTATTAGATGATTTCACTAAGATAGATACGAATAAGGATGGGTTTCTTACAAAAGAAGAGTTAGAAAATGCGCCTAGACCAGAGCGCCGAGGTCCTAGAGAAAATAACACTGAAAGTGAAGATAATGTTCAAAGAGATTTTGCAGTCACTGTAAATGTAGATTCTTCTCTATTTATTAAAGAAAGTTTATTATCAGAAATAACTCAAGAAGAGCATACCTTAAGTAATGGTACAAAAGCCCTTTGTTATGTTATTACAACGGCTTCCCAGCCTCAAGAGCATAAAATGGGCCCATGGTGTCCAACGCATATTGAAGATGGAAAAGATAAAGGAGGTATATGGTTTAAAGACGATAAGGTCTATGATGTCGATGGGCACTTTATTGCTAACCTAAAAGAATTTTATAGTGATGAAGAATGGGCTTTATTTAGAGAAGATGGTTCTGTAAAAGTAACGGAAACACAAGAAGAGTGTGAAGGAGCTGCTAAGCCAGATGTGGAAGAGCAGTATCATAATTACTGTGTAGAGTGTTTACCCGACTATTATAGAGAGAAACAATCTACATATTATATCCCTGTGAAACCCTTGTATTTAGAAAAATCTAATGCTTTAGGAAGAGATGGGATAGGTATTGCTTTTAATGGCGTTAATTTTGAAGCTCCAGCACCAACACATGCAATTTTAGCTGCACATACTTTAGCACCACTAGATGATGCTGGTGGTCATGTTAATCCACATGCAGGTTATCATTACCATGCTGTTACTGGTGCGACTAAAGAAGTAGCGCAAAACGATACTCATGCACCTATGATTGGTTATGCTATGGATGGTTTTGGTATTTACGCACATAAGGATGCTGATGGTAAAGCAAGCACAGATTTAGACGATTGTAATGGTCACTACGATGAGGTAAGAGGGTATCATTATCATGCAGGTTCTGCAGGTAGCAATCAAGTTTTAGGTTGTTTACACGGCGCAAGTGGATCTATGTCTGTTAAAGGCTAAATACGCGTTAGGAAGAAGAGGTTCATTTTCTAGTTAGACCTTCTAAAATCTAAAATAATCTAAAAATGAAAAATGGAATATGTAATGCACTAACAATAGTTGGTGTGTTGTGTCTGCTGGGTTGTAATAGTCACAGAAAAACAACAGAACATACTCATGATGGTTTAGAAGCACATTCTCATGACGTCGTATCAGAATCTAATAATGAAACCCGTTATTTTGGTTCGTATGAATTAGAAGATGAAAACTTTGGGACAAAAACAAAGATGACTATAACTTCAGATAAACGAGTTATGGTCACTAATGCCTTGCCTAATCATAAAACGGGTCAATTTCCAAATCAAGGGAATCCCAATACTATTTCAGAACAAAACAAAACTTATAGTTTTCCTTTATATCCCAAATATACAGGGAAAGCACAATGGGTGAGAGAACCTGGAATTGCCCTTAATGGCATCAAATTTGAACCTGGTACAGCTGAGGTTGTCGAATGCGAAACAGGTGAAAATTATCGTGTTGAAGCCTTTCAGGATGTCATAGATTTAGGTCTCGATTTTAATAATGCTCATGTACAGCCTACAGGAGCGTATCATTATCATGGTTCTCCAACTTCAGTGATTCAAAATTTCGATTCAGGAGAAGATTTAGTGCATATTGGATTCGCTCACGATGGGTTTCCTATATATTATTCTAAAAGTGGTGCCTATAAATCTAGTTTTAAACCACTCGATGGCAATAGGGAAGGCGAGGACTGCGTGTACGATAATCCAGGGCAACATATCGATGTGGCTGTTGGTGGCCATCATGATGGTACGTTTACGTCAGATTTTGAATATGTAGCTGGTTATGGCGATTTAGATGAGTGTAATGGAATTATGATTGATGACACGTATATGTATGTCGTAACTAATGAATTTCCTTATGTGAGCCGATGTTTGATGGGCGAATTTGAAAACGAAGAACGAAAGGGACCACTAAATGGAGGTGGTGGACGAGACCAAGCTCAGCGACCTAATGCTAAGACTATCATATCTAATATGGATGCTAATAAAGATGGAAAACTCTCTAAAGACGAAGTAAAAGGACCATTAGTGGATGCGTTTTCTGAAATTGATTCTAATGGAGATGGTTACATAGCAGAGGCCGAATTAAAAAAAGAAAATCGCGGTAAAAGACAAGGCTCTCAGCGTAATAGAAAATAATTTAAACTAAAGCGCAAGTTTTTTTGAAATTACGCACCTAACTATATATATGAAATCAATTAAACAGAAAAATATGAAAAACGTATTTAAATTTTTAATGTTGTTAGGTGTTTGTGCTTCAATAAATTTAGCATGTTCTAGTGATGACAGTTTAGACACTACGGATAATGATGATACTAGTGAAGAAACAGGTATAACAGAATTAAGTAGTGCGTTTGAGCAGTTTTCAGATGCTGTGATTGTTACCCTATCTGATGATGGCACCGAAATCTATATTGAAACAACAGGCTATCCAAACCATACTTCAATTTATTGGGATCCGAGTAATTCACTTTATATAGATGAACCAACAGTAACTAAAACAACTCAAGATACATATATAGGAGGTGGTACTGGTGAAGCTGCAAGTTTTACAGTAGATGCAACGCCAAATTTAACAGGTGCTACAGTTGCCACAGAATTAAATACGATTGGTATAGCAGTTAGTGGTGCTTCAATTTTTAATGATCAAGAAGGCGGTGGAGATTTAGACCAAGCTGCAGGAAGTTTAGATTTTAATGGCGCACATAAAGGTCCAGGTGTATATCATTATCATTTAGAGCCTAGAACGATTAGTAATGATGATGAAGAATTGGTAGGTATATTACTAGATGGTGTATTTATTTATGGACGAAAATGTAATTCTACAGGCACTTATCCAACAGATTTAGATGCATCAGGTGGACACACGTCTATTACACAGTATGAGGATGAAGCGCTTTATCATTATCATATCATTAATGAAGAGTATAATGCACCATTATACGGCTATGATGAAGCCATTGTGCTTTTTGCAGGGCCATTTCAAGGGTATTAAAAAATGGAAACCATGAAAAAACTAGGTCTTTTTTTTATACTTATTGGGTTTTCAATGGTAGGTTGTAAACAAACAGAGCCTAATACAACGAATCATAGCGTTAAAGCAGTTGAAAAGCCTATTGTTATAGATGATTTTGAAGTGCTAAAAGAAGACTTAGTCCATAATGGTAATAAGGGACAATGGTTTTATAAAGACAAGCCTTTTAATGGGTATTCCTTAAAGTATTATCCAAATGGAACTTTAGAAGAAAAATGGGGATTTAGTAATGGAAAAAGAGAAGGTATAGCTAAACACTGGACTAATAGCGGAAAACTTCAGGTGGAATCTTACTATAAAAACAACCGTTTGTCCGGTGCATATAAAACGTGGTGGGAAAATGATACGTTAGCAAGTCTGTCTTTTTATAAAGATGGTAAAAAGCAAGGAGAGGACAAACAATGGTATGCCACAGGTCAGTTAGCTAAATTACGACATCTTGTTGATGGCAGAGAACACGGTTTTCAAAAAGCGTGGTTAGCCAACGGAAAATTATATGTTAATTACGAAGCTAAGAATGGACGTATTTTTGGTATGAGAAGAGCAAATTCATGTTATAGATTAGAAGATGAAGTTATTATTAGAAATAAAAAAATATAGACTCCTATTACTTTTTTTATTTGCAATTACACTAAGTTGTAAAGAACAAATCAAAAAAGAAAATAGTAAAGTTGTTGAAACGAGTCGTGTAGAATATTTACCATTTTATCAAGATGAATCTTTTACACCGCATTGGTTGACACCTGGTACAGAAGAAGAGCGTAATTTTCATAAAATACCCGATTTTGAATTGATTAACCAAAACGGTGATACGATTACACAACATACTTTTGAAAATAAAATATATATAACAGATTTCTTTTTTACAACCTGTCCTGGTATTTGTCCTAAAATGACGGGTAATATGGCAAAAATACAAGAGGAATTTAAAGATGATAGCGACGTGTTATTGCTGTCTCATTCCGTAATGCCAAATACTGATACCGTTTCTGTTTTAAAAACCTATGCCGATAATAATAATGTTATAGCTGATAAATGGCATTTAGTTACAGGTGATAGAACTGAAATTTATACATTAGGTAGAGATTATTACTTTGTTGAAAGTGATTTAGGCGAAGTTAAAAGTATTGATGATTTTTTACATACCGAAAACTTTCTACTTATAGACAAGAATAAGCATATTAGAGGTATTTATAATGGATTAAATAGGGCTTCAATGGCACAGCTTATAATTGATATTAAAGCCTTAAAACAAGAAAGCTAATGTAATAAATTAGTTTTGTGATTGAGTGATGGTTTGAAAGGCTTTGTGATTATATCGCAAAGCTTTTCTATTTTTATAAAAAATTAAAATTATGCGATTATTCATTGGTTACTTTTTATTCATAGCACTTGTCTCTTGCAATTCTGAAAAGTCAATACAACCTAGAAATTTTTCAAAGATTGAGATTGAAACATTACTTCAAGATTCATTATTGAATGTAAGAGCTATTGAAATTAATGAAGGTAGAGTAGTAGTGGCTACTTCTAACGGTGCTATTTATCAAAATGTTGGTTTTAAATCAGAATTTGATATTGGAAGATATTGGGAAATAACCGAAGATTCTTTAATGACTAATAATTTTAGAGCATTGGCTTTTCAAGGCGATTATACATATACGTTGTCTATTGGAAATCCAGCAAAGTTGTTTCAAGACGGTAGTTTGAAATATTACGAAAACCACCCCAAAGTCTTCTACGATTCTATGGATTTCTGGAATGATGAAGAAGGTATTGCTATTGGCGACCCTACGGATGACTGCATGAGTATTATCATCACGAGAGATCGTGGAGAAACTTGGACAAAATTAACTTGCGACGATTTACCAAAGACCAAAGATGGCGAAGCCGCATTTGCAGCCAGTGATACCAATATTGCAATTGTTGGAAATCACACTTGGGTGGCAACTGGCGGTAAAACGAGTAGAGTATTGTATTCACCAGATAAAGGACATACATGGAAAATTTTCAATACACCAATTGTTCAGGGAAAAGAAACTACTGGGATATACTCCATAGACTTTTATGATGAAAAAAATGGTTTTGCTATTGGAGGCGATTATACCAAGCCAAACGATACTTTAAACAATAAAATAAGAACCAATGATGGCGGTAAAACCTGGCAAGTTGTGGCTAACGGCAAAGGACCAGGTTATAGAAGCTGTGTGCAATATGTTCCTAATTCAAATGGTAAAGAATTAGTCGCTATTGGTTTTAAAGGTATTGACTATAGCAATGATGCTGGAGATTCATGGAGACATTTAAATGACGAAGGTTTTTATACCATTCGGTTTTTAAATGATTCTGTAGCTTATGCCGCAGGAAAAGGTAGCGTAAGTAAATTGACGTTTAGAGAATAAAATTTATTTTCAAAAACTAGGAGTTAAAATGAGTAGAAGCCTAGGTTGGTGCATAACTAAACAAGCTAATTTTTTTATCGAATTAATTTTTGTTCTTCCGTTCTGAATGTCGCGACTTAAACTCTTGAAGCATTTTATGTCTAAAAGATTTTTCTGCCTGTACGAGGGCTACAATTTTTTTTGCCGATAAAACTTCTAGTAAATCATCAAGAAATTGAGATTGTAATTCGGCTTTTTCTTTTTCTATGCTCACCATGCTGATAAGTAGAGACTTTGCTTCACTTTCACTAAGTTCTTCAGTTGTTTTTCCGTTGCGTAGCAAACTAGATTTTTCTCTTAATTTCTGCTTAGCTTCTTCATTGGCATTATATATGGGCCAGAATTTTTGAGCTTCCGTTTTAGTTAAGTTTAATTGCTCTGTAAGATGCGCAATTTTTAAAGCGTTTATTTTTTCTCTATCTGGTCGCTGCGCAAATACACTTGCCGTTACAAACAATGTTAGAAGTATGGTGTAAACTGTTTTTTTCATGTTGAATTTGTGATTTATCTTTAAAAAGATATTGGGTTCTTCTAGTCTAAAATAAAATCTTCTGTTTCTACGTTTTCTAAAAATTCGTTTAAGGTCTCATCAGAAACGTTAAGGTCTATAAAATCTGTTTCAGAAATTTCATCATCCTGAAACAAGGAGGCAAAATCATCATTTGAATAGGCTTCCTGATATAAATAATTTTCAATACTGTCTGTTTCTATGGTATTGATGTTAATTTGATTTTCTTGATTTATAAACAAACTAAAAAGTAGTACAATACTAGCTGCTATACCTGCCACATAATAAAACTTGCGTTTAGGCTTAAGTGAAATGACAGGGGATTCTGGTTTTGGTTCTAATTGTTTTAAGATAGAAGTTTCAACGGATTCAAAATAATCTTCAGGTACATTAAAACCAGATGCTTGAGTAGCACTAATCATTTTGTTTTCATTCAATCGTTCTAAAAGTTGATTTTCGAATGAATCAAAATAATTATCTGGTGTTTTAAAACCTGAATTTTTGATGTTATGTATCTTTTCTTCTTTCATTTTAATCGTTCTAAAAACCGGAACTTTTCTTTTTATTTACTTGTTAGACTTTAATTTAACAAAATGGTTTAATCGGATTTTAAATAGCTTTCAATTTTTTTAGCTGCAATATGATAAGATGCTTTTAAAGCGCCTTCACTCGTATCTAATATTTCGGCCATATCCTTATATTTTAAATTATCAAAATAGCGCATGTTAAATACTAACTGTTGCTTTTCTGGTAATGTTGCAATTGCTTTTTGTAATTGTAATTGAATGGCATCACCTTCAAAATAAACATCAGCAGTTAGATTGTTTAAAGCTCTGTTTTGATGTTCTTCATTTGTAATTTGTAGGCGTTTTGCATTTTTGTTTATAAAGGTTATAGATTCATTTGTGGCTATTCTGTATAGCCATGAAAACAATTTGCTTTCGCCTTTAAACTTATCAATACTTCGATAGACTTTTATAAATGTATTCTGAAGAACGTCATCTGCATCATCATGATTTAATACAATTTTACGTATATGCCAATACAAGCGTTCTTTATAAAGTTGCAATAACTCTCTAAAAGCCGCCTCTTTATATAAAGGGTTTTTTAAACGTGTTATAAATTCTGATTCGTCAATCAAGTGATTTACTTTAGTATTTAGACTGATGAAAATACTAAAAGTTTAATTAAAGTATTTTAATATTATTATGACTTATTTTTGTTGTTGATTACTAGTGTTTTAAGTTGTATTTAATCGATTAAAAGCAAAAAACTACGATAAAAAACATTATTTTCTTGTTTACTACGTTTATTTACTTTAAGTTTGTGTAGCTTAACCTATTATGGGTTATCAGTTTTCCCAAACCTGATAACATAGAGAAGGGTGTATTTGATTATGCATCCTTTTTTTTATTTGTTTTAAGGAGTAAATAATAAGAGTATCGAACTATTTGCTATTAGAAGGGTTGAGAAAAATCTGATATATGGCTGATAACCAAAAAACTTTATTCGCTATTAAGACTATGAATTTAATGTTGTATTTGTTTACTCAAAACTCTGCATATCTACAAGTTTTCTATACACGCCATTTTTAGCAATCAACTCTGCGTGTGTACCTTGTTCGGCAATTTCGCCTCTTTGCATTACCACAATTAGGTCAGCGTTTTGAATAGTAGATAAGCGATGCGCAATAACGATTGAAGTTCTGTTTTTCATCATTTTTTCTAGTGCGTCTTGCACCAAACGTTCACTTTCCGTATCTAAAGCTGAGGTGGCTTCATCCAAAATCATGATTGGAGAATTTTTGAGCACTGCTCTAGCAATATTAATTCTTTGTTTCTGACCTCCAGAAATTTTACCACCAGAATCACCAATACTAGTATGTATGCCGAGAGGTAAATCTTTTACAAATTCCCAAGCATTAGCAATTTTTAAAGCCTCTATAATCTCATCATCTGTAGCGTTTTCTTTTCCAACTTTTAAATTATTAGCAACAGTATCGTTAAATAAAATGGAGTCTTGGTTAACAAGTCCTAAGAAACTTCTCAGTGATTTCTTAGATAGATTCTTTATGTTTTCACCATCTATATTAATACTCCCTTCGTTAACATCGTAAAAACGTGTAACGAGATTGGCAATTGTGCTTTTTCCACTTCCTGATTGTCCTACAAGCGCTACAGATTCCCCTTTAGGAATAGTGAGACTAAAGTTTTTTAAGACATAATGGTCTTCATATTTGAATGAAATATTTTCAATAGAGATATTTTTTTCAAAAGTTGACTTTTCAATTGGGTTTTCAATTTCTTTTATGTCATTTTCGGTTTCTAAGAATTCTAAAATTCTATTTGCAGCACCATCGCCACGTTTAACACTATAACTCGCTTTAGCGATTGCTTTTGCAGGTGTTAGAATGTTATAGGCTAATGTAATGTAGCCAACAAAGAAGCTAGCACCCATGGTTTTATCTACAAAAACGAGGTAGCCCCCATAAACTAATAATACACCAATGACTATAATACCTAATAATTCACTTAAAGGCGATGCTAAATTTTGTCTGTTAAGTAGTTGGTTAGAATACTTGTAATACCTTTCATTACTGTCTTCAAATTTACCTGCAAACATTTTCTCTACGTTGAAGGCTTTTATAATTCTTAACCCTCCCATTGTTTCTTCTAAAACAGATAAAAATATACCTTGTTCTTTTTGAACTTTTAGAGATCCTTTCTTTAATGATTTTCCTATTTTAGAAATTATAAATCCTGAAACAGGAATAAATACAAGAACAAATAAAGTAAGCTTAGGACTTAGAATTAGCATTGATACCAATGAAAATAAGATTGTAAGCGGTTCTCTTACAATCATTTCAAGTATGGCTAAAAATGAATTTCTAACTTCATTAACATCTGCACTAACCCTAGATATGGTGTCGCCTTTCGATTTTTCTGAATAAAAAGCAAGTGGCAATGTTACTATTTTATCATAAAGTTTATTTCTGATATCTTTTAATACACCATTTCTTAAAAAGGTAATAAAGTACATGGCGAGATAATTAGAAATGTTTTTAAGTAGAAACATGCTTACAATGACGCCCACCATCATCATTAGAACTTTAAAGTCCCCATATTTTTCAATATTATCACCAATAAAATAATTGAGATAATTTTCGCCGTAATTTTGTAATTTCAACCAGCCTTGCCATATAGGTTTTGCTGATACTACACGCTGATCACTAAATATTACTTTAAAGACCGGAATTAAAGCAATAAATGAAAGTGTGCTAAAAAGAGCGTATAATATATTGAAGAATATGTTTAAATACGCATACCTTTTGTAAGGTAAAGCAAAAGGTATGAGTTTTTTTATGTAGTTCATCTATTGTAATTTCATATCTGCTAGAATAGCATCAATTCTGTCATTCAACAATTGCTCCGTTTTTTTAAAGTCTGCCGAATTGTCAAGGTCTGTATTTACACTGATATAGAATTTTATTTTAGGCTCTGTTCCACTTGGTCGTAATGCGATTTTACTACCATTCTCGGTGTAGTAAATTAAGACATTAGATTTAGGAATATCAATAGTTGTTTCTTCGTTTGTTTGAAGGTTTTTAGAGATTGCTAATAGGTAATCTTCAATTAGAACAACTTTTTCACCATTGATTTCTTTTAACGGATTAGCTCTAGCATCTACCATCATTTGCTTGATTTCTTGTGCGCCTTCAATCCCTTTTTTAGTTAAAGAAATTAAACGCTCCTTAAAGAAACCGTGTTCAACATATAAATCAATTAAACTTTGATACATGGTTTTACCTTCTGATTTGGCTTGTGCTGCAATTTCGCAAGCTAATAGCGTAGAAGTCACCGCATCTTTATCGCGTACAAAATCGCCAACCATAAAACCAAAACTCTCTTCGCCACCACCAATAAAATCCATGGTAGGGAAGTCCTTAATCATTTTAGCAATCCATTTAAAACCAGTAAGACCTATTTTGCATTCTACGTCATATGCATTTGCTAAAACAGACATCATTGGTGTAGAAACAATGGTAGAACCAACAAACTGATTATTATCGATTTTTCCTGACTTTTTCCATTGTTTTAACAGGAAATTCGTCATTAATATCATCGTCTGATTACCGTTAAGAATCACCAATTCATTTTCTAAATTACGAACCACAACACCTAAACGATCACAATCTGGATCAGTACCTATAACAATATCGCCATCCACTTTTTGGGCAAGTTCCATCGCCATTTTCAAAGCTTCTGGTTCTTCTGGGTTTGGAGATACAACCGTAGGGAAATCGCCATTAGGCACACGTTGTTCTTCAACAATATTAACATTGGTATAGCCTGCACGTTTTAAGGTTTCAGGAATAGCTGTAATTGATGTACCGTGTAAAGATGTAAATACAATATTTAAATTTTCTTTAGCTTCTTTTGAGGTGTCAAAACTTCCGTTTTCTATGGATGAATTAATAAAGACATCATCAACAGTTGCACCTATATATTCAATTAAATCATCATTAGCTTCAAATTTAATTTCAGAATAATCTAATTGGTTTATTTCTGCAATTACACCTGAGTCTTGTGGAGGAACTAGTTGTCCACCATCTTGCCAATACACTTTATAACCGTTGTATTCTGGTGGATTGTGAGATGCTGTAAGTACAATACCACAATGACAATCTAAATGTTTTAAGGCGAATGATAATTCTGGTGTTGGTCTTAAATCTTCAAATAAAAATACTTTAATACCATTTGCAGAAAATACATCGGCGACCAATTTTCCAAAGGTTTTACTATTGTGTCTACAATCGTAGGCAATGGCAACTTTTAGGTCTTCACCAGGAAAAGATTCTTTAAGGTAGTTACTTAAACCTTGGGTGTTTTTTCCTAAAGTATATTTGTTGATTCGGTTGGTGCCTAATCCCATGATACCTCGCATACCACCGGTTCCAAATTCTAAATCTTTATAGAAACTCTCTTCTAATTCCTTTGGGTTAGAAGCTATAAGTTGTTTTATTTGTTCTTGTGAATCTAGGTCAAATGTTGGTGTTAACCAGCTGTTTACGCGTTCTAGAATTTCTGGCTTAATATGAATCATGAGTAAAATAGATTTTATTTAAATTGAAAAGATTGGTTAACAAAAATAAACAATTCGCCATTTGAAAGCACCTTATCAACAAATAAATCTTAGCTTTTTGTAGAAAGATTTAAGTTTTCTTTGATAAAATAACGTTGCTGTTCTGCTTTTGATCGTAAAATAAGTTCGCCTAAAAAACCAGCAATAAATAATTGAGAGCCAATCACCATCGTCGATAAAGCAATGTAGAATTGTGGGCGATCTGTGATGAGTCTTGCAGTAGGATGAATAAACAATTTATCGATACCTAAATATAAAGCAAAGCCCAACCCAATAATAAACATAAGGACGCCAAGCGCACCAAAGAGATGCATTGGTCGTTTTCCAAAACGGGATACAAACCAAATAGTAATTAAGTCTAAAAACCCATTTATAAAACGGCTCATTCCAAATTTTGTATGGCCATATTTACGGGCTTGGTGTTGTACCACTTTTTCACCAATATTAACAAAGCCTGCATTTTTGGCTAGTACAGGAATATAACGATGCATTTCGCCATAAACTTCTATGTGTTTTACAACGGTATTACTGTAGGCTTTTAAACCGCAATTAAAATCATTAAGATTTACACCTGATGTTTTTCTTGCTGCCCAATTAAATAATTTAGAAGGTAAGTTTTTAGAGAAATAAGAATCGTAACGTTTCTTTTTCCAGCCAGAAATAAGATCGTATTTATCTTCCTTAATCATTTTGAAGAGTTCTGGGATTTCTTCAGGATTATCTTGAAGGTCTGCATCCATAGTAATCACAACATCTCCAATCGCTCTAGCAAAACCAGCATGTAAAGCTTGCGATTTTCCAAAGTTTTTAAGGAATCTAATCCCTTTTACTTTAGGGTTTATTTCTGCTAGTTCAGAAATAATCTGCCAAGATTTATCCGTGCTGCCATCATCTATAAATAAAATTTCATAGGAAAACTGATTGGATAGCATCACAGATACAATCCAATCATGTAATTCTTTTAAAGATTCGTCTTCATTAAGTAGCGGTATAACTACTGATATATCCATAGAGTCTTGGTCTAATTTCTAAATCTCAAATGTAAAGAAATTATTTAAGCAAATTCAGGATTATTCTTTTTCATAATAGCAGCAATTATAAGACCTATTACAGCGTAAAATAATAATTGCCATGCCACCGATTTTAGTAAGTTACCTACAGCAAATTGATTTTGCTCTTCCATGAGAACAATTGCTTTTTCTATTTCAGATTGTGGCGCACCAAAATTTTCCATCATGGCTACACTTGTTTCAATTGTAGCTTGCTTAACAGCCTCAGCAGCTGACGGGTCAATGACATTAAATAATAAGATGTTTACTGCTGTACTGATTAATATACCTACCACAATTGTAGTAAACCAAGTTGTAAAGGCTTGTTTAAAAGAGATAAAGCCTTCTAATAGTTGTTTTGATTTTGAGATAGAAACAATTCCTATAATTAAAATGGCAATAAATAAAGCTATATTTATCCACCATTTAGTGAGTAATGCGATATTTATAGCGTAAGCAACAATTGTAAACCCTGAGAGAATAAGTGCAATATAAAGCCCAAATTGAATAGCGGATGATCGTAATTTTTTTTCCATTTTATGATTGGTTTTTGTGGTTTATTAATAGTTAGTAGTCAAAGTTACAGAAATGTTACAAACATTTATTGAAATAAAATTTATTAAAAAGATTGTAGATTTGTAAAAAATGGTTAAATTTGCACCTCGAAAAATCGAATACAATTAAAGCATTTAGTGATGAAAGCAGGAATACATCCAGAAAATTATAGAGTAGTAGCGTTTAAAGATATGTCTAATGAAGAGGTATATTTAACTAAATCTACAGCAGATACTAACGAAACTATCGATGTAGATGGTACTGAATATCCATTAGTTAAATTGGAAATTTCTAGAACATCTCATCCTTATTACACTGGTAAATCTAAATTGGTAGATACAGCTGGTCGTATTGATAAGTTTAAAAACAAATATGCTAAGTTTAAAAAATAAACGAAGCTTACTGATAATAGTTAAAAGCCTTTCTTATAATAAGAAAGGCTTTTCTGTTTTCTATATTTAAACTATTTTTGAAAAGTAAATCAAAGTTTTAATTTTCAAAACTTTAAACCTTAAATTCAGAATGAATTATATACTTTTTGATGGTCCATATCGCAATAATTTATTGCCGTTTACTTTTACAAGGCCTGTTGCAGATATTAGAGTAGGTATTTTAACCATTCGCCAAAAATGGGAGTCCTTTTTAGAATATACGACCACAACCGTCACGGAAGATTATTTAGCCGATAAGTTTCCAATGGTAGAAATGGAAGAAAACATTATGATTAATGCTTCCTTTTTGCCAAATATGGAAGTTGTAGAGTTTGTTGCAAACTTAAAATATAATCAGGCTTTGTTTAAAGGTGAAGATGTTATTGCTTTTTTTGCCAAAGAAGGCGAAGAAGTTAATGATTTTTCAACTTTTGAAGCTGTTGAATTTGAAGGTGATATTATAAAAATAGAGCACACTTGGGATATTTTTGCTAAAAATGGAGATGCTATTGTAGAAGATTTTAATTTAATTATAAAGGACAGAAAATCACAACCGATACCTGCTACGGTAAATACTATTAATCCTGAAAATATTTTTATAGAACAAGGAGCAACTTTAAATTTTGCAACTTTAAATGCAAGTTCTGGTCCAATTTATATTGGTAAAGATGCTGAAGTTATGGAAGGTTCAATTGTTAGAGGGCCATTAGCACTTTGTAATAATGCGACTCTAAAATTAGGGACTAAAATTTATGGACCAACAACTATAGGACCACACAGTAAAATTGGAGGTGAAGTGAATAACTCTGTGATTTTTGGATTTTCAAACAAAGGTCATGATGGCTTTTTAGGAAATTCGGTTTTAGGCGAATGGTGTAATCTCGGTGCAGATACCAATAATAGTAATCTAAAAAATAATTATGCCGAAGTTAGGCTTTGGGACTACCAAACAGAAGGTTTTGCAAAAACAGGTTTGCAATTTTGTGGATTGATGATGGGAGATCATAGTAAATGTGGAATTAATACTATGTTTAACACAGGTACAGTGGTTGGTGTAAGCTCAAATATCTTTGGTAGTGGATTCCCTAGAAATTTTGTGCCAAGCTTTTCTTGGGGAGGAAGCAAAGGTTTTGTAACCTATAAAACGAACAAAGCTTTTGAGGTTGCCGAAGTTGTAATGGCACGACGTAAAGTAGCGTTTACAGACCAAGACAAAGCTATTTTAGAACATATATTTGAAGAAACTAACCAATTTAGAAGAGATTAATATGATGTTAAAGATTAAAACTACGCTGTTTTTTATTTCGATACTAACACTTGGATTTTCGCAAGAAGTCAAAGTTAAAAACTTGTCTATTAATACAAAATTAGATCATTTTGCTGCACGTGTTGTAGGTGATACCGTATATTTTAGTTCTAACCTCGTTACGAGAAGGGGACGTGCGATAAAAGATAATTTTTCACAAGAAGTTTTTGGAGTTTACGAAGGTGTTGTTGGCGATAATGGAGAAATAGAAGACGTTAAAGTTATTGAGAAAACTGAAACCGGACAATTTAATATGTCTGTGACATCGCATACTAAGGATGGAAAATACATGTATTTTACATCGAACCACGATGAAAAGGGTAAAGACAACCTAAAAGACATGAAGATGTATAACTTATTAATTAAGCGAGCAGAATATGTTGAAGGACAAGGTTGGACTAATTTTACAACCCTACCATTTTGTGTTCCTGATTATAATTTTGCACATCCAGCAATTAGTCCAGATGGTTCAACATTATATTTTATTTCAGATAAGGAAGATAGCAAAGGAAAATCTGATTTGTATAAAGTTTCAGTAAGTAATCATAAAAGTTATGGTGAAGTCACTCGGTTAGGTGATCATATTAATTCTTCTCGTACTGAGTTTTATCCATTTGTGAGTAGTGACAATAAGCTTTACTTTTCTTCTGATAGACGTGGCGGAATAGGCGGAATTGATATTTATGTTTACGATTTAGAAACGGATAATGAAGAACAAATTCCGGTTTGTTTAGAGGAGCCGATTAATTCAATTGGTGATGATTTCTCATTTTTCTTAAACGATGATTTAACTACAGGTTATTTGTCGTCTAGGCGATTAAGAGGTGAGGGTAGAGATGATTTGTATTATTTTACCGGGTTTAGTGATTAGTTTTGAATTGTGAGTTTTGAGCGGTGTTATATGAGTGTAATAAACTAGTTTCTGAATTTAGACTTTTAGATTGCGTTTATATTAATATGTTTTCGCGGAGATTATCAGAGTGTTTCAAGACAGATATAGCACTTATTAATTTTTATTAAATCTTTCTGTAACAATTTTAGTAGACATATTCAGTATAATATGTAAAGGGTTGCATTTTAGTTATAAGTTCTAAATTCTCAGCTTCTATCCTGTTTTTTTACGATTACATTTTATTGGGTCTTTTTTACCGATTTTAATTCTACTAAATTTGTTGGATTAATACCTAAGCCTTCAACATTTTTTCGGGTAAATCTTACGACTTCATCGTAAAACAAAGGAACAATTGGAGCTGTATCCATAATTAGAGAATCCATTTTGGTGTAGAGTTCTGCACGTAAATTAGGATTAGTTTCTAAATAGGCCGCTTCATACATCTTATCGAATTCATCGTTTTTAAAGTGTGTATAATTAGGACCATTAGGCGCAAAATTCTTACTGTAATATAAGGATAAATAGTTTTCAGCATCAGGATAATCAGCAATCCAACTGGCTCTAAAGAAATCAATTTGTCCATTGGCTTTAGCATCTCTTAAGCTTGAGGGAGGAATAACATCAATGTTGACTTGCAAACCTGTTTTTTGAAGTTCCCGCTGAATAAATTCACAAAAACTCAAATAATTACTCGTTGTAGTTAATGTAATTTCTGGGTTTGCAATACCTGTTTCAGATTTGTAAGCTTGTACCAATTGTTTCGCTAATTCAGGGTCATATTTAAATCCAATAGCGTCATCATAACCAGGTAGGCCTTTGGGAATAAAACCTCCACTGGCAGGTATTCCTATGCCATTACGTAAATACATCATCATTTTATCACGGTCAAACCCTACATTAATCGCTTTCCTTAATTTTATAGATTGTATGTTTTTTTCATCAGTTGCCATAAAAAAGCCTAAATATTCGGTGTTTAAATATGGGCCGCGAATCATTTTTACATCATCACTATATTTTGGTCGTAATTGTCCGCTAGTGGTTAAGATTTCATCTTTATAAGAGCCATCTAAGCCAGAAACAAAATCGATATTTCCTTGGGCAAATTGTAAAAATTCACTTTGTTTATCGGGTAAAAAAGTAATCGCAACAGCTTCTAGATAGGGAAGTTGTTGGCCAAAAGAATCGGTTTCAAAATAATGGTTGTTTCGTCTAAAAACCAATTTTAAATTTTCCTCCCAACGTTTAAATTTAAAAGGGCCTGTGCCTATAGGGTGAGCTCTAAAGTCACTGCCGTAATGTTCAACTATTTCTTTAGGTACCACAGAACAATATTTCATGGTTAATAAGCCTAGAAACGCAGGGAAAGGTTGTTTGAGTTTAATTTGAAATATTGAATCGTTTACAGCAGAAAAATCGTCAACTTTATTCAAAACCCAACTTCCAGGTGAAGCAATCGCTTTATCTTGTAAACGATTGAAGCTGTATTCAAAATCTGAAGCAGTTACCGTTCTAGTTGAATCTTGAGTCTTGTTTAATTCAGTTGAAATATGAAATAATTTATGCTTGTGAAAAAAAACATCTTGACGAAGTGTAAATGTGTATGTTTTTGCACTGTCTGTTATCGCCCAATGTTTAGCAATGGCTGGTTTTACATTGAGTTCGTCGTCCATTTGAACCAAACCATTAAACAATTGGTGTGTGGCCCAAATGTCAGCTAAATCCTTGGAAAAAGCAGGGTCTAGAGAGCCAATATTTTTATGTTCATTGTATCTAAAAACAAGATGATCTTTAGCTGTTTTTTCGTTGTTGTTGCAAGACAAAAACAGTGTGCAAATAGTAAGATAAATGAATGTTTTATAATAAGAATTAGAAATGTTAGTGGTATAATTCATAATTAACGTTCTGGAAGTGATTTCCATTTTTTAATAGCTTTTATAAAAAAGAATAAGAACAATAGCGTTGCAAAGAAATATACAAAACTCCAATTAATTCCTAATAATTCAAATAGTGTGTCACATTGATATCCGGAATCGTAATAATCAGGTTGTGATCTGCAAAAATCGTCTTGATGCATGGTTATTAAGCCTGTAATTAATATTAGATACAGCGGAAAGCCTATAATTGATATATTGATACAAATCGCTACGATTAATTTATAGATTTTATCAGCAAAAAGAATAGGTGTTAAGAAGATTACAGTGCCAAGAATGATTAGAAAATAGGCAAGCGTATACCCAATAAAATCGCCGCTAGTTGGTAGTATGAATGATAAAAATGTTCCTAATAAGGCGATGACTAATGTTAAAACGCCGACAGTGATTACAGAAAAGAGTAGTGGTTTTAGTCCTGTTGTTCTGAACATAAATATAATACTTGCAAAAAAGAATGCAAACCATATAAAGAAATGGATACTATCAGTAAATGGACTGGAAGCTTTTATATCTTCAATGTTATAAAAAACATTTTCTAAAGCAGCGTTGTCGTAATAATAATCTGTAACTCTGTCCTTATAGAATTGTTCAAATTTTGTGTATTCTGATCCAAAGCTTGTATTGGTTAAGAACTCATTTTTTTTCTCAGTTCTTATAAAGTGCTTTACTTCAAAATTATCCGGATGATACACTAAATTTGCCCATGCTTCGGCATTTAGATTATGTGGTACTTTATAAGTGTTAGAAAAAGTTAAAAATGTATCTAATAAAGTCTGTATTTCTGTTTTGTCTTTACGATTTAAGAGCTCAAAATTTCTTTTGTTTCTCAGTTGATCTTTTGATGTAAATAAAGGTATATTACTATTGTAATTGACTTTGTTAATTCTGCGCGCTTTATAATTATAACTGTTGGCATAATTGTCAATTAAGGTGTCATATCTAGAAATGAAAAACGTAGATGACATATTGTAATAACTCGGCTTTACCGTGTTTATATAGGGTTTGATATCTACAACCGAATCTTTAATATAGAGGGTCGTTATATCGCCATTTACTTCAGTGTAAACAGGATTAATTTGGCTGCTGTCATTAGCATATTCAATAGCATCATGGCTATTGCGTGCTTTAGTTGGGATTTCTCTAGTTCTTAAGGTGTAGAATTGATATGATGTACCTAAAAATTCTTCATAAGGTAAATTTTCATCAATAAACTCATCGTTTGTTTCGCAATACAAATCAAAAAATAGTTTTGGATACTTACGATTCTCAATGGTGTAGTCGTTTACTTTTTCAGAAAAGAACATCGCTACGTCATTAGCGATTTCAATTTCTTTTTCAACTTTATTGTCAGGATAGCTTATTGCGATATAGGATTTTATGCCATAATTATAAGATAAAAAGAAGGTGCTACAACTATAAATAATAAGGATATAGCAGACAAATTGACCAAATAATTTTAAACCTGAAGTTGGATAAAAATTCTTAAAGGCGTTATTTTTAAACATATAAATTAACCAACCCACCAGAAGTAAGATGGATATCATGGAAGTGAAATAAACAGCACCATTTTTAAAAAAAACATCCTTAATGGCGTATTCGTGAAGTGTTTCGGGATTACTCAATGTTAAAAACCCGGCAGCAAAAAAGAGCATATGTAATACTAAAGCACCTAAAAGCATCCAAACGATACGTGTGTTCCAAATTATTGGGTAGCGTTCTAATAAATATTGGTTGGCTTTATATATAAGTTTTTTCATGAATTATATCTGTTATATTGCGGGATAGCTATTGGTCGTCATTATTTAGTCTGTAAATCTTGAACAAAACTATTTCTGTTATAGGTTTAAAAAATCATTAGGATACAAAAAAGCGTCTGGTAGAAGCGGTTATATTTCTGGTATAAGTCACCTCTACTTTATGTTTTCCTAAAGTTTCGAGTACGTTATAAAATGTAGTACTATTTTGAAAATAAGCAACATAGATGCCGCCATTATAAATTAATTTATTTAAGTGTAAGTTTTTAAAAACAGAAATTAAAGTGTTGCGCTCTGCTGTACAATCTAGTTCTACAATGAGTTGATGTTCAATAGTTTTGTCTGTAGTTGTGTTATCCTTGTATTTACCATCTTTGAGATAAATAACTTTATCCGATACTTTTTCAACCTCATACAATTGCTGAGAACTTAAAATTAATGCAATAGGATTATTAATAGAATTACACATCGATTTTAAATCTTCTAAAATCACTTGTTGAGCCAAAACATCTAAGTTAGATAAAGGCTCGTCTAATAATAGTAATTCTGGTTGTCTAAGTAAGGTTCTAGCGAGTTCAAAACGCATTTTATAACCCGAAGACAGTTCATTCCATTTTAAATGTTTGTAGTTCCACAAGCCAAATCGTGCTATCATCATAAGCACTCTAGTTTCGTTTTCTTCAGGTGAAATGCCATAACTAGCCAAAACAAATTTTAGGTTATCTTTTAAGCTACCATACCATTTTTGGGTGCGTTGCGGTATATAAACAAGGTTGGTACGTAAATCATAATTAGAGTTATAATCACTGTCAAACTTAAAATCTAAAACGCCTTTATTGTAGTTTAGTTCTTTAGCTAAAACTCTAAGTAAGGTTGTTTTTCCGTTTCCATTTTCGCCTACTAAACCATAAACTTGTCCTTTTTTTATTTCAACAGAAACAGGTCCTAATTGAAATCGGCTATTTCCATAACTTTTAACTAAGTCCGTTCCTGTTAGTACAGGTGTGTCAGTGTTGTATTCGCTGATGGATATTTTTGATACACGGGCTAATATAGCGAGTGATTTTTCAATAAATACAGTTTCATTGTCAGGATGTTTTTCTTTCCAATCGGTTAATTCAATAACCTGTTTGTAGAGGTCTAAATCTTGCGTGTCTATAACGCAATCCATCAATTTACGATAGCCAAGAACCGTATCTTTATTTTTATAAAAGGCAATGACATCATTTATACGCGCTTCAGCTTTAGACATAAAAAAAAATAAGTTTTAGGTTTTAAATTCACAGAAGACGAATACGTTGTGAAACATACAGTAATTGCTTAAATTTGCCCTCTCTAATTTAGAAAAAGTAAATATAAATTATTTAATCTGAAAAAGGGTTGAATTTCCCGAGAGCATTCGGTACATAAAATCAGCATATGGCATCTAAAAAAGTCGCATTTTACACACTTGGTTGTAAACTTAATTTTTCTGAAACTTCTACTATAGCCAGAGGGTTTACAGATGAAGGTTTTAACCGTGTAGATTTTAAAGAATCTGCAGATATCTATGTCATTAATACCTGTTCGGTTACAGAAAATGCAGATAAACGTTTTAAGACGATAGTTAAACAAGCACAAAAAAATAATCCAGAGGCTTTTGTGGCAGCTATCGGTTGTTATGCACAATTAAAGCCCGAAGAATTAGCGGATGTTAATGGTGTGGATTTGGTATTGGGGGCCACTGAGAAATTTAAAATTACCGATTATTTAAATGATTTAACCAAAAACGACTTCGGTGAAGTACATTCTTGCGAGATTGAAGATGCCGATTTTTATGTAGGAAGTTATTCTATTGGTGATCGCACAAGAGCATTTTTAAAAGTTCAGGATGGTTGCGATTATAAGTGTACCTATTGTACAATTCCGCTGGCAAGAGGAATTTCTCGTAGTGATACAATGGCAAATGTTCTAAATAACGCCAAAGAAATTTCAGAACAAAACATAAAAGAAATCGTTTTGACAGGTGTTAATATTGGAGACTACGGAAAAGGGGAGTTTGGGAATAAAAAACATGAGCATACGTTTTTAGATTTAGTTACTGAACTCGATAAGGTTAAAGGAATTGAACGTCTTAGAATTTCTTCGATAGAGCCTAATTTATTAAAGAACGAAACCATTGAGTTGGTGTCAAAATCGAGAGCATTTGTACCTCATTTTCATATTCCGTTACAGAGTGGGAGCAATGTAATCTTAAAAAAGATGAAGCGTCGTTACATGAAAGAATTGTATGTGGATCGTGTTGCTAAAATTAAAGAAGTGATGCCACATGCTTGTATTGGTGTAGATGTTATTGTGGGTTTTCCTGGTGAAACGGATGAGATTTTTCTTGAAACCTATAATTTTTTAAATGCCCTAGATATTTCGTATTTACATGTGTTTACTTATTCGGAGCGCGATAATACCGAAGCAGCTACGATGGAAGGTGTTGTGCCTAAAAATGTGAGAGCAAAACGCAGTAAGATGTTACGTGGTTTATCTGCTAAAAAACGAAGAGCTTTTTACGAGAATCAATTAGACACCAATCGTACAGTTTTATTTGAAGGTGAAAACAAAGAAGGCTATATTCATGGTTTTACAGAAAACTACGTAAAGGTGAAAACACCTTGGAATCCTGAACTGGTGAATACACTTCACAGGGTGAATCTTACTAAAATTGATGATGATGGTTTGGTGCGTTTTGACTTTCAAGAGGCTTTAGTAAGTCATTAGTCGGTTTTTTTTAATTTTCAACATGTTTTTTCACGCTGGCACCATTTTCGTGTTAAGTTTGATAATACGTAAAATATTCTAATGAATAACATTGTAATTACCTGTTTACTTTTCTGTTTTCTCTTGTCTTGTTCTAATGATGATAGTGATTCTAAAATTGTAGGCACATGGCAACTAACAACACGCACTGTGGGTGTTACTTTTGATGTGAATAACGACAATACCTATAATGATAATCTCTTAGAAGTGGTTGATTGTAACGACAGTGAAATTCTTACATTCAGTGCAGATGGCACGGTGTCTTCGGGTAATGAATTTCCTAAAGATATTATTTATTTTAAGTATAATAATTCCGATTATTACGGTTTGCAAGTTGAATGTAATCAGGATGGCCTAATTAGTTTTGCTTCAGAATATAAGGAAGTTGCTGCTGATACAATTATGATTTTAAATCAAAATTATTACATAGATGCTGATACTTTAACCACGGTCTATGACAATGCAATTACTATTTACAGCGAAGATTTAACGAGTGTTATAGAAACTAGAGATTTGACACTTATTTACACAAAAAAATAGCCTTTATTAAGGTTTTGCAATAAAAAAATCCGAAACTTTTAAAGTTTCGGATTTTTTGTACTTTAGTTTTCAAGCTATATACGAATGCCTACAGGTAGCATTCGCTTGTATTTTCTGTTACGCCTTACAAATTTTGCAATCTCTGGGCTTGTAGGTACCACGCTAATGTTTCGTTCTTTAATGTTAGAAAAAACTAAATCAATAAAATCTAATTCGAGCTCGTCTGTTCTAATTACATCAGGAATTATCATTTTGGTTAAGAATATCTTTCGTTCTTGTAAAGAGTATTCAATAATAGCCAGTTCATTTTCAACCTTTAATTCAAATTGACGTAGGAAGTCATTGTCAACTAGTTCAGCAGTTTCTGTCATAATTTTTTTATATTAAATTCAGCGGTTGGAGGTGTAGATACTATATTTTATATAGTTTTGCAAGGCAAAGGTACAAAAAATCAACGACAGTTTAAGTTTGTTGATGTTAAAACCTTAAATTGTAATTAATTAAGACGTCCTGTTAACATTGTTTTAAGACCTATGGATTCCAAATTGACTCATGTTTATTTAATGCCTGGTATGGCTGCAAATCCCACTATTTTTGAATATATAAAATTGCCAGAACAAGATTATAAAATTCATTGGCTAGAGTGGCAAATACCCAATAAAACAGATACACTCAAAGATTATGCACTGCGTATGTGCGAATTTATAAAACACGAAAATATTGTTTTATTAGGGGTGTCTTTTGGCGGTGTTTTAGTACAGGAAATGAGCAAATATATAAAGGTTAAAAAATTATTTGTTGTTTCTAGTGTGAAGTCACATCACGAATTACCAAAACGGCTAAAATTTTTAAAAATCACAAAAGCTTATCACATTTTACCAACACAATTAGTGAGTAATGTAGATTTATTAGCTAAATATGCTTTTGGTGAAACCGTTAAAAAACGTGTTAACTTGTATAAAAAATACCTTTCGGTAAATGATAAAACCTATTTAGATTGGGCAATTAAACATATGGTTTGTTGGGATCAGGAAGAAGCACATCCAGAGGCTATCTACATTCACGGCGATAAGGATGTTGTTTTTCCACATTCTTGTGTTGGTGATTGTATCGTTATTAAAGGCGGTACGCACATTATGATTATTAACAAGTATAAATGGTTTAACGAAAATTTACCAAAACTAATTGAAGGGTGAGTTTGAATGCTGTAATTAGATTGTTTATCTTTATAGATTATCTCCTAAAATTAAGATACAAAATTAATAGACCATACGCTGTTTCATTAAGGGAATGCTTAATAAAAGAGTGGGATGTGATAGCTTAAAAAAAAATAAAACACATGAAAATTATAAAAAATAGTTTAGCATTAATTGGAGTTGTATGCCTATCGGGCTTGTTTATCTTCGCAATGCAAAAATCACCAAATGAAAAAGCACCTTTAGACGCTGGGCTAGGAAAAGAAGATCCTATCGTTAATAGTTATAATGTCTATGCATTAGAAATGCCTGAGAATTTAAATTTTGCAGGTGAAATGGTTCCGATTAATGATCCTGATATCTACGAGCGTATGGATCGCGAATTGTTGGTGAATACCTATTGGCAGTCTAATGGACTTTTAATGTTTAAACGTGCCCAAAAGTATTTTCCTATCATAGAGCCTATTCTTAAAAAGCACGGTGTACCAGATGATTTTAAATATTTGGCGGTTATTGAAAGTGGATTAATTCAAACGGCTAAATCACCAGCAGGAGCAAGTGGAATTTGGCAAATTATGGCTGCCACAGGTAGAGAAAATGGTCTGGAAGTAAACTCCAATGTCGATGAACGTTATAATTTAGAAAAAGCGACAGAAGTGGCTTGTGATTATTTAAAGAAAGCTAAAGCGAATTTAGGATCATGGACCAAAGCAGCTGCAGCATACAATGCGGGAAATCAAGGGGTTTCAAGACGCTTAGAAGAACAAAAGGTAGATGATTATTACGATTTATTGTTAGGAGAAGAAACAGGGCGTTATGTGTTTAGAATTGTTGCTTTAAAAGAAATTCTTTCTAATCCAGATAAGTACGGTTTCAACTTTAATAAAACCCATTTATATAAAAAAGTGCCAACATTTAAAGTAGAGGTAGATACTGCAGTAACAGACTTTGCACAATTCGCCAAAAATTTTAATATCAATTATAAAATTTTAAAACTTCATAATCCTTGGTTAAGAGAACCACATTTGAATAATAGGTCTAGAAAACTATATGAAATAGCCATTCCTAAAGCGGGTTTTTATAACACTACGCCATAACAATTGGACTTTCTTAGCAATCATACTTGGCAGATTTTAATTATAATAAATTATGCAATTGCATTATCTGCGGTTGTAACAATTCTGCTCAAAAAATTAAATCCAACTAAAGCCTTAAGTTATATTATTGGCTTGTTAGCCTTACCATTTTTAGGCTTAATTGTGTATTATCTTTTTGGACAAGAATACAGGAAGACTAAAATATTTAGCAGGAAGAATGTTCTCAACCAATCCATCGTAAAAAAAATACAAGACCAATTAGAACTCGATACTAAAACTATTAATGAAGTTGATGAGCTATTGGACCAGAAATCAAAACTAATCCCTTTATTATACAATAATGAAAAATCAAAACTCACCATCAATAATGAGGTGAAGCTGATTAAAAATGGTGATGATAAATTTAAATTGCTTTTTGAGGATTTAAAAAAAGCTCAAAATCATATTCATATTGAATATTTTATAATAAATGATGATAAAATTGGCACTGAACTTCTCAATCTTTTATGTCAAAAAGCAAGTGAAGGTTTAGAAATTAGAATCGTTATAGATGATGTTGGGAGCTCTATAAGTTCTAAGATGAAAGGGAAACTGAAAGATTGTGGCATTGAAATGTATCCATTTATGCCTGTGCTGTTTTCTAAATTTACAGGACAAATGAATTATCGTGACCATCGAAAAATTATTATTATTGATGGTAAGATTGGTTATGTTGGAGGCATTAATATTTCAGACGATTATGTTAATGCAAATAATGATAGGTACTGGAGAGATACACATATTCGTATTGTTGGCGAAGCTGTAAAACCATTGCAAATCTTGTTTTTTACCACTTGGGATTTTGTTAGTGGGTCAGAATTAGAGATTTTAAAAACCTATTTTCCTGAACATGATTGTGAAGAGCAGGTACCACTTCAAATTGCTGCAAGCGGACCAGATACCGATTGGTCTAACATAATGGAGGCTATTTTTGTGGCCATTACAAATGCCGAAGATCATATCTATATTACAACCCCTTATTTTATTCCTAATAGTGAAATTGTAACGGCACTTCAAGTTATATCAAGGAGCAATATAAAAGTGAAGATTATTGTGCCGCGAGACTCTGATTCTTGGATTGCAGAATATGCCACCAATTCATACTTAGAAATGTTATTAGAAGCAGGCGTAGAGGTTTATCGCTATACTAAAGGTTTTATTCATGCCAAAACGATAGTTGTTGATGGCGTGTTTAGTACAGTTGGTACCACTAATTTAGACTATAGAAGTTTTAATATTAATTTTGAAGTTAATGCCTTAATCTACAATAAGAAAATAAGCAAAGAGTTAACAGCGTTCTTTAAAGATGATTTAAAAGACTGTAAACAAATAGAATTAAAATCATGGCAAGCGCGCTCTAAGCGTACAAAACTTGTTGAAGCTTTAGCTAGGTTGATGGCACCTCTACTTTAATCACCACCACGCTTATAGTATAATAAAGCGTTAAAATTTGAAGAAGGTTTATTAATATTAATATATTTGCGGACTTAAAATAAATTATCAAGAATCTCAAAAGGAGATAGCAACCTGCATTAACAAGCAAGGTGCTAAAACGATAAGCCAATATTTTGGAAAAAATGTTAATCTAATTTTTCTACTTTATTTGCTTTCCGACTTCTTTTTCAGGAACAAAAGCATGAAAAATCACAACAATCAAATACCAAAATTTACCGCATTAATTCCGCTATTAGTATTTGTAATTACCTTTTTGGGTATTGGGATTTACAACGATGATTTTTATGTATTACCAGCACCAATTGCTGTAATAGTAGGAATTGTCGTCGCGTTTTTAATGTTTAAGCAATCTATAAATTCTAAAATAGATATACTTCTAAAAGGTTGTGGAGATCATAAGATATTAACAATGTGTTTAATTTATCTTCTCGCAGGTGCTTTTGCAGCAATTACAAATGCAACAGAAAGTGTAGATGCCATTGTTAATTTGGGTATGGATTACATTGCTATAGAATATATTTACTTAGGAATCTTCCTAATAGCAGCTTTTTTATCAATTTCTACAGGTACATCTGTTGGTGCTATTGTTACATTGGCACCAATTGTAGTGGGGTTTTCTGAACAAGGCGATATTTCATTAGCTGTACTCAGTGGCGCCTTATTAGGAGGTGCTATGTTTGGCGATAATCTATCTGTCATATCAGATACCACCATTGCGGCTACCCAATCTTTAGATTGTAAGATGAGCGATAAGTTTAAGGAAAACATTAAGTTGGCATTGCCAGCAGCTTTAATAACTCTGGTTGTTTTAACTGTTCAGGGTTTAGATTTAAGTTCAAGTAGTTTAGATGCTGTTAATTATGAGTACTCAGTAATAAAAATAATGCCTTATATATTGGTAATTCTACTATCAATTATAGGTGTAAATGTATTTATAACCTTATTTTTTGGAATTATCTCAGCTGGTATTTTAGGCGTTTTTTATGGCGATTTTACGCTGATGGAATCAACACGAATTGCTTACGATGGATTTACTAATATGACAGAAATTTTCTTACTATCATTATTAACCGGTGGTTTAGCTGCTTTGGTAGAAAAAAATGGCGGTATCGACTATTTACTAAACAAAATTAAAGTTTTAATTAAGAGTAAGACGTCGGCTCAATTTGGTATAGCCACTTTAGTTAGTACTATAAATATGGCAATTGCTAATAATACAGTGTCTATTATAATATCGGGTTCAATTGCAAAAACAATAAATGATGAGTATGGTTTAACGAATAGAAAAACCGCTTCTATTTTAGATATTTTTGCTTGTATTTCTCAAGGTATATTACCGTACGGCGCTCAAGTATTAATGATTTTGAGTTTTTCGAAAGGACAGATTGGTTATATAGACCTAATGCAAAACACCTGGTATTTACTTATATTGTTTATAACAACAGTTCTATTTATAAGCTTACAACCTGTGTTTTTAAAATATAAAAAGAAGTAAAAGAATTATCTTCTACTTCTTCGGTTTTGTCTAGCAGAAGTAGGTTGACCGTATTGTTGCTTAGGTATAACGGCCTTTTTCATTTGTTGCTTCATCATTTTTATTTGATCTGTAAGCATGTCTCTCTTGTCTAGTTTTTCAGCTTCAGATAATAGCTTTTGTGCTTCAGCTTTTCTGCGTTTAGAAAATGCAATTCCAGCTAAATTTAATTTTGCCATAGCTAAATCGTGATCCATAGATAATCCTAAACTAATGGCTTTTTTAAAATAACCTTCGGCTTCGTTCATATTAGTTTGAGATACCATAATACCATTAAGGTAATTTAAATACCCTTGTTGCTTTTTTACTAAGGCACCTTCTGGATTCTTAATTTTATCTAACCATTTTTTTGCGCCTTCAAAATCCTGCTTTCTTAACTTTATAAAAGCGAGTAGAATCATTTCATTTTTAAAGTAAAGGAATATAAAAATGGTAGAAAGTAAGATGTACATAATACCATTACCAATCTCTCCTTCGGTGAATTGATAGATGGCAAAACCAATGATTAATGCGAAAATGACTAGTTTTATATTTTTATTGAACATATTTATGTGTGTTTTAGCAGAGCGCAAAGATAATAAAAACAAAGAGTTTAAAATCTATTCAAAAAAAATCTTTTTGCTATTTGCTAAAGTAAAAACTTGTTGTATATTTGCACGCAGTTTTGAGATAGCTCATAACTTATATAAAAAGAATATTAGTTTTTTAAAAAATACACGACATGCCAAAAAGAACGTTTCAACCGTCAAAAAGAAAGAGAAGAAACAAACACGGTTTCAGAGAAAGAATGGCTTCTGTTAACGGAAGAAAAGTTTTAGCACGTAGAAGAGCTAAAGGAAGAAAGAAATTGTCTGTTTCTACAGAAGCAAAACATAAAAAATAATGATTAACAATTGTTAATATATTAAAGGCGTTACTTAGGTGTAACGTCTTTTTTTATATCCAATAGTTACCTATTTTTGCACAGCCAAATCAATAAAGTAAATTTGCTATATTATTAAACACAACGTTTTATTATGCCAAAAAATAACAACATAAAATCTATATTACTTATCGGTTCAGGTCCTATTGTCATTGGGCAAGCCTGCGAATTTGATTACTCAGGTTCACAAGCATTACGCTCATTACGAGAAGATGGGATTGAAACGATTCTTATTAATTCTAATCCTGCGACAATAATGACGGATCCAGCCATGGCGGATCATGTTTATTTATTGCCTTTAACGACGAAATCGTTAGTTCAAATTTTAAAGGAACATCCACAGATTGATGCTGTGTTACCAACAATGGGTGGGCAAACAGCTTTAAATCTTTGTATTGAAGCAGATGAGAAAGGGATTTGGAAAGATTTTAATGTAGATATTATTGGTGTAGATATTGACGCCATTAACATCACAGAAGATCGTGAGCAATTTAGAGAGTTAATGTTAAAAATTGGTGTTGGTATGGCACCTCAGGCCACAGCAACCTCTTACTTAAAAGGAAAAGAAATTGCACAAGAATTCGGTTTTCCTTTAGTGATTAGAGCGTCTTATACCTTAGGTGGTGAAGGGGCTTCTTTTGTTTATAAAGAAGAAGATTTTGATGAAATGCTTACCCGTGGTTTGGAAGTATCTCCAATTCATGAGGTGATGATTGACAAGGCTTTAATTGGTTGGAAAGAATACGAATTAGAATTACTGCGCGACAAAAATGATAACGTTGTTATTATCTGTACCATCGAAAATATGGATCCAATGGGGATTCACACAGGTGATTCCATTACACTTGCGCCAGCAATGACATTGTCTGATAAAACGTTTCAGAAAATGCGAGATATGGCCATCCATATGATGCGAAGTATTGGTGATTTTGCAGGTGGTTGTAATGTGCAATTTGCGGTAAGTCCAGATGATGAGGAAGAAATTATTGCTATTGAAATTAACCCAAGAGTTTCGCGTTCTTCGGCTTTAGCCAGTAAAGCAACGGGTTATCCTATTGCAAAAATTGCTGCCAAATTAGCTATTGGGTATAATTTAGATGAGTTAGAAAATCAAATTACTAAGTCAACTTCAGCTTTGTTTGAACCGACATTAGATTACGTTGTGGTTAAGATTCCACGTTGGAATTTCGATAAATTCGAAGGTTCTGATCGTACGTTAGGTTTGCAAATGAAAGCTGTAGGAGAAGTGATGTCAATTGGTCGTTCTTTTCAAGAAGCACTACACAAGGCCACACAATCTTTAGAGATTAAGCGAAATGGTTTAGGTGCAGATGGTAAAGGCTACACTGATTATGATACCATTATAGAAAAATTAACCTACGCAAGTTGGGATCGTGTATTTGTAATATATGATGCTATAGCAATAGGAATTCCTTTGAGTCGTATTCACGAAATCACTAAAATTGATATGTGGTTTTTAAAGCAATACGAGGAGTTATTTCAACTTCAAAAAGAAATCTCTACTTTTAAAATAGAAGGTATTGAGCGCGAATTATTACTTGAAGCCAAACAAAAAGGTTATGGTGATCGCCAAATAGCGCACATGCTAGGGTGTCTAGAAAGTGAAGTTTATAACAAACGAAAAGACCTAAATATTAATCGTGTGTTTAAACTGGTTGATACCTGTGCAGCGGAATTTAAAGCCCAAACACCTTATTATTATTCAACGTTTGAAAGTGAAGTAGAAACAGAAGCAGGTGAGGTGTCTGTTCAAAATGAAAGTGTTGTTTCTGATAAAAAGAAAATTATTGTTTTAGGATCTGGTCCTAATAGAATTGGTCAAGGTATTGAATTCGATTACTGTTGTGTGCATGGCGTTTTGGCAGCTGCCGAATGTGGTTATGAAACCATCATGATAAATTGTAATCCTGAAACAGTTTCTACTGATTTTGATATTGCAGACAAATTGTATTTTGAGCCTGTGTTTTGGGAACATATCTATGATATTATTCAACATGAAAAACCAGAAGGTGTCATTGTTCAATTGGGAGGGCAAACGGCATTAAAGTTGGCTGAAAAATTAGAAAAATGGGGCGTTAAAATTATGGGAACTAGCTTTAAATCACTCGATTTAGCTGAAGATAGAGGTAGTTTTTCAAATATTTTAAAACAACATAATATTCCTTACCCAGAGTTTGATGTTGCTGAATCAGCTGACGAGGCTTTGGCAATAGCAGATGTTCTAGACTTTCCTATATTAGTGAGACCTTCTTATGTTCTTGGAGGACAAGGAATGAAGATTGTGATTAATAAACAAGAATTAGAGTCTCATGTTATTGATTTACTAAAATCAATTCCAGGGAATAAATTATTATTAGATCATTATTTAGATGGTGCTATAGAAGCTGAAGCAGATGCTATTTGTGATGCCGATGGTAATGTGTATATCATTGGAATTATGGAGCATATTGAGCCTTGTGGAATTCACTCAGGTGATAGTAATGCCTTATTACCAGCATTTAATCTTGGCGATTTAGTGAAGCAACAAATTGTAGATCATACGCACACCATAGCACGAGCATTAGATACGGTAGGCTTAATTAATATTCAATTTGCTATAAAAGACGATGTTGTTTATATCATCGAAGCTAATCCAAGAGCATCACGTACGGTACCGTTTATAGCAAAAGCGTATAAAGAACCTTATGTAAATTATGCGACTAAAGTAATGTTAGGTGAGAAAAAAGTAACCGACTTTGATTTTAATCCACAATTAGAAGGTTATGCGATAAAGCAACCCGTATTTTCGTTTAACAAATTCCCTAATGTGAATAAAAAACTGGGACCAGAAATGAAAAGTACAGGTGAAAGTATTTTGTTTATCGATAGCTTAAAGGATGATCAGTTTTACGATCTTTATGCAAGACGAAAAATGTATTTGAGTAAATAATAATTCAAATCAATTTATAATTTAATTCTAAAGGCTTTATTTTAAAATAAAGCCTTTATTTATTATTGTAATTGCAATCATTTTAACATTCATAAGCTAAAATTGGCATAGTTTTCGATAAAGTGTATAGTGTTATTCATTAATAATTACTAACTTAGCTATAAGAATACCCCAATTATATGAAAAAAATATTACTCACTTTTATACTAACTGTTACATTTGGTGCTATGCATGCTTATGCATTAGGATATCAAAATGATACTGTTACACCTATTAACAACTCTGAATATGTGCATAGTTTTGAACATAATGCAGTATCGTCTTTATTAGGTATAGAAATAAAAAATGACTTATTTCAGGATAGAAGTTTCAAGATTTCACCAAATCCTTCTTCAAATAAGTTGAACATTAAATTACTTAAGACTTCTAAAAATACCATACTTGAAGTATATGATGTTTTAGGAAAGCGCATTCATAAAAGTACAATCACACAATTGGAAGCTTCAGTAGATGTATCTAATTGGAAAACAGGAGTATATCTCGTTAAGGTTTCTAATGAAAAGGAATCGCAGACTAAGCGATTTATAAAACAATAAAAGATATTATAACAATATATAAAAAAGTCATTTCCGAGGAAATGGCTTTTTTTATTTTAGTTCAATCTTAACTCTATAGTCCTTAAGTAGGTCTAAATAATTATCGACATTTTTATAGATTTGATTAAGGTATTCATCTTTTTTCATGTCATCTTCACGTCGTTTTATAGCTCTTATAAAGCGTTTTGCTTCAAGTTTAGTGCTTATTATAAGTCCAGGTACAGACTCTGTTTTTCCTTCTTCGTTTACAGCAACCATCGTAAAGTAAGACGAGTTACAATGTTTAACTTTTCCTGTTCTAATGTTTTCAGCTTCTACTCTTATCCCAACAACCATTGATGATTTTCCAACATAGTTTATTGAAGCTTTCATGGTTACTAATTCGCCAACTTCAATAGGTTTCAAGAAATTTACTTTATCAACAGAAGCGGTAACACAGTAGCTTCTAGAGTGTTTTGAAGCACAGGCAAAAGCAATCTGGTCCATTAAACTTAAGATATAACCACCGTGAATTTTGCCACCAAAATTGGTGTTAGAGGGCAGCATTAACTCTGAAATTTCAATTTTAGATTCTTTTATTGATTTAAACATAGGTTTTTAAATTTAAATATAACAAGCTTACAATTATAGCAATTCCGAAGCTAATAAGTGTGCCGATTAAAATGTATTCTGTTAATTTTCTTTCTTTAGATGCTGTAAGATCCCCAAATCTAAATACAGATTTTGCAGTGATTAAAAAGCCAACGGCTTCCCAATGGCCTACCACTATAAATATAAAGACCAAAAGGCGCTCTAAAATACCAATATATTTTCCGGCATCTTTTAGAGATTCATTACCTTTAGTAAGTTTTGAAATGTTCCATTTAGAGAAAATAACTTTCATTATAATGGCTGTAGGAGTGCTTAAAAATAGCAGGCAAGTCACTAATAACAGTGATTTGGCATCCCAATTAATCTGAAATTCAAATGCACTACTATAAAGCAATAAGGTTAATCCTATTATAGCTCCAAGGTGTAAGAGTTGATCAATAAAAAACAAGTAGCGTTTTATTTTTTTACGCTGAAAGCTAAGTTTTAAAGCATCGATTATTAGATGAGCGCCGCCCACACTTAAAATTAATGCTGTATAAGTCAGGTCCCATACCAACAATAACATCAAAGCCAAGTGCACAGCAACATGCACGTAAAGCCAAACCGATTTCAGTTTCTTTTTCTCTTTGTGCTTAACCCATTGGTTAGGTTGTAAAAAGAAGTCGCCAATAAGGTGGGCTAAAACGAGTTTTAAAATTATAAGAATCATACTATTGTGGCTATTTTTTCTCTGTAAAGAACATCTAATTCTAATATTTCATCTAAGTACGCCCGTTTTTGTCTTGTGCTTATAGCATTTTGGTTAATACCTATAATTTTACCTAGTTCACTCTGTAAAGCATTGGGCTGCTCGATACTTAATTTAACAATTTCAGCAGAATTGATTGTCCATCGATCCATAGCGATTAACGCCAATTTAAAATATAAATTAAGCTCTTTATTAATCTGTAAATTATTGGTTTTTATTCTTAAATTTTGTTTGTCTTTTTTTAGCATTTCTAAGGTTTCGCCAGAGTTAATGTAGGCCTCACCAGAAGATTCACTAACACTATCACCTTTATAAGTTTTTTCTCCTAAACCAATAGCCAATCTAACATCTAAGCCCGATAAAGATTTTATGCAAGCTTTAATATAAACGGCTGCAATAAAACCTGAAAATACATCTTTTAACTCTATTTGAAAACTATCACCACGATATATATCCCAATATTGAGCATCTACACTTAAATAAGACAAGGCTTCTTTTAAGGTCGTTAACCACAATTCATTGTCTAATTGTGTTCTAGATTTAATGATATCTCCTGTAATTATACTTGTTTTCATTTATCACGTAATTTAGCGATAATCAAATATATCACTTTTTTACGTGATATTTAAATATATCACCTGTAAACGTGATAATTTATTCAGAATCATCTTCTTGAGCACGCTTAATAATGCTTTCGGGAAGTGTTTTCTTGGCTTTAGCACCCATTTTTTTAAGCTTTTCAACTCGCGAAATAAGATTACCACGACCATCAACCAGTTTATTCATAGCCGATGAATAATCACTTTTAGCAGCATCTATCTTTTTGCCAACACCAGTTAAGTCGGTCACTAAGCCTTCAAACTTATCGTAAAGTGCTCCAGCTTGTTTGGCGATTTCTAAAGCATTTTGTTGTTGTTTTTCGTTATTCCACATAGAGTCAATAGTGCGTAAAGTTGCCAGTAGAGTAGAAGGTGTAACGATAACAATATTCTGTTCAAACGCTTTATTGTAAAGTGAATTATCTTCGTTAATAGCCACAGCAAAAGCGGGTTCAATAGGAATAAACATCAATACAAAATCTGGCGATTCAATATCGTACAAATCCTGATAATTCTTAGCCGATAATTGATCCACATGTTTTTTTATAGAATTAACATGTGCTTTTAAAAATAAAGGACGTTCCTCATCTTCAGCATTTACAAACTGTTCATAAGCCGTGAGGGAAACTTTAGAATCAATAATCATCTTTTTAGAATCCGGAAGGTGTAACACCACATCTGGCAATACACGTGAGCCATCCTCGCGTTGAAAATGCTGTTGTACAAAATATTCACGGTCTTTTTCTAATCCCGATTTTTCTAATACACGTTCTAAAACCAATTCACCCCAATTCCCTTGAGTCTTACTATCGCCTTTTAAAGCTCTAGTAAGATTTGTGGCTTCTTTCGCCATAATTTGATTCAAATCTTTTAAGCCTAATAATTGCTCTTTTAAAGCCGAATGCATACTGATGCTTTCTTTTTGTGTGTCTTCAACTTTTTTCTCGAAGGTTTTTATTTTTTCTTCAAGTGGATTTAGAATGTTTTTTATGTTTTCTTTATTCTGAAGCGTAAATTTCTCTGACTTTTCATCTAATATTTTAGAAGCCATCAATTCAAAATCCTTACGTAATTGTTCTTGTTGTAGCGTTAACTCCTCATCGCGTTTAAGATTTGATTTTTGAAGGTTTTCATATTCAGAATTACGTCTTGATAGTTCTGTATTTAAAAAGTCTTTTTCTCTTCTTATCGCTTCGCGTTCAGTTTCAATTTTAGAAATGCTGGCTTTTAATTCCGCAACATGATCCGAAAAATACTGTTCTTGTTTTTGCTTTTCAGATGCAGTGAATTCCTTTATCGCATTAATTTGTTGTTGTAAATTAGCATTGCGCTCTTCTAATGTGCTTGAGTGACTTTTAGTATTGACTTGCGAAAACTTAAAGCCAATTAAGGCACCAATACCAGCGGAAATAAGGCTAGCTATAAAAAGTATTATGGTGTCGGTCATAGTTGGAAATTGAAATTTATCAAAGATACATTTTTAGCTTAAATCTAGACGTCTTCTAAAAATGTAGCCAATAAAAATTTGAATATCTAATAATAGAAACTAAAAATATTAGGACTATAATTCTGCTTCAACAACACTTTTTTATATTAAATACTTGGTAATAAAGTACCGACTAAAAACTCTGAACTGATGACTAAAAACTCTGAACTTATTACTATATTTGATGCTTCAAAAAAAGCAAGATAAATGGCACTTTCACCTCTTAATGCAATCTCACCAATTGATGGTCGATACCGATCTAAAGTCGAAAAATTAAAGGATTATTTTTCTGAAGAAGCACTGATAAAATATCGTGTCTTAGTAGAAATTGAATACTTTATTGCACTTTGTGAATTACCATTACCGCAATTAGAAGCTGTGTCGCCTTCTATTTTTGAAGACTTAAGAGGCATCTACAAAAATTTTACAGCTGAAGATGCAACAGCAATAAAAGATATCGAAAAAGTAACCAATCACGATGTTAAAGCGGTTGAATACTTTATAAAAGATAAGTTTGACGCTTTAGAATTATCAGCTTATAAAGAGTTTATCCATTTTGGATTGACCTCTCAGGATATCAATAATACAGCAGTACCATTGAGTATTAAGGATGCTATGAACGCTGTTTATCTTCCTGAATATACTACACTTTTAGAAAAAATTGAAACCTTAGCAAATGATTGGGCTGCTATTCCAATGTTAGCAAGAACGCATGGTCAGCCAGCTTCACCTACACGTTTAGGAAAAGAGATTGCAGTTTTTGCGACACGTTTAAAAGAACAATTTAAGTTGTTAAATGATGTGCCAAGTGCTGCGAAATTTGGTGGTGCAACGGGGAATTATAATGCTCACAAAGTGGCTTACCCTAATATCGATTGGAAGGCTTTTGGAACAAAATTCGTTCAAGAAAAATTAGGTTTACAGCATTCGTTTCCAACAACTCAAATTGAACATTACGATCATGCAGCAGCATTATTTGACGGTTTAAAACGAATAAACACCATTATTATAGATTTAGATCGCGATATCTGGACTTACGTATCAATGGATTATTTTAAGCAAAAAATTAAAGCTGGTGAAGTTGGAAGTTCTGCAATGCCTCATAAAGTAAATCCTATTGATTTTGAAAATAGTGAAGGTAATTTAGGAATAGCCAATGCTATTTTTGAACATCTTTCAGCAAAATTGCCAATTTCTAGATTGCAACGCGATTTAACTGATAGTACGGTTTTAAGAAATGTTGGTGTACCTTTTGGGCATACTATTATTGGATTTAAATCGACGCTAAAAGGTTTAGATAAATTATTATTAAATGAACCGAAATTTGCTCAAGATTTAGAAAATAATTGGGCTGTTGTAGCGGAAGCGATTCAAACGATACTAAGACGAGAAAGTTACCCAAATCCTTATGAAGCGTTAAAAGGTTTAACAAGAACTAATACCGCTATTACTCAAAATTCTATTTCAGATTTTATTGATACCTTAGAGGTTTCAGAAACTATTAAAGCTGAATTAAAGGCTATTACACCGAGTAATTATACAGGTATATAATTAATTTATGTTAGAAAAGTTAATCCCAAAGACCAAAGATGCTATAGCACTAACTTGCGCAACTTTTATAGCCTTAAGTTTTTTTATTGCAGGATTTTGTGATGTACTCAATTACCTGATTGTAAAAGCAATATTGTTCTTAAGTTTTGGGGCTTTATTTGTATTTACTATAATCTTTGCGTTTAAAAATGAAGGAAAAAAAAATCGTCCTGAAAGTGAGACACTTCAAGACGATTCACTTTAATTTTATTTTAAATTAGGTGTTCATTATTTAAAAAAATCAGTGATACCTTTAAGCTGGTCTTTGTCAAAGTTTGCTTTTTCTAAGACAGAACTTAAAGACATTAGTTGAGCTGTATTCATATCATCTCCTAAAATTCTTGCAATAGCAAAACCTTTGTTGTTAGCACTTCCAAATATGATAAGTTCATCAATATTATCGATGTCTCCCATAAATTTTACAACGAATTTCCCATCTGTTGTATTGCCACCACGCATTAACTCTTCGTATTTAGGATTTTTAAGAATGGTATTCACTTTCTCTAATTCTAGTTTGTAGTCTTCTGTATCTGTATTATCTACCATATAAGTTAATACATTCAGCTTATCTACAGAATTGTACGCTTCTTTTTGTTCCTCAGTCATATCAATACCTTCTACATTAACAACACTTGTAGGTATGTCATACGAAGCAAAACCAGGTTCTAGTTCGTTATCAACATAATAGGTCTGTAATGTTGGTTCTTGATTACAGCTCGTAAACATTGTAATCAAAAGTAGCAATAGAACCGATTTTTTAATTAATTGTATCATAGTTATCATCAGTAAAAAAAGGAAGCCTTTTTAGTTAATTATTGTTTGTCTCCGGCTTTCTTTAATTGATCACCACCTGGAATATCCAATTGGTTGGTGATTTTAGAGATTTGTCTTAAATCAATATCTCCTGTTAAAGAAATAACTACAGTTTCAAATTTTAAATCTTTACCGTTTACTTTTAAGCCTTCATCGTTGGTAAGTTCATTCAGTCCTGTCATAAACATTAATAGTTCTCGGACATGGTTTTCATCATTACCTTCTTTTACATAAAATTTAACCGTTTTATCACCTTCTTTAAAACGCATTAATTCTTCTAGTTGAGAGGTTTTTAAATAACTTGTTACAGTGCTTGTGATATTTTTAGAAGCCGATTCGTTATCTGCTGTAAAAACTTTTAGTCCTGTGATTTTATTCACCATATCAACATATCCTTTTGCCTCAGAATCTTCAACATTCATTCCCATTGTTGCCAACATTCTGAACATTTTTTGATTTAAAATAAAAGAAGCAACGCCATCTTTGTCCTCTAATTTATCTATTGCAGTTTGCCCGAAAGATGTTAAAGAGGTCAGCATAACGGCAGCAATTAAGATTGTTTTTTTACCCATGTTTAAGTATGATTTGTAATTTTTCATATTGTTTTATTTTGATTTTAATTCTTTAATAATTTGTTTGTGGTTGTACCAAATACTGATATATAATTAGCTTTTTCGAGCCCTGTATTTAAATTGTCACCAGCCATGTCTAAGGCATTCATACCGACTAATCCTGTATTTAAATTTTTAGAGATTAACTTAAGAGCTTGCTTGGTTTCTAAATATAATTCTTGTTCTTCAGCAGTGTAATCTGCTAGAGTTTTGGGGTGATTATTCCAGTTAGGAATAAAAATCCCCAGCATTAATAATACTATGGCAGCAACAGAAAACCACTGGTATATTTTTGTTTTTCTAGTGTTATTAGAGTTTAGTGAAATAGGTTTATTGTAAACTTCTTTTTTAGATTTAGAAAAATATTGAAACATTGGTTTGTAGTGCTCCAAATGTGGCGCTACAGCATCACTTAAAAAATAGGCTTTTAACTCCGCTTCTTCTTGCAGTGTAGTTTCCGCATTGTTATATTTCTCTATTAGTTCTTCTATATTATTTAATACCATGTTGATGTGTATGAGTTAATTTTTCTCTAATGGTTTTTCGTGCTCTCGATAAATTCACTCTAACGGCTGTTTCGTTCATATCTAGAATTTTCGCGATTTCAGAAAAATCATAAGCTTCAATATCTCTTAGTTGTACTATTATTTTTTGTTGTTCGGGTAGGTCTTCCATAATTTTAGTAACCCAATCTATACTGTCTTTTGTTTCAACTTGACTTTGTAACGACGCCTGATTATCGGTGTAATTACTATGAACAATTTTTAAATTTTGAGCCTGTTTCGATTTTAAACGATCTAAACAAAAATTCTTGGTCATCGTCATGCTAAACGCTTCTACATTTTTATAATCCCCAATCTTTTTTTTATTATGCCATAATTTCATCAGAATCTCTTGTGTTGCATCTTCTGCTTCATCCTTAGAAACGAGTAATCGTTTAGCTAAACGAAACACTTTGTCTTTAAAGGGCATCACGATAGTTACAAAATCGGACTGATTCATTATAATTTAGATTGGTTGGTGAATTCAATTTTACTTGCCTTCATTATTACGACGACACACTTTTCTTTTTGTTACAAAGATTTTTATTTTTCACAATAATGTAAGTAAATTTAGAGTTTTACAATCAAAAGGTAGAAATTGCGAGCCCGTAATAACGAAATAAATACACATGAAAAATATTAAGACATTATTAATAGCAGGTTTTGCTGCTTTGGCATTAACTAGCTGTTTTGACGATTTGGATGATAATATCGTTCCATCAACCACTTTAGAACTTAATGATTTTGTGTGGAAAGGCTTAAACGCAGTCTATGCGTATAAAGATAATATTACAGATTTAGGTAATAACCGGTTTGCTTCTAGTGAAGCTTATACCGAATATTTAAATGGATATGCTTCACCTGAAGCGTTATTTGAAGCCCTACTCTATGAGCCTAACACCGTTGATGAATTTAGTGTTATTGTATCAAATTATTATGATTTAGAACAACAACTACAAGGTATATCGGTAAATAATGGTATGAGTTTTAGCTTAGTAGAATTACCAAACGCCACCTCAGATATTGTAGGTTATGTGCGCTATGTTTTACCGAATACAAGTGCAGAATCTAATGGTGTTACTCGAGGAATGATTTTTAATACCGTTGATGGTGTTACTTTAACAGCATCTAACTATAGTGCTTTGTTAAGTGCTACAACTTATACGATTGGTCTTGTAGATTATAATAATAATGGTACAACTGATTTACTTACGGATGATGTTGTTACAGCAAATGGAGAAACAATTACACTGACTAAAACAGAATACACAGAAAATCCAATTTTAGAACATCGTGTGCTTAATGTTTCTGGAAATTCTATAGGCTACTTAATGTATAACAATTTTAGAATTGCAGATGCTAATCTTAATGAGTTAAATGATGTTTTTGCTGAATTTCAAGCCGCTGGAATATCTGATTTGGTATTAGATTTACGCTATAATGGCGGCGGAAGTGTGAGTACATCAATTTGGTTGTCTTCTATGATTACAGGACAATTTACAGGTGAAGTTTTTTTTAAAGAAAATTGGAATAGTGATATTCAGGCTTCTATTGAGCAAGATAATCCTGAGGCACTGATTAACCCTTTTGTAGATGAGATGGTTAAACGTAATACAGATAATCAGATTACGTATCAATCACCAATTAATAGCTTAAACCTGACTAAAATTCATATCATCACAACCCGAAGCAGTGCTTCTGCAAGTGAGCTTCTCATTAATGGTTTAGGACCTTATATAGATGTTGTTCAAATAGGAACCAGCACACGAGGTAAACCACAAGCTTCAATAACAATTTATGATTCTGAAAATTTTGCACGTGCTAATGCCAATCCAAGTCACACTTATGCCATGCAACCCTTAGTTTATGAGTCTGAAAATGCAGATGGTTTTTCGCAATATTACGATGGTATTGAACCAACATTAGGCTTTGAAATTTCAGAGCGAATTGATGACCTTGGTCAACTCGGTGATGTAAACGAACGTTTATTGGCAGAAGCAATAGCTAATATTACGGGTATAGGACGTTCGTCAAGTTCTTTCAGTCGTCCACTAGAACATTTAGACCTTCAAGATTTAGAAAATCCATTTCATTACGAAATGGTTGATCAACGACCATCAAAATTAAACTTATTAAATCAATAACATCTAAAAGCCGCTTTCAACACATTGTTAAAGCGGCTTTTTTTTACAGAGGTGTCTATATCTTATTTTCTGGTTTTATTACCAATAAGATTTAGTACAATGAAACCATATATTAATTTGTAACGGTTTACTTTTTCTTATTCATTTTATAAAGTAGATAAATAAATCCGGCTAAAAAATGGACAATAATGACACCTGCAACAATATATAATGTTAAATTTGAATCACCTCTCATGCTTAATGTTTTTGTCAAAGTTATCATGAAGAAATTAAATAAACGTTACAAAGGTTACAGATGAAATTTTATAGATTATTACTGCTATTTTTAATTGTTAGTGCTTGTAAAAATGAAACAAAACACGATAAGGTTTCAACGTTTGAAAGTAAACAACTAGACTTAAAATACGCCAAAGGTTTCGCCGTAGATTACTACCAGAATTATAAAATATTAAGCATTACAAATCCATGGCCAGAGTCAGACAAAACCTATCGCTATGTAATTATTTCAAAAGATAATATGGCGAAAACCACCTTTAATGCTGCAGAGTTTGATGGATTTATAGAAGACCCGATAGAAACAATCGTAGTAACATCAACCACACATATTCCAGGGTTAGAATTATTAAATGAAGAAGAAGCTTTAATTGGGTTTCCAGGAACGGATTATGTATCTTCAGAAAAAACACGAGCGCGTATTGATGCAAAAAAAGTTAGGGAACTCGGTAAAAATGAAGGTATAAACACGGAAGTTTTATTGGCCTTAGATCCAGATGTTGTAATAGGTTTTGGTGTTGATGGTGTCAACAAAACTTTTGACGTGATAAAGCAAGCTGGAATTCCTGTAGTATACAACGGCGATTGGGTAGAGGCATCAGTATTAGCAAAAGCGGAATGGATTAAGTTTTTTGGCGTGCTTTTTAATAAAGAAAAAGAAGCCGATTCTATTTTTAATACCATTGAAAGCGACTATTTAGGAGCAAAAACTTTAGCAAAAAACGCAGCGCATTCACCAACAGTATTTAGTGGCGCCATGCACAAAGACGTTTGGTATATGCCTAATGGTTCTAGTGCAGAAGCGCAATTTCTAAAAGATGCTAACGTTGATTACCTTTGGAGTGACACCACAGGAAATGGCAGTTTAGCGTTAAGTTTTGAAGCAGTTTTAGAAAAAGCTAAAAATGCTGAAATATGGTTGAGTCCTTCTTATTATGGAAGCTTAGAGCAGTTAGAAGAGGCAAGTACACTTTACACAAATTTTGAAGCGTTTAAAAATAAAAATATCTATACATTTTCAAACACAACAGGAGCCACAGGAGGTGTTTTGTATTATGAATTAGGAATTGCAAGACCAGATTTAATCTTAAAAGATTTAATTAAAATAACTCACCCAGAATTATTGGAAGATTACAAACCCTATTTTTTTGAAAAATTAAAGTAGAATAATACAGTTGTATTAGTGTGAAAAATCTTCATGATAACAGTCTAAGCTATTGAAAACCAATTATACATATCCATTTGTAATTCTAACAGTTATTTTACTGTTTTGTTTTGTACTCAATATTAGTCTAGGTTCTATAAATATTCCGTTTTCTGAGGTTTTAAAAGGACTTTTTAGCACTTCAGATAATGAGGTATGGCAGGTTATTATTTCAAAAGTGCGACTTCCAAAAGCAATTACCGCTATTATGGTTGGTTCTGGTTTGGGAATTTCAGGCTTATTAATGCAAACTTTGTTTAGAAACCCTTTAGCAGGCCCGTTTGTATTGGGGATTAGTTCAGGAGCAAGTTTGGGCGTTGCTATTGTTATTTTGGGTTCTGGGTTGTTTGGAGGCTATTTTGCCACCGCTTTAATTTCTAAATGGAGCATTGTAATTTCAGCGAGTTTGGGTAGTTTTTTAGTTTTAATGGCTGTTTTAGCGGTATCGAGCAGAGTGAGAGACACCATGGCCATTCTTATAATTGGTTTAATGTTTGGAAGCATTACTTCAGCGGTAGTTAGCGTATTATCTTATTTTAGCTCTGCAGAACAATTACAACAATATATATTTTGGGGCTTTGGAAGTTTAAGTAATTTATCTTCGAAGGAACTTTTAATTTTCTTTGCAATTTATGCTGTTGGATTAGTATTAAGTATTGCTTCTATAAAAGGCTTAAACAGTCTATTACTTGGTGATAACTATGCCAAAAGCTTAGGGTTAAACTTGAAGCAAAGTCGCTTCATTATAATTTTGGCCACAAGCTTAATTGCCGGTACCATAACTGCCTTTGCAGGGCCCATAGCATTTATTGGTTTGGCGATTCCGCATTTAACCCGACAAGTATTTAAAACCACCAATCATAAAATATTATTGCCAGCCGTATTCTTATTTGGAGCGGTAGTCATGCTTATTTGCGATACTATCGCACAAGTTCCTAATAGTGATTATACCTTGCCAATTAATGCAATAACCGCTTTAGTTGGAGCGCCTGTTGTGATTTGGTTATTGGTACGACAACGAAAAATGATGTTTTAACCATGTTGGAAGAATGAAGTTAGAAATTCGAAGAAAGCATACTCTTATAATTTAAAATTTGATAGGTCTATAAATAAAATAGTGAAAGAAAATAAACAACATACCATCTTAAAAGTAAATCAACTTTCTATAGGTTATAAAACCAAGAAAGCGGAAATGGTTATTGCATCAAATATTAATTTTGAATTACAAAAAGGAGAATTAATTGGTTTAGTTGGCGCTAATGGTATTGGAAAATCTACATTATTAAGAACCTTAATTAAGGTGCAACCAGAATTATCGGGTTCCATTTTGCTGAATAATAAAGCCCTAAATGCAACTTCTATATTAGAGCTCGCTCAACAATTAAGTATTGTGTTAACCGAACCTTTAAGTTCTAAAAATTTATCTGTATATGAATTGGTATCCCTAGGACGACACCCGTATACCAACTGGATTGGTAGCCTTACACAAACAGATACAGTAATTATTAATAGGGCTCTAGAACAAGTTAATATTATAGATTTAAAAGATAAAAAGTGTTACGAGCTTAGTGATGGTCAGTTGCAAAAAGTAATGCTAGCACGTGCTTTAGCACAAGATACCGATGTTATTGTATTAGATGAACCAACCTCTCATCTCGATATGTATCATAAGGCTTATATCTTAAAACTACTTCAAAAGTTAGCTAAGGAAACTGGTAAGACCATTTTATTTTCGTCTCATGAAATAGACTTAGCGATTCAACTTTGTGATACTATGATTGTGATGCAGAAAGAAGAAGTGGTTTATGGACAGCCTTGTCATTTAATTTCAGAAGGTGTATTTGAAACACTTTTTCCAAAAGACTTGATTACTTTTGATGAAAATTTAGGACGTTTTAAAGTCACAAAATAATTTATAATAGCAGTCACAGTCACAGTCACAGTCACAGTCACAGTCACAGTAACAGTATTCTGTAAAAAAATATTAGCTTATACAGTAAAATGAAAACCTATTTAAACTTTAAATATTTTTTCTTTGCGCCTTTGCGTTTTATTAAGAGTTTTTATTCCAACTTCCAACTTCCAACTTCCAACTTCCAACTTCGTGCTTCACGCTTTAACCTTTATTAATCTTTTTCAAAATATGTCGCGCTCTAGCTTTATAAGCGGCACTTTGTTTTTTAAAATCACGTTCTAAAATAATTGCCAATTCAGGATGGATCCAGTCGTATTCATTACCAAGTTTATACAAACTGTTCATAGCATAAGCTTTAGGTGCTACTTTTTCATCGTTAATCATCCAATCAAAACAGGCTTCAATAATTTTTTCTTTATGATTTTCAGTGATATGTGATGCCATTACATTATCTATTTTAGTGTAATTAGCTTCTGTTAAAAGTTCACATACTTTGGCTACAGGTCTAACGGCAGGGGCTAAATGGACTTTATGCATATGTTGTGTGAATCTATCTAAATGCGGAATAATTTCAATGATACTTTTGCTACACATAAACTCAAACACCCAAGCCGCTCGGCATGAAATTTTATCATCAACCTCAAACAATATGTCTAAAAGAGGTTTTACTAATTCTGGATTAGTAATTACTAAATTGGCATAATGCAACCGTTTTTCACGCGAATGATTCACGTAATTTAATTCCTTATAGAGTTTGGCTTTGGTCAAAATAAAATGATTAATTTAGAACTTTAAAGTTAGATTAAAAAATGAAAATTGTCAAAAAAATAGCTGTCTTACTTTTGGTCATTTTTATTGGTGCTCAATTTTTTAGACCCGACAAAAATAAGGGCGATTCAACTGCTGTAATTGCTTTTTTTGATGATACCAATCCACCAAAAGATGTAAAGTTAATTCTTGAAAACACTTGCCTAGATTGTCATAGCGATTATACATATTACCCTTGGTATAGCCATATTACACCCGTAAATTATTGGATGGCAGATCACATAACTCATGGAAAAACACATTTTAATATGTCTAGATGGAAGTCGTATTCAGAAGCTAAAAAAGATGAAAAGCTTGATGAGTTGATAAAAATGGTAGAAGCTAAAAAAATGCCATTAACGTCTTATACTTGGCTACATAAAGATGCTGATTTATCACAAGCACAAATAGACGCGGTGGTGTCCTGGGCAAACAATGTCCGTTTGAAATATATTTTTTTAGAAGCACCGCTATAGCATTATTAAGTCTAGACTTTAAAAGTAACAGGGCAATTGCATATTTTTGATGTTTTAATTGATACATGAAAAAAAAAATACTCGTTATAGGTTTTGTTTGGCCAGAGCCTAAAAGTTCGGCAGCTGGTAGTCGCATGCTGCAATTGCTAACACAATTTCAAAATCAAGACTATGAGGTGACATTTTGTTCAGCTGCTAAAACGTCTGATAACACATTTAATTTGAATGCTATTGGTGTTGCTACCCAACCGATTCTTTTGAATGATTCTTCTTTTGATGTATTTATAAAGGAATTAGATCCAGATGCTGTGTTATTTGACCGTTTTATGACTGAAGAGCAATACGGTTGGCGTGTTTCTGAACAATGTCCCAACGCTATTAGAATATTAGATACGGAAGATTTTCATGGTTTACGAAAGGCTAGGGAAGTGGCTTTAAAAAAGCATAAAAAGGTAACCGTTGAAGACTTGCAAAATGACATTACCAAACGGGAAATCGCTAGTATATATCGTTGCGATTTGAGTTTGATGATTTCTGAAGCTGAGATCGAAATTTTAACTCAACAGTTTAAAATTGATAAAAGTTTACTGTATTATTTGCCTTTTTTATTAGCGCCTATTCCTGAAGACGATATAAAACAGGTGCCAACGTTTGAAAAACGTCAACATTTTATAACTATTGGGAATTTTCTTCATGCACCCAATTACGATGCCGTTTTATATTTAAAACAAACCATTTGGCCATTAATAAGAAAAAAACTACCAAAAGCAGAACTTCATATTTACGGTGCTTATGAATCTCAAAAAGTGGTACAATTGCATCAACCTAAAGATGGTTTTTTAATAAAAGGTTTTGCTGAAGATGTAAATACGGTGATGCAAAATGCAAAAGTATGTTTAGCGTCTTTACGTTATGGGGCAGGATTAAAAGGTAAGCTCATAGATGCCATGCAAAACGGTACTCCTAGTGTAATGTCTACTATTGCTGCGGAAGGCATGTTTGGAGAATTGGAACGCAATGGTTTTATAGAAGATAATCCTGAAGCCTTTGCTGACAAAGCTGTAGCGCTTTATACCAATTTAGATCTTTGGTCAGTAAAAAAGAACAATGGATTTAAGGTATTAGACCAACGTTTTAATAAAACCAATTTTGAAGTTAACTTTGCGACACATGTTAACGGGCTCTCTAATGATCTAGAAATGCATCGCCAAAATAATTTTATAGGGCAATTATTTAGGCATCAATCCATGCAGAGTACTAAATATATGAGCAAGTGGATTGAAGCAAAGAATAGGTAATGCCACAAATTATATGTGAGATTTTAAAATACTAAAAATAAATATTAGTGTTCAGTTTTAGGTTCAGAATTATACTTTCTTGTGAAAAAAGTTATTATTCCAAAAAACACAAATAAGAGTATTTTACCAGATAAGAAACCATATCCATATTGGGTAAGTCTATTTAAATCTGAAATTAGGATATTAGCAATGTTTACAAGTAGTAAAATTGATATGATTAAAGCTATATAAAAAATTATTTTTTTCATAGTAATAAAACAAATAGAGCTTATTAATTATAACAAGCTCTATTTATTAAATGTTATTTAGTAACAGTAGTTGTTGTTGGAGTATATATTCCAAAAGTAATTGCGGAAACTAAACCATTAACAAATGATTGTCTTGTATGTACAGTGTAATTTTCTGCACCACCAGCCATTTGTTTTGAGTCTGAAACTCCAACTGGAGCTAAACCGTATACGACATAGTGATTCCACTCTGTTGTTTGACTATTTCCTTGAGCCCCATTTCCTACAACACTCGTGTAAGAATAACAAGAAGTTAATAACATTGATACAGCAAAAACTGCTGCAATCATTTTAGTAGATCTTTTAATCATCTTTTTTTTTATTAAATAGTTATAGATTGTTGATTTAGAGTTTAATTATTTTGTAATCAACACCTTGCGATATGTAAGGGAGTTGATTTAGAATTAAAATCTTAACGAATTTAACAAAAAAACGAACAAAACAAATATTATTTTTGATTTAAATCGGTTGGTAAAAATCCATTTGATTTATGTAAAATAGTAATTGTTTGATTAATCGAGTTTTATAAACTGATAGTTTGATAAATAGAATTTTAAGTCACCTGCGATTTATTAGATTTCTTAATTATTCCCTAGGAGAAGTTTTTTTACATAACAACTTTATTAAAAATTTTTTTGAAGTTTACGGGGAAGTCATCTTTTAGATACAATTCTTCCTGAGTAAAAGGATGTGTGAATTTTAAAGTATAGGCGTGTAGATAAAGGCCTTTTCCATTTAATATAAGCGATGTTATGCCGTAGTCTTTGTCTCCAAGAATTGGGTTTCCAATGCTAGATAAATGTTTTCGTAATTGATGTCGTCGTCCTGTAAAAGGTTCTAGTTCCACTAAATTAAGATACCCAAATCGAGTGGATGCAACGGTTTGGTGTACTTTATAATTAGATTCACAAGTTTTTCCATCAACTTCTGTTGTAATGCGACCTTGGGCTTTCATGCTGCCAATGGTAACAGCATAGTAAGTTTTTTTTATCGCTCTGTCTTCAAATAGTTTGTTTAAAGCACGAATGCTTCGCTTTGTTTTTCCTATTAATAAAATGCCTGTGGTTGGAAAATCTAAACGATGCACCGGTTGTGGTTGAGTAGCATCATCTAAAGGACTTGGTTTTAAATTTTGAATTAAAGCATTAGTAATGGTTTTAAAGTGGTTGCCACTGACTAAAATTCCTGCAGGTTTGTGAATTACGGCTAGATAATCATCTTCAAATAATACTCGGAGTTTAAAAATTAAGCGTTTCTTAGGACTCACATGTTCAGGAACAGATAAACTTATAATCTCACCGCCATTAATAAATGTAGCGGAAGTAGCAGCGTTACCATTTACCGTAATATACCCTTTTTTTAAAGCTTTTTTTAATGCAGATTTGGTAGGGAAGTTATCAAAAATCCCAACACCATATTCTTGCAATCGAATAGGAGTTGTTCGTTTAAGGACCTTATGGTTTTCCGTTAGTTTGATGATTTTGTTTGTGTTTTAAAATTGCCCGAAATTAAAGCGATTACTAATAATCCAATTCCTATTCCGAAAGCAGCTCCTTTAACAAAATCGTTTATTAGCGAAAAATGTGCTACAAGTTGAGCTATAGAAATAATGAATATTCCCAAGCATAAAAAAGCTATTGTTTTTCTTTTTGTTAGTGATTTCATAGTTTTAGTTATTAGTTTAGGATTACATAATTATAAACAAGACTGATATCTTGTTTTCTTTTCCTATTCATAGGTGAATTTAATAAAAACTATTTTATTTAAAGCGTTTTCTTAAGCATCTTTCGGTATTTAAATCCGTAAATTTCTTGAATTTTGTGATTCATTATATGGTCGGATGGAAATACTTTTAGTTCTAATTTATCATTCTTAGTTTTTAACCATTTTATAAATTCAATATATTGGTCAGAGTGTGCAATCGCTAGAAAACTTAAAGATTGTAATTGATTTTCTGTTTTAAAATGTATTTTGTTTCTGTCAGGCGATTTATGTATCGATAAGAATTCAATAACTAATAAATCTACATAAGAAACTTTTATCTTTTTCTTTAAAAATTGGTGTTCGATTATAATTTCGTTTTCCAAGAATTTAATAGTAAATGTTCGCTTTCTATGATAGTAAATAATTACAATAACAGCTCCGATAGTTATTAAAATAGAAATTAATTGTATCCAAATGATGTCAGTAGTGTTTACTATGACACCTCCAATTACTAAACACATTAATATCGCTAATGCAGTATCAAAATTAGAATGACTTGAAGATGAATAGTATGTTTTCATTTTCTTGAATTGCCTGTAATATTACTGTTTATTGAGGAACTGCATACGTCTAAGTTAATTTAAAATTTTAGTTCTAGCAAAGCCTATGGTTATAAACTGAAAAAAAGCCATTATTAACTAATGACTTTTTTAGGATTATGAACAGAACTATTAATCTAATAGCACTTTTAAGAATAATTATATTATAAATTATTCTTCAAAAATGCTGTTATTTCAGAGGGTTCAGCTCTGTTTCGATAGTCCGTGTCCAAAAAAGCGTATGCAATTTTTCCTTCTTCATTTATTATATAGGTTGCCGCTAAAGGAAGTGCGTTAGACGTATCTCCATTGTGGCTATTCATGTCAAATGATTTATTGTAAATGCTAGCGACATCATTTGTAAGTGTAAATACAATACCATAATCGTTTGCGACTTTGTTACCGATATCACTTAAAACTTCAAATTCTAAATCGTTTTTTTCAGTTGTACTGATAGATTGGTCAGGTAATTCTGGTGTTAAAGCTAATAAGCTGGCATCATTGGCTTTAAAGTTTGGTAATTCTTGTTGTAACTGCTGTAGGGTTAAATTACAATACGGACACCAACCACCTCTATACCAAGTTAGCACTACAGGGCCTTCTTTTAGGTATGATTCTAAAGAAACGGTTTCTCCTAAGGCATTTTTTAAAACAAAGTTTGGTGCTTTGTCACCAACTTGCTTTGCCTGACTTAGAATATCGCTATTCTTTACATCTTCAAAACCTTCGTTGTAGATTCTTTTTTTAGTTTCGTCTGCATTTTTTTCAAAATTAGCCTTCTTCTCGTCTAATTTTGATTTTAAGGAGGCGACTGTATAATTTGTCATTGTGTTTTCTTTTTTAAAGTCTTCTTTTTTCAAGTTATTATTAAATGAAATATTTGTCCATGTGACATGTATCCATGGAGCATCCGTAACTTCAGCGTCCCAATTAGATTTTTTATATTGACGCTTTGTCGGAATTAACATACCATCGATATTTTCATATTCTAATTGCATTAGGTTTGGGGTTTCCATAACACCAAAATCAGCAACGGTAAACAAAAATTGATCTACCAAACCGCTGTCTTTATTAATATAGACTTGGTAAATGTCTGTTGGTTTATTGTCTTTTGAAGTGAATGAAACCTTAACAATGTCGTAAGATGTTTCGTCAATGGTTATTTCGCCTAAGTAATCGTAAATTACTCCTGGATCCAATAATTTTGGCATCATAGCAAACCAGTAAAAATTGGTAGGTCGGTTAAAAGCCACACGTTTTAAAGCAGCCTCATTATCGGTGATTAGGTTGCCCTTATGCTTTAGCCAATATTCATCACCATCATAACCTTGTTCTATTAAACCTTCTAAGTTAGGAAGTGTTCTTTCGTGTTGCTTATAAGCGCCATAAGATAATTCCCCATTAAATATATACTTCTCGGTACTGACGTCTTTTTTACCATCTGGTGTTTGATACGTATACGTATAAACAACGTCTTTTTTGTTTACGAGTGTTTGGTAATCGCCTGTTTTTTTAGTGAGCTCATACACTAATTCGTGACCTTTATTTTTAAAGGTTATTGTATCCGATTTTTTTTCAGTATCTAATGTAGCTGTTTTAGATACTGCATCAGAAGTTTTGCCATCGTTACAGGATGCTAAAAAAATACAGGTGATAAGTGTTAAGATGTTGATTTTCATATATTAAATTTTGGTAATTCTATACTAGAGCGCCATTGGCACCAATAACTTGACCCGAAATCCATTTAGAATTGTCACTCGCTAAAAATACAACGACCTTAGCAATATCTAGTGGTTGTGCCAATCTATTAAAGGCATTCATACTACTTAGTTTTTCTATAAATTCTGGAGATTTTCCCTTCATAAATAATTCGGTTTCTGTAGCGCCAGGAGCAAGGGCATTTACAGAGATTCCTCGTCCAATTTCTTTTGAAAATACACGTGTCATTTGCTCTACAGCTGCTTTTGATGCCGAGTATAATGCATAGCTTGGAAACATTAATTTTACCGTACTTGAAGAAATATTTATGATATTTCCTTTATCTGCCAATTTATGAAACGCTTCCTGCAACGTATTAAAAATGCCTTTAACGTTAACATCAAATTGTTTTGAAAAATCTTCTAGGGTATTGTCTATTAGAGGTTTTGAAATCATGACACCAGCATTATTTACTAAGACGTCAACTTTTCCGTATTTCTCAATAGTTTTATCAAATAATTCCGTGACGTCTTCTTTGAGGCTTACATCTGCTTTAATAGCCATTGCTGTTCCTCCAGCTTCTGTAATAGCCATCACAGTATTCTTGGCTTCATCTTCACTATTGGAATGGTTAACAATGACTTTAGCGCCATTTTTAGCTAATTGAATCGCTATTTCTTTACCAATACCTCTTGAGGAACCTGTTACAATAATAACTTTATTTTCTAGTGACATGATAGTGTTATTTTAAAGCAATTAAACGTTCTGCAATTAATTTTAAATCAGGTTCGTTAATTTCTGGGTTTGGTGCTAATGGATATAATTGCGCTCCTGGTCTTCCAACAAAAGCACCGCGCCATCCTGCCCAAATAGCACCGGCAATATCCCAACCGTGTGCAGCAACAAGTAAACATTCACTTGGTTTAACGCCCATCTTTCTAGCAGCCCAATCATAAGCATTTGTATCGGGTTTAAATTTTCCTATGTCTTCAATGCTTAAGCGTTCTTCAAAATAATCTAATAACCCTGCATTTTTAAATTGTGTTTCCACACCTTTATTAGAAGAATTGGTAAAGGATACTAATTTATAGCCTGCAGTTTTTAAATCGGTTAAGGCTTGCTTTACTTCAGGATGGGCAGGTATGGATCGTATAGGACCTAAAATAGATGCTCTTGCTTCTTCTTCAGATAAGGTTATGTTGTGATTGGCAGCTACCATTTGTAAAGCAGCGGCACCAATAATTCCAAAATCATTGTATTGTCTACCTGCTGTTGTTACCAATGAATATTGTAACATCGTTGTAAACCATAAAGGTAATAAATCACTTCTGCCACCAAGTGCATCACCTACACTTTTTTTCATGGTTGTGAGGTCTAATAAAGTCTCATTAACGTCAAAAAATAACACTTTTGGTCTTGTTGTATTCATAGTTTCTTTTTTTTCTTCTGATTTTGTATTGGCGGCAAATCCAAATTGCGGAATAGTAGCGCCCGCTAATCCTAGCATTGCTGATTTTTTAATAAAACTTCTTCTGTTGTTAGTGCTCATATAAAATTTGTTTTAAAACATACTTATAGGTATGTTTTTAAGTTAAAAAAAACTAGGGTTTTAGTTGGTTGAGGTATAGGGAAAGTCCTAGAATGTAATCATCGAGGACGCTGTCGTCATTATATAATTTTCTTACCCCTCGAATTCCTTCAAAAGAACTGATTAAATACACCGCAACAGCATTGCTAGAAATTGTTGTATTGATGACATGGTCTTTTTTGCCACGCTCAAGTAAATAGATTAAAGCCGCTTTCCATTCTTCAACAATACGTTTTAAGGCTAGTTGATAGGCTTCTTCTTCATCGGCAATTTCATTGATAAAATTGTTCATTGGGCAGCCATGTTGTTTTTCGTGTGTAGAAAAAGATTTTAATCGCTCTGAAAACGTGACTTTTAATATGGTTAATGCATTACCGTCTTGATACAATGGGGTAATCATACCCTCGTAAACACGTTGTTGTATTTTAGAACTGATAACTTCTAATCCAAGTTCTTTTTTGCTTTTGTAATGATGGTAAAACGCACCTTTAGTAAGGTTTGTGGTCTTCATTATTTTGTCTACACTCGTGGTTTTAAACCCGTTTTTATAGAATAACTTAAACGACTCGTTAAGAATTAACTGTTTGGTAAATTCTGACTTTTGTTTTTGTTCCATAGTCAAATATAGATAAAAAATACTAGTTAGTATGTTTTATGAGGGTTTTGTAAAAAGTTTAACATAAATTACACTGAACTTAAGATTAGACTTTTAGTAATTCTAATAAGATTTTGGTGCCTTGTGTAGCAGATTTTTCAATGATATGAACGCTTTTGCTATTGATATAGGCTGGTTTAGGGTCTATATAATAAATAGGCGTTGCTTCTGGAGCATAATCCATTAATCCAGCGGCAGGGTACACTTGCATACTTGTACCTATAATGACTAAAACATCGGCGGTTTGGCATACTTCCATCGCTTTTTCAATCATCGGTACGGCTTCGCCAAACCAAACGATATGAGGTCGTAACTGATGGCCTTTTTCGCATAGGTCTCCTAATTTTATATCGTGATCACAGAATCTAATATCATTTTCATTTACCGTGCTTCTTATTTTTCGTAATTCACCATGAAGGTGGATCACATTACGACTTCCAGCACGTTCGTGTAAATCATCTACATTTTGAGTGATGACCGTAACTTTGTATTTCTTTTCAAGTTCAGCTAGGGCTTTGTGAGCTTGGTTGGGTTCTACTTCATTAAGTTGTTGCCGTCTTTCATTGTAAAAGTTTAAAACCAGTTCTGGATTGCTTGCAAAACCTTCTGGTGAAGCCACTGCCATAACATCGTGACCTTCCCAAAGGCCATCGGCATCTCTAAAGGTTTTAATACCACTTTCGGCACTTACTCCTGCTCCTGTTAATACGACGATGTGTTTCATGAGTTTTAATTAAAATGTTTTTATGATTTTAGGATGTGTTAGTCATCCTTATGATTTAGATTTACGTTTCCACTTTTTATACTTTTTAGAGCTTAAAAAAGCGTCTATTTGATTGCTGCCATCCGCTTCGCTTTCTTCTATAAATTCTAATAGGGCTTCCCTGTCGTAACCTTGCTCTAATAAGTCTTCTATAACAATTATGATGTCTTCAAATCGATTTTGAAAATTTAAACTTACAATATAACCGATATAACCCTGAAAAAGATCGGGGTAGTTTTGCATTATATATCCATAATGTGATTCAGCAGTTTCATAATCCTCACTTAACATATACACATTTCCTTTTAAAAGATTTAAAAAGTCATCATCGGTTTCATACATTAATTTATCAATGTTTTTTATTGCCAGTTTAAAATTACCTTTTACAATATAGTAATCAATTAATTTGAGATATAATGTTGGGTCTTTTGGAAATTGTTCAGCGTATTCTTCTAATAAGACTTCATACATTTTGCCATCATAAGCCATTGCATAATTTGCTTTGGTTAAGCGTGTGAATTTCTCTTCGGCCATAGGGCTTGTAATTTTAGAAATGGTATTAAAAGCAGCTTCATATTTACCTTTTTTTGCTAATTTTTGTGATTCTAGAAATAAGAATACATTTCGGTGATTGTCTGAATTTAAAGCGTAAGCGTCCTCTTTTCCTATGGGTTTAGACAATAGGAAAATTCTTTGCATCGTAGTAGATAAAGGTTCTCCTGTGAGATAGATGTAAATGTCATTAAATTTTAAAGTCTCACCATTAGAACAAACTTTATAATCGTGATAATTTACACCTGTTTCTTCAGAAAACAATCTGAAAGTAAAATAATAAGCTCTGTCTACAATATTGTACCTGTAATTTATAAGATTATAATACGAACCGGTTTCAATTAAGTTGACCAATTGTTGCGAAAGTTGTTTTCCAATAGTAGAAGTTCCTTCCATAAAGTTCTTTGTAAAACTATTTTCGCTATCAATAAGTTGGTGATTGGTTACACCATTAATAAATGAAGGTACATCAAACTTTTCATTAAACTCATCGGTACTTAAATTATGAAGAGAAGCTTCAACATATTCCGCTAATGCTATAACTTTAGTATCATTTTCTTCGGTTTCTTTAAGAAGCAAACAAGAGCATATTTGTGGTTTTTCTTGTGAATAGCTAAGATGGCTACAGACTATAAAAAACAAGAAAGAGATAGTCGTTTTTAATTTCATTAGTTTTGTGTTATAGATATTAAAGATAAGATTTTATGACCAACTTAAAGCTTCTAAACTATTTAGAATCCTTTCTTACTGAAAACCGAAAAGAGCGTTTTAAAAAAGTATTAGCGCAACGGACTAAACATTTCACGGTGGCAACAGAAGACGTATATCAATTGCATAATACAAGTGCTGTAATGAGGTCTTGTGATGTGTTTGGTATCCAGGAACTAAATATTGTTGAAGAAGTAAACTCTAAAAGTATTGATCGAGAAATTGCAATGGGTGCCCAAAAATGGGTTGACCTTAATCGTTTTAATTCTGTAAAGTCGTGTATTAATGATTTAAAAGCTAAAGATTATCAAATTGTTGCTACCACACCACATGTAGAAGATTGTGAATTGATAGATTTTGATTTTACAAAAAAATCGTGTTTTTTCTTTGGAAGAGAAACAGAAGGCTTGTCGCAACAAGTGATTGAGGAGGCTGATTGTTATTTGAAAATTCCGATGGTTGGTTTTACTGAAAGTCTTAATATATCGGTATCTGCTGCAATTATTCTTCAGCATGTTACAGCTCAATTACGCAAGTCAACTATTGATTGGCAGTTATCTGAAACAGAAATTATAGAAAAACGTTTTGATTGGATTAAAAAAACAATCAAAGATTATGATGATATTGTGAAGCGTTATTTAGATGAAAATTAAGGGACTTAAAATTAGGATTTGTCCTTGCTAGAACGACTTTTATTACTGCGATTAATGATTTTATATTCTTCATAACATTCGCTAATAGCATCTAAAATTTGAAGATCATTTGCGGTATTAATAAAGTCTTTTGAGTAATTACATTGGTTTACAATTTCCTCTAAATCATACTTATTAACTTGAAGTAACACCAATAACATTTCGCGGTCAAAACGTTTAGAGAGTTGACTTCTAATTTCGTCATCCTCTTTCATTTTCTTAAGCTTGTGCATTTCGTTAGGCTTTCTACCAAACATGTTGTACAAGAAATCAGCTGGGTTAAAAATAGCGCCCAAAACCTTAGTTGCTATGTTGGGTTTTCCTGCTTCGTAACCTTGACCTGGTAAACCTGAAATACGATAACGATTGTTAGAGGTTACAGGAATTTGGTTCATATCTACCTCTAAATAACCTGTTAGTTCAAGTTGCTTTACAGTGACTTCTTCTAACGCTAATGCTAGTTCAGTCATTTCAATTTTTGTATTCCCAAATTTTAACCAGTCATTAGTGACACGTACTTTTATAGATTTGTAACCTAAATAAGATAAATGAAGTGTATCATTGACTTTTGCTTTGATTTCAAATTCACCATTTTTATTTGAAGCCGTCCCAACAACTTGGTTAATATTTACAATATTTGCTTCGCTTAAAGTTTTGCTGGTTGAAGCACTGACAAGCGTACCCTTTACTTTAGTAGGAGTTTCAGTTGCTGTACTGTCTTGGCTATAGCTATAAACTGTAGTTAAACATAAAATAATAATCAGTAAATATCGCATGTACATGTGTTACGTGGTAAAGGTAATAAAGAAAACGGATTTAACATATTGCTGGTTTATTTTTGACTAAATATTAACTTTTTAGCAATTGTTTGCTTTGTGTCAAAAAAAAACCAAAACCTAAAGTCGGACTTTAAGTTTTGGAATATATTATTTTATTTTTTGAAAATTAGGATATTTTAAAAAATTTAATCTCTTCGTCTAGAACGTCTTGGTCTATCCGAACCAGATCCACTTGATTCTGAGCGTCTGTCTCCTCTAGAATCATTAAACTTTCTGTCGCTTCTTGAATCGTCAGAACGTCTGCTACGTCTATCGCTACGGTTTCCAGAGCCTCCAGAAGAACGTCTGTCACTAGAGCGATTGCGGCCTCCAGAACGTCTGTCGTTTCCGCCACGATTTCTTCCGCCACTTCTACCTCCACGGCTTCGGCCTTTATCTTCGCTAACTTCAACGTTTACAAAACGACCTTCATGTTTAAAATCGGTGAAGAAAGCCAATACTTTCTCTTGTAATGTTTTTTCTGTATTAAAGAACGAAAAACTTTCTTTTACATCGACTTTAAATACATCATCACGTCCTAATTCTAATTGTTCTTTTAAGAAATCTTTCAATTTCATCCAATCAAAACCATCTTTTTTACCAACATTAATAAAGTAGCGCGAATCATTAGATTGTTTACCGTAATCGCGTCCGCCATCTCTATCACTTCCACGAGAATCAACAACACTTAAATCTTTAGATTTCTGATAGTAATTGAAAAAACGGTTGAATTCTACAGAGAAAAATTTCTTGATTAGTTCTTCTTTTTCAGTATCTGCAAATAGTTCATTGATGTTTTCTAAATGCTTATCAATTTCATGATTTGTTTCAGTAGTATGTATTTTATTAGCAAGTGACATTAATTGCACTTCTACAATATTTTCTGAAGAAGGAATCTCTTTTTTATCAAACTGCTTTTTAATAATACGTTCGATGCTTTTAATCTTTCTAACTTCACTTTTAGAAACAATAACCATTGAAACCCCTGTTTTACCAGCACGTCCTGTTCTTCCTGAACGGTGTGTGTAGGTTTCAATTTCATCAGGAAGTTGGTAGTTAATAACGTGTGTAATATCATCAACATCAATACCACGCGCAGCAACATCTGTAGCCACTAACATTTGTATTTGTTTGTTTCTGAAAGATTTCATCACCAAATCACGTTGATTTTGACTTAAATCACCATGTAAAGCGCCTGCAGAATACCCATCTTCAATTAAGTTTTCGGCTACTTTTTGAGTATCTCTTTTGGTACGACAGAAAATCACAGAGAAAATATCTGGATTTGCATCAGCCAAACGTTTAAGTGCCTGGTAACGGTCTCTAGCATTTACTAAATAGTATTCGTGAGAAACATTACTTGTACTTTCGTTTTTGTTACCTACGGTAATTTCTGTAGGGTCAAACATAAATTTCTTTGCAATATTAGACACCTCTTTAGGCATCGTTGCAGAGAATAACCAAGTGCTTTTGTCCTCTGGTGTATGCGATAAAATATCGGTAATATCTTCGTAGAAGCCCATATTTAGCATCTCATCAGCCTCATCTAAAACGCTGTATTGTATTTTAGAAATATCAACCATATTACGGCTAATCATATCTTTCATACGGCCAGGTGTTGCTACAATAATTTGTGCACCACGTTTTACTTGTCTTGCTTGATCAGAAATACTTGCTCCACCATAAATGGCAGTAACATTTAAGCCTTTACAATATTTACCATAAAGTTTAAGTTCGTTGGTAATTTGTAAACAAAGTTCACGCGTAGGAGAAAGGATTAATCCTTGTGTAGTTCTACTATCAATATCTATTTTTTGTAACATCGGAAATCCGAAAGCGGCGGTTTTTCCTGTACCTGTTTGCGCTAAGGCTACTAAATCTTTTTCTTCTTCTAATAAAAGTGGAATTGCTTTTTGTTGAACTTCACTAGGTTTTTCAAAACCTAAATCCGTAATAGCTTTAAGAAGGTCTTCATTAAGACCTAATTCTTGGAATGTGCTCATTCTTGAGTTTTATGTATTCGATTAAATTCTTTTGGTGTTACAAAAGAAGCGAATCGACATACTAAACACTTAAACTTCTAGGTAACACATCCTCACGCTGAGGAATATACAAAATCCTAAATTTGGATTTTTTGCAAGGTGCAAAGGTACGTTAATTAATTGGATAATCAATTTTTGTAATCATAATAATTATTAAGGTCTTTGTAAATCAGTTTATTGGGTTTTGTGTTAAGTAGATATTAGACACCATTTAATAGCGTTAATATTAAGAAATGTTATTACTAACGTTAGAAAGCGGCTATGAATTTTAGAGATTATAATGTCTTTTTAATATCCTCAGGCAATTCGCCAGTTAAAGAATTTAAAAATGCTACCATGGCATCTAGCTCGTTTTCGGTGAAGTCTTTCTTTAATTGAATTTTGCCCATGATTGAAACAGCATCTTTTAAGTTGTGAACGCTTCCATCATGAAAATAAGGATAGGTTTTTGCGATATTTCTAAGTGAGGGTGATTTAAAGACATATTTATCGCCTTCTTTATTGGTGATTTCAAATTTACCTTTATCTATTTGTTCACTTTTAGTGTGTTTCCAATACTCATCAAATATGCCGAATTTTTGATGAATATTTCCTCCTAAAGCATTTCCAGAATGACAAGCTACACAACCATTATCCATAAAAACTTTTAAGCCTATAAGTTCCTTTTCATTTAAGCTTTCTATATCGCCTGCAATAAAATCATCAAATTTTGAAGGTGTAATGAGTTTACGTTCAAAAGCACCAATAGCTTTTTGTATGTTTTTGTAGGTAATTGGTTCTGAGTCTTCAGGAAAAGCAGCTTTAAATAAATCTAAATAATTAGCGTCTTCTAACAGGCGCTCTACAACGACTTCCTCACTTGGCATAGCCATTTCAACAGGATTTAAAATAGGACCACCAGCTTGTGCTTCGACATCGGGTTCCCTACCATCCCAAAATTGATCAGCATGTAATGCTGCATTAAAAACTGTTGGGGAATTTCTAGTACCGAGCGTTCCATCATTTCCTGGAGACGTACTTAAGTTATCTACACCATAGGTTTTTAAATCATGACACGTATTACAACTTTGGGTATTATCTTTAGATAAGCGATTGTCAAAATATAATTTCTGACCTAAAACCACTTTTTCTTCTGTAATTACATTTTCAGGATTATCAACTTGTGTTGGAAGTGTTCCAAATATAGATGCAGCTCTTTCTTGTAATTCAACATGTTCTGGATTATAGGCTATAGTATCTTTTTTTTCGTTTGAATTTTTACAACTCACGGCTAAAGCTAATACGACAACTAGGAAAGCATATTTTTTCATAATGACTTCGTTTAAAAACAAATATAAAATTTGTAATCCAAGAAAAATGTGATTTTTGTCACGTTTTGAAAAAGTCAGATATGTTTTTACCTAAAGAATATTTAGAGTAAATCTTGAGTTAGAAGTACTGAACTTCAGCTAATTGTATGTACTATAAGTGATTTGTAGTCCGTATTTTATTTACTTTTTAAAAAGTCGACCAATTCTGCAACTGCTTTTCCACGATGTCCAATTTTATTTTTCTCTTCTAAAGAAATTTCAGCAAACGTTTTATCATAACCTTCGGCTTTAAAAATGGGATCGTAACCAAAGCCACCGTCGCCTTGTTTATCAGCTGTAATTGAGCCTTCACAAATCCCTGTAAATGTGTGTAGTTCGCCGTTGAGATGCAATGCAATTACGGTTTTAAATTGTGCTTTTCTGTTAGCTTTGTTTTTAAGTTCGGTCAATAATTTATTGGTATTGTCTTCTGCGTTGCGTTGTGGACCTGCGTAACGCGCAGAATACACACCAGGTTCACCGTTTAAAGCTTCAACTTCTAAACCTGTATCATCAGCAAAGCAATCATAACCATAATGTTCTTTTAGGTATTCTGCTTTTTGAATTGCGTTGCCTTTAATTGTGGCTTGAGTTTCGGGGATATCTTCAGTGCAAGCAATATCTTTTAAACTTAGAAGTTTAATATGTTGTGGAATTATAGCTTGAACTTCCTTTAATTTATTTAAATTGTTAGTTGCGAAAACAAGTTGCATAGTCTGTGTTTATTAATGTAATTTAGCAATTGTAAAAATAGGAATCTATTTATGTAACCTGTATCAAAACAGAATATTTTTAAAAAGACCCCAATGGTAAAATTTTTTATTCTTTTAATTTTTTGTTTATCGTGTGTTTCTATACAAGCACAAGATATTACAGACCTAGATTCATTACTTATTGATCGCGATGTTGATAATTATTCAGTTCGTTTATTTACCAACTTTAAGGTTAATAAGTTTAGCATCAAAGACGGTAACTCCAAAGCGAGATACGTGCCTAATAATAGACATGGTTTAGGTGTTGGTTTTGCGAATAGAAAAATTATTATAGATATTGCATTTAATATTAAAAACCCTAACAAAGAGCGTACTCGAAAATTTGATTTACAGGGAATTACAATTTTGAAAGACCGTAATTATGTAAATGTTTATGCACAAACTTATAGAGGGTTTACGGCTAAAAATAATTTTGATGAACCTCAAGTGTATCGCGATGATATTAAATCGGTAAGCATTGGTGTAAATTACTTGTACACTTTTGATGATATAGAATTTTCATATTCACTTTTAAAAGCCGGTTTTTCAGAAAAAAATAATGAAAATGTTTTTATAACAGGCGGTATTGGTGCGTTTACAAGCTATGATTACTTTTCAGCAAAACCAAGTCTTTTATCAGAAACAACGAGTCCTTATTTTAATGAGCAAGCTGATATTGAGAGTTATAGTGGGATGGCTATTGGTGTGTTAGCAGGATTAATTACGTATTTTAAACTTCCAGAAAACATTACAGCAACAGTTAATGTTATGCCTGGAATTGGAGTGATGAGAAAAAAAATCAATTTAGAAGAATCGAGTTATATTCCCTCTGATCCGCTACTTTATAAGTTAGATTTCTTAATTGGTTTAGGATATAGTTATAAGCAGTACTACGCAAGTTTAACCTACAGTAATGGCTTGTATTCTACAGATTTTGGCTATGGTAATTCTTATAATTTAAACCTTACGAAAGCTAAGTTAGCGATAGGTTATAGGTTTAAGAAAAAGAAAAAACAATAATTTTAAAAGCAGCGGTCGACTTTAAGATGTTTGTATTTGGTTATGCGAATTATTTAGCATGAACTTATTCTTCTGTTTCTCGTTCTTGAATGACAATCTTATCTTTTTTAAATATAGGGACTAAATAAGAGAGATTAAAACCGTAACCACCACCAAAGCGACTACTATCGAAGGTTTTGTTAAAACCAGGGACATAGAGATTCTCGTAATTATTAAGTTCGGTATCCGAAACTAAGAATTTAAGTTGTAAATTAATACCTGCAAAAAAGTTATTAAATAATTCGGCTTTTAAACCGATTTGAAGTTCTGCCCAAAGTGCCGTTAAGCCACTATACACTTCACTTGATTCAACATTAAATTGCTCATCCCAGTATTGGTTATTGACATTGTAAATGGTGTAATTATTTCGTGTTTGACTAAATGTAGCTGCACCAATACGAAAGCCAGAATAAATCATGTTTTCCATATCCAACCAGTTTTGATAGAAATTAATATCTATACCAGCTTTAAAATACCCTCCTTTTGTGGTATTGCTCAGAGCATCATTTTCAATTGTTTTTTCTTCATTACCAATTTCTCCAGCTAAATACATACGTTTTGTTAGTCGGTAATCGCCCATAATCTCAAAACCAGAATAATCATCCTCAAAAAAACTACGTGCTATTTTACTTATATCTGCACCAAGCCTAAGGCCATATTTCTGTTTGTAAATTAGCGTATCAGTAACGGTTTCATTTTCTTCTTGAGCAAATGATGCCATTGTAGAAACCAACAGCAATAGTATAGCACTTCTAATGGAAGATGTGAACATGTGTTGTATATTCATTTTCAATTGTTGTTTCTACGACTTCTATATTAGCAATCCATAGATCACTATCAATTTCTGAAGTTAGGTTTAAATTTGTAAATAAGCTCTTGTAGCCGCAAGCTCTAGAGACATAAATAAATTCTGAGTTATAAGTAATTTCTATAATGTCTTTATTTGAAGTTTCTGGGTCGTCGGTATCTAAACGTAAATTAGTGTCTTTTTCTAAAACAAAACGTGTGGTTACAAATTCATTACCCAGAGTGTCATTGACCTTTAATGGTAATGAAATGCTGTTAGTATTTACATTAAAAATATAGGTGTCGTCATCTGCTGCTACAATGGTGTCCGAGGCTTCTAAAGGTTCTGTAGTTACGCCATCTTCATCGGTAAATAAACCTTCGCCGTAAGCGGTAAGTCTTGGAACATTTTTTAATTCGTCTATATCTGATGCATCATAAAATTCAATAACTAAACGGGCTGTCGTTTGAGTGGTTTCAGCACAAATATCATCACGTTCACAGCTAAGGATAACTGCAGCTGTTATGGTAACAAAGCTTAAAAAAATAAGAATACGTTTCAAATTCAATAATTTTTTGAGTTTAATTTTTATTTCAATTTTTTTCAAAAAGTACAACGGTTTCAATATGCGCTGTATGTGGAAATTGATCAACCAAACTCATTTTTTTAATCGTATAACCAGCTTCCATTAATTGTTCTGTATCTCTTGCTTGTGTTGCTGGGTTACAAGATACATAAACCAAACGTTCTGCGTTTAGGTTTATTATTTTTTTAAGGGTTTTAGGAGCAATACCAGCTCTTGCAGGATCTAAAATGATGGTTCTTATTTTATTGGTGTATTCAGGGTGTTCCGTTAAGAATTTTCCAACATCTGCAGCAAAGAACTTTAGGCCTTCAATATTATTACGTTTGGCATTTTCTTTAGCATCGTTAATTGCTGCTGCTACGATATCTACGCCTACAATCTTAGTATTTTCGGACTTGTTGGCTATAATCTGACCAATAGTTCCTGTACCACAAAATAAATCTAATACCACAGTGTTATCAATCGCTTCTTTGTTTTCCAAAGCATAATCAACCACTTTGGAATAGAGTTTCTCTGCACACTTAGGGTTGGTTTGAAAAAAGCTCTTCATGCTAATTTCAAAATTAAGGTCTAATAATTCTTCAACTATTTTATCGTCACCATAAATAAGAGAGATACTTCCTGTTGTGGCAATCGTTCTATCGCCAACTTCATCGTTAATAGTGTGTAGTAAACCTGCAACACGGTCGCCAAATAATTCCACTAGGTAATTTGCAAATTTGTCTAAATCAAATTGTGGTAAATCATATGAGGTTGTAACCAAATTAAAAAGTAGTTGGTTGGTTTTATAGGATTTTCGGACTACAAAATATCTGAAGAAACCTTCCTTTTTAGGCGCATGCCAAGGGGCTAATCCTGTTTCTATACAGTAGGCTCTAATATTTTTAAGTTGATCTTCAAATTCGGCATCAAATAAGCCAGAATCTTGATTCAAATTATCGCCACACCACCAAGTACCTCGCTTTTTAAAGCCTAATGTAAACTCATCCACATCTGTTTTTAGGTCATGATCATAACCAATCGCAGAAAAACCATATTCCATTTTATTTCTATAATGGAAGGTGTTAGGTGAGGTTACAAATTCATCAAACTTGGCTTCAATATCAGCGACTTTACCGATACGTTTGAATAGCTCTAGCGTACTTTGTTTTTTATACTGATGCTGTTTTTCAATAGGTAAATTAATATATGGCGCGCCCGGAATGCTTTGATAAGGCATATCTACTTCGTCTTCAGAAGCTTTTAATACGTCAAAAAGTTTACCTTCAGCATATTTTTTACTTGTTTTTTTTATCTGAGTTTTAACCAATTGACCAGGTAGTGTATTGGGGACAAAGACCACAAATTCACCATGCTCATTTCTTATGCGACCAATGCCTTTACCTCCAAAAGCATAATCTTCGATTAAGATTTCTATGATTTGACCGCGTTTTACAAATTTGTTCCGTTCTCTTTTTGGCATTTTATCAATAATTTGGTTGCAAAGATATCTTTATTGATTTCAAATTTAGATAAATCCTTGCATTTTTATAATCATGATGTTACTAGTGCATTTTTTACTAAGGTTTATTGGCTTTTTCGATACAAAACAAAAAAAGCTCTGATGACTAGTCAGAGCTTTTAAATTGTTTATTGAAATGGTTATTTCAGTTAAGACATTAACTGTCTTATAATTAGCAACGTATTTAGTTGGGTTTTATTGTTTTAAAATAAAAGAAATGTGATATTATCCGTTTAAAGCTGCCTTATAGGTTTCTAAACAACGTTCTCTTGCAGCTTTATGATCCACCATTTTTTCGACATAATTATCGGAATTAAATTCTGGAACATATTTTTTAATGTAATTCCTATCCTTATCAAATTTATCAATTTGTGTTGTGGGGTTAAAAATTCTGAAGTAAGGCGCTGCATCTACACCTGTACCAGCCACCCATTGCCAGTTGCCAACATTGCTTGCCATTTCGTAATCGTGTAGTTTTTCTGCAAAATAAGCTTCACCCCAGCGCCAATCAATTAATAGGTGTTTGCATAGAAAACTACCAACAAGCATACGGACTCTATTGTGCATAAAGCCAGTAGTATTAAGTTGGCGCATTCCGGCATCTACTAAAGGATAACCTGTATTTCCTTGACACCATTTATTGAATTCTTCTTCGTTATTACGCCAATGTATGCGGTCGTATTTTGATTTAAAAGCTTCTGTTAGTGTATGAGGGAAATGCCATAAGATTTGTATAAAAAATTCACGCCAAATCAGTTCTTGCCAAAATATTTCGTTTTGTTCTGCTGTAGCTTTTTTAATCATTTTTCTTATACTGACGGTTCCGAATCGTAAATGTGGCCCTAACCTTGACGTGGTATCTTTTGCAGGGAAATTTCGGGTAGCTTCATAGTTTTGAATTGCTGTTGGTGTTACATCATAAGGCGCAATCTCTTGGCTTGATTTCTCATAACCAATATCTGATAAACTTAAGTTTGGTAATCGACTGTGTGCTATTAAGTTTTCTAAATAAGAATTGGTATAGAAAATTTCTAAATCTAAAGTTTTAAATTTTTCTTTCCAGGTACGCATATAAGGGGTGTAAACCAAATAGGGGTCACCATCTTTTTTTACCACCTCATCTTTTTCAAAAATCACTTGATCTTTATACGTTTTAAAGTCTATATCATGAGATTTTAAAATCACTTTTATGGCTTCGTCTCGCTTAGTGGCATAAGGTTCATAATCGTGATTGGTGTAAACAGTTTCAATATCATAATCATTGATTAACTGTTTGTATATCGCTTCAGGCTTCCCATAATATATAGCAATACTACTGTCGTGCTCTTCTTGCAAGGTTTGTCGCATTTGCTGAAGCGTTTCGTGTATAAACGTTACACGAGCATCATCTTTTGGTAATTTTTCTAATATTTCGGTATCAAATATGAAGATTGGCAATACAGGATGTTTCCCTTTTAGAGCTTCATAAAAACCGCGATTATCATCTAATCTTAAGTCGCGACGAAACCAGAATATATTTGTTTTTGTCTTCATATTAATAGGTTCCAAATAATTCTTCCAACTTCTGAGTTCTATAGTTAAAAATTTCTTCCAATTTGGGTTGTACTAAAAACGGGTGTACAAGTTGGCCTAAGATTCCCATAGGTAATTTATAGTCGATAATATCTTCCATTTCTACACCACCTTCAATTTCTTTTATAAAATGCTTATGATGCCAAAGAGCATAAGGGCCAAAACGCTGCTCGTCTACAAAATAATGACGGTCTTTAACATGGGTTATTTCTGTGACCCATTTTGTTTTAATACCTAAAACAGGAGTTACGATATATTGAATAATTTGTCCTGGAAACATGGGACGGTCTGCACCTGAAAGAATGTTAAACCCCATATAGTCTGGTGTAATTGTTTTTAGATTGGCTGGATTTGAGAGGAATTCCCAGGCTTGTTCTATAGAAATGGGCAAGTTCTGTTTTTTATGTAAGGTATATATTTTCATAGCACTTATTTAAGTGATTAAAACGGTGTATTTATGATAAAGCCTAATTGTATATTACGACGTAAGCATTGAGTGAGGTCGCAATACAAAGCCAGATAATATAAGGTGTTAAAAGGTATTTTAAACGATGTAGTTTGTCATCGCCAAAAGTGATAAAGAAGTATACAATGACTAAGGTTAATAAAATGATATTAACTAAGGCGAAACTTGTTAAATGTTGATTAAAGAATAAATAATTCCAGCTTATATTTAATAGAACGGCAAAGGTGTAAACTGACATTACCATTTTAGAATTTCTAATAGAAAATAGGTAAGTTAAATAGATTGAAAAACACAGCATGATGAGTGTCCATGCGGCACCAAAAACCCATCCTGGAGGCGTCCAAGGCGCTTTGTTTAAACTAGTATACCATGCACCAGTAACTTCGTCACCCATAAATAAACTACCTAAAGCGAGTGCACCAAAATTGATAATTAAAAATAATATAAAGAGGTAGATTTTTTTCAATTTAAGCTTGTTTTAAAGTTTCAATTTTTGCACTGATTAATTGAGCCTCAGCATATTTTTTATCACTTTCTGCTCTGTTGGTGGTAGAGAGTTTGTGCCATTCAGCCATTAATTTTTCATATTGCTTTTTTAGTTTCTCTTCCTCTGATAATTTTTTAAACAGTCCAAACATTATTTTCTATTTTAAGTGTTTTGTAATTCTAGAGCTTGTAGGGTTAGTAATTGAATAGTAATAATCTATCAATTCACCTTGTTCATCGACTAGGTATTTCTGGAAATTCCATTTAACGGTAGAGTTTTTCTTTGCGTTAAGTTTCTTTTGAGTGAGCCACTGATATAGTGGATGTTGGTTTTTGCCTTTGACCTCAATTTTTTCAGTCATAAGGAAAGTCACTCCATAATTAACTTCACAAAATTCTTGTATGTCGTTAGCAACACCAGGTTCTTGTTTGCCAAATTGGTTACAAGGTACGCCAATAATAATGAGGTTGTCTTTATAAGTCTCTTGTAGGTTTTGCAAATCTTTATACTGAGGTGTAAACCCGCATTTAGAAGCTACGTTGACAAAAAGCAACTTTTTACCCTTAAATTGGTATAAATCTATAGGTTGCCCTTGTAAACTGTTGATTTTTATGTCGTGGAGCGTTGCTGTTGCTATCATTCTTAGACTTGTTTAAGTTTAATTAAGTAAGTGTTAGTTAGAGTTTGAAACTAACAATACCACAATCCATTTGAAATATTTGCCCAGATTGTGAAGCTGATTTTTCTGACAATAAAAAAGCGACCATATCAGCGACTTCTTTGGGTTGTAAATATTTTTTTAACGGATGGCGTTCATTCATATTTTCTACCATACGCTCATTGCGTAATAATTTAGACGCTAATTCTGTATCCGTCACGGTTGGTGCTATCGCATTAACTCTAATGGTTGGCGCTAATTCGGCGCCTAAAGATTTTACTAAACCCTCTATAGCCGATTTAGAAGCTGCGACACTAGCATGAAAAGGCATACCTAGTTTTGCTGCCACAGTACTGAAAAGTACAACGGATGGTTTGTTGCCATTTTTTAAAGCAGGAATATATTTTTTGAATAGCTTTTACAGCGCCAATAACATTAATGTCAAAATCAGTTTTAAAATCGTTAAGACTTAACCTGTTAATTGGTTTTAGATTAATACTTCCAGGGCAGTAAACTAAGCCATCGGCTATATCAATGTCTGGTAATTCATCTTTCAAAATATCACAATCAAAATGTTTTAAATTGGGATGAGATAGTTCTGGTGCAGTTCTGCTGATGTTTACAATTTCATCATAAAAAGAAAGCAAAGCTATGACAACTGCTTTGCCAATACCTTTGCTTCCTCCTATAATTATTAAACGCTTCATAGATTAAGAGGCTGTTAATGGTCTACCTTTTAAACGTTTCTCAATTTTTTGCTTTATAACCGTAAGGCGTTTCATGATATCCATGAGTTTAGAATCTTTTTCTTTTTTATATAATTCGTTAACTTCTAAGATTAAATCTTTGGCTTCTCTTGCTGCTACAATTCTGTCACTTGTGGTTTTGAAAGTAAACTTTCTGTTTTCAAATTCTAAAGCTTTTTCTACTGTTTTCATAGCTTAATTATTTATATAGTTTTGTAATTCGACGATTTTTGAAGCGGAATTAAATTCTCCGCCATAATAGGTGGTTACTGTAGCAGAAGCATCGTCTTCAACTCCTCTAGACGCTACACATAAATGTTTAGCGTCTATAATTACAGCAATATCTTCGGTTTCTAAAACCGTTTTTAGTTCGTTAGCAATCTGGTTGGTTAAGCGTTCTTGAACCTGAGGACGCTTCGCATAATATTGTACAATGCGATTTAATTTTGAAAGGCCTATAACCTTACCCGATGATTTATAAGCAATGTGCGCTTTTCCTATAATGGGCACAAAATGATGTTCGCAATTAGAATAAAAGGTAATGTTTTTTTCTACCAACATCTGATTATATTGGTATTTATTATCAAAAAGAGCGACTTCGGGTTTGTTTTTAGGATCTAAACCAGAGAAAATTTCTTCTACATACATCTTAGCAACACGGTTTGGTGTGCCTTTTAAAGAGTCGTCAGTTAAATCTAAACCTAAGACGTCCATTATTTCTGAAAATAATATAGAGATGCGTTGTTGCTTCTCATTATTAGACATTTCAAAAGCATTGGGCTTCATAGGGGTATCTAAACCTGTAAAAAGATGGTCGTCTCCAATAGCTTCAGTTGAGAAGGTATTAAGGTTTGAGGCATCCGTTTTGGAAATTACTTCTGTGTTATTCATAGAATCTTTTTAATGTGCTGTATTTAAGTACTCCAAACTTAAATCAAAGCACGAATTATCGTTTTGAAATAGAGTTATTAGTTATTGTTTTTTGACGCGAACACTTAAACCTGCCTTTGTCAAATGGTCTTTTTTTACTGTGTTTAGTCACTCTTCCTTGTACACGTTTTCTCCATAATCTAAAACTACTAGGCTTTAATTCTTTTCGCATTAAACTAATGACCTCTTGTTCTTTCAAATTAAATTGATAGGTGATGGCTTCAAAAGGTGTTCGGTCTTCCCATGCCATTTCAATGATTCGGTCTACAGTTCTAAGGTCTAAATTCATCATCTGTTGGGCATGGCGTATTTTAAATCATAACTCACCTTTAAATCTAGAAGCTTGTTAAAGAACTTTTTGTTTTCTTTAAATGTTTTACTATTTCTAAAATGAACGAAACGACCTTGTGCATGAATGCTAGAGCCATTTGTTTTATAGATGACTAATTGATAAAAAGGGATAATCCACGTGAAATTTTTTAGCCCTTTGTTAATCATTATTAAAATACCTTTTGGTCTTATCTCAATATTTGCATAATTGGTGTCTGACACTTTGTTCATTAACGATGACATATTAGGACTTACATCGTCTATAATCATCCGTTTAGAACCTATTCCCTTTAATCTCAACTTCTGTACCAAACTAAAAGGTCTGCCAATTAAGTCAGCTATAATGGTTTTATGTTCTGAATTATAATGTGTTGTGTTTAATATCATAACTACTCAAATATATAAATGTTTAACTAAAAACGCTAAAGTTTAAACAAAAATTAACACTTAATTATGAATATATAAATCACTTAGATTTAAAACAGACTTAATTTATTTTTAGTATTCGTAATCAGTCGTTTAAGATAGGTCGTATAATAATGCTTCAACTTTCAATTTAGAGTTAGAATTAGATACCGTTTGTTTAATTATTTTATTTGTTAACTTTTGGTTTTGGTTTTGGTTTTGGTTGGAGGAGGAGTGGGATTAAAAATAGTTACAGCACGTAATGGGTTTTAATTACGTTTATAATTGTTTTAAAAATTGTTCAGCATTTTTTAAGTGCGTTTCTTTTTTATCTTGATTCATTTTATCAAATGTTCCGATAAGCATACTTAGTCTTGGATTACTTAAAAAGAACTCGCGGTGTTTATCCATAAATGTCCAGAACAAACCATCCCAAATAGGTTGCCAATCGCCTTTAAAATAGTTACTCATTTTTAAAATATAATTACTACTGCTGATATAGGGTTTTGTAGACATTAAGCCACCATCTGCAAAAAGACTCATGCCATACACGTTGGGGACCATAACCCAGTCGTAAGCATCTATAAAAAGTTCCATAAACCATTGGTAAACATCATCAGGGTCAAATTCGCAGAGCACCATAAAGTTCCCTAAAATCATTAAGCGTTCAATATGGTGTGCGTAACCTGTTTTTAGTATTTTTTTTATTAAATCATCAATAGGAGGGATGCCTGTAGTACCATCGTAAAATGATTTTGGGATTTTTCGGTGGAAGCCCCAAAAATTTTTATGACGTTCTTCTGTACCTTTTATGTCATAAACGCCTCTTATAAATTCACGCCAACCTAATATTTGCCTTACAAAACCTTCCGTTGAATTGATTGGGATATCGTTTGACTTCGCGTAATCTATGGCAGTATCAATAACATATTTGGGGTGTAATAAACCCACATTTATTAAAGGTGAAAGTAAACTGTGATTTAAAAAATGAGCGTCTTTCACAATGGCATCTTCATAAGTGCCAAAATCATGAAAGCGTTTTTCTAGAAATTGCTGTAGCCATATTTCTGAACTTTTAAAGTCAATAGGATAGATGGCAAAGTCTGTGAGCGTGCCATAGTGGTCACTAAAGTGTGCGTTGACATAATCTTTAGCTTCGGTATGAAAATCAGTGGCGTCTGGAAACTGAATAGGTGGTGGCGTCTTATCTTTAGGATATTTCTTTCGGTTATCAGCATCGTAAGACCATTTTCCACCTTCGGGCTCATCAGCAACCATTAGAATATCATATTTTTTACGCTGCTGTTTGTAAAACGATGTTTGAAAAAATTTCTTTTTTGAAGCCTTAAAAAATGAACTTAAATCTTCCTTAGAATTTATAAATAGAGGGTTATTATACCACTTAATTTCTATTGACACTCCTGCGGTCTTAATGCGTTTTTGAAGCCAATTATCGGTTGGGTCTATAATATGAAGCTTTTTAATCCCTGATGCAATGAGTTTTGGAATGAGTTGTCTTATATCCGATAGATCGGTAATGGCTTCGATATATTTAACTTGTTTTCCTTTAGATTCTAAATAGGATGCGTAAGCCTTCATGGTAGCGCGATGAAAAGCTATTTTTTGTTTGTGAAACTTATACTGTTTAAAAAAAAGATATTCTTCAACCAAATAAATGTCACTGTCTAAATCTAAGACTTCAGGAGATTTAAAGAGTTGATGTGGAAAGATAATTGTGGCTTCTTTTGACTTCAATATTATCAGTTTTAGTTTCTAGTGAAATAATTTGACTTCAGGATTTTGATTCGTTTTTCTGCTTTCGGCATTTGTCACTACAATATTTTACAGAGTCCCAATGCTTTTCCCATTTTTTACGCCAAGAAAAAGGGCGTTGGCAGATAGGACAAGTTTTTGTTGGAAGGTTCTCTTTCTTAACCCGTTTCATTTAGCAACCAAAGCATTTATCATGCCTTTAAATACAAAGGCATGAAACGGAAGTACTGCATACCAGTATAAACGTCCCCAAACACCTTTGGGTCTAAATACAGCCCGTTGATAGAGTTGGTCTTTTTCTATTTTAAATTCTAACCAAGCTTCTCCAGGCAAACGCATTTCGGCAAATAGTAATAGACGTTTTTCTTTTTTGTCGGCTAGTAAAACACGCCAAAAATCTAAGGGGTCACCAGCTTCTAAATTGGTGTCGTGTGTTCTACCACGTCTTAAACCAACACCACCAAAAAGTTTATCCATGTAGCCTCTAACTTTCCATAATTTATTGAAACTATACCAACCATTTTTACCACCAATACTCCAAATTTTTTCTAAGGTATAAGCTTCATCTGTGATGGTTCTTTGTCTGGTGTCTTTAAAGCAACCGTATTGGGGTAATTCGATATGTTTAGACAATTGGTCTTTAAATCTGCCGCTACTTACGGCATCTTTCCAACTGGAAATAACTGCGTTTTGTTCGGTTTTTTGAAACGCTAAATCTACAGCAGTTTTATAATCCATAGGATTTACACCTATAACGTCATTGATGTCACTTGGCTTGCCTATCACTTCAATTTTCATACTATCTACTAATGCCGCTGCTAATTGAAAAGATGTGGAGGTTACAAAGTACAACCAATAGGAGGATAGTTTAGGCGTTAAAACAGGGAGGGTTACGATGTAACGTTTTAAATCTCTTACTTCAGCAAATTGAAGTAACATTTCTTTGTAAGTTAGGATTTCAGGACCAAAAATATCATAGGCATTATTGTATAGTTCTTTTTTGCCTAAACCACCAGATAAAAAAGCAAGTACATCTCTGACCGCAAGTGGTTGTGTTTTTGTATTTAACCATCTCGGAGTAATCATAAACGGTAATTTTTCGACGATATCTCTGATGATTTCAAAAGAAGCACTGCCACTACCGACTATGATTCCGGCTCTAAACGTGGTTAAGGCATAACTGTTAGATTTTAAGGTGTCTTCAACTAAGAGTCTTGATTTTAAATGTTTAGATAAGGTTTCTGCATTAACAATACCACTTAAATAAATAACCTGTTTGCAATTAGTTTTGGAAACTAAGTCATTAAAGTTTGAGGCACAGCTTTCTTCCAAACTTTCAAAATTATCAGAAGATGTCGCCATGGAGTGGATGAGGTAGTATGCGGCATCTATATCTTTTGGAATTTCAGCATTTTCAGGTTTTAAGAAGTCGACTTTTATAAAAGAACAATTCTCATATTTTTCTAGCTCATCAGGGATTCGGTTAAGGTCACGAACCGAACAAACGAGTTTGTGATTAGCTTCGAGTAGCTGCAATGCTAAACGTTTTGCAATATAACCTGTTGTACCAGTGATTAGAATTTTCATGAGGTCTCCATATTTTTAAATTCAGCTTTAGGGCGTTGGTAGTCTAAGCGTGTTTTTAACTCAGGTATGCTGTAAGCATCAGCGCCATTAATTGTTGCGACCTTGGCTTTTGCTAAGTTAATAAAGCCATCTGTTTCTATTAGGTTATCAGGGACATATATTTTTTTTATGGCACCAATAACCAAAGTTGTACCATTTGCTTTAATTGGGTACTCTTCCATGAATTCCATGGCTAATTGTAATGGAGCGCCTTTAACAAAAGGGGCGAAAAAATCGGCTTTGTATTCTTCTTCGAGATCTGTAACGTTAAACTCAGAAATTTTTCCGTCATACTTTGCTGACGTATGGTGAGCCGCTTCTAATATCGTTTCAAAAATAGGATTGATAGTGAAGCAGCCTGATGTTTTTATGTTGTCATAGGTATTGCGCTTTCCTTTTGTAGGTCTCATAAAGAAGCCTAATAATGCGGGGTCTGAGCCTATATGGGTCACAGAACTAAAGACAGCAACATTAGAAATTTTATCCTGACTTTTCGTACCTATAAGATTGGCCGATTTATAACCCGAACAACTGTTAATAAGGTTTATCCGATAGATACGTTCTAATTGATTTAAGTCGTCTTTAGAGAATTCTGCCATCTATAGCGTTTTAAAATTATTGATTTTTACTTGTTCTGCTTTTAGGTCAAACATAAGATTGTAAAGCCCAAAGAATGTTCTATTAATATAAATAAAATGTTTGGAACCTCTATTACCATTCATGTTTCGTAATTCGGTGTTTTTAGAATAACGTTGTCCCATTTCTGAAATTTTATTAAAGAAATCAGGGTTAGAAAAATCAAATTCTTCTACATGAAACGGTTGCGTAAAAAGGCTTAAAAGTTCGTGAAACATTGCACTAAAAAAGGTGATTTCTTCTTCAGAATCATCTTTTCTTAAGATTTCAAGTTCATATAATTTTTTGGTAAATAGCTCAGGGTTTTCAATACAAGCTGGGTCTGCCAATTCAAAATAAGGAATATAAAAGGCTTCGGGAATAGATTTCATACATCCAAAATCTAAAGCAATTAAGTCACCAGTTTTAGAAATTAGGAAATTACCAGGATGTGGATCCGCGTGTACTTTTCTTAAATTATGAATTTGGAACATATAGAAATCCCAAAGGGCTTGTCCTATAGTATTTGATAACTGTTGGTTAGTATTATGCGCAACAAATTCCGACAGGTGTTCCCCTTCCATATAGTCCATAGTAATGATACGGTCTGATGAAAATTTCTCGTAATAATTCGGGAATTTAATATTCGGAATGCTTTTACAGGCTTCAGAAATTTCTTTGCTTTGCGCAATTTCAATATTATAATTGGTTTCCTCTCTAAGTTTATTCTCTACTTCTTTAAAGTACTTATCCGAATCTTTTCCTTTAATATTAAACATTTTTATAGCAATGGGTTTTACCAAAGCTAAATCGGATGCTATACTCTCTGCAACTCCAGGATATTGGATTTTCACAGCAAATTTTTTCCCATTCTTCTCTGCCAAATGGACTTGACCAATACTGGCAGCGTTAACTGAAGTTGCGTTGAAAGTATCAAATATGTCTTCGGGGTGTTTTCCAAAGTATTTTTTAAATGTTTTTATAACTAATGGAGGCGATAGTGGTGGTACAGAAAACTGAGACAACGAAAATTTTTCTACATAAGCTTGAGGCAAAATGCTCTTTTCCATGCTTAGCATTTGCGCTACTTTTAGAGCACTTCCTTTAAGCGTTTTTAGGCTGTCGTAAATGTCGTCTGCATTATTTTTGTTGAGTTTGTTTTTAGCGGCTTCTTCAGAACCTACCATTTTATCACCGTAATACTTTAAGTAATTTACACCTACTTTTGCACCTGTAGATACAAGTTTAGTAGCACGAGAAATCTTAGTAATTGGTATGCTGTCTATAGTTTTCATAGTTTCTAATTTGTTTGCATTTTTTCTTTATATAAAAACTTCCCAAAATCTATAAGACTCTTTAATGGTGCAGTATCAATTAAATCGAAACTGGTTTTTAATGATTTTTCAATAAAAATATCTGTTTTTTCAAATGAGGCAGAGGTGTCGTCTAACCAAAATTTTAACGTGACTAACAATTGAACCCAAGCAGATTCTTGTAAAGTTTTATTCTGAAATTTCTCTAGTTGCTCTTGCTTTAAGTCTATGGTTTTGATGTCTAAATGCCCTATATAGGCCGTGAAACTTGCTCTTAATTGCTTAAGAACTTTTAAAGATGCCATAGTTTTATCTCTAGAATCTAAGGCGTAAGTAACATAGCTTCTATTCGCATTTAGGATTTCGAAAAAGGTATAATAAAAGCTCAAGAGTTTGTTTCTCGCATCAAAAGCTTGGTAATCGTCACTTTTTTCTAAAGCGATTAATGTATGGTCAAAGAATATTTTGAAAATAGATTGCTCTAACGCTTCAAAATTACCGAAGAACTCATAAAATTTCTGTTCTTCAAAATTGTTTTCCTTAGCAAAACTATATACTGATTTAGGTTTGTGGTTATGGGTTAGTGCATAATCCATATAAAAATCTATGAGATCTGATTGTTGTATTGTTTTCTTCTTAGCCATCTTTTCTGTTTTCAATTTAGTGTAAAGATAAACTATGTTTAACTTATTTGTGTTAATGTTAAACAAAAATTAACAAGAATTTATTGGTTTAAAGTATTTACTTCATTTGTTTACAGAAGTATGGGGGTATTTATTGGTTTTGTTACAGTAATTATGATTTTATTGTTTTTCATTTTACAATATTTTGTTTTTTGAGATTTAATAATCTAATAGGTTAAAAAACACCTTATTAATTATTTCTTTTTAAGGTTTCTTTAACATGTATAGCTTGGCATTAACCGTAATTTTATGGCAATTAAAAAAAACATATAACACTATTAACTATGAAAAAACTAGTACTATTTACATTTGCCTTAACCTTAATGTTTTCTGTTGATGCCCAAATTAAAACACCAGAGTCAAGCCCAGCAGCTAAAATTGAGCAGGTTGTTGGTTTAACAGATGTAACAGTTGAATATTCACGTCCGGCTATGCGTGGAAGAACCATTTTTGGAAATCTTGTACCTTATGGAAAAGTATGGAGAACTGGAGCAAATGCAAGAACTAAAATAACATTTAGTAATGATGTAACGGTTGCAGGTAGCGCCCTTGAAGCAGGTACCTATGCTATTTTTACAATACCTTCAGCAAAATCTTGGGATGTTATTTTTTACACCGATTATAGTGGTGGAGGAGCACCTGCAGAATTAGATGAATCTAAAGTTGCTGCTAGAGTTAAAGCTGAAGTTTATCCGATAGAAACAGATATCAAATCATTTACAATTTCAATTGACGATATTACAAGTGGTTCTGCGGTTCTAGGAATGATGTGGGAGAAAACTTATGTAGGTGTAGAATTTGAAGTGCCTACAGATGAAACAGTAACAGCTGCTATTGAAAAAGTGATGGCAGGACCTTCTACTGGAGATTATTATGCTGCTGCAGTTTATAATTTACAGGAAGGAAAAGATATGAAGCAAGCGAAAGAATGGATTGATAAAGCAATGGCTAATATTGACAATCCACGTTTTTTTCAATTACACAAACAAGCGTTAATTTATGCTGAGGTTGGAGACAAAAAAGGAGCGATTGAATTAGCTAAAAAATCATTAGCTGATGCAAAAAAATCAAACAGCAGCGCTTATATTAAATTGAATGAAGACGTGCTTAAGGCATGGGGGGCAATGTAATTTATTAATTGTATTTAATTTATAAACGCAACTCTTTTTGGTTAGAATAAATTACCAAAATGGAGTTGCGTATTTTTTTTGCTTAAGGCTTAGTTGTAATGTAATCCTATTACTTTTCTAATCGTATCTAAGGTCTTAATTAATTGTTTGCTTTTCTCAAAAGTCATGAGGTCACTTTCCGTTTTGTTAGCTCTTAAGAGTGCATTGAAATGTTCAATTTCATAACTGTAACCTATAGTTTTATAATCAAATTCTTTTAATATCGAATTTCCATCGTTATCAATTAGTGTTACTGATGAGGGTTGGTGAAAACGGCCGTTAATTTTTATGATTCCTTTTTCGCAATAGAATATTGCTTCGGTACTCGTTTTTTTAAGTAAGGTGCTTTTTAGTATGGCTTCACTATTAGGATATTGAAATTTGATATCACAACTAGAGTCGGCACCAGAATCAAAAAAATTGGCTTTAGCCTCTATACTGTTTGGCGTGCCTAAAGTAGATAAAGCTGCAAATACAGGGTAAATACCAATATCTAATAAACTACCGCCGCCAACAGATTTGTCAAATACTCTAGACCTTATGTCATAGCTTGGATGAAAACCAAAATCAGCTTCAAGTTTTAAAACTGAACCAAAATGCTTTTGTCGAAGTAAATTTAGAACATATTGATAATGCGGTAGAAAAATAGTCCACATGGCTTCCATTAAAAGTAGGTTCTTTTGTTTTGAAAGTTGAATCATTGCCTCAACTTCCCCTAAATTTAATGCGAAAGGCTTTTCGCATAAAACAGCTTTATTGTGATTGAGACATAGCATCGTATGTGCCTTGTGAAAACTATGTGGCGTAGCAATGTATATAGCATCAATGCGTGTATCTTTAACTAATTCTTCATAGCTACCATAAGCCAAATTAGCTTGGTGTTTTTCTCCAAATATCTTAGCTTTTTCAAGATTTCTCGATGCTATACCGTGGAGTTGACAATGCGGTACTGTAGTTAAGTCCGTCGCAAATTTTGAGGCTATTTTGCCCGCACCAATAATTCCCCAGTTAATAGATTTAGATGTCAACTGTCGATGTTTTAGGTAAAAGTAATTGTAATAGATTAGCAATCATTATCACCACAACACAACCAAATAAATTGAGCCACAAATAAGGCATCCACTCAAACCACCAACCAATAACAACGATGGCTTGTGTGATTAAAGCACCAATAAAAACAGCATTTCCTTTGATGTATTTAAAGAAGAAGGCGAGTAAAAATATACCGAGTACATTACCGTAGAAAATAGAACCGATAATATTAACGAGCTGAATTAAATTTTCTGCTAAATCAGCAAAACAAGCGATAATAATGGCAACAATTCCCCAACCTAGGGTAAACCATTTGGTCATTTTAACCATGTGGTCTTCGCTTTTTTCTTCTTTTTGATTCCGTCCATATAAATCTATAGAGGTAATAGTCGCTAGAGCATTTATTTCTGATGCTGTTGAAGACATGGCAGCCGAAAGAATAACCGCTAATAATAAACCGATTAAACCTTGAGGAAGATTATTTAATATAAATGTTATAAACATATAATCTCGGTCGTTGGTTTTAGTGTCTTTTGCAGCATCATTATAAAGTGCCGTTAATGCTTCAGACTTTGCCAAATAAGCATCACTTTTAGGATGGTCCTCTAAATTTTCAACTTCATCTTTTAGAGTGTTATAGGCCGATGTGTATTCGGGGTCAATGGCTTTTTTTATTAAGAATTTAGATTCTGAACGGTATGTTTTCTCAATACTATCAAGCTGGAATAACTCTTGTTTTAAACCATTGTCATCACTTTTAGATAAAGCTAAACTTACCTTTTGCTTCTTATTAAATAAAGCTGACTGTTTATCTTGAAGTGCCCTATAATCATCACCATAATCTGAAGTTAAAACCGTTTGGGTAGAGCGGTCTATAAAGTTTAAAGGAGATGGGTTAAATTGATAAAACACAAATACCATGACACCTACTAATAATATAAAAAACTGCATTGGCACTTTAAATAAGCCGTTAAATAACAGGCCCATTTGCATTTCTTTCATAGATTTTCCAGAGAGGTAACGTTGCACCTGGCTTTGGTCGGTACCAAAATACGACAACATTAAAAATGTTCCACCAATTAAACCAGTCCAAACGGTATATCTATTTTCTAAATCGAAAGAGAAATCTAAGACTTGCATTTTGCCGGTGGCGCCGGCAATATCAATGGCATCTCTAAAGGATACTTCTTCTGGTATTAAATTAATAATAATAAATAATGCCGCTAGCATCCCAGCAAAAATGACAAACATTTGTTGTTTTTGGGTAACGGTTACAGCTTTTGTACCTCCAGAAACGGTGTAGATAATTACTAAAACACCAATGATAATGTTAAGGGTAACGATGTTCCAGCCTAAAACCACAGATAGAATAATGGCTGGAGCAAAAATGGTGATTCCTGCGGCTAAACCACGTTGAATTAAAAAGAGAATGGCAGTGAGGCTTCGAGTTTTGAGGTCGAATCGGTTTTCTAAAAATTCGTAAGCGGTATAAACTTTAAGCCGATGGTAGAGCGGAATAAATACCAAGCAAATAATTACCATGGCAATCGGAAGTCCAAAATAAAATTGAACAAATCCCATACCATCCGAAAACGCCTGACCTGTTGTAGAAAGGAATGTAATTGCACTTGCTTGGGTTGCCATTACCGATAGACCGATGGTCCACCATTTAGAAGTATTACCACCTTTAATGTAATCTTCTGCGTTTCTTCGACCTCTAGTTTTCCAAGTTCCATAGCCTACAATTGTAGCTAAAGTAATTACTAAAACAGTCCAATCAATCCAATCTAAAGTTTGTTGCATGTGTTAAGCGAAAGAGGCGGTTATAAAGTAAAACAAGACAATGTAAAGTGCATTAGCAATTAAAACGGCAGTGTACATTTTGCTCCATTTTTGTTTTGGCTGAGGGTCGTTTTGAGTGTTCATCTTGTTCGTTTTTTAGTTAGTGTTAGGAAACAGAAATCGATATCAATCTTTAGATGACGTTTCATCGGTTTTTTCTGCGGATAGTAAGTTAGCAAAAATTCTGAAAGCACCTGAGACTCCTGCAGGAAATTCCCTGAAAAAGCTCAATCCGGTGTAGATGTAGTTCCCTTTACCGTATTTTGCCACTAATAAAGCTCCTTTTTTAGAACTTTCGTTCTTATCGTTTGAGGCTAGTAGTGGTGTGAATTCTGCAGACCATTTATCAGGAAAATACAGGCCACGTTCTTGTACCCAACCTTCAAAATCTTTAGACGTAATTTTATTAGGTACGTTTAATAACGGATGATCAGGCTCCAAGATTTTTACAGTGGCATTTTCGTCTGTAACTCTATCTCTAGAAACGTTTAAATTGTAAGGTGCTAAATTATCGACTAAAATACCGCGGTTAGTGTTGTACTGAATAATTAAATTACCACCTTCCTTAACATAGTCTAGCAAAAAGCGTTGTTTAAACTTTAGGGCTTCAACAATATTATAAGCTCTAATGCCTACAACTATAGCATCAAAATTAGCAAGGTATTGCGTTGAAATTTGTTCAGGGTCAATTATGGTAACCTCATAACCGATTTGCTTTAAACTTTCTGGTACTACATCGCCAGCACCTTCAATATAGCCAATTGAATTGCCTCTCTTTTTAATATCTAATCGAACAATTTTACTCTTGCTAGGCATTAAAACCGTCTGAAACGGAATATGTGAATAATCAATTTCTTTAAGTTCGTCAGTAAAAACAGCACCATTTATATTGACCTTTGGTGAGATAAAGCCTTCACTTTGATTTTTTGGAGGTATAATTGTAAAAATTACTTTTTGAGCATCACCTTTTTTAGCAATTTTAATCTTTTGCTTTTGTGGTAAGACTTGCCAATCTTTTGGATGCTCTAATTCTATATAACCTTCAATAAGATCTTTGCCTGCTTTTACGGTTACTTCAATGTCTTTCTGTTGGTTGTTCTCAAAAATATAGACGTCGTCACTTAGGCTTGCTGAGACTTCTGGGATAATTTCAAACGGACGGTATAATTCACCTTTGTCAGGTTTAGAATATCGGTAAATAACAGGTTTTTTAATGTTAATTGGTGTGCCTTCAATAAGCAAGTTAAAATTAATCAGGACCGTTCTTGGTGTTTCGGGTAAACCAATTAAATTTTGGTCTTTTACACTATACATACCAAGAGTGCTTTCTGAATTTAACCAATATGGCGTGGTGTAATCGCTGTTATTTGGAATGGTGATACCTTCTTTAAAATTATATTTTTGGTTAGTAGCTAATGCTATATTTTTTGAAACCCCGTTTTCTAATGTAGATAATTGATAAGAAACCAGCTTGATGTCAGCGAGACTTCGGTTTAAAATTTCCAAATTTAAGATGACTTCGGCATTTGGAGCCGCATTAGGGCTGTTGGCGGAAACTTCTAGATATAATCCTGCACAAGCTTCAATGATGGTTTTTAATTCTTTTGTTTTTACCGTTTTCCAATGCTCATCATTTATATTTTGAAGCAATCGGTAGGCGTCTAAAAGTTGTGGTAAATGCACCGCTGGATTTTTAAAATTGAAATTAGCTTCAACCGTATTCAAAATGTTTCCGATAGCTTTTCCGCCTTCAACACGATTCCAAGACGTATCAATTCCAGAGAATATACCTTCATTTTTTTCTAAAGGCATTCCTTTTAAAAATTCAACATATTCTTGTTGCGAGCCACGTTGCGATAAACGACCAAAACCCTGACTAAGGTGTTGGCTGCTTGCAATGGCGGCAAGTTCGTTATTAGATTGTCCTTTGCTAGGGTAGAATTCGCCAATATCAAAACTGTGCATGTAGGTTTTATCTGCTTTTTCAAACTTTTCGGGACTACCAAAAAAGCGCCATGACGTATTAAAGAAAATACGTTTAGGCTGCCAGGTTTCGGTTAAATTTAATTGCGAAGGATATTTTGAAGCATCATTGGCGAGGTCAAAAGCTTCCATGCTCAATATGGCAGAAGCAGTGTGATGTCCGTGTGTTGAACGTCCTCTTCTATGGTCGAAACGGTTGATGATAATATCGGGTTTAAATTCGCGGATCGCCCAAACCACATCGGCGAGCACTGCGTCTTTATCCCAAATTTCAAAAGTTTCATCAGGGTGTTTAGAATAACCAAAATCATTCGCTCTGCTAAAACGTTGTTCGCCGCCATCAACACGTCTGGCAGCTAGTAATTCTTGAGTTCTAATAACGCCTAATTGCTCTCTAATTTCTGGTCCAATAAGATTTTGTCCGCCATCGCCTCGTGTTAAAGACAAATAAGCAGTGCGCGCTTTGACTTTATTAGCCATATAGGCAATTAGTCGTGTGTTTTCATCATCTGGATGCGCAGCGATATAAAGTACGGAGCCTAAAACATTGAGTTTTTGGATGGCCTCGTGAATTTCTGATGAATTATAAGTTTTTGGTTGTTGTGCTTGAACGGAAATAATGCTGATTAAAAAGAAGAGTAAGCAGCGTTTTAGTTGGTGCATGAGTTTATTAGGTTAGTTGCGTTTCAAATATAGAAAAGTTTGAAATTTATAACCTTGCTTTTAGATTTATTTAACGATTGGAATGCTGTGCTGAAAGTAAGTTGAAGTGTTTTTAATTGTTTAGGTTAATTTCTAAAGGTTCGCCAGTTGACCGCTGGTAAGGATTAAATTTATAGACCTGAAATTTTGTATCTGTTTCAGATAGGACTAAACTTAATTTTTTAGTCTGAACCTCATCGTTTTCACCTTTAAAAAATGTTTTATTGAGTGTTATAGTTTCAATGGTTTTGCTTAAGAAGTGGATGTAGAGTTGTTGTGTTTTGTAATCGATTTTAATTTCAATTGAGGTGATTGGAAATGCTTCGGTTTCAGTTGAATTGATTGTTAAATATTGTGCTGGAATATTAAAATAAGCCCCTTTATATAAGTCTATTGTTATTTTTGGTTGAAGTACTTCAGTTTCAATTTCGTTAATAATAGTTTTATTATTAAAGAGTTGTGCCATGTTGGCTTTGGTGGTTACGTCATTGGTTTTGTCTAGAATAAAAGAATCAAAAATTTGTGGTGCTATGGTTTCGCTTTCAATTTCATCGAGAATAATATCTAGCATTAGCTCTTCGACTTCGGTGCTGAGTAGGTCTTCGTTTTCTTCATCGTTTTCAATTGTGTTGAAATCTAAAGTGTCTTCAATTTCAAAAGCTTCTGCTAAAGTTTCAAAAAACTGTAGACGTTTGGTGTTATAATCTAGTTCTGGTTTATAAATAGAAAGTGTCTTATGAGCCAGGTCATAGTCGTCTAAATCATAATATTTAGTCGCTAAATCAAATATTGAGGATAGTGAAAATGTAGATTCGTTAATATCAAACTCATCAAAATAATTACGGTATTTAAAATTATAACCAACGTGAAACGTATAATCTAATAATGGGGCTTTTGTGGTTTTGTCTAAAAAGTTTAAAGAAAAACCGTTAAGCATTGGTAGCTCAATTTCAAGTCCATTTGTAGATTTTAAATCAAACTGAAAATTTTCGCTTCCACCAAAAATATAATTGTAGATTAAAATATCTGAACTAACCTCTTCAATAAAAGACTTGCTATTTTTCATTTCTTCTGGAAACGAATCTAAATCGTATAAACTTTTGAGTAAATTTTGACTATAGCTAGTGCCAACAGAAATGGTTAGTACCATAAAAATAAGTATTGTTTTAATCATAAAATTAAATTTGATATTACAACCATTTTTTACGCTTAAAATAAAACAAGAGTGTTATAAATATAAAGAACATAACACCTAACAAGATAAAATAACCATTGCGATATTGTAATTCTGGGATGTATTGAAAGTTCATGCCGTAAATACCTGCCAGAAAGGTTAGCGGAATAAATATGGAGGACATTATAGTCAGCACTTTCATCACTTCATTCATTTTATTGCTAATGGTAGTCATGTACATATCCATTAAACTCCATATCATTTCACGGTAAATGTCAATGTTTTCAGAGACTTGAATCAGGTGGTCATAAATGTCTCTATAATAATTAATGGTTCGTGCTTGAATTAAGCTGTGTTCGGCTTTTTCAACTCGATTAATAATTTCTCGAAGCGGAAAAATAGCACGACGAACTTTTAAGATTTCACGTTTTAATTGTTGAACTTCAACATTGATGTCTTCTCTTGAATTTCCTGTAAATAAATCAGTTTCTAGATCTTCAATTTTATTACCGAGTGTTTCAATGATACTAAAATAATTGTCTACTACAGCATCAATTAAGGCGTATAATAAATAGTCCGATTTTAGACCTCTAATTCTTCCGTTTCCACTTCTAAGTCGCTCTCTTAAGTTATCAAATACATCACCTTCAGATTCCTGAAATGATAACACATAATTTTCGCCTAAAATAAAACTTACTTGTTCTATAATGATGTTTTCGTCACTATCATAGTATAGCATTTTTAATACGATAAAGAGGTAGTCATCATACTCATCAATTTTGGGACGTTGTGTAGTATTTACGATATCTTCTAAAACAAGCGGGTGTAACTGGTAGTGTTTTCCTATGTTTTCTATTTCGTCAATGGCATTAAGACCATCGATATTAATCCAAGTTACGGAGTCAGTATCTCTATAGGGTTTGGCCTCCTCAATGTTAGTTAGAAAGTTTTCGGTAAGAGTTTCTTTGGTATAATCGAATGCTTCAATTAAAAGCTCTTTATCTGTTTTTTTTCCTGTATATACTAAGGTGCCTGGCGCTTTGCCAATATGTTTTTTGTAATTCTGAGTACGTTTCTTTGCCGTTTTTTTCTTCATGTGTTATAAAATACTACTGTCGTCTAAAGCATCCTTTTGCAATAAAGTTACGGCTTTTTGAAGAATAAGATTATTGGGGTATGTGACTAAGTCGCCATTGTCGTCTCTTAAAATAAGTTGAAAGGCTCTGATGTCTTCAATAATGGCTTCTACAGGATGATCTTTATCGTGAATTCTTATTTTATCGCCCACTTTATAGGGAAAAGAAAAGAACATAATTACACCAGAGGTAATATTGCTTAAAATAGACCAAATGGCAAAGAGGGCGATGCCAATCACTGCAAAAACAGAAGAGAATACAAGTGTGATGTCTCGTGTTTGGGCACCGAGAATAAAGGCTTCTATTAATATTGCCATTAGTACAAGTGTAACTGTAACATAACGACCAATTAAAGCGGCTCGTGCTTCTGTAGTACCACTTTTTTTACCAATTTTTTTTACGGTAATAACTATAATTGTTCTAATAATCAATAGAATAATTAGTAGTATAGTAGAATAAATAATCTTATCTAAGTGATTAGAGAAAAATAAGGTCATAAATGGATGGATTTACAGCAAAGGTAATTTAGATTGCAAATGAATCTATTGTAAATTTAAAGAATCTCTTAATCTTAAATCTGAATTACTTTTTTTATTCCAATAATCAGATTTTATAGTTTGTAATTTGGTAGCTTTAGTGGTTAAAGTTTCAGAAGTTGTGCTTAATCCCTGCGATGTTGTTTCTTCCCAACCTAATATGTCATAGGGGAAATCAGGATTGAAATTAATTTTTAATATTCTGTTTAAATCTTTATAAGATAAGGTGTAACTATTATTTTCTTTGCTTGCGTAGGCATTATACGCTTTAAATTCGGTAGGATTTAGTCTGTTGTATTCTAAGGAAGGAACGACCTCTATTTGCCCTACAGGAAGACGCTCAGGATCTAACCTTAATTTGGTCCACAATTCATTTTCGGTCCAAGTTTTTTCTAGCGTAAAATTTCTGTCAGCTTCATTTTGAAAGTAGGAATGGGATTGTACTTCAAACGCTTCACGATTATTAAGTTGAGTATAAGTATGACCACACCATTCTTGTACTGATGCCGAAATTTTTATAGCGTGTTGGTTATTAGCAACAGGATAAAAAGTGCTCTGCATAATGGAGTAGGGATAAATCCCTGTGTTAAATTTTTTAGTCGTATTTAATTTTAATACTGGAATATTATTCTCATTGTAATTATCGGCTTTAACTTGTGCTTCTGGTAAAAAATCTTCGGTAACAAATACTAAAACGGCTTTACCTTCTCGTATTTCACCGTAACGTGCTTGTTCTAATTTATAGGATGTTATTTCGGCTTCACCATTGTGCCAATACGCTTTAAAATCTTCGGATAATTTTATTTTTGGTGCTATGGTATCGGCTTCAGGTTTTGAAACTATTGTATCATTAGGAGCTGTAGTGCTGTTTTCTTTACAAGACAGAAAGGTTAAAAGGCAAGTAAGGATTAAAATATAGGCTGTGTTAAGCGGCGTAGTCTTTATCATAGTATATTGAATTTTTAATCCTCAGCAACAATGTGTTTTGACTCAGGATAGTAAATTATTTTTATAATAAAGATAAGGTTCTAAACGTCTTTAGCAATGCTATTTAACGTTTCGTAAAGTAAATGGGTTGGTAAGCCAACAACATTGTTATATGAGCCTTCAATATTAGTGATGCCTACTGCACCTATCCATTCTTGAATACCGTATGCGCCTGCTTTGTCTAAAGGCTTGTAGGTGTTAATATAGTACTGAATCTCATTGTCGGTTAAGGCTTTAAAAGTGACTTTTGTACTGGTGTTTACGAGATGTTGTTTCGTTTTTAAAGTAAAACAGATTGATGTGACAACCTCATGAGTTTTATTGCTTAAGGATTTTATCATCTTAAAAGCATCAGCTTCATCTTTGGGTTTTCCTATGGCTTTATCTTCTAAGCATACAATAGTGTCGCTTGTAATTAGTATATCGTTATCCTGAAGATTTTTAATAAAAGGTTCTGCTTTTAATTGCGCTAAAAAATCGGTTATGGCTTCACGTTTTAAATGCTTCGGGTATATCTCGTCTACAGGTTGAAGCTGAATTTCAAAATCGAGATTCATTTCTTTTAAAAATGCATGACGACGCGGAGAGGCTGAAGCCAGAATAATATTGAAGTCTTTGAGGGTTTCGTTAAGCATTTTTATCAATTTAAAGTTCGATAAACCTTACTTTAGCGTAAAGTTGTATAGCAATAGAGACAGCATGCCTGTAAGCATCACTAATTTTAAAATTAGACTAATATGATTGTATTGCGCTTTGTTTTCAGCACTAAATAATTTTATGCTAACATAAATTAGAGGTGCAACAACCAGAATTAAAAAATAGCCCACAACCAATTCTTGTTTAAACATATAGGTCACTACGTAGTAGCTAATAGCAATGATTGGCACTATAGAAAGAACAAATATGATTTTGTTAGCACGTTCTCTACCTATAAGGATAGGGAGGGTCTGGATACCTGCTTTATAATCGCCATCAATATCTTCGACGTCTTTAATCAATTCTCTAACGAGATTTATCATAAAAGCAAAAATAGCATAGTCTCTAATGATATTTAGAAAAGTGGTTTGAACGGCTTTGTTATTGCTTGTCATTACCGGAATTAATTCAAAAATCCCTACCAATAAAATACTCAAAGCAACGACTATAGAAACAACAACGTTACCTACAACTGCAATTTGTTTTAAAGAGGTGGAATAAATGTAGAGTAGTGCTGAAGCTATAAAAAAGATAGCGAAAAAACTAGATTTACCAATGCCTTGAGATAAATAAAATCCTAGACCAACACCGATAATATTAAGAATAATAAATAATGTGGAGCCTGTTTTTTCTGCTATATATTTATTGATTACAATTTGATTTGGTTTATTGATTTTATCCGTGTCAACGTCATATATATCGTTAATAATATAACCACCAGCAGCGATACATAAGGTAGCTAAAACCATGAGGAAAAAGTTGAAATTACTTAGCGTTATATGTACACCATGGCTCTCTTGAAAAGGCAACAAAAGCGCATATTTAATTAAGTATTGCATTAATGCAATCATTAATAGGTTTTTCCAACGGATTAATTTAAAAAAGTGAATCATTTTAGGATTTAGTGGGATAATATTATAGTAATTAAATAATAAGCAAAGCATGCAATTATAACAAAAAGAACTGTGCTAATAATCGTTGTCTTAATTAAAAGTAAGCGCTCTTGCTGTTTTATTTTGTCTTTAATTTTTTGTTTTTCTTCAAGCGATAAATCTTTGTGCAAAAAATGCATTTTATAATGCAGATGCGCTTCAGTATTTAGTTTGTCTTTATATCTAGAAAAAGGTTTTGAAGCCGTTTGGTTATGTGTCGCTCCACTATTACCAAAGCCAACATATCCAAATCCTGTACTATGTTTCCGCTTACGTAAGATATTATTTCAGTTTAAAAAAGTTATACTTTAAAGTTTTATAATTAATCATATTTAGCATTAAAATTTCCATTCCATTTCCCTTGGACTTTAAGGACTTGCTCTATAACATCTCTTACGGCACCTTTGCCACCGTTTTTATGAGAAACATATTTAGATATGGCTTTAATTTCTGGAACGGCATCTTGCGGACAACATGGCAAACCTACCAATTTCATGACAGGGAAATCTGGAATGTCGTCTCCCATATATAACACTTGTGATTTTGAAATACGGTGCTGCTCTAGGTAGCTATTAAGTTGATCTATTTTATTATGAGCTCCTAAAAAAATGTCTTTAATTCCTAAACCGGCTAAGCGTTTACGAACCCCTTCGTTAGATCCACCAGAAATAATACAAAGATTGAAACCAGCATCAATGGCTGTTTTTAAAGCGAATCCATCTTTAATATTCATCGTTCTTAGCATTTCGCCATCTGTCGTTACGGTAATGTTTCCGTCGGTTAATACACCATCGACATCAAAAATAAAGGTAGTGATGTCTGCTAAATATTCTTTGTAACTTTTATCGTCGCTCATTGTTTTATGTTAGTTGGTTTTGGTCTGTCCTTTTCTAGGTCGAAAATTAGATACACCATGAGTTTTTTTAATCGAAGCGGTAAGCATTTTATAAATTGACTCATGCTCTTCTTTTTCGATTAGTTTTAATTGTCGCTTAATGGTTTTTTTATCATTCCGTTTTGCAGGACCTGTTTGTGCCATAAAAGGCGACATATCTTGAATTTTTTTAGCTGTTTCTTCAATTAAAGGATGTAAAATCTCAAACTCAATATTTTTAGTTTCACAAATTTCATGACCAATTCTATAAAATTGATTGGTAAAATTATTAACAAAAACAGCTGCTAAATGGAGGGTTTGTCGTTGTTCTGTTGTGATTTTGTGAGGTTTGCAATTTACAGCAATTGCTAAATCTTTTAAAAGTTGAAGGTTTTCCTTTTCATAAACTTCAATACATATCGGAACTTCAGAGAAATTAATGTCTGCAGCTTTTGAAAATGTTTGTAAGGGATAGAAAACACCAATCTGATTTTTTTTATCAATATCGTGCATGGCAACACTCCCGGAAGTGTGTACCACAAATCGATTTGTAAAAGGTAAATCCGATGATAATTGCGCAATGCTATCATCGCTAACTGCAATGATATAAATGTCGGCTTCTATTAAATCTTCTAAAGTGTCTGTTATTGCAACATCATTAGCATAAGAAGAAATGGAAGACCGTGTACGATTATACCATTGTGTAATCGAAATAGTTTCAGAATTTGAAAAGGCTTTATATAGGTGTGTGGCAACATTACCAGCACCAAGTAATACAACTGATATCATGCCGTAAAAGTAATAAGATTTCTTATTTTAGTAGCAAATGATAGCGATTAAAATTGATGAGCTTGGAGATGTAAAATAATCATCAAAATTAATTGATTTTCCCGTCGAGGGACAACCTACAGGTAATAAAAAGGCACAATATCAATATCATGTCTCTTAAGGGACAACATATCGGTAGCACATATCGATAAACAAAAAAACAAAATGAACAAAAAAGACATAAAAACAAGAGAAGATATCTACCTATTGGTATCTAAATTTTACGAGAATGTTAGAAGAGACGACACATTAGGACCATTTTTTAACGAGACCATTACAGATTGGGACGCACATTTAAAACATTTAACCACCTTTTGGGAATCGAGTTTGTTTCTAAAAACAAAATATTATGGTAATCCGTTAGAAGCTCATACTAAGGTGGATGCTGCGTTTAACCATAATATAACAGAATTACATTTTGGCCTATGGTTAAATTTGTGGTTTCAAACCATAGATGAATTATTTGAAGGCGATTACGCCGAAAATGCTAAACGTAGAGCGCGTAAAATGGGCACCTTTATGTATATGAATATTTTTGAAGCACGAAAATCTTAATTGTAGCTTACATCTTTCTAAATTTGCGCCATTAATTATTTAAATAAATAATAAAATGGGTTTATTAAAAGAGTTTAAAGAATTTGCTGTAAAAGGAAATATGATGGATATGGCTGTAGGTATCATCATTGGCGCAGCATTTAATAAAGTGATTGATGTATTAGCTAAGCAAGTGCTTTTGCCGCCAATCTCATTATTAACAGATGGGGTTAATTTTAGTCAGAAAAAATGGGTGTTAAGAGAAGCAATAACTGATACCTCTGGTACAATTACTACAAGTGAGGTTGCTATAGCCTATGGTGAATTAACCGAAGTATTTTTCGATTTTATAATTATCGGTTTTACAGTCTTTATTGTTGTGAAATTCATGAATAGACTCCGAACCAAATCTCATGATGCTAAAGATAAAACCGTTCAAACACCAAAAGATTTACAATTACTTTCCGATTTAAAAGACTTAATGGAAGAGCAAAATAAAATCTTAAAAGCTAATACAAGATATTAAAAAGTAAGCTTAGAATTTTAACATCTTTTGATGCGTTAAAGGGATTACCTAAATGGTTTAAAAATCATATCTTTGCGCGAGCTTAAAAAAGCCTTTACTTATGCAAAAGAAAATCGCTAACTTCCTATTCAACACCAGACTCACTGCGTTCTTATTTATTGCCTTTGCCGTTGCCATGGCAGCAGGTACTATTTTAGATAGAAACATGGATACTTCACCAACGCCATATACCAGAACATTAATCTATAACACTTGGTGGTTTGAAGCTATAATGGTATTTTTTGTAATCAATTTTGTAGGAAATATTTTTAGATATCGACTGCATAAAAAAGAAAAATGGGCGACTTTAATATTGCACTTGTCTTTCGTATTCATTCTTTTCGGTGCTTTTATAACGCGTTATATTGGTTATGAAGGTATGATGCCAATTAGAGAAGGTGCTACAGAAAATGAGTTTTTCTCTCAAAAAACATATTTAGGTGGACGTATTGTAGGCGATTATAAAATAAATGGCCAGTTACAACAACGAAAAATAGAAGAAGAAGTTGATTTTTCGCCCCGTCTCGATAATGAGTTTGAAGAAACGTTTGATTATGGTGACACTGATGTCACTATTAAACTCGAAGAATTTATACAAGGTGCTGAAAGTGATGTGATTCCTAGTGACACCGGAAACCGTTATTTAAAGATAGTTGAAGCAGGGGATGGTGCACCACACAATCACTTTTTAGAAGATGGAAAGGTGGCCAACCTTCATAATATGTTGTTCTCTTTGAATAAGTTTCAAGAAGGCGCTATCAACATTATGGAAACTGAAGAAGGCCTTTTTATTCAGTCGCCTTATGATGGCGATTACTTAACCATGGCTACCATGGCTAGTGGTAAGTTAGTTAAAGATAGTTTACAACCTTTAATTCTAAGGTCTAGGTATATTATTGGTAATATGACAATTGTACTGCCAAAACCAATAATTAAAGGTGAGTTGGGAGTTGTAAAAAAATCACAGCTTTTAAAAACCGATAGCGACGGTTTAATTTTAAATGTAACGGCTAACGGAGAAACAAAAAAAATAGGTTTATTAGGTGGTCCAGGTAGCTATTCCGCTTTAAAAGAGTTTGAAGTTGGTGGGTTAGAAATCGCTTTACAATATGGTCCTAAAATTTTAAAATTACCTTTTGATATAAAACTCAATGATTTTATAGCCGAAAAATATCCTGGTACAGAAAATGCTTATTCATCTTATGAAAGTAAAGTTTCTGTTTTTGATAAGGAGGAAGGCGATTTTGATTATCATATTTATATGAATCATGTGTTAGATCACAGAGGATATCGTTTTTTTCAAGCCAGTTTTCACCCCGACGAAAAGGGAACGGTACTTTCTGTAAATCATGATCAATGGGGAACTTATATTACTTATATCGGTTATATGCTATTGTATTTTGGCTTGTTGGCTATTCTATTTGCTAAAAATACCCGCTTTGATGATTTACGTAATAGGCTAAATAAATTGCGAAAGAAAAAGTCAGAAATGATGACTATGATTTTGCTTTTAATTGGGTTTTCTGGTTTTGCCCAAGTGCATAATGATGACGATGGACATGATCACGTTAATAAGCCAAAGGTAGAACAGATAGATTCTATTTTAAAAGTTCATATTACACCAGAAGATCATGCGTCTAAATTCTCCGAAATGGTGATTCAGGATTACAGTGGTCGTATGATGCCAATGCATACTTATACATCTGAGTTGCTCCGTAAGTTGAGTAAAAAAGATAGCTATGGAGATTTTAATTCGGACCAAGTTTTTTTGTCTATTCAAGAAAGTCCAATGTTATGGTATAATGTACCCATCATTTATTTAAGAGCAAGAAAAGCAGATTCTATAAGAACGATAATAGGGGTAGATTACGATGAAGAATATTCGAGTTTAGTCGATTTCTTTACGCCAGAAGGACGGTATAAATTGGCCCCCTATTTAGAAGAAGCTTATAAAGCGCAAGTGCCTAACGGTTTTCAAAAAGAAGTTAAAGAGGCCGATTCTAAAGTTAATTTGCTGTACAATGCGATTGAAGGGCGTTCTAATAAAATATTTCCTGTCCCAGGTGATGAAAATAATAAATGGATTTCATCATTAGAGTTTCGAGAACAAAATTACAGAGCTCAAATTGAAGATACCCTTTACGGAAACTTTATAAATAATGGTTTTAGTGCTTATTTAGTGACATTAAATAATGCGAAACAAACAGGCGATTTTACCAAGGCAGAAGAGTTGTTATTAGGTATTAAAAAAACACAACAACGTTTTGGAAGTGATGTAATGTTGACTGATGAAAAAATTCAAGCAGAGATACTTTATAACGATTACGATATTTTTAACCGACTGTTTAGTTGGTATATGTACGCCAGTACAGTACTAATTTTGCTAATTATTGTTCAGATATTTAAATATAGAAGCAATTGGTTAAACGCTGCTATTAAGTTTTTTGTTGGTGTTTTAGTGTTTTTGTTTTTACTTCACTTAGGAGGCTTAGCTTTACGTTGGTATTTGTCGGGTCATGCACCATGGAGTGATGCTTATGAATCAATGATTTATGTGGCTTGGTCCGTAATGTTCTTTGGTTTTGCCTTAACTGTAGATCAATGGACAATGACGACTAGGTTATATAAATTTAATAAAAAGTACTGGCCATTGTTTATCATTACATTTCCGGTGGTGTATTTTTTAACCACTTTATACGATTTACTTTTTGCTAAGAAAACGTCAGCGTTAACAGTGGCATCTTCAGCATTTGTATGTTCTATGATTTTAATGGTAGCTCATTGGAATTGGATGGACCCTGCAATTGGTAACCTAGAGCCTGTTTTACAAGGGTATTGGTTAATGATTCACGTATCGGTAATTGTAGCGAGTTATGGACCTTTTGCCATCGGAATGATTTTAGGTGTCGTTTCTCTATTACTGATGATTTTAACCACTAAAGAAAACAAGCAACGTATGTTGGTCAATATTAAAGAATTAACCATTATCAATGAAATGGCTTTAACGGTTGGTTTAGTTTTACTTACCATAGGAAATTTCCTTGGTGGTATGTGGGCTAACGAAAGTTGGGGACGTTATTGGGGTTGGGATCCAAAAGAAACTTGGGCACTTATTAGCATAATGATTTATGCCTTTGTAATACATATGCGTTTGGTACCTGGTTTAAGAAGTCGTTGGATTTATAACCTCATGTCAATATTAGCTTTTGGAAGTATTCTAATGACTTATTTTGGGGTGAATTTCTACCTTTCTGGGTTACACTCATATGCTAGCGGAGATCAGATATTGAGTTTCCAGTTTATCGCAATTACCATAGGAGTTATTGCTGTTTTAGGATTTTTCTCATATTTACAGTATCGCAAGCATTATAAGAAGTAAATATAAACGTCATTTTAGTATAATAGTATTAAATTGGTTGATGAACATTTAAGTTTGTCAACCAATTTTGTTTTATAATTAACAAAAATTGTTTTCATAATCATTAATTTTATAGTTCTAATATATAAAGTTATGTCTAAGAAAAAACCAGGATTAAATACCATTTGTACCCATATAGGAGAAGTAAAAGATGAACAGTTTAAAGGCGCTGTATCACCTATGTATTTAAGTTCTTCTTATGAGTTTTTAGATGTTGATGTTAAACGTTATCCTAGATATTTTAATACACCCAATCAAGAATATCTAGCCAAAAAAATAGCTGCTTTAGAACATACAGAAGCCGCATTAATTTTTGGTTCGGGTATGGCAGCGATTAGCACTATGTTTTTAGCGTTTTTAAAACAAGGTGACCATATTGTTGTTCAAAATACGTTGTATGGTGGTACGGTTAATTTTATAAAAGAAGAATTTCCAAAATATGGAATTGAATTCACATTTACCAATGGCTATAATGTTGACGATTTTGATATTGCTATTAAACCCAACACCAAACTTATACATATTGAAACCCCTTCTAATCCTTTAATGACTGTAACAGATATTAAAGCGATTGCTAATTTAGGAAAGGAGAGAGGCGTGTTAACATCAATAGATAACACATTTGCATCGCCTGTTAATCAAAATCCAATGGATTTAGGAATTGATATGGTGATGCATTCGGCCACAAAATATTTTGGTGGTCATAGTGATATTTTAGCAGGAGCAGTTGCAAGTTCTAATGAACATATAGAGCGCATTTGGAATGTGGGTAAAAACCTCGGCGGAAACTTAAGTGATATGACCGTCTGGATGCTAGAACGCAGTATGAAGACTTTGGGTTTACGTGTAAAAGCGCAAACCAAGAATGCTATGAAATTAGCAAAATGGTTAGAAAAGCAGCCTAAAGTTTCAAGAGTCTATTATCCAGGATTAAAATCACATCCGGAACATCAATTAGCAAAATCTCAAATGCGTGGCTTTGGTGCTATGTTATCGTTTGAATTAACAGACGATTTAGAGGCGCAACAATTTCAAAAGCAATTACAATTGATAAAATCCTCTATGAGTTTAGCTGGTGTAGAAAGTACAATGCTTTCTCCGCATTTAACTTCGCATGCCTTATTAACGCAAGAAGAACGTGATGCTGTTGGGATTAGTGACCAATTGATTCGTTTTTCTGTTGGAATTGAAGATGTCAAGGACTTAAAACACGATATCAGTCAGGCTATTGCTGCTTTAGATTAGATTTCCTAGAATCTGTTTGAATACTAATACCAACCTGAATTCTATTGAGATTATTTTTTTTAATATGATGTTTCATATAACCCATTTGTAATTGTGTATGCGCTATTAAGTTAAAACCTATACCAATATATAATCGGTTTTCATGAAACGCTTGATTTTCAAAATTTACAAAAGGTTCTTCTGTAAGTCCTAAAAACAGAAGCCGGTTAATATTGTATTTTAAACTTAAGCGGTATCTAAAGCGGTTTTGTAATTCGTGTTTATCTACGAACTTTAAGAAGCGTTGCTCTAGTCTAAAACGGTGTTGTACATTTAAAGTCCCTATATTATGTCTTTTTGAGTATTGCTCCATAATCCGATGTTCTATTGTGTTTGGTGTGTTATCTGTACCAAAAGCACTATCGATATCTAAATAGGCACAAGCAAGTGTAAGGGTATTATTGTTTTTAAAATGGTAATTAGCATTTAAACTTAAGAAAGTTAAATTATAATTAGAAGTGGGTTCATACAGTCTTAATTCAGCATAAGGCATTAAGCTAAAATGTTCTGTAAATCTATGATTCAGTCCAAATGTATTCCAGGTTCCTAAATAGTCTTCCTTGTTATCTTGGGAATACAAATTCACGCTTAAAAACAGCGTTATAGAAAAAGCTATAAAATATTTCATAATAAGTCAAAAAAAAAGAGCCCATAAAGGGCTCTTTTAATTCATGGAACTATTAAACATGGTCGTTTAATTGATGATGTTGGTCAATTAACGGTCCACCTTCTACGATTTCTTGAGAAGCTTCACTTGCGAATTTTTCAAAATTCAAGTGGAATGAATGTGCTAAAGCAATAGCTTTACTAATATAAGCTCCTTTTTGTAACCACGTGTTCATTGGATCTAATATTTCCGTTGGAACACCAGGACAATATTTTGGCATAAATAATCCAAATACTGGGTGTTGTTCAAAATCTACATTATCTAATTCACCATCTAATATAGCAGTAATCATAGATCTTGTATATTTTAATTTAATACGAGACCCTACACCGTAAGGACCGCCACTCCAGCCTGTGTTAATTAGCCAAACATTTACACCTGCATCTTGCATTTTTTTACTTAGCATTTCTGCATATTTTGTTGGGTGTAATGGCATAAATGGTTCTCCAAAACAAGCAGAGAAAGATGGTACTGGCTCAGTAATCCCTGCTTCTGTACCAGCAACTTTAGCGGTGTAACCAGAAATAAAGTGGTAAGCCGCTTGTCCTGGTGTTAGTTTAGATACTGGAGGTAAAACACCAAACGCATCAGCAGTTAAGAAGAAAATGTTCTTAGGATTGCCAGCGAAAGATGGCTTTTGGATATTGTCAATATGGTAAATAGGGTAACTTACACGTGTATTTTGTGTAATGGTACTATCCATATAATCAACTTCTCCATTGTCTTTAAAAACTACGTTTTCAAGAATCGCTCCTGGTTTAACAGCTCTAAAAATGTCTGGTTCTTTTTCTTCAGATAAGTCAATAACTTTAGCGTAGCAACCACCTTCAAAATTAAAAATATTGTTTTCAGCAGTCCAACCGTGTTCATCATCGCCAATTAACTTACGTGAAGGATCGGCAGATAACGTTGTTTTTCCTGTTCCAGATAGTCCAAAGAAAATAGCCGTATCACCTTCTTCGCCTACATTAGCAGAACAGTGCATTGGTAAAACATTCTTTTCAACAGGAAGGATAAAGTTTAAAGAAGAGAAAATTCCTTTTTTAATTTCACCTGTATAAGCTGAACCACCTACTAAAGCTACTTTTTTAGTAAAGTTAAGGATTGAGAAGTTACCTTGACGTAAACCAACAGCTTTTGGGTCTGGTGCTTCATAACCTGGTGCACAAAGTACCAACCATTCTTCTTCAAAGTTTTCTAACTCAGATTCGTCAGATCTTAAAAACATGTTATAAGTAAACATATTAGACCATGGTAACTCAGTTACCGTTCTAACATTTGTTTTATATTTTGGGTCTGCACATACATAAGCATCTCTTACATAAATTTCTTTACCACTTAAGTATTTAGTGATTTCAGTTTGTAACTTATCAAAGTTTTCAGGAGAAAGGCCTTTATTAGTTTTTCCCCACCAAACACGGTCTTTTGTATAATCGTCTTTCACAATAAAACGGTCTTGAGGAGAGCGTCCTGTGTATTTTCCTGTGTTAACAGCTAGTGTTCCATTTGCTGTTTCTTTTCCCATGCCTTTCTCAATGGTAATGCGTTGCAATTCTTCTGGTGAAAGGTTCCAATGAGCGTTCGTGTCTTTTAGTCCGTACTTTGTAAGGTCTCTTGTTTTCATAATTGGATTATTTAATAAAGTTTCCATGATTTAATTTCTTTAATTAGACTTGTCAATTTAACTTGCCAACTTTTGGCGTTATTTGTGATTATGTTACTATAATAAGAGCAGTATTGCTCTCTATAATTTAATAACCATTTTCACGCGTTGCAAAATCTTTGTTGATGTAATTAGTAAAAGTAAAATATTGAAGTGCTGTCAGCAGCTACAATTTTAAAACAACATAAGAAATTCTAAGTATATTAACATCATTATTATAAATACTATATTGTATCTGTGTAAATGGTATGTTTTAATTATGGTATAAAGGTAAAGTTCATGGTAAGTATTATATATGACGAATGTCATACTTTGCTATTATTGTGAATTTTTAGATTTTGATTAGTAAATTTTGAAAAAAAAATATAATACGCTAATCTATAACGTTTGCGCATTAAAAATAAAACGGATATCCATATACTTTTTAATATTTTTGACATTCTAAAAAACCAAAATAAGTATGAAATTAGACATTTTAGCAATCGGATCACATCCTGATGATGTTGAATTGGGTTGTGGAGCAACTTTAGCAAAGGAGATTTCTAAAGGAAAGAAAGTTGGTATAATAGATTTAACACGAGGCGAATTGGGTACTAGAGGTACTGCCGAAACAAGAGATGAAGAAGCTTTTAATGCCGCTAAAATATTAGGTGTTCAGTCACGAATCAATATGCAGTTTGCGGATGGTTTTTTTCTTAACGATAAAAAACACCAATTAGAGATTATAAAAATGATTCGCTATTACCAGCCAGAAATCATAATTTGTAATGCTATTGACGATAGGCATATTGATCATGCTAAAGGAAGTCAATTGGTAAGTGATGCTTGTTTTTTAAGTGGTTTAAAAAAAATTGAAACGACATATAAAGACAAAAATCAACCCCAAGAACCATGGCGACCTAAGGTAGTTTACCATTATATACAGTGGAAAGACATTGAGCCAGACCTTGTTGTAGATGTTTCTGGTTTTATTTCTAAAAAAATGGAATCTGTGCTAGCTTATAAGACTCAATTTTTTGATCCTAATAGCAAAGCCCCTGAAACTCCGATTTCTAGTAAAAACTTCACCGATAGTGTAGATTATAGAGCTAGAAATTTAGGAAGATTAATTGGCGTGGAACATGCTGAGGGTTACACTGTTGAGCGTTATGTTGCCGTAGATTCGTTATTTGATTTAAAATAAAATGGAAAACTATTTGCAAGAAATAGAAATTAATTTACCTTTGCAATCCAATTTAAAATGGTGGTTGTAGCTCAGCTGGTTAGAGCGTCGGTTTGTGGTACCGAAAGTCGCCGGTTCGAACCCGGTCTTCCACCCAAAATCACAAAGCTTCTCTGAAAAGAGAAGCTTTTTTTGTGGAATAAACTTTAGTTGTATAACGGAAATTGCTTGTTTTTAAATAACATAATTTTCTCTTTAAAGATTAGCTCCAATAAATTACAACCCCTTTTATAGAATTCTTAAAAAATGAAAACGTTTTCGCTAGAATGAATTTTTAGAGCTCCTTTGGTGTGTTTGGCGATTAAACTTGTAGATGTAGAAAACAGGTGGATTGTTAAATTGATATTAATTGGTGTTGTTTTTTGTGAATAATATAAATTATGATTGGTATTTGTGTTTTGTTTTGAATTATTTTTACCATATAGCCATTTTTATTACATATTTTAAAAAACACTTTAAAATTTGTAAATTTGTGTCACTAAAAAATACAATTATTAACCTTTAAAAAAACATTATGGTTTTTAGCATTCATAGGTCATATAAGGTTTTTACTTATATCACAAAATGTTTAGATATTTCCATAAATTTAATAGGTCAATCATTAACCTTTTTAGAACAAAACATTATACTTTCACTTATGGGGCAAATGCGCTATAAAGATTTTTATAACAGCTAACCACAATAGGCATATCTTCAATGTCTAGAATAGCCGTTTCTCAATATACAACACACCTAAAAAAGGCGTCTTTAAAAAATTAAAGAAGCTAAAAATAAAACTTCATACCGTTACAGTTATAAAACTTGGATTAACATTAAAAGAATTCTATTAATTATTATATGAACATTTATACAGATTACATTAAAGAGATTGAAGAACGCAAAGGTCAGGGTCTTCATCCTAAGCCAATCGATGGCGCAGAATTGCTTAGCGCAATTATTGATCAAATTAAAGATTTGAACAACGAGTATAGAGAAGATTCTCTCAACTTTTTTATCTATAATGTTTTACCGGGAACAACAGCTGCCGCAAATGTGAAGGCTAAGTTTTTAAAGGAAATCATATTAGGAACATCTGTAGTTGAAGAGATTACGCCAGCTTTTGCATTTGAACAATTATCTCATATGAAAGGAGGCCCTTCTGTAGAAGTGTTATTAGATTTAGCATTAGGTAGCGATGCTGCTATAGCTAAAGAAGCTGCTGAAGTTTTAAAAACACAAGTATTCCTTTACGAGGCAGATATGGCACGTTTAGAAAAAGCTTATAATGAAGGTAGTGCAATTGCAAAAGAATTATTGGAGAGTTATGCTAAGGCTGAATTCTTTACAAAGCTTCCAGAAATAGAAGAAAAAATAGATGTAGTAACGTTTATCGCTGGAGTAGGAGATATTTCTACAGATTTATTATCGCCAGGTGGTGATGCACATTCACGTTCGGATAGAGAATTACACGGTCAGTGTTTATTTGAGCACAATAAAGAGCAACAAGCCGAATTAAAAGCGGTACAAGCACAGCATCCTGATAAACGTGTGATGTTAATTGCAGAGAAAGGGACCATGGGCGTGGGGTCTTCAAGAATGTCTGGTGTAAATAATGTAGCGCTGTGGACAGGTATTAAAGCAAGTCCTTATGTGCCATTTATTAATATTGCTCCAGTAATTGCAGGAACAAACGGTATTTCTCCAATATTCTTAACTACGGTTGGAGTAACTGGAGGTATTGGTTTAGACCTTAAAAACTGGGTACAACAAAAAGATGCTGATGGAAACACAATTTGTGATGAGGAAGGCGAGCCTATTTTAAAAGAGGTATATTCTGTAAAAACAGGAACAGTACTTACAATCAATACAAAAGAAAAGAAATTATATAATGGTGACACCGAATTAAAAGATATTTCTGCTGCATTTACCCCACAAAAAATGGAGTTTATGAAGGCAGGTGGTTCTTATGCTGTTGTTTTCGGTAAAAAATTACAAACATTTGCATCTCAAGTTTTAGGTGTAGATGTGGTGCCAGTATACGCACCATCAAAAGAAATTTCTATTGAAGGACAAGGCTTAACTGCTGTTGAAAAAATATTCAACAAAAACGCCGTAGGTACAACGCCAGGAAAAACTTTACATGCAGGGTCAGATGTTCGTGTTGAAGTAAATATTGTAGGGTCGCAAGATACTACAGGGTTGATGACGTCTCAAGAATTAGAGATGATGGCTGCTACGGTAATTTCTCCTATTGTAGACGGAGCTTACCAATCGGGTTGTCATACCGCTTCTGTTTGGGATGATAAGTCTAAAGCCAACATTCCAAGATTAATGAAGTTTATGAACGACTTTGGTTTAATTACCGGTCGTGATCCTAAAGGGGTATATTTTCCAATGACGGATGTTATCCATAAAGTATTAAACGATATTACTGTTGGCGATTGGGACATCATTATTGGTGGAGATTCACACACACGTATGTCTAAAGGAGTTGCTTTCGGAGCCGATTCAGGAACTGTGGCTTTAGCATTAGCTACAGGCGAGGCTTCTATGCCAATTCCACAGTCAGTGAAAGTAACGTTTAAAGGTGAAATGAAATCTTATATGGATTTCCGTGATGTGGTACACGCAACGCAGCAACAAATGTTAAAGCAATTTGGTGGTGAAAACGTATTTCAAGGTCGAATTATCGAGGTGCATATTGGAACCCTAACTTCAGATGAAGCTTTTACATTTACAGATTGGACAGCTGAAATGAAAGCCAAAGCGTCTATCTGTATTTCAGAAGATGATACCTTAATCGAATCTTTAGAGATTGCTAAAGGGCGTATCCAAATTATGATTGATAAAGGCATGGATAACGAAAAGCAAGTGCTAAAAGGACTTGTGGATAAAGCAAATACGAGAATTACTGAGCTTAAGACCGGCATTAAACCATCATTAAGACCAGATGCTAATGCTAAATATCACGCTGAAGTTATTATTGATTTAGATGAAATTGCTGAGCCAATGATTGCTGATCCAGATGTAAATAACGAGGACGTTTCTAAACGTTATACGCACGATAATATTCGTCCGTTATCTTATTACGGTGGAACTAAGAAAGTAGATTTAGGTTTCGTGGGGTCTTGTATGGTGCATAAAGGTGATATGAAAATATTAGCTCAAATGTTGAAGAATATTGAAGCGCAAACAGGCAAAGTAGAATTTAAAGCGCCGCTTGTAGTCGCACCTCCAACATACAATATCGTAGATGAATTGAAAGCCGAAGGTGATTGGGAAGTATTGCAAAAATACTCAGGATTCGAGTTCGATGATAGCGCACCAAAAGGTTTAGCGCGTACTAAATATGAAAACATGTTGTATTTAGAGCGTCCTGGTTGTAACCTGTGTATGGGGAACCAAGAAAAAGCTGAGCCAGGAGATACTGTTATGGCTACATCTACACGTTTATTCCAAGGTCGTGTTGTAAAGGATGATGGTGAGAAAAAAGGCGAATCTTTATTATCGTCAACACCAGTTGTGGTATTATCTACAATTTTAGGTAGAACGCCTACTTTAGCTGAATATGAAGCTGCAGTTGATGGCATTGTTTTAACGAAGTTTAAGCCTTCTCAAAAGCAACTAGTGAGATAATAAAACTTTTAAATATTAGTTTATAATGAAAAGCCTGAATCTGTGATTCGGGCTTTTTTTATTCCTAATAGATAATTTATAAATACAGAACGCTATCGGTTTTTATCTAAAAAATAATTGGAGATGTGTTAAAAACAAACTTTTTATGAATGATTTAAACTTAACGCCTTTCATTTTTATAGTTATTCGATATTTTGTATATTGTAGGATTGAATTAATTTAAATATAACAAGAAATAATATGGCATTTGATATCGACATGATTAAAGGTGTTTACAACCAAATGACTGAACGTGTAGACAAAGCACGCAGCATTGTGGGTAAACCACTAACACTTTCAGAAAAAATACTTTACTCACATTTGTGGGATGGAAAAACAGATAAGGCATTTACCAGAGGAAAGGATTATGTAGATTTTGCACCAGACCGTGTGGCTTGTCAAGATGCAACGGCACAAATGGCGTTGTTACAATTTATGCAAGCTGGTAAACCAAAAGTGGCAGTGCCCACAACGGTTCACTGTGACCACTTAATTCAAGCCAAAGATGGTGCTGCTGCAGATTTAAAGCATGCGAATACGACTAGTAATGAGGTTTTTAGTTTCTTAGAATCGGTGTCTAATAAATATGGTATCGGATTTTGGAAACCAGGAGCTGGTATTATTCACCAAGTTGTATTAGAAAATTACGCATTTCCAGGAGGAATGATGATTGGTACAGATTCACATACTGTAAACGCAGGTGGATTAGGAATGGTGGCTATTGGTGTTGGTGGAGCAGATGCAGTTGATGTGATGGCAGGAATGGCTTGGGAACTTAAATTTCCTAAGTTAATTGGTGTTAAGTTAACCGGTAAATTATCGGGCTGGACGGCACCTAAAGATGTAATTTTAAAAGTGGCTGAAATTCTTACTGTAAAAGGGGGAACAGGAGCGATTGTAGAATATTTTGGTCCAGGAGCAACGGCTATGTCTTGTACCGGAAAAGGTACTATTTGTAATATGGGCGCTGAAATAGGAGCAACGACTTCTACTTTTGGTTATGATGATTCTATGGAGCGTTACTTACGTGCAACCGATAGAGCTGACGTGGCAGATGCGGCCAATGCAATTAGACCATATTTAACTGCAGACGAAGAAGTTTATGCCAACCCAGAACAATATTTTGATCAGGTTATTGAGATTAACCTTTCAGAATTAGGGCCTTTATTAAATGGTCCTTTTACACCAGATTTATCTACAACTGTCGGTTCAGAAATGACAGAAAAAGCAAAGGCTAACGAATGGCCAATGCAAGTAGAATGGGGACTTATTGGTTCTTGTACCAACTCCTCATACGAAGATTTATCTAGAGCATCATCTATAGCACAACAAGCCTTAGATAAAGGTTTGAAAATAAAAGCAGAATTAGGAATCAATCCAGGTTCAGAGCAAGTGCGTTACACAGCTGCTCGAGATGGAATTATTGATATTTTCGAAAAATTAGATGCAAAAATATTTACAAATGCTTGTGGACCATGTATTGGACAATGGGCAAGATATAACGATCCAAAAAATGCACCTAAGAATAGTATAGTGCATTCTTTTAATAGAAATTTCGCAAAACGTGCCGATGGAAATCCAAATACGCATGCTTTTGTGGCGTCTCCAGAAATAACAGCGGCTATTGCAGTTGCTGGCCGTTTAGATTTTAATCCAATGACGGATAAATTAATCAACGAAAATGGTGAAGAAGTCATGTTCGATGAGCCAACAGGATGGGAATTACCACCTAAAGGTTTTGAAGTTAAAGAAAATGGTTATTTAAAACCGGAAGCTGATGGAAGTGGTGTTGTAGTTTCAGTAGATCCAACTTCAGAGCGTATTCAATTATTAGAGCCTTTTACACCATTAGGAAGTTCTATTACTGGAGCTAAATTATTGATTAAAGCTTTCGGTAAGTGTACAACTGATCATATTTCTATGGCAGGACCATGGTTACGATTTAGAGGGCATTTAGATAATATTGCCAACAATACCTTAATTGGTGCTGTAAATGCTTTTGGTAAGAAAACTAACTTTGTTAAAAACCAATTGACAGGAGAGTTTGGTGGTGTACCAGATACGGCGAGAGCTTATAAAGCTGCAGGAATAAAATCGATAGTAGTAGGTGATCATAATTATGGTGAAGGTTCTTCTAGAGAACATGCGGCTATGCAACCTAGACATTTAGGAGTTGCTGCTGTTATAGTGAAGTCTTTTGCGCGTATTCACGAAACCAACCTTAAAAAACAAGGGATGTTAGGTTTAACCTTTGATAACGAAGCGGATTATGATTTAATTCAAGAAGATGATACCTTCAACTTTACAGATTTAAATGAGTTTGCTCCTGACAAACAATTACATGTAGAAGTTGTTCATGCAGATGGAACTAAAGACCTTATTGCATTGAATCATACCTATAATGACGCGCAAATTAAATGGTATAACGAAGGTTCTGCTTTAAATTTAATTAAAAAAGAAAACAACGCTTAGTTGTTAAATTATAATTAATAAAAATCCGTTAGTGTTTCTAACGGATTTTTTTATGCCAATTAATAAAGGATTAACACTAAACTAAAAAGAGTATATTCGTTTTTAAATAAAATCATATGAAAAAAACACTACTCTTTTTAAGTGTCATCTTATTATTGCAAACCAATGCAATTTTTGCTCAAACCATCGATTTGCCACCTAGTTTATATTTGTGTGATACTGGTTCTCTTGAACTTGATGGAACTGTAATAAACACAACCGATACAAATATTACTTATCAATGGTATTACGGATTCTCATTTAGTTCTGCAAATGAAGAAATTGTTGGAGCAACGAATCCTTTACTAACAATCACTGGAAACAGCAATGGACTTGGGTTTTACAAGGTGGTAGCCACATTATCTGACAATAGCAATCGTATTGGTTGGGTTGAAATCTTAAAGAGTGACTATCTATACAATAACAACGATGAATTTGTTCAGTGTAATGATTTTTTTATTCATGAATTGCAGAGCTATAACTATTTATCTAGCGCTTCTAATATAACAACTAAATATTATCATACTGAGAGTGGAGCTATTCTGGGTAATGATAACAATATTTTTTATTATAGTTTATATGACTACGTAGCTATATTATATCTACGTATTGAAGAAAATAATGGTTTATGTGTAGATATTATTCCTCTAGAGGTTATTACTGAAATTCCGAATTTATTTCCTAACTGGGTTCCTAATATGGGGGATTGCTCTACTGATTCCGCAAATAATGTATTTGATTTAACAAGTAATGATAATCAAATTTTAGGAGGTCAACTAGCAACAGTAGGCTATTTTGAAAGCTATAATGATGCTAGTAATTTTAGTAACCAAATAGCGAATGCTTCTACTTATACGGCATTGTCACCTAGTCAAACTATTTATGCTAGAGTCTATGATCCAAGTAACGTTAATTTTAATTGCGATCCATCTCAAAGTATTATCCAATTTCAATTATTATCAATTTCAGAACCAACGCCAAATACCGAATTAGATTATATCGTTTGTGATACTACAAGTGGTTCTGATACTGATGGTATTGGTGCTTTTAATTTAACGAGCAGAAATAGTTTAGTCCTATCTGGCTTAAGTACATATCAGTATAATATAAGTTATTATAATACTTTAGTTGATGCTGATGCTAATACCAATCCCATTTCATCTCCTAATAATTATATAGGGAGTAATGAGGTAATCTATGTTAGAGTAGAGAGCAGTATAAACTCTGAATGTGTTCAAATTTCACAGATGAATTTAATAGTACAAGATACTTGCGATGATATTTCAGTAAATTTACTTTCTTATTGGCAGGCTCCAAGACCAGGATTTACATACAGAAATATGCTAATTGTAAAGAATAATGGCGAGTCAACGGTAAGTTTTGGTAGTGTAACATTTGCTAACGATGCTATTGCGGCATATTCAGGCGCAACAGGATTAAGTGCAGGCAATACCATTACACCAACAACAACTGGATTTACTTTAGACTTTGTGGATTTACTACCAGGAGAAAGTGAAGTAATTTATATTGATTTATTGATGTCCACGTCTGCGAATTTAGGAGATATGATCACCAATGTTGCTGAGTATACAACATCTTCAAGTGATGTGGTCATTGAAAATAACACTTCTAGTTTATCAGAAATTATTATTGGTTCTTATGATCCTAATGATATTAATGAGTCTCATGGACCAGAAATTGAACATGTTAGTTTTACGGAAGACGATTATCTATATTATACCATTAGGTTTCAAAATGTAGGTACTGCTAGTGCCATAAATGTAACCATAGAAAATACTTTAGATCTTAAGTTAGATAAAACGACTTTCCAAATGTTAAGCGCTAGTCATTCGTATGGCATTGAGCGCGATTTTGATAATTTAACATGGAATTTCTATAATATAAATCTAGCAGATGAAACTACTGATGAACCTAATAGTCATGGATTTGTTTATTATAAAATAAAACCATTAGCAGGCTATGAAGTCGGTGATATTGTACCAAATACAGCAGCTATTGTTTTCGATTTTAATGAACCTGTAATCACCAATACGTTTAATACAGAATTTGTAGCTCCCTTAAGTATATCAGAAAATAGTATTAAAAGTGATTATTTATTATCTCCTAATCCTTCAAAAGATATGGTGAGTTTAAGTTTTACATCAACACAATCAAATATTGAAATTGCCGTTTTTGATATTTTAGGAAAAATGGTATTAACACGCAAAGCGCAACAAGTTTTAGCAATAGATCTAAATATTTCAGTATTAGAAAAAGGAGTTTATTTTGTGAAAGTAAAAAATGATATAGGAGAACTTAAATCGAAAAAGATTATTAAAGAGTAATCTCTGATATTTTAGTAAAAGCAAAGCCTTTGAGAAATCAAGGGCTTTTTTATGTTAGGATGCTATTTTTATCTCGACAATTATGCTATCTAACAAATACGTCCTCAAATGCAGTCACTGTGGTTCTTTGACAATGTTAACCTGTTCAAGGTGCTCTGTCCTCACAAAGTCAAAATTTACGCTAATGAACATGATTTTTGTTCTTATAAAAAGAAAGACTACATCTATATTCAAGCAGATGCAGCCAATAAAGTTTATTTGATAGCGCATGGAAAAGTTAAAATTGGCTATTACAGTGAAGATGGAAATGAAATTGTAAAAGCTATTCTTACTAAGGGTGAATTATTTGGTGAAAAAGCTATTTTAGGAGATGAAAAGCGGGATGAATTTGCGCAGTCCATAGATAATGAAACGTCTATATGTCCTATTAGTGTTGATACTATGCATGATTTAATGCGAGACAACCAAAATTTTAGTTTTAAGATCTATAAGTTTATTGGTTTAAAATTTAAAAAATTAGAACGTCGGTTACAAATGTTATTATTTAAGGATACTAAAACACGCTTAGTTGAATTTATAGATGAGCTTTGTATTGATTTTGGTTCCGATTGTGACAAAACAGGAGATCATGTTATTAAGCATCCCTACACTCAAAAAGATATAGCATCGTTAATTGGGACCTCGAGACCAACAATTAATATCCTTTTGAATGAACTTAAAGAGGAAAATTATTTAGATTTTAACAGAAAAGAAATAAGAATCTTAAAAAAATCAGCATAGTGTTAGCTATCTAACATTTCATTAGACTTTAGGGCTTTAATTTTGAAATATAATTTTAAAATTAAAAAAGCGATGAAGAAAACAATGATTTTAGCGGTATTGGCATTAGGTATTTTTGCCAATTCGTGTAGTAATGATGACGACAACAACAGTTCTGTAAATTCTAATTTAACTCTTAATCTTGATGGTTTAGAAGCGTTAGGAGATGATTTTGTTTATGAAGGATGGATTATAGTAGACGGATCTCCCGTATCTACAGGGACCTTTAGTAGTGTAGATTTTCCACAGACATTTAGTGTAAATTCAGAAGAATTAGATATGGCGACAACGTTTGTATTGTCTATTGAGCCAGCAGTGGATTCTGATCCTTCACCGGCAGCAACAAAAATTTTAGCAGGCGATTTTTCAGGTGCTTTGGCTAGTGTAGATTCTAACGGTATAGTTGCAGATTTTAGCTCTGCTACAGGTAATTATATTTTAGCAACACCAACAGATACAGATGATACTAATGAAGAAAGTGGAGTTTGGTTTTTAGATAATTCAAGTGGAATTGCTGTTGCAGGTATAGACTTGCCAACATTAACAGAAGGATGGAAATATGAAGGTTGGGCTGTATTTGATGGTACACCAATTAGTACAGGGACATTTACCGAAGCAACATTAGCAGACGATAATGCAACGACTTCAGTTTTTAAAGGTGATGCTGGAAATGGACCAGATTTCCCTGGTGAAGATTTTTTGCAAAATGCACCAGCAGGACTAACATTTCCAACGGATTTGAGAGGAGCTACAATTGTAATATCAGTTGAACCGAGTCCAGATAATAGTCCAACACCTTTTACTTTAAAGCCATTGGCACATGATGTACCTAGTGATGCTGCGGTTCATACGACTATTTCGATGGGAGTAGGACCAACTGCAATTATTTCAGGTTCTGTAACACGAAATTAAAGCAAATTTAAATTGTTAGATTTGAAGCGTGATACCTATTTTTGGTGTTGCGCTTCTTCAATTTGATTATGTTATGACTAAAGATAAAACGACCAAAGATAAAACGACTAAAAATAGAATCTATAATGTTTTAGCTATTTTGATGATTATTTTGTTTGTGATTCCGCAAACCAGAGAGCCAATTCAGGTCTTGTTTCATAAGGGGTTTAGTTACATTAATACATCAACACTTATAGATAAGGTAGAACGAAAAACGGTTAGCAACCTGAATTGGGATCTAGTATCTGATAAAGGTGAACGGTTAGATTTTAACGCTATAAAAGGTAAAGTCGTATTAATAAATTTTTGGGCTACATGGTGCCCGCCATGTATTGCAGAAATGCCAAGTCTTCAAGAATTGTATACTGATTATGGAGATGAAGTTGTGTTTTTATTTGTAACCAATGATGATTTTGAAAAAGTAGAACAGTTTAAATCTAAAAACGGATTTAATTTTGAAGTTTTTAATCCTCTGAGTCAACCTCCATCAGAATTATCAGTGCACTCTATTCCAAGAACGTTTATAATTAATAAAAAAGGTGAAATTGTTGTTGATGAATCTGGAGCTGTAGATTGGAATAGTGCTAAAGTGAGAAGTCAACTAGATGCTTTGCTTTCTGAGTAATCTACTTGAAATATTTAAAAGGCACAATTAACATCCCAAAATTTTCACCCTTGTGTTTCCCTAAGTGTTTATGATGTATTTTGTGCGCACGTCTTAATCCTCTTGCATATTTATTGTCAACATTTCTAAATAATTTAAAGCGTTGATGAATAAAAATATCGTGAACAATAAAATAAGCCATACCATAAACTAATATACCTAAACCTATAGGAAGGCAGTACCAAATATTTTCATAGCTCCACAAGTAAAAGCAAGTGATACTTACAATAGCATAAAAGATAAAGAAGGCATCGTTGCGTTCAAACCAGCTATCGTGATCTTTATGATGATGATCTTTATGTAAATTCCATAAAAATCCATGCATAATATACTTGTGGGTAAACCATGCATTAAATTCCATGATGAAAAAGACGCCTAAAAAGATTAATATCCATAAAAAGGTTTGCATAATAATTCTTGTAAATAGTTATAGTAAATTGAGTTGATATTTAACATAACTACGAGTTAGTAATTCTATTTTTCGATAATTGGGTACTCTTATTCGGGTCGATTTTATTTGTAAAGCCGGTGTCTTTTTTAATTTTTCTAATAATTTACTGTAATAACGGTAAGCCATAAATACACCAAAACGAGCTTCTAAAGGTAAGTGCTTTATGCCTTCTAAACCATGAGCAAAATCAGTTTCTATCTCGTTAATAATTGTTTTTTTAGACACTTCATCCAATTGGCTTAAATCCGTGTTTGGAAAGTAAGTACGACTCAAATCTTCAAAATCTGCTTTTAAATCTCTTAGGAAATTTACTTTTTGGAATGCAGAACCTAAGCTCATCGCTGAGTCTTTTAAATCGTCATATTTTTCAGTATCACCTTTTACAAAAACCTTGAGACACATGAGTCCTACAACATCTGCTGAACCATAGATATAATCATTGTATTCTTTTGTTGTTAAATAGTCTGTTTTGTGCAGGTCTAAACGCATGCTGTTCATAAACGAATCTACTAGATGTTTGTCTATGCCGTAATTGTGATAAGTCTCTTGAAAAGCATTTAAAATAGGATTTAGGCTAATTTTATCTTCTAGAGCGGCTTCAAGATCTCTTTCAAAATTATTAAAAAGTTTCGCTTTGTCATAATCATGAAACGTATCTACAATTTCATCAGCAAATCTTACAAAGCCATATATATTGTAAATATCTTGTCTAATACTCGTCGATAGCATTTTTGTAGCTAAGGAGAAAGAGGTGCTATAAGCGTTGGTAACGGCCTTGCTGCATTCTTTAGAAACATTGTCAAAAATTAATTTCATAGGTGTAATTTTTTCTTTGTTGTTAAACTTCATTTTTTCTAATCAGTTCAGCAACGAGCTTTCCTGAGATTAAAGCAGGTGGAACGCCTGGTCCTGGTACTGTTAATTGTCCGGTAAAGTACAGTCCTTCTACTTTTTTGCTTTTTAATTTTGGTCTTAAAAAAGCAGTTTGCATAAGTGTGTTTGCCATGCCATAAGCGTTTCCTTTATAAGAGTTGTAGTCTTTTACAAAATCGTTGACACAATACGATTCTTTAAATAATATATGTTTTTTAATGTTTTGTTGTGTTATGTTTTCGAATCTGTTAATTATAATGTCAAAATATTGTTCACGTAATTGTGGTGTGTCTTTTAAGCCTGGAGCAATTGGAATAAGGAAAAAACCTGTTTCACAACCCTTTGGCGCCATGCTTTTATCGGTTACCGAAGGGAAGTTAGCATAAAATAATGGATTTTTAGGCCATTTAGGATGGTCATATATTTCTTCGGCATGGATTTCAAAATTGGTATCAAAAAATAAATTGTGATGACCAATTGCTTGTAATTCCTTGTTAAACCCAACATAAAAAAGTAGGGAAGAAGGCGCAAACGTCTTACTTTCCCAATAAGATTCGCTGTATTGCCGGTGTTTATTATCTAAAAGTGTTTCGGAATGGTGATAATCTGCGCCACTTAAAATAACATCAGAATGTACATGCTTTCCGTTTACAATAATACTTTTTGCTTTCCGATTTTCTACATTTATTTTCTCAACATTGCTATTGGTGTAAATTAAGACTCCTAAGCTTTCGGCTAGACTTTTCATAGCTTTAATAACTTGGTACATACCACCTTTGGGATGCCATGTGCCTAAGCCAAAATCAGCATAGTTCATAAAACTGTAAAATGCTGGAGTTTGATTAGGTTTTGCGCCCAAAAACAACACAGGAAACTCTAACGTTGAAATCAATTTTGGGTTTTTAAAGTTCTTGCGTACTTCAGAGCTAATCGTTTTGAAAAAGCGATCGATACGAGTAATCGTATCTTTTGTCACCAGTTCAAAAGGTGAAAGACCAGGTTTTAAAACTATTTTATTTATGGCAATATTATAGTGGTCTTGTGCTTGGGCGATAAATTTGCGTAATGGTTTTGAGCTGCCAGCTTCAATACGTTCAAACTCATTACAGATTTGATCCATGTGGTCACCTATAGTAATGACATCATCTGAAAAGAAAATTTTATAGGCAGGGCTTAGTTTATCGAGTTGGTAATAATCATTTGTTTTTTTACCAAAATCATTAAAGAATTTATCAAAGATATCGGGCATCCAATACCAGCTCGGTCCCATATCAAACGTAAACCCGTCTTTAATTAATTGTCTAGCTCGTCCACCTACGGTGTCGTTCTTTTCAAAAATAGAAACCTCATAACCTGCTTGTGCTAAGTAGCAAGAAGCTGATAGCGCAGAAAATCCGGAACCTATTATAGATACTGTTTTAGGCATTGGCTGTTATAAGGTTTGAGTTAAGGATTTTATCGTTTCAAAAGCTTCAATACCATTTGGTAATTCATCAGTATTAATAGTAGAGAGCATTTGTCCAAGAATCCACAATTTAGTTTTAGGTGTTTTTATGATAAGTTGTTCAAAATCATTTAAATATTTCAAAAGACCTTCTTTATGTGGTTTAATGGTGAAATATGAAATAAAGGTGACGTCGTCATAATAATTAAGAAGGTCAACTAAACTTTCTATAGGTACACTTTGTCCTAAAAAAATAGAATGATACCCCTTATTTATCAGTTGATGGTTAATAAACATTAAGCCGAGCTCGTGTATTTCATTTTCTGGTAAATAAAGTACAAAAGTTTTGGTGGATTTGTTAACTTGATTAAATGCTGTTTTTTCGGTGTTTAGTAAGGTTTTCTGACGAATAAGCATACTTATAAAATGCTCGTGTGCAGGCGTGATAGTATTGGTTTGCCATAATATACCTGTCTCGTTTAATAGAGGAATAAATATATCGTAGAAAATAGCCTCAAAATCTTTTTCTTTTAATAGCGATTCGTAGGTTTTATAAAACAAAGCCTGGTCAAAGTTGAGCATGGCTAGCTTAAATGCATTTATAGCATGACTTTCTACATCGCTATCCGTAGCTATTTCTCTTACCAACTGTGGTATTTCTTGTTCTTCAATAGTGGCAATTTTAGAAATTTTATAGCCATTGTTATTGAGGTAGCTTACGTTAAGCAATTTCTGAAAGCTTTCTAAATCATAATACCGTATGTTGGTATCTGTACGCTTAGGCTCTAAGAGATTGTATCGTTTTTCCCATATTCTAATGGTGTGTGCTTTTATACCTGTAAGATTTTCTAAATCTTTTATGCTAAAGCTATTTTTTATATTGTTCATTTTTTTGTAAAAATGTTTAAACAAAAATACAACTTATTATAATATGATTTTAACTTTAACAAAAAAATAGTAAAAGAAATACGGGTTTTTGCTGTTTAGTTGTTTCAGTTAGTGCTGAACATAGACTAATTTTGACCTAAATATATAATGGAGAATTATAAAAAGTGCTTAATGCTTCTCCTAATGTATTAGAAAATAAATGGAATAGATTTGAGTAATTGTGCGCACGAGAAGACTCGAACTTCCACGGACTAATGTCCACCAACCCCTCAAGCTGGCGCGTCTACCAATTCCGCCACGTGCGCATTATAATTACAATAAAGTAAAGATATAAAAAAAGTTAAGCTTAATGCTTAACTTTTTTAGTGACCAGTCTGGGGCTCGAACCCAGGACCCTCTCCTTAAAAGGGAGATGCTCTGCCAACTGAGCTAACTAGTCTAGTTGAGATGTTTCTCAAACGAGGGTGCAAATATAATATCTTTATTTAAATACAAAGAATAGAATTAATAAAATTTTCAAAATTTATTTTTTGTTAAAACTAAAGGATGCTGTGTTATTAAATTCATAATCTTAAAAGTGTTGATTATTAGTTGTAATTGGTTGTTTTATTTGTTTGGATTGATGTTTGGGCTAGTAAAATTTTTTTATTTCAATGGAAGAAAAACTTCATTAAAACAAAAAAAGTTAAGCTTTTACACTTAACTTTTTTAGTGACCAGTCTGGGGCTCGAACCCAGGACCCTCTCCTTAAAAGGGAGATGCTCTGCCAACTGAGCTAACTAGTCTTTTGAGATATTTCTCAAACGGGGTGCAAATATATAAGCTTTATTCAATTTAACAATATTTTTTTTAATTTTTTTTGTTTTTTTGTAGTCTGATTTTCTATCAGTTTAATAATCAATTTATAAGTAATATGATCATAGTTTTAATTGGGTATATGGGATCCGGAAAATCGACACTTGGTAAGGAATTAGCTACAGCGCTTAAATTCAGTTTTTTAGATTTAGATGATTATATCGCTAAAGAAGAAAACGCATCAGTACCAGAGGTTTTTAATAATAAAGGTGAAATCTATTTTAGAAAAAAAGAAACCGAATATTTATCTAAAATTATAAATTCTTCAGATAATTTAGTTTTAGCGCTTGGAGGTGGTACACCTTGTTACGGAAATAATATGGCCTTGATATTAGAAAATGAAAATGTAACATCAGTCTATTTAAAATTGTCAATACCGCTTCTTGCGCAGCGTTTATTTTTAGAACGTAGCACCAGACCTTTAATAAGTCATATTAATTCAGAAGAAGATTTGCAAGAATTTATTGGTAAGCATTTATTTGAACGTATCCCGTTTTACAGTCAGGCAGCACAAACAATAAATACAGATGCTAAAACCCAAGAAGAGGTTTTAGAAGACTTAATTGCGCTTTTTTAATCTAAATACGCTTCGTAAGGCTGCTTAGAAAGGTTAACATGTACATGTTCAAATAAAGATGTAGAAAGTGAAATACCTTTAAAATCTGCCTTTACAGGGTATTTTTTGTGGTTTCTATTCACCAAGACAGCAGTTTTAAACTGTTTTAGAGGAACATCTAAAAAATGCTTAATACCATAAATTAAAGTGCCACCAGAATTTAGCACATCGTCAATTAACACTAATGATTTATTAGTGTACTCTTCTTTAGGAATAGAAGTTAGTATGGGGTCTGTTGGTTTAGTTTTGTTAACTTTAACCTTGCATAACGTCGATTCTATACTAGAGATTTTATCTAAATGCGCTTTTATTTTTCTCGCTAATAAATAACCATTACTTTCTATACCAGCAATTACAAGTTCGGTTTCGTTAACGTTGCTTTCATAAATTTGATATGCAATACGTTTTATTTTATGCTCAATTTCTTTATGACTTAAAATAGTATTCTTTGTGAGTGCCATAGATTTTATTTTACAAAATTAAGGTTAGTTTTAAGCGACAATTTGTTAAATACGCCTTAAGCGTTTTCAAAGATAAAAAACAGTTCTTTACCTTGTCTTTCTTTTATGGAATTAATTGAGGGTTCTAAAATTTTTAAATTAAACTTAGTTTTAAAACGTGAGATATACTCAGCTTTACTTCCGCCAAAAGGAGGCCCTTCTTTAGTTAAGTTAAAATTAAAAAATAGCCCTACTAATTTGCCTTTAGGTTTCAGTAATTTATGAACTTGATTTACATAAGACGTTCTTAATGAAGGATGCAAAGCACAGAAAAAGGTTTGTTCAAAAATAATATCATATTGATTATTTAGGTCGCCAAATTTTAAGTCGAAAAAATTAGTGTTTATAAGCTGAGATTTCGGAAAATCTATAACACGCGCTTTAAAATTGTCTAATGGTTGTTGCGCAAAATCTAGTATATGAACATTCTTAAAACCTTTATTCCACAAATATTCGGCTTCATAACTATTACCAGCACCAGGAATTAGTATTTTTAAAGAGGTGTCTTTTAGTTGATCGATATACGTTTTAAGCGGTGTAGAGATATAACCAATATCCCAGCCAATTTTATGATGCTTGTAACGACTCTCCCAATAGGTTTGATTGATTTGACTCATGGTGCAGCTTTAAACTATTTTAGATTAAAATATCGAGGTTGGTAACTTAGCTTCAATGCTATAAAATTATTCTTCCTCATCATAAAAGTCATCAATATCACGACGGTCTTTTTTAGTCGGTCTTCCTGTACCTTTTTTCCGATAGTAATCTTTACTGTATTTTAAAAGCTCCTTAGCCTCAAAAGCAGATTTAGGTGTTGTATCAACTCTATAGATGTCAACTAGTTTTGCACCCACACGATTTGGGGGTAAATCATTAACAGTTAATTGATAGATGATTTGGTCTTTTCTCAGTTCAATTTTATCGGTAGGAAAAACTTCTCTAGAGGGTTTAACTGCAGAACCATTAACTTTTACCTGTCCTTTTTTGCAAGCTTTTGTGGCAATACTTCTTGTCTTGTAATACCGCACACACCATAAATATTTGTCAATTCGCATATCTTTTTTACTAAAAACTACGTTAATAGAATAGTACAAAAATATTATATTATTGTATCTTGCGGCTTAAAAATTAGCAATAATGAACTTCATACTTTAACTGTGGTGGTTAAAGATGAACAATATAAACGTCTATGAAAATAAAAACCTTGAGATTAAGTCTTTACTTGTTAACTATAACAACCTTATTTTTTTCTTGTAATAGTGATGATGATGACGACACAGTACCCTTTGTTGAAGCCGATAGAACTGAGCAACAAGCAATAGATAAAGATTCTTTGTTAGCGTATTTAAGTTCTCATTATTATAATTCTGGCTTTTTTGAAAATGAAGGTACTTACAGCTACTCTGATGTGATTATTAGCGAGTTGCCAACGGATGAAGATGGTAATTATTTAGCATTGCCAGATCCAGAAAATAACACTTTACTTTCTCAAGCAGTAGAAACCAGAACAACAGAATATTTAGATGTTAATTATGAGTATTATGTATTAAATATTACTCAAGGCGAGGGAGATTCACCAATGTATACGGATCGTGTACGTGTTAGATATGAAGGCAGTTCAGTAAGTGATGGCGATATCTTTGATTTTAGAGTAACACCAATTGACCTTTACCTACACGGCAATGGTTATGATATAGATGGAGCTATTAGAGCATGGCAATTGGTATTGCCCACGTTTAAAACTGCTGATAATTGGGATTTATACAATGGGAGTGTAGACTATACAAATTATGGTATGGGGATGATGTTTATACCTTCTGGCTTAGCTTATTTCTCTAGTTCAGTTACAGGAAGTTCTTATGACAACCTTATTTTTAAATTTGATTTATTACAGTTCGAAGTGGTTGATCATGACAATGACGGTATTCCTTGTTATGCTGAAGATATAGATAACGATTCAGATCTTTATAGTGATGATACCGACGATAATGGTCTTCCTAATTTTATTGATCGAGATGATGATGGTGATGATGTGTTAACCATTGATGAATTAATACCTACAACATATGAGCCTTATTTCCCTGAAGATTCAGATGGACCTACACTTGCTGAAAATGAATTTGTAAGAAGTAGAACACAAAACAATGATGGTTCTGTGACTCTTAAAACAGTGACTATAGCAGATTCTAATAGTGATACAATACCAGACTATTTAGACCCAACGATTACGATTAATTATAATGAAACTAATGAGTAAATTGTTTAGAAATAAAACGATATAAATAGAATTTATAAAGAAAGCCGCTCATTTACTGAGCGGCTTTCTTATGATATAAAAAGTGTTATTAATAATTTAAAGTCCAATAGATAGACTTAAAATTAACTGGTCGGGTCTGGTATCAATTCTACTTACAATTCCAGCGCCTAAGTTATTATCCATAAAAGTGGCTTCGTTGTGGTTAAACCCTCTTTCGTATCTTAAATCAATGCCTATTGTATTAAAGTTAAGACCAATTCCAAAGTTTAAACCAACAGAAAAATCATCTTCTACATCATTTATATTGATACCGTCAAATTCTGTATCTAAAATATATTGGAATGATGGGCCAGCAAAAACACTAACAGGACCTAATACTTTTATTCCAACCAATACTGGAGCATCAATTTTCTTTACGGAAAACTCATCACTGGTATAATCACTTTTAGTTGCGGTATAAACTAGCTCTGGTCTCAAATAAAGTTTGTTTCCAATTTTACCAAAAAGACCAATATGATATCCAATATTACGGTCTGGATGTTGGGCATTAGTACTAGCAGATTCGAAATAATCGCCATTAGCACTGTAATTTAAACCGCCTTTAATTCCAAATGTACTTTCACTCTGGGCATTGGCACTAATACTAAATCCTGCAAAAGCTAAGAATATAGTCAGGGCAACTGATTTTTTTAAATGTTTCATAATGTTCGTTTTTAAGATTAGAAAGTTACTATCCAAAACGATGCCAAAATAAAATTATTTTCTTTTCAGTACTTTTTTAACTGCTTTTTGAATAGCTGCACTATTTAAACCGTATTTATCCATCAATTGTACAGGAGTTCCAGATTCACCAAAAGTATCGTTGGTAGCAACAAATTCTTGAGGTGTTGGGTGATGCTGTGCTAAAACTCTAGCAACGCTTTCGCCAAGACCACCAAGGTAATTGTGTTCTTCTGCAGTTACAATACATCCTGTTTTTGCAACAGAATCTAAAATAGCTTTATCATCTAAGGGTTTAATAGTGTGTATATTAATTACTTCAGCAGATATACCAGCCTCGTTTAATGCTTTTGAAGCTTCTAAAGCTTCCCAAACTAAATGACCAGTAGCTACGATAGTAACATCTGTACCTTCAGTAAATTGAATAGCTTTTCCGATTTCAAATTTCTGATCAGCAGGCGTGAAAATTGGCACAGAAGGACGGCCAAATCTCAAATAAACAGGGCCATCATATTCTGCAATAGCAATAGTTGCTGCTTTAGTTTGATTGTAGTCACATGGATTAATAACAACCATTCCTGGTAACATTTTCATTAAGCCTATGTCTTCTAATATTTGATGTGTTGCACCATCTTCTCCTAAAGTTAAACCAGCATGAGATGCACAAATTTTTACATTTTTACCAGAGTAAGCAATTGATTGGCGAATTTGATCATAAACTCGACCTGTTGAGAAGTTAGCAAACGTACCAGTAAATGGAATTTTTCCACCAATAGTTAAACCAGCAGCGATACCCATCATATTGGCTTCTGCAATACCGATTTGGAAAAAACGTTCAGGATTTTCTTTAATGAATTCATCCATTTTTAAAGATCCAATTAAATCTGCACAAAGTGCTACAACATTAGGATTTGTTCTTCCTAGTTCTGCTAAACCAGCTCCAAAACCACTTCTTGTATCTTTTTTTTCTGTGTATGTGTATGTTTTCATAATAATGCCCACAAGAGTGGGTATTTTTTTAATTAGTCTTTAATTTAATAATCTCCTAAAGTTTCAGGATTCTGAGATAAACCTTCTTTTAATTGCTCATCGTTCGGTGCTTTTCCATGCCACGCGTGAGTGTGCATCATAAAATCAACGCCATTACCCATAACGGTATGTAAAAGAACGCAAACAGGTTTCCCTTTTCCTGTTAAAGATTTAGCTTCTTTCATACCTTCAAGAACAGCTTCGATATCGTTACCTTTTTCAATATCTAAAACAGTCCAACCAAAAGCTTCAAATTTTGCTCTAATACTTCCCATTGGAAGAACATCATCGGTAGAACCATCAATTTGTTGTTGGTTTAAATCGACGGTAGAAATAAGATTATCTACTTTTTTAGCTGAAGCATACATTATAGCTTCCCAGTTCTGACCTTCTTGTAATTCACCATCTCCATGAAGACTGTAAACAAGGTGATCATCATTATTTAATTTCTTTGCTTGTGCAGCTCCAATAGCAACAGACATACCTTGACCTAAAGAGCCAGATGCAATGCGGATACCAGGTAAACCTTCGTGTGTTGTTGGGTGTCCTTGTAAACGCGAATCAATAATTCTAAAGGTGTTTAATTCTTCAACAGGAAAGTAGCCTGATCTCGCCAATACACTATAATATACAGGTGAAATATGTCCGTTTGAAAGGAAAAATAAATCTTCGTCAGTACCATTCATATCAAAACCATCTTTGGTTTCCATAAGGTTTTGGTAAAGTGATACAAAAAATTCGGCACAACCTAATGATCCTCCAGGGTGACCAGAGTTTACCTTGTGTACCATTCGTAAAATATCTCTACGAACTTGTGTTGTTAAATCAGTTAATTCTTTAATGTTTGGCATGTTATGTTGCTTAAGTTTTATAATGCAAAAATAGCTTTTTAAGGGGACTTAATCAAAAGTTGATTTAGTGCACTTATTAACGAATTCTGTAATTTGCTAACAATATTCTGAAAACCTTTAAATTCTGAATAACATTTTTTTAGAAGTTCATTTTTTAAATTTAATTTAAGAAGGAATGTTAAAGAGTTATTTATATTTGCCGTCCGACCTAGATGTAATGAAACTTGTATATTCAAAATTTTATCAGCAGGAGGTTGATTAATAATGAATAGTTCTGATTGCTTTCAGGATATCCATTGAAAAACAATAAGTGAATACGCATGAAATTTCAAAAAATAGCAACTGACAAAGAAACGAAGGCCAGAGCAGGAACCATTACCACTGATCATGGCACCATAGAAACACCTATTTTTATGCCAGTTGGTACGGTAGCTTCTGTAAAAGGTGTGCACCAACGCGAATTAAAAGAAGAGATTAACCCGGATATAATATTAGGAAACACCTACCATTTATATTTAAGACCGCAAACGCCTATTTTAGAACAAGCAGGAGGTCTCCATAAGTTTATGAACTGGGATCGTAATATTTTAACCGATTCTGGTGGTTATCAGGTGTATTCGATGTCTTCAAATCGAAAAATTAAAGAAGAAGGCGTAAAATTTAAGTCGCATATAGATGGTAGTTATCATGTGTTTACACCAGAAAATGTAATGGAAGTACAGCGTAGTATTGGAGCCGATATTATTATGGCTTTTGATGAATGTACGCCATATCCCTGCGATTATAACTATGCCAAACGATCAATGCATATGACGCATCGTTGGTTAGAACGTTGTTTAACGCATCTTAAAAAGACCCCTTTTAAATACGATTATGAGCAAACGTTTTTCCCTATTGTACAAGGAAGCACTTATAAAGATTTAAGAAAACAATCAGCAGAATATATTGCCAATGCTGGAGCAGAAGGGAATGCTATTGGAGGACTTTCAGTAGGGGAGCCTGCAGAAGAAATGTATGCCATGACGGATGTGGTTTGTAGCATTTTACCAGAAGATAAACCACGCTATTTAATGGGCGTGGGGACACCAATCAATATCTTAGAAAATATTGCCTTAGGTGTAGATATGTTTGATTGTGTGATGCCTACACGAAACGCTAGAAATGGAATGCTATTTACAGCACACGGCTCTATAAATATTAAAAATTTAAAATGGGCAAACGATTTTTCGCCTGTAGATGAAATGGGAATAACATTTGTAGATACCGAATATAGTAAAGCTTATTTAAGACACTTATTTACGGTTAATGAACTGTTAGGAAAACAAATTGCAACCATACATAATCTTGGTTTTTACCTTTGGTTAACTAGAGAAGCTAGAAAACATATTATAGCAGGTGATTTTAGAACTTGGAAAGAGAAAATGGTGAAACAAATGGATAACCGATTGTAAACATAAAAGTAGGAAGCCAAAGTTTAGGCTGCTAACATAAGAAAAACGTCAAAACAAATAATAATAAGAAGTTTGAAAATCCTAGATTGGTATATATTAAAACGGTATTTATTTACATTTTTAATGATGTTATTGCTGTTTGTTCCTATCGGAATTACAGTAGATTTAGCAGAAAAAGTAGGAAGAATAATAGAAAATGAAGCACCTTTTGGTGAAGTGATTTTTTATTACATGAATTTTACGGTCTATTTTGCCAATTTGTTATTTCCGCTATTCTTATTTCTTTCCGTGATTTGGTTTACCTCAAAATTAGCAAACAATACAGAGGTTGTTGCTTTTTTAAGTTCTGGGGTGTCTTTCTCTAGGTTTCTTAGACCTTATATGATTGGTGCCAGTATAGTCGCTATTTTTGCGCTGTTTTTAGGCATGTATTTAGCACCTATTGCTAGTCAAGGTTTCAATGAATTTAAGTTTAAATATCTAAAAAACAACAAAAACATACAACAGACTAGAGATGTTTATCAGCAAATTAATGATAATGATTATATCTATGTCAGTAACTTCATCCCTTCAAACAGTACAGGACAAAACTTTACTTACGAACATTTTGAAGGTAATGAGTTAAAGTATAAGATTTTTGCAGATAATATTCGATATATAGATAAAGACAGTGCTTATAGACTTGTGAATTATTTAAAACGTTCTTTTGAAAACGGTATTGAAACTGTAGAAAAAGAAAATCGAAAAGAGCTAGATTTACCTTTTGAACTCGAAGATCTCACACCCGTTCAGTATGCTGCAGAAACAAAATCTTATAATGAATTACTCAAATTTATTGCAGCCGAAAAACGTAGAGGATCTCCTAATATTGGACGCTATGAAGTAGTGAAATTAAAAAAATGGAGTTTACCTGTTTCCATATTTATTCTAACCATTATCGCAGTTGCAGTATCTTCTGTAAAACGACGCGGTGGTATGGGGGTTAATTTAGCTGTAGGTATTGCTATTGCAATGATTTATGTCTTCTTCGATAAAGTTTTTGGTGTCATGGCAGAGCAGTCCGATTTTCCAGCTGTGGTTGCTGTGTGGTTTCCTAATGTAATATTTGGTATTTTAGCGATTTACCTGTTGCAAAATGCCAAACGCTAAACTAAAGCATTATTTACACTTACATGTTCTAGTATTAATTGCTGGCTTTACTGCAATACTTGGAGAACTGATTACCATTGGTGCTTTAGAATTGGTATGGTACAGAATGGTAATGGCTAGTGTTTTTATGTTTATCTACATAAAAATTATAAAACTTAATATAAAAATTACAAGAAAAACATTCTGGCAGTTTTTCGCGGCAGGTGTTATTATTGCGCTTCATTGGATAACTTTTTTTGAAGCCATTAACCAAGCTAACGTTTCCATTGCTTTAGCTATGTTTTCTTCCGGTGCTTTTTTTGCCTCTTTTATAGAACCCGTTTTCTTTAAACGTCGGATTCTAGGTTATGAGATTTTATTTGGTGTTGTGGTTATCCTAGGTGTAGCTTTAATCACCAGTAGTGAAATGCATTATATCAACGGAATAATTTTAGGTTTGCTCTCAGCATTATTATCAACACTATTTGCAGTTATCAATGGGCGTTTTATAGAACGTTATAATGCCACTGTGATTTCGTTTTATGAGTTTGTAAGTGGTGTGTTATTTCTAACTGTATTCATATTGTTTACAGGACAAACATTTAATGCTGAATTTTTTACGCTTTCTAATTCCGATTGGTTATATCTTTTCATTTTAGCTTCAATTTGTACTGCTTATGCGTTTATAGGTTCTGTTAAAGTCATGCGTTATATAAGTCCATTTACTGTAATTCTAAGTTATAATTTAGAACCTATTTATGGCATTGCCATAGCTTTAGTTTTATTTCCAGATACAGAACAAATGTCATTACAGTTTTACTTCGGTGCGCTCTTAATTTTGGTGACGGTTTTATTAGATGTCATTTTCAAAAACTATAAAAGAAGAAAATCGAAATCTTGATTAGTATATTTTTTTTGTGAAAAGCTAGCCATAAAAAAGTAGCCAATATTCAATTAAACTTAGAACTAGTACTTTTTCAATATCAGGTTATTAACTATTAAGTTTTTATATTTTATTTTAGAATCCCTATTTTTGTTTTATCTCAAGCGTATTACTTTTGAATTTATTTTTAAAAAAATACATTTAGAATACGTAGGTTTGCAAACGCAATTCATTTTTAAGAGCGTTTTTAACTAAAATGGATGCACTAACTAAACAAAAAACTAACTTCAAATTGTATGGAATATTTAGAGTTTGAATTACCCATAAAAGAGCTAGAAGAACAGCTAGATAAATGTCAGATTATAGGAAAGGAAAGTGAAGTAGATGTTTCTGAAACCTGTAAACAGATAGAAAATAAATTGGCTGTGACTAAAAAAGATATCTATAAGAATCTTTCGGCATGGCAGCGTGTACAATTATCTCGTCACCCTAACCGACCTTATACTTTAGATCATATTAACGCCCTTTGTGGTGATACGTTTTTAGAACTACATGGTGATAGAAATGTAAAAGACGATAAGGCCATGATTGGTGGTTTAGGTAAAATAGGAGATCAATCTTACATGTTTATCGGCCAACAAAAAGGGTATAATACCAAAACAAGACAATATCGTAATTTCGGAATGTCTAACCCAGAAGGTTACCGAAAAGCATTAAGACTTATGAAGTCTGCTGAAAAATTTGGTATTCCTGTGGTCACTTTAATAGATACACCTGGTGCATATCCTGGTTTAGAAGCGGAAGAACGTGGACAAGGTGAAGCGATAGCTAGAAATATTTTAGAAATGGCACGTCTTAAAGTTCCAATCATAACCATTATTATTGGTGAAGGTGCCTCTGGTGGTGCTTTAGGGATTGGTGTAGGTGACCGTGTGATGATGTTAGAAAACACTTGGTATTCTGTAATTTCACCAGAATCTTGCTCATCTATCCTATGGAGAAGTTGGGAATACAAAGAACAAGCAGCAGAAGCTTTAAAACTGACAGCTAAAGACATGAAGCGAATGAAATTAGTTGATCAAATTATTAAAGAACCTCTTGGTGGTGCGCATACAGATAGAGCAAAAACATTTAATTCTGTAAAAAATGCGATTGTTAAATCTTATGAAGAGCTTAAAAACTTATCACCAAAAGATTTAGTAAATCAACGTATGGAGAAATACGATACTATGGGAGTCTATAAAGATTAAATCCATAAAACATAAGATACTTTAAAAACTGAAGTTTTAGCTTCGGTTTTTTTTGGCACTATTAACAATAAATCAAACTTATTAACAGTTAAATTGTTGAAGACCTGTTAAGATTGTAAATCGTTCTTAAGCATTTGGTCAGCACTATTTAACTACTTTTGTTACTTATGAAACAACCCAATCCAGTACAAGGCTACAAAGTAGATAAAAGCGCTATTATCAACCTAGAAAAAGGAAAAATACCACCTCAAGCAACTGATTTAGAGGAGGTTGTGTTGGGTGCAATGATGATTGATAAAAAGGGTGTCGATGAGGTTATTGATATTTTAAGTGCCGACGCTTTTTACAAAGAAGCGCATAAACACATCTTTGAATCTATTTTTAAATTATTTGAAAACAGTGAACCTGTTGATTTATTAACCGTTTCGAGCCAATTAAAAAAAGACCAAAAATTAGATATGATTGGGGGCGATTTTTACCTCATATCTTTAACACAACGTGTGTCATCTTCTGCTCATATTGAGTTTCATGCACGTATTATTCTTCAAAAATATATTCAACGAAGTTTAATAAAAATTTCAAACGAAATTATTGAAGATGCTTATGATGAAACCCAAGATGTCTTCGACCTTCTAGACACTGCAGAAGCTAAATTATATGAAGTGACTCAGGGTAACGTTAAAAAATCTACAGAATCAGCTCAGAGTTTAGTTATACAAGCTAAAAAGAAAATTGAAGAAATTTCTAACAAAGAAGGGATGAGTGGTATTCCTTCTGGTTTTGACAAGCTCGATAAGTTAACTTCGGGTTGGCAACCTTCAGATTTAGTCATTGTAGCTGCTCGTCCTGGTATGGGTAAAACAGCTTTTACATTAACAATGGCTCGTAACGTTGCTGTAGAAAGTAATATTCCCGTAGCGTTCTTCTCATTAGAGATGTCTTCTGTACAATTAATAACACGTTTAATTTCGAGTGAAACAGGATTGTCTTCTGAAAAATTAAGAACAGGAAAACTTGAAAAACACGAATGGGAACAGCTTAACGTAAAAGTAAAAACCTTAGAAAAAGCCCCTTTATTTATAGATGATACCCCGTCACTTTCTATTTTTGACCTTAGAGCAAAAGCAAGACGATTAGCTTCGCAATATGGTATAAAAATGATCATGATTGATTACTTGCAATTAATGACAGCAGGAGGAAGTCAAAAAGGAGGTAACCGTGAACAAGAAATCTCTATGATTTCTCGTAACCTTAAAGCCTTGGCTAAAGAGTTAAGTGTACCTGTAATCGCCTTATCACAGTTATCTCGTGCGGTTGAAACACGTGGAGGAAGTAAACGACCTTTACTTTCAGATTTACGTGAATCTGGAGCGATTGAGCAAGATGCCGATATTGTATCATTTATCTATAGACCAGAATATTATAAAATTGATGAATGGGATGATGAAGAACGTTCACCTACCGAAGGTCAAGGTGAGTTTATCGTCGCAAAGCACAGAAATGGTGGTTTAGAAAATATTAGATTGAAATTTATCGGTCACTTAGGTAAGTTCGATAATTTAGATGATTTTGATACCCCTTTTGGAGAATTCCACTCTAAAATGAATGAAGCTGCAAACGACAACACTTTTAGTCCAGATAATTTCCCATCTGCCTCAGATGCATTTGGTGGACCAGAAGATGATGGTGTGCCGTTTTAAAGCATTTTTTTTGAAAATAAAAAATGTTTTTAGCTTATCTTTACATGCTTTAGATAAAACCAAATTGCCACATGTTAGATCAAAGACGTACAACAAACGTTTTGTTGTTAATTTTAGTAGTCCCTCTAGTATTTTATTTACTAAAGATTCTGTCTTTTATATTCATTCCATTGATATTTTCAATGTTTATTGCATTGTTGTTTCTACCATTAATGCGATGGTTAGGGCGTAGAAGTGTGCCAAGATTTGTGAGTATTGTTATTGTATTACTATTGGTAGCATTGGGATTAAAAATAGGGATTGAGCTAATTCAATTATCAAGTAAACAGATTTTAGAAAACCATACCGAGTTTTTAGATAAAGCCGAGTTAAAACTAGATGACCTTAAAATTTATCTATCTAGCCATTTCGGAATTGAATTTGGAGAAGATGAAAACTTCATTGGTCAATTTTTTGAAGGTGATAATTTAGGATCAACACTTGAGTTTTTGAATTCATTTCTAACATCCCTGTTAATGACCGTTTTCTTTGTGGTTTTATGGTTAGCAGAATCTATTAATGTACATAAGTTGCTAAATATAACGTTGCTAAAACGTAAGCATACCTCCATAAAAGCCTTTATGAAAATAGAAAATGACCTTATTAAATTCATAAAAGTGAAGTTTTTAGTGAGTGCACTAACAGGAATATTCACCGGTTTAATGTGTTTGTTTTTTGATGTGAGCTTTCCAATATTTTGGGGATTATTTGCATTTGCCATCAACTTTGTACAAATGGTAGGCTCGTTTATTTCTGTAATTATGTTGTCTATATTTGCCTTTGTAGAGTTAGATCCAACAAGTACATTATTCTTCTTTATACTTGCTATTTCTCTTGTTCAAGTTACGTTTGGTGCTATTTTAGAACCTATTTTTATGGGAAAATCGTTTTCTATAAATGTAATAGCAGTTTTAGTTATGCTGATGTTTTGGGGATTTCTTTGGGGCATTCCAGGTTTAATAATGGCAATTCCTATCACTGTTTTTGTCAAAATTATTTTAGAACAGTTTGAAGGAACCAAAGTTATTGCCAGTTTAATATCTGGTAATCAAACGACCATTAAATAAATATAGTATTCACTTGCTAAACAATCCAGGGGTTTAGTTTTAAACGGTATCGTTTTGGTCTTAAAAGAATGATAAATTCAGATGCTATAGACTAAAAATTAGTTATATTTCGTTTTAAACTTATGAACTTGAAAAAAATACTCTTATGTTGTCTTGCGCTAGTTTTAAGTAGTAATGTTTTTGCTTCTTATATACTGATTCCCATGGATGCTGAGACTCAGAAAAATCACCTTAAGGCATATGGCGTTACTTATTGGACGTTAGAGCGAGAACTAAAAGTGAATTGGTTGCTCAACTACAGAGGTGGTTCATTCTTATTACCAGACGCTGAAATTATTCAACGCGAATGTCAAATTAGAGGTGTTTCGTTTGAAGTAATTTCTAATGCAAAAGCAGCTCAGATATTAGAAGATATTGCTAGTCCTGCCGTTAATCAAGAAGCTGTTATTTTAGAAAAAGCACCCAAAATTGCAGTTTACACACCCACAGGATTAAAGCCATGGGATGATGCAGTAACCATGGTCTTAACCTATGCAGAAATTCCGTATGAAACCATTTATGATGAAGAGGTTTTAAACGACGAGTTATTACTTTACGATTGGTTGCATTTACATCACGAAGATTTTACAGGACAATACGGTAAGTTTTACAGAGCGTATCGTTCTGCAGCTTGGTATATTGAAGAAAAGAAAAGTGCTGAAGCATTAGCTGAAAAGCTTGGATATTCTAAAGTGTCTGATGCAAAATTGGCGGTTTCATTAAAAATACGTGATTATGTAGTTGGTGGTGGTTTTATGTTTGCCATGTGCTCTGCGACCGATAGTTTTGATATCGCCTTATCTGCAGAGGGTGTAGATATTTGTGAGCCGATGTTTGATGGTGATGCCAGTGACCCAGGATATCAAAATAAAATTGATTATTCTAAAACCTTTGCTTTTAAAGATTATATTTTAGAACGTAGTCCTAATGTCTATGAGTTTTCCTCTATAGATATGACTCAAAAACGCCAAATCCCTAAAACAACAGACTACTTTTCTTTAATGGAGTATTCTGCAAAATGGGACCCTATTCCAAGTATGCTCACCCAAAATCATACCGCATTGGTTAAAGGGTTTATGGGACAAACCACATCGTTTACCAGAGAGGAGATCAAATCTAATGTTTTGGTAATGGGAGAAAATAAAACAAATGGCGAAGCCAAATACATCCACGGTATTAAAGGTAAAGGCTTTTTTACGTTTTACGGAGGTCATGATCCCGAAGACTATACGCATAGAGTAGGTGACCCAAAGACTGAATTAGACTTACATCCAACATCACCAGGTTATCGTTTAATTTTAAATAACGTATTATTTCCTGCAGCTAAAAAGAAGAAACAGAAGACTTAAAATTTTCTCCCATTAAACCCTCATTAATTTAATTGCAGTATTGTTTATATATCGTGCCCTTGCCTAAAAGTAGAAGGACTAACACCAATATGTTTTTTAAAAAATCTTGAAAAACTACTCGTAGAATCAAAACCTAGTTTGTACGCTAACTCTTTAGTGGTAATTTCACTTTTGATGAGTTTACGTTTGGCTTCTGTAAGTTGGCGTTGTTGAATGATTTGTTTTGCAGTAAGATTAAGTTTTTCTTTTAAAATTTGATTGAGGCGTTTGCTACTAATTCCTATTTCTTTGGCATAAAAATGAGTCGTAGTTTGTTCTAAAAAGTGAATTTCCATTAATTCTAAAAACTGAAATACTCTTTTTTGACTTAAATCTTGTTTTAAAAAGCAATCTTTTTGATATCTAATTAAATGCAATAACAAGACCTTTAATAAAGTCTTTAGCATAATGTGTGTTACCATAGTACTATAAAACTCTTTTTTAAGTAAGTCAATGATATGATGTATTTGCTCAATCTCATTCTCATTGGTCAATACAAAATCTGGGAATTTATTAAAAAGTGACATCACATCTAATGCATATTCAATGTCATCTTCATCAATAAGATCTCGTTCAAAATTTATTAAAAGACCTTCACTTTTATTAAATATGTTGTTTTTAAATACTTCATTTAAAGGTTTAAAATGAATAGCTAAATGGTATGGAGTCTTAAATTCAAAAAAAATCCCCATAGAATTTCCAGAAAGTAATTGGGTATTACTTTTAAGTTGTTGGATAATTTGAAATTTATTTTTATGATTCGTGTTATTCATCTATTTTGAAGTGTGTGCTTCAAAAGTAAGAAGAATTTTTCTAGTTTATTTTTTTGATAATTTTTTAAACATGATGTAGAGTGTACAGGCAATAATTAAAGCTAAACCTACCGAAACAGCATATATAGCAGTATAATTATCTGAAACGTATTCTATAAATGTAGATAAGAACTGCCCTCCAAAAACAGCCATAGAAAATAAGCCCAAATTTTTTCCTTGGTTATTAGGCGTACTCGCTTCAAGCATCATATGGTTTAATAATGGGATTGTAAATCCAAAACCAGTCCCTATAAAAATAACAGTTACTATTAAAAAAGGCAGGCTCATTGTGCTAGCTAAAACCAAATAACCGAGCATAAATAATATAAAACCAAGCACAACCGTTTTACCATCACCAAATGCTTTTACCATTTTGGGCATCTGGCTTGCTGTAATTATAGCGACTACAGAAATTGAAGCCATTAAATATCCTGTTTCAGATTCACTAAAACCAAACGACTGCGGTAAGTATAAAGGTAGCGTAACAAAACCGACAAAAAATAACATCATAGCTAGAAGTGAAGCCACAAAAATGAGTCTAACTTTTGATTTACTTTTTTTATCAGTTGGTTCGTTAACAGATTTATCTGCGATTTTATGTTCAGGTTTAGGTAATGTGATTGCCACTAAAAATAAACACAGTAGTGCAATAAGGTAAATGTAAAACGGAAATTGCCAATTTATTTCACCCAAAATACCACCAATAGCTAAGAAGATAACACCTCCTAATTCAATAGACATCCCTTGCCAAGCAATCATTTTCATTCGAGCTTCACCTGTAAAAAAGTCGGCGATATAAGCGGTTACAGATACTTGGATTGCTACTGTAGCTGCTCCAAGTAAAATTCTATCTATTATTAATATATAATCATTAGTAATAAATGCTCCTATAAAACCAAAAATAGCATAAGGTAGAAGACCTAAACGCAATAGTTTTAGCGTGCCTAATTGGTTGAGCAATCGGCCCACAATTGGTGCAAAAAGTACAACACCTAATGAAGGTAAGGTAATTAGCCAGCTTGCTGAAAAACCTAAGTCCTTGTGTTTTACAATTCCAGACAATGAAGGTGCGATGACTGTACCAACCATTATGGTTAAGCTACTAACAAATAAGATGGTAAAAATTCCGAAGTTTGATATTTTATTCATAATGCAAAAGTCAGATTAATTGCAAAGAATAGGTATACCTCTTTTCTAATATCCTATGCAAAAATGGAAATCGAATTTATAAACGATAGTTTAACCGTATTTATTTTATTGTTAACTTTAAGGGTTAACCACACCGCTAAAGAGATTAAATTAATTATTATTGTTTAGAAACAATTTAGAATATATTGAACGTTTTTTCATGAATAATAATAGGCACAATGTATATAGTAGAATTAAAATAATTTAAGCGTATGCAATTCTTCCAAAAAAAAATACAACTTCAACCATTTTCAAGAGGTTTTCATTTAATCACCACGGAAGTGTTAAATGCTATACCAGAAATTAGTGAAATCAATGTCGGTCAATTACAAGTGTTTATTAAACACACATCTGCAAGTTTAACTATTAATGAAAATGCTGATCCAACGGTAAGATTAGATTTTGAAAGTCATATTAATAAAATGGTACCAGAAAACCAACCTTATTATAAACATACTTATGAAGGTGCTGATGATATGCCTGCCCACATAAAAGCTGCTTTAATGGGGACATCTGTTCAAATACCTATTTCAAATGGAAAACTTAACCTTGGCATTTGGCAAGGCATTTACCTTTGCGAACATAGAAATAGAGCAGGAGGGAGACGATTAGTACTTACAGCTTTCGGTAATTAGTGCTTCTAAAACTAATTCGACGCCATTATTATCGTTGGTTTCTGTTTTATAGGTAGCAACCGCCTTAACATCTGGATGCGCATTAGCCATCGCATAGCTATATTTAGCACATTTCAACATTTCTATGTCATTGTTATAGTCTCCAAAAACCATGGTTTCAGATGGATTTATACCAAGTTGTTCTTGTAAAAATGTAAGCGCATTGCCTTTATTGGTAATAGCTTCAGAAATATCTACCCAATGATTTCCTGAAACAACAACATTAAGTTCAGGCTTTAAATGTTTTACATGTGGAAAAATATTAGTTTCAGCATTTGTAGGGTGATATAGAGCTATTTTAATAATATCGTCTGTAATTTCTTCAAAAGAATCTATTAGGGTATACACCGAATAATATTCAGAAAAAGTTTTAACCAAGTCGTCCGATGCTCTGAGAATAAATGCTTGATGTTTTGTGCAAAATATAGGGTAAGCACCTTCTATATTTGTCACTAATGTATAGAGTTCTTTAACCCGATTTTTATTAAATTCATAAGAAAGAAGCAGTTCTTCTTTTTCCATAATTAACCCCCCATTTTCGGCAACGATGATAATTTCATTTTTTATAGGTTGAAGTTTCTCTACAATGCTATAATACGGTCTTCCACTAGCTGCAACAAATTGAATATTCTGTTCCTTTAAGTGTTTAAATATTTCAAAGAATTTGGAACTCACTTTATGATTAGAGTTGAGCAAAGTACCATCCATATCACTGACAACCATTTTTATGTCTTTCATAGAATTACAAATCAAAATTTATTCAAATTACGGAAAATAAACACCGATTCACAACTGAAGTGATGTTTTGTTTTAATGCGAACCAACATGGCAACCACAGGTTTCTCTAGTAAAACTTTGTGATGTTTCATGCCAAGGAAAAGCTTGATTATATTTGTTGTTTTCCCAATAAAATTCGGAGCGTTCTTTTGGGTGATTTCCAATTTCATTCATAGTTTCAGTATCGTATAATCGACCATTAATCATAGTGTAAATAATGCTTTCTGAATGTCTTATATCTTCTAAAGGGTTTTTATCCATAACAATTAAATCCGCTAATTTTCCCCTTTTTAGAGAACCGATATCTTTACCAGCACCAATATAATTAGCACCATTTATAGTCGCAGCTTTAAGTACATCGTGATTAGACATGCCGCCTTGTTGAAGCAACCACATTTCCCAATGTGCTCCCAGTCCTTGTAACTGACCATGTGCACCAAGATTAACTTTTACACCTGCATCACTAAGTGCTTTGGTTGTTTTAGAAACCAATATATGTCCATTTTCATATTCTTCATCCGGAACCATGACACGATGTCTAGAACGTGAATCAATAATACCTCGTGGTGTGTATTTAAGCAGCTTTTCATTTTTCCAGACATCGGTTTTCTGATACCAGTAAATTTCACCATTCATACCGCCATAATTTACAATTAGTGTTGGGGTATAACCCACATTACTGCTACCCCAAAGTTCTAAAACATCTTTATATATAGGAGCTACAGGAATATTGTGTTCTACACCAGTATGGCCGTCCATAACCATGGTGATATTGTGATAAAATGTAGAACCTCCTTCGGGTACTACAAAGATACCTTCTTCTTTTGCAGCTTGTAGTACTTGTTGGCGTTGTTCTCGTCTTGGTTGGTTATAACTTTTAACCGATAATGCACCAAAAGCTTTAGTTCTTCTAATCGATGAGCGTGCATCTTCAAGGTTGTTGATTACGGCTTTAAAATCACCTTCTGCGCCATAAAGTATAAAACCTGTAGAGTAGAGGCGTGGGCCAACGAGTTCTCCTGTTTTTTGTAATTCGGAAAGTGCAAAAACAGTTTCAGAATGCGCGGAAGGATCATGTGAGGTTGTTACACCATAAGCTAAATTGGCATAAAATTGCCAGTGTTTTTGAGTCGTTAGTCCGTATCTAAAACCACCAATATGCGCATGAGCATCGACCACTCCTGGCATAATTGTCTTTCCGGTTACATCATATACTTTTGCATCGCTAGGAATTTTTACTTCTGAAGCAGCTCCAACAGACTCAATTCTATTGTGATGGATTACAATAGTACCATTTTCAATAATGGCATCACCTTCCATAGTGATTATTCGAGCACCTTTAAAGGCAATTCTACCGGAAGGTTTATCAGTTTTGGCTTCTAAGTTAATGGTGATCCCTTTTTCAACAAGCTTTAAATCTTCAGTTACATTCGCTGAAAAATATTGGTTACCTAAGGTCCAATGTAAGGTTTTGCTGTTTTTAGACCAATGCAAATTAATACCGGCATCTTTAGATAGTTGTGTAACAGGGACAAACTTACTTTTATCCGTTAAATCAATAGTCTTACCAGGTTTAGGCATAGGGGCTAAATACACTTTGTGTAGATGAACAAATGCTATCCAGTTTTTATCCGGACTTGGAACCAAAATATTACCGTGTTTTGATTTTACAAGTGTACGCTCATCAAAACCATTGAGGTCTACACTTTTTAATTCTTTGGTTAAAGCACCAAAAAACTGTCCGCCTTTTTGATAGATAATTCTAGAATCATCAACATTAAACATAGGATAGTCACCTTCTTTGGTTATAAATTTTGTGTTTGCGCCATCCTGCTTCATTATATATAAGCCAGGTTTTTTTGAAAATGTTCGACCTTGTTCATTATTACCACTCTCTTTACGGTAAACGATGTGTTTTCCATCATGTGAATAGGATGGGTTTCTATAAATTCCTTTTTCTGAAGTTAATTTTGTAGGTAGACCTCCAGCTGAAGGAATTGAATAGATAGCACCTAACGTTTCGTCATTCCAAGTTACATAAGAAATGGTTTTACCATCAGGAGAAAAGGTCGGTTCAAATTCAAAATCTGTTCCAGTAGTTAAACGCTTTGCTTTTCCGTTTGGTAGTTTTTGGAGGTGTAAATAACCAAGGGCGTTGAATACCACTGTTTTTCCATCTGGTGAGGTTGTCGCGTGGCGAATCACTTTTGCTTCAAACGTATCTGGAGCAACAGGGGTATCAAACTCTATAGCTTTTGCTATTTTAATAGTAGCATTGGCCTCAAAAGGAATATCTGAAACTTGAAGCGAATTAATATTAATTTTATTAATTTTTCCACCAGACCATATAATGATATCTTCATTATTAGGCATCCAATTAAAGTTTGTATAAACGCCAAAAATAGCCCAAGCTTCTTGCTGATCTTTATTAAGTTGGTCATAGACTGGCCATTCTTCACCAGTTTCTAAATCATGGATAAATAAAACAGATTTCGTTCTAACCCGTTTTACAAAAGCAAGTTTTTTACCATCTCTAGAGATTTGGGGACGAGCAGCGCCTCCAGGTCCACCGGTGACTCTTGTAATTTTACCCGTTTTCATATCATAGCGATTAATCACATAAATCTGACTGTTGGGGTCTTTGTTATATTGAAAAGCACCACCTGGATAAACATCTTCACTAAAATATAAATACTTACCATCTGGTGATATGGTTGGTTCATTAACGTCTTGTTGGTCATTTTTCTTTTTTGTTAATTGTAAACCACTACCACCTGTTTTATGATAGAGCCACAATTCTCCGGCACCTAAAGAACGGCCAGAAGTAAAGTGTTTTCTGGCAATTATATAATCGCCATCTGGTGTCCAAATTGCATTGTTTAATAACCTGAAGCTTTCTTTTGTGATTTGTTTGGCTTCAGAACCATCACTGTTCATCACCCATATATTATCTCCACCACCTGCATCACTTGTAAATAAGATATGTTGTCCGTCAGGACTAAATCGAGGTTGAATTTCAAACGCTAAACCTTCTCTTAGAAGTTCGGCTTTGCCACCTTTAATGTCGAGCTTGTAAATGTCTCCTAATAAATCGAAAACAATAGATTTACCATCAGGGCTCACATCGAGATTCATCCAAGTCCCTTCGTTAGTCGATAGTTTTAAATCTTTAAAATCCCAATCACCTTCAGGATTAGACACATCCCACGGTTTAGAAGTATCTTTTTCTTGGCTATACGTATTAAAAGTAACAAGTAGAATGAGGGTTGCAATGAGTTGAATACGCTTCATAAAATTGGTTTTAATTGAATGGTAAGTTAAAAAATAAATAATGAATTTAGATACAGCTATGCTTTTTTGGATTTAGCTTTAATCGTTAGGTACAGACATAAAAAAACCGATTCAAATTAATGAATCGGTTTTTATAAGCGAAATGTTGTTATTAATTTGGCTAAAAGCCTTATTTTACTTTGTTTACTATGGTTTCAAAAGCATCTGGGTGATTCATGGCTAAATCAGCAAGCACCTTACGGTTCAAGTTGATATTATTAGCTTTTAATCCTCCCATAAATTTTGAATAGCTCATTCCATGCTGTCTTGCACCTGCGTTAATACGCATAATCCATAACGAACGGAATGTTCTCTTTTTAACTCTACGGTCTCTGTACGAGTATTGCATCGCTTTGTCAACCGCATTTTTTGCTACTGTCCAAACGTTTTTACGTCTTCCAAAGTAACCTTTTGCTTGCTTAAGAACCTTTTTTCTACGGGCTCTTTTTGCTACTGAATTTACTGATCTTGGCATTTCTTTTAATTGTTTTTTGTAGTAGGCGATTCGTTAATTTCGAATTCTTTTGAAGCCTAACTCCAGGGTTTATAATTTAATTTAACCGGTTAAAATATGATTACTTTAAACGTAACATTATTTTAACATTGTTCTCGTCAGCCTTATGTACTAATGTATCATGAGTTAACGCTAACTTACGCTTTTTAGATTTTTTTGTCAAGATATGACTCTTAAAAGCGTGCTTTCTTTTAATCTTACCAGTGCCCGTTAATTTAAAACGTTTCTTAGCACTCGATTTTGTTTTCATTTTCGGCATTTTGTCCTCTTTTATATTTACGTTTCGCTTATTTCTTTTTCGCTGAACGAGGTTCAGTTTCTTTTTAATTTCTACGACCTTAAATCAGGTAGTGAAATATAGCCGAAGCTATTTTTTCTTAGGTGCGATGAACATTATCATTCGCTTTCCTTCAAGCTTTGGCATTTGCTCTACTTTTCCGTATTCTTCAAGATCTTGGGCTAATCTTAATAATAAAATTTGACCTTGTTCTTTAAAAACAATCGATCGCCCCTTAAAGAATACAAAAGCTTTTAGCTTAGCACCATCTTTTAAGAACTTTTCAGCGTGTTTCTTTTTAAATTCATAATCATGGTCATCAGTTTGAGGACCAAAACGAATTTCTTTAACAACGACTTTTGTTGCTTTAGATTTTAACGCTTTTTCTCTTTTTTTCTGTTCGTAAAGGAATTTTTTATAATCCATAACCTTACAAACAGGAGGTTTCGCATTTGGCGATATCTCTACAAGATCTAAACCTTGTTCATCGGCTATCGATAAAGCTTTTTTAATAGGATAAACACCTATTTCGACATTATCTCCGACTAGTCTTACTTCTTCAGATCTGATTTTAGAATTTATACGGTGTTTATCTTCTTGAGATACCCGTCTTGTATAATTCTTTCTGTTTCTACGTATTGCTATGGCTTCTGTATTTTAAATTAAACTTATTTTTATCTTATTTAAAAGTCTTTAAACTTTTACTTATTCTATCTTTTACAATTTTAGAAAAAGCTTCTACAGTTAATGTACCTAGGTCTTCACCACCATGTTGGCGCACTGTTATTGTATTATCTTTTTCTTCTTGCTCACCGACAATAATCATAAACGGAAACTTTTGCATTTCAGCTTCACGAATTTTCTTACCTACAGTTTCATTTCTGTTATCTGTGAGGGCGCGAATTTCGTCATTTTCTAGCACATTTAAAACTTTTTGGGCGTATTTTTCATATTTCTCACTAATAGATAGTATAATAGCCTGCTCTGGCATTAACCATAACGGGAAGTTTCCGCCTGTATGTTCTAGTAATATAGCGATAAAACGTTCCATACTACCAAACGGTGCACGGTGAATCATAACCGGTCTGTGCATTTCATTATCACTACCTTTATAGGTCAAATCAAAACGCTCTGGTAAATTATAATCGACTTGAATTGTACCCAATTGCCACTGTCTTCCCAAGGCGTCTTTAACCATAAAGTCTAGTTTAGGGCCATAAAAAGCAGCTTCACCAGTTTCTACAACGTAATTTAACGCCTTGTCTTTAGCGGCACTTAGAATAGCTTCCTCGGCTTTTTTCCAGTTCTCATCACTACCGATATATTTATCCGGATTCTCAGGATCTCTTAAAGAGACTTGAGCCGTAAAGTTTTCAAAACCTAAAGAACCAAAAACGTATAAGACTAAATCAATAACATTTTTAAATTCTTCATCTAATTGGTCAGGTGTACAGAAAATGTGAGCATCATCTTGAGTAAAGCCTCTTACTCTTGTTAATCCATGTAGTTCTCCACTTTGTTCGTAACGATAAACAGTTCCAAATTCAGCAAAACGTTTAGGTAATTCTTTATATGAAAAAGGCTTAGCATTATAAATTTCACAATGATGCGGACAATTCATTGGTTTCAATAAAAACTCTTCACCTTCTGAAGGCGTTGTAATAGGCTGAAAACTGTCGGCACCATATTTTGCATAATGACCCGATGTTTCATAAAGCTCTTTTTGCCCAATATGAGGTGTCACCACCATTTCGTAACCCGCTTTCTTTTGTGCCGCTTTTAAAAAGTTCTCTAAACGCTCTCTCAATGCAGCTCCTTTTGGTAACCAAAGCGGTAAACCTTGCCCAACTTTTTGTGAAAATGTAAAAAGCTCAAGCTCTTTACCAAGCTTTCTATGGTCTCTTTTTTTAGCTTCTTCAAGTAAGTGAAGATATTCTGTAAGTTCTTTTTGTTTCGGAAAAGAAACACCATAAACTCGTGTTAGTTGTTTATTGTTTTCATCTCCTTTATAATAAGCACCTGCAACACTTAATATCTTCACAGCTTTTATAATACCTGTATTAGGTATATGACCACCGCGACATAAGTCTGTAAACGTAGAATGATCACAGAAGCTAATTGTTCCATCCTCTAGATTTTCAATTAGATCTACTTTATATGCATTCTTATCTTTATAATAAGATAGTGCTTCTGCTTTAGATACATCACGCATTTTAAAATCGTGTTTACCTCTAGCAATCTCAATCATTTTATTTTCAATGGTCTTAAAATCCTTTTCAGAAATAGCCCCTTCATCTAAATCAACATCGTAATAAAAGCCATTATCAATCGCAGGGCCAACCCATAATTTTACATTAGGATATAATTCCTCTAGTGCCTGTGCTAAAACATGGGCCGAAGAATGCCAAAAGGCTTTTTTTCCTTCATCATCTCTAAAGGTGTACAATGTAAGACTACCATCTGTTGTTAATGGAGTGGTGGTTTCAACAGTTGTATCATTGAATTTCGCAGAGATGACATTACGAGCAAATCCTTCACTTATGTCTTTAGCCACTTCATAAGGCGTTACATCTTTTTCAAAAGATCTAACCGAACCATCTGGTAGAGTAATTTTAATCATTATATATATAGTATAAATTTTAGCTCACAAAGATAAGTCTATATATATAATAGACAAAGTGAAGTTTCTATAAATATTGTATTGTGTTTTATGGGCGTTTCCCTTTTGCTTTTTAGGCGCAAAAGGGCCGCGTCATCCGCTATATCTTTTTTTAGGATAAGGATTATTTGCAGAATACGCCGATACCTAATATATAGTAAATCTGCCATTAGCCTATATTTTAAAAAAAAAGGATGCCGCTTCTACCGCTAACGCAAGCTCCAAACTAAGCTTTAACCATCTCAATTGTCCGTTTTTTACAGTGAAACATAAGTAAATTATGTTCCAAAAAAATATAAACCCAAAAAAGTAAGATGTATAACCTTTATTATTAGCGCTTTAAAAATTAAATTAAAATAAACTCACAAAAAGGGTTGTGGGTTTAGAAAAGGGATCTATATTTGCACCCCGAAACAAAGACATCGTGTCAAGTTTCAGACGTTCATTTCCAGACAACCTTAACATAGAAAAAATAAAAAAATATTTTTTCAAAATAAAGTTGTGAGAATGAAAAAAGGGTTTTATATTTGCACCCGCTTAG
>NZ_JABFDG010000029.1 GCF_013403955.1 Winogradskyella vidalii | reverse complement strand
TTAATAGATTGTTCTGCAGGTTGTACTAGAGATCAACATGCTGAAAATAGACGCTCTGAATTTCTTATTGTAGAAGAAACCAAATGAGTTAGAGTTTCTAATTTCTAATATTTACTAACGACTCATTATTTTGTTTTATAAACAAAGAAATGTAATTCAAGGTATGGTTTGTTTTAGTCTTAAAAATTAATAGTTATGTTTCATAATTCACAACGGACTTGTAAAAAAGAACTTAATTCTAAGAGCGATTTTTACAATTGTTCAAAATTTGAATTGATCGAATATTGTAAGGAAAATGATCTACTTACCCACGGAAGTAAGAAGAAAATAAGAGAGAGAATAGATTTTTTTTTGAATAGAAAATCGAAAAAAAGCAGCGATTTCTCACTTAAGAATAAACGCAGAATAATAAAAAAAATTATTTAATTCTAATTCTAGATTGTTGTATTGATATAATATAAATGATATTGAGTTACAACATGCCATTCCGTAAATTTATTTGCACTTAAACTGATAAAAAGTATATCTCATTCAAATTTTTGTGCTGATTCCATATGAAATGGTTAAATTCCCTGCTTAAAAATAGATTAAGTTAAGCCTTTTTTAATAGAAAAGACTGTTTATTCAAAAGAAACTTATGGTAAAAATTACAATTTCAATAATATTTATTTTAATAAGTACGATAAGTTTTTCTCAAGATTTATCAATGCAAAATGGTACATTTAATAGGTGTGCTCCAGATAAGTTCTATGACTCAGGTGGTGAGTTTGGTCCCTACAGTATTGACCAAAATTTTGTAACTACTATTTGTCCACAGAATAGCGATGAATTTATTATTCTTGATTTCACCTATTTTGTTACTCAAACAGGTCCTAACCAAGATATAATGAATATTTATGATGGCGATGATACATCTGCACCATTATTAGGAACTTATGTTGGTCCAGAAGGTGCTTTTACTGTTAGTGCCTCCGATACTAATACTTCAGGATGTTTAACTGTTGAATTTATTTCAAATGATAGTGGTATTAGTGACGGTTGGGAAGCAGATATTTTTTGTGCTACGCCGTGTCAAGATATTGTAGCTTCAATTGATAGTACAACTCCAGAAGCTAATGGCTCAGGTGTTATTGGAATATTACCAGGTGATTCAATTGATTTTTCTGCCAGTGCTAGTTTTTCAGTTGATGACACAGATGCAACTTACAGCTGGGATTTTGGAGATGGTAATGTAGCAACGGGAACCGATGTTACTAATATATTTACCACTGCAGGAACTTATACCGTGGCATTAACTGTTACAGACAATAATCCTCAGGTTTGTACAGATGTTATTGAAATTACTGTTTTTGTTCTCGGGCCTAATGTGGTTGTCGAACTAGATGCTTTTACAGTCGAAGAATTAGTTGAAGATGTATTGGTAGACAGCCCTTGTGCTTCTGTTTCCAATGTAATTTCTTCAACAGGGATAAATCATAGTGGTAGTGACCCTAATGGTATCGGTTATTTTTTTAGCAATGGTATTGATTTTCCTTTTGAAGATGGCATATTGCTTACTAGTGGAGACGCTGGTGATGCTGGAGGTCCAAATACATTTTTAGGTGCCGGAAGTAGTGCTTGGCCTGGTGATGATGATTTAGATGATGCCGTTGGTATTGATTCTAATAATGCGTCTTATATCCAATTTGATTTTGTACCACTAGCTGATAGTATTAGTTTTGATTTTTTAATGGCCTCAGAAGAGTATGATATGGGAACGTTTGAATGTTCTTTTTCAGATGCGTTTGCATTTCTATTAACAGATTCAAGTGGTAATGTTACCAATTTAGCAGTTTTACCAGGAACCAATACTCCGATTCTAGTAACCAATATTCACCCCGACAATGGGGCTTCGTGTGGAGGTATTAATGAAGAATATTTTGGGGCTTATACGCCTAGCAATGGACCACCAATATCTTTTGATGGCAGAACTGCTGTTTTTACAGCGCAAGCTGATGTTATTCCAGGTGAAACTTATACTATAAAATTAGTTGTTGCCGATGATAGAGATAACACCTATGATTCGGGTGTTTTTATTGAAGCTGGTAGTTTTAATTTAGGTGGAAATTTAGGAGATGATATTACTATTGAAGCAGGTACTGCAGAGTGTGATGGTACTGAAATCACCCTAGATACGGGTCTTGAATTAGCCTCACATGTTTGGTATAAAGATGGTGTTGAAATACCAGGAGAAGTTTCTTATACATTAGTTGTTACAGAACCTGGTGTCTATTATGCGGATTTTGATTTTGAAAGTGTATGTGTAGGGTCTTCAGATCCTATACTAATAGAATTTAGAAATAGCCCAACAGCAAATGCAGCACCAAACTTATCTATTTGTAGTGGAACAGGTACTGAAGAATTTGACTTAACGCAAAATGATGACGATATTATTGGTGAGCAAGACCCAACAGATTTTATGGTCAGTTACCACCTCACGGAACAAGATGCGATTGATAATGTGGGTGAATTAACAAGTCCATATACCAATATTTCTAACCCACAAACAATTTGGGCACGTTTGGCCGATACCACTCAAACATGTATTGATACAGTCGCTTTTACATTAATTGCAGATGGAGAACCAAGTATTTCTTCAGCACCCGATTTATCACAATGCGATGACCAGAGCAACGATGGCCTAGCGGAGTTTGATTTAAGCGTGCAAACAGCCTT
>NZ_JABFDG010000028.1 GCF_013403955.1 Winogradskyella vidalii | reverse complement strand
AGTGCTTGGGTATATATTAACAGATAATAAATTAACAGATTCAACTTATTATAATGAAAAAACTCTCTATTATAGCGGTTTTGCTTTTAGCATTTCAGATGCATGGACAACAAGACCCTCAGTACACGCAGTACATGTATAATATGAATGTAGTAAACCCTGCTTATGCAGGCTCAAGAGAAAACCTTTCTTTTGGACTATTATACAGAAACCAATGGTCTGGTATTGATGGTGGACCAGAAACAGGAACATTCTTTGGACATGCACCTGTGGGTAATAACCTAGGCATAGGTTTATCAGTAATTGCAGACCAAATTGGGCCTGTTAAAGAAACCAACACCTATGTTGATGTGTCTTATACCTTGAATTTAGGAGGGGAACACAAATTAGCTTTTGGGGTTAAAGCAGGTGCTACATTTCATGATATCAATTTATCAAGTTCAAATGTAGATGTTATAGATAACACCGATCCTTTCTTTGGAATGGGTATAAATGAAACCACTCCAAATATTGGTGCTGGCTTCTTTTATTACACCCAAAAATACTATGTTTCATTATCAGTGCCTAACCTACTGTCTTCTGTTCACTTAGATGACAGTGACTTAAATATAGGAACTGAAACACAGCACTATTTCTTAACTGGTGGTTATGTGTTTGACTTATCGCCTAATACGGAGCTTAAGCCATCAGTAATGGTAAAATCAGCATTTGATGCACCAACCTCTTTTGATGTTAATGTCAATGCCAGGTTTTATAAGAAGTTTGAAATTGGAGCTTCTTACAGATTGGATGATTCGTTTTCTGGTTTAGTAAATTTTGCTTTAACACCATCGGTACGAGTAGGATATGCGTATGATGCGGTTTCTTCAGATATAAAAGCATATGCTCCAGCATCGCACGAAATTATGTTCTTATTTGACCTTAATTTCTCAAAGCGTATTTCACGTTCACCAAGATACTTTTAATCAGTTAAGCTAAAACAATTATGAAAAAAATTAATACTTTACTATTTATTACGTTGATGAGTAGCTTTTGCTTAACTGCTCAAAATAAAGACACTAAAAAAGCAGACAAACATTTCTCGAGATTCGAATTTGTTAAAGCAGCAGAAAGCTATAACAAGCTTGTTGAAAAAGGAAAAGCTGATACTTATGTTTACGGACAATTAGCAGAAAGCTACTATAACATTTTTAACACAGAAGCTGCAGAACGTTGGTATGCTAAAGCTTTAGAAACTTCTAATGAACCAGAAATGATTTATAAGTATTCTCAAATGCTTAAAGCCAATGGTAAATACGAAGCATCTAACCAACAAATGGAGAAATTTGCTTCTATGCGTCCTGCAGACAATAGAGCAATAGCTTATAAAGAAAATCCAGATTACCTCCCTAAAATTTTAGAAAAAGGGAAACGATTTAATGTGCAAAATGCTGATTTTAACTCAGAACAATCAGATTTTGGTGGTACCTTAAATGATGGGAAATTATATATCGCTTCTGGACGTAACGATAATCGTAAAACTTATGGTTGGAACGATCAACCGTACTTAGATATTTTTACAATTACTAAAAATACAGACGATACATACCAAGAAGCTACATTAGCAAACAACACCATAAACACTAAATATCACGAAGGTTTAGTGTCATTTTCACCAGATGGGGACACCATGTATTTTTCAAGAGAAAGTTATTTTGAAAAAGATTATGAAAAGGATTCGCTAAGCAGCGCACGCTTTAGTCAGCTTTACTTATTTAAAGCCACTAAATTAGGTGATGATTGGGATATGGTAGAAAGTTTAGCTATTAACAATGAAAATTACTCGGTAAAAAACCCGTCTGTAAGTGTTGATGGTAGTACCTTATATTTTGCTTCAAATATGCCAGGAGGTTACGGTAAATTTGATATTTATAAAGCGACAATAAACAGTGATGGTACATTAGGAGAACCAGAAAATTTAGGTCAAAAAGTTAATACTGAAGGACAAGAAATGTTCCCATATATAAGTAGTGATAATACCTTATATTTTTCTTCTGATGGGCACTTAGGTCTTGGTGGTTTAGATGTTTTCTACACTAAAGAAATAGATGGCGCCATAGCACCCATACGTAATGTTGGTATACCAATTAACAGTAATGCCGATGATTTTGCATTCTTAATTGACGAAGAAAACGAAGAAGGTTTTGTGTCTTCAAACAGAGAAGGCGGACAAGGAAGTGATGATATTTACACGTTTAAAAAATTACAACCACTTTGTGATGTTCTAATTAACGCAACGGTATTAGATGATAAAACTCGTGAACCTATTAGTGGTGCATCGGTATCATTATATGACGCTGAAGGCATTAAAGTACTCACTAAAATGACTAACGAAGAAGGTCTTGTTGAGTTTATTGTGGAGTGTGAAGAAGATTCTGAATTAGAAGTTATCATGGATGGTTTTGACAGTAAAAAAGTAACTGTAAAAGGCAGCAACGAAGAGGAGAACAATGTTCAAATTTCTTTAGATCCAATCGAAAAATTAATCTTAGCAGATAAAATTGATTTAGCACCTATTTTCTTCGAGTTTGATAAGTCGAATATTACAGCTCAAGCCGCTTTTGAATTAGATAAACTTGTTCAGATTATGACTAAGTATCCTGAATTAGAAATTGAAGCTTTCTCTCATACTGATGTTAGAGGACCTGAATCTTATAACGAAGCACTTTCTGAGCGTAGAGCAAAAACTACAGTTCAGTATATTATTTCTAAAGGAATTGATGAGTCTCGTATTACTGGTACAGGTAAAGGGGAATCTGAACCTTTAATAGATTGTTCTGCAGGTTGTACTAGAGATCAACATGCTGAAAATAGACGCTCTGAATTTCTTATTGTAGAAGA
>NZ_JABFDG010000027.1 GCF_013403955.1 Winogradskyella vidalii | reverse complement strand
TTTTATTTTGGTAATTCAAGGAGCGTTTCGGATTTTGAAATTAAGTAAGTGAATGAAAAAAGCACTACTTACAACAACGTATATAATCCATTGCTAGTGAGAGCCTACTTACGAAAATCCTCGCGGATTTTCTATTCGGTTTTTATTTGCTAAATTACGTGCTAAACAACGCAACGTATCATATACAAAACCGTTGGCAGCAATGCCTGTACGAAATCGAATAGAATTACAACTATAAATAAAATGAGTAATATCAATGAATTAATTTCAAAAAGCAACATACCTAATTTTCAGATATTAAAGCTAAAAAGTATTCCGAAAACTCAAAATATTATCTTACTTAAAACAAATCAAAAAAATGAAATTTTAATTGAGATTTTAGATTTTGAAAACAATAACATTAAACAAATTTTTTTAGATGAAAAACTAACTAAAATTTATGATTTTCATCCTATTGACCTAGTAAATTTTCATATAAATTGTGATTATAATGGTAATTCAAATTGTCAAATAAAAGTTAATTCCTGTGGCAAAATTATATTTAAAAAACAATTTGAAGCAGAACATTTTGCTTTAAATTTTAAGCATATTTTAAAAAATTATATTTTTCGAGAAGATATGGTTTTATTGGATTTGGATAACTTTGAGGAATATAATATAACTGATTTTTTTATTGACAATTTTGATGATGAGTACAGTTTTAATTATTTATATTTTGAACATAGATATGACATTTTCACTCTACCAGATGACAATATTATTGGCTTTGAAATTTATGATAAAGATTATATATCCAATAAAATTTATGATATAGATGGTATTGAACGAAAGTTTTACTTTATAATTTTAAAAATAATTTCACCTACGAATATTAATATAATATTTAGTGGTAAAGTTGATGATTGTGGTTTTAACTACACAATAAATAAAAATTTTAAAGAGATTGCTTATAGAAGTTCACTTTACAAAAATGATGACAACATCCAAATTAGGCAATTTTCATTGGATAATTTTCAAAATGCAGAAATACTAACTAAAGATAAATCATCTAAAATTGAATATTTTGATGAGAGAATAATTATATTTAAAAAGGATAATATTCTTGAAATTTTTGATAGAAAAATCGATAATTCACTAAAATTCATTGAAATAGATGAATTTTCTTCGTTTATTTTTAAAAACAGTCTATTATTTTATGTGAAAAATTATCAATTAAATTTTATTTCAATTTAAAGTTAAAAAAAACATCTTTGAAAAGTGAATACAAATTTCAATATTACTGCAATCGCTCTTAATATTAAATAAACCAACGTCGGTATTAAAATCAGAACGCTTAAATATGGAATAATAGAAACCTAAACTGCAAACTGACAAAATTATGCTGGAATTCCAATCTTAACGAATAATAAAAATGCTCGAAAACAAAAAAAGCACGGCTGCCAACACCGTGTATAGTCAATTGCTTTTTAGAGCTTACGTACGAAAATCCCTTCGGATTTTCTGTATCGTGAGTATTTGTTAACTTAGTCGCTAAATCACGCAACTAACCATACACAAACACGTTAGCACCAATTAAAACAAACATATGAGAAATAATTTAAAATTTGGAATAATAATTTTTACAGTAATTACGATTTTTGCCTGTAAATCTGATAATAAAAAGGAAAATCTATCATCAAATTCTGGCAACAACATTTTTACAGTTAATAAGGAATTTTGTAAAGAAATGAGCTTACCAACAATTGAATTTAGTTTAGAGTATCCGAATGAATTAAAAACAGACCCAGCAGAAAAAGGCTATCAAAATTATAACTACAATGCTTTTTTCAAATGGAATGAAAATGAAGTCCAAACTGAAGGAATTTCTTTAGGATACTACACACCACAAAAATCAAATCTTCTTGAAGACCAAGTAAAAAAGAAATCATTAAATCAAGTATTAGGCGCTTGGAGACAATTGTTTGAAATGTCTGATGTAAAAATTGAGAAATCTAAATTTGACAATAAAGAATATTATATTTTAAAAGCTAAAGGCAGTATATCGAATCCCGAACCAGATGCGGAATTCGTAGGTAATTATTTAATACAAACTTTACTTTTAGAGCCACAAGGAAATAATAAAAATGGTCTTTTGGTAACATTTATTGCTAATGAAGAATCTGAAATTAAATCTTTTCAAGATTTTGCTGATAAAGGCTATATAAGTAAAGTTTGGAAAACTCTTAAATTTGAATAAATATGGTTCAACAGATTATTTCAAGAAGAAGAAAACTACTTCCTTGGTGGATGAAATTTTTTATTTGGCTTTTTATGTTTCTTTCATCTTACGGCTTATTTATGATGTTTTGGGAAATTATAGGCTCACCAATCGATTTGTACTTTACTGGCGAAGTTTCTATATATGGAATGGAAACATATGATAAATATTCTTTATTAGGTGTTTTTATAATCACTTTGATTCTATTTAAAGGATTAACAGCTTTTATGATGTGGACAGAAAAAGACCTTGCCATCAAATTTGGTTTAATTGATGCTTCAATCGGAATTATAATTTGTATCACAATGATGATAGTCTATCCGATAATTAATTTGGTCAATGGCTTTTGGAATATAAATCTTCGTTTTGAAATTCTTTTTTTAATTCCATATTTAATAAAATGTTGGAAATTAATAAAACCTTGGGATGAACTCAAAGAACCAATTTATCAAAATATCACACCTGTATCGGAGGCAATAACACAAATAACGATAGAAACTGAAACTGAACTAAAATCTGAACTGGAAATAGAAAAACCTTCTGATAATAACGATGGATTGGACAAAGAAGACCCAAGAAGATTTATGCCAAAATAACTGGTGCTAACACCGTGTATAATTAATTGCTAGGTTCTTGCCTACTTGCGAAAATTCCTGCGGAATTTTCACGGGTTCGTAAAAGTTTGCTAACTTAGTTGCTGAACCACGCAACT
>NZ_JABFDG010000026.1 GCF_013403955.1 Winogradskyella vidalii | reverse complement strand
TCTGTGACATCAAAAACCAAATGGCTAATGTCTATTCCAAAATATTTAATATCTTTATTCATAAGAAATGTTTTTTTCAAAGGACAATCTACGCGAGTTTCAACGACTTAAAATCGAGGTCTTAAAGCCTCATAGAACTGTACGAAATCTGTGTAGAAAAGAGAGGGGATTTTCAATGTTGACGAGATCTGAAGTCTCTGCGTATATAATAACCTTACTCCTCTCTTTTGTGCTTTCTAATTTATAAATCTTAATTTAGTGTTTTTATTTAATTGCTAACTTAAGCCGTATATAATTTATTGCTAGTTCTAGCCTACTTACGAAAATCCTCGCGGATTTTCTATTCGGTTTTTATTTGCTAAATTAGGTGCTTAAAACACGCAACAAACCATATACAAACACGTTATGTGTGATTAAAAAACCAAACTATGAGAAAACTAATTTATATTCTGACATTATTTACTTTTGGTAATATTTACGCCCAATCCAATATAAAAGTCAACGAAAAAGCACCAAAAATAAATATCACGAATTGGATTGAGAATATTCCAAATGACAAAAATTTGAATGATAAATACATAGTTCTCGAATTTTGGGCAACTTGGTGTGGACCTTGTATAGCAGCGGTTCCACATATGAATGAAATCCAAAAGGAGTTTAATCAAAAAGACCTTTATTACATTTCAATAACAGACGAATCAGTTGCAAAAGTTGAAAGAAGCCTAAAGCGAATCGAATTTAAGTCAATCGTGGTTACGGATTTGACGAAGGAAACTCAAATTAACTTTGGAGATGGCATCAAAGGATTAGAAGAATATCCTTTAACAGTTTTAATAGATAAAAGTGGTACTATAAAATGGATAGGAGAGCCAAAAAATCTAAATTCTGCGATTATGTCAAAATTCCTTTCTAACGGGAATACAGAAAATACAGATTTCGATTTAAAGAAAAATGTAAGTTTCAAAGAACAAAAACAAACATTTGACTTTAAAGAATTGATGAGTAATAAAGAAGTTAAGTATTATTTTGAACTTCAAGAAACAGAAAGTACAGAAACATCTAAACAAGCAATCGGAACAAGCATTATAACATTGAAATCCTATAAATTGGCAGATATTTATAATGATATTTTAAATATTAAAAATGACCAATTAGAATTACCTGAGACAATAAAAGATAAACGTTTCGACCTAATTTATAAAAATACAGAAGAACCTAAAAATCTGAATTTTTTAGAAAATGACATTTTAAAAAAACTGAATTTAAAAAAGCAAACGGTCTTTAAAACTACAAAAGTAAATCTTGTTTCAATTCAAGACAAATCGCTTTTAGAAGAAACTTTGGAAAAAAGATTTTCAGCTAAATCTGACGCAGATGACAAAATAGTATTTACTGCATATACAATAAATAATACACTTGTTGAATTATCAAATGTTTCTTCTGTATCGTTTAAATTCAATGATAAAAATGAAACAAAGTATGATTTTATAATCGGCATTAAATCTAAAAATGACATTATTAGCAGTCTGAAATCTTATGGATTAACCGTAGAAGAAAAAGATGTAAAAATTGAACATATAAAATTGATTAGCGAAAAATAACCACACATAACACCGTGTATAATTAATTGCTGTTTTCTGCCTACTTGCGAAAATTCCTGCGGAATTTTCACGGGTTCGTAAAAGTTTGCTAACTTAGTTGCTGAACCACGCAACTAATCATACACAAACACGTTAGCGGTAATTAAATAAACTCATAAATACAGAATTAATTGAACAGCTTTTATTTTTATAGACTTCCTGAATTTGTTAAAATATTCAAGAAAGAACTTTGTAACAAACTTGACAAAAAAGGAATATTAAATGTCAAAGATTACATAGAAGTATTTTTCAGTTTTTTTCACCAAAATAATGCTTACAAACACTTTGAAATCTTTGATATTATAGAAAAGGATAAAATGTATTTAGGAATTTATCAACATTTTGAAAATCGTATTTATATGGAACGTGACATTCATATTGAAAATGTTGATGAAGAATATCAGATTCAATTTGAACTGATTTTAGACGTTCCTACACCTGAAAAAAGAATTAGTAAAACTTTCGAAGTTGAACGAGATTATTTAGGGGATTTCTCAAACAGAGAAGATGGATACTTTTATTTTGAAGACTTTTACGAAAAAGTGATATCAACAGATGAAATTTTAGGTTTTGTTGACCTGTTTCCGAAAAGTTTGCGAATAAATATAAATTCCGATTTTTAAAAACTACCGCTAACAAAGTACTGTGGTAAAAAACAAGTAAAAATGCACTAATTTTTCATTAAAGTACTTCTATATGTATCATCATATATTAAACCTGATTTTGCTATAGCAAAAGCCTGTTTTAATAGTTTATTACACACCGCTATCAATGCCAATTTTTTACTCTTTCCTTTTGCTACTATTCTCTCATAAATATCACGACATGCTTTATTGTATTTACAAGCATTAAAGCTGCACATAAATAACAGATTACGTAGTTTCTGATTTCCTATTTTACTGATACGAGGCCGTCCATTTACACTACTCCCACTCTTTCTAACTACAGGGGTTAATCCAGCATAACTACACAATTCGCTACCACTTTTAAAACGATCAAATCCATCGGTTAAAACCAATAGCATTACTGCGGTTTTATTTCCTATACCTGGAATAGTTTTTATTCGAGTTAGTAAATCTTGATACTCTTGTTTTACTATTATTAATAGTTTTTCTTCTAAGGTTTTTAATTCTTTATCAACCTGCTTTAAACTACGCTTTAATGAAGCCACTACGACTTTACTTGGGTTACCTAAAACAGCTTCTCCATGTAGCTTATTTTTAAGCATAGTGCTTTGTTTTGTATACAATGAAAGGAGTCTGGTCATTTGTAAGCACTCTGTTTGAACTTTGGAATTGCCTTCCCAAAGTTTTAATTCCACCTGTTTGGCATACTCACAAATCAATTTAGAATCACTTTTGTCTGTCTTGATTTTAGACAACTTCATTTGGATAAAACGTTTTACTGATAATGGATTTTCAA
>NZ_JABFDG010000025.1 GCF_013403955.1 Winogradskyella vidalii | reverse complement strand
TCTGTGACATCAAAAACCAAATGGCTAATGTCTATTCCAAAATATTTAATATCTTTATTCATAAGAAATGTTTTTTTTAAAGGACAATCTACGCGAGTTTCAACGACTTAAAATCGAGGTCTTAAAGCCTCATAGAACTGTACGAAATCTGTGTAGAAAAGAGAGGGGATTTTCAATGTTGACGAGATCTGAAGTCTCTGCGTATATAATAACCTTACTCCTCTCTTTTGTTCTTTCTAATTTATAAATCTTAATTTAGTGTTTTTATTTAATTGCTAACTTAAGCCGTATATAATTTATTGCTAGTTCTAGCCTACTTACGAAAATCCTCGCGGATTTTCTATTCGGTTTTTATTTGCTAAATTACGTGCTAAACCACGCAACAAACCATATACAAACACGTTGGCAGTCATTTAAGAGAACTTATGGAAAACGAAAAAAAGTTTGAGGAAATTTTTGATGAATATACTTTCACTAAGCGTACTGACGATTCTCTTAAGAGCTACTCTAATTGGCTTTTAGGAATTTCGCTTGGTTTAGCTGCTGCATTGGTTTCACTAATTACAAATGACAGCACAATTTTGTTGTATTTTCTAATCCCTCTAATATTAGTATTTATCGGAATTTTAATAAACGGATTTATTAAACGTCAAATCTTCATAAGAGAAATTTTAATGAATACTCAATTTGGTGTATTAAAGCAAATAAAAATAAAACGAGAAGCAAGAATCCAAGCAAAATTAAATACTGATGATAAATCTGATATGGACAAATGGACAATAGCTTTTAATAAATATACATTGGAAAGTAATAAAATTGCGACTATCGCAAAGCATTTGAATTGGGCTACATATTATACATTTTTTAATGTTCTAATAACTGGAATTACAATAATAATACTGATTTTAAAAAACGTCTGCCAACACCGTGTATAATTAATTGCTAGGTTCTTCCCTACTTGCGAATATTCCTGCGGAATATTCACGGGTTCGTAAAAGTTTGCTAACTTAGTTGCTTAACCACGCAACTAACCATACACAATCACGTTACCACACATTAAAAAAAAATGAGAATACAATTTAACATAATTTGTTTTTTATTCATATCCTTTTCCCTTTTCGGGCAAAATAATAAAGAATGTAAGCAATTACTTAAAAAAGAAATTACGTCTACAACTTTCAGCGAGAACATAGATGAATTTTTATTAGACATTCAAACTCTCATTAAATGTGAATTTGACGAAATCGATTTACAAATTTTTATGGGACCAAAAGGAGATATGTCATTTATTGCAAGCTCGTTAGTTCAATTTGCAGGAGAAAGCACCAAAAATGAGGTATATACTTTTGAGAATTTAAAAGAAACTTTACAATCCATTAAAAGTAATCCTGAATACTCTAAAGTCGTACGTATAGTAAAAGCCCAAAATACTCTAATTCAGAAAAATGCTTCGATTAAAAATTGGAATAAAGATGAGAAGCTTTTAAAAGATATGGGATTAGTTGGCTCTCAACTGAATGATTTTCATACAATAATTAAGGCAAATGAGAATAAGCCATATTCTGAGATTTTTATAATATATTCAGACACTTTAAATGCTCGTACAGAAAGACAAATAACTGAAAGCCAAGAAAAAGTAAACGAACTAAAAAAAAAGAATCCAGATAGTGACGAATGGGTTAAAGGTTTATTATCCTATAACAACTATGAATTAGGAATAAAAAAATCTAAGGAATTAAACAAACCTATTTTGCTCTATTTTAATGGATATGCGTGTGTTAATGCAAGAAAAATCGAGGAAAATATATTAAGCGAATATGAAATTCAAGATTATATAAATACCAATTTGGTTTTCGTTAGTTTGCTTGTTGACGATAGAAAAGAACTTGAAGAAAATCAAAAATTCTATTCAAAAACATTGGAAAAAGATATTAAAACTATCGGACAAAAAAATATGGAATTTCAGATTAATGAGTATAAAGCAAATAGTCAACCACTTTTTGTATTACTTGATATTTACGGCAACGAAATTTCGAGAATTGGATACACGAGAGACATTAATGAATTTAGCGATTTCATAAAACAAACAGAAAAATAACGTGTGGTAACACCGTGTATAATTAATTGCTTCATTCTTCTCTACTTGCGAATATTCCTGCGGAATATTCACGGGTTCGTAAAAGTTTACTAATTTAGTTGCTTAACCACGCAACTAACCATACACAACAACGTTAGCTGTAATTTAATGAAAATCACGAACGAAAAATATAAAAACCTGAATTTAGCCAATGAAGAACAACGTGGTGAAAATCTAATAATTGATTTTATCATTTCTTCGATTTTTGGAGTAGCTATTGCCTTTTTGACTTTTAAAAACTTCACGATTGCATTTCTGACTTATATACTTGTGAGATTTATTTACTACTTCACTTTTGAATATTTATATGGTAGAACACCTGGAAAATATCAAACTCAAACAGAAGTTGTGAATGAAACTGGTAAAAAGCCGAAAATCGGACAATTAATCATGAGAAATATTAGCCGATTTATTAGTATATTATCTGGAATAAGTGACGACGAACGAGCTGTTCATGATAATCTATCAAATACTTTTGTGGTTAAGAATAACGAACTAAAGAAAATTGAAACAAAAAAACCTCTAATCTTGACTGTTTACTTGATAGTTTTGTCTTGGTTTGTATACTATTTGACATCTGGAATTATAACAACTCTTACATCTGAAAAAGAATTAGGTGCAACGGATATTTTATTATTAATTGTTACAATTTTCTCTACATTATATGTTCTAATAAATGGTGTTAAATTAATAAAAAACTACAGCTAACAAAGTACTGTGGTAAAAAACAAGTAAAAATGCACTAATTTTTCATTAAAGTACTTCTATATGTATCATCATATATTAAACCTGATTTTGCTATAGCAAAAGCCTGTTTTAATAGTTTATTACACACCGCTATCAATGCCAATTTTTTACTCTTTCCTTTTGCTACTATTCTCTCATAAATATCACGACATGCTTTATTGTATTTACAAGCATTAAAGCTGCACATAAATAACAGATTACGTAGTTTCTGATTTCCTATTTTACTGATACGAGGCCGTCCATTTACACTACTCCCACTCTTTCTAACTACAGGGGTTAATCCAGCATAACTACACAATTCGCTACCGCTTTTAAAACGATCAAATCCATCGGTTAAAACCAATAGCATTACTGCGGTTTTATTTCCTATACCTGGAATAGTTTT
>NZ_JABFDG010000024.1 GCF_013403955.1 Winogradskyella vidalii | reverse complement strand
TGTCCAAAAACAAGAATTCCAATTAGGGTCAATATGATTACGAAAGTTTTTTTCAAAATGTTGTACAACGTGTTTGTATATGGTTTGTTGCGTGGTTAAGCACGTAATTTAGCAAATAAAAACCGAATAGAAAATCCGCGAGGATTTTCGTAAGTAGGCGAGAACCAAGCAATAAATTATATACGGTGTTACCTGCAGGCTTTATTCACGTTCTTTGTTCAGATATTGTTCAATTTTATCGTGTAAATTTTCTTTAATCCATTTATTCATTTCCGCTTTGTCTTTTCCATCAGACGCATTCCACGGACTTTCCTCGTTTAAAATAACTTTCTCATTTTTTAGGTCGTAAAGTGAGTGATATAAATTCCCACGTTCCATTATTAAATAATCATTTTGAATAAAAATTCGAATATTTTCCAAGTTTTTGCCAGCCTCATCATAATTCCACAATATTTTTTCAATATCATCATCGGTTTTTAATCTTTCTCGGTCTAATCGTTCTTCTCCTTTCCATTTTTCTTTTTTCCACTTAACAATATTCCATTCCATATCGTCAAATCCAGCCATTGTAAAATAGAGAACATAAAAATCATTTTCATATTCCACTTTTTGTTGATATAAATAATCTTTGAAAAATTTCAGATAAATGTTCATTTTTATTTCTGAATATTTTTGAAATCCTTCGCTGTTAAGTCGATTACTTTTCGTGTCTTTAAATTTCTCCGCTATTGTTACACTATCAATTAATATTTTCTGTTCTAATAATTCCGATAATTCTAATTCTCCAATTTGCTCAAAATAATAATCTATTGTTCTATCCTCAATCTTTTCAGTTTGGGATTTACAGCTTGTCGAACAAACTATTAATAAGATTAATGTCAAAATTTTCAAATTCATCCGTGATGTTTTTTCAGCTTGCAGGTAACGTGTTTGTGTATGGTTAGTTGCGTGGTTAAGCAACTAATTTAGCAAATAAATCACAGATAGAATATTCCGCAGGAATGTTCGTAAGTAGGCTTAAAACAAGCAATTAATTATACACGGTGTTCTACGCAGTTTTTTATTCAGATTGTTCTACATTAAATTCAATGTTCCAGTTCTTTACATACTCAGATAATGGTCCAAGTCCAACTTCTGTTCGCCTTTTATCTACATTTTCAGGTTCTTTTAAATCGTAAATCATCCATTCTCCAGTATCTTGATTTTTAGAAATCTGAGAGCCGTAAATTTGAGGTTTTCCATCCATCATTAAAATCCGGTCTTCCATTAAAGCGATTTGGCTTTTTCTTATATTTCCATTTTCAGCGGATTCTTTTAACTGTGGTAAATATTTTTTGCGATGAAAATTATCTGCGTGTTGAAATACTAACCAAATAGTAGACATTTGTTCGGTCGAAACATTTTCCAAACTAGGCATTCCACATTTTTCAATTATGCTGACTACCTTAACTAAATTGTCACGGTCTATTTTTGGGTCTATTCCTTTGCCATTTTTCCGCATATCTTGGTCTAAAGAATGAACATTGGTCAATATATTCTGAATTTCGCTACAATCAATATTTATTAGTTTTATTGGCTCAACTATTTCTTTTTTATAAATCTCAATTATTTGTTTTCGTAAATCTTTATCTTTTTGATTTGCCTCTCTAATAACAACGATTTCTGGTTGGTTTTTATCATTAAAATACGTGTCGTATGCATATTTTATATCTGATGAAATTTTTGCCATTGAGTCAGCAGAAATAGTTTCTCCTTTTTCATTTTTAAAAATAACGTTATCATAATTGTAGGTTTTTCTTTTTTCGGCAATCTCTATTTGGTCACTTTCAGTTAATTTCCTTAAATCATCTGGAACATATTTTTTATCGGTATTGCAAGATGAAATTAACATTGCAAGTAAGAGATGAAAATAGATTTTGTAATTCATTAAGTTGGTTTTTAAATTGCGTAGAACGGTTTTGTGTATGGTTAGTTGCGTGGTTAAGCAACTAAATTAGCAAACTTTTACGAACCCGTGAATATTCCGCAGGAATATTCGCAAGTAAGCTCAATGAAGCAATTAATTATACACGGTGTTGGCAATAGTAATTTTATTTAATTTTTCTTTTTCACAAATTTCGGTTTTTCATATCCACAAGCTATTATAGTTCCATTTTGTTCTTTAATTAGCTCTATTTTATTTGTGATTGCATTGACATAAAATAAATCAATTTCGTAATGATTTAAGCCTAATTCCTTTGGTTGGTCAGTTTTTTCTTTAATTAACCAACAAAATGAATTAATCTCGTTAAGATATGCCAATTCAATAAGTTCGATTTTCTTGCCTTTAAATCGCTTGTCCAATTTTACTTTCTCCAAAGCACGACAAGGTTCATTCAGGTTTTCAAATTCAGGATTGAGTGAGAAGTCAGGAAATTTATTTTCAGAAATCATTTTTCCGTCTTTGTCAAATTCCAATCCAAATGCGTATTTAAAATCGTTATTGCGATAAGTGAAGAGAATCCAATAAGTGACTTTATAGTTCGATAATTCATATAATTCAGGATTATCATATTCCGCTTTTACAGAATCGAGAAAATTTACTTGAAATTCGCCCATTTGTAATTTATTGTAAAAGTCAATATTTGCACGTATAACAATATATTCTTTTGCTTTTTTTAGAATAAAATCAGAATATTTCTCAATGTTTTTAATGTCGTATGGGTAAAAAGTGTTTTCTCGCTCTATTGAATCTTTATGCTTTATTTCAAATGGAATGTAGTTTCTTGTTCGAGAAAGATAAGTACCACCTAATTCCAGTTTGTCAATATCCTCACATTGAGCAAATCCGCTGATTGAAATCAGAAAGATTATTAATATGCTAAAAGTTTGTTTCATTATTATTGCCAACGTGTTTGTGTATGGTTAGTTGCGTGGTTAAGCAACTAAGTTAGTAAACATTTACGAACCCGTGAAAATTCCGCAGGAATTTTCGCAAGTAGGCAAGAACCAAGCAATTAATTATACACGGCTTAAGTTAGCAATTAAATAAAAACACTAAATTAAGATTTATAAATTAGAAAGAACAAAAGAGAGGAGTAAGGTTATTATATACGCAGAGACTTCAGATCTCGTCAACATTGAAAATCCCCTCTCTTTTCTACACAGATTTCGTACAGTTCTATGAGGCTTTAAGACCTCGATTTTAAGTCGTTGAAACTCGCGTAGATTGTCCTTTGAAAAAAACATTTCTTATGAATAAAGATATTAAATATTTTGGAATAGACATTAGCCATTTGGTTTTTGATGTCACAGA
>NZ_JABFDG010000023.1 GCF_013403955.1 Winogradskyella vidalii | reverse complement strand
TCTGTGACATCAAAAACCAAATGGCTAATGTCTATTCCAAAATATTTAATATCTTTATTCATAAGAAATGTTTTTTTCAAAGGACAATCTACGCGAGTTTCAACGACTTAAAATCGAGGTCTTAAAGCCTCATAGAACTGTACGAAATCTGTGTAGAAAAGAGAGGGGATTTTCAATGTTGACGAGATCTGAAGTCTCTGCGTATATAATAACCTTACTCCTCTCTTTTGTGCTTTCTAATTTATAAATCTTAATTTAGTGTTTTTATTTAATTGCTAACTTAAGACGTGTATAATTCATTGCTAGTTTTAGCCTACTTACGAAAATCCTCGCGGATTTTCTATTCGGTTTTTATTTGCTAACTTTAGTGCTTAATCACGCAACGAAATCATACACATAACCGTTCTACGCAATTTAAAAACGACAATGAGAATATACACAATTTTGATTTTTATTTTATTGATTTCTGGTTGTAATCAACCGAATTCTGAATTAATGGAACAACGAAAATCTTGGGGATTTAATAATTGGGAATCTGAATTTAAGGAAAGAGCGTTATGCTTATGCTTATTAGAGGGTTACGAAAATGAAGAAATCAAAAACTATATTTTGAAGAATGACAAATCGTATTATAACGGAATTGGAATCGCAATTTTTGACCCAACTCTGAAACAAATAATACGAAAAGAAGTTGCTAAAATAAAGCAGGACTCAATTGAATCAGTTGAAAGAGTTCCTGAACATTTAGTTGGAAAAAGGATTTTCAGTCATTGTATGGAATTTTACAAAAGCGCAAAATTGGATTCTATCGTGAAAAAAGAAATTCCTAAATGGAATGAAATAAAAAACATTCAATCAGAAGTTTGGAAACATATACCAACTTACTAACGAATGAAATAAAAACTGCGTAGAACACCGTGTATAATTAATTGCTTCATTGAGCTTACTTGCGAATATTCCTGCGGAATATTCACGGGTTCGTAAATGTTTGCTAACTTAGTTGCTGAACCACGCAACTAACCATACACAAACCCGTTCTACGCAATTTGAAAAAAACATTTTACATATTAACAATATTTTTACTGACAATAAATGTTCAGGCACAAAATGACATTTCTAAATATATCGGGAAATACGGAGACTGGATGCCAAATGGAGAAGCATTAATAACCGAATTGGAATTAAAAGCAAACGGAACTTTTAAATTAAGAACAACTGATTATGTTTATCCACAGACCTTTAAAAATTACACAAACGAAGGAAAATGGATTTTAAAAGATGGAGAAGTTATTTTAAATCCACACTTAAAAAGACGAGAGCCAACTGTGAATATAACTGAAAAGCAAATTGGACTTAAAGACTCGATTAAAATTAAGGTCAACCATTATGTTGAACTTTACGAAAAACAAAACTTGATTGAAAAACAAAAAACGGAATTTGAAATACTAACTCTTTACTTTAATAAAAGGAGAAAATACAAGCATTTGACAAGAGAATGGCTAAAAGAAGGAAGTTGCGCTTGGGCACCTCGATTAAGAAACAGAGTGAATTTAGATTCAACAAATACGTTTAGAATAGCAAAAAAAGATATTGAGAAATTCGGAATTTATACTTACGGATTTACAGATTTTATCGAACTGCGAACTAAAAAAAAACATTCTGACTATTACGAAATAGATATCGTAATTCCTATCGACAAGGAAAGAATGCCGAGAAATAAAAAAGTAATTATAAAAGGAAATAAAGCATATTTTTATGAAATTAAAGGAAAAGTAAAAAAGTCGCTGAATAATTTATGGAAAAAAACTGCGTAGAACACCGTGTATAATTAATTGCTTCATTGAGCCTACTTGCGAATATTCCTGCGGAATATTCACGGGTTCGTAAATGTTTGCTAACTTAGTCGCTTAACCACGCAACTAACCATACACAAACACGTTGGCAGTAATACAAGAAAATCATTTTTCAAATAAACATTTAGTAAAAAAATTGTATTTTTGATTAAATACACGAATTATGGATTTACAAACTCGAAAACTCAATTTAATAACTTATCTAGCCCAAATTAAGGACGAGATATTATTTGACAAATTGGAAAATTATATCCTAAAAAGAGAGATTGAACACAATCCTGAATTAAAACCATTTACTGTCGAGGAATTAATTAATCGAATAGAAAAATCTGAATTGGATTTCAAAAATGGGAATGTAAAAAGTCAAGAAGATTTAGAGAGAATATCAGCAAATTGGTAACAATGAAAATAGTTTGGACTGATTTTGCTATCAGAAATTTAAAAGATATTTTTGATTATTATTCTATTGAAGTAAATAAAAAACTTGCTCATAAAATTAGAAAACAAATACTTAAATCCTCTAAACAATTAATAAAAAACCCGAATTCTGGTCCAGTAGAACCTAATTTGACAATTCTAAATAAAAATCACCGATACTTAATAAGCGGACATTATAAACTTATTTACAGAATTGTAGATAATGAAATTATAATTAATGATGTCTTTGACACACGACAAAATCCGACTAAAATGAATGATGAAAATCGGATTGAATAATAAAGTACTACTGCCAACAAAGTACTGTGGTAAAAAACAAGTAAAAATGCACTAATTTTTCATTAAAGTACTTCTATATGTATCATCATATATTAAACCTGATTTTGCTATAGCAAAAGCCTGTTTTAATAGTTTATTACACACCGCTATCAATGCCAATTTTTTACTCTTTCCTTTTGCTACTATTCTCTCATAAATATCACGACATGCTTTATTGTATTTACAAGCATTAAAGCTGCACATAAATAACAGATTACGTAGTTTCTGATTTCCTATTTTACTGATACGAGGCCGTCCATTTACACTACTCCCACTCTTTCTAACTACAGGGGTTAATCCAGCATAACTACACAATTCGCTACCACTTTTAAAACGATCAAATCCATCGGTTAAAACCAATAGCATTACTGCGGTTTTATTTCCTATACCTGGAATAGTTTTTATTCGAGTTAGTAAATCTTGATACTCTTGTTTTACTATTATTAATAGTTTTTCTTCTAAGGTTTTTAATTCTTTATCAACCTGCTTTAAACTACGCTTTAATGAAGCCACTACGACTTTACTTGGGTTACCTAAAACAGCTTCTCCATGTAGCTTATTTTTAAGCATAGTGCTTTGTTTTGTATACAATGAAAGGAGTCTGGTCATTTGTAAGCACTCTGTTTGAACTTTGGAATTGCCTTCCCAAAGTTTTAATTCCACCTGTTTGGCATACTCACAAATCAATTTAGAATCACTTTTGTCTGTCTTGATTTTAGACAACTTCATTTGGATAAAACGTTTTACTGATAATGGATTTTCAA
>NZ_JABFDG010000022.1 GCF_013403955.1 Winogradskyella vidalii | reverse complement strand
TAACATTGCCTATAGTTCATTGCGTCCGAATTTTCCTCTGGAAAATTCATTCGCTTTTGCTATCTTTAGTCCTGCAACCCGAAATACGCTGACTATCGTTTCGCAACGAAACCATAGCCCTAGCGTTGGCAAACATTAACGAAACGCATATGAAACGAGTAATTTTTACTTTAATTTTTACTTTCTGCTTTACGAGTATCTATTCTCAAGATACTTACGTGAAATTACCAACTGTGAAAAATAATTGTCCGACAATCATTATTGAAAAAGACATTATCGGGAATGAAAGCGCTATCGGAACAACAAAAGAATTGATTGCTGAAATAAGTGTTCTGAAAGACAAACCAAATCGGAAAGAGCATAAATTCTTCAATCTGACTGAAAACGGAATTATTTTTGTCAGTTTAAAGAAAGAAACTGCTTTTAAAACACAATCTGAATTGAATGAATTTTTCGGAATTGAAAAAAATAACGGAGTTTATGTAAATGGATATTTAATAGAAAATTCTGATTACAAAATTGCGACTGAATGTATTATGGAAATTGAATTGGTGGAACCTGATTCTGAAAATAAACTTGAGAAAAAAACAATTAACGTTTGGACTCTGACTAAAGAAAAAAGAATTAATGGTTGTGAAAGACAAAACGTGAATTAAAATAACGATTTGCCAACACCGTGTATAGCTCATTGCGGCAAAATTCCTAATCGGAATTCATTGCAATTTGCTACCTTTCGGTTACGGCGGAAAAGTCCGTTGGACATTTTCCGCAACGAGCCATACACAAAACCGTTGGCAACAATAAGCGAAATGAAAATACCAAAACTGATTTTACTTTTTATTATCGTCTTTTCTTGTAAAGAGAATAAAGAAAAACCCAAAGTTGAACTTCCTGTCGAAATACAAAAAACGGAAGTTATCCCAACTGAATCTGACTCTATTTACGAAAGATATAAATTAGGACAAGTAGAATCTTATGATTGGAACTTGATTTCTGAACGTGCTGAAAAATATAACTCTGTTTCTGAACAATTTTCTAGCAAAGACAATATACCAAAAGACTTTCTTGAGTTTTCAAAAAAGTTTATATCTGACATTTCCTTTCAAGAAAAACATATTGATTTTGACAATTTAGTGGCTGTGGACAATGGTTGCGACGAAACCTTTGTAATGAGCAGAAAAAATTGGGTTTTTGATGATTGGGATTTTATCAACTTTGTCGGAATTGATGATGAAATGGAAAATACATTTAACTTTTCTGATTCGATTTTTTATTTTGAATATGTAATCAAAGAAGTTGGAACCTTTAGAATTTTAGGTTTTGAAAAAAAAGATGGCGAATGGTATCTGACTTTATATCACGTGAACGATTGTTAAAATTACTGTTGCCAACACCGTGTATAATTAATTGCTAGGTTCTTGCCTACTTGCGAAAATTCCTGCGGAATTTTCACGGGTTCGTAAAAGTTTACTAAATTAGTTGCTTAACCACGCAACTAACCATACACAAACACGTTGTGTGTCATTTAAGCATAGTAACTTCAAATCGAAAGTTTTGAACTAAACAGAGAAAGGAATTGAAAAATATGATTGAAAAATATGAAGGAAAGAAGTATACTCTGAAAGAATATCTTCCAGTTATTTTTCTATTTATTTTTCTTATTGGGTTTGCAATTTATACTGTTGTTAAAAAAGGTGAGTTTAAAGAAGTCTTTTTAAGTACAACTTTTGACGAAAATGTTGTTGACATTTTTGAAGAAAAAGGAGACTCTTATTTGTTACTGACAAATAAAGATAATAGATATAGAATCGAAAACAGTCGGAATTACGCTTACGAACCTGCATTTTTATATGATTTTATTAAAGAAAATGACAGAGTGATTAAAAACAAATGTTCTGACACTATTTATGTAGAAAGAAATTCGAAAAAATATCATTTCCTAATAGGAAGTACATCATATAATCGTGAAGGAAAATCAAAAGAATTTATTCAAAAGTATTTAAACGAAAGAGCAATAATGAATGAAAGAAATGATTGTAATTGAAAATAAAACTGAATAAAAAACGAACACACAACACAGTATAAAAATAATTGCTATTTTAGGCTTAAACAAAGGTCATTGCACTTTTGTTACGTCTGATTTTCCTTCGGAAAATCCTCGCACACAAAACCGCAACTATCCTTATACATAAACGTTGGCAGCAATATGAAAAACAACATAACTAAATGAAAATATCCCAATATGCTATTGAAAAAATAGCACCTTTTATTGTAGGTAATTTAACTGGCAGAGAGATTGTGAATCTTTTCAATAATTACGGAATAAGAGATGTTTACGATGAATTAGGACTTCCAGACATCGGAAAAAAAAATGAACAGAGACCTTCAAAGACGGAATATGTAAAAAAGAGATTATCCGATTTAAATAATAAAAACGGTTTTAGAGAATTATTGAATAAAGTTATAATCGATAACGCTGAATCTGCTGATGACTTAAATGAAATTTTAAACCCAGAAGGTTTTGGTGTTGAAGTCTTGAACGGAGAATTAATATTACAAGGAGGTGTTGTTCAGAATGAACAGCCAGTAATTAATGAAGCTCATTTCCAAGACATCCAAAATAGAATTTTAAAAGCTCTTGATGACGCTGAAGTCTCAATAGTCGTTGTAATGGCTTGGTTTACGAATGATACCTTGTTTCAAAAATTGATTGAAAAACACAAACAAGGTCTTGATGTAGAAATTGCAATTTTCGATGATGGAATAAATAAAAAATACGGAGTAGATGTAACTAAACTTCCGCACAAAATGATAAAAAGAGGATTGAGAGGTGGATTGATGCACAATAAATTCTGTGTTATTGATAACCAAGTTGTAATTACTGGTTCATACAATTGGTCAGCTAATGCCGAATTTAAAAATGATGAAAATGTAACTGTCGAAAATGACCCGAAACAGGCAACTAAATATTCGGTAGAATATAGAAGATTAACGAGTTAAAAATACTGCTGCCAACAAAGTACTGTGGTAAAAAACAAGTAAAAATGCACTAATTTTTCACTAAAGTACTTCTATATGTATCATCATATATTAAACCTGATTTTGCTATAGCAAAAGCCTGTTTTAATAGTTTATTACACACCGCTATCAATGCCAATTTTTTACTCTTTCCTTTTGCTACTATTCTCTCATAAATATCACGACATGCTTTATTGTATTTACAAGCATTAAAGCTGCACATAAATAACAGATTACGTAGTTTCTGATTTCCTATTTTACTGATACGAGGCCGTCCATTTACACTACTCCCACTCTTTCTAACTACAGGGGTTAATCCAGCATAACTACACAATTCGCTACCGCTTTTAAAACGATCAAATCCATCGGTTAAAACCAATAGCATTACTGCGGTTTTATTTCCTATACCTGGAATAGTTTT
>NZ_JABFDG010000021.1 GCF_013403955.1 Winogradskyella vidalii | reverse complement strand
TCTGTGACATCAAAAACCAAATGGCTAATGTCTATTCCAAAATATTTAATATCTTTATTCATAAGAAATGTTTTTTTCAAAGGACAATCTACGCGAGTTTCAACGACTTAAAATCGAGGTCTTAAAGCCTCATAGAACTGTACGAAATCTGTGTAGAAAAGAGAGGGGATTTTCAATGTTGACGAGATCTGAAGTCTCTGCGTATATAATAACCTTACTCCTCTCTTTTGTTCTTTCTAATTTATAAATCTTAATTTAGTGTTTTTATTTAATTGCTAACTTAAGACGTGTATAATTAATTGCTTGGTTCTAGCCTACTTGCGAAAATTCCTGCGGAATTTTCTCTGGTCCGTAAAAGTTTGCTAAATTAGCTACCCAACCACGCAACTAACCATACACAAACACGTTGGCAGTAATGTGAGCAACGAACTCTGAATTAAACAAATGAACTTTTTGAAACTACAAAATCTAATATTTATAACATTTTCTTTTTTGATTTTTTGTAACCCTCTATTTAGCCAAAAATTAGACCCAAAAGGGCGAGATTTTTTTAAACCAGACCATATCGTTAAATCTGAAATTACAAATAAAGATTATTTAATTCATATGTCTTTTCCAAAGAATTATTCTATTAAGGACAGCATAACATATCCAGTGCTTTATGTTTTGGACGGAAAAAGCACGTATGGATATTTCGAATCATCTTACATTGATTTTGAAAAAATCGAAGATGTGATTCTCGTAGGTATCAGTCACAAAGTAAATGGAGTAGAATCAAAAATTAATAGATTTAATGACTACACACCATATCGAGACACATTAACTGATAGAAAATTTGACAAGAAGTTTGGAGTTGAAAAAGGAACAATAAAAACCGGCGGAGCAGTTAAGTTTTTAGAGTGCATAAAGAAAGAAATAGTACCTTTTATTGATGAACATTATAAAACGAATTCTGACAGAGGAATTTCAGGACATTCTCTTGGTGGTTTATTTACAGCATACTGTTTCTTAAATTCTGACAATTACTTTACCCGATTTGGAATAAATAGTCCTTCATTTCAGCTGAACGAAAAGATATTTTTAGAGCCAGCTATCGTTAAGTTTACGAGTAGTGAAACTTGGAATATCGAACCAACGAAAGTATTTATTTCAACAGGAGAAAATGAAAGTCCAATGATGGTGTCTAATATGGTTAAGTTTAGTTTATATCTTAAAAAAAATAAGTACGAAAATGTTGATATGAATTGGAGAATATATAGAAATGAATCTCATACTTCAGTAATTCCGTTTTGTTTAAATGGAACGCTGACAACCTTATATAGAAAAGAATAAAACACTACTGCCAACACCGTGTATAATTCATTGCTAGTTATAGCTTACTTACGAAAGTCCTCGCGGACTTTCTATCTGTGAATTATTTGCTAACTTTAATGCTTAAACACGCAACGAAATCATACACAAAACCGTTATGCGCAAGCTGAAAAAATCCGTGCTTAATATCAAACATAAGTAATTATCAGATTTGGCTTGTGAATAGCATCATCTGACTACATAAGTTTATAATCGTTATTTAACCTTTGTATCTAACACAATATTAAATAAAATGAAAATAACACTTACAAGTTCACTAGGGAATATCGGAAAAACACTTGCCGAAAATCTTATCAAAAACGGTCACGAAGTAACTATTATAAGCCACTCGTTAGAGAGAAAGGCGGAAATTGAAAATATAAATGGTAAACCACTAATAGGTTCTTTACAAGATACAGAGTTTTTAGTTTCAGCATTTTCTGGAGCAGATTCTGTTTTCTTAATGAACCCACCTGATTACTCACAACCTGATATTAGAGAATATTACAGACAAATAAGTACGAACTTCGCGAAAGCAATTGAAAAAACAAGAGTTTACAGAGTTGTACTTTTAAGTAGTTTCGGAGCTCATCTAAATTACGGGACAGGCTCAATATTAGGTTCTCATTTTTCAGAAGAAATCATTAAACAAGTACCGAAAATAAATTTGACAATTTTAAGACCGACTTATTTTTATTATAATCTCAACAATTATGTTGATATGATAAAATATACAGGTCAAATTTTAGCTAACTATGGTTCTACTAAATTTCCACTTGTTTCACCAAAAGACATTGCAGAGATTGCTACCCAAGAATTGGAAAACAATAAAAGTGAATTGTTTAAATATATAGCAAGTTCAGAACACACAGGACAGGAAATTGCAACTACATTAGGTAAAGCAATTGGGATATCAGATTTGAAGTGGACAATAGTCTCAGATGAAGACGTAAAAAAAGGAATGCAACAAAGTGGAATACCTGCTAATATAGCTAGTCTATTTACTGAAATGTATCACAGTCTTGAAAATGGCAGACTCACTGAAAATTACAACAATAATAAACCATCTAAAATGGGTAGAGAAAGTCTTTCAGATTTTGCAAATGAATTTGCTACATTGTATAATAAATAAACATCATAAATGTTAAGAGAAATTGTTCATATTAATAGTATTAACGAATACCATAAAGTTAATAACCTTTCAAAACCACTACATCCGTTAGTGAGTGTCATTAATTTTGCAGATGTTAAACATAAAGCTGGTACTTCATTAAATGTTACACACGGTTTTTATTGCATCGCATTAAAACGTTTGTATGATGGTAAAATGAAGTATGGACAACAAGAATATGACTTTGACGAAGGCGTTTTAGCATTTGTTGCACCTAATCAAGTAATGTCTATTGAAGTTGAAAACGCTAGCAAACTAAATCATTCTGGGTGGTTGCTTATCTTCCATCCAGATTTTTTGTGGAACACAGCTTTAGCTAACAAAATTAAAACGTATGACTTTTTTGAATATCAATTAAAAGAAGCGCTTCATCTTTCAGAAAAAGAAGAAAAAATGCTTATTCGAATTATGGAAGATATTCATCAAGAATACAACTCAAATATTGATAATTTTAGTCAAGACGTTATTATTTCTAATTTAGAGCTATTACTAACGTATTCAAGGCGTTTTTATCAACGTCAATTTATCACTCGTAAAAAGTCTAATCATACAATTTTAGAACATTTTGAATTTGTATTAAATGACTTGTTAAGTGACGAAGAGTTGGCATTAAATGGATTACCAACTGTCGAAAAAATAGCTAATAAACTAAATATCTCGCCAAATTATTTAACTAGGCTTTTAAAAACAATCACAGGAAAAAGTACACAATCATTTATACACGAGAAAATAATACAATTAGCTAAAGAAAAGCTATCAATTACCGAGCTGTCCGTTAATGAAATAGCTTACGAATTGGGTTTTGAACATCCACAATCTTTTGGGAAATTATTCAAGAAAAAAACAGAAATGACACCATTAGAATTTAGAAAAAGCTATAATTGAATTTGGTTAGACAAATTGAACGTAGAAAGCCAGCGCATAACAAAGTACTGTGGTAAAAAACAAGTAAAAATGCACTAATTTTTCATTAAAGTACTTCTATATGTATCATCATATATTAAACCTGATTTTGCTATAGCAAAAGCCTGTTTTAATAGTTTATTACACACCGCTATCAATGCCAATTTTTTACTCTTTCCTTTTGCTACTATTCTCTCATAAATATCACGACATGCTTTATTGTATTTACAAGCATTAAAGCTGCACATAAATAACAGATTACGTAGTTTCTGATTTCCTATTTTACTGATACGAGGCCGTCCATTTACACTACTCCCACTCTTTCTAACTACAGGGGTTAATCCAGCATAACTACACAATTCGCTACCACTTTTAAAACGATCAAATCCATCGGTTAAAACCAATAGCATTACTGCGGTTTTATTTCCTATACCTGGAATAGTTTT
>NZ_JABFDG010000020.1 GCF_013403955.1 Winogradskyella vidalii | reverse complement strand
GCCTACTTGCGAAAATTCCTGCGGAATTTTCACGGGTTCGTAAAAGTTTGCTAACTTAGTTGCTGAACCACGCAACTAACCATACACAATCACGTTAGCCACAATACGAAACGACCATCATCTATGAACAAAACATTATTATTTGCAGTCATTACTATCATCTCATTTACTGCGTGTAAAACGGAAACAAAAAAAGAAGAACCAATCAAAATAGAGAAAGTTGAAAAGATTGACGAAATCGAAAAAATCGAAAAAGCATTTACGGAATTTAAAAGTTTGTACGGAGAACTAAACGGATTTAAAAACGAGGCGGACTTTAAAAAATTCGGATTTGGAAAAGGCGGAAAATATAGCGAATGGCTTGAAAAAGTTAGAGAATTTAAGCAAAATCCCGATTCAAAATTATTGCTAAAGAAAGGTGTTTTAATTGGAGAATTAGAACAATTAGGAATGGCTTATGTTAGCTCAAAAGGAAAAGAAACAGAAGTTACCAAAACTTTCAACAAAATATTCAACGATGCAATTTCGGACAAACCAATTGCGGACGAAAAACCAACTTCTTCTGGAAATACAAATTATGACCAATTGAAAAGTGATTATGAATTGCTTGGAAAATGGACAATAGCAAATACGATTGTTAAAGAAAGTTATCCATACGAGATTTATAAAAAAGGAAATGAATTTGTTGGAGTAAGGTTAAACGATTTTAAAACTGAAAATCTGACTAAAAAAGGTTCCGATTATTACGTGAAAGGAAATAAATACGGAGAGTTTTACCGAATTGACAAAAACCTGAATATGATATTATTTGACAAGGACGGAGATTTGACAAGCACAGGATATAAAGCAATAAAAACGGAATAAGTACTGTGGCTAACACCGTGTATAATTAATTGCTGGGGTTTAGCTTACTTACGAAAATACTCACGTATTTTCTATTCGGTTTTTATTTGCTAACTTACTCGCTTAATCACGCAACTAACCATACACAAACACGTTACCTATAATTTTGTCGCCAACAACATTTTTTTTAAAATTTAAACATCAAATTACCAACTTTGGATTGATTACTCAGATGAATAATGCAACCTGAAAAGTATTACGGAGTAAACTCAACTTAACTAAATAAACCAAGATAATTTAGATTTAAAAAAATTAAAGAAAGTAAACCAAATTAAAACTCACTCTACTCTGCTTGAATTAAAAAAACTAAGATAATTTAAGATTAAAAAAGACTAATATAGGAAGCCAAATATCAGCTCACTCTACTCTATTTAAAATTAAAACAACTAAGATAAATTGAGATTAAAAAGATTGATAAAGGAAACCAAGATTGAAAAGCTAACGTTTATCGTTACGGCTGAACTACACGCAGAAAAACCAATCTGAGCTAATCTGGATTAGTAAAACGGAGTAATACGCTTAAACTCTTGCGAGAATTAATAGTTCCTAAATATATTTATAGGTGAATTTAAACATCTGAACTCTGTCTGAATAAAATAAAAACTATAGGTAACAACGTGTATAATTAATTGCTTTGTTGAGCTTACGTGCGAAAATTCCGCTGGAATTTTCTCGGGTTTGGTCAATTTTTGCTAAATTAGTTGCCAAACCACGCAACTATTCATACACAAGACCGTTAGGCAACATTTAAGACGAACAATGAGAACAACGATAAAACTTCTTTTGATAATTTTTATTTTCGGATGTAAAAATCAACCGAAAAGTAAAACTATATTGTTATCTGAAAGCAAAACGGAAATTTCGAAAAAACAATTTACCGAATCAATTTTTGACTTAATAATCAATAAAAAAGAAAGTTCGAAAAACTTTCCAGATAGTATTGCTTACAAATTTGTCTTTTCAAAAAGATTCACTGAAAAAGAAATTTCTGTACTGAATCTTGACACAACGAAAATAGATTTGAGCGAATATTACTTTCTAACAAACCAAAAATTCTTAAAGAAACCCATTGACTCAATATTATTTTTTATTTATTTCAAACATCAATATGGAGACCAATTGGAAAAGGTTTTGAGAGTAAAAAAGCAGAACTCTAATTTTGATTTAGTCCTCGCAATGGAAGGTGGCGATTCTTTTTCTAATAGTATATCAACAGAATTTATAAATGATTCAACTTTTATTTCAACTTATACACATAAAGTTGGAGATATAATATCTAGTAAAAACAATGGTAAAGAATCGACTTACGAATATTATTGTGATTCAATCATTTCAAAATACAGATATGACAAGTCATTAGATTTAAAAGTCTTACGAATAGATACATTGCAATTTTCCAAACAAACTTTTTATCGAGATAATAAGATTTTATGGAGTAATCTCAAAGCTTACAGTAAACCATTTAATTTTCAAGGAAAGGAATACGTTTGGGAATATTTTATACCCAATTACGACAAATCAAAAGGCATTTCTTATTCTCAAAATTTATTAGAGAACTCTTCTAAAAAGGTAATATTAAATGGTCAAACAGGTGGTGAAAATTATACCGAAACAATTAATAATTTATATGAAATTAATAATCTAAATGCAGAAACAAAGGACATAAATTTAGATGAGTTTAAGGATATTTCCTTTTATAATAGTGTAAAATCCGGAACAGCTGGAGAATTTACAGATGTTTATTTATTTAATAGTAAAGAAGACATTTTCGAATATTCAGAAATATTTAGTGGATACAACGTGGAATACGAATCTGATAAAAATAGAATATCGTCAATGGCTAAAAGTGGAGCAAAAGAATATTATTTTAGATACATAAATCTTAAAGAAAATAAAAAGGACATTGATTTTACAGAAACAATTCATCATTATTTTGACACTATCTTTTACAAAAAATCGATAAATGAAAAAATTATAAATGAAAGGAAAATTGTTCTGAAAGAATTTGAAAATTGGAAAAAATATTTAGAACGAAAATAAAAAACGTTGCCTAACACCGTGTATAATTCATTGCTAGTTATAGCTTACTTACGAAAGTCCTCGCGGACTTTCTATCTGTGATTTATTTGCTAACTTTAGTGCCTAAACACGCAACGAAATCATACACAAGACCGTTGTACACAATGCAAAAAAAAATTACGTTTATATTAATATTTCTGATAAGTTCAGTAAGTTTTGGTCAAAAAATCAAGACAATAACTGAATATAAAAAAGAAAATGATAGTTTAATCAATACACGAAAGACTGAATTTGACAAGTTGGGAAATTTAACTAAAGAAGTGAGATTTGGAAGTTATGACAGAATTTCTAAAACATTTAGAAATAAAAACCGAATTATAAAGTATAATAACGGAAAGAAATTTTCAGAATATAATTGCGAGGATTTTGTAGCTAAAGATACTTGTGTTATTCGTTCATTTTCGACTTACGAATTTGACCCTAAAACAAAAATTGAGAAACAAACGAAATACGAAACGGACAGTTTAATAAGATTTATTCGAGAAGTTAAACAACAAAAAAGAATACGTATTTCTAAAACTAATTCTTGGGAATTTATTCCTGTCAAAGAACCTGATTTTGAAAAAGCATTGGTTTTGACTGATACTTCATATTATGACAAAAAGAACAGATTAATAAAACGAGTGAATTATAATAGTCGAGTAAAAGAACCATATATTGAGAAATATGTTTACTCAAAAGACAAATATACTTATCAAACAATTGGAACTGCAAGAGACACAATTTTGAGTTTTGAATACACCAAACTACAGCAGAAAATTGATAAAAAAAGTATAGATTATAAGTTAAATTCAACTGATATTTATGAATATAAGATTGAATATCATTGAGGAAAGCACTGTGTACAACAACGTGTATAAAACATAGCTAGTAAGTGCCAAACCGAAGGTTCGTCTGTGTTTGCAAGCACCGCCAAATCTGCGATTTGGCATTAAAAAAGAAAAAAGTAAATACCAAATCGCAGATTTGGCTAAGTAATAATCCGAAACTTTTGTGTATATTTATACGCTACGTTTCATACACAAACACGTTGGCAA
>NZ_JABFDG010000001.1 GCF_013403955.1 Winogradskyella vidalii | reverse complement strand
TCTGTGACATCAAAAACCAAATGGCTAATGTCTATTCCAAAATATTTAATATCTTTATTCATAAGAAATGTTTTTTTCAAAGGACAATCTACGCGAGTTTCAACGACTTAAAATCGAGGTCTTAAAGCCTCATAGAACTGTACGAAATCTGTGTAGAAAAGAGAGGGGATTTTCAATGTTGACGAGATCTGAAGTCTCTGCGTATATAATAACCTTACTCCTCTCTTTTGTGCTTTCTAATTTATAAATCTTAATTTAGTGTTTTTATTTAATTGCTAACTTAAGCCGTATATAATTTATTGATGGCTTATTACCTACTTGCGAAAGTCCTCACGGACTTTCTTTGTCTTAATTATTTACTAAATTAGTTGCTTGAAACACGCAACGAAATCATACACAAACACGTTGTGTGCAATACTGATCCGTCCTGAATAAAGTCTACATAATTTTAAACATTATGTTTAAAAATGACAAAGTAATTAGACGTTACAGCGAACCTTTTAAATTAAAAATTTTAGCCGAACTTACAACCGGTAAACACACAAAGAGCGAACTTTGTAAACTCTACTCTATTGCGCCTACAACGGTTAATGAATGGATTAAAATGTACAATCGTCAAGACTTAATGAACACCAGAGTAAAAGTGGAAATTAAAGACGAAATATCTAGAATTAAAGCACTTTAAAAAGAGATTGAACAGCTAAAAAAGCTACTACTTAAAAAGAACCTTGATGCTATGGTATTGGATTCACACCTTGAGGTAGCTGCTGAAGATCTTGGGTACACAAATCAGTTAACGAGCTAAAAAAAGCTAAGTTTAAAACCTTAAAAAGCTAAAAAGAAATCTAAGGGATTTACGTCATTAACCACTATAGCTCATTGTTTTGGACTTAAACGTGATGCGTATTATAAATACAAATCTAGAGCTGATAAGCGTTTAAAACTAGAACAACAGATTATAAATATAGTCAGTAAAAAACGTAAATCTCTTCCTAGAGAAGGTGTGAGCAAACCCAAAAATCATTAAATGATGAGTTTACAAAAGCAAACGTTAAAGTTGGTAGAGATACGCTATTTAAGATCCTTAGAAAACAAAATATGCTAACTCTTAGAAAGAAAACCAATGCAAGAACTACTAACTCATATCATCGCTTTATAAGTATAACAACATTATGAAATACCTTGAAATAACGCGACCTAATCAAGTTTGGGTATCTGATATTACATACATAAGAACTATAAAAGGGTTTTGTTACTTGGCTTTGATAACTGATATGTATTACAGAATAATAGTTGGATATGACCTAAGTGATAGCCTGGAACTAAAAGGATGCGTGAGAGCGCTTAATAGGGCCATTTATTAAGCTAAAAACATTAAAGGACTCATACACCACTCTGATAGAGGAATACAGTATTGTAGCAATGTATATACACAGATATTGAAAAGAAAAAAGATAGATATTAGTATGACAGAAGAAAATCATTGTTACGTAAATGCTATAGCTGAACGTGTAAACGGAATACTAAAAGACGAATTTTATCTAGACCAAACCTTTGAAAACTTAGCACACGCAAAAGAGAGCTTCAAAAAGTGCAATTAATTTACACAACGAAATAAGATTACACTTATCTTTAGATTATAAAACACCTAATATAGTATATAAATTATCAGCATAATTCAATTTTAACCTGTAGCCGTATTTCAGGACAAGACACTTTAAATATGAACCAAAAAGAATCAACCTATTTCAGTATAATACATTTGATAGCCTAAACTTAATTATTGGTATAGGACCAACTTCAATAATTTATATTTTTTTTGACAAGAATAAATAAAAATTATGTGACTTTACCGATGAAACTTTCTCCTTTTTTTTCTGCCACATCTTTCCCCCAAGCGGCTATTGTGTCCAAAACTGGAATAAGCGATTTGCCGAAATCGGTTAAAGAATATTCAACTTTCAAAGGTGGTTTTTTTGTATAAACTTTTCTTGAGATCAATCCATCATTTTCAAGCTGTTTTAAAGTGATAGATAGCATGCGTTCGGTAATATGTGGGCAATGTTTACGGAGTTCGCCAAAACGCTTTTTTTCTTCTTTTAAATACCACAGCAAAACAGTTTTCCATTTACCACCAATCAAACTAATTGCAACATCGGTCTCGCAATGAAATCCTTTTCCATTCAATTTAAATTTAAATTTTTCATCTTTTTTATCAATCATATCAAGGGGTTTAAACACTATCAAAAGTTATAGTTATTGCACCATATTTAAACTATATATAGATTTGCAAGTATACAAAGTATAGTATAAATAAAAACTAAAGAAATGAAAAAAACAGCCAAAAAACAAACAACTGATATTTTAATATTAGGAGCAGGAGAATTAGGAATGAACGTCACCAAATTTTTATCTGATAAAATTAAAGAAAACCCAGGATACTCAATTTCGGTACTTTTATTACCAGAAGTAATACATTCTACAAATGCCTTTGAAAAGAATATTATAAAAACACTTGAAAAACGAAATATAAAAATTATAGAAGGAAATGTAGTAAGTGAAACTATAGATGAAATCGCCACTAAATTTAATAATTATCATACGGTTGTTAGTTGTTTAGGGTTTTCGGCAGGGCCAGGTATTCAAATAAAAATTACTAAAGCAATACTTCAGGCCAATGTAAAAAGGTATTTTCCTTGGCAATTTGGTGTTGACTATGATCTAGTAGGTAAAGGGAGTCCGCAACCGGTATTTGACGAGCAAAGCGATGTTCGTACTCTTCTAAGATCTCAGCAAAATACGGAATGGGTAATTGTATCCGTAGGTATGATAACGAGTTTCTTATTCGAACCTTCTTTTGGTGTTGTAGATTTAAAAAATAAAACCATACATGCACTTGGAGACTGGGATACAGAAGTGACGGTTACTTCAGCAGAAGATATAGGACGCCTTACTGCCGAGGTTTTATTATTTGAACCTCGAATAGTAAACGACGTTGTTTATGTGGCAGGTGACACGGTTTCTTATCATAAATTAGCAAATATTGTTAAAAAAGTCTTAAAAACAGACATGAAGCGAGTGAAGTGGGATCTAGATTTTCTTAAAAATGAAATAGAAAAAGACCCAGATAATAATATTAAAAGGTATCGCGCCGTTTTTGGTCAAGGTATAGGTGTCTCTTGGGACAAAGCTAAGACTTTCAACGTTAAAGAAGGATTTGAAATGGAAAACGCTGAACAGTGGGCAGTGAAAAATCTTAATATTTAAAAGTATTACACAAATTAGAATTAGAAATTTAAAAAGATTAGAGATATCAAATTATCTCTAATCTTCTTGTTTAATTCAAAACAAAAATTTTATGAAAATAACAGATATCAATGGTTCCGTTACACTTAGTAACGATATAAAAATGCCTTATTTAGGTCTCGGAGTTTATAAAACAAAAAATGGTAAGGAAGTCTATAATGCTGTTAAATATGCATTGGACACAGGATATAAGTACATAGATACTGCCGCCGCATATTTTAATGAAGAAGGTGTAGGAAAGGCTATAAAGGAGCATAAAATTTCTAGGCAAGAAATATTTATTTCAACCAAAGTTTGGAATAGTGATCAAGGCTACGATAGTACTATTAAAGCCTTTAATAACTCGCTTAAAAAGTTGGATATGGAATATGTCGATCTATATCTTCAACATTGGCCAGTAAAAGGTAAATTCAAAGATACATGGAGAGCTATGGAAACACTTTATGAACAAGGTAAAATAAAAGCAATAGGGGTCTCCAATTTTTTACAGTTTCAGCTTGAAGACCTTATGGCATTTTCTCATATTAAGCCTATGGTCAATCAGGTTGAATTTCATCCATTTTTAACACAAGAATCTTTGCAGAGGTTCTGTAAGAAGGAAGAGATACAATATCAATCTTGGTTTCCGCTAATGCACGGAGAAGCATTTAAAATAGAAATATTTCAAAAATTGGCAGATAAATATCATCGCACCATAGCTCAAATATTATTAAGATGGAATCTCCAAAAGGACGTCATTATTATACCAAAAAGTAAAAGCAAGATACATATCATTGAAAATTCATTATTATTCGATTTTGAAATCTCTGTAGAAGATATGTTTTTATTGGATTCACTTAACCGTAATTTTCGAATGGGGCCAGATCCAGCTAATTTCAATTTCTAATTAGTGTATTTATCTTTTTCACTAATAATCTCAATAACCAATAAAATATTTTCATTGCTTTATAAAAGTAATGTAGCTAAATATATTAACCAGATTGTAAAACTGACCCATCCTAAATAACATTCTTTTACCCGAAGTATTTAAGAGTTTAAATTGCGTGTATATTATGATAATACAACCTATAATTTAGAGAAAATATAATTAAATATCAAATGAAATAATACAGCAACAAAGACAATTCAATCCTGAAAAACCCAAAATGTTGTACCTATGTTGTACCTGACCTTGTATTGAAACAATTTTAAACAAAAAAAATCCGAAGATTTCCCTTCGGATTTTGTACAGGTGGGGAGACTCGAACTCCCACACCTCGCGGCACCAGATCCTAAGTCTGGCGTGTCTACCAATTCCACCACACCTGCATTTTAATATTTTTAGAACTTTTCCTTGGATAAGTCCTAAGGTTAGTGAGTAAAAATCCGCTACTACTCGTACACAAGACCGTTAGCTTTAATGCAAAAATATTTACGGAATTAAATTCTGAGTATTAAAACGAAATATTTAATTTTAAAAGGATAAAGCGAAACAGAATGCAATGCTATTTTTTTACATCTGTTGATTCCTAAGTTATACTGTATTTTAGACATAAAAAAATCAATATATGTTATGATTCTGATTTGTGATAAGTATTATTTTAAAATAGTTGAGTTAAAAAATGATTCAAAAAAGGGTTAGTTAGTTTTGTTATAATGTTAATATTTCAGGAAGAAATGTAGCATTTCGATAATATGGATATTCTTGAAACAGATTAGGAAGATATTTATTAACTTCCTCTATTTCGTAAAGGGGTTCTCTTATAAAAACACTTAGTTCAGACACAATAGATCCAGTTAAACTTTTAAACTTCCCTTCATCATTATAATTAAAAAAAGCAATATCGTAACCTTTATCATCAATTATATACTTTTCTGTACTTTCTAGGATAGGTTCTTCGGTTTTCCAATCCAAAACCTGTATGCAAATAACATTATTATTTTCATCTACCAATTCACATGCCTTAAATAACACTTTACCTTTACTAAATTGTGAACTTTTCACAATAGTATATTTTCCATATTCCTTTCTTCTGCCGAGGGTTACAAACCTTTTAACATGTTCTGTTAACTTGGCTAAAACAGTATCTGTATTTTCATTATCATCTAGAAAATATTCAATATCCATTAAAACATTGACTTCATAAGCTTCAATTTTTCTAATTACACCATTCTCTTCGTATGCCTTGTGAAATTTATTCATTGAATCTTGTTCAGAGATAGGTTTTCCATAACTATCTGAAAAGTATATTTTTTCTTCCATTATACGTTTTGAGATATTAGTTTAGTGAATATATTAAGTTGAATTTAAACCAATATACAAATTTACACTTACTACAATATCAAAAGGCGTTTTAACTTTTTAGTAGTGATAAATAGCCTCGAAATTTCTTACCCAAATGTAGAATACAAATATTTTAGGAATTTTCTTTTTATTACTAATCTTTGGCAAACAATATTTAGAACCAAACCATCGATTTTTAGATTTTAGTAGAGAATACAAGCTTTCAATCGATGGAATATTTATTGTTTTAATTTTTATTGCATCTATTTATCATTTTGGAATAATATATTTTAATTATAAAAAGAAAATGTCATTGAAATGGAAAATTCTGAGCATATTTAAGAAATTAAAAAAGTCTGAATTTACTCAAAGTTAGAAAACGTAAATTTCAGAATTGAATAAAAGAATTAATTATTAAAGGACAAAAAGCACTAAAAGCTAACACCATGTATAATTAATTGCTGTATTCTTCCCTACTTGCGAATATTCCTGAGGAATATTCACGGGTTCGTAAAAGTTTGCTAACTTAGTTGCTTAACCACGCAACTAACTATACACAACAATGTTGTGGGTAATTGAATAAAATGACCTTAATCAGTCAATACTTCATTAAAAATAATAGGATAATGAATGAATTTTGGGAATCTGCCTTTAAGAGTAACGATAAGATGTGGGGAGGGAATTCGACTGACAATGCAAAGAATGTCCTTAAGTTGTTTCAAAAGAATAGAATTAAAAGCATCCTAATTCCAGGATTCGGATATGGAAGAAATGCAAAGGTGTTTTATGATAATGGATTAAATGTATCAGGAATTGAAATATCTAAAACCGCGATTGAGAGAGCTCAAAAATATTTTGGAAAGGATGTGACGATACACCACGGTTCTGTTACTGACATGCCATTTGACACAGCCTGCTACGACTCAATTTATTGTTATTCACTAATTCATCTTTTGAACCCAGTGGACAGGTCAAAACTAATTAGAGCTTGCTATTTACAATTAGCGCCTTATGGAATAATGGTTTTTGTCGCATTATCATCAAACGATAAACGATTTGGTGAGGGAGAAGAAATAGAAAAAAACACCTTTCACTCTAAACACGGGTTAAATCTATACTTCTATGACGAAGCGTCCGTAAAAAAAGAATTTCGAATGTATAATATTATTGAGCTAAAAGAAATCAACGAGCCTGAACAAAATCCAAATGAAAAACATTGGATGGTAATATGTAAAAAAAACTACCCACAACAACACCTATAAGCAATAGCGCCCTGCGGTACGCTACTGCTCATTGCCAAACCGTTGTGTATAATTTTTGACCCGTCCTGAATAAAGGCTACATAATTTTAAACATTATGTACAAAAATGACAAAGTAATCAAACGGTATTCAGAACCATTTAAACTGAAAATTTTAGCGGAACTTACAACCGAAAAACACACAAAGAGCGAACTTTGTAAACTCTACTCTATTGCACCTACTACAGTCAATGAGTGGATTAAAAAGTATAATCGTAAAGACTTAATGAACACCAGAGTAAAAGTGGAAACGAAAGACGAAATATCTAGAATCAAAGCATTGCAAAAAGAGAATGAAAAACTTAAAAAGCTACTGCTTAAAAAGGATTTGGATGCAATGATAGAGGAATCTTATCTTGAAGTAGCTGCAGAAAAATTAGGATATAAAAATGTTCAGCAACTTAAAAAAAACTCAATATCTAGCTTTTATTAAAACTAGAAATAGAGCTGAGGGATTTGCTTCTTTATCTACTATAGCAAGTTGATTTGGACTTAAACGTGATGCGTATTATAAATACAAATCTAGAGCTGATAAGCGTTTAAAACTAGAACAATAGATTATGACTCGTCCTGAATATAAGCTACCTAATATTAAACCTGAAAAATATATCAAAATATTTTATCATCTTTACGAATATTTATTTATTAAACTCTTCACATTTTTTCCAATTTAATCATCCAACTATAAGATCATTAGCTTTATCTAGCACTGTGTTGTCGAAAATTTTCAAGTAAATTTCGGTTGTCCTTATAGATTGATGTCCCAGCCCTTCGCTTATAATTTCTGTAGAAATGCCCATGTTTTTTGCGATTGTTGCCCAAGAATGTCTAATATAATAGGAGGTGATTTTTTCTTCAATATTTGCATCCTTCGCAATTATTTTCAATAATTTATTGACTAATCTTCTATCTGAACGATATTTTTTAAATGCTTCAACCGAACCATCATAACCAATTGGGAATATGAAGTCATCTGGATTTTTATCATGGGTATATTTCTTAAGTATTTCAGAAAATTCTGTTGTGATTCTAATTGATAAAGGGTCGTTTGTTTTACTTCTACCATAATATATTCTATTTCCTTTTATATCACATAATTTCAATTTAGCAAGGTCAATTAAATTCATACCTCTACAGTTAAACATGGCTAAGAAATAATTTCTTGTATGCCAAAGACTACTGTTTTCTTCATATATCAAATTTCGAATAGCAATTATTTTTTCTTTAGACAAAGCCTTTTTTTTTGTTCTCGTTGTAGATGGAATTTTATAACTGGAAAAAGGATGTTTAAACGGTATAAATACATCTTCTTTAATTGCAGTGTTATAAATAGCTCTAATTGCTCTAGTGTATGAACTTATACAATTTTTAGAATTTCCTTTTGACAAATGTTCTATTTCAAAATCAGTTAAAAAAGTTACTGTAACCTGATGAAACTTTACAGGAGAATTATTATTAAATTTTTCAAAAGCTGTTATTGCATTTTTGTACCAATTAGCAGTTGCTGGCTTGTTAGATTTCAGTTTTCGATTTATTAAAACGTTCCCCCATTCCTCAATAGTAATTTCATTAGAAAGATCTTTCTTAACTTTTGAATCTAATTTATCATCCCATATTTTTTTAATATTCTCAACTAGCGTATCAACTGTTATCTGGTTAAGAGTATCACCAAGTTCATTGATCAAAGACTTTGCTGAATGAAGTTTTTCATATAACGTTTTATTAATCTCACTGCAATCCAAATCCTTATTTACAGAAACTGATTTTTTAATAGTCATGTTATTTGCATCCCATCCAGCTTTAGAAGTCTTATAAGGAAGACGAATCATTCTAGGTCTTTTATGAAAAACTCTAACTACGATTGGAAACAACCCATCATTCACAGTTTTTGACTTAGCTCTGGTATCCAAAATTAATTTTGCTCGTGCCATTTCTCAGTAATTTTAGATATAAAGTTAGCAAAAATTACGCACACTTTACGCACACTTTTGTTTGAGTACAATTCATATCAAACAACCTCAAAATTAACTAAACCGAACAAAATCAACTATTTATAAATAATATTACTTTTGAAAATAGTCGCTTTTTTGGCCTTTTAAGCAGGTGGTTCTAGGTTCGAATTCTAGTGCGATCACAAAAAGCCTTAACAGTAATGTTAAGCCTTTTTTGTGTTTAAAACATAATCGTATTGGTTGACGTACATTCAGCAAGTTAAGGTAAATAATGATTATATCAGTTGGATGTTCTTTCTCTACACGATAAAAGCCAGCGTGATGAATACCCTCACGTTCTTTAAGCTACTCGTTAGTTAGCTATCTGCGTTTTCTCACAAACTTAATATTTTTACCAAATCCAACAAGTATCCTTTTAAGACTTAGGGATAGATATTGCTTTCTTATAATTCATATTGTCGTTTATTAACAACAAATATGATCTTTTTCGCATAAATAAGCGACATTTCAAAAATAAACACGAATAACATACAGTCTTTTAACGACATATATTTGACGTTATTATTCAAATATTGATTTCTCCCTTTTATAGATTCTATCAAAAATTGGCTTGTAAATCGGCATCAGAAGAGCCATAAATTTTGATTGGTAATCGTTTTTCGATTTTAGGAAGTTTGAACTGTACGTACCTGTCCTTTCCGTCTGCGAATGTAATAAATTCTCCTTTTTCTAATCTGAAGAAAACGTCTCCCTAATTTTTGTGACTTCGCACTCTCTTGTAGTAATTCGTGTATCAAAGTTGAGATTATAATTACGATTAACATTTTCTGTTTCTCTTGTAGCTATATAAGAAATTATTGCTACCAATAATATAAAACCGATAAAAGTTAATAATTGCACATAATTAATTTTAATCGTTTTGATTTCATGTCTTTTTCCAAGTCAGCAAAGCAAATAGAAACGAAAATATAGCTGCTCCGATCCAAAAAATACTAATGGAGTCAAAATTATATAACGTTTCTCCGTTTACTACTGACTTGTTATTTTCTATCAAATATCCACTTGCTATATCTTGTATTCCTGCTGCTGCATAACTCATAACTCCAACGATACCCAAAGCAGCTCCTGATGCTTTTTTTGAGACTATATCTACTGCCATTAAACCGCCTAAATAACAAATTAACGCCCCTATAGCCAAACCAAATATGACCATACTTAAAGCATCTAACCACCATATATTTTTTGGACCTAATAGAAAAAGTGACAAAGCAAACACATTCATTAACCCAAAAACTAATGCTGGCATATTTCTTCTCCCTTTAAAAAACTTATCTGAAATAAAGCCTGACGATGCTGTTCCGAGAATACCACAAACTGCACTTATGGCTACTAAACTATTCGCTTCAGTTAATGTATATCCTTTAGCTGCTTCAAAATAATAAGGCCCCCAACTATTTACTGCATATCTTGATATATACATAAAACCACTTGCCAAAGCTAATATCCAAACATAAGGGTTTTTCAAAGCGGCTTTCTGCTCATCCCACGTAGATTTTTTTTCTTTTCTAAAATCTTCATTTACTGGCGGTAGTCCTTTACTTTCTGGGGTGTCATGAAAAAACAAAGAAATAATTAAAGCCCCCAACAACCCAACTATAGCCGCAGCTCTAAAACCCCATTCCCATCCAAAATAAGAAACTACTACTGCGGTTAATATATAGGTTAAAGCCTCTCCAATATTATGGCTAGTACTCCAAAACCCATAAAAACTTCCACGTTCTTTATCTTTATACCATCTAGAGAGTGACACTACACATGAAGGTGCTCCCATGGATTGCACCCAACCATTTATCCCCCAGAAGATTACAAAAAACAAAAAAGTACTAGTGAAACCCATTACTAAATTAGCTAAAGCAGATACTAAAAGACCTAAGGCCATAAAGCGTTTAATGTTACTATGATCTGCTAAAAAGCCATTTGATAATTTACCAATAGCATATGAGAAAAATAGAGCTGAACCAATAATTCCTAATTCTGATTCTGTTAAAATACCAGTATCCACTATAGGTTTTTTAACCACATTTAAGCTTAATCTACAAACATAATATAGACCATAGCCCAATGTAGCTGAAATAAACACTTGCCATTTCAACTTTTTATAATAAGCTTTTTGTTGCTTATCCCCTAAAGTTATTGTTTTAGGAAGCGATTTTTTAAAATAATGCATCATGGTATTAAAAATGATTAACTAATTATTAGAAAAAGCGCAGCAATTAAATAACACTGCGCTATTTCATCTCACTAAACTCAATAATAAATATGAGATTAATCGTGGAGTTTATTTTCTCGTAAATATTTTAGTAATAATTCTGGTCTGTCTGTTTGTATCATATTGACCCCTTTATCTACATACCAACCATAAATACTATCCGTATTAACAAGGGCTACATCATCCTCATAACCAGAATTTAAGCTTTTCCAAAGTGAATTCACCCAAACTTTACTTCCATTATTTTTAATTTTAGAAAACTGATTAATTACTGAAGAGGTATCCCGAGAGAATACGATTTCGAAAGCAAGTGGTTTAATTTTACTTTGATATTCCAATAGAATAGATCTTGCGTTATTTTGCTTGTCTAAATGTATAATTGGCATAAAAATTATAGAATCTAATTTACTTCCAAAATCCCTTTGTACATCTTCTACCGATTTATTATAACCTTTTATTACAACTTGTTTAGAAGTCCCTGTTTCATCTATTATTTTATAAGCTTCATCAAAATAATCATAGCATTTGTCTAAATTGATAAGGATTTTACCTTTAGCTGTCAATAAAGCTTCGCGTAATGTTGGAATTTTATGATGTGTTGGTCTGCCAGTCCCGTTTTTTAGTCTTAAAGTCCTAAGTGAATCTAAAGTCCACTCCTTTACAGGGCCTTTTCCTGTGGTAGTTCTATCTAATTTGGAATCATGTATAACCACTAGCTGATTATCTTTTGTTCTATGAATATCTATTTCTACCATATCCACTCCCATTTCTATACAATTCTGAATTGCTTGAATTGAGTTTTCAGGAGCATTTCTCCAATCACCTCTATGAGAAATGACCATTATTTTATTACTTGTAGGATTACTTAAATTGACCAATAAGTCTTCTATCCGATTGCTTTTTGAATCAGAATCTTTTACTGAGTCACTAACAGTTGAAATTGCTGGTGCCTCTTTACATGAAAAGAAAAAAAGAATAAAACAGACTGATATAAATATTATATTTTTCATTAAATTAATTATTAAAATGTTAATTCTTATTCAAAATTCCACCATCTCACCTTGTATAGATTTACGTCTGGAATTGAAAGTTTATTATTAGGGTTGGTTATATAAATATGATGTGACCACCATTTTTCTTCCGCTTTTACATATGCAATTTTATCATTTTCGGTTATACTAATTCCTTTAATATCCTTAACACCTTCTAAAGGCCGAAAAACTTCGAAATTTTCTAACGTTTTGTTAAATCTCCAAATATTGTTATTTGTTGTTATCAATAAGTCTCTCTGATTAAAATTTACTAAATCATGACCGCCAGTATCTGGCAAAGCCCATTGTTCTTGAAGTTGAACTCTTCTTGATTCTGATGACCAATTGATTAGTTTATATGCTCTTAGTTCATTTGATCCAAGAGCATAAAGTAATTTGTTGTTTTTTTCCCAAACGAGTCCGTGACCACCATACAAACTATCTTTAAGAAAAGGGCTGTTTTCGACATTATGCTTATTGTAAAACGCAATACAATTACCATCTTTATTATTAGATGCTGCAACAGCTATTATATCATTTGGTAATTGTTCAATAGAATGAGGATTTCCGATTTTGGCATAAAATATTACATCCTTACTTTGTTTGTTTATAATAGCAATACCACCAGTACTAGAAGTAATCATAATATTTTTGCCATCATATGATGGCTTACATTCATCAATTTTTTTAAAATTATTTTCTTGATATACTAACGGTAAACTTATTGCGTCTGCAGGTTGCCATTGCCAAATGATTTTTGCTTCTACTAAAGAATCTTCAATATCTATTATAATTACCTTATCACTACCGCACGCAATTAATTTACTCTTTTTCTCTTTACATGAAATAAAACACAGTAATAGTAGAAGTGTATAATATCTTTTCGTCATGAATTCAAAATCTACAGTATTATTAAAATTATTGTCAAAAGAACCTACATATAAAATGCCTTTATAGATTTATAGAACCAATTATTAGTCTGTCCAAAAGAAACCTGAACTAACATTAGACAAAATAATAATGTGATTTTTTTCATAATTAAAACGTTTAAAGATTAATTAATATGGTATTATCTTTTTTTAAACTATATTTTACACTAGTAAAACGAAGAACTAATGTATACCAAAAGCGTTTTAATTTAACGTGAATCGTGAAATTCATGCTATGAAAATTTTTTTAACACAGGACAATCAAATGTTGCATATTGTTTTCTATCTACCAGTATGTTTTGGGTTTTTACCAAACATTGGCCAAACATCATTAGCCAAGCCTTCTGAAAACATTTCCAAGGCATGCAACTTATTGTCGTAACCGCCAACATATATTGTACCATCAGATCCAATTGCTGGTGAAGACCAAACATCTCCTCCTGTTAAGAATTTATATTTTAGAGTACCATCTGGGTTAACAGCATATACGTGATTATCCCATGATCCAAAATATATCACACCATTTACATCTATTGCTGGTGAAGAGTTTATTATGGCTCCAGGAGTATCAAACGACCATACTTGCATTCCGTTGGAAGCATCCAATGCTAATAAATTATTACCTTCTTTAGTACCGACATATACTCTTCCACTGGCAATTGCTGGCGCACATACCGAAATTCTGCCTAAAACAGGGACACTCCATTTTTCAGTACCATCGGGGTTTACAGCATAAATGGCTCCAGCACTACCTCCTTGGTCTACTCCAACGATAACGGTGCCATCAGAATCGATTGCAATGCCACTTTGTGCATTTCCATCAATAGGGAACGACCATACTACAGATCCATTACCTGGGTCAAGTGCATATAGATTGTCATCATCAGACGTTATATAAACTGTACCGTCTTGTGCGATTCCTGGCGTAGAACGAATATTACTATCTGCCGTGTTAAACACCCATTTTTGTGTTCCGTCTGGATTGATCGCAAATAAATTGTCACTATCGGATCCAATATATATTGTTCCATCTGAAGCAATTGAAGGTGTTGCATAAATTGCATCCCCACCTATATCAAATATCCAATTTTGTGTGCCATCTGGATTAATGGCATGCAAATTATTGTCTTTTGAACCTACATAAATAGTACCATCATTACCCACAGCTGCTGATGAATATACATTGTCTCCTAGTTGGGAATATATCCATTTTAATGTACCATCAGGATTAATGGCATGAAAGTTTGTATTATCCTCCGATCCGATATAAATCGTACCATCATCTGCGATAGCTGGAGACTGCGGCTTAATTTGATTTCCTAGATCATATTCCCATTTTTCTCCCCAAACAAAAACTTCTCGTGAATCATTAAAAATTGTGCCTTGTTCATCAGTTATTTGAACAACTACATTATAAATTCCTGGTGTAGAGTATGTGTGTGTTGGATTTTGTTCTGTACTAGTATTACCATCTCCGAAATCATAATTCCAAGAAGCTGCAGTGCTTCCTGGCAAGTATGCAGGATTATATGTAAAGCCAACTAACTCACTAGCCATAGGGGACTCAACACTTAATAAAAAAGCTGATATTTCTCCAGGAGTAATAACATCTCGAACCTCATTTGAACTATTTCCTCCTGAATAATCAATTTGAAAATCAAAGCTATATTCAACATCATTAGTTAAGCCTAAAATTTGATAAGTGTTTGTTCCAGAAGGTATTTCAATCGTTTGTCCATTCGGAGACCAAGACAATTTATACCCAATAATATCATTTCTATTAGGTGTGTTCCATGATGCTATTGCCAACTCATTACCAGGTAATATTATAAAGTTTAATTGGTCCTGGGGTTCAAGTTCAATTTCATTCTGACCAGATACACCGCTACTCCCATAGTCCGCTTGAATACTAAAGCTATAATTTGTTCCATTAATTAGATTAGATACTTCATAAGTGGTCGTAGCTGCATCAAGAATAGTTTGTTCTCCATCAGGAGTCCAATTTAATAAGTAGTTTTCTGGAGATGAATTTCCTGATGGCACTTGCCATATTAGACTTGCTTTTTCATGAGCGACCTCACCAGAAAATACCGTTACAGAATCAAGGTCAAAATTTGCTTTAGGTAAATCATCGTTTTCACATGCAGAAAACAAGACTATTAATACTAATAATTTAATATATACTAAGTTTATTTTTTTCATTTTACTATTATTTAAGGATCTAAAGGATCAGATGAGTCTAAGTGTAATACTTCAATTTTTGGCGTAAATTCTATATCGAAATCAGATAAACGATTATGTAAAGTCATAGGTATATGGCCCATTTGAGTTGTGCATCTTGTTAAAAATCCACTAGAAGACAAATAACTACTTTGAGATGTAGAAGTGCTGACTATGGCTTTTTTATCAATTGGAATTCCATATTTATAAATAAACCGACCTACATTACGCATATTAGTAGTTGTATGTCGAGCATGTGGATCCACTAAAATCTTATTTTCAGAAATATTATAGTTATCCATAATATAACTTTTCATTTCAGTAGCTTCATGAAATTCTGATTGAAAAGGTGCAACGTTGGCACCAGTAAAAACAATTAATGGAGCTAGGCCCTGGTTAAGCAAATCAACACCATGATCAGAACGTAACATACCACCAATACTAATATTTGGTAAATCACCAGAGGAGTTAGGTGCATCTCCTAACACAACAATCATAGAATATTGATAATCATTCCAATCAATATTTTGAATATTTTGATAAGTTGCTGCATTCTCACCTAACTTTAAAGGCATAAAACGCGCCGCCTCATCTCTGTTATTAATTTCCAAAGCGCCTAGAGCAAAATCTAAGAATGGCTGATAAAACAATTCCATTTGATTAGTATTAGTATTTAGATCTGAAACTAAATTCTTTAAGAGTAATCTATACTGTGAACTATTTACATCATAGCTAACGCGATCTAAATCTGGATAAGCAGGGTCTATTCCTGCTACGTAGGTATCTATAATTTGATTTATACCTTGCAACATTTCTTCTACAATTAATTGTTGCAGTCTATCAACTTCCGTAATCTCAGCAAATTGATTAAATACACCTGCGGGACCAATATGTGAATTACTGAAATTAATAAATGAGGGTGCATTAGTTTCAGCCACATTTTTAATAGCTGTAGAAATAGCTATAATCTCATTATTTGAGAACTTTAATGCATTGGCATATTGTAGTGATGTAACATTATTTTGACTCGCTATATTGCTTAACCTTTGCTTCGCCGTTTCTAGATAAACCGACAACTCAACATCATCCTTAATTAAATTATTAATTATTGCATTGTTTTCAACTAGGGTAGCCCAATAAAAATTACGATCTTTTACCATGGAATTACTTTCTATAGAATTATAATTTCTATTAAATTCTGAAAGTGCAATTATTGTATTTTGATTTTCCCCTCCATCATCATCATCACTACCTAAGTTGTCTCCATTGATATTAGAATCAGAGGAACAACTCAAAAAATGGGTTAGTATTGTGAGTATATAAATTAGTCTAATAGCCTTCATTTTGATAAATTAAGGATTCATTATTGATCTTTTCTATTTCTACTTGTGGAACGGGATAGAGCAATTGATACTCTTGTATTAAAACTCCGATTCCTGAATTTATTTCTGTATCCGCAGTATTAGTCCTGATTAAATCAAACCAGCGATGCCCTTCAAATGGAAATTCTAAAAAACGTTCATTTAAAACAGCATCTCTAAAACTTGCTTGATCTGTTATATCCGATGATGTTACTGGCGATAAATTTGCTCTTATTCGCACATCGTTTAAATAATTAAATGCATCACCATTAGCCTGGTAAGACTGTTCATTTAAAGCTTCTGCTAACATTAAAAGTACATCTGCTTGTCTCAATAAAATATAATCATTACCAAAATTTCGAAAAGCTGATTCTGTATCATGAAATTTAGCAGGTACAAAAAGATTTCCTACGGCTTGATATTCTATTAAACTTTTACGTGTATCAGATACTGTATAGGCATTTACCAATTTTGATGTAAAAGGAGATATTGAAAGATCAGAAACTGCAAACCATAAACCATGACCTTCACCTTGAATTTCTTTATTAAACCGTATTGAAAATATAATTTCATTATTGTTCTTGTTTTCTGTATCAAATACATCAGAAATGTCATGTAATAAGCTATACTGCCCTGCTACTTCATTTAATATTGTTATAGCCTCACTATATTTATTTTGGGATAAATACACTTTACCAAGTAAGGTTTTAGCAGCCCCTGATGTGGCTCTACCGAATTCTTGTGCAGCGTAAGAAGATGGTAGATTGCTTGCAGCAAATTGCAAATCTTCTTCAATGGCTTCATAGACTTCATGTGCAGGACTTCTACCAATTTCAAGTGATTCTTCGACTGAAATAACTCTTAAAATAATAGGTGCATCTCCCCATAAGCGCACTATATTGAAGTACGTTAATGCTCTAATAAATCTAGCTTCAGCTTCATACTGCTTTTTTAATGTTTCATCAAAAGCTACTCCATCAAGATTATCAGTTACCGAGTTGGCACGAAAAATACCATTATAAAAATTAGCCCAGGCATTTCTAATTAGTTCGTTTGCAGATGTTTCTTGAAACTTGTTGATATTAAACCTATCTTGTGTACCAGCTGTAGGCGCCAATAAATCTAGGTTATCTGAACGCCATTCATTTAATTCAAAATAAATACCAACTTGTCCTTGTAATTTTGCGTAAGCTGCTAAAACGGCAGCATTAAAATCGTCAGCGTTATTATAAAAACTATCTGTAGTTAAATCATTCTCTGAGACTATTTCTGTAAAATCGTCACTACAACTTGTAGAAATTAAACAAGCTATTAATATTGTATAAATTATTTTTTTCATTTTTCTTTGATTTAAAATGACACATTAAGGCCTAATGAATATGTTTTTGCTAGCGGATAAACTCCATAATCTAAGCCAGGGGTTAGTTGATTACTACCACTTCCTAAACTAACTTCTGGATTATAGCCAGTATAATTAGACCATGTATGAAGATTATTACCTGATATATAAAGTCTTACCTTAGTTAGACTTAATCCTTCTAAAAGAGATTTAGGAAGAGAATATCCTATTGACACATTCATTAACCTCAAATATGATGCATCTTCAACATGCCATGTAGAAGTACGCCCATTATTACCACTAGATTTTCTGTTGGCTCTGTTAGTATTACCATCACCAGGATTTGCTTCAGATTGCCATCTACCTAGTAATTCTCTTGTGTTATTGAAGTTGCCTTCACCATTTACAACATAACGTCTCAGAAGGTTAAGTACTTCACCCCCATAACTTCCTTGTAATGAAACATTAACATCAAAACCTTTATAATTAAAAGCATTTGAAAAACCATATGTAAAATCTGGTGCATAATTACCAACAATGGCTCTATCTTTATTAACATCTAAAACGCCATCACCATCTACATCCACAAACCTAAAATCACCTACAGCAGTGTTTTCAAAGTGTGGATACTGGTCTAATTCTTCCTGCGTAGAAAAAATACCATCTTGTACCAATAAAAAATAATTACCAACAGGTTGCCCAATTTCAGTCTTAAAAAACGCATGATCAGTCCCTGCAGTTTCAATTATAGGCGTACCCTCAGGTCCTAACTCTTTTACCTCATTTCTATTTACAGAAATATTAAAATTACTGCTCCACTTAAACTCGCCTAAATCAGGTGAAATATTTAATGAAGCTTCAAAACCTCTATTATTAAGCTTACCAATATTTTGTAGCGCACTCCCAAACCCAGTAGTTTGAGGCACTGGAATATTTAATAACATATCCTCAGTATTCCCGTTGTAATACTCTAATGTAAAACCTAATTGTCTCTTAAAAAATTTTGCATCAATACCAATATTATACATATAATTAGACTCCCAACTTAGATTAGGATTAGGTATCTGAGAAGGTCTAAAGCCGGTTTGTATCTGTCCAGGAACACCTGTGATATATTCATCGACCCCTAAAAGTGCGGCCTGTTGATAATTACCAATTTGGAAGTTACCTGTGCCACCATAGCTTCCTCTTATTTTTAATTCATTAACCCAATGAGTTTCTTCAAAAAATGATTCCTCAGAAATTCTCCATCCAGCAGAAACTGAAGGGAAATATCCCCATTTATTATTGGCACCAAATCTCGAAGAAGCATCGGCTCTTATAGACGCTGAAAATAAATACTTGATAGAGTAATCATATTGTGCCCTAGCTAATAAAGAGTACAGAGACCATTCACCTAAACTAGCTGTAGAGCTAACTCCATCAGCAGCAGCAGCCGTAATAACTTGTATTGCATTATCCACACGAGTACTTGGGTCTACCTGAGCTGATATGCGTTGTAGTTTGGTTCTGCTTTTCTCCGCAGTAATACCTCCTAATAATTGTAAATTATGATTACCAAAACTTTTCTTATAGTTTGCCGTATTTTCAAATGTCCATTTATAAATATTCGTAGTACTCAATCTACCTATTGGAATAGATGGTCGCCCAGTATTATTACGCCCTCTTGTCTCTAACGATGCAGGACGATAGTATTCATTTTGAAACTCGTTGTAACTTAGTGCAAATGATGATTTTAGTTTCAAATCTTTCATTACCTCATACTCCACAAACAAATTGCTTAATAAATTAAGGTGCTCTATTTCATTTTGCGGAATTAAAGCTAAGGCAACAGGATTTACCATTTCATTATGCTGATAATCTGTTCCTATCCTCAAAAACCCATTTCCTTGCTGATTAAAACTTCCATCTGAATTATATACTGGCCATATTGGCGCATATGATAAAGCTGTATGCACAATACCGTCATCGAAATATGGACTATTAGCAGACACCCTATTTTCAAAAGTGTAAGATGGACTTATATTAACACCAATTTTAAATTTGCCCGAAGTAAATCCAACATTGGCACGTAAACCAGTTTTAGAGTAGTCTGAATTAATTATGACTCCCTCTTGATCTGAATGATTTAATGAAACAAAATAATTCACTTTCTCTGAAGCTCCACTTATTGAAATGTTAGACCTTTGAAGAAACGCAGTCCTAAATATTTCATCTTGCCAATCCGTGTTGGTAAGTCCAGTTTCTCCATTTAAATAAGGAAATAATTCCTCTGGGATTTTTTGATATCCAATTGGTCTGACGCTATTAGGATCATTAACACTACCTGTTGGTACATCTTGTAAATAAGCGGCGTTATGTCCATCTCTTGAAAGTTGAGCGTATTCATAAGCATCCATCATATCAATTTTTTTTGATACCTGTTGAAAACCCGTAGAGTGATTAAAATTGACCCGCATTCTACCTTGCTTCCCCATTTTAGTAGTAATTATCACTATCCCGTTTGCCCCTCGAGAACCATAAATAGCCGTAGAGGCTGCATCCTTTAATACTTGAATAGATTCAATATCTTCCATATTTACTACTTCCGTTGCCTGACCTCCACTTTCTAACGGAACACCATCAATCACGTATAATGGTTCAGTTCCTGAGGTTATACTTCCTGTTCCTCTTACTTTTATAGTTAGCTCTCTACCTGGTTCTCCTGTAGTTTGAGAAACTTGTACACCTGCCAATTTTCCTGCTAATGCTTGGTCAAAATTTGACACCGGAAAATCTTGTAATTCGTTCATCGGAACTTTTGCAATAGAGCCAGAGACCTTTGTTTGTTGCTGGGTTCCATATCCAACAACAACAACTTCGTTTAATTGAGCAGTATTCTCTTTCAATTGAACATTAATATTTTTATCAATGCCCACTTCAATTTTTTGAGTAATAAACCCTATGTAAGACACAATAACTAATGATTTAGCATCAGTAATTGTTAAGGTGAATTTGCCATCAAAATCTGTTTGTACACCATTAGAGGTTCCTTTCTCTATAATACTAGCTCCTGGCAAAGGCTGACCATTATTGTCCGTAACAACACCTGATAATTTAACACCTTGTGATTGTTGGTTCGCTACTATTGGGTTGGGGGTTTCCTCTTCAATAACAATTATATTATTTTCAGAAAATTTAAACTTTAGATTATTTCCCATAAGGCTTTGCTCCAAAAGTTTAGTTAATTCTATTTTTCCTTTTTTTAGAGCAACTTTGGGTGCATCTTTAAACAAATCCTGAGGGTATAAAAAACGATATTTCGTTTGTTGTTGTATTAGATAAAAAACCTCATCTACAGACACTATTTTGTCTACGTTTATAGTCACCTCTTCTTGAGCAAAAGAAGTCATAGTATTAAAACTAAAAACAGAAGTACATAATAAGAAAATAAACGTTCTCATACAGATAAATAAAAGTCGCTTTCGAACGAGGGAACGCGCCTTGATTAATTCAATTTTCATAAATTTACATTGTGTTAGTTATACATCAGTATTGATTAGTACAGTTTAGAGGGACGAAGTTGATTCACGGCAAAATGTTTAACTTCGATCCCTTTGCTTTTTCCATCTATTTGAGTGTAATTTGTTTGTCATGGATATCATAACCTTCAATTACCCCAAAACTCTTTATTGTTTTTAATACATCTTCAATCTTTTGATCTTTACCTAGAACCCCGTTAAATCCTGCGCTTTTAAGTTCTTCATTGGCAAAGTCTATATCTACATCATACCAGCGAGATAATACTTTCATAATATCTTCCAAAGATTTTCTACGAAAGCTAAAAACCCCATCTTTCCAAGAAACTTCGTTGTAAACAATAACCTCAGAAATAGTCATTGAATTCACTTCAAGATTAAGATTAATTTGCTGATTAGGTTTTAATATTTGTTTGTATATTCCTGAATTAACAGAGACCTTTCCTTCTACTAAGGTTGTGTAAATATTTGATTCATCCCTGTATGCCTTGATATTAAATTCAGTGCCTATCACCTCTATTTCTTGAGATTGATTAAATACTTTAAATTTTGCTCCTTTATGTTCTGAACTGGGCGATACATCGAAGTAAGCCTCACCATAAACTAACTCCACTGTACGGGTTTCTCCTTCAATAAAGTTAACAGGATATTTTATTTTTGATTCTGAATTTAACCATATTTGAGTTCCATCAGATAGCTTTACAAAAAACTGTCCACCTCTTGGTATAGTCAAATAATTATATGCTACTTCTGTTGTCTTAGTTTCTCCTCCTTCATAAACAATTTCCTCTCCATTACTGTTAGCATTTTTTGATTGGAAAGACGCTTCTTTTCCTAGAGATATATGTGTTCCATCTCCTAACGTCAGTATTGCCTTATCCGTACCAGATTCAATTGTACTATTTACAATCACGGGGTTGGTTTCTACAGGTTTATCATAAATTCCATCTTTGACAAAGTAAATCGAAAACAGTATTCCAATAAAGAGAGCAGCATACTTAGAATATTTTTGTATCGTTTTAAGTCTTAAAACTTTTTTGTCCTCTTTTATAAGATGGTTAAGTTTATTCTTTATTTTATCTGTATTAAATTTCTTCAAATTATAATCTATTATATAATTGGTTTTAACAAAACTTTTAAATTCCTTTTTGTTATCAAAGTCTCTTAGCCAAAGTTCTAATTCATCTAATTCTTGAGAAGAAGTTTGGTTAATTAAATATTTAACAATTAAATACTCGTTATTTTTCGACATCATTAAAATCTCATCCTTTATTAGTAAAACGAAACAAAATTGCGCAACCCTAACTTTTTTGCTAAGTATTTTATATTTTAGCATTAATTCATGCTAAATTCTATCAATTAGTGCAAAATAAATTTAAAAATGATACTGATTTTATTAAGTCATTAAAAAATGGCGAGCCAAAAGCATATTCTTATTTGGTTGATTCATTTCATCATAAATTATGCATTTATGTTTTCGGGCTTACAAATGACTATGATTATTCTGAAGACATCGTGCAAAACGTCTTCATTAATATTTGGAATAAACGCAAACAACTTAAAGATGATTTTTCAATAAAAAATTATTTATACAGGTCTGTATACAATGAATTTATAGACCAGTATCGTAAAAAGAAATCGGTTATTGAGCTTGAGAAAAAATATATTGATGCCTTGAGTTCCATTGTTGAGGAAGATGAAAATTCATTAGATCGACTTATAAAGATTGTAAATCAAGAGATTGAAAACCTCCCTCCTAAATGCAAGCAAACGTTTTTACTAAGTAAGCAAGATGGATTAACAAATATAGAGATTGCCGAGTATTTAAACGTATCTATAAAATCTGTCGAAGCTCATATTACAAAAGCATTTTCTATATTGCGGAAAACTGTGGACGGAAAATTACAAGGCCTTTTATTTTTATTATTTGGTGTTCCTAGAAAAGAGCAATTTAAATAGAGTCGTTATAATTCAATTTTAAATTTTTAATTTTATTTTTTGTCTTAATAACGCCATATCTCCACTTACTTTTCTTTGTATTACTCTCGCATACATCTATGACTTAGCCATTTTTAAATATTCAAGTAATTATTAGATACCATTTCTATAGGCACACCATTACTAAAAGTAAATTCAAATGTCATTTCATAAGTCCAAGCATCCAATTCATTAGCTAAAATTTCAGATTTAGCTTCAAAAGGAGAGCTATTTCCTTGTTTATGTTCAGTTAAAGCAAGTTAACTTGTTGTCCCTGTATTATGTATTACAACTCATCTCTAACATTTGACTTAGCACCAGTAGCTGGATTTTATTTATCTAAAAGTCTAATAATACGTAAGTTTTCGTCAGCTGTTCTGTACGCTAGACCATTAAACACAAATCAACAGAAACAGTAATTTCATCTCCATCTGTATCTGTAATTGGTGCGTTATCCACAATAACAAAGATGTAAAAAGCACCTGTACTAATAACATTCGACTAAATATTGAGAATTTAGAAAGTACATATCACGGTTAACCATCTAATTCTAATTTATAAAAAACAAGCTGCTACAATTTTTGTGAAGAATGTTTTCTTATCTATTTTTTTTATTCTCTTAAGGATCAATTTAACAGCTTCTATTCCAATTTTTTCAGCATTTTGATTGACAACAATTAAAGATGGGTTGTGATCTGCTTGGCTTTGATTACAAAACCCCGCCATAACGATATCTTTCTTTGAATTTTGAACTTTTAAATCGCGAACAACATGCATGGCCTGTAAAACAGCTTGTTCGTTTATTCCAAAAACACCATCGATATTAGAATCGTTATTAAGTGTAATTTTTATTTTTTTCTTTAAGTCTTCTATACTATCTGCTACAATAATATTATTTTTAAGTTTATGCTTTGCCATGGCTTCTTTGAAGCCGTCTGCTCTTAACTTTCCATGTTGTAAACTATCTATAAGTGATGTCATTATTATAGACTTACACCCTTTTTCTTTAATAAGATGCTCAGTTGTCTCAAACGAGGTTTTATAATCATCGATAATAACCTTGTCACAATTTACTCCTTCACAAATTCTATCAAACATAACCACAGGTGTTCCTTGGCCGACTAATGAATTAATATGATTATAATCTTTCTTAAGTTCTGCTTCTTTAGACGGACAAATAATTAAACCATCAATATAACCAGCAGACATTTTTTTTAAACTATTAGATTCTTTATCGATTGATTCGTTCGAAATTGATGTGATTAATTTGAATCCATTTTCATCTAAATGCTTTTCAATACCAGACAACACATTAGCATAAAAAGAATTTAGAATATTAGGTATAACTAAACCAATTGTATTAGTATAACCTTTAAGAAAACTTGTCGCTAAACTATTTGGAATATAATTACATTCTTTAGCGAAATCTTGAACTCTTGTTTTGGTAAGGCTGCTTATTTCTGAACTATCTGAAAGCGATTTTGAAATTGTCGAAATGGACAGATTTAAGGCTTTAGACATTTCAGAAAGTGTAGGTCTTGTTTGTATCATAACAATTTATTTAGATTCGTTTCTCAAGTTCTGTTCCCATTTCCATGAAGAACTAATCATATCACTCAGCTCTCTTTCGGCTGTCCAACCTAATTTTTCTTTAGCAAGGTCTGTGGAGGCATATAAACATGGCACATCACCTGCTCTTCTATCAGTTATTTCATAATTAAGTTTAGAGTTCGTTACAGATTCAAAAGTATTGATAACATCTAATACAGAATAGCCAAGACCCGTTCCTAAATTGAAAAACTCTAAGGATTTTTCTTGGTCATTTTTAAGAAGTCGTTTAATTGCAATAACATGTGCTTTTGCTAAATCTACCACGTGAATATAATCTCTTATTGGTGTACCATCCTTGGTTGGGTAATCATTACCATAAACCATTAGTTTATCTCTAACACCTGCTGCTATTTGCGTTATATATGGCATAAGATTATTAGGAATACCACTTGGTAATTCACCAATTTCACCAGATGAATGTGCTCCAATTGGATTAAAATATCTAAGTGATATTGCAGAGAATGCTTCGTTAGATTTCGTAAAATCATCTAAGATTTCTTCTGCTATTTTTTTTGTGTTTCCGTAAGGAGAAAATGGACGTTGTGTTTCATTCTTCTCAGTAATTGGTAATGTCTCAGGAGTTCCGTAAACCGTCGCTGAAGATGAAAAAATAAAATTATTTATACCATTTTTACTTTGCGCTTCTAAAGAATTTAAAAGCGAATAAAAGTTGTTTTTATAATACTTAATGGGTTCTTGTACAGACTCACCTACAGCCTTATGTGCTGCAAAATGAATAACACCTTTAGCATCATTATGAGCTACAAAAACTTTATTAGTTTCTGTTTCATTTTTTAAATCAATATTTGCAAAAGCTGGTGTGACTCCTGTTACCTTATGGATACGCTCTAAAGTCTTCTCTGTAGAATTTGATAAGTCATCTAAAATAACAACTTCAAAATCATTTTCTATTAATTCAATAACCGTATGTGATCCAATATATCCACATCCTCCAGTAACTATAATTTTACTTTTCATTTATTATCAATTTGTATTAATTACTTAATTATCGGTGCAATATATAAAGTATTTACACAAAAAAATACTAGTACCTACTAGTTTGCACGTTTAAAATATTATTCTATTTTTGTATGATGGGAATTGTAACTATTATAGAAAAATCCGGTACACCTAAGTACAAGCAAATTATTTCTTCTATTGAAGATGCTATTGTGAATGGCACTCTAAAAAAAGGAGACAAACTTCCTTCATTAAATAGTATAAGAAACCAACATTTCTTATCTAGAGACACTGTACTTACAGCTTTTAATGAATTAAAGACACGTGGTATTATTCAATCAATTGTTGGTAAAGGCTACTATGTAAATACTGAAGACATCGAAGTTAATCAGAAAATATTTTTGCTTTTTGATGAGCTAAATTCATTTAAAGAAGACTTATACAATTCCTTCTTAACTGGTCTGGGAGACAATATACAAGTCGATATTTTTTTCCATCATTTTAACTTTAATATCTTTTCTAAACTAATTAATGATAATGTAGGTAATTACAGTTCTTATGTCATTATGCCAGCAAATCTTAAAGGCACTGAAAATATTATTGATAGATTACCAAAAGACAAAGTTTACATATTAGACCAAATGCACAAAGAGCTTTTAGGTTATCCTTCGGTGCATCAGAACTTTAAAAAAGATATCTATCAAGGCCTTAAATCTGGTCTTAAACAAATAAAGAATTATCAAAAAGCAATTCTACTCTATAGAGAGGAACATCAACCAAAAGGGCTTTTAGAAGGTTTTAACTTATTTTGTTCTCATTATGCAATTCAAAATGAAACCATTAACACTTTAAATAATCGTGTGTTTTCATGTGGAGAATTATATATCATATTAGACGATAAGAATTTAATTCGAGTTATAAAAGGGTTAAAAGAGCAGCACTTAATTTTAGCTAAAGACATTGGTATTATTTCTTATAACGAGACGCTTTTAAAAGAAATAGTTGAAGGCGGAATTACAACTATATCAACCAATTTTAATTTAATGGGCCAGCGCTTAGCAGAAATGATTTTAAATAATGAATTTGCTCAAGTTGAAAATCCAAACGGTCTAATCATCAGAAAATCATTATAGTAATTTGTATATATTAAGCGAAATAGAAACAACAGATTTAAAATTTATAGAGCTTACAAGTTCTGATAGGAATTCTAAAGCGACTATATGCCTTAACCAAGGAGGACGGTTGAGTGATTTTAAATTTGAAAACATTCAAATTCTTGCCAATTATGATGTTTCAACTTATAAGGATAATTACGCTTCCGCTATCTTATTCCCTTTCGCTAACAGAATCAAAGATGGAGAGTATCGTTTTAATGGTTCTAACTATCAACTTAATTGTAACGAAGTAGATAAAAATAATGCTTTACATGGTTTAGTTTATAATAAAACTTTTGTTTGCATTAATAAAAAAACAACTTCAGAATCTGCTTCTGCAACGATACAATATAGAGATGAAGGTAACTTTAAAGGTTTTCCGTTTATATTTAATATTGAACTGACTTATACTTTAAGTAAAAGTGGACTTAATTTGTCTGTAAAAGTTATTAATAAAGATAAAACAGCATTTCCGTTTACATTAGGATGGCATCCTTATTTTGTGAGTTCAGATTTAAATAATAGTTCTATTTCTTTCAGTGCCAACAAGAAATATACTTTTGATAAACAACAAATCATTACAGGTATTAATTACCTAAATATTGAAATGCCTTTTCAATTAAAAGATATAAATTTAGACGATGGCTATCCGCTTAAAACAAATGAAATAGAATTTTTAACACCAGAATATAGTTTCAAAATACAAGCAACATCAAAACAAAATTTTCTGCAACTCTACACACCAGATAAATCCAATGTAATTGCGATTGAGCCAATGACTGGTGCTGCAGATAATTTTAATAATAAAATAGGTTTACAAACGCTACTACCAAACGACATTTTAAGTGTAGAATGGAACTTAGCAATTAATAATCTAACTCCTAAAGAAACTAACTAAACAACAAACGATGCAAATTTTAACATTTTTAGGATTTACGGTTCTAGTAGCTATAATATCCTATTACAAAACACGAGGAACAGAAGAGTCTTCTTCAGACGGTTACTTTTTAGGTGGCCGTAGCCTTACCGCTGGTGTAATTGCAGGCTCTCTACTATTAACCAATCTTTCTACGGAACAAATTATTGGACTAAACGGTTCAGCATACCAAAGTGGATTATCTGTGATGGCTTGGGAAACTTTAGCGGCAATTGCGATGGTTGTTACTGCCTTGTTTTTACTTCCTAGATATTTAAAGGGAGGCTTAACAACGGTACCTGGGTTTTTAGCCAAACGTTTTGATATTACAACTAATACACTAACTTCAATCTTGTTTTTAACGGGATATGTTGTGGTTTTACTCCCTGTAATTCTTTACTCTGGTTCATTAGCTATAAGTGGTATGTTTGATGTGCCCGAATTATTGGGTGTTACGCATACACAATCTATTTGGATTTGTGTTTGGGGAATAGGAATCATAGGTTCAGTATATGCTGTTTTTGGTGGCTTAAAAGCCGTAGCTATATCCGATTCTATAAATGCTGTTGGATTATTAGCTGGTGGTATTTTAATCCCAATATTTGGTCTAATGCTCATTGGGGATGGAAATTTATTCGATGGACTTTCTATTTTAACAGCAGAAAATCCAGACAAATTCAAATCACTTGGTGCACCAACAGACCCTGTACCTTTTCATACTATTTTTACTGGTATGATGCTAGTCAATTTGTTTTATTGGGGAACTAACCAACAAATTATTCAAAGAGCATTAGGTGCTAAAAATTTAAAAGAAGGACAAAAAGGGTTATTATTAGCATCATTCATAAAAATATTAGGTCCATTAATAGTGGTATTACCAGGTATTATTGCATATTACATATTTCAAGGGAATTTAGAAAGTGCAGATAGTGCTTATCCAATGTTAGTTAGAAAAGTACTACCTAGTGCTTGGCTTGGTTTCTTTGCAGCCGTATTATTTGGTGCCATTTTAAGTTCTTTTAATAGTGTTTTAAATAGCTCGGTAACCTTATTCGGAATTGATGTTTACAAACAACATATTAATAAAGACGCTGAAGAAAAAATCGTAGTAAAATATGGTAAAATATTTGGTGTATGTTTAGCAATTGCCTCTATGTTTATCGCACCACTTATTGCTAATTTTGGAAGTTTATTTGCATACCTTCAAGAGATTAATGGTATATACAGTATTCCTATATTATCTATTATTGTTGTAGGTTATTTGACAAAGCGCGTCCCAGCAATCGCTGCTAAAATTGGATTAGTTTCTGGATGTTTACTATACATACTTAGTCAGTTTATACTTCAGCCTTATTTTATAGATAAAGCACTTGAGAACTCAAAAGCTTCCGGAATTACTGATGAAGCAACATTAGCACTTACAGAAGCCCAAGCTTACCCTCACTTTTTAGATGTTATGGCTATATTATTTATACTTAACATCGTAATAATGCTAATCATCGGAAAAATAAAACCAAGAGAAGAACCATTTGTTCAAGAATATACACAACAAGTAGATATTACACCATGGAAATATGTTAAACAAGCTGGTTTTGCTATTTGTGGCATTGTAATAGGAGTCTATATTTATTTTGCATAATTATTATGAATAAGAGACTAATTAAAGACGTAAAGCGCAGTTTTAAAGAGCAATTTAAAACCAAGCCGCTTATTGTGTTTTCACCAGGTAGAATTAACCTCATTGGAGAGCATACAGATTATAACGATGGCTTTGCATTTCCTGCTGCTATTAATAAAGGTATTGCCCTTGCGATAAGTAAAAGCGACTCTAAAATAAGTAAGTCTTTCGCCTTAAATAAAGAAGAACTTTACGAATTCAACACAAAAAACGTCAAACCTTTAGAAAGTGGAGGTTGGCGTAATTACATTCTTGGCGTTGTTGCAGAACTGCAAATATTAGGTAAACCTATTGGAAACTTTAATAGTGTTTTTGCTGGCAACATTCCTGGAGGTGCTGGCATGTCTTCTTCAGCAGCCTTAGAGAATAGTTTTGTCTTTGGACTTAATGAACTATTTGATTTAGGTTTATCAAAACACAAAATGATTTTAATTTCTCAAAAAGCCGAACATAATTTTGCAGGTGTAAAGTGTGGTATCATGGATCAGTACGCAAGTATGTTTGGAGTTAAAAAGAGTGCACTTCTACTCGATTGTAGAACCGTAGAATCAAAACCTTATAAAATTAATTTTCATGATTATAAACTGATGTTAATTAACACTAATGTAAAACATGATTTATCTGAAAGCGCCTATAATAATAGACGCGAAGTGTGTGAAAAAGTATCAAAATTATTACACCTTGAAGCATTAAGAGATGCTTCAAAAGCAGACTTAGATAAAATAAAAGGGGATATTACAGATGAAGATTATCAGCAAGCACTTTATGTAATTAATGAAAATAATCGTGTAAAGCAATTCTCTGAAGCTATTAAAAAAGATGACATTAGAGCTCTAGGCGACTTACTATACCAATCGCATGAAGGCTTAAGTACCAATTATAAAGTAAGTTGTGCAGAATTAGACTTTTTAGTTGAATGTTCTAAAGAAAATCCGCATATTTTAGGATCTCGAATGATGGGTGGAGGATTTGGAGGCTGCACCATTAACTTAGTTAAGAAAGACGAGTTTAAGAAATTTAAAAAAGACGTTTCTAAAAAGTTTAGAAAAGAATTTGAAAAGGACTGTTCAGTTTATAGTGTAAAACTATCGCAAGGAACACAAGTCGTTAAATAAAAATATCAATACAATGAATACAAATTTGCAAGACTATTCGCATAAGCGATTTAATATACTAACTGGGGAATGGGTTTTAGTATCACCTCATAGAGCAAAACGACCATGGCAAGGACAGAACGAAGAGATTTCAAATGACATACGCCCTGCACATGATCCAAGTTGTTATTTATGTGCTGGAAATACACGAATTAATGGCGAAGTAAACCCAAAATATAACGATGTATTTATCTTTACAAACGATTTTGCAGCCTTACAAACTACATCACCAAAATTTGCTGTAAACGAAGGCTTATTTAAAGCTGAAAGTGAACAAGGAATTTGTAAAGTTATATGTTTTAGTCCAGATCACTCTAAGAGTTTGGCAGACATGGATGTCAAAGATATTGACAAAGTTGTGAAGGCATGGCAACAAGAATATACAGAATTGGGTGCTCATGAAATGATTAACTATGTCCAGATTTTTGAAAACAAAGGATCTGTAATGGGTTGTAGTAATCCACATCCTCACGGACAAATTTGGAGTCAATCTACATTACCTAATGAAGTTGATAAAAAAAATCAACATCAAAAAACGTATTTCGATAAAAATAAGAGTAGTTTATTAGGAGATTATTTAAAGCAAGAATTAGAGGCTGACGAACGCATCATTTATCAAAATGACGATTTTGTTGTACTAACCCCTTTTTGGGCTGTTTGGCCTTTTGAAACCATGATTGTTCCTAAAAAACAATATACTAATATCACTAAGATTTCTAAGAAAGAAAGTTTTAACTTTGCGGATGCGATCTCTAAAATAACTCAAGCATACGATAAATTATTTGAGTGTTCTTTCCCGTATTCTAGCGGAATTCACCAATCACCAACGGATGGTCAACCTAATGACCATTGGCATTGGCACATGAGTTTTTACCCACCTTTATTAAGAAGTGCAACGGTTAAGAAATTTATGGTTGGTTACGAAATGTTTGGTTCTCCTCAAAGAGATATCACAGCAGAGCAAGCCGCAGACCGATTAAAAAACTTATCATAATAAAGTTACGCCAATATTGAAAAAATCATTTTATCTTCTAGTATTTCTATTTACTCATGCCATGAGAAAAACCAGCACACAACGTAAAAGTAGATAGTTTCTTTATTAACATTACAGAAGTAACAAACAAACAATTTAAAGCTTTTGTTGATGCTACAGACTATGTAACCATTATAGAACGTAAGATTGATTGGGAAGAATTGTAAGCCCAATTACGTGTAGGAACATCAAAACCTCACGACTCTATCTTACAACCATTTCTTCAATACCAACTATTATAAAACATTAGATACTAAAGCGATAATTGCTAATCCTAAAGGTGCATCAAAAACCTATACGGCTTTTAATCCTTATGCTATAGAACATATTATTAAAGGGGGGTTCATTTCCATGTAACGCCTGTTATTGTTTTAGTTTTAGAATCTCAGCAAAAATGAGTACTAGAGCCGATTCTGGATTAGATTATTCTGGTTTTAGAACTGTCCCGACTTTAGATATGCTATCTCATTAAAAATAAGATTTATCAGTATAAATCAATGTCATCTAACAATTAATTTATTAAATAGTATCTAATAAAAAAACACTCTATTCATATTAGAGAATTGAGTGTTTTTTTTCTTAACAAATATCAGATTATAGAGGTCAGTAGTTAGTTGCATATAAAGAGTATATATTACAGGGTCTATAAAAATCCTTTTATATTTGAGCCTTTCTATGTCTATATTTATATGTGTTGAACTTAAAAATATGAATTTAAATACTGACCTCTAAAAATTTAATTTTACTTAAAAAGTTCAAATGCTTCACCTGAATTGCGCTAAAAAAAGCTTCTATAAAGAGATTATGGACGGTAATATTGTAATTAAAAGTACCAGTAAGAAGTTAGAAGACCAACAACTCGTAATACAAGACGTTATGTGTGACGTATGTAATTATTACCAAAGCAGTATTATAATATTTTTACAGACTATTTCTCTTTAAGTCTATACTCATTCTTAACCAACTATAAGATCATTTGCCTCATCTAATACAGAATTGCTAAAACTTTTCAAATAAATTTCGGTTGTCCTTATAGATTGATGTCCCAGCCCTTCGCTTATAATTTCTGTAGAAATGCCCATATTTTTTGCGATTGTTGCCCAAGAATGTCTAATATAATAGGAGGTGATTTTTTCTTCAATATTTGCATCCTTCGCAATTATTTTCAATAATTTATTGACTAATCTTCTATCTGAACGATATTTTTTAAATGCTTCAACCGAACCATCATAACCAATTGGGAATATGAAGTCATCTGGATTTTTATCATGGGTATATTTCTTAAGTATTTCAGAAAATTCTGTTGTGATTCTAATTGATAAAGGGTCGTTTGTTTTACTTCTACCATAATATATTCTATTTCCTTTTATATCACATAATTTCAATTTAGCAAGGTCAATTAAATTCATACCTCTACAGTTAAACATGGCTAAGAAATAATTTCTTGTATGCCAAAGACTACTGTTTTCTTCATATATCAAATTTCGAATAGCAATTATTTTTTCTTTAGACAAAGCCTTTTTTTTTGTTCTCGTTGTAGATGGAATTTTATAACTGGAAAAAGGATGTTTAAACGGTATAAATACATCTTCTTTAATTGCAGTGTTATAAATAGCTCTAATTGCTCTAGTGTATGAACTTATACAATTTTTAGAATTTCCTTTTGACAAATGTTCTATTTCAAAATCAGTTAAAAAAGTTACTGTAACCTGATGAAACTTTACAGGAGAATTATTATTAAATTTTTCAAAAGCTGTTATTGCATTTTTGTACCAATTAGCAGTTGCTGGCTTGTTAGATTTCAGTTTTCGATTTATTAAAACGTTCCCCCATTCCTCAATAGTAATTTCATTAGAAAGATCTTTCTTAACTTTTGAATCTAATTTATCATCCCATATTTTTTTAATATTCTCAACTAGCGTATCAACTGTTATCTGGTTAAGAGTATCACCAAGTTCATTGATCAAAGACTTTGCTGAATGAAGTTTTTCATATAACGTTTTATTAATCTCACTGCAATCCAAATCCTTATTTACAGAAACTGATTTTTTAATAGTCATGTTATTTGCATCCCATCCAGCTTTAGAAGTCTTATAAGGAAGACGAATCATTCTAGGTCTTTTATGAAAAACTCTAACTACGATTGGAAACAACCCATCATTCACAGTTTTTGACTTAGCTCTGGTATCCAAAATTAATTTTGCTCGTGCCATTTCTCAGTAATTTTAGATATAAAGTTAGCAAAAATTACGCACACTTTACGCACACTTTTGTTTGAGTACAATTCATATCAAACAACCTCAAAATTAACTAAACCGAACAAAATCAACTATTTATAAATAATATTACTTGTGAAAATAGTCGCTTTTTTGGCCTTCTAAGCAGGCGGTCCTAGGTTCGAATCCTAGTGCGATCACAAAAAGCCTTAACATGTATGTTGAGGCTTTTTTGTTGCTTATAATGTATCTTCACTTTTCTTTAAATAAGTGATAAACAAACTCGTTAGAAAGATTAAGAGATTTTCACTTTGCCAATAGAAATGAAAGCCCCCAGAATAACATGTTATAAATGTATGAATCCTAAGAGTACATGCGTTTGTAAGCATATCAGTCCTATACAAACTAAAACTCGTTTTATTATTCTTATGCATCCTAAAGAGTATAAAAAAGAAAAAAACGGTACAGGACATATGACGAAGCTTCAACTCGAAAACTCAGAAATTATAGTTGGTGTCGATTTTAGCAATAATAATCGTGTAAATGAAATTCTTGCTCAAGAAAAAAGCGCTTCTTTTTTACTTTATCCTGGTAAAGATAACTTTAACTTATCCGTAAGAAAAAGTTCAGAAATCAATTCATTCATGGGCGACACCCCAAACCTCTTTATTCTTGATGGTACATGGCCTTGCGCACGTAAAATGCTAAAATTAAGTACAAACTTACAGAAACTAAGAAGAGTAAGTTTTGATAATAAAATTAAATCAAAATTTATCATCAAGCAGCAGCCAGAATCACTTTGTCTTAGTACAATTGAATCCGTCTTTACAGTCTTAAATTTACTTAAGGAAGGTGGCTTAGAACAATGCGAAACAAAAGGTTTTCTGATTCCTTTTGAAAAAATGATTGCACACCAACTTGAATATATACTAAACCCAAACAGTAAGAACTATCGTTTAACCGAGAACAATACGGTTACTGCTAAGAATATGTACAAGAAAAGTACAGAAAGAAATATTATTTTTGAACAAGAATCGTAATATTCATCTGTAGGATAGTTTGAATCTGTTATAATTTTACACGATTATTTTCAGGTAAATAAAAACCCATTCTAAATCTGAATTAGAATGGGTTTAACTTATTTAATCCTAAATAAAGCCTCTATTCTGGGTACTCAATTCTTAAATGATAAATGTTAGCTAGTTTACGTTTAAGCACCTTTTTTATAGCTTGAATTTCTTTAAACGTAATATTCGCATTTAAAAACTGTCCGCTTTCCATTTGCTTATCAATAATACGCTCTACAAAATCATTAATCTTAGTACTTGTTGGTTCCTTTAAACTTTTTGAAGCAGCTTCTACACTATCACACATCATAAGTATAGCAGTTTCCTTGCTAAAAGGCTTTGGGCCTGGGTACATAAAGTCTGAAATATCGACGTTTTCATTAACCGCTTTCTCTTTCATATAAAAGTAATAAACGACACTAGTCCCGTGGTGTGTTCTAATAAAATCAATGACACGATCGGGTAAATTATATTTTTTAGCAATTTCAATACCTTTTATAGTATGGTCAATAATAATTTGGGCACTCTCTCTACTCGATAATTCATCATGAGGATTAATCCCAGTACTTTGATTTTCTGTGAAGTAAGTCGGGTTATTCATCTTACCAATATCATGATACAGTGCCCCTACTCTAATCAACATAGCATTTGCTCCAATTTCGTTTGCTGAAGCTTCTGCTAAATTCGCAACGTTTAAGGAATGGTGAAATGTACCTGGTGCTTTATTAGATAATTCTTTTAGCAGTTTTGTATTTGTATCTGAGAGTTCTAGCAGTGATACATCGGAGACTAAGCCAAAAACCTTTTCATAAATATAAATTAAAGGTTGAACAAACAAAGTTGCTAAACCACATAAAATAAACAAGCCGAAGGTCTCTAGTTTTAACCCTGTTAATTGCCCTTCATGAATTACAAAAAAGGCAAAATAAGCAATGATATATATAAATGTAATTTGTCCTACTGAAATAAATAAATTTGCCCTTTTATATAATTCAGATACCGTTAATATAGTCACCATACCTGCTATAATCTGTAAAAACATATACTCATAACTATTAGGCACAATAAAGCCCAAAAGTAAAACCGTAAGTACATGTACAAACAACCCTAAACGCGTATCAAAAAACGCTTTTAAAACTAATGGTAGTATACATAAGGGTACCACATAAATATATTGCGAGTTATAGTTAATGACCAAAGTGGTTAACAAGACCATTAATGCTATATTGAAAAATATAAAAGTAACTTTAGTGTTATTTAAAAAAACGTCTAATCTATATTTTCGTAAAAATAATAACAACATCAAAAGTGCTAGTGCTACTAATAAGGTATAAGCCACAAGCACCCAATTATAATTAGCTGAGTTCCATACTTGAGATTCGTACTCGGATTTTAAAGAGCTTAATACATCAAACTGATTATCTTCAACAACCTGACCTTTTGAGACAATAAGTTGATCTTTTTCAATATGCCCTCTCGTTAATGAGATTCGAGACAGGTCTTCTTCTAGTGCTTTATCACTTAAACTTTTATTTAGTGTAACATTAGTTTTTATAACATCAAAAAAGATAGATAGCATTCTTTTTTTAATATCAACAGATAAAGTGTTTCCTAAATCTTTTTCTACAAATTGCCGCCATTCACTTAACTCATACAAGTTGCCATACTGTAATTCTTTTTGAATGGTGTTAGAAATCGTTAAAATTACAGATCGATCATCGTCATAATTATAATCTAAATCTAATATACCTGATTTGTAAAGCTTATTAATTATTGTTTTTCCATGCTTATATAAATCCGATTTTTCATTATTGGTAGAACTAGAATCTCTAAACACTTGGTTATAGCGCATCGTGTAGTCTAACAGTACATCATCTTTAACACCTGAAGCAACTTCAAAATATAAAGAGCTATGGCTTTCAATGTCTTGTTTTTCTTTAGCTATTTCAGTTTGCGATTTCTTAATCGCAAAATTAAAAGGGGCGTATAAATTTTCGGATTGCCAAGGCTTGCCTTTTTCAAAAGCATACTTAAACTTTCCTGTTTTAGGAAACAGGTAAACAATAAACAGTGTGGTCAACAAGAATAGCAATACCTTATAGACTAAAGCATGATTCTTATACCACTTATTAAGGAATACATTCATATACAATCAAATGTAGTAAATATTAAAATTTTAGACTGCTAATATCATTAATACATTCTAAAATCTCTTAAAAAATGTTTAATTTCGCAGAGAATATAAACATAATCACAATGAATAAGGACGTCGTTATTGTTTCAGCAGTTAGAACACCAATTGGTAGTTTTTTAGGAAGCCTATCTACAGTACCAGCACCACAATTAGGGGCCACTGCAATTAAAGCAGCTTTAGAAAAGGCTAATTTAAAGCCTGAATTGGTCGATGAAGTCATCATGGGTAACGTTGTACAAGCTGGCACTGGACAAGCACCAGCTAGACAAGCAGCGATTTACGCTGGCCTACCAAACACGACACCTTGTACAACCATTAATAAAGTTTGTGCCTCTGGCATGAAGGCTGTAATGCAAGCTGCTCAAGCAATACAGTTAGGCGATGCAGATATTGTAGTTGCAGGCGGCATGGAAAATATGAGCTTAATACCACATTATTATCATGCTAGAACAGCTACAAAATTTGGACCTGCATCCCTAGAAGACGGAATGCAAAAAGATGGTTTAGTTGACGCTTACGACAATAATGCTATGGGCGTTTGTGCAGATGCTTGTGCAACTGAATATAAATTTTCTCGAGAAGATCAAGATGCTTATGCTGTTCAATCTTATGAACGCTCTAAAGCCGCTTGGGAAACAGGTAAATTTAACGAAGAAGTAACGCCTGTTAAAGTGCCTCAGCGACGTGGTGACGCTCTAGTTGTTGTAAAAGATGAAGAATATACTAATGTAAGAATGGATAAAATTCCAGCTTTACGTCCTGCCTTTACAAAAGATGGTACCGTTACTGCAGCAAACGCATCTACAATAAATGACGGTGCAGCAGCAATGGTATTAATGAGCAGAGAAAAAGCAGCTGAATTAGGCTTAGAACCTATCGCTGTTATAAAAAGTTATGCCGATGCAGCCCAAGAACCTAAATGGTTTACAACAGCTCCTGCTAAGGCTTTACCAAAAGCATTAGCAAAAGCTAACTTAGATATAGATGCAATAGATTTCTTTGAATTTAATGAAGCTTTTTCTGTCGTTGGATTAGCCAATATGAAAATTCTAGGCTTAGATGATAGTAATGTAAATGTAAATGGAGGTGCTGTTTCTTTAGGCCATCCCCTTGGATGCTCTGGAGTAAGAATATTAGTCACTTTAATTAATGTGTTAAAGCAAAATAACGCTAAATTTGGAGCTGCTGCCATATGTAATGGTGGTGGAGGTGCTTCAGCAATGGTTTTAGAACGCGTTTAACCCTATCTTATGCAATACGGCATTTGCAATCTTGGCATTGTACCTATACGATTAGAACCTAATGATACCAGTGAAATGGTAACACAGGCGCTGTATGGCGATTTTTTTAAAGTGCTTGAGCAACGAAAAAAATGGAGTCGCATTCGTTTTGCGTTTGACAATTATGAAGGCTGGATTGATAACAAACAGTATTTAGAACTTGATGAAGCCAACTACAACCAACTTAAGTCTTCAGACATTAATTTATCTAAGGATTTAATTGAATTTGTAGCTGATAAATCAAACCACCTTTACCCTATTCCTGTAGGTTCTGATTTAAATGGGTTAACAGTTTTAGACCATCAATTTGACGGTGAAGCATTATCTTCTAAAAGTGCTAAGGAAAATATTGTTAAATCCTCATTCTTATTTTTGAATGCTCCTTATTTATGGGGAGGAAAAACTCCTTTTGGAATTGACTGCTCAGGCTTTACACAAATGGTTTATAAACTTAACGGTTACAAGTTATTTAGAGATGCCTCTGAACAAGCAACTCAAGGTGAAGCTTTGAGTTTTATTGAAGAAAGCGAACCAGGCGATTTAGCCTTTTTTGATAATAATGAAGGTAACATCACACATGTGGGCATTATAATGGAGAACAATTATATTATTCATGCCCATGGTAAGGTAAGAATTGATCGCTTAGATCATAGCGGTATTTATAATACGGATAAAAATATGCATACTCATAAACTAAGAGTAATTAAAAAAATTGTATAAAAAAAGCGACTTAAAAGTCGCTTTTTTTTATACAATCTATGTTTTTCTTAATTCCCAGCTGCAGCAGATTCCATTTCTGCAATCTGTTCTTTCATTTTGTTAAACTTATCCATTTCACCTAACACACTGTAGATATTCATCAAAGTTTTAGCAGCATCAATATTGTTGCTTCTTAACTCTAAAGCTTTCTCTAAATAAGGAATAGCATCGTGATAAAGTTGAGAACGTTGTTCTTTAAGTTCATCATATTTTTTGTTATCAGCCGAACTAGTACCTAAACCATTCATTTCCTCAACGATATCTGCTTCTTTTCCCAGTATCACTACTGCAATATTATTATAAGCATCAACGTAGTTAGGATTAATTTCTATTGCTTTCTCGTAATATTTAATAGCTGCATCACCGTTTCCACCTTCAGCTGCTAAAACTCCTAAATTGTATTGTAACTCTGCATTATCAGGGTCTTTTTCTGTAGCTTCCTCCATTAAGTCTCTAAACTTTTCTCTGTTACCCATTTTAAGGTAGACATTAGCTTCAGACAATAATAAACCAATATCATCTGGGTTTTCTGCTCTAGCATCTGCCATAGCACCTAAAGCTTTTTCATTATCGCCTTGAGACACATAAATTAAAGCAATGTTCTTTACGATTTCAGCTGTTTTTGATGGACTCATTTCATCCTTAGGATCAGAATGCATTTTTGCTTTAACAGATAAGTCCCTAGAAGTTTTATCTCCAAACGTCTCAACAACATTAGTTTCTACGTTAGTTGCCATATAGTTCATTTTCACACCACTATACCCTATGTTTTTCAACTCTATATAATATTCTAAAGCGGCATCATAATCAGGCTCAGATACGGCAGAAGAAGCTGCGTAATATAAGTACAAGGTATCTTTAGGAGACATTCTATATACTTTTTCAAATCCTTTGGCTGCAGTTTTATAATTTTTATTAGTAAATGCATCATTAGCTTTAGTTAAAAATGTATTTACCATTTTAGAGGTCATTTCATTGGCATCTTGAGTATATCTCATTTTACCTATTTCCGATTCCAATGTTTTTAATTGATCTAAACTAGCAATAGCCTCATCAATATCAGCATCAGAACCCTGACCTTCAGCATATAAAGCTTGAGCTTTTAAATAATAAAACTTAGTTTTTGTTTTATCATCCATACTTCCAATTAAAGCTTCTGCAGTTGTTACAGCAGATTTAGCATCTCCGAAATTTGAATCTTTAAGTGCTTTTTCAATATCTCTTACCTCACTTTTTTGAGCAAAGGTCATTGACGAAATTGCCATGATTAGCACTAATGTCAGTAATTTTTTCATCTTGTAATAAATAGTTTATTTGTTAATATAGTTTATTTTAGTTTTCATTATCTGTATTATCAATAGCCGTGCCATCCTCTGGAGCTTGATCTGCATCTAAAATTTCGGCATCAATATCTTCAATTACTTCCTCTTCGTCTTTCATCACTTTCGCTACAGCTGCAATAGAATCGTTACCTTTAAGATTAATTAATTTAACCCCTTGGGTTGCTCTTCCCATAACACGTAAATCAGCGACGCCCATACGAATGGCAATTCCTGATTTATTAATAATCATTAAATCGTCATCATCAGTAACATTCTTTATAGATACTAAATTACCTGTTTTCTCAGTAATTGAAATCGTTTTAACACCTTTACCACCTCTGTTAGTAATTCTGTAATCCTCTAAACTAGAACGCTTACCGTAACCATTTTCAGAGACTACTAAGATATTACTTTCCATATCATTTACAGCAACCATACCAATAACTTCGTCTGTTTTTTCATCTTGAAGACGAATACCACGAACACCTGAAGCATTTCTACCCATAGGTCGTGTTTTAGCTTCTTCAAAACGAATCGCTTTACCAGATTTTAAAGCTAACATAACTTGACTTTCGCCAGTCGTTAATTTTGCTTCTAATAAAACATCGTCTTCTTTAATCGTTATCGCATTAATACCGTTAGATCGTGGTCTAGAATATTGCTCTAAAGCCGTTTTCTTAACCTGACCTTTTTTAGTTGCCATAATGACATAATGACTGTTTATGTAAGCTTCATCCTTTAAATCTTGCGTACAGATAAAGGCCATAACCTTATCATCTTGCTCAATGTTTATTAAATTCTGAATGGCTCTACCTTTAGAGGTCTTACTACCTTCTGGAATTTCGTAAACACGCATCCAGAAACATTTTCCTTTTTGCGTAAAGAACAACATGTATTGGTGGTTGGTACCCACAAATAAATCTTCTAAGAAATCTTCATTACGTGTTGTTGATGCTTTTTGGCCAACACCACCTCTATGTTGTGTTTTGTATTCTGAAAGTAAGGTTCTTTTAATGTAACCTGCATGAGAAATTGTAATCACAACTTGCGCATCCGGAATCATATCTTCAATACTTAAGTCACCTCCAGCATATTCGATTACAGAACGACGCTCATCACCATATTTATCTTTAACAACTTCTAACTCTTCCTTAATAATAGTCATTCGACGCTCTTTTTTATCAAGAATGTCTTTAAGGTCAATAATTGTTTTCATGATGTCTTCATACTCCGCACGCAATTTATCTTGCTCTAAGCCTGTTAATTGACGTAAACGCATCTCAACAATAGCCTTAGCCTGAATTTCTGAAAGTTCAAAACGCTCAATTAAGTTATTACGAGCTTCTTCTGCATTATTTGAAGCACGAATAATTTTAATCACTTCATCAATATTATCAGAAGCTATAATTAAACCTTCTAAAATATGAGCGCGTTCTTCGGCTTTACGTAATTCGTATGTGGTACGTCTTACAACAACTTCATGTCTATGCTCAACGAAATAATGAATTAAGTCTTTAAGATTTAATAATTGTGGACGCCCATCAACTAATGCAATATTATTAACACTAAAAGACGTTTGTAAAGCAGTGTATTTGTATAATTTATTAAGTACGATATTAGGAATAGCATCACGTTTTAAAACATAAACAATACGCATCCCCTTTCTATCCGATTCATCACGAATAGAAGCAATACCTTCCATTTTCTTGTCATTAACAAGATCAGCAGTCTTTTTAATCATATCTGCTTTGTTAACTTGGTAAGGAATTTCAGTCACAATAATACATTCTCTACCTTGAACTTCTTCTATGACCGCTTTTCCACGCATTACAATACGTCCACGACCGGTATGAAAAGCTTCCTTAACACCGTCATACCCATAAATTGTTCCTCCAGTTGGAAAATCTGGCGCTTTAACATGTTGAATTAATTCGTCTATTTCAATATCGTTATTATCAATGTAAGCAATAGTACCATTAACAACCTCTGTTAAGTTGTGAGGAGGCATATTCGTTGCCATACCTACAGCAATACCCGATGCACCATTTACTAAAAGACCTGGAATACGTGTTGGTAATACAGTAGGTTCTTCGAGCGTGTCATCAAAGTTTAATTTATGATCCACAGTTTCTTTATCAATATCTGCCAACATATCTTCAGATATCTTTCGCATTCTTGCTTCTGTATAACGCATTGCAGCAGGACTATCACCATCTACTGACCCAAAGTTACCTTGGCCATCAACGAGCATATAGCGCAGACTCCATTCTTGAGCCATACGTACCATAGCATCATATACAGATGTATCACCGTGTGGGTGATATTTACCTAAAACTTCACCGACTATTCTTGCTGATTTTTTATGTGCCGAATTTGCCCTAATACCTAGCTCATGCATACCATAAAGTACACGTCTATGTACTGGTTTTAAACCATCTCTTACATCTGGTAACGCACGTGACACAATGACTGACATTGAATAGTCAATGTAAGCCGATTTCATTTCATCTTCAATGTTAATTGGAATGAGTTTTTCTCCTTCTGCCATATATAAAATTAATTAGTGTTTTTGTAAGTTTTCATAACATGCTAATATAACCAAAATACGACTGTTTATAGCCAAAGACCTTATCATTTTTGGGATTTTTTATTAACAATATGTGATATCTTTTTCGTTAATAAGTATCTGCATATTTGCTTTGATATAAAATGCTTTTTCACTCTCTTCGTTTACAACTTATACTAGAGGTCTAAGAAACCTTATAACAAGCTTTAAAATTCGTTTTTATTGCACGCGTATTTCACTAGAAAACAAATCGGTAACACTCAAGTTTTGATTATACTTTCTACAGCATACAAGTTACAAATAATTCATTTTTTTAAGGCCTATTTTAAAATTCATTGGGTTTAGGTACAGTTTTTGACCTATAGTCAATATGTTTTTATTATTTTTAAAGCAGAAAGGAATATAATATGGATGATAATTTTTCCCCAAGAGTTAAAGATGTTATTGCTTATAGCAAAGAAGAAGCTTTGCGTTTAGGTCATGATTTTATAGGTACTGAGCATTTAATGCTTGGTCTATTAAGAGATGGCAACGGTAAAGCGATTGATATTTTAAGTGCACTAGACATTGATCTTAACCACCTAAGACGTAAGGTTGAGATTTTAAGTCCGGCAAATCCAAATATCACAACGACCTCTAACGAAAAAAAGAATTTGCATTTAACGAGGCAAGCAGAACGTGCATTAAAAACAACATTTTTAGAAGCAAAATTGTTTCAAAGCACCTCAATAAACACAGCACATTTATTATTGTGCATCTTAAGAAATGAAAATGACCCTACCACAAAGCTCTTAAACAAGCTAAAAGTAGATTATGATAACGTAAAAGAAGAATTTAAATCTATGGCAACTAGCGAAGATGATTATTTAGAAACCCCAAAAGCAGAATCATTTTCTGAAGATGATATGGCTGAAGATGGCGATGCTAAGCAAAACCCATTTGGTGGACAAGCGAGTAAAACAAACAAAAAATCTAAAACGCCTGTTTTAGATAATTTTGGAAGAGACTTAACTGTATTAGCAGAAGAAAACAAATTAGACCCTGTTGTAGGACGAGAAAAAGAAATAGAACGTGTGTCTCAAATTTTGAGTCGAAGAAAGAAAAACAACCCTTTATTAATTGGAGAACCTGGTGTTGGTAAATCTGCCATAGCCGAAGGACTTGCCTTACGTATCGTTAAACGAAAGGTTTCTCGTACCTTATTTAATAAGCGTGTCGTTACTTTAGATTTAGCAAGTTTAGTCGCTGGTACTAAATATAGAGGTCAGTTTGAAGAGCGTATGAAAGCTGTTATGAATGAGCTTGAAAAGAATGACGATATTATTCTATTTATAGATGAAATTCACACTATCGTTGGTGCTGGCGGTGCCACCGGAAGCTTAGATGCCTCAAACATGTTTAAACCTGCTTTAGCAAGAGGCGAAATACAATGTATTGGTGCGACTACCTTAGATGAATATAGACAGTATATTGAGAAGGATGGTGCCTTAGAGCGTCGTTTTCAGAAAGTTATTGTTGAGCCAACTTCTGTTGATGAAACGATTGAAATACTCAATAATATTAAAAGTAAATATGAAGAACACCACAATGTTAACTATACACCTGAAGCCATTGAAGCTTGCGTTAAGCTAACCAATCGCTATATGACAGAGCGTTTTTTACCAGACAAAGCTATTGATGCTTTAGATGAAGCTGGCTCTCGTGTTCATATTACAAACATTGATGTCCCAAAACAAATTCTAGAATTAGAAAAGAAACTAGAAGAGGTCAAAGAAACCAAAAACAGCGTCGTTAAAAAGCAGAAATATGAAGAAGCGGCAAAGCTCAGAGATGATGAAAAACGATTAGAAAAAGAACTTTCTACAGCTCAAGAAAAATGGGAAGAAGAAACGAAACTACACAAAGAAATTGTTACCGAAGATAACGTTGCTGACGTAGTGTCTATGATGACAGGAATTCCTGTTAATAAAATAGCACAAACAGAAATCAACAAATTATCAAAATTACCGGAATTAATTAAAGGTAAAGTTATTGGTCAAGATCAAGCTGTTGCTAAGGTTGTAAAAGCAATTCAGAGAAATAGAGCCGGACTTAAAGATCCAAACAAACCTATAGGTTCATTTATATTTTTAGGCCAAACAGGTGTTGGTAAAACACAACTCGCTAAAGTTTTAGCTCGCGAGCTCTTTGACAGTGATGATGCTTTAGTTAGAATTGATATGAGCGAATACATGGAAAAATTCGCAATTTCACGTTTAGTTGGAGCACCTCCAGGATATGTTGGTTATGAAGAAGGCGGTCAGCTTACCGAAAAAATTAGACGCAAGCCTTATGCTGTAGTGCTTTTAGATGAAATTGAAAAAGCCCATCCTGATGTCTTTAATATGTTATTGCAAGTTTTAGACGACGGTTACCTAACAGATAGCTTAGGTAGAAAAATTGATTTTAGAAATGCAATCATTATAATGACCTCTAATATTGGCGCCCGAAAATTAAAAGACTTTGGAACTGGTGTTGGTTTTGGCACGTCTGCTAAAACAGCTCAAGAATCCGATTACGCAAAAGGAGTTATTGAAAATGCACTTAAAAAAGCATTTGCTCCTGAGTTTTTAAACAGAATTGACGATGTTGTTGTATTCAACGCACTAGAACAAGCTGATATTAGTAAAATCATTGATATTGAACTTGTGAAGCTTATTGATAGAATTAAAGATTTAGGTTATGGACTTGAATTAACTGAAAAAGCAAAAAACTATATTGCTGAAAAAGGATTTGACAAGCAATATGGTGCAAGACCACTAAATAGAGCAATTCAGAAGTATGTAGAAGATGCGTTAGCCGAAGAAATTATTAACTCTAAAATCCATGAAGGTGATACTATTTTAATGGACTTAGATGAAGAGAATAAGACGTTAAATGTTGAAATTAAATCGTCAACTAAGACTACGGAATCATAAACCGATTATACATTTCTAAAAAAACTCCTTCATTTTGAAGGAGTTTTTTTATACCTTATAAAATATTTTTTAATTATGAAAGATTCTCTAATTTCGAAAGACACACTTATATTAGACTTTTGTAAAGTTGAAATTTATAACCATTATGTTATCGTTGAAATAAACGAAGGTGTAAATGTAACCCCTAAATACAATAGAGCACTAATAAAAATCAACGAAAAATACTTTTCTAACCAGCCCTTTGTGTACATCACTAACAGAGTTAACTCCTATTCTGTAGACCCAAAAATTTATCACGATACAGCTCAGATAGAAACCTTAAAAGGTATCACAGTAGTATCTAAAAAATACCATGCTAAAATAAACGCGCAGATAGAAAAAATATTTTTCAATAAACCTTTTGAAATCTTTACTGAGCTAGAAGACGCTGTTAAATGGGCTGATGAATTAATTAAAATTAAATAAACTCATTTAATTTTACTTTAAATCATAATGATTTAAGAATAATTCATCAATTTCAATGTCAAAATCTTTTAAAAATTGAATTGATGCTTCTATAGAATCGTGCAATACTTCATCTGCTTTTATAAACGGCACTGCTTTTCGGTATTGTTCTAAAAAAGCCTCTAATAAAGGTGAAGTTTTCAAAGGGCTTCTAAACTCTAAGGCCTGAGAGGCATTCATTAATTCAATAGCAATAATACGATCTACATTTTTAACTAAAGTATAAGCCTGCGTAGCAGCATTAGCTCCCATACTAACATGATCTTCTTGGCCATTACTAGACACAATACTATCAATACTTGCAGGAGATGCCATTTGCTTATTAGCACTTACAATACTTGCCGCTGTATATTGTGGAATCATAAACCCAGAATTTAATCCTGGATTGTCCACTAAAAACGCCGGCAAACCTCTTAAGCCAGAAACTAATTGAAAAACACGTCGTTCTGATATATTTCCAATTTCTGCCATTGCAATCTTTAGGTAATCTAAAGCTAAGGCCAAAGGTTGCCCATGAAAGTTTCCACCAGAAATAATTAAATCTTCTTCGTGAAAAATATTAGGATTATCCGTAACGGAATTAATCTCCGTTAAAATCACTTTTTCAACAAAATCTAAAGTGTCTTTTGTGGCGCCATGAACCTGAGGAATACATCGAAAAGAATATGGATCTTGTACATGTTCTTTTTCACGCATAATTAGCTCACTTCCTTTTAAAAACTCATTAAAACGTCTAGCCACTTTGCGTTGTCCTGGATGTGGCCTAACGGCATGTACTAAATCGTGAAACGGATCTAATCTACCATCAAAAGCATCTAATGAAACACTAGCAATCATATCTGCCAAAAAAGATGTTTTATGAGACATTAACAATAAATGAACACCATAGGCACTCATAAACTGTGTGCCGTTTAATAAGGCTAAACCTTCTTTAGCTTCAAGCGTAATAGGTTCCCAATCGTATTCTTTTAAAAGTGTTGCGGCATCATAATCCTTCCCATTATGAACCACCTTTCCTTTCCCTAATAACGGTAAGGCTAAATGCGCTAAAGGGGCCAAATCTCCGGATGCTCCTAAGGAACCTTGCGTAAAAACAAATGGAAAAATATCATTATTAAAAAAATCAATCAATCTGTTTACAGTAGCTAACTGCACACCACTATGGCCATAACTCAAGGATTGAATCTTTAAGAGTAGCATCACTTTAACAATCGCCTCTGGAACACGATCACCTGTACCACAAGCATGAGACATTACTAAATTTTCTTGAAGTTGACTTAAGTCTGTATCAGAAATTTTCACATTATAAAGAGACCCAAAACCGGTATTGATACCATACATAGGTTTTTTTTCACGCGCTAATTTTTCATCTAAATAAGATTTACATTTCGTTATACTATTTGCAGACGCTTCAGAAAGTTTTAATTTCTTATTTTGATAGAAAATATTATAAATTGTTACAATATCTAAAGCTTCAGATGAGATGATATGATAATTATCCATTGGCGTAATTTTATACCTCAAAAATTGTGAATAATTTCGGATTCTACAAGGTTTTGTTAATAATTCATTAGTAGTTTCATTTTGCTTTATAATGTTTATTTTTACGGTATAAACAAATTACTTTTTATGAAACGATTATTAATATTTTTTACAGCAATAAGTTTATTTACTTGCAAAGAAGAAGAACCCAAAGATTACGCTACAATTTCTGGAAAAATTGAAAACGCAAACAACAACGATACTTTGAGGGTTTTTCAAGGAAATGTGTTCGAAAAAATCATTACACTTAATGAGGACGGTACTTTTGAAGATACGTTAAAAGTAGCCGAAGGCGATTATACTTTTCAGTATGGTAATGAATATGGTCAAATCTATCTAAAAAATGACAATGTCTCATCTTTTAATACCGATAATGAATCCTTTATAGATTCTATGGAATTTTCAGGTGATGGTTCTGACATCAACAACTTTTCTTTAAAATCTTTCTTAATTTCTAAAACGCATTTTACAGAAGACTTAATCGCTAATGGTACAGAAGAAGACCTTAAAAATGCGCTTAAGGCTTACCAGGATGATTACGAGGCAATTAAAAATAAATATTCTGAAATTGATTCTACACGCGTTGCCAAAATGGATCAAAACATAAAGAATGCTTCCATGCAATTACAGAGATTTATGTCAATGAAATTAGCCACTCGAAATGCATTTCCTAAAGGCTCACCTTCACCTTCTTTTGAAAACTACGAGAATTTTGCAGGTGGTACTATGTCACTTTCTGATTTAAAAGGAAAATATGTGTATTTCGATATTTGGGCAACTTGGTGTGGGCCTTGTATAAAAGAAATTCCTTCACTTAAAAAAGTAGAAGAACAATATAAAGATAAAAACATTGAATTTGTAAGTATTTCTGTTGATGAAGGCAGAGGTTATAAAGGCGATAAGGATGCCGCTTATGAAGGTTGGAAAAAAATGGTAGCCGATAAAGATTTAGGAGGCATTCAACTCATGGCTGATAATGGCTTTACCTCTACTTTTATCAGAGACTATAAAATAAATAGTATTCCTAGATTTCTACTTATAGACCCTGATGGCAACATTGTAAATGCTGATGCACCACGTCCATCAAGCAAAGCATTAGTTTCTTTATTTGACGAATTAGGAATTTAAAATAAAAATGAAACTAAAAAAAGCCTGATTACACGTCTAAGTAATCAGGCTTTTTTTGTTCTTATCAACGCTGTTTTTGCGAGGGCTCATCAGTCGCTTCTGCTTGCTTAGGTTGTTCGGGTTGCTTAAACAAATCGATATAAGCCTCGCCTATCGTCTCTACTATATGACTCGCTATTAAACTTTGATAACCATAATCTTCCACAGAAATATCAGCCGATTTCCCATGCAGGTAAACGCCAAAAATTGTCGCTGCCAATGGCTCGTAACCTTGCGCTACAAGTCCAGATATCATTCCTGTTAAAACATCACCTGTTCCTCCTGTCGCCATTCCTGGATTTCCGGTTGAATTAATATAAAGCTTATCATTATAAACCGTTATAGAATTTGCGCCTTTAACAAGCACAATAAGATTATATTTTTTAGAAAAACCCTTTACTTTTTTCAGCTTATCAAAATCATCAGTCCATTTACCTATTAAACGCTCTAACTCTTTAGGATGGGGCGTAATAATTGTTTTAGTTGGTAAGTATTTTAATAAGGTTTTATTTTTTGACAAAAGATTTAAACCATCAGCATCAATTACAAGCGGTACTTTATTACCTTTTAAAAAAGTATCTAATGCTTTCGCTGTTTTATCTGAGGTTCCCAGCCCTACGCCAAGTCCAATAACCGTAGGTTCTATATCGTAATTAATAGTCGTGATCTGTGTGTCATCACTATCCGTAATTACCATGACTTCAGGGATAGCGGTTTGCAAACTGTGATAACCACATTTAGGTGTATAGGCCGTAACCAAACCTGCACCAGAACTTAAAGCTGCTCTACTTGCTAAATTTACGGCACCAATCTTACCATAACTCCCGCCTAAAATCATCACATGGCCAAAGTTACCTTTGTGTGAGAATTTTTCTCTTGGTTTATAAATTGGTAATACTTCAAGCTTTGTAATCAGTTCTGCTTCAGTGTCTGTTTTCATTAGATAATCACGGTCAATCCCTATATCTAAAACTTCCCATTGTGTGGTAAACTTTGCCGTTTCTGGTAGAAAGAACACCAATTTTGGTGATTGAAAACTCAACGTATAATTGGCATGCACAACAGCTTTTTCATCTTCAACAGCTTTATCTGTGTATAGACCAGAAGGAACATCTACAGCTAACGTAAATGCTTTTGAGGCACTAAATTTTTGAAATAGTGCTTGTACCCAATCATTGGGAGGTCGGTTTAAACCGATACCAAAAATAGCATCTACAATAATATCATCGGTACCAATAGTAAATTCTGAAAAATCGTTCTTACAACTTAACATTATTGGCCAATCTTTAGTTACGTTTTTAACACGGTCATAATTGATTAAAAAATCTTTTGATCGCTTATCACTACAGTTAACAATATAAGTAAACACATTGTATCCATGTGTAATTAGGTGTCTTGCTAATACTAAACCATCACCGCCGTTATTACCTATCCCACAAAAAACATGAATAGGAACTTGAGCGCCTTGCATACGCGCATGAATCCAATTAAATATCTGAATACCGGCACGCTCCATTAAATCTGTAGAAGAAATATTTTGGTGTTCTGTGGTTAACTTATCCCCTTCATAAATTTGGGCTTTAGAAAATAATTTCATTTAATTATATTATTTTATATTTTTCTCACTTGTGACTTACGAGTATTTATTATTAAGAATAATACAGCTTTATCAGACACATTTTAAACGTGAATTTATTTATAGATGTACAAGCTCAATATTAAATTTAACAATAATGAGTTATTTTTCGTATTTGGCTAATTTGTTTAGTTTTTAATAAAAAGATATCGCTTTTTCTAATAATTCTTCAAAAAGAAATAATAAGTTTTTTTATTGTCGTAAAAATAATACATTTGAGTTGTAATGACGAAAAATATACACCTATCAACAAATACATCAGAAATGGCTAATTGCCTAACGATTTCTATGTTTATCATTTCAACGATTATTACCCTTTGGGGTAATTTATAATACATATAATCCATCCACTTTATTGTCTACACTAACAGACAAATACATTTCTCTTTAAAACATATAAACACATGAAAGTACTCAAATTTGGTGGCACCTCAGTAGGTTCAGCCGAAAATATAAATAAAGTCATCTCAATTTTAGATCAAAGTTCTAAAAATACTAATATCGCAGTGGTTGTTTCTGCCGTTGGTGGTATAACAGATAAGTTATTAGAAGCTGCTCATTTAGCTTGTGATAAAAATCTAGACTACAAACAGAAATACAATACCATTTGGTCTATTCATAATACTATTATTGAGGGTTTGTTTTTGAACCCAGAAAACGATGAACCCCTTAAAAAGCAGCAAGAAAGTCTTCATGAGCTTATTTCAGAAAAATTAAATGAGCTCAAAAATCTTTTAAATGGCATCTACCTTATCAATGAATTATCGCCAAAAACTAAAGATAAATTATTGAGTTTTGGAGAAGCGTTATCATCAACTATAATTTTTCACACTTTAAAATCGAGACAATTAGATGCTGTTTTAAAAAACTCTCAAGAATTGATTATTACCGATTCTAGTTTTAATAATGCAATTGTCAATTTTAAAACCACAAATAGCAACATACAGAACTTTTTTAGTGCCAATTCTAATGCCATTGTATTATTACCAGGCTTTGTATCTAAGTCGGTTTTTGGAGAAATTACAACACTAGGACGAGGTGGATCCGATTATACAGCTGCCATTATAGCCGCTGCTATGGAAACTGATGAGTTACAAATATGGACAGACGTAAGTGGTATGTACACTACCAATCCTAAATTAGTAAAACAAGCCGCTCCTATTGTAGAATTATCGTACCAAGAAGCCATAGAGTTATCGCATTTTGGTGCTAAAGTTTTATATCCACCTACGGTAATGCCGGTACTTAAAAAGGAAATTCCGATTGTAATTAAAAACACATTAGATCCTGAAGCCGCCGGAACTACAATTACAAAAAAAATTAAACCTGATGATAATTCACCTGTTAAGGGGATTAGCAATATTGATAATGTGGCGCTTCTAACCTTGCAAGGTAATGGTATGGTTGGTATTCCAGGATTTAGTAAACGCTTATTTGAAGCGCTCGCCCAAGAAAAAATTAATATTATTTTAATTACACAATCTTCTTCAGAACATTCTATTTGTTTTGGTATAGCTGATAGCGATGCGCAACGCGCTAAAGCACTAATTGATTTGGTTTTTGAATATGAAATTCAACTCTTAAAAATTGACCCTATTATTGTTGAGTCAGATTTATCTATTATAGCCGTAGTTGGTGACAAGATGAAGAATCACCAAGGGATTAGTGGAAAAATGTTTAGCACTTTAGGTAAAAACAACGTGAATATTAGAGCCATTGCTCAAGGCGCTTCTGAACGTAATATTTCAGCCGTAATTCATAAAAACGATGTTAAAAAAGCACTCAACAGTTTACACGAGCAATATTTTGAAATTAAGACCAAACAAATCAACCTTTTTATCACAGGTGTTGGTAATGTTGGCGAACGTTTAATTGAACAAATTAAACAACAAAAAGCTTATGTTAAAGAAAACTTTAAAATCAACTTGAGAATAGCCGGTTTGTCTAACTCAAGAACTATGGTGGTTAATGATGATGGCATCAATTTAAAAAACTGGAAAGAAGCACTTGAAAACGGCGAGAAAGCTAGTTTAGATGGTTTCTTTGAACATGCCAAAGAATTAAATTTAAGAAATTCTGTTTTTGTAGACATTACAGCCAACCAAGCTGTTTCTAATATTTACAGTCGTTATCTTAAGGAAAGTATATCTGTGGTGGCTTGTAACAAAATTGCTTGCTCGGGTGATATTGAATATTACAACGAATTAAAAGCCTTATCCAGACAATACAACGCAGCATTCTTATTTGAAACCAATGTTGGTGCTGGTTTACCTGTCTTAGATACATTAGGACATTTAATCACGTCTGGAGATAAAGTCAATACTATTCAAGCTGTTTTATCTGGAAGTCTTAACTTTATATTCAACAATTTTAATGCTGAAACTACATTTTATGATGTTGTTAAACAAGCACAAGAAGAAGGTTTTACAGAACCCGACCCTAGAATTGATTTAAGCGGGATTGACGTCGCTCGAAAAGTTTTAATTTTAGCTAGAGAAAGTGGTCATGCTATTGAGTTAGCGGATCTAAAAAGTGAAAGTTTCCTCACTGAAAAAGCATCAAATTCAGATTCTGTGGATGATTTTTTTGAAACTTTAAAGGAAGAAGAATCCTATTACCAAAGCTTATTTAAATCGGCTCAAGACCATAACTGTCAGTTAAAGTTTGTTGCTGAGTTTAATGATGGTGTTGCAAAAGTTGGACTTCAAGAAATTCCTGAAGGACATCCATTTTACAATCTAAAAGGAAAAGACAATATCGTAATGTTTTACACACAACGTTACCCTGAGCAACCTATGATTATTAAAGGTGCAGGTGCTGGAGCAGATGTTACAGCTTCAGGATTGTTTGCAGATATTATAAGAATCGCTAATAACTAGACGACCGCTTTTAGCGGCAAATGAATATGGAAAACGAAATTAAAATATTTTCGCCTGCAACCGTAGCTAACGTGGCTTGTGGCTTTGATGTACTCGGTTTTTGTTTAGACACCATTGGTGATGAGATGGTCATTAGAAAAACGGAAGAAAAAGGCATCAGAATCACAAAGATTGAAGGCTATGATTTACCCTTTGAAGCCGAAAAAAATGTTGCTGGAGTTTCTGCTTTAGCGATGTATAAAGATTTAAAGCCAGATTGTGGATTCGAAATTGAAATCTATAAAAAGATAAAACCCGGAAGTGGTATTGGTAGCAGTTCGGCAAGTGCTGCAGGAAGTGTTTTTGGAATGAATGCTTTATTAGGCTATCCGTTAGACAAAACAAAACTGACTTATTTTGCCATGAAAGGTGAAGCTTTAGCCAGCCAATGCGAACATGCCGATAATTTAGCACCAGCTATTTTTGGTGGATTCACACTCGTTAAAAGTGCTAATCCTTTACAAATATTAGAATTACCAACACCTTCAGATTTATATGCAACCTTAATTCATCCTCAAATTGAAATTAAGACTTCCGAATCTAGGGCTATTTTACCCAAAGAGATTCCGCTAAGTAACGCTATTGCACAATGGGCCAATGTTGGAAGTTTGGTGCATGCATTGCATACTTCAGATTATGATTTAATAAAGGATGCTTTAAATGATGTGGTAATAGAACCTTATCGTAAGCAGTTAATTCCGCACTTTGATGCTGTAAAAAACGCTGCTTTAAAAGCAGGCGCTTTAGGTTGCGCAATTTCAGGTTCTGGACCTTCAATTTTTATGTTGAGTAAGGGGAAAGCAGTCGCTGAAGCTGTAGAAGAAGCAATTAAAAATGTATATTCGGAAACAGCTATTGCATTTGAAACCTATGTTTCTAAGATTAATACTGAAGGGATTCAGGTTTTATAATAAAATGACTGATGTCTAATAACAAAAGAAGGGCGCTTTAAATGAAAAATCTAAAATAAACAGAAATTATATTTCTGAAGAAATTTTATTAAATTATACAACTCTGCATTTCACTTAAGAAACAAAATGGCAGCGTTTAAAAGAAATATTAACTAAAAAAATGAATTCGGCAGTCTATCATTAGTCTTCCGTATTCTGTCTCTACATTATGAACTATTATTCTTTAAATAAAAAAGCACCTCATACAACATTCGAAGATGCTGTAGTAAGAGGTTTAGCACCAGACAAGGGCTTATATTTCCCAGAATCAATTACACCGTTAGACCCTTCTTTTTTTGAAACGATTGAGGACAAATCGAATACCGAAATAGCTTTTGAAGCGATTAAGCAATTCATTGTACCAGAGATTCCTGAAGATGTTTTAAAATCTATTATTGAAGACACGTTGAGTTTCGATTTTCCGGTTGTAGAAATCAACGAAAACATTTCATCTTTAGAGTTATTTCATGGTCCTACGATGGCATTTAAAGATGTTGGCGCTCGTTTTATGGCGAGATGTCTGGGTTATTTCAACAAAACCAATACTAAAGATGTTACAGTATTAGTGGCGACTTCTGGAGATACAGGAGGTGCCGTTGCTAATGGATTTTTAGGCGTAAAAGGCGTAAATGTTGTTATCCTTTATCCGAGTGGTAAAGTGAGTGATATTCAAGAAAAGCAGTTAACGACACTCAAAAAAAACATTAAAGCTTTGGAAGTTGATGGTGTTTTTGACGATTGCCAAGACATGGTTAAAAAAGCCTTTACAGATAGAGAATTAACTGACAAAATGCAGTTAACCTCTGCAAACTCTATAAATATTGCACGTTGGTTACCACAGCTCTTCTATTTTATGTTTACTTATAAAAAACTAAAATCGAAACACAAAGACATTGCATTCTCTGTACCAAGTGGAAACTTTGGCAATATTTGTGCGGGTATGGTCGCTCAAAAATTAGGTTTACCTATCAAACATTTTATCGCTGCAAATAACGCCAATGATACCGTTGTGAATTATATGATTTCACAAACCTATACTCCTAAACCATCCGTTCAAACCATTAGTAATGCTATGGATGTTGGTAATCCTAGTAATTTTATAAGAATTCAAGAATTACACAACAATGATTTTGAAGCTTTAAAAGCTAATTTGTCTTCGTATAGTTATACTGACGAAGAGACAAAAGAAGCACTTTTAGAATTATATAATGATTATACTTACGTTGCTGATCCTCATGGTGCTGTTGGTTATTTAGGTGCTAAAGATTATTTAAAAAATAATGACGCACATGTCGTATTTTTAGAAACAGCGCATCCTACCAAATTTTTAGATATTGTTACCGATATTATTAGACAAAATATAAGCTTACCACCTCAGATTGAGTCTGTAATGCACAAGAAAAAAAAGTCTACAAAAATTAGTACTTATGACGAATTAAAACAATTTTTATTAGGCTAATTCTTGTTTAAAGTTTCATTATGAAATTATAATATAATCATGGTAAAAACGCTTTATACAATTTATGTCATAGAGTTATCTAAACGTGTGTTCACGGAAAACACAAAGTTTAGAAAAGCCAACCCACAGTTCAACGGTGTTTTAGAATGTTTATACGTCGGTATGACCTCTAAAACACCAAAAGAACGTTTTCTTCAGCATAAAACAGGACATCGTAACAAGAAAGGCTATAAAATCTCAGCAAATATTGTTGAAAAATATGGCACCTATTTACGACCGAGTTTATTCAACCACATCGATCCGTTTTTTACACGCGCAGAAGCTTTGAAAGCGGAAGAGCAAATAGCCCTAGAATTACGGCGAGAAGGTTATGCTGTTTGGTTTAATTAAAAAAAAAATCATTTTAGATTAAACCTTTTGTTTCACATAGCGTCTAACAAAAATAATTAAAATCCAAATTTTGAATTTATTTACAAGAAAGCATCGTATTCAAGCTAACAAATCAATATTATTTTCACTTCTTATCTTCTGCTTTTGCATTAGTTGTAACAACACAAACTCAGCTAAAGACACAACTACTAAAAAAAACGTTGACCTTAATCAAGACATCCCTGTTTACGATTTCAGTGAATTTGAACCACTAATTTACACTGAATCCGATAAAACCTATATCGTTAATTTTTGGGCGATGTGGTGTGCGCCTTGTGTTAAAGAATTGCCATACATTGAAGCATTTTCGGCGAAACACCCAGATGTAGAAGTCATATTGGTGAGCTTAGATTTCCCAAAAGATATTGACACAAAACTTAAACCTTTCTTAAAGAAAAAAAACATAACACAAAAAGTTGTACTATTGGATGATCCGGATGCTAATACATGGATAGATAAAATAGATCCTAACTGGTCTGGTGCCATTCCTTTTACCATTATGTTTAACAAAAACAATCGTTTATTTTACGAGCGTTCTTTTGAAAGCTTGGAAGACTTAGAAAACCAAATAAAAAGACTAAATTAAAAAACCATGAAAAAAATCAGTGTCCTATTAGCCATTATTGGCTTATCTGCAAGTGTGCTAGTCTCTTGTAAAAACGAATCTAAAACTTCAGGAGAACCTACTGCTGAAAACCAAGAGCATAAAGGAGAGCGTCCTCCTCATGATGGAGATAGAAAAGGACCACCACCACATGGAGGTGAACGCAAAGGGCCACCAAGAGGAGGTCTACCAGAACAAACCAAAACATTGGAAGAAATCGGTGGTTACGCGATTGGTGATGTTGCAACTGATTTTAATTTAAAAAATGTTGATGGTTCTATGGTTTCTCTAGACAGTTTTGAAAATGCAAAGGGTTATATCGTAACGTTCACGTGTAATGAGTGTCCGTTTTCAGTATTGTATGAAGACCGTTTAATTGCATTAAATAATGAATATGCACCAAAAGGCTATCCTGTTATCGCCATTAATCCGAACAGTCCAGCGAATGAAAAAGAAGGCTATGAAGCCATGCAAAAACGTTCAGAAGACAAAGGATTTACATTTCCGTATTTAGTTGATGAAGGACAAAAAATATATCCACAATATGGTGCCGTAAGAACACCACATGTCTTTTTATTGGATGCTGAGCGTAAAGTACAGTACATTGGTACTATTGATGATAATTCAAAATCACCAGAGGATGTCAAAGTAAACTACGTTAAAGACGCTATTGAGGCTTTAGAAAAAGGTGAGAAACCAAGCCCTAATTTCACAAAAGCGATAGGCTGTCCTGTAAAAGCGAGTAAGGCATAAAGTTCTATAATAACAGTTACAAAAAAACAGCATCATATTGATGCTGTTTTTGTTTTTCTACTAGTTTTAAATGTATCCTTAGATTAAGACTAAAAAGAAAATTAACTCATTTCAATTCTCAATGCTTTCAATAGTAATTGTTATTTTTATTCAAAACCTAAAATTAATTCATCATTGAATCATATCCCTAACATATCTTTTAAAAGTAGCGATGGATTTAATGACATTGAATGCATTCAATTATCGGAATTATTCACACGAATTGAAAACGATCCAAATCACAATCCACATTTGCCTCACCGCATTTCATTTTTTGCCTTATTAATTGTAACTGAAGGACACGGTGAACATCAAGTTGATTTAAAGACTTATAAAATTCAGAAAGACTCTATACTTAAAATTGCAAAAGGTCAGGTTCACGCTTTTCAAAATCATCCGCAATACAAGGGTTATCTCGTGTTATTTACAGAGGATTTTGTTTTAAAATATTTCTCGAAATCTTCTATCGAGTATATATCGCATTTGTACAACTATCATATTTCAGATCCTTTAGTTGAAAACAGCGCGTTAAACGCTTTTTTTTTAGAACGAATAACAGAAGAGATTCAAAGTACAAATACCTATGTACAGCATGAAATTATAGCAAAAATATTAGAACTATTTTTATTAAAATTGGAACGTGAAGCTTATAAAACACCACTTGAAACGTTCAATAAAAAATACCAAAGTCTTTTTATTAATTTTAAAAATTTAGTAGAGAAAAATTATACAAACACGCGGAATGTCAAAGATTACGCGAAGCTATTAAACATTTCTACGAAGCATCTTAACACCATAGTTAGAGCAACCACATTAAATACAGCGAAGCATTTTATTGATAACTACGTCATCTTAGAAATTAAGCGTGACATCTTTAGTAGCACTTTAAGTCTTAAAGAAGTCGCTTATGAAAATGGATTCGATGAAGTTACTAATTTTACCAAGTTTTTTAAAAAACATACAGGTCTCTCTCCCAAGGCATTTAAATCTACACTTTAGATTTAGGTTTCACATTTACCATTTTTAACAGATAATTTACCTTTTGCAACTTTAGTCCTATTCAGAACTTTGTAATAAATAAATATTATGAGCGACATTGCAAAATGCCCTACTTGTGGCAGTTATTCTAAAATAAAAGAAAAAGAAGGAGAAACCACCTATCAAGCAGTACAAGATGAAGAGGCTTTAAAAAAAGTTGGCCAAATGAAGAAAGCGCTTGAAAAGTTTAAAACAAAAGCAGAACAACTTGAAAAAGAGTTAGAGGCTTTAAAATCTAAACATTCATAAACTATTATATATTATGAAAATTGCAGTAACATCAGCAAGCGGACATTTAGGAACCGCCATTGTAAAAGCACTTTTAAAAGCTACTGAACAAGGAAATGTCATTGCTATCGCAAGAACTCCTGAAAACGCGACACATTTAGGTGTTGAAGTCAGAAAGGGAGATTACAATAGTCGTGAAGATTTCATTGCCGCTTTAAAAGGCATTGACACTGTGCTGTTAGTGTCTGGTATGGACGATCCACAAAAAAGAATAAAACAACATCGCAATGTTATTGAAGCCGCTAAACAAAATGGAGTCAAAAAAATAGTCTATACGAGTATTGTTGGCGCTGAAGAAAACAATGCTTTTAGTCCAGTTGTGCAAAGCAATCGCCAGACGGAAGAAGACATTCGTAATTCCGGTTTAAATTGGGTTATTGGTAGAAACGGTATTTATATTGAACCCGATTTAGACTATTTAGATACCTATATAAAAGACGGTGAGATAAGAAATTCTGCAGACCAAGGAAAGTGCACATATACAAGTCGTGAAGAATTGAGTTATGCCTACGTTAAAATGCTATTAGAAGACAAACACAATGGTAACACCTATAATTTAGTAGGTGAAGCAATCTCGCAAAAGGAACTCGCTAATTTTATTAATCAGGTTTTCGGCACAAAATTAGTTTATAATACGTTTTCTGTAGAAGCTTATAAAAAAGACAGAATTGCTGAACTTGGTGAGTTTCTAGGTACTATCATCGCCGGAATTTACGAAGGCATAAAAAATGGGGCCAATGATGTGCCTTCTGATTATGAAAAAGCAGCAGGTAGAGCACATAAGCCGGCCTTGCAAATGATAGAACAATACCATCAAAATCACCTTCAAAACTAATCTCAATTCCCGCTAAATAATTATTAACAACAAAAAACAGCAGCTTTTTCAAGCTGCTGTTTTAAATTTTATATTAAGATTCTTGCTTTCGCAGGAATTTCATTATCTCGAATAATTAGGCGCTTCCTTAGTAATCGTCACATCATGAGGGTGACTTTCATTGATACCAGAACTTGTAATTTTTACAAAACGACCATTTTCTTTTAAAGTTTCAATGTCTTTTGCGCCACAATAGCCCATTCCGGCTCTAAGTCCGCCGATAAACTGATGAATACTTTCTACCAATTCACCTTTGTAAGGTACACGGCCTACAATACCTTCAGGAACTAATTTTTTAATATCATCTTCAACATCTTGAAAATAACGATCTTTACTTCCTTGCTTCATAGCCTCTACTGAGCCCATGCCACGGTAAGATTTAAATTTTCTTCCTTCGTAGATAATGGTTTCTCCTGGACTTTCTTTTGTTCCGGCTAAAAGTGAGCCTAACATCACGGTATCTGCACCTGCTGCAATCGCCTTAGGAATATCGCCTGTATAGCGAATACCACCATCTGCAATCACCGGCACTCCTGTTCCTTTAATTGCTGCAGAAACTTCTAATACTGCAGAGAACTGAGGAAAGCCAACACCTGCTACGACTCTAGTTGTACAGATTGAACCCGGACCGATTCCTACTTTTACAGCATCGGCTCCAGCTTCAACTAAATACTTTGCTGCAGCACCTGTCGCAATGTTTCCGACAATCACTTCAAGTTTAGGAAACTTACTTTTAATTTCTTTTAAAACGGCAACCACACCTTTAGTATGGCCATGAGCTGTATCAATAATTACGGCATCAACACCTGCGTTCACTAAGGCTTCAGCGCGTTCAACCGCATCTCCTGTAACACCTATTGCAGCCGCTACACGTAATCTTCCATAAGAGTCTTTATTGGCATTTGGCTTTTGAGTGACTTTAGTAATATCTCTAAAGGTAATAAGGCCCTTTAGTTTAAAGTCCTCATCAACGATAAGTAATTTTTCAATTTTATGTTGTTGTAGAATTTGTTCAGCATCTTTTAAAGAAGTTCCAACAGCAGCAGTTACCAAATTTTCTTTGGTCATTACTTCTACTATCGGTTTATCACTTTCGTGCTCAAAACGCAAATCTCTATTGGTTACAATACCTTTTAAGGTACCGCTATCATCTACAATTGGAATACCACCAATACTATGTTCTGCCATATTTGAGTTGGCATCAAAAACTGTAGCATCTAGGGGCAAAGTTACAGGGTCTATTATCATACCACTTTCGGCACGTTTTACACGACGAACCTTATCCGCTTGCTGTGCAATGGTCATATTTTTGTGCAATACACCAATACCACCTTCTTGCGCCATGGCAATTGCCATTTTGCTTTCCGTAACCGTATCCATTGCTGCAGAAATAACAGGAATGTTAATGGAAATATTTCGTGTAAATTTTGTTTGAATACTGACTTCGCGAGGAAGAACTTCTGAAAATGCTGGAACTAAAAGTACGTCGTCATAAGTGAGACCTTCTCCAACTATTTTGCTTTCGTGTGCTTTCATTGCAATTAATGATTTAATTGCGCACAAAGTTAAACATTATATATCAACTTGGAAGCCTAATATGAGGTTTTAAATATTATTTTTTATTTCCTCAATAATTTGCTTAGAAATTGGTTTTTTATACCACTATTTAGTTGAGAAATATCTTATAATCTATATCCTTGAGTGAAATATAGTTTTGATAAACACAGCCTCTCTTACAGAATAATAATCTTAATTGTAAAATTTCTTCACGATTAAACATCAACACTAAATTTTCTTGAACAGACGGAATTGGAATTTTACGTTTTACGCTAGCATTAGCATACAAGTCTTCCCAATAGTCTTCTTCTATTGTCATTAAATAGTTTTTAAAATGATGGTATTGTTCGTGGGTGAATTCAAAATAAATGTTATTAAACTCTAAATGATAAATTCCGCAACATTCGCATACAGATAATTCGCCATTACTAACTTTTGATAAAATTTTTATTCGTTTGCACATGGGCTTTTGTTTTTAATAACAATCCATCCTTATTTGCGCGTTACTTTCAAACGTGCTCAATGGTTTGTTGAGTTTTGCTGTTGTGACACTATTTAAGACTTCTAAAACACGATTTTGCATCGCTATAGATCCACAAATCATCACAACACCATTAGTATTTAATACTTGTGATAATAAATCTTGATGTTTTAAGAGTAAATCTTGAACATAGAATTTTTCTTCTTGTTCTTGTGAATACGCGACATGAAAACTTGATAGGGTATCTTTAGAAAACGCTGTATCAATACTATTTTTATAAATATCTAATGAGGCCTGTGTTCTTCCGCCCCAAAATAGATGTGTTTTTGTTTGATTTTGGTTGTCGTTAATCATGCCTAAAAAAGGTGCTATTCCTGTACCATTGGCAATCATTATTACCGCTTTTGCATCCGTAGGAAAATGAAATTCATAATTTCGTTTTACTTTCGCTTTAACCACATCGTTTAATTTTAGTTGGTTAAAGTAATTTGAACAAACTCCTAATTCATGCTTTTTAATACTTAAAAGAATGTCATTTTCTATTTTTCCTATAGAATATTGACGTTCTATAAAATCTTGATCCGGAAATAACGACAGTAAATCCCCAGATGTAAATTTGGTCTTTTTTTGAGGTCGTAGTTGCACTAAAAACGTATGGTCAATATTCAAAGCTGTTTTTTGCACCACTTTAAATTCCTTTAAGCTTTTGGTTTTAATTTGAGGTTTTTTAAATTGAATTTTTAAATCTTGATTACTGCTTTTATTCCATTGTTGAATCCATGTTTTGAAAGCTTCAAAAGACTGATTATTGATTTTAAAAAGCGGTAAATGCACTTCGAAATTAGGCTGCTTTTGAAACATTTGGTCTACTTCAATTGCATATTTACAGTAATCAGGATACATCAGCGAACCAAAGCCTATAACCGCATATGAAATGGTTTGCTTTTGATTAACTTCCGCAAATAACTTATTAAAGTTTGAAGCACTAATAGGCGCTTCACCTTCACCATATGTTGCCGCGAAAACAATGATATGTTTTGCTTTGTTATAGGTTGAATACTCGTTTAAAGAAGCTGCATAAGCAGAATGTCCTGCTGCTAATAATGCATCATAAAATAACTTAGCGGTATTGAAGGTGTTTCCTGTTTCCGATCCAACTAATATGATATATTCAGCAGTATCTTTTTTAAATTTATTTTTAATTTTTGAAGTGTCTTTTCGTCGTTTTATAGTCATGGCGAAGCCCGAATACATAAAAAACAAAATCGCTAAACTTGCTAACAACAAAACAACCGACCAGATTATGGTGCCTTCACCTGTGTGTAAAATAATACTCCAATCTGTGAGTATAGTTACTAACGACGAATTCTGTTGGCTAACAACGTCACCCGTAAACTGATTAACTAATAACTCTTTGTCATTTAATTGAACAATGAAATAATCTTCAATATCATCTGAAAAAGGAAATTCAACCTGTTTTACTGTTTCAAGTTTTAAATCTTGAAATATTTTTAGATCTTTTAATGCTAATTTATTTTCCGGTTCAACTTGTTCTAGATATTGGTGTGACGTTTTAGTAATTGGTAATAACTCAAAGCGTTCTAAAGATAAAAACACTCCTGTTATGGTAATTATAAGAATAGGAATTAGCGCGTATCTACCAATGACCACATGGTAATATTGATTAAAATTTTCCTTAACTACTTTTGAGAAAAAGCGTTTAAAACCACCTTGACGCTTCAAGATTAATTTAATTCCAGTTATAGTAATTAAAATCAATAAAAAGGACACAACACCAATTAAAATTCGACCTGTGGTTTTTAAAAACAGTGAGCGATGTAAGTTGGTCGCAAATTCAAAAAGTGGTGCTTTTTTAATGAGGTCACCTAATTTCTCTCCTGTGACAGGATTGATATAAAACGTATCACTATCCCCTTCTTTTGTAATTACTGAGGCACTAACAAAACCATTTTTATCGACCTCTAGGGTAAATACCTCATCATACTCTTGTTGCAACACACTTAAAGTTTCCGCAAGGGAACGCTCATGGGCTCCAGAAATGGCATAAGGTTGCAATTGATTTGAAATAGGTTCAAATGCCAAAATAGCACCAGTTACTGATGCTATTAAAACAAATAGAGATGTTAATATTGCGAGTATTAAATGGCTATACCTCCAGATAGAAATGGTCATATTAACACTTTATTTTTGAGGCATCATTCGGATGTAACGAATAAAACCGTTACCTTCTACTTTAGACTTTACGTTGGCAGAAGTTAACTCTATTTCTACATCTTTTTCGTAATACTCTTGATCTTCAACAGCCGATTCAAAACGAAGCTTATACCCTTTATCTAGTTTATCGTCATCAATTTCAATGACATTAATTGTACGTTCGCCTCCACTAACGGTTGCACCTGTTATAGCATCGATATCTGGACGTCTTTTACCGTAAAAGTCCCACCAAGATTCAATGGTGTTATACCATTCTTCATCATCGCCAATAACGTTTAAGGTTTCTTCATACTCCCCTTCAGGATTCATTAATGAAATGACGATATAAGCGCCTTCACCTGTATAATTCGTCATCTGAATCATACACTTATATTTTGAACTTTCTGCTACTGTAGTAAAAGACATTAACCCTAAAAACATAAGGCTTGCAATACTTAATAATTTAATAGTTTTCATCGGTAATTTTACTTTAAAAATTCTACTGAAATGTTATTCGCTTTTAGCAATTCATTTTCTTTTGCTAAATCGTAAGCCGTTTCTTCAAAATCAGTTTTAGCGTCCTTTTCAGCACCATTTTTAATAAGATATTTTAATAATGCATCATCTTTAGATGTCATTGCCGCGATATGTAAAGCGGTATTACCTTCATTATTTTTAGCGTTGATATCTTGTTTAAACTTAGTACTGTAGGTTAATAAATCTAAACTGTTTTTTTCAACGGCCAAATGAAACCAAGTGTTACCATCATTTTTAAGTTCTTCTAACTTTATACCGTGATTTTGAAGTAATGCCATTTTTTGTTTAAAATTAGATTCGTTACGTTTTGAATACGAATCCACTAAATAATAAACCAAGTTATTGCCATCAGCATCGCTAAGCGTTGTGTTTGCTTTATGATCCAATAAAAATTCTACAACCCCAACTTTGTTATTTGCTGTAGCTAGCATTAAAGCCGATTGTCCTTTTTTGTTAATCGTATTTATATCTTTTAATTTTTTAGATAAAAATTCTACAAGCTTTAAATCGTTACTAGAAGCAGCATTCATAAATGCTGTATTTCCATGTTTATCTTTTTGGTTCACATCGAGTCCATTTTCTAATAAAAAATTAAATACAGCTCTGTTTTTACCTCTGCCAGCTAGAATATGTAAAGGGGTTTCTCCTTGGTTATTCGTGATATTTGGATTAAACCCTTGGTCTTTTAGGTATTGGTATACTTTAAGGTCTGTTGGTTGTCTTCTCATACCATTTGCAGCAAAAATGAAAGCTTGATCAGTACCTTTAACACCCATTTCTGAAATTTTATCTAAAGCGACTGTATTACCAGATTTAGCGATATAATTATAAATTCCATTACCATCTTTATCAACAGAATTTATATCTAAACCTTTCGATATAAAATACTTTATTAGTTTAAAGTCTTTATCAGATGGTGCAGCTACCAATAATGCGTTTGCACCTTTTGGTGTTAGGTCCGTTTTTAAATCGATACCTTGAGCCATAATAAGATCATAAACTTTGGTATTATCTTCTCCTGCAGCAGCAGCAAAATTAATTATAGAACTACCCTTGTCGTCTTTTACGTCCGTTTTTGCACCGTTTTTAATAAGGTATTTCATTAATTCAACATTACCTCTATAGGCAGCCCAAAAAATGTATGTTCTACCATCATGCGTTAGTTTATTTACATCATTTCCTTCTTGAGATATAAGAAATGTTATGGTTTCTAGAGGCGCATTTTGTATAATAGAATAAGTAACACCATCAAAATTAGAACCATTTGCCTCTGCAGGGTCATTGCCTTCTTCTATTTTTGATTTAACCTCTGCTACGGTTGGCTTATTACCCCAATAATCACGATTTAGAAAAATATTTTCGCTTTGGGCAAAAAATGGTAAAGTGAAAGTTACCAAAAGAAATACTGTAATTGACTTTATTAATTTCATATATATTGGTTTAGTTTTAAACTTATTTTACAAAAGATGTTATAATACGTTCTATTTGTTCTTCAGAATTAATAGCATCATCAAATAAATACTTATACAAGAGTTTATTATCTACTTTATTTTTAAGCGTTAAATCTTGGTCACTCTTATAAACATTATCCCATTTAGCTCTAACTAAACGCCACTTGTCTTCATGTTCTTTCCACCAATCTTGTGCAGATTGACATCTACTATCGTCTACTCTTTTATAGGTATTGTAACCTTTTTCTTTAGCTAAAATTACATCTGGTTCTCCAGCTTCACGAATAACTTTGGCATTATCTTGATTATGAACCCAACCAAAATCTGTAATTTCTTGACGGTTACCTCTTAATGTAATATTGTAATCGTTTCGTTTGGTATATTCTCGTCTTGGTAACGGTGCTGTTGTTGTATTCTCCCAGTAATTCTTTCCATCGACATGAACCCATGAGCCAGAACCTTCATAACGTGGGCTATCATCTACTTGAAATACTTTTTGTGTCCACTGTCCCTCTACTTCGTCTTTAGATTTTTTTGTAAAGGTCCAATTATTATCACCATTGTACATATAAAAATCTTGATTTTCAAACAACCAATCTTGTCGCCAATGTTTAATAATCATAGGGGCATCTGGACGACCTACTTGCAATAAATGCTGAATAGAAATTTTATCATCCTCGTCTTCTACTAATTGTGCCCATTCTAAACCTCTATCAACCTTTGTTTCAGAAGGTCTGTAAAGGGAATCGTTACTATAATTAAAAGTTTCAGTAAAATTAAAAGTGACTTCAAAGCAACCACACATATCTTTAATAGATTCTTGGTCTTGTGTCTTCTTTTTTTGCGCATGAGCAGAAAAACTAAAGAACAACATAATTACTAAAACCTGTACTGTATTTCTCATTGATAATTTTTATAAATGTGTTTAAAAAAAATATTAAAAAAAGGCTCCTTATTTAGAATGAATTAAAATAAGATTCTATATTTGCCACAAATCTATCAAGAATGAGTCTAAATAAAAATAAAATCTCGATTTATTTTTCAATTATTTTCTTTTCATGGTCATTTGCTCAACAAAAGCGAACAGTAAGTGACACAACAGAAGTAAATCCATTAGATGAAGTTGTTGTTAAAGGCGAAAGTAATGTGATGTCTTTGAGCAAAAAGTTATTTACTGTAGGTACAATTAACAGGAAAGACATAGACAATTTAGGAGGAAACAACTTAGCAGACATATTATACAACAACTTAAATATAAGTGTGAATCCGGATGCTTCTACAGGACGCTCAACTGTTAGCCTATTTGGTTTGGATGGGCAATATGTAAAAATTTTAGTCGATGGAATTCCTGTAATTAGTGATAATGGTGTAGGAAACAATATAGATATCTCTCAAATTAATATTGATGATGTAGAACGTGTTGAAATTGTTGAAGGTTCAATGGGCGTATTATATGGTGATAATGCTGTAGCAGGAGTCATTAATATAATTACAAAAAGAGGTCTAAAAAATGAAGGATGGGAGCTTCAGTTATCACTTCAGGAAGAAACTGTGGGGAATGAATTTGAATTTTTTGATAAAGGAAGACACATTCAAAATTTTAGAGCGACAAATCAAGTCAATGAAAAATTATCCTATGCTTTTGGGGTCTCTCGAAATGATTTTGCTGGCTATTATAACGATTATAAAGGTAAAAACTATGTCAATGTTCAAGATAATATAGTCGTTAATGATAGTTTGCGTGGTACTGAATGGAACCCTAAAGAACAAATTACAGCCTCTGCTAATGTTAATTTAGATTTAGGCAAACACAATATCTTTTATAAGTTACAATATTTTAATGAAGATTTAGATATCTATAATCACACTGTAAATGGTAGATATCAAAACGGAAGCTTAAACCCGACAGCATTAGATGAAAATTACAAAACGGATAGATGGGTTAACAACATCAATGTTTCAGGTCCACTAAAAGGTGCAACACAGTATAATTTTTCATTATCGTATCAAAATCAAAAACGTAACTATAAAGAATTTATATACAATATTATAGAGCAGCAAACGCAATCTGTAGAAATTGATGCATTAAGCCAATCGAGTGACGTTTGGTATTCTAAAGCTTTTGTAAACAGTATTCTACCAAAATCTCGTTTATTTGATTTGCAATTAGGTTATGAGTTTACAAATCAATCTGGTTTTGACGCCAATGCTACTGGAGCTTATTCTAACGAGGTCGTAACCAACACAATCACCAATTATGAATTATTTGGTATTACTGAGTTTCAACCGACAAAAAAGCTATCCATAAATCCAGGCGCAAGATTTACGCATAGCACGCAATTTGATAATCATTTAATATGGTCTTTATCTTCTAATTATAATTTTTCAGAAAAGCTTAAACTAAAAGCTGTGATTGGCTCAGCGTATAGAGCGCCTAATTTTGAAGAACTTTTCTATTATTTTGTAGATGCTAATCATAATGTACAAGGCAATCCAGACTTACAACCAGAAGACGGTATTTCTCTTTTTGTAAATCTGAAAGATAACTTTAAAATAGCCAAAGAAGGTTATCTAAATACTAGCTTCAACTTTTTTCATATCTATTTAAAAGATGCCATTACGAGTATTACAACAGAAGACGATGATGGAAGAACACTTTTTACACAAGACAACATAGATTATAGTGCCAGGCTAGGGTTTACCTTAGACAATAGCTTTATATACAAGAACTGGAATATTGGTTTAGGAGCAACATATCTCGGTGTTAAAAATGACATCTCAGAATCTAACACTAACAATGATGCTTATTTATGGAGTTTAAATTTACAATCTTCATTGGCTTATAAAATCCCAAAATGGAATACTACAGTTTCTAGCCAACTAAAATACACAGGGGAAACCGAAGGTATATTTAGTAACGATGATGGCGAAACATTCATTGGTTTAACAGAAGCATTCACCTGGTTAAATGCCTCAATCCGAACAAAGCTTACTTCTAAACTTAATGCCACACTTGGCGTACGAAATATTTTAGATGTTGTAAATATTAACTCTGTAGCTTCTGCCGGAAGCCATACGAGCACAACATCTACATCAAGACTTATCGGTAATGGCCGATCTTATTTTTTAAAACTTTCATATAATTTAAATTTTAAACACTAACAATTATGATAAACAAATTTTTTACACTAATCTTATTTATAAGTGCCGCACTTGTTACAAGTTGTAGCAGCGATGACAGTCCTTCCATTACGATTACACCTCCAACTTCAGGTGGAATTATAGACCCTGATGTGGGTGGGTTTAACCAGGCTAATCGTGTCTATGTAGATTTAAGTACCGGAGAACAATTATCTTCTCGAAGAGATTCTTGGGAAATTGCGGTATATAACGGTTCTGAAAATAGAATTTACCTTAATAACGCGCTACTAGTTTCTGCTGCAGAGCTAGAAGGTATTAATGATATCACTTCTGTTACAGAAGCAACAAGTTTAACCTCACCTTTAACTTTAAATGCACTAGACCAAAGTTTTACTCCAACTACTGTAACAGTTAACACCGTTGCAGAATTAATGGAAGGTTTACCTGTTGGTTATTACCAATATGGCAACTTAGATGCTGGTATTTCTTTTACAGATAGTAAAGAAGGTGAATTAACGGGGACTGCTTTTGAAGAAATCTCTACTACAGACAGTGACAATAATGTATACATTGTAAATCTAGGTAACGAAATCCCTACAGCCAATAATGGCACAATAAATACCACTGGAGACCCAAGAGGGTTTATGAAAGTAAGAGTATTAACAGACGGTAATAGTTATACTATTCAATATGCGTCACTAACTAATACTTCAGATTTTTCTGAAATTACAGTATCAAAAAACAATAGTTACAACCTTACAGCTGTGAGTTTAACCGATGGACAAGTGGTTAGTGTAGAACCAGAATCTTCTAATTGGGATATTGATTTTGGAGGTGTATTTTCGTATTATGGTTTACAAGGCACAATAGCTGCAGGCTTAACCTATTCTGATTTCACCTTACATAACACACTTGGTGGTGTCGTTTTATACCAAGTAACTGTAGAAGATGAATCTACTCCAAGTTATACTGATTTTACATCTGCCGATATTAACGAAGCTAATTTTGAATATAATAACCGTGCTGTAATTGGTAGCGGTTGGAGAAGTGTAGACTATATGACAGGAGAAACTTCGGTAAGAGAAGACACCTATTATGTCGTTAAAGACACCGATAATAATTATTATAAGTTACGATTTACGGCTGTTGAAAGCGAAACAGGAGAACGCGGTTATCCGCAATTTCAATACGAGTTATTAGTCGATTAATTAATGATAAACTGAAAATATCTTAGTTGCTTCATTGTGGGCACTTTCAAAGCTCATGGCATTTAAGTCATGGGCTTTTTTTTGTGTAAAATAAGACAGCATTTTTTCGGTAGGCATATTACCGGTTAAATCGTCTTTAGCCATTGGGCAGCCACCAAAACCTTGAATAGCTCCATCAAAACGACAGCAGCCTGCCCTATAAGCAGCGTCAACTTTTTCAAACCAAGTGGTTGGTGTGGTATGGAGATGGGCACCAAATTCGATATTGGCGTACGCAGGAATTAAATTTGAAAACAAATAATCAATAGTTTCTGGGTCAGAACTTCCAACTGTGTCGCTTAACGATAAAATTCTTACGCCCATTTTAGATAAACGCTCTGTCCACTCCCCTACGATATCTACATTCCAAGGATCACCATAGGGATTACCAAAGCCCATAGAAATATAGACCACCACTTCTTTATTGTTTTTATCAGCAATTTCTAATATTTCAGACAATGTAACAACAGATTGTGCAATGGTTTTATGTGTATTACGCATCTGAAAGTTTTCTGATATCGAAAACGGAAAGCCTAAATAATCAATTTCAGAATGTACCGAAGCATCGTTTGCCCCACGTGTATTAGCTATAATAGCTAAAAGTTTACTTTCAGTTTTACTTAAATCGAGCTGTGCTAAAACTTCGGCGGTATCTACCATTTGCGGAATTGCTTTTGGTGATACAAAACTTCCAAAATCAATGGTGTCGAAACCAACACGGAGTAAGGATTGAATATACTGTACTTTCTTTTCTGTAGGTATAAAATCCTTAATGCCTTGCATAGCATCTCTTGGACATTCTATTATTTTAACAGGCTTATTCATTGGCTCAAATATACATTAATTGAAATTGAAATTGAACTCGAAATTAAATTTGAAGTTTAAAATTTTGGACCTTTCATGTGATATATACAGCACCTATGATTACTAATAATACATAGCATTAATATCTTATTTCAATTGAATAATGCTGGTCCCAAAAAACCAAACCAAGTTGCGAAGCCTACGATGCCACCAACAAAACCCGCTATTATAAATGAAAAGCGATATTTTAAAGGAATGATTTTAAAAATCACATAGCATGAAATTAGCATTCCTAAAATAAAACTTAATATGGGGATTACCCATTCATTACAACCTAAACCTGTAGAAATTCCAAATTCATCACTATTGAAATTGGCTTCGGGATTGCTTATTAAAACAAAAAGTGCATCGATAAAATTGAAGACTTCTCGTAGCGCAAATAGACTCATAAAAACAGCGAACCAATCTATAATTTTAAATTGGTGTTTTCTTTTTTTTCGCCTAAAAAATAAGATTAGTAATCCTATAAAACTGGTAAGCATGGTCTGAGCAGGACCTCCTACTCCAATCCAAAAACTATGTGTCTCATTTTGTGGGTATTTGTGCCTTAATTTGTTGCTTTTAGCTTCAGCTTTTTGTTTTAAATCATTAGGCCAATTCTCATAATTCTCAGGCTTATAATCTTGAATAAGTGTATTAATCTCCTCTACTTCAACATCATTAAGATAGCCTTCAGGAAAATAATTCATACTTCCATAACTTAACGTGGTATCATAACCAAAATACTTAGCGACTACAATATGTCCATACTCATGAGAAAGTGTTCCTATAACCGTAAATAGAATGAATGTTAAACCTATAATTATGGAAAACTTAGGTAGAAAATTAAATCTTAGCATTTAACTAAAGTAAGATAAAAATCGCAATTCCTATAAATACGATAATTTGAAGCCATTTAAAAAAAACACCCGAATTTTTATGTTTTAAAATATAGCTTTTTATCTGTCCTGCTAGTAATGCAATTGCTGAAAAAATAACAAACGATACTAACATAAAAACACCACCTAACATATAAAATTGAACCACTGTGCTCATGGATTCACTAAACAAAAACCCTGGAAAAAATGCTAGAAAGAAGATAGCGACTTTGGGGTTAAGCACATTCATAAAAAAACCTTGAACAAAAAGTTGTTTTAGGTTTTTATGTGGCACATTATCAGAGTTAAAACTGAGTTCAGCATCAGATTTAAAAACTTTATAAGCGAGAAATAAAAGATAACAAGCGCCCAAAAGTTTAATACCAAAAAATAAATAGTCGTTAGCAGCAATAATTGCAGAGACCCCAAAAGCTAATAAAGTCGTGTGGATAATACAACCTGTAATTAAGCCACAAACGGTGGCCATTCCGTAAGATTTACCATTAGCAATACTTTGAACTAATACATAGATATTATCTGGTCCTGGAGACATGGCTAAAACTGATGTTGCCAATGCGAATGATATAAGGATGTCGTAATTCAAATATGATTTCTATTATAGTTTGAATACATTATAAAATCTAATAACCAACAATCTAATTATTGCGACTCTGCACAATAAGACACTTATTAAGAAGCTATAGAGTTTCTAATCTATCTCCCCACTTTATTTTAACAAAGCCTTATTAATTCGTTTTATTAAAGCAGGGCCTTCGTAAATAAAGCCTGTATATACCTGAACCAAATCTGCTCCGGCTTCAATTTTCTCTAGGGCATCATCTGCAGAATGCACACCGCCAACACCAATAATAGGAAAAGCCTTATTACTTTTATCGGCTAAATATTGAATAACTTTAGTCGATTTTTCTTTAATGGGTTGCCCACTTAAACCGCCATTACCTATTTCTGTAAGTCGTGCATCACTAGTTTTTAATCCCGTTCGATCTACAGAAGTATTACTGGCAATAACACCATCTAAATTGGTCTCTGCTATAAGCTCAATAATTTCATCTAACTGAACCTCATTTAAATCTGGTGCAATTTTAAGTAAAATTGGCTTTTGTTTTTCAAAGCTTGAATTTGCCTTTTGAACACTAGAAATAAGCTCTAACAAATAATCTTTATCGTTTAATTTGGCGTGACTTCCTACATTTGGGCAACTCACATTGAGTACAAAATAATCGACATAAGGATGTAAAGCATTAAAACATTCCAAATAATCTTTAGTGTAATCTTCAGGAAGCGTTTGGGTATTTTTACCAATATTCCCCCCAATAATAAGTTGGCCTTTATTTTTTTTGAGTTGGGAAATGGCCGCTTCTAAACCTTCATTATTAAAGCCCATACGGTTAATGATACCGTGGTCTTCTTTAAGCCTGAATAAACGTTTTTTAGGGTTTCCTGCCTGAGCTTTTGGGGTAACGGTTCCTATTTCAATAAAACCGAATCCAAAGTTTGCCAATTCATTATACAAAACGGCATTTTTATCGAAACCTGCTGCTAAACCTACTGGGTTTTTAAAGGTAAAACCAAATAATTGACGCTCTAACTGTTTATCTTCAATTACATATAACGCTTTAAAAAGACTTTTAATTCCTGGTATTTTAGATATATTTCTAATTAAAGAAAAAGTAAAATAATGTACTTTCTCTGGATCGAAACTAAATAAAATGGGTTTGATTATAGTTTTGTACATGGCAAGGATTTAGCGTTGCAAAAATAAGCATCTAATCCCTAAAACTACAGATTAATTTTATCAAAAACTGTCAATTATCATTCTTTATACGTAGATAAATGACTAACTTTGGGTTCACAACTAAAAACCATTAACCATGAAAAAAATTATAGTTCCTGTCGATTTTTCAAAACATTCTGAATATGCGTTAGAAACTGGAGCTGCACTAGCTAAACAACACCAATCTGAATTGGTCGTAATGCACATGCTTGAGTTATCTGAATCTATTTTTTCTACCACTAGCGCACAGCGTAATGAAGAAAATGCTTACATGATGATGATTGCTAATAAAAAGTTTGAATCTTTTTTAGATAAAGCATATCTTGAAGATGTAGAAGTAACACCATTAATTAAATACCACAAAGTTTTAAAAGAGGTAGCAGAAGTCGCTGTTGAGATTAAAGCTGATTTAATTGTAATGGGCTCTCGTGGTCACAATGACTATGATGGTGTGTTTACAGGTTCTAATACTGAAAAAGTAGTACGTTATAGTGATACTCCAGTTTTAGTGGTAAAATCTAAGCCAGAATCAGTTAATTTTAACCACAGTGTTCTTGCCACTGATTTTACAGAAAAGAGTATTCCTGCAGTTAAAAAAGCGTTACAATTACTAACCAAATTAAGTAAAAAAATAACATTACTGCATATTAACCTCCCTAACTTATCATTCTTAAGTACCGACGAAGTTGATGAGCGAATTGCTGAGTTTTTAGAAAAATCTAAACTAAGTGAAGCTGAAGTGAACATTGCTCGTATTTCTGATCATAATGTTGAAGATGGCGTGGTGAGTTATGCACATAGACATAATGGTGATTCTGTAGCCATGATTACACACGGTAGAACAGGATTAAGCCATTTCTTTGGAGGCAGTATTTCAGAAGATGTCGTTAACCATACAACACTTCCTGTAATTACGTTTAAACTCTAATATTAAAATCATTACTGCTATTTTATTAACTCAATTTGTCAGTAAAAATACAAACAGGCTTAATTATAATAGCATCAAATTTTAAGATATACAATCCCGATACCTTTCGGGATTGTACTTTCTAAGAAGAAAACAATACAAATATAAAAGCAATCTGTTTCAGATTCTTCTCGAATAATTTTAATAATAAAATCCTTTTATATGCAACATATTATAGATCGTTTTATAGGCTATATAACTATAGACACAGAATCTGACCCAAATTCTAATACCACGCCAAGCACCACCAAACAATGGGATCTGGCGAACAAACTGGTAGAAGAATTAAAGCAAATAGGACTAAGTGATGTTACCATAGACGAGAATGCCTACATTATGGCAACTTTACCAAGTAACGTAGACCACAAGGTACCGACTATTGGATTTATTTCGCATTTTGATACCTCTCCAGATTTTACCGGAGCAAATGTAAAGCCACAAATTATTGAAGATTATGATGGTAAAGATATCATTCTTAATAAAGAACTAGATATCATTTTATCTCCAGATTATTTTGAAGATTTACTGCTCTACAAAGGTCAGACCCTAATTACTACTGACGGTACAACCCTTTTAGGTGCTGATGATAAAGCAGGTATTACAGAAATTGTAACTGCAATGGAATACTTAATTAATCATCCAGAAATAAAACATGGCGACATTAAAATAGGTTTCACACCAGATGAAGAAATCGGTAGAGGCGCCCATAAGTTTGATGTAGAAAAGTTTGGTGCTGATTGGGCATACACCATGGATGGTAGTCAAGTTGGCGAGTTAGAATATGAAAATTTCAATGCGGCTGGTGCTAAAATCACGGTAAAAGGAAAAATTGTGCATCCTGGTTATGCAAAAGGAAAACTGATTAATTCCATGTATTACGCTTCGGAATTTATTAATGTCTTACCACGCTTAGAAACGCCAGAGCACACAGAAGGCTACGAAGGTTTTTTTCATTTACATAATATAGAAGGTGATGTTGAAGAAACGACACTTCAGTACATTATTCGTGATCATGATAAAGACAAATTTGAAGCAAGAAAAGCCTTATTAGAAAAAATTGTTCTCGATTTAAACACGAAATACCAAAGTGATATTTTTAAAATTGAATTACAAGATCAATACTTTAACATGAAAGAAAAAGTGGAGCCTGTAATGCACATTGTAGATATTGCAGAAGAAGCTATGAAAGCCGTTGGAGTTGCTCCATTAATTAAAGCCATTAGAGGTGGTACTGATGGTTCTCAACTCTCTTATATGGGCTTACCTTGTCCTAATATTTTTGCAGGTGGTCATAATTTTCATGGACGTTACGAGTATGTTCCTGTAGAAAGCATGCAAAAAGCCGTAGACGTTATTGTTAAAATCGTAGAATTAACAGCACAGAAAAAATAAGCTTATTTTTTTTATCTTATAAATTAGTTAGCAGTATTCACTTGATTTTTAATTAAGTTTACTGCTAACTTTTTTTTACTTCACAATAAATTCGCTTATGAAAAAAATAATTGGTGTTCTTGTTATAACGTTTCTTTTAGTCGGTTGTGAAACGCTACTAGGAGAAGAAATTGGAAGGTTAGTGATTAATGAGGCAAGCAATTCTGAGCTACACACTGAAGAAACATCACTTAGCCTAAAAAAAGGCGAAAAAATAGCCTTTTGGACCGATACAGACATTGTCTATAAAAATGATTTAGCACTGGTTTATATTCTTGAAATCTGGAAAGATTCTACACAAATAGGCAGAACAGAATTAGATGCTTTAAACACCAACCCGAGACTAATGGAAGTAAAAAAAGTATTAGGTAACACAACGACTTGGCGTTATTCGGGCAAAATGAAACACTTTAGTATTAAAGAAGATGGAAACTATACTTTTAAAGCTATTTTAAAATCGTCAGACAATCCCACATTAAAAATCAACAAAGCAGAGTTGGTGTTAAAAAAGTAAATTTGACTAACAATAGTTCAAAAAAGACTTTAGATTAATTAGTTGAAGAACTAAACTACAGGATTTATATAATTCCACGAGAAAGTATTGAATTTTCAGAATTCGTGGTAGACTCTAACGAATACGATAAAGCATAAAATAAAAAAGCCTTGCTAATTGCAAGGCTTTTGCGGAGAATGAGGGATTCGAACCCCCGGAGGTGTGACCCTCAACAGTTTTCAAGACTGCCGCATTCGACCACTCTGCCAATTCTCCTTGAGTGTTCCACCAAGCGATTTGCTTGATTGCGGGTGCAAATATAAAACCCTTTTTCATCTAGCCAAAGGTTTTTCTATAGTTTTTTTAAAAAAAATTTATATTATAATTTATATCACTGATTTATAAAGCTTTTAGAAAATTATAAATTTTTCGGCACAGTTAATGTTAACTATAATATTGTATTCAAATCAATATTTTAAAACTTGCATACGTATTCAATTTAGATTAATATGTAATTTTACATTTGTAAAAGCTTTATTTCAATAATTAAATAATCATTCAGCTTAAAACATTAAATCAGCATGAAAAAAGCAGCCGTTATTATAGGATTAGCATCAGCAATCATAGCAACGATACTTTCTGTAACTAAATTTTCAAATCAAGCAGTAATCCCTATAATTATTGCTTTTACAAGTGGTTTAGCCATCTTATTCCTCTCCAATAAAGCGGAAACAAAACCAAAACCTATTCAATATATCTTTTTATTAGTAATTATTTCATTGAGTTTAACCATTTACAAAGGGGTTCTAAAAACTCCCGAAATTGAGGCTACTGATCAACAAGAACAAAACATTAAAGATTCTGATGATTCGGATACTATTAATAATACCGTTGAAAAGTATTAACGATTTTAAAACTTCTCCTAAGTTGTAAGAAAATTTTCAATCTATTTATCTTATTTTTGACAAAATCAAACCGTTACACCAAAATATAGTTTAAAATTGAATAAATAATCAATGGTAAAACGATAGGTAACCCTATTAAAATAATAGATAACAACAAATGAAAGCTTTAATTGCAACTGCACTCCTATTTGTCGGTTCTTGTGCAACAATAAGACACAGCGAAAAAATTGATAACCTTAAAAGCAGTATTACTTATGATAATAAAGCGGTTGTTGAAAATTATTTAAACACCATTAATTCTGCTGACCTAAAGATTCATTTAGAAGAAGTTTCTTCAGATAAATACAATGGTAGAAAAACAGGAGAAGAAGGTCATAATCAGGTTTGCGATTACATTAGAGATTACTATAAAAACAATCAGATTATTGCTCCTGAGTCGTATTCTAATTACTATCAAAAAGTTCCAAAATCAGCATTACCAGACGGTTTAAACGATTCGCAAAATATCATCGCCTATATTGAAGGTTCAGAGTTTCCTGATGAATATGTTTTTATCTCAGCACATTCTGATCATGAAGGAGTTATTGACGGACAAATTTACAATGGCGCTGACGATAATGGCTCTGGTACAGCAGCCGTATTAGAAATGGCTGAAGCTTTTAGTTTAGCTGTTAAAGAGGGTTACAGACCTAAAAGAAGCATTGTATTTCTACATGTAACTGCTGAAGAAGTTGGACTTCATGGCTCTAGATATTACACTGAGAATCCTGTTTTTCCACTAGAAAACACCATAGCCACGCTTAATATAGATATGATTGGCCGTGTTGACGACAGGCATATAGATAACGAAAATTACATTTATTTAATTGGTGCTGACAAAATCAGTACCGAATTACACTATATTGCTCAAAGTGCAAATAAAACCTTTGTCAACCTCAATCTTGACTATAAATATAATGACGACAATGATTCTAACCGTTATTACTACCGCTCTGATCATTACAATTTTGCCTTAAAAGGAGTGCCTGTAATTTTCTTTTTTAACGGCGAACACGAAGATTATACTAAACCTACAGATACAGCCGATAAAATTAACTATCCACTACTAGAAAAACGCACTAAGCTTATTTTTGCTACAGCCTGGTATATTGCAAATGCTGAAACACGTTTGAAAGCCGAAATCATCTAATGTTAAACTTTGTTAAAAAGAGATTTCTAAAAATACCAAACCTGATCAATTTTTGTAATTTTATCCATTAACCCTTTTGGATATGAGTTTTTTTCATAATCCAATTTCCTAACTTATTTCCTTAAATGAAAAAATTGCTATTATTAGGTTTTGCATTTTCTATAATGCTAAGCTGTGGAACGACTTCAAAAAGTAACGTTAAAGATTCACAGCCTCAAACTGCTGAAAATATTGACCCTAAGCTATATGCTTCCACAATTACTTCCGAAGAACTAAAAACCATGTTATACACCTATGCTTCAGATGAATTTGAAGGTAGAGATACAGGTGAAAAAGGACAAAAATTGGCTGTTGAATATTTAAAAGAAAAATATAAAGCTATGGATATTCCATCGCCTTTGGGTGGTGACAATTATTTTCAAAACGTGCCTTTAGAAAAGCAAAAAGTTTCTGAAGCACAATTGACTTTAAATAATCAATCTTTTAAAAGTTTTGAAGACCATGTTGTTTTGGCGATTTCAAATGACATTAATATTTCTATTAATAATATAGTTTATGTAGGTTATGGTATTGATGATGACAATTACTCGGACTACAACGGAATTGATGTTAAAGGTAAATTTGTTTTGGCAAAAGCAGGAGAGCCAAAAGATGCCGAAGGTAATTACATAACCTCAGGAACTACTAAAGATACTCAATGGACAAACAGCCGTCAATCTTTAACTAGTAAAAGAAATGCTGCTGAAGACAATGGCGCTAATGGGTTTTTATATTTAGATGACGCTATATTTTCGAGATACGCAACTTTTTTACAACGCCAGGCAGAATCTGGAGTCTCAGGTCGCTTATCATTAAAAAGCAACACCAATGGTATTACAATGATGCTAATAAGTAAAAACTTAGGTGAAGCATTATATGCTACTATAGAAGAAGATACTACACCAAAAGTTATTGAAACAAATCTTGATTTAGAAATTGGAAATAAATCTGAAAGCATCATGTCTGAAAATGTAGTGGCGTATATTGAAGGTTCAGAGAAACCTGAAGAAATTGTAGTAATATCAGCGCATTTAGATCACGAAGGCATAAAAGATGGCGAAATATATAATGGTGCTGACGATGATGGTTCTGGAACCGTAGCGCTATTAGAAATAGCGCAAGCTTTTAAAGCTGCAGAAAAAGCTGGTCATGGTCCTAAACGTAGCATCCTATTCTTACATGTTACTGGCGAAGAAAAAGGTCTTTTAGGTTCTAAACATTACACCGATAACGACCCTATTTTTCCTCTAGAAAACACCGTCACAAACCTAAATATTGATATGATTGGAAGAATTGACCCAAAACGCACTACGGGTTCTAGAAATTACATTTATTTAATTGGTAGTGACAAACTAAGTACCGATTTACATAATTTATCTGAAGACGTCAATTCAACTTACACCAATATTGAATTAGATTATACATTTAACGCTGATAATGACCCTAATCGATTCTATTACAGATCTGATCATTACAATTTTGCAAAAAACAATATCCCGGTGATTTTTTATTTTAATGGTACTCACGATGATTACCATAAACCAACAGATACTGCTGACAAAATAGAATATGATTTACTAGAAAACAGAACACGTTTGGTTTTCTACACAGCTTGGGAAGTTGCCAATAGAGACAAAAGACTTGTTGTTGATAAAGCAACAGAGTAACGACGGCTTTATAAATTAATTATTACCCTATAAAAAAATGGCGGAAAATTACTTTTCCGCCATTGTTATTTATAAACCGTTGTTTTTCAACTTAAGTTTAAAAAAATTGTTTAAATCTTAATTCCGAAACCAAACTGAATCACATGATTTTTAGCTTCTAACCTACCAGAATCATCATCTAAAATATCTGTAAAACCATTAGTTAATCTTACATCAAAAAATAACTCATCTGTAAACATATATTCTAGTCCTGCTGTTCCAGAAAATATAAATGTTGAAAATCCATCTTCGTAACCCCAAGTTTTAAGTCCAACTTTAGGACCTAATAAAACCGATAAGCGATCCGAAAATGAAAATTTTAAAAATAAAGGTAAATGAATGTAATCTGCTCTAAGTTCTTCATCTTTACCACCTTCTGCTGACCATTCTAATTCGACTTGCAATGATACGTTTTCGCTAAGTGCTAAATCGGCAAAACCTCCAAAAGCAAAACCATTGCGATGTTTGTTTTCAAAATCAGCATCAGGTTCAAAATCTAGGTTAGAGATATTAATGCCACCTCTTACACCATATTTAATATCTTGAGCCATACCAACTGTTGTAAATGTCACCAAGAATAGAGCAAATAAATAGTTCTTCATAATTTTCAATTTGAGAATGCTAATATAGAAGAATTTATAAAATTCAAATAAATTAATAGATTTAATAGCGAAAAATCAGCCCAATGGTATTTTATAAGACTTAACTATATACTAACACTAGAAACCGTTTCATAATACATACTTTTTATAATACCATCTGAAAGTCCAATTTTTGGCACATAGATATCTTTAGCACCACTCCATTTCATTGCTGATAAATAAATACGTGTTGCCGGAATAATAACATCTGCTCTATCTTGATTTAAGTTTAGCTCCGTGATACGTTCTTCATATGAATAATTTTGAAGCATCTTATAATAGCTAGTTAAGTAAAAATACGTTAGGGGTTTTCCCATACTTTTACCCGATAGTTTAAATATTTTATTAATGTTACCACCAGAACCGATGAGTTCTATTTTATCGTATGGCTTGGTATGTGTTTTTACCCAGTTTTCAACTTCTAACCATGTCTCATTTTTAACAATATCATTCAGCAATCTTACCGTTCCAATTTTAAAGGATTTAGATAGTTTTTTCTCGCCGTTATGAATGATTGAAAATTCGGTACTTCCACCACCAACATCAACATATAAATAGGTTTTATTAGGATTAATAAACGTGTGCAAATCGGTTGCGGCAATAATGGCTGCTTCATCTTCCCCGTCAATAGTTTCAATATTAATTCCACTAGTTTCTAAAATCTTTTCAGATAAAGGAATACGGTTCTTAGCTTCTCGCATGGCAGAAGTTGCACAGGCTTTATATTTTACCACACCATGAGACTTAATTATTAAACTAAACGCCAGCATAGTATCAATCATTCGCTCTTGGTTATAATCTGATATTTCACCTTTAAGAAATACATCTGCACCTAATCTAATTGGTACACGGACGAGAGAGTTTTTTTTAAACACTACCTTTTCGCCATCTTGCTCAATAATATTTGATATTAATAATCGTACAGCATTAGATCCAATATCTATAGCTGCGAATTTCTGTATTTTCAGCATAATTATCCTTCCAATTTATTTAAATAATACGAATAAGTTTCAAACTGAGCTCTAATTTTAGGGGCATCGTTTCTTTTATAGGTATTATCTTGTTTTTCATTAATAATTCGAGCTTTAACATTATCATTCCAACAAATATCATACAAATGTTGTAACTCTTGCTTTATATCTTCATCATATATAGGGCAGCTCACCTCAACTCTATTATCGATGTTACGCGTCATCCAATCTGCAGAAGATATATAGATTTTTGGATTATTTTGATTAGAAAATATATACATTCTTGTATGCTCTAAGAATTTATCTATAATACTAATAATTTCAATATTCTCACTCATTCCCTTAATACCTGGCACCAAACAGCAAAGTCCTCTAACAATCATTTGTATTTTTACTCCTGCTCTACTTGCCTCGTACAACTTATCTATCATTTTATAGCTACTAATGCTATTCATTTTAAGTTTTATATAAGCTGGTTTTCCCTGGATAGCATTTTCGATTTCATTATCTATTAAAGCGAAAAATTTTGACTTTGTATAGTGCGGTGAAGTAATTATATGTTTATATCGATTGACTTTATAATTGACTTCAAAAAAGTCGAATACTTTATTAATGTCCTTTAATATTTTTGAATTTGACGTCATTAATGTAAAATCTGTATAAATCTTAGCTGTGGACTCATTAAAATTACCTGTACTTATAAATCCATATCTTACCAGTTTGTCTTTTTCTATACGCTCGATAACGCACATTTTACTATGGACTTTTAGGCCTGTAACCCCAAACAACATCTTTATGCCTTCATTTTGCATCTGCTCTGCATAATTGATATTTGCAGCCTCATCAAAACGTGCTCTTAGCTCTATAGAAACGGTTACTTTTTTACCGTTTTTTGCTGCATTTATCAATGAACTAGCCACATGGGAAACCTGAGCCAGTCTATAAATTGTAATTTTTATAGATTTAACCATAGGATCTAATGCCGCTTCTCTTAGAAACCTTACAATATAAGAAAAGGTATGGTAAGGCGTATAAACCAAATAGTCTTTTTTAGCAATGGTTTTAAATATACTCTCCTCTAGATTAAGCCCTTTAACCGGAAGCGGTTTGATTTTATCATATAGTAAATCTGTTCTACCCAAACTTGGGAATCCCATATAATCCCTTCGGTTATGATAACGCCCCCCTGGAATAATACTCTCTTTTTCATCTATTGACATGTATTTAAGTAAAAACTCTAATGTATCTTGTTCTATATTTTTATCATAAACAAATCGCACAGGAACACCACTTTGTCGGTCTTTAACACTTTCGGTTAATTTCTCTATAAAACTTTTACTTAGGTCACTATCAAAATCTAATTCGCCATCCCTAGTAATTTTAATCATATGAGCACTGATATCATCATAATTAAAGATGTTGAAAATATCATCTAAACAATATCTTAAAATATCGTCCACCATTATTATATAATTATTCTCACCTTTACTTGGAAGCACTACAAAACGGTCCATAGTTGACGATATCTCTATCAAAGCAAATTGGTCTTTCTCTTCAGAACTAGACATCTTTACGGTTAAATAAGCCGAAATATCCATCAGTTCTGGTAAGGCAACTTCTTCATTTAGCATAATAACGACTAAAGCTGGACTGATTTCTTGATAAAAATAATTTTTTATAAACTCATGATGTTCTTCATCTATTTCTGTTTCATTAATAACGTAGATATTCTCTTTCTCTAACTCTTTATCAATTTCATCTAAAATTTCTAAACTATAACTTTGATGATCAATTACAATCTGTGTTATTTCTTCTAAAAGGTCTCCTGCTTTAATCCCTCCTAATTCACTTTTACCACCTTTACCTGCTTCGTAAATTCGCTTTACAGTAGCATATCTTACTTTAAAAAACTCATCTAAATTATTTGAAAAAATCCCTAAAAAGCGTAACCGTTCTATAAGAGGAACCTCTTTATCTGCTGCCTCCTGTAAAACGCGCTCATTAAATTTTAACCAACTCAATTCTCGGTTTATATAAATATTTTTTTCTTTTGTCATTACTTTAATTCCTTTGGAATAATTATAAATTCGGTTGTCCCTTGTTTTAAATCTTCCCAATCGTTTATCTCAAAACGGAGTTTAACTACACCACTTGTAGGAAGATTATCAATATAGGTATCACCAAAGATATTAGAAATAGATGTGAAAGCATGGTTATGACCGAAAATCATAACCTCATCTAAATCATTTGGTAAACTTTTAATAAACTTAATGACATTTTTCCCTTCAAAATCATATAAATCTTCAATAATTTTAATTTTAGACTCAGAAATCTTTAATGTTTCTGTAAAAATCTTACAAGTACTCAACGCTCTGTTAGCTGGACTTGAATAAATAGCATGAGAAACATCACACCTAAGACCTAACTCCTTAGAAACCAGTAAAGAATCGTTTACACCTCTTGGTTTTAAAGGCCTATCTCTATCAGTAATATCCAACTCCCAAGATGACTTACCATGCCTAGCAAGTATAATTTCTTTCATTTTTTATCGATTAAAGGTTATTTTTTATCGACAAAAGGTTGCGTATGTCCGTTTTGACGAGTATATTGCCGCTTCAACATTAATATTTGTAAATAAATATTAATATAAGTTACTTTTGTTATGTAAAATTAATGTAAAAAGCCCCCAAATAAAAACTATTAAAGAATCCATTTTTTTGGTACAGAGTTACCAAATTCCCTCCCTCTAAAATATTTCAATTAAGCAATTAAACAAAGGATATGTTTAATAAATATTTATATCTAGAAGTTTACGACATCAACATTTAAAATTAAGTGTCATGGAATTAGAAAAAAAAATAGGACTGAATGGAAAAAGCATTGGTATTTACATCAACTTGCTTAACGTTATTCAAAATCGAAAAGCTCATGTGTTAAATGACACTTTGAAAAAGAATAATCACAGTTCTTCTTATTCAATAACTAACAAGCCTACAATCACTTCTAAGTTCACTACAAATTTTAAAGAATTCATCTACTTATTTTACACCTATTTATATAGATGTTTATATAACATATTTCCACTATTAAATATACAAAATCAAATTTTAAAGCAATCATAACCTGATTAACTTAAAAAAGTTTAAAATGAAACACTTATACAATCCCAAATCAAAAACACCTCTCAATCCGCTAATGTCATTGGTGTTTATCGTAACTTTAGTTATGGTTAGTTTTAGCTCTTTTGGTCAGGTTTCGCCTGTAAAAAGCCAAAACAATTCTAAAATCAATCAAACGCCTTCTGAGGATTTTAGACTAACAAACGGTTATTCTCGTAACATTCCAGAATCGAAGTATAATGACCTTCAAAATACGTTAAGCGGCAGAGCTAATATGACGTTCGATTGTAGTGATGGGTTAAGCTATATACTCACCAACGTAGGTAGTCCTAATGGAAATGTCACAGGTTTATACGCTTTTGATTTATCTACAAACTCGCTCACATTAATAAAAAATCCTTTAATTTCTGATACATCAACATCTCAGTTTGTAAATGCGATTGGTTACAATACAGTTGATAATTACTTATATGGATTGCTACTTGGAAGTGATAAAGTGGTAAAAATTGATCAAAATGGGGATCTTGAATTACTAACAGTAACAGGTTTAGTTGGAAATACTTACCCTTCAGGAGATATAGATGAAAATGGTATTTTGTATTTATACGGGTCAGGACGTTTTGTAACTATTGATTTAAACCCATCAAGTCCTAACTATTTAGTCGCAAACATCGTACTACAACACTCAACAAGTATCAATGACATGGCTTTTAGCCCTATTGATAACAATATCTATATGCTGACGAGTACAAGCTCTAGGTCGCTGTTGAGATTTGATTCGGCTACGAATACTATTAGCAATTTAGGACAGGTATCTGGATTAGAGTCAGAAAGCACCAATTCTTTTGGTACGGCTTATATGGATAGCTTAGGAAATATGTATGTTGCAAATAATGTCTCTGGTAATACCTATAAAATAGCAACACCCCATCTAGGTGGTTTAACAGCAACTTTTTATAGTAATTTACCAGGTGTTAGTCCTGGAGACGGCGCACGTTGTCCTAGCCAACCTACCAAACCAATGGCCATTGCAGATAGTGTTTGTATTACTGCCAATATGACTGAGGTTACCTTAAACGTAACGGATAACGACTCTGAAGGAACTTATGCTATAAATACTTCCTCTGTTCAACTTATTGACCCAGAGACTTCATTACCATCAAATACAGTAACAATTTCAGACCAAGGTACATTTACCGTAGGAACTGACGGAGACGTTACATTTGAAGCACTACCAACTTTTACAGGAACAACCATTGAATATACCATTTCAGATGTAATAGGATATTTATCCAGCCCTGGCTTTATCACTATTAATTTAAATGAAACAGAAGCCCCAACAGCACCTTCAACTCAAGAGTTTTGTGAAAGTGATACCCCAACCTTAGCAGACTTAAATGCTTTTGGGAATACAATTCAATGGTATGCTAGTGCAACTGACGAAAGTCCTTTAGATTTTACAGACGCAATTAGTGACGGTAACACGTATTACGCCTCTCAAACTAGTAATTCAGGATGCGAAAGTGTAGAAAGAACAGCTGTTACAGTAGCTTTCAGCCCTGAAATCGCATTAACTGAACCAGAAGAAACAAGCTGTGTTACTGAAAATGGTACACTTTACACCATTGAAGCAACATTTACAGGTACGGCACCATTTACAGCTTCTGGCGATGGACAATCTGGAACCTTTACAGAAAATACAGATGGCACTACAACTTGGGTGTCTAGCCCAATTGAAAGTTCTGTTGAAACTTATAACGTAACTATAGAAGATAATTGTGGTTCGTTATCCCTAACAGGAGATTCACCAGCAGAATGTTTAACCACGCCTTTTGCTTGTGAAGACGGTTTAGCTTATGTTATTGTAAATACAGGAGGTGGTATTCATAATTTTATATCTGGTTTATACTCTTATGATTTAGTAACCAATACACAAACTCTAATTAAATACCCTCTAATTGAAGACACTACTCAATCGCAATTCATCAATGGTATTGGCTACAATAGTTTAGATAACAGTATTTATGGAATGCAACAATTCACTAATAAAATTGTAAAAATTGATGCTTCAGGTAATGTAGAACAGCTGCCTATTGTAGGCCCTTTTACTGTTGGTAATTACAGTGCTGGAGATATTGATGACAATGGTATTTTGTATTTACATGGTGTCAATAAGTTTGTTTCTATTGACCTTAATCCAAGTAGTCCAAATTATTTAACAGCTACAAACTTAGTAAATTACGGTGTAAGCATACATGATGTAACTTTCAGTCCTATTGATGGTAATTTATATATGCTAACGAGTACAGCCACTAAAAAATTATTACGTTTAAATGTTGCGGATAACACTATTGATGACTTAGGTGCTGTGACCGGCTTAGATTCAGAATCCGACAATGCCTTTGGAACAGCCTTTACAGATGCTCTAGGTAATATGTATGTTGCTAATAATCAATCTGGAAATATTTACAGGATAGAAACGCCACACACAGGAAATATAAATGCTACCTATTATAGCAATTTAATAGATGTACACCCTGGTGATGGTGCACGTTGTCCTGCACAGATAATTCCTCCTATGGCACAAGATGATTTTACTTGTATCACTGATGAAACAGAAATTGAGATAAATACTTTAGAAAATGATTCGGAAGGCACTTATGACATTGATGTTACTTCAGTACAACTTTTAGACCCTGTAACTTCATTACCAACTAACACGGTTACTATTTCGAGTGAAGGAACATTTACAGTTGGTGCTAACGGTATTGTAACATTTGAAGCTTTACCAAGTTTTTCAGGTGCGTCAGTAGAATATATTATTACAGATATTATAGGGACGCCGTCTACACCTGCTATTATAACAGTAAGTTCAAATACAACATCAGCACCATCAGGAGCTACTACACAAGAATTTTGTAGTTCTAGTGAGCCAACTGTAGCTGACTTAATGGCTACTGGAGAAGATATTCAATGGTACTCAAGTGAAACGAGTACAACACCTCTAGATACTTCTGAAGCTTTAATTGATGGCGATGTTTATTTTGCAACTCAAACGACTTCAGATAGCTGTGAAAGTCAAACACGTTTAGAAGTTACTGTTAATTTTACAGATGATATTACATTAGTATCAACAGAAGAATTGGTATGTTCAGAAGATGGATTAACCTATACTATTGTTGCTACCTTTACAGGTTCAGCACCATTCACTGCAACAGGCTCAGGAGAAACTGGTACATGGGTCACTAATGATGATGATACTTTTACATGGACTTCAACTGCTATTGCTGGTGATCAAGCATATAATGTTGAAATCACAGATGAAAATGGTTGTAATACAATTACGCTATCTGGTGAAGCAGCAATTTGTTGCGCGTTTGAAGTGACTTGTCCTACTTTTGAAGAAACCACTGTAGATTGCTATAGCGACTTACCTTCAGAAACTTCGTATTCAATTGAAGCATTTGAAGCCTTAGGTAATGCCGATGGTGTTATTGGAGACAATGCTTGTGGAATTATTGAAATTACGGCTCAAAACAGTAGTGACCAAGACACTTGCGAACAAACTATTACACGGACTTACACAGTAACTTCTTATGAAGATACAAATGGCAATGGTGTTCGTGATGATGATGAAACCACGGTTTTAAATAGTGCTGAATGTACACAATCAATTATTGTACACGATACTACTGTTCCAACATTCTCAGTACCTGCTAATATAACTTTAGAATGTGATGAAGATGTAACGGACTTAACTATTACAGGAGACGTAACCGATGAAGCAGATAACTGTGCAACAGATCTTGAAGCTACATTTACAGACACTATTACAGATGGTTCTTGTACCAATTCTTCAATTATATCTAGAATATGGACATTAACTGATGATTGTGATAATACAACAACTTTTACCCAAACTATAACGGTTCAAGATACAACAGTGCCTACATTTACTGTTCCTACTGATATTACGGTAGAATGTGATGTCGATATTAATGATTTAAGTATTACCGGAGACGTTACCGATGAGGCAGACAACTGTGCAACAGAACTTGAAGCTATATTTACCGATACTGTTACGGATGGCACTTGTCCTATTTCATCTACAATTGCTAGAGTATGGACTTTAACTGATGATTGTGATAACACCACAACATTCACACAAACCATTACAATTCAAGATACAACAGCGCCAGCATTTAACGAAACCTTACCAGAAGATTTAGATGCCGAGTGTGATGCTGTACCAACAGCAGAAACATTAACTGCTTCAGATAACTGTGGAACTGCTGATGTTGTATTTGAAGAAGAAATCACTAACGGGTCTTGTATGGGAGATTATATCATTGAACGTACATGGATTGCAACAGATAGCTGTGGTAATGAAACAATGCATACACAAATCATTAATGTTCAAGATAATACACCTCCAACGTCTATAAATGATTTTGAAGAAAACATAACGGTTTTATGTGATGCTATTCCAGAAGTTCCAAGCCCAGTATTTGAAGATTCTTGTTCAAATGATATTAGCGTATCTTTTGATGAAACGTCAAGTGAACCTAATGAAAACGGCGACTACATAATTACAAGAACTTGGACAGTTACTGATGATTGCGAAAACCAAGCCTTGTACACACAAACTATCAACGTAGAAATGACAAATGTTATTTATGCTAATGATGCCAACCGATGTATACTAGATATTGAATTTGATTTGTTCGAACTATTATCAGGTGATTTTAATACCAATGGAACATGGAGTGTTGTATCTGGAGATGCAACTATTAATAATGGAAGCTTCTTTGATCCTACTACTGCTGAAGTTGGTGAATATACATTTATGTATGCTATTACTGAAGATGCTTGTCCAACAGAAGTAGAAGTTACAGTAACGTTAGATGATGACTGTGTGGTTTTAGCTTGTGGAGAAGATGATGTTGTCATATCAAAAACGGTAACTGCTAACGGCGATGCTCATAATGAATTCTTTACCATTACGGGTATTGAAGATTGTGGATTTGTAATAGAGTTACAGATATTCAACCGTTGGGGCGCTGAAATATATAAATCAAATAATTACCTAAATGATTGGAATGGAGAAGCACATAGTTCTTCTATTGGAAATTCTGGGAAAGTCCCAACAGGTACATATTATTACATTATTAACTTAAGAAATAGTGGATTAGCACCTATGGCAGGTCCTATCTACGTAGCCACAAACTAAATAAAACTTAACCAATGAAGTTATCAAAAATTATAAGTATTGCTGTACTTTTTTTGAGTGTTTCTACTGTCTTTGCTCAGCAGCTACCTCAGTTTACGCAGTACATGTTTAACACCATTTCTATTAATCCCGCTTATGCCGGAAGTAGAGAAACACTAAGTGTTGTTGGGTTACATAGAAGTCAATGGGTTGGCCTAGAAGGTGGCCCAGAAACACAGACATTATCTGTACACGCGCCTTTGCGAAATGAAAACATGGGTCTAGGAGTTTCCTTTATCAATGACAAATTGGGTTATGAAAATTTTTCATACCTATACGCAGATTATTCGTACACTATTAAAGCCAGTGAAACCGTAAAATTAGCTTTTGGATTAAAAGGTGGGTTTACCCATTACAGCTTAGATCAAGAGCTTCTTAACGATCCTTCTGTTGTAAATGATTTATTCTTTGACGATGTATCTAATCGCTGGAGTCCTAACTTTGGAGCTGGTGTATACTTACACTCTAATAAGTGGTATTTAGGCTTATCAGCACCAAGAATACTAAACACAGATTATAACAATGGTGGAAGCGGCTCAGTAGATTACGTTGCCTTAGAACGTATTAGTTATTATTTTACTGGTGGTTATGTCTTTAACCTTAGTGAAAACACAAAACTAAAACCTTCTGCTTTATTAAAAGCTACAAATGGAGCACCTTTATCTTTTGATCTCTCTGCTAACTTTTTATTTAATGAAAAGTTATGGTTAGGAGGCGCTTACCGTATTAATCAATATGCCGAAGCCATAGGTGGAATAGCAGATTTCCAAATCTCTAAACAGCTTAGAATTGGTTATGCCTATGAATATCCAATTTCAGATATTAGACCTTACACTAGTGGTACTCACGAAGTATTACTGATGTTTGAAGTCTTTAAAAGTAAACGAATTAAATCGCCAAGATATTTCTAAAAAGACCCCAATTATGAAAATTAAAATACTAGCGCTCGTTATAATTTTAAGCAGTTCATGCTCTTTTGCCCAAACTAAATTGGCAGACAAATTCTTTGAAAACTACGGTTATGTTAAAGCCATAGAACTCTATGAAAAAGTCGTTGAAAAAGGAAAAGCAGACGCACACGTATTAACGCGTTTGGGAGATGCTAACTACAACAACTCTAATTCTGAAAAAGCGGTTTATTGGTACAACAAAGCGCTTACAGAACACAATGATATTGAAGCTGAATATATTTATAAATATATACAATCATTAAGAAGTGTAGGCAACTATAAAGAAGCTGATGTATGGTTTAAAAAACTAAAGGAAGCACAAGAAGGAGATAGCAGACTTAAAGGTTATAATCCCGATGAAGTTGATATTTTTGATAAACTAACGTCTAAAAATGAAAACCTGGTTGTCACTATTGAAAACTTACCTTTCAATTCTGAAAATTCTGACTTTGGGTCTTATATACATGAAAACACATTCTACTTTGCAACATCAAGAGGTGATGACAGTAAAGTATATAGCTGGAATAAAGAACCTTTTCTAGACATCTTTCAAGTTGAAATCACCGATAATGAAGAAGACGACACACAAACTTACGGCGAACCTGTTCAGATTAATGCCGAAGACGTTAACACAGACTATCATGAAGCATCAATTGCCTTAACAAATGATGGCAAAACGATGTACTTTACTAGAGATAACATCAACAAACGTAATCGCTTAAAATACGATAAAGAAGGAACTACATATCTTAAAATATACAAAGCAACACTAGAAGGTGACGCATGGACTAATGTGGTAGAATTACCATTTAATGATGATGTTTACTCCACAGGTCATCCTGTATTAAGTCCGGATAATAAAACTTTATATTTTGTCTCTGATCGTGAAGGCGGTATTGGACAAACTGATATTTATTCAGTGGCGATCAATGACGATGGTACTTATGGAGACCCTGAAAATTTAGGCGATAAAATTAATACTGAAGGTCGTGAAATGTTTCCTTTTATAGCGCAAGATGGTAACTTCTATTTTTCTTCAGACGGTCATTTGAATTTAGGGTTATTGGATATCTTTAAATCTAATATTCTAAAAGACGAATTAATCGCTGACCCTGTAAATATTGGAGCGCCATTTAATAGTGGCTATGATGATTTTGCATATTATGTAGATAGTGAAACTAATAAAGGCTATTTTTCTTCAAACAGACCCGAAGGAAAAGGAAGCGATGATATTTATAGCTTCAATATTACTGAATGTAGCCAAACTATCACAGGTATTGCTAGAGAAGCTCGAACCGATATTATATTAAGTGGTGTAACCGTACAGCTTATTGATGAAACAGGTAAAATTATTGAAGAAGTTGTAACTGAAGAAGATGGTAGTTATACTTTTGACGCCGACTGTAATTCTACTTATACTATTCTAGGAACAAAACCAGACTATAAAGATGATCAGCATAAGCTGACCACATCAGATGAAAATGAGAAAGAAAATACGGTTGACTTAACACTGACATCGTTAATTCTGAATAACCAGATTGTCATAAATCCTATCTTTTTCGATTTTGATAAATCAAACATTAGAACCGATGCAGAATATGAATTAGAAAATATTGTAGATGTCATGCGAAAACATCCTGAAATGATAATTAAAATTGAATCGCACACCGATAGTAGAGGTCGTGATAATTACAACTTAAAATTATCAGATAGGCGTGCAAAATCAACTAAAGATTATATCATTTCAAGAGGAATTGATGTTAGTAGAATTGAAAGTGCCATTGGATATGGAGAAACACGCTTATTAAATGAATGTTCTAATGGTGTGAAATGTACAGAAGATGAACACCAACTCAATAGACGTTCTTATTTCTACATCTTACATTCCGATTTAAAAAATAAAACCGAAGAGTAAACGTATCCCAAACTAAATTAATACTAAGGAAAAGAGCAAGCTTATGATAAGCTTGCTCTTTTATTTTTATATAAAATTCAACTATAGCTTATAAAGGATAAGTGACTTAAGAAGGTTATTTTGCAAAATATTGCTTAACTATTTTTAGACCGTGAAATATCTCATATTTACAAGCTTACTTCTTTATCAACTAATAACCTATTCTCAATCATTAAAAGGAGTTATCATAGATAGTATGAGCAATGAAAAACTATCTTATGCTAATTTGGTGATTAAAGGAAAACCTATAGGAGCTTATAGCAATGAGAATGGCTGCTATGATTTAAATTTATCTAAAACAACAGTTAAAGACACCTTAATCATCTCATTAATTGGATATAAAAACAAAGCTATACCTATGTCTCAATTTAAAGAAGAGAAAACGTATCAGCTCAATTTTCAATTAATTCCAAAAACTGAACACTTAAAAGAGGTTTTAATATTAGACAAGAAAAAAAGATATAGCCATAACAAAATTCAACTTTCTACAGGAAGTAGAAAACAAACTTATCCCTCTTCTTTACCCTATGGTTCTGAAACAGCCAGCTTTATTGAAAACCCAAAACATAAAAAAGGAAAACTCACAGAACTGCATTTAAAATTTAAAAGCAGAATAAATAACGACTATAAAACCTATAAAACGTATTATAGATTAGCTTTTTATGATGTTAATCATTTAGGATTCCCAGGAGCTCTTTTACATTTTGAAAATATCATCATCAAGCCTAAAATAGACACAAAGAACTATAAAATTGATTTAGAAGATAAAGCCATCCCTTTTTTTAAGAATGGAATTTTTATAGGTATAGAAACCATCAAGCCAGACGACGTAACCATAGAAAGTTCTATGTACTTAACAACGCCAAATGTGCTTTATACACATACAAAAAAGAATCTAGAATATTCTAGATTCCGCTCTAATGAATGGCATAAAAACAAACGAAAATCTGTATTTAAAAAGAAGTTTTATACGGCACCTTTTATAAAGGTGAAGGTGCTCTATGAAAAAGAAGATTAAAGTATACACAGCCCTCTATAAATACTGTTATCTACTTAAAAAAAATAGAATTGAGTGTGTAGCTATTTGTTTAACCACGCTTAATAAAAATATTAGTAAAATACCACTTCCCTTGTGTATTCATTTCTGCTGAAACATCAAAATCAGTAAAATCACCTTCTATGTTAGCCTTATGGCTTGGACTATTTAGCCAAGCATTTACAACTGATTCTGCAGAATTAAAGCCGTAGGCTACATTTTCAGATACTAAATCGGCACTTGCGTTAGCCTGAAGACTTTGCTTTCTTAAATAGAAATTATCGTGCGACACGTTATTAGCTTCAATCATATAGTCAGTATGGGTATAAGCTACAGCTTTCACTACACTATGGTATTGCAAAGGGTTTAACCCTTCATTGATTCTGTAGTCATTGATGATTTCCATAATTTCTATTTCAATCTGTTTTGCTTGGGGTACATTAGAGACTTCAATAGCTTTTAATGTATCATCATCCATAGTATCAGTTGAACAAGATGTAAAACTAAAAATGGCAACAATAGCCAATAATGGCAAGAGTTTAGAGGCATTCATATGTAGGTTAATTAGGTTTGGGACTACTAAATTAACTTCATATTTGAATCAAACTGTTAAAAAAATGTTAAAATCGATAAAATACACGCACTTAATCGATTTTTAATGCAAATCATCGATGAAATACACTTTCAAAATCAAAAACCATGCTTTTAAGCGTTAATAAATACGTTTCGTCGAATAACACATTAACTACTTTTTAAAGATATAATAATTGTAAAATAAGAATGCTGTATTATAATCTAAGAAGTAAATTGAAGTCCAAAAAAAAAGTTTTATACTTCATAATACGTAGCGAAATAATCTACTACAGATCAAGGTGCCAAACGTTCAATTTTCCAATTGTAATCGGCTTGTAATTTAAAGCGTATTCTATCATGAAGGCGATTAGGCCGACCTTGCCAGAATTCTAATTCTATGGGTTTAATTATAAAACCGCCCCAATATTTAGGCCGTTCGATAGCTTTACCTTCAAATTCTACTTCTAAAGCTTTTAATTTAGATTCTAGTTCAGCTCTATCCTTTACAACCTCGCTTTGATTAGAAACTAATGCTCCTAATTGACTGCCTCTTGGTCGTGATTCAAAATAACCATCACTGAGATTCTCAGAAATTTTTTCAGCCTTACCTTTGATAATAATTTGCCGTTCGGCAGCAGGCCAAAAAAAAGATAAACAAACATTAGGGTTTTCTAGAATCGCTTTTCCTTTTTCACTGTCGTAATTAGTATAGAAAATAAACCCTTCATGTGTATATTTTTTTAGCAACACTACCCTATTTTTAGGATAACCATCTAAGCCAAAAGTTGAAATTGTCATGGCATTGGCCTCACCAACATTAAAATGAGTATCGACTTCTACAAACCAATCTCTAAACAATTCTAATGGATTTTCTGGAACATTATCTAATAATAATTCTCCCTTTTCGTAGGATTTTCTATAATCACCTAAGTCTGCATTCATTACGTATAAATTTTATTTTTTTTTCTTATTTTATTTTTTCGGTAGTAATTTTCAACATAAATTTAAGGATTAAAACCTATAAATGAAGTTTGAAAACAGTAAATATTCTAAGCTTATTCCATTTAAAAAAGTAGAATTTTCTTTTGGATCTTTTTACATCACAGAATTATTTATTATTTCCGAATTTAAAGAAGGGGTTCATGTCGACTATAATATTGCGAGTGATTTAATTTCACATTTTAGTGACGAACTCATCAAAGGTATTAAAATTGGCTACATCGCTAATCGGTATAACTCCTACTCATTTGACCCCCATACTTGGGTTGATTTTAACAGTGAGTATGATGCTTTTATCGCCTCTGCTATAGTCACATACTCAGATTTTAGCTATCTCAATGCTTCTCTAGAAAAAAAATTCTTCAAAAAAAGCCTAAAACGTTGTACCAATTTAGATGAAGCTATTGAATGGATGATCAATTTAGATGAGTTTAAAAAATAATTTTATTCAAAATTAAATGTTTTACCGTCTTTAGATAAAAACACATTTTCAAAAACAGTTTGTGCTTCAGCTTTAAAGGCATTATAATCATTATAACGGGTTGAGTAATGTCCCAGTATTAAAGTTTCCACGTTTGCTTTTTTAGCGATTGTAGCCGCTTGTTTTGCTGTACTATGCTTGGTTGGCAGGCAAAGCGATTCATTTTTATCTAAAAAAGTAGATTCGTGATACAAAACTGTACTGTCTTTAATAATCGGAAGCATGGCTTCATTATATGCTGTATCGCTACAATACGCATAGCTTTTAGCTGGTATTGGTTCTTTAGTTACTTTTTCATTACTAATTAAAACACCATCTTCATTTACAACATCAAACCCTTGTTTTAATTTTCTGAAATACGCGACATCAATATTAGCCTCATTTACTAAGTTAATGTCTAATTTGCGTTCATTTTCCTTCTCTTTGAACAAAAAGCCATTCGTATAAATTCGATGTATTAACGGAATCGTGTAGACTTCTACTTTCTCGTCTTCATAAATTAATTCGGATTCAGAAGCGTTTAGTTCATGAAAAATAAGAGGATATTTAGTCCAACTCGATGATAATTTCATTTGAAGTAAAATAACTTCCTTTAAACCTTTTGGTGCATAAATATGAAGTTCAGTTTCTCTAGTTAATAAACTAAAGGTATTTACCAAACCTATTAAACCGAAGTAATGATCTCCGTGAAGGTGCGATATAAAAACATGCTTAATTCTTGAAAATTTAACCTTATTCCGCCGTAACTCTACCTGAGTTCCTTCGCCACAATCAATTAAAAACATGTGGTTTTTAATCTCCAAAACTTGTGATGTTGGATTCGTATTAATTCGTGGTGTTGCACTGTGGCAGCCGAGTATGGTTAATTTCATTTTAGAATCCTAAATCACGCTCCATATCTTCCATTTCTATAATATCATAAGCTTCCTGAATGGTAGGTACGACAACAATTTCATCTGGCATTTGGTCTAGATTCACTTTTTCAGAAACAACAACAAAACTTTTTTTATCAGCTCTATGGTTGTTACTTAAACGTAGAAATTCAATAATATCCTCTAGAGCAATCGTTTCTAAGCTAGAAAGTCTTACAATAAGGTGGTAGTTTTTATATGTACTATCGTAAGCTTGTTCAATATTGTGGACTAAAGTTTTTACTGAAGCATTTTCTTGAGTTATTAGGGTTGTTTTACCGTCTCTATCTATAATCATAAATTATTGTTTTATTTTGGACGCCAATAAATAAATCACTGCCATTCTTACAGCAACACCATTTTCTACTTGATTTAAAATAATGGCTTGTTTAGAGTCAGCAACATCACTTGTAATTTCCACGCCTCTATTTATTGGGCCTGGATGCATTATTACAATTTCTTTGTCTAAACTATCTAAAAGTTGTTTATCAACGCCAAATTGTTGTGTATATTCTCTGGTTGAAGGGAAATAGTTAATATCCATACGTTCGTTTTGTACACGAAGCATGTTGGCTACATCGCACCATTCTAAAGCTTTCTTTAGATTGGTTTCTACTTTAACGCCTAAATCTTTAATATATTTTGGAAGCAATGTTTTAGGACCACAAACCATTACATTTGCGCCTTGTAATTGTAAGGCATAAATGTTTGAAAGCGCCACACGACTGTGCAATATATCGCCTACTATAACTACATTTTTACCTTTAACGCTACCTAATTTTTCTCTAATTGAATACGAATCTAAAAGCGCTTGAGTAGGATGCTCATGGGCACCATCGCCAGCATTGACAATACTTGCGTTAACATGTTTGGATAAAAATACACCTGCTCCTGGATTAGGGTGACGCATAACCACCATATCTACTTTCATAGAAAGGATATTATTCACCGTATCTATTAAAGTCTCCCCTTTTTTTACCGATGATTGTGAAGCTGAAAAATTAATAACGTCTGCAGAAAGGCGTTTTTCAGCTAATTCGAACGATAATTTTGTACGTGTAGAATTTTCGAAAAACAGATTTGCTATCGTAATATCCCTTAAAGAAGGCACTTTTTTAATGGGTCTATTAATAACCTCCTTAAACTGATCAGCAGTTTCAAAAATAAGGTCTATATCTTTTTTAGTCAGATATTTAATTCCTAATAAGTGATTGACACTTAATTCGCTCATTTTTTTATGGCTTTTGGCTATCAGCTTATCGCCTTTAGCAAATTCACTTTAAACTTTATTTTGTTAAGTTTAACTACGATTTCAAGTTTAACTTAAGTTTTTTTATTTATCGACTAAATAAACAGCATCTTCACCTTCATTTTCCATCCAATTGACTTTTACTTTTTGATTATCAATAGCATCTACTTGTTGGCCTTTATAATTGGGTTGTATTGGTAAATGTCTACTAAAACGTCTATCTATTAAAGTTAAGAGTTCAATATCTTTGGGTCTTCCAAAAGATTGAATAGCTGTTAGTGCTGATCGTATGCTTCGGCCTGTATATAAAACATCATCAATAAATACCACATTTTTATCTTCAATTATAAAATCTATAACAGTAGTGTTAGCTTCTAGTGGTTTATCGCCTCTTCTAAAATCGTCTCTAAAAAAAGTGATATCTAGATAGCCTAATTCAATATTCTTAATCTTATAATCTTCGGTGAGAATTTGCGCTAAACGATCCGCTAAAAACTTTCCTTTAGATTGAATACCTATTAATACCGTTTCTGAAAAATCATCGTGGTTTTCAATGAGTTGGCAAGCCAATCTATGAAGGGTAATATTGACTTCTTTTGAGTTAAGTAGTACTTTCTGACTCATATTGTTTCCAAGCGTTATTGTATACAAAGTTAGGATAAAAATTTTTGTTTACAATATATATTTTAATGTGTTTAGCTGTAGAATTCGATTGTAACAAACACTTATATTCAGTAGTTGCGCAGAGTTTCACTGAGACCGATAAAGATATTCAGCGAATTATGTAAAAAACTTGGCCTATGCAGATTTAAATAGATTGTATAAAGTTGGTAGAAATAGCTCAAAATTAAAGCATAAAAAAACCTCCCGAATATCGAGAGGCTTTTATAATATAGATTAATGAATTTCTGCTTTCGCTAGAAATTGGAAATTTTATTTTCCGTCCATTTTATCTTTAAGTGCTTGTAAAGCATCATTTGCATCACCAAGAGTTGGTTTAGCTTCTGCCGCTTGAGCTTCCTGTTTTTTAACAGCTTGCTTAACGATTTTAGCTTCTTCTTCTCTAAATACAGCTGTATGAGATGCTACAACACGTTTGAATTCTTTATTAAATTCAATGATTTTGAATTCTGCTTCTTCACCTTTAGCAACTTTAGAACCGTCTTCTTTTTCTAAATGACGGGCTGGTACAAAGGCAACGATATCTTCGTTAAAATCAATTGTTGCTCCTTTATCTACCATTTCAGTAATAGCAGCTTTATGAACTGTACCTAAAGCGAACTCAGTTTCGTACTTGTCCCAAGGGTTATCAGTTGTTTGTTTATGACCTAAAGATAATTTACGTCCGTCAACATCTAACTCTAAAACAACAACGTCTAAGTTATCACCTACGTTACAGAACTCAGATGGGTGCTTAATTTTCTTAGTCCAAGATAAATCAGAGATGTAAATTAATCCATCGATACCTTCTTCTAATTCAACAAAAACACCAAAGTTTGTAAAGTTACGTACAATACCTGTGTGCTTAGAACCTACAGGATACTTCGTTGTAATATCTGTCCATGGATCTGGCGTTAATTGCTTAATACCAAGAGACATTTTTCTGTCTTCTCTATCTAAAGTTAAGATAACAGCATCGATTTCATCTCCTACAGATACGAAATCTTGAGCTGAACGTAAATGTGTTGACCATGACATTTCACTTACGTGAACTAAGCCTTCTACACCTTCTTCTACTTCAACAAAAGCACCGTAATCAGCGATGACTACAACTTTACCTTTTACTTTATCTCCAACTTTTACAGTTTCACCTAAAGCTTCCCAAGGGTGCTTAGATAATTGTTTAAGACCTAATTGGATTCTTGATTTGTTTTCATCAAAATCAAGGATTACAACATTTAATTTTTGATCTAATTCAACAATCTCATTTGGATGGTTGATACGAGACCAAGATAAATCTGTAATATGAACTAAACCATCTACACCACCAAGATCGATAAACACACCATAAGACGTAATGTTTTTCACAATACCTTCTAAGACTTGTCCTTTTTCTAACTGGCCAATGATTTCTTTCTTTTGTTCTTCAATATCTGCTTCAATTAAAGCTTTATGAGAAACAACTATGTTTTTGAATTCGTGGTTGATTTTAACCACTTTAAATTCCATAGTTTTATTTACATACTGATCGTAATCTCTAATAGGCTTCACATCGATTTGAGAACCTGGTAAGAAAGCTTCTATACCAAATACGTCAACGATCATACCACCTTTAGTTCTACATTTTACAAAACCGTTTACGATTTCGCCAGTATCATGTGCGTTGTTTACACGATCCCATGCTTTGATTACTCTCGCTTTTCTGTGAGATAATACTAATTGTCCCGTTGCATCTTCACGAACATCAATTAATACTTCAACTTTGTCACCAACAGCTAAGTTTGGATTGTAACGGAACTCATTAAGAGAAATTACACCTTCAGACTTTGCGTTAATGTCAATAATAGCATCACGATCTGTGATTGTGATAACAGTACCTTCTACGACTTCGTCATCTAAAGTGTCAACGAAATTTTCTGATACTAATTTTTCAAATTCTTCTAATTTAGTATCCGCTACTTGCTCAATTCCTTCTTCGTAATTGTGCCAATCGAACTCTTTTAAGAATTTTTCTGGGTTTGCTTGAGCTTCAGATACTACAGGAGCCTCTTTTGCTACTGCTTCAGTTGCTTCAACCTCAGCTTGATTTGTTTCTTTTTCAGACATGTGCTGAATTAAAATTTGTATTCTGTATCTTTTGAAAGATTTGCGAAAAATTTACAGAAGTTATTATTAGTTTTGTTTTTGTCCCTTTTCTTACTTTCTTATCATCCGCTAAAAAGGAGTGCAAAAGTACTATTTATTATTCTAAAAACCAAACACATAAATTAAGTGACTTTCTTTTTTAATTGGTGTCTAATGATATGAGATACAATTTGATGTCTGAGGGTTTATACTTTATTACATAATTTGATATCTTTACAATACACAAATAACCTTAAAAAACACAATATTATGGTAAAAGCAAAATATCAAGACGTTCTAGACTTAGGCGAAAAATTAAACATCCAAAATGGTGATGTTAGCGAAAAAGAAGGTGTCCTTCAAGTTAAAGGTACTGCAGCTACGCAATATGAAAAAAACTTAATCTGGGATAAGATTAAAGAAGTTGGTGGTGAAAATCCTTCAGACATCATGGCCGATATTAAAGTTGCCGATGAATCTGTTTATGCTAGACACACGGTAGCATCTGGTGAAACTTTAGGTAAAATCGCCAAACAATATTATGGTGAGCCTGGTAAATACCAACAAATATTTGAAGCAAATACGGCTATATTAAAGAATCCTGATGTGATTCACCCAGGTCAAGAATTAGTGATTCCTAATCTATAATAGGGTCATTAAAAAAATTAGAATTAGAAAAAGCGACTTTATTTCGGCTACCTAAAGTAATCGATAAAGTCGTTTTTTAATTTCTCTCAAAGACCAGATCAGGACCATCGACATGAGATTGTCCTAATTTCATAATGCCATTGGTTAAATCATAAGACCAATAGGTTTGATCTATTTTTACCGTTAAAATTTCTAAATCAGATTGGCCTTCTAATGAACCCTCTTCAATAAGGTAGGTATAGGTGCCGTTAGCATGCACTCCATATTGTGCTCCATATACTATTAATGTGCCATCTTCACGAAAATCATAAATAATATTAGACGTTGAATAATTGACTGTCGTATTTCCCTCGATACCAGAATAACGGATTTCTATCAATTGCCATTCATCAACAATATTCCTAGCTGACGAGTAGTCATCAGCTGAACAACTATATAAAGTGACAAACATTAAAATTAAAATAAGTTTATTTTTCATATTTAAATGTTTTGCAATCAATATACAAGGAATAATAATAATACTATCTAGAAATCAATTCCTCAGCGAAAGCAACCAATCGGTTTAACTGCTCTTCAATACTTAAATCAGAATTATCAATCTCAATAGCATCATCGGCTTTTATTAAAGGGGAATCTTCTCTTGTTGAATCAATATGATCTCTAGTTGTCACATTTTCTAAGACATCATCATAACTGAGCTTATGACCACGATCTAATAATTCTTTATAACGGCGTTTTGCTCTTGTTTCTGCCGAAGCTGTCATAAAGATTTTTAATTCAGCATCAGGAAAAACAACCGTTCCAATATCGCGTCCATCCATAACAATACCTTTATCTTTCCCCATGAGTTGTTGCTGCTCTACCAACTTTCGTCGTACTGCAGATAAGGTAGCTACAGGGCTCACAAATTTTGAAACCCGAAGTGTTCTTATAGCAGCTTCAATATTTTCTCCATTTAAATAAACTTCAGCAAAACCTGCGTCTTTATTAAACTTAAAATTGATACTAATTTCCTCTAGTTTATTGACTAAAGCATCTTCCTTAAAAAAATCGTCACCTATTAAGTTATTTTCAAGAGCAAAATAAGTCACTGCTCTATACATTGCACCCGTATCTACATAGATATAGTTCAGTTTTTTAGCTAACTGTTTAGCTATGGTACTTTTTCCTGTGGATGAAAAGCCATCTATGGCAATAATTATTTTATTCATTTTATGCTGAATTTAATTCAGTAACTTTTTCCGTGAAAACGAAAATATTTTTGTTAATTGACTTCAAGCTTAAATACTTATAACCTAACGTCTTCGACCGTCTAAATCTATTTGAAGTCCGAAAAAACTTGTATTTGAAGCACTTGTGTAGCGCGCGTGTGTATAACTAAATCGCAATTTATTTAATTTTATACCGACTCCAACAGAGAGTCCAGAAAAGTTTCTTTGATCAACAATTCGCAACTCTTCGGCACGTCTAAAATTATAGCCTAATCGAACATTAAAGCCTCCTTCAGGAAATAATTCAGCTCCCAAAATAAGATGTCTTAAGGTATTATTTAAAAACCCAACTTCCTCTTGGGTTTGATTACCATCTAAATCAGTTGTGGCTCTTGCCGGATTAGAAACCCCAATCGGCCATTTTTGTAGATTCTCTAAGGTTAAATGCCAGCGCAAAGGGACATTTTCTAAGGTTTGTGACATCCCGAAGTTCACCTCAAACGGCAAGGGCTCATTTTGACCAGCATAAGTTGAAAACTGGGTTCCAAAATTCCTAACGGTTAATGCGGCATGAAAATCGAGTTTTTCATTGATATACATCACTCCAAAATCAAAAGCACCACCAACGGAATTGTACTGTTCTAAAAGAGAGGTTATAATCTTTAAATTGGTGCCAACATAAAAATCGGTATAAGGAATATTGTAATTATAGCCCATGGAAATAGCGGTTTCATTACCACTAAATGTGCCTGTGGAATTACCGTTGAGATCATAGCCATCAAAGGTGCCATAATTAATATAAGTAACCCCAAAATGAAAGGTTTGCACGTGTCTGTCCCAAGTATAGGCATAGGCTGCAGTACCGTAAGTGATGCCGCCTAAATAATTAGAAACATTAACCGCTAATTGGTTATTCATTTGGTAATTTATAGAAGCCGGATTGTATAATGCTTCCGTAACATCATGATCAAAATTGGTGATAATTTTCCCACCTAAGGCTGCTTGTCTTGGTGAGGAAACTAAATTAAGAAATTGATAGGTTGATTCTCCACCTAATTGAGCGAACGCAGGCAATGCCAAAAGCATAAAACATAAGGTAGAAATCCTTTTAATCATAGACTTTGCAATATTATATCATTTTTACTTAAAAATTACTATAAAAAAACGTCCTTTTTAACTTTCATAATAACTCACTAGTAAAATTGATATCATAAATCTATCTTAAAACGAAAATATGATTTTTTTATTTTTGAAGTACTGTATTTTTCTACCTTAATTGTAATATTTGACCAATTTCAATAACATTATCGGTTAAGCCATTTAAACTCTTGAGAGCTTCAACTGTTGTGCCGTTATTTAAGGCAATACGATATAGGGTATCCCCTTTTTTAACACTATATGTTGAAAGACTTTGCGTTACAGCTGAAGTTTTAAAACTTTTAATTCTAAGTTTTTGACCTATTTCAATTTGGTTAGAATGCAAGTTATTGAGACTTTTTAATTCTTCTAAAGTTAAATTATAATCTCTTGCTAAACTATATAATGTATTTCCTTTTTTTACTACATGAAAATTTGAATTTTCAATTTCTAAAGTGCTATCATAATCAGTAGTTTGGCTAAAGTTTTTAACCCTTAACTTTTGTCCTTTACTGATTAAAGTAGTTTCTAAATTATTGGCACGCTTAAGATCTGTTAGAGAAACATTATAAGTCTTTGCGATATCTAATAGCGTTTCACCGTCTTTTACACTATAAAAATCCGAGGTCTCAGCTAGTGAAACCTCGGAAGTGTTTAAAGTATTGTTTATATTTTTATCTGCTGAAATTATAGACCTTGTAGAAATAGAGTCTTTTTTAGTTACAGTAACATTATTTTCTTCTTGGGTAACTAAGGTAATTTCTCCAGTTGCAACATTTAATTTTGCAGGCTTTCCATCTAATTTGACCGCTTTAAATTCAGTATCATCTTGAGCAACGACTTGCATTACTAAAGTAAGACTTATTAAAAATGTCAATATTAATTTAAAGCTGTTTAGCATTTTTTACTTTTTGATTGGTGAGTGCTAGTTTTAAAACATCACTCATATCAGTAACATAATGAAAGGTTAAGCCCTTTAAATATTCGGGTTTAATCTCTTCAATATCTCTTCGGTTGTCTTCACAAAGTAAAATCTCTTTAATACGCGCACGTTTGGCTGCCAAGATTTTTTCTTTAATACCACCAACTGGTAAAACTTTACCACGTAAGGTAATCTCACCTGTCATAGCTATACTCTTCTTCACTTTACGTTGTGTAAACAAAGATACTAAAGACGTTAACATCGTAACCCCTGCACTTGGTCCATCTTTTGGCGTAGCACCTTCGGGCACGTGAATGTGAACATTATACTTATTAAAAATATCAGAATCAATTCCAAATTCATCGGCATTAGCCTTAATGTATTCCATGGCAATAGTAGATGATTCTTTCATTACTTTACCTAAATTACCAGTGATTGATAAGGTCCCTTTTCCTTTAGACAAAATAGATTCTATAAACAATATATCACCACCAACGCTTGTCCAAGCTAAGCCAGTAACCACACCAGCAACATCATTGTTTTCGTACTTATCACGCTCCATTCTAGGGCTTCCTAGTACTTCAATAACATCTGCATTAGAAATTTTAATGTTATACGACTCTTCCATTGCAATATTTTTGGCGGCATAACGCACCATTTTTGCAATTTGCTTTTCTAAGCCTCTCACACCAGATTCTCGGGTGTAACCTTCAACAATTTTTTCGAGCTGTGGTTTTGCTATTTTTAATGCCGAACTATCTAAACCATGTTCTTTTAACTGCTTTGGCAACAAGTGGCGTTTAGCTATTTCTACTTTTTCTTCAATGGTATACCCTGTTACGTTAATGATTTCCATACGATCTCTTAATGCAGGCTGAATCGTATTTAAACTATTAGACGTGGCAATAAACATCACTTTAGAAAGGTCGTACCCCATCTCTAAGAAATTATCATAAAACTCATTGTTTTGTTCTGGGTCTAAAACCTCTAACATTGCCGACGAAGGATCACCTTGATGACCTGCTGACAATTTATCAATTTCATCTAAAACAAACACAGGATTAGAGGTTTGTGCCTTTTTTAAACTCTGAATAATTCGGCCTGGCATAGCACCAATGTATGTTTTTCTATGCCCTCTAATTTCAGCTTCATCACGTAAACCACCTAATGAAATACGTACATATTCGCGACCTAAGGCTTCTGCAATAGATTTACCCAAAGATGTTTTACCCACACCTGGAGGGCCATAAAGGCATAAAATTGGCGATTTCATATCATTACGAAGTTTTAAAACCGCTAAATATTCTATGATTCGTTTTTTAACATCATCTAAACCAAAATGATCACGATCTAAAATTTTCATCGCACGTTTTAAGTCGAATTTATCCTTGCTAAACTCATTCCAAGGTAAATCTAAAAACAGGTCTAAATAATTACGTTGAATTGAATACTCAGCCACTTGAGGATTCATACGTTGCATTTTTGCTAATTCTTTTTCAAAATGCTCTTTTACTTTATCATCCCATTTCTTCTTCTTAGCACGCGTTTTCATTTCTTCAATCTCTTCCCCAGAAGACACACCGCCACCCAATTCTTCTTGAATGGTTTTCATTTGCTGATGCAAGAAATACTCACGTTGCTGTTGATTCATATCACTCTGAACCTTAGACTGAATATCGTTTTTAAGTTCTAATTTTTGAAATTCGAGATTCATGAATTTCAAAGTTTGAAGCGCGCGTTCTTTAAGATCATTTATTTTTAATAAGGCTTGCTTCTCCTCTACCTTAAGATTCATATTAGAGGACACAAAATTAATTAGAAACGAATTACTCTCAATATTTTTTATAGCAAAACTCGCTTCTGTCGGAATATTTGGACTTTCCTTTATAATATCTAATGATAAATCTTTTATAGAATCTATAATGGCTTTAAATTCTTCATTATCTGGTGCTGGTTTTGCCTCGGCGATATCAGAAATTGTTGCCGTTAAATACGGTTTTTCCGAAACGACCTCATTAATCGCAAAACGTTTTTTACCTTGAATAATCACGGTAGTATTACCATCAGGCATTTTTAGCACTTTTAAAATTCGTGCTACGGTACCTGTATCATAAATATCTTTTGCCGTTGGATTTTCTACCGTTTCATCTTTTTGCGACACCACACCAATAACTTTTCCGCCTTTGTTAGCATCGTTTATTAGTTTTATTGAAGTATCTCGTCCGGCAGTAATCGGAATCACTACGCCAGGAAATAAAACCGTATTACGCAACGGTAAAATTGGCAAAGATTCTGGTAAAGATTCATTGTTTATTAACTCTTCATCTTCAGGTGTCATCAATGGAATTAACTCTGAATTCTCATCAAAATCCTGAAATGACAGATTGTCTAAGTTTAAAAAATTTGATTTTCCCATATATATTTTTAAGTCATTCTGTCACTATTACATACAGAATAACATGTTTTAAATGTATTAAAAAATAACTTTACATTGAATATCAAAGGTTTATAAGATATCCAAAGTTATTCACACTAATGTATTTTCAATTGTTATGCCATTACCTTTATAACATCATAAAACTTTTTTCATTTAAACTGTAACACTTTTAAAAAGTCACCCTCTATAAGTAAAAGCAATTGTTTTTTGACATCAACCAATCAAAATACCGAACAGTTATTAGTGCTTTGCAAATCTGGAAACCAACGTGCACAATTGGAAATTTACAACAGATACAATAAAGCGATGTTTAATACCGCCATAAGGATTGTAAAAGATTCTTTTAGGGCAGAAGATATTGTACAAGAATCTTTTTTAGCAGCTTTTACAAAATTGAGCACTTTAGAGAACCTCAATTTATTTGGCGCATGGTTAAAACGTATTGTTGTTAACAACAGTATTGGGTATTACAACAAAATCATAAAACAAAATGAAGTGCCTTTAGATAGTGTTATTTATAAAGTTGAAGATGAGCAAGGCCTTAATGAGAACGAACAAAATAACGACAAAGTAAAGTTGATTTTAGGAGCTATGAAAACCTTAAAATCTAATTATAATATCGGGTTAACATTACACCTTATAGAAGGTTATGATTACGAAGAAATCTGTGAAATTATGGATATCTCATATGCCAATTGTAGAACGCTAATATCTAGAGCAAAAGAGAGTTTACGTAAAAAACTAATGATGAATTGATAAAAAAAATGTGCAGATAACTTATCTGATGACTTAAGTTGTCTGTCTAAGCGCAGTAGAAGACTCTTTGAATTTTAATAGTATTTGGACTGTTCTTAACGTGACATTTTTATATTTTTTTTAATCTCTTGAAAAAATAATTATGAATAAAGATGATTTAAATAACATATTTAATAGTTTGAAAGGTCAATTTGATATTGAAGCCCCTAACACTAATCATGAGCAACGTTTTTTAGAAAAGCTGAAGGCCAACGAGAATGGCTCTACTTCAGTTAAAAAGCAAACTCGTTTTAATTGGAAACCTCTTTTAGCTACTGCTGCTGCAATAGTGATTTGTTTTAGTGTATTTATAACATTAAAGCAACAACCTAAAACCTTAGACTTAGCTAATGTATCTCCAGAATTATCTGAAACACAAGATTTTTTCACTGTAACTATTGAAAATGAACTTAAAAAACTCAACCAAGAACGGTCGCCTTTAACAGAACAAATTATTAATGATGCTCTAGCGCAAATTCAACTTTTAGAAACCGACTACCAAAACTTAAAAACAGATTTAACCGAAAGTGGAAAAAACCAACGTGTCATTTATGCGATGATCTCTAACTTTCAGAACAGAATAGATATTTTAAATCATGTCTTAGAACAGATTGATGCCATTAAAACAAAAAAAAATGAATTTACAAATACCCTTTAGAATTATAGTATTGCTTTTGCTAATTCCCAGCATTGCAATCGCTAACACACCTACAGACTTGGTTAAAACAAGTAGAGAAAAACAAATAAAGAAATCCTTTGATGTATCTTCTAATAACACGCTAAAAGTGAACAACAGCTATGGTAGCATTGATGTAATTACTTGGGACAGCAATCGCATTGAATTTGATATCATTATTAAAGTTACTGGAAACGATGCTGATAAAACCCAAGAACGATTAAATGGTATTACTGTAGAGTTTTCAACAACTAATAATGTTGTTTCAGCAACCACTAGAATCAGTAAAACCAAAAATAGCTGGTGGAGTTGGGGAAATAGCAAAACAACCCAATTAGAAATTAATTATGTCATAAAAATGCCTATATCTAACCATGTAGACATCACTAATAATTACGGTGCCATTAATTTAGATCGCCTACATGGTGTAGCAAAACTTAATTGTGATTATGGTAAAATAACCACCAAAGAGCTTATGGCAGATAACAATGATTTAAGATTTGATTATAGTAGCGATTGTTATTTTGAATACATAAAAAGCGGAAAAATAACAGCGGATTACAGCGGATTCACAGTTGCAAAAACCAAAGATTTAGTTGTAAATGCCGACTATACAAAATCTGTTATTGAGGCCGCAGAAAATGCAACTTACAATTGTGATTATGGCTCTTTAAAAGTAGACCACATTAATAACTTAGAAGGCAACGGAGACTACCTAACCTTACGTATAGGAAATGTTTTTAAAAACGTAAAATTAAACGCTAATTATGGGTCTATAAAAATTGACCGAATAGCATCTAAAGCTCATAATATAGATATTAATGCCGACTTTACAGGAATTACTATTGGGCATGATACCGACTATAATTTTGACTTTGATATCGAATTAGAATATGCCTCTTTGCGAGAGTCTGACGGTTTTAATTTTATCAGTAAAGAAATAGATTATACAGAGAAAAATTATAAAGGCTATTACGGAACGCAAAATTCAGGAAATATGATAAAAATTGACTCAGAATACGGAAGTGTAAGTTTTAAAAAAAATTAGTATTCTTAGCTTTTAAAGCTAGTTACTAGGTTTAAGATTTGCTGAGACAATTTAACTATTAAATGCAGACACCTAATATCTAAGCTTGTTAATATAACTGCATAAAAAAAGGATAAGCTGTAAACTTATCCTTTTTGCATACTGTATTGTACGTATTAATTAAGATTATAGCTTACTAAAGTTCCTGAACTCAAGTCTCCGACAAACTCAATTAATCCAACATCTTTTGCGTAATAATATTGAACAACAACATCTTCTGGATTTCCAAGCGCTTCTAATGTTAGTTGTACCTGTAATACATTGTCGTATTCAACACCTTCTACTGTACGTGTTAAATCTCTAGCCATCATTTTGAAATTATAAGCGGCACTATAATCAATATCAGGAATTTCAGGATAGTTTGAATCAGTTGGTAAATAAGCTATAGTATAACTCACATTACTAACCCATTCATCTCCTTCTTCAGCAGTGTCTATTAACATTTTTGTGGTAATATACGATGTCGTTACTGAATACCCAGGAATATCAAATCCCCCAATAGCTGTTCTTAAATAGTAACTATCTCCAGATTTTAGTAACCAAGATTCAGAATTTAACAAATTGTCAAATTTGTAATATGTATCACCATCAATAACTTCTGTTTCTACCATATCATAGGTAACCTCCCCATACACTGTATCATTAAAATTCCAAATGTTACCAATAGCTCTAGGCCAATAATCACCAGATGAATCCTGACCTGTACCATCAGTACCTCCGTTATCTGTACCTCCACCGTCAGTACCACCGTCATCCGTTCCTCCATCATCCGTACCACCGCCATTTCCTGTACCATCAGAGATTCCTGAAGTTAAATCTGGATCTAAGGGCTCATTTTCACAAGACTGAATTGAAGCCACACAAATTAAAAGAATAAAAGTAAAAGCTAGTTTAGTAATTTTCATCATAATTTAGTTTATATATAAGCAAACATACTGAATTTATTTATTTTTTCTAGGAACTCTAAATAATAAGGCAATCCCAGCTAAGAAAAAGATAACTAAGAATAAAATAGCATTTCGCATACTTCCTGTGACTTGATCTATGGTCGCAAAAATCACCATACCTATTACAATACCTATTTTTTCGGCCACATCATAAAAACTAAAATACGATGTTGTATCATCTGTTTCTGGTAAAAACTTAGAATACGTAGATCTGGCTAAAGACTGTACCCCTCCCATTACTAAACCTACAAATCCTGCAGCAATATAAAATTGAAGCGGTGTTTCCATAAAATAGGCATAAAAGCAAAGTGCCATCCAAAAGAAATTTATAACAATTAACGTTATAATATTTCCAAACTTTGAAGAGGCACGAGACGTTAAAAAAGCACCAAGTATGGCCACCAATTGAATGACTAAAATACTTGTAATTAAACCTTGCGTTTTGGCTTCTGAAGTTCCCCATGCAATCTCTTCTTCACCAAAATATACAGCAACCAGCATAATTGTCTGCACCGCCATACTGAATACAAAAAAAGCGACTAAGTAACGTTTTAAAGGTAAATTTTCTTTCAGCTGAATCCATACCTGTTTTAACTCCTTTAACCCATTAAAAAACACATCTTTTGTCACTTTACCGCCTTTAGAAACTCTTTTAGGTAAAATGTAGAATGTATATTGACTAAAAAGAACCCACCACAAACCAACTGTGATAAATGAAATTCTCATGGCTTCAAATGACGCTTTATTCTTAGCTATTTTTAATGCTTCAGCTATTTCTTTTTCTGAACCTGATTCTGCTATAGTTTTTGAAATACTAATATCAAAACCAAAGCGTTCTGGCATCATAACCATAGCTAAATTTACAATCAATAGAATAACACTTCCCAAATACCCCATACCAAAGCCTTTAGCACTAATGCGGTCTTGCTGTTCTGGAAAGGCTATATCTGGCAAATACGAATTATAAAACACCAAACTTCCCCAATACCCAATGAGTCCCATAAAATAAAACAAAAGACTGATATGAATACTGTCTATACTAAACCAATACAAGCCAATACATCCCAAACTACCAACGTAGCAAAAGAATTTCATAAAGCTTTTCTTATTTCCTACGTAATCGGCAATACCAGAAAGAATTGGAGACATAAAAGCAACTACCAAAAAAGTAAACGCCGTAACATAAGTAATTAATGCGGTGCTTTTAAAAACCATTCCAAATGCTGGAACTATTTTTTCTGATTGAGATACAAAAAGCGCCGAATAAAATATTGGAAATATAGAAGAGGCAATAGTTAAGGTATAAACAGAGTTCGCCCAGTCGTAAAATGCCCAAGCATTAAGAAGTTTTTTACTTCCTTTTTTAAGTTCGCTCATAAATAATTATATCATTTTACTGGAATAGTTTCATAAAAAAAAGCCGCTCAATTGAGCGGCTTCTAAAGTAAACAAATATTATTAATATTTTAATTTATAGGTCTAAATGATGTGACACCATATTTAGCAGCTTCAGCTTTAGCTTTATCAGCTATAGATTGTAAATTTTCAATTCGAGAATCATTACTTGGATGAGAACTTAAAAACTCTGGTGGTGCTTCACCTCCACTATTGGCTTTCATACGTTTCCAAAGCTCAGCAGCCTCATCTGGATTATAACCTGCAATCGCCATTAAATAAGCCCCTATTTCATCAGCTTCCGTCTCGTGTGCACGACTAAAAGGCAACATTCCTCCAACGTTAGATGCGACACCAAATGCTTGATTATAAATGTCTAAATTTTCATCATCTGCCAAAGCTATATTACCCGCAATTGAGATACCTTGTTGAATATAAGCAGCACTCATTCTTTGTTGTCCGTGATTGGCCAAGGCATGTGCTACTTCGTGTCCCATAATAGCAGCAACACCTGTTTCGTTAGCCGCAATTGGCATAATTCCAGTATAAAAAGCTATTTTACCGCCTGGCATACACCATGCGTTTACTTGTTCAGATTCAATAAGTTTATATTCCCATTCGTAATCTTCAAGATATCCTTCGTAGCCATTTGCGTTTAAATACCGTTCTGCAGCAACCGCAATCCGCTGCCCCACACGTGTAACCATTTCGGCATCACTAGTGCCTTTAACAACTTTGCTCTCTGTAAGTACTTGGTTGTACTGTGCAAAAGCTGATGGAAACAACTGATCATTCCCCACAAACGCCATCGTTTTACTCCCTGTAAATGGGTTAGTTGCACATGAAAACACAACAGCAACAATAACAAAACTCGATATTAATTTATTTAATTTCATTTTCAAATGTATTTATAAAGTGTAATAAAAATCAATTTGTATTTATTGGACACTAAAATAATAGGTTTGTCACTAAGATTTTGATTTTATTCCTAAAATATGTAACTCAGAAAAATTCTTATCGACAACAATTGAAGCTATATTATCAACTTTTACACTTTCGTAAACCACCTTCTCATTGTCTATTTGTACTTCAACTATGTCAAAAGGTAGACCATGAAATTTAATATTGAAAGTCATATACTCCGTAATATATTTTCCTTCTTTATATTGACTAATGATAAGCTCATTAGCTCTTCCTGTTAATGAAAAATTTCTTAAACTAAAACGGCCTTTGGTATAATCGAATCCATCATTGGCATCACTAAAAAGTTCACTTTCTTCTTTACCTTCTTTATAGTAAACATCTAAAGTAATTTCAGTAATTTCTTTTTCGCCTACATATTGTTGAATAGGGTATTTTGGAATTATAGCGCCTTCTTTTATATAAATTGGCATGCTATCAATATCAGCTTCAACCCATAATTCTCTACCGCCTTCTACAACGTCATCATTCCAGAAATTATACCATTTCCCTTTTGGAAAATACATGCGTCTTCCTTTAGCGTTAGGTTCTAAAACCGGACAAGCTAAAATCTGTTCTCCAAAAATAAATTCATCCGTTCTGTAATGGGTTTGCACATCCTTTTGATCGTATAGTACCAAAGATTTTAATAATGGCGTACCATGATCAACATATTTCCAAAAAGCGGTATATAAATACGGTAATAATTGGTAACGAATTTCAATAAATTTTCTGACAATATCAGTTACATCCTTATCAAAAGCCCAAGGTTCTTGATCGCCATGATCTCCTGAAGAATGCACTCTAAAAAAAGGATGAAAAACACCTAGTTGAACCCAACGCGCAAACAGTTCGCCTTGAGGCTGCTCTGCAAATCCTCCGATATCACTTCCTGCAAATGAAAAACCAGACATGGCCATACGTTGTACTTGGATATTTGCAATCCATAAATGTTCCCATGTAGCGACATTATCGCCTGTCCAAGTGGACGTATAACGCTGTGTCCCCGAATAGGCTGAACGTGTTATAACGAAAGGACGTTTGGGGAATGAATATTTTTTTAAGCCTTGATACGTGGCTCTGGCCATCTGCATTCCATATATATTGTGAGCTTTTCTATGGCTACATGGATTTCCGTCGTAATCGTGACGAACATCATCTGGAAATGTTTTATTAGGTACTTCCATTACGGCAGGTTCGTTCATATCGTTCCAAACTCCTTTAATACCGATATCTTCAATGAGTTCTTGGAATAATCCAGACCACCAATCTCTCACTTCTGGTTTAGTAAAATCTGGAAAATAACATTCTCCAGGCCATACTTTTCCTTTCATATAATCGCCATCCGCACGCTTACAGAAATAATCTTTCTCTAGAGCTTCTTTAAAAATTGAATATTCTTTATCTATTTTAATGCCCGGATCAATGATAGCAACGGTTCTAAAACCTTGTTCTCTTAGTTCCTTGACCATGCGCTTTGGATCTGGGAAATAGTCTTTATTCCATGTAAAACAACGAAACCCTTCCATATAATCGATGTCTAAATAAATCGCATCACACGGAATTTTAAGTTTTCTAAAGGTTGATGTTATCTCTTTTACTTTACTTTCTGGGTAATAACTCCATTTACACTGGTGAAACCCTAAAGCCCAAAGTGGTGGTAAATGGTGTGGCTTACCCGTTAAATCAGTATAACTTTCTACAACATCATTCATTTTTGGTCCGTAGAAAAAATAATAATTCATTTCTCCTCCTTGCGCCCAAAAACTGGTTACATTTCTACGCTCATGTGCAAAATCGAAAGACGATTCAAATGTATTATCAAAAAAAACGCCATACGCTTTTCCATGATGAAGTCCCATATAAAATGGAATCGCTTTATAAATGGGATCCGTATCTTTTCCGAAAGCATATGAATCTGAAACCCAATTACTATAACGTTTACCCTTTAAATTAAGATGATTAGGCTTATCTCCAAGACCGTAATAACTCTCACCATCTTTAGACACTTTACTCATTTTAACAACATTGCCACCAAACTCGTAACTTTCTTCCCAATGAAAGCCATATTCGTCTTGATTAATCATAACCCCATCTTTTACATCATAGATAGTTTTACGCATATCTTCTTTAGAAATTTCGCAGCGTAATTTTGAAGTAATGACTACAAAACAAGTTTCAGTTTCTTCAATTTCTAATTTATTATAACCAATACTAGCATATTTGGTGATTGCATAAGAAAAGTCGTTATTAAAATTACCTACAGTAGTATATCTAAAACGAAGTAAACTATCTCTTACAACTGTTAACTCTAAAATAACATCATTGTCTGCCGTAAAATACAGCTTATCAACATCTTTTTTAAAGTCTATTATTTTTGAAGGAAATAAATTTCCTTTATTTTCTAATTCTGTATTTATAATCATGGGTTAATTTTTTGAAAAAATTACGAGCAAAAAAACGGAAAAAATCCAACATTAAAAAAAGTTAGCGTTGGTTATTAATAATTATTGTAAACTATAACGTTTTCGAAATCTGTATTTTACAGTTAATGAGTTTTTATTAAAAAGAAACATGTAAAACGAATTATTATTTAATTAAGTTAATGAAACCCTATTTTAGTCACTATTAATGTAATGCATCCTAATACAATTAATACATATACCAATCTAAGGAAACTGTTGTTACATAAAATTAAGCCACAAATAGCAAGTAATGCCATAAATCCTGTTTCTAATCTCGTGCAAAGTATACCGATAATCATAAAAGTAAATAATATATGAACCCATGTACTTCTGGGTTTCCACAATATAGAAATTGCTACTATAGATTCCACAATTACAGTGACCCAAGCAAAAACAAGGCTCATAAAACCAAGATTCTTAAAAATATCTTTTAATACAATCGTTTTTAAATCATTAGGGTTAGTATCGTTTAACGCTATTATATTTATTTTATTCTCTTTTATTACGTCTAAATTTTCTGGGAAAAAATTAATAAATCGGCTAAACATTCCTCCTCTATTCATCATGTAATAATAAAAATCTCCACTCATAAACTGACTCGATAATAATTTTTGAATAACCGAAGTCATTATAACAATCACTAGAAGGAACTGCATGTTTTTAGAAAGAATTTCAATCCGCTGATGATAGCTATAGCCTATGACAGGCAATACCATAAATAACAACATAAAATGATGATTAGCCACTCTAAAATACAAATAACATAGGTCTATTATAAGTAGTGTAGAAAACACAATCAAGGCAATGGGGTGTTTCGTTTTTCCTCGGTAGAAAAACCAAATAAAAGCACCTACAAAAAGCAAAGGCACTTTCCATATACGCTCATTATCTGACATTATCATGACATAAATTCCAAGCAGTAATAGTAATAATTGAATACTAATTTCAATATTACTTTTTAATTGTGCTTTTATATCTAACCAATATTTCAAAGCTCTGATTTCTTTAAATAAATTTCATTAACTAAAACCCTTGTATAGATGCCATTTTTCGAATTTACCGTAGGCTTCCATATCTGGATTTGAATACTGTCTTTCTCAGTAATTTTTAAAATTAGTTCAGCTGCTTCCTTTAAGTTTTTATCATTTGGCATTATTTTCAAATCACGGAAAGTGTTTTTTATATCAAAATTAGCTTCCATTAAAGAATCGGACGACATCCCTGGTATGTATATTTGATTATAGTAAAAATGTATGCCCGTATACATCCCATAACCACCACCTTTCCAAGGATTAAGATTTTGAGTTTTAGTAAAAAAGAAGTGTATCACAATAACAATAACGGCAAGCCATGGCACACCATACTTTAGAAAAAATGTTTTTGATTTGTTGGGCATTTTATTTTATTGATTGACTAAGATATAGAAATTGAATTAGCAACGGTTATTTTTTTTACTCGTCATTAATTATTTTGAATTAAAACCTTCTTAGAAGTAAAAAAACCTAATAGCGTTTTAATTGCTAATAGGTCTTTTTTAATTATTCATAAAAGCACAGCTATTATAAGAGCTTTACATCTATTTTTAGTGGTCCTTGTTATATATTTTGATTTAGGTTTTGACTCTGCCTAAGACTTAAGCTTGGGCTTAGCACTTTTTCCATATTGAAAGGCAACCATTCCTAATGGCGGAATGGTTATCTCAACCGATTGATCTCTAAAATGCCAAGGGTCGGCTTTTGTGGTTTTTATTTTGTTTTTATACTGCCCTGTCCCAAAATATTTCACTAAATCACTATTAAATATTTCTTTCAATTTACCTTTTCGAGGCACTCCTAATTTGTAATTTTCTTTAGGCTCTGGCGTCATATTACAGGCTACAATTATATCATCTTTTACGTCATTTCCTTTTCTAATATAGGTAAAAACTGAGTTTTTAGAATCGCCATAATCAATCCACTCAAAACCTTCTGCTAAAAATTGCTTTTCATACAAAGCCGGCGCTGTTTTATAAAGTGTGTTTAAATCTTTAATTAATTGCTGAACCCCTTGATGCGGACTGAAATCTAACAAATACCAATCGAGTTCTTGTTCAAAATTCCATTCACTACTTTGTCCAAATTCAGCACCCTGAAACAATAAATTAGTTCCTGGGTGTGTAAACATATAACTATAAAGCAACCTTAAATTTGCAAAACGTTGCCATTCATCGCCTGGCATACGACCTAAAATAGATTTTTTACCATAAACAACTTCATCATGACTTAAAGGCAACATAAAGTTTTCAGTAAACGCGTAGGTCATTGAAAATGTTAAATCATTTTGATGATAAGGTCTGTAAATAGGTTCTTTAGCAAAATACTGAAGTGTATCGTGCATCCACCCCATCATCCATTTCATGCCAAAGCCTAAACCGCCCATAAACGTAGGCTTAGAAACCATAGGAAATGCTGTTGACTCTTCTGCAATAGTCTGCACATCTGGAAAAGAGGCATAGACCGCTTCATTCATTTCTCTTAAAAAAGACATGGCTTCTAAATTTTCATTTCCGCCAAACATATTAGGTTCCCATTCCCCTTCTTCTCTACTGTAATCTAGAAATAACATGGAGGCTACTGCATCAACTCTAAGGCCATCTGCATGAAACTGATCTAACCAAAAAATAGCATTACTTATTAGGAATGACTTCACTTCATTACGACCGTAATTAAAAATTAAACTCTTCCAGTCGTGGTGATAGCCTTTTCTTTTATCGGGATGCTCATAAAGTGCAGAACCATCAAAAAAACCAAGACCATGTACATCTTCTGGAAAATGTGAAGGCACCCAATCGAGAATAATACCGATATCATTTTGATGAAATTTATCAACTAATAATTTAAATTCTTCAGGATAACCGAATCGTGAGGTTGGTGCAAAATAGCCTGTAACTTGATAACCCCAAGACGGATCATAAGGAAACTCCATGACAGGCATTAATTCTACGTGTGTAAAATTCATGTCTTTAACATACGCTACCAATTCATCTGCCATTTCAACATAAGACATAAAGCGACCTTCATCGACTTTCTTCCTCCAGGATCCTAAATGTACTTCGTATACTGAAAATGGCGCCTCTATAGCATTGTGTTTTTTACGCTTAGTTAGCCATTGCTTATCTTTCCAAGCGTAAGAATCATCCCAAACAATAGAGGCTGTTTTTGGATTATGTTCATACCGTCTCGCATAAGGATCTGCCTTCTCGGTTTTAATATCGTTATTGTTACTATGAATTTTGTATTTATAGACACTACCTTTGCCTGCTCCCGGAATAAAACCTTCCCAAATACCGCTAGAATCCCAACGTACATTGAGTGGGTGTTCTCCTTCTGTCCAAAAATTAAAATCACCAATAACGGATACACTTTTAGCGCTCGGTGCCCAAACCGCAAAATACACACCTTCTACACCATCTACAGTAGTGATATGTGAACCAAATTTCTCGTACAGTCGGTAATGTTTTCCAGATTTAAAAAGTCCGATATCAAAATCCGTAAAACGACTGTGTGCAATTACTTTTGCCATATATTAAAGTACAAAACCTTTAGGAATTACAGCACCTTTTTTGAGTACCACAATACCGTCTTTTATTACATATTTATCTGTTTCGGTATCTTCAAGATGTGGTCCTCCATTAATTCTTACATCATCTCCTATACGTACATTCTTATCTATTATGGTGTTTTTAATATAACAGCGCTCTCCTATTCCCACTAATATTTCAGTGTGGTTTCTATTTATACCTTCTAAAGATTCATAATCGTCATTACCCATCATATAGGTATTAATAATGGTAGAGTCTTTACCTATCCGCGAACGAATACCAATTACAGATTTTTCAATTTTTGCGGCACCAATGATACAGCCTTCTGAAATCACTGCCTTTTCTAAACTAGTACCTGAAATTTTAGACGTCGGAAGAATACGTGCATTAGTATATACACGTTGTTTAGAATCATACAAATTAAATTGTGGTATATCATCTGTTAAACCAATATTGGCTTCAAAAAAGGAATCGATACTACCAATATCTGTCCAATATCCTTCAAACGGATAACTTATTGTTTTATATTTTTCAATGGATTGCGGTATAATTTCTTTTCCAAAATCGACTGTACTTTCATCTTCCATAAGCTTCACTAATAGCTCTCTGTTAAACACATAAATTCCAGTAGAGCCTAAATATTCTCGTCCTTGACTTTTCATTTCATCACCCACATCTGACTTCCAATCTACTAATAAGTCTGATGATGGTTTCTCAATAAATGAGGTAATAACATTTTCTTCATTAGACTTTAAGATTCCAAAAGACGTGGCATCTTTAGCATTAACAGGATATGTAGCGACTGTAATATCAGCATTACTTTCAATATGTTTATCAATAATATCGTTATAATCCATCTGATATAATTGATCTCCAGAAAGTATTAAAGCATACTCAAAATCGTGTTGCAAAAAGTGATGCATACTTTGTCTTACGGCATCTGCTGTACCTTGAAACCATTTATCGCTTTTAATCGTTTGCTCTGCCGCCAATACATCTACAAAAGCAGAACTAAAAAAACTAAAGTGATACGTATTTTTAATATGCCTATTAAGCGATGCAGAGTTAAACTGTGTAAGTACATACATACGTTTCATATCAGAGTTGATACAATTAGAAATTGGGATATCAACCAAACGATATTTCCCTGCAATTGGTACTGCGGGTTTCGACCTTTTTTCTGTGAGTGGATATAACCGAGATCCTTGACCTCCTCCTAAAATAATTGATAATACTCTGTCGTTAATCATGTTGTTAGTTTATTGAATTGTATAGGTTTATATATGCATTTGCTGAGGCTTTCCAAGAGTGATCAATACTCATGATGTGTTTTCTATTAGCATTAAATTTAGTTTGGTCTTTATAGAATTCTAATGCGCGATTAATTGCGAATACGATATCGTGAACAGCGACTTCATTATGGCAGATTCCGAAACCATGATTATCGATATCCACAACAGTATCTTTAAGACCGCCTATGCTACGAACTACAGGAACAGTTCCATATCTTAAACAATACATTTGATTAAGTCCACAAGGTTCTACGCGCGATGGCATTAATAAAAAATCGGCTCCTGCATAGATAATATGAGACAGCTTTTCATCATAGCCAATAAAAACATTATAATTTTCATGATGTAATGTTTTTAAATGACTAAGTTGTGCTTCTGTTTCTTTAAGACCAGAACCCAATAAAAGAATATTTGCTTCTTTGTTTTGCATGATATTATGAAAAACTTCAGGTAATAGTTCAGCGCCTTTCTCACCAACCAAGCGTCCTATAAAGGCTATTAAAGGTTTGTTCTCATCGAGATTAAACGTTTTACAAAGCCACTTTTTATTTTCTTTTTTACCAGATTTTACGGAGGTTTTGCTATAGTTTTTAATAATAAAATCATCAGTTTCAGGGTTCCATACGTCGGTATCTATACCATTTAAAATCCCCTCTGTTTTAGCACTTTCATGCGCTAAAAGATGTTCTAATCCATTGGCATTATGCTTAAGTTCCTCCATATAGCTCGGCGAAACAGTAGTCACTCTCCAAGCACATTTAATGGCTGCAGCAAGCGGATTAATCATCTTATCCCAATCTAACAACCCAATGTTTTCCATACTAAACTGAGGGATTTTATAAAGATGCTTATATGACATCCAACCTTGGTATTGTGCATTATGAATGGTAGTGATCACTGGTATTTTATTTAGTGATTCATATTTATAGGATTCTTGAGTCATGAATGGAATTAACCCGGTATGATGATCATGACAATGTAGAATATCGGGTTGATGTTCTAGAGTTAAAATCCAATCTAAAGCCGCTATCTGAAAGGCTAAAAAGCGATCAATATCATCGTTAGAATACACATATGTTTTATAAAGTAATTCTTCAACATCAATAAAAAATACTTCAAAATCTAAATTGCTATCTAAAGCTTTTAATACACGATAAGGATAGACCGCATTTCCAAGATAAAGTTCACTATTAAAAATTGTTTCAAACTCATGATTCTTGGTAAATTCATTATTGTAAAATGGCATGATTACAGCACTAGCCTCACCAACCTCATTTTGGTATTTTGGCAAAGCACCAACAACATCTGCCAAGCCTCCAATTTTAGCTATAGGATAACATTCGGCACTTAGATGGAATATCTTCATTTACAATTTTTGTCCATAAATTTAGCAATTTTTTTTCATAAAAATTATGCTATTCGCAAATAAATTGAAAGATATTAGTAATTAAACAAAGCTTAATACGACTCATTAAATAAATTAACTTTTACAATCTCTAAAAAATGAAAAAAATTCTTATAATGAGTTTAATTGTAGCTTTATACAGCTGCAACGGTTCTGCTCAAAAAAACAAAACTTCAGAAAGTGAAAAAGCAACGTTCAACATTACCAAAACTGAAGCCGAGTGGAAAGCTGAACTTACAGAAAAACAATATTATGTATTGCGAGAAGCTGGAACAGAACGCGCTTTTTCTAGTCCCTTAAACAAAAACTACGACAAGGGTACTTACCATTGTGCCGCTTGTAATACGCCATTATTTGAAAGTAAACATAAATATGATTCAGGTAGTGGTTGGCCAAGTTTTGACCGTGTAATTGAAGGCAATGTCGCCTTTAGCACAGATAACAAAATAGGTTATACGAGAGTTGAAGAACATTGCGCAAACTGTGGTGGTCATTTAGGGCATGTTTTTAATGATGGACCAAAAGAAACTACAGGAGAGCGTCATTGTGTAAATGGTGTTGCTTTAGAATTTGTTCCTTCTAATGAATAAACTTAATGCATTTGTTCTTGTGAATCTAACTTATTAAAATCGTTAATCCAATAATCGTAGCTCAATTAAATTTTATAGGTGAAAATGTCGAAAACGATTTAGAAAGAATTTTGATTAAAAAAAATACAAACACGAACCAGATATTAATTTAATCGCAAATAAAAACACCTATTTTTACAATTTAATACCTCAAAAAATTAACGTTATCTTTCTGAAATTTCTTATTTTTGTGACTACAAATTTCATTAAAAAACTTACCCATGAGTAAATACGACATTATAGTATTAGGAAGTGGTCCTGGAGGCTACGTAACTGCAATTAGAGCTTCACAACTAGGATTTAAAACCGCTGTTATTGAAAAAGAAAACCTTGGAGGCGTGTGTTTAAATTGGGGATGTATCCCAACTAAAGCACTTTTAAAATCTGCACAGGTTTTTGAATACCTTAAACATGCAGGCGATTACGGTTTAAAAGTTGATGGTGCTGAGCACGATTTTGAGGCCGTTGTTAAACGAAGTCGCGGTGTTGCTGATGGTATGAGTAATGGCGTAAAGTTCTTAATGAAAAAGAACAAAATTGACGTTATTGAAGGATTTGGAAAATTAAAATCTGGAAAAAAAGTAGATGTCGATGGTACTGAATATTCTGCAGACCACATTATTGTTGCTACTGGGGCACGTTCTCGTGAATTACCTAGCTTACCTCAAGATGGTAAAAAAGTAATTGGCTACAGACAGGCTATGACTTTAGACAAACAACCTAAGAAAATGATTGTTGTGGGTTCTGGAGCTATAGGTGTTGAATTTGCTTATTTCTATAACTCAATGGGAACTGAAGTGACTATTGTAGAGTATTTAGATAAAATTGTTCCTGTTGAGGATGATGATGTCTCTAAGCAATTAGAACGTAGCTTTAAAAAATCTGGAATAAAGATTATGACTTCTGCAGAAGTAACTTCTGTTGACACATCTGGATCTGGCGTAAAAGCAACAATTAAAACTAAAAAAGGCGAAGAAGTATTAGAAGCTGATATTGTATTATCTGCTGTTGGTATTAAATCTAATATCGAAAATATTGGTTTAGAAGATGTTGGTATTGCTGTTGATAGAGATAAAATATTAGTTAATGATTTTTACCAAACTAACATCCCAGGTTATTATGCTATTGGAGATGTAACACCTGGACAAGCTTTAGCACACGTGGCTTCTGCTGAAGGTATTCTTTGTGTAGAAAAAATTGCAGGTCAGCATGTCGAAGCTTTAGACTATGGTAACATTCCTGGTTGTACTTATTGTTCTCCTGAAGTTGCTAGTGTTGGTTTAACTGAAGCTAAGGCTAAAGAACAAGGCTTAGATATTAAAGTTGGTAAATTTCCATTCTCTGCATCAGGTAAAGCAAGTGCAAGTGGCGCTAAAGATGGCTTTGTAAAAGTTATTTTTGATGCTAAATATGGTGAATGGTTAGGTTGCCATATGATTGGTGCTGGAGTTACCGATATGATTGCAGAAGCTGTTTTAGGCCGTAAACTTGAAACTACAGGACATGAAGTATTAAAAACAGTTCACCCTCACCCAACAATGAGTGAAGCAGTTATGGAAGCTGTTGCTGATGCTTACGATGAAGTGATTCACCTTTAAGCTAGAAGCTAGAAGCTAGAAGCTAGAAGCTAGAAGCTAGAAGCTAGAAGCTAGAAGCTAGAAGCTAGAAGCTAGAATAAATTAAAAAAAAAGTGATTCTGATTGTTATCTGAATCACTTTTTTTTATACCATATATTTCAACTATAATTATATGTATATCACGAATTAATGAGCATATATACACTGACAATTACTATATTGTAATGTAATGAAAGGGATTAAAATGTAACTTATTGATACTTGTGTAGTCGTAATACAACTTTAAATCAGCTTTTTAAACACAGTAATCTTTCAGGTTAATAAAAACAGACGCCTTATAATTCTTTTAAAACACCATAAAAAAAGGTTCCAGAAAATTCTGGAACCTTTATGCTATAATTATGTAGATTTTAAATTAGAACATAAAACCTAAACCAAATTGCCATACTTCATTTTTACCATCAACATCTTCAAAAAAAGTATCGTCTTCAAAAATACTTGTTAAACCTAACGTGTAACGTGCACTTAAAAAGAAACCATTATCAAATTTATAAGATGTACCAAGCGCAACACTTGTATCAAAATCTTTGACATAAGAGTCATCCTCATCAATTTCTAAATCACCACCATCTGAGGTTGGTTCTGAATCAAATTCTTCATGAATTTTAAATCCGAATTGTGGTCCTGCTTCAACACTTAATCCTTTAACAAGGTATGCTTTAAGCAATAATGGAACTTGAATGTAATCTAGTTGATATTCTATATTTTGGTCGGTATCAAAAACGTTATCTTGATCACGTTCTAAAATATCAAAACCTTGACCTGAGTAAAAGACTTCTGGTTGAAAAGAGATTCTTTCAGAAAGTGGAATTTCGGCTACTAAACCAACATTAAAACTTGTTCTTGAATCAACATCATCAAAATCGTCTCCACTTAACTTAGAGAAGTTCACACCTCCCTTTGCTCCTAGTTGAATAGTACTCGAATCTGATTGTGCATAACCAGTTGTAAATATAAATAAAAAGGCTGTTGTAAATACAATTAAATTTTTCATCATTAATCTTGTTTTATTTGGGTTAAAACAACAAATCTAAAAGCCATAACCCCTTTAACAATAGGACTTAACAGCAGTTTAACAAGATTAAGATTTTACAGTAAAATCAATCGGGAATGTTTAAATAAATGGTCAACGCAATTAAAAAAATAATTGACTCATATGTGAATATAGCACGTATTTTAAAGTTTAAAGCCCACACCTAAAAACACACCATTTGGAGAAATTTCATTAAAACCAATAACATATTTCATATGGACATCTAAATCTGGAGTCAAATTATAAGCCAATCCTAAATCGGCTCTAATTTTAAGTTTCGCATTAAAAAAATCAAAAAAATAATTTAGACTTGGTCCTACTAGGATATGAAAGTTATCATAGATTTTATACTTTAGATATATAGGCGCATTCAAGAATTTAAAGTCATTTAAGCCGATGTAAAGTAATTCTACTTGCAAATCAAAACTGTCTTCAATTTCGATATCCGCAAAAACACCTCCGTAATAACCGGTTTCTGTTGTCGTAAAATTTCCAAAATTACCTTCTGAAACTTTAAAAAAGGTATAATTAAGCCCTCCTTTAACACCAAAATCTGTTTGTGCTAATGAGCTTAACATGCCGAATAAAAAAGTAAAACACAAAAGGACTTTAAGGCTGTTTTTCATATCAAAATTTTCTTTTAAGGTAACTTATATTTCTGAAATGCTTAAAACTAAATTATATAAAACTTTGAATAGCTAAATCATAGCTTTGTAAACCAAATCCTAAAATAACACCCTTTGCATTTGCCGCAATGTAAGAGTGGTGTCTAAAATCTTCTCTAGAATGCGTATTAGAAATATGAACTTCTACAACAGGTGTTGTAATTGCTTTTACAGCATCACCAATACCAACAGATGTATGTGTATAAGCCGCAGCATTAAGAATAACACCATCATAAGAAAACCCAACCTCTTGTAGTTTACCAATAATTTCACCTTCAATATTAGATTGAAAATAGGTTATTGACACCTTAGGAAATTTTAATTTTAAAACTTCAAAATAATCCTCAAACGTTTGGTGACCATAAACCTCTGGTTCACGTTTACCTAAAAGATTTAAATTAGGTCCATTAATTATGATAAGTTGCTTCATAAAGTAAAGATATTAAAAATCTATGCACAAAAAAACCGAAGCGCTTGCTTCGGTTTTAATATCTATAATAAAGGGTTGTTCTTATAACTTGAATAAGATACCAAAAGCAGCATTACCACCAAAAGGGTTAGCAACATCTCCAAAACCTAAGTTAAAGTTTGAAACAGCTTCTGCCCCATCAGTATCCAGTTTTGTTGAAGAAAATCCTAATACATTCTTTAAACCAAATGTTAAAGCAATTTTTTCAGTTACAAAATAATTGATACCTAAATCTAAACCAGCACCAATAGTATTTTCTGTTACATCAGCAATTTTATTTTTTCTACTGTCATAACCAATACCAAATTCGGTATACGTTTTAAAACGCGCACCTAAATCTAAAAAATAATAACGCGCAAAAGCTCCAACACCAAAACCAGTGGCATCTACTGTATCTGTACCTAAAACCTCTTCTTTATAAGAATTGAAAGATACACGACCTCCAATAGCTAAATCTTCACTCATAAAGTAGCCTAATTTTGGGCTAATATTAAAGCTACTAGATTTCTCCTCAGTATTTTTGTCATTTTCACTACCAAAACCAATATTACCTTCTAAGAAAATATCGCCTTCAGTAAAACCAAAAGTTTTAACTTCTTCTTGTGCACTTAAAGATGTAAATCCTAATACCGCAATTGCAGCTCTAAATAATAATTTTTTCATAATTAAAAATTTGTTTTTGTTTAAATTGGTCGGCAAAAGTAGTTGTTTACATGAGTTAGAAAATACTCTGAAATGTTAAAATTTAACGTATTTCATCGACGAGTATTTTTTTTAATCGTAAGAACAGCCTAACTAGCTCAAAACTATCCTACTAAAAAACACTTGTATTTTCTGCTACAAAAAAGAAATTTAACACACGCTATCCATCATTATTTTTAACACTAAACAAAAGAAAAACCGAAACAATCAATCATAAAAATTACTTAACGACATTATTTATTTTATAACAAATAGTTAATTTTAAAAGTTGATATATTTGTTAACCATGGCTATCTTAATTTGAGAAGCCAAGAAATTACTTTCAAGCATGAAATGGCAACAAGCACTTGCAGATTATAAACACTATTTACAGATTGAACGTGGCTTGTCTAAAAACTCTATTATTAATTATAGCTATGATATTAAAAAGCTCATGCTTTTTCTCGAAGAACAGTCTATTAAAATTTCGCCTATAGAGATTGAGCACACCGTTATTAAAGATTTTATCTATTCGGTTTCAAAATCCGTTAACCCAAGATCACAAGCACGTTTAATCTCTGGACTGCGTAATTTTTTTGATTATCTTATTTTTGAAAACTATCGCACAACAAATCCTTTAGACCTAGTTGATTCTCCGAGAATAGGAAGAAAATTACCAGACACCTTATCTGTTGAAGAGATTGATACTTTAATTACAAGCATTGACTTATCAACACCACAAGGAGAACGCAATAGAGCTATTATAGAAACATTGTACAGTTGTGGTTTAAGAGTAAGCGAATTAACCAACCTTAAACTATCTGATTTATTCTTTGAAGAAGATTTTATTAAAGTCACAGGTAAAGGCGATAAACAACGTTTTGTACCTATAAGTCCTTTAACTAAAAAATACATTTCTATCTATATGAAAGATATCCGACCACATATTCCCATCAATGAATTACATAGAGATATTTTATTTCTAAATAGACGCGGCAAACAATTAACACGAGCTATGATTTTTACCATCATAAAGCAACTAGTTGAGAAAATAGGATTAAACAAAACGGTATCTCCACATACGTTTAGACATTCTTTCGCCACTCACCTCTTAGAAAATGGTGCGGACCTTAGAGCTATACAACTTATGCTGGGACATGAAAGCATCACCACAACTGAAATATATATGCATGTTAATCGTTCTCATTTAAGTGAGGTTTTAAATAAATTTCACCCAAGAAAATAACATCAAATTTATGCATTTTTATTGTGACTCAATCTCTAAAAAAGTGTCTTAAAATAAAGTGAAGCCTTATGAAATTTCCTACTCTTAACTTAAGAAACTATTTTCTAAATACTTACAAAAAAAATACGATTACGGACCAGTCGCTAGACAGTCAGAAACATAAAATAGCATTAGAATTATCTGGTGTTGGCCTATGGGATTGGAACATTGCAACCAATAAAGTTTCTTACTCTAAAGAATCAAAACAAATCATTGGTTATAAAAAAGAAGAATTAGAAAACACGTCTGAATTTTGGGATAAAAAAGTACATCCAGAAGACAAAGACATTTACTACAGTGATTTTAAAGCACTATTAAATGGTTCAATAGACCTCTACAAAAAAGCCTACAGAATTCAATGTAAAGATGGAAGTTACAAATGGATTTTAGATAAAGGAAAAGTAATAGAACGCGATGCAAAGGGAAACCCTTCGCGTATTATTGGTACGCATACGGATATCACAACTTCAAAATATAATGAAGAACAACTGCAAAAAAATCTTCAACTCATAACAAGTCAGAACAAAAGACTCTATAGTTTTACACATATTGTTTCTCATAATTTAAACACACATATTGGAAACCTAAAAAGTATCCTTGAATTTTATGATGAAGCTAAAAATGAAGAAGAAAAAGTAGAACTGATTGATCATTTACAATCCATTTCTAAGTCCTTAACGACAACTATTGCCGATTTAGATGATATTGTGAGTATCAAATCTAAAATTAATATCAATCAACTAAATGAGCATGTTAATCTGTACAACCTCACAGATAATATAGTTGAAAGCTTAAAAATTAATAGTGAAAAACTTGGGGTTACTATACATAACGCTCTAAGAAAAGATGAAGCGATATTCACAAATAAATCGTATTTAGAAAGCGTATTATATAATTTAATCTCAAATGGAATAAAATACTCAGACCCGAGTAAAAAATCTCAAATAGTTATTCAATCCGTTCACACTAAGGAAACCATAAAAATTCTAATTTCTGATAATGGAATTGGTATAGATATGACGAAGTATAAAAATCAAATATTTGAAATGTATAAAACCTTTCATGGTACAGACCGCTCAGATTCTAGAGGAATAGGATTATACATTACTAAAACCCAAGTAGAAGCTTTACAAGGCGAAATTGAAGTAGAAAGCACACTTAAAGAAGGAACTGCGTTTTCAATTACACTAAAAAAACAAAACGCACTCTAAAAAAATTAGAATGCGTTTATTATAAAAATTTAAGCCTGTATTATTTGGCTATATTCACTGCTCTTGTTTCTCTAATAACGGTAACTTTTACCTGACCAGGATACGTCATATCCGTTTGTATTTTCTGAGAAATCTCAAACGATAAACTTGCTGCTTTATCATCAGTTACTTTTTCACTTTCTACAATAACGCGCAGTTCTCTACCAGCTTGTATGGCATATGCTTTCTTAACACCTGTAAACCCAAAAGCAACATCTTCTAAATCTTTTAGACGTTGTATATAAGAGTCTAACACTTGGCGTCTTGCGCCTGGTCTTGCACCTGAAATAGCATCACAAACCTGAATAATTGGCGATAATAACGTGGTCATTTCAATCTCGTCGTGGTGAGCGCCTATTGCATTACAAACTTCTGGTTTTTCACCGTGCTTTTCAGCCCACTGCATTCCTAAAATAGCATGCGGTGTTTCTACGTCAGTTTCAGATGAAGGTACTTTACCAATATCATGTAATAATCCTGCGCGCTTCGCTAATTTAGGGTTTAAGCCTAATTCGGCTGCCATTACACCACAAAGTTTAGCTACTTCACGTGAGTGTTGTAGTAAATTTTGTCCGTAAGACGAACGGTACTTCATACGACCGACCATTTTTATTAATTCAGGGTGTAAACCATGAATTCCTAAATCGATAACCGTACGTTTACCAACCTCAATAATTTCTTGTTCTATTTGTTTTTCTGTTTTTCGTACAATTTCCTCAATACGTGCAGGGTGAATTCTACCATCAGTAACTAACTTATGTAACGATAAACGGGCAATTTCACGTCTTACAGAATCAAAACAAGATAAAATAATCGCTTCTGGTGTATCATCTACAATAATCTCTACACCTGTAGCCGCTTCAATAGCTCTAATATTACGACCTTCTCTACCAATAATTCTACCTTTTACATCATCGGACTCAATGTTAAATACAGACACACAATTGTCAACCGCTTCTTCTGTACCAATACGTTGAATGGTATTAATAATTATCTTTTTAGCTTCTTGTTGTGCGGTTAATTTAGCTTCTTCAACACGATCCTGAATAAAGCCCATTGCATCGGTCTTAGCTTCCTCTTTTAAAGATTCTACTAATTGAGATTTAGCTTCTTCTGCAGATAATGCAGAAATAACTTCTAACTGTTTTATTTGGCTTTTATGTGCTTTATCTATTTCTTCTTGTTTCTTATCAAGAAACTCTAACCTAAAGTTATAATCCTTGATTTTATCCTCTAAAGATTGGTTAGACTTCTTAGATTTATTAAGTTCACTAGATAACTGAGATTCTTTATCTCTTATACGTTTTTCAGCTTCAGCCATTTTTTTATCACGCGATAGAATGACTTTTTCGTGTTCTGATTTTAATTCAATAAATTTTTCTTTAGCCTGAAGTATTTTATCTTTTTTAATGGATTCACCATCTGATTTGGCTTGTTTTAAAATAGATTTCGATTCGCTTTCTGCTTCTAGAATTAATTTTGAAGCCTTACCTTTCTCTAGGAATTTGGCTATAACATAGCCCAAAATAAGTCCTAAAACTGCAGCTCCAACAGCATATATAATTGTATTCATTTTATAATTTAGTTTAGTATAGTATATAAAAAAGCCTACATTAGATTTGGTTTTGTATAAACTCCTTAAAAACAAGTTTAGGGCTAACAAGCTGATCAAAAATCTGCCTGAGATACTTTAGATACTGAAATAAATTCAGCATAAAGCACTAGCAGCACGATTTTACAACTTAAACTCACCCTTTTTAAAGAATTGATCGTTGAGTTTATCAAAAAATATAACTAATGTAGGCAGTAACCTTTATTGTATTTTATAAGAACGTACGAGTTAAATATGTGCTTGTAATAAATCATTTAAAGCTTCTAACTTTTCCTGAACTTCTTCATTAACATACTCTTTATCTATTGACTTTTGCTCTACTTGAGCGGCAAATTGTAAAGCACACATGGCTAAAACATCTTGCTTATCTCTTACAGAGTAATTCTGCTCAAACTGTCCAATCATAGCCTCAATTTTCTTTGTAGCCTTACGTAAACCTTCTTCTTGGCTCGGATTTATCGTCAACGGATAAACTCTATTAGCTATAGAAAGTTTAATTTTTAATTGTTCTGACATATTTAATCTAAATTTACAACTTTATTCTGAGAGTTGTCCAATACAATGGTCAATATCTCTAATAAGTGCATTTATCTTGAGCTTTGTTTCTCGCTTATTTTCGTCACTACCTAGCATTGAATTCGCCATCTTAAGAGTGTCATGTTTTTCAACCCAGTCAGCAATTTCTTCCTGCTGTTCTAAAATTTTTTGCTGCTGCTGTTCTAATTGTTCAGAGAGTTTAGCATTGGTTTGTCTTAAAACCTCTTGCTTATGTAAAATCTTACTAATTTTATTCTCTAAAGCATCAACAATATCTTCTATTTTACTCATTAAGGCATTTCAATACAATTGAAACAAAGTTAACATACCTAATGAAAAAATACAATTGTTTTACAATTATTTTTTATTATTATAACATCTAAAGGCTTAGCTCTTTATAAAATTTAATAAAATAAAACAGCTCAAAATTAAAGCATAAAAAAATAATATTATGGCAGTGAAGCGTTAATCCTTTAGTATAACTTGTAAGATTTACCCTATTTAAATTATTACACCAATTCCATTTGAAATTCGTAACCAAATTAATATTTTCGCTATATTAGTACATCTTATGAAACAAATTTTGCTACTCTTTTTAATAACGTCCTCTTTATATGGACAATCAGAATATCCTCAAGATTATTTTAGAAATCCATTAGATATTCCCTTAGTGCTTTCTGGCACATTTGGAGAGTTGCGATCTACGCATTTTCATGGTGGTTTAGATATAAAAACACAACAACGCCAGGGTTTAAAAATCTATACGGCTGCCGAAGGTTATATTAGTAGAATTAAAATTTCGCATTTTGGCTACGGAAAAGCGATTTACATTACACATCCTAATGGTTATACCACAGTTTATGGCCATCTTAAAAAGCTTTCAAAACGATTAGAAGCGTACATCAAACAATGCCAATATGACAAAGAAAGTTATGAGGTTGAAGTGTTTCCTCATTCCGAAGAACTCATAGTTAAAGCAGATGAAGTTATTGCCTATTCAGGTAATACCGGAAGCTCTGGTGGACCTCATTTACATTTTGAAATTAGAGACAATCAAGAACGTCCACTGAACCCCTTATTATTTGGCTTTAAAGTCCAAGACACCAAACCACCTTACATCACTGGCGTTTTTGCTTACCCAAAAGACAACAATGCTATTATTAATGGCAAAAACAAACGCGTTAACCTAAGGTTGATCCCACAAAAAACAGGCGATTATACCGTTGAAAATATTACAGCTCACGGTAACATTGGTTTCGGAATTGTATCAAATGACAAACAAGATTTAGCACCAAATAACAATGGTGTTAGTAATATTCAAACTTTTTTTAATGGCAATAAAAGCCTTGAAGTCGATTTTAAACGTATCAGTTTTGATGAAACCAAACATATTAAGCGGTATGTAGATTATGAATATTACAAAAGCAAGAAATCTAAAATTCAAAAATTATTTATTGAATCTAACAACCCCTTAGGTATTTTTAAAACAGCTTATGATAATGGCTATGTTAAAGTTGAAGATAGTACGGCTTCCGTTTATAGAGTTAGAATACGAGACTTTCATGAGAATGAATCATGGGTCACTATTCCAATCACCGGAAAACATGAAGTTATTGAACGCGACAGCCTAATAGATAACACAGGAAAGTTATTAGTACACAGCAACAAACCAACGACTTTAAACGCAGGAAATTTTACTGTTAACTTCTACAATAATACCTTATACGATGATACCTACATAGATTTTAAAACTAGCGCAGACACACTTTTTATGGGTGATGATACTATTGCCATGCAAAAAAATTTTTATATCAATTACGACCTAACTAATATTAAATCTGAGCATAAAGACAAACTTTACTTTGCACGTTTTTATGGTGATTACTGGAAACCCTACTATGTACCTACCACACGAAAAGGCAATATGCTCACCGCAAAAACTAAGGCTTTAGGTAAATTTGCTTTAGCAATAGACAACGAACCACCAACAATAAAACCTATAAATTTTCATGATAAAAAGTGGATTAGTAATTATCGCTACCTAAAAGTTGAGATAGATGATGCATTAACGGGGATTAGCAAATACAGAGCAACTGTTAATGGCGAATGGATTTTAATGGAATATGAATACAAAACCAATACCTTAACACACGATTTTAACGATAATATCGTTAAAGACACTAAGAACGAATTAAAAATAATTGTGACGGATAATGCAGGAAATAGTTCTACATTTGAAGCGACATTTTTTAGAAAATAAAAATCATAGTATTACGACCGCTTAGGCGACTAAAATAAAGCATGCTGAATTTTAGTATTGAAATCCCTATTTCAACCTAACTTAAACAACTAAACTATTTGAAACGCTTACATTTTATTATCCTGACAAGCTTACTTTTTAGTTGGCTTTCTTTTTCACAATCCGCTACAGTTAGAGGCGTAATTTTAGACGAAGGCAATTCCCCTATTGAAGGGGTTAACATAAAAGCTAGTACTGGCCAAGGTACTGCCACAAATAACAACGGGTTTTATGAACTTAAAATCCCATCAGATGTTGAAGTCACAGTTATTTTTACTCACATTTCTCACGAACGTGTTGAACAAAAATTCAGTCTAAAAAACGGCCAAGAAATAGAATACAATCCGGTAATGCTTGTAGAAATTGAGCAGATTTCGACCGTAGTTATTAACACTAATACCAGACAATCTGTTGATGGTGTCACCTCTATTTCACCGCAAATGATTAGAACCATTAAAGGTGCACAACCTGGTGTAGAAAATATTTTAAAAACCTTACCTGGCGTTAATATTTCAAATGAATTAAGTACACAATATTCTGTTAGAGGAGGTAATTTTGATGAAAACCTCGTGTATGTCAACGAAATTGAAGTCTATAGACCATTTCTTATCCGTTCTGGTAATCAAGAAGGCTTAAGTTTCGTAAATACGGACTTGGTTCAGAATGTCGATTTTTCTGCGGGTGGTTTTCAAGCTAAATACGGCGACAAACTTTCTTCAGTTTTAGATATCACTTACAGAAACCCTGTAGATTTTGGGATTAGAGCCGATTTAAGTTTACTAGGCGGAAGTATTGCTGCTGAAACAGTTTCAAAAGATGGTAAGTTTTCTGGTATAGCAGGTGTTCGTTTTAGAGATAACAGTTTATTATTAAATAGCTTAGAAACCGAAGGGAATGTAGAGCCTGTTTTTGCAGATGCGCAAACATTTTTGACCTATCGTTTTTCAAGTAAATTCCATTTGAATTTTTTAGGAAATATCTCTTTAAACAACTATAATTTCCAACCAGAAAACAGACAAACCAACTTCGGAACTTTAAGTGATCCTGTGGCATTATTAGTATTCTATGATGGTCAAGAAAAAGACCAGTACCAAACTTACTTTGGGGCCTTTAAAGCCAATTATTTTGCGAGTGAAGATTTAACATTAAAGCTAGTTGCTTCGGCTTATCATACTACCGAGCAAGAACATTTTGACATTTTAGCGCAGTACCGTTTGGGTGAAGTTAACACTAATATTGGTGATGAAAATTTAGGTGATGTGGAGTTTAGTGAAGGTATTGGCTCACAATTAACCCATGCTCGTAATGATTTAGATGCCTTTATTATTAATGCAGAACATCGAGGCGATTATAAAATTGATAACGAAAGCACCCTTGAATGGTCTGCAAAATACACCCACGAAGATATTAGAGATCGCTTAGCAGAATACGAAGTTATTGATTCGGCTGGTTTTTCAATTAGACCGCCGCGTTTTAGCGAACCCAACCAACAACCTTACACTTCGTTTTCTGGCCCATTAACTGCTTTTGAAAACATAAGAGCGACCAATTTTATAAAAATAAATCGATTGCAAGCCTTTGTTCAGTATAGCAAACGTACCGATTGGAACGGTAATGAGGTCTTTTATAATGCTGGTATAAGAACACACAGTTGGAGTGTTAGTGGTAATGATATTTCAGATGGAGAAACACAAACTGTTATTAGTCCAAGAGCCCAATTTGCAATAAAGCCTAATTGGGAAAAAGACATGCTTTTTAGAGTCGCTACGGGTTTATACTATCAACCGCCTTTTTACAGAGAGTTAAGAGATTCTTCAGGAACAGTAAACCCAAATGTTAAAGCACAAAAATCCTTTCATGTGGTTTTAGGTAATGAATATAGTTTTGAAGTTTGGGAAAGACCTTTCAAATTAGTTACTGAAGCCTATTACAAAGGAATGACAGACGTTAATCCTTATACACTAGAAAATGTAAGAATTCGCTATAGTGCTGATAACAATGCCAAAGCTTATGCTTATGGTTTGGATTTAAGACTTAATGGCGAATTTGTTCCTGGTACCGAATCGTGGTTTAGTTTTGGCTATCTCAAAACGGAAGAAAATATTGACAATCGTGGCTATATTGCACGTCCAACCGATCAACGCTTAAAATTTGGAGCTTTGTTTCAAGATTATGTGCCTAATATGCCCGATTTAAAAATGTATTTAAATTTGGTCTATAATACAGGTGTTCCTGGTGGTTCACCTAGCTATGCAGACCCCTATATATATCAACTAAGACTACGCGATTACAGACGTGCTGATTTAGGGATTTCATATGAAATCATTAATCCTGAAAAAACTTATAATGCCAGATGGAAAAAGTCGTTAAGAGAACTATCTATTGGGTTTGAGATTTACAACATGTTTAACAACCAGAACTCCATCACCAATACTTGGGTAAGAGATGTTTATTCTAAAGCGCAATACGCTATTCCTAATTATTTAACGCCTCGTGTTTTTAATGTGAGATTGTCTGCACGTTTTTAAATCATTGCCTTGTTTAGAATGAAATGAGTATGTTTTTGGATGAATTCAGCAAGAAAACATCATCATAAATAACTAATTTTGAGCAGCTAAATTATCTGGAGTAACTTACTCTCAATACTTTAGTTCAAAATTTAAGACTCATGAAACTTCCTCTCTTTTCATTACTACTAATTTATTGTAGTATTTCATTTGCGCAACTTAGTGTTCAAAATGACGCTTATGTCTTTGTAAAAAACCAATATGTTTATGTTACAGACGATGTTAACATTGATGATGTTGATTCTAAAATATATCTAAGAGACGAAGCTCAACTTCTTCAAGGTAATGGAACAACTGGTAATTCTGGTATTGGGCAATTGAGTGTCTATCAAACAGGGACAGTAAACCAATGGAGTTATAATTACTGGTGTTCACCTGTTGGTAATAATTCAGCCGCTTTTGGTAATGAAGATGCACGCGTTAATTTAATTGATGATGCCACAGGATTAACATCGAGCGTAGATGCATTATTTGTAGAAGGTTATGACGGCAGTGCTAGTCCATTATCGATAGCTCAACGCTGGTTATGGACCTATCAAATATCAGATCAATATCTCGATTGGTTTTTTGTTGGCGCTACAGGAAATATTAAACCAGGTCTTGGTTTTACCATGAAAGGAAATGGAACAGGTTTAACAGGCAGCCAATTGTATGACTTTAGAGGTAAACCAAATAACGGAACTATTACCAATGATGTTGCTAATGGCTTAAACACTTTAATTGGTAATCCGTATCCAAGTGCTATGGATTCCGCTGCGTTTATTCATGACCCTGCCAACCAAGCATCAATTAATGGTACGTTACAATATTGGGAACAAGATGGTAATGTACCCTCTCATGTCTTACAAGATTATATTGGTGGGTACTCTTTATTTACAATTGATGAATTTGGTGCAATTATCACTAACACCCCTGCTGTTTTCTTTACATACGATGAACAAGATAACGTATTTTCTTTACCTCCTGGACCTGGAGGCTCAGGATCAAAACAAGCGTTACGCTACATACCCGTTGGGCAAGGCTTTATGGTTGAAGGTATCGCTGGCACACCAGAAGCTCCCGCAATGGTGTATACTAGGAATTCACATCGGGCGTTTGCAAAAGAATCTGATGGCAATAGTTACTTTTTTAGGAGCAATACAAATGATTCTAATACCACTGAAACGAATGAACCAATAGGCATACAATACCAAGATAATGGGCTCTCTATTATACCAGAAGATTATAAACGCTTTAGAATTAATGTCGACTTTAGTGATGACGAATTACAATACACAAGACAATTGGTTTTAAATTTTCATGATTCTGCAACCGCCGGATTTGATTATGGTTTAGAACTCATACGTTCAGAAAGCTACAGTTCAGATGCCTATTTCTCTTTAGATGAAAAGGTATATTCTGGTCAAGCATTTGCTTTTGAAGAAGCATTAATAATTCCTGTAGCCATTAATATTGAACAAGAGCAACCTTTGCGATTTAGAATATTTGACATTCAGAATTTCGATGATTCTCAAGGCATTTATATTCATGATAATGTCACAAACGCCTACACTAATTTAAGAAATCTAGATTACGAACTGAACATAGAGTCAGGCAACTATACGGATCGTTTTAACATTGTTTTTACCAACCAAGCTTTATATGTTGATGAATTTAATACCACACAATTAATAATCAATCAAGACAACACGCATCACCAACTTTCAGTACAAAACCCAAATGGTATGAATGTAAAGCGTATTACCCTTTATGATGTTGCTGGTAAACGCGTACTTCAATCGGATTTTGATGCTATTGAAGAAGCCTATAATTTATCTACAATAAATTTAAATGATGGTGTTTATATTGTGAATGTATCTTTGGACGCAAGCAGTATAGCGAAATCTCAAAAAGTAATTATTAAGAATTAATTGTATTGCTTTTAAAAAACTCGCTGTGATTAATATACCTAAATTAATTAGGCTTCATAAATTCCTTTAAAACCTTAACTACATAATCCAATTCCTCTTTGGTATTATAAATACTAAACGAAAAACGAATTGAAGGCTGCTTTAATTTTTCAATATCTAAAATTTCGGTCAGTACATGCGATTGTTGGTTGCTTCCGCTTTGGCAAGCACTCCCTTTTGAACATGCAATACCTTTTAAATCGAGTTGAAACTGTAACATAGACGCTTTTTCAGGAGCTATTGGTAAACAAACATTAACTAACGTAAAGGTACTCTTTTCGTTGTCTTCACAATTTCCATTAAAACTCGCTTTTGGTAAATGGGTTTTTATTTGCTGAATGAAATAAGACTTTAATTCTGAAATGTATGTTTTTTCATCCTCAAGAGTTGTATAGGCTATTTTTAAAGCTTCATCCATTCCCATAATATTATGAATAGATTCTGTACCTGCTCTATAACCACGCTCTTGCTCACCTCCAAAAATCAACGGTTTTAATCCCGATTCTTTTCGTATAAAACAAAATCCAACGCCTTTTGGCCCATGAAATTTATGTGCACTTGCTGCTAAAAAGTCAATAGAAATGGCTTTTAAATCTATATTATAATGACCCACAGATTGAACCGTATCAGAATGAAATAAAGCCTTGTACGTTGTGCAAAGTTCAGCAACGCGTCCTAAATCTAGAATATTTCCTATTTCATTATTAATATGCATTAAACTCACTATTGCTTTAGAACTATTTTGAAGTAAAAGTTCTAAATGCGAGTAATCAATATTACCACAGGCATCAACATTAACGAATTTAAGCGTTATATCATATTCCTTTTGCAACTGCTCTGCGGTATGCAAAACAGCATGATGCTCAATTTTAGAGGTTATAATTTCGGTAACACCCAAATCTCTAACCGCACTACGCAATACTAAATTATCAGCTTCTGTACCTCCAGAAGTAAACACAATTTCCGAGGCGTTTGCATTAAAATAAGCCGCAATATTTTTTCTACATTGCTCTAAGAGTGCTTTAGATGAACGCCCAAAACTATGTGTAGACGACGCATTTCCATAGTTATCACCCATCACTTTCGTCATACGTGTAATAACCTCTGGCCTAATTGCTGTTGTTGCGGCATTATCTAAATATATTTGCTTCATAGCGACTCTTTTTTGTTTCTAATGCTTAATAAGCTTCTAAATTTGAAGTTTGAACACTAAAAATCAACTTTGATAATCACAAAAATATTGTAAATAAAATTATTTAGATAATGAAGCGTTATAATTTTACAAATCCTTTATTTTTGCTAAAAATTGAATCTATGAGACGTCATTTTTATATCCTTTTTTGTTTTATCGTTTTGGTTGCTTGTGATGATGGCGATATTTTATCGGTAGATTTAGTCTTTGATCAAGAACTAGAACGTTGTGATAATTTTGAGGAGTATCATTTAATCTATGATACACGAGAAGACCCAAGTGAAGCACTAATTTTAGTTATTCCTAAAAATGATGATAACAACGCTTTGTTTACGACACCAACACCTGTAGACGAACCCTATAGTATAGATATAAGTGATACAGACGTAAGATTTATTTACAGAACGTATAATAGAGAATTAGAAAGCGGCGACTTATGTGAAATTATACCACCTGGAACATTGAGTATAATTGATGATTACGAAGCTGATGCAGGAGAAATACAAATTACAGTAACTATAGTAGATGATGATAATGATGGCATACCTACTGAATATGAAGGTTTAGCCGGTGAAGCCTATGAAGATGGTATTTATTGGGATTCTCAAGACACTGATGAAGATGGTATACCAGATTACATCGATGAAGACGATGATAATGATAATGTCTTAACGATAGATGAGATTATTCAAGATGATGACGATTACAATCCTTTGACTCATACTTTGGATACCGATGAGGATGGCACCTATAATCATTTAGATAATGATGATGATGGCGACTTCGTTTTCACGTATTTAGAAGACAAAGACGGTGATCAAAACCCACGAGACCCAGCAAATTATGTGGTAGATGAAGAAACTGGAGAAAATGTGTTTCGCTATTTATCTAGTCAATCTAATGCCGTTGAAGCTTATACCGATCCCGGAAAAAGAACCACTACATTTTCTAGAACGGTAACAACAAGTATAACAATTATAGGTATTGATTTAGATATTCTAAGAGCAACCACTGTAGAGTTTGGTACACTAACCACAGATTTAGAAGTCGATGCTCAATCACTTCTGGATTAAGGAGCTACATTCTGAAGAATTTTAACTTCAGTAGCGCCTAAACCATAAGTTTTATAATCGGCATCATAAAACACAACATTATTATAACGACCAAAAAGCGTTTCTAATTCTTGACGAAGCACGCCTTCGCCAACACCATGTATAAATACGACTTTAGGGATGCGTTTTCTAATCGCAAATTCTAATTGCCCTCTGGCGGTATCCAATTGAAGATTTAACATATCGTAATTAGTCATACCTCTTACAGATTTTGTTAAGTGATGAATATGCAAATCAACTTCAAACTTAGGCGCATTACGTTCCTTAGGTTTTACTGCAGGTGCTGATTGCCGTTTTTTAGATGCTTTTTCTTTTTTTACAGCTTCTATATCGGTATTATAAACTGCATCTTCAAGTGAATCCCCAGAAGCCATTAGCATAAGTTCATGGGCTTCAAATTGAAGCTCAAAACCATCATTATCTTCAACCGTAATTTGATTTCCTAAAATCTTTGTGATAACACCAAAAATATCATCATCAAGAGTTTCTACGCTATCGCCTACTTTAAACTTCATCTTCTTTTTCTGTTTTTACGAAAGATTCATCGGCTTCTTCCTCTTTATCTGGAATATTACGCGAAGTTCTATAGACTCCAAAAACCAATAACATAATACCAGCTAATAATATATACGTATTTTGTTCTTCTTGTGCTTGGGCATAAAAAGCAATAATACCACCAACAAGGATGCAAAGAAAATTGAGGGTTCTTGAAAAATTCATAGTTCTATAAATTAAAACACAAAAGTAAGGTTTAGAAAAATATTTTTAGGATTAGTCCTTTAAAATTATCACTTTAATAGCCAATTAAAGCCGTAATAATACTTATGAGAAAATAGTCATTAATTTTTTAAAAGCGATTCATCAGATAGTAATTCCAAATTGTTAATTTAGCAGCATGATTTTACTAGCAAAAGGCTTAGATGACTATATGCTGCCATGCCTTTGGAAGCAAACTTTCAATATTGATTGTATGGGTTGTGGCATGCAACGCTCATTGTCGTTTATTCTGAAAGGCGAATTTGTAGCAGCTTTTTATATGTATCCTGCCATATACACCCTTATTGCTATGTTTACTTACCTTTTATTTCATCTTAAATTTCAATATAAAAATGGTCATAAAATAATTTTTGGCCTATTTCTATTAAATATTAGTATTATTGTAACGAGCTTTATAACTAAAACTTTTTTAATCAACTAAAAACAAAAAAAAATGGAAAAACAACAAATCCCTAATGGTACCCTAATCCTAATCATGGGAATCTTATCAATTATTGGCTGTTGCTGTTATGGTATTCCTGGATTAATTTTCGGAATTGTAGCAATTATACTCGCAGGAAAAGCCTCTAAACTTTATATGGAAGCTCCTGAAAGTTATTCAGGTTACGGGAATGTAAAAGCTGGAAAAATCATGGGAATTATTGGTATAGTACTTAGTGTTTTAATGGTGGCTTATATCATTTGGATTATTTCTTTCTTTGGAATGGAAACATTACAAGACGAACAATTAATGCAAGAAAAAATGCAAGAACTATTAGGCCAATAATCTTGTTATTAACATAAATAAAAAAGCGATTTTCAATTAAGAAAATCGCTTTTTTTATACATATAATTTAGTCGCTATAACTATTTTTCAAATTCCTTAAGTGTCTTTGTAATAATAGCCACACAGTCTAATAACTGTGCTTCAGTCATAACTAATGGTGGTGCAAAACGAATAATATTACCATGCGTTGGTTTCGCTAACAAACCATTATCTCTTAATTTCAAGCAAATATTCCAAGCCGTATCACTATCTTCTGCATCATTTATTAAAATGGCATTTAATAAGCCTTTTCCTCTAACAGCATTTACAATAGGACTGCTTTCGATGAACTTAGAAAGTTCAGCTCTAAATAATTGTCCTAAAACTTCTGCATTATTTGCTAAGTCTTCCTCTTTAATCACTTCTAAAGCCGCAATAGCAACCGCTGCTGCAACCGGGTTTCCACCATAAGTACTACCGTGATTTCCGGGTCTTATCACATTCATGATGTTATCATTTGCTAAAACAGCAGACACCGGATAAGCTCCACCAGATAAGGCTTTACCTAAGATTAAAACATCTGGTTTTACATTTTCGTGATCTACAGCTAACATTTTCCCAGTTCTTGCAATTCCTGTTTGCACTTCATCTGCAATAAACAAAACATTATGCTTTTCACACAAAGCTTTAGCCTGAGTTAAATAACCTTCACTTGGTACATATACACCAGCTTCCCCTTGAATTGGCTCTACTAAAAAGCCTGCAACATTAGCATTGTTTTCTAAAGCCGCTTCTAAAGCTTTAAGATTATCATATTCAATTTTAATAAAACCTTTAGTGTAAGGCCCAAAGTTTTTTCGTGCTACGGGGTCGTTACTAAATGAAATAATAGTGGTGGTTCTTCCGTGGAAATTATTCTCACATACAATGATTTCAGCTTCATTTTCATCAATACCTTTGACTTCATAAGCCCATTTTCTACAGATTTTTAAAGCCGTTTCTACAGCTTCTGCTCCTGTATTCATTGGTAAAAGCTTATCGAAATTAAAGGTTTCTGAAGCGTATTTTTCAAACTTACCCAACATGTCATTATAAAATGCTCTTGAGGTTAAGGTTAACGTTTTTGCTTGTTCAGCCATAGCATTGACAATCTTTGGATGACAATGTCCTTGGTTTACAGCCGAATATGCTGACAGAAAATCATAATATTGTTTCCCTTCTACATCCCAAACATGTACACCTTCACCTCTACTTAAAACTACAGGTAATGGGTGGTAATTATGGGCACCGTATTTGTTTTCTAAATCTATCGCTTCTTGCGATGTTAATTGGTCTAAAACAGCCATTTTTTAATATTTTTTTAAATGAATACTATATCCATTCCTTATCTACCTTTATTCTTTCAAAAAAGTATTGAAAAAGCAGCGTGGGAAAGAAATCATCCCTGAAGAGTTGCGAAAATAATAAAATATTTTCAAAATAAATATTAAACCATAAAAAAGCCTAAAGAATGAACTTTAGGCTTTTTTTATTTTAATCTTACACCAATTTGGTGTGTTTATTATCTAATTAATTTCCATCGACGCGTTCTATCTTAGCACCAATAGCTCTTAAACGTTCATCTATATTTTCGTAACCACGATCAATTTGTTCAATATTATGAATTGTAGACGTCCCTTTTGCTGATAATGCTGCAATTAACAAGGAAACCCCTGCTCTAATATCTGGCGATGTCATGGTGGTGGCTTTTAATGTCGATTTAAAATCATGACCAATAACGGTTGCTCTATGCGGATCACAAAGAATAATTTTTGCGCCCATGTCAATTAATTTATCGACAAAGAACAAACGGCTTTCAAACATTTTTTGATGTACTATAGCACTTCCTCTTGCTTGTGTTAAAACGGTTAAGATAATACTTAACAAATCTGGTGTAAATCCTGGCCATGGTGCATCTGCAATGGTTAAAATAGAGCCATCAATAAAGTTTTGTACTTCGTAACCATCAGTATGTGCGGGAATATGAATATCATCACCTTGGCGTTCTACCGTTATGCCTATTTTTCTAAAAATATTAGGGATCACGCCTAAATCGTCCCAACTTACATTAGTAATGGTCAATTCACTTTTAGTCATCGCAGCTAAACCAATCCAGCTCCCAATTTCAATCATATCCGGTAACATGCGGTGTTCGGTTCCTCCAAGTACATCTACACCTTCAATCGTTAAAAGGTTAGAACCAACGCCAGATATCTTAGCGCCCATACGGTTCAGCATTTTACACAATTGTTGTAAATACGGTTCGCAAGCAGCATTATAAATTGTAGTTGTGCCTTCTGCTAAAACGGCTGCCATAACTATATTGGCTGTTCCTGTAACCGAAGCTTCATCTAAAAGCATATAAGTACCTTTTAGCTTTTCAGCTTCAACACCGTAAAACAAATCTTCTTTATTATAACGGAATTGTGCACCTAATTTTATAAAGCCTTCAAAATGGGTATCTAAACGACGACGACCAATTTTATCTCCACCTGGTTTAGGAATATAACCTTTACCAAAACGGGCCAACAAAGGACCAACAATCATAATAGAGCCTCTTAAGCCTTTTCCATCTTCTTTAAATTCTGCAGATTCTAAATATTTTAAGTTAAGGTCATCAGCTTTAAAGGTGTAAGATCCTTTGCCAATGTTATTGATTTTAACACCTAACTTTTTTAATAAATCTATGAGCTTATTAACATCAATAATATCTGGAATATTATCAATTTGAATTTCTTCAGCAGTTAAAAGTACTGCACATAAGATTTGCAAAGCTTCGTTTTTAGCTCCTTGTGGCTGAATTTTACCTTTTAATCGGTGACCACCTTCAATTTTAAATGTACTCATGCGTTTTTAGTAGCGTTTTCTGTTACTAGAATATTTCTTTTTATTCGAAGAATTGTTCTTTTTGTTTGAATTGTTTTTGCTACCATATTTTGATTTGGTACGCATTAAGCTTGAAGCATCTGTTAAATCTTCTTTGCTTTCCTTTAAATTAATTTTACCACCCGAAAGTTCGTAGAGGTGATCGTAAATCACAATATCTTCAACCGTATCTTTATTCCAATTAAGAAAACATTTTTTCATGTGGTTGGCAATGGTGTAGGTTAACGCTTCTTTTAACTCACCATCTTCCCAACTTACCGCAACATCTATCATGGTCTTTATATTATTCCCATAAAAACGGTATTTAGGATGGTTTTGCGGATATCTTAAAGGTTCTGGTCGCGCTTGTATTTCTTCTTGAGAAGGTTCGCCATAAGGGGAATCGACATCAATATCAAAATCAGCCATAATAAACAACTGATCCCATAATTTATGTTGAAAATCGGGCACATCTCTTAAATGTGGTTGTAGATTTCCCATTACGGAAATAATGGCTTTAGCGACTTTATTGCGTTCTTCTTTGGTTTCGCGAGACTTAGCGTAATTAATCATCTTTTGCAGATGACGTCCATATTCTGGTATAATTAAATGCTCGCGCTCTGTGTTGTATTCTAAATCGTCAATCAAAATTATAAAGTGTGTAGTGTAAAGTTCTAAACCTGTAGTCTTCTAGGTTTTGTTGCAAAGTACAAAAAAATATGATGCTTAAAAGAAAATTTATAGTGAAATTACGCCTTCAACATTTTCTGCCACTTCTTTATATTTAGCAATCACAGCCTCAGGGTTTTTCATTCTTACGTTAATGGAAACACTTGTATATTTTCCATTTTTAGAAGGCTTTGTATTTATCACGGCTCCAAGACTATTAAAAAGTCCTTCAACATCTGCAATTCCCGTACCTTTTGAAAGCACAATAAATTTATATAAATATTCGGTTGGCCAACTTGAAGTATCGTAAAGTTGCGACTTTAGTTTTTCGTAAAATTCGTCTGTTTTCTTAGAACTATCCATAGTGAAATTTTTCAGGGACAAAGATACGTTTAAAACTTAAAAACGAAAGATTAAATCAGGTGTCGGTACGCTTTTCAACTTAAAAAAAAGTTAAAAATGACTACAATTAGACACGAATTAAACATTTGAGCTCAAAATATCAATCGGATTTTAATATTCTATATTTAAACCCTTATTTTTATCCTCTATTTTATTTTTCAAAATCTATTCTAATTTGAATCCGAAAAAAGTTGTCATCGCAGGGGGTCCTGGCAGTGGAAAAACCACTATTATTAATGCATTAAAAAAACGTGATTTTATTTGTTATGATGAAATTTCAAGACAAATCACATTACAAGCCCGAAAAGATGGCGTTGAGCAAATGTTCCTTACCGAACCTTTACTTTTTAGTGAAAAACTACTAGAAGGTAGAACGCAACAATTTTTAAACGCAGAAAAAGAAACAAAATCTACCGTATTTTTAGATCGTGGTTTACCAGATGTTATTGCTTATATGGATTATATTGGTGACACCTATCCAGATCATTTTGTTAAGACTTGTGAAGCCCATAAGTACGATGTTATCTTTGTGTTAGCTCCTTGGCAAGAGATATTTACTAGTGATAGCGAACGGTACGAAAACTTTGAAGAAGCCATTGAAATCCATAAGCATTTACTAACCACCTATCAGCGTTTTGGCTACCAATTAATTGATGTGCCCTTCGGAAGTGTTAAAACTAGGACCGATTTTGTTTTAGAGTTCTTAAATTTGCAGTAATGCACCCTATAGAAGTTTTAGAACGGTATTGGCAACATACATCCTTTAGACCGTTTCAAGAAGAGATTATTACTTCGGTTTTAAACCAAGAGGATACCTTTGCCTTATTACCAACGGGTGGCGGCAAATCGGTATGTTTTCAGATTCCTGCTTTAATACAAGATGGTATTTGCATTGTGGTTTCGCCTTTAATTGCCTTAATGAAAGATCAAGTTAATACCTTAAAAGAAAAAGGAATTAAGGCCATTGCATTAACCTCAGGAATGGCTTACAAAGATTTAGATACCCAATTAGACAATTGTATTTACGGTAATTATAAATTTCTGTACCTCTCACCTGAGCGTTTACAGCAAACTTTGGTACAAGAGCGCATTCAGCAAATGAAAGTCAATTTAATTGCGGTTGATGAAGCGCATTGTATCAGCCAATGGGGAAATGACTTTAGACCCGCTTATAAAAATATTGTTAGTTTAAGGCAAATGCATCCGCATGTTAATTGTATTGCTTTAACTGCAACGGCCAAACATAATGTCGTTGATGATATTGTTAAAAATCTCGATTTTATAAACCCTAAAATATTTAAAGCGTCTTTTGCGAGACCAAATATCGTTTACAATGTGCTGCATACGGACGATAAATTATTTCAGCTAGAACACCTTTTAAAAACTTATACGGGCACCTCTATTATTTATGTAAGAAACCGAAGAGCAACGATTCAGATTAATGACTTCTTAAATGCCAAAGGGTTTTCATCCACCTTTTATCATGGCGGCATAACCAATAAAGAAAAGCAAGAACGCTTACAGCAATGGTCTAACGGTCAAAAAGAAATTGTGGTCGCGACAACAGCGTTTGGAATGGGAATTGACAAGGCTAATGTTAGAACCGTTATTCATTTTAATTTACCCGAAAGTTTAGAAAGCTATTATCAAGAAGCCGGAAGAGCTGGAAGAGATGGCAAATTGGCCCACGCCATCATTTTAAAACAGCATATTGATGAAGACCACCTACGTAAGCAGTTTTTAAGCACCTTGCCATCGGTGGCTTTTGTTAAAACCGTTTATAATAAGCTGTGTAACTATTTTCAGATTTCTTATGGTGAAGGCGAAAATACAATGCATCAATTCGATTTTAAATCGTTTTGTAGCCATTATAAACTAAATGCCAGCATCACTTATAATGCGTTATTGTTGTTAGACCGAAATGCGGTTATAACGCTAATGCAACATTTTAATTTCAGGACTAAAATTCAATTTACAACCACCAATGCCGTCCTATTTAACTATTTAGAAAGACATTTAGATTTAAATGTTTTGGTTAAAGTACTCTTAAGAACTTATGGCGGTATTTTTGATTATGAAACAAAGGTGAATCTCAGTTTGGTGATTAAAAAAGCTAAGCTTTCAGAAAAACAAGTTATTGAGCAATTGCAACGTTTAGAAAAAGACGAAGTTATTAGTTTACAAATGGCCAATACCGATTCAGAAATCACGCTTTTAAAACCACGCGAAGATGCGATTACCATTAATCCTATTGCCAGAAATATAGAGCAACAGCACACTTTAAAACATCGGCAGATTGAATCGGTTTTAACGTATATTAAAAATGATTCTGTTTGTAGAAGCCAACAACTATTACGCTATTTTGGAGAAAAAACAAATCAAGATTGCGGACAATGCTCCGTATGTAAGGCTAAAGTTTTAAGTACAGATGCCACATCAATTAAAACGATAAAGCTTCAAATTATTAACCATTTAGAAAAACAAGCTTTATCATCTAGACAGTTATTAGAACACCTTAAATGTTCAGAACAGGTCCTTATTTTGGGACTTTCAGAATTAATAGAACTCAAAAAAATTAAATTAACACCAGCTAATACTTATACGCTTATATGATGAAAAAACGCGACTTACGAATTGTTTTTATGGGCACACCAGATTTTGCAGTGACCACATTAAAGGCATTAATTGAACACAACTATGAGGTAGTAGGTGTAATTACGGCTCCAGATCGACCTGCAGGACGCGGCCAAAAGCTAAGAGCTTCGGCGGTAAAAGAATTTGCGTTAGAACATAAACTGACTATTTTACAACCTACAAATCTAAAAGCTGAATCATTTTTAGAGGAATTAAAAGCTTTAAAAGCCAATTTACAAATCATAGTCGCCTTTAGAATGCTCCCAAAAGTGGTTTGGCAAATGCCAGAATACGGCACCTTTAATCTTCATGCCTCATTATTACCACAATATAGAGGTGCAGCTCCCATCCATTGGGCTATAATTAATGGCGAGACTAAAACTGGAGTCACAACGTTTTTTATAGATGAAAAAATTGACACCGGTGCCATTATTTCAAGTGAATCAACTCCTATAGGAACAGATACAACCGTTGGTCAATTGCATGATGAACTTATGTTAATTGGTAGCGAACTCGTTATTAAGACGGTTAGACAGATTGAAACAGGAACGGTGAGTACTGAAGTACAACCGCAAACCGAAGATTTAAAAACAGCTTATAAACTTAACGCTGATAATTGTAAAATAGATTGGTCGCAACCACTAACCACTATATATAATAAAATTAGAGGCTTAAATCCTTTTCCAGCCGCTTGGTGCTACCTCGAAAATAATGACCCAACGCCTTTACGTGTAAAACTGTATGAAGTAGAAAAGCATGAAGCGCCACATAATTATGAATTTGGGACGTTAATAGCCACTAAAGATGACTTAAAAGTTGCCTGCCAAGATGGTTATATCACTATTATAGAAATTCAACTCCCAGGAAAACGTAAAATGAACGTAAAATCACTTTTAAACGGTTATGATTTTTCTGATAGCGCAAAACTGCTGTAAACCCTTATAATCATTGACATAGCAAAAAATCCGACGAAATACATAGTCTTTATTAACAAATGTCGCAAGTTATTAACAAAAAGCCGTATTTCCCTTGCTATTACTTGTATAGCTTAATATTCCTAATAATTTTGTGTACGGATTTAAAAAGGAGTATCTTTCTAAAACCAATTTTTAACAATTTAAAATAAATATTATGAACAAAACAGATTTAATCAATGGAATGGCAGAAAATGCTGGAATTACAAAAGCAGCTGCTAAAAAAGCATTAGATTCTTTATTAGTTGATATCGAAGGATCTTTACAAAAAGGTAACAGAGTATCTTTAGTAGGATTTGGTTCTTGGTCAGTTTCTAGAAGAGCTGCCAGAGATGGAAGAAACCCACAAACTGGAAAGACTATAAAAATTAAAGCTAAAAATGTAGTAAAATTTAAGGCAGGATCTGACTTAAGTAGCGCTGTAAACTAAGCCATTTTTTATTTAAAATACAGAACCTGCTCATCGAGCAGGTTTTTTTTTGCTCTAATTTTAACAGTATTTGTTGTTTTATTAACAAAAAAAACATAGATTTAAAGACCATTAACTTAGAAAAAGCTAAAAATGAACAAACCCGAAAAAGGTAATTTACTTATTGCCGAGCCATCAATTATCGGTGATATTTCATTTAATCGTGCTGTAATTTTATTAGCCGACCATAATGCTTTAGGTTCTGTGGGCTTTATTTTAAATAAGCCCTTAGAATACAATCTCAAAGATCTTATAGAAGGTACCGAATCTGAATTTACAGTCTACAATGGTGGTCCCGTTGAACAAGACAATCTTTATTTTATTCATAAATCACCAGAGCTTATCCCCAACAGTATAGAGATATCTAATGGTATTTTTTGGGGAGGCGATTTTAAAGTTGTATTAAACTTAATCAATGAAGGAAAAATTGTAGGTTCTGATATTCGCTTCTTTTTAGGCTATTCAGGATGGGATGAACAGCAATTAGACAGCGAACTCGAATCTAATGCGTGGCTAATTTCTGAAAACATCTACAATAAAGATATTATTTCTAAATCTTGTAACTCATTTTGGCGCGAAAAAATGCTAGAACTGGGTGGTGATTACAGTATTTGGTCTAATGCACCAGAACACCCGAGCTATAATTAAAGCTGTTATACATTAAGAAATAAAATTCTACTTATTACAACAGAAGCTTAACTCAATTGAAATACAAGATTTTTGAAGTGTCTATAGTAAACGCAGTCGTGCATTAAGTTTAGATACCAAGCCTTGAGCAAAAGTACTTTCATACGTTTTTTTACGATATTTAGTAATCGGCACAATCCCTTTAATAACATTAGTTACAAACAGTTCATCTGCTTTTTGAAGTTCAAACGGACTAATAGAAGCCTCCTCTACCGTTATATTAACATCTTTAGAAAGCAGTTCTAAAACTTGTTTGCGCATCACCCCTTTTAAACAACCATCTTCTAATGGTGGAGTTTTAATATGACCGCCTTTTACCAAAAATAAATTACCATTTAAAGCTTCTATGACACTTTTATTGGTATTTAAAACCAAACAATTATCAAAATCATTTTCTTCAGCATAAATACTCCCTATAACTTGAATGGCTTTATTATTAGACTTTAATCCAGACAGTAGCCCTGGGGCCATAAAATAATCTTTATACAAATCCACTAAGCAAGTCGCCTTAACATCAATACTGTAAAAAGGATCTGTATGTGGTTCTGCTACAATATTAAAATTAACCTGAGTTTCTGTTGAGGGCAAGTATTTTCCACCTTCACCACGATCCACATTTAATCGTACGCGTGCAGCAGCATGTAATAAATGGTTAGCCTCAAGGGTTTTTAAAATTTCAGCTTCTAAAAATTCCATAGTGAAGTGCATTGGAATAGCCATTCTAAGAATTCGCATGGAAGACATCAATCTAAAATAATGGTCTTCCCAAAAGAAGATTTTACCGTTGACAACTTTTAAAGTTTCAAAAAGTGCATCGCCATATTTATAACCTCTGTTTTCTGTGCTGAGTTTAGAATCTGACTGAGAAAGTAGTGTACCGTTAAAATTTATCATAAAAAAAATCGGAGGCCTCCGTAAGAAGACCGTATTATTAAAAAATATGTACTATAAAATTATGACATAAAAAATCTCGATTTAATTCTAAAATTAAATCGAGACAAAGATAAGGTAATTAGTTTGTTCTTAAGCTGAACCTAACACTTGTTTAAGGCTAGAAATTTGATTCGTCCATAGCATTTTCCCCTCATCTATTTCATCATCTTCAGCAAAATCAGTTATCATTAAAGAAACATCTTTAGTGATTTCATCGACTTGTATTCGGATTTCAAAATAATAAGGCGCGCCATCTTCGTCATCACTTAACCAACGAAACTTAATACGTTCGCCACTTTTTTTACTTAATACTTTAGCTTGTTCTTCTGAGCCATCCCAAATAAAAGTAAATAGCTCTCCACGAGAGTTTACGTTATCAGCAAACCACTCAGACAGACCTGAAGGTGTTGATATATATGTATATAGTAATGCTGGTGATGATTGAATCACAAACTCCATTTCAAATTTTTCTTTATCGTCCATAAATACATTTATTATTTGCTCAATATATACAATTATAGCCGAGTTTTAATCATTAAATTAAAATTAATTTTTTTAGTTTTTATTGCTTGCTATCCTGGAAATTGTTTTTATATTTGCAGCCGCAATTACATAGATGCTTTTGACAATAACTTGAGCAACTTTATCAAAATGTAATTGAAAATGGCGAGGTAGCTCAGTTGGTTAGAGCGTTGGATTCATAACCCAGAGGTCACGAGTTCAAATCTCGTTCTCGCTACAGCAGTAAAAGTCTAGCACGAAAGTGCTAGACTTTTTTTATGCACTACGCCGAAGCTCTGCTTCAAAGCGTAAGTGCATAAAAAAAGGCCATAGCAATGCGCTAGCATGGTAGACGTTTTCTATTGTACAGCTAACCGGCGAAGATTCAGCATAACTAAACGTACATAACAAAAGCTTCTTAATATATCCTAACATAAAGAAAACCCTCATAAAAAGAATTATGAGGGCTCTTGGAGCGTAATTAATAATAAGGGATGAAATTAATAATTACTGCTTTACAATACGTTTAAAACCGACTACATTGTTAGAGTCTTGTACACGTAAAACATAAATACCTGATGCTAAATCAGAAATATCAAGGGTTGCACTTCCTTTAAAGGTCATTACTTTGGCTCCAGACAAATTATATACCGTAGCCTCTGTCACTGTAGCTTTGTTTAAATCTACTTGTAGCACACCCGATGTAGGATTAGGGTAAACAGCCATCGTATGAGCACTTTCTGCAAAGTCAGGTGTTCCTAGCACCTCTAAATCTATACTATATTCCATAAGTCCTATATCATAAGTACCAACAAATACAGTCACCGCATTATCTTCAAATTGATATGATGACGATGAAGACCCTATACTTAATAATTGATCGTTATGAATTTTAGTCCAGCTTTCACCATAATCTACAGAGTAATGCAACTCAAATAATGTAGATATACTCGTATAAGTTGTAGCCACCATTGCTCCTACAGTTTCTGTAGAAAATGCAACTTTATTAGTAACATCAGTAGATTTTTGAGCCCAAGTTGCACCTCCATCTGTAGACATAAAAACACCTTTAGTAGTTGCCATAGCAAAGGTGCCTGGCGTTAAGGGATCTTCTTGTAAGTCGTAAATCGTATCAAAAACATCTAAAATTTCTAAGCCCGCACTATTGGCTTCCCAAGTGCTGCCATCATCTGTAGACACATACACCTCAGTCCCTAAAGACATCGTAATAGTACCACTAGCATCAATTACAATACCGTTAATATAATCTACCGTTGGTAAAACAATATCTGTAACTACAACGGCATTTAAATCACTAAAATCAATCTTTTTTAATTGTGTTTCACCAGGATCATAGCCTGCAAATGCCACAATCATAGTTTCTGTATTTGAAGGGTAGGTTGCTAAAGCAGACACTCTATTAGTAAATACACTTAGCAATTGCGTAGTATTTAAACCATTGTCATTACTAATATTGAAAGCACTTCCTATAAAGCTAGAACTAAAACTAAAAACACGATTAGCAACATTGCTATCAAAAAAATAGGATGTCCCTCCTGTAGAATACGAATTTAAAGGCATCAAATTATAAGGCGTATCTTCTCCCGTGGTTAAGTCTCTATGTACAAAACCTTGTTGCACACCGTAATAAAGACTAGAATTGTTAACATCAGAAAAAATAGCATTCGTACCTGTACTTACAAAATAAGGATTAGCAATAACACTAACTGTTTCACCACCATCGGTAGAGAATAACGGAATATAGTTAGAACTAATCACGATCTCATCAGAGTTCTGTGGGTTATAGCTAGCATTTAAACCGTAAAAGTAACTATCGGTGTTATCGTAAGGATATACATAATTCACAAAGGTGGTACCGCCGTCTTCAGAAATCACGATTTCATTTTCTTCTAAAACAATGATTTGCGACGGGTTATTCTCGTTAAATTTAATAGCTATAATATCTTCTAATATACCTGTTGTCCACGTAATAGGCACGGCACTAAACGTTGTACCTCCATCTGTAGATTTATATAAGTTTTCTGGTGAAGCTCCAAAACTAATACCTGTACCTACATACATCGTTTGATCATCTGATGGATCAAAGGCCATAGTACTTAAAACATTACCAGATAAAGCTTCTGTGAATGTCGCACCAGCATCTGTAGAAACAAATAAACCGCCATCAATATCGGTACTTCCATTTCCTCTTACTAAAAACACAGTATCAGGATCTGAAGGACTTATGGCTACTTCATTTAAAAAAACCGTATCATAATCATTGGTATAGTAAATCATATCCCAAGTAATCCCACCATCAGCAGTGTAATATACTTTAGATTCCCTATCCCAGCCTACAGGAAAATTAGTATCCATAATAAGCACATCCATATTGCCATCATAAAAATCGTAAGAGGAAACGTGTGCTAATTCGTCTTGGTTAGGCACCGGTATTATTCGTACCAAGGCCTCTAAAGCTAAATCATAAACCAAAACGGCATTTTCCGTAGAGTTCTGTGCATAGAGCGTAAACGTTAAGGCTGTACCATCTGCAGAAAGCTTTAACTGATCAATTTGTGAGTAATCCACTAAATCCATGGTGTATAAAATAGACCAGGTTGCGCCATTATCTTCAGAGACCACAACATGGTTTCCTAAGGTAATACCATATATTTTGTTAGGGACATTAGCATCATAAGTGAGGTCTAATAGTCTACCGTAATCTGTGGATCCGGTAATTTCAACTTGAGCAAATGTGTGTTGTACTGCAAAGACGAGTACTAGTAAAAAGCGCGTAATTGTTTTTGTCATAATGAATCGTTTTAGTGAATTTCAATATTCTCCAATACTAATTACAATTGCTAAGTTTTTCAAACAATTAATGCGACAGAAAAAATAAAAAGTGTGACATCACTAGCTAAATACTTGACAAATAACGATATAAGTCTGAGCTTTCAGAGAGTCCCATTTTCTGACTTATGCGTTCTTTTCGCTTTCTAGAGGCTACAGCGGTAATATTAAAGAGCGACGAAATCTCTTTATTGGTAAGATCCATATACAAATAACTGATGTAGCGAATATCATTGGCGGTTAATTCTGGATGACGTCGTTTAAGTTCGGAAATAAAATTTTGGTTAACAGCTTCAAAATGCTTTAGGAAACTTTCCCATTCATTATCGTTTTTTAGTAAACTTTTTAGCTCTTTTATTTTGCGAGTAAGAAAGACGTTTTTCGAAATCTCAGTTTGGCTAGATAACGAATTAATCACATCCTTTAGCAATTCATTTCTACTAGATATCTGCAAGGCTTTAGCCGCCAACTTTTGGTTTTGGGTCTCTATTTTGTTTTTAAGCTTTTCTTGTTCTAATAGTAAAAAAGCTTCTTTAGCATGCAGTTGCTTTTCTAACACCAAATTATCGCTCTTTTCTTTTTCAAGTTCTAAGGCTATAATTTCCTGACTCCTGTCGTGTAGTATCTTACGTTGCTTGTTCTTAATAAAGCTGTTCCGCAAGGCCCAAGATATTAATACAATAACCAACGCACAAAAGCCCAACAAAGTATAAAGTCGCATACGCTCGGCACGTTGCTCAGCGCTGCTTTGCTGCAATTCTCGACGGTAATTAGCAATTTCAAATTTTACTTTATTGGCCTCAAAAAAGCGACCGTTCTTAATGGTGAACAAAGTGTCATTCAAAGCAATAATAGAATCTTTAGCTACTAGCGCTGCATCCATTAGTCCCTGAGCTTTATACAATTTGGCCAACTGCTCATACGTTGAGATTTTAAGATCTGGATTTAGCGCTGCTTCCCGAGCTGCTTCAGCATAAGTAATAGCTTTTGTAAGCGCTCCCCTTTCCTGATACACATTAGACAGTACTGTAAGTGTAGAAATCTTTTCTTCAATAAATTCTATAGCGTTTAGACGTGGTAATAGTGTTTTAGCCATGGCTTCTGCCGTATCTAAATCCCCTCGTTTATAATGATTTTCAGCCAGCGCAATATCTACCAAAAGTATTAAGTTAGCACGGCCTGTAAGACGCTCCTTCGCTTCTTCCAAATACGTTAAGGCTTCATCTAACGTGTTCAGTTCATTCCCCGCAAGTCCTAAATTAACGGCATAAAGTCCTATTTTAATCGTATCGTCGTGTTCTTTTGCCATCAGATAGGCCTTGTAAAAATAGGCTTTTGCTTTCTCGGGCTCACCTTCTTTACTATACAGAATGGCAATATTATTTAAAACGGTCATTTCCTCGTTTTCATTGAGGTGTTTTAAAGCAATGGTATAGGCTTCCAAATAGTAGTCTAGCGCCTCCCCATAATCTAACATAGAGTAGTAATTAGCACCAATATTATTTAACGCCAAAAACTGTTGTTTGTACCAATGGTTAGCTTCAGCTACCGTACGTACTTCGGTTAATAATTCTAAAGACGTTGCATAGTCCTTGTTACTTCGGGCAGAAATGCCTTCAAGCAACAAACTGTCTAATCGCTCTAGGTGTTGTGCATTGAGCACCACACTAAAAAAAATAACGACTACGCTTACTATACGCTTCATACTTTGTACCTGTAAATCCTTAGCAAATAGCTAAAGCGATAAATATAGTTTTTTTTTAGTTCAAAAAAAACGCGACCAAAGTATCAGCCTCACTTTTTTCTGTATACGCAAAACACTAAAGTGCTGATTGACAGGTTTCATTTTTTTGCTTAACATTTGGGCTTATAAGAGCGTATGTCGTAATTTCAAATACCACGTAGTGCATGTAATATCATACCGTTTAATGGAGTTAAGGAAAACTAATTGAGAAAAATCCGTCTTATAATTTCTACTTACTGGTTGAGGCCCTTAAAACGTTGGCACTTATGGTATAACCGCAATGACTTTAGGCCTTCTAAAAAGATTTGGCATTGCTAATAACCGTGTCAACACCGTTCATAAATTCAGGTTTCCTTGTCTTTTCGGTTTCTAGTTTAGCAGCTGTTAGTTCTTAAGACCTTAGTAAAACAATTGGTAACAATAGACTTAATTTTCTGCTCATAAGCTAAATCTTGCTACGGCGCTATCGCAATAATTTTTCCTTCTGAAATTTTAAACGTATCGGCATGGTTGTCCACCAAGTGTTGTTCCCATTTTTCAAGCATAGGTGCTTCGCGTTCAAAATCTCTAAATTCATCAGGATTCATAATCGGAACTCCTGACACAATCGGATACACACGTTTACAATGTGCGCAAGACAAAATGCCTTCCTTAATGTTATCGGTATCTTCTTTTGTAATAATTCTTAAGGTTAAATCCGATTTATCAAACGGACAACATAATTTTTCTATCGTATTAAGTCTCATGCTATAGTTTTTAAGTGGTTGGTATAAGTATCAATGGCTTCATCGGGATGTTCAGCATTCATTATTCCTGAAATTACTGCAATGCCATCAAAATCTAAGGTCTTTAATGCTTTTATGTTCTCGGGGTGAATGCCTCCTGCCAAAAAAAGCGGCTGTTTAAAAATTTGTGCTGCTTTTTTTATCGTCTCGTGGCTTATTATCTCACAATTGTCGGCACTAGATGACGGAAACATGGAGCAAAACGAAATATAATCCATTTGATGATGGGCTGCCCAGTGTACTACATCTAAATCATTGCCGCAGGTCAGCCCCATTAGCGCATTAGGAGTAATTTCTTTTCTAATGACGTCTATATTTAGAGGTGTTTTATCAAAATGAACCCCTTCTAAGGCCACCGTTTTTAAAATTTCCCATTGGTTATTTATAAGTACAGGTACTTGTTTTGCTGCACATAGTGTATGGATTTTCTTGATAAGTGCTAATTTATTGGCAACCTCATCAAAATTATCCCAAATCTGAACCGCTGCAATGTTCCTAGTGAGAATCACCTGAAGCTTTTCTAGTAAAATAGGTTCTGCCATAGCGGGATCAATCACCAGATAGATTCCTGAAGCTATGGGTTGTGTATGGGGGCTCATTTCCATTCTAATTGTAAAGCTTTAAAGAAGGCGGCCCAATACGGATCTTTATCGTGATAGATAACATCCGTGGTTTCGTCTTTCTCAATTAACGTTATACCTTGTGATTTTTTAGTCATTCTACCGACCTCAACACAAGGGATTGCCTTAGTTTTTAACTGCGCTATAAGCTGAGGAACAGCTGCTTGTTTACAAGTTATAATCATAGATCCTGCACCAATACAATAGCGTGGGTCTAATGAAAACACCTCACAGACTTTAGATTGGGCTTCATCTACAGGAAGTTTCTCATTTTCAATAATAGCACCGTTTCCCGAAGCTATAGCCATTTCATAGATAGCACCTAAAATACCACCTTCAGTAACGTCGTGCATGGCGGTGATGGCCTTTCCATTTTCTAAAGCCTTGGCAATTACAGCTTCTGGCAACACCGAAATATCGTAAAACGAAGCGCAGGCTGCTTGGTAATTTTCAATGCCGGCATTTTGCTTTACGGTCTCAGGAAAATGCATCGCTAATATAGCAGACGACGATAGGGCAGCACTTTTAGTCACTAAAATCACATCACCTGCTTGCGCTAAGCTTGAGGTGAGTAACTGCTCTTGTGCGGCTATGGTAGTAAATGTGCCACCACCTGCAATGGTTGAATGCTGTCCTTCTACAAATCCGGTATGACCGCCTGTAATGGCCACACCTAAATCGGTACAAAACTGATGGATATAATTCCAATAGGTTTGAAAATCTTGTTCAGGAAAATGTGCTGGCAGGTTCAGTACAAACTGGCCATACATGGGCGCAAATCCTGTGGTTGCGATATCATTAGCCACTAACTGTACCGAAAGCCAAGCCGACGCCTTTAAACCTAATGAGGGAATTAAAGACAAGGGGTCGCTTGCCGTAGCCATGGCTTGGCCATTGGGCAAGTTTACAATAGACACATCAACACCAAATTGTGGACCTACATAAACTTCTGGTCGAGTCTTCCCACATTTGTTCAAAAGAAATTGATTAAAATCAGATGCTGTTATTTTACCTGTTTTCTTTGCCATCATCAATCTTCTAGTTTAATGTACAAGCCAAAAAAGTCCCCTACAGGCAAATTCCATTTCTGTACAGGAAACCATTTTGGCAACCCTGTGGTTTTCCATTCTATGCTATACGTTCGCCCTTCTAAAGCCACATCGATAATCTTAATTAGCTTTTGAGGGGTGTAAAACGTGGCTGTGACATAAAAATCATTCTTCCCAAAAAACTGTTGGGTACGTCGTCTAATTAGTTTGGGCGTATTCCGATTCATCATCCCCATAATAATACCGTGTCGCCCTACTCTAGCGGCTTCTCTAATCACTTTTACGGGGTCTTTATAATATTCAAACGTGGTTATAAAGGCTAAAGCATCAAAGGTGTTATCTTTAAAAGGTAGGTGATGCGAATCTGCCATCACCAAATCACCATCAAAGCGATGCAAGGCTTGAGACAGCATAAAAGGTGAAATATCGCCCCCCGTAGCTTCAATACCAATGTCTTTCCACCAACGGGTAAAACGGGTAGTACCACAACCAAATTCGAGTAACGTACTAACACGTTTATCTTTAGACACCAGCTGTTCTAAGACCTCTTTTTGCCATACTTCGGCACGCTTATAAGGGCCTTCGTAATATGCTTCGTAAGTGTCGGTGTATTTTCGGTTAAAAAACCATTCTGATCGTCCTTGCCAGGTTTCTGTTTTCTCTGGTACAAGTTGTTGATTTACTTTTTCTAATTCCATTATTATAGTTCTTTTAAAGATTAAGAACCCTATTATGGAAGCCAATAAATTGGTGCAATGGAAATTATCCTATGTCTGCATCCCTACGTTGGCATTATCCAAATCAGGTCTATGGGTATCATCTCAGTCCTGATTGCTCAGAACACCCCACGCATTTCTGTTTCAAAGTTAGGTAAATATTCTGAGCTTAGCATTTTATTCCCTAAGATATTATTTCTTTTAAGTCTTTAGAGTGCGCTTATTTCAGCTTCTAACAACGCAACCCAACCGAGGATAAAACACACTAAATAAGCCACTAATAAACGGAAATGGGTTAAGCTTAGTAAAAAAATAATGCCAATTTGTAACCGGTAACTTATTGAGATTTACACCCCCAAATTTCAACCTCAACAATAACGCAACCTGATCACAATTTACGTTCAACAGTTAAGCTATGACACCTTATTACACCATATTACTTATTGTAGGGATCACGTCGCTTTTTGCAAGCTTCCTTCCTATTGTATTAAAAAAGTTTCGCATCAGTTACACCATTCCGCTATTGGTATTAGGGGCATTGTTATATTTTTTAGAAACACCTTTACCCTGGCCTAACCCTGTATGGGAAATTGATATGACCTTACGCTTTTCAGAACTGGTTGTGATTATCAGTTTAATGGTAGCGGGTCTAAAGATTGGCCTTAATTACTCATGGAAAGAATGGCATAACCCCTTGCGTTTAATTGGGTTTACCATGCCTTTATTTATGGCTGCTGTGTTTTTAATCGCCTATTATATCCTCGGGTTCGATGGTCCTGTTGCGGTACTATTAGCGGCTGTTTTGGCACCTACAGATCCGGCCTTAGCTTCAGAAATACAACTCAATAAAAAACAAACGGTGGCGACTAAAAATGTGGGGGTTGAATATAACCTTACCGCAGAAGCCGGACTTAATGACGGTTTAGCGTTTCCCTTTGTATTCTTAGCCATTTTATGGTCTAAAAGCGATACCTTAGGTATTGACGAGTGGAAAGAATGGCTGGGCTATTATCTGTTGTTTAAAATCATAGTCGGTGTTATTGTCGGTATTGTTGTGGGTTTTGCTTACAGCTATATGACTCACAAACTCGCCACTCCTAAGGCGCGGATAATTCATCAGGCTTTTGTGGCCTTATCATTAACATTAATCTCTTATGGCTTGGCCGAAATTTTAGATGGCTATGGGTTTTTAAGCGTATTTATGGCGGGGCTATTTGCCCATTACCACAAACATACCAATAACGAAACTACCGAAGGCGCGCCTAGTTTAGGGTTTATTACCAATGTAGAAAAGTTCCTCATTATCTTTTGGATGATTTTCTTTGGCGGTTCGTTAATGAGTGGTATTCTCAATTTTAATTCCTTGCCCACACTAGGCTTCGGCGTGTTTTTAGTCCTCATAGCAAGACCACTTTTAGGATATATAAGCTTGTATAAATCGGGGTTAGGCGCTAAAAAGAAATGGGCCATCTCCTTTTTTGGTATTCGTGGTATCGGTTCCGTATTTTACCTCACCTATGCCATAAAACACGGTAATTTTGAAGACGTCAATCACGTGTTCTCTATTGTCGCTTTTATTATCCTACTATCTATTGTATTACATGGTATCACCACCAAACGATTAATGCCTAAGGTTAATCAAGAATAGATACCTTCATAATAGTTTCAATTAATTCTACGTTCTAAATTGGTCAACATTTAAATCGATAGCGCTAATACAATGACCGCCTTCAGCTTATATTTATTAAAACTATAAAATATTATATTATGAAGACGACCTATCAAATTCTAGCTATAGCACTATTAACGCTTTCCTTTTCATGTAAAAATGAAACCTCAAAAGACCCCGTTCATATCGATACTAGAAATCCTATGAACGAAGAACTTACCGACACTCGAAATTATGAAGAAGAAGACGGTAACCTTGAAGACGACGACTATACCTACGAAGAGAAAACGGCTGATATAGATACCAATTGGAATCTAAAAGACCCCGAAAGACAGATGCGTTTATATGCGCGGTTCGAAATGAACGATAGCCAACAGCAACGTTATGAAACGGCGCTTACCGAGTGGATGACTGCAGACCCCGAAAACCCTTACGAACAACTTTCGGCTAACGACCGTATTGATGCAGAAGCTGAGATTCTAAAAGACATCCTAGACGATGAGCAGTTTGACCGGTACAAGACTTGGGCAGCTGATAATGACAAACGATAAATAACGGTTAGTAAACTAGCCTACATCACCAACAATGCCCACCTTTATACAGAGGTTAGTACAAAATTAATCCCCTATATTATTTACACCTTAGGCATAGTACTACAACAGCAACAGCTTTTCTAAATAAAGCAAGGCAATCACTAAACAAGTCGAGAGCAGGTAACTACAAAGTAATGGAGTTAAAAAAATTAGTAATGGAGGAAAATCATTGGTTTTATCGTTTTTAAATTTGATTCAATCATACATTTAGTACCATGTAACTATGAAAACAATAGCCAAATCATACCCCATATACAAAACAATAGATCAAGCATATAAAGATTTTATCCTTACACAAAAACATCCTTGTGTAATGGCTAAAACTTTATTTATGACCGACAATTACCATCTCAAAGTTTACCAATCCTCTAAGCAGACTGAGGTGTTAAATAATATTTTAAATGATCTCGAAGCTTTTATAGACCAATATGATTTCGAATCAAATACATTTGAATCATTCTTAGCTGTTTTTCCTTTTGAGCATTACGAAACTGAAATCGATTTTGAAAACAGCTTATGGCAAACGCTCCAACAACTGCACGAGTTAGACGACTGTGATTGGGACCCATCGGTTAGTGATAACCCAGAAGAGGCCACCTTTAGTTTCAGCCTCAAAGGCCGTGCGTTTTATATTGTAGGGCTTCATCCTAACAGTTCCAGAATAGCAAGGCAAAGTCCATACCCAACCATCGTATTTAATCTACACGTCCAGTTTGAGCAATTAAGAGCCATGGGAAGTTATAAGAAAATAAAAAAACGCATTAGAAAACGAGATAAAAAATTACAAGGACATATCAATCCGGTACTTAAAGATTTCGGAAAAGATTCTGAAACCAAACAGTACAGTGGCAGAGCTGTAGATAGCCATTGGAAATGTCCATTTCATAACACCAAACCAACAACATGAAACCACTAGTTAACGTAATAGACAAACAATCTGGCGCAGCCTTTCTGCTTAAAAAGAACGAGATTCTTACCGTCATAGACCCCATGGGAGAGCAAGTAAGTGATATGGTGCTATTTAATGCTAAAGATCACCAAGAAAAATTATCCTCTGGCAAATCTTTAGATTTTGAAGAAAACCTATTACTAACCAAAGGAAATTACCTCTGGTCCAATCGTTCGCAGAAAATGATGAAAATTATTGAAGATACTAACGGACGAAACGATTTCCTACTAGCCCCTTGCAGCCCAGAAACATTTCAAATTATGTATAACCACAAAGGCGAGCATCCCAGTTGCTTAGGTAATTTACAACACCACCTGCAACCTTACGGTATTGGCGTAGATGACATACCCACAGCCTTTAATATTTTTATGAATGTACAATTCAACACCAATGGTCAACTATCTGTACAGCCACCAACATCTAAAGCTGGAGACTACATTGAGTTTCAAGCACAAATGGACTTGCTAGTGGCACTTACCGCCTGTTCTGCAGAAGACAGCAATGGCGGAACATTTAAACCTATACATTATAGCATTAAAACCGAAACTGTAAGGCCCCCCTCTTAAGAGGACAGCTTTTATTTAAAGCTTTACAACACAATGACATAAACCCAATAATAATTTAAACACCTTTAATCATGACAAAAGATAAAAAAGACGACCAAAATAAAGACAAAGACAAAGACAAAGAACACGAAAAGCGTTTGCATCAAAATACAACCGACGAGAAAGGCGCTTTAAAAGTCGACCATTACAACCAATATGGTAAACAAAACGAAACACGCCGCGACCGTGCCGAAAAAATAAAAAACAAAGACGATTAATTAAACGCTTATGTTCACCCCCTTTGGGGTTGTAATTATAAACAACAACCACAAAAAGTCCAATCAATTAAGATTGGACTTTTTTTATTATACCTTAAAGCGCGTAGAAGCACTGAGACCTAATCGGCGTTAATACTAGCTTTATCCGAAATTTGAGAATCCGGTATAGCATTAAAAAACTCAGACAATTCCAAGTCGGCATTAGGTCCAAAGCCTAACAACATCGTACCCTTTTCGCCTTGGTTCGTTTCAATAACATATAATATAGACATATCCGATGGATTACTCATCCCTTCATAGCGGTGCTCTGCCACAATATGTAAGTCCTCGGGTTGGTACGTATGTGAGGAATCATTGCCTATCAAACTGCCATCTTTAAAATGGAAACCTGCCGTATAGCCTTTAGATTGATAGATGTCAATATAGTTTTCTTCGTGTTTTGCAAATTCGTTGTCCATAACTGTATGATTTTTAGATTTGCTACAAAGTACTATATATTAAGACTATAGCGTAACGTTATTCACTTTGTTATTGACTGATATGCTACAGGAATCGTTTTTTAAATTAAACTATGTGTTGAGGTTTAGGGTTGTCTCATTGAGGATTAACGAGAAACAAAACACGTTGGGTGTAATGGTAGCGAGCGAAGCTCATAGGGGTGTAAAATCACATCTATTCTAACGAATCAAATTTCTACTTCATCAAACAGAAAACCATAAACTAATCTAATAGCTTCATAATTTTGAAACCGATAGTTGTATCTAATTCATTATCTGTATTTAAAACTGATACAAACCCCATTTTACATTGATGGTCCATTTCCTCCTTTAAAGTATCGTTCAATTTTCCTACCAGATGCGTAAAAATTAGCGTAGGCCATTATGGCTTTTGGAGGATAACTTTGTCCATCGTGAATGATATCATAGACGGAGGAAGGAACAAAACCATCAGAATAACCCTTTTCCTCATAGTCTTTTATTCCCTTTTAAGATGTGCTCTCCTTTTACTTTATCGAATAACATATATTACTTTTAATAGGTTTAATTAACAGATTATTTTATTAGCCAAATAAAGTTTTTTGATAAATATCTCCTTCGAATTTATTAATTAACTCTCTTATAAATTCATAATGCTTTACATATTGGTTTGGAATAAAAATCAGTTCGATATTTTTAGATTTTAATAAGTCCATCTTAATCTTATCTGACTTGATTCTATTTTTGTCGGTATAATGCTCTTTACCATTTAGTTCAAATACAACTTTGGGCTGAATACCTAAAAAAAGTACGCCATCAAATTCTTTTTTACTGACGTATTTATTATCTTTTTCTTCAGGAAATAGGTCTATAATCTTTACATTTCTCTTAAACCTGCCACCACGTATTGAACAATGATGACGCATTGTTGCGTAAAATTCATCTTCAAATTTTGAATTATTAGAGAATCCAATTGTAAGTTTATTTACATTACTTTGAAAAACATCACAGGCACCGTTTTGTTCAACATAATTAATCAACGCATATAGGTCATCATCTTTTTTAGATAAAACATCGATAGCTTTTCTATCTGCGACTACAATTAGATTCTCCTTGGCTCTTGTAACGCCTACATTTATTAATTGACTATTATTTTTAATCCAATCGTACGTTCTTAAGGTTGTATTTCTTGAAATTGCAGTAGAAATTATAATAGTTTTATTCTCCTGTCCTTGAACCTTATGAATGGTTCCACAACTCACCGAAGGATCTAATTCACCTTTTGTAATTGCTGCTTTTATATAATAATTTAGAACTTCTTCCTGATTTCGAAATGGTGTAATAATAAAAACATCTGATAATCTGTTAACTTTTATGTACTTAACTATTTGAATAGCCTCTTCTATCTGTGAATTTTTATTCTTGTGATTTACATTGTTTACATCTATTAATTTTAAATTACCATTTCCTTTAATTCCTGAAAGATTTAACTGGTTCTCATAAAACCTCATATTAGAATAATTGATAATCTTTTTTCCACAGCGGTAGTGATATCGTAATAGAATAGCTCTTGAAATATTATCAATTTCTTTATATAATGAAAGAATAGAATTGTGGAAATAATTGTATTGTTCATCAATTCCAAATTGCTTCATTAACTCTTCATTTCTCGACTCATCAAAAACAATAATAGGTTTTAATTGGTTGGTGTCACCAATCAAAACCATATTCTTGCATTTGGAAATTGGTATCAAACTCGTGGCAATATCACATTGGCCAGCTTCATCCATTGTTAACAAATCAAATTTGAACTTATTCCCTAATCTACGACTTGAGATATTAGTTGTAAGAATAATTGGAAATACTTTTGTGAATTTTTTTAAATTCTCGTCTTGAGCAAGCCAAGTATTAAATTGCTTTACTTGTGCTTTTTCCTCTTCGATATAAAGTATTTCAACGAGGTCGCTATATTTTTTTGTTTTTAAGCGTTTTATGTATCTTAAAGATTCAAAATAAAAAAATTGCTGTAATTGATAATTTCCTTTAATGATTTCAAATATGCCTTTAACATTATCATCGGTAGTTATTGGAATGTCATTTAATTGCTTCTGTTGTATCTTTTTTTCTTCTTCTAATTTCCAGTAACTGTCTTTTCCTTTTTTTATTAAACCATTAATAAACTCTAAATTTTGTTCTACATCTAAACGCTTTTCATAATTTTCTAATCTACTGTGTAATTTTCTGTTATTTTCTTTAGACTTTTCTTTTAACTTAGCCAATAGATTCGCGTTAGGAGTATCTCTAGTTTCAAATTCATAAAGTTTTTTTATTTTTTTTAAAGCCTCTGCTGTGCATTTGTTATTTCCTAATCTAATAACAGGAAACAGAATCTCTTTATTTCTATACGTACCTAGGTACAATTTATCATTTATTCCGTCAATTGGAATATTATTATTAGAGGCAATTAACAAGGTTTTGGTATTGGTTAAACAGTTTACCACAATATTTAAGATGGTTTGTGTTTTCCCCGTTCCTGGCGGTCCCTGTACATAGGTAATTGGATATTTTAATGAATTATAAATAGTACGGAGCTGGTCTATATTGATATTGTTGTCGTAAAGGACAATATGAGGTTCTTTTCTATTTTTCCGGTCTAGTAAAGAAAGGTTTTGAAATAATGCTTTTAAAGGTTTTGTTAATTCTCCTTTGGTGTGTTCTGAGTGTATTTGATCATAAATATTTGAAATATCAATTTGAGCATAACCTAAAATAACAATTTCTGGTCGCGTATTAGGTAATTCCCCAGATCTAAAATTACCCATCAATCGTTCTATGGTACCATTTTTATCATTTAGGTATAAGGCTTCAAAATCTGTTCGGCTTAAATCTGTATAATATGACAGTGAATATTTAGTCCCCTTAATGTAGAAATCTGAATTGAAAAGTATTTTTGAGCCTATTTTAAGTTGATTCTCAACTGGGTTATAGGACAGCATTCTGTAAGCAACCACAAATTTCCCTCTAGATTCTAGGTCTATAGAAAATTCGCATAAAGCCAGTTCATAATCGTAAAATGTATTATAATCATTATTATAAATTTCTTTTATAATGTGCTGTTGCTGTTTATCTGATAGCTGATAAGGGTTTTGATTTATTAATTCATGGCTATCGACGTTTGGAATTAAGTGCTTTTTATGCAAAAACGGGTTATTATTTGCTTTGTAGCATTCTAAATAATAGTTTAATACATTATGGTTATACCTATCAAAGTCATATTTCTGCAAACTTTCATCATCTGTAATCTTTTTAACAAGTTTGTCTGAGACATCATAGTGTGAAAATTTTAAGATTTCGGCTGTCTGAATGCTCGCTATAAAAATCTTTGCATTTAAAATTGGTTCATCTTTAGTGACATTGAATATGTTAACATAAAGTTCTCCTTTTACGTTAATATCTAATATCGCTATCCAAAATCGGGTATGATCCCCATCTTTGTTTTTATACGTGATATTAAGATACTTACCTTCTCGAATGGCCTTACCTATTGCTAAAGTTATATTTCTGTCATTCATTTTATAGGATATTTGATCTAATAGGTCATTGCGTCGTTGTTAGACAGATTTTTTATTCAAATAAATTATTTCCTTCAGGAATAATTCTTTTAGCAGCTTCCACCATATACATAGCCCTACAATTAGGACAATACAAATAGTACTCATAATAAAAAGATTTATTCGGTTTCATCTTCCGTTTTTTAGGTATTTTCTTCACCGTAGGAGTGTTGCACTTTCTACATAAATCGCCTTCTTTTTGTATTTTCTGTTCTTGGTATAATTCTATATGTTCAAGGTATTCCAAGTAGCCTTCATCCTTAATTCTATCTTTTGAGTTTATCCCCTTGTTAGCTAAAAAATCACAGCGTTCATTCTCTATATGGCCCGCATGCCCTTTTACCCAACGAAATGTAACCTCATGTTTTTTTATAACATCCAATAATCGGCTCCATAAATCCTTATTAAGGACTAGATTACCTTTCTTTTTAATCCAATTATTCTTTTCCCAATTTACTGCCCAGCCTTTTTCAATACCATCAACAACATACTTAGAATCTGAATAAACAGTTACCTTAGCCTTAGTCTTTATTCTCTCTAAGCCAAAAATCACCGCCATTAACTCCATTCTGTTATTAGTAGTTAATTCATAGCCTGCAAAAAATTCCTTTTGCCTGCCATTATATTTTAATATAGCACCAAAACCGCCTTTGCCTGGGTTGGGTTCTGCGCCACCATCGGTAAATAATTCTATATGTGGTATTACTTTCGTTTCCAATTGTAGTTTATAGATTCCTTTACTTTTTTAAATAGTCATTCTATTTCCGCTTTAACTCATCTAAAGTTTTACCATCTTTATCCTTCCACTCTGTCCAACCATTTGCTGCTCTAGCTAGTACAACGGCTGCTGCTCCACTTGGTGAATTAAAAACATAATCTTGTTGAAAAACATAAACACCATTCGCCTCTTTTAAAATGGCATCCTCCATAAGTTGTTTTCGTATTCTAGAAACCCAAGAACCAATAGATTTAGTTTCTTTTATATTGCTTTTTGCTCCTTTATAAATAAGAAAACCATCATCTGTTAATTCACCAATAGCAGACGCTTCTTTACCTTGACAATAAAACAATTCTTTAGGGCTTTTTGCTTTACGTTTTTCTTCAAAAATGGGATATCCTAATGTTGCTAACAGTATTTTGGCGGTATCAAAATTGTCTAACAAATCATACGCTCTACTTTCGCTTATAGAAGGCTTTCTAGAACCTGTATCATTATCTGTTACATACCTGCCAATGTCTTTAGCTTTAGCTAAACAATAATGCTCTAAATACTTCCCATCTGTTTTGGTGTACTCGTCAGTTTTTGTTGTGATGATAACGCAATGTGTCCAAAAGTCTTTTTTACGGTTATGAGATTGAATACGAGAAAAACAATCTTCGCCTTCTCCTATATAAACTAATGGCTTCGCACCATCTTCCGTGTTACCAAATAAAAAGTATACACCAGTAAAATGTACCATCTCGCGTTTAGCAGCTTCTTGCAGTTTATTTCTAGGAAACAAAATTGCTTTTACCAACCTATTGGTGAGTTCTGCTTCACGAATACTGGTTGGCGAACCGTCTGGTAAAAATATTTGTATGGTTTGTGGTCTAGTCATTTATTTTTAAACTTTGATAGAAACCTTTAATAAGCTGTTCATCAACTTCTCCTTCTTCTTTAATTACTTTTTGAAATGCTAATTCCATCCATTGAGCACCAGAATCACTAAGTATTACATCTCCTTTTTGCATTAGAGTATTTTTTGGATTAATATTTCTTACTCCATTATCATATTTTCTTTTAGTACTTGCAAAACTATCATAGCCAAGCTCATGCATTAAATTACTCAATTTAGGACATTTAGATAATTTTGAATCAATAAAAATTGGATTCTTAACTCTTACCAAAATTGGCCAATCTTGTAACCAAGGAATATGTTTTATATCATCACTACTAGCAACATCTCTTTTATCATTATGAGAGAATGTTTCTGCTTTTCCAAATATTACATAATCATTTGGCTCCTTAGTTAAATAAGCCATAAAAACAATATCTCCATACCTATATCTTCTAGGTCTAGCATCTCTTTTATGTCTTGAAAAAGACAATGCAAAATGACTACAACCACCATCTAACGTATCTATAATGTTGTCTTTTAATCCGAACCTATTATCATCTTTACCAAAAAACTTAATAAAATATCTTCTTTTGCCAATTATTGATTTTTGATAAGAACTACCAAAATCCGGAAGCTCTTCTTTAAATTTTGGACTTGGTTTAGAATTAACAATTATATTTCTCCACTCGTTTATTTTATTTTGGCTTAATAAATCAGAATCAATACTCCATAGCTCATTAAAATAATTATGTGATTCTTTAACTGTTTTATCACTTAAAGACAGAACACCAAACTCTCTATTATTAAAGAAACCTCCATTTGTAAAATTTGCAGAAGTAATAATTACACTTTTATTATCAAAAAGATAAAGTTTACTATGCAAACCAATGACTCCTTTTATTTGTGCGTTACTCTTTACCAATCTTTCTAATGCTGCTAGGCTAGAAACACCTTTCTTAAAGTCGTTTAAATTGTATCTAGTAATAACTTTAATCAATTTTCCTTTAAAGACTTCTAATAAATGTTTTACTATATTGTCAGTAATAAAAGGTGAAACAATAAAAACTTCATTTGTATTGTTCAACTCATTCTTGAATTCTTGTAGCCAATTTTCGTGTATTGTTTTCATAATTATCCCGAAATACCACTTATAAAAGTCTCAACAAACTTCAAAATTTTACTTGTAATACGTTCCGCTGTGCTTCCCCGTTCTTTTAAACTCGGTCTTGTTTTCATCATACCAATTACATCATCTCGCATTGGTGACTTTTCAGTAAATAAATACTCACCTATAATCTTTTCTAACTTTTCAGAATCTAAGTTTTCGTCTTTGCTTAATTTATTGATTGCTGTTATTTTTTCTGCATCCCAAAATGTTTCAAATTCATCAGGTATATCTTCAGAATCTTCAATATGAGGTAAATTATCTTGAACAAATTTTTCTATCAGCTCACGTTTACTTCGCAATTTAGTATCACCAGAAATTAAATCTATTAATGCTTTTTTCTGACGTTCTTGCTCTTCTGGTGTTGCATCTTTTAGTTTGGACAATAATTTTAAGATGTAAGCAACATTTATCTCATCTCTGTGAATCAATTCTAATTCAAAGTCTATATCTCCAAGTATTGATACTTTTTCTTTTTGATTATGGCTTTTGGCTTTATCATATAGGTCTAGATATTTGCTTTTATAATCCTCAAAACCTTGTTCGTCCATGGAAACATCGTCAAACTCGAATTCCGTAAAAGTCGCTAATACATTTTTTAGACGCATTAACTCTCTAAATGCTCTAATGAACTTTAGTTCTTCCTCTTCGCTTGGTAAATCGTTTACACTATTAACAGTTGGTGTAATTTGTAGTAATTCAATAAACGCTTGATTAAAGAGTGTAATATATTCCTCATAAGGTTTTAAGATGATTTCATCTTTTGCATCTATGTTAGAAAACAAAGTGATAGCTTCATCTGTTGCAGGTTTTAGATTTCTGAAACAAACAATATTTCCTTGGGATTTTAATTCATTTAAAATCCTATTGGTTCTAGAAAAGGCTTGAATTAAACCATGATATTTTAAGTTTTTATCAACGTACAATGTGTTTAAGCTTTTACTATCAAAACCTGTTAAAAACATATTCACAACCAGTAAAACATCTACTTGTTTATTCTTTACACGTCTTGCAACATCGTTGTAATAATTATAAAACGATTGACTATCCTTTGTGGTAAAATTGGTGTTAAAATCTTTATTATAATATCCAATAAACTCTTCTAAACTATCTCTAGAGTGTTTTGTATTATATTCTGCTTCAGGTTCGGCTGCTGCTAAAAATTCTGAATCCTCAACAAAACCAACCGCATCTTTATCATCTTCATTTGCTCCGTAAGAAAATATGGTTGCGATTTTAAGGTCGTGTAATTTTTTTTGTTTCTTTTCGTGAAACAAATTGTAGTATTCAATCAAAATAGGAATACTTGGAACGCAAAATATAGCTGTAAACTCTCTATTATGTGTTTTTCTATTGTGATTTAGTATAATATAATCCGAGATGTTATTTAAACGTCTAGGATCTTTCATGACCTCAGCTTCATCAATAGCTTCTACGTTAATATCAGCTATTCCATCTTTCTTTTTAAAGGTTCTTATGTACTCTATAGAGAACTTTAGTACATTTTCATCTCGTATCGCATCTGTTATAACATACTTGTGTAAACAAGTATCAAAAAGCATGGTTGTTGTACGTTTACCAAACTCGTTATTACTTACATTATCTTCAAAAATTGGTGTTCCTGTAAAACCAAACATCTGACTTTCTTGAAAGAAGTTCTTTATGTCATTATGTGTTTTACCAAACTGACTACGATGACATTCATCAAAAATAAACACGATGCGTTTGTCTTTTAAGCCTTCCATTTGGCTTAAATACCGTTTCTTACTAATGGCAGTATTTAGTTTCTGAATGGTAGTAACAATTAACTTGTTATCTCCAGACATTTGTTTAACTAACGTTTTAGTGTTGTTAGTACCATCAATACTGCCTTTACTAAAACTATTAAACTCTTTGGTGGTTTGGTAATCTAAATCTTTACGGTCTACTACAAAAACCACCTTATGTACAATAGGTAGATTGGTAAGTATTTGTGCCGTTTTAAAAGAGGTTAAGGTTTTTCCAGAACCTGTAGTATGCCATATATAACCAAACTTGGTAGTGGTTTTTACTCTATCAATAATAGCTTCTGTAGCATAAAATTGATAAGGTCGTAACACCATTAATATTTTTTGAGACTCGTTAAGCACAATGTACCTGGTTATCATTTTAGACACATGACAAGGCTCTAAAAATTCCTCTGTAAACTTTGAAAGTTGGGTAATGAGTTTGTTCTTAACGTCTGTCCAGTAAAAAGTTTGCTTAAACGAACGTGCTTTTACTGGGTTATTAGCATAGTACTTTGTATTGACACCATTACTAATAACAAAGAGTTGAATAAATTGAAACAACCCATGTCCTGCTCCATACGAGTGACGCTCATAACGATTGGTTTGGTTAAAAGCTTCTTTTAACTCTAAACCTCTACGTTTTAATTCTATTTGTACTAAAGGCAAACCGTTAATTAAAATAGTTACGTCATAGCGGTTTTTATACGAACCTTCTATAGTAACTTGTTGGGTTACCTGAAATTCATTTTGGCACCAATGTATTTGATTAATTAACTCAACCGTTTTGGTATCTCCTTTTTCATTGATGTAAGGTACACGCTCACGCAATACTTTGGCACGTTGAAAAATGTTGCCTTTATTAATATAGTTTAAAACTTGTTTAAACTCTTTATGGTTTAATGATACTTTGTTGTGCTTTTCTAATTGAATTTTAAAATTTGAAATTAAATCTTGCTCATCTTTTATAACCACTTTTTTGTAGTTCAACCCTTCTAGTTGTGCTACTAAATTATTTTCTAATATTTGTTCTGGTTGTGTGGTCATTTATTCCTCTGCTTCGCCTTTAAGTTCTTCTATTAGTTTTAATATTTTTACAGTCAATTCTGGTAACACCTTTTTACTTTCCAATAATGCTGGTGGCTTAATCATCACATCTCTAACATCATCTCTCAATGGCTCTTTTTCGGTAAAAAGAATATCATTAACTAATTCTTTAAACTTCTCTAGTTTTAGTTTTTCATCTACTACAAAAATGGATAACATTAAGTTCCTCTTTTCTGTCCAAAATAAATCTTCATTGAATTTATTTACTAAATATTCTAAAGTTGAATGTTCTACTTCAACAATCACCTCAGGCTCTTTTTTATCAACCTCTTTATCTTTTAATTGTGATTTTTCAGATTCTAATTTTATCGCATTTTCTCTTAAAACCTCAATTAGATTAACTAATTTTTCCTTTACTTCTTCATCAATATCAACGGTTTTGAATTCGTTTTGATATCTATTTTCATATTCATCATAGTCGTTTTCAAAAAGTAATTTGCTATAACTCGCTTTCTTTATGGGAAAATCAATACTTTCATCTAACCAATTGTTATATGGCAACATTTCTTTTGAATCATATTTAAATTTTGACTTAGACGAAAAATCTAATGTGAAGTAATGTTCAAGAATATACTCTAGCATACTTTCAGTCATATTCTTAACCGTTGAAGCTAGTTTGGCAGAACTAAATATTGCTTTAGGTGCCATTCTTCCATGAGAAATATCTCCTCTTTTATTTCTTATTTCACCTAACACCTGAATAATTGATGAAAACCTAACAACAAAATCACCTTCTAAATCTTCACATTCATCAGACAAAAGACGCATCGCTCTATTGAATAATTTGGGTAAGTTGTCGTCATCAATATTTTCTGCAGTTTTAGTAGCATCTAATTCTATTAATATAGTCTTTGATATACCTTCAACAAGTGCTTTGCAACTTTCAATACAGATATCAGGATTTACATTTTCATTAGCTTCAATTATTTCAATTATCTTGAAATACTCTTCTAAATGATCATGTTTATCCAGATTTGCAGATATAATTGCTCTAGTTGCTCTCATACTACACAAACATTTTTTGTAATAAGCCTTTTTTATAATCCGCTGTTTCATCTATTTGAACAGAAATTATATAAATAGATTCATCAATTTTGGATAAAATTTCTGCAATTTTTTCCTGTTCTTCAATACATGGCAGATTTATACTCATCTTTTGAAACATAGGCAGCCTTAAAGATTTAACTGTAGAACCTACCGCTTGTCTTAAAAAATATCTTCTGTAATAATGAATATTGTAAAATAAAAATTTACCGTCTGAATTTTTAAAATTCATTATAGCATAAGTTCTTTGGTGCAAATCAAACTTGCCTGCAAAATATTTTGGAACAAAGTCAGAGCCCTCTCCTGCAACAATAATCGCTTCTCCATCAAAAAGAAAAATACTGCTTGTTCTAATATCTTCAGAACGGTCAAAAAAAGTATATTCACCATCTAACCCAGAGTCTTGACGGTTTGAACTACCTGTAGTAATATCTGAGATTTTTCCCAACCTCTTTTCCTCCCAATCAGGAAAATCTTTACCATTATCATCTTTAAAGCGAATGTCTTGATTAAACAATTGTTGCATCACGCCTATTTTGTATAGCTCTAATTTGGTTTTCTTTTCTTCAAGAAGTTTGATGCGTTTATCAATAGCCGATAAGAATGAGGCTATTTTTTGTTGTTCTGATATAGTTGGAAAAGCAATTTTAAAGTTTTTAATACTTTGAAAATTTAATCCTTCTCTTCCACTTCCTGTTTGACCTTGATGTATTAACTTTTGTCCTCTCCAAGAACTCAAAAAAGATTGAAAAAACTTTGGGCTATTTTGTTCAATTCTAATAATTGAAACATGTTGATTAACATTTCCTTCCTCAAAATTTTCAGGAACAACACAGCTTCTACCAATAGAGCCACCAGTTATATTTAGCAATATATCATCGCTTTTTACAGTACTGCTTTTCATAGACTGATGAATCTCAATCGGAATATGTGTAGAATCTAAAATAAGGGCGTTATTTATTACATTTTGACTTCTAATAAATGGTATCCCTGATTTTTCATATACTTCATCACCTCCTTTAGGTGTTTTACCACTACCAATCTTTGAAGTTATTTCATCCAGTTTTCTAATCGACCATCCACCTTTAAACTCAGGAAACCGCAATTCAGGAACTAAACTCTCATGCTTCATATTAAAAAGGTGTTGAGATATTTAATTCTTCGCAAAAAGAAGCAATGGTTTTATTTGTATCTTCTAATGCTGTGTCTAATTTTTTTAACTCGGCAGAAACCACTTTTAATTTAATTTTTTCTTCTTCTTCAAAGGTGTCCACATAACGCGGTATGTTTAGGTTGTAATCGTTTTCGGCTATATCAGCTAAAGTTACTACTTCACAATACTTATCAATAGTTGTACGGCTTTGGTAAGCTTCAATAATGGCTTCAACATCTATATCTCTTAATTCATTTTGGTTGCCTACTTTTTCAAAATGCTCGTCGCCACTTGCATCAATAAATACAATGTTATCGTCTGCTTTTCGGCATTTTTTCAACACCATAATACAGGTTGGGATAGACGTACCATAAAAAATATTGGCAGGTAAGCCTATAACAGCATCTAACCAGTTTTTTTCTTTAATAATAAACTCTCTAATAGTACCTTCCGCTGCACCTCTAAACAATACACCATGAGGAAATACACTAGCCATAGTACCATTATCTGCCAAATGGTATAACATGTGCGTTAAAAAGGCATAATCTGCTTTTGTTTTTGGTGCCAAACGACCATATTGGCTAAATCTTGGGTCAGTATTATTTAATGGGTTATTATCGCTTTTCCAATGAGCAGAAAATGGTGGGTTAGCAACAATAGCCTCAAAACGTTTTTCTAAATGTTGTGGGTTTTCTAAAGTGTCTTCTTGCTTAATATCAAATTCACGATAGTGTTTATCGTGTAAAATCATATTCATACGTGCCAAGTTATACGTCGTTCTGTTTAATTCTTGTCCATAGAATTCACTTACATCAGCTTCTCTAGCAACTCGTAATAACAATGAGCCAGAACCACACGTTGGGTCGTACACGCTTTTTAACTTGGTTTTATCTGTAGTCACCAGTTTAGCCAAAATTTTAGAGACTTGTTGTGGTGTGTAAAACTCACCTGCAGATTTTCCTGCTCCAGCAGCAAATTTTGCAATTAAATACTCGTAGGCATCACCTAAAACATCAGATTCTATTTCATCGAGTTTGAAATCGATTTTATTTAAATGATTTAATATTTGAACAATGACTGCATTTCTTGCTCCAACAGTACGTCCTATTTTGGTAGAGTTTAAATCGAGGTCTTCAAACAAGGCGTTAAAATCTTCTTCAGATTCCGTATCCATCGTACTTTCCTCAATATGGTTCATTACAGCTTGTAAATCCTCTAAGATATAATTGCTTTCATCTTCTATATCTGCATTCCCTTTGGCTGCAATTGCTGAGAATAATTCTGCAGGTTGTAAAAAGTAACCTAACTTTAAAAGTGATTCTTCTCTAATGGCTTCTAAAGTGTCTTTGTCGGTTACTTCTTTAAAGTCGGTTACTTCTTCGCCAACCAATAACTCATTAGCGTATAAGTATTGCTTTTCAGAAAGGTATTTGTAGAAAATAAATCCAAGGATATAATCGCGATAATCATCGGCACTTATTTTTCCTCGTAATAAATTAGCAATTCCCCAAAGTTGGGATTCTAGTATTTTTTTTTGGTCTTCGGACATTTTAATATTGTAGTATTAGTATTGTAGTATATGTTATTACCTCTATAATGAGAGGAATTCTTAAAGCAACACTAAAGATATAAAAAGGGTTTATGTTTCAAAGCGAAAAGTAGTGTATTTATACAAAGGGATTTTATGGTTTTCCGTAATAAGTAAAAATAATATCTTAAAAAAAGGGCACATTACGGGAATCCGTAAAAAGCTTATGTCTCATTAAACTAAGTTTGTTTGATGCTTTTTATTACTCCAAGTCTTTCAGAGTTAACCTTAAAGCTCAGGTAAAACAATTACATAATGAAACAATCCTTACTAAAAGGCAAAGCCATTTTCGAAAACCTCGCCTCTAGCCTAAACGCTGCTAAATCTAGTATCTATGTAGTGTCCGCATGGTTTACAGACCCTAATTTACTAGAACTATTAATTTTAAAAGCTAAAGAAAATATTGAGGTATCTGTTGTTATAGGTGATAATAAGGATAATTTAAAACTCGACTTCTCTGAGCTAGAAGCCTTAGGAGGTACGCTGACCAGAATTAAAGGTAAAGGTTATGGCATAATGCACCAAAAATACTGCATCATTGATAAAAAAACAGCTTTTCATGGATCGTATAACTGGACCGTTAATGCTAGAAAAAACAACTCAGAGTCTGTTATAAAAACCAACTTAAAATCTATTATAGAAGAATTATTAAACGATTTCAAATCACTTACAATGGAACAAGAAACATTAGAGTCTAAAGAAGAAAAAACACCCCATACTTGGTTATCTAAGTTTAAAAACAAACTAAAAAAAACAGCTGCTATAGAGCAACCCCAAAACGCTGCTACCAGTACTACAGAGACGCCAACAAAGACACTTAGTGTAGATGATATATTTAAATCTATAATTTCTGCTGAAATAAAGAAAACCAATAGAAATGAAATAAAGGAAAAAGCTTATGACCAGGCCAAAGAAGTCAGTGGTGACTACCAAGTTATTACTAATTTTATGGACTCGTTGTATCATTTATTTGTTTCCGACAAAAAAGAAAATGATATCAATAAGGAAAATCTACTAAACAAGATTGATCATCGAGTGGCAGAGTTTACCCAAAACATTACTAGCGAAAAAGATGAAATTATAAATTCTATACATATAGAAAACCAAGCGGAAGAAAAAAAGATAGCATTTCAAAAAACAGATCTTTTAGGTAAAAAAGAACAAAAAGAAACCGAGAAAAAAAACATACTTGAAACCACTATAACTGAAATAGAGAAAAAAATATCGAATTTAAAAGATAAGCTTACAGATCTAAACATAGAATTTGTAAAACCCATGTTTAAATACCACGAATTTATTCCCTTACTTTTATTCTTTTTAGGCTTATCAGTGGCACTGTTTTTATTTTATTCTTCCTCGGCTTATATTATGCTTTATTCTTACGAAGATGCTTTAGAAGCTGCTAGTGCCGGTATTTCTGTAAATCCACAGGTCTATGAAGCCAAAGCACTATCTAAGGCGTTGGCTAAAGGCGGTACAGCCCTGTCTTATATCTTATTTTTTGTATTCATTCCTTTTACGATTGCCTATATAGCTCATAGCAAAACGGAAAACGATATTTCTAATAAAAAGAGAACACTGAGCGCAATACTCATCCCCTTAATATCTTACACTATAGTAATATTAATCGATGTGTTTATCGCGATTAAGGTATCGACAACCATTAGTGAAATTAACTACTTATCTAAGGGTATAGCTCCCGATAATTCTGTAACTGGGATTTTATCTGATATTAATTTTTGGCTCGTATTTTTCCTCGGTGCTATTCCTTTTTTCTTTTTAGCTATTATAATGAACAAATTGATTCAATTTTTAGCAGAACGCAATACCCAATCGGGAAGAGAGCGAATGTTGGTAGAAAAAAAGGTTTTAAGTGCTAAAATTGAAGCTTTAGAACAAGAAATCTCAACACACAATAATAAAGCCAACAGTATTGGTTTAGAAATTGAAAAACTTGAATGTGACTTAAATCAATTAGAGCAAGCCCTAATTTATTTACCTAAAGATTTAGATACCAAAATAACACAGGCCAATCAAAAAGCAAACAATAACATTGCGGATATTAGAAAAAAGGCTGATGTTTACAAAAATGATATCGAAAACGATAATATTCAAATTTCATTAAGCTCCTTAAAAGATCGCGTCAGTGCTTTTATTGAAGGCTGGAACGAATGGCTACATGATGAGTATGCTATAGACAAAGCTGTTAGTATGTCTCAAGAAGCCATTGAAGCTTGCGACCAGTGGATGGAAGTTAATATGAAAAAAATTGAAGCCTAATGAAAAATATAGTCATAATATTAGTAGCTTTATCTTTTATACACTGTGGTGGTAAAAAAAAAACAACCATCAACGAGCATATTAACCTCATTATTACACCCGATTTATCTAACAGGATAGAAGACTTATACGCTAAGCCTGTTTCTGATGTAGCGCTTATTAGCAATATTTACACCAACTATTACCCTGGTATTTATAACATTAACAACAGGGTTATTGGCCAGGAAGATATTATCCAGTTTCGTTTTACTAACCCTAGTATCATCAATGATTTTGATATCAATACAGAAAACCTAAGGATGGATTTATCTCAAATGAATGCTTCAGAACGGATTAGTTTTTTAGCTAATGGCGGCAATAAGCACATGTTAAAAACCCTTAATACCGAAGTTAAAAGCCTTTATACTAAAGCTAAAAACAATACAACAGGAGGCGATATATACAACTACTTAAAAAAAGAAATAACAACCACTTCAATTAAAAAAACCAAAGCCCCTGAGATTATTGATAATAATGAAGTTATAACGATTCAAAGAAATATTATTATTTTGCTAACCGACGGGTATATAGAAGCAGGACTATATGGGAATAAAAATTGTAGAGACAAAAAATGCTACTATTTATCAAAAACTAAAGTTGATGAATTTAGAAAAGCATTCAAAGCTTCTGGTAATACCAACTTAAAAGACTTTTTTAAAACATCTGGTTATGGTATTATTCCTATAGACAATGAAAATCTTAAAAACACAGAAATTTTAGTTTCAGAACTCTATGACCGCTCTTTAAATAGAACAACAGGTAGCCAGACCGTTTCTCCTAATGACTTTGAAATATTAACGTTGTTCTGGGAAGACTGGTTAAAGCAGTCTGGCGTTAAACATTATAAAATATTAGATACAGCAAACTCTAAAGAAGAGTTTTTAGAAGAGTTAAAAATGTTTATCTCAAAAGTATAATGATAAAAACACACCCTAAAGCTTTTATCTTATTTATATTAGTTGTTGCCTTTACCTCTATTAGTAAAGGTGCTATTGCAACTAAGCACAATTTAAAAAACAGCGCGCATTTAAGAGACACTATTCATTTTAATGATAAAACCTCAAACACTTTAAAAATTTCATCATGGAATATTAGGGACTTAGGACGCACAAAAGACGACAAAGAGTTATTAGAAATCGCAAACATCATTAAAGAATTTGACCTCGTTGCCATACAAGAAGTGGTTGCAAAAGATCCTGCTGGTGCACAAGCCGTAGCTAAAATTGCAGATGAATTAAATAGGATGGGTTTTAAATGGGATTACCGTATCAGCAATCCTACTAAGAGTCCATCGGTATACATCAGTGAACGCTATGCTTTTCTGTGGAAAACATCTAAAGTAAATCTTATTGGTCGTACTTATTTAGATTCAGAATTAGAAGATACCATACACAGAGAGCCTTATATAGGTAAGTTTCATATAAAAAATGAGACACAACCGTTTTATGCTATCAACTTTCATTCTCGCAAACATAATGATAACCCTGAAGATGAAATTATCTTTTTTAAAGAGTATACAAAAAGACTTCATTCTGATCACATTGTTATACTAGGAGATTTTAACCTAAGTGAAACTCATGACGTATGGAACAACTTCTACAATACAGGTTATAAATCCGCTCTAAAAAACACAAAAACAACCTTAAAAATAAAATGTAGGTATGGGAATTATTTAAATCACCCGATAGACAACATTTATTATGCTAAAGGTATCACAGCAATTGATTCAGGTTCTAAAGATTTTGTAGGTTCTTGCGATAATTTAGAAGCTTCTAGAACGTTGTCTGATCATTTACCTGTATTCTTAGAGTTTAAAAACCAATAATCTATTAAGATAAGTAGAAAAAAAGGCAACTATTGCTAGCTGCCTTTAATTACCTGAATCACTTATTGAATAGTATTCCCTAAAATAGCAACTCAAAATTTAAGTGCAGGATTTTCCCTCTATTTATCATACAATGCGGTTTTAGTATGGCGATATCAAAGATAATAACATCAAAAAATACACCCTTACGGATATCCGTAATCCGCCAATAAAAATCAAAAATTAAACAAATCAATACATCAAATAATTCACCCCCTACAAACAAAACAAACTGATAAACACCTATCTTAAAACACCTTAAACAAACAAGAATAGCAATAAGCAACAAAACCACCTCAACTAAAACCAATTAAAAAATCCCGTAAAGGATAAACCATACAAAAAATAAACAAACCAAAAGTCCAAAAACCAAAAGCCCACAAAAAAGCAACACCCGCATTCCGACAGCGTCGGAACCAACGATTTTCAGAAATAATGAGCAACAATCAAACTTAAACAACTAAATCTAGGACTGGAAATAAGAATAAAATAGAGAACTAAAAACATCAATGCTGCAGCGAATGGTGCTTGCAATTTCATTACAAATCGTTTTGACTTTTTGGTTCGTTTTGTGTCAAGACAAAATGAACGTTTAACATTTGTAAAGCTATGAATACTAATTTCACAACAGTAACAACATTCACGAATACAACTAAAACCAATTAAAAAATCCCGTAAAGGATAAACCAATACGGGATTTAACAAGGCTAAAAGCCAAAAGCTAAACACTAACCTCCAACTGCAATTTTCATACTATGGCCCTGAGCCAAAGGATAAAGGTCGCCATTAACCTCCTGAAAAAATACAATACCGGTCGCACCAAATAGCGCCGTGGTTGCAGGTATCGGAGCATAAGCCGTTAAATCGGCCGTCAACGAAGTTGCAGAACCAACCATACCGCCAATAGTTAACGCTGAACTGTACGTTACAACGCCAGCACCATCAGGCACCTCTTCTACCGGAACATAACCATTAACCGCTGTGTCCCATTCATAATTACTGGTGTAACCCGCAGCTAAAGCCAATTTAAAATGCGTAGCACCTAAAGGTTTTTCAATGTAAGTATCCGTATTAAAATCCGGAATATCCCAAGTAATACTATCTCTACTGGCATTTATCATAGGGCCACCAGAGGGCGCATTAAAATTAGAGTCAAACGGCTTATCAATATTGAAATTAAAATCAATAAAATCCGTCACCTGATTAACAATATCATACGTTCGCTGACCTCTTAGACCAGCACCGTTACCAACAATACGCCTGAATTTCCCCGTGATACGAGAGTTCAAATAAGAATCCGAAACCAAGCGGCTAATGCCTGCAAAGGAAGTCCTAAAAGATTTACTGCATTTGGCAGCGCCTCCAAATTCTTGCATGTTCTCACGAGTCCTAGCATACGCAGGATCGTTCATGATGCGGTTTTTACTAACACGGTTTTTTGTCTTTACAAAAGATTCACCGTTTTTTCTGTAGAAGGTTAACCCATCCAGAGTTCCTTCCAATCTAATAAAAGAATTATTTCTAGCCATGATATTTAAGGCTTTGTGATAAGTGATACTTTATAAAAGCAACACCATATCTGGTTAAGATTTGTCCAAACGCTTTGAACAAATTAAAGAAATGAGGGAAGAAAAGTTGTAAATAATTCCGGAAACTATATAGGGCGAGTAGCTAACTCGCTAAACAACTATGCTTCAAACATATACAAAATATTTTAATTCGCAAACTGCTCAATAACAGATATTTACATAAAAACCTCAGTTTTATTGAAAATTTTCTAATAAAATCAACTTATTTTATACCTAAATTGAAAAATTAGCAGTCAGACACGCATACCCATTAAAAATATCATAAAAATGATTATGGCCATATTTTTAGGAAATAAACCACTGTATTACAGCAATTTACAACATACAAGAAGTAACTCAGTAACAAAAACAACAACAAATACAGTACGACACATAGCCAGAACAACACCTTAAAAAAACAAAATACCCTAACATTGACTCAAAATAATAGGATGAGACCTTAACCATAGCATAAGCGTGTCTTAAGCGTGTCATAAGCGTGTCATAAGCGTGTTAGCTGTAGTTTTTTCCTACAAATAAATAAAGCACCAAACCAACGCACTCAAAAACACGGGAGATAAAATAGCTAAACAGAGGCAAATCAGCAGACCCTCGCTAAGATTCTTTAACATTTCCATTTGATTATTCAACAAAATACAATACCTTCATAAGGTCATTGCGCGTCCTGTTACAAACGCTTCTAAGCAAACGCCTAACAAACAAGACATGGCAATCTCATGATAGGTACATCAACCTATAAAGCCAAAAATACCAATGAAAACAACAAAACAATACATAGGGCTTTTCTTAGGCCCCTTGTTATTTATACTGATTAAATTTTTCTTTCATCCAGCAGGTTTAAACGATTCTGCCAATGCCATATTAGCCTCCACAGCCTGGGTAGCGGTCTGGTGGATTACCGAAGCTATAGCCATACCCGTCACGGCCTTATTGCCTATAGTGTTATTTCCGCTGTCTGGTGGTATTTCCATTGCTGAAACCACAGCCTCCTATGGTCATAAATACATCTTTCTTTTTCTGGGCGGATTTGTATTAGCTATTGCTATTGAAAAATGGAACTTACACAAACGCATTGCTTTAAACATTATTAATTTTGTAGGCACTAACGTCACTAAAATCATTCTTGGTTTTATGGTGGCAACGGCCTTGTTGTCTATGTGGATTTCAAACACAGCCTCTGCAGTGATGATTTTACCCGTAGGAATGGCTATAGTATTACAGCTTCAAGATAACCCCCATACCGATAAAAACGAAAACCTCATCTTTGGTAAAGCCTTAATGCTAGCCATTGCCTATAGCGCTTCTATTGGAGGTATTGCCACACTGATTGGTACACCGCCAAATTTAGTCTTAGCGGGCGTGGTAGAAAGTACCTACAATACTGAAATTACCTTTGCCCAGTGGTTTTTATTTGGGTTTCCTATAAGCGTCATACTCTTAATAATCTGCTGGATTTATTTAACCCGATTTGCTTTTAAGTTTAAACAAAAAGAATTTCCAGGCGGTAAAAAAGAAATTGAACGCCAACTTAAGGCCATGGGTAAGACCACCTATGAAGAAAAGGTGGTGTTAGTGGTGTTTACTATCGCTGCTATAGCATGGATCAGCCGCTCCTTTATACTCACAAAGTGGTTGCCGGCTATAGATGATACCATAATTGCCATTAGTGCTGCTGTGGTTTTATTCTTAATTCCTGATAAGGAAAAAAACGATGCCCTACTCTCTTGGCCAGATGTGGTTAAATTACCTTGGGGTATTTTGCTCCTATTTGGTGGTGGTATGGCTTTAGCTTCAGGGTTTGAAGTGAGTGGTTTGGCGGCCTGGATTGGCAACCAACTAACAGCTTTAGTGGGCGTTTCTATTTTTGTATTGCTCTTGGTACTGATTGCAGCAGTTAACTTCCTCACCGAAATCACCTCTAATATGGCCACCACAGCAATGTTACTACCTGTTTTAGTGGCCTTAGCTACGGTGTTAGATGTGCATCCGTACATCTTATTAGTCAGTGCGACTTTAGCCGCATCTTGTGCGTTTATGCTTCCTGTGGCAACACCTCCTAATGCGGTAGTGTTTGGTTCGGGCTATTTAAAAATTGAAGATATGGTAAAAAAAGGCCTCTGGATGAATGTGATTTCAATACTCCTAGTAACTTTAATTGTCTATTTTGTATTGCCTTTAGTTTGGGATTTATAATCCATTTTAAATATTTAAACGACTATACACCATAGATCGGTAACTTTCACCAATAGGAATACGCTCGTCATTAATAATAATTCTGTTTTTTTGAATGGACGTGATTTTATTGACATTAACAATATAAGACCGGTGGACCCTTATAAAGATGGTTTCTGGAAGCTTAGATTGAATCTCTTTAAAACTCATTAAGGTTAGTACCGGCTTGGCGGTTTCAGAATGAATTTTTAAATAATCCTTTAGCCCTTGAATATGCTTAATGGTATGGATGTCTAGTTTTAGATTTTCATATTCAGACTTTACAAAAATAAAATCGTCTTCGTGTGTGGGCGCTTGCCCTCCGGCAGACGAAACATTAAATGAGGCACCGCCATTATTGAGTTTCATCATTTCTTTTACCCTATTAACGGCTTTTATAAATCGTGGAAACGGAATAGGTTTTACTAAATAATCCACCGCATTTAAATCGAACCCCTCTAAAGCATATTGCGGATAAGCGGTTGTAAAAATAAAATAAGGCACTTTACCTTCTAAGGACTTAATGAGTTCTATACCCGATATGTTTGGCATTTCAATATCAGAAAACACCAAGTCTATACGGTTAGTGTTTATAAACTCTATAGCTTCTATGGCATTCGTAAACGTACGGATGACCTCAACGGCACCCAAAGCTTGGCAATAAGATTCTACAACATCTATTGCTAAAGGCTCGTCATCAATTATTATACACTTCATTTTGAGATAAATTTAAGATTAAATGCACCTTGTAATACGATTGGTCTTCTTCTATAGTGAGTTTATAATTGTTTTTATACAGGTAATTAAATTGATTTTTAATATTCTCTAAACCAACCCCCGAATTCTTATCATCGCGTCTATACAGGCCTATAAGGTTTTCTATATAAAAATTAAAGCTGTGACCAACCACCTCTATTTTAATATTAATATGGGTATTGCCTTTGTAGTCGGTACCAAATTTAAAGGCGTTTTCTATAAAAGAAATTAACAGCAAAGGGTAAATTTTTAAATGCTTGGTTTCACCTCTAATATTCAATTTTACGTCTTCGGTATTTTTTAAGCGCAAACGCTGTAATGCAATATAGTTTTGTATGTACACCATTTCTTTTTCTAGCGAGACTTGCTCATCTTTAGCTTCATAAAGCATATACCGCATTAATTCTGATAAAGTAATGACGGCTTCAGGCGCATCATCAGATTTACTTCTTACCAAGGCATAAATACTGTTGAGAGAATTAAATAGAAAATGAGGATTTAACTGATTTCTTAAAAACTGCAGCTTAATTTCTTTTTGTTCATTTTCTAAGGCTTTAGACAAACGTTCGCGCTTATAAAAATCAACCACCAGGCTAAAAATACCACCTAACAAAAAAATCGTTAATGAGAATACAAGTGGCATGGCATGGCGGATGCCAAATGGCCCTCCCACTCTATTGGGTGGTCTAGGCAGGTCTCTTAACTCCCTAGCAACTGAATTAAAAATTAACTCTTCAGTAAGAAAATTGTAGAGTACTAAAAACGCTATGGAAGCCACGATGTAAAGAAGCAGTTTTCGTTTTAGTAAAATATAAGGAACAAAAACTAAGTAATTAACATAGAAAAGAATTGGGGTAATGGCTTGCCTAATAAACATTCCTCGAGGAATTTCACCCAAGTTAATGTATGCTGTAAATAACTGGAATACACTAATAAACAACCATACTAATGTATGTATTAAAATTTCTCTATAAGGATTCTTTTTTGTCAAGACTAAATAATTAGTGAATCAATTAAATGTTATTATAACGAATATTATTCTGGTTTAAATCTGCAATACTAATGGCTGGAAACTCATTGTTGGCCAACTTACTAACCATTAATTTACCAATGGCTTCAGCATCTTTCTTAGACTTAAACACTTGTTTTCCTTTAACCGCAGGAATAAATTCTTGACGTATAAATAAGTTACCCTCTTCATAGATTTCATAAATCCATAAACTATCTTGTTCTATAACCTGTAAAGCATAAGGGGATTCTGATGGATTCGCCGTGCTTTTTTCATGAGGTAATTTAAGATAAAAAAACAGGAGTATTACAATTGTAATGGTAAGAAATACCATGATATAGTTATAAGGTCTTTTCATCGCTTGTGTTATGTTTTAAAAAGAGCCGGGAAAAAATGATACAAACACCTTATATCCCGACTCAAGATTGGCTACTAATCTATTTTAATAAAGCCTTTAATTATGTATGAGGGTAAAGTTTAGTTATCGTCGTCGTCTTGTTCATCGTTAGGAAAAAACTCCATATTATCATCTAAATATAGGGTACCGTTTCTACCTAAGGCTACAAAAGCACGTTGGCCATTACTAAATGCTATTGCATCACGTCTTGCATACAACTCAAATTCTGTTTTTTCATCCCAACTTTCAGTAGAAGGCGTGTACTCATATACAGAACTAATACTATAACTGTATTCGCCACAAGCAATATAACCTTTACCATTCATTGTAAAAGCTACCGCATTAGAACGGGTAATGTAATCGTCGTCATCTTCGTCTACATCTTCAAGCTCTGTCCAAACTTCAGTATCTAAATCAAATACCCAAAAATCTTCTTCATAAACTCCATTACTAACACCTGTTGCTAAATACACCTCGTTACCAATGGTAAACGTAACACCGTCTCTTCGTTTATCACCTCCAAAACCTAAAGACTCTTCCCAAGAATCGGTTGAAGGACTGTATTTCCAGAAATCCTTTTTATCACTTCCGTCATAACCTGTACCTACATAACCATGGGTATCGGAACTAAAACCAACTGCCCCATATCTTGCTGAACCACCAAAGTCTGCTATTTGCGTCCAACTATTAGTTACTGGGTTGTATTTGTAAAAGTCAGCTAGTTCATCGCTATAATCACCGTTATAACCTGTTCCCATATAGCCTTCGTTATTAATAACAAACGTTGTTGCAGAACTACGCTCTAAACCAGGAAAATCTGATAATTGTTGCCATGAGTTTGTATCAATATCATAACTCCAAAAATCTTTGTAATAGTCACTACCATCATAACCCGTACCCATATAACCAATATTACCTATGGTAAAGGCTGCAGAGTTACTACGCGCTTCTTCGTTAAATGTTGATTTCTTTACCCAGTTTCCTGACGTATCATCATCATCATCGTCACTGCAATTATAAAATAGCACAAGTATGGCACTTAAAAAAAGTATTTTTTGGGCTGTTTTGTTCATTTTTCTCATTTTACTTTTTATTTAAATTAAAACTAATTCCAAGGTTTAATGACAGTGATTCATTAGAATCAAAATCATATATTTTATTATCGTTATTTGTTAGCGTTAACTCACTTGCGGTTAAATACCCTACACTAAAATAGCTTGACCAGTAATCATCAAACTGAAACGTATAGCCAAGTGCTGCTTTTAAGGCTTTAAATTCTAATTTTGAATTAGAATACACCATACCATTTTCTAAGCTAAAATCCGATGAATTATTCGCATAAACAGATGTTGGCGCTAGGGTAAAATCGACACTACTTTGTGTGTTTATCTTATAGAAAGCCCCCGAACGCGGAAACCCTATTTCGTAACGTAATTTTTCATCAACATGCTTTGTATAAGACAGCAAAGGGTAAAAACTAGGTTTTCCAAATACAGCACCGTAACCTAAACCTAATTTTAAATAGGATTTATGTCCGTCATTATCCCAACTTTTAATAAAATTTGCCGCATAGCTAAACACAAAATCTTCGTTACTAACCGCATCGTTAAATGTTGAAGACAAATATGGGGCTAGTGTAATACCCATATTCCAATTGTTAGCTAATGCCTTTTGGTATTTTGCAAAAACTTCAACACTGTGCAGTGTTTCTAATGCCTGGAAATTATGATACATCTCATAGTCTTCAAAATCTATACTATGGTTAGTGTACGTTACTCCAAAACCTAAATTAGAAGGCTCTAGTAAACTGGTTAAATCTACAGCTACAGTTTTGTTTTCAAATTGAATCTGATTCAAACTCGTATACATCTCATAGTCTAAGGCCACCAAATCTTCAGTTTCTGTTGACATGAACATTTTTTGCCCATACGATGCTATAGAGATTAAACTAAAAGCTAAATAATGTATTGTTTTATTACTCATCGAGAGCGAAAATACTACGGCAAACATTTACTGTAATTATAAAATATACCAAGACACATTTTATGTAGACTAAAACTGCTTTTTAATCTACAAATACACCTCTCGGTTTTTATAGTCTAAAAAGCACTATTTGTAGATGGATAATCGCTGTAGGTCTATTTTACTTTTTATTGGTTTAAATGGGTAGTTGATTTGTATAAATACTATAATACAAATGCGTAAATCATACCTAAAATTATTTGCAGTAATTACCACAGTACTCCTTGTGATATCTTGTTCTACAGACACCGAAGACAGCTTGCTTGCTGGAGAAGGTTTTACCAACACCAATATTAGGGTATTATCTATAGATACCTTTACCGTACAGTTATCAACCATTAAGTTTGATTCTGTGATTACCTCATCTAGCGAAAGACTCATGATTGGTCAATATAACGATAACGATATGGGAATATTAAACGCCTCGGCCTATCTTCAGCTTAGCCCAACATCGTATAGCTTAGATAATGATGCCGTTTTAGATAGTGTGCGCTTAATTCTTGGCTATGACAATTACTATTATAACGACACCAGCCAAGTAGCCACATTAAACATTCATAAGCTTACCGATAAAATGAGTACTGATGACACGTATTATTACAACACTACAGAAACGCCTTATGAAGTCACCCCTTTAGTTAGTCAGAATTACACACCATCACCCAACAACGATTCCATATATGTAACGCTTCCATACACGTTTGGGGAAGAATTATTTAATGACATTAGAGACAATAACATTACGGACGAAGAGTCTTTTTACCAACAGTTAAAAGGCTTAACCCTACAACCAGGCGCTAATGATGACGGCTCAATCATTGGGTTTTCTCCCTCTAGTGAAAATACTTATGTTCGATTTTTCTATACCATTCCTGATGAATTAGAAGCAGAAACTTACACGTATGACATCAACATTAACACCTACTATAATCATATTAAGAGTGATGTAAGTGGTTTACCACTTGAAAGCATAACCGACCAAGAATACAATCTTGAGTCCGCTGTTAGTAATGGTATAAGTTACAACCAAGCAGGTACAGGATATGTTACAAAAATTGAATTTCCGTCGATTAAAAACATTTATAATATTAATGGTGAAGGCACTGTATTAGAAGCCACCCTTTATATAGAACCCAACGCTTTATCACACAGCACTATTCAACCGTTAAGTGAAACATTATCGCTTTACACCATTGACCAAAATAATGATTTAGCGAGTCAAATAAGTAATAGTGTTGATGTGGTTTCGGCAGAATTGACGACTGATGGCTCAGAGTTTAACACCATTGTTTATGAGGTGCCTGTGATTGATTTTCTAGATCAGAAACTAAGTGAGAGTCCAGAAACTGGCAACGCACTTATCTTAATTCCTACCGACTATAACTCGACTATAAATAAAATAATTTTTAACGATAGTCAGCGCTCTGACTATAAGACCAAATTAATTGTAACCTATGCTATCTATGAATAAGTATCTCATTATTATTGCTACGTTTTTTGTCCTTAATAGCTATTCACAATCTAACAACCTTACAAGTTCTCCTTATTCGCTTTTTGGATTAGGAGTAGAAAGTAATTCGGGTACTGGTAGAAATAGTGGTCTTGGTAACACCGGTATATCCTTAGAAGCTAAATATGGTATTAACCTCTATAACCCAGCTTCACTAGCCTCTTTAACGCCTAATGAATTTGTATTTGATTTTGGAGGATCAATAGAATATATGCAATTTACTGGCGACGATTTAAGCGAGCAAAACACCACCTATAATTTCACTAATATTTCTTTTGGGTTTAACAGTGGTGATAATTATGGTATGGCCTTAACATTAAAACCAGCCACTAATGTTGGGTATTCTTTAATAGGAATAGAAAGTAATATTGAAGGCAGTGATGAGCAATTTAACACCAATATTGAAGGGTCTGGTGGCCTTAATGAAGTGCGATTAGATTATGGTAGAAATATAGCAGATAATTTAAGTGTTGGTATAAAAGCCTCCTATTTATTTGGTAAAATTGAAGAAGATGAATCGATTATAACTACCGATAGTTATCTTGAAATCGCTGAAACTAATTATTACAGTGGCGCTAGATTAGGTTTAGGTGCACAATATGATTTATCTGAAAAACATCATTTTGGATTCACTGTAGATTTTCCTACCACTCTAAAAGGCTATAAAGATGTGGTTATTGGTAAATATTCAAACTATGCTTATACTATATTAGAAGAAACAGAAGATGAGTCTATCGATAATTTTCACCTTCCCTTACAACTAGGGTTTGGGTATAGCACAAAGTTCAACAACCTTCTTTTATCTGCTGATTACAACAAGAGCTTTTGGTCATCAACAGACCAAACTGATGCTATTGGAGACTACAGCAACCAAGATATTTATAGCTTTGGTGCTTCCTACGCTGTAGACCCAACCAGTTATAAATATTGGAAACGTGTAGATTTTAGAATGGGATTAAACTACAATTCAGGCTATCTTAAAGTCGATGACACAAAAATTGACACTTATACAGCATCAGTTGGTATTGGTTTACCTGTAGGCAGAAGGTCTTTGTTAAACATATCGTATGCTTTAGGAAAAAAAGGAACTACTGAAAGTATTTTAGTTAAGGAATATGTTAACACCCTAAACATTAACATTACACTATCTGATTTGTGGTTTCAAAAACGAAAATACGACTAAAACCCTATTGAATTAATTAACGCTTTCGGCTACGGTCCGTTGGGCAAGTACGACAACGCGACATATAGGTTACCGAAAATTCGTAAACGCCATTAGTTCTTCCGATTTTTGTTGTATTAACATCATAAGATAAACCGAATCTAAAGTTGGTGTATTCTATCCCCAAAAAGCCATTAATTGACGTTAACAAATGACTGTTATCATCATTTTGTGCTGGGTTTGTAGCGGCCGTAACACCAAGTAAAAACTGATTAACTTGGAACAAAGACCCAACATCTAAACGGTTATATTCGCCTTGCTGCATGTAATTAGCAGTCATCATTACACTATAATCGTTTAAGAAAGGAAATCGGAAATTACCATGAAGCGAATAAAAAATATCTAAGGGTACATTCTGGTCCCTTACAAAAGAAATATTAGGACGGTTTAAGTGTTTTACCGAAACCCCAAACCAATAAGACACATCATTAAAGGCCTGTTTTTCGAACACAAAACCTGAAGATACATCAAAAAATTGTACGGTATCTAAATTACTACTAAAAGGATCAATTGAATTAGGATTAATCACCCCTGAATTAATATTAATTTGATCGGCAAGCGTTAAGCTTTTAAAACCAACATCTTTTAACCCGAAACCAATTTCTATAGCGGGCCTAAAAAACCATCCATCATTAAGGTTAACCCGATGCATATAATTCGCATTAACCTGATAGTAATTATAATTGCTAAACGATTCATTTTGCCATAGCGCATTAAACCCAATTCCTGATGCCGAACTATTATTGTTTTCGTAGGATCTATTAATAAAAAAATATTGGGTACTCACCTTTAAATCTAGGTTTGGCCATTGGGTACGACTCAGCAGACCTGCACTTATTCTATCGTTATCTTCAAAACCCGAAAACCCCGGATTAATGGTTTCTTGTATATAATTAGATTGTGTAAATATAGGATCTTGAGCCTGAGTAAAACACCCAAATAAAACCGCTATTATAATTGTAATTGTTGTTCTTATTGTCATTTAGGTTTTATTTGATAAATACAAAAGCGCCTTGTTTACTAATGTCATTGCCGTAAAAAGTTTGTGCAGAAAAGGTGTAATAATAATTTCCATTTTCGGCTTCTTCGTCTTTAACTTTGCCGTCCCATCCTCTTATAGCATCACCCGACTCTTTATAAATAAGGCTACCCCAAGTATCATAAATACTAAGTTCTAAATTATTTAAGCCTATATATACAGGGCCAAAGAAATCATTAATACCATCATCATTAGGCGTAAAGGCATCTGGCATTACTAATTTATAACCTTCTTCTACAACTAGGGTCATTGTTTTTACATACACACAACCATGGGCATAAGTTACGGTTTGTGTTATCACATAACTTCCTGGAGTAAAATAAGTATGAAAAGGGCTTTCTTCAGAAGAAAAACTACCATCTCCAAAATCCCATAATACACTTTCATAATTCCCGGTAATTGAACTTATAAATTCAATAGGATCTTGTATCGCATAAATACCATAATTTAAATAACCAAATGATGTGGTTGTAAAATCAGCTTCTCCTATAACTGGAGCCTCTACATTTAATGAATAGTTGGTAGTACATCCCATACTATCTACAACTTCTAACATCACTAAGCCATCAATATCAGTCGTCATTAACTCATTATTAGCTCCACTGACGGTGCCGCTAGACCAATGGTATTGAAATGGTGGCACCCCACCACTAGCTACAGCTTCAAAAGTTTGATTTATAGTCCGTGTTTCACAATTAACCTCTAATTGTGTCTCGACATCTAAGGTTAAAGTTTCAAATCTATTAACTGTCCAGCTACCTTCAATTTCACAGCCATTAGCATCCGTTACATTTGCAGTATAAGTATTCGGTGGTAAGGTGTCTAAATCATCTGTTGTTGCTCCATTAGACCATAGGACATCAAAAGGTGGTGTTCCGCCTTGAATTAATAAATTAATCGCACCACTATTAGGGTCATCACAATCTAAGGCATCCGTAACATTAGCCGAAAGTTCTAAGGGTAAAATATTATGGATTGTAAAACTATCTTGAATAATACAAGGCGTACCATCAGTAATTGTAACGCTATAAGTTCCCGGTGCTAAATTATGACGTTCAGTACCTGCTGTAGAGCCATCATCCCAAACTACAGTGACTGGTGCTATTCCTCCAACAAAATTTAAAACTATACTGGCATCATTTTCACCCGAACAGCTCATTTGAGTCACCACTGGGTCAATTAAAAATAGTGGCGCTTCCTCAATTACAATAGGGAAATCTCTCGCACAGTTTTCGGCATCTGTAATGGTAATTGTATACGTTCCTGCAGATAAATCTACCTGTGAATTACCCGTTCCAAAATTACTCCAGCTCACTTCATAAGGTGGAATACCACCTGATACATTATTTATAGTTATAGAAGCATCATTATCGCCATAACAGATAATTTCGGTGACAGTAACCTCTATTTCTATTTGGCTATTTTGAAGTATCTCAACGTCTAATGTATCTGTACATCCTGAATTATCCGTCACTGTTAAATTATAAACTCCAGCATAAATGGCATCTAAATTTTGACTGCTACTTGAAAAGCCATTAGGACCTGCCCAAGTAAATTCATAATCAGTTCTACCTCCCACAACCGTAATATTAATCGCACCGGTATTATCACCATAACAAAGGACATCCGTTTTTGTATCTAATGAAACTACTAGCAATTCAGGTTCTTCAATGCTAAAGTTCTGAGTTATTGGGCCACAATTATTCGCATCTGTAACTGTAATCGTATAATCACCAGGCTCTAAATCGGTTAAATCTTCATCAGTTGAAAACGGCGCACCATCTCGCGTCCATGAGTAGGTGTACGGCAATGTTCCGCCTGCAATATCAATTCCGATGGCGCCATCGTTAGCACCAAAACAAGATATGGTATTAGGATCAAAGTCCACCAAATCAAATATCAATTCGTCTGGTTCTGTTATTGTAAATGTCTCTGTATATGGACAACCACCATCATCCGCAATAGCTAACACATACGCCCCTGCTTCTAGGTTATAAATTGAAGTATTTGTACTCGTAAAACCACTTGGTCCTGTCCAAGTGATTAAATATGGATCTCCTGTAGAAAAAGGCACACCTCCTACAATTGTAGTTTCTATACTGGCATTATTAGATTCAAAACAAAGGTTATTTACAAGCGTGGATGCTACGGTAATCGATGGATTTATAGTTACCAAGACTTCGAAATCTTCCCCTATACAATCACCTGTAACTGGTGTTACAGTATAAGTTACCGTTGCCGGATTAGTTGTTGTATTTTCTAAAAACTGTGAAATAGTTGCTATTGGTGTTGACTGCTCCACTGCACCTGTGATACTTCCAGCCGGACTAACATTTGGTGTTGTCCATGAGTATAAGGTATTTACAGGCACCACATTTCCTGGGGTATCTTCTGGAATAAATTCAAATGTATTGCCACTACAGATTAGAGCCGTTGCATCACCAATACTAGGTGTTCCATTAACGATAATTTCAGCTGTATCTGATACAATTTCCGTACAGCCGCCCGAACTAAATGTAATAATAACGTAGTAATACGTTGTTCCTACACTCGTAACATCAGGGGAATACGTATCTGAAGTTGCCCCGGCAATAGCTGTTCCTGTTGTAGTATCATCTACTGAATTTTGGTACCATTGATAGCCTGCTATTCCTGTACCATTACTAAACGCTACCATTAAAGATGGTGTGGTTTCTCCAAAACACAATTCATCTGAAATAGGCTGGTCATCAAATTGCGCTCCAGGACTTATCTCAACCTCACTTATGGCACTCGTCACTTCACAACCCGAAACATCTTGCGAAACAACACAATAGTAGTATAAAGTCCCAACAGCTGTCACTGGAGGTGTAAAAGTTGCTGCTGTAGCACCTGCAATAGCTGTTCCTGTAGTGGTATCATTCACCGTATTTACATACCATTGATAAGCGGTTGTTCCTAAGCCATTAGCGGTAACGATACTTAAATCTGTAGGTATTGTATTTTGACATAAATTTTGAAATGCAATAGGTTCAGAAGTAATTATAGGGTCATTTACAACCTCTATTTCAGAGACTGCACTGCTGAGTCCTGCACAGCCACTCCCTGTATAAGACACTTCCACATAATAATAAAAAGTCCCCGTGGTTGTATATACGGGTGGTGTATAAGTTGCGTCTGTGGCTCCAGAAATAGCCGTTCCACCTGAATTTGTATTTGTGGTATTACTAAACCATTGGTAAGATTCAACCCCCGCACCACCAGATGTAACGATTGAAAGTTCTTGTGCAGTTCCACCAATACATAAGGCTTGAGTTGTTAGGGGTTGACTATCAATTTGTGTAGTGTTTGCGACTTCAACTTCAGCGGTGTCTGAAGTAATTTCATTACAATCTCCAGTAGAAAATACAATAACAACGTAGTAATAGGTTGTTCCAACAGTATCTGTAGGTGGTGTATAAGTCGCTGCTGTTTCTCCTGGTATCGGAGTTCCCGTACTTGTGTCATCGATACTGTTTTCGTACCACTGATAATTGGCTGTTCCTGAGGCTTGAAATGTTATAGATAATGCTTCTGCTGTTCCATTTTGACAAACCGCATTAGACTGTGGTTGTTGCGATATTGAAGGAGCCGGTTCTACTATAATATCAAAATTAACCGGAGCACCTGCACAACCATTGACTTCTGGAGTAACCGTATAGGTTAACGTAAGTGGAGACGTTGTGGTATTACTTATGACTTGTGTAGGGATGCTATTAGAAGTTCCACTTGGCACAAAACCTGTTAATCCCGTTGGATTATTAGATATCCAACTGTACGTTGTCCCCGTAATATCAGTAGAAAAATTAATTGCCGAAGTTATTGAGCCAGAACATACTGTTTGAGAAAGATCTGTATTGGTAATCGTAGGTGAGGCATCGATTGAAAAAGTTTCAGTTGCTGTTGTTGTACCACATGAATTTGTGACATTTAACGTAACCGTATAGTCACCTGTTGTAGCATATGTAATAACACCTGGATCTAATTGATTGGACGTCGCTGGAGACCCTCCCGGAAATGACCAGTTATAAATGATAGTCTCAGACGTTGGCGCACAAGTATAAACTGTAGCTATTGGATTAAACGACAATGCATCACAAGCATCTGCAATAGGATTTAATGTTACATTTGGTGGTTGCTTCACCTCTACGGATTGAGATGTTGTAAAATCACCACAAGAATTTGTAGCTGTCATTATAAGCTCATAATAGCCCGCAGCAATAAATTGAAACGAAGGATCCGCCGAAGTCTCATTAGTACCATTGGTAAAACTCCAATTTGCTGAAGTACCACATAATTCTGGAGTATATATTACTTCCCAATCGTAAGTAACCGAACCACAAGAATCCGTTAAATCTGTAGTATTAGTTACGTTAACATCTAATGGCGTACACCCTGAATTGACATCTAAAGTAAACTCAGGTACCAATTCTGGCTCAATACAAATTGTCTTTACTACTGGATCTGTTAAACCACAAAAATTTTCTTCGATTAATGTTACCGTATAAGTTCCCGGTGCAGTGTATATGTGGCTTGGATTTTCTAGAGTCGATGTCGTTCCATCTCCAAAATCCCAGGTATGAAGCATCTGTTCTATACAGTTTGGTCCATAACCATCATCCGTTAAATTGTTAAATTGAATTTCTGTGTTTAAACAGCCTGGGGTTTCAAAACTAAAATCGACTTCGGGTTTGCTCAATATTATTATAGGGCCTGCAGTTAGTACTGTTTCACCGCAGGATGTTGAAATGACTAAAGTAATTGTATAACTTGCATTAGGACAACTCGATTCAGTATACTCATGAGGTATAGGAAATGGATTTGCTGCAGTAGGATTATCTGGGTCATAATTAGATACTGCCGCAATTAAATCGTCTTGTGTATAACTTTCAGTGGTTCCATCTCCATAATTGACATCATAAACCGTATCAGGAGGATTAGCTCCCCAAGACCCAATTTGAAAATCTAACTCATTAATAGGCAAACATAAGTTTACGGTGTTACCAGGACTTATTATAGAACCAATAGGATTACTGGAGTTTTTTACCAATATCGTTTCAACAGCATTACAACCACTGTCACCATAACCCGTTATTACCATACTAAAAGAACCTAATTCTTCATAAGTATGGGTAAGCGGAAATGTAACATTGGTCTCAGCATTACCATCGCCCCAATCAATATCATAAGACGTTATACAGCTATCTGAAGGAGACGTATTACCGACATTAATTGTATACTCGGGATTAACCGTATTATTTCCACAGTTATCAAAAGGAGGGGTAAACAAGGCGTCCAAATCCTGAAAACTTAGGTCGGGTCTTTGCTCTACCTCCACTGGTTTAGTAATGGTCGTTGTACAGCCATTAACATCTGTAACCGTTAATGAGGCGGTGTAACTTGAAAATCCACACCCAAAAGCATCAAATATATGAGATGGATTTGCGTTAGAGGCGTTATTACCATCACCAAAATTCCATTGATAAGTATAAGGACCATTACCTGTAATTATTGGTGTAAATTGAACGGGTGTAGCAGAACAACCGTAATTATTAAATGTAAAATCGACCGTAGGTGGTGAACTTACCGATACTGTTGCTGAAGGATTTACATTAACTGTTTCTCCTGAACTATCTGTTACAGAAATTAATTGGTAGGTAAAATCACCTATAGTGTTTGTATTTACATTTAAGTTGATTGAAGAATTAGCTCCCCCCGTAGTTATAGTTTGGGGCGCTCCTCCATTAAGTGTGTAAGTAAACGTATATGGCGTAGCCCCAGATGCACCTGTAAATATAATTTGTGGTAAAGGACTGCTATCAACACAAACCGTAGTTGTTCCTGAAATTGTTGCCGTTGGTGGCATTAGAGCCAATTCCGAAGCTTTTGCTTCTGAAATGTTTTCATTGATAAAAACGCGATCCGTTATATTGATTGCACTTATTATTCCACATACGGAACCTATAAGCAACAAAAGGCCATATTTAATTTTCCCCATAAATTTTAATAGCTGAATACCTACAGGTGACAATGTAATTAATTCCCTTATATACTCTATAAACTTTCATATTTTTTTCGACAAGAACATAAAAATAACTTTTAACGACACAAAACGTAGATCATCGAAGTATAAATTAATTGTTTTTTTATCAGTAAATAAAAGGCCCATAATACGGTCATTATCTCATTAATTCAACCCTAAAATTCAGTTATAACAATACCAGAGGTCTTTTAAAACCTAATAAAAAATTACACTTTATCGGATTTATTTGCATTTTATAGATGAAATGTAAAAAATTGTAGTATATTGCGTCATGATTATTTCATTCAATCCCAAATCTGATGAAAAAAATTACGCTGACCTTTATTTTATTTTTCACATGCATTATATTTACATATGCTCAGCAAATAAGCGCTAGAGAATCTGCTGATTTCTACGCTAATAATCAAGCTATTACAACTCAATTAACGCCTTACAATTATAACATTTCAATTGTAGAGAATGCGAATAACAGTAACACCTACAGTAATGAAGATATTCTAACTGTCAGTTTAACTGAAAATAATACTGTACTAAACCCAAATAACAGTACGTATTTAAACTTTCCATCGCGAAACCTTCTTGTTTGGGGTAATAATAATGCTAGTATAGCTGCCACTGAATTACCTGTTACTGTTAATTTAAGTGCTGAGGTTAATTCCGATATAACCACTAATGTTTCCTACAAAACGATGCAACGTGTATGGAAATTTATACCTTCAGAAGAACAAACACCTTCCGTAACACTTTCAATTCCACAAGAATTAATGCCTAATTTCAGTAACGATGGTCATTACTATATGTTTATATCTGACACTGAATTGTTTGATATAGATGCTGAATTTAAAATCATGACTTTAGATGGTTCTGGAAATTTAACTACAGATTATCAATTCAACGAAACTTCCTATATCACTTTTGGATTTTCACCTCAAATAGAGGTAGCACGTTCTATGTATTTTGAAGGTTCTGATAGCTATATGGATATGCAAAACACCTTAGACCTTAACCCAGATGGCTTTACTTTATCTGCCTGGATTAAGCATAATGGAACTGGGGCAAATGCTATGTCTATACTTTCTAAAAGAGATGTTGCCTTCTCCCAAGGTTACGATTTAAGTCTTACAGAAGCTCAGACAATTAAAATTGAATGGCAGAATAGTAGTACACAATCTCTAGAATCTTACACTGCTATTCCTAGTGATAAATGGCATCATATAGCCGTAACCTATAATGGCAATAAGGCTTCTATATATATTGATGGCGTTTTAGATAATTTTGCCAACAAAACAGCACCTGTAGGTACAGATGAAGCATTTTTTATCGCTGCTGCAGGAAATGATACACCAACACAGTTTTATAAAGGTCATATTGATGAAGTACGAATTTGGAACACCTATTTAACAGAAAACCAAATCCGTTTTATGATGAATCAAGAAATCACTAACAATTCAGGACAAGTCAGCGGAAAAGAACTTCCCTTAAATATAACTAAAAATGAAGTACATACAATTCCTTGGTCAGATTTAGCAGCCTACTACCCCATGTCTGGTTATACTTATAGAATGACTGTAGATGCTACCGGAAACAACAATCACGGCTTACTTAAACAACAAATAACAATCGCCGAAGAAACAGCACCAATACCATATAAATCAGTGCAAAATGGCGAATGGGATCACAACACCACTTGGCTTAATGGTTCCGTACAAGATACTCCAGGATCAACAGCACTTGTTAATCCTAACGTAACCATAGATTGGAATATCGTTAAAACATCACACAATCTAAGCCTATCTAACACCAACCTACCACTTAGAAAACAAGACAACAGAACGCTTTTAGGACTTTATGTGGATGAAAATGAATTAGTCATAGAAGGCGACAATAATACCAATACAGGAAACGGTTTAACCATTACACATTATTTAAGCCTTACTGGAAAAATAGATCTAGAAGGTGAATCGCAATTAATACAAACCTTAAATAGTGATTTAGACGTTATTTCAAACGGAAAAATAGAACGCGACCAACAAGGCACAGCAGATACTTATACTTACAATTATTGGTCTTCACCAGTAACTAAAACAAATTCTACGGTTAACAACTATAAGGTGTCTGATGTTATGAAAGACGGCACAATAGCATCAGATATTGCCGCTATTAATTTTTCCTCTTCAGGTTATAATGGCGCTGCAACCCAACCTATAACCATTGCTGATTATTGGATTTGGAAATACAGTAATCTCGCTAGCGACTCTTATTCTGCATGGCAACACATACGACGAACCGGAACCATTTTACCAGGAGAAGGTTTTACCATGAAAGGCCCAGGAACAGGCTCCGTAACATCCCAACAAAATTATGTGTTTACCGGTCAACCTAATAACGGAAATATTAACCTCACATTGAATGCTGATAATGATTACTTAGTAGGAAACCCCTACCCTTCAGCAATCGATGCTATTCAATTTATTATAGATAATGGTCCAAGCGTTTCAAATGCTGAACCTTTAATTTCTGGAACACTTTATTTCTGGAATCACTGGGGCGGAGGCTCTCATATTTTAGAAGATTATGAGGGTGGTTATGCAACGCGCAATTTTTCTGGAGCTGTTGCCGCGGCTTACAAAGGAAGCAACCACCCCGACATAGGCACTTCTTTGTCACCAACAAAAAAACCAGGACAATATATTTCGGTTGGTCAAGGCTTCTTTGTTTCGGGTGTCAACTCAGGAACTATAAATTTTAATAACGGACAACGGGTCTTTAAAAAAGAAAATACGGCTTCAGTCTTTATGCGACATACGAATTCTGAAAATAATCAAACTTATGAAGAAGCGGCTACCGATGAGGATTTAAGAATGAAATTTAGAATCGGATTCAACTCTGTAAATACCATACGTCGACAATTGTTGTTAACTATTGACGAAAACGCAAGTGAAGCTGTCGATTGGGCTTTTGATGGCGAAATGAATGAAGATCAAATAGACGATATGTATTGGTTAATTAACGATAAAGCCTACATTATTCAGGGAAGTGATAAAGCCGAAATCACCACTGTTTATCCGCTTGGAATTTTAACTAGTACAGCGGGTATCAACACCATAATGATAGATGATCTAGAACATGTTCCTGATAATTTCAATGTTTACTTACACGATAATCTATTGGATATTTATCATGATTTAAAAATGAGCGCCTACTCGATTTTCCTAAATGCAGGTGAATACCATAATCGATTTGAAATTACATTTGGTTCGCCTGAAGATATCTTAGGAATTGGCAATGAAAACAGAACACCTCTAGATGTACTTTATGCTAATACAATAGACAAAATTGTAGTTGTAAACCCCAACCAAATTGATTTAAAATCAATAAGTGTTTTTAATATGCTTGGGCAGTCCGTTTATGTGATTAAAGACATAGAACAAAATCAACATTCTGAATATAGAATACCAAACTTTAGTGCTGGCACCTATATTATTAAGTTACATACCGCTACAGAAAACGTAGTGACAAAAAAAATTATAGTGGATTAAATTGATTGTTTTTAGTTAGTGTTAAAAAGCCTCAATCCTATATGGGTTGAGGCTTTTTTAATTGATTTTAAACTTTCTTAAAGCAAATGACATGTAAACGATACCATTATTTTTTTATTATCCAAAAAAGCAGCCATGTGCATCGTCTTTTATAATATCTATAATTTTGTCTAAGTGAGATGATTTAGGAAAAGGTTCATAAAGTTCCCACTTTCCACTGGCACGCATCCAATATAAACTCCATTCTTTTCGTGATTTATAATGACGAATTTTAGCAAACTCAATATGTTTCTTTTTTGTAGAATCATCCCAATCTGGTCGGATTTCGAATAAGATAACCACTTTACCATCATAAGAATACCCAATATCTACTTGCTCTCGAATTTCAGGATCTTCAGGTCGTAACGATTCTACGTACGTTTTTACAGTTGATTCATTAATGTCAATTATGGTATTTTTCATTTCGTTATAATTTAATTCCATTTATAAACAACAGGCTTCTAAATTATATAAAACCTAAAACCGACTATTTCAACAAATCTAAAAGTGCTTCAAATGCGACCTTATGCTGTTCTCCTGAAGTCATATTTTTTAGTGTAAATGCCCCTGAATTTAATTCTTCTTCACCAACTAAAACTACAAATGGAATTTGACGACGGTTCGCATAATTCATTTGCTTTTTCATTTTAGCGGGATCTGGATATAATTCTGCTTTTACGCCTTCTTGTCTTAGTTTAGTAACCGCCTGCAAACAAGCCATAGCTTCTTTATCTCCAAAATTGATAAAGAGTACTTTTGTGGATTCTGTTATTGTCGCCGGAAATAACTCGATTTCTTCTAACACCAAATAAATACGATCTAATCCGAAGCTTATGCCTACGCCACTCATATCTTTTAGCCCAAAAATTCCGGTAAGATCATCGTAACGACCACCACCACCAATAGAGCCCATTTTGACACCTTTGGGTGCTGAGACTTCAAAAATAGCCCCAGTATAATAATTTAAACCTCTAGCTAAAGTGACATCTAACTGTAATGTCGCTGTTTTTAATTTTAAATTCGAAATAGCGGTATTGATAAATTCGAGTTCTTCAATCCCTTTTAATCCAATTTCTGAAGCACTTAAAATAGATTTTAAACTCGCTATTTGATTTCCGAAATCACCTTTTAAAGTAAATAAAGGTTGAAGCTTAGAAATACCGTCTTCAGAAATACCTTTGCTTCGCATTTCATCTTTAACCTTCTCCTCACCTATTTTATCGAGTTTATCTAAAGCTACTGTAAAATCAATCAGTTTATCTTGTGCTCCTATCACTTCGGCAATACCAGATAAAATTTTACGGTTGTTGATTTTAATGGTAACACCTTCTAATTTTAAGGCTGAAAAAACAGCATCGTATAGCTGTACAAATTCGACTTCTTGAAACAATGATTTTGAGCCCACTACATCAGCATCACATTGAAAAAATTCTCTAAAACGTCCTTTTTGTGGACGGTCTGCACGCCAAACGGGTTGAATTTGATAACGCTTAAATGGAAATTCTATCTCATTTTGGTGTTGTACAACATAGCGTGCAAAAGGCACTGTTAAATCGTATCTTAACGCTTTTTCTGATATTTTAGGTGTCATTAGTCGTTCCGATTTTTCAGCATAATCTGCATCTGAAATCTTTTTTAAAAACTCACCAGAATTTAAAATCTTAAAAATTAAACGATCACCTTCATCACCATATTTTCCCATCAATGTATTGGAATTCTCAAAACTCGGGGTTTCTATAGGTTGAAATCCGAAAACTTGAAACTGTGTCTTTATCGTTTCCATAATATACGAACGCTTCGCCACTTCGGTTGCGTTAAAATCTCTTGTACCCTTTGGTATGCTTGGTTTCTGTGCCATATTATTTCCTACGAAAGTAGGAATCTCTTTAAATGAAACTTTATTTTTGTGCTCTGTCATTTCGAGCGTAGCCGAGAAATCTCATTATTTATATCAGATACACCTCGGCTGAACTTACTTCTAAGTCACAAAAATATTACAATTTTTAGAGGTCTTACCAAGATAAGTCAATTTTATAGTAACTTTATGCTGTTTTGATAGACTTATATTTGAAACAACCTAACTAAAGCAAAATCAATTATGTTTTCATTAGCTAAAGAGAATATTAGAATCGCCTTCGATTCCATTAAAAGTCAGCTATTACGAACCATTTTAACCGTTTTAATAATTGCCATTGGTATTATGGCATTGGTAGGGATTTTAAGTGGTGTCTCTGCCTTAGAGAATACGATTTCTAGTAATTTTTCTTCCATGGGTTCTAATACATTTAACTTTCAACGTTATGAATTTACAGCCCAGCGCCAAAGTAGTAGAGAACGTCAGAAAATAAATCCGGTAATTGATTATAGAGACGTTAAGGATTTTGAAGAAAAATATAACTTCCCGATGACTAAAGTTGCGGTATCCTTTTATGGAACGTCTGCAGCTGAAGTTAAATACGAAAACAAAAAAACGGACCCAGAAGTTGCTGTGCTTGGTGCCAATGAATTTTTTATAGAAAATTCAGGCCTAGAGATTGAATTTGGACGTTCCTTAAATGTTTTTGACGTCGATAATAGTAATGCTGTTTGTGTGATTGGTAGCGATTTACAAACCGCACTATTTCCTGATGAAAACCCTATTGGAAAAACTATAAGTATTAGAGGGGCTAAATTTAAAGTGGTTGGTGTGCTCAAAGAAAAAGGCTCTACGTTTGGAAATAATCAAGATTTAAGAGTGATAATGCCGATACAAAAGGCACGTTCCATTTTTACCAATCCAAATATCAATTACAGTTTAAGTGTTAAAGTGGATGATAGTGATTTACTTGAAGCAGCTCAAGATAACGCCATATTAACCTTTAGAAATATTAGAGGATTAAACCCTGTTGAAAAGAATGATTTTGGCATTGAACGCAGCGATGATTTATTAAATCAGGCGACTCAGAATATCGACGCACTTTATATCGCAGCTTGGATTATTAGCATTATTACAATTTTTGGTTCTACCATTGCATTAATGAATATTATGCTTGTTTCGGTAAGTGAACGTACCAGAGAAATTGGAGTTAGAAAAGCCTTAGGTGCCAAAAGCAAAACCATTGCTTTTCAATTTTTTATGGAAACCATTATCATTGGACAGTTTGGTGGTATTTTAGGAATTATACTAGGTATTTTAATCGGTATGGGTGTTGCTAAGGGTTTTGAACTCGAATTCTCTACACCTTGGGTTGCTATGCTTTGGGCGACTACTATTGCGTTTATTGTAGCGGTAGTTTCGGGTTTATATCCAGCAACCAAAGCCGCTAAATTAGATCCTATTGAATCATTGCGTTATGAATAAAAAAAACTCCTTTTTTCAAAGGAGTTTATAAGTTTGGTATAAAACGAAATAAGTTACTTTCAAACCCTACTTGTTTGACCTTACTTCTACGAAGAGATTTCTTTTTTTAAAGGCATCGTTTAACCCTTTACTAGGTTGGCAAAATAATTAAACAACTCACCCTTAGTGATATTAGCGCCAGATTCAATCATTTTAAAAATATCTAAATGCTTATCTTCAGAATAGTCTTTTTTAGCATTAAAAAATTCAACAGAATCTGATAATAAGTTATCACGTAACCATTGGAATCCTTCTTTTGTAGTAAAGTCAATAGCTTCGTTTTCTATTCTTAAGGCAATTAATCGCATGCCTTTTTCTTGACATTCAAACAAATGAATTTGCTGTGGTGAAATATGCTCTAAATACTTCACTTTATCTAAAACGCCAAGCCAAACTAAGTCACTAAACACATCTAGTTCTTGTTCTGCAACTTCTGGTTTATTCTTTTTTATATCCATCCATTCATCAGCCGTAATAGATTGTGTAGCTAAAAAATTGATGAATTCTTGGTGTAACTCTTCAAATTGTTCTTTAGTTAATCTTCTGTATTTCATCTGGTTTTAGTTTATTGTTTTTTTTAAAGGACAGATGGTATGCCTAAAAATATTTTTATTAATTATAATTAGGAGTCTCGCATATCATTGAAAAACCTCGTTTTCTCGTAATTGATGTGAAATCTAATTATTTTTGAATTTATTGTACTTTTAATTTATAGCTTCAAATACTTCAAAAGGTCTATCAGTAGCCAAAATATCGGCACCGTTTTCTTTCCATTGAAGGTATAGCTCCTCACCTCTAGCTTTTGCGCGTTTATCTAAGTTACCTAATGTTCCTAGTATACAAACAATATCATTAGCGTGTAATTTTTCAAACAGTGAAGCATCAGACAAACGTGTCCCTGTAAAAGCAAGCATGTTTTTAGTTGGGATTTCTGACTTTAATAAACGTTCAAATTCGTCATTATTTCGAGCTGAAACAGATAATAAAAATTCTGGAGCTAATTGGTAAGCTGATTTTGCTTCTTCTAAATCATAAGTTATTATAACAGCTATATCTTCAGCTTTTGCTGATTTTATGGCTTCTATGACTTTTTGCTGACCAACACTTCGTTTAATATCAATAGTTAATATAACGTTGTGTTTCTTAGCCCAAGTTAACACTTCAGAAAACAAAGGAATTTTATAGCTTGTTTCATTTCCAAAATCATCGATTAAGTTAAATTGTTTTAATTCATCGAAAGTATATTGGGTGACTTTACCACTTCCTGTGGTGGTTCTATCTATAGAATTATCATGAAGTAAAACTAACTTTTCATCTTTAGTCTGAGCGACATCTATTTCATAAATTGCAGTAATACGATTACTAACATACTGAATTGTTTCTAGACAATTTTCAGGATAATTCAGTATATCAACACCTCCACGATGCACGCTAACAGCTGGGTAATTAGATTTAGAAGCCTTAAAGGTTTCTATGAGTTTAGAAGGTTGAACGTCTAAAGTTGGTGTTGCTTCTAAAACTGGTGTTGCTTCTTTAGATTCTTTACAAGCTAAGAAAGCAAAAGCGATAAAAATGTATAAAAAATGTTTCATAATAAAACCCTATTTAAAGATCTGTTATATAATAATCTCGACGATTTTTAGGATTACTAGATTTATAAAAAACACGACATAAGTTTCATTAAAAAAAGCCGCTTAGAAAACTAAACGGCTTTAAATAATTATTTTAATTGCGATTAAGCTTCAGCGACAACATCAAATGTTAAATCTACTGTTACTGATCGGTGTAATCTAATTGCAGCTTCGTACTGACCTAAACGCTTAATGTTACCACCAGTAATAGCGATAAATTTCTTATCAACTTCGTGACCAGCGTTTTTAAGTGCAGCAGCTAAATCCATATTGGTAATAGAACCAAATAATTTATCTCCAGCAGTAGCACCTGTTCCAGCTTTAGCTGTTATTTTAATTTCTAAACCTCTTAAACCTTCAGCAGATTTTTCTGCTTCAGCAATAATCGATTTTTCTTTAAAAGCTCTTTGCTTTAAAGTTTCTTCTAATACTTTTTTAGCAGAAGAAGTTGCCATTACAGCTTGTCCTTGAGGAATTAAAAAGTTTCTACCATAACCGTTCTTAACAGATACAATATCGTCTTTAAATCCTAAATTATCAACGTCTTGTTTTAATATAAGTTCCATTGTGTTATGATATTTTATTTTAATAAATCAGCAACGTATGGCATTAAGGCTAAATGTCTAGCTCTTTTTACGGCCACAGATACTTTTCTTTGATACTTTAAAGACGTTCCTGTTAAACGTCTTGGTAATAATTTACCTTGTTCGTTTACAAAACCTAATAACCAGTCTGCATCTTTATAGTCTACATACTTGATTCCAGATTTTTGAAAACGACAATATTTTTTAGTCTTAGACGTCTCAATATTTAACGGTGTTAAATATCTAATTTCGCCGTCTTTTTTTCCTTTTGCTTGTTGTTCTATTGATGACATAATTACGCTTTTGCTTTTGCTTTAACTTTCAATTTTTCTCTTCTTCTCTCAGCCCATGAAATCGCATGTTTGTCTAATTTCACAGTTAAGTAACGCATAAAACGCTCATCACGTCTAAATTCTACCTCTAAAGGCTCAATAACTTCTCCAGCTACAGTGTACTCAAATAAATGGTAAAAACCACTTTTTTTGTTTTGGATTGGGTAGGCTAATTTTTTTAGTCCCCAATCTTCTTTTGATACCATCTTAGCTCCTTTAGAAACGAGGAAATCCTCATATTTCTTTACTGTCTCCTTTACCTGGTCTTCAGATAAAACGGGATTTAAGATGAAAACAGTTTCATAATGATTCATAATAAATAATTTTGTTTATTGTTAAAAACGGGTGCAAAAATACACATTTATTCTATATTTGACAATGTTTTTTAAAAGTAATATTCACAATCACTTATTAATAAAAAACTGATATAAAATTCTACGGTTTGTCGGTAATATTTGTTTTTTAACCGAATTTATCGTACTATTGTCGATATCTTAACCTAAAATTAATAATGTTATGACTTTAAACTGTGTAGTTGTTGATGATTCTGCGATTCAGCGTCTCTCTATTGTAAAGTTAATTGAGAATCATTCCTCACTTAATCTTATTGCAGAGTACAGTAGTGCGTTAGAAACAAAAAACGGTCTTAATACCCATAAAGTAGATCTTATCTTCTTAGATATAGAGATGCCGGTATTAAACGGTTTTGAACTACTTGATGTACTCAACAACAAACCCCAAATTATTTTTGTTACCGGTAAAACGGAATATGCTTTTAAAGCATTTAATTACGATGCCACTGATTACCTCCAAAAACCTATCACCAAAGAACGTTTTAATGTTGCCGTTGAAAAAGCTATTGAGCAACATAAATTAAAACTCGACTTTAACGAAACAGACGGTGAACATATCTTTGTAAAAAGTAATCTTAAAAAACGTAAAGTTTATATTAAGGACATTAAATGGATTGAAGCCCTTGGCGATTACGTAAAAGTAGTCACAGAAGAAAATAGCTTAGTTGTATTATCTACAATGAAGGCTTTTGAACAAGAGTTGCCAGAAGGTAAATTTTTAAGAATCCACAAATCCTACATTGTGAACCTCGATAAAATTGACCGATTTAACAGTAAAAATGTTGAAGTTGGTGCTTACGAAATTCCATTGAGCCGAAATAAAAAGACCCAATTAGTAGATGCTTTAAATAATATGTAGTAGTCTACATCTATATTATTAAAGCATTACATTATAAGTTTAAAAAATCCTGAGCAATTTGCTCAGGATTTTTTAGTTTATGTTTGGTTGAGCGTAGTCGAAACCTATAACACAAGGGCGGTTTATTTACTCAAAATGTAAACTAACAAGCCTGTAATATTCTTTTAAAATTCCGCTCTTCAGCGAAATTAGTATTACTAATAATTATCGACATTGATAACCACGCGCACTGGTCTGAAATCTTTTACAGCATTAAAACTATTATCAATCTTTATAATGGCCTCTTTAGTTTTTGCTAAAGATTGTTTTGGTGGTATTTTCACCAAAACATTTTTATGATATAAATTCCGTATTCTGGATACTGGTGGAAATTCAGGGCCCAAAACATTATGTTTAAACAATTGCTTTAAAGATTTGGCATACCATTCTGCTGCCATATTCACGCGATTATAATCTTTATGTTTAAAGGTTATTTTTATCAATCTATAAATGGGAGGATACTTATAATTGTAACGCTCATTCATTTGCTCTGCGAACATTTCTTTATAAGCATTTGTAGAAACCTGTTGCAAAATATTATGATGCGGATTATAGGTTTGAATTAGTACTTTTCCACGTAAATCGGTTCGTCCTGCTCTACCAGAAACCTGAGCCATTAATTGGTAACTGCGTTCATGCGCTCTAAAATCTGGGAAATTCAGCAAATTATCAGCATTCATGATACCGACTAATTTTACATATCTAAAATCGAGTCCTTTGGTTAGCATTTGTGTTCCGACTAATATATCAATCTCGCGCTGCTCAAAACTCGTTATTATTTTTTCAAAACCGTATTTACCTCTTGTGGTATCTAAGTCCATACGTGCCACTTTCTTTTCAGGAAATAACACTTTAACCTCAGCTTCTATCTGCTCAGTCCCAAACCCTTTGGTATCCAAAGTTGAATTACCACAGCCCTGGCAAGTTTTTAGCATCGCCGAATTATACCCACAATAATGACAACGCAATTGATCACGATATTGGTGATACGTTAAACTCACATCGCAATTAGGACATTGCGGTGAGGTTCCGCAAGTAGTACATTCTATAATAGGCGAAAATCCCCTTCTATTTTGAAACAATATAATTTGAAAACCTTCATCTAAAGTTTCCGTCATTTCTTCAATCATTCGGTCGCTAAAATGACCTTTCATACGTTTACGCTTGTACTTATCTGCTAAATCTACCAATTCAATATCGGGCATTAGCACATTATTATAACGTGTATTTAATTCTACTAAACCGTATTTTCCTTGGCTCGCATTAAAGTAACTTTCTAAACTTGGTGTTGCAGAACCTAAGAGTGTTTTAGCTTTAAATAAATTCGCTAAAACAATCGCTGCATCTCTAGCATGGTAACGTGGCGCAGGATCAAATTGTTTAAAAGATGCTTCATGCTCCTCATCTACTATTATCAATCCCAAATTATAAAACGGTAATAATAAAGACGAACGCGCACCAATAATAACTTGAGCTTTTTCGGAATTAGTCAACATATTCTGCCAGACCTCTACCCTTTCATTTCCTGAATATCTAGAATGGAAAACAGCTACTTTTTCTCCAAAATAATCTTGAAGTCGGTTTACCAACTGTGTTGTTAGAGCAATTTCGGGTAACAAATACAAAACTTGTTTCCCTAACTCCAGTTGTTTTTGTATCAGCTGCACATAGATTTCTGTTTTACCAGAAGATGTGACGCCGTGTAATAAAGCTACTGATTTTTCTTTAAACACAGCTTCCAATTCATTATAAGCGTTTTGCTGTGCTTCACTTAAATGCTTCGCATTAGCATCAGCTTCACCATCAAATTGTATGCGGTCGGTTTGAATATGATACTCTTCTAAAATATCTTTATCAATTAAAGTTTTAATGATACTTGAAGATGCCCCACTACGCTCCGCTAATTCTGAAACTTTAATGGGTTGCTGCAAGGAAGCTTCCAAAGTAAATAGCGTTAACACCACTTCGCGTTGCTTTGGTGCACGACTCAGCTCTTCTAATAATTCTTGGAGTTTTTCTTGAGATTTATGATTTTGATGCAGCTTTACATAACGCACTAATTTAGGCGTGTATTTCTCGTAAATTTCTTCCTGTAGATTTAAAACACCTTTTTTAACTAAACTATTAATAATAGGTAGCACTCGTTTTTTATCTAAAATGGAAACGACGTCATTTATTTTTAATGAGGACTGCTGCTGTAAAGCTTCATAAATTAAGTATTCTTCGTCCTTTAATTCAGATTCATTAATGTTAGCTTTTTCATTTTTAGAAATAATGGTTTCACTTTCTAGCAAAAAAGCATTTGGCATTGCTGCACGCATTACCTCTCCAATACTACACATGTAATAATCAGCAATCCACTTCCAATGTTTTAGTTGTTGTGCTGTAATTACAGGAGTATCATCTAATATTTGATGAATGGTTTTAGCATCGTATGCCGTAGGTGGATTTTGATGAATGGTATAGACTAAAGCCGTATAAATTTTACTTTTTCCGAAGGGCACAGCAACACGCATTCCAGGAGCCAAAAATTTAGATTCAGCTTCCGTAATATGATATGTAAACGCTTTTTGAAGCGGAATAGGTAATATGACATCAATAAAATATAGCATTATTTGACACGCTTCCAATATTGCGTTCGGTAGAAAAATGCCAAATAACCTCTAACTTGAAGTGTATCTGGATCATCTTCAAATTTAAGTCGGCATTTGTATGTTTTTCCATTTTCAGGATTCAAGATTGTGCCACCATCATAAACATCTTCATTCTTAGTGAGTCCTTCTATAAATACCAAGCCCATGATAGGCTGATCCTTATGTTTACCACTACAGTCAACACATTTATTATCTCTAGCTTCTGGATTAACTATAGAAATAATACGTCCGTAGATTTTACCTTTTTTCTCATAGATTTCTACAATAGATTTAGCTTCTCCTGTATTATCATCTATGGTTTTCCATTTACCTGTTATCGATTGAGCTGTTACAGCAGAGGTTACAAAACAAAGTAGTAAAAAAATTATCGTGTTCTTAGTCATAATTTAGCATTTCTGAGGTTAATACAATTAATAACAGTATAACCTTATATAATATTTCAAATGTAATTGGTTTAATCAACAAAACCATATTTATAGATCATTAAGCACTTTACCAAGTCTCTATTTAATATTTCTTTATTTGGGTTTAAATTAATAAAAACACAAATAATAACACTAAAAAATACTTATATTTTAAAAAAGTGATGGTAATAATTTAAAAAACGAATTCTTAATGCTCTAAAAATGACACCTGTTAACGTTCTTGTTTAGCTCCTGGATATTTTCTTAAAAACTGAAGTGATGCGTTTAATTCATAGCCTAAAAGTAAAATATTAGAGTTTAACCACAGATACAGTAACAAAATTAATAATGCCCCAATAGATCCATAAATCTCATTATACTTAGAAAAATTCTCTATATAGATTCCAAATAAATATGATGTTGTTATAATCAGCAATGTGGTTAACAAAGCGCCTACAGAAAAGAATTTTGATTTCTTCCCTTCTTTGGTTCCAAAATAATATAAAGTGGCGGTTGCAATATAAACCATAAGTACAAAAAAGAGGTATTTAACAACAAAAATCCAACCTGAAACGGACTCTGCTTCTGCAAACTGTATGTCACCTGTAAAACTGGTATACAAAGGTCTTAGAATATAGATTTGAAAATAACCAAAAACAGCTACGGTTAATAAGGTTAAAAATGCTAAAATAAGCGCCACACCAAGTGCTACGCCATATTGTTTAAAAACATTGCGATATAATTGCTTATGATAAGAGGTTTCAAATCCCGAAAAAACAGCATTAACACCATTAGCCATTAAAAAAACAGACAATAAAAGCACTGTAGAAATTAAGCCGCCACTGGCACTCTGACTGATATCCTTAAAAATACTATCGAAAAAAAATTCAGACGTTTGAGGTGGTAAAAAAGACTCTAAAAAATTGGAAAAAGCCACATCAAAATTTTCAATCGGGATATGTGGAATAATGATAATTACAAATAATAAAAACGGGAAAATAGCCGTAAAAAAACTAAATGCAATGGCACTAGCTCTAGTGGTTAATGCGCCCTTAAGAACGCCCATACCGTAAAGCTCTAGCAAATCGTACATGGATAATCCTTCAAATCCTGGCAGTTTAATTTTTTTTAAAAAACGCATAATAACGTTTAGTACCGGAATTTTCTCAACTTTATCTTCTATATGTTTTGTCATTATATAGCTTTTGGCACTTGACCTTTTGCTTTTCTATTAATTTATAAAATGAATTTTTAAACGATACCTTAAACCGCTTTTAAGCTTAAATCCATATTATAAACCGAATGTGTTAAGGCTCCAGAAGAAATATAATCAACACCACATTCGGCATATTTTCTAAGTGTATGCTCATTAATTCCGCCAGAAGACTCCGTCAAACACTGGTCTCCAATCAGTTTTACAGCTTTTCGCGTATCGTCATAATTAAAATTATCGATAAGAATTCTATAAACGCCACCACAATCTAAAATTTCTTTAATTTCTTCTAGATTTCTAGCTTCAACTATAATTTTTAAATCTCTGTTAGTAGCCTTTAAATATTGTTTGGTTTGATTGATTGCTTTGGCCACACCTCCTGCAAAATCAATATGATTATCTTTTAACATAATCATATCATATAAGGCAAATCTATGGTTTTCACCGCCTCCTATTTTTACAGCCCATTTTTCTAGCGCTCTTATGCCTGGTGTTGTTTTACGTGTATCTAAAATTTTAGTTCCTGTACCTTCTAATAAATCTACAAATTGTCTGGTTTTTGTTGCAATTGCACTCATACGCTGCATAGCATTAAGCACTAAACGTTCGGCTTTTAAAATGGATTGTGATGCGCCTTCTACGTAAAATGCAATATCGCCTTTTTTTACTTTTTGACCATCTTCAATAAGCGTTTCAATAGTCATGTTGTCATCAACATAAGCAAAGACTTGCTTTGCAAAATCAACACCAGCAATAGTCCCGTTATCTTTTACTAATAGCTTGGCTTTACCTTGTGCTAAAGCAGGAATACAAGCTAAAGAGCTATGGTCACCATCACCAACATCTTCGCGGATAGCGTTAGAGATAATTAATTCTATTTCTTTATCGAATTGAGCTTTTGAAATCATTGAAATACTTATTTGCTGTAAAAATAGGAAATTGATTAACGATATCCGATTTTAGAATTATGAATCAGAAAAAAATCTAAAATCATAACTTGTAAATCGTAAATTTGAATCATGAATATAAAACTAATCGCCATAGGCAAAACTGACAATAAAAATCTTCAAGCTTTAATTACCGATTATAGCAAACGACTTGGTTTCTATATCAAGTTTGAATTTGAAATGATTCCCGACTTAAAAAAAGTTAAGAATTTATCTGAAGCCCAACAAAAAGACAAAGAAGGCGAATTAATTTTAGCAAAAACAACGCCTGCTGATGTTTTAATTCTTTTGGATGAAAATGGCAAACAATTAGATTCCGTAGCCTTTTCGGGTTATTTGCAAAAACATATGAATTCGGGTATAAAAACCTTAATCTTTGTCATTGGTGGCCCTTACGGATTTTCAGATGCCGTTTACCAGAGAGCAAATGGCAAATTAGGCCTTTCAAAAATGACCTTCTCACACCAAATGGTACGTTTGTTTTTTATAGAGCAATTATACCGAGGCTTTACCATCCTTAGAAATGAACCTTATCACCATAGATAAGTTTACAGTTGCAGTATTTAATCGCAGTGCTTACTTTTTTATTTAAAAAAAAGTCGCAGTCACATGCTCATTACCATTTTTTTTGTGAGAACTCATAGCATTAATTCTATAAATAATTATTCTCACTAAATTTATGACTCTGAAAACAGTGACTGCGACTGAAAACTTTTTAATGGGTTTTAAAGACTTCTTTTCGTTTTTTTAATTGTCGAGTTAAATCATTTATGGTTTCGGTCATTGCCATTTCGTAATTCTTCTCGTTAGAAGTTGCAAAAATACGTGGACCAGGTAAGCTTAATTCTATATTACAAATTTTACCTGCTTCGTGGTCTTTTTCATCTTGTTTGAAATAAACTTGAGCTGAAATTAAAAACTCGAATTTATTGGCTAATTTTTCTAATTTCTCTTCCGTTAATGCTGAAAGTGTTTCACTAACATCTATGTTTACATATTGAAAATTTACCGTCATATTCTATCTTTTTTTATATGATTAATTCTTTTTACTAAGGTACAAGTTTAAGTCAATGATGCGACTGACTTATATCATAAATTTGAATTAAAATTTTATTTTTACTAGAAGAATAACAGATCTCAAAATTAGTCTAAGTATGCTAAAACATTAGCTTCAATACGGCTTTGAATAGCACTAACATCGGCCTTTACAAAAGTATCGCCAGTAATATTCTCATAGAGTTCAATATAACGTTCACTTACAGTTTCAATATAGTCATCACTCATAAAAGGAACGGTTTGTCCTTCTAAACCTTGAAAGTCGTTAGCAATTAACCATTGCCTTACAAATTCTTTAGATAATTGCTTTTGAGATTCCCCTTTATCTTGACGTTCTTGGTAACCTTCGGCATAAAAATACCGTGATGAATCTGGTGTATGAATTTCGTCAATCAATACAATTTTACCGTCTTTTGTTTTTCCAAACTCATATTTGGTATCTACTAAAATCAATCCGCGTTTAGCTGCGATTTCTGTACCTCTTTGAAATAGTTTTCTGGTATAATCTTCAAGCACTATATAATCTGCTTCAGACACAATGCCCTTTTTTAGAATATCCTCTCGAGAAATATCCTCATCATGATCTCCCATTTCTGCTTTAGTCGCAGGGGTTATAATAGGCTCAGGAAACTTATCGTTCTCCTTCATACCTTCTGGCATTGCAACACCACAAAGTGTTCGTTTGCCTGCTTTATATTCTCTAGCAGCATGGCCAGACATATAGCCACGGATAACCATCTCTACCTTAAAAGGCTCACATAAATGACCTACAGCCACATTAGGGTCTGGTGTAGCCACCAACCAATTAGGTACCAAGTCTTCGGTTTCCTTCATCATTTTAGTGGCAATCTGATTTAAAATTTGCCCTTTATAAGGAATCCCTTTAGGCATCACCACATCAAAAGCACTGAGGCGATCAGTAGCAACCATTACTAATTGCTCATCATTAATATTATAGACTTCTCGTACTTTTCCTTTGTAAACGCTTTTCTGGTTTGGAAAATTGAAATTGGTATCTATTATGGTATTTGACATTATTTTAATTTATTTTTTTTCTTAATTTTTATGGACTAATTGCAATGCGGAAAAATTATTATTGAATGGGTTCATTTGCTGAATAATTGCGTTACGGACAAATCGCAACGCACGGACAAATGACGAGGTATGGACAAGTCGCGACTTGTCCCTACTTATTCTCTATTTTCAATATGCTTATACGCCGCAATCACTTTTCGTACTAATTTATGGCGAATCACATCTTTATCATCTAAATAAATCATACCAATACCTTCAACGTTTTTCAACACTAAAAGGGCTTCTTTTAATCCTGAAATGGTTCGGCGTGGTAAATCTACTTGGCCAGGGTCACCTGTTAATAAGAATTTTGCATTTTTTCCCATTCGGGTTAAAAACATTTTCATTTGTGCATGCGTCGTATTCTGCCCTTCATCTAATATCACAAAGGCATTATCTAAGGTACGACCACGCATAAAGGCTAAAGGTGCAATTTGAATCACGCCTTTTTCAATATAGCTATCTAACTTTTCAGCAGGAATCATATCTCTTAAAGCATCGTATAAAGGCTGCATATAAGGATCTAATTTTTCTTTTAAATCTCCTGGTAAAAACCCTAAATTCTCACCAGCTTCTACAGCAGGACGTGTTAATATTATACGCTTAACTTCTTTCTTTTTTAAGGCCTCAACAGCTAGAGCGACACCCGTATAAGTTTTACCAGTTCCTGCAGGACCAATAGCAAAAACCATATCGTTGTTACGCATGCTCTCTACCAACTTACGCTGATTAGCGGTTTGGGCTTTAATCAACTTTCCACCAACACCATGTACTAAAACCTCACCACTTTTTGCGGTCGTTTCGTAATCATCGGTGCTTTGACTGGTTAAAACGCGCTCTATAACATTTTCATCAAGTTTGTTATACTTTCCAAAATGCTTCATAAGCATTGTGATTCGACGGTCAAACTCTTCTAATAAATCTTCATCTCCATAAGCTTTTAACTTATTGCCTCTGGCTACAATTTTGAGCTTAGGAAAATACTTTTTTAATAATTCAATATTTGCATTTTGTGCACCAAAGAATTCTTTAGGCGTTATTTCTTCGAGTTCTAAGATAAGTTCATTCAAAAGCGTGCTTGATTTAATGTGTTAATCTGTTTTCTTTTACTAATTTTGTAATTCTGTTATACACACCAAATTTAACAATTTTACAACCATAATCCTTAAAAAAATATCAACAATCAATCCATGGCGATAATCACTTTAACGACTGATTTTGGAGAAAAAGATCACTTTTCTGGAGCCATAAAAGGGGCTATATTTAGCGAACTTGAAGCGGTTAACGTTGTCGATATTTCGCATTCAATTTCGCCTTTTAATATTTCTGAAGCCGCTTATGTTATTCAAAATGCCTATAGCAGTTTCCCCAAAGGAACGATACATTTAATCGGGATAGATTCTGAGTTAAGTCCTGAAAATAAACATATTGCCGTTAAATTAGACGACCATTACTTTATATGTGCTAACAATGGTATAATGAGTATGATATGTGCCGACATTGCTGCTGAAGAAATTGTAGAGATTAACATCCACGACAAAGTAGAAACTAGCTTTCCTGTATTAGACATTTTTGTAAAGGTAGCTTGCCATATTGCAAGAGGAGGAACTTTAGGCGTGATTGGAAAAGTTATTAACAGCATTAAGCCAATTAAAAATTTACATCCTTTTGTTAATGACGACCAAAATCAAATTATTGGTAGTGTTATTTACATTGACAATTACGGTAATGTGATTACCAACATTAAACGTAAATTTTTTGAACAGCATCAAAAAGGAAGGGCTTATGAAATCTCTGCAAGAAACCATAAATTTAAAACCATTTTTAATAAGTATAGTGATATTATAAACTATGATGAAACAGAAACTTCAAAACGAAATATTGAAGGTAAAGGCATGGTCGTTTTTAATTCATCGGGTTATATAGAAATTGCAATTTATAAAAGCAATAACAGCACCGTTGGTAGCGCTTCTACACTAATGGGATTAAAAACGATGGATACCGTGACCATAAACTTCTTAAAGCCCTAAAAATATGTTAGTAAGAATTGTAAAAATGAGTTTTGAGCCGTCTAAAATTGATGAATTTTTGGCTAATTTTGAAACGGTTAAAGAAAAAATTAGAGCTTTTGAAGGTTGTCAATTTTTAGAGTTGTACCGCGATCAGAATACAACTAATATCTTTTTCACCTATAGTTATTGGAATTCTGAAGCCGATTTACATCATTATAGACATTCCGAATTATTTAAAGGCGTTTGGGGAAAAACAAAACCTTTGTTTAATGCTAAACCTGAAGCGTGGAGTGTGGATAAATTGGAAAGTCTAAAATAAATACTGAACACTAATATATGTTAGCAATACTAAAAAAAGAAATTAACACCTTTTTCGCCTCACCAATTGGTTATTTGGTTATTGGGGTGTTTTTATTACTCAACGGCCTTTTTCTCTGGGTTTTTAAAGGGGAGTTCAACATTTTAGATAATGGCCAAGCCAGTTTATCTTCTTTCTTTTTACTTGCACCTTGGATTCTTATTTTTTTAGTTCCTGCGGTAACCATGCGTAGTTTTAGTGATGAAAAAAAACAAGGGACTTTAGAATTGCTCGTTACGAAACCTATTTCGCATTTTCAGATTGTTTTAGGCAAGTATTTTGGCGCTTTCACTTTAATCATCTTAGCTTTGATCCCGACATTATTATATGTCTATACGGTGTCTCGATTAGGAAATCCAGAAGCTAATCTAGATATGGCCAGCACCATAGGCTCTTATTTTGGATTGCTCTTTTTAGTAGCTGCGTATACAGCTATTGGCGTGTTTGCTTCTACCCTATCTGACAATCAAATTGTAGCGTTTATCATTGCCGTTTTTATCTGTTTCTTTTTCTATTTTGGATTTGAAGGCTTATCCAATTACAATCTATTTGGCAACCTGGTTTATATGGAAAACCTCGGTATGGCTGCACATTACAATAGTATGAGTCGTGGCGTCATTGACACTAGAGATTTAGTCTATTTTATAAGTATTGCCTTAGCTTTTTTACTATTTACAAAATTGAGAATCCAAAACCAGTAACATGATTGTAACACCACTATTAATTGTATTCTTAATCGTTCTTTTTGTACTGCTATTTTTATTTTTAAATACGGTTGACAAACGTAAATGGCTTACTGCACTCATCAGTTTGGTTTTAACACCTTTTGTATACTTTTATATGTTTTATCCATTCTTAAATATTATTAGTAGCTATCATCATCAAAAATATTTTGATAGTGAAGCCTGGATAGAAAGCCCGGCGTTACGCTACGAAATGATAGATAGCACCATAAAAACAGATACTTTAATTGGAACTTCTAAAGCGGAACTAGCTACACTTTTGGGTAAAGCGGAATGGTTGACATGGAATGATGCTAAAAAAGCACATGACACTGATAAATGGAATTATGGACTAGGTATAGAGCCTGGTGCTTTTAATGACCAAAGAGATTGTGTAGAAATTATATTTAAAGCTGATAAAGTGGTAGCCCTAAAGCCTTATCAAGAAGAAATAACATTCGAGAATGAAGAAGAATAAATCCATATTATATATTGCTGCTATTGTTGTTGGACTCGTTATATTGAATGCCATTTCAAGCGTTATTTACGAACGTTTCGACCTCACTAAAGACAACCGTTACACCCTTTCGGAAGCTTCAAAATCATTACTTAGCAATCTAGATTCACCTTTAGTAATTGATGTCTTTTTAGAAGGTGATTTTCCTTCTGAATTTATATTACTTCAAACCGAAGTCCGACAAATAATAGAAGAATTCCAACTAGAAACTGACCAAATATTCATCAACTACATCAATCCCATTGAAGATGAAACCACAAGACAGCGCAATATTGAAGAGCTTAGTAAATCGGGATTAGAGCCCTACATAAGCACTGATAACAGCACCGGACAAGTAAAACAAGATATCATTTTCCCATGGGCTTTTGCGAGTTATAAAGACCAGACCGTAAAAATTCCATTGTTAAAACGAAGCGTTACACAAGGATTACAAGAACAGATTACCAATTCGGTACAAGCTTTAGAATATGCCTTTGCTGATGGGTTTAGCAAATTGGTAAACGCTAAGGCTAAAAAAGTGGCCATTTTAAAAGGTAATGGACAGCTAGATGATATTGAAATTGCTGACTTTCTGCAAACGATCAAACCTTATTATAATTTAGCGCAATTCACCTTAGACAGTGTTGCTACCAATCCACAAGGAACTTTAGACAAGCTTAAATCTTATGATTTAATTATCTCAGCAAAACCAAGTATTGCGTTTTCAGAACATGAAAAATTAGTTCTAGACCAGTATACCATGAATGGGGGAAAAAGTTTATGGCTAACTGAGTCTGTAATTATGGACAAAGACAGCTTGTACAACGCTGCAGGTCGTGGTGTTTCTATTATGCGCGATTTAAACTTAAATGATTTTTTCTTTAAATACGGTGTTCGTGTGAATCCGACCTTGGTAAAAGACCTGTATTCTGCTCCGATAATGTTAGCTATTGGCGAAGGTAGCCAGGCACAAATGCAACCCGTACAATGGCAATATTCACCTTTAGCAGCATCAAACCCCAACCATCCTATCACCAAAAATTTAAACTTGGTAAAGTATGATTTTGCGAGTCCGATTGACACCTTAAAAAACGACCTTAAAAAATCTATATTATTACAGAGTTCACCAAAATCGAAATTAGAAGGTGCGCCAACCACCATTTCTTTAGATGCGGTTACTGAAGCACCTGATGAAGCTAGCTTTAATCAAGGACCACAAAATCTAGCCGTATTATTAGAAGGTGAATTTACTTCGGTGTACGACCAACGTGTTTTACCTTTTAAAGTCAAAGATTTTAAGTCTAAAGGTACGCCTACAAAAATGGTCGTTGTTTCCGATGGAAACGTCATTAAAAACGACGTAATAAAAAACAGACCTATAGAATTAGGCTTTGACCAACTCACCGGAAAATCGTTTGGCAACAAGGAATTTTTGCTGAATGCCGTGAATTACCTTTTAGACGACACTGGACTTATAAACATAAGAGCCAAGGAAATTAATGTGGCTTTTTTAGACAATGAGAAAGTAAAAGAAAACAGAGGCACCTGGCAATTTATTAATATTGTATTGCCACTCATACTTTTAGCGGGCTTTGGTTTGCTATTTAATTATCTTAGAAAGAAAAAATACGCCCAATAAAAATTCAGCTTCACACAACCAAATTCCTACTTTTACAGGAAGAATTTGTTAATAAGTTAGTTTTAAAAAACCCTTCTATTAAGATATATTTGTAACACTAATTAAAAGTATAAACCACATATATTCAGTATGCAACCTCTAGCCGTATCGATTAGATGTTTCATATTTGTACTGAGCGCAGTCGAAGTATGACCAATAAAAACAATTAATATATAACACATGAAATTTATTGTTTCAAGCACCTATTTATTAAAGCAGCTTCAGGTATTGGGAGGTGTCATTAACAACAGTAATACACTACCGATTTTAGATAATTTCTTATTTGAACTTAGCCAATCAAAACTAACGATTTCGGCAAGTGATTTAGAAACCACGATGTCTGCAACTATTGATGTAGAAAGTGATTCTGAAGGTAACATTGCTTTACCAGCACGATTATTATTAGACACATTGAAGACGTTTCCGGAGCAACCCTTAACGTTTGTTGTTGAAGAAAACAATACGGTTGAGATCAGCTCTAATCACGGTAAATATGCTTTAGCTTATGCCGATGGCGCAGAATTCCCTAATGCAGTTTCTATTGAAGATGCTAGCAAAACAACCATTATGGGTGATATCTTAGCCACTGCGATTAGTAAAACTATTTTTGCTGCTGGTAACGATGACTTAAGACCTGTAATGAGTGGTGTGTTCTTTCAGTTTTCTCAAGATAATTTAACTTTTGTAGCAACAGATGCTCACAAATTGGTAAAATATACTAGAAATGATGTCAGTGCTACAGAATCTGCAGAATTCATAATGCCTAAAAAGCCTTTAACACTTTTAAAAGGGATTTTAGCAGGAAGTGATGATGATGTTTTAGTGGAATACAACGAATCTAATGCTAAGTTTACTTTTGAAAACTCTGTGTTAATCTGTCGTTTAATTGATGGAAAATACCCTAATTACGAAGCGGTAATTCCTAAAGAAAACCCAAATAAATTAGTCATAGACCGTACACAGTTTTTAAACTCGGTTAAGCGTGTTAGTATTTTCTCTAACAAAACAACACATCAAATTCGTTTAAAAATTGCAGGTGCTGAATTAAATATTTCTGCGGAAGATATCGATTATTCAAACAAAGCCGAAGAGCGTTTATCTTGTGATTACCAAGGCGACGATATGCAAATAGGGTTTAACTCGCGCTTCTTAACTGAAATGATTAACAACTTAAATGCCGAAAACGTACAGTTAGAAATGAGTTTACCAAACAGAGCTGGTATCTTAACGCCTACAGATGGTTTAGATGAGGGTGAACACGTTACGATGTTGGTGATGCCTGTGATGCTTAATAGCTAAACTTTTTATTACTCATAATATTTATTTATAAAAAAAGCTCACTATTATTGGTGAGCTTTTTTTAGTTAATATAATCACTATCAATTAAGATTATTATTTATATAAAGAAATGAACCTTCGTAATCTCCAGAAATTACAACGCCATCTGCCCTTGTAAACGCAAATGATAAACGAATAAAATCAACATCATATTCAGTTACTGTAATAGTTCCTTGGGTAACTTCTAAATCTGCGTTACTTCCGCTTTTGTAAAACTGACTGATTCCGTTTTCAAATTCACCTCCAACAATAGAGCCATTTACCATGAACTCTAAATTTGAAATTTCAGATAACTCATAAGTTACTCCAGGTGTTAAATCTAAATAACTAATTCGTGCTGTAAACAAATCTACATTACTCAATGCAGTACCATCAGAAGCGGCTACTATTTCGGCCTCAGAGCTATTGGCTAAACTTAAAAACACACTATTCAGTGAAGGCTCTACAACTGCGGTATGCATTTCAAATACAGATTCCCCTACCGTAATATGATTTTCATAGGTATCAGAATTATCATCATCTGAAGAACATGCTGTTAGAAGCATTGCAAAAAGTACAATGGCATAAAATTTTAAATGTTTCATTATTAAATATGTTTTAAATGATTTGGTAAAAAAAGCGCTCACAAAAGTGAGCGCTAAGTTAAGCTGACACAACCACAACTTTAGTTTCTAAAGAACTTTTGGTTTATAGATGAAGAAGCGGTTTTCATTTGAATAAGGTATAATCCTGTAGACAAATTAGACACGTCAATACCGGTATTAACGGTGTGAGATTCTTTTACTAATTGCCCATTAGTGTTGTAAATAGCTACACTTTCAATCTGTTCAGTAGATTGAATATATAATCTATCGCTTACAGGATTCGGGTATAATTTTACTGCATTTGTATTTAAAAAAACATTATCAATTCCTAATGTCGAATTGTACTCATAAGCACCTAAATCTATAGTGGTATTGAAAAATCTTTCGTTTCCAGATAAATCTAAGCTTGCAAAAATTGCTGTATCATAATAAGAATTATCGCCTTGATCTATGATATAATTTGAAGCTGATGTCGGTTTGTAATCACTATCTAAATTTAAATTATCGGTAGCCGGATCTAATTGAGTAATGTCTGAAGCGTTATAAGTACCAGAAGTAGCAGCTGAAGTAACCTGTATAACCGAATTATATACATTGATAGTTTGGCTATCCCCTTCGCCTGTTTTGCTATTGTCAATATCTACTGTATTGAATTGGTTTCCATTATATTTATTTTGCCAAAAAATACTATTTCTTGTTTCTAGACGTATCCATCCACTTCCACTAACATTAATAACTTGTTGTACTGTTGCGTGGTTGTTCACGTTATTTACAATTGTAGCATTATTTAAAAAGTGAACTATACTTCTGTTACCATTAGAAGATGAACTCCTTCTAAACCAAATTGCACCAAAATCTGAATTATAGGTATTATCTGTAAACAGAATATTTGACCAATGAGACGTTAATGCATCTGAATTGGAAGCACTATGCTCTAATAAAACAACACCATTATTGGTAGCATTGTTGGTTATTGCTACATTTTCAACCACTAAGTCACCAGAAAAATCTCTCCAATCTAATAGTAAACCTTCACTGTAATTTTCTGTAATCCATGTATTTTTTAATGTAAAATCGGTGATATTTGTATTAGTAACTATTACAGGACTAGAACTAGATGTGTAGGCATTTTGAAGAACAAAACCATCAAAAATGACATGATCTGCCTCAAGACTCACTAATATTGTAGCATTATCGGTTTTATTAGTTGTGAAATCTCCTTCTATATCATCACCATTAATATCACCAGAAATAATCGTAGCGTTATCTGTAAATACTTTAGTTAAATCTCGATCAGCTAAAGTTGACTCAGTGCCGTCAAAACCTCCATAGATTTTCAAACTTTCTAAATCTAATGTGAGAACTGATGTAGTATTTGCCGGACTATACACACCTTGAGACACCCAAATTTCATCATTTAATAATACATTACTTAATGCATCATTGATGGTTGTATAAGCATCTGCCCAAGAGCTTCCATCATTATTCCCTGTAGCATTTGCATTCACATAATACACTGTAGGTGTACAATTTTCACTGTAATTTGTGTCTGTATCTTTAGTCCATCCATTATCATACACACCTACTTGGTTTGGTGTATATCCTGAATCTATTTGTACACATGTTAAATCAGGATTATTATATACCTTCATATATACAAAATTAGAGTTATTACCATTAGCCACGTTTAAGCTAGTAAGCTGATTGTCATATATTAACAATTGATTTATTTGAGGGTAGGCGCTAATATCAAAAGTCGTAAATTGGTTAAAAGCAGCGTGAATCCTAGTTAAATTAGGGTTATTGCTAATATCTAGGTTACTGATTGAATTATCTTGGAAATCTACAGCAGTAAGCATTGTGTTATTAGTAATATCTATACTTGTTAAGCTATTACTTGCCACAATTAATTCAGTTAACAAAGTGTTATTAGAAACATCAATACTAGCAAAGTTATTATCGCTTGCAATTAAAGTATTTAAATTAGAATTCGCGGTAAGTACAATCGATGAGATGGCATTGTCACTAATATTTAAACCTGTTAAAGTTGTTAAATTAGTCACATCTACAGTCGTTAAGTTATTATCACTACAATTTAAATCAATAAGGTTTGTATTTACACTTACATTTAACGTAGATAAGCTATTATCGCTACAATCTAAAACTTCGAGAGCAGTTGCACCTTGAAGATTTAAATTTGAAATACTATTTGATCTCGTGTTTAAAGTTGTTAAGGTCGCTAGATTTGAAACATCTAAACTCGTTAAACTGTTATCTTCAGCATCCAAGGTAATTAAAGAAGTCCCCTGCACATTTAAACTACCAATATTATTTTCTTTACAATTTAAACTTGTAAGACCTGTAATAGTTGACACATCTAAAGCAGATATTGTATTATCACTACAATCCAATGCGGTAAGATTAATAAAAGCTTCAATCCCAGTTAAATCTGAAATAGCCAAATTGCTTACATCTAATGCTCCTGTTACAGCGTGAGCTTCAGCAACAGATATTTCTTGATCATAATCTGTATTAATTGCACCGTTACCTACTAAATAAGATTTAAAATTAGCATCTGGAATAGTGATGTAAGTAATACTTGTACTACAGTCTTCTACGACTCTAGTTTCTAAATCTCGCGTCCATCCCACATCATAAACACCTACGTTAGCCGGTGGCACAGTTCCAGCATCTACTTGAATACAGGTAAGATTAGGGTTGTTATAAGATTTCATGTATGTAAACGCAGCACCTTTACCATTGGCTATATTTAAATTTGTAAGTTGATTATTATAACACAGAATTTCATCAATCTGCGTATTTAAACTTATGTCCAAATATGTGATGCTATTATCAGCACAATGTAAACGTGTTAAAGCCAAATTACTACTTACATCAATAGCTGTTAAATTATTACTATAACAATCTAGTCCTGTAATATTAACAAAGGCCTCTATACCAGTTAAATCTGCAATTGACAAATCGCTTACATCTAATGCTCCTGTAAAAGCTTGCGCTTCGGCTACAGAAATTTCTGAATCATTATTAGTGTTAATGGCTGTATCGCCAACAAGATATGCTTTAAAATTAGCATCTGGAATGTTCACATTTTGGGCAAAAGCCGAAAACAAACCCAAACATAAGTAGGTTGTAAATAAGAGTAAAGTTTTTTTCATTGTAGTTGAGAATTTTTAAATTAATAGACTACAAAGCAATAGTTATTGCATGGTTTTTCAATTTGTATTTTTCTGAAACACTTCGATTTTTTTCTAAATAAAAAAAGAGTCTACATCTTGTAAACTCTTTTAAAACGTTGAAAGTACATACCTTTTAGGTATTATTCTACGCAAGCTATATAATTACCATAAGGCGCTTTAATCGTTCCTCTATTTATGCCATTAAAATAAGTATCACCATAATTACCACCTCCTGTATATTCGCGTCTCAGAATAAACTCGTAAAGCATACATTGACCATCTGAATTTCTTTGAACAACAGCACCTACAGCCCATTGGTATAAAGGCACTCCTGTATCTTTATGTTTTACGGTAGACCAATTGTTTGATGTAATATATTGATGCGTGTTGCTCATACTATGCTTACTATAATACGCATCTAAACCTTTTACTGCAATGGCTTTTAAAGCTTCATCTTTATCTAAAATGCCAGCATCTGGTAGCTTAATATTTTTTCTTCTTTCTAGCTCTTCTTCACTTATTTTTTTATTCTTCTTTTTTATAAGTGGTTGATCTAATTTTTCTTTAACTTTTTTAAAGAATTGCGCATTTACAGGTTGTGCTGCGCCAATAGTTAAAATAGTTAGAAGTATAAATAACTTTTTCATAATTTATAAGGTTTTTAGGATGTATTGCATCTATGGTTTTAATTGGCGTTTTCGCAGTTAATTTTTTGGCCGTAAGGCATTTGTCCATGAATAATCCCACCAAATTCTGAACTACCATAACCACTACCATTATATTGTTGCTTAATTAAAAAGCCTTGTAAGTAGCAGTCGTTATTTTTATTTTTTTCGGTAAATGCCCCTTTAATCCAACGGTACAAAATGTGACCTGTATATTTGTTTTTAACCACACTCCAATCGTTAGATTCTATATTTAACTTCAAAAGTTGAGCACCATCTTTCTCAATAGTTTTAGACACATTTTGTTTAGCAAAATTTACTAATGATGTGTTACTATTCATAGTTCCTGCTTTGGGCATTTTTATAGCCGCCATTGTAGATTTTGCCGCAGCATCATAATTGGCTTTTAAGGTTGCTTCAAATTCTATTACTATCGGCTTTGCTTTTTCTAACCAATCTAAATGAAACTGTTGCTCGCCTTTACCAATTACATTTAAAATGGTAATATCTTTTTGATGCATATACGATGGTACATTAAACGCATGACCACCTTGATGCGATGCCGCGTAAATAACAAACACATCGTCTGCAATAAGCATTCCTCTTACCAAAATTGGCATTCCTGTACCAAGCTCGAGCGTTTGTGATCGGTCTGCACCTACTTTGGTGGTAAACATTCCGGATACTAACTCATAACCAATATAACCTTCTGGTGACATGGCTTCTAATTCTGGTGTTGTTAAAAAACGTAACCAAGCATAATCAGGATCTTGGGCTGGTAACACATCGATATTATCGCCCATATCAGTCATCTGACGTCTTAATTTTACACGGTCTACACCAACAGCACTCATCCCTTTAGTCATTGCAAAAGGATAAGACATGTATAAAAAGTCATCACTTATATTAGAGGCTGTTTTAGGTTTATTAGCGTCGGCTTCCTTTTGTTTTTTCTCGAGATATTTTTGATAATATAAATCTTGCTTTGCTTGGTCGTTAGGGTATTTTTTGGCTAATTCTGCTTTAAATTCTTCATCAGTATATTCAGTTTTAGATGCATTTTTATTGGAAGTTGAAGTACTACCAACCATTCCTGTAGCATTGTCGGATTTTGAAGATGAGCTTGCCTCCTCTTTGTTTTTCAGCTTCTTCTCTACTGCTGCTTTGGCTTTCTTCTTTAGCATTTTACCCAATTGTGCATTGGAAGTATTGTAGCATAATGCTAAAACTAATAATAGAATTATTTTTTTCATAAGAATTGTGTTTAATAGACTTCAAAAGAAGTAACTAAACCCCCATTCTTAATAGCGATTTTTCTAAAGCTGTGGATTTTTTTTCTAAATGAAAACGAAATTTTAAGCTAATCTCATAAAAATGTTTCCTTAATGACTTCTAAAAACTGATCGCGTTTAGATTTTGAAATAGGTATTCGTTTTTTATTCGTCATCAATAAATAATCGCCATCATCTTTTACCAATTCGTCTACGTATTTTAGGTTGATTAAATAGGAACGATGACATTTAAAAAACATGGCATTACCTTCTAATTGCGCTACAAAATGCTTTAAGGGCTTGCAAATCGTTTTTTGTTTGCCATCTATTAAATGTACTTTGGTGTACATGCTATCGGCTTCAAAATATACAATGTCGTTATGAGATGCAAACATGATACCTTTAGGGATTTCTAAGGCTATTTTATCCATGGATAACTGCTTTAGAGAGTCGCGCAACTTATTTAATTGATCGTTTAAATTGTTAGCTTTTATTGCTTCTTCGGCTTTGGTCACCGCTTCTTTTAATTCGTTAGTATCAACAGGTTTTAACAGATAATCCACTGCAGATAATTTGAAGGCTTCAATAGCATATTGGTTATACGCGGTGACAAATATGATTTTAAAATTGATTTGATTTGGAAAGTATTCTAAAATATCTAAACCGGACTGATTTGGCATTTCAATATCTAAAAATACAATATCTGGTTTTGAAGACTTTATTAAGTCCACACCAGAAGATAAATCTTGCGCTTCTGCAATACTTGTGATACTTGTACAATGTTCAGTTATGAGCTTAGATAGTAAGTGTCTGGCGCGTTTTTCGTCGTCTATAATTATGGCTTTCATGGTTGTATTATATAGGCATTGTTATAACCACCTTGGTTCCTGAAGCGGTTTGATTTTCATTGTACAAATCTTCAATAGCGATGGTTATATTACGTTTTAATTTGTTTTTGTAAAGGTGCACACGTTCTTCATTGGCTTTGGTTGCAAAAGGTTTGTGCTGTTGGTTAGGGCGTTTTAATTTTTCGGATTGTGCTCTACCTATACCATTATCTTCAATAGTAATTTGTAAGTTATTGTTTTCAATAATTTTAGCTTCAACCTTTAATTGTCTATCCGTTGTTTTATGTAATAAGCCGTGTTTTAAAGCATTTTCCACATAAGGCTGAATGAATAACGAGGGCACTTTTATTTGTTTTGTTTTTAGTTGATAATCTATATGAATTTGATATTCTAACTCGTCTTCAAAACGTACTTTTTCTAATTCTAAATACAATTTTAAAGCATTTAATTCTTCTTGTAAGGTGATTTCGTTTTGCTGACTATAATCGAGATACATCCGAATTAATCGGCTAAACTTTACTAAATACGAGCTTGCTAATTCTTTTTCATTAGACACAATATAATCTTGAATAGAATTTAACGCATTAAAAATAAAATGCGGATTCATTTGTGAGCGTAAATTTTCTAACCTTAAATTAGTAATTTTCTTATCGACAAGAACTTTGTCTATTTCTACAATACGCTGTGCTTCTTTTTGTTTGAGTCGTCGTCTAAAATACAACCAAAGTCCTCCCAAAGCACTCCCTAATATTATAGTATAAAACCACCAGGTTTCCCAAAAAGCTTCTGTAATTATAAAAGTAATTGGTGACGTAAAAATAGCATCTTTAGCACTAAGATTTTTAGCCTTTAGTTCTAACGTATAGGTGCCACTAGAAAGACTATTAAAATTCACAAAATGTGTATTTACAGGTAAGTCATGCCAAGTGGAATCCATCTCTTTTACACGATATTGGTACACCACGTGCTGGTTAGATTGAAATCCGTTTGAATTAAATTTAACACTAATTTTATTGCGATTGTATGGAAGTTTATAATGACTTTGCACCAAGGTATCTCGATCATTTATAATTACCGTTTCTACATTGATTTTAGCCGTTTTAAAATCTTTAAATAACCCTTTACTTTTTGGTAATATATAATATGATTTGGGTAAGGTTATGATAATAACATCTTTAAGAATAAGAAAAGAATTTACAGCAGTATTTAATCCATCTTGAGCACTTAACGATTTTAAACTCTTCGTTTTAGTATTATACTTATATAAGCCTTGATCTGTAGAAATCCATAAAAAAATATCTTCGGATTTTATTGTATTTATTTCTAAAGATTTAGGAAGAGAAATTATCGATTTTGAAAGTGTGTCATTTTCAAATTTCAACAAACCATTATGTTGTGTAGACAACCAAACCGTATTTTCCGTTTTAGCAACAGAACTAACCAACAAACTGTTTTTATTATATTTAAGTTCTACAGATGAAAATGCATTTAAATTGTATTTAAAAACACCATCAATATAAGACACAAAAAGTGCACTATCCGTAACTATAGAAGTTTTTACACGACTAGAACGAATAACCTTTTTTTCTTCTGAAGAAAATGTGTTTTTATAAACAATACCCTCCTTATAATTACCGTAAAATAGAGTACTATCATTTATTTTTGAAAAGGTTTTTGCGACTGAATATTTATTTACCGTATTAGTAATCTTATCCGTTTTAAGGTCTACCACATAGGATTCTGAAGCATTAACACTTATAATTAATTGTTGTGCTTTAGCATCGTAAAACAGATTCCCTATTATTACTGATTGTGGTAATAGTAATGTTTTAAAATGATTAGATTGGTTATGAAATAAAAGTTTACCATCATTGGTCGCTAATACAAATTGATTATTGGCTAAAGCACAAGATGCTGTTATCTTAGATTTTATAGAATTTAATTCAATATGTTTAATATTTAAATTTGGAGACACAAATACCCCGTTATCTAGCGTCGTAAACCAATAGTTTTTATTAAAATCTATTTCAACGTCCGTAATGGATTCCGTACTAAACAACTGTTTTTTAAAGGTAAACGCTTCATTATTAAACGTGTAAATAAACACACCAGAAGCTGTTAAAAACCAATAATCATTATCAATCTTTAAAAGATTATAAATAATATCCTTTTTTAATTGAAGTGGTGTATTCAGTTTTTTTGAGGTATCGTTTATTTTATTAATAAGAAAAATAACGTTTTCCTCTTTACTCTTATGCATTAGGAAAACTTCTCTATCAAATGCAAATAACTTAGGAGACTGTATACGCTGTGTACTTAAAATTTCTAAAATCTTAGTGTTATTAGATTTGTCTAATTTATAGACACGATGTTCTTTTATGTTTTTTTCTAAGTTTATGACATACACATAATCAACTGCTCCCTCATTAGCATGATTAATACAAATACCATCAAATATTTTAGTGATTTTTTTAGTTGTTCTATTTACATCATAAACTCCAGTTATTGTAAATAATCGAATTTTAGTATCTAAAATAACATAAGATGGTAATTGTCCTTTCACTAAATGACCGGAGTCAAAAAACAGTTTTAATTGATTATCTTCAACATAAAAAATTTGCCCATGAATATTGGCACACCACAAACGTCCTTTTTCATCTAATCTTAATTGAAATAATGAACTCCCTTTTTGTTGTTGGTGACTAAAACGTTTATACGATTTCCCATCATATCTGTATAATCCCTTGTCTGCTGCTAGCCAGATATAATTATCTTGGTCTTCTAGAATATCATAAAACTCAATATCTGGTAAATTAGAAACCTTAGCCATATGTTCAGTCACAGGATTTTGAGCTATGACTAATTGAGATATAAAGAGTAGTATAAAAATTAATATGTTTTTTAAAATAACACGCATATATAAAAAAAGCAAACATAGGTTATAAATATAGTATCGCTTTTTGATTTTTCTGTAATAGAGTAATTTTTTTCTAAATAAAAAAAGCTTCACCAAAATAGATGAAGCTTTCTTAAATCCATTAAAAAAAATTCCTAACTAACAAAATTAAAAGACAACGGATAATATGGTAATTCGCCGTTACTTGCTTTTACGGCATTTATAATTGGCATAATAAAGGCCAGGATGGCTACTAATATTAAAGTTAAAATCCCTAATCCAACTACAAAATTAAAGGAATACTAATTATAGAATAGATTAATATACTAATTTGAAAATTCAAAATAGCTTTTCCGTGCACATCCATTCCCTCTACCTGTTCTTTTTGTGTGGCCCAAAGAATTAATGGCGCAATAAGTCCTCCAAAACCTGTGGCGTAAGTTAATAATTGAGATAAGTGGGTTATGACCAATAATTGATTGTCTGTTCGTTTTAATGTGTGATAATTTGATTCCATAATTGATGATTTTACGACTATATGACGTTAATTTATCTAATTTGTTACAGTATTTTAAACTCAATCCAATAATATTTTTAAAAGTTAGCTTAACATAACTCAATAATCTTAACCCAGTAGTTACTGACTCATAACAATTTCATAAAACTCTTATGAAGTGTTAAAAATAACTTGCGCAAAAAAGTTATTTAGACATGAATAAGAATTTCAGCAGAAGAAATTTCATAAAAAACGCAGCCCTAGCTACAGGTGGTATTTTATTAGTTCCCAACTTTATTAGTTGTAGTAGTGATGACGATTTTACAAATGAAGATGTAGATTTCAATGGATTTACAAATCAAAATTTTAATGAGGGTGTAGCTAGCTTCGACCCTACTCAATCACAGGTAATTATCTGGACACGCTACACAACCACAATACCTTCTGTAACCTTACAATGGCAAATTTCTTTAGATAGTGATTTTACTACAATACTTAGAAGTGGTGAAGTTGTAACAGATAGTTCTAGAGATTTTACAGCAGCTGTTGAAATCCAAGATTTAGATGCCAACTTAAAACTGTATTACCGTTTTATAAATATTGAAGACGAAACTACTTCTCCAATCGGTGAAACCATTACTTTAGCAACAGGAGGTGTAAGTCAAGTAAAATTAGGTGTCACTTCATGTGCTAATTATGCGGCTGGCTTATTTACGGTGTATAATTCTATGGCGAATTCTGACTTAGATATTGTTATTCATTTAGGAGATTATATCTATGAATATGGAGAAAATGAATACGGAACTAATGCCTATACCGCAGCCTTAGGACGAACGCATTCTCCAACACATGAAACCATCTCCTTAAATGACTATAGAACCCGATATAAACAATACAGAAGTGATGAAAATCTAAAATTACTTCACCAGAAAAAACCATTTATATGTGTTTGGGACGATCATGAAATCACCAATGATACTTATAAAGATGGTGCTGAAAATCATCAAAGTGATGAAGGATCTTTTGAAACCAGAAAACAAAGTGCACTACAAGCGTATAGCGAATATTTACCAGCTAAAACTAATGACATCAGTATCATTTACCGTAGTTTCCAAATAGGCGATTTAGTTAACCTAGTGATGTTAGATACAAGATTAGTTGGTAGAGATAAACAATTAGTAATAACCGACTATTTTGATGCAACCGGTAGTTTTGATGCCAGCACTTTTCAACAAGAATGGTTAGATTCAAATAGGACTATTTTAGGAGAAACACAAAAGAACTGGCTTATAAATGAAGTTAGTGGTAACAGTGCTGAATGGCAAGTTTTAGGCCAACAAGTTTTAATGGGAAAAATGATGGTTCCGGCAGAACTTTTAATGGCTTTAACAACCATTATAGCCGAAATTACAGCAACAGGTTCTGCTTCCGACTCATCAATGGCTAGTTTTCAGCAACAATTAGGAGAGCTGGTAGAACTCAAATTAAGAGTTCAGGCTAATGACCCTACACTTACAGAAACCGAATTAGCAAGAATCAATACCGTCTTGCCATATAATTTAGATGCTTGGGATGGTTACCCTACCGAACGCGAAATTATATTAGAAGCCTTTGCCGATAAAAAAGTGGTGGTCTTAGCGGGTGATACCCACAATGCTTGGTCAAATAATATTGTGTCTAATAGCGGTAATGCTTCAGTAACTGAATTTGCCACATCATCCGTATCATCTCCTGGGTTTGATACTTATTTAGGTTCAGAACCTAGCTTTGTAGCAAGTTTTCAACAAGCCATAACCATACTTATTGATGACCTCAACTATTTTGATTCTGCAAGACGTGGTTATATGGAAGTCACTTTTAGTCCTGGTGCTACAAGCTCTAATTGGGTCTTTGTAGACACCGTTTTTTCAGAAACTTATAGCACACAAACCGGACATACAATTACTATATAATTAGATATCATAGTTTATAAAGAAGCCCCAAATCTATCTTTATATACAAAAGAGGGCAAGCGTTGTTAGCAAGACTTACAACTACCGCCTTCTTTTTTTACGCCTAATTTCACCAAAATAGTTTCCAACAAACACCATTTTGTAAAAGCAGACTGAATTAAATTAACCCCAATAAATACGGTAAACCACATCCAATTAGGATTCACATAAACGGTAAGTACAACACTTAACAAAACCATTGTACCTACGATAACTCTAAAATATGTATTTAACATGTTTTCTTTTTTTTATTTCACCTGAAAGGTTAAAATACTGAACTCGTTTCAGTATCTAAACTTACTATTTATATAAATTTCTCTATAGGAACCACAACCGCTTTAATAGGGTTATTAGTTTCTACATTAGCATTAAATTCTTTTAACAATTCAAATAAGGCATCAATATTTTCGTCTTTTGCAAATGAAAAAAACAATTGGGATTCATTACCATATTTTTCACCAGGAAACCAACTAGACGCCATCGTTATGGAAGCACTATTTTTATGTCCATCAATATCAGAACTACTTAGATTTTGAATATTTGCTTTTTTGAACAAATTCAAAACCTCCTTTTGAAACTGCTCTACTGCTGTTACTATGACTAATTTCATTTGTTTCTATATTTTGATATTATCGTCACTTCGAGTGATTTTCGATAGAAAATTGTATCGAGAAGTCTTTTAAATATGTTCTCGACACAATTCCGAATACTTTCGGAATCACTCGAACTGACGCGATTTTATTTATAATTCTTCTTCTCTATCATATAATACACTAATGGTACAACCAATAGCGTTAAGACTGTTGATACAATAGTTCCTCCCATTAATGAAATGGCTAATCCTTGGAAAATTGGGTCAAACAAAATCACAAAGGCACCGATAACAACCGTTCCTGCTGTTAGTAAAATTGGTGTTGTTCTTACAGCTCCAGCTTCAATAGCAGCTTGTTTTAAGGGTACACCTTCTGCTGTTCTTAGGTTAATAAAATCAATAAGTAATACTGAATTTCTTACCATAATTCCTGCTAAAGCAATCATACCAATAAAAGAAGTTGCTGTGAAGAATGCACCCATAATCCAGTGCCCCAGAATAATTCCGATTAAGGATAACGGAATTGCAACCATCATTACAATTGGTGCTTTAAAGTTTTGGAACCATCCTACAATTAAGATATAGATTAAGATAATAGCTCCTAAAAAGGCAATTCCTAAATCTCTAAATACTTCCAAAGTAATTTGCCATTCACCATCCCATTTCACGGTATAATCATCTTCAAATTCAGGTTGACCTAAATACATTTCGTTAATAGCGTAACCTGGAGGCAATGGAATCTCTTTTAATTTTTCTTCCATTCCTAAAATAGCATACGCCGGACTCTCTAATTCTCCTGCCATATCTGCCATCACATAAACGACACGTTTTTGGTTTTTACGAGCAATACTCTTTGCTGCCATAGTTTCACTTATCGTAACCAAATCTGAAATTGGCATCATATGGCCTTGCTTAGATTTTACTTTTAATTGTGAAATATCTGTAATAGTCGATTTCTCTTTTTCATCTAAAGCCAACACTAGACCAATTTGATTAACCGCATCTTCGTCATACAAATTAGTAATCGCTCTGTTAGACAAGGCCATATTCATGGTATAAGCAATTTGCTGTGGTGCTACACCATACAACATGGCTTTTTCTTTATTAATCTTAAATTGATATTCCGTTTGGTCTGCTTCTACCATCCAATCTACATCGACAACATCAGCTGTATTATTAAGAATATTTTCTACATGTTTTGCTACTTTAATTTGCTCATCGTAATCAGGGCCATAAACCTCAGCAACAATCGTAGACATTACTGGTGGTCCTGGTGGAACCTCTACCAATTTCACATTCGCCTTATATTTTGAAGCTATTTTCTGAATATCTGGACGCAATAATTTAGCGATATCGTGACTCTGCGCTGTACGTTCTTCTTTTCCTATTAAATTCACCTGAATATCTGCCATATTACTACCACCACGTAAATCGTAATGACGTACCAAACCATTAAAGGTGATTGGTGCAGAAGTCCCTACATAATTTTGATAATTCACCACTTCTGGTCGTGTAGATAAGTATTGCGAAATTTCTTGAGCCACAACACCTGTACGTTCTAGCGTAGTGCCTTCAGGCATATCAATCACCACCTGAAACTCATTCTTATTATCAAAAGGCAGCATTTTTACGGCTACCGAATTGGTATAAAATAATACCATCGTACCCATTAGAACTGCAAAAGTTCCCAATAAAAACAACCATCGTTTTCCTTTATTTTCTAAAAGTGGTCTTTCAAACTTGTTGTAAATTTTAAATATACGTGTGTCCTCAATTGCTTTTTCTGGTTTTTCTTCCGCACCTTTTTTATCTTTTTCTCTTAAGAAAATATAGCCCAAATACGGTGTAATGGTTAAGGCTACAAAGAGTGATAAAATCATTGCTATAGAAGCTCCTATTGGCATTGGCGCCATATATGGCCCCATTAACCCAGATACGAAAGCCATTGGTAATACCGAAGCAATAACTGTAAAGGTTGCTAATATGGTTGGGTTCCCCACTTCATTAATCGCATATAAAGCTGCTTGTTTAAACGGTAGACGTTTCATTTTAAAATGCCTGTGCATATTTTCGGCAATAATAATGGAATCATCAACGACAATACCTGTTACAAATACTAATGCGAATAAGGTAATTCGGTTGAGCGTATAATCCATCATATAGTAACTCAACAACGTTAGAGCAAACGTAATTGGCACGGACAAAAACACGACTAATCCTCCTCGCCAGCCCATGGCTAACATCACCACAATAGTAACGGCAACAATAGAACCGATAAGGTGCCACAATAATTCCGATACTTTATGAGACGCCGTTTCTCCGTAATTCCTAGTAATTTCTACATGAACATCATCTGGAATTAAATTAGCACGTAAGTGGTCTACTTTTTCAATGATCACCTCTGCTATTTTCATGGCATCGGCCCCTTTTCTTTTGGCAACGGAAATTGTTACCGCAGGATATTCTGATTTGTAATCAGTGGATTTCACGCTTCCTTTTCCAAAACCTAAACTCACATAATTCTGTGGCACTTCTGGACCATCTATAATTTGAGCCACTTGCTTTAAATAAATCGGTTGATTTTGCTGAACACCAACCACTAAATTTTCAACATCGGTAACCGATTCTAAAAACTTTCCGGTGTTAATTAAAAACTCTGTATCGTTTTTATCAAAACTTCCTGAACTCAATTGACTGTTGTTCGCCTTAATCATTTCAGAAACTGACAAGAAATCCAAACCACTAGCCGCTAATTTATCTTTATCTAAAACCACACGTAGTTGACGGTCTCTCCCTCCTATTTTATGCGTAATCGCTACATCGTTAACTTTTTTAATTTCCGCCTCTAGCTCCTGTGCCATTTGGCTTAATTGGTAATCGTCATAATTCTCGCTCCACAAGGTTAAGCCTAACATAGGCACATCGTCAATAGCACGTGTTTTTACTAAAGGAAACGTTACACCATCAGGCATTTGGTCCATGTGTTTGTTAATTTCGTTGTATAATTTTACAAACGAACGCTCAATATCTTCGCCCACATAAAACTGAACAATCACCATACCTTGCTCTTTCATCGACGTCGAATACACATATTCCACCCCTTTGATATTCGAAATTAATTGCTCTAATGGCTTAATAACTCTTGATTCTACTTCCGTAGGACTTGCTCCAGGATAGCCTACAAAAATGTCTGCCATAGGCACATCAATTTGTGGTTCCTCTTCACGTGGAATTAAAAATGAACTATAAACACCAACAACCATAAATACAATCATTAACAACACCGTTAATTTGGATTGTATAAATACTTTGGCAATTTTACCTGCGATACCTTCTTTCATTTTGTTTTATATTTTGGGCGTTTTAACAGGCTATGCATTGCAATCTTTTTTTGCCATACATGGCAGCAAAAAAAGGATTTCCACTACTATCCTTAACGCGCTTACTCTTGTGTTATTTACTCTTCTTTGTTAATACCTACAAGGTTTTTGAAACCTTGCAGGGTACTGCAAACTGTGACTAAGCACTATCTACTGGACATTAATTTTAGCTCCATTAAAAAGTTTCCCTTCAGCTGAAACAATATAAGTTTCTCCCGCATTTAAACCCGATAATACTTCTACCTGGTCTCCGTACGTTCTACCTAAACGTAACCAACGCAATAGTGCTGTATTACTTTGGCTTACCGTGTATAAACCGGTTAATTGTCCTTTAGTAATTATAGCTTCACTTGGTACTAATACTAATTCTGATTTCGATTTTCTTTCAATAGGAAACTGAACGGTAGTAAACATTCCCGATAAAATATTGGCCTCTGTTTTTTCTAAATCAATTTTAACCAAATATTGTCCACCAGTATTTTTAGCAGATGTACTTACTTCCGTAACTTCTCCTTTAATAGTTTGGTGAATAGATTTTACCAAAACATCAACTGTAGTGCCTTTTTTAATTTCAGAAATTTCTGTTTCAGGAACCATAGCCATCACTTCAAAATGCCCTGGTGTTTCTATACTCACTAAAGGCACACCCGGATTTGCCATATTACCTGCTTCTACATTTTTACGCGTTACTGTACCACTAAATGGCGCTGTAATATTACTATAAGTAAATTGTGCATTGACTTCATTTTTCATCTGATTAGCAGATTCTAAACGTGCTTTAGCCACTTCAAAATTAGCCGTCATATCATCCATTTCTTTTTGAGATGCACTGTTTTCGGCAAATAAATTTTTATAACGGTTATAATCTTTTTGTGCGTTCTTAAAAGCAGCTGTTGCCTCAGTAATTCCGGCATTAACTTGGGCTTTCTTAGCTTGTAAATCGGCATTATTAATAGAAACTAACAATTGCCCTTTTTTTACTTTATCACCAACATTAACATGCACTTTATTAACATACCCCATCATTCTTGTGCTTAAGTCTGCACTATTTGAAGCTTGAATTTTACCACTTACAGATAAAAATGGACTATTCCCATTAGTATCTACCTGGCTCGTCTTTACAACAATTGCAGGTGAATTATCTACAACGGCTTTTTTGTCTTCACTGCCACAGCTTGTTAAAAAAAATGCTGTTGCTGTTAAGGTTAGTAAGTAAATATATTTTTTCATTTTGTAATTTGTTTATTAGTTAGGTCTCGACTGCGCTCTACCGGACAATATTCTGTCACTTCGATTCTAGTTAAGAGGTTTTATTCCTTGGTTAAAAATTGTAAATAAGCTTGTGCGTAATTGTATTCAAAAATGGTTTGATAATATTCGAGTTGCTTCTGTGAATACTGTGTTTCGGCAATTAATAAATCGGATGTTTTTTCTAAACCCTCTTTAAATCTATTGGTTCTTATTCTTAGAGACTCTTCCGATTGCTCTAAAGCTAAAGCCGTTAGTTTTAATTTATTTTCAGCATCTACAAAAGCGCGTTTGGCCTTATTTAGTTCTAAATTACTTTGAGATACGTATTGTTTGTATTCGAGTTTTGATTTTTCAAATTCTGATTTACTTTTTTGAGCTTTACCAAAGCGTTTAGATCCTTGAAAAATATCCCAACTCAATTGTGCTCCAAATAAATACCCATTAGCATCGGCTTGAAAAATTTGGTCATCATACAATTCATAACTTCCAAAGGCATTTAAACGTGGTAAGAAAGCCATTTTATCAGCTTTATTCATGGCTTCGTAAGCATTAGAAGCCAATTGCATCGCCTTAATATCTGAACGATTTTCTGAAATACTTTTATCTGTCATCGTATAGGTTGAAACCGTTAAACTATCCGTTGGCGTATATACCACATAACTTTCGTCATTCATTAAAAAAGACAAATAATTAGAGGCGTTTTGCACATTACTTTTTGCGGCTTGTAATTGGTTTTGCACTTCGGTAACACGTACTTCTACATTCAAAACATCGGCACGTTGTAGATATCCTTGTTTTAAACTATTATCGGCTAAAGTTTTATTCGCATTTGCAGCTTCTAATGCTTTTTCTAAAACATCTACCGCTTTATAAGCCAACTGTAATTGCATATAAGCTTTTTCTACCTCAAAAGCTAAATACTCTTGGGTACGTTCCGTTTTTAAAGCCATGGCTTCCATTTTAGATTTCGCAGCTTTACGTTTAAACATCCCATCGACATTAATTAAGGGTTGTTGAATTTCAAATTTTGTAGCATAATTTTCAATCTGCGAAGGGTCATTTAATAAGGCTGGACTAAAATCGTTTTGCGTTAGAATTTCCTGATTCAATTTAGAACCAAAAGCCATTAACGGATTGGTGGTTGCTATTGCGGTGTGACTCGCTGTAATATTGGGTAAGAAAATAGCGTTGCTTTGTCTGTAATCTGCTTTGGCCTGATTGAAATCTTCTTCAGAAATTTTAATACTTGTATTATGCTCTGAAACTTTATTTAAGACTTCAGCTTTTGTAATAGCCACCTTCTCCTGCGCTTGCAAGTCAAGATTGAAAAACACCACTAAAAGCATACCTATTAAAGTTATTCTTTTCATATTTTGAATTATTTCTAATACAAAAATAGAGCGATAAATAATTTAAGTTAGTAACCAATGTTACCGAAGAAAAAAATAGTCTTTTCATAAGGATACCACTCATTAATACTATTCCGTAAAAAGGTGTTTAATTTTATTTTAGAGTAAATAAACTTGAACTTTTTTATGGTCTTATCTTTCGTGTGGCGAAATATCCGTAATTTTATTCTCTTTATTTTTTAAAACTTTTTATGAATATTACAGCTGCTTATACCGACCTCTATCAAATTACAATGGCCCAAGTTTATTTTGGAACAAAACCCAATGGACGCGCGGTCTTCGATTATTATTTTAGACACAATCCCTTTAAAGGTGGTTATTCGATTTTTGCAGGATTAGAAGATGTTTTAAATATTCTTGAAACCCTTAAGTTCTCTGAATCTGACATTTCATATTTAAAACAACAAGGATTTGAAAGTGATTTTTTAGACTATTTAAAGAATTTTCGTTTCAAAGGAACTATTTATTCTAGCAAAGAAGGTGATGTGGTATTCCCCAACCGACCTATCTTGCAAGTGGAAGCTAATATTATTGAAGCCCAAATTATTGAGACGCTTTTATTAAACATTCTCAATTTTCAGACCTTGATTGCTACAAAAGCAAGTAGAATAAGATATAGCGCTAAAGATGGTATTTTATTAGATATGGGCTTACGTCGTGCACATGCTACAGGCGGTTATTATGCCTCTAGAGCCGCTGCTATTGGAGGTTTTGACAGTACAAGTAATGTTAAAGCTGCTGAAGATTATAATATTCCGTCTTCTGGTACTATGGCACATTCTTTTATACAAAGTTATGATGAAGAATTACAAGCTTTTCGAGACTTTGCTAAACTGCGACCAAAAAACTGTGTCCTTTTAATAGATACTTATGATACGCTTAAAAGTGGACTACCCAAAGCCATCACGGTAGCCAAAGAAATGGAGCAACGAGGAGAGCAATTATTAGGCGTTCGTTTAGACAGTGGCGATTTAGCTTATTTGTCTAAAAAAACGCGAGCTATACTAGATGATGCCGATTTAGGTTATGTAAAAATTGTAGCGTCCAATCAATTGGATGAATATGTGATAAAAAGTTTAAAAGAACAAGGGGCGCTTATTGATATTTTTGGTGTTGGTACAAATCTGGTCACCGGAAAACCAGATGCTGCCATAGACGGCGTGTATAAATTATCAGAATATAATGATACACCAAGAATCAAACTTTCTGAAAATATTATTAAAATATCCTTACCTTTTAAAAAGCAAGTGTATCGGATGATAGACGATAAAGGTATGTTTTACGGAGCAGATGCAACAGGACTTTTTTCTGAAGATAAAGTGGCGCTAATGGAACATCCTTTTGACACAACTAAAAGCCTAGATCTTAATTCTTTTAAACATGAACCGCTTCTTGAACAAGTGATGAAAGATGGAAAAAAAACAGTTCCATCGAGAACCGTTACTGAAATTTCGGAATATTCTCAAGCGCGCTTAAAACAACTTCCCAATGAATACAAGCGTTTTCAAAATCCGCATATTTACAAAATTGGTTTGAGTTCTCAACTTAAGAATGAGCGCGACACTTTAATAAAACAACATAAATTCTAAATATGAAAACCCTCCTGATAATTGATGTACAGAATGATTTTATGCCAAGCGGGGCGCTTCCTGTTCCTGATGGAGATAAAATTGTATCTATCATCAATGGCATACAACATCAATTTGATTTGATAATTGGCACTCAAGATTGGCATCCTAAGAATCATATTAGTTTTGCTAGCAATCATGACGGGACATCTAATTTTGATGTGATTGAACTTCATGGTCAACCACAAACCTTGTGGCCAAATCATTGTGTGCAAGGCACAGAAGGCGCTGAATTTCATCCGGATTTAAATACTGAAAATTTTGAAGCTATTTTTAGAAAAGGAACAGATAAAAACATTGACAGTTATAGCGCGTTTTATGACAACGGCCATATAAAATCAACCGGATTGGCGAGTTATTTAAAAGAAAAAGGAACCACCGAACTCTTCTTATGTGGTTTAGCTTCTGATATCTGTGTTTACTTTTCAATTATTGATGCTTACAATGAGGGATTTAACTGTACTTTTATAGAAGACGCCTCTAAAGCATTAGATACTAAAGGATTTGAAAAGCTTAAAACAAAAATGGTTATTAAGGGAATTAAAATAGTAACATCAGAATTTTAAATTTGATTAAAATTACGACATCAATCTCATAAAATTAGTTAACTATAGTCTTTTACAACCTGTAGATTTTATCATCATTCACAGACTATCGCTCAGATAAATTCACAATATTTATATGTTTTTTATCATGTTTTAAAAAAAATGAACATTCTATTTTTGCAAAAGACTTATGCGCTATTTTTAAAATACGTATTGAAACTTCTTAAAAATGCAACGATTAGAATCCGCCAAATTAAACCTGAAACAAAAAGGGTACTTAGATATTGAAACGCCAAATATTGATTACGTAAAAGAAATAAATCGCTTAAAAAAAGAGAAAAATGCTATTCTATTAGCGCATTATTATCAAAGAGACGAAATCCAAGAAATTGCAGATTTTGTTGGTGATAGTTTAGCTTTAGCACAACAAGCAGCTAAAACCGATGCCGACGTGATAATTTTTGCTGGTGTGCATTTTATGGCGGAAACTGCTAAAATTTTAAATCCAAATAAGAAGGTCCTGTTGCCAGATTTATTAGCGGGTTGTTCTTTAGCAGACTCTTGTCCACCAGATAAATTTTCTGAATTTAAAAAGCAATATCCTAATCATGTCGTTGTTACCTATATTAATTGCTCTGCTGAAATCAAAGCGCTTAGCGATTATGTTTGTACGTCTTCTAATGCTAAAAAAATCGTAGATGCAATTCCGAAAGAGCAACCTATCATTTTTGCTCCCGATAGAAATTTAGGCGCTTTCTTAAATAAAGAAACCGGACGTAATATGTTGCTTTGGGATGGCTCTTGCCTTGTTCATGAAGCATTTTCTTTGGAAAAATTAATTGACTTGCATAAAGCCCATGCGGATGCTGAAATTATTGCACACCCAGAATCGGAATCCCATTTACTCCAAGTAGCTAAATATATTGGCTCTACAGCCGGTTTATTAAATCATGTAAGAAACAGTAATAAGACCAAATTTATAGTCGCAACAGAAGCGGGAATTCTATTTCAAATGATGCAAGAAAATCCAGATAAAGACATTATTCCTGCGCCTGCTAAAGAAGATAATACTTGTGCTTGTAGCGAATGTGCTTATATGAAAATGAATACTTTACAAAAGCTTTATTTGTGTATAAAACACGAATTGCCCTACATTGAAGTGAACGCTGAATTGGCAAAAAAAGCCATTATTCCTATTGAAAGAATGTTAGAGCTTTCAAAATAAATACGACGACATGGTAAGTGAAAAAAAAATAATAGAATCCGATTTTTTAGTTATTGGTTCTGGTGTTTCAGGCCTAACTTTTGCCTTAAAAATAGCAATTCAATATAAAGATTCTAAAGTCATCATTGTCACTAAAGACGAAAAAACAGAATCCAACACCAAGTATGCACAAGGTGGTATTGCAACCGTTTATGACAAAACAATCGATAGTTTTGAACAGCACATACAAGACACATTAATTGCCGGTGATGGCTTGTGCGATGAAAAAGTGGTAAGAATGGTGGTAAAACACGCTCCAGAACGTCTACAAGAATTAATTGATTGGGGAACCAAATTTGATAAAAATGATGCAGGGGAATACGATTTAGGTCGTGAAGGTGGCCATTCACAAAACCGTATTTTACATCATACCGATGTGACTGGTGCTGAAATTGAACGGGCTTTAATTGCTCAAGTCAATGCACAGCCTAATATTGAATTTCTAGAGCACCATTATGCTATTGATTTTATTACAGAACATCAAGCTAAAAAAACCAAAACAAAGCGCCATACCAAAATATCTTGCTTTGGAGCTTATGTCTTGGATGAAAAGAAATCGGTTGTAAAAACCTTTGTAAGCAAATTTACCATGTTAGCTTCGGGAGGTAACGGCCAAGTATACGAAACGACTACAAATCCGGAAGTAGCAACAGGTGATGGTTTAGCTATGGCTTATAGAGCAAAAGCTGAAATTGCAGATGTAGAATTTATTCAATTTCACCCAACAGCCTTGTATAATCCTGGGGAATATCCTGCTTTTTTAATTTCGGAAGCAGTTAGAGGTTTTGGAGCCAAATTAAAAACTATTGAGGGAAAAGCATTTATGCACAACTATGATAAACGCGAAGAATTAGCATCGCGAGATATTGTAGCTAGAGCGATTGATAACGAATTAAAGAAAAGCGGTTCGCCTCACGTGTACTTAGATTGCTCCCATTTAGATTACGAAAAATTCAAAACGCACTTCCCTAACATCACTGAAAAATGTGCTTCGCTTGGTATTGACATTAGAAAAGACTACATACCAGTTTTACCAGCATCTCACTACATCTGTGGTGGTGTTAAAGTGAGTAAAAATGGCAGAACCTCTATCAAAAACCTATATGCTTGTGGTGAGGTGACCCGAACAGGTTTACACGGTGGCAATCGACTAGCTTCAAATTCTTTACTAGAAGGATTAGTCTATGCGCACCGCGCTTATTTGCATGTAAATAAAAAATTTAACAAGGTCGCCATGCCAAAAGGAATCCCGGAATGGAATGATAGCGGTGTGATTAAAAACATGGAAAATATTTTAATTACGCACGACAAAAATGAAGTTAAAACTATAATGAGTAATTATGTAGGAATTGTACGCTCTAACGAACGTTTATTGCGTGCTGAAAAACGTTTACGAGTTCTTCACAAGGACAATAAACGATTGTATGACCATTCGGAATTATCTTCGGAATTATGTGAGTTACGAAACCTAATTATAACCGCTTATTTAATTACTAAATTTTCAAAAAAACGAAAAGAAAACTGTGGTGGATTTTACAATATGGATTTGGTGTAATATTTTAAAATTTAGATAAAGCTATTCTATTTTACGAATAGAAATTAGAATTAAAGAAGAAGCATCCATTATAAAACGAATGCTTCTCGCTAACCAACCAAAAAAACTGACAACCACATCAGTTAACTTTTCTTGTGCCGCCATGTCCACCAGCGACGATAACCATTATTTTTATGCTTAGAATTATAAACTTGAAAAACTGCAGAACAGGATTCATCATTCTAAATCGCATTCTTGGTGATATTCTTTTCATGATATTTTAATTTTTATACTAATTTTTAGTTTACTGAATACTATGACTGAGCACTTATTTATTCCGGAATCAACTTTTTTAAGTTTGATTCCTATTCCGGAATCAACCACCAAAATGGTTTCATTTTTGCTTTATAAATAAACGCATAGTGTAACATTAGCTTAAGCCAGTGGCCTGCTAAACCAATAGAACCAAATGTTTTTCCTAAATGTCTACCATGAGAATCCGGATAGGTTTTAAAATCTGGAACTATAGGAAACGTCGTAATACTAACTCCACTACCTTTCCAAAATCCAAATCCTGCAGAAGCGATACAAGCAGCACCCATATTTCCTAATGAACCTTTATGTTCTACGGAATCTTTACCATTTTTAATTGTATCAATGATGTTTTCGGCAACTAATTTAGCTGTGATACCTGAAGGCATTCCTGTTCTAGGTGGCGCAGGTGAAATATCGGTTCCGTTTTTACTTTTGCGAGGTTTAGAAATCGCATGTGGTGGCGCAAAGGCAATTCCAGGTGCATATATATTTTTATAACTCGGGTTCTGATAGGTTTCTGGCCAATCTTGTACCGTCCACTCCTCATAAGGTTTTGGCGTATAATCGGCATCTACAATCATGAACCCTTTGAAAAGTTTTTCAGTGATATCATTTTCGTTTTTGTCATAAGCTTTAAAACCATGTCCTGAAAATGCCGGAATTAACATCGCAAAATCATAGGGTTCCGTTTTGTATTCACCATCCAAAGTTTCGTAATGCGCTACACCATCTTCAATTTTATTAACGCCTGCTTCAATAATCCATTTAATGCCTCGATCTTCAAAAATCATTTCAACCAACTCACTCGATTTCATAATCATATCGTTGTAGCTCATCAAAACACCATCCATTCCAAAGTCACCTAATTCGTGTTCATTTGCAATCCAAGTAATTTCAGCCATATCACGAACATTGTGATTACGAAGCTCTTGTTCAACATTAAGAATATATTCAAAAGCAGCACCTTGGCAAGTGGATTTGGCATGACCTGTACCAATCAAGATTTTGATTTTCTTACCAGCTTTCATTTGTTGAATAACATCGTTTAAACCTTTCCAGGCGTGTTCGGCATGGGTATACGTACAAACAGAATAGGTTTTGTTTTCTCCAGGAATTAAGCCTTCAGTAGCTTCAAAATTCAATTTTGGTCCTGTGGCATTAATTAAGTAGTCGTAGGTGACTTTTTCTTGTTGCCCTTTATTAGCACCAACAACATATTCTGATAAGACATAGGGTTTTTGTTCGGTTTTATCACCTTCAGGATGAAATGAAATGGCTTTAGCCTGCTTAAAACCAATCCTCTTCTTTTTATATAATGGTGCTAACGGAAACAATATTTTTTCGGATTTCATTCGACCAATACCAACCCAAATATTAGATGGAATCCATTGGTAATTACTGTTAGGAGACACAACAACAACGTCGTGTTCTTTAGACAATTTTCTTCGTAAATGTGCTGCTGCAACATGACCAGAAATACCTGCTCCTAAAATGACAATTTTAGACATTACTTATGTTTTGTTTTGGTGAATTTAGATTAAAAAATAGGCTATAAAATGATGTGAATCAGTAGGAATAAAAAAGTACCTTAAAGCCTAAATTATACAACAAAGGTTGTCATTTAGATTATAGTAAACCGTAACTATTGTTACACAAACTTTTTAATTGGTTTTCTTATAACTCCACACCGCTAAACCATTCATAATAAACGCATAAAGTGCAGTTTTTAAGAGTTGAGGACCTATGTCATTAAGGTTAGAACCTTTAAGCATTATCATACGCATCACTTCTACAAAGTGCTTTACTGGATTAAATTCTGTGACTTTTTGTGCCCAATACGGCATACTTTCAATTGGCGTAAATAACCCACTCATTAAGATAAAAATAACGACAAAAAACCAAGAAATAAACATGGCTTGTTGTTGTGTATCTGTAAAGTTTGAAATAAATAAACCGATGCCTAAAATCACCAAAATATAAATAGATGTATAGAGATACATCAATCCTAAACTACCTAACATTGGCACATTAAATATGAGTCTAGCTAAAGTTAATCCTATAGTTAATAACCCTAAACCAATAATCCAAAAAGGAAAAAGCTTTCCAATAATAAACTGACTTTTTTTAATTGGGGTCACGTTAATTTGTTCTAAAGTTCCTATTTCTTTTTCGCGTACAATATTCATTCCTGAAAGAAATAATGTAATCATCGTAACTAGTAAAACCAATATACCAGGCACCATATAGGTTTTATAATTTAATGTTTTATTAAACCAAAATAAGGGAATACTTTCTATAGTAACTGTTTGTATTTGTTGGTCTGAAACCTGTAATAAATCAACTTTTAAATCTTTATTAAAACGTTTTATAATTTGAGTTACATACACATTTTCTACACCTGCTGCTGCGCCATCTATCGCATTTATAGTAATGCCTAAATTGTTGTATTTCTCTTTTTGTAAATTATGATTAAAATTTTGTGGAATATCTAAAACAACATCAATATCCCCTTTTAGCATGGCTGAACTTGCTTCTACTTCGGAATTAAAATCGGATAATACATTAAAATAAGTAGAGGCGGTAAATTTTTCAATTAAAGCTCTAGATGTGGAGGTATTGTCGTTATCAATATAACCAAATTTAATGTTCTTAACTTCAAAGGTGGCGGCATTCGATAATATAACGAGTTGTAAGATGGGCATTACAAAAATGATAGGAAGCATGCCTTTATTTCTAAAAATTTGCTTAAATTCCTTTTGTATAATGTATAGGATGGTCTTCATTACTCCAGTCTAATTTTGTATTTTTTTACACTTACCGCTATAAAAAAGAGTGACATACCTATTAAAATTAAGGTTTCTTTCCATATATATTGAATACCAACACCTTTAAGCATAATGGCTTTGATAATAATATTAAACCATTTAGCAGGAATAATATTACTTATAACTTGTAATGGTAATGGCATACTTGAAATTGGAAAAATAAAACCTGATAATAGAATCACAGGAAGCATGAGCCCCATTAATGAAATCATCATTGCAGTTTGTTGTGTTGCAGAAACGGTAGAAATTAATATTCCTAAAGCCAATGCTGTAATAATAAACAGCACGCTTTCTAATGCTAGTAAAACCAAACTACCTTGAATGGGCATTTTAAAAATAAAAATACTCAGTAGTACAATAACAATAGCGTTAATAATAGACAGAAAAATATAAGGAAACACCTTCCCTATTATAACTTGAATTGGTTTGAGTGGTGATACTAGTAAGATTTCCATGGTTCCTAATTCTTTTTCGCGAGTAATAGAAATGGAAGTCATCATTGCAGATACCAACATTAAAATTACGGTCATAACGCCTGGAACAAACATATACACACTTTTGAGTTCAGGATTATAAACCATTCGGCTTTGTGGAATAACTTGGTAAGCAACATTACTATCTTTATTTAATTCTTTTTGGTATTGTGAAAGAATTGCATTTATATAATTACTTATGCTATTAGCGGTATTGGGGTCTGTAGCATCAGTTAATATCTGTATTTTTGCGTTGTGGTCTTTAATTAGATTTTTACTAAAATCGTTTTCAAAATTTAAGACTGCTTTTACTTTTCCTTTTTTGAAAACAGCTTCTATATCTGATTCTTGGTCTAAAAACTGTTTGACACTAAAATATTTTGAGTTTGAGATTTTATTGATAATTGCTTCGGTTGTAGCATCTTTTGAATGGTCTAAAATGGCTATATCTACATTGTTAATTTCATTAGTTATAGCAAAACCGAAGAGCATTATTTGAGCTATTGGCATACCGAAAAGGATAAACAACGAGCGTCTATCTCTAAAAATATGGTAAAATTCTTTTTTTATAAAACCTATAAATCTTTTCATATCATATTCCTAAAAAGCAGGAATCTTTTAATTGTTAATACTTCATATCTCCCGCAGATTTCTATTATCATGATTACGAAAATTTTTATTTCGTAAAACTGTAAAAATCTGTGGAAAACAATTCATCCCCTAGCTAGTTTCAAAAACACATCATTCATATGATCAACTTTAAACTGTTCTTTTAATTTTTTTGGGGTATCTAAGGCTTCAATTTTTCCGTTAACCATAATCGAAACTCTATCGCAATATTCGGCTTCATCCATATAATGAGTAGTTACAAATACGGTTGTGCCTTGATGGGCTGCTTTATAAATCATTTCCCAAAACTGACGTCTTGTTATGGGATCTACACCACCTGTGGGTTCATCTAAAAACACAATTTTAGGATCGTGTAATAAGGACACCGAAAAAGATAATTTTTGTTTCCAACCCAATGGTAAAGAACCAACTAACTTATTGGCTACATCCTCCAATCCTAATTCTTCGATTAAAATTTCTGATTTTTTTTTGATTCGTTTTCTAGACAAACCATAAATACCACCGAAAAAAGAGATGTTTTCTTTAACCGTTAAATCGTCATACAAGGCAAATTTCTGACTCATATAACCAATGCTTTTTTTGATGGCTTCAGCATTTTTAAAGACATCAAAACCAGCTACATTTGCTTTTCCTGATGTTGGATTAGAAATACCAATGAGCATTTTCATCGCGGTAGTTTTCCCAGCACCATTAGCACCTAAGAATCCGAAAATCTCACCTTTTTCTACATCAAAAGTGATGGCGTTTACAGCTGCAAAATCGCCAAACATTTTGGTTAACCCTTCTACTTGTATGACTTTGTTTGTGTTCATATTTATGTCCCCCGAAAGTGGGAATCTATTTTCGTTTTTACTTTTATACCTACAAGGTATTTGAAAACCTTGTAGGATACTTGTTTAGAAACCTGAAAGGTCTAATAAAAAATCACTTCGCTAATTCCATAAAGGTATCTTCAATGGTGGCTTGTGTTTTTTCAATTTCTATGTTTAATAACTTTTTAGATTCTAAATACGTTTTTAATTCTTCTGGATTAAAATCTATTCTACTATCGCTATAGTGTACAAATTCGCCAAATGGATAAACACTATGATTATACTTATAGTCATTTAAACTATTAATAAGTTGATACATATTATTAGCACGTACGTTATAAATTTGTTTTGGGTAATGTTTTACAATAGCTTCTGGTGTGTCAATTTCTAAAATTTTCCCATCTTGAATTAACGCAATTCTATCACACAATGCAGCTTCATCCATATAAGGTGTAGAGACTAAAATAGTGATGCCTTTTTGTTGCAATCGCTTTAACATATCCCAAAATTCTTTTCTAGAAACAGGGTCAACACCCGTTGTAGGCTCATCTAAAAACAAGACTTTAGGTTTATGAATCAAAGCACAACAGAGTGCTAATTTTTGTTTCATTCCTCCCGATAATTCCCCTGCTCTTCTGTCTTTAAAAGGGGCTATCTGAACGTATATATCTTTTATTAAATCGTAATTTTCTTCAATAGTTGTCCCGAAAATAGTGGCGAAGAAATCTAAATTTTCCTCAATGGTTAAGTCTTGATATAAAGAAAATTTCCCTGGCATATAGCCTACATTATCCCTAATCTTTTTGTACTCTGTTAACACATCAAACCCGGCAACCGTTGCTGCCCCTTCATTAGCAATTAACAAGGTGGTTAAAACACGAAACAAGGTGGTTTTACCAGCACCATCTGGACCAATAAGACCAAAAAGCTCACCTTCATTGACATCAAAAGAAATATTTTGCAATGCCTTTACCTTTTTAAAAGATTTTGATATGTTAGAAACTATAATGCTCATTATGTTCTAGTTATTTACCACGATTTTTGTTTCCATAGTGATTTTAGAAGTAATAGAATTGGAAATTAAACACGCTTTTTCTGCCTTTTGAAGAATACGTTCGGTTCGTGCTCTTTTAGATTCATCTGTAATTACGACTTCAGGAAATAATAATACTTCGCTCATCACGAACTTACCATTCACTTTTTCTAAAACACCTTTAGAATCACATTTAAAACTCACATATTCTAATTTTGAAAATTCAGCTATCGCCAAAAATGTGGTCATTAAACAACTGCTCACAGCTGCTGTAAATAAATGTTCTGGTGACCAAATGTGTTTCATCCCTCCAGGAAATTCTGGTGGTGTTGCAACTTCTATACAGTTGCTTTCATTTGCTTCATTATTATTTAATTCTGGTGAACACATAGTCCCTTTACGCTCTTCTAACCAGTTTACATTAACGTTGTAAGTATGTTTTTCCATAATATAGTATGCTTTTATATTCTTATTATTATTTTTCTCTTCTTAATAGATTATACTCGTAGCCTCAATATATTAGTCTAATTGAAGCTCTTGATTACAACTATTATTTAAGTGATAAAACTCTTATTCTTTTTCTTCTGAAGTATTTAACCACATTTCAGCAGGCATGCCAATTTTTAAACTGCCATCGTTTTCTACATTCACTTTTACCGCATATACCAAGGCCACCCGTTCTTCTTTAGTTTGAATAATTTTAGGTGTAAATTCGGCTTCAGAAGCAATCCAACTAATCTTACCTTTATAAGATTTCATAGAATCTATATCATCTATTTTAACAGTCACTTCTTCACCTATTTTAATCGTTCCTAATTGAGTTTCGCTGATGTAAACACGCAACTCCATGATGTTTAAATCTGCTATTTTGTACAGCGGTTTTCCAAAAGCCGTAATTTCATTGGGTTCTACATATTTTGTTAAAACAGTTCCATTTTGGGGATTTATAATTTTACTTTTTTCAATTTGGTCATCAATTTGTTTGAGTTGTACATCAATAGATTTTAATTCATTTACAACAGGTGCATTTTGAATTTCTACACTTCTAATTTGATTTTTTAACACCTCAATTTCTCCAGAAACATCATCGAATTGCTTTTGTGTTCCTGCATTGTCTTCAATCAGGTTTTCTATTCTTGTTTTATTAGTTTGTGCTGTTTTCAATCTAGAATTCAACACACTGATTTGAGACAAAACCCCTTTAGATTTTGAACTAATTACGGCTTTTGAAACCTCTAATTGTTCGCGTTTTAGAGACAAAGGAATAGTATCTATGTATCCTATAAATTGGTCTTTTTCTAACACATCACCTTCATCAACATTAAACTGCATTAATTTACCGTTATTTTCTGCTGAAATGGTAATTTCTGTAGCTTCAAAATTTCCGTAGCCGTCTGCTTTTCCGCTACCGTTTCCGCATGAAAAAAGACTTGCTGCTATGATGCTTATTACTAGTATGTATTTGTAGTTTTTCATTTTATGTTTTATATTATTTCTTTTCTATTTCTCCCACAAATTTGCTTCGCCAGTTCGCTGTCACTCAGGTCACAGGTTTTTGCAGAATCAAACTAAATAAATCTGCGTGAATCTGCTAAAACCAATCATTGTCCTTTTATGATATTGAAATTTACTTTTGCTAATTGTAATTGAATTCTGTGTTTTACTAAGGTGTTTTCGTCTTCGTATAAATTAGTAAGCTCTGTAATGTAAGCTGAAGACGTAATCACACCATTTTTAAGTTGAGAATCAGCTGATTTAAGAACTTCTTTTCTAAGCTTTATTATTTCTAAATCTGAATTGATATAACTTTCTATTTTATCAATTTCTTTTTGGTGTTGATTCAGCTCTATATTGGTGTTTAACTTAAATATTTCAGTTTCATTTTCTATAATATCTTTATTGATTGCTAAAGCTTCACGTTGCTTTTTATTCGCATTCCAATCAAAAACATTCCAATTCAACTTTAAACCCACAGTATAAAATGTTTGAAACGAATTATCGAGCATATTCAACCCAGGATTTCCGTAACCACCTGTAGCAAAACCAAATAATTTAGGTGCGTTTTGTTTAGACAGTAGCCTTTCAGAATTTTCAACCTCCTCTGTTTTAAATTGAAATAATTCGAGTTCTGGACGTGTTAATTCTGAATTCAACACTGTTTCTACAATTGGATTTTGAAATTCAACTTCAAAATCTAAAGGTTGGTTTATTAAACTGGAAAGCGTCTCAATAAGAACTGCTTTGTTGCTTTCTAACGCTTTGAATTGTTGACTAATTTTTAATAATTCAGCTTTTAGAACCTTATCTGAAGCAGGTAAAAGTACACCAAACTTTATACCTGACGCCACCTCTTTAAGTTTTGCCTCAAGTTGTTCTTTTTGTGCATTTAATAAAGCTTCTGATTCTTGAGCTAATAATACTGAAAAATAAAGTTGATTAATTTGCTGTTTTAACTGATATAAACCGACTTCAACCTGCTTTTGTTTTGTTTGAAGTTGTGCTGATTTTAAATCTAATGAAGCCGATGTTGCTCCGCCATTATATATTAATTGATTAACAGAAACCGTAGCACGATATTGGTCTTTATTTAAAGGTTCTACACCAGGCATGGCCGTTGGAAACTCAATAACCTCAGACTGGTAGGTTGCATACGCATCTAAACTAAACTGGGGCAATTTTGACGTAGAAATCACCTCAGCCTCTAATTTATGCTGTGTATTTAATAATGGTGTTTGTTTTGCTAAAGGGTAATTTTTGATTACCAATTGATAACATTCTTCTAAAGACAGACTTTGTTGTGCTGTACTAGAAAACGTTATTAAAATAGTGATTAGCACTAAAAATTCTTTCATCTTAAATAGTCTTTATTGAATTAATAATAAAATCGGCTACTTCTGTGGTTCTCGCTTCTACCAGTTTTTGATATTGCTCATCATTTGTAGCTGTAATAGCTTTTAATAAAGGTTTTGCGACAAATGGAAATACATTTAATGCCATAATATTAATAAACAACTGCTCTGCACTAATTGGCTTTATAAGTCCTTGTTGCACCTCCTCTTCTACTTGTTTTTTAAATTTTTCAAGATTTGGAAAATTTGGATTGTCTTTTAACTTTAAAATAAAATCGGGGTTTCTATTAAGCTCTTGAATGATAAAACTCGGAATATAAGGGTGAACGAGAATAAACGAAATGTAGTTAGATGTAAAGTTTCGCACCTTAACTTCAATAGAAGAATTATCATTTAATACCGCACTTAATTGTGGTGCTAATAATAAAAAAGCATTCTTAAAAACGGCTTCAAATAATAGTTGCTTATTTCTAAAATAATAATGTAACATGGCTTTATTAATACCTGCTTCATCTGCTATTTCTTGCATACGCGCACCATCCATGCCTTTAGATTGAAATATGGTTTTTGCAGCTTCTAATATTTGTACTTCTGTATTTTCGTCTTTCTTTTTCTTCATACCAACTAAATAGTTTAACCAAATGGTTAATGAAGTTACAAAAAATAATCAAACACAAAATTAGTTTGATTATTTTCTAAGTATTTATAAATATTATTTATTCATCTTATTATAAATCAACCTTGTAAACACAAGTCCTAACACACCACCTAAAGCCGAGACCAACATATTAATACTTAGCCGTACGCCATCAAAATCACCATCATTCATAATAGACCATGGGTCGAAGCCTAATCGTCCAAAGGATTTGATAAGAAATATACTTCCAAAAACACCAATTAAGGTATTTCCAGTAAAATTAAACGTGTATTTTTTATTAAAGTAGCCAAAAACATTAGCTGCAATGATGCCTATGAAAATACTAATTAATGAAATTAATGTTCCTGTCATAATATTGTGTTTTTCTAATGTTCACCATAATCAACATCGTCCATTTTACCAGTAAACACACGGTATTGAACAAACATATAAACGCCCACTAAAAAAGCCGCGATAATAAACCAATACACTCCAACAGATAAGCCATACTCATGAGCGGCGACGTTATACAAGGTTAAATCTGGATTTACATCATTGGTTGACGGTAAGACTTTTGGAAAAATTGAAGCCACCGTAGAGGTCAGTCCACCAAAAAGAAATAATGACGAAAACAAAAAGCCTAAGCCATGCTTCTTAAATGATTTGACCTTAAACAAACCAAATAATCCCGTAAATGTTATGATTGGAAAAATCCACAACCAAGGTTGATCTATAAAATTATGGAAAGGATGCGGTTCTATAATATGCCAAATAAAAAGTGATACAATCACGAGGATTAGCAGTGCTATATTTAAATTAAAAGCCACGTTCTTTAATTTTTCGTTTAAATCAGAATTGGTTTTAAAAATAATCCAATTTGCACCATGAATCGCCAATGCTACAACGCCTATAATACCAAGTAATAAAGTAAACCAGTCAATAATGCCTAGGTGTTCTGCATGTGGACTGAAACTAGAATTCCAAAGCGGTAAAAAGAAAAAGTGTGGTTCGTGAGCCGAAACACCATTAGTTACCATACCTAAGTTGACACCTCTAACCACATTTCCTAAAGCAATCCCGAAGAATAATGCTAATAATAAACTAGAAATGCCAAAGGCTTTATCCCAAATAGATTCCCATATTTTATTGTGAACTTGCCCTCTTAATTCTAAACCAATCGCTCTAAAAATTAACAACCACAAAATCATCATTAAAGGCAAGTAAAATCCACTAAAAGACGAGGCATACAAGGTTGGAAAGGCAAAGAACAACACACCTCCAGAGGCAATAAGCCATACTTCGTTAGCATCCCAAAACGGCCCAATAGCACTAGTGATTGCTTTTTTGTCTTTTTCTTTTTTCGCGAAGAATAAATGAATAATTCCCGCACCAAAATCATAACCATCTAAAATGACATAAATAGTTAGCATGGTCATTAAAACAATATACCAGAATAATTCCATAGTTAGTTAATTTTAGCAGTTTCGGGTCCTTTATTTATTATTTTTCCGGCAAGCATTAGAAATAACAATCCTAATAAAATATAAAGTCCAATAAATCCAAGTAAAGTAAATAGTGTGTTTCCAGAAGACACGGTTGGTGAAATTCCATCTGCCGTTCTTAGTAAATCATAAACCAACCAAGGTTGACGGCCTAATTCTGCCGTGTACCAACCTGTGGTGTTGGCAATGTAAGGAAAGGGCAACATAAACATTAAAGCCCATAAAATCCATTTGGTATCGTATAATTTTTTTCGGTATAGTTGCACTGCTGCTAATAGCATTAAACCAATAAAAATAGTTCCCAAGCCAACCATAATATGATAGGCGTAATACAAACCAGGAATATTTGTTGGATGAAGACTTTCATCAAACTCATTTAGTCCTTTTATTTCGGCATCCCAACGTTGGTAGGTTAGGAAACTTAGAATATTTGGTACAGCAATTTTATTATCTAATTTTTTGTTTACTACATCGGGTTGACCAATTAAAATAATTTCTGAACCTCCTTCTTCAGTTTCAAAAATACCTTCCATAGCGGCAAAAGTGACCGGTTGGTATTTCACCACATTTTTAGCTGCTAAATCTCCTGTAGGAAATGCCACTAAAATACTTGATATTAATCCGAAAATAACACCTGTTTTTACAAACAATTTTCCAAAAGCACTGTGTTTATTATTCAGTAAATAAAAAGCACCAACACCAGCCATTACAAACGAAGAGGTGATTACAGACCCCATTTGATTGTGTAAGAATGACGGTAATAACCAAGGGTTAGAAAACAAGGCTCCAAAATTAGTGAGGACAAATTTTCCATTTTCTAAAATTTCATAACCCACAGGATATTGCATCCAAGAATGGGTTGCAATAATTAGGTAACCACTTGCCCATGAGCCTAAAAAGACGAGAAAACCGGTTAAGAAATGTAATTTTTGCCCCAGAAGCTTTTCACCAAATAAAAAGAGCCCCAAAAAGGAGGACTCCAAAAAGAAAGAAAACATCCCTTCCATGGCTAAAGTTTGACCAATTATGCCACCCGTAAGCTCTGAGAATTTTGCCCAATTGGTACCAAATTGAAATTCCATAGGAATACCTGTGACCACTCCCATAGCAAAGTTGAGCGCAAAAATCTTCATCCAGAATTTTGCGGCATCATTAAATTTATCAACTTTTGTTCTTAGGAATTTCCACTTAAAATAGACTATCATTAACGATAATCCCATAGTTAATTGTGGAAATAAGTAGTGAAATGTAATCGTAAATGCAAACTGCATACGATCATAAAAAAGCATGTCTTCCATACTGAATAAGTATTTTATGAAACTAAAATATTAAGCAAAAATAATGATATAATATACGCTATGTGTAACATATGTAACCTAAAGCTATTTCTACTATTTACACAAAATTTAAAAATGCAATAAAGCCCTGTATTTAGGTTAACTATAATCATTAACTAAGTTAATAATTTTTATGCGACCTATTAGTTTAATCTCAACATATTTTCTTTACGTAACAAAAGTTACAAATGAAGCATCTTAATTCCATTATTTTTGAAATTCGTGAAAACTAAAACCTACATAGCTGCTCTATTAGCATTTGTGTTTTTGGCTAAATTTATTGCCATAGATGCCAATGCTTTAAATATACTCTTTGATGGTAACAACATCTCTTTTGTAAAACCTTTTTGCAAAAAGAAAAATGCTCCAAAATTAGCGGGTCAAACAATGGATTTTTCTCAAGCTGATTCAATGACCTCTCAGGACATTCTATTCAGTGGTTTTTGCACCTCTCAGTTTCAATTTGAACTATTGTCTTGGACAACCCATACTATAAAACCAATTACAGTTTTTAACGATTATCTTACTTCTAGATTAAGTTACCGCTATCTAGAAAGCGTATCTCCTCCTCCTCGTTTGGCTTAATTTCATTGGACCTGAAATTCGAAGTCTGAATTTCTTAAATAGCTTTATAAGCTACTTTAAGAAATCACTTCAGCAAACAAATCTTTTTTACATTTTAATAATGACGACAAACATTTTAATAAGTCGCCGTTCCATACAACTATTACGAATTTTAGTTAGTGGTATTTTCCTCGTTGCAGGAGCCAACCACTTACTACATATTGAAAAAACAGCAAAACGCATTGAGCAAGCCAACTTTAAAGGCATTGCCTATTTTTTTGGTGAGCCTCAATTGCTCATTGTGCTTTCAGGAATCGTAATGATTGTAGCAGGTTTTCTATTCTTAATAGGTTACAAAACCAAATGGGCTGCAATAGTATTAACGGCTATTTTAATTCCAATAACATTAACCGTTCAAGTCGGACAAATAACCACACTTGGACCATTATTTAAAAACATCGCAATTTTAGGTGGACTTCTGTTTTTTATTCTGAATGACACCGACAACCTTTTAAAAACAAAATAATCATGAAAAAATATCTTCTTAGAACCATCTTTTTAATAGTCGCTTTAGTAAGCACCATCAATCTACAAGCACAAAACACAGATACAACCAAAAACAATTATATAGTAGTCACTAAAAAAGTGCCTCAATTTCAACCCATAATCTTAACTGCAGAAGCGTTAAAAGCTGAAGAAGGAAACGACTTTGGTAATTTTGAAATTCTTATTTGTGGTCAACTTATTGGCGACATTACTGATGCTGATAAAATGGGGGATTTTATTGAAAAAGCAGAAAAAGCTGGCGTTACTATCGTGGCTTGCGGATTTTCATTAAATAAATTTAAAGTAGACAGAGCAACGGTTCCTAAAGCCATTAAAATTGTTGAAAACGGAATTTTGTACAATTTTCAACTTCAAAAACAAGGGTATAAAAGTCTAAGTTTATAATTGAGAAAGTCATAGCAAATCAATGCCTTTTTACTAAAACAATATATACGAAAACATGAAAAGTAATAACAAAATAATATTAAAAATCGTCTTCCTTTTAGGCATATTAGCCATAACGATTTCCTGTAAATCGGAAAAAAAGAATCAAACGACAAATATTAATGCGACTAAAAGCGACACCTTAAGCATTACCATTTTACAAACAGCCGATATTCATGGACAGTTAGATACGCATCCCGAACTATTTTGGGAAAACGATAAAATTGAGTTTAAAAATCGTGGTGGCCTTGCTAACATCAAAACACTTTTTGACAAAGAACGTGAAGCCAACCCAAATAGAACCATCATTGTAGATGGTGGTGACTTAATCCAAGGAAGTGGTTATGCTGCTTTATCTAAAGGTAAAGTGATGGAAAACGTCATTAAAAATATGGGTTACGACGTTATCATTCCTGGCAATTGGGAAGTGGTTTATGGTAAGGATATGATGCTAGAAATTATGAACGGTTATGAAACTGACGTCATCGTACAAAACATGTTTGATGACAACAATGAAAACCCATTATTTCCTGCGTATTCGGTAAAGGAAATTGATGGTGTTCGTTTAGGTTTTGTTGGTATCAATGACCCAGACGTTCCTGTAAGACAAAATCCTATTTTTAGTGAAGGCATTGGTTTTAGTGGACTTAATGACGAACTTAAAAAAATGGTGGACGACATAAAAGTCAACGAAAAAATAGATGTGCTTTTCTTGGTAACACATATTGGCATTTTTAAACAAGTTGAATTGGCAAGTAATCCCATTGCTGAACATGCAGATTATGTTTTAGGCAACGATACACACGAGCGTGTACGTGAGATGATTCAAGGGACATATGCTAAGGTTACAGAACCAGGTGCATTTGGTTCTTTTGTTGGGAAGTTAACCCTTCATTTTGTCGATGGTAAAGTGGTTGGTGATGATTATAATTTGATTGATGTGGATCCAGAAATCTATCCTGCAGATGAAAAAATTCAAGCACTTGTTGATAAGGCAAAAGCACCTTATAAAGATAATTTAGAAACTATTATTGGCTATACAAATACACCAATTTACAGATATCTAACCGTTGAAAATCCTATGGATAATATGATTACAGATGCTGCTCGTTGGAAAACGGGTGCTGACATTTCAATTTCTAATGGTTTTAGATTTGGAAATCCTATTGTACCACAAGACGGAAAACCTGCACCAATTACAAGAGCTAATTTATGGAATTTACTGCCTGTAAACGAGCCTGTAAAAACAGGAAAAGCAACAGGTAAACAAATTAAAGATTGGTTAGAAAAAGAAATGCATAATGCCTTTTCACAAAACCCAACCGAACGCTTTGGTGGTTGGCTAGTCCGTTTTTCTGGAATGGAAGTCGATTTTAATAGTCAAAATGACAAAGGTGAACGTATCTCTTCAATTACTGTAAAAGGGGAACCAATGCAAGATGACGAATACTACACTATTTCAGCCTGTGTACGTCCTGGTGACCCAATTGATAATTTATGTAGAATGGCGAATGTTAAAGATGTGGAAGTCAAAGACTACACGATTCATGAAGCTGTTGAAGAGTATCTTCAGAAAAATTCTCCGGTTTCGCCTACACTAGAAGGAAGAGCCTATTGCGAATATCTTGGTGAATATTCTTTTTCTACAGTGCCACAAACCGATTATGAGTTTCATTAAAAATTAAAATTATGACTAAAGAAAAAAAGAATATAAAGAAATCGTGGATTAAAAATGGGATTTTCATTGCCGTTGTCGCTGTACTTTACTTTACAGGTTTACACACCGAAGTTATTGGCTTTGCGCAACGTGGACTCCTAGAAACGGGTTTAATGAATCCTGATGTTGAGGAATTAGCGATAGCACGTCATAATAAAGATGAAAGCGATACGGCAAACTCTAAAAAGGCAGATTTCAACTTAAAACTTATGGATATTGAGGGAAATATAGTTTCGCTTGAAGATTTAAAAGGCCAAGTCATCTTCATGAATTTCTGGGCTACGTGGTGTCCGCCTTGTGTTGCTGAAATGCCAAGTATTAATAAGTTACATAAAGAAATGGGTGATGAGATCGCTTTTGTAATGCTGTCCTTTGACAAAGATTTTGAAAAAGCAAAAGCCTTTAATAAACGAAAAGGTTATGATTTCCCAACTTATAAACTCGCAAGTAACCTTCCTGAAATGTTTGAATCCACGGCATTACCAACCACCTTTGTTATAGACGCTAAAGGAAATTTAGCCTTAACACATAAAGGTATGGCAGATTATAACACTTCAAAATTTAAAGAGTTTCTAAACAGTTTAAAGTAAAGCTCTAAACAAAAAACCGCATTGAGATTATTACTCGATGTGGTTTTTTTTATCTCTTTAATGACATTAAGACTTTTTACCTACAAATCGTATGACGTCGGCCGCGCCTTTATGAAATTCACCTTCAGAAAGCGCTATCGTTTGTTCTTCTAATATAGAAAATTCCAAACCCGTAAATTCTTCCTTTATCTCTTCAAGAGAAAACAACATGTTTTCATTTTTAGGACCTCCTGAATTATGTTTTAATTGCGATTTTGCAAAGCCTTCAAAAATGAGTATTCCGCCTTTTTTTAAAAATCCTAAAATGCGTTGGTGTGCTTGTTTACGGATGTCTGTTGGAAAATGAACATAGCTTAAGCCAATGACATCAAATTGCGTAGAACTATGATATTCTAAAACACCTTCTACTTTATAATCTATAGAAACATGGTTTTGCTCCGATAATAGCATCGCCTTATCTTTTCCTTTCTCACTAATATCAAAAGCTGAAACTGTCCAACCTTGTTTTGCGGCATACACCGCATTACGACCTTCTCCTTCGGCAGGTAAAAGTAAAAATCCTGCTTGTAAGTGGTCTAATTGTTCTTTAAAAAATGTATTGGGTTCTGTACCGTAAATAAACGCTTCGTTACCAAAGCGGTCGTCCCAAAATTCTGCTGGATTATTCTTCATAAGGTATTAAATAAATCGTCTTGTTTTTGTTTTATAGGTTGAATATTCAGAAAATGTGTTCAATAAAAGTTGTTCTTCATAAATAGATTTAAAATAAAATAGGAAGCCTAAGGCTAGAAAAATTATTAATTTAAATACTGAGGCTTCATACACCGCATAGCCTAATGTGATTGCTAAAATACTCGTATAAATTGGATGTCTGGCAATAGCATAAGTGCCGTTGGTTAGCAATTTCGCACCTGCAATTGGCGTCGGAAATGGCGATAGTTTTGTGTTTATCTGTAACACTGCTATACCTCCAAATATAAATCCCATAACAGCCATAATTAAACCTGAATATCTTAGCCATTCCGAAAGGTCTATGGCTATTATTTTAATGGGAACCACATATGCCACAAAAAGCAAAACCTGAATAACAACAAATATATAGTCTTTTTTTGTTGGCTTTTCTACTATCAATTGCTGTCGCTTTTTAATCCTGAAATTTCGTAACTAAATCACTTAAATCGAACACATCAACTTTGCCTGTAATATTTGAAACAATACTGCTTCCGGCTGCACTTCTGTATCCTCCGGCACAATGCACTACAATTGGTTTATCTGTTGGAATTTCACTTTTAGCATCTCTTAATTGATGAAGCGGAATGGCTAAAGCATCCTTAAATATTTTCCCGTCGTTGACTTCACTTTTATTTCTGACATCAATTATAGTGTACTTATTTTTATGGTTTTCAAAATCCTTAAAATCAAGAATTTCAGATACATCATAATCCGTTTCACCTAAAGTTAGTAACCCAATTAATTGTTTTTCGTAACCAATTTTAGCAATACGAGACAGCATTTTATCGCGATTTTCTATAGAATTGATGATTAAATAAAAGGCTTCATTTGGTTTTACAATAGACCCTAACCATGTTTCAAATTTATCGTCTTCGGTTTCAGCAATTATATTAATACTGTTGGGTACGTGGTTGTTTTTAAAATCGTCTTTGCTTCGCGTATCAACAATTAAAGCTTCCATATTTTTGAAATCAGTCACTTTAAAATGAAACGCTGGTACAGCCACACATAAATCAAGTTTTTCGGCACCTTGTTTATTAATATCTACATTAAATCCAAAATAAGATGGAATAAATGGCTGATCTTTTAAAATATGAGCCACAAATTGATCTTCAGTTAAATTTTTAAATGCCCAATTTTCATTGCGTTCTTTTCCTAAAGTACTAGACTTATCTGTACTCATGTTTTTTCCACATAAAGAACCTGCACCATGTGCTGGGTAAACGATTGTATCATCTGGTAAATGATTGAATTTATGCGTCATGGTGTGGTACATACGTTTTGCTAATTCTTCTCTTTTAGCTTTCATGTTACCGGCTTTTTCTCTTAAATCTGGTCGACCAACATCACCAATAAACAAAGTATCTCCAGAAAACATCGCGTGGTTGTTATCTTTATCTGCTGCTATAATGGTAATACTATCAGGTGAATGGCCTGGCGAATTAATTGAAGAACAGGTAACCTTTCCTATTTTAATGGTATCTCCATCATCAAAAGTTTGATGAGGATAATCTGCGCCAACCAATTTGCTAACGAATATTTTAGCGCCGGTTTCTTCATGTATTTGTAGGTGACTGCTAATAAAATCAGCATGTGGATGCGTTTCAAAAACCGCTACAATTTTAGCCTTGTGCTTTTCTGCTAACTGATAATAGGGTTTCGGGTCTCTGGATGGGTCTACAACAGCCATTTCATTATCACTTATAATCGCATAAGAATAATGTGCTAATGGCTTGTCTTCGAATTGTATGATGATCATGGTTTTTCTTTTTTGAATAATTTATAAGATAAAAAAAAGCAATTTAATCTTTCATTTCATGCTCTAATTTTAACAGTATTTTAGAGGACTTTTTTAAATCTACATCTAAGAACTAATTTGCTTAAAAAACTGCTTAAAAGTTGATAAAATAATGTCGTTTTGAGCGCCATTAAAAATATAATTCATACTGATTTTTAATCCGTACTCAAGTTGACTAATTAATTATTGATTAACTTTTAAGCAGTATATTACTCTAATTGTTTTATTTTTTAAGAATTTCGCCCAATACTAAATCTTTATCAAGCTTCTTAGTACAGAAAAACCAATCTTTACAATCTAATTCTTCAGTATCTGTCATTCGTTCTTCTGCAACACCGCAAGATCCTGCAGGTGAAACAATAACATCGTCACCAGGATTCCAATCGGCAGGTGTTGCGACATTAAATTTATCTGAAGTTTGCATCGCTATTAAAGCTCTATAAAGCTCATCAAAATTACGGCCTAAACTTAGTGGGTAATAAATAATAGCTCTCACGATTTCGTTAGGATCGACAAAAAAGACCGCTCTAACCGCTTGTGTTTTACTTTCGCCTGGCTGAATCATTCCATATTTCTTAGCAACTTCCATAGAAATATCTTCAATTAAAGGAAACTTAACTTCAATGTTTTCCATGCCGTTAAATTTGATTTTATCCTTAATTGTTCTTAACCATGCAATATGGCTATACAATCCATCAATAGATAAACCAATTAAATTACAATTAGCTTTTTTAAATTTATCTTCCAAATGTGCAAAGGTCATAAACTCTGATGTACACACGGGTGTAAAATCGGCAGGATGACTAAATAAGATTGACCACTCCCCTTTATAATCGGATGGAAAATTAATCTCACCTTGTGTTGTTACTGCTTTAAATTCTGGTGCTTTATCTCCAATTCTTGGCATTGAAAATGTTTGCTCTTCTTTTATTATTTCGTTTGTATTCATAACTTATATTATTAATTTAACTTATAACAAATATAGAACACAATAGAATTTAACTATGTAACTTAAGTTACTGTAGCGGCATAATTTAGCTAAAAAATTAAAAGTGCTAAGAAAAGGTATTAGCACTATTTGGTAATGCGGATGTAAGAACTACAGCAATTAAAGAAGGCAGAACGTAATATTAAGGTATAGATAGTTTTGCACCTCATAAAAAAGTAAAATACAGTCATAAAAAAGAGGGTAGCCCACTATAAACTACCCTCTTTTTAAAATATAATCAGCTATTAATTAATATTTTCTGTATTATTCTCTTCACCTAGATTGTTTGACGCATCAATACTTTCTGATACATCTTTAGGTTTACCACCCATTAAAAAATTGATTAATATCCCTACTAAGGCTATACAAACTAGCGCAAAAATGGCAATCATCACTACGCCTGTATTCCAACTATATAATGCAATGTGGTGTAAAATCATAATACAAATTTAAAGTGTAAATATAAGATGAGAGTTCATAATCAAATATGATAATTATCATAAAACCCTCTAAATATTAAAAAAAAAAGAGCTTGATTTAATATTTTAATAATCTGCTTTAATTATTTGATATTACATTAATAATAGCTTCTTTTTGTAATACACCAGACTGTCGCCAAACTTGCGTACCGTTTTTAAATAATAACATCGTTGGCACACCTCTAACTTGATATTTTGAAGCTAATGCTTGATTTTTATCCACATCAATTTTAATAATTGAAACCCCTTCTCCTAATTCATCTTTTACCTGTTTTAGAATGGGACTCAACATTTTACATGGCCCACACCAATCGGCATAAAAATCGACTAAAACGGGGTGATTTTGATTTATTATTTCTGAAAATTTACTCATACCTGACTTGATTTTTATTTATTAAATGTAATACTCCAAATCCCTCTAACCTGATTAATATCATAACCTATTGCTTGATCCATAGGGTATAACCTCTTAATATTTGTTAGGGTTGATTGCTTCAATGTTTCGTTGGGTTTTCCATGACATTGCAGACACATGTTATTAGTCGTTATTGGATAATAAACTTTCACTTTATCATCCAATTCTTTTACTAAGGGTTGCGGCTCTTGGTTGTTTGCAATTACGTGTTTAAATTCATTTAAGTACTCTAATTCTTCCGCATTAGCTTTATTATTAGAATTTCTGGGCTTATCAGTCACACGTTTAATGACAGCCTTATGTACCACAGCCATGCTATCTGTTAATGGATAGGCTTTTACATTACAAAATGCTAAAGCTTCTAAAACGCCTTTACGCTGAATTGTTCCCATTAAATTTTTTCCTAATACCGCTTTAGTCGTTAGTGCATACTTTAAACCACGTTCACCATAAGGCAAGTTTTCAAAATTTGTTTGGACTACTGAGCTACCTTGGCGTTTCTGTTCTCTTTGCACCTGTCTGTTACCATTTCTGCGCGCTTCGTTATAATGCGCTTCAAACCAATTGGGTTGATCTATTTCAAAATCGTACATGTAGTCTGAAATTTGAGCAATGGTTTCTTCTGGATAATGTTGGTAAGGCATCACACCAAAACGCTTTACCGCACCTGGCATTTTTGCATCGTCTATGTTTGGATTTTCAATCCAAGTTTGCATGGCCGCAACAAAGTCCGCCTTAGTGGTGTTTTTGCTTATATAATGCCGTTTTATAGCCACCATTGGCGGTCCTATTCTATCGGTTTCACTTGCTGTTGGACTATGACATAGATAACAGTTGGTTTCCATTAATTTTTTTCCAGGATGCTTGTTGGCTAAACTCTGCTTTTCTAATTTAGATTCGTCTTTCTTTTTTTTATCATTACAACTAAAGGCAAATACTACGAGTAAGGTTAATAAGATTAATTTTTTCATATCTAATTATTTATAAAGTTATCCTGCTACACAATTTAAAAGAGATTTTACTCTTAACGCAAACGTGTTATCATCTCCAATAGAAGGATAGCCTAAATCTTTTAATCGCTCTTTTACTTTTATCGCATTCATATTACTCGTATAATTAAATGTTACTTTACCTTCTTTTACATTAACATTTAAGTCCGAAATAAAATCAAATTCTCTTAACTTGGACTCAATAACATGTATGCTAGCCTTATATTTTAAATTTTGAACTATCACTGAAGTCTTCATTCTTTTATATTTAATAAGCAGTCTAAAATCTTAAATAAGAGAATTACGTTTTTTTAAGTGAATTCCACTTTAAAAATCATACTACCTATTATTTACAGGATTTTACCCGAAAACAAATAACCTCCTTTTTAAACTATAAAACATGCTATAAAATCAGAGTGCTTTGTCTTTATTTATTGCTATTAAATTTACTGATTTTTGTAGAAATTTTATAGAAAAAAATGAAGATTTTATAGATTTAAATGACCTATATATTTATTACCTCTGCTTTTATTTATCGTTGCTTAAAATCACAATCAGATTTTAATTTAAATCCTATGTTGGATAAAAAATAGAGGCCTACTGGCTAAAATTCATATAATTTTAAAGTTACTAAGCCCAGAGCTATTACCCAGTAACTAATGTTACAGAAAACCTTAAATAAAAAATACAAGTAGTAGAAATGTTAGAAATATGAATTTATCTAATTAAATAATTCTTTAAACAGAATATAACTCCCCATTAAAAGAACAAACCAACCAAAACCTTTTTTTAAATTTTTTCCTGCGATATAATTAGATAAATACATCCCTAAGAAAATTCCTAAAATTGAAATAAAAGTAAAAATTAATAAAAAAGACCAATTCACAGATGTATTAATAATATCTCCTGTAAAGCCTATTAAAGAGTTGATGGCTATAATTAATAACGAAGTTGCGACAGCACGTTTTATTGGAATTTTAGCTAATAACACCAAAGCCGGAATAATTAAAAATCCTCCTCCTGCTCCTACCAAACCAGTAACAACACCAATAATAACAGCTTGTAAAACTAATAATTTATAACTTGGTCTTTTTTGAGAAACCGCGTTAGTTAAAGATTGAGATGTAATCATTGAATAAGAAGAAAAAAGCATTAACAAAGCAAAAAACAACATTATTGCAATGTTTTTAGTTAATTCAAAATCATCAATTGTCCATAACACATTAGGAATGGCAGGCACTAAAAATCTACGTGTTAAAAACACCACAGTAACTGCTGGTATAGCAAATGAAAATGCAGTTTTGTAGTCCACTAATCCTTTTTGCATATTTTTAATGGCACCCACCAAAGAAGAAGCCCCGACTACAAATAAGGAGTATGCTGTAGCCGTTACAGGATTAATAGTAAGTAAATATACTAAAATAGGTACTGTTAAAATAGAGCCACCGCCTCCAATTAACCCTAGAACTATACCTATAAATAAAGCGCCAAAATAACCTAAAATCTCTGTTAAACTCATGTCTAACAAAGCTAAAAACTATCTTCCCTCTGCGCTGTAACCAATGTTACAAAGTCACATGGCTTTTAAAAAAATTGTTTAAATATAGCTACTGTATATAAACCTCTAGCAGTTTAGCCTGTTGAGCATTAAAAACAACCTCTTTTGTGTTTGCCGGAATTAAAATAGTTTCTCCCATTTTAATCGATTCACTACTGTTATCTACGTTGATTTCTACAGCACCTTCTACACACATAAAAATCACAAAACTATCAAGGTTATTATAATCTTTATATTCCGTCCCTTTTACTTCAAAAATATTTGTTGTAAAAAAATCACAATTCACTAAATTACAAGTTTCCTTATCACTTAATTGGTAATTACGTTTTCCGTTTGAGGTAAAAGTTTTGGTAGCTTCTTGGGCTAATTTAGTATGTAATTCTCGTTGAACACCATCAGCATCTATACGATCCCAATCGTAAACGCGGTAGGTAATATCACTTGTTTGCTGAATTTCTGCCGCCAAAACACCAGCACCAATAGCATGAATTTTTCCTGCTGGAATAAAATAACTATCGCCTTGTTTTACTTTTTCAGTATTAAAAATAGCATCTATATTAGTGGCATTAATATCTGCTAACACACTTTTATCGACATCATCATTCTTTAGACCTAAAACAATTTCGGCATTATTATCACTATCCATAATATACCACATTTCTGTTTTTCCGAAAGATTGATGGTGTTCTTTAGCCATCTCATCATCTGGATGCACTTGTACAGATAAATTTGTTTTAGCATCTAAAAATTTTATTAGCAAAGGAAAATTTTCGCCAAAAGTGTTACTATTAGATACTCCTAAAAATTCACTTTTATATGTTTTTATTAATTCATTTAAGGTTAAACCTTTGTAAATACCATTAGAAACGGTAGAGACATTTTCTTTAACTCCTGATATCTCCCAGCTTTCCCCAATATTATTAGACGTTGAAGATTTATTTAAGAGTGTAGCGAGTTTTTCTCCTCCCCAAATTTTTTCTTTTAAAATAGGTTGAAATTTTATAGGATAAGTTTGCATGAGTTTCTAGAATTTTAGGGTTAAGTGGTTGGGGTTACTAGTAAAGAGCTTTCTATATGTTGTAAATACTCTACAACAGAAAAAACACTTTTAAACAATGTTTTTTTAATCTCTTGATCTTTTATTGTTTTTAAATTAAAGTCTATAATACCATCTTTATGGGTGCAAAAACTCTTAATAAGCGCATTTAAAGTTTGTTCTTCTGGTTTTAAAGCATTCACATTAATATACCCAATATGCTTTAAATTAAACTCATTAAACATATATCGTGCTCCTGCTTTGGTTGCTGCTATTTCAGATACAGAACGCTTAATTTCAATCACAGATACTTTTGTAGGACATGCTTCTTTAATGTCTTCTAATACGCTTATGGTGGCATCTTTGCTTTCATTATCTACAAAACATAAATCAATATACTCGGAGGCTTTAATTTGCTCTATAAAGAAGGTCGTATCAATGTCAGTTTCATTATTATGAAAAATTATTATAATTCCAATTCTCATTAATCGTTGTTATTAGATAAATTATGCAACCTCTAAGTTTTTAGGGGCATTACCATCTGATTTTTTTGATCTATAAACCCAAGCAATTTGTGCTAATTGACCAACAATTTTCACTGAATCTTTCATAGATAATTTAGAGCCATCGGCATGAATCCAACGTTTTAAAGGTTGTTCACATAGCATCGCTTTGGCCTTTTTTAAACCAAAATGGATACTCATTCTTTTAAAAATTTCAACATCAAAAATCCATTGTGTAACAAACTTTTCTCCAAATGCTATTTTAATAACATCCTTACTAAATATTTTAGCACCACATTGGGTGTCTTTGAAGTCCATTTTTAAAATCTTTCGGATAATGAAATTAATGGTTAGACTTATTATTTTTCGTGCCGACTCCTTAGTAATATTTGCTCCCATTCTAGAGATTCGAGATCCACTTACAATTTTAAAATCAGAGGTTTCAATCGTCTTAACTAAATCATCAAAATCAGCTAAATCTGTTGATAAATCGGCATCTAAAAAACCTATATAATCTAAATCTTCTTTTTTAGCCATATGAAGCATTCCTAAACGTACAGCTTCAGCTTTGCCTCCATTTTTTTCGCAATCATAAACCGTAATAAAATCTTCTCTTCCCTTTTGTAAATCTTTTAAAAGCTCTAAAGTTTTATCCGTACTTCCGTCGTTTACAAAACATAAATGATAACCAGAGTTTTTATCGATATAAGTAATAAATTCATCTCTAAATAATCGTTCTTCTTCATTATAACAAGGAATCACAACTCCTACACAGCGTTCTTGAATCATTACATCGCTTTTAACTACAGAATTTTGCGTTTCTGGCGCACCAATTAAACGTTTTACACGTGCACTGATTTCATTAAGGCTTAAAGGTTTTTTCATATAATCATTTATACCTAACTCAAATCCTTCTGTAATGGTTTCGTCTTGTGTATTTCCAGACAAAACCATAATTGGTGTCTGCGAATTCTTAGTTACTCTAATGTATTTTACAAAGTCTAAGCCAGATAGCCCTGGCATGTTAATATCTACAATTACTAAATCTGGATGAAAAGAATCGTATAATTCTAATCCTTTAGTAGCATCCGTTTCTATTTTTACCTCATAACCCAATTCAACTAATCTTTTTTCTAAAGGAAGTAATACTAACTGTTGGTCGTCTATGGCTAAAACTTTCATAATAAGTAGATTTTTATATTATTTGTTAAGTCAAAAGTACAGTAGAAGACAATTCTAAAATTCTAATTTAGCTTAACCTATAGACAAGTGTAGATGAATGGTAGATTTCTGTAGATAATTAAAAATAGAACCCCTATTTAAATTATATATCTTTACCATGTTGTTATAGCTTAGGCTCTAAATGAAAGAAACCTCGAACAAATACTTAATATCTGCGCTTCTCTTAGGATTAGCTTTTCACGGTAGTGCCATCTTTTTTACCTTGGAGACCACTTATGATGCTTTAATACATCTGTTTTTTGCGGATCATTATGCGAACAGTTGGTTTGAACCTTGGAATTATGAATGGTATACTGGTTTTACCGTACAAAGTTATCCCCCCTTAGTTCACCAATCTATAGGGTTACTCTCCCTTATTGGTGGCTTAAAATTCGGCATGTTTAGCGTAGCGTTAATAGCTATTGTATTATTTATTACAGGAACATATCGTTTTTCTTTGATGATGACAGGGAATAAAACTGTTGCTGGTTATGCCTCGTTATTAGCTGTATTTTCCTCCTCTTTTGTAGAAACGCTTCACATCTTTGGTCAACTACCAAGTATTATTGGTGTTTCTGTATTAATGCATGCCTTACCCGAAATCTATTTATGGTTAAAAACGGGTAGAAAATGGTATTTAGCAACCAGTTTATCGCTTATTGCTGTAACGGTTACCTCGCATCACGTCACTCCTATCTTTGGAATGATTTTCTTTATTTTCCCGTTAATAGGTATGGTGATAATGGATGTGTCTAGAGAACAAGTAAGTTCTATAAAAGACGTCACTTTTAAGTTATTTTTAAATAGTTTCTTTAAACTCTTTAAACGTATTGTAAGCTTTGGGATGTTATCTTTAGTCTTAATTATAGGCTGTATTTTTCCGTATTGGTTGAACTCTAAAGCCAACCCAATTACACAAGTACCAATTCCTCATGGGTCTCGCGATAATTTTTTAGAAATCACCTCTTCTGGTTTAGTCTTCTTTTTAATTCCTTGGGGTATATTATTAGTGCTGTTACCTTACATATTTTACAGATATTACAGCAAGCGTTATCTGTTTTTTGGATTATCGGTTACTATTTGCACCATTTTAGGAACGGGTGGTACTACGCCTATTCCTCTTAAAATGTTAGGCGAAACTGCTTTTAATATTTTAACCTTAGACCGTTTTACACTTTGGGCTTCCATTTTATCCATTCCTTTATTGGGTGAATTTGCCTACCGTTTCGTTGAAGGCGACTTAAAGACATTGATTCAAAAAAAGTTTGGAGCCGTTTATCATCGTATTACTGGTGGATTACTAGCGGGACTAGTTGTTTTTATGGTTGTTTTCACCATGAGTCTCAACTATTTTAGACCGTCACAACCACAAAAAATAAAGATGTTGCCCATTGTGAATTTCTTAAATCAAGATGATCATGATAAATGGCGCTTTTTAACCCTTGGTTTTGGCGACCAAATGGCTTGGTTAAGTGCACAAACCAATGCCTTAACGGTCGATGGAAACTACCACTCTGCAAGACGCCTCCCCGAATTAACAACAAGACCCATTGAGCGGTTAGAAAACTCAAAATTTAAAGGCGTTGCGGGTATTGGATCGTTACAACAATTTTTAACCACACCAGAAAAATACAACCTCAAATACATATTTTCTAACGATAAATTTTACGACCCTATTCTCTACTTCTGTGGTTGGCAACGTTTACGACAATTAGAAAATGGCATTATGGTTTGGGAACGCCTTAATATCCCACCAGTATCTTCTATTTTACCAAAAGAAGATGTGGCTACTTGGTTAAAAATAATGTGGGGCGTTATTCCGTTTTTAACTGTATTAGTTGCCTTTGTTTTAAACATACAAATGCTTTGGGTTAACATGCTAAAAACACGTGTAAAACCTCTACCCGATTTTTTAAAATATTCGGTTTCTTACACTAAATTTAATAGACATGTATTGAGAGTCACGCATATTTGGTCATTATTTTTGGCTATTGTAGTGTTTTACGGCGTATACGTATTCTATTTAAAAAACGACTCGCAACGTAGTCCTGAAAATGCCATAATAGCCTATTATGATGCTTTAGATTTTAAAGAATTTGAAAAAGCACACAGCTTAATCGATCCACAAAGCAAACTGCCCATTGCACAGTATATGTTAGAAATTTCGGTAACCGATGGTTTATTAAGTAGTTATGCAAAAATGGATGCGATTAAAACCGAAATTACAAAACACAACGATAGCACAGTCTCTGCAAAAGTGACCAGCCAATGGATTACACCTTTAGAAAAGATTGAAAAGGTAGATTACAAAACGCTATCTAAACGAAATAAAAAATGGTATTTACAACCCGACGAATTAAATAACGATTTACCACCAGACCAATTATATTCTGCCAATGCTACCAAATATTTTAATCAAGGTAGACGTCGTATTACCACAGAACAAACCCATCATGAAGACATTTTAAAACAACCCGTTTTAGAAGTTGTATCTGCAAAACTGGTCCAATACAATGGGCATTATGCTATTATAGGTGAAGTGCAAAACATCGATAATGTCCCTGCAGATGTTATTTTAAAAGGAACATTGTACAACGATGCGAATAAACAACTTGCTACATATAATGCAAAATACCACATGAAGCATAAATTAATGCCTAAAGAATTGAGCAGTTTTAGAATTAATTTTGAAGGTATTGCTTGGTCTAAAACGCAAGATTCTATTCCAGACACCTTTAATCCTGATGAATTTACACCTGTTGAATTTGAAGAACAACCAACCAAATTCAATTTACAAGCTGCAGGAAATGTATCAGGCTCTGACTTATACAAAAGTGTTGTTTTAAGCGCCATGAATATTAAAGACGAAACCATTAGCGGAAATTTATTTAATAGTGGTATTCAAGAAATAACAATACCTCAGCTACTCATCTCTTATTATGATGAACATAAAAATATGCTTTGGGTAGACCATTTATTTGTAAAAGCTGGTATCAGACAACAACGAAAACAAGATTTTAAATATGAAATTTTAAACCATGGAAAAGTAAAAATCATTAATGAAGATATGTCTAATATTTTTGTCAACGGACTTCCTAACGATGCTATTGCTGGTAAAATAGTGCCTAACAGAATTGAAAATCATTCGGAAACTCAGCTACAAAAAATTGACCATCCAGATTTTAGTTATATTAAAATAGAAATAAACACCTATATCGGAAACCCTAATTAATGCCAAACAAATTCACATATCTGTTTCTTTTAGGATTAATTTTATTGTCCTCTTTTGCTGTCAAACAACAGAATGAAGAATATAATATTAAACTGATTACACCCCAAACACAGTATGAAGTGGGGAATCCTATTAGTTTAAAATTTTCTACTTCAAATAGTGACAAACCTTTACTTTACTGTTCTAACAGTTTTGGTTCGACGTTAATTTCTGGTGTTTTAAATTCAAACACCTTAGAATATACCTTACCAGAACACATAACTAAAAAAATAGGTGTTGTAAATTGGATATTGACAGACAAAACAACTTCTATAAAAGGAAGCTTCAATATTAAACCAAAAGCTGAAGTTGCTACTATGGAAACCTATATTGGTCCGCCAAGTATTGAAGCTGGCGAAACAGACTACACCATGCTAGTGGTTATACCTACGGATTCATTAGACAATCCCGTTCCTACAAATACTTTAGTCACAGAAAAGCATCAATTTTTAGATTCCGAAGACACAAACGCTATTTACACCAACAATTTAATCGCCTTTAGGAATATTTATTCAAAAAAAGAAAGTGGTCGTATGTTAGTGTCTTCAGAAAGTTTAGGTATTAATTCCAAAGAATTTACTATTAATGTAGCTGCAGCAATTCCTACAGATTTTACTATTTCTGCAATACGCCCACACGATTATGCAGATGGCAATCAGGTGACCACGTTTTCAACATCAATCATTAAAGACAAGCAAAATAATGTCGTAAGCGATGGGACGTTTGTCACCTTTTACATTACCAATAAGAATCAGAATATTTTAAAAACTACAGGGACAACTATAGATGGTATTGCACAAGCAAAAATAATTCATCCTGATTATGAAGACACTTGGCGTATTAAAGCTTACGTAGATGGCATGTCTGAAAGCGATAACATTACACTAACTTATAAACAAGTTATTGAAGATTTTGACGTCTTATTTTCAAATAAAAATAGAACAATAACCGTTGGTCCTTTACAGAGTTTTATGGGGCAAATGATTCCTGATGGCTTACATGTAACATTAAACATCTATAGAGACCACGTTTTAATTGATAGCATTATAAAAACATCTTTTAATGGTTATGTTAATTTCAATTTAAAACCCGCAATGTATCAAAATGGCGCTTATAATTTCAGCATAGAAACAGCAGGGAAAACAAAAAAAATAAACACCAAAACACTATGGTAGGTCTTAACAAGAACATACTACGTACCATATTAATTATCTCATATATTATGGTTATTGCCTTTATTATTTCTGGTGTTAGTGCCTTATTTAGTTACTTAAATACAGGTGCAGACCGAAGTAGTATGTTACATACTGAAATACAAAAAGTAGAACAATACACACCAAAGTTAACTTGGGAACCTTTACAAAACGAAGGGCGACCAATGGATAACGAAAATTTAAGCGCCTTACAAAATGATTATTTGGACGCTTGGTATGTAAAACAAATAGCTTACAAGAGCAACAAAACAGCAGGTATAAAAGATTATTATACCGATAGTGCTAGAAAAAACCTGTATGATTTTATTACTCTAAACAAATCTAAAAACATTAGCATAGAAGCCACAACCTTAAACCATAATCCTACTTTAGAATTTTTTAGTGAAGATGGACAATTGGCAGTCGTTACCGATAGAAATGTGGTAGAATACAAACGTGTTTTTAAAGCTGAAAAACTAATACTTGAAACTACCGAAACCTCAACCTATAAAATGGTATTTTTACTGGAAGATGGATTTTGGCGGATTCGACATTTGGTAAAAGAAGAAAGTAAGCCTTACCATTTTGAAGCTAAAACCATTGCAACCGATAATATTGACATTAAAGGCATCAACTATTACCCACAAGCTAATCCTTGGGATATGTTTGGCGATGATTTTTCTACTGAAACTATTGCTAAAGACTTTAAAATTATAAAAGACGCTGGATTAAATTCCGTCCGTATTTTTGTGCAATATGAAGATTTTGGAAAAGCTAATGTAAAACCAGAAAAGCTAGAAAAACTTAAACAAACTTTAGATTTAGCTGAAGCTGAGCACTTAAAAGTGGTGTTAACGCTATTCGATTTTTACGGGGATTATTCTGTTATGGACTGGACCTTAAACCAACGTCATGCTGAAATCATTGTCTCTACATTTAAAGACCACAACGCTATTATTGCTTGGGATATTAAAAATGAGCCCAATTTAGATTTTGAATCTCGAGGTAAAGCAAATGTGGTTGCATGGTTAGACCATATGATAGCTATTGTAAAATCTACAGATTCTATTCACCCGGTCACTATAGGTTGGTCTAATACACAAAGTGCTCCTATTTTAAAAGACAAAGTAGATATAGTATCTTTTCATTATTACGAAGATTTAGAGGAATTAGACACAGCTATAAAAACCTTAAAAAAAGAAATCCCGAATAAACCCTTAGTATTGCAGGAATTTGGAATATCTTCTTATTCTGGCTTTTGGAAACCACATGGATCTTCAGAAGAAGACCAAGCTAATTACCACAAAAAAATCCAAGAACTCATTGCAGTTAATAACTTACAATTTATGTCTTGGACTTTATATGACTTTACATACATACCAAAGGAAGTTGTAGGTAAACTTCCTTGGCGTAAAAATGCTCAAAAGCATTTTGGGTTTATTGATAAAAATGGGACAAAAAAGGAATCGTTTAAATATATTTCTAATTAATATTAAGTATTTCTATTCTTAGTAAGTTTAGATTACTTAATCACGGTTGTATTAACAACCATTGCATTATGTTCTTTTTTAGTCATAATTTCTGAAAAGGTTTCTAAATACATATCTGCTATTTGCGACATTGGATGTGCTGTGGCTGCATTGTAATTAATTTTAGAAAGTTTTAGTCTATAGGCTTCATCGGTTACTATGGCCTCTATGGCCGATGCTAAACTTTCTACGCTAGTTGGCTCAAAAAATTCACCTCTATAACCTTCATCTTGTACTAACAAAGCTAAGTCACCCAAATCTGGCATAACCACTGCTTTACCGTAACTTCCTGCTTGGTGTAAAACACCCGAGCTTCCTGTAGTTGATGTGTAAGGAAATACAACTACCGCACTTTCATTAAATAAGGTTGGTACCTCGTGTTCTTCAACATAACCTGTAAATCTTACCTGAGAAACATGTTTATAATCTTCTTGTACTTTAGCTAAATATCCTGGAACATTTGGATTATCTGTTCCTGCAATAACAACTTCTAAATCTAATCCTGTTTTAGCTCTAACCAATTCTACGGCTTCAATCATTCCTTCCACTTTTTTGTAGGTTCCAAATTTTCCGAAGGTCATGATTTGCATTGGTCCCTTTGGTAAACTATAGTTTGGTTCTTCTGCGATTTCAAAAGTACCGTGAGGTATCAATTTTACATTAGGAGCTAAATATTTAACCTCTAATATATTAACATATTTCTGCATGGTTACCGCTACGGTATCCGCTTTTAAAATTAGCTTTGTTAAACTAGTTCCAATGAATCCGTAAATTTTTTGCATCAATTTATTAGACGTAAAACCTGCACTTCCTAAATCTACTTCTTCTAAAATATTGTGTAATAATACGATATTAGGAATATTTTTTAACTTACAAACCCATGGCAACATTAAACCCAAGGCTGCAGCCACTTTTTTATCACCAAACTTCATAAACTGTAGGTTGAACAATACCGCATCTGGTTTTGTAGTATTAATGGCTTTAGTTACTGAAAATATATTTCTGTAGCTATTAAAAGACCAACATTCTTTAACTGTAATTATACAACCTTGCTCTGTAAATTCAATATCCTTTGCTCCTTCAGTTTTATCGGTCAGTAAAATAAGTTCTGTAACCGCTTGCTTTTGTCTAAACTGCTTTACTAAATGGTAAGCATACTCGTTTAAAGTGACTTTACTTGGAGGATATGCGGTAACAATAGCTAATTTCATAATGAGGTAAATTTTAAATGTTTTTATTAATTACAATGCAAATTTCAGATTTTATTTGTCTAATAATCAACTCTTTCTTTCGAAGACACTTTACTGTCGACGAATGGAATTATTGTTTAGACAAAGCCGTTTTTTGTGTCATTATTTCAAGTTTAAAAAACACTAACTGTATGATTAACAACAACGTCATTGCTATTATTTGCATATGCACAACCTGTTCTAAACTATCATGAAAAAATACAACTAACACCATTTGTAGCATTCCGAACACTCCAGAAATGATTACGGGAACATATTTATCTAAAGAGAGGTAGTAATACGCAAAGATGTTAGAAATAGCAAACATAGAAGTGGCAATGGCATATTTCCATAATAAAGGCGCCATAGAAATATACTGTTCTCCAAAAAGTAATTTTATAATAAGCTCAGGAAAACTGAAACAGGTTAAAACAATAATGATTGAAATGAAAGCAATATAACCCACATATTTAAATAATACGGAAGCCGTTTCTTTGCCTTCTTTCTTCAACTCTACCACCGCTGGCAATAATAACATTACAAACATCCATGCTATAAAATATACAATTCTACCTATTAAGGCCAATGAAGCATATAAGCCCGCTTCGTAAGATTCAAAATAATGTTTTACTAATAAGATATCACTATTATTAATTATGATCTGTGTAAGTTCATAAAAAGCCGTTAACAAAAAGAAGTTTTTAATCTGTTTGCTGTAATCTAAAGTTAAGGCTTTCGGTTTTTTAAAACTGATATTTTTGGTTGCAAAAGGAAACATTCCGAATACAAAAGAGAGTACAATACCAATGGCAATAACCGCAGACGATTGTATATTGAATAAAAATATCAACCCTAATGTAATTAACAACCGACTTAACATTTCACCTTGATACGTTATTGATAAAGACTTATAGGCTTTTTTACCCTGAAAAGTCCCTCTATTAACACTCATTAAAAAGTATAAAGGCACACCACATCCAAAAATGACAAACATTAAGGAGGAAGAGGTATTAAAAACTGTTTTTAACTGAGACGAAAAAACGATAATTAAAATCCCTAAAGCAATTCCTATTAAAAAAGCTTGCTGATAAGTTTTGGCTATAAAATTTTTAAAGACATTATTTTCAAATAATACAGAAAATTTTGCGGTTACCAATTGAAAGGTCATCGCCATAAAAGAGAGAACTAATAGAAAAGTAATTAATACGGCTGCATCCGCAAATTCGGTAGGCCCAAGTACCCTTCCTAATATAAGGTTATATAAATAATTGCCTCCATTTACAGCTAAAACACTGACCATAAAGACTTGCTCTGGCGTTAATTTTCTCGATTGGATTACAGCTAATATTTGCTTCATTTTTAATAGGTATTCGTTTAAATCTGACACAAATATCTCTCGTATTTCCGTGTATGTTCTGTATATTTCGACGGATGGCAAGTTGCTGTAGATGAATGACGAACTATTAAGCCGTAACTTGCAATTAGAAAATTACAAAGAAATTATGACCTTAAAATCTCTTATAAATATCGGCTTACTTTTTATCCTTTTTAGCGCCTCCGCTCAAAACATGAAAGAAGGGTTCACCTATCTAGAAACTGGTAAATATGCTAAAGCGGAATCATTCTTTAGTTCTGTATTAGAAGAACACCCTGATAATAAAACAGCCCGTCTATGTTATGGTAGAGCTATAGGCCTAAACGGAAAACCAGAAGCAGCCAACACCTTATTTACCGATTTACTTGCCGATTACCCCAATGATTTTGAAGTAAAATTAAATTATGGGGAATCACTATTATGGAATAGCAACTTTACAGCTGCAAAAGTATACTACCAAGGATTAGTTAAAGAAGACCCAAAAAGTTTTGCTGCTTTATTAGGTTTTGCTAATACCTTGTCTAATTTAAAGGAATATGAAGATGCTTTGACAATGGTAAATAAAGCATTAGACGTTTCACCAGGAAACCCAAATGCTATGGTTTCTAAAAAATATATTTATTTGGGTTATGCGTATCAAAATCAACAAGCCCAGAATTATGAAAAAGCAGAAACCTTACTAAACAAAAACTTAGAATTATATGGTGATGATAAAGACATCTTATTAAACTTAGCCAACCTCTATTTAATTTGGAACAAATTAGATCGTGCTAAAACCATCTATAATCGTTTGGCCGAACAACCAAAACACAAAATTATTGCCTTAAATGGTTTGGCTTTGGTAGAACACTTAAATGGAAAAGAGAAAAAAGCTTTAGAATTAAGCACTGAAGCCTATAATAGTTTAACCTCCGCTACAGAAGCTTCCATCGTTAAACAAACTACAGAACGCTACGCACAAGCACTAATCTGGAATAAAAAATTTAAAGAGGCTAAAAATTTAATTGACAGATTAATTACAAAAACCCCTAACGAAAATTGGGTATTAGCTTTAAGAGCAACCTTAAATATTTACAAGAGTGATTTTAAAAAGAGTTTAATAGATTATAATCAAATATTAAAAAACGATAGTACGTCTTTTGATGGAAACCTCGGAAAAGCAAACGTATTAAAAGCTTTGGGTTATACAGGCGATGCATACACCTCAGCAGAAAATACCTTAACCTTTTACGACAATCAAAAAGATGCTGTCAATTTTATTAAGCAATTAGATAACAGTTTTACACCTACCCTAGAAACGAAAGCGTCTTATACGTTTGATAATGGCGACAACGAAGCTTATGCGCTTACTAATACAGTAGAATTTCCGTTGTCTACCCGATTTAAACTCTTAGGAAACTATGGCTACAGAACGACTAAAAATACTGTAACAGATATTAGTGCTACGTCTAGTGATTTGTCTTTAGGCATAGGGTATCAATTGATTCCTAGTATTACCTTTAAAGGTACAGCAGGTGTAACTTCTGCAAATGCAGACACTTCTAATTACACACAACTTTTAACGGACTTGTCTCTTAATATCAAATCGTTTAAAATGCAAACCCTAGATATTGGTTACAAACGTCAGATAGAAAGTTTTAATGCCGAGTTATTAGACCGAGAGTTGGTACAAAATAACTATTATGCTAATTATAACTTAAGTACTAATTTTAACTTGGGTTGGTTTACACAGTTAATTCACACCTCTCAAAATGATGGTAATAACAGAAACCTATTATTTACTTCTTTATATTACAATTTGCTGCCAAAACCTTCTTTAAAAGCGGGTTTCAACTATCAACATATTACATTTAAAGAACAAGTTCCAACTATATATTTTAGTCCTGAGAAATTTAATGCTGGAGAACTATTTGTTAATATTATTAAAGACGAAGCTGCTGCCAAACCTAAAGAATGGTTTTACAACGCTACAGTCGCTTTTGGTTATCAATTTATTGAAGATGATGCCAAACAGAGCACTTACCGTTTACAAGGTGCTTTTGGCTACCGATTCTCGGAACGTAGTTTATTAAATGTTTATGGTACACGTAGTAATATTGCTTCTGCTACAGCTGCTGGATTTACGTTTACAGAAGTTGGGTTACGTTTTAAATGGTTGTTTTTGAAGAAAGCGGTTTTTGATAGAGATTAATAAATTTATTTACAGTTCAATTCGTTTATATTTTTAACACGATTTCTAAAACACCTTTTTATCTCCATTTTTATTGACTAAATAAAGTTCGAATAACAAAGAGATTATTGGAACAATTATTCTAGAACGAAACTACCTATTTATGCGTTTAGATTTTTAAGAAGTACAAAGCTGACCCTATAAAAAATCCGATTAGGTAAGTTGATATTTTATGAGTATCTCACAAATATTAGCATTTTTGTGCATAATCAGTAGCGTACTTTACGCTACTAGTTTAGCAGACAAAACTGAGCCTGATAAAATTAACATTCCTTCGGAATAATTTAGATGAACCAAAGCCATACAATTAATAATACACCGTGTTATGTGTAGCTATTTTATTGTTCCGATTGTTTTCATTCGAGTTTTAAAGCTTATCATGCCTTTAATATTCTCATTTTCTCTTTTAATTAATTCATAATCTCGGTTTTGTTTAGGGTTGTTGTCAATATTAATTTCCCAATAGAGTAATTTTTCAAAACAATATTTAGATAAAGGATTATGTAATTCTTTATCTTTTTCACTTAAAATCGCTCTTAATTCTTTTGGTAAACTTTCATAATGATTTTCGAAAAAAGTATATTGTTTGTCATTATAAGTAACAAGTACATGTTCTATATCTTTATATTCTAAATCTTCTGGAATTGTAATATCAGAGGTTAACTTATTTAAAACTTCTATTTGTGGATATTTTTCATTTGTGGTCACTAATTTTAAATTCAAGTCAGTTTTACTAATATTTATTATAGTGTCGTTATCAATTATTAGTCTTAATTTTAAAGGTTTATAAATAGCTTTTATTCCCTTTATTATAAATGGTATATCATGTAAGACATATTCGCTATGTTCATTTATAATGTTTTCAACAATTTTTGCATAATTAGTTTCTACAAGCACTTTGTTGAAATCTGGTTCTGATTCAGTTAAATTGATGAAGTTCTCTAACCTGTCCACTTCATAATTTGAATAAATTAATAACGTTCTATCTTTTGCTTCTTGGATATAAAACCTAAAGTTTTTGTTAATAGATTCTGTAAATTCATTTACAGTTAAACTATCTTTTATATCTAAACCTGATTCAATTAAAATTAATTCTGCTGATTCCAGTATCTTATTCTTGTATTTACCATAATATTCAGTAATTACTTTGTCCGAGTCCAGAGCTTTGAGAAACGCTTTTGCTTTTTCAGATTTTTCTTGCGCATTTAGATTAATTGTAAAAAATAGCAGAATTATTGTCGTTATTCTCATGTTACTTATAGTTACGTACAAACAACAGAATACAAGTAAAAATGATATTCTAATATAAGTGTACAGTGTTGTTAAATTTTTGATGTTTTATTAATCACCTCATAAATATACCATTTAAACCCAAACCACGATAAAAAAAGAAAAGGCAAAAGCTTTCGCTTTTGCCTTATATCACAAGGAATTAATTAGGGTCATTAATTAATAATTAATTTTAGGGGATTAAATTCGTACTGATTACTAACAATTTTACAGAAATATAGCCCTGAGCTTAAATTCGCTCTGTTTATGGAAATACTATTTTTGCCTGGTTTAGCATTGTAAGTCGTATTATACACTTGCTTACCTAATTGGTTGTACATTATGAATTGTACAGTTTCGTTTTGGCCAACCGTAAATTGTAGTTCCGCCTGTGTAATCATAGGGTTAGGAAATGCTTTTATAATATTGGTATCCGTAGTGTATTCTGTAATTGATAATGCACTCGTTTCTGAAAAATACAGGTTGTTTAAAGTCATTTCTTTAGTTGCTGTCGTTCCGTCTTCTGACACCATCGTAAATACAAGTGTTACAACATCGTTTAGATTAGCATCATCAAGAATTACAGTATAATCTTGTAATGCATTGTTTAACGTTACTGTGGTTTTATATTGCTCCTCCCAGTTAGCTATACTCTCTCTTACAAATGTAATTTCTAACTCTCCTGTACCGCTGGCACTAAAATTAAAACTATTATACGTTGATAAGTCTACGGCTTTAAATCTTGGTGTTAATGCTCGGTAAGCAGCCACATAAGAATCTGTAATGGCCGTAAGATTTACATTTCTTTCTACTGGGAAATCTGAAGTATTAAACTCAAAATCATTAGTAGTAACGCTATAATCTAAAATTTCTGTTCCGCTTTGCGACGCATCAATACCCCAAGGACCATCAGACATAAATAGGTCATCTGGAGTTGCAATACCATCTCCAATTCTAAAACCAATATCAAATAAACTTCCAGTATCAATTGTTATATTAGTAATGTAATTGCCATCTAAATTAATTGTTGAATTAAGATTTTGGAAATCTTCTGTTTCCGTAGTTCTATAGCCTGCATCTAAATATACAGTTTCTGTTGCATTGGTATTAATAATTTGTAAATCTAAACCACCGTTATTATAACTTCCTTTTCTAACAAATACCGTTGGAGGCGTTGAATTGTTATAACTATCAATAGGTTTTTGTACTTCTAATAAATTTAAGACTTCTTGTCCTAATAGATATAAATCATCAATAGTATTAGACCAAATCTGAAAGTTATAATAGGTGACATTGTCTTCGTACTGATCTAAATTCCAGTGACTATCTACTGCAAAGTTAGCATCGTCATTAACTACTTTTGCAGATAAACTTAAAACAAACTCATGCGTCCCATCTTCATTTTTAATAATAGACTTTATAAATTGTTGTTCATTTATAGCTATTGTAGATACAGCTATTATTTCTGCTCCTAGCAAACGATCACAAATATATTTGGTATGCTCATATACGCCGTTTTCTGTTTTTAAAGCTAAAACGGAAGCTACTGAACTATTGTTTTTTATATAATCTAAAGCATATATTTCGGTCGCATTTGTAATCCCTATTAAATCTGCTGGTGTAGCTTCTACTGCTTCATCTTCATTGATACTTGTTAGTGGCACCAAATCTTGTAATGTAAAACCTGAATTGAGATTACTCTTAGCATAATTTAAAGTTTTAGAAACACGCTTAGCTGTCGCTACATTAAATTTATAACCTGTTTTTGCTCGTTTAAAGTTTCTAGCATTTATTTGTTCCGATAATCTGTTATTACTTTCTAATCCGCCATCGTTTGAGCTAGAAGTTGGTGCAGCAATCACATCACACATTCCAAAACCAGAACAAGAAGGATCTTCACAATCTATAAGTCCGTCACCATCATCATCGATGCCATTATCACAAATTTCCTGTAAAACCGGTGCCGTTGGGCAACGTGCGCCATCATTACTAGAACTAGAAGGACCAAAAGCAAATAAATTTGCATCTATATCGATTACCGAATTAATGTCTTGTACGTTTTGAATAACGTAAATAGTTCCTGTTTCATTTGCCGAAATATAAAAACGACCATCTGCATCAAAATAAACAGCGCCATAAGAATAGCTTAATCCTGATAGAATTGGCGCAATGCCTAAAGTGGTTACTACACCGTCTTCTGGATTAATTCGATATAAAATATTAGTGTTTTTTTCAACAGCATATAATTGACCATCTACAGCATTAAAAGCCCAATCATGAATATTAATATTTTGAGATAATACCGCTGTAGATTGATATTGCGTATAATTATCAGATTCTGGATCTAAATCTATTTTAGAATAAGTTGTTCCGCTACCTTTAAGATAATAAATACCTTCTGCACTTATATCACCAATGTATTTATTGCTACTAGATAATTCATCAATATAATAAGAGGTGGTTGTAAAGTTTTTACCAATTCTTACAATGGTTTTTTCTGGTGTTTTTAAATAGCCCCAAATGTAGCCATCAGCAGGATTATATGCAGCACCATTAATATTACCAGGCGTAACATCTTCTGCTACCATATAAGAATTTCCAGAAGCTAAATCAATAGCATACACATCATTATATTGAAACAAATAAGCATTATAATCACAGTTAAAAGGTTCGTCCTGTGCTTGAATAGCAAAACTAATAAACGTTAAAACTATAAGTAGTAATTGATTTTTTAAAGTGTAAAATGTTTTCATCTTCTGTTTTGTATTTAATTATGAAACAAAATTACAGGGTTTCTAGGCTGTATTTTTAAATTTTCGATTGGTAAGGTTGGTTACACGTTAATATACTTATTAGTGTCGATGAATGGTTTTCAACTTTTTTACTTAGATTCATAGTATAAAAAAAAGGCAAAAGAAAAATCTTTTGCCTTAAAACTTAATCAACTACTTAATCATTATTAATCTAACAATTCAATGTCAAATATAGCAGTTAGTAGCCTCATTTATATTTTTTTTCGTTCAGTAAAACACCCAGCCTGTTGGGTAACAATATTGTAACGACGAATGGTAATTTTATAAAAAATCGGAGTATTTATTTTATATGGATACTAGTACTTATAATAAATTAAGACGCTTCATTAATTCTGGTCGGTTAGAACGACTTACTGGTATCACATCTTTTTTTATCAGTACACTATTATCTTCTATATCAATAATTTTATCCACATTTATAATATAGGATCGATGAATCTTTAAAAATAAATCATCTGGTAACTTCTCTTCAATTTTTTTTAAAGTAGAATGCACAGTGTAATTTTTATCTTCTGTTTTAATCTGAATATAATCCCCTTTAGCCTCTACCAAATAAACACTAGGAATATCAATTTTTATCAATCGTCTATCAATGTTTACATAAAGATCATTACCAGAACTAGATTCTACTTTTTCTATTGAAGCATCAGATGTTGCAGTATGTGCTTTAGGTTTAGTGACAGTTGTTTCTGCCTTTTGAATAGCTTTTTGAAAACGCTCTGGAGTAATTGGTTTTACCAAATAATCTACAATACAATCGTACTCAAAAGCTTGAATCGCAAAATTAGGATCCGATGTTGTTAAAATGATTTTGGGTGGGTTTTTAATAGTTTCTATAAAATCAAAACCTGTAAAATCGGGCATGTGAATGTCTAAAAAAATTAAATCAATGGTATTTTGATTTAAATATTTTATGGCTTGCATAGCATTAGGAAACTCTTCTAAAACAGTTAAACTCTCTATATTTGAACACAGCTGTCCAATGATTGCTCTTGCTGTAGCTTCGTCATCTATAATAATACAATTCATATTCTCCTACTTATAACTCTTGTAAATATCGTGTTATGGTTTTAAGAATAGATTCGAATTGGTCTTGAAGCTCGGTATTTCCTTCTAATAAATTATTTTCGAATGCTACTGCAATCTCATAACTCTTCTCAAGGCCTAAAATACTAATTTTATGTTTAAGTTTATGAACGTTATCTGCGGTAAGTTTATAATTCTTTGCTTTTAAATTGGTGTAATACACCCTTTTTTCTTCTGGAAACTCTCCTTTAATGATGCTTATTAATTTCTGCTCAAAAGCTTTATCTCCACCAGACATACTATTAATATAGGATAAATTAGGCTGTTCCATTATATCGTTTTTTTTAAAGTAAAATAAAAAGTAGTGCCTTCATTAATTTTTGATTTCAACCATATTTCACCACCATATAAATTTACAATTTTTTTAGCTATAGATAATCCTATTCCTGTAGATTCAGTTCTGTTTTCTAGTTTTTCAAAGGTTTTAAATATTTTATCAAAATACACCTCTTCAATACCAATACCGTTATCTTCCACTGAAAATTCCCAAAAATCACCGCGATCTGTAGCTCCTATTTTAATTATCCCCTTTTCTTTATCATTGTAAGCTATAGCATTCGTTATAAGATTTTTAAACACCTGTTGTAATCGGTATTTATCACCTTTAACCATTGGTAAAATAGTTTTTTTAACCTTAATATGCTTTGGTACTTCAATGATACTTAAAATACTAATCAGCAATTTATTAAGATTTACATCATACGTTTCTATATGATCTTTACCTATCGTTGAATATTCTAAAATCCCATTTATTAGCGTGTCCATTTTTTGAACATTAGATCTAATAAGTTGTAAGCTTTTTTCTCCACTAGCATCAAAAGCATCTTTATAATCTTCGTTAAGCCATGTTGTTAAAGTATCTATACTACGTAACGGAGATTTTAAGTCGTGCGAAACCATATGGGCATAATCACTCAACTCTTGATTTTGATAAGCCAATTCATTTAAAAGGGATTCTTTTTGCTTGTTCATTTCAATAATCTCTTTGGTTTGATCATCGATAAAGTCTACCAATTCTGAACTCGTTAATTTAACTGCATCTTCCTTTTCATCCTCTTTTAACTTATAGAATTTAAGTGTATTAATCACCTCTTTTAACTTATCTATTAGTTCTTGTTGTTCTTTAGCTTCGTTTTGTAGTTTTTTGTTAGCAGTGTACAATTCTTCAGAACTAATAGACATTGCTCTTTGAATCATAGAGGACTGTTCATCAAAATTATTATAAGATTGATTAACCGCTTTTAAAAATTCAGCTAAATCTTCGTTTGCCTTTAAGTCTTCACTTAAATATTTTCGTATTTGCCGCTTTAATAACGAATTCATTATTCACTAATTAATGTTATCGTCATCGTTTGGTTATGCAATTGGCATGCTGTTTCTCCATGAAATGGTGCTATTTCACCATAAGAATAAAACCCACTAACCGTAGTTTCTGTCCCCAAAACCTCAATTACCTCATCTATTTCTTCTTCTACACGTTGGTCTAATACTAATTTTCTACCTATACAGCTCACTAAAAAAGCAATTTCAGGTGTATTAACTCTAAATTCTAACGCTTGTTTAGCGGCACGTTCGGATGCATTTGCAATGTTATCTACATTAGTCATCATTAATTGTACCTTAGAACCTATTTGAATATCACCTGCTAAAACAACGGCATTTTCTTCTTCATTGATATTTAAAATCGAACGTACTATGGATTGCTCTTCATCTACGGACTTAACATTTAAAGGATACAATAATGCGGCTCCTGGCAAATCTTTTGCTTTATCTCCTAAGTAGGTTTTATATAAATCTAAAGCGGGTTTATTATCTAGTTCGTAAAGAATATTATCTTTAGATTTTGTTACGGTTCGTTCTGGCCCAAAAGGCGTCCATCCGCCATAAATTGAAAATGAAATTTCTAAGGATTCGCCATAAAAACCAATTGCAACAATTTCGCCGGCTTTAGGATTTTCATTATAAGAAGCTATGGTTTTTTCAAAACGGGTATCATCTCCACAAAGACCACCTGTAATTAGCAGGTTATCCATACCAGACATACTCATACCTCTAGTTAACTGGCTTCCGTTAATAAAACTTCCTTCAGAAACTACCAAAACATATCTTAATCCTTCGGCTGAAAATTTCTCAATTAATTCTTTTCCTGTTTTAAAGCTATCTAAATCTGTATCAAGAACATTACTTGTTTTAATATCAAATGTACTCCGTTCAAATTCCATTGCCGTAATGGTAATACTATCCTCGTTTACTGTACTTGAAGAAATTTCAGCACAAGCCGAACCAAATACTATATGACCATCTGGAAATAATGCTTTAATTTCTGTATAAATGGATGAATCTTCTAACATATAACGATTACCAAAAACCAAAACTAAAGGCGCTTTTAATTTTTGATTGTCACCAACATACACCCAGTCTTTGTCGTTGTATTTTATTAATTGTACTGTTTTCATTTTTATTTTTTTAAAGTAAAGTAAAATGTAGTTCCTACATTTGGCTCGCTCTCTAGCCAAATCTGACCTTCATGTAAATCGATAATTTTCTTTACTATCGATAATCCGATACCTGTTGAATCTTTACTTTTATTTAAAGCGTGAAAAATTTTAAATATTTTATTGTGAAACTGTTTGTCTATACCAATACCATTATCTTTTATTGAAAATTTATAATGGCTCTTTAGATCTTCAAAATCAATAATTATTACCCCCTTATCTTTATCAATAAATTTGATGGCATTACTGATTAAATTTTGAAATAATTGTTGCAGTTTAGTAGCATCACCATTAACAATAGGTAAAGGATGTAAAATTTTAATATCTATATGCTCGGGTATATAAAGCATTGAGATAATATTATCTAATTTAGTATTTAGGTTTACATCTGCTTTTGTATCTGAATCGCTTCCTATGCTTGAGTAGGCAAGCACATCTGATATAAGTTGCTCCATCTTTTCTAAAGTGGTTTCTATTAGATCAAAGTTCCTAAGACTCATCTCATCTAATTTCCCCTTGTTATCCTCTTTTAACCAACTTACTAATGCATCAATACTTCTTAAGGGCGATTTTAAATCGTGAGACACAATGTGGGCATACTCCTGTAATTCATCATTACTTTTTTCAAGTTTAAGTAATAATTTTTCTTTTTGAAGTTCTAATTTTTTTAGCTCTGTAATATCTAAATGTACCCCAATAGAACCTACAATATCTCCATTTAAATCGTAATTTGGAGCACCACTTATAAGCCAATATCGTATCTCTCCATTTTTTGTTTCTACCTTAACTTCGTAAGAATTAGATTGTCCTTTTTTTCGTTTTGCATTCTCTATTGCTATAACTGCTTTGGCTTCTTCTGTATTAAAAATAGCATTGGTATGTTTTCCTAATAATTCTACTTCATTATAACCAGACATTTCCGTAAAGCTCTGATTGACCATTAAAATTTTATTATCACTACTCACCTCAACCAACCCTAGGTTCATATTAGCAATAATGTTATAATATTTTTGTTTTTGAGCCTCAAGACTTTTACTATATCTACGCTTTAAAGTAACATCTGTAAACGTCCAAAGAAAACCTTTAGATTTTTCTCCAATAGTTATAGGTAGATAATTACGTTCTAAAATCTTTCCATCTAGCATTTCTAATTCATCTCCAATAACCATTTGTTTTGCGCTATCAATTTCATTCATCCGCTTAACAAAAGCATTGGGGTCCTTAAATAAAACTTTATTTTGCTCTGCGGCTTCAGAACAGTCCATACCATATAAATCATCAACAGCAATATCTATATTTAAAAGCTCACAAAATTTATGGTTGGTTAGCACTACCTTACGGTTTTCATCTTCTAAAAGAATACCACTATCTAAGTTTAAAACTAAGGTTGCTAATCTATTTTCAGATTCTATTAGTTTTTCTTTTGACTCGCGCTCTTTAGAGATATCTTCTAGTGTTGCGACTTGGTATTCTATTTCCCCATATTTGTCGCGTACGGCAGTAACATTGGTTTTTGCCCAAAAAATGTTACCATCTTTTTTGATGTATCTTTTTTCTATATTAAATTGATCAATCTCACCACTATATAATTGATCCCTTAATAGTTTAGAAGCTTCTTCGTCATCGGGATGAGTTATATCTTGTACTTTCATAGTTTTTAACTCTTCAGCACTGTAACCTAACATATTGACTAATGCTCGATTAATTTGTAATAACCCTCTATAATTAGATTTAGAAAGCGATATACCAATTGGCGAATTATTTATAATAATACTCAATTGGTTTTTTTGATCTTCTAACTGTTGTTTTAAAGCTTTTTCTTGGGTAATATCTCTTACAATACCTTGGGCTGCTATTGGTTTATTTTTTCTATCAAAAACAATACTAGCATTGATATGTACCCATTTAATCTCTTTAGATTTGGTATAAACTCTAGCCTCGTAATTTTTAAAAAAACCTTTAGTTATAAGTTCTTCAAAAGACAAAACCGCATATTTAAAATCATCTTGATGTACAAGATTAGATACATTTATAGATTCTTTAGAAATATCATAACCAAACAGTTTGGTCGCTGCATCGTTAAATTTTAAAATATTACCCTTAATATCCATTAAAACAAAAGCGTCAACGATATTCTCGAAAACGCCTTCTAATTGGGATGATTTTTCATCTAATAAGTTCTCTAATTTTTGTGAGGTAAAGTAGAGTTCTCTTGATTTTTCTTCAAGAATTTTTTCTGCGGCTTTTCTAGCTTTTTTTTCTCTTTCTAGTGCGCGTTGTAGGATAGCGATTTGGTCTTGGCTCATCAATCTTTATTAATAATAAATCTTACTTTAGTGCCATCTTCTTTTATTTTTTCTAATTGAATGGTTGCGGTTGAGTTAAAATGTTCAAAGGTTTTATTCATTAAACCTAATCCAAAATGATGCATCGCTCTACTGGAATTATAGTCCATAATAAGCGAATTATCGGTTTTCTCAATCACTTCAAAAGTAGGTAGTTCTGCATCTGGGTAAATCTTTTGAACTTCAATATGAATATGATTTTCTATAGAAGATAACATCTCTATTGGGTCGTTGTAGGTTTCTAACAGCCCTGGATAACTTTTTTCTATAACACTAAAAAAGTGCTCCGCATATACTAAAAGCAAATTGTCTATAGAAATCCCCGTATTATTACTAAGGTGCTGTAATAATTGTAGCATTTCTGAAAAACTGTAAGTCCCAACGGAAGTATAAACCCCATCGGACTCGAGTTTAGAACTAGAAATAATTTTATCAACCATCTCTAAACCAAACTTTTCTTCTACTAAATCTAAGAATTCTGTAAAAACAATTCCTTTCATTACGCTGTTATTAATTCATTAATACTCCAATATGATAATAATTTTTCGATTTTAGAAACATAATCTTCATATTTTAAAGGTTTTAATACATAACCAGCAATTCCTATTTTATAACACTCTAATAAATCGCGCTGATTATTTGAGGTCGTTAAAATAATAGTAGGAATATACTTTAGTCGATTATCGGCTTTTAAAATTTTTAAAAATTCTATACCGTTAATTTTAGGCATGTTTAAATCTAGTAAAATAATATCTGGTAAATTATCTTTGTTTTCCAATAACTTAAGAGCTTCTTCGCCGTTATTAGCTTCAATGACATTATGATTTAATTGAATTGATTTTGAAGCCCTATTAAGCTTCATCACTTCAATCATATCGTCTTCTATAAGTAAAATATTGAGGGTTTTCATTTACACAGTTTTATTATTAAAGAGCTAACTTAATCTAATTTTATATGTATATAGATTATATTCGTTTGACTGGGTTATACTGTCGTCGGATGGAAAAAAAGTATCGACGAACGGTAAAGTACGAAAAAAGCCACGACTCAATCCTTTGTTAATACACAAAAAATCATTCAGCTTTAGTTAGGCTATTCTTTAGTAAAAAGCTTAAAAAGCAACATTAATTTTTAAAAATTAATTCTACATTTATTCCACTGAATTAATTAAAAATAAGATTTTATAATAGAGAACACTTACTTTTGTTTTTAATATGGATTCACTTACACAAATCGTTTTAGGCGCAGCCGTTGGCGAAGCTGTTTTAGGAAAAAAAGTAGGCAACAAAGCTATATTATATGGTGCTATTGCAGGTACCATTCCTGATTTAGATATTTTTGCATCTTATTTTACAGATACTGTTTCGGCTTTAGCAATTCATCGTGGGTTTACACACTCTATTATCTTTTCTGTGCTTTTTGCTCCAATTTTTGGTTGGATTGTATCGCGATATGAATCCTATAAAGATTTTAAAGGTTGGGCATGGCTCTTCTTTTGGGCATTAATTACGCATCCTATTTTAGATGCACACACAACTTGGGGAACACAACTCTTTTGGCCATTAGATTTAAGATTAGCTTTTAAGACCATTTTTGTAATCGATCCATTTTACACCTTACCTTTTCTAGTGTTTTTAATTTTAACCATGTTTCAGAAACGGACATCTAAAAAAAGACGCCTTTACAATGGAATAGGACTTACTGTGAGTACCGCCTATTTAGCATTAACCTTTATTCTAAAAGATGTAGCGACAACTCGTTTTGAAGATGCCTTACTAACACAAGATATAGTTTACCGGCAATTAGACACAAGACCTTCTCCACTTAATACGATTTTGTGGAATGCCAATGTAGATACTGAAGACAATTACTTATTAGGAACCTATTCTTTCTTAGACACGCAACCAATAACATTTGAAACCTATCCCAAAAACCATAATTTGTTAGGTGACCTCGCAAAGAATGAAAAAGTAAAACGTATGATTGCTATTTCTGAAGGCTGGTTTACGATTACTAAAATAGACGGGAAATTATATTATAACGACTTGCGTTTTGGCTTGATGAATTTAGAACCCGATTCACAAGATTTTGTGTTTAAGTACTTAATTGATGTGGATAATTCTGGTCAAGTTCAGTTTATTGAACAAGAAAAAACACAACGTGATGGTAAAAAACTAATGGGGGAACTTTGGAAACGATTAAAAGGCAATTAATTATAATTATTTCCCTCTTAACCACTTAAATTCATTGGTTCTTATTACGTAGCCAAGCCTGATCATGCTTTGTGACTGTTCGTAATTGAGTAAGCCTTCTGCCTGGCCAACAAACCACTCTAGCATTAAATATTGATTAGAGATATTATTGTCAAACGGATTAAAATAAACACGTGTTCTTACAGAGCCTTTAAAATCTAGATTCAAGCCTTTTCTAATTCTAAAGTCGACAAAAAATTTATCTGGCTTAAAAATATGTGAAAGGTTAATTTGCCCTACGCCCGTATATTCTAATAAATCTGGGTTACCTTCTTTATACGCAAATGGCATCCACACTTTAAATCTTCCGATGGTGTTTTTAGAAACATTAGTGGCATATTCTAAACTCAATCGATTCCAACTACGAGAAAAAATACTGTCCCTACCATTAGATTCGTGTTCAAAAGAAAGTGTTGCAACACCTTTTAATCGTTCCTCTTTATCAAAAAAAGCTTTTCCTATGGCTATTGAAGGATTAAAATTGATATCACTAAAAGGAAATGATTCCTTGTAAATATTCCAAAATGACTTTTGGGTATACGTCATAAACAAATATGTATCCCAAGGCAATCGACTTCTAGTGAGAATTTGCTTAAAACTAATTTGATACTTGGCATTGGCCGTATTTTTATTAATAGCAGTGTTAGTTGGTACACCTGTAATAAAATAATTATCCTTATGGATTGAAAAATAAGGAGAATTGGCAATAGAATCACTTAATTCTTGTTTGGTGTAATCTTGCGAATTTCCATCAAGAAACATAAACATGATTATTATAAAGCTAAATAATTTGAATAAGGGGTTGACGAGCAAAGATTGGTTCATATAATAATTTTTAAATCTAAAACAGTTGAAAATAGGCCTACAAATTTATGATTCAAAACAGGTAAAGCTTAACCCTAATACAATGGAATGTAACTTAAACAAGAAAACCAAGATTGGAATCGGCCATTATATTTAACACTAAGCAAATGAGTTAAAACTATTACAGATACAGCTACCTATGTAATTAATCAGGCAACTATCTTTAAAATTCCTACCAAGACTAATTTATAATACTAAATAGGCACAAAAAAGCAAAAGGTAATCAATTAGAGTTTTTTATCTCAGTTAAACGCTATACACAATATCAATTATGGAACTCCCTATTATACTCGTTTTCATCATTATTGGTGTCAGCATATTACTCTTTATTACTGAGTTATTTCCTGTAGATAAGATTTCATTTTTTATCATCGTTGCTTTGGTATTATTGCAACTAACAACTCCAGAAGAAGCGGTTAGCGGATTTGCAAACCCAGCGACAATAACGGTCTTAGCTTTAATGATTTTAGCCGTTGGACTTGAAGAGAATGGCGTCATTCAATTGCTTTCAGATGGTATAAAAAAACTACGGATTTTACCCCTAATTTTAATGACACCTGCATTTATGATTATTTCTGCAAGCATCTCTGCTTTTATAAGTACGACCGCAGTAGTGATTATTTTTATCAAAATAGTCAATCAATTATCTGAAAAATACGGATTCTCCTCATCTCGATTATTAATGCCCATTTCATTTGCTGGCATATTAGGTGGCAGCTGCACCTTAATGGGAACCTCAACTAATTTAATTGTAAATGCCATTGCCAAAGAACAAGGTGTAGAAGCCTTTAGTTTTTTTGAATTTTCATGGTACGGCATCATTTTCTTTGCGGTAGGCTTAGTGATAATGACCATTGCGACTCGTTTTTTACCGAAAAAAAAGACTCATAATTTATCTAAAGATTACAACATTGACTCCTATGTTTTTACGGTCAAAGTCACCAAAGAATCACCTTTAATCAATAAACAGCTTGGAGCTGTAGATTTTTTTAAAAATGATGAAGCCAAAATATTAAAACTCATTAGAAATCACCAAATCATTAATGCCCCTGGAAAATACATAAAACTCATGGCTAATGATAATTTAGTACTGATGAGTAATCTAGAAAATTTTCAATCCTTTATGAAAACAAATGGCTTTGTGGTCAATGAAGAACGCCAAAAAAAAGAAATTGAAGCAAATAGAGAGCCAAGTACAGAGTACGATATGACCTATGTTGAAACGCTTATTCTTCCTGGGTCTAACCTCATTGGAAAAACACTTAGAAATTTACGTAGCTCATCATTTCAGGGCGCTTACCCTATTGCTATAAAAAAACGAAGAAATATAAGAAATACAGAAGAGCGCTTACGGCGAAAAAACATTAAGGATATCAATTTGAAACCTGGTGATCGTGTATTATTAGAAATGCAAGAACACAAAATTTCAGACCTATATCAAATTAAAAACATTGCTATCCTAAACGAACACGAGTTTAAACCCCATGTGCCAAAATCTAAACGAATAATGGCGCTTGTAATTTTATTAAGCGTAATTGGTTTAGCAGCGACGAGTTATTTAAGTATTTTAACAGCGTCTCTTGTTGGGGTTTCTGCCATGTTATTAACCAATATCATTCAGTTAGAAAGCGTCTATCAAAAAGTTAACTGGCAAATTATTTTTTTACTAGCTGGCATGATTCCCTTAGGTATTGCCATGACCAATAGTGGAGCCGATTTATGGCTATCTAAGCAGTTATTAATCCTAATGAACAATCAGACTCCCACAGTTGTTTTAGGACTGCTTTTTGGAATTACCATACTGTTATCTGGTGTAATTTCTAATAATGCAACCGCTATAATCATGGCTCCCATTGCTATAGCCGTTGCTAGTGGTTTAGACTTAGATATAAAGCCATTTTTGTTAGCGGTGATGTTTGGCTCTAACTTTAGTTTTTTTACACCCGTTGGGTACCAAACCAATACCCTAATTTATGGTACTGGCGCTTATAAATTTAAACATTTTTTGATAATAGGTGGCGTACTTTCCTTAACCCTTTGGCTTGTGGGCACCTTAGTTTTATCAACAGGACTTTAATTTAAGCTTGGGATTTAGCGGCCTTTAAATCTTCCAATTTTATATTACCATTAGCAATCTCACGTCGCAGTTGCTTAATGGTAAGTGTACTGCCGTCATGACTCCAACCTGGAGGGCCAAAAATGTACATAAACTTGTGATACCAGTTTTTAGTTTTTTTCATATCATCCCAAATATTCTTGTATTCGTGAGTAAGAATAACAAAAATATTATACGAATTTGGAGGTGTAGAAACCCCATATTTAATATCTATAGATTCATCTAATTCTTTCCAAGTGCCAAAAACGCGGTCAAATATATTCAAAATGCCACCATGGTTTTTATCCATATATTCAATATTCTGTGCGTGATGAACCTGATGCATGGTATGCGTATTTAGAAATTTTTCTATAAAGCCCATTTTTTTTACATACTGTGTATGCAACTGAAATTGCCATAAGGATTCAATTCCTAAGCAAACAATTAGCATTTCTGGCGGAAACCCTATCGCAACAATCCACATGTAGAAAAATGGTTTGTAAAAAAGTGTAAACCAACCGTTACGCACTGCAGTTCCTAAATTAAAATTTTCAGAAGAATGATGTACAATATGAGCAGCCCAGAAAAAGCGAACCATGTGATTTTGTCTATGAAACCAATAATATGCAAAATCATCTAAGAGCATACATATGATCCAAATATACCAAACATAACCAAAAGACTCCCACCCCATAATATTGGTACGCACACCATCTACCATTGGATTAAAAATCTCATAAACAAAATTAAAAATAACGACAAGCGAAATTGTTTTTAATAGTGCACCAAGAACTGCTGAACCAACACCTAGCGATAAACTAGACCTTAAATCCTTCCATTTATATAATTTTTTATTATCAAAGGTTTTACTGTATGAAAGCTCTAGAGCTATAAGCCCTATAAAGCAAGGAGCTCCGTAAACCAGAGGATTTGTGATATCCATTTATTATTTTTTTATAAAAATTGGTGATAAATAATTATAGGCCTTTTTTGAAGAATAGTTTTGTAAAAATATTCCTCATTAATAGGTCTCTAAAATCATTAATAACTAATCAAAATTTCTTGAAATTGACTTTAGGCGCTGAATATACAGCAACACTAATAGATATCCGAATTTTCACTCCAAGTTTTAATAAATTTTATGAATAACATCAAATTATCATCATTATTCTAAGAAGCAAACTCATAAAAGTCTTTTTTTTTGTTATTGACATTAACTTTTTTATATGAGGAAAAAACGTTGAAATTGTAGCTATAATATTACATGATTTTTAAAATTCATAAAATAAATACGATATTACCCCTATTGTTTATAGTATTAACCCCAGGCCTTATATTCATGTTAAAAAAAATATAATTGACTTAGAATTCATAGCCTTCAACCAAAGTATCATTATCTTAGATTTCACTAAATCCAAGACCAATGAAAAAGAAATACCCAGTATCAAGACGTGATTTTATTAGACTAACTGGTACAGCTACTGCAGGCTTGGCCGTTTTACCTTTATTAGGCTCTTTTGCAGATAAAGCACCTGCACCAATGATGAGACCTTTTGGTCGTTTAAAAAATAAAGTAACAACTTTGGGACTTGGAGGTCAAGCATCTATTCAATGGACAGCAGATGATGTAGACCCTGTTTCTATTATTACCAAAGCATTTGACTTGGGCATCAATTATTTTGACACCTCCAATGTTTATGATTTAAGCCAATTACACTATCACTCGGCATTTGAAAAAATGAATTTAATTCCAGGGCAACCGAATTATGATAAAAAGCTAAGAGAATCCATTACCATTACAAGTAAAACATTGATGCGATGGGGAAGACCAGGCTGGGAAGAAAAGGAGAATGTGAGAAACAAATCTAATGGTGAAGATGTGCAAACTGCTGCAGATGACATTAGAAGGACTATGACGCAACTTTTTGGTGATGGAAAAGGCTATTATCCAGAGGGTTCATATGTAGATATCGTTATGGTTCATGCTTTACAAGCTATTGAAGAGAACGACATATTATATAAAGGTATTGAAACCCCTATTAAACCCGATGAAAATTTTGGCGCCTTAGTGGTGTTAAAAGATTTTAGAGATGGGACCAATTTTACAGGAACAAATCCTAAAAACGAAAAATTAATAAACCATATTGGCTTTTCAGGACATAATAATCCTGAAGCTATGATTGATTTTATGCAACGTGACAAATATGGATTATTAGATGCTTTATTAGTATCTATTAACTCTAATGACCATTTGTATTTCAACATGAAACACAATGTGATTCCATTAGCTAAAGCTAAAGGTATTGGTGTTATTGGGATGAAAGTTTTTGGAGCAGGAACCATGTATAAAGAAGTCCCTGGATTCTCTAGAGAACCTAATCAAATTTACCGTAAAGTAGGTTCTGCCGAATTACCTAGTCATGAACTTATAGAATACGTATTAACCACACCTGGTGTAGATACTTTAATTATAGGAATTGGTCATATAGACGAAGACCCGCTTAAATGTCAGTTAACTCAAAATTATTACGCCTCTCAAGTGAAACCAGATGCTATGTCTGAAGAAAAAAGACTTGAGATTGAAGCTAAAACAGCAAAGGCAGCAGGCGAACGCACCAATTTCTTTCAGCTTGATAAAATAGATTTAACAGGACCTAGAGATCTTAAGCAAGAAACCATAAATGGCATCACTAAAGTCACATGGCAAACTGCTTATGCTGCTGAAAACCCTATTTCGCATTACGAAATAATGTTAGAAAATAGAATGATTGGTAAGGTAGATCACAAACCTCAAACTCTTAAGGATGAACCTTTTGCTTTTGAAACTAAAACACCTGGAAATCTTAAGGTGTATACTGTAGATAAAGCAGGTCATAAAGCCTAATTTAACGCCTCAATTAAAATTTAATACATGTCAAAATTAGCATTGCTAAAACAATGGTTTAAAGACCATAAAGGAACCGTTACCGCTTTTTCTGGTGGTGTAGATTCCTCTTTGGTGTTATATGTTTCAAAATTAGTACTTGGCGATGCTGCTATTGGATTAATTTCTAACTCTGAAAGTTTAAAAGCTAAGGATTTTAAAATAGCAACAGATTTTTGTAAAGCACACGACATTAATTTACATGTGATTAAAACCGACGAGTTAAGTGACCCCAATTACACGGCTAATCCGGCAAATCGGTGTTTCTTTTGTAAAACGCATTTGTATGAAGCAATGGTAGACATTATAAAGGAAGAATATCCAGATTATACGATTCTGAATGGCACCAATCTCGACGATTTGGGCGATTACAGACCAGGCTTAGATGCCGCTAAAAATCACCAGATTCGTTCGCCTTTGGCTGAACTTGAAATTAATAAAGAAGAAGTGATTGCTATGGCAGATGCTTTAGGCTTAGAAACGGCATTTAAGCCACCAAGCCCTTGCTTAAGTTCAAGAATTCCATACGGAACTGCCGTCAACAACGAGCGCTTAAAACAAATTGAACATGCAGAATATGTTTTAAATCGTTATGGTTTTACCAATGTAAGGGTACGCTATAAAGGTGAAGAAGCCTCTATCGAAGTTCCAATAACAGAACTCGACGCTTTACAAAGCAAATTCAATGATATTAACAATGAAATTAAAGCACTAGGCTTCTCTAAAGTAACTATAGATGAAGAAGGTTTTGTTTCTGGAAAATTAAACCGTGTATTAAATGGATAAATCATTTATTATTGATGAAGACAGAAAACGCCGCTTAGGATTTGATGAAGTCATTTTTGGGGCCTCAAAAAGCGTTGCCTTACTTACCGAAATATTAAATGAATATACCGAAAAGAAAAGCAATGTTTTAATCACCAAACTTCAAGCAGATAAAGCGGAAATTTTGTTAGGCATATTTACAACAGCATTCTACGATAAGGAATCTGAAGTTTTTATGCTTTCTCGCGTTAAAAATTCGGAAGATACATCTGCCAATATAGGCATCATTTCTGCCGGAAGTTCTGATATTGGTGTGGCCAACGAAGCGCACTATACCTTAGAATATATGGGCGTAAAATCTCATGTCATTCACGATGTTGGTGTTGCCGGATTACATCGCTTATTAAACCAATTAGAATTTATAAAAACCTTTAATATTTTAATTGTTGTCGCCGGATTTGAAGGTGCTTTACCTACCGTTATTGGTGGTCTTCTACCCCAACCTATTATTGCCGTACCCACATCCGTAGGTTATGGCACTGCTAAAGATGGCGTAACTGCTTTACACGCCATGCTAACAAGTTGTGCCAATGGCATTACAGTCGTAAATATTGATAATGGTTATGGCGCAGCCATGAGTGCGTTTAGAATGCTTAAATTATTAGAAAAAAAATGAATACCATATATATAGAAGCTTTTTCAGGACTTTCAGGAAATATGTTCCTAAGTGCGTTTAGTGAATTACTCGATGATTACGAGCAACTCTTAGATTTACCTAAAAAGCTACATTTACCAGATGGTAAAATTGAAATTCAGGAAGCCGATAAAAATGGCATCACCTGTAAATATGTAGAGGTGGTAGATTTAAATCTTGAAGCGAACTCAGAATCGCATCACGACCACGACCATTCACATTCGCATGATCACTCTCATGACCACAATCATAGTCATTCGCATAGCCATGATGACCATTCACACGAGCATCATCACCATCATGCTGCCCACCGTCATTTGAGTGATATTCAAAAAATTATAGACCATGCGCATATCAGCGATAATGCAAAAAGAATAGCTCATGAGATATTTCTTATGATTGGAAAGGCAGAGTCAAAAATTCATAATATGCCATTAGAAACCATTCATTTTCACGAAATCAGTGGTGTTGATTCTATTATAGATATTGTCGGAAATGCAGTACTTATTGACAAACTAAACCTATCAAAAGTGTACTGTACACCAATTTGCACAGGCTTTGGTATCGTAAAAACCCAACATGGCATGTTACCTGTTCCGGCACCTGCGACGGCAGAATTACTTCAAGGCATGCCTATTTATCCAGGTAATGAAGAAGGCGAAAAAATAACACCAACAGGTGCAGCTATCTTAAGATATCTTAATCCCGATTTTAAAAGTAAAGCCTACACGCCAATAAAAACAGCTTACGGACCTGGTAAAAAAGATTTTCATAATGCTAACGTGGTGCGAATTTCTTTAATTGAAAATGAAGCAGAGAAAGACACTTATCTTCAATTAGAAGCTTCTATTGACGACATGTCTCCTGAATATTTAGGAACAGACTTTCAAGATGGGTTATTAACTTCCGGTGCTGTAGATTTTAGTATCACACAGCAATTAATGAAAAAGGGAAGGTTCGCATTTCTATTAGCCGTTATTCTTCCTACATCAGAATTAAAAAACGTCTCTAACTACCTCTTTGACAGTACGAGCACTATAGGCGTAAGATACTACCCTATTAATCGTATTGAACTTCCAAGACTACAGAAGAAAAAACAGACGGCATTAGGAGAAATTGAAGTTAAAGAGACTATAACACCAACAAATACGATAAAAATTAAACCCGAATTTGATGATATACAACGACTGGCAAGAGAAAACGATCAATCATCATATCAGGTTATAAGCAAACTCAATAATACTAATCTTAAAAATTCTTAAACTATGAAAAAATCATTTTCAATTTTACTTTTCGTGATAAGTTCACAAATTTTATTAGCACACCCTGGCGCCGATCATACACATGATACATTTATGGGCGAATGGGCTTGGTTACTTGTTCCTGCAGTAGCATTAGTAGCATTTCTTATATGGAAATTTAACAGCAAATCAGAATCTAAAAAAAGCGAAAACTAATTTTTTACTTTTTACAACTAACGATTATTTATAAAGACTAAAAAAAGCCCTTGCTTGAAACCTATGGGCTTTTTTTTTATTCTTTTTTTGTGTCAAAAAAAAATGTAGCAGCGCTTACGGTTAAAAAAATGACTTCTAATTAAGTGTAAATAAACGTTTTAATTTACATTAATTCATTCTTGAAAATTCTTTAAAATACGCTTTAAAAAGTTAAGGTTATTTTATGAAATAGTTATATCTTTGACCCCGCTTATAACCACTGCGAGAGTAGCTCAGTTGGTAGAGCGTCAGCCTTCCAAGCTGAATGTCGCCGGTTCGAACCCGGTCTCTCGCTCAAAAAGACTTCAATTTTTTATGAAGTCTTTTTTTAGCCTAAATCATTAATCAATTAATGATTTTTGAAATATTGAATTAAAGTTTTTGGGGAGATACTCAAGCGGCCAACGAGGGCAGACTGTAAATCTGCTGACTACGTCTTCGCAGGTTCGAATCCTGCTCTCCCCACTATATTTACCAATCGTTTATTTTAGTCGACCCGACTTTATCTATTTTCAATAAAATTTTAATCAAGTAGGTGCTAAAAACTAAAATATAGCCAAGCGGTTTTTACAGTATAGAAACACCATTAATTAAAGGCATTTAATTATAAAACGCGAGAGTAGCTCAGTTGGTAGAGCGTCAGCCTTCCAAGCTGAATGTCGCCGGTTCGAACCCGGTCTCTCGCTCTAAAGACTTCATAACTTTATGAGGTCTTTTTTTTGCTCTAAGCACAACACGCTGTTTAACACCAATTAGTACTTTGTATAAACAGCGCCCCTTTATTTTTAAAGGCGTTGTACCATATTTATATAAGCAACATCTAATAACTTGTATACTTCCTAATCTTGAATATTTCTTCAGAATTAAACGTCACCGTATGCTCTGGTATAAAGTCCCAAACCTCTTGGCCTGACTCTGTGACTTCTATAAAACGGGCTTCGACACCTGAACAGATAATAGTATTTCCATTATCTAATCGAGAAACCCCTGAAATATGGTTGGAATAAAAATCATTAGAGTAACTCCATGCAATTTCATCGGATCTAGAAAGCTCTAAAACCTCTGATGCATTAGGTCCTGCATTATTATTAAAGACTAAGATATTTCCATTCTCTAAAAAGGTGGCATCATGCTGTCCTGACAAACTACCATTGGCAGTTAATGATGCCGTTATCGTTTTACTTTCTTTATTGATGATATAAAGGCTTTTCTGACTTCTAGAGCTCACAAGAATCTCACCGTCTTTATAATCTACGGCATTAAAATGCAGAAAGTCTTTTTGGCTAGTAGCGTTAGGTGTGAGTTCTCCATCATCAATCGCACTCCAAGACCAAATGACCTCATTACTCGTTTTATCAATCCACAGAATGTTTTCATTCCAATAAATATTACCATTATAATTTACAAGCTCCCAAGACAATGCTACAATGCTTTGCGCATCAATTTCTTTAAAATCATGATGAAAGGTTGCCTCACTGTCTTCTTTCCGAATTGACCAAACCACGTCACTATCACTATTCAACTCTTCAATGAGACCTCCTACAGCACCACCTCCAGAGAAAACTCCTGTATTTGCTTCAGGCGTGGCACCTAATCGTAAGAGGTTATTAGTTTTTGAGAGATAAGCCGCTCCAGAGGTTCTGTTACTAGAGGTCCAAGTTTTAACATCGTTCCCTAGCGTATCTATAAGATGAATAGTAGTATCTCCCATAAAGGCATACAGCACATAGCCATCGCTAGGCGCAGTTACCAATTCTTCTACGGTATCCATATCAGAATCACAGGTAAAAAACAAAGCGCAACTGGTTAAAATGATTAATTTATTTAAATAATTCATAGTCTTGAAAAAATTCATGTTATACCATAATTTAACTTATAAAACCACCTTCATTTTTAATCTGCGTTTCTTACACATCTGATAAAATTATAGACGTAACGCACATCACCTTGTGGCCCAAAACTATCAGGAAAGTCTGCTGCATCCCCCGATTTAGGGTCGTTACGTTGCGCACCTGCACCATGAACATCTAGTAATTGCCCATTCATGATACCTTGGGCTTTTCCGAAGCAAAAATAAACCGCATCGGTGTATGGTGTTGGTCCATCTTGTAAAGGCGAACTGGACCAATAATAACCATACTGACCAGAATTACCATTGGTGTCTACAATTGCTGTACATGAAAACAAAGGGTCTATCGCAGGTGAATTTGTGGTTGAAGGACTGCGCATATAATCCACAATACTTTGTAATTCTTTGGCATTAGGCATTCTCCAATCGCTATGTCCAGCAAGTGTTAAATCTTCCGCATATTCCAAAGCGCTCCCCCAATCATAAGTAGCGCCATTATCTGCTTGTTGCCACATTAACCCAGTTGCAAGATCCGTTATAGTACCGTCACCATTCGCTATAAAATTGTTCTCACCATATGCTGTATTCCCTCTCACCATACGGAAATACATGGTATTTGGAGCGCCTGTAGCTGCTTTGTATTTAGGATAGCCCTTTAATCTACCGTCAACAAAATTATAACCAAAAATAGCTTCTTCCCCATTCATAATCTGACCGACATAATGCGTTTTAGACCATGTTTGCCCATCAATTTCACGTTCCCCTATAGATTCATCTCCAATTGGTTGCTCAAAATAATCAGTGTTGATAAACATATCTACCGCTTCATCTCCAAAACAACGTCCGGTAAAATTTGCTAAGGAATACAATTCTTTAATAGTTGGTATTCGCCAATCATTGTAGCCTCCTAAATTTAAAGATGCTACGGTCAGTTCGGCGTCAGCATAAGACATTTTAACGCCCATATCTTGTTGCCACATGAGACCTGTAACGTTATCGGTTACCGTACCATCATCATTATCTGTGTATGAAGGTTGGTTACCATTGTAGCTGGCATCTTGACCATAAAAAGATTCGCCCACGGCGGGTTCTGCAATAATATTGGTATCACTATAAAAATCTGACACCCCCGTATCTACAATCGCATAGGTATGATCTGTAGGTATTACAGAAATTTGATTTTCTTCCCCATTATTATCTTCACTACTACAAGAAAACATTGTTAATGCTAGCATGAAAACAGCTAAGCTTCTATTCTTAAAATTCATATTTATTTTGCGTTTAAATTCATATTTTTTCAAATTTATTATCGGATGATGGCCTCTCCAATAGATATCAACAGAAGGTCCAATATCATCAACCAAAAGTTATTCAGTTATATCTCTTACAGCGCGCACATAGTTATATACGTAACGCACATCGCCTTGCGGACCGAAAAATTCAGGATAACGATTGTAATTTCCACTTTTAGGATCACTTCTTTGGCATCCTGCACCATGCACATCCATTAACGTGTTATGCATCTTCCCCAAACCTTCTCCAAAAGCAATATACACGGCACTACCGTAGGGATTCTTTCCGTCTAAATGTGTGGTGCTCGTCCAAAAAAATGGATATTGTCCAGATTTCCCATTAGGATCTTTGATTTCTGAAGTCGAGAACAAGGGGTCTATAGCTGGAGAACTTGTAGTTTGCGGCGATCTAGAATAATCTACAATACTCTGTAATTCTTTAGCATTTGGCAACCTCCAATCCTTATGATTTGCTAATTCTAAATCTTCGGCATAGGCCAAAGCGTCTTCCCAATCGTGTCCTTCGCCGTCATCTGTTTTTTGCCACATTAATCCCGTTGCATAATCGCTGACTGTACCGTCGCCATTATCTATAAAATTATTTTTACCATAGTCTGTATTACCTCTAACTAAACGGAAATACATGGTATTATTGTTACCCGTTTTCTTTTTAACCACGGGATAGCCTTTTATACGACCATCTATAAAATTCACCCCAAAAACAGTTTTGTCATTTCGCATGGTACGTCCTACATATTCTGTTGCCGACCAGGTTTGTGCATCTATTTCGCGTTCGCCTTTTGAAGTATCTCCAAGCGGTTGATTAAAATAATCTGTATCGATAAACCTACTAATGGTATGCTGTCCTTTCACTTGACCTGTAAATTGAATTAAGGAATACAACTCTTTTATGGTTGGCACGCGCCAATCTGTATAACCGCCAAGTGTAGACTGTTCGGCTTTAATAAAAGCAGCTTCATAAGTCATTTTATCGCCCATATCTTGTTCCCAAACTAAGCCAGTAACCTGATCTGTTATAGTACCATCGTTATTATCCGTATACGAAGTTTGGTTTCCATCATAGGTAGCATCTTGTCCGTAAAAAGCATCGGATATTTTCGGTTCTGAAATGATATTAACATCACTATAAAAATCAGAAACATTGGTATCTACTATGGGGTAATTACTTTGGGCCGTTAGCATTTGAAAACAGAAACTAATAAGCCCCAGGCCAACAGTTATTCTTTTATTTATATTCATCTTAATCGTTTTTTAATCATTTACATACTACAAATGACCTTAAAATAGGAATGAAATAAAAGTACAATCAACAGAACTGCGGTTTTTATCAATGAAAACTCAGTTACAAAAATGATTGGAAAGAAAGGTCTTGAAGGCTTTTTGGTAAGTATCACTCACCACAATAGATCGTTTTTTGCTGTAAATAATCTGATTGCGTTCTACCGTTACAATATGATTGAGGTTCACAATAAAAGATCGATGAATACGCATAAAATTAGCTGAAGGCAGTACGTCTTCAATATTTTTTAGTCGGATTAAGGTTCTTACCGGCTCACTATGTATTAAATGAATACAGACATATTCTTTTTGAGATTCTAAATATTCAATATCATTAAAATTGATACGAATGTGTTTTTGCCCCGATTTAATAAATAGATAATCGCCCGTCTTTTTAAATTCAGTTTTAAGCAAGGCCATTTTTTTTATAACCGTTTCGGCTTTCGTCGCGGCTAACAAAAAATCGTCATACTCTATAGGCTTTAGTAAATAATCTAAGGCATTTACTTTATAGCCTTCAATAGCATAATCACTATAAGCTGTTGTAAAAATTATTTTGGGTGGATTCTCCAAAGATTTAGCAAGTTCCATACCGTTTAAATCAGGCATATTAATATCTAAAAAAACTAAATCGATTGAATTGGTTTCTAGATAGTCTTTTACCTTTTTTCCGCTCATAAATTGAGCTTCCAATTGTAAAAATGGTGTTTTTTCAATATAAGACAACATCTGTCTCAGTGCCAAAGGCTCATCATCTACAGCTATACATCGTATCATATCGGAATTTTTATAGTTGCCGTAAAGATATTATCTTTTTGGCCATGGGTAAACGTATAATTAGTTTGGTACAATAATTTAAGGCGTTTTTCGGTATTATTTATACCTATTCCATGTTGCTCGGCATGGTTATTTTGTTGGGGCACACTATTTTTAATTTGAAATTCTAACTCGGCATCCCGAAGCTCTAGCTTTATATACACAAACGATTCCTCTTCATAACTAATACCATATTTAAAAGCATTTTCTAATATATTCGTAAACAAGAGCGGTGGTATTGAAATATTAAGAATCTGTTCTGGCAATTCAAGTTTAATTTGCACATCGTCTGAATAGCGCAACTGCATGAGTTCTATGTAACTTTTAATAAAGGTAATCTCTTTCTGTAAAGTGGTTGGTTTGGCATCCGACTCATACAATAAATGCCGCATTAAAACTGAAAGCTTCGCTATAGAGCGTTGTGCTTCTTTAGAATCGAAATCTATTAAGGCATGAATATTGTTAAGCGTATTCATTAAAAAATGCGGGCTAATTTGATTCCGAAGAAAAGCTAATTCGTTTTTAATATTCTCCTTCTCTACTTCTGCATTTTTCTGAAGCGCTTGGGCATAATTTACCGAAAGTTTCATCCCCGTATCAAAACCTACCAATAAAATAGATAACAAAACAAGATTCACATATGGTGGTATGGCTGACAATGGTACTTTCTGTGTTTGAAGCTTTCTATTAGTTTTAGCTTTGTTGGCATCTGGAAAGCGAAGCGTACCACCTTGAATGGCTGTTGGTGTTTTTTCCGGATATAAATGGTCTCTAACAGAAATGGAACCAAAAACCGTTACTGAAATTAAAACCGCAACTGTAAGCAAGTATACCGGAAGTGTATTTTTAAATAAAACCTGAGGAATTAATATACCACGGTTAATTGCAAAGACTATAAGTAAAGGAATATAATCGCTCCAAACATTAAGTAGCACCACCCAATTAACCATCCCTTTATTAATCCACTGAAAAAACAAAGGTGCCATAAATAATAACAGCCAAAACGCGGTTATAAAAACCAACTCGAAAAATTTTGAATGTTGCTTATCTAAAAATTTCAGATTCATGCTTGCGTATTAATGAGCTTTAACTATCTCTACAAAAATGCAACTCCTAGCCTTAGGATTCAAAAATATTCAATAGAAACCTCCTATCCTTCAACAGAAATAAAATTACAAGCAACGGATAGCACGCTTAACGCGCTAATACTGGAAAACTCCTACTTTATTTACTTTACTCGTATCTAAAAGCCGCTTCACTATCTATTTCATCAAAATTTCGTTGGGACACTAATTTATGTTCTAAGGGCTCATAGAGTTCAGACTTCATATTACTTCCATTAAATTTAGACGTCCAATACACTAATTTCTTTAGATTAAGATTTCTAAAGTCTTCCGATACTTTTTCTGAAAATTCACATCCACTAATACTTAACACGTCAAGCTGTGTTAATGATGCTAATTCCACAGGTAAAACCACCTGTTTGAATTTATTTACTCCTAAAACACGTAATTTTTTTAGATTGGCAATCCAAGTCGGTATTTTTTCCTCTCTGTTATGTGCGCTAATAAAAAGTGTTTCTAAATTTAAGTCAGAAATCGATTCTGGGTATGTGCTTCCCTTTTCATCTAAACCTTCTAACCAAAGATGTTTTAGAGAACTCCAATGCGATATCACTTCAATACTTTCATCGTTAATATGATCACAATGTATTAGTTTTACCGCTTCTATAGTTTCTACTTTAAGCTTGTCTATGGTTTTAAGCGCGACACTCTGCATTCTTAATTTTTTAAGCTGAGGCAAATTTACAGCAGGAAAAGCATCAAAACCTTTAGCTTCAAATATTCCTAAAAACTCAAGGTTTGGTGTCTGACTTAATAAACGTTCTAGAGCTTCGGTAGTTCCGTTATAATCATCAATTCTTAATACTTTTAAATTGGTGTGTTTAAAAGCAGTTAATGCATTGTTACGTTCTGGATTGGCTTTTTTAAATGTGATGGTAAGCTCTTTTAAATTTTCGAAGTTTTTAAGTAAGCTATTTAACTGACTCACATCACTGGTAAAATCAAACGATTCAATTTTTTCTGGATGTCTAAAGTTTTCAAAATCTAACACATTATTGACATCATTATTTCTATGTCCAAGATTAAATTTAGCCGCACTAATTACTGCATAAAATTCCTGTAAATTAAGAATTGGTGTGGCTTTAATTTCCAGATTAAACACATCAAAAGGTTCTGTTCCTGCTTTTATGCCTTTAATTTCAGAAATAGTTAAATTAGTAATATGCTTAGGTAAATGACCGGTGTCTACAACTAAAGCACTCGCATTTTTAATCGTCAGGTTATCTAACTGCGTTATTTTTGAAAATACTGAAGGAAAAATTCTAACAGCTAATTTTATATCTTTAGTATGCCACTCTTTAAATCTGTATAATTCTACATTTTTAAGTTTTGTACATTGCTCAATCCCTTCAAAAAGCCAATCTAGTTTATGTTCTAGTTTGTAATGAAGCGTAGTTAAATTCTTAAATACAGCTAATGATGTTTTATGAGGGATTTCTGGTGCTTCACAATCTACTGTTATCGTCTTTAAATTAGGGAAAAACGACGCGTTATCTAACACAAAGTTCAGAAGTTTAGCCGAATCTATTTCTATAGATTCTCGCAGACTAATTTCCGTCATTGGTGAAATATTAGTTTCGCTATATGTAATTTTTGTTTCTAATTTAGGTCTAGGCGTTTCTTCAAAACATCTAGACGCATCGCCAAAAAATAAGGTAGATGATATGGAATCTATCTTAGGTGCACTAAGTTTAAAATGTTCTAATTTTGGTAAATCTTCAAATCCGCTTGGTAAGTTATCTATGCTTTTAGATAAAACCTCAAACTCTTTTAGTTGCTTTAAATGGCTTACATCTTTAGGTAATGCTGTTAATTCATTTAAGTAAAACAATTCTATACGTTTTAAGGATCCAGGAAACACGACTTGAGATAGGTCTTGCACGCCTACATAACGTAGTTTGAACACTTTTAATTTAGTAAGTTTTGTAAGCCAATTAAAATCGGTTAGATTCATATTAGGAATAATTTTTCCAATCCAATAATCACCTTCAATACGTATTTTTTTTAAGGCTGTTAACTGAGACATTGTACTTGGAAACTTTTTTAAAGAAGGCGCAACAAGCTTTAGTTTTTTTAAATTTGATAAATTACCAAAATCCTCTGGTAGTTGTTCATAATCACCTTCTAGATCTATTTCTTCTAAAGACGTTAATTTTGATATCTCATTAAGAATACTATCATAGGTATTGCCTTCTCCTTTTAAATGGATTTCTAAACTTTTTACGCCATTAAATCGTCTTAATATATGTGGATGTTCTAACAAGCGATCTAAAAAATCTGTCGAAGAATGTAAAAACCATAGTTTTGTTCCTCCACCAATTAGGTTATGTAATTTAAGAAGGTCTAAGTCTTTAGATAGCAATCCATATTCTAAAATAGAAATCATTCTGGCTACACGCTTTCCTTTTTGTGTTATTCTTTTTCGACTTTTAAAAGCTAATTGCAAAGCTTCTGGGGCTTGTTTTTTTATGATGTTAGCACACTCTGTTCTATTTTTTTTATCTGAGGTTGCTTTTGCAATCACAAAAATTTCATAATAAAAATCCTCTGGAAAGTTTTTACACTTTTTAATGTCTTCATAATACTCATCCATTGTATAAAACTTGAAAACAGGTGTTTCTGCTGGTTTTGTCATAATAATCGTTAATTTTTAAAGTATAAATTTCTTTTGGAAACAGTTTTTTTAGATACAGTACGTTGTGCTTTAATTTCTTTAACAGTACAGATCATATTTTTCATATCTGTTATCAAAATCCTCTTTTAAGATTTTATTTTTAGCTAATGCGTAAAATTTAGAGGATTTCATATTGTTTCCATTAAATTTTGAATACCTGTAAATTAAATCTTCTAAATTCAAATTCTTAAATTTATCAGACACTTGTTCTGTAAAATCACAGCCTCTGATACTCATTATTTTTAATTGGGTTAATTCGGCTAATTCTTCCGGTAATGGACAATAATAAAACTGTTCTATTCCTAGAACTCGTAAGGATTTCATTCTGCCTATCCATTTTGGTATTTGTCTTTTAGTTAAAAATCCATCAATAAAAAAGGTGTCTAAATTTAAGTCTGCAATAGTCTCTGGGTAGGTTTCAAGATCTTTACTAATGTTCTGTAACCAAAGAAACTTAAGCGTTTTCCAATGCGATGCCGTAACCATAGCATCGTAACCAAAATTGTCACACGATAAAACTTTAAAAAGTTCTATGTTGGGCACTGTTAAGTTTTCTATAGACTGTATATCATCGCTATAAAATAATTTTAGCGTTTTTAGTTTATTTAAAGTAACCTTAGGAAGATTTACAAGGCCTATACAATCGTAAATTTCTAAAAACTCTAGATGAGGCGTATGCTCTAATAATAATTTAATAACACTAGTGTCACCATTAAAATTTTTAATAGTCAAGTTCTTTAAATTATGGTGTGTATAAGCGGTTAAACCGTTGTTTTGTTTGGCATTATCTTTATTAAAATCAATGGTTAGTGATTGTAAATTACAAAGTGCTTTTAATGCCTTATCTAAACCTTTTACATTACTATTAAATATAAAATCTTTAAAGCTTTCAGGGGCTTTAAAAGTATCAAAATCTAAAGTCTCATTTTTAACACTATTTACATCGTCTAACTCAATTTTTTTAGCACGTATTACTGAATAAAACTTTTGCAATGCGGTAATAGGTGTATCTGTTACTTTTATATGATTTACCTCAAAATTTTCAATACCCGGCTCAATGACTTTTATATCTGTAATGATAAGACTATCTGTCTTTATAGGTAAATAATCTGTATTTAAAACAAGTGCTTTTGCACTGTGCACTTTTAAGGTTTGCAAATGTTCTATTCTAGAAAATGACTGAGGAAAATTAGCAACATCAGCGTTCGTTATTTCAGCATCAGCTCCATTATATATACCATAAATAAAAACGTCTTCTAGCTTTTTACATTCGTGAATACCCTCTAAAACCCATTCTAAATGATGTGCTAACTTATACTTAAGGTTTTTAAGTTTTTTAAATGCAGAAAGCGTATGCGCACTTCTTCTTTGTGGTGCATCACAAGTAATTTCTATCTCTTTTAAATTAGGAAAAGACAAGGCATTACCTAATACAAAACTAAGAAGCTCTGGATTGGTAAAAACGATTCTTTTTAGCTTAGTTACAGGGGTTACTCCATAAGGCATAAACTCTGTATACAAACCTAGTAAACGTTTAATATTTGGTCCAAAAATAAAGGATGCAGGAACTTTTTTTAATTTAGATAAATGAATAACTTCTAAAACCTCTAAGGTTTTAAATTCACTAACAGATGCAGAAAAGTGTTCTAGCTCCCTCATACCACTTAGCCTTAATGTTTTTAGTTTTGGTAAGTGACCAAGTGTTTCTGGTAAAGCGGTTAGATTTTCTAACCTAAAAAGCTCTAATTTTTTTAAACTTGCCGGAAGCTCAACATCAGAGAGATCTTGTACCGCAAAAGAACCTATTTTTAAATGCTTTAAACTTGTCAATTCTTTAAGCCAAGTAAAGTTAACTATGTTAGGATTAGGCTCGTCATTACCAAAAGGAAAACTTCCTCTAAACTCCAACTTTTTAAGTGTTTTTAGTTTTGTTATTCCTACGGGAACCCATACCAAATTAGGTGCTGCTAGTATAAACTCTTTTAAGTTAACTAATCGTTCTAGTTCTTCTGGTATGTATTTATAATCAATGTCAAGTTCAAGTTTATCTAATGAAGTAAGTTGCGTTATGTTGTTTACAACGCTACTAAAACCTTCTTTCTGTCTAGAGGTGCTAATTGTTAATTCTTTAATACCATTAAACTGACTTAAAAGACGTGGTGTTTCTATGAAAAGTTCAATAACCTCTTTACTTCTATATTCAAGCGAAAGCGTTAAACGCTTACAAACAAGTGTGTATAGTTTAAAAAGGTCTAAGTCTTCTGAAAGTACACCGTATTCTAATATAGCAATCAGTTTTTTGTTAAAAGATTGAGAATCTTGTATTGTCGTTATTTTTTTTCGACTCTTAAAGGCGAGTTGTAAAGTTTCTGGTGCCTGTTTTTTTATGATATTGGCACATTCGGTTCTAATCTGCTTGTTTTTAGTAGATTTAGCAAGTACAAAAATCTCGTAATAAAAATCTTCAGGATAATTTTTACACCCTTTAATTTTTTCAAAAGATGCTTCATCTTCATAAAAGTTGAAACCAAGTTCGTGTTTAGCAAGTATCATAAGGCCGTTTAATTTTATGTTACAAACCTATTTTAAAAGCAGCTGTGTTTTGTCACTGTATTCTGTGATATTTAAAACGTAAAAAACGCCCTTTATAAAAATCACTAAATACCGTGAGTTTAAACAAACAGATTTCTTTTACCTTGCCATCAGTAATTCGGTTTGTATAGAAAAAGACAAATCATTGTTAATGACCATAGTTAAAAATATTTAAGAGATATGATCCCTATAGAAGATGCTAGAAAACACCTTGAGCAATACAAAAAACCAGCGGTAGACCGGTTTGAATTTCGTGCGTATTCTGAGCCTTATCGTGTTTTAGCAAAAGTGTTGGCTGGTATAGAAAAAGATAAACGCGTCTACTATAATCAGTATGATTTTATTGCCGCCTTCGAAGATCCTTTTAATATAAATCCTTGGACCACACCAGAAGGGATGCGTTTAGGAATGCAGTTATTCGGTATTATTCAAGCGCCATATCTAGCAGCAATGTGGGATTTTATAAACACCTTACCCTATCAAGATTCTTATAATAGGCAAGCCTTTAGATCGCGAGATGGCGAAGATGTTATACACAAAAAAATAGTGACTTTTAGAGCATTCCTAAACTCTAGCAGAATGGGATTTGGTGGATTAACACTACATGAACATTTTCAATACAGCACCTATTTTCCTCACGGAAACAGCCTCTTTTTAGCCATTTTACTTCATAATGGAAATGGTATGTTTGATGAATTGTTAGACGATATTATTCAAAATGAAGATGAAATTGGTGGTATAAGCGCAGATATTATAAAAGCCCTGCTACTTTCTGAAGACGAAAAACATTGGGAAATGGTGGGTAAATTACTACTCGCCGCCCAACGTCAAGAAGGTTTAAGACAAACCATTTTAGAAGCTTTAGATGAATCTGGTCTTGGCGCCCTAAAATATATGATTTCTGTTGTTTTAGAAAACGACTTAGCTCGTTTTAGCAGTGTTAACAGGGCAGTGAGCACGTGGTTTGGATTAAATTGGGACACGCCTAAAAAATCGGTTATTAACCGCGTATTACAATTGGCGCAATCTCTAATTTTAAATGTAAAAGAAGTAGACACCTACTTAAAGAGTAAAGATAATTTAGAAGTGTTAGTTGGTTTGTGGTCCATTGGTATTTTAGATGTAGATACCGCAAACAGAAAAGCCCTCGATATTGTTTTTGAATCGGAAGATAGACACAAAAAGGTTCTTGCCTTATATTTCATTAGTCAAACCGACAAAACAAATGATCTTTTGGTGGATTTTTTCAAAAATGAAGTAGGTAAAGATTATGCTCTAGACCATTGGGTAGCGGTAAACTTACCAACCCAAACTTTAGATAATGAAACCTTTTTAAAACTATTTACTGTTGCAAAAACAGCCGAAGCAAAAGGTAAAACCTTTGAAAGTAAAATATTCTCATGGTGGAGTTTTACACCAAATCCACTGTATTTCTATCGTTTTTTAATTAATGGTGCCACAGAAGCGCAATTAGAATTAATTTCTAATGATTTAGAGATTATACCAACCGAATTTAGAGAAGACTATATTCGAAAAGTATTCTCAAAACATTACAGCTATTCTTTTTACAATTACGAACAAAAATTAAAGGAGAAAGAACGTTTAAATTTCGACCAATATTCTTGGAAACGCGCCTTAGCAAGAAAAGCCATTTACAACCGTAATGAACTGCTCATGTCTACGGGGTTAAATTTGTTCAGTAAAATGCATCTTTATGATGCCGATTTAGACATTGTTGAAGATTTATTAAGACGAAAACATAAAGGTTTACGAACGGCTTTAATTCAGTTACTACTCCAATTACCGGTAGACAGCTTAAGAACGCGTACAACCAATTTAGTGTCTTCAAAAAGCATCGACCAGCGTTTAGCAGGATTAGAAGTGTTAACCCTTTTGCATGATGCCAACAGACAATCTAATTATGTAGAAGAGCAAATTCACATGTATAACGAGCGTCCTAAAATCACTAAAAACGAACAGGTGTATTTAGATAAATTTTCGGATACTTCAGAAGAATTTAATTACAGTAATGGTTTTGGAGCTATCGATTACGATAATTTAACGCCTCTATATATTCCACAATCACGTTTTGAGAAAAAAACCAATTTCTTTGATAAATTAGGAATCACAACATCTGGATCTTTAGGGTTTAAATTCAAAGAATTTATTGATACTAATAAAATTGTAAAAGCTGTTAATGCGTTAATAGATAGTGTTACTAAAAATAATAATTACGAATATCAAACAGAACTTTATAAAGGAGAAATAGCAACTACTTATATTGAAAAAGGCATTCGAGATATAAAACGCTTAGGTGATGATGCAACACCAGAAGAGCTGTTGCATAACATTCCATTAGCTAAAGCTTGGATTGCATGGTACGAACAAAGTCAACTAAATGATTTTGAAATGTATGCTGCAATTCGTTACATTAAAAATCACAATAACCCGTTTGGAGATTATAAAGATTTTGAGTCTTTTGCTAGACAGTACTATCCAGATTTAAATGGTTTAAAATTAGATAAAAAAGATCGTTACAATTCAAAATCTGATGCCTATACTAAAATTTTAATTCGTCTATTTAAAGTCTACGCAGAAGAAAAAACGATTGCTAATTTTAAGCTAGATGTTATGGAAGATATGATTGCTAATTTCCCTGACAAGCTTAAGTCAGTACAGTATCAAACCTCTAATTATCGTTACAATAAAAAAACGTTTAACTGGACAAATGTTATTTTACCTCTTGTACCAAGTTTAAGTATGAGTAATTTGGAGTTTCTTACAGAAGCACAACTTCAAAAATATTGGGGAACTTATATGTATTTAGTAGCACAAGATATTGCTTATCCTAATACGACTGAGGATGTAAAGGTAATTACAAAACAATTCAGTAGACCTGGTATTGTACCATTCCCTAGTATCGCTGTTACATTAAGACTTTACAAAAAAGGCTTAATTAATGATGATGACATACGCTTTCAAGCCTTACATTCTCGTGAATTGATGGTCATCATGGATGGTGGTTTTAATTACAGAATGAATTATAAATGGATAGAAAAAGACTGTGTGCCTAAGCACGTATTTTTACCTTTAAAAACCAATTTATTAGAAACAGAATTAGAGCGCGGTGATTTAGAAACCACGGCAACAGGCTACATGAATGGTATTCACCGCGTAGAAGGTGTAGATTATGTCTTTAGAATTTTAGAACGTTTAGGAAAAGATAATTTTGAACGTGGTTACAGCTATTACGGCGATAGTAAAAAAACAATTTTTAGCGGCCTTCTAAAAAAATCTCTTTTTAAAGACAATGAAAGTTATGCCGATTTTGCCGCACGTGCAGACGGCTCTAAAGTGACTAAAAAACGATTAATAGAATTGGCCTGTTATGCCACACAATGGACAGGTGTTGTGGGTGAATATTTAGGGTTAGAAAAATTAGAAGATGCTGTTTGGTGGTTTCAAGCACACGCTTCAGATTATATGAATAGCGAAAAAGAAACGATTATTTCGCGTTATTCTAACATTCCAAAAAGTGATTTTGCTCTTGGCGCCATCGATGTCGATTGGTTTAATAAAGTTTATAAAACTATTGGAAAAAGCAATTGGAAACTACTACACGATGCCGCCAAATATATTACTGATGGAAACGGACACCGACAAGTAAAACTCTATTCTAGTGTGATGCTTGGCGAAGTAAAAATCACCGAGACGCTGAAAAAAATTAAAGACAAACGCGATAAAGATTACGTGCGTGCTTTAGGTTTAATTCCGTTAAGTAAAACCGTACCAGAAAAAGATTTATTAAAACGTTACAACTTATTGCAAGACTTCCTTAAAGAAAGCAAGCAATTTGGGGCACAACGTCAGGAAAGTGAAGCTACTGCCGTAGAAATTAGTCTAGATAATTTATCTAGAACTGCAGGTTACCAAGACCGCGTACGTTTCAGTTGGGCCATGGAAGCCAAAGCCACGCAAACTATTATGAAAAATGCCGTAATCTCTATAGAAGAAACGGTGATAGAATTAGTAATTAATGACCTTGGTAAAACAGAATTTAAAATCACCAAAGCAGGAAAATCATTAAAAAATATTCCGGCTAAATTACGTAAAGACAAGCAAGTTATTGCTTTAAAAGATAACAAAACATATCTGTCTAGACAATACAGCAGAACACGTTTATCGTTGGAAAATGCGATGGTAAACGAAGATAAATTTACGGCACAAGAAATTCATAATATGATGCAGCATCCTATTGTAAAAGTGATGTTGAGCAAATTAGTCATGTACGTTCCAGAAAAAGAAATTACCGGATTTTACACCGCAGGTATTTTAACAGATGCCACAGGTAAAACACACCAATTAGCAGAAGACGATGTCTTGCTTATTGCGCATCCATCTCATCTTTACAAAAATGTTGAATGGGATATCTATCAAAAACACTTATTTGCAGAACGCTTAGTACAACCCTTTAAACAAGTATTTAGAGAATTATACCTCATAACCGACGATGAGCGTGAGCATAGTAACCGCTCAGAACGTTACCAAGGCCACCAAATTCAACCTAAAAAAACCGTAGCCTTATTACGTGGTCGCGGTTGGACGGTGAGTATGGAAGAAGGTTTGCAAAAAGTATATCATAAACACGGTTTTATAGCTACGATGTACGCCATGGCAGATTGGTATTCACCATCAGAGGCAGAAGCGCCAACGTTAGAAGATGTGTGTTTCCATTCCATAGATAGCTACGAGAGAATTCCGCTAACCGAAATTCCGTCGGTAGTATTTAGCGAAATTATGCGCGATGTCGATCTTGTGGTAAGTGTTGCTCACGTTGGTGGCGTAGACCCAGAAGCGAGTCACAGTACCATGGAAATGCGTGGTGCCTTGGCCGAAGCTTCAGCTCTATTATTCAAGCTTAAAAATATTACGGTTAAAGAGCGTCATATTTTTATAAAAGGAACTTTAGGCGAATATAGCATTCATTTAGGAAGTGGTCAGGTGAGCAAAAACGGACTGTCGTTATCCATCATTCCGGTGCACAGTCAGCATCGTGGACGCATGTTCTTGCCTTTTGTTGACGAAGACCCAAAATCGGCAGAAATTATTTCAAAAATGAAATTGCTTTCAGAAGACCATAAAATCCAAGATCCAACCATTTTGGCACAAATTAATAGTTAATACAATCATTAGGGCGTTACCTCGCTTAGGCGAGGTCGGGCTTTCTGTTGCAAGTCCTCGTGCTAACACACTGTGGGCTTTCCACGGCAATCCCTAACGCAAAACATACGTAAATCATGGAACTCACGTTACAACTAAAACGACTCGGGAAGAAAAAAGTAAAAGAAATCCCTTTTACTCTAAATGAAAACCCTAAAAATCTAAAAGATTTATTAATTGGCTGTGTTAAACATCAAGTCGATGCCTATAATAAAAAACGCACCGAAGTAAACGTCGTTGGATTTTTAAGTCCTGCCGAAATCCAAGAACAAGCCCAAAGTGGTAAAGTCGATTTTGGAGAGATTACTAATACAACACTTGCTAATCATCAACACGCCATAGACAATGTATTGTTAGCCTTTAAAGACGGATTATTCGTGGTGTTTGTAGACGACGATGAAATCACGGATTTAAAGACACCTTTAGAATTAACATCAGAAAGTGTCATTGCATTTATAAGAATGACGTTTCTAGTAGGAACCTATTGGTAGTTTTTAATATGGAACTCAAAAACATTCAAACTCAATTAGCAGAACATATCGCTAACCATAATAAAAGTTGGGGACATTTATTAGCCCATTTAGAATGTGGCAATGAAGCTTCTAGCTATTGGGACGTTAGCTTAAATCCAACCACTATTTCTGTAAACAGCAGCGACAAAACGTTCAGTTTTAAAAATGCAGACTTTAGGTTTGATGTAAATTCTGGTGTTTCATATGGAGAAGAGCATAGCCTATATTCTAAGCAGGTTTCAGGACGAGGGACATTTCAATTTTTGAATACTAAAATCATTCAATTAAAACATTAATTCTTAACTAAAATTTACAGTTTCTATAGTTAGAAAAACCATAATTTCGCAAAAAAACAAATCCGAAATAGAAGATAAAGGCATTAAAATGGTTGGAATTATAAAAGCAAATGTAGAGCATTCCGAATTAATTGCAGAACTAGCACAACAGACCTTTTCCGAATCTCACGGCCACAGCGCTTCTAAAAGCGATATAAATAACTTCATTTTAAAGACCTATAATACCGAAGCCATACGCAAAGAATTTGAAAATAACCAAGTCGCATACCACCTTATCTATCATAACGAAATCCTTGCTGGGTTTTCAAAAATAGAATTGGAATGTCCTAATATAAATATAGGCGATAAAAACATTACCAAACTAGACCGTATCTATCTTTTAAAAGCCTTTCACGGCAAACAATTAGGTCTAAAATTACTCGATTTTAATATCGCTTTATCCCAACAACATCAGCAAAATGGAATTTGGTTAGTCGTTTGGACGGAAAACAATAAGGCTGTTGATTTTTATAAAAGAATGGGCTTTAAAATTGCAGGCGCTTATGATTTTCAAATTTCAGAAACCCATTCTAATCCTAATCACATTATGTATTTAGAGTACAAATAACGTTCCTTAACTTATAAAACAATAAGGTGTTTACAATACTGTAACACCTTTTTTTATGCTCAAATGGTATATAGCTAAAACTTAAAATCGCTGAATACCGTGATAAAAAACGTAATCGACTAGCATAAATTTGTATGGAATAATAAAATAATATGATTTTGAAAAATCTAGACTTTAGTATTAACGGAAGAGTACAAAATTTAATGGTTGATGTTTTTGAATCTGTTAGCGCTTCCAAGGAAACAGAAATTAAAATTAATGAACTTTTAGATACAAGAAACATCTTTGAACTTGTTTTTGAAATTGTGAGTAAAACCGGATTCTATAATACCGATGAGAACTTCCAATTAATTAAAGCCTTAAATATGGATACTGATGAATCTAGTAAGGAAGACGCTTTATTTGCTACTTGGGTAACTATGGGTGAAAACTTAAACACGGCTAAAACACAAGAAGAGTTTAATGCCAAATTCGCGTTGTTTGTACCTATCATTTTAAAACGAATGGAAGCAATTAACCGTATGTCGGCTTAATATCTCATCGTATTCCTTTGAAATATTGTTTACAAAAAAAATCAACGTTTTACTTTACAAACCTATACAATGATCTTAGACTTATCCAACCTTAATCGATATTACAAGCAATTAAAAACGCATCCCAATTACCCAAAAGCTTATCTCTATGAGCTTTTTGCTATTGGTAAAATGTCTAGAGATGAAATTATTGTTGCAGAAATTACCGCAACTATAGAGCAATACGGTACAGCAGAACTTCTTAGTGCATATAACACCCGTAATAAATTACCTGCAGATGGTGAAAATTCAAGTGAAATTTTAGAAACCTTACTTAAATACGGACTTAAAGACCCATTATTTCCTATAGGTAAAATCTACAACGCTTTTCAATTTTCTTTGCTTTCTATTAGAACAAAAAGTATTGCAGAAATTCTAGAAAAGCAACCCAATCTTATTTCGCGTTTAAACGGTATAACGAAACTTAAAATAGCCAATGTATTTACTAACGGATTACCAGAGGAAATTTGTGATATTACTTCTTTAACGGCTTTAGACATTGAAGGCGATTACCAAGCGTTACCAATTTCAATAGGAAATTTAAAACAATTAGAAGACGTCAGTTTAGAATTACCTAAATTAACTGCATTCCCAGAGTCGTTTTGGTCTTTAAACAATATCAAACAACTAGAATTAAGCGACATAGAAACAGATTTCCAAGCGTCGCTTCAGCTAGAAAAACTTACAAAATTAGAAGAATTAGGCTTCTACGTCGTCAATTTAAAAGACACTTCTCAATTACAACTTCCTACGAGTTTAAAAGAATTAGACTTTATAAGATTAGAACACTTAACAAATCTTCCTAAAAGTATTGCCACACTCGTAAACCTTGAAAAGTTTAATTTATTTAAGTGTCCAAATCTTATTGAAATCCCTAGCGGATTCAATCAATTAGATAAGCTTTTTGTACTTAAGTTTAAAGCAGTTCCTTTAATTAAAACCATTGAAGACAATGAAATTTTTACCAAGAGCTGTGAATACATCACTTTAGATGATAGTCTACAAATTGTACCAGGAAGTTCACCTATTCCAAATACTGAATTATTAGTTAGAGATACTAAAACCTTAAATTACGTATTGTCTCATCCTGAACGTTTTACCTATTTAGAAAAATTAATAATTCAATATATAACAGATTTTTCTGAAGTCACACTCGGTTTCGGACAATTAACAACACTTAAAGCTATCGATATTCATCAAGGAATTCATATGGAAACCTTGTTTCAAGATATTGAAAAATGTACGCAATTACGTTATTTAAAAATGTACGGCGCCAGTATAGAAAGTATTCCTGAAGGTTTAAAAGACTTGGAACATTTAGAGTATTTAAGTTTTAATAGCTGTCGTGAATTGGTATTGAATGCTGCTAATTTACCTTCAAAAATAAAAGAATTATACCTATTTGATATTAAAGCATATATTCCTGCTGAAAAATTACTGGAAACTGAACAAGCTTATTTTGGGAATTTAGCGATTGAAGAACCTAAGGTTTTATTTAGCAACTTAATAACTAAATCACTTCATTTTTCGGGTATTAATGAATGTGAAAATACGCAAGAAGATTTAACGCAATACTTACCAAAACCGAAACTATTAACCACACTAAAAGCTTATACAAATACCGGTCATTTTAAAGATGTACTTAACTATTGTACAAACTTAGAATATTTACATTTAGATAATAATGAAGCTAGTCTTGTGCCTTTAACGTCTAAACCTGCTCCGAAATTAAAATATTTTAAATTAGATTTTTACAAAGGAGACAACCTAGAATCTATTATAAAAAATATGCCCAATTTAGAGGGCTTAAATATGGCACATTATGACGTTTCAACTAGGTTTCCTAAAGTAACGTTGCCGAATTTAAAAGCTTTAGATTTAAGTTATACCACTTTTGAAAGTCTTGAAACTTTAGAAGCACCTGTTTTAGAATCGATTTATATTGCCTTAAGTTATCAATTTGGAATGGAAGCTTATGCTAAATTAAATCAGTTTAAAGCCTTGAAAAAATTAAGTTTTAGGGGCATTAGTGACGAGGTAAATAGTATTCCGGAAAGTATTTCAGAATTAAAACTAACCGAGTTTTTAATCAACCATAAGTTTGAAGTGTTGCCAGATTTCATTCAGCATATGACCACTTTAAAAACCTTATCCTTAGGCGGAAATGACTTTGTAGATTTACCAACTTGGATAGCCGATTTACCCCATTTAGAACGCTTAGACATTGATGGTTGTAAGTTTGAAAATGCCGTGCCAGAATACTTCCAGAAACTAAAACTGAAAGAACTAAAATATTACATCTCTGGTTTTGATGGATATAATATGAATCCAAAAAAATACAACAACTTAATAACACCGGGTTATACGGAGTTGAAAAAAGAGTTCAGTAAAGAAGCAAATGTGTAATTTTTGATGCTATTTAGTATTTAAACCAAAACTATGAACATAGAAAAATTAATTAGAACTCGAGAGCCTTACCAAGAAAGGTTATTTGATAGTTTTTTAATTGAAAATATAAAATCGTACGAGGAACTTATAGCCGTTTATCAAACCTATAAACAAAATCATCCTGACAAGACCATAATTTTAACCCTTGATGATTTAGGTCAAGCCGAATATACTAGTGGGCACGCTTGTGATTACAATGCTTTGCTGGATACAGACGGTTATGATTTATCTGGACTTGACAAAGCCTGCTATGATGAAGATAACGAGCATTTGGGGCATTTGTCTACACCATCGGAATATTTTATTATCCGAGAAAACTTTTTAAAACAAACAAAAGGTATTGATTTTAAAACCGTTTGTGAAAAAGGCATAGATAATTCTGATGACGATGTTTTAGATTTAGAAAACATTAATGAATCTCCATTGGCTTTTTTAGACCAACAAGTGATTCTGAAAATTCTTCCTGTAGAACAACCATACGAAGGACTTACAGGGTTTCCGAATGGATATTTTGATGCCGACTTTAGTCCTTTTGAAAATTACGCGCTATCAAAACACCTCTTTGAAACCTACAATTTTGAACTTTTTGGTATAGGGGCTTCCTTTTTAGGATTTATTAAAAATGAAAAACTGAAAGGAAAGGAATTAAAAGCATTGGTATCTGACTTGGCAAAATTGTATAACACCACAGAATCAGAGTTTGAAAAATTAGCTGATATCATCAAAAATAAAAAACATTTGTTTTTAAGATATACGGAATAATTTAAGGACTAAAAGAAAAGCAAATTAAGCACGTCATAAAATATGATATTCTCTATGTAGGATTCATGTAAAGCTATGAGAAGTTAATGTTGGCTTATCTAAAAATATAAATGCCAAGTTTCTTCAGAAAAAAGAAACTTGGCATTTATAGTATAACAAAAATTACAACTAATTTTTGTTATATGTCATAAACTTAAGACTTATCGCCTTGACGCTTTACAATAATAGCTTGTAATCGTTGTTGAAGATCTTGATCTTGTTGAATTTTTGCTGCAAGAGACTCGTAATCATTTATAGAAATCCCTGTAGACTCTATACTTGCAATAACCTCTTTTTCAATTTCAGGTTGCATTTTTTCTAATTTACTTGTTGCATTTCCATGCTTTTCTTTTTCAGCTTCCGTAGCATCCGATTCTTTATTTGGATCCATAACCGCTTGTTGAATTTCATTAAAACGCTCTACCTCTAAACCTTCTTCTTTAATTACGGCTATCATTTTCTGTTGGGATTTCTGATTTTGAATTTGAACCTCTGTAAAGGCATCAGCAAATTGCCCCAATTCCTTATCAGAAACGTCTTGTTCTTGAGCAAAAAGACTCATAGAACCCACAATAAAGGCGAATAGAAATAAACTTTTGTTTTTCAGTGATTTAATCATAGTAATTGTTTTATAAGATTTACTCAAACTTAGAAGTTATATTATATACCAACAATTAAAACGTCGCTCTTAACGTTACTTTATAATAATTTAAGGCTTTTTAAGAAACCCTTAATAGGCAAAATATTTTGTAAGAACAAAACTTCAAACGATAAGACGCAACGAGTATTTAGTACCAAAAATAAAATCTCCTTTAAAGTACTATTAGTATTTAGTAATCACACTGTTGTTAAGTATAATACATCAAAAAGTCCAATGACATGGCGTTATTGAACTTTCTTAAATTGAGTAAAAGTATTTTTATTCTAAAGGCTTATTCTGCAGAAGTAGCTTTAATGAGCTTGTATAACGTCATTTTTGTTTTAAATAAACTTCCATCATCGTGACGAAAAATATAAAGTGTTTTACCATCGTGTCTATCAACAAATAACAAATCACCTTCTGAATTTTTACCAATAGTGATGCTCGCAGATAACATTAACATAGACCACTCTTTTCCTTTTTGATCGTAGACTGTTGGTCCTAAAATGTTTTTTAAAGTATTAACATACGCTTTTAAAGCTCTAACTTCACTTACCTCCATCCCATCGATGTTTGTCGAGGAAATCATCTTATCAAAACTAAATAATTTAAAATCCTCATCTTCTATAGTAACGGTTCTCGGTTTTTCTGCAATAAAATCTCTATAATTTTTTCTAAACATCAGTTTTGCCTCATCTACAGATGTTACGATTAAATCTTTATTCATAGTTGTACTTTTTAATGTATTAGTTCTTCGTATTTTCTTTTGTTTTAGTATCTACTATCTGTAGTAATGTTGGCATTCTGTAGTTTCCGTGCATACGTTCTATGGCGTTACAAACCTCATCTCTATCTGTACCAATAGCAGTTACATACAATGGTTTTTTACTTTCGCCACGACAGACTTCCTTAAATACAGAAGTTTTAGATACAAACTCAGATTTAGCAATTCCAACAACCGGAATTTTATGCTCTAAAGCTTGGTACAAATAGCCACCTAAGCCTAAATGTTTTTCTTCTAGAATCACATAACCATCAACGATAATTAAGTCAACGTCTTCTAGATTCACTTGTTTTAGTAGACTTAAAATACACGGTAATTCGCGTTTGTAAAAAGCCCCTGGTTCGTAGGGTGCTACGCCTTCAATAATATCGGTGTAAATTTTTGTTGGTTCGTCGTCTTCCCAATCGCTAAAACTTACCGCTATGGTTTTGGCTTTTCCGTCGTAATAATAAGTGTCAAAAGCGAGTATCATAAATTCATTTATAGTTTTGTTATTAGCTAATAGGCTCCACTACATCAGCTTTGCTAAGCGTATATTTTATAGTTGGATAAGTAAAATTTAGACTTCTATTTTCTTGTCCTCTTAGTTTATAAAATTCTTTTTCTTGCATTTCATTTGCCAGTTCCAACACAGAACCATCTTCAAAACAAGGAATGTTATTTTTAAATTCAATAAAAGTTTTAGAGGTTCTAAAAGTGATACCCAACCATTTGTTATCGGCTAATTTTAGTGCTTCACGGTTTGGGTTTTCTAAAATTATTTTATGTGAATATTTAGCATTCATTTCCACAGAAAATAAAACGAAAGAATGATGCGTTAGCGTAATATCGAATTCTTCGGCAGTAGATTTATCTTTAATTCTAAGCGTACGAGTGGATGCATCTGTAAGTGTTTCAGGATTTTTATAACACGAAAACAACCCAATATAAGAGTCGGATTCAAGGTCTAAATTTTGATCAGAATGATAGCCCATTTTTGTATAATTCTCGTTATATATTTCAATAAGTCCACAGTTAAAAGCTGTTTTTGGTTGATTTTCGGCTTCTAATGTGTTATCTATATAATTTAAAATATCAAGATGATTTTCAGTAAAATAATGAGCAGGAATACTAAACTTCGTTGTTGTTCTTACTACGGGAATGCCTTTATCTAAGCACTTTATTATCGTATTCCCAACGCGTCCTTTGCCTAAGGCTTCAAAACTGATTTCTTTAGATAAAGAGTCGAAACAATTGGTTTTTAATGGAAGTGTCGTTTTATAAAACGGATGCGTATTCATACAATAATGCTTTCAGATTAATAGATTGGTTTTTTGTAATCTCCAGTATTCATGCTAAAGTGAACTTTACCATAATCTACACGTTTAACGGTCTTGTTTTCTTCGTAATAAGACGTTCTTAAATCTTCTAGATTTTCAGTAACCATTGGTTCTAATTGAATACGTTCGTCTTCATTTTTAATATAGGTTTGGCCATTTGTGTAAACAGCTTCTAGATTAGAACAACGGATGACATAGCCCATTCTAATAGGAATTAAATCGATGTCTAAAACCGAAGGTCTTATCTCGTGCGTGTACAAACGATTCGTAGATAACGGAATAATAAATACCGAATTGGGATATAAAGTGACACTAAACTCTTTAACCAAAGTGTCATCATTTACAGACGATTTAAGTTTGAAAAGCAGGCGACTTAATCCGCTAGATTTCCCGTAAATTCTATCGAACTTATTCGTTTTAGAAGGGCTTAACTTATCTAAATTAGTATGATCGTAAAAGGTACAGAAGGCAATTAAACCTTTTTTAGGCATATCTTTCGTTTTGTCGGAATGTGCTTTTATCTTCGCTTTTACATCTTTAGGATGGTCTTTATCTTTCTTTTTATTCTCGTAAATCTGAGCTAATACGTGGTTTAATTCGGTGTCTTTTTCAAAATCAAATTTTACCGCTTCATTAATTTTATTTACAATATGCGTATCTGTGGCTCTAAAATTATCTGTTGGCCCTGTTAAGTTGGTAGAACATCTTAATAGTTTAAAATGAAGTTGTTCTACGTTTTTAGTCAATTTTTCTTGGGTAATTTTACTTAAATAAATGCCTTTTCTTAGAGCTACAGATTGTTTTGTAGATTCTGTTAAATGTTGAAATTGATGCTCTGTCTCTATTTTAGAAAAGTAATTCTCGTCTTCAAAAAACTGACGATAAAACACACCTGCATTATGTACATTTATTGGGACTTGCCCTTCACTAATCACTTTTAAGTTTGGAGTTATAAGATTTTCGTAATGAGAAGAAAATTCTTTGATAATGAAAACGTCTTCAGATGTAGCGTCTAACAAAGTTATATCTCCCAGAGCAAAAATTCGGATTACGTTTTCTATGTTTTCAATATCAGAAAAACACTTCACAACAACACCATTAAAATTGGCTAACAAGTAATCTAATGCTTCTGATTTAGTCTCTGAAGTACTTAAATTAATTAAAACGTTTTTGGTTTTTGAAAGGGTGTTTTCTGTATTCATATTTAAACTATTTGATGTTTGTAATACCCCAAAGCTTCCGCCCTTACCAAATCGGTATACTGGGTATTATTTGCTATAGACTTTAACAGATTTACATATTTTTCACGTTCCTCTTTTTTTAAACCATTAATACATCTATTCAATAAAAATGTCGAAGTAATGGTTCCGTTTTCTGTATTGAATTTCAGCAATTCAACATTATAAATTTTATAATCGGGTTGATCTATAGCTTCTATTAAATGAATAAAAGAAAAAACTTCATCCAATTCTGGATCTTGACGTTTTAAAAAATCGAAAAGCGTTTGAATGAGTTGCTGCTTTTGTGAATCTGTAAAACGATTTATAGCTTCTAATTGGAAGCCAATAGCATCAAAAAATTCACTAATTTCATAATCTTCCATTTCGTCATTTACTTGAAAGTTTTCAATTAGTGTGATGGTGTTTTCTAAATTCATAATAAACACTTTAAACTATTTGCGTTCTAAATCTGTTATTAATAAAGGATTTGTTTCTTTTAATTCCTTAATTAATTCTTCTACTGCAGTTGTTGTAGGGTTTGCTTTTAAACGTTCTACCTCATCTTCTGTAATACCTACAAGTTGTAAAAATGCAACTTCACCGTGCGGGGTTTCAATCTTTCCTAATTCGGGGTCAACAGCAAAAACAAAACCTACAATTTTAGTTTCTGTATTGCGTCTAATTGGGCCATTTGCAGGTATAAAATGATTTTCTTCAAACCATTTACCACTGCTAAAAACATAGCGCGCCAAATTATTCATAACTTGAATCGCCCAAATTGGCTCGCCTTTATCCTCTTTAAAAGGTTTTAATCTAAAAGTAAACTCAAATCCCCATTTGCTGAATTCTTCTTCTGTTTTTTCTTCATCATAGTACAATTCAGACATCCCATAACTCACCAAATGTTTGTGTGCTTCCTGATAATTAGAATCGTAAATACTGGCACCATCTATAGGGTCTGTACCGCCTACACTAAAATGAATGCCACATAAAGGGCCGTAATGTTTTGGCTCGGTGTCTCCGTAAATATTTTCTAAAGCGTTATCTATAGCTATCCAACCCACAGCATCTTCTTCTGTAAATTTATTTTTATATGTTGCTTTGTCCATTTTATTCTAAATTATCCTCATTAATAAACCCTATTTCATTATCCATCAGCATTTGTAAATAGGCTTCAAAACTATCTGCTATCACTTTAAATTCATCTGGATCGTGAAGAAACCGTACTATTTGTCCTTTTGTTCCTTTTTCTGAAGGACTGAAATCGATATATAATTGAGATGTTCCGCCGTTATTCATACAATCTGAAAAATGAAGCCACTTAAGATTTTCAGACTTATTGGTGATTTTTTCATCAATATCGACACCTTCATAAGCCCTTTCAATATAATCTGAATAATAGCTTGCTGCTACATTTTCATTTTCAATAATCTGTTCTGATGACAGTAAGTAATACGGATATTCAGCCATATCTGAACCTAGAAAGTACAAAATAATATCGTCATCACCATAAGTTCTCCAATACGTGCCATCTACAAATTTTAAAAGCTGCAATAGTGCTTCAGGAACTTCTGGGAATATAGCTTTAATCTGATTTAAATGCTCTGGTGCTGCCCCGTGTTTTACGCTCTCAAAATGATTCCAAATGGCCTTGCCTTTAGCATTATAATAGGCATTTTTAAGTGTTGAAATGTATGTATTTGCTATCGTATCCATTTTAAAATTTGATTATTATTTCTCTAATTTATTTTCAGTTATAAATTCTAATACATCAGAATTCATTACATGATCATAAGTTCCATTTTGTAGCTTTAACGTATTGATATTAAAATCTGAAGATTTAATACTATAAACTTTGACGTGCCCATTATTTCCTTTCCTTACCCAGTCTTTAAAACTTATTCTCATGGTGTTCTGGTTATCCCAAACATACATTTTATCTAAATATTTTTCGACTATCCCAAATTCATTAAAGTTGTTTAACGCTGTATTTTCAGTAGTTACAGAGCGAAAAATAATGTCCCCATCAATAACTTTTTTATTAAAAACTAAATCCTTGCTTTTATCTTCTTCATGATTTACCCCCCAAGAAAGTACTAAAATCGACAAAACCCCAAATAAAATGTATGTTAATGTTGTTTTCATTTTAAAACTAGATACGTTACATTATTTTAAAACAGGAATAATATGCTCCCAATTTAAAGCTCTAGCATAATCTAAAGCTGTTTTTCCCGAATTGGTTTTTGCATTTTTATCGGCACCTAATTCTAGTAAAATTTCTACGGCTATTTTATTTCCCGCAATAGTTTCTGTGTGTAGTCTAGTGACTCCATTTTCATCTGCAGCCTTTACGACGTCTAGATGAGCTTCAAAATAGTCTCTAGCCGGTTGCTCCATCACTTTACTCATTGGGTGTTCAATCAGGTTTTCTTCATTGTCTTCCTGCTGGTAAGCTACTAGAATATTGTTAGGGTCTCCAAAATCTAATCCCCAAGCCTCATCGTGTTGCTTTCTTGCTTCCTCCGTCATATCAGAACGTAAGACTTGAATGGTATAACCGCCATACGTTTTGCGGTCTATAGCTAGCATCCAATCTGATATTTCAGAGACCTTTCTAGTTACGGTATCGCCTTCGGCAACATTAGTTAATAGGTTAGGTGAATTCATTAAAACACCTGTAATATGTTCTCCATCAAAAGCTATTTCGCTAATCCACATATGTTCTACAGTAGGTTGCTCATCTCCTTCAGCCATTTGTTGAAAAGGAATCTTTACCAACGCTAAATTATGCGCAGGAACCACACGTTTTGCTTCCCAATATAGTTCTCTCCAAAAATAGTTAAACGTGTCTTGTGCTTTTAGGTAAGCTGCTTTCATTTTTTCGTTTTGCTTGGCAAAAACGATATTGTTATCTTGACTCATTGTTTATTATGTTAAGTTTAATTATTGTGATTTAATAAAAGTCGTAATACAAACTCCACTGGTTGGTGTCGTTATTTTTGGCGAACATTAAGCTCCCACCATCTATCACGTTGAAATTTGCCTTATAATCTGATACAATTTGAAACACAAACTGAAAGCCTTTTCCAAAGCCCTCTGCGTCACCTATTCCGGATTGACAAAAAGAAGGATAACCACCTATTTTATGGTCATAGATATGATCTATAATATCAAAATAATCTTCAATAATACCTTCGTTTTCTAGCTTTAAAATTTCGTCTGTATCTTCTAGAGATAAACCGCCACCATCCCATAAGGGAAAATCATTTTCGTCTAATTCTGCTTGTAGTGGAAAGGGTTTTACAACCGAATAAGGGGTTTCTAAATTTTTAATTTTAATGCTGTCTAGAATGTCGTATTCTCTAATGAGCCAATGGTCTCCCATGTCTTCAAAGCATTCTGGCCATTCTGCAGAAACAAAAACGGTGATGAGTTTCGTATCCTTAAGACTTGGATGAACGTAAGGCAAATTAGGCAGGTAAAATTGCGCCAACGGAAACATTTGATCTCCGTTTTTATCTAACGGAATGTCTTCGTCTTCATTATAAGCAAAGACTTTACCAATCCAACTTTCTTCAATGGTGTTTTTTGGTCTAAAGCCGCCTGTTATAAATTTAGTGACCGGTTTAGATATTTTATTTTTAAGTTCTTCTAAAGTCATTTGTGTGTTTTTTATCCAAACATGGTACTATCGTCAAAAGTTTTACCATCGTAAGATTGAGCTATTAAATAATGATTCCCAAACATGCCGTCTTCATTATAAATCACGTCTATCAAATCTTTGGCATAAAAATGAATAGCTGTTATTGTTAATTTTTGTCTGAATTCTGGCTGGCTTAACTCTGGATATCCATTGTCTTCATCAGCCCAGTTTTCATTGTAATTTTCGTAAAAAGCGCTTACGATTTCATCTGTGGCTTTTTTCTTTTTATCTTCAAAATCTTCTAAAAAGGAATTTCCTAAAGCAATCATTTCCTCTAAACTAATGTCTTCAATATTTAGACTGATATCAATTTTATGTTGATCAGATAAAAAGGTTGTTCTATAACAATCTTCACTTCGTGAATCTTTTTTGAGCGTATCCTTTGTTATTTTCATTTTAAAGATATTAGGTCTTAATAGATTTCAATTATTAAATTCACTGACAAAGATGCTACTTTACGTCATTTATTATCTAACGGTATTCAGTGAAATTACACCTTGTAATAAATTAGAATTCAGTGATACGTTTTTCGAGGCTTTTTATAATTAAATCGATATTTTTTAATTTCTCTTTACGCTCCTCTAGTATGGCTTCTTGAGAGTCTTGAATTGTGTCACTAGAATCAAAATCTAACTGCTCTACCTCTTCTTTAAAAATAGAAGGAGTTTCGGTTTGGTTCTCAGGATTTTCCGCCTTAAACAATACAACTGGCTGGCTTAGCGACTTATGTTTTTCTAAATCTTTAACCGCTATTGTTTTAAATTGTCCCAATTGTGCTAAGGTCATAGCATCGTTAAACAAGGAATAATCATTTAATAAGATTTCTATATTTGACGCTGAAGAAGTTCTATAAACAATCCCTTCAATAGGTTCTGAGCTCAAGACCTCTTGTAGGAGATGCACATTAGGCCTGGTAACTTTAACTGTTATTAAATCACTTAAAATTCCTTTACCTTTAAAAATATGTTCTGGAAAAATAGTGTGATAGAATGTATTCCCCTCTATATTAGACCAGTTGCCATCTTTAGAATATAATTCAGAAGGATCAATTACAATCGTATATTTCACTTTATGCTTTTTAATATAAGGTTGAAAGTCTTCATTTAATGTCTTAAACTGACTTTTAAAAAGTGTTATCAGTTTTAAGGCCATATCGGCCTCCTTTTTAGTTTTTATTTTATCTAAATTATTCTTTATTTCTTCTATAGACCTAAAAGCTTCGGCTTCTATACTAGAATCTGTAAATGACGAATACGATGATTTTTTTGATGCCTCTAACGTTCCAAATGACACATTTAAGGTATCCTCTAAAATAGGATTAGATACATCCTCACCTCTATTTACAAAAAAACGATCGGACAACTGTTTCCCTTTTATCTCAAAGGTATTGGATGGATCAGCAACCAAAATTTTTGTAATCACAATAGGATCTTCAATAGTCACTTTTGTGGAGCTTGTTAGTAAGGCTTCGTCAAAACTACCTTTTTTTACTCTAGGCTCATTTAGGGTATAAATAATTTCAAATTTCAGAACATTTTTAGGCAAATGATATTTTGTAGTATGAGATGTTGCGTAAGCATCTTTCTCAATTAATGCCGTATAACTTTTCTTACTACAAGAAGCCAACATTAGTGTTAATAGAACGAAATAGAGTATATTATTTTTCATTTGAAATGTATTAATTATATACCGCAAAACTAGATCTTATAACACCGCCTCTTATCCCTGAAAATAGGGATAATTACAAATACTGAATTTTAGATATTGCTTTATACCATCTTTCTAAAAACAAAAAGCACGTTAATTAAAACGTGCTTTTCACTGAATACAACTTGTATACTTTTTACCAAACTCTAACCGGTTCTTCTTTCCATAATATTAAACGGAATTCTTCAAAATGATTAGCTGTACCAATGGTATGATTATCTCTAACTCCCTGATTTAATTGCAGCTTGTGAAGCATTCCTGAAGCCGCACCAATCCACAAGGTCTTTTCATCATCAGAAATTGTTAGTCCTGTAATTGTAGAACCTAAAAAGTGTTTCCAAATACAATTTCCTTTAGCATCAACCGCTTTTATATAACCAAAAGCGTCTCCTAAAATGTAGAATTCTGAAGTTGAAACACCACAATACACCCGCATACCATCGTCAATAGTGATGCAGTCTTCACCGCCTTCATAAGCTGGAATATTGATACGTTCAAAATCGGACGTTGCGACACCAATAGTAATTCCATTATAAAAGTGACATGAATTAGTGATCAACTGTTTATCATCTTTAGAAAACATACAAAAATCTGGATAAGCCGATTGTGTACCTATTTCTGTAATTTCTTTACCATTATTATCTAAAACTCTATGATCATAACATTGATCGCCAACCACGATGTATTTATTGTCATTAGAAAGCGTTGCATTTTCCATATCCATATAAGGTTCCCACTCGTCATCTTCTGGGTCTGGTAAGGGATGAATCATGTTTTCATTATCGTTAGATATAATGTAAATTCCATCTGATGATACCAATAGCACTTTAAGTCCGTCATTAAAAGGGATTAATTCTGTAATACCAATATCCTTTGCTTCGTCTAAACGGAACGTTGCTATAATATCACCTTCCCAACCTTGAGTAGTACTAATAATATTATTTGCAGCAATTGCAAACACATTATTTTGTTTAGATTTTCCTACAGCTGCAATAGAAGCATCAAGTTCTAAAGTTTTATTATTATCCAAGATGTAAGCTTGTCTATGCTCATATGGGGTTCCTGTTACAAAAACAATTTTCTGCTCGTCTATAAAACTCAACTGCATAATGCTTTGACTCTTACCATTCATCAGCTGAATTAAAGGCGTATGCGCTGGCGGAAAATCTGCTCTAAATTGAGAAACGGTACTGTTTTTATTTGCTTCTTTTAACAACTGAAATACAGCATTAGCTAAATGGCCCCTTTCATCTTTAGGCTCCTTCCCTTTCCAATTTTCCCATCCATTAGCATCACCAAACGCAACCATTTCATTCACAGCCAAAGCATATGCACTGCCTTTAGTGTTCCACTCTTGCTTTAAGTCTTCTCTATTTTTATCAGTTTCTTTCATTGTGTTTTTTTAATTAAACAGCATTGCTGTTTTATTTTCAATACTAAATTTTGCAGCATCTATGAGGGTCACGCAAACCAATATTTCTATCCAAAAATCACCTTCATTAGATATAATTTTATTTAATTCATCTACATTAGTAAGGTTATTCTGTTCATCTAAGCCAATACCTAAGGGTGTCGTAAGACTTTTTAATTCTTGTAAAAGCGTGTAAGATGAGCCAATCATTGCTCCTGGTACTGGTGCTTTATCATTATCAAAAAGCACTTCTGGTAATTCTAAAGGAATATAAAAACCTTCTGAATCTGAATGTGTTAAAAGATGACTAGACATATAAGAATAATGGTCTTCTAAAATAGAATCTGCTCCAGGCTCATCTTCTGTAGGAAATGGTGTTGGTGTCCAGTCCCAATTTTCATTATCTTTATTGTCCCAAACGTGGGCTGCAAAACGCCTTAAATGATGTAAAAAACTATACGGAAATCCGCCAAACTGCAAAGGCTCTTTTTCCATTTCATCTGGTTCTTTATGAGCGTCTACACCGTTTTTTGCTAATATGGTGTTTATGTTTTCAAAAATCACTTTATATGCTTGGTAACCTTCAGGTTCATTCGCTTTAAAATCTGCTAGTACACCTGTTAAAATTGTTAATCCCATTATCTTATTGTTTTAGTTTTTAATAAGACAAAGCTAGAGTTTAAGCGGCTTTAATACCTCCCTGAAATTAGTGATATCTATAAATACTGATTATTTATTTTTAAGATTTTAGTAGCACAAAAAAAAAGCACGCTTATAAAAGCGTGCTTTATTAATATTCAAAGTATCACTTAGCAATAGCAACTAGTGAACAAATGAATATCATGAAATTAATCATCCCTAATATTTTTAAGTGTTACATTTTAGACGTAACAAAAGTTCCGTTATTTTCTTGAGCCAGAGTTCTCATAAAATCTAAGTCAGCATCATCTCCAAAAGCAATGGTATGAATAATAATGTTGTTGGTATTTGCTTTTCTAACTTCTTCTAAAACATTACTTGGCCCGCCATTTGGTAAACCGTCGCTCATTAACACAATCTCTTGAACGTCTTTTGTTGCTATAGCTTCAAGCAAACCTTCTAGTGTATCTGTACCGCCTTCTGCTGCTAAGTTTTTTACAAATACATTAGATGATGTTCTAGACACATTATCGGCTACCCTAAACTCTGTAGCTTGCATAGTGACATCATTATTGAAAGCAAACACGAGAAACTTTTTACCATCTGGTAATCCTTTAATGGCTGGTATTAAATTGCGCTTTACAGCACCTAATTTAGTTGCCTCTTTAGTAACCTGTTTCCCTAGAATATTCCCTATTTTTCCACCAATAGCTTTACTGACCTCTTTACCAGCTGTGTTACCAACTTCTCTTCTAACCTGATCTTCTACAGACCCTTCATCGATGCCTTCCATACTTCCAGAAATATCAATAAGATATAATGTATTTAAGTCTGAAGTTTCTACTTCGTAAAACTCATCTGATTTTTTTACAACATAACAGGATTGGAATAAAACACAAAGTGTAATTAAAGCAAATGCTGGTATTAATTTATTTATTTTCATCCTAGATTAAGCTTAAATTGTTTTAAAAAAACGAATTTAACCCTATAAAAGGTAACTATTTTAGGTCATGAGAATTTGACCGTATATATTTAGAAATTGAAGTGTTTGAAAAAGAATTCAATTATACTAATTCATCAATATAATTGAGTAAACTTTTCTTTCGGCTTTGAGAAACAGGAATATGATACGTGTTACATAAAACAACTTCTTCACTGCGTTTATTAAATGAAGAAATAAAATTTAGGTTAATCAGATAACTTTGATGCACACGAAAAAAGTGATGACTTTTTAATTTTTCATCAAACGATTTAAGAGGTTTAGAAACAAGTATGCTTTTATCATTTTCTAAAACAAAGGATGTATAATTATTATCTGATTTTGCATATAAAATATCTTTAATATCCACAACATGAATAGCCTCTGTATTCTTTAATACTATTTTTTTTGAAGGCTCATTATTCGATACATTATGTAACAACGTATTAAGTTGCGATTGGTGGTTTGTTTTAGTGATATCATTAATAACCTTATCTATGGCCGTCATTAACTCCTTTTCCTGATAAGGTTTTAGCAAATAATCTATGGCACTAAATTTAAAGGCATCAATAGCAAATTTTGCAAATGAGGTTGTAAAAATAATTTTAAAATCAATGCTCTCAAATAGTTTAAGAAATTCAAAAGCATTCCCATCAAGTAAGAATACATCTAAAACTATAAAATCGGGGTTTTGCTTTTTTATTGAATCTGCTGCTGCTTCAATAGTATTAGCACTTCCTATTACATCTATGCTTTTATAGCTTTTTAAAATTGAAGTTGCATAAGCCAATGCCTGCGGATCGTCCTCTACTATAAAACATGATATATTCTGCATCATAGTACAAAGATACTATATTTAAAGTGTTGAAAAACTTAAAATCACCTCTGTTCCATTTGGTGTTGAGTTCGTCGTAATAGCGCCTTTAAAGTCTTTTGATGTTTTATTAAGGTTTTGTAATTGCTCCTTAATAATCGCCATACTCATAGATTTGTGCAAACGTTTAGAATCTTCTTTTTTAGTTTCAAATCCTTTACCATTATCGGTAATAGAAACATATAAAACGGACTGTTTTTTATAGTATTCTACATTAATATGACCTCGACTATTATCTTTTAAACCATGTAGTATTGCATTTTCTACAAAAGGTTGTGTTATAAGAGTAGGTAACAAATCAAAATCCTCATCTACAGATTCATCTACTTTTATATTAAAGGTAAATGTGTTATTATAATTTAACAATTGTAAATTGAGATAGGATTCTAAAGCTATTTTATCATCTTCAACAGTAATGAAATCTTCATCCGACTTTTCTAAAACAAGCCTAATTAATTTTGAATAACTCGTGAGATACGTACTTGATTTCTCTTTGTCATTTTGATGAATGAAATTTTGAATACTTTGTAATGCATTAAATAAAAAATGAGGATTTAATTGCGTTTTCTTTAACCTTTGCTGCAGCAAAACGCTATCTAATTGTTGTTGTATTTTATAGTTTTTGAACCCAAAATAGCCTAAAACACTAATTAGTAAAACAAAAATAGCGAGTGTAATTAATAGGTAGTTTTGTTGTTTAATAGTCAGTGCTTGTATTTTGTTTTGCGAATCTAAAATATCTATACGCTGTGCTTTTTTTTCAGATTCATATTTTTCGGTCAATTCTGCAACATTTTCTTTTTGTTGTTTACGTGCTATAGAGTCTTTTATTTTGTCTTTTAAATCAGCATAACGCAAAGCAATTTCATAATCGTTTAAGCCTAAATAGGCTTCTTTTAGACCATTGTAGATATAAGGTTTTAAAATGGTTTCGGCGTCTATCGCAGCACTATCAAGATATTGAATAGCTTGGCTATATTCCCTTTTTTCAAGATAAGCAGACCCCAAATTATTGTAGGCACCACTTAATGTGTTTACACTATTTAACTCTCGTTTTAAATCAATCGCTTTTAGACCATAAGTTATTGCTAAATCATAATCTTCACCTTCTGCCGTGTAGTATAAACATAGGTTAGTATAAATTGTAGAAAGGATTTTAGTGGAATTGGTTTTTAAAGCAAACGCTTCTGCTTCAAATATGCTTTCCGTATACTTTTTAAAAAGTTTCTGGTTATAATAGACACTAGATAAATTAACTAATACCTGAAGCTTTAAATGATCATCAAAATCACTTAAAGCTAGAGCTCTTTCAAAATAAATTTGAGCATTTTTATAATTTTTTAGAGTCGCATTAATCGCCCCAATATTAGAATAGATACTTACTAATTTATTTGTTTTATTAGTTTTTTCAAGCGTTTCCGAAGCTTCTAAGTATAATGTCAACGCTTCTTTTAAATTTTGTTTATAATATTGAATAGTCCCTAGATTATGCAATGCTAACCCTCTAATATATTCAGGCAATTTTTGAGATAGAATATGTTGAAGTATGGAATCGGATTTCGTAAATTCCTTTTTAAACATATACAAGCGACTTTGTTGCAAATGAGATTTTGATAATAAAGTATCATTTTTTATCGATTTTGCTATTTCAACAGCTTGATTTGCGTAAAGAAAAGAACGATCTATATCCTTTTGTTCTATAGCTTTTGACTTTGCTAATAATCTTGTTATGGACTTGTAATCGTCTTGCGCATTTAAATTTGAAAAAGTAAATAATGCTAATAAAAAGACAATAACAAACTTGGTAGAGGTATGATATTGAGCATCTTTTTTAAAACCAAAATAAGTAACAAGCATATTAAATTTTTATAAACTTTGCGCAAGTTAAAAAAGCTTACTTTTAAATTTTGAATTAAACGTTAAAGAATAACACTAATTTTCAGAAATAAACTTACTAACCATTATATAAATACACTAGTTCGTATCTATTTACAGAATCTACTACAACGATTCCGCCTCTATTCCTAGTTGTTCAAATTCATCATAAACACCATCTGTAGCATAACATAAAGTTGCTTTTTTAAGATTAGGAAATTGCTTGGCATCTTCAGCAGATTGTATATCCCAATACGCTACAGCACCACCTGAAAAGGGTGATAAATTCATATAAATATCGTTGCCACCATCTTGATAAATCTCCGTAATTTCTGAAGCTAAACGTTTCGGGATGGGCAAATCTTTAAAATATTGCTCTACTTCTGCAATAGGTTCATAGCCTTCTTCGTCAATATTAATATCTCGACCTTTATACCATCTTGCAAATTCGTGAATATCAAATTGCGGTTGCAATAGGCCTTTTACATACATTAACTCTTCTATAATAGAAAGTTTAAATCCAAAATCTACAAAGGTTATTTCCTCCTCATCAAGTGGTTTAATACTGTATTTATCTTCCGGAATTCCTGCCCAACGGTTATAAATTTCATAAGTACTTATTTCAATGGCACTAATACGGTTATCATTAACATCAAACCAAGCACTTATAGTATTTTGTACCAAAGCACCACAATCGTCACCTTCAAAAAGTTCTACCCGTTCCGATTTATGGGTATTATAATAGGTAATAATCTCTTCATCATTAAAATAAAACGTTCCCGAAAACTTGGATTTCGGACAAAAATCGAAAGCATCAGGTTCTAACTCTAACGTTAGAGAATCGATATCTTCTCCATTACTTGAGTAGCCTAAAATTCCCAAATCGTCCCAAGTAAAAATAGTGTTCTTTTTTAGTTTTACACTTCTGTAGTTTGCGTCTAAACCTTTTTTTAAAGTTTCTATTGAAACGGGAAATTCTATAGCCACCGAATTAATTTTTAAACCTGTTGAAGATAAATGTATTGTCGTCATCATTACGTCTTTTAAGAATCTCAAAGATAACGACTCCTTTTAAAGTTGAAATGGCTGTATTCCGTGATTTTTTATTTAGAATAAGAAACCACGCAACAATATCACTGTTATCAGGGATAAAAAAAACAATAGCTCCTTATAACTTTGCTGAAAACCTTTTTTATGGAAGATCAAAATAAAAATGCTGCGTTTTTAGAATCTTTAAAACGTAACAACGAAAAAATAAGAGACGACCGCGCCAATGCTATTGCAGAAGACGCACAACTTATGTACAAGCGCGAAACAGAAGATTTAGCCTTGTCTTTAAAACGTCTAAAGCGTGAGCAAGAAAATATGCTAGATATGAGTCCGACAGACGCCAACAGTCTAGTTTTAGCATCCGATTTTGATGCCAAAGATTATGTGGCTAAAGATTTAGAAATGTCTGTAAAGATTAGAAACTTAGAAATTAAATTAGAATTAGCCAAAAAGCGTTACTCACACTTATTTGGTGCAACAATAAACGAACTATAATTATGGGAGGAGGACGATTTAGTAATGATGCTTACACAAAATTAAGAAAAATGAAAGGATACAGTAATAAATCTAGAGAAGAGATTTTTACATCCACACAAATAGATCCAGAAATGGATCCTACAAAAGCCATAGTTAGAGAATCTAGAGATTCTGAAGAACATCCTGAAACGGTATCTATAATTGTAGCATTAGATGTTACCGGAAGTATGGGATTTGTACCAGAACATATTGTAAAAGAAGCCTTACCAGACCTTATTGGCTCGTTAATAGAAGCCGGAATTGAAGATCCGCAAGTCTTATTTTTAGGGATTGGCGATTTTATATATGATCATGCGCCTTTACAAGTAGGACAATTTGAATCGTCTGCAGAATTGTTAGACCGCTGGTTAACGCGTGTGTATTTAGAAGGCGGTGGCGGCGGAAACAATCAAGAAGGGTATAACTTAGCACATTTGTTTGCTGCGCGTCATACGTCGATTGATTGTTGGGAAAAAAGACAACAAAAAGGCTTTTTATTTACAATTGGTGACGAGCCAGTTTTCCCTACGATTCCTGCTGAAATTATTAAAAGATATACATCTGTGGATGAAGCAGAAACCATAACTACGGAAGCTATTATTGCAGAAGCTCAAGAAAAATATAATGTATTTCATATGCATTTAGAGCATAACGAATGGGCAAAACAAGAAAGTCGTAAAGGCAATTGGAAAGCACTTTTAGGTGATAATTTCATAGAGGTCCCAGACTTTAAAACCGTTGCAAAACGTATTGCCAATGTGGTGATTGAAAACCATAAGCCTTATAATGCTTCAGCAGATACCAACACCGCTTCTGATAGTACAGAAGTAGAAAACATGCTATAAATGCCAAAATGTAGTCTTGTTATAGATTTAGGATTTGGTGATGCTGGAAAAGGGTTAACAACCGATTTTCTGGCATCTCAACATCCTGAAGAAAGCCTTGTCGTTAGGTTTTCGGGTGGTCATCAAATTGGGCATACTGTAAGTACAGAGGCACTTACACACACGTTTAGCAATTTTGGATCAGGGACTTTATTAAGCGTACCAACCTATTATTCTGAACACACCACCATCTTCCCTCCTGCTATTTTAGGCGAAGGGGAATTTTTAAAAAACTATCAGCCCAAATTATATTTCCATCCGTTAACGATGGTGACCACATTTTACGATATTGCTTTTAATAGAGCGATTGAAAAACAACAACATCACGGCTCTTGTGGTTTGGGTTTTGGAACAACCATCGCGAGAAACAAAGCCGAAGTTTATCTATATGTTAACGACTTACACTTTCCATGGGTTTTAAAACAGCGTTTACAAAGTATAAAAAACTATTACGATAAGAAGTTAGAAAGTCAACCAAAATCGGTACAAGACTATTACAAAAACGAACTCAAAGACTATAACGAAGCTTATTATATAGAGAGTTGTTTAGGGATTCAAAAAAATTATAATATCGCGTCACTTTCAGAATTAGCTTCAACTTTTAAACATTTTATTTTTGAAGGCAGCCAGGGAATTTTACTCGATACGCAACACGGTTTTCATCCGCATACCACGTGGAGTTACACCACTTCTAAAAATGCCATTCAGCTTATCAAAACACATTTAGGGATTGATGCAGAAATAGATATTTATTACGTGACACGCTGTTACCAAACCCGTCATGGCAACGGTCCAATGTCTCAAACAGAAACGGTAACCCTTCAAAATAATGAAAATGAAGCGAATATAACCAACGAGTTTCAAGGGGAGTTTAGAATACAAGCTTTAGATCCAGAATTATTAAATTATGCACTAAGTTGCGATGCTATTCATCATCGAAATTTAAACATCAAAAAACACTTGATATTGACTTGTCTCGACCAATTACCTCGTTTTTCTTACGAGAATTTACTTCAAAAATTAGATACAACATTCAAATCTGTTCATGGAAGTTACGGCCCTAAACGAGAATGTATAGCAAAACTTCTAAATTGATTTTACAAAACCATAATAGAAATATCTAAGAAGATATATGATAAAGTATGAATAAAACAGACACTATATCTGAAATTGAATTAAGTTCTACAGCAAAAAACAAACCCTTGTATTTTGCTTTATTTATGTTAGCACTAAGCCTAATAACTCTACAAGCGCCATCAATAGAAATAGTCGTTCCAATAGCATTTTGTATCCTGTTTTTTAGTCTATATGTCTTCAACAAAAATCTTAAAGTGTTTAAATTTTCAGAAAACCACTTCGTGTTTCAAACCGGAATTATAGGCAAAAAAGAGATCGCTTATAGTGCCCTTAAATCTTATGCTGTTGAGCGGAAGGTTATGGTTATCACGTATCAAAACCCAAATGAAAAAGAAAAAAAACTCAGACTTCCAGTTAGTCAAATTAAACCGACACAATTTCCTGTATTAGAAGACATTTTAAAAAGTAAGATTAGGGTTTAAAACAATACCTTCATTTTATAAAATCATTAGTTTCAGGGATAAAAATTTTAGTATTCTAAAGTACTTTAGCATTACCAAAAATTAAGAGTATATGAATAATTACATCACCTATTCAGAAGATTTCAAATTATTAAAATGGGACGATTTCAATTTTGAATCTATCCAGATTAATACACTTCCTATACTTGAAGACCCTAAGCATTACAAGAATTCTTTTACGTTTAGAGATGCGCTTTTAGAAGCTATTGAAACACGCACTGAAAAAAAATTATTCAAACTCATACTTGTTACACCAGATTATAAATCTAGTCCAAAATTTTATGCTATTGGATATTTAGAAGACAATAGTGTATTTACGGTTGAAATAGAAAATACGCCACTATTTGAAGCATGGTTTACCGTTATTAATGATAAAAGTCACAAAAGTGCTACAGTTTATAACTTTAGTACGAATTTGTATAGCGCTCAACCCGTTTCAAACTTAAAGCATATTACCTTTAAAGACCACACAGGTGCTTTTATTGATGAATTTATTCCTAATCAATTTATAGCCGAAAAATTAGCTAAAGAAAAAGCTGATTTCTTAAGCCCTTTTATTCAGTTAGATACTATAATTGATATGAAAGACTTAGCGCAAACTTTTATCACTTTAATCACAGAAAAAAGATTAAAATTAAATCCACCGAATAATAATGACGCGATTTATGCTCAGTTTGAAAAAGAAGCTGGTTTTCCATTTCCACAGATCATCAAAGACTATTTAACACTACATAATGGCATTGACAAATGTGCTATAATGGGCGCAGAAGCTATTTATAAAGAATGGAAACAGTGGAAAGATATTTATGATGAATGGACGCAAGAAGACCTGTTAGACACCTACTCAACCAACCAGGGTAAAGCCTTATTAATGTACACGACACCCTATTGGATTCCATTTTTCGATTTACAAAATGGTAATTTTTTAGCTTTTGATTTTGCACCAAACACAAAAGGAACAGCCGGACAAATTATTAGGTATGGTGCCGACCAAGAAATTGCATATATAGAAGCCGAAGACCTCGTTACATTCTTAAAAAGCTTAATGGGTAACGAAGGCGAAATTGAAGATAACGAATGGTTTTACGTCGAGTAAAATCATTCCCTAAAGAATAAAATAGATTACCATATAATTTGAATAACACCCAGCACATGTCTGCGATTTTTAAAGAAAAAATAGTACCAAAATTAAAGTTAGAATCTTTAACCCCATCTGAAGTAAAAGCACTACTTCAAGTTTTAGAATTAATGGACACTACAGATACTGATCTTTATAAAAATGCTGTAAACAGTAGTAAATTAAACGGTGTAACAACTGAATTTACTAAAAACACAGCACAACACGTCTATTTTCACCCTAAGGTTTTTGCCAGTGAACAGGAAGGTTTAGAGCTTGTGGGGTCTTGGCATCCACTATTACAAAAAGGTTTTTTTCCTGATGAAAAAAGCACGACAAAGCTCGTCGAATTTTTAAATTTCAGCCTGAGTTATTTACAAACCGATGCTGTTTCTGAAGATTTAAAAACACAAATCTTTCAGGTTTTAAAAATGCTAGTACAAAGTGAATCGGAAGCCTCTCTTCCTATCGTCCGCTTTTTAGTCGACCGGATTTTTGATATTCGAGATGTATTGAGTTCCGATTTTTTAATTCAGTTTTGTATTAGATATCAAATTTTAAACGAAACGTATGCGGTTGTCAATTCTGATAAAACCATAACTAAATTTCCGTTCAAAATAAACAACGATTTTGTTCAGCATTTTTTTGATAATGATTGGCGTAAATTCATCACTCAATTTCATCGTATATTACCTGTCGGTCGTGTATATGTCACGGGGGCTTACGATTTAATGTTACCTTGGTTTACTACAGACTTAGCAGCGTATTATTACGATAATTTAGAAATTATTTTTGAAGCACATAAAGCAATAAAGGAACGATTAATTTTTGGAGACGTTAAAAGTTTAGAATTACTTAATTTAAAAACCGCTGAAGGTTTCTACCCGTTAATTGCTGCTTTAGGTCCTAAAGTTTGGGATGCTGGGGATACCTTATTGTTTAATAACCGTGATAAAGATATACCGCAAGAACAATTAGATGTTTGCTATTTAAGATTTATAGATTGGTTAACTGCCGATGGCGGAAGTAATTTTTATACGGAAGCTTTTAAAGATTATGGCAAACTAATTTTCACAGAAAATACAGCAGAAGCACTTCCGCTGCAATGCATTCCGTTTTGGTTTAATACATGCCATCCAGAAACCGGTATTAAAAACCAAACAGAAACATACAATACCATTTTTTCAGATCTACTGATTGAAGAACGCCAAGGCAAACTTCCTATGATGCGTTTTGATCATAAGGATTTTCAAATGACGGGTGAATTTTTAATTAAAAACGTTTTTCAAACTAAAGATAACTTAAAAGGGTTTCTTCATGGTTTTACTAAAGAAAGTATTAAAAATCCATTAAATCAATTTTTAGTGCGTACGTTTTACGATGCTCGTGAACAACTTTTTAATTTATACAACGCAGAACAACAAGAAATTTTACAGTTGTATTTATTAGAAATGGCCTATTCTACCAGAGATGTTAGGGACGATATTAGAAAACAAAACTTGCCTTTAATCACAAAAACGCTCATTACGTTATGTGTGGAACCAGGAAATTATTCTCGTGTAAACGAAATTGGCGCTCTTAAAAGTATTGATGCCTGTGTTACCAAAATTTGTAACACCTTTGCTGGCGGACATTACATCAATGAAGCGCGCCCGTTAGAACTGAATATTATTCAAGCGTGGTTTAATTATTTAGGCGATTTTTATTACAGTTCTAGACAAGAAGCCGTTTGGGTTTCCGATCTTTTAACGACCCAAGGTATAAGAACCGCAACCTATTTTAATGATCGCGAAGATGACCTTAGTTATTTTTTAGATAAGGCCATTACCCGTATCATCACTTTTCATAGAAAATGTAAACTAAAAGCTTCTAAAAATGTCGCTTTCGGAAAAATTTCATCAGAAATTGAAGTGTATTTAACCGATTTTTTAGGAACGTTAAAAAAAGATAAACTCAACGTAAACACCTCTAAATATCTTTCTGATTATAGTCAAAGCTCAATCGCAGATTTCAGTAATCAAACAGAGTTAATGACTGCAATTGAAGCTTTTTATAATGTTCATTTTAAAGAAGAAGCAACCACAGAAACCCCCACAGCTATTGATAATTCTCAAACCATTACAATTGAAATGGAAGTTACCGAAATTAACCAAAAATATGTTGATGCTGTGCTTCATAATCTAGAGCATTATGGTGAAAACGGTAATTACGATACCGAACTTATACAGCCTATAGATGAAAAAATAGAAGAATTTAAAACCTGGTTACTTGACGATGAAACTGGAATACAAGTCCGTATGGGGCAAGCACTTTATATGACTTTACTCGACACCAATTTAGCGCCAGGAACCGAACAAGAAACCTACGGAAATCTATGCCGAAGTTTATTTGTGCACTTAGTAAAAGGCACGCAAATGGCAGCTTCATATGGTATGGGATTACAAGCTATGGCAAAATCTGGAGCCTATTCAGAAGATTTAACAACCGCTTTATTACAAGTCGTTGATGATTTAAACGCTTAAAAATGACACAAGAGATCACACCCGAAATACAAGACCAATTAAATTTATCGGCCTTGATATTAAAGAAAAATTATAAAAATGCAGATTTAACAAGTTGGTCTGGTTTCGATTTAGAAAACGACATGCACGTAAAGCAAGCCAAACGCCTTTTAAGTTTATTTGGTATAAAATCTGGTTTGCACTTACGCAATAGTTTACAACGTTATGAAAACGGACAAATAGTATCTCATAATTTTGAAAAACTAGCTTCAGAATTCCGTATGATGACCTCCTCCGATTTTGATGCCAAATACAATGCCGAAGAAAGCCCAAGAACCAAAGGCATTTATAAAATGGTATGGAAATACCGTTTTAGTCTAAAAAAAGAAAAACTGATGGGTTACGAAATGGCTTTTTACATTTTTCAAATGCGCCTAGGTCACGTATTAGGTTATATGGGTACAGAGGAATTGATTTTACGTCTAGAAGAAGCTAATGACACTATAAAATCGACCTTTTCTAGTTGGAGCGAATTTCACCGTAACGTATGTTTAGGTGATGAATACGTTTTAGGAGCAACAGAACAAGATGTGAGTAAATTTCCAGGAACAGCAACGCTTTGGGAATGCTACCAACGTTTACATATTGAACATGCCGATTGGTTTAAAACATGGAAAAAATGAGTTTAACAAGAAAAGAAGTTATAAAACAAATTGAGCATGCAGAAGCACTTTATAAAGCTAACCTCTATGCGCCTTTACAATCTGTAATACATACTATTCAAGAGAATTTTGACGTATTAGGAGACGACATTTTAGCAGATAATGCCAGATATTATCGTATGTACATGCTTTATCTTGGTGCTTTTGAAGAAATGAATATGGACGTTATGGAGTCTTATTTACAAGCTTTAATCAGTATTAATGAAGTATTACCTTCCGATTACGAATACGTTTGTAGTTACTATAAACAATGTAAAGAATGGGTGTATGAAAAAGCGTTAATGGAACACCCATACAACGAAACGCTACACCTACACTATGCTTTAAAACTTCAAGAAGAGAAACGATTTAAAGAGGCTATTATTACGCTAAAATATATTTTAGAATGTTATCCAGCGTTAACAGAAGCACGTTTATTACTCTGGGATATCCAATCGGCTCAATTAGAACAATTATGTGATGCTGATGAAGAAGCAGATTGTTTTGAAGTATTAGATTTAGCATCGGCGACCCATAATAAAACGGTTTTAAAAGGTTTACAATTAGATGACCGTTTAGATCAAGCTGGTAAAAACCTAGCCATGATACAAGTCGAGATTTGGTCAAAATGGTCGGCAGAAATAAAAAAGCTATGGGATAAAGAATGGAAACATTTCGATTTAACAGACCATACACGTTTATTATTAGCTGATTTTGCTAAGAATTTTATGAGATATGATTTTGTATCTCAAATAGTAGCAACACCGCCTGAACCGGAATTTCCAGAGGAAAACTACAGCAATTTTGAGGAGTATCAAACCTATATGAAAGCTTTGGCGAACTCAGGTTGGCAATCGGCACAACATCAATATGTGTTGATAGGAAATGCAGGATATTATCATACAAAACACAAACCTACTATTGAGGCTTGTGTAGAACGTGGTTTGGCTTTAAACCCTAAAAACCCGTTACTTCATGTTCTAAAAGCAAAATCTTATTTCCTAAACAAAGACTACAACCAAACAGGAGCTGCCTACCACGAGGCTTTTAGAAACGGACTAAGAATGAGTGAATATTTACAATATTTACTAGAGGTTAATGGCCGAATAGAAAGTTGGCAAGGTATTTTAGATATCGTTGTACAGTTTCATCGCAGAGAAACACCAACGCTTAAAACCTTATTTTTTCAAGCACGAGCATTATTTAGATTACATAGATTTGACGATGCGCTTGAAGTGATTAATGAAGCGCTAGCAGATTTTCCGCTACCACAACATTCATTTGCGCCTTGGTTGTACAATTTACGGATGAATATTCATAGAATAAACCATAATTACACGGCCTTTTTTGAAGATATGCAAGAAGAAATCAACTTTTATGAAGATGATAGTTCTGATTATTTTAGTACCATGAATTTGTGCATTGAAGTACTTGTAGAAATGGGAGATTACGAAGAATGCCATAAATACGCCATCTATAATTTTGAGCAAGAGCAATTACCAGAGGAATTAAAACCCGTTTTTCAATGGATTTGTTATTATACGTTTTTAGAACACCCAGAAGAATTAGGTAAAGCTACAGCCGCTGATTTAATAGATAACCCAACAACATTCAGTGAGTACAGAAATAACGGATTCATTCAATGGATGTTGTATGATTATACTGCAGGTTCAGAATCTTTAAAAAGGGCAGCAGAGCTTTCAACTAACAAAGCGTGTTATTTAAAATTAGCCTTAAATTGTTTAACAGCTGGTTTTGATAATAAGTCAACTATTGCACTTTGCGAAACCATAAAAAAAGAGGTGCCAGAAGCGAGAGATTGGCAATTAGATTTTGATTATGCCAATACGCTACAACAAGATAAAAGATATAAAGACGCTAAAATTGCGTATGAAAATCTATTGCAAAGTTATCCAGAAAAAACATTTATTAATTTCCCAAAAGACGAATATCATGTCATGTTAAGAGCTATAAAAAATATGGCTAAAGCTTTGGGTAATGTGGAAGATTACATCAAATATAATGCGATGTATTTAAGTAAAGATTATCCATCTGAAATGGCCCTACTAGAGCATTTAGAAATCGCAAAAACACACTATGAAGACGATGTATTTCTTCAACATAACTTACTAGAAAGCGTTTCTAAACGAAACATAGAATTTGAAAACGGAGAACTAGAAATGTTAAATGAAATGAAAACTAGAATAAGAGCGGACTATTTCGCCTAAAGGGATTAATTTTGCTTTCGAAATGAAAACCTACCCAAAACATAACCTACTACTTTTAGCCATTTTTTGTGCTGTCATTAATTTAACTGCAGCACAAACCTCACAGAACACCCCATTACTAGATTCACTTTCTGTTGAATATGCTAAAAATGTATATAAAAATCCTCAGGTAGCTAAGAAAGCAGCTTTACAATGGCTAAAAGAAAGCAAAAAGTTAAAAATGGAACTTCAGGAAGCCAGAGCTTTGTACGCTTTAGCTAATCTAGGTAATATTACAGGGGAATATAAAAACACCCTTAAATACATAAATGAAGCCATCAACCTACTTAAAGCAATTAAAGTTGAAAAAGGCTTAGCTGCTTGCTATAATATTTTAGCAACAGGCTACAAAAATTTGGGGCAATATCCAGAAGCCATGGATAGCTTTATGCAGTGCTTACATTATGCAAAGAAAACAGAAAGTAAAGTACAAGAAGCAAATGCCTATCAAAATATAGCGACCTTATATTTACTTCAAAAAGACTACAAAAAATCCGCAGAAAATTTAGATCGTGCGGCTAATCTTTACAGAGAAATTGGTGATGACGACGGTGTATTAACAACCTTATTTAATTTTGCTAATATCTTAAAAGAAGAAGGGAAATATGACCAAGCCCGAAAACATTATAAAACCGTTTTAGACTATAGAAAACAAGAAGGTAACAAAGCCGTCATAGCTTATGTTAATATTAACCTTGCTCAAATGTTAGTGCTCGAAGAACGTTGCGAGGAAGCTGTAGTTGCTTTACGAAAAACATTAGCACTTTTAGAAGCCCTTAAGTTCCACTCTGACATGGCTATTGTTTTGAATGATTTAGGTTTATGCGAAAGTAAATTAGGACATAGAAAAGAAGCTATTTCTGCTTTTCAACGCGCCTTAACACTTGGCGAAAACCAATCTTTAACAATTTACAATTCGGATATTTATAAAAATTTAGCACAGCTCTATGAAGCAGAAGGCGATTATGAAAACGCCTTAAAATTCTACCAAAAAGGGGTCGTTACAGGTGAAGAACAAAACTCTTTAGACAAAGAAAAATATGTCGCTAATATTCAAGAACGTTACGAAACCGAATTAAAGGAAACCAGAATAAAGCTTTTAGAAAAAGAACAAAAGTTAAGTGATGCCGAATTACAAAAGGTAGAACTCACCGTAAAGCGACAAAAGTTAATTAGAAACGCACTTATTGCTGGGTTTGCACTGGTTTTAATCACGCTAATAATATTGAGACTTTCTTATATTAAACGTTTAAGGGTTCAAAAAGAATTGCGACTACAACAAGAAGAAAATGCCAAGCATAAGATTAGTGAAATGATGAAAGATCACAAACTATCTGTAATTGAGCGCTACCAAGAAGGTCAAGATGAAGAACGCTCACGATTAGCACGCGAAATACATGATGGTATAGGAAGTGATTTAGCAGGAATAAAAATAGCTTTTGAACATTTTATTGAAAATAATGAAGATCAATCGCAATCAAACAGAATTGCAAAAGCCATCAGTAATGCCTGTGTAGATATCCGTAGCCTTTCGCACCAGTTACATCCGCTTTCATTTTCTAAAATAGGATTCACCAGTTTCTTAAATGACTTTATTGATCAAATAACAACAAAATCAACCATTGAAATTCAAACCTTCTTTTTTCCTGAAGAAGACATCGATCAATTACCCGAATCACTTCTAGCAGATGCTTATAGGATAGTACAAGAATTAATAAACAATATTTTAAAACATGCGGAGGCTACAAAAGCCGATGTGCAGCTCACCAAACACGAGGACCATTTAAATATTGTTATAAATGATAATGGCAAAGGCTTTAAAAAGAACAAAAAACAAGGTATAGGACTTCGTAATATAAAAGAACGCTTACATAAAGTCAATGGTGATATAGACATTGATAGCAGTACTGCTAACGGAACATCAATTACCATAAATATACCTATAAATTAAATATTTTGAAAAAGATTAACATCATTATAGCAGACGACCATTTAATGTTTTTAGAAGGCATTAATACCATATTAGTCGATATGGAAGAAATTGGAGAAGTACACTTAGCAACAGAAGGCAAACAGGTGGTTCGCTTATTAAATCAGTTTGATATTGGTTTAATAATAAGTGACATCAGTATGCCCAAAATGGATGGTATTGAATTACTTACAGAGATAAAAAAGAAGCATAGTAAGGTGAAAATAATTATGCTTAGTATGCTCGATAACCATAGAACTGTACATAAAGTTATTCAGAAAGGAGCCGATGGATTTGTACCTAAATTTACGAGCAAAGAAGAGTTACAAAAAGCGGTGCGTACTGTTTTAAATAATGAACAGTATTTTTCTGAACTCATAAAACAACGCTATATGGAAAGTGTGTTTGAACGTAAAAAATATAAAAACATAGAGCTTTCTCCAAGAGAGAAGCAAGTATTAGAGCTTTTAGCAGAAGAGTTAACCTCTAAAGAAATTTCTGAAAAGCTATTTATCTCTGTAAATACCGTTGAAACCCACCGTAAAAATATTCTTTTAAAAACAGGATCTAAAACCACAACAGGCGCAGTAAAATACGCTATAGAATCTGGTTTGTTTGATTAATAAAAAGGCTTTCCTTCTAACAGGAAAGCCTTTTCTTTATCATTTATATTTCTATCTTACACTTAGACCTTCCTCTTCTATGGTTTTTAAAATTAGTTGTGATTCTTCGGTAGAAGATAGTTTATCATTTTCTTCGGTTAACATTTCACCTCGGTAAATAAATAAAGATTGTAAATCGAAATACACCACATAAAGGCCTTTTTGCGGATTAATCCATTTTCCATCATTACTGTTTTTCACCCTTGTATCATCAAGATACTGTAACCAAGCGCCTTTATACAAAGTAGATTTATCCATTATTATTTTCCTATTCTTGCTGATTTTAAAATGAGGATAGTCGGTATCTATTTTAGCTTGTATATTTGCTTCAATCTTTGTTTTTAAAGCCTCAAAACCAACCATAGCTTCAGATAGCAAATATGGTTCTGAGTTATACTTTTGTGTTTCTATAGCTAAAGGAATTTTTAGAAAACCCTCAGGATATTCAGGAGTTTTAATATGCAAACTCATATTATATGCGCCTTCTAAAGCTTTAAATGATTGGTTTAATCGACCTATAAATCGGGTAATTGTCTTGGTTAATTTCTCTGGACTTAAATCAGTATCAAAATTTAATATAATGGTATCATGAGAAAAAATTATTTCTGGAATTTCATTTTTAAAATCAGTAATAACAGCTTGTCTAATTTTATAATTCTGTAAGGCTTCTTGATAAAGATTATCAAAAGTTATAGCATCAGCTGTTGCATACATGGGCAACATATCATCTTCTAATAGCGTTTTTACATTAATGTGTGTGTAAAATTCAATTTCAGGGATGTTCTTATCGTAAATAAGCACACTAAATATATTAGGGTTCATTGTTGCTGTATTAAAAAATCGATTTAAATCCCTAAATGTTAGTTTACCATCATATTCGCGTTGTAAATAAGCGCGCAAATTCTTTGCAGCATTCTTCTTAGAAATTCCGATATAATTAGCACAGCCACTAACAATTAGTGCTACAATAACGAGACAAACGATAGATACTATTGTAATTTTCATAAGCTTCTTATTTATAATAATAAATGTAGAATAATACTCATCGTAGGTGCTCACGGAATTCCGTGAATTTATACATTCCCGTAAAGACGGTGTTTTTTAAGTGGTACCATCAAATACCTTTGAACTATTAATAAATACTAAAATCATAAATCATGGGACTACAAGAAAAGAGAGCCGCAAAATCAATAGAAGACCAATATTTAGGCGATTACCAAAAAGAAATTAATGAGCTTGTTGGCAAAGAAATACCGATAAACATCAACTGGGATACCTTTGAAATGGACTTTATTAAGTTTGTACCAAGCGTATGCTTACAACGTCTTACAGATGGACTAAAATTAGTTTGTAAAGACGATATGGGCAAAGAAGCTGTGGCAGAAAGTGTAAACGCTATTGAAATCTATTGCATACCAAATGAAGGTGCTGAAGACAAGAAAGAATTAAAATTAGAAGATGGCGTATTTTCATTAACAGCCTGTTGGGGAGGTCACCATAGCGGTTATTTTATAGACTTAACAATTCGCGAGTATTTAGAAAACAATTTATAATATTACAAATACCTATAACTAAGAGGAGCATCTAAAACAAGGTGCTCCTCTTTTGTTATACTGTAGTTTATAATCTAATTCTATAACATTAAAAAGCCTTTAAGAACACAGTCTTAAAGGCTTTTTAATGGAAGACTATTTTGATTACTGTAGCTTTACATTATTAAATGACACTCCTTTTAGAATCATACTAAAATAGGCATCGCTATGCGCATTATATTCAGAAAATGATTGACTAAAACTAACTACTGTAGCATTATTAAACTCTAATACTATAGACGCATCTTCCTGATTTCTATGATACACTTTAGCACTACCCGACCATTCTCCTTCTTGATTAGAAATCCATTCTATAAATAGAGGATCATTAACCATTTTTGTAGTTCCAGAAAAATTTACATCCATTGGCTTTTTTTCATCTGAATAATAATCATTATTGAAACTATAATCGCACTGACTTAAAATGATTTTTTTTTCTGTGTTGCTATCTTTTCTAATTATTAATTCTATTTGGCTTACTATATTAGGATCTTGCATAATTTTTAAATTTTAGTTTATAAGTTTTTTTCTATGTGTTCTTGTAATTTAACTGCTTTAGGTAAGCTTTTCAACCCTTTTGAGGTATCTAAAATAATAGAAATGATTCCATTTTCTAAGGTCGCTTTATTTTCTGTACCTAACGTAAATTCTATTTCTGATATAGATGCTGTAAACGCTTCTTTAGCTAGTTTATCTGTTGCTATTTTAGAAAGCGTTTCTTCTAATAAACCTAATACTTTTAAAGCGTAAAATTTATCTAAATCTTCAGGAGTACCGTCGTAGTTATATTTAATGGTGATATCTTTCCCAATAGCTTCATTAATTTCTAATTCTAAAGCTTTGATGTCTTTTTTAAGTTGAAGTAAAGTCGGTATTTCACTTTCGTCTGGTGTAAACGGAATTTTTCCGTCCGATAATAAATACCCGTACTTATTTACATTACGTATAGAAATTGATGAAATAGAACTCGAAGCTATATATTGAAACTGTGCCTTACGATCGTACATATCACACAATAAAATTATATTTTTTTCTGAATCATAATTCACAAAAAAACCAGAAGCACTATCGTTAAAGATACTAATGGTAACTTGCGGCATTTCTGGACGTTCTTCTTGTCTTTCTATATCTGCAATCTCTTGTAATATTTTTAATATCTCGACAGTATCTAATACTGGAAACTGTAGAATTGTTTTAAAATCCATAAATTTATTTTTTAAGTTCATACAAAGTTGAGCTAATAACATTAAATATTTCTAACCGTTTTCAGTGATATTATAATCTCATTTAAACCACTAAAAAAGCAAGAAAATCTAAACGCTTTTGTTTATCCTTACTCATCTTTTAAAAACATCAAAAAAAAGACCGCAAGACTACATATTTTACAATTAATTAACAAAAAAATTAAACAATACAACGTGCTTAATGGTTTAACTTTTTTTAAATTAGTAGTAGATTAACTCGTCTAATAAATATACCATATGTTGTTAATAAATAGTAGTCATGAATTAGCTCAACAAATCCCTCTTTGGCCTTCAATTCCATTTTTTTTAATTTTATTAGCTATCGCCATCGGACCTCTCATTGCTGAGGAATGGTGGGAGAACAATCGTAATAAATTATTAGTGTCTATAGTTCTAAGTGTACCTACTATAGGCTATTTAGTATATATGGACCTTACTGAACACCTAAAGCACCAAGTGGTTAGTGACTACGTCCCTTTCATTGTTTTATTAACCTCTTTGTTTGTGATTACTGGCGGTATACACCTCAGCGGAGATATAAAAGCGAAACCAAAAATTAACACCCTATTTTTAGGTATTGGTTACCTTCTAGCCTCTTTTATGGGAACAACTGGTGCAGCAATGTTATTAATTAGACCTGTGATTTCTATTAACAAACAACGCCAATTTAGCGTACACACCATTTTATTTTTTATCGCAGCTGTTGCCAATTGTGGTGGTCTTTTAACACCACTAGGAGACCCTCCTCTACTGATGTTGTATTTAAGAGGTGCCAGTTTTACATGGTTTTTTAGTTTAATTCCCGAATGGGCTTTTGTAGGTACATTACTTCTTACAGCTTATTATTTTATTGATAGATATTATTATAAAAAAGAGTTACCCAAAAACCTAATTGCCGATGCGCGCGAAATAAAACCGATACGCATCACAGGCGCTATAAATTTCATCTTTTTATTAGGGGTAGTGTTCTCTGTTGCACTTATCAACCACGATACAATTCCTGAAATGGCAAGTGAAAATGCCCCTTTTTGGCTAGTACACTTACGAGAAATTGTTCTTATTCTATTAACCACAGCCGCCTATTTTACAACCTCGCAAAAAATACGTGAAAGCAATAAATTTTCTTGGGGCCCAATTGCAGAGGTTGCAGTTGTATTCATTGGTATATTTATTACCATGACACCCACATTAATTTATCTTAGACAACATGCACCAAGTATGGGACTCACAGACCCATGGCATTACTATTATGCGACTGGTTTTCTCAGTGCCTTTTTAGATAATACACCAACTGCAGTTGCTTTTCATAGTGTAGCAGCAAATATTCCGTATGCAGATGGAATTCCATTAGTTGCTAATGTTGCAGAAAATATATTAAGTGCAATTGCCACAAGTGCTGTTTTCTTTGGTGCACTAACTTATATCGGTAACGGTCCTAATTTCATGGTTAAGTCCATAGCTGAAGATCATAAAATCAAAATGCCTAGCTTTTTTGGCTATATGATTAAATTTTCACTAGTCATCTTATTACCAATTTATATACTGACGCAGCTTATTTTTATGTAAACTGAAGTAATTAAGCAGCCACCTTCATCAATAAGTAACTTATAAGTTTAATTAACTTTCTTTTGATAATGCAACGTCAATTTATACTCTTGAACTCTAAATAAAAAGGAACCCTACATTCTTAATGTTATTTAACATTAAAAAAACGGGTTCCTAATCATTTTTAGTTCCTACTTTAATAAGAACTAGGGCTATATAAACTCTAGGGGAAATTTATAGGATTAATTAGATTTAAGTAAACGTTTAGTAACTGTTCCTTTAGAAGTTTTTAATTTCACTAAATAGACTCCTGTTACTAAATCACTTACATCTATATTACTGTTAGGATTATTAACTTTTTTTACTTCTTGGCCCGCCATGTTGTAAATTGCTACAGCCGTTACAGTAGAATTACTACGAATTGAAAAATTAGTTGTAGTTGGATTAGGGTACAAACTAATAGGGTTATTGCTCAATATTTCTGGACTAGTTACAGACAACGTCATTAAATCAATATCATATGTCACTAAACCTAAATCCTGAACACCCAAATAAACACTTACCCCCTCATCACTGAAAGTAAATGCTGATGTTTCTGTAAAAGGATAATTCAACATTTCAGGAGATATTTCACTCCAGGTCTCACCTAAATCAGTACTAATAATAATTTTTGCTTTGGCTACTGGTAATGGAAAGTTATATCCACCAGAATAGTGTGTTACCCCAACAATTGTATTTTCATTAATTGTAGAAAAGGCTACATTTTCAGTAAATTCTGAAGAAATAGAACTCCAAGAATCACCTTTGTTTTCAGATAAATATATACCGTCGGTGGTCGATAAAATAAATTGATTTGAATCTAAAGGGTTTTGTTCTATATCTAATATCAAATGATCTCCAACTTCTAAATCTTCTAAGCCTGTATTACTCAAAGTCCAAGTTGCACCATCATCAGTTGATTTATAAAAGTTAGTTCCTTGAGATATAAAAACCGTTGATGCATTATCACTATCTACTTGCACTGCTGAAATTACTTCGCCTAATTCTGGTACATCAACACTAATATCTATAATATTAGCCATATCTGTTACGTCTACTTTATGCACCTCTAAACCTGTAGACATCCAACTAATATTTGGATTCGCAACAGAAGTAGAAACATCTTCTAAAATTAAGAAAAACATAGAACTTGCAACAACTTGTGACGTTGCACCATGGTCTGAACTCACATTAATATAAGATGTATTCAGGGCTCTATTACTCGTAAAAATACGACCACTAACTATAGGGTCAGCAAAGACTTTTACTGCAGATCCAAAACCTTGAGTTAAAGATTGTAAATAAACCTCTTCTTCTATATCCGTCTGTAAATCTCTATGTATAAAACCAGAGCGTAAGCCGTAGTAAATATGGTTTTCGTCTTCTGAAGTATATGCCGCAACTGTTCCTGTTGAATTTACAAATGGGTTTTCAATCTTTGTAAGTGTTAGTCCTCCATCTGTAGATAAAAACGGATAAAAATTAGTGGTAATAATAATTTCATCAGCTGTAAATGGATTATAAGACGCATTCAAACCATAGTAATAAGCCTCAGGATCTATCTCGGTGTAAACGTGGTTTTCCCATGTTGCTCCATTATCTGAAGAAAGAACAATTTCATTTTCTTCTAACACTATTATTTCATCAGAATCATTAGGATTAAATTTAATTGTATTAATATGATCTGTAGACATTGAAGTCCAAGTAATTGGTACTACAGCCCAAGTATCACCACCGTCTAAAGAACGGTATAAATTTTCTACATGAGTGTCATAACCATAACTAGTTCCTAATAATATATCATCTGAATTATCAGGATTAAAAGCTATAGGACTATAGGTATTTCCTGGTATTTTATTTTCCCATGTTTGCCCTGCATCTAAAGAAATAAATAATCCTCCCAACTCTCTCGTTGTAGAACCACCGCGCATTAAGAATAGTTTATCGTTATCATCAGGAGAAATACGGACATTATTTATAGCAACATTATCATTATCGTCACTGAAATAAATAGAAGTCCAATCCGTCCCACCATTAGAGGTATAAAAAACCTCATGGGTGTAAGCTCCAAGCAAAGAAAATGTTGTATGCATTAGTGCCACATCATTATTAGAGCTTGAAACATCGTAAGACTCTATTAAAATATCCAACTCATCAGAATTAGGTGGAAAAAACGTCTGCGTAACAGTCTCAGTATCTATATCAAATAAAACAATTTTATTATAATCGGTTCCTTCTGCCCTAACATTAAAGCTTAAAGTTGTCCCGTCATTAATTATTCTTAGAGTTGTTAGTCTAGCATAAGTATCCATAGCATCTGAATATAGTATGTCCCAACTGACACCTGCATCTGTAGATATTACAACATGGTTTGTGAGTGTTAATGCATAAATAACATCTTCTTGAGTTTCACTATAAGTGACGTCAAATAGTTGTCCATAAGCTGGTGCTGCTTCTAATTCAATTTGAGCAATTGCTTTATTTGAAGTAAAAATGCAAAAGATAGAGAATAGTAAAGTAATTAGTTTTTTCATTATATCTTATTTTTTAGTTAGGGTGATAAATATAGATACAAGTGGTCATTAGACGCCAATTTTAAGCGTGACATTCCGTGACATTACAATTCTTTTAGCGTGACACAGCTATTAAATCATGGCTAAATAAGAATGAAGTGAAGTACCCTCAGGGATATTTAACTTACTAGAAATACGCTCCTTACGCTTCCTGCAGGACTGTGGTGTAATGTTTAATAGTGAGGCAATTTCTTTATTTGATAAATTCATGTACAAATAAGTGATAAAACGAATATCACTAGGAGTAAGTTTTTCATGTTGCGCTCTAAGTCGGTCTAAAAACCCTTGATTAACCTCTTCAAAATGGGTAAAAAAACTATCCCATTGGTTATCTGATTTAAGATGTACTTTTAATGCTCTTAATTGTTTTCTTAATTCAGGGTTTTCAGCAATTTCGGTTTGCTGAGATAGGGACTTTATCACCTCTTCTATTAAATCATTCTTGCTAGACAAATACAACGCTTTTGCTGTGAGCTTTCTATTCCTTACCTCCAATTCATTTTTAAGACGCTCTTGTTCTAATAGTGCTAAAGTTTCTTGCTCCTCTAATTGTTTTTCAATAAGCAAGTAATCACTTTTCTCCTTAGCTAATTCTAATTCTACAATTGTTTTTCGCTGTTTATGCTTTATAGAATTACTTCTAAAAATCCACAATACAAACCCCATACTTAAGACTGTAATACTAATAATGCTATAAAAAAATCGACGTTCTTCCTTTAAAACGGCTTTACTCTCAGAAAGCTCATGCTTATAATTTTGAATTTGAAACTTTACTTTTTCTGTTTCAAACAATTTTCTATTTCTAATAGTGGTCAGTGAATCTGAAGCAATAATAACGGAATCTTTATAGATTAATGCCTTGTCTAAAAGCCCCATTTTACCATATAAGTTAGACAAGTAATCATACACTTCTGTACGGTTCTCAATTCCTAGTTGCGTATTTCGAGCTTCAATACCATAATTAAGTGCCTTATCTAAATAGTTTTGATCTTCATTAATTTGTGCCAAAACTAATAGAATAAATACGCGGTCTTCAATTTGTGAAATATCTTGAAGCTTCTCTAATAAATTAAGGGCTATGGCTTCTGATTTGTCGTATTGTTTTTTGAGTAAAAACATTTCAGACTGAGCCATCTTTCCTTGCATTAAAACCTTAGGATGCTCTTTTAATAAGGGTAAAGCTTCTTCAATATAATGTTGTGCTGAATCTGGCGCCATCATTTTATTAGATACTAAAGCAAGGTTAACAGCATAGTAACCCATCTTAACCTCTTCATCTATAGTTTTGGCTTTTTGATAAGCTTTTAAAAAGTGTGTTTTGGCTTGTTCAAGTTCTTTTTCTTGAAAATAAAGTATCCCAATATTATTAAGTACTGTCATCTCTTGACGAGAACCTAAATGTTCTATTGCAATCTCATAAGCTTGTAAATAATACAAAACCGCTTCTCCATAGTCTGAAAGCAAATAATAATTAGACCCAATATTTAGTGTGGATCTAAAAACTTGTTCATACCATTCCTTTTTTTTAGCTATTGCTTCGGTATTTAATAACATTTCAATAGACTGAGAATGCGCTTTTTGAAACATCAACTCAATACCCTTATCAATCTGATTATCTAGAGCTTTCTGATCATCTAAAGCTTTAAGTGTATTAGTTTGTGAGAAACCATTTATCGTCAACAACAATACAATAAATGTTATATATACAGGTCGTTTTTTCTGCATTAAATCTTAGCCTTTTTTTGCTAAATGTAACTAAAATTTGAAGAATACTTCCGTGAGCAAAAACAAACAAGCTATGCCGGTCTTAAATGTCAAGCTATTCAATTCCTATTTTTCACATCTTAGATTGATTAGAGTAAAAAATTAATCAATACAGTCACGCATTAATCTTACTTAATTTTACCTTGGTAAATAAGCCTACTATCATAAAGTATTATCATCCAACTAATTAATAATCGTATAGAATCAATGAGCTTAAAACAATAATTAAATAGCGTTTTATGGCTACTTAATGAAGTCTATAGCTTATTAAAAATTCAATAAAAATAAAATGAGTAAACCAGAAGAATTCCCTGAGCAAAGTCAAAATTTACCTGGCAAGCAGAGCAAAATGAATCCGCTTCCAGAAGTCATAAGAAAAGACTATAAAGGAAGTGATAAATTAAAAAATAAAATTGCTTTAATAACAGGTGGAGACAGCGGAATTGGCAGAAGTATTGCCGTTCACTTTGCAAGAGAGGGAGCACATGTTGCCATAGTATACCTTTCAGCAGATAGTGATGCAAAAGAAACAAGGCTACAAGTTGAAAAAGAAGGACAAAAATGCCTATTAATCAAAGCTGATTTACAAAAAACCGAACAATGCGAGAGAGTTCTTAAAACTTGTATTAACGAATATGGTCAGTTAAATATATTAATAAATAATGCGGCTATTCATTTTCCAAAAGATGATATTTCAGATATTTCGATGAAAGATTTTGATAAAACTTTTAAAACTAATATCTACGCTTACTTTTACCTAACAAAAATTACCTTAGCACACCTCAAAGATGGTGATACAATTATAAATACAAGCTCAGTAACAGCATACAGAGGTAGTAACCATCTAGTGGATTATGCAAGTACAAAAGGAGCTATCGTAAGTTTCACTAGATCACTTTCAAAACAATTAGCAGAGAAAAATATTCGTGTAAATGGCGTTGCACCAGGTCCTATTTGGACACCTTTAATACCTGCTACATTTAATGATATTAGCAATTTTGGAAAAGACCAACCTCTAGGGCGTGCTGGTCAACCTAGCGAAGTGGCGCCCGCTTATGTATTCTTAGCATCAAAAGACGCCAGCTATATTACCGGGCAATTTATACACATCAACGGAGGCGAAGTTGTTGGGGCATAACCCTAACTAAAAGCAGCCGATAAAAAAATTAATACATACGCAAAGCGAAAATTTCTCACATTAAAAAACCGACCATTACACCAAAAATAATATGAGCAGGAATCAGCTGAAACAAATAAAATGATCTATTCAGCTTTGGCGGATTAGAATGTAAACGCAATGTAATCCACCAAAAAGCAACACCAATTAATCCGGCTGTAAGACCAAATAACAATGCATGTACAAGGCTATCATTCAAAACATTAAGAGTTCTAAGTAGATGATAACAAACTACAAAACTAATCCCAACCATAAAGTGTAACATCCACCCTAACAAATGCGTCTTCTCAATATCTAAAGAAAATAATCTACTTTTAGAAAGCAACAAATTGATAAACTGGGGTTCTTTTAATTTATAATTAGTGACTGCAGACAGCAAATAACTAAAAGCTGTCATTACTAAAGTTGCCACAATACCAGCCACAATAATCTGAATTACTAAATTAATCATAAGCACTAATGTTTAACATCTTTTAATAACCAATCTTTTAATTGCTTCTCGGGGTTATTGGAGTGTAATACAACAATATTTCCCGTGGTTTCAAACACAACAGCTCGTACATCCGTTAAATCTAAAACATTAGCCTCTCTTAATTTAGACCTTAAATCACCTTCCGTAAGCTGGGCTTTTCTTAAATTATTTTTAAGAATTTCACTTCCGTCCATTAGTAATAATGGACTATTGTCAATCGCGTCTCTAAAGGGTTTCCATCCCCTGAAATAAGCAACGCTAAATTGGCAGAAGTAAATCATTAGTAGCCCTACCAAACCATCTATTAATGAAACAGAAGGAGACAATGCTGTAGTTGCAATAAGCGACCCCACAGCTACAGTCATAGCAAAATCGAAACTAGACATTTTAGATAAACTGCGTTTTCCAAAAATACGTGTATATACAATTACTGCGATATAAATGACCAATGTAGAAACCGCAATCGCTACTATAGCTTGTAATGAAGATTCAAACCACTTTTCAATTCCATCTGTAATCTGACCGATTAACGCCATACTTTTCGAACTATAATTCCGATAAAATCTCATAACCTATATTAAAAAATTCCTTCATTTCTATATGTAACTGTACGTGTAGTAAACACGGCAATTCAATCTATTTTATGACAACTTCAAAACCACTGATAATTACGATTAACTAAAAAAAAATAGTTTCTTCAGCATCAAATGTGTCCTCAGATAACAGTTTTGTATAATAGTCACTTTCCATAAAAAATAAATTGCCTGAGATTACATTCATCAAATCAGCAATACTCAACTGTTATCCTCTTTTAAGTATAAAGAAGTACCCAATTGTGGTGGTACTCATATCATTTTTTTAATTAAAATTATAAGGCTATTTCTATTTTTTTCTTTGTTTATAAATAACTAACATAATGGTATTGAGTATAAATGAGATACCGTTAGTTATAATTATTGGCCAGTCCGTTTTTAAAATGCCATATACAGTCCATAACCCCACACCTAGTATTAGTATTGTAAAAAACACAGGGCTTATGTCATTTACACCTTTTGTTTTTATAGCTTTTACAATTTGAGGAATTACAGCAACGGTAGTAAAAAGTCCTGCAAGTATGCCTATAATTTCAATGTGTGTCATAGTACGTTTACTTTCGTATAGCTACGCTATCTTTAGACAAACCGACACTTTTGGGTTTATGTATAACTAAAATATCTCCTGTGCTTTCTAATACCACAGATACAACTTCACCTTCACCTTTCATCTTTGCTTCTCTTAATTTCTCATAAACACCTTTAGCCTCTACTTTAGTTTTTCTCAAATGGTCAACTATAAACTTTCCATTATCCATAAGTAACATGGGTTGTTTTGACGCCCACAGATTAAATATCGATATAAAATTGGGTGTAGAAAATTTTGCTAACGTTCTTAAACCTGAAATTCTAGAAACAACAATGGTGACTACAAATAAAGCGGTAACGCTAAGTAATACTTTGGGCAAAATTTCAAGCAAAGGGTGTATCAAATTTTCCATAAATAAGTGTTTTATGAAAGCAATGTATTTAAATATCAGATTTTTAAAGATCCCTATTGCGTAAAATTTTATCTCAATAACTAATTGTAAAAATTTTATTACAATTAAATTTATAATGAGAGTAAAAAAAATAATACGTTTCAAAATATCTCCTACAGAGAAACTTAAACAATAAATCTTAACCATATAATAAAACAGCCTATAAGTGGAATATTACCTCCATGTTTTGCCACAATCGCTTATTTAAACTAAGTAGCTCAATACCAAAAGATTACTAAATATATTCCAATAGGTTATAGCGTGGTTATGCCATAGTTAAATACAGCTTATAGCAAGGTTAAATCGTCAGTTATAAAACCTATACTTATGACTGAATTGATAAATAAATTATAATATGAAGTAATCTCTGCTTACTTACCGATACAAAAATCAGCAAATAGATGCTTTACAAATCATCCTTGGTAATCTCACCTATGGTTTCACCACCTCGTATTATAAAACTCTCTTTAAAAAGATTTTAATACTAAAACATTTAAATAAGCGTGACTGTTTATATAACAGAGAAGTTATTGTCTCGTTGTAACATAAGTTACAATCCGTTTTACTTATACGTTTATCTTTGTTAAGTACTGTTGTTTTACAGTATATAATTAATTCAAAAACAAATCATGAAAAAACAATTTTATAGCCTCATTTTCTTACTAGTAGCATCAACAGCATACACCTCAATTAATGCGCAGTCTATGAGTGTTTCTGATGTAGAAAAATCTATAAAACAAGAAGGCAAATATGCGATACTTGCTCCTAATGCACGTTATTTTCAAGCTGCTGTAAATAGTGGAAAAAACCTAAAAGCTAAAAACCCTGAAATTGAATTCGAAATTGTACTCATCAGTGCTGTAACCAAAGATTTAGCTACTGATGAAAGTTTAATTCCCCTTATTGAACTTAGTGAAAAAATGGGAATTAGAATAGTCGTTTGTGAATTTGCTATGAATCACTTTGAAGTTAATAAATCAGATTATCACCACTCAATTAAAACGACTCCAGATGGTTTTGCTTATATTTTTGGGCTGCAAGAATTAGGTTTCAAAACAATCACCTTATAGACTAAGACTAACAGTTTACATCCTTTTTTACAATCTAGATATAGGATTAATTCAATTTAGTAGTTACACTTTTAAGAACGAAATAGAAGTACTTTAAAATTCGGTTTGTCAATAGGTTTATACCTTAATAACAAACCGAATTTATTTTATACAACATCTCAGCCAATTCATTTTCAACAGGAAAGTTGAAAAACTACGCCTCCAACAAATAACATAAAGAGATTGACAACCAGTTTTTTAACCAGGTGTTAATAGCTAAAAATATTACGAGAACCAACTGTTATAAATTTAAATAAGATTTATAGGTTAATTACTCGCTTTGGAGAATCATTTAGCATAATATTGACAAATTCATGCAAAAACCACCAAAACACCTTATAACCAACAAATTAAAGCCATTATAAAGCTATGATAACCCATGAATTTTTGAAGAAAAAATTTATAATAACTTGGGTAGACTTCTCTTTATCGTTAAATTGCAAAAACCCTACATTCTAACGTTAATCAAAGCTATAAAATTGATGGTAAGACCGCTATTTTTTATTTTTCTTTCATTCTTTCTAATAACGGGCTCTAAAGCTCAAAATAATACAAATACCTCTACAGAATTAACAATCAGTCTCAAATTAGACAATCCTTCTTCCGAAATCAATAATGCAACGGCTAAGGTAAAAGCTGAAGGAGGTTCACCTCCATATCTTTATAAATGGAGCAATCAAAATACGCCTTTAATTTCTGAATACTCTACAGGATTAATTGAAGGAATGAAACATTCGGTAACGGTAACTGACGCTGATGGCAACTCCGTTTCCAAATCTTTCAAAATTCCTGCAAAATCTATAATTGAAATTTTTAATAGTAATGTTCAACCGGCAGTTGATTTTCTAGGTGCTATTTTATTCTGGGATCCCTTCGCTTCAGTTGGAATCTATGACCCTGTGGTTTATATTTCTCACGAAAACATTTTACCTCCAAACACAACTATTGAACACGAGCGCTACCTCCTTAAAAAATGGTTAGTTGCAGATGGAGAACAGGTAGAACCAAATCAACAAATTGCACGTATTGAAATTGATGGCGTAGAATCTATATTAAAGACAAAATACTACGGAAAGCTACATCACAAAGTTACAGAAGGCACGCTTATAAAACCATCTTCAAGAGCAACTACTGCTCAAGAACTTAAACTTGGAAGCGTTAATTTCAAGGACGAGCAGCCTTTATTACATCCTAATGGTGATGTGGTAACCAACACCATCCCATTTATTGTTATTTGGCTGATATTTGGAAGTATTTTTTTTACAATTCGCTTGAAGTTTATAAATATTCGTGGTTTCCGCCATTCTATTGATTTGGCAAGAGGAAAGTTTAATGACCCTAACGCTCCAGGAAGTATTACCCATTTTCAAGCAATGGCTACTGCAGTATCTGCCACAGTTGGCTTAGGAAATATTGCAGGCGTTGCTGTAGCTATTTCTTTAGGTGGAGCTGGTGCAACATTTTGGATGTTTACAGCTGGCTTTTTTGGAATGTCTTTAAAGTTTGCCGAATGCGCCATGGGGGTTAAATATCGCGTTATCGATGCCGATGGACGCGTTTTTGGTGGCCCAATGAACTATCTCCGACACGGCCTTGAAAAACGAAATAAAAAACAATTGGGAAGATTTCTTGCTGTATTATTTGCTGTCCTAGGTATAGGTGCCTCTTTTGGTGGTGGAAATATGTTGCAATCTAACCAAGCTTTTAAAATAGTTTCAGAACAAATACCATTTCTTCAAGGCCAAGGGTTCTGGTTTGGAGTTGGCTTTGCAATACTTGTGGGAGTTGTAATTATTGGTGGTATAAAAAGTATTGCTAAGGTGACCGCAAAAGTTGTTCCCTTTATGGCTATCTTATATATTTTAGGGTGTTTGGTGGTTATCGGGACAAACATTGAAGGGATTGGTGGTGCTTTTTCTGCCATTTTTGATGGTGCTTTTTCTGCCGACGCGCTTAAAGGTGGATTTATTGGCGTATTAATTATAGGCTTACAACGTGCTGCGTTTTCTAGTGAGGCAGGTGTTGGGTCTGCTGCCATAGCGCATAGTCCAGCGAAAACAAATCATCCTATTGCCGATGGATTCACCTCCATAGTAGAACCTTTTATTGACACCATGGTGGTGTGTACCATGACGGCTTTAGTTTTAATCTTTACCGGTAAGCACGAAGGTAATTTACAAATGGGAGGTGTAGAACTTACATCTTCAGCTTTTGGAAGTGTGATTTCTTGGTTCCCTACAGTTCTAGCAATTGCAGTATTTTTATTCGCCTTCTCTACCATGGTGTCTTGGTCATACTACGGAATGCGCTCATGGACCTACTTGTTTGGACGTAGTAAAAAAGGTGAGCTACTATATAAGTTTATGTATTTAGGGTTTGTGGTGTTAGGTGCTTCTGTAAGTTTGGGTGCTGTACTAAGCTTTGCCGACATGATGATTTTAGCAATGTCATTTCCCAACATTGCAGGGTTATATATTTTAGCTCCTGAGATATATGCAGATATGAATGCTTACTTAAAGAAACTTAAGAATGGAGAGCTATATATCAATAAGAAATTTATAAAGGCTAAAGATTAAATCTTAATCCTAACTGTTCGCGAGTTCAATTTATAAGTTATTATACCGTTTTTTAGAGTTGATTAAACAGAGTCAACGCTATAGTCGGGATAACTTTTGGCAATATGAATTAATATTTTGTATGAAATATTAGTGTTGGTTATAACATTTTCTATTTCAAAACTCATTTTTGCTACTTGAAAATGACTTGAGTTTAAACCAACACTAGTCCCTATCTATATAGAAGCTATTTGATTATTTTTCGCGAATGTTTTCTTTTGTTACTTCCCGATACAAAAATTAGCAAATATATTCCCTAACAAATCATCATTGGTAATCTCACCTGTAATTTCACCAAAGTGATATAAGGCCTGACGAATATCAATGGCTAATAAATCACCTGAAAGATCAGACTCTAATCCATATTGCACTTTCTGAATTTCCTCAAATGCCTTTAATAACGCATCATAATGACGAGAATTTGTTACAATAGTTTCGTTATTCCTAAGGGCTCCAGTATTTATTAAATTAAGTAGTCTATTGGTTAATTGCTCAACACCAAAGCCTGTTTTCGCTGAAATCGGTAATAGGTTTGTGGTGTGAGATTTGAGGTTTGAGATTAGGCTTCCAAGTTCCGAATCTGTTATTTGGTCAATCTTATTCAAAATGACCAACAACTGTTTTTGTGGAAACTTATTTTTAATTTTTTCAATTTCAATTTTAAAGGCTTCTATAGCTTCACTACCAATAACCAATTGTGGACTGCCAACTAAAAACATCACCACCTGTGCTTGCTCTATCTTTTCAAAAGTCTTCTTAATACCTATACTTTCAACAACATCCTCGGTTTCACGAATACCTGCCGTATCTATAAATCGGAAGCCAACACCGCCAATAGAAATTTCATCTTCAATGGTGTCTCTAGTTGTTCCTGCAATTTCGGAAACTATGGCGCGGTCTTCATTTAATAATGCATTAAGTAAGGTCGATTTTCCAACATTCGGTTCTCCGACAATAGCGACAGGTATCCCGTTTTTAATCACATTTCCTACCGCAAAAGAATCAATTAGACGTTTCAACACAAAATTGATACGTTCAATAAGTTGCTTAAATTGTGTTCTATCAGCAAACTCAACATCTTCTTCTGCAAAGTCGAGTTCTAATTCAATTAACGATGCAAAGTTTAAAAGTTCTTCACGAAGCTTAGCTATTTCAGAAGAAAAACCACCACGCATTTGCTGCATTGCTATTTGATGCGAGGCTTCGTTATCACTAGAAATTAAATCGGCTACGGCTTCTGCCTGACTTAAATCGAGTTTGCCATTTAAAAATGCACGTAAGGTAAACTCTCCCGCTGTTGCCATTCTACAGCCGTGTCGTAAAAATAATTGGATGATTTCTTGTTGAATATAAGACGAACCATGGCAAGATATTTCTACAACATTTTCACCTGTATAAGAATTAGGGTCTTTAAAAACTGATACTAAAACCTCATCTATGGTTCGGTCCTCTTCTACAATATGTCCTAAATGAATGGTATGCGTCGCCTGCTTTAATAAATCTTTATTAGAAACAGATTTAAAGCATTTTGATGCTATCGTTAGCGCCTCTTTTCCAGATAATCGTATAACCGCAATGGCACCACTTCCTGATGGTGTTGCTAAAGCGACAATGGTATCGTTGTGCATCTTCAATTCTTTGTTGCAAAAGTATTGTAAATTATGGGATTCTATAAATTTAAAACAGGCAACTTATATCATTCAAATTTATATACACGGTTTTAAAGCAATGTTTATATATTTGTGTAGTATAAAACCACGCTGAATACTATTAGCATTATGAAAAACCTTTTACTTTTACTAGTTACCACATTTTTATTTTTGGGTTGTAAGCAAACCCCTGAACGTACAGATTATATTATAAACGGCACCGCTAAAGATGTTTATAATGGGATTAGAGTTCATCTAATTAGCGTTAATAGCAACGGACAAGAAAGAAATGTTGACACACAAATGGTGGTCAATGAACGTTTTACTTTTGAAGGTGAGGTTGAATCACCTTCTTTTTATAAGATTAGTTTAGATAACACTGCTGGAAAACTACCATTAATGTTAGAAAATAGCGAAATCAATATTGCTATTGACAAGACTAATATCACCAACTCTAAAATTACAGGTTCGCAATCCCAAGAAGATTATGAAAACTATCATAGCGGGTTACAGAAAATTGAAAATGAAATGACACCTATAAAAGCTGATATGAGAACAGCGATTAGGAGAGCAAATAGAATTAAACAAGATTCTCTTTCTAAGGTAATTAAAGTAATAGAAAACAAAAAAATAAAATATACTACTGACTTTATTGAAGATAATGAAGATGCCTTTTTTAGCTTATATCTTATTAAAAAAGAACTTAACAATCCAAAATTAGATGTTGAAAAATTTGTGCACGCTTATAACAACTTGTCCTCTCGAGTAAAAACCTCTAAGGATGGTCTGGGTACAAGGGTAAAAATCGAAAGTTTATACAGAGTATATCAAAATAATGCCAATCTTGAAATTGGTCAAATAGCACCTAATTTTGAAGCACCTACACCTGATGGCAAAATGGTAGCTCTAGACGATTTAAAAGGAAAAGTAACAATCATAGATTTTTGGGCAGCTTGGTGTGGTCCTTGCCGAAGAGAAAATCCCAATGTCGTAAGAATTTATAATAAATTTCACAGTCAAGGTCTAGAAATCGTTGGGGTTTCTCTAGATGGTTCTCGTACTCAAAAAGACCCAAAACAAACATGGTTAGATGCTATTGAAGCTGACCAATTAGCTTGGACACATGTTTCTAATTTACAACATTTTAATGAGCCTGTTGCTAAACTTTATAACATCACAGCAATTCCTGCGACTTATATACTTGACAAGAAAGGTAGAATAGCAGCAAAAAACCTTAGAGGAAATGCACTAGAGCGTAAAATAGAGGAGCTATTAAAAAACTAGTTTTATTAATTCACGACATTCGTTTCCTGTTTAAAAGATTCCTAATAGAATAATTAAACAGCTTTATAAAAACACAAAGAGGCTATCTATTTCAGATAGCCTCTTTTACATTTGTAAAACTTTAATTTCTAAACCAATTCTAACTCAGGTATTTTTACCGCTATTAATTCGTTTTTATAATGTTGAAGCTCCTGTTGTATTGTACTATATTCTGAAGAAAGAGAGGTTGCAAATAAACCTTTATAATAGGCAATACCATCGAAAAGGTGGCTCTTAAATGCCGTCCATTTCTTTATTTGTTTAGCTGAAAGACCTTCTGAAAAGGTGTCTATTTCATTTTTTAAATAGTCCACATACATTTTTAATTCTTTTACAAACATGTTTGGTCGATTGTCATTAGAAATCACGGACGCATTCCCATTGATATGTTGCATCATTTGAAATAACGAGACCTCTTTATCAAAATATGCCATATTAGGCCCTGGACAAATCACAACACCTTGCTCCTGCCCTTTTATAGCAATATCATTCTCTAAATATGAGGCATTTGCCAAACCAACGCAAAGACATGCTTTTTCGGTAATTTTAGCTTTAGCGTTTTTATAAATTTCTGAAGAAAGGTCTGCTCTTTTAGCTTCTAATTCTTTCAGTTTTACATCTTGGTATTTCTTAGAAGCCGTACAAACTCCTTCTGCTCCAAATTCTTTACTCAATGCCAATAATTTCTTCGGACAAGAACTACCCGCTTTATTATTATCAATTCGTTTTTGTTTATGAAACTCATTAGACGTTCCTTTTATAGCATTAAACGGGACACCTAAAGGCGAAATTCCACTTAAATAAAAATCACTTTCTTTAGCGCTTACCAATAAATCTCTGGTTTGCTTATCAACAGAAGTAGCTTCTGACACTAATAAGAAAGGGGTTCCCCAACCAACGGAATCTACTTGATAGTTATCAAGTAAAAATGCTTGCTCATCAGCTGTACCAACACCCCCTTGAACCGTGATTTTTAACGCTAAAGGCTGTTCAGGAATAGCTAATTCCTTTTGTGCTAATCCCTTTTTATAAACCTCAAAAGTATCTTGAATCAGTTCTGTTTTTTTAGTTTTAAATTCTTCTAAAATTGGTCCTAATAAAAAGCCTTCGGTAGCAAAAGCATGACCGCCACAGTTTAATCCTGATTCTATTCGATATTCTGAAACCCAAAGTCCTTTTTTGGCTAAAAATTTACCTTGTATAATTGCCGAGCGGTAATCGCTAACCTTTAAGATAATTTTCTTTTTTAATTCACCATTTTCATCAGGAAAGAAATCTTTAAAATTCTCAAAGTAACTGTATAATCTTGGATTCATTCCTGCAGAAAGTACAACCGAAGAACTCAAATTACTATTTGCAAAACCTCTAAGCGATGCATGCGCATCATTAAATTCTGTTGGTAGTTGTTCCCCTTTTTCAAAATTATCTTTATCAACTTTGGTCATAATGTTGACATCAATATTACCAGGCTTAAAATGCGTTTCAAGATAGTCCTTAATTGAATCCTTAAAAGCAGTACCTTCATGTAACAGATTAGAAAGTCCTGCTTTAAAATCAGATGAATTAGGTAGGCTTGAGATAAAATTTTCTAAAGCCAATTTGCTCTCAGATAATTCCGTTTTAAATTTTGAAAATTTTTCTTTTACAATAGTATCTGCTAAGTTCAAATAAGATGTAATGCGTTCTGCACGATAATCATGAGCTTTCTTTGAAATTTCTTGATACGGTAGATCAAATTTTTCACTGTAGAATGCATTCATTTTTTCAATAAGCTCATCGTCTATAATAGATATTACTGACGAAATACCATATTGTGCCACACGAATTGGACTGTCTATCGTATAAGCTAATCCCATGACAGGAATATGAAAGTTATGAGGAGAATGATGTATAGCCATTTTTTTAAAAATTAAATAAGCTACGAATATAAAATCATCAACGGTTTAAAAACATGACTTATATCATGCCTTCCCACCCTATAAATAGTTATGAGAAAGTAAAACTTAATTCAACTTTCCCATCTTATAGAGTACAAAAAGAATAATAATGGGTATCGCCAACAAACCAATATGACCTAAGTCGGTTATAAACAACCTCGGCATTAATATTAGTGTAACAACATAACCTCCAATGGCACCACCAAAATGGGCGTCGTGACCAATGTTGCCTATTCTCTTTTTCATACCATAAATGGAATACAATAAATAACCAATACCGAATATATATCCAGGAATCGGTATAGGAACAAAAAACATATATAAACTCATCCCTGGCTGTAAGAGTATCGCTGAATATAAAACACCTGTTACAGCACCACTAGCACCTATGGCACTATACCAATATTCATCCTTATGGAAATAGAGCGACAGTAAATTCCCAAATATTAGGCTGCCTAGATAAATTACTATAAAATTAAATGACCCCAATTGCATAATAACCACATCTGCAAAAAAGTAAAGGGTAAACATATTAAATAGTAAGTGCGTTATATCAGCATGAAGAAATCCAGAACTCAGCATTCTAATTTGATCACCTCCCCTAATACTTCCTACATTAAATTTAAATTTTTCAAAAAAACCGCGATCATCAAACCCTTTAAAAGATATGATAACGTTAGCTGCAATAATCACTATGGTAACTATACTTATACCTAAATTGTTCATAAACCCTAATCTTATAAATCAAATATATATATTTGTGCTCAAATGCAATCATACTTTAATGCAACTTATTGCCTATATTTTAATTTACCCAATTCTTTGGTTAATTTCAATTTTACCGTTTAGAATTCTTTATGGTTTTTCTGATCTGATTTATGTTTTTATGTACCGAATTTTTGGTTATAGAAAAAAAACTGTAAAAGAAAATTTAAGATTAGTTTTTCCTGAAAAATCTGAAAAAGAAATCTCTGAAATTACAGGGAAATTCTATCATCACTTTTGTGATATGATGGTTGAAGCGATTAAGTCTTTAACCATTTCTGAAGCGCAAATGAACAAACGTTTTAAGTTTACTAATGTGGATTTAATTAATGATCTAGAAAAAAAACAACGTAGCATTATATTAATGTGTGCCCACTATGGCAGTTGGGAATGGATATTTATCTTACAAAAACATGTAAAACATAAAGGCTATGCCGTTTACAAGCGCTTAGCAAACAAACATTTTGATAAATTAGTAAAACGCATTAGAGCCAAATACAATTCTCACCTGATTACAACAAAGGAAACTTTTAATGTCTTACTAAAAAGTAAAAGAAAAGGTGAATTAACTATTAATGGTTTTGTTTCGGACCAATCGCCTAAAGTACATAAAGCTTTTCATTGGAATGACTTCATGGGCATTAAAGTCCCAATGTACACTGGCGCCGAAATATTAGCAAAAAAATTAGACATGGCTGTCGTTTTTTTTAGTGTAAAACGTATTAAACGTGGTTACTACGAAACCACCTTTAAAACCATCACAGAACATCCTAAAGAATACAAAGACTATGAAATAACTGATTTGTTTTTTAAACTGGTTGAAGAACAGATTTTAGAAGCACCACAATATTACTTATGGACACATAAACGCTGGAAACACAGAGATAAAGTACCTCCTGAGTTTAAATAATAAACTTTTGCTAGCTCTAAACTCGCAAAAAGGAAAGGCGTTCAATCTCGAAACTGTTACATCTCAAACCAAGTATCTACATCGGGTCCTGAAGCATCATTTTCTAAAAGTGATTTGTGAATAAACTCATTGTTACATTTAGAGTACTCATAATCTTTTGCCCAAGTTGAATGATTTTCAGCTAAATCTATAATACTATCGCACACATATGTAATCTCAGCATTTGTAGTTGTTGGATGAATAGACATCCTAATCCAACCTGGTTTTCGGATTAAATCACCAATTGAAATTTCATTTGTTAGCTCGTGAGACATCTGCTGATCCACATGTAATAAAAAATGACCATAAGTTCCTGCACAACTACAGCCCCCTCGTGTTTGCACGCCAAATTTATCATTCAACAACTTTACAGCTAGGTTAAAATGCAAATCGTCAATATAGAAAGAAATCACCCCTAATCGCTCTTTATGCTGCCCTGCTAGAATGTTGATATTTGGAATATCATTTAGTTTTTCAAAAATAATATCAACCAATTCGTGTTCGCGTTGCAACATATTATTCACCCCCATTTGCGCTTTTAAACGAATAGAAAGTGCGGTTTTTATGGTTTGAAGAAATCCAGGTGTACCACCATCTTCACGGTCTTCAATATTATCGATATATTTATGTTCGCCCCAAGGATTTGTCCAACTCACAGTTCCACCTCCAGGACAATCGGGCACCATATTTTTGTACAATTTCTTATTAAAAACCAACACACCTGAAGTACCAGGTCCACCTAAGAATTTATGAGGCGAAAAGAAAATAGCATCTAATTGTTCGGCGTCATCTTTAGGGTGCATATCCATAGTTACATAAGGCGCTGAGCAAGCAAAATCTACAAAACATACGCCGCCATGTTGATGCATTAATCTCGCCACATCATGGTGCGGCACTTGGATGCCTGTAACGTTAGACCCCCCAACAACAGAAGCAATTTTAAGCGTGTAGTCTTTATATTGGTCTAATAATTTTTCTAAATTTTTTAAGCTGAATAAACCGTCTTCATTTGGTGGCACCACCTCAACTTTGGCAATGGTTTCTAACCAAGTGGTCTGATTAGAATGGTGTTCCATATGAGAGATAAAAACCACAGGGCGCATTTCATCTGGAATTGTTGTAAATGCTTTTAAATTTTCAGGAATCTTAATACCTAAAATCCTTTGAAATTTATTGACCACGCCTGTCATTCCATTACCAGAAACAATAAGAATATCATCATCATTAGCATTAACATGATCTTTAATAATATGTTTTGCTTTATGATAAGCTTTGGTCATTGCCGTCCCTGAAACCGTGGTTTCTGTATGCGTATTAGCAACAAAAGGTCCAAAATCATTCATTAATTTTTCTTCAATTGGTCGGTATAAACGCCCTGAAGCCGTCCAGTCGGTATAGATGATTTTTTGCTTTCCATAAGGAGACACAAAAGTTTGATTTTGACCTACTATATGTTGTCTAAACTGGTTGAAATAGTTTTCTAATTCGGTAGTTTCTGTAGTATTTGTTTCTGTAATCATAGCCATATGGTCAATATATATCAATCTATCAAAAATGTAAGTGAACTAAAAACCCATAATTCACATACCGTTTTCGTACGTTCAATTAAAGTCTTTTTTTAATTTATCAGAATGTTGTCTTGTGTCAAAAATTGTAATTATTTCAATTTCCTTTTTATCCAATTGAATTCTGTAATATAATGTCGTTTGTTTAGATACAACACATTTGTAAAGATTTTCAAATTCTGATGATTTAGGACAACGCTCTGGTTGATGAGCTATTTGTTCAATTTTTTTAGTCAGTTTTGAAATGAATTCATCTCCAGTTCTTAAACTCCAATGTTCTAGTAGATATTGAGAAAGTTTTAAAAGTTTTGATTCGGCAAGTTCAGATAAGAACACTTTCATTACCTACGAAATCTTCTTTAAGAAAGACTCATAAGACACTCTTTTTCCTTTATCTAAATCCTCAATTCCTTTTTTTATTTCTTTTTGTTCAGATAAGCTTAATTCATTCCAAAAGTCAGCTTTCTCTTTTTTTACGAAATCAGCAACACGTTGGATAAATTCGGAATTTTCATTCTCCAAAATAGTTTTAAGTAATTCTAGTTTTGTTGTTTGAATGTCCATTATAAAATCTTTAAATACAAATTTACGAAAAATATCATTCGTCTAACTCGATTTAGTAAAGCGTTCAATATTCAAAATAAAATTCTAAATATTAGCAATTGCTTTAATTTCTGCAATAAATCGATCAGCTAAAGTATCTGCAGCGTCTTGTGAAGGGGCTTCCGTGTAAATTCTAATGATAGGCTCGGTATTACTCTTACGTAGATGTACCCAACTGTCCGCAAAATCAATTTTAACGCCATCAATAGTTGTTAAATTTTCATGACTATAATTAGCTTCCATTGTTTTTAAAATACCATCAACATCTAATTCTGGTGTTAGCTGAATTTTTTTCTTGCTCATAAAGTAGTTAGGGTAACTCGCTCTAAGTTCACTTACCTTCATTTCTCTTTCAGCCAACAAGCTTAAAAACAACGCCACACCAACTAAGGCATCACGGCCGTAATGTGATTCAGGATAAATAATACCACCATTACCTTCACCACCAATAACCACGTTATTTTTCTTCATTAAAGTCACCACATTCACTTCACCAACAGCACTAGCTTCATAAGTACCGCCGTATTTTTCAGTGACATCACGTAAGGCACGTGTAGAACTCATATTGCTCACGGTATTACCCGGATTTTTACTCAACACATAATCTGCACAAGCCACTAAGGTATATTCTTCACCAAACATCTCACCCGTTTCATCCATAAAAGCTAAGCGATCCACATCGGGATCAACAACGATACCAAAATCGGCACGTTCTTTTACAACTGCTTTAGCTAAGTCGCCTAAATGTTCTTTTAAAGGTTCTGGATTATGCGGAAAATGTCCTGTAGGATCACAATACAATTTTACGGGCTCAACGCCTAAACGCTCTAATAATAAAGGAATAGCAATACCACCTATAGAATTTACACCATCTACAACCACTTTAAAATTAGCAGCTTCAATAGCTTTCTTATTCACCAACGGTAAGTTTAATACTTCGTCAATATGTAAATCGATATAAGCATCGTTAACGGTAATTTTTCCTAAGTCATCAACCTCAGCAAAATTCATTGTGTTTGAATCTGCAATCTCTAATATTTTCTGACCTTCGGCACCATTTAAAAATTCACCTTTAGCATTTAAAAGTTTTAAAGCATTCCACTGTTTTGGATTATGACTTGCGGTTAGAATTATCCCACCATCGGCATGCTCCATCGGCACAGCTATTTCAACGGTTGGTGTGGTAGACAAACCTAAATCAATCACATGAATGCCGAGACCAACTAAGGTATTCATTACTAAATTCTGGATCATTTCTCCAGAAATACGCGCATCACGTCCAACAACGACTCTATAAGTATCTTTATTACGCTGTGTTTTTAGCCAAGTGCCATAAGCTGCTGCAAATTTAACCGCATCTATAGGGGTTAAATTCTCATCTACTGGCCCACCGATGGTACCTCTAATTCCTGAAATTGATTTTATTAAAGTCATGTCTATTTCTTTTTTAGCAAATATAAAATAGATATCCCGTTTTTAACTATTTTGTGATTATGAATTTGTAAATTCGACTTATGAATTATCTCGCCCACATCTACCTCTCTGGAGACCATAAAATGATTACAATCGGTAACTTTGTAGCCGATGGTGTAAGAGGCAACAAGTATAAATTATACCCTTCCGAAATTCAGAAAGGCATACTTTTACACCGCCAAATAGATACCTTTACGGATGCACATCCCCTATTTAGACAATGCACTAAGCGTCTTCACAAAGGCTATAGTCATTACAGTGGTGTAATTGTAGATATTTTCTTTGATCATTTTTTAGCCAAAAATTGGACCTCATACTCTAATATTGCTCTTGAATTGTATGTTGCCAATTTCTATAAAAGTCTAACCGAAAACATTGCTCTTTTACCTCCTCGTTTTCAAGAACTAACACCTATTATGATTAAAGGAAATTGGTTGCTTAGCTATGCCAAAATTGAGGGAATTCAACTGGTTTTAAACGGTATGAATAACAGAACTAAAGGGCGCTCTAAAATGAATAAAGCCACTAGAGAACTCAAACTACATTACGACGCTTTTGAAAACGATTTTACTGCGTTTTTTCAAGAATTAATGGATTTTAGTGCAACAAAACGAATCGAAATAGAACAACAATTTTCCACTTAGTATTTATTAAAAATACTTTTATAATTAACGTCATCTTGATTACCTTTGAAAATAAATAATTGATTAACTCGTGGCTAAATCATCCCTACTGAATAAAACACTAAAAGTCATAGGTAGTGTCGTTATATTTTTCACCTTACCTTCACTCCTTCTCTATGCGTTTTTATATTTTAAATACAATGAAGACTTACCGACAGGACAACAAGGTGCTGCAGCTGATCAGCTAGCAACAAAAATGCTTGATGCTTTAGATCAAACCGCCTATCTTAACACCAATTATTTAGAGTGGACCTTCAATAATAAACACCATTACAAATGGTATAAGTCAGATAATACCTGTGAAGTCTCCTGGAATCATTTTACGGTTATATTAGACTTTGTAAACCATGATAATTCTAAAGTTTTTGTTGCTGAGCAAGCTTACAATGGCATAGAAAAACACGATTATATTCATAAAGCTGAAAAGTATTTTAATAATGATTCATTTTGGCTGGTAGCACCATATAAAGTATTTGACAAGGGTACTGAACGCCGATTAGTAAAAACTGAAGACCAAAAAGAAGCCCTTTTAATAACCTACACCTCAGGAGGAAACACGCCTGGCGATTCTTATTTATGGCATTTAGATGCTACAGGCAAACCAAAGAGCTTTCAAATGTGGGTTGATATTATTCCTATTGAAGGTTTAGAAGCTACTTGGGATGATTGGACAATTACAGAAAGTGGCGCAAAATTACCAACCCTACATAAATTATTGGTGTTTGGCTTAGAAATTAGTGATGTAAAAGGTTTAGTGATTTAATGACTGCTAAAATGCAATAAACCAAAACTGTAACTCATAAACTATTTATTAGTACGTTGTCCTATAAACTGCTGACTCTTCAACTTAAACAACACATTAAAACTCGTTAAACTACCATAGCTTCTGGTAATATATTGCTGAAGGTCTATTTTCTCTTGAGCTTCCAAATTACTAGAATTAATCTTTTGCTCCATGACGCGCAATCGGTCTCTCACCATTGTAATCTTATGGAAAAATTTATCTATTGGTAATTCTGTAGATTTTAAATTAGGATCACCTGGTTGCATAATGAGTTTACCACCTTTCCATTTATCAGCAATGGTAATCACTTCAGAGGCATCTGACCATTTTTTTAATATCGACTTTAAACTTTTTTCAACCTCATAAAAACTAACAGTGTCCACTTCATCTTCAGCAGCTTCAATAACTTCAAAATCAGATTCTAAACCTATAGTCTCTAAACCGCTGTCTATAAAAGTCACCCAATAGTGTTTTGAAGTCACATTTGTAACAACACCTTTTCCGTATTCTAAATGATTAATTCTTGAGCCTATTCCTAGTAATTTCATCTGTATTTTGATTAAAAATTTATAGTCCTAAATTAAAGAAAAAAGGCGTAAACATACAAATGTTAATAATTATTTAAACCCTTTTTCTAATCATTACAATCTTGTTATTTTTGATTAAATCACAATATAAAACACAATAATTATGAAAAAACTATTTTTTACCCTCTTATTTTTTGGATTTTGCTTTTTTGCCAGTGCAGACAATCAACCTAAGGTTGGCGATCAATTGGTTATAAAAGAACCTACAGCACAGACATATAATCACATAGAATTCCCAAAACCAAACATTTTAATAAAACGTGGCACTGTTGACCGATACAAGTCCGTTTATGGCAATAATGTTTTGGTTGATGAAGTGGTGACTAAAAAAGATGGTGAAACTCATGTGGTTCTTAAGAAAAAAGATGGTACCAAATTTTTTGGTTATTTAAATAAAGTAAAAGCGAATTATAATAAATCCATAGAGGATGGCGAGCTTGCTGTTATTAAATAACAGGTTTCCGCGAAGTAATTATACACAAAAAAACTTAGCCTTTATGAGGCTAAGTTTTTTTTGTTTTGAGCTAATTTAAGATAAAACCTACTCTTTAGTAATTCTAAAACTGTGCTGTCCTTCTTCAGCAAATAGCTTTACAATATAGATTCCAGTTGTAAATTCTGATATATCTAATTGCAATTGAGAACTTGATGTAGTTCTGTTTAACACCTCTTGCCCTACAACATTATATATTTTCACACCTGTTAATACCGATTTATACTCCACATTTAAAACATCTTTTGCAGGAATTGGGTATACTGCTAAAGCATTATCTTCAAAATCACCAACACTTAAAGTCTCGATGTTTACTGTAAAGTCTAAGGCCTGACCATAACCCGATTCAATAGCCTGTTCAAAAACATTAAAAACTATACCACATGGATCTATCACCGCTGGAGAAGGAGGATAACCATCTCCGCCCATATCCGTATATGTTTTTGTTAGCCTGATACGTGTTTCACCAGAAACAGCATCTGATGGCACAGTTATTTCTAAAGTCACGGTCTGTCCATCTGAACCATCTGTATCAAAAAGTGTTCCTACCTCGTAAACTTCTCCCGCATCATCTAAAATATCATTTTTATTCCAATCTATAAAAGCTACGATATCAGTCTCAAAGAAACCATTCGTATTTCCGGCCACTTCTAAAGTATAAGTTTCTTCTGGAACCAAGCTCACAACTGTTGCTGTTTCATCAATTAAAACTAAAGTGTCATCAGAATTTGTGATACTCGTACCGGCAAAATCAACTGCTGTAATCTCCTCAACAATTACGTCATCTGCATCTGCTATTTCACAGTAAGGACTAGGAAATGTCTGTGCATTTACACCTAATGTTAATAAGAAAATTGCTAAAGTAATTTTTTTCATATGTTTTTTTATTTAAAGTTAGCTAGCAATTTATAACATTAAAACTAAAACTCTATGAGATAAAAACTTTTTAACAAACACGATAGGGTCACATCGTATCAAAAAACAGGATTCTTGTTTTATAAATTGTAAATCAAAAATCTATCTCTTTTTCCGTTTAGGCTTGTCTTCTTTTAATTTTACATAAATTAGCTTTGAACGTCCTTTACTATCTTCGCGTCGTTCTATTTCAAATGCTGAAATTGAATTAATTAAAGGGGTTAATTTCTGAAAACCATAATTTCTAGAATCAAAATTTGGTTGTTTCTTTTGCAGCAAGCTTCCAACATCACCTAAAAAAGCCCAACCGTCATCATCTGCCACATCATCTATTGTCGTTGCTATAAATTTGATTTCCTTACCTGTAATTGTATCGTAATTACTTTTTGAGGTTGTAGATTTAGTTGTTGTCTCTGAAACACTTTCATCGGTTATATTTTTGAGAATCTCTATATAAATAAACTTATCGCAAGCCACGATAAATGGATTAGGTGTTTTCTTTTCACCTATACCATAAACTTTCATTCCTGCTTCTCGTAAACGTGTTGCTAAACGTGTAAAATCGCTATCGCTAGATACCAAGCAAAACCCATCTACCTTCTCTGAATACAAAACATCCATCGCATCTATAATCATTGCAGAATCTGTAGCGTTCTTACCTGTTGTATAACCGTATTGTTGTATTGGGGTTATAGCATTTTCTAATAGTAAGGACTTCCACTTAGATAGATGTGGTTTGGTCCAATCTCCGTAAATTCTTTTAATAGTTGGATTACCGTATTTTGCTATTTCTTCCATCATTTCCTTAATGTAAGCTGATGGTATATTGTCTCCATCTATTAGCACTGCAAGCTTTATGTCCATAAATTAATATCTGTTTTTATTGTAAATAAAGGTACGGGCTTTACTTTAATAAACCAATTCTATCAAATATGTTTTATATGTGCTTCATCGATGGAATAAAAACGTACGGTATTGTATCGCTATAACCCAAAGCTCATACAAAATTTGGGACATTGGGCTTGTATTAAATTTCATTATTCATACACTAATAAACCCCATTGAATATTATAGGGTTATGCAATTCACGTCATCTATATATTAAACGTATCGTGAATTTGGTATTAATCGATTTAATGCAAAAAAAATATAGCCGTTAAGACGACTATAAAACAGCTAATGATAAAGTTTACTTAACAGCAAATAGGTTGATTACGCACTCTGAGAAAACTGCATATTGAAAAATCACCTAGCAAAGTGCTGTGCTAAATAAAAAGAAACAACTCATCATCCTTAGAAAGCGTGTTTGAGTTCACTGCTTCTAGGTTTCGAAGGTTAATTTTAGAGGCCTCTTCTAATTGAGTCAATCGGATTTTTTGTAGTCTAATTTTTAATTTCTGTAATAGTGTCATAGCAAGTAAGTTTTTATACTCAAATATACAAAAAATACACTAAATTTTAAAACCCCAAACGCTCTTAAACATATTAAAATCATATATTTAGCACTAAATTAACTTTAAAGTAACATAGGCTTTATAAATGCGAATTTTCTCGTTAAAGTAACACTTATCTTTTTTTATTTTTTTGATAAATTGTTTAGGATTCTAAAATCCAAATTCACATGAAGTATTGCTAATATTCAGAAATTTTAGAAGTTAGTTTATCGTTTTTATTAAGCTAATTTATTCTCTTGATTTAGAGTGGTTGATACATCTTGCTTCTTCCAAATCAGTTCACTATTTAAAATAAAACTACCTATATGGTCAAAATTACAATCTGAAGGTGCTATGATAGATAAAAAAGGCTCTTCTTTTTTATCACGATATAAATGGTAAGTCTCACCAACAATAGGCTCAAAAGTATAGCGTGAATTATAAACTAATGTATTATACTCTAGTTCTTCCATCATCTTATCGTAGGCGGCCTTAAGTTCTAAATACTTAGCCTTAATTTGCTTATTGGCTTTATTTATATTTCTAGTTTTCCAAGACGAGTTATCAGTAACTTGTATTGCAGGTGCCCCTACATTAGTCGCGTACGGTTTTAAGGACGCATCATAACGTTGTGTAGTTTCGTTAAAAACAACTTGATCTGGCTTTTTGGGTTGAGACATATTTAATAAGCTTTATTCAAAGATAAAACGCCTTTAAGGTTTATAAAAAAGAATCGAATGTATTTTTTTATTAAATTTAAAGCAATTAATTAATCTTTAATGAATTTTATAAAAAAAATAGGCTCACTAAACCTCTTTATATTAGCGCTATGCGTATTAATTATAGTGGTTTCCGAATATTTATTCTTAAGAGGTGACCAGCTTCATGCTATTTTTGTTGGACTTTGGGCACCTACTATTCTCGCATTTGTAATCTTTATAAAACAAATTTTAAATGGAGGCAAATGATATAATTTTTTCGTTTTCGATTTTTGTGTCAATATGTGTCATCATTTGGGCAGTTTTAGTCATCCGTGCTTATAATAAAATTGACGGTAGAGATTAAAAAAATAAGCTACACTATTTTTCTTCCTGAATAAAAGAGAAAACAATGTAGCTATTCTTTATAACTGATACTATGGTTTTAATTACACTTTTTGAAGTGTTACATATACGAGTTTATTAATTACAATAATTGACTAAACCATTTTAAAATCTAAAAGTAATTCACCTTCAATAGAAGCTTCTAAATGATCCCCTTTAACCACAAAACCTGCACCACTAGCCGGTGTACCTGTAAAAATAAGATCACCTTCTTCTAAAGTCATAAAAGACGATACGTAAGCAATTATTTCTTCGAAACTATAAATCATTAAACTACTAGTACCCACCTGCTTTTGTTCGCCATTAATTTTTAAATCGAACTGAATATTTTTTAAGTCTGGAAAATTTGATATCGGTTGAAAACCGGATATTGGAGATGCGCCATCAAAACCTTTTGCCAAAGCCCAAGGCCCTTTGTTTTCTCTACTTGCACTAAGTACATCTTTTGCGGTATAGTCTATCCCTACTGCTATTTCAGATATATATGACGTAGCATCCTTAAGCGCAATGTCTTTTCCCTGTTTTCCTATTTTAGCAACCAATTCTACTTCGTATGCCAACTGATTTGTGATCTTTGGAAAGTTAATATCTTTATTCCCTGTTACCAAACTAGAATTTGGTTTTGTAAATATGGTTTGTGCGCCTGTTTTTATCGCACTGATTTCAGATAAATCATTGACGTAATTTTTACCTATACCTATTATTTTCATGATGATATTTAATTTTTATTTTATGCGAATAAAGATAAGGAAAACAAGAAAATTAAACAATAAGATACGCGTTATTATCTTACGTAAAAACAGGTGTAAATATGAGTTTATTTGTTAGACATTAATTAAGCCCATAACTTAAAATTAATTATAATAATTAGCTATAAATACCATGCTTTGTTACTTTCATTGCATTATAAAACCAACTTTAAATAAAAGTTGCAGGTTAGTAATTTCAATACCAGAAAAATATTAGCTGTTATTAAATAAATAAAAACAAATCATCATCCTTAGAAATAGGATTTACGTTTAGAGACTCCGTTTTTGAGGTTTCAAAAGACGTTGTAGAATGTTTTTCAACTTTTTCTGATGGGGACTTCTGTAGTAGGTTTTTTATTTCTTGTAGTAGTTTCATAGCACATCATATTTAATAATACAGAATATACGATAACAACCACAGTTTGGATGTTCACAAAAGACATAAATACACTAAAAACCACATATTTAGCATTCATTTAACAGTCTCTAAATAAATTCGAAACAAAACACAAAGCCTAAACCTGAATTTATCTATCGCTAAAGGCCACATAACTAATTAAAACACCCGCGTTTAAGCCTCTAAATTAAAGAATAGACTTAAAACTGACCTGTTATATAATTAATTGCATGTTATGAAGTTGCTTCTCATCTTAAAATACCTAAAAAATATCTTTCTTTAAAAGGTAATAACAGTCATTATTAAAGTCTTATTAATTGTAACTACAATTACCTGTAATAGCTATTGAAACAGCGAAATTAATACTATTTTTGGCTCCTTAAACCATAAGTAATAGCCAGCCGAATGGAAAAGCCTCAAATAAAGAAAAGATTTCTTGGAAAACTATTTAAATGGACGATTACTGTATTAATAATTCTCATAATAAGCCTATTTGCAATCCCTTCAATTTTTAATGATGTTATTTCTAATGAAATAAAAAAAGGTATTAATAAAAACATTGAAACTGAGCTTCAATTTAAAGATTCTAATATTTCATTTTTCAATCATTTTCCTTCCTTAACTTTTTCTTTTAAAGACGTTAATTTAATAAGCGCTAAACCTTTTGAAAAAGACGATTTAATTTCAGCAAAAGAACTTGGGTTTGGGATTAATATCTTTAAGCTTATATTTTCTGATAAAGTCGTTATAAACGAAACTTACATAACAGACGCTACTATTAATCTTAATAAGGATAAATTTGGCAGAAGCAACTACGATGTGCTTATAGCTACAGACACTACAACTACAACAGTAAAAGATACAAGTACTACCAGCCTTAATTTAAACTTAAAGCAACTTAATATTTCGAATGCAACAGTTCTTTACAAAGATGACGCTATTGGTATAAGCATTATATCAAAGGGGCTTAATTATCACGGCAAAGGCGGTTTAGACGATGGTAAATTAGAATTAGGTTCTAAGTTAGATATCACCAGTATTGACGTTATTTTTGATAATATTGATTACCTTAATGGCAAAAAATTAAGAGCTAAATCATTCACCATTTACGATACCAAAAACCTGTCTATTGCTTTAGATAAAAATACTATTGCACTTAATGATTTGGATGTCAACTTTCATGGAAAACTCGATATGTTTGAAAATGGTCTTGCCTACGACTTACGTTTCAATACCGAACATGGAACATTAAAAAACATGGTTAGTGCCTTACCTCCTAAATATGCCGAATGGTCTAAAAACGTTACCCTTGATGGAGATTTTGATGCGACCATGCGACTTGCCGGATTTACGGGCAGCGTTCCTAAATCTTCAGAAATAGCAAACACTAGTTTAGATGTTAATGTTTATAACGGCACCATAAAACATAAGGATGCAAACGAAGCTATAGAAAATTTATATCTAAAATTTAAAAGTGATTTTGAAGGTGATTATATGACAATGAATTTAGATAGCCTTGACTTTATTCTTAATAAAGAAAAAACTAGTGGTAAAATGCTTGCTTACGGTAAAGCAGATTCACTATATATAAAATCGAATATAAAATCAGATATTAACCTCAACACCTTAAATCAAACCTTAAACCTGCCCGACTTAAACTTTAATGGAGTCCTAATGGCCAATATTGCTATCGATGGAGTTTACCAACCCAATCAATCACTATTCCCAAAAACTAATGGAACTCTAAGCTTGTCTAATGGGCTTCTTCAAACTTCTGGTCACCCAGAACCCATAAAGAATATCGAAATAAGTGCAAAACTTCTAAACGAAGGAAAAAGCTATACCGAGTCATCATTAATTATTAACACCTTAAATTTTAAATTTTTAGATAATCAATTTACAAGTCATGGGACATTTAAGAATTTTGACAATTTAGAATACCTCATCAAAGGCAAAGGTGATATCGATTTTACAACACTTAACCAAGTTGTTGCTTTACCAATTCTAATAACTAAAGGACAGCTAACTGCCGATTTAAATTTAAAAGGGCAACTTAATAATCCTCAAAACATTAATAATCATAGTGGCACGCTAAATCTTAATAATATAACACTGAATAGTGCCGAACTACAACAACCTATTAATATTAAGGAAGGTCAGTTTTTATTCTTAAATGATAGAATGGCTATTTCTAATCTTAACGTTAACCACCAATCTTCTGACATGGTGATGAATGGCTATTTTCAAAATTATCTCGATTATACATTGTACAACAACGGCATATTAAAAGGTGATTTAAGTTTAAAATCTTCAAAAATTGATATCACCGAATTTTTCCCTAAACAAGAACATTTAAATCAATCATCAGACAGTTTAGCAAGCTCTAATACCATTGAAAATGTTGTTAGTGGAGTGATGCCAGTTCCTAAAGATTTAGATTTAACCATACAGATTGAAATAGACACGCTTCAATACAACCAATTAAATATCACAAAACTCTCTGGAAATTTAGGCGTAAAAGAGCAAGGACTATTCTTAAAAGATAGTCACTTACAAATGGTAGATGGTACAGCAAGTCTAAATGGATTTTACCAACCAACAGCAATAGACGAAGCCTTATTTGCAATGAACCTAAAAGCCGATAATCTTAATATAGAAAAAAGCTACAACAGTATCGATTTATTTAGAGAACTCGCGCCCGCTGCAGCACAAGCCTCAGGTATATTATCCGCAGACTATAATCTAACAGGTATCATAGACCAACAGATGCTTCCTGTGTTACCTGCATTAAAAGGTAAAGGAACTGTAAAAGTACATAGCGTTCAATTTGATGGCTATAAATTATTAGGTAAAGTCTCTGAAAAATCAGGTTTTGAGGCCCTTAATGACCCTAAAATTTCCGAAATCACTATTAACTCTACTATAAACAATAACGTCATAGCGTTAGAACAATTTAAATTTAAAGTCAGTCCTTTTAGATTACGAGTAGAGGGACAAACTACTTTTGACAGTGCATTAAGTCTTAAAATGCGAATAGGGTTACCTCCATTAGGAATTATAGGAATTCCTGTTGTTGTGGAAGGAAAAAGTGACGACTTTGATATCAAACTAGGAAAAAAATCTTCAGACTTAGATACATTAGAAACCAGCAAAGAAAGTTATACAGAAGAGGATATCGAGCGCATGTCTACAATTAAGGATTCTATCCGAGTAGAAAAGTCAATCGATGCGATTAGCAAAATGCAAGTGGAAATGCAAAGTAGCCTCCAAGATTCGCTTAAAACTAAAGCGATAGATACGTTAAAAATTCAAAATAGAGATTAAGAAACCAATAGCTGCCCTAAAATATTTCAAACACATAGCCCAATAGCCAGTATAAAACAATAAACACCACTATAGTCCCAATACAACCACACTTACCACCACCAATTTTCTTTGCTCCCCAAGCAGCACCTATAATTCTTAATAATTTTTCCATATTTAAATACTTATTTTATATACCCCTAAAGCTAACTTTAACTTTTAAATAAGTTAGCTCAAAAAAGTATTTTTATTAATCCATTTCCCTAATACAAACTAAAACAAAACATTTAACTATAGATTGGCTTATGCTCTAACTTACAAATGACTGTAAAAATTGTACCTTTGCAAATTCACTAAAGTAAAAGGGAGATTAAAATCATATATGAGCCAATTCAACGATTCCATTGAAGTTAAAGGAGCACGTGTTCACAATCTAAAAAACATAGACGTAACCATACCTAGAGAAAAACTAGTGGTAATTACAGGTTTATCAGGTAGTGGAAAATCATCTTTGGCATTTGATACGATTTATGCTGAAGGGCAACGTCGTTATATTGAAACGTTTTCTGCTTATGCACGTCAATTTTTAGGAAGCCTAGAACGACCAGATGTCGATAAAATTGACGGTCTTTCTCCTGTAATTGCCATAGAACAAAAAACCACAAGTAAATCGCCGCGTTCCACGGTAGGTACAATCACTGAGATTTATGATTTCCTACGTTTACTCTATGCTAGAGCTGCGGATGCTTACAGTTATGAAACTGGTGAGCAAATGGTAAGTTACAATGACGAGCAGATAAAAGACCTTATTTTAGAATCGTACAAAGGGAAACGCATCAATATCCTATCGCCTGTAATTCGTTCCCGAAAAGGGCATTATCGTGAATTATTCGAACAAATTGCCAAACAAGGTTTTGTAAAAGTTAGAACCGATGGCGATATTGTTGATATTGAAAAGGGCATGAAACTAGACCGTTACAAAACCCATGATATTGAAATTGTTATTGATCGCTTAAAGATTGAGGGTAACGAAAACGACGAAAAACGCTTAATGGAATCCATAAATACTGCCATGTATCATGGTGAAGATGTACTTATGGTAATTGACCACGACACTAATGAACCGCGCTTTTTTAGCCGGAATTTAATGTGTCCGACTTCGGGTATTTCATATCCGAATCCTGAACCTAATAATTTTTCATTCAATTCACCTAAAGGCGCATGCCAAAACTGTAATGGTATTGGTGAATTATATGTTGTTAACGACCGCAAATTAGTTCCAGATGAAACTTTATCTATAAAAAATGGCGCTTTAGCACCACACGGTCCTCAAAAGAAAAGTTGGATTTTTAAACAATTTGAAACTATTGCACAGCGCTTTGAATTCTCTCTAAGCGATGCTTGGAAAGATATTCCTAACGATGCTAAAAATATCATACTTCATGGCGGCAAAGATAAATTTACGGTTGAAAGTAAACTCTTAGGCGTCTCGCGCGATTACAATATCGATTTTGAAGGCGTTGCTAATTTTATTGAAAGTCAGTATAATTCTGATTCTACCTCTCTAACCCGTTGGGCAAAAGAGTACATGGACAAAGTGGAATGTCCTGTATGTGAAGGTTCGCGTTTACGTAAAGAATCACTTTATTTTAAAGTGGATGGTAAAAGTATTGCCGAATTGGTAAACATGGATGTAGTTGAACTAGGACACTGGTTAGAAGATTTAACCCAACGACTTTCTAGTAAACAACAACAAATCTCTACTGAAATTATTAAAGAAATTAAAAATAGAGTCCAATTTCTTTTAGATGTCGGGCTCACCTACCTCAGTTTAAACCGAAGTTCTAAATCATTGTCTGGTGGAGAAGCGCAACGTATTAGGCTGGCGACACAAATAGGATCACAATTAGTAGGTGTACTTTATATTTTAGATGAACCTAGTATCGGGTTACACCAACGCGATAACGAAAAACTAATTAACTCTTTAATATCTCTAAGAGACGTTGGTAATTCTGTTATTGTTGTAGAGCACGATAAAGATATGATTGAACGTGCAGATCACGTTATAGATATCGGTCCATTTGCAGGAAAATATGGTGGCGAAATAATTAGTGAAGGCACACCAAAAGAATTACTAAATCAAGATACGCTTACTGCAGCTTACCTCAACGGCGAAAAGGAAATTAAAATTCCAGAAACTAGAAGAAAAGGCAACGGCAAAAAATTGATTCTTAAAGGCTGTACCGGTAATAATTTAAAAAACGTTGATGTTGAATTTCCGTTAGGTAAAATGATTGGAGTGACTGGTGTTTCAGGAAGTGGAAAATCGACATTAATCAACGAAACACTTTATCCGATTCTTAATGCGCATTATTTTAATGGTGTAAAAAAACCAATGCCTTACAAAAGTATTAAAGGCTTAGAGCATTTAGATAAAGTTATTGATATTAACCAATCCCCTATTGGGCGTACACCACGGAGTAATCCTGCAACATACACCAAAACCTTTGACGAAATTAGAAGCTTATTTTCTAAAATTCCGGAAGCAATGATTCGTGGCTATAAACCTGGTCGTTTTAGTTTTAATGTGAAAGGTGGCCGTTGCGAAACTTGCCAAGGTGGAGGTTTACGTGTTATTGAAATGAACTTTTTACCCGATGTTTACGTTGAGTGCGAAACTTGCCAAGGTAAACGTTTTAACAGGGAGACTTTAGAAATTAGATATAAAGGCAAATCTATCAGTGATGTATTAGAGATGACTATTGAAGAAGCTGTTGGTTTCTTTGAGCATATCCCTAAAATTCATAGAAAGCTAAAAACCATCAAAGATGTGGGCTTAGGTTATATAACGCTGGGGCAACAAAGCACCACATTATCTGGCGGCGAAGCACAGCGAATTAAATTAGCAACCGAGTTGAGTAAACGCGACACCGGAAACACCTTCTATATCTTAGATGAACCTACTACAGGTTTGCATTTTGAAGATATTAGAGTACTTATGAAAGTACTTAACAAGTTGGCTGATAAAGGCAACACCGTTTTAATTATTGAACATAATCTTGACGTTATAAAAACGGTCGACTATATTATTGACATCGGTTATGAAGGGGGAAAAGGTGGAGGACAACTCGTTGCAAAAGGCACACCAGAACAAATCGTAAAGGATAAGAAAAGTTATACCGCTAAATTTCTAAAAAAAGAACTGAGCTAACTCATTACTTACCTGTTGCATATGTAACTTCTAACACCAAAAAGCAAATACCGTCGTAATAACATCTAATGTTAACGCGATTGATTAGGTTTTAAGTCACCAATCCTAATATTTCATAACTTGTCTTAACTAATTATAAAACACAAACATTATGAAAAGTATTCTTTGGTTGGTAGCTGTAATTTGTATTATAGTATGGCTACTTGGTTTATTAGACATCATTCCTGGCATGAGTAGTAATAGCCTAATACATATCTTATTGGTAATCGCTGTTATTGTTATATTATACAATATCATATCTGGCAGAAAGCCATTATAATCTAATTTACAGATAAAATTCAAAGCGTATCGATTCATTTAGATACGCTTATTTTTTTTGCTAATAAAAGACTTTGTTCTCACAATTTACCTTAAATTTGGTGGTCTAAAATTTAGACAAAGCCATATTTATGTATGGCTTTTATATTGTTATCTTAAATTAAGTTGATATATGAGAAAAGAGAGCAAAAGCAAAGGCTGGAACGAAATAAAAACAAATGATTCTTGGGCGATTTTTAAAATCATGGGAGAGTTTGTCAATGGTTATGAAAAACTAAGTAAAATAGGACCTTGTGTTTCTATATTTGGATCTGCGAGAACAAAACCCGATCATAAATACTACCAATTAACAGAAGAAGTCGCTAAAAAAATTGTAGATCATGGCTATGGTGTTATTACAGGTGGCGGACCTGGAATAATGGAAGCGGGTAATAAAGGCGCTCACATCGCAGGGGGTACATCTGTAGGTTTAAATATAGAATTACCTTTTGAGCAACACGACAATCCTTATATTGATAGTGACAAAAGCTTAGATTTTGACTACTTTTTTGTCCGTAAAGTGATGTTTGTAAAGTACTCTCAAGGTTTTGTTGTTATGCCTGGAGGTTTTGGTACGCTTGATGAATTATTTGAAGCCATTACCTTAATTCAAACGCATAAGATTGAAAGCTTCCCTATAATTTTAGTAGGCACCGAATTTTGGGGTGGACTCTTAGACTGGGTAAAAACCACATTGGTAGATGCTAAGAACATTAGTGCTCAAGATTTAGATTTAATTCATTTGGTTGATACGCCTGATGAGGTGATTGCCATCTTAGATGAGTTCTACAAAGAATACGATCTTAGTCCGAATTTTTAAAACAACTCCTGTTTAAAAGAATTAAATATGCACTGTTTCTGAAGAACACTTTCAATGCAATGAAAAAGAAAATTTTAGGTGTTTTTGCAATAATTATAGTTACATTTTCAAACCTTTCCGCACAAGAAACGGTTAAAGTGATGTTTTATAATTTATTAAATTATCCTTCAGAAAATTCTGTACCAAACCGAATTGATGATTTATCATATATCTTGTCAGATTATCACCCCGATTTATTCTTGGTCTGTGAACTCAATAACATCAATGGAGCTATAGAAGTCTTGAACGCTACTAAATCTGCTATCGATTCTAATTTTGAGATGGCAACTTACGTGCCTAACACTTCTGATGATAGTTCTTGGAATCAAAATAATTTACAGAATTTACTTTATTATAACAGCGCAAAGTTTTCTTTAGAAGAAGAAATTATTGTACCAACAGACCTTAGAGATTTTAATGTCTATCACATAAAATTAAATACCGAAAACCAAACAACTAACCCTATAGAGTTTTATATAATAATTTGCCATCTAAAAGCCTCAGACGGAACTTCTAACACACAAAAACGTTTTGAAATGGTTGAAGATTTAGAACACTATCTCGACACCTTACCCAATGACAGTAATATTTTATTAGGAGGTGATTTAAACGTCTACACATCTAGCGAAACTGCTTTTCAAAAATTACTAAGTATCAATAATAATATTTCATTTGTAGATCCTGCAAACCGAGTTGGTAGTTGGCACAACAACACTAGTTATGCGGATGTATTTACACAATCTACGCGTGCACAAACAGGCTTTGGAGGTGCCGCAGGTGGTTTTGATGATCGCTTTGACTTTATTCTTACCTCTGAAAACATGATGGATACAGCAGACATCACCTATGTTACCGATTCTTATCAAGCTTATGGCAACAATGGGCTAGCTTCTTGCTGGAATAAAGCTATAAATTCATTAGATTGCGAAACTATAGGCTCTCAATTTTCGTATGAATTAAGGAATGCATTACACAATTTTAGTGATCATCTTCCCGTTACCCTATCTTTAGAGACGGATGCTACATTTTTAGATATCGAAGAGTTTCAACAATTGTCTGGCATGCGTCTAGAAGTAACAACTGTTAAACAGAATCTCGTTGTAAATATTGATAGCGTTGATTTGTACAATCAACGGTTAACGATTTATAATAATTTAGGACAGCGTATAAAGTCATTTCAAATGAATTCTGACGCTAAACAATATTTTAATGTTTCAGATTTACAGCAAGGTTTATATTTTTTAAGTGTATCTAACAAAAATTCAAATCCTACAAAATTTATAATTTCTAATTGAATAAACATCTAATTATAACAGTTCTATTACTAACATTTGGCTACACTATTGCAGCTCAAAATGCTATGGATATTGATGCCGTTGTAAATACAGAATCTAATACGATAGCTATTACACAAACTATTGTTTACAAAAATGAATCCGATTCTATTCTGAAGGAAGTTTACCTCAATGATTGGAATAACAGCTATTCTTCAAAAACTACACCTTTAGCAAAACGTTTTGAAGAGGAATTTAGCACCAAATTTCATTTAGCAAAAGATGAGCAACGTGGCTTTACTTCAATTACTTCAATTAAGAACAAAGCAAACACCAATTTAGAGCACCAACGCTTACCTGAGCATCCCGATGTTATTAAAGTTGAATTAGAGCATCCGTTGCCACCAAAAGCATCTTACACAATACATCTTAATTATCTGCTTACAATTCCTGATGCCACATTTACAAACTTTGGGGTTACTAAGGAGAAAGATTTTGACTTAAAACATTGGTACATTACGCCAGCAGTCTATAATGGAAAATGGCATTATTACAGTAATAAAAATTTAGATGACCTTTTTGTACCTAAATCAGATGTTATATTAAGTATCACGCATCCCAGAAACTACAAAGTTACTTCTGAACTCAATTTTAATTCCATAAAAACAGATAGAGAGAAACAAACCCAAACCACAATTCTTAGCGGAAGAGACCGTACAAATACGTATTTATCCTTACACAAATTTCCAACCTACCGCTATGTACAAACAGACGACTTTATTTTAATCTCTAACATTAGTGAAAAAGGGTTACAAGGTCCCAAAAAAGCATTATTGACGGATAAAATTACACGTTATTTAACAAAAAACCTTGGCGAATATCCACACAAGCAATTATTAGTAACCTCTATAGATTATCAGAAAAATCCATTATACGGACTTAATCAGTTACCTGCTTTTCTCCGTCCGTTTCCTAATGATTTTCAATATGAGTTAAAACTTTTAAAAACAGCTTTAAAAAAGTATCTCGATAACACTTTGTTACTTAACCCAAGAAAAGAACATTGGTTAAGCGAAGGACTTCAAGTGTACTATTTAATTAAATATGTTGAAGATAATTACCCTGACATGAAGCTTTTAGGCTCTTTAGCTGAGGTTTGGGGTATCAAATCTTTTCATGCTTCCGATTTAAATTTCAACTTTCAGTATTTCCTCTATTCCATGGAAATCGCTAGAAAAAACAGAGATCAACCTTTAACCACCTCAAAAGATTCTCTAACAAAATTTAATACCAATATCGCTGGAAAATACAAAGCCGGTGTTGGTCTTAATTATTTAGATCAATTTACAGACGATGTTGATTTGCCAGAACTCATCACTGAATTTTTAATTGAAAAGCAATTAGAACCTGTTAGCATCAATGATTTTGAAACCTTTATAAGCTCAAAAACAAATAAAGAAATAAATTGGTTTTTTTCAGACTATGTTAACAGTAGGGAGAAAATTGATTTTAAAATTAAAAAAGTTAAACTGCTTGAAGATTCTATAAAACTGACCATAAAGAATAAGCGAGACAATTCGATGCCTATTTCATTATTTAAGTTAAAAAATGATACCGTCACAAGTAAATTATGGGTAGAAAATATTCAAGGCACCAAAACAATTACCCTACCCAAAGATAGTACTGAAAAGTTTGTTTTAGATTATGACAATGTCATACCCGAATACAACCAACGGGATAATTATAAAGCTGTTAAAGGTAGTTTTTTAAGAGATAAGCCATTACAATTTAGACTGTTTAAAGATATTGAAGACCCTAACTACAATCAAGTGTTTTTTATGCCCTTAGTAGAATTCAACAACATCTATGACGGTTTAACACTTGGTACAAAAGTTTACAACAAAACTATTTTAAGAAAACGATTAAACTATCGTTTTTCACCGCAATACGCCACAAAATCTAATTCATTAACAGGATCTACTTCTGTTTATTATACTCATAATATTGAAAATAGTAATCTCTATGATGTTACTTATGGTATGTCTGCAGGCTACCAATCGTTTGCTACAGATGCTTTTTTCACTAGACTACGCCCTTCTCTAACCCTTAGATTTAGAGACGATTCACATTTCAGATCTAATAAAACTGATAATATTACAGCTCGATATATTAGCATCAATAGAGAACTTGGTGAGGATGCAACGGTGATCGTGGACGAACCAGATTATGGTGTGTTTAATTTAAGGTACACACGTCACAACCCAGGCGTTATAAATTATTCGAGTTTAAGCACTGATATTCAAGTTGCTAATAAGTTCAGCAAGGTAGCATTCAACTACGAGTTTAGAAAACTCACTAAAAGTAACAGAAATATTAACTTTAGGTTTTTTGCAGGTGTCTTTTTAGAAAATAACTCTGATCTTAGCTCTAACTATTTTAGTTTTGCGTTAGATAGACCTACAGATTATTTATTTGATTTTAACTATCTTGGTCGCTCTGAGGACTCAGGATTATTTAGCCAACAAATTATTATTGCCGAAGGTGGCTTTAAATCAAAATTAGAGACCCAATTTGCCAACCAATGGATGACAACAGCTAATTTTAGCACCTCCATTTGGAGATATATTCAAGCGTATGGCGATGCTGGTTTGGTAAAAAACAAATACCAAAACACAAAATTTGTATATGACTCTGGGGTTAGGCTAGTCTTAGTTGAAGATTATTTTGAAATATACTTTCCTATATATTCTAACCTAGGTTGGGAGGTTGCTAAACAAGATTATGATCAGCGTATAAGATTCATGTTTACAGTAGACCCACAAGTACTTCTAGGTCTGTTTAGAAGAAAATGGTATTAACATATTCTCAACAAATTGTTAAAGTTTTAGATTATCCTCAAATAAAACCTAATAAAGCCGCGCCGTATTAAGAATATTCTAATGTTTTAATAGCCTACACTATTGGAATGAGCCTTAATTTTTTGTACTTTTGCAAGTCTAAAAAGCGACTAAATGAAGACGAACCCTAACACTAAAACAGAGATTACTTTCGAAGATTTTAAAGCCGAGGTTCTAAATGACTATAAACTTGCTGTAACGAGTAGAGAGTGTAGCTTACTGGGACGCAGGGAAGTATTGACAGGAAAAGCTAAATTCGGAATTTTTGGTGACGGAAAAGAAATACCACAAATCGCATGGGCCAAAGCCTTTGAAAATGGTGATTTTAGATCGGGTTACTACAGAGACCAAACCTTTATGATGGCTATTGGCGAGTTAACCATTGAGCAATTTTTTGCAGGTTTATACGCTAATACTAATTTAGAAGAAGAACCAATGTCTGCCGGAAGACAAATGGGCGGTCATTTTACGACTCATAGTGTAGATGCTAATGGCAATTGGAACAATCTTACCGAACAAAAAAATTCAAGTTCAGATATTTCACCTACTGCTGGTCAAATGCCACGACTTTTAGGCTTAGCACAAGCGTCTAAAATATACAGACAAGTAGAAGGCATTGATACGACTAAATTTTCTAAAAATGGAAATGAAATTGCTTGGGGAACTATAGGAAACGCAAGTACAAGTGAAGGTTTATTTTTTGAAACCATAAACGCCGCTGGTGTTTTACAAGTCCCTATGGTCATTAGTATTTGGGATGATCAATACGGTATTTCTGTTCATGCGAAACACCAAACGACTAAAGAAAATATTTCTGAAATATTAAAAGGGTTTCAGCGTGACGAAGAGAATAAAGGTTACGAAATCTTCAGAGTTGATGGTTGGAATTATCCTGAATTAATGGATACTTATCAACGAGCTGCTAAGGTTTCAAGAAAAGAACACATACCAGTAATGATTCATGTACAAGAATTAACCCAACCACAAGGACATTCAACTTCAGGGTCACATGAGCGTTATAAAAACCAAGAGCGATTAGCCTGGGAAGCTGAATACGATTGTAACGCACAAATGCGTAAATGGCTTATTGAAAATAACATTGCTACAAACGAAGAATTAGTTACTCTAGAACGCCATATTAAAAAAGAAGTTAGAGCAGGTAAAAAAGCCGCTTGGTCTTCATTTATTAACCCTATTTCAGCAGAAGGAAAACAAGTATCTCATTTATTAACTCAGCTAGCTGAATCGAGTTCAAATGGCGTTTTTATTCAAAAACTAAAAAATGATTTAGAACATCAAGACGAACCTTTACGCCGCGATATATTATCTACAGCTCGTAAAGCTTTGCGCTATGTCGTTTCAGAAGCTTCTTCGGAAAAGGTCGCGCTTCAAAATTGGATTAACAATTATTTAGCTGAAATTCAACCTAAATACAGTTCACATTTATATAGTGAATCACCTTATAGTGCCTTAAACCAATCTGAAGTTTTACCAACCTATGACACCAACTCAAAAGAAGTTGATGGTCGTGTGGTTTTAAGAGAAAATTTCGATGCTATTTTCAGCAACTATCCTGAAGCTCTTATTTTTGGAGAAGACGCCGGTTATATTGGCGATGTTAACCAAGGATTAGAAGGTCTTCAAGAAAAGCATGGCGAACTTAGAGTTTCGGATACCGGTATTAGAGAAGCAACCATTATTGGTCAAGGTATTGGTATGGCCATGCGTGGTTTACGTCCTATTGCTGAGATTCAGTATTTAGACTACATTATGTATGCGATTCAAATTATGAGTGATGATTTAGCTACCGTATTGTACCGAACTAAAGGCCGCCAAAAAGCGCCATTAATCGTTAGAACACGTGGCCACCGCTTAGAAGGTATTTGGCATTCGGGCTCACAAATGGGGGGTATTCTAAACCTTGTTAGAGGAATTAATGTACTCGTACCTAGAAATATGACTAAGGCTGCTGGTTTTTACAACACCTTATTAGCAAGTGATGAACCTGCTTTAGTTGTTGAATGTTTAAATGGCTACAGACTAAAAGAAAAGTTACCTAACAACATCGGTGAATTTAAAACGCCTCTTGGTGTTGTTGAGACAATCAGAGAGGGAGAAGATATCACTTTAGTTTCATATGGATCTACACTACGTTTGGTAGAACAAGCAGCAAAAGAATTACAAGAAGTAGGAATTGATGCCGAAATTATTGATGTACAGTCGTTATTACCTTTTGACTTAAATCACGATATCGTAAAGAGTATTGCTAAAACCAATCGTGTTATGGTGATTGATGAAGATGTAAAAGGAGGAGCGTCGGCTTATATTTTAGATCAAATATTAAATGAGCAAAATGCCTTTGAACATTTAGATAGTAAACCTACAACTTTAGCTGCCAAGCCTCACCGCCCAGCATATGGTACTGATGGTGATTACTTTTCTAAACCATCTGTAGAAGATATTTTTGAAGCAATTTATGAAGTAATGCACGAGTTGAGTCCTGCAGATTATCCGAAGTTAAGATAGTCAAGTTCAAACAATTTATAATTATAAAAATGACCTTCCTTTTTGAATTAAAGGAAGGTTTTTTTGTGCATATTTTTAAGAATAACATATTTACTTCTATATTTATAATTTTTACAACCAATCACAACCAATATTATATGCTTACAGAGGAGATTTTAAAGACCTTTAAAAGAAAGGCCGATTTAGTCAATTATATTAAACAGCATAAAGACGAAACCCCCGCATTTCAAGTTGCACTAGAAAAGTACTATTACGAACAAGAACTACTGCCTTTACAAGCAGAACTTGTAGATTTTCAACGTTGGGTACAAAAAGAAAACAAAAAAATAGCTATCATTTTTGAAGGTAGAGATGCTTCTGGAAAAGGAGGCACAATTAAACGTTTTACAGAACATCTGAACCCTAGAGCAAGGCGCATTGTTGCCTTAAACAAACCTACAGAAATAGAAAAAAAACAGTGGTATTTTAATCGCTATATCAAAGAAATACCAAATGCAGGTGAAATTGTTTTTTTTGATAGAAGTTGGTACAACAGAGCTGTTGTAGAACCTGTAATGGGTTTTTGTACAGAAGAACAATACAAGCGCTTTATGATTCAGGTACCCGAATTTGAACATATGCTTTATGAGTCGGATACCACAATTATTAAGTTTTGGTTTTCTGTCTCTAAAGAAGAGCAGCAACGCCGATTTGAAAAGCGTTTAAAAAGTTCTCTCAAAAAATGGAAATTTAGCCCTGTAGATGAAAAAGGCCAAGAGCTCTGGGACGAATTTACAAACTATAAAAACCAAATGTTTTCAAGAACTCATAATGCTTTTAGTCCTTGGGTGGTTATAAAATCTAATGATAAAAAACGAGCGCGTTTAGAAAGTATTAAATATGTTTTAAGCTTATTTGATTATGACAATAAAGGAAGCAATTGCAAAGCTTTATTACCAGATCCTAATATTGTGCAACGCTACTTTAGAAACACCGTTCAGTTAGACAAATAATAAAATCCCGCTCTTAATTATGACAGAAAAAAATTTAAATCTTCTAAATACAAAAAAAGGGATTGAGGCCTTATTGCGTCAAAAAAACCTTAATATAGATAAAACCCTCAATACCATTAAATATGAAAAACGTCTCGAAAAACTTCAAGAAGAGATGCTTATTCTTCAACAATGGGTAGCAAAAAAAAATAAAAAAGTAATTATTCTTTTTGAAGGACGTGATGCTGCCGGAAAAGGTGGTGCCATAAGACGTATCATTCAGCATTTACCGCCTCGTGCTATTCGTGTAGTAGCTTTACCAAAACCTAATGAAACCGAAGTAGGACAATGGTATTTTCAGCGTTATATTAATCAACTCCCCAACGAAGGAGAAATTGTGTTTTTTGATAGAAGCTGGTATAACAGAGCCGTTGTTGAACCCGTCAATGGATTTTGTACCCAAAAACAATATGAAACATTTATGGGACAAGTGAATGAGTTTGAAAAAATGATACAAGATTCGGGTATTTATCTACTTAAACTTTATTTCTCTATTACTAAAAATGAACAACAACGGCGTTTTAAGGATATAGTTAGTACACCAATAAAAAAATGGAAATATAGCGACGTGGATAAGCGCGCTTTATCACTTTGGGATGACTATACCAAATATAAAGAAGTGATGTTTGAAAAAACGCAGCTTTCAGCACCTTGGAAAATCATTAAAGCCAACCGTAAAACAAATGCCAGAATTACAGCTTTTGAATATATCTTAAAAAAGATTCCTTACGAAACTAAAGATTTAGAAAACATTAAGCATAAGTCTATACGCAAACTTAAAGCGGATTAAACCACAAATAATAAGAACGCATTTTTGCCTTCTATTTTTTTAGCAGTAATTTTATGACATGAAGATTGAATCTATTGTTACCATAAAAAAAGAATTAAAACACTTACCACAAGAAGAACTCTTAGAGTTGTGTTTGCGCTTAGGGAAATTCAAAAAAGAAAACAAAGCACTACTTACCTATTTGTTATTTGAAGCTCACGATGAAGATGGTTATATAGCTAGCGTAAAATTAACTTTAGATGAATTATTCGAAGGTATAAATACCGATAGTTACTTCTATATGAAGAAAACGATTCGGAAGATTTTAAGACAAATTAGAGTGTACAGTCGCTATTCTCTGAAGAAAACAACAGAGGTAGAACTCCTACTCTACTTTTGTGAACGTTTGAATGAATTAAAACCTTCGATTCACAGAAATACAACTTTAAGTAATCTTTACGAGCGTCAAATTCTCTCTATTAAGAAAAAGATTATGGTTTTACATGAAGATTTGCAATATGATTACACGATGCAACTGGAAGAATTAGGTTTAGATTCATAAAAAAGAGAGACAAGTTTCTCAATTACACGGAGACAAAAAAAATACAAATTCCACAAATCAGCACATAACCGTAACGAAATAAAACTTTACGCCTTTGCGACTTCGCGTGAAGAAAATATAAAAATTTCTATCACGAATTCTCACACTAATACCTAAATTACACTGAGGTCCACAAAGCGCCGCAGAAGTTCTCTGAGAAAAAAACAACATTTATAAAAGTCAATACTAATCACCAATACTCAAACTTCTGAAAACTGAGACTGTGACTGCTAACTTAGAATAAAACTGAGACTACAATCCAACCTAATACTTACTGTTTACTAGCTTTTCTGCTCCCTTCATACATTTCGTACTTTACCAATCGCGCTTCAAGCTTCGCATTAAACACTTTTATTTTTCGAGATGGACGTAAGCCTACCGATTTTAACGCTTCAAGATTAGAGGTAATTAACCACGCATGCGTTCCGGGATAACCATGCTTTAATGTCGAACCTATATTGCCATAAAATTCTTCAACATTCAAATTTTCTAAACGTTCACCATACGGTGGATTAAAAACCATATGAAGCCTTTCGTTTCCTGATTTTTGGGTTTTAAAGAAATCTTCATGCTGAATATGAACAAATTCATCTAAATGTGCATTTTTCATATTTTCTTTAGCCTTAGCCACTGCAGAAGGCGACTTATCATAGCCTAATATTTTATGATGGAAATCGCGAGTTTTCTTTAAGAGTGATTCTTCAATTTTCTCAAATAAATCTACATCCCAATCCGTCCAACGTTCAAAGGCAAATTCCTTACGCATTAAATTTGGCGGAATATTACAAGCAATCATGGCAGCCTCCGCTAACATCGTTCCACTACCGCACATAGGGTCCATAAAATCGGTTTGACCATCCCAACCGCTCATCATAATTAAACCTGCTGCTAATACTTCGTTAATTGGCGCAATGTTAGTGGCGGTTTTGTAACCTCGTCTATGCAAGGATTCTCCTGAAGTATCTAAAGAAATAGTACAGCGTTGACGGTCAATATGCACATTAATTTTTAAATCAGGGAAACGCAAATCAACATCAGGACGCACACCACCATTTTCTCTAAAACGGTCTACAATAGCATCCTTCGTTTTTAAAGCCGTGTATTGCGAATGCGTAAACACGCTGTTGTGTACTGTGGCATCAACAGCTAAAGAACCTGTAGGTTTTAGGTAATCTTCCCACTTCATCTTCTTTACTTGTTTGTAAAGGTCTTCTTCTCGCGTGACTCTAAAAGAATGAATAGGTTTTAAAATTTTAATAGCTGTTCTAATCCCAAGGTTAGCCTTGTACATAAAGCCTTTATCTCCTACAAAACTTACATTTCTAACCCCTTTTTCCACTTGCATGGCACCGAGTTGTGTAAGTTCTTTTGCTAAAATATCTTCAAAGCCAAATAAAGTCTTGGCTAACATCTTGTAATTATTGTCCATAAGTTCCGTCAAATAAAATGCAAAAATACAGTATTTTTGTAGCATGACATCCTAAAACATTAATAGCTGGTGTGATTACAAAACTCAAGTACTAAATTCTGGTTATTTTATTTTAAAATATGAGAGCTCCAGAAGCTTTGTAATCTTTATATCGACTATTGTTTTATTAAAAAATACGCTTAGTTTCGTAAGAGATAAATATGACAAAATCAACCCAACAATGGTATGCCTCATGGTTTGACACGCCTTACTACCACATTTTATACAAAGACAGAGATTATACCGAAGCTCAAATGTTTATGGATAATCTTACTAATTATCTAAATGTGCCCGAGCATGGTGAAATTTTAGATTTAGCCTGTGGAAAAGGGAGACATTCTGTGTATTTAAACTCTTTAGGCTATAAAGTTACAGGTGTAGATTTATCGGAACACAGTATTGAACACGCTAAACAATTTGAAAACCCGTCTTTAAAGTTTGAAGTTCATGATATGACAGAACCTTATCATCCCAACACTTTTGATGCGGTTTTTAACCTATTTACAAGTTTTGGTTATTTTGAAGATGAGAACTGTAACCTTAAAACTATTGAAGCGATTAAAGCAGAATTGAACGAATATGGTATTGGTGTTATTGATTTTATGAACAGTAACCATGTTATTAAAAATTTAGTTGATAAGGACACTAAAACTGTTGAAGGGATTGATTTTCATCAAAAACGCTACGTTAATGAAGGCTATATTATCAAAGACATAAGCTTTGAAGCTGATGGCCAACAATTTGAATTTCAAGAACGTGTAAAAGCCTTTACGCTACAAGATTTTGAAAATCTTTTTGAAAAAGCAGGCGTACATTTGTTAGATGTATTTGGCGATTACAAACTGCGCAAATACCACACTGAAACTTCAGAACGTATGATTATGATTTTTAAGTAATACTCATGAATAGCTATATATTACCATTGCTTGCCGTTATTATCGGTGTTGTTATTGCGCTGTTAACCAAAAAGCAAAAATCAATTTACACCAAATTACTTTTATCATTTAGTGGTGCTTTTTTATTGGCATTAACACTATTTGATTTATTACCAGAGGTATATCATCATATTGATGCTAAACTCACGGGCCTGTACATTATGTGCGGTATTTTGCTTCAAATTATTTTAGAATTCTTTTCTAAAGGTGCTGAGCATGGCCATGTACACATCCATAAAAATGGCAACGAATTCCCTTGGCTACTGTTCATTAGCTTATGTATTCATAGTTTTTTAGAAGGTTTCCCTATACACCAACATAATGATATGGTTTATGGCGTTTTAATTCATAAAATTCCTATTGCTATATTAGTCACCACCTTTTTATTACAGTCGAGTTACACTAAAATGCAGATGATTAGCTTTTTAATTGTTTTTGCGGCAATGACGCCATTAGGAACCTTTATTTCTAATCACTCTACACTTATGACTGATTATGTCGATGTGATTAATGCTGTTGTAATCGGTATATTTTTACACATTTCTACCACCATTTTATTTGAAACAGGTGAGGGTCATAAATTTAATTTATCTAAACTCCTCGCGATTTGTTTAGGTATTTTAATTGCCTATTTTATATAAATATTGACTAAAAAAACAGAACATTTTGTTTTCAAAAGAAGAATCGAGACAGCTTAAGCAAGAATTTTGGACCAGCTTCGGAAAATCATTTCCAAGAAAGTGGCTGTTATATAATACCAAAATAAAGGGTGTGTCTTTTAAGTTTCATTTCGATACAAAGTCGGCATTAATCGCTTTAGACCTAGAAGACGATTTAGAAAACCGTATTAATTGTTGGGAAAAACTTACCGCTTTAAAAAATATTTTAAAAAGTGACTACCTCCCTGATGTGATTTACGAAGAAGAATACTTCTTAGACAACGGTAAAGAAATATCACGCATCTATTTACCATTAGAACAAAAAGTATCTATCCATAACAAAAACACTTGGCGCGTTGTAATGGAATTCTTTAATGAAAACATGAGCTTATTTGAAGCCTTTTTTGAAGAATATAGAGATATGATAAAAGCGTAATTAAATATTTAGCTTTCTTTCCTATTGCAACAATCAAATTGTAATTTTAAATACACTACGTAAATTTAGACAATTACTTCAAAACGTTACTATGATAATTCCATAAGGAAACATAACGTCGTTTATGTTGTTTTCAACATTTATTAAAAACTTAATAGGCTTTGTTTCAATTAATGAACATATTTTCATTAATCTAACCATAATTTGATATAATTAGTATCTTTATTTTCAATTACCAATCAGCACTAATTTATTTCAAAAGGCAAGCACAACGCATGAAACAATTTTACCTTATCTTTTTATTAGTAACAACTTTATGTCTACAAGCTCAAACTGTAAACATTCCTGACAATCGCTTTAAATCTATGGTTGTAAATGACTTTATTGCCAATTATGATGGTAGTAGCGGCTTTTCATTTAAAGTTGATACCAATGGTGATGGCGAAATTCAAATTTCAGAAGCCGAAGCAGTTATAGGCTTATATCTCGGAAACATAGGTAATGACATTAAAATAAGTGACCTAGAAGGCTTACAATATTTTATAAATCTTAAATACTTAAATATTGAAAATAACGATATTACAACAATTGACACCGATGTGTTTCCAGAACTAGAGACGCTTTACGTTACTAATAATTTACTCACTGAACTTGATGTATCAGCTAATAACAATTTAATAACTTTAAACTGTCAATTTAATCAAATTTCAAATTTAACACCAAATCCTAATATTGAATACCTTTATTGTAGCACTAATGAAATAACGACATTAGACATTACCAATAATAGTAATTTAATAGAATTAGGTTGCAGCGGTAATCTACTCAGTTCACTCGATATTTCTAACAATACTAACCTTACCTTTTTAGTTTGTGCAGGCAACCAATTTACAGACTTAGATCTCAGTAACAACATAATGCTTGAAGAACTGGTATGTAATAGCAATCAGTTATCTACTTTAGATACAAGTAATTTAATTAACTTATCCTTATTTTGGTGTGGTTATAATGAATTGACAGCTATCGATGTAAGCAACAATTTAAATTTAACAAGTTTTAATTGTCAGAATAATCAATTAACAAGCTTAGACATCAGTAATAACCAACATATTGAATATTTCAATTTTAATGACAATCCAGAACTTATTTATTTAAATGAAAAAAATGGTGTACCAACTCAGGCAGAATTTGGATCTGGTAACAATTACAATGGTGCTTTTTGCCCTAATCTACAATACATTTGCGCAGATGATGATGAAATAGAACAATTAGCTAATTATCACGGTGCATATAATAGTTTTTATAATGTAAATTCTTATTGCTCTTTTGTTCCTGGTGGCGAATTTTATACGGTTAGTGGCTATCAAAAATTAGACAGCAATAACAATGGCTGTGATAGTGAAGATATTATATTTCCTAACTTAAAATATAATATAACTGATGGTACAACTAGTGGCAGCATAATATCTGATAACACAGGAAACTACAATATTAACGTTCAAGCTGGTACACATACTATTAGTCCACTAATTGAAAATCCTGACTATTTCAATATTTCACCGACAAGTATTACTGTAGATTTTCCATCAGAAACCTCACCGTACTCTCAAAATTTCTGCATTACACCAAATGGTATTTACAATGATTTAGAAATTGTTATTCTACCTCTTGAAGTCGCTCGTCCTGGATTTGATACAGCCTATAAAATCGTATTTAAAAACAAAGGTAATACAACACTTTCAGGAACTATAGACCTTACTTTTAATGCTGATTATATGGCTGTTTTAGACACAAGTCCGATGGCCAATTTACAAACTACAGGCAGTTTACAATGGGACTTCCAAGACTTAATGCCATGTGAAAGTAGAGATGTCCTATATACCATGACATTAAACACGCCTACAGATTCCAATTTCCCATTAAATGATGGTGATATTTTAAATTTTACAGCCACTATTAATTCAGCAGCTACTGATGAGACACCAGCAGACAACACTATAGAATTTAAACAAGACGTTGTAAACTCATATGACCCAAATGATAAAACTTGCTTGGAAGGCAAAACAATAACACCTGATCAAGTTGGGCAATTTATTCACTATTTAATACGCTTTGAAAATTTAGGCACAGCGAATGCAGTAAACGTTGTTGTTAAAGATTTTATTGATATTACAAAATTTGATATCTCGTCATTAATCCCTTTAGGTGCTAGTCATGATTTTTATACCAGAATACTTAATGATGATGAAGTAGAATTTGTGTTTGAAAACATAGAATTACCGTTTAATGATGCACACAATGATGGCTATATATTATTTAAAATTCAAAGTTTACCAACTTTAGATGTAGGTGAAAGTATTAGTAATATAGCTGGTATTTATTTTGATTATAATTATCCAATAATTACAAATGATGAAATCACTACTATTCAGAATAATTTAAGTATAAGTGAATTCAATCATTCTAAAATTAATCTTTATCCAAATCCTGTAGCAAACTATTTTATAATAGAAAGCTTAAGTGAAACAAATATCATTTCGGTAGACATGTATGACGTTAAGGGAAGACAAATAAAACAATATTCACCCTCAGAAACTTATAGTATGCTTAATTTTCCTGCAGGTATTTATTTCTTAAATATCACAACAAACTACAACACAATTATTAAAAAAATCATTAAACTCTAAATTCATACACAAACACATCGTTCTAATAAAATCTATTATTTTTTAATTATATTTTATAAATGTAGTTAACCAGTCTATGAAAGCTAAATTACACCTCTTTAAAATTGTTACTAAGCACCTTAGTTTCACAAAAGCTGCCGAACAATTATATATTTCACAGCCAGCAGTTTCAAAAGCCATTAAGAATTTAGAACAAGACTATAATACCACATTTTTCACCCGAAAAAGAAGTGCCATTGAGTTAACTTCGGAAGGCAAATCATTTCTTATTTACACCAATAAAATATTGGCAATATATAATGAGATGGAAAAACAGTTTCTGCATAAAAATGAACGCTTTCCTGAGTTTATAAGTTTTGGTGTCAGCACCACCTTATCAAATTATATAATCCCAAAAGTGATTGCAAAATTTAGAGTTCAATTTCCACAAACCAAGTTTAATATCATCAGTAATAATTCAGAAACTATTGAAAATTTAATCCTTGATGAAACCATAGATTTCGGAATTACAGAAGGTAGTGTTTCTAACAAGAAGCTTCAGTTTAAACAATTTATCAAAGATGAAATTGTTTTGGTTACCAATAGTAAAAACGGTGCTCACAAAAAGGGAATTATCTCAATAGAAACGCTTCAAAACCTTCCCATGATTGAAAGAGAGCGGGGTTCTGGAACTCGTGAAATCATTGAAAAACACCTCGCAGATACAACAATCAAAAAATTAAATAGCGTAGTCTCTCTAAATAGTACCGCTGCGATAAAAAATTATTTATACCACTCGGATCATTATGCGCTATTATCTATTCATGCCATATCAGATGATTTAGCAACTAACAAACTCAAAATTATAGATATCAAAGATTTAAGTTTTGAGCGCTGGTTTTACTTTGTGAAAAGAACGGGATTTATATCGAATACTGCTGATTATTTTGAAAATTATATTCGACTAAACTATAACTTTTAGTTATCCTAAATAACAAATTGATTTGCTTAAAAGTTATTAATTCGTTCTACTTTTGTTTCAAGTTAAACGCAAAGAAATGAAAGTCATCTTATCTAAAATAATATACATTCTCATAGTTGTTTTAGCTTTTTCAGGACTTATAAACAGTCCAACAGCTTTAATACTAGGATTTGGATATACCCTTCTATTTAATAATCCGTTTAAAGCATACAGTCACAAAGCGATTAATTATTTTCTTAAAATTTCTGTTGTAGGTCTGGGCTTCGGCATGCTTTTAAAAGAAACCTTAGAAACCAGTAAGGATGGCATGAGCCTAACTATACTCTCTATATTTCTTACCATAACGCTAGGTTTAATACTAACTCGGTTAATGAAAATTGATTTAAAATTAGGACACCTAATAACCTCAGGAACGGCCATTTGTGGAGGCAGTGCCATAGCCGCAATATCCCCAGTAATAAAAGCTAAAGGCAAAACTATAAGTATCGCTTTAGGTATTGTTTTTCTATTAAATTCTTTAGCCTTATTTATTTTTCCTACTATTGGACATGCCCTAAACCTTACACAAGAACAATTTGGATTATGGTGTGCAGTAGCTATACACGATACAAGTTCGGTTGTGGGTGCTGCATTAGGCTATGGCGATGAAGCTTTGAGAATTGCAACAACAGTAAAACTATCTAGAACGTTATGGATAATTCCACTTTCTATTTTATCTATTTTTATTTTTAAAACGAAAGGACAAAAAGTAAAAATCCCTTACTTTATTATACTATTTATTGCCGCTATTTTCATTAACAGTTTTCATATCTTACCTGAATCTGCAACAAGTACGATTGTTCTAATCGCGAAACGCTTATTAATTATTACCTTATTTCTTGTAGGAACAACAATATCTATAACGGATTTAAAAGCGACCGGTCTAAAACCCTTAAGCTTAGCTGTTATACTTTGGGTTTTTATTTCAATATTTTCATTGCTTTATATCTTAAACTAAACCCAATAAGTACTATAATTTATTCCTCTGAATCTTCTTGAAGTTCTTCTTTATTATAAATACTTGGCAAACTAATTTTAAATATCACAGCTACTAACCGAACAACGATGACCACCAAACCGGCTATTATAAAGAGTATGTTTTTATCACTAAAAAAGTGTAATAGGATAAAATAAGTAAAACCTCCTAATATACAGGCCGTCGCATAGATTTCTTTTCTAAAAACAACAGGGATTTCATTACATAAAATATCTCTTAAAACACCTCCAAAACAGGCTGTCATGGTTCCCATAGCAATACAAACCACAGGATGCAAACCTGCCACAAGACCTGTTTCAATACCAACAACTGTATAAAGCGCAATGCCAATGGTATCGAATAAAAAAAGTGATTTTAGCAAGTAGCTAATCTGTTTTCTAAATATCACAGCAAAGGTTGCAGATCCTATAACAATATAGACAAATGTCATATTACGCATCCATGATACAGGTTCAACACCAATCATAACATCACGTAATGTTCCTCCTCCAGCTGCAGTAACAAAAGCAATAATAAGCACACCAAATAAGTCCATCTGCTTTTTCATAGCAATTAATGCCCCTGAAATGGCAAAAGCTATGGTTCCTAATATATCTATAAATTGAAAAAACATAAATGTGTCGTGATTTTACATTCCGGTGGTTATTCGGAAACTTTTTACTTTATAATGATTGAAATTAGTGGTTTGAATCTTCAATATACAACCTTCATGAAAAATTTGATGTGATGTAATAAAAATTTAGGACTTACTTCTTCTGAATTGATGTTAGAATGACAACCTCTACAGTTATGAGGAATGATTGGCTTTCTTTTTCTAAAAAAGTAAAATACTCAACTTACATGTTTTGCGTATAATAGTTATAGTCTTTTATCACTTTATCTACAAAAACCACAGGTTTCTCTGTCGTTTCTATAGCCATTATTGCTATTAAACGTTGGTGTAAATTTAGAATAATATTATGGTTTCCATTTCTTAAGGCCTCATCATATAGGTTTTTAATAGTTTGCATATCACCATCATTTAATAGTGTGACTTGACTATAGGTAGGCACATAATCGTTAGGAATATCTTTAATTAACGTATGATTAATGGTTAATTTTTCTTTTTCGCTTATTACTGTTGTACCTGCCGCGATATCACCAATGCGCTGACCATTTCCTTTAAACAATATGGTAATTGCTGCACCTGCTCCCGTTGTTAAAACTACATCAATGATACGTAAAATCCATCGCACAAAGTAATTAGCAAAACTAGGCTTGGAACCATCTAATTTTACGACTCTAGTTTTCATGAGCATTTTTCCTACAGTCTTACCATTCATAAACGTTTCAAGCAAAACATAATATAAAAATGCAGGCAAAGACACCAATAAATAAATCGCCCAAGTATCCCCCATATCTAAATTCAACGTCGTTAATAACAAAAAGACACCTAAAGTATATAGAAAAATAACAGCACTGTCTATGAGGTAGCCAAACATTCTATCGCCGATACTAGCAACATTTTGATTTATCCCTACATTTTGGGCTGTTTCTATTTGAAATTCATCCATATTTTCTTTTCTTTGGAAGTCTAAAAGGGATTAAAATGCGCGAGGCAGCTTTTGTAAAGCAAAATAAAGATAAATGGTTAGAATTTGAAAATATTCTTACCAATAATACACTTATTGATCCCGATTTACTTTCTGACCTTTATATCGAAGTAACCGACCATCTTAGTTACGCAAAAACCTTTTATGCTAATAGTAATACAGAGCGCTATCTTAACCAGTTGGCTTCCAAAGCTCACCAAAGTATTTATAAAACAAAAAAAGAACCTAAAAATAGACTTATAACTTTTTTTACAACTGAATTCCCTACACTATTTTATCAACATCATCGTGAATTATTAATCTGTTTTCTAACATTTACACTCTTCGTTATAGTTGGCGCATTTTCTGCGGCTACTGATGGTGATTTTGTAAGGTCTTTTCTTGGAGACGGCTATATAAACATGACGTTAAACAACATAGAAAAAGGAGATCCCATGGGCGTTTATAAACAACAAGGGGAGTTTCATATGTTTTTAGGCATTACACTAAACAATATAAAAGTAGCACTAATGGCCTTTGGTTATGGTATATTGTTGGGTATTGGTACACTTTATATTATGATGCAAAATGGTATTATGCTAGGGAGTTTTCAATATTTCTTCTACGAACAAGGTTTGTTATGGGAATCTGCGAGAACCATTTGGATTCACGGCACTATAGAAATATCCGTTATTATAATTGCGGGTTGTGCCGGACTTGTGATGGGAAATGGCATTTTATTTACAGGAACATTACCGCGGCTTGAATCCTTTAAACGTGGCGTTATTAACGGCTTAAAAATATTAATGAGTACCATCCCATTTTTTATCATTGCCGGATTTTTAGAAGGCTTTGTTACCAGACATACCGAAATGCCAGATTGGCTTGCCATTACTATTATTATAAGTTCCCTTGCACTTATCGTTTTTTACTACGTAATTTACCCAATTCAATTACATAGGAAATCAAAACAAACTACATCCCTAAATAACACCATAAAACTAACGCATACTAATGCTAACTAAACGATGAACAAATCTTATATTGAATTTAGAAAAGAACGTGATTTCAGTAGTATACTGAGTGATACCTTCGGATTTATTAGAAATGAATTTAAACCATTCATTAAAACCATTTTTAATATTGCCGGACCAGCTATTATCATTTTTATGACCACACTTGCCGCATACAATTATGTATCCGGAGATATGTTTAATTTTTCAACATTTGGACAGCCCGATTATAGTTCTAGTAATATCATTCTTGTTGCTGTTACGGCTATTTGCTACTTAATTGCCGCTATTGTAGCTTATATTTTTAGCGTATCTGCCGCACTTTTTTACATTAAAGACTATGTAGAGCATAAAGGAGTAGTTGACCCAATAGCAGTAAAAAACAATGTACATCAATCCTTTTGGTCGTTTTTTGGATTAAGTTTTTTAAAAGGTATAACCATAATTATTGCAACCATGCTTTGCGTTTTGCCTGTACTATATGCCATGGTTCCTATGGCTATTGTATTTAGTATATATGTTTTTCAACCTAAAATGTCTACATCAGATGCTTTTAGTCAAAGTTTTAAATTAGTTAATATAGATTTCTGGACGGCTTTTGGAGCTTTTATTGTTTTCGGAATTATATACTATATTCTCGGTATGGTATTCTCAGTACCAACCGTTATTTATACTTTAATTAGTACGGGGATTTTTTCTGGTGAAGTGGATCCTGTTCAAATAGGTGCTTTTTCACAAGATCCTATTTTAATTTTTCTAAACGTACTTAATACGTTCTTTCAATTTTTATTAAATCTCATATTAGTTGTTGCTGGTGCTATGATTTACTTTCACCTTCATGAAAAAACACATTATACAGGGACTTATGATCGTATTAACGAAATTGGTAACACAGAAAACTAGATGCTAGTATTAAGATTGCTTTTTTTATGGTTGTGTTTTGGGCAATTTTCAATAGCGCAACAAAACGAGCATTCTATAATTTTAGATGATACGCAAATTGAAAAACAAAGCATCGAAGAAAAAGATTTAGAATCCTACAAAGCTGATGACGATTTTAATTATGCAGAAGCTGTTGCCGAAGAAAACATTTTAGACAAGATCTATAATTGGCTTCAGAACTTACTACGAAAATTTTGGGAAGCTATTTTTGGTGTAGGCACAGCTAAAGGTTTTACCTTTTTTATGCTTAGAGTACTACCGTATATCTTATTGGGTGTTTTAGTATTTCTTTTAATTCGTTTTTTCTTAAAAGTTAATTCAAACAACCTTATTACAAAAGCGAAAAAAGAAGGTACAATATCCTTTACCGAAGAAGAACAAATCATAAAAAACGAAGATATTCCAGCGTTAATTAAAGAAGCTATCAGTCAAAACAATTACAGATTGGCTATTAGGTATTACTACTTACTTGCATTAAAACATCTTACAGAAAGTGATTCTATTTCTTGGGAGCCACAAAAAACCAATGAAGATTACATCAATGAAATTAAAAAGGAACATCTAAAAATAGACTTTAAAAATATCACAAAAATATACGACTATGTCTGGTATGGAGAGTTTAATGTGGATGCGCTAAAATTTGAGAATTTAAAGCGTCCTTTCGAAAATTTAAACAATACAATTATAAAGCATTGAGTAAAAAAGGTAAACTATATATCGTACTTTTTACCATAGCTATTTTAACTATTGTAGCTATAGAAATGACCAAACCTAAACAGGTTAATTGGTTTCCGTCTTATGCTATACATCACAAAATACCTTTTGGATCCTATGTTTTTCACGAGCAATTAAAACGAGTCGCTAATAATGTAACTCCTGTTGAGCGCCCACCTTTTGAATATTTAAAAAACGATAGCATTAGCGGTAGTTACCTTTTTTATAATGGAGGTATTGATTTCGGCAAAGAGGAGTTAAATAGTTTATTAGATTGGGTAGACCATGGAAATACGCTTATGGTATCTGCTGTAAATTTTGAAGCTAAGCTTTTAGACACGTTAAACTTAAGCACAAAAACCATCAATACAATTGATAACATTGATAGAGAATACCACGTAAAATTGGTAAACCCTTTATTAGACAACAACAAAACCTACCATTACGATAGACCAACTACATTTTATTATTTTAATAAAATTGACACCTTAAAAACCGCTGTAATTGCGTTAATTGATAACTATAGCGAAGGTGATGTTACAATTAAAGACTCATTAGTTTCTGGCGTTAAACAACCTTTTGGTAGAGGTGAAATTATACTCACCACTTTTCCGCAGGCATTTAGCAATTATTTTATGCTGCAATCCCCAAATCAAAATTATACAGCCGGATTGTTATCCTATTTAGATACTAACCAACCCATTTATACAGACACCTATTACAAAACAGGAAAAACATTTTACACCTCACCCATGTATTTATTTTTAAATACCGAGTCTTTAAAATGGGCTTATTATTTGGTCTTATTTGGCGCATTGATTTATATTATTTTTGAAGGTAAACGGAAACAGCGTGCCATACCAATAATAAATCCTTTAAAAAATCAAACTGTAGATTTTACGAGAACAATTGCTGATATGTATTATGAAAACGGAAAGCACAAAGATATCGCGCAACACAAAATCCATCATTTTTTAGAATATATAAGAAGCACTTTGCATCTTTCAACCGCAGAAATAAACACAAGCTTTATTAAAAATTTAGCAGCACGAAGTAATAATACTGTTGAAGACACTCAGAATTTATTCAAATTAATAAAACAAATCGGTCAAAAAACAGAAATTAATCATACCGAATTAGAAAGGCTCAATACCTTAATAGAACAATTTAAATCCCATAATCAATGGAAGAAAACAAATTAGAAAACAACGACTTAAATTTTGATAATAGAATTCAATTAGAAGATTTAAAAAATGCCGTTGAAAGTATTAAAGCCGAATTGAGAAAGGTAATCATCGGACAAGATAATTTTGTAGAATTACTAATTGTAGCCTTATTAGCCGATGGCCATGTACTTATTGAAGGGGTTCCTGGAATTGCAAAAACTGTCACCGCAAAATTATTTGCCAAAGTTTTAAAAACAGAGTTTAGCCGTATTCAATTTACACCAGATTTAATGCCAAGTGATGTATTAGGAACATCAGTTTTAAATATGAAGACATCGGAATTTGAATTTAAAAAAGGGCCTATTTTTTCTAATATTGTTTTAATTGACGAAATCAATAGAGCACCCGCAAAAACACAAGCGGCTTTATTTGAAACTATGGAAGAGCGTCAAGCCACTATTGACGGTACGACTTATAAGTTTGAAACGCCATTTATGGTTTTAGCCACCCAAAACCCTATTGAACAAGAAGGTACTTATGCCTTACCAGAAGCGCAATTAGACCGTTTTATCTTTAAAATTAAAGTCGATTACCCAACTTTAGAAGACGAAATTCAAATCATTGCATCGCATCATGAGCGAAAAGGTAAAAAACCACAAACCTTAATTAATGCTATTTTAGATACGGCATCACTGGACGATTATAAAAACAAAACACAGTCGGTGCTTGTTGAAGAAAAAATCATAAAATACATCGCTGAAATTGTTTCTAAAACTAGAAACCACCCCCACTTATACCTTGGCGGATCACCAAGAGCCTCGATTGCTATTTTAAATACCGCAAAGGCATTTGCAGCTATTAATGGACGCGATTTTGTAATTCCAGAAGATGTCAAAAAAGCATTAAATCCAGTACTTAACCACCGTATTATCTTAACACCAGAACGCGAGATGGAAGGTATGAGTACAGAAAACGTTATAGAGATGATTGTACAATCGGTTGAAGTGCCAAGGTAATATTTAGAAACAGTATTAGGTATTAGGAAAATAAAGAAACTTGCTTTGCGACTTAGCACCTCTGCGAGAAATAAAGAAATATGAAATTTTTAAAGTCATTATACATACACAAACAGCTCTATATATACATAGCTGTAGCTTCGGTGTGTTTTCTTTTGTCGTATTGGTTGCCTGTTTTATATGCCATTGCTTGGGTTTTAACCGTAATCATTATTGCCGTTCTAGCAATTGATTTATTACTGATTTATCAACCAAAAAATGCCATACAGGCGAGACGTATTTTACCCGATAAATTTTCTAATAGCGACAACAATCCAGTCCCAATTACTATAACTAACAACTACGGTTTTAAAACCTATTTAGATGTTATTGATGAGTTGCCTGTGCAGTTTCAAAAACGAGATTTTTCATATCAAATAGCATTGAGCCCAACTCAGAATCACGATTTTGAATATTTAGTACGACCTGTTGACCGTGGAGAATATTATTTTGGGCACCTTAATATTTTTGTGTCTTCGGTTTTAAAAATTATTAAGCGAAAATATCAATTTCAAAATCAGCAAATGGTTATGGTTTATCCTTCCATTATGCAAATGCAGAAATACGATTTTCTTGCAATTAGCAATGCCTTAACCGAAATTGGATTAAAAAAGATAAGACGAATCGGTCATACTTCAGAGTTTGAACAAATAAAAGAATACGTCAATGGCGACGACTTTAGAACCGTAAACTGGAAAGCCACCGCAAAACGCGCCCAGTTGATGGTAAATCAATATCAAGATGAAAAATCACAACCAATTTATTCAATCATTGATACAGGCCGAATAATGAAAATGCCTTTTAATGGTTTAAAGTTATTAGATTATGCTATTAATTCCACTTTAGCGTTTAGTAATGTGGCATTGAAAAAACATGATAAAGTAGGTATGCTTTCCTTCTCTAAAAAGATTGAAGCCTTTTTGCCTGCCATTCAGAAACTCACCTACTTAAATCGTATTCTTGAAACCTTATACAATATAGATACACAATTTACGGATAGTGATTTTGGTTTACTTTACGCCCAATTAAAACGAAAAGTAACGCATAGGAGTCTACTTTTACTCTATACCAATTTTGAACATATTAGCGGTTTAAAACGTCAAATGCCTTATTTACAAGCCATCTCTAAAAAGCATATGCTTGTGGTGGTTTTATTTGAAAACACCGAACTCGATACCATTATTGAAGAAAACGCGGAAGACCTACAAACGATTTACCACAAAACTATAGCCGAAAAATTTGCTTTTGAAAAACGCTTAATGGTCAAAGAACTACAGAAATACGGTATTCAATCTATTTTAACTGCTCCTGAAAATTTGACGATTAACACTATTAATAAGTATTTGGAAATTAAGGCTCGCGGATTGCTTTAGATTTCAGTCGTAGTAGCAATCGCAGTATAAAGAGGCATGAATAATTGTAACTCGTTAAATTTTTGCTTCCTATTTTCACGATAACATACTAAGGTACAAAGAATTACCGAACCCAGCTTTCGTCTTAATTATTGAAATTATGTTTCCATTTTTTCTCCGTGAATCTCTGTATAACTAATTAAATTTCATGTCCTCTTTTAATTAATACACAGTACCAACATCAAACTTCAATACAACTCATCCCATAAAATTCACAATTCAGTAAATGCTATTATTTCAACCAAAGCATTTATTGGATATTTGAATCAGAAACAAAACAAACTGTATTGTACTAACCATTAATTCCACACCTTATGAAAAAATTAATTTTAACTTTCGTCTTTGCTTTAACTACTATTATTGGATTTGCTCAAAATTCAGGAACCAACATTACTGTTACTATCGATAATATAAAAAATGATAACGGTAAAGTATTAATATCACTACACACAACCGACACGTTTATGAAAGGCAAAGGGCTAATGAACGCACAATCTGAAATTAAAGACGGAAAAATAACAGTTACGTTTAAAGATGTTGAACCTGGTGAATATGCGCTATTAGCGGTTCATGATGAGAACGAAAATAAAAGAATGGATTTTAGAGACAACGGAATGCCATTAGAATCTTATGGCGCATCTAATAATGTCATGAATTTTGGACCACCACAGTTTGAAGATGCTAAATTTACTACAGCAGATAAAAACCTAGAAATGAACATTAGATTTTAAACTTAATTCATCAATCAATAAAAAAGCCAGCAAATTACTGGCTTTTTTATTTTAAAATAGATTATAATCTTACTTCACAGCCCTAATTACGGTTAGTAAAGCTTAATTATATTAATTATTATTAAACGGTCTCACCCAACCAAGCTTTCATCATCCAAACTGTTTTTTCTTGTTCGGTAATAAAGTCACTCATCATAGAGTTGGTACCTTCATCATTTGCTTCATCTGACGTTTCAAGGATACCACGTTCAATTTTCAATAATTCTGAAAGTGAATCTACAATCAATTGTACTGCTTTATCATCTTTAGAAATATTTTTTCCGACAGGTACTTTTGCAGCTTTAGAATAATCTTCAAACGTATGTAATGGTGTTTCACCTAGTGTTAAAATACGCTCTGCAATTTCATCTACTTTGGCATTGGCATCAGTGTACAATTCTTCAAATTTAACATGCAAGTCAAAAAATGCACGTCCTCTAATATTCCAGTGTATACCTCTTAAATTTTGGTAATACAATTGAAAATTTGCTAATAACTGATTTAATTCATCAGCAAGTACTTTCGTTTTTCCGGTATCTAAACCTATGCTATTTAGTGTCATAATTGTTTGTTTTTGTTTACTCAAATTTACGAAATATTAAGCTGAATACGATATAGGTTTTATGAATACTTTTTATACTTTTATAACCTAAATTAATAGTTATGACCATCACTCAACTTAAGTATGCTTTAGCGATAGCTGAACATAAGAATTTTACTAAAGCAGCAGAAAAATGTTTTGTTACCCAACCGACATTAAGTACTCAAATTCAAAAATTAGAAGATGAATTAGATATTCTTATTTTCGATAGAAGTAAAAAACCGATAGAATTAACGGAGGTTGGTCGTAAAATTGTATTTCAGGCCAGAAATATAGTTAATGAAGCCGATCGCATTCAAGATATCGTAGATCAGCAAAAAGGATTTATTGGAGGTGAATTTCGTATAGGAATAATCCCTACAATAATGCCAACCCTCTTACCTATGTTTTTGAAAAATTTTATTAAAAAATTCCCTAAGGTTAAATTAAAAATTGAAGAATTAACTACTGACGAAATTTTAACACGCATTAGTGACGGCCATTTAGATGCAGCAATTGTAGCAACACCTTTAGAAAGTGACAACATAAAAGAGCGCGTGTTATATTACGAACCTTTTGTTGCTTATGTCCCTGAACATCACAGGTTAAATAATAAAAAACGTATAGAAGTTTCAGATTTAGACCTTGATGATATGCTACTTTTAGAAGATGGCCATTGTTTTAGAGATGGTGTCATTAACCTATGTAAAACATTGAAAGAACAGGTTGATGATAATTTTCAAATTGAAAGTGGTAGTATTGAAACACTAATAAAATTATCAAATGAAGGTATGGGAATGACACTTCTTCCCTATTTACATACACTTGATATCAGTGAAAAATTAAGTCCTCATTTAAAACATTTTACAGAGCCCTCTCCTGCAAGAGAAATCAGTATTATTTATCACAAAAGTGAATTAAAAATGCAAATTATTGATGCTTTGCATAATGTTATATCAGGGATTGTACGTGGCGCTATTGCGTTTCAGAATGTACAAATTATTAGTCCTAAGGCCAACAAATAAGGTCTTTTGTAAAGTACCTAATTAGTTGTTAAAACTAAAAAGCGTCCCAAAATAAATTGGGACGCTTTTTTTATACTTTTAAATAAATTAAACATTCGTTTAATTCTGGGTTTTGATTAATCAGAGATTGAATAAATATTCTAAGCTCTTCAACTTCGTGAGGCAGTAAACGTCTTACTGCTTTTTGCACTTCTTTACAGAATAATGTCGCATCAAAACTCACTTTGCTAAGTACAGTTTTAGTGTACTCGTACATTGCTCGCGCCATAGGTTATTTTTTTAGTTTTTAGGTTAACAAAAAGTAATGCTCTTCTATACGCTATTGTTTCAATTCAGATTGTAAGATAGTAAATTTTTTGATTTTAAAATTGACAATGCAATAAATTTAACAGCTTCTTATGTTAAAACTGTAAAATATCACACTTATTAATACTTATAATACAACACCTTAAAAAACAACACTAAACCACTAAATTAAAGCTATTTAGAACACGTTATTTGTTACTTCAAAAGCGATTATCACCATCTAATAAGTCACCCAAACCACCAAGAATACTACCTTCACCTTTAGACTTACCACCATTTGGAATGGAGGCTAAAACACGACCTGCTAATCTACTAAATGGTAAGGATTGAATATATACTTTTCCTGGGCCTTGAAGCTTTGCAAAAAACAAACCTTCACCACCAAAAATAGAATTTTTAATTCCGCCAATAAATTCAATATCATAATCTATACCTTGCGTAAATCCAATGATACATCCTGTGTCTACACGTAAAGTTTCGCCGGCGGCTAAAGTTTTTACTGCTGTTGTACCACCTGCGTGTACAAACGCCATACCATCGCCTTCTAATTTTTGCATAATAAAGCCTTCGCCTCCAAAAAGACCTCGACCTAATTTTTTAGAAAACTCTATGCCAACACTTACGCCTTTAGCCGCACATAAAAAAGCATCTTTCTGACAGATAAATTTTCCGCCATAGGCCATTAAATCAATGGGTATTATTTTTCCTGGATAAGGCGAAGCAAAAGACACATTGCGCTTACCGGTAAGATTATTGTAAAAAGCCGTCATAAATAAGCTTTCACCTGTAAGAATCCGTTTTCCAGCACCTAATATTTTACCTAAAAAACCAGTATCCTTTTCTGAGCCATCCCCAAAAATAGTGTCCATTTTAATCCCATCATCCATCATCATAAAACTGCCCGACTCAGCTATGACACCTTCTTGAGGGTCGAGTTCTATTTCAACATATTGCATTTCTTCACCATAAATACGATAATCGATTTCATGTGAATTTCTATTACTAAAATCTGGTAATTGTTCCATAAATTAAAATTATTGATTGATTTCTATAATAAGTTGCATTAATTATCTTTTTGTTACAGATAATTTAAGTTTGAACGACAAAATTCAGGTTTCCAATCACCAAGACTGTTAGTTCTTACTTTTTTATTCACTACAAAGGATTGTCACGTCCTTTGTCCTCACAATAATGTCATGATTTAACTTTGAGTGTCCACTCAAAATTAAACGTTGACACTTGAACGCCTTCTTCATTAACACCATTAGAATTCAACCATACGGTTTGGCCTTCGCCTGTTTCAATAGCTTTCGTAATAGCCGCTTCTATTTTATGGCCTTCATTACAAGTAAAAGTAATTACACCAGTTGCTTTTTTAGAAAATGTAGCATTGTTAGACGCTACCAACATTGAAATTTTCTTACCACTTTCTCTAATCTTTTTCATAACCAAAGCACCTGTAGTTAACTCTGCTGCCATCCCTTGTACTGCCCAAAACATGGATTTAAAAGGGTTCTGATTCACCCAACTGTGCTTAACAGTCACCATACAAGTATGATCTGTTAGCGTTTTTGTTCTCACTCCTGTAAAATATGCTGCAGGTAGCTTAAACATTAGATACTTATTGAGTTTTGAAGGTGATATATCCATATTTTTTATTCGTAAAAGCAATCATCTTTTATGTCATTCCTATAAAACAGGAAACTGATTAATGATTTAATTTCTACTAAAATAAGCGAAAATTTCAACTTCAACTAATGTTAAAAAAATGTTAATTTAAGGTACTATGTGTAACATACTACCTTTTTAAAGACATATATTTGTATAAGAAACTATTATATACTTTATAACATGATAGATAATCATCATAAAAATTTAGCGACATTTATTCATTTGTCTACCTTTTCGAGATTTGTAATTCCATTTGGGAACTTTATTGGCCCCATAGTATTATGGGCTGCTAATAAAAACAAATCAGAATTTATAGACCAACATGGTAAACAAGCAATTAACTTTCAGGTTAGTGTTTTGCTCTATGCTATTATTTTAGGTACATTAAGTGTTCCTTTTTTTATTATAAAACTATTTAGAGGCTTAAATGTCATCGATTTTCATGGCCTTAACAATTTCCATATCAATATTGGAGAACCCTCACCTCTACTTTATATTGGTGGTGGTTTGGGTGTGATAGCCGTCTTTGCATTTATAGTAGAATTAGCCCTTATCGTTAAAGCGAGTTTATCTGCAAGAGATGGTAAAGCTTATAACTACCCATTTACCATTAATTTTTTAAAGTAATTTATATTCACCAATACATCAAATCAATCAAAAAATGAACAGTTTAATTAAATACAAGACACTCATTATATGAAAATAGAAAACACAAAAGCACAAATGCGTAAAGGTGTTCTAGAGTTTTGCATTTTATCTATTTTAGCGGATGAAGATGCTTATGTCGCAGAAATTCTGGGCACACTTAAAGATGCAAAAATGCTCGTTGTAGAAGGCACCATTTATCCGCTATTAACACGATTAAAAAATGCGGGATTACTCAATTACCGCTGGGAAGAATCTACATCAGGACCACCAAGAAAATATTATGGCCTTACAGAAACAGGACAACTATTTCTAAGCGAATTAAATACCACTTGGAGTGAATTACAAAATGCCGTTAACCTAGTAACCAACACAAAAACACCAAAACAATGAATAAAACAGTCAATATAAATTTAGCAGGTATATTCTTCCACATCGACGAGGATGCATATCTCAAATTATCGCGCTATCTTGAGGCTATAAAACGTTCATTTACAGATTCTCAAGGACAATCAGAAATTATAGCAGATATTGAAGCTAGAATTGCAGAATTATTTTCTGAGCGTATTCAAAATCAAAAACAAGTTGTTGGTATCATACTCGTTGATGAAATCATTACTATTATGGGGCAACCTGAAGATTATTTAGTCGATGACGAAATTTTTGAAGATGAACCAAAAAATGAAAACAAAAAAGAACACAAACAAGAATACAAGCAAAAATCTAAGTCGCCGAGACGCTTATTCAGAGATACCGATAATTCTTATATAGGTGGTGTTGCTGCAGGAATAGGTCATTATTTTGGCTTAGATGCATTATGGATTCGACTCATTTGGGTCATCTTATTTTTTAGTGCTGGTACAGGTGTTTTACTTTATATTCTACTTTGGGCATTAATTCCAGAAGCCAAAACAACAGCTGAAAAACTGACTATGACCGGTGACCCCGTAAACATCAGTAATATCGAAAAAAAAATTAAGGATGGCATTGATTCAGTTTCCGAAAATTTTAAAAATGTAGATTTAAAAAAACACGGCGATAAACTAAAAGAAGGGTTTGACCATGTGTCTGATAATATTTCAGAATCTGTTAAAAGTGTTGATTTTCAGAAACAAGGCAGTAAATTAAAATCTAGTTCACAGAATTTTTTCGATACTATTGGTGCTATCATAATGTTTTTCTTAAAAGTGATTGCAAAATTTATAGGAATCCTTTTAATCATTATCGGTATTACCACTCTAATTGGTTTAATTATCGCCTTATTTACAATTGGTATAACTGATGCCATTCATTTTCCAGGTTTAGATTTTATTGAAGCATCAAACGCTGCAAATATTCCTATCTGGCTAATGTCTATATTTTTATTTTTTGCCATCGGTGTGCCATTTTTCTTCATCTTTTATTTAGGATTAAAAATTTTAGTCAACAACTTAAAATCTATTGGCAATATTGCAAAATTCACGCTTTTAGGACTTTGGATAATGGCTATTATCGGACTTGTAATTACAGGAATAAAACAAGCTACCGAACAAGCCTATGATGCCAACATTGTACGTTTTGAAGACACTGTAAATATCACTACCGGAGACACGTTAAAAATTAGAATGATAGGTCACGACACCTATAATAAATACATTAACAGAAGTCATCATAATTATAAAATTCTTCCTACAGATGGTGATCAGAATATGATATCAACATCAGATATCAGATTTATAATTACGCTAACAACAGATACAATTGCAGGAATAAAAATCAATGCCTTTGCTAGAGGGAGCAACTATAATATTGCAAAGGAACGTGCGCAAAACATCAATTACAACTATAAAATTGTAAATAATGAATTACAACTAGATGCCTACCTCACAACCGACGGTGTCAACAAATTCAGTGATCAATATGTTGAAGTTATTTTGTATTTACCTGAAGGCAGTATTTTTTATAACGATGATAATGTTGCTCAATTTACAGAAAGTTATAGTCCACAGACCAACTTATTGAAGCATCAAATGGATAAGCACTATTATAAAGTTATTGAAAATGATGTCGAATGTTTGGATTGTATTATTGACGCCGAAACATCTATAGAGGAAGATGATTTTATAAATGAAGAAACACCTTCAAACACAGAAAACATCAATTCAGAAAAACCTGAAGTAAGCATTAAAATTAATGATGAAGATGGTGTTAATATTGAAGTTAATAACAATTAATATACTATAATCAACAACTCATCATATAATAATATCAAACACTGTCTAATCAACATAAATTTATAACTAAATTATTTCATCAATCAAAAAACCAACAGGACTCATGACCACTTTAACAAGAATTATTATTACTAGTATTATTAGTCTATTGTTCCTTTCCTGTAATTTAACGGAAAGCGTCAATGGCAACGGTAACGTTGTAAAAGCAGATAGAAATATCAGCAACAACTTTAGTAAAATTAAAATCAGCCAAGGCTTAGACCTTTACATTACACAAGCAGATGCTGTTTCTATAAGCGTTGAAGCCGATGACAATCTTCAAGAACTTATTATGACCGAAATAGAAAATGATGTTCTTAAAATCTATGCAACTAAAAATATTGGACGTTCAAGCTCTAAAAAAGTGATGTTAACCTTAGAAACCATTTCTAAAATTAATGCTACAAGTGGAAGCGATGTCTATTCTACCCATACAATTGTGGTAGAAAATTTAGAGTTAAACAGTACAAGTGGCGCAGATATTACTTTAGATGTTACAACCGAAAATTTAAGTTGTAATGCCACAAGTGGTAGCGATATTAACATAAGTGGGACAACAAGAACGTTAATGGTAAATGCAACTAGCGGAAGTGATATAGATGCAATAAACCTATTAGCCGAAACCACAAATGCAACAGCCACAAGTGCTGCAGACATTTCTGTTAATACTTCTAAATCATTAATTGCTAAAGCCACAAGTAGTGGTGATATTATCTATACTGGACATCCGGAAAAAGTTGAAAAATCAGATAATTCTGCAGGAAGTATAAGGCAAAAATAACAGCAACCGTTTAATTTTATTCAATCAATCACAAACCATTCTAAACTTATAAATAAGTTTGGGATGGTTTTTGCTTATCATATATAAATTGTTAGTAAACCGTTTGAAATACGTAATATAGATCAGCTGTATTATGAGTTATTTTAAAATTCACAGGGTTTAATAACTATAAATTAACTTATATTAAATAGAAATCATTAATATTGGCATTCATAAGATTTTTTTAAAGTAAAAGACTAGAAATTTAACTTTTAAGATGTATTTTATGACTTTATATATGATAGTAAATATTGAACATGAAAAAAACAGGACTCATTCTGCTTTTAATGATTACCGCTACTCCATTTTTAAGAGCACAATCAGCAGATAAGATTAAAGGTGATAGAAACGTTACTATTAAACAAACCTTTATTGACGAATTTCATACCATCATTGTTAATGGTGATTTATCAATTGAAGTTGTTTATAACAGTAAGCCATCTGTAAATATAGAAGCAGATAGCAATTTACATGATGTTATAATTACTAACGTTGTAGATGGCGTGCTTACCATTACAGAGTCTACACGTATCACCTCAAAAAAGAAACTTAATATTACGGTTAACTACGGTAGTGGACTTCAATCTATCGAAACGAGAGGCGACGGTGAAATTAGATCATTAACTTCTATGGAGCTTGGTGATGTAACATTAATAACAGCTGATAACTCTAGAGCTTATTTAAATATTAATGCTAAAAGTTTTAATTATAAGAGCTCAGGAAAATCTAAAACACGATTAAACCTTACGGCTCAAAACACCAAAATAGAATTAAGCGACAATAGTAAGTTAGACGCTTTAATTAACAGCCAAGTCGCTGATTTTGATTTGTATTTACGTTCAGATGCTGTTATTGAAGGTGCTGCAAATAGCTCCGTATTTAGATTAGATAATTCTACAAACTTTAATGGTGCAAAATTTGATGTTAAATCTGTTAATGCAAGTTTAGAAGACAGTAGTGATTTAACTATTTCTGCAACCGAGAGTATTACTATTGCTTCCTCAGGTGATAGCGAAGTTTACCTTTATGGAAATCCTGCAATTACGATAACTAAATTTGAAGATACGAGTAAACTTCAAAAGAAGAAACGCTAAATAGATACTAAGACCTTATATTGAGTGAAAACTGAATCTCAATTTTTGGTGATACCTTAATCATTCCTAACATTTTAGTTGGCGCAACTAAATCAAAATCATTAATATCTAAAGGCATTTTGCCACTTACCCGTAAGTTATTATCTCTATTAACAGCAACAGGTACCTTATATGTTCTTACAATGTTACTAATTGTAATTTCAACTGTTGCGATTACAGTACTTTGATTTATATCAACTTCTGCTATTTCCTTTAATTTAAGTGTTATTTGAGGAAACTCTTCAGTATTCAATAATTCATTAAAATCTTTATTGATAGCTTTTCCCCCACAATCAAACTCTAAATTTGGTAATATAAGTTTGGTATCATCAAATTTAATTTTGTTGTTATAATCTTTGTATTTAATTTTTACAGCATCTGAAATTGTATTCATATCAAACTGACACTCAAATGTATTCACATTCGATTCGCCTTTAATTCTAAGATAACTATCAGACGAAAAAGATACCGTTGACTCTTTCGCTGTTAGGCTATTAATATCTGAAGTATATTGCTTAGCTCCTAAAAAGAGCAAAAAAATAAATGTTATTATCCTAACCATAAGATTAAATATAAAAAATAAGGCCTTTATTGCAAAAATAAAGGCCTTTATTATGTTAATTAATTATTAGAAACTAATGACAGCCTCAAGCATAAATCCATCAAATTGAGCATCTTCAAGAATATTTCCTGCTGCATAATCATTATATTGTTGGTTTACGTACTCTGCTTTCATCAATACATTCTTGGTCATGAACCAACCTGCACCTAATTGAAATCTATTAATACTTACTTCTTGACCACCATTTAATTCAGCACTTACAGTATTGTAACGCCCTCCTAAAAACACATTCTCAGCTTCGCCAAATCTGTAGATAACCTCACCTGCATACTGTTCTGCGTTTCTTCTATCTGCTTCTGCTAAACTTCTCCCTGAAGTTAATTCTACAGTACCAAAGACTTCTAATCCACCATATTTTACAAATGGGTTAATCATAATCGCAGTAATTTGATTTGAAAATCCTGGAGTAAATCGACCTGATCTAAAGTTATCGCTAGTAGCTGTAGCATCTTGTAAAATATCATAGTATCTAGAACCAGCTCTATCAGCATTATACAAATACACATTAGGAGCATAGCCTGTATTATACATAGAACCTGTTAAACGTACTCTTAAATCGTCAGATACTTGCTTATCGTAACCTAATTTAGCTAAAAAAGCTGCACCACCAGTTGCTCCATTAGATTCCTCTACACTTTGATTTAATTTACCATTTGTAAATCCTACCATACCAAAGATTCCCATATCTGTTCTATAGTACACTTCTGCACCAACTTCAGTCGTAAAAGAATCCATAATTAAGTTCCCTACAAATGGGTTATGAATTGCTTGTGCGTTATCTGTTCTTCTAAAGTGCGCATCACCGTAATTGTTTTCCATATGACCAATTTTAATAGTCGTACGTTCCATTAGGTCTGCCATAAATCCTTCAGAGATAAAATCTAATTTATCAATTTGGAAATAACCACCTTTTACATATGGTTCATTGTGATGACGAGATGATAAATACGTTCTTAAGTGCATACTTACACCATCATAAAGTGCGACATCTAAATCTAAATTAGCGGTTGCTAAGTTAAAGTTACTACCAATTTCTTTCATTGGAACAGCACCTGAGTTTTCTTGATCTAAAGCTTGAAATTGAAGCGCGAAAGAACCTCCAATTCTTACATGAAGTTCTTCAAAATTAGTAATTGTATCTTTCTGAGGTTCAAATACATTAACACCTCTTTGATCAGGTTGCCTGTAATTATCGAAGTCTCTTGGGTTATTTTGAGCTGATATTGAATACCCCATTGTAAAAACAAGGGCTAATGTTGCGAGTTTGAATACTGATTTCATAATTTATTTATTTAATTGTTAGTTGAATTTATTTTCTATTATTATTTGGTTTCGAATACGGATTTGAAAACGATTTTTATAGCATCACCTGTTTTAATAGTCCCTAATAAGGCTTTAGGTGGGTCAATACCAAAGTCAGTCATATTAAATGATTTTTCGCCATTAAGAAGCACTTTTGTGCCTTCTATTTTTAGGGTTAAATCAACAGACATTGTCTTAGTAACACCAGCTATGGTCATTTTACCTGAAGCAGAAACTTTAAACGATTGATCAGATAGCTTATCAACTTTTTTTACCGAAGTAAGGTTAAAGTCCATAGTTTTGTGATCATCAGTGTCTAAGGCATCATAGGTGTTTTTATCCATGGATGATTTTCCACTTTTAAGACTTTCAGCTTCAACAGTGATACTTAAAGTTTCAATTGCTAACTCCTCTGTGTTTGAAATAACTATTTTTCCAGATTGTTTTTCGGTTTCTAATATCCAATCATGAATAGAAGAGGTACCATGTACTTCAAGAGTCGAACTACTATTATTTAGTGTATAATTTTGAGATGTTGCTATCTGAAAAGTAAATAGACTACATAAAAATACCGTTAAAAAAAGCAAAGGGGATTTAATTGAATTGTTTGAATTGTTCATAATTACGTGTTTTTGGTTTCGGCAAAGATTTGAATAAAAAGACGATTAGATCATGACAAAAGTCATATCTCTGATTTTTTTGAAAAAATTAACAATTTTAACTAATCAACAAAAAAAAGCTGAAGTTAGACACTTCAGCTTTTTAAATATTTTAATATGTAGTAACTAAAACTAGTTATAACTAGAGGTTGCAACTTCAAAATCGGCATCCTTAGCGGCTAGATAACGTTCTGCATCTAAAGCAGCCATACAGCCAGTTCCAGCGGCAGTAATGGCCTGTCTGTAAACGTGGTCTGCGGCATCTCCACTAACAAATACACCTTCTACATTTGTTAAACTAGTTCCTGGTTTTGCATTAATAATATAGCCTGTTTCATCCAAATCTAAATAATCTTTAAAAACATCGGTATTTGGCTTATGCCCTATGGCTACAAAAAAACCAGTAGCCTCAATGGTATGCTTCTCGTTTGTTTTATTATTAAAAACTCTAATACCAGTAACCACTTGACCGTCTCCTAAGACCTCATCGGTTTCAGTATTGTATAGGATTTCAATATTTTCCGTGTTTTGAACCCGTTTGGCCATAATCTTAGACGCTCTAAATTCATCACGTCTTACTAACATGGTTACTTTTTTGCAAAGTTTAGATAAATAGTGCGCTTCTTCGCAAGCTGAATCTCCTGCACCTACGATTACGACTTCTTGATTTCTATAAAAGAAACCATCACATACTGCACAAGCAGAAACACCACCACCTAATTTTAGGTATTTTTGCTCAGAAGGTAAGTTTAAATATTTTGCAGAAGCTCCTGTTGAAATAATTATGGTATCGGCATGAATTTCTTTTTCGTTAACCCAAGCTTTATGTAAATCTCCAGAAAAATCTACCTTGGTAACCCAACCATGACGTATATCTGTACCAAAACGCTCGGCTTGTTTTTGAAGTTCCATCATCATTTCTGGTCCTGTAATACCTTCTGGATAACCAGGGAAATTCTCTACATCATTTGTTGTTGTCAACTGACCACCTGGCTGTTCGCCTTGGTATAAAACAGGTGACATATTGGCTCTAGAGGCATAAATTGCCGCTGTATAACCTGCGGGCCCAGAACCTATAATTAAACACTTTACTCTTTCAATTGTATCAGACATAATCTTATTGTTTTATTAGGTATAACAAATGTAGGTTTTTTGTGCAAAACCTTACTTATAAGTTATTAACAGTAATTATAGTCCTATTAATATTTTTAATTGTAGTGATTGTTAACGCCTCATTTAAGGCTAAAACTACAGGAATTATAAGCTCCGAAACATAATATTTAGCAAGGATTTAGTCCTTACTATCTCTTGAATAACCTATTGTAAGATACTTTCAGAAACTGTTGGTAAAAAAAGTTATTTCTGAATTTAATAAAATTTAGTAGCGTTCAAAAATTGGGTGCTGTTTTAAGTTTCAATTATAACTGAATCGTTATAAACACATAAAGCCTGCGAGCACCTTTTGGGACGGTACAACGCAGACTTTAGCCCCTAACTAAGCATAAGTAGCTTTATTTTAATGTAAAATTAACAGATAACCTTACATACTCAGAATCCGTGTTTGGTGACTGCCAATATGTGGCCGTATCATAATCGCTAGAGATTGAGTCTATTTCATCAATTTCTTCACCACTAAGAGCAGCCAACATTTCAGCTTTTTCACGTGCATTTTCTAATGCTGAAGCCATTAACTTTTTCATCTCTGACTCAGGTGTTTCAGTTTTCACCTGAATATAAGATGGCATTACTTGTAGCATTCTAATGCTCGCCACTTTTAAGATCTCATCCTTATCATTCGTTTCAAACCGAAGTACCGTGCCATCTTTTCTGTATCCTGAAGACACATAAGATAATTCGTCTTCCGTGAATTTAGATTTATCAATATTCAGTTCCGCCACTTTTTCAAAGTACTTAGCTAATAATTCATCTAGACTACTATAAGGATCCTCACCATAATAACTATTATCTAATGTCAGTGTTACATCTGTTTTATAAGTAACACTTTGAGATGTTTTTACTGCGACACCAAAAACACTTATAACGCGTTTATCTGTTGTATTTTGAGCGATACTAAAAGTTGAAATACATAGTAGTATTGCTAAGGCAAATTGTTTCATAATATTTTTTTATTTAAAAATTCAGAAGGTTATATTGTAAATAAGAACGATGCCGCAATCATCCAACCACCTACAATGAGTCCTAAAACGCCTAATTTTCCTTGTTTTGGTGCTAACTTCTCTCTTAATTCTGCTGCTTTTTCTTTAGCAGCTTCGTTTTTGCTTAGTAATAATTTATTAATCATACCAAAACCTAACATAAATCCGAGTGCTGCTTCAACAACACTTCCAGCTAATAACGTTATCCACCAAACAGGTGCTACAGATAACCACCCCATATTAAGTAAAGCTGAAATAATTCCCCAAACACCAAAAAAGCAAAAGACAAGTCCTATCCACCCTTGATAAGGGGCAACTTTATCTAACAGCTCTTGCGCGTTAGGTTTTTTTGATAAAATAAGTGATGGCACTGCAATGATGCTCAACAAGATTAAAGAAATTCCGTAAATCATAAGTTCTAATTATTTATAGTTAATATTATGATACAAATTTCAGTAAATAGGGAAGTTTATAATAGACTGTAAGTCGTAAAAACGTTTACCCTGTTTTCAGGGATAGGCTTTGTAAACCCCACATATAGTAGCTAATGAAACAAAAATTTATGCAGTTTTTAAGCATAAGCCACCTGTAAAGTGTAAAATATCTTTTAGTAAAATTAAAATGTCTTTTTTTGCTATTTCATATAGCTATAGAACTATATGTAGAAAAACAGAATAAGATTGTTATCGCTATTAATAGGGTTTCATTTTAGAAATTAAAAACGTGAAGTCTCACCTAGATTAATCTAACATCCCTTTTTCTACCGCATAACGTGTAAGACCAGCCAAATTACGAACTCCCAATTTCGAAATTAGATTTTTCCGGTAGCTTTCAATGGTGTGTTTACTTAAAAATAATTGATCGGCGATTTCTTGTGTTGTAAACTCTTGTGCAATAAGTTTTAAAACTTCTTTTTCACGTTTGCTCAAAGATATTTCGGGTTCTGATTTAGCAGAAAACATAGCTTCCATTAGCACCTGTTTAATCCGTGGCGAAAAATAATTTTCACCTTGCAAAATGGATTTTATAGCTTTTAGCAATTCTGTTTTTTCCGCATTTTTAGAAATATAACCATTGACATTAGCTTCCGTTAGTGCTTTTATTTTTTTTGCATCTTCTAACATACTAACCACTAGGGTTTTTATTTGAGGAAACTCTTGTTTAATAGCTTTATTCAATTCCACACCGTCCATTTTTGGCATATTAATGTCTGTAATTACCAAGTCAATTTTTTCGTCGGTATTAATCCTTAGATATTTTAAAACCTGAGCACCTGTTTTAGCTGTGAGTGTAATATCTATCGATTTTTCTTCAGACAGGATACTTTTTAAGCCATCTAAAAACATCGCGTGGTCGTCTGCTATAATTATGGAAAATGATGTGTTCATAAATTAAGATTGTGGTAAACTAATACTAATTACTGTGCCCCTATTTTCAGCTGTATTTATAGAAATGGTTCCCTTAAAGTCAGCAACTCTTTTTTCAATATTTTTAAGACCGATTCCCTTACTTGTTTTGTTTAAATCAAAGCCTAGTCCATCGTCTTCATAAATCAGCTCAATACTATTCTCTTCGGAAAGTGCTGTCATTTGAATACTCACCTCATCAGCTTTAGCATGTTTTAGTGCATTGGTTACCAATTCTTTTATCATATTGAATAAGGCGACTTGAAGCGACACAGCAATAGTATTAATTGTTTCCTTAGGGTAAGCATTAAAAAGTAAACTTACTGTGGCATTATCTCTAATATTATGAATATAATTTGTAACCAAATCTATAAATGCCGAAGTTTCAAATTCTTTAGGGATTAAACTATGTGAAATATCACGAACTTGATTATAGGTTGTATCGAGCTGATTTAAAATTTGCCTAAATTCTGGTTGATGATTATCTAGACTATTCATCTTTAATTTTATACCTGCTAAATTCCCACCAATACTGTCATGTAGCTCTCTCGCAATACGATCACGCTCTTTAGATTGTACTGCAATAGCATTTTTAGCAAGATCTAATTCTTGGGTTTGCAGTAAGTTTTCAACCTCTTGCTGATTCATCGCCTCTTGTTGTTTGTTAAGCAAACTTTGGGTTTGTAGTTTTTGATAATAAACCACAAGCAGTAAAATAACAGGAATAAGAATGATTAAAAACCCAATTAAAAACGCGTATTTAATAGTTGTCTGCCTTTCAATCTCGGCTTGTTGTAATAATTGGTCTTCTTGTAGTTGACTAATCTCTCTTTCTTTCTTTAGTGTCTCGTATTTCAGTTCTAAGTCTTTTACTAAGCGCTGATTCTGTTTATTTTCTATTTCGCGATTAACACTTTGATATTGGGTCATTAAATTATAAGCATTTTTATAATCTTCCTTTGCATTATAAAGTTTAACCAAAGCATTAATGACTTTTTTTTGAAGCTCTAACCGGTGCCATTGAATAGAATTAATATAGGCTGAACTTAGAACTACTTCAGAAACATCGAAGTTATCTAACATGGCATAAGCAAAACCTATATTTAAAGAGGCTTCTATGTACAAATCATAAAACCCTTTATCTAGAGCCTCATTTTTTATTCGGTCTGAACTTTGAATTAAACGTTCAAAATTTCCCTGATTGAGTTCTATTTCAGATAAATTGAGCTGTAATTCTAATTTTAATTTTTGATGTTTTTCGATAAAATCTTCAGACAATGCTTCATTTATCATCTTGGCTGCTAAATCATTATTGTTTTTCAGAATTAAAAAACGACTTTTAGCAATTGTATTTTTTAAATAGAAATTGTTATCTGTTTTGGCTTGCGGCAATTCTTCTAATAATAGCCTAGCCTTTTCAAATTCTCCTTTAGTTAAATAAACTTCTGCAAGTTGAAGTTTTAAGTGCTTTTGAAAAGAATGCTTAGAAGTTTCTATTTCTAGACCTTGTATATAAGACTTAATAGCTTCATCTAATAAACCCATTTTTTGAGTTGCTATACCTTCAAAATACAAAGCTCTTTGCTTAATAATATTTACATCCTTTATATCTGACGCCTTATAAAGTGCCTCGTTTTTAATTAGTTTAGCATAATGCATCAATGAATCTGCATGACCAGACTTAACATAAACCTGTGCAATAGTATCTAAATATTGAAATCGGATTTCTTGAGTTTCGGCAGCATTTAAATTTTGATAAAGTGACGCATCTACAACGCTAGGTATTTCACCAAAAGCTCGAAAACTTGAATATTTTTCTTGGGTAAATCCCATTGAAAATAACATCCCGAAAAAAATAAAAATTATAGTTTTGATTTGCATTACTTCACTATATCCTAATTACAAAAGTACCTATTGTTTTTTCAATCTGTAAACTTAAAAAGAATCAACACCGTTTTGTGCAATTAAATTAGACAATAGTACCAAAACCAGAATGCTTATAGCTCACGGTTTTCCGTGAATATAAAAAAAGCCTTGAAAACCATAGGGTTCTCAAGGCTATAATATTTTATAGTATTGTTATTTTATTTTTTCATGACGCCTTTTAATAAAGATAGTACAAAAAGTACGATAAATATAAAAAATACGATTTTAGCAATACCTGCTGCGGCACCTGCTATGCCTCCAAATCCAAGAACGGCTGCTATGATTGCTATTATAATGAATGTGATTGTCCAACGTAACATAATTTTATGGTTTTAAGTTAATTGGTTAGCGTTTCTAACCTTCATTACAAAGATGGTGCATATTACTTATACTGATTTGCTCATACGCAATTGATATTAACCGTATTAACATTGAATTATCCTCTAAAAAAAAAAGCGAACCCTAAAAGAGAATTCGCTTGATCTACTACTGGGTAACCAACCCTTACTAAACTAATAAAAGTGTTTCAGCATAAATTGCTGTTAACTATATATAATTCAAATTTATGTTCTTTTTTCTACTGTTGTTGACTCAAAAAACAAACATATTAACGCAATACAGAATCACTCAAAAGCTTTAAACTATTGTAAGTTCATTACTGTCAGTTTTACTTCTTATTAATTATTCCTGTAGTTTTCAAAAGATATTGAACAAACACAAGCTATATAGAATTTTATAATTACTAAGAACTACTAATTGTTCTGTTTTACTTCAAGGAATGAATAGGTAAACTATAATAATTTGCTGGTTCTAGTACGGCATCGTAAATAATATCATTTTTATAGAACTCTTTAGATATTGTATGTGCATTTAATTCTACAGGTTTCAAATTTTCAATCCCACAATTAGGTAAGTTTATATCTAAATTAAACCAATCCTCAAAATCTTCACTAGATAGGGCAATAGGGAAATCTTCACCTAAATTATGAATGTGTTTTAATTCATTTTGCTTTGTAGAACTTATAAGGCTAACCGATAAAAAACCATCATTTAAAATTGAATAAACACCTGCTAGAGCAAAGGGTTTATGGTCTATACTGTAGACATAATAGGGATAAACTTCGCCATTAAAAACATAGGAGGTAAAAAAACCTGAAACAATAATTACACAGCGTTGCTGATTTAATAAACTATGTACCCATCCCAAAGTGTTTACCTTACTTAATGGAATATTTAAGGTATTAGACAGCTTTTGAAAGCTATCCCAACCGTCTTTATAATTTTGGGGTACCATTCCCCAAATAGCATAGTTAATTTGGTCGGGGTTTTCCTTTGTTATTACAGGAAGTGACTGTTCGTATAGACCATTTATAATAGGGTTAGTCTCGTAGAGTGAGGGATATTTAAAATGGGCATCAAAAGCAGACTCAATTTTTAATAAATCGATTGTATTTGATAATTTATAAAACATTTATTTTTTCTACAAGTAAAGGATATATCCTTGTTTTTGTTATCCGATACACTAAAAAAAGTAGCTCAAAAAAGCGCAGCTCTAAATTAAAACCCGGGTTGTCTTTTAAATTTTTTAAAGCATTTCAATCAAAAGGTTTGTGGTTACTAAAAAAAAAGAGCGCATCCTAAGATATAGAATGCGCTCAAATCACTAACTAATTAAATTCTACTTTAAACTCTCCAATGATTTTACTTCAGCTAAATCTGTTTCAATATTATTTTTTTGAGACATTAAAATAGATTTAGTACTACTTGGTAAACTAGTTTCTTTAAGCACTTCGCTATATTCATTTACGGTCGTCTTTTCACCTCTAATAGCTTCCTCTAACATAGATTCCTCGTTATCTTGAGACAACCAAGATTTCATATCCATCCAAGTCCTGTGTGCTGATCCCGTAACACTTCCACCTTTATCTACCTCTTGGCCAAAAGATTTAATTTCTGATTTAAGGTCATGACCAAAAACGCGTCGTTGTTCTGCTTTACGATTAAAAAAGTTTTTAAGACCAGAATGATTTACATTCTCAGCTGCTTTAGTATAGCCTTTTTCTGCGTCGTAATTTTTTTCTAATAAATCGTTTAATTTATTTCCTACTTCTGCTGTGTATGTTGTCATCTTATTTTTGATTTAGATTATGGGTAATTTTTTTTTTCGATGCTTACCTTTTACATCTTAATATTATTTCTGTTAAACAAAAATAATATGCTTACGGTGACTTCATTAATTCAATTACAGAAGAGGTTAACGTTATTAGTTGTTGGCCATAATTTTAACAAACTCCAGAAAACTTACTATCTATTTTAAATATTTATAGCTACATTATTTATATCCCTAAAAAAAAGCTATCGTTTAAAATTTAATAAACTAGTATTTCAACCAATTCATAAAAACTTAAACGACAGCTTCCACTACTAGTTATATTCTTAAAACAACAATTACCTATGTGTTTCCATGTAAGAATTATATTTAGTAGCTAATTCTTCTTTTTCTTTATCGTTAAATACTTTTCCCGAAAGCTGAAAAAAGGTTCGCTCTTCATCTTCTAGATGATGCTCTACTTTATCTTTTAAATTTTTTGCGATTTTTAACCATCCTGATGAATCCATTTCTGTTTCTTCTAAAGCCTCAACAAGCTCATCAATTTCATGATGTTCTGCAATGCCATGTCTAGCGTAATCTTGCATCATATCAGTTGGAATTAATGGTTTATAAAAATGACGCTCTTCGGCGTTAGCATGTAAAGTGAGTTCCTTACGCAGTTCTTTAAATAACTCTGTTCGTTTTTTTGTATCACCAGAAGTATCAACTAATTTGTCTAAAAGATTTCTTTGTATATCGTGATCTTTCCTAATGGCTTCATATATGTTCATAGGTATTGTAATTTAAATTGGTTATACGACCAAAAATAGAGACATAAAGGGATGCGTATTTGCTCTTTCGGTTGAAAAATTAACTGTTTAGCACATTAAACAGTTTAAGGCCTAATAATTAGTGATTTTTGTAAAAAAATTAAGATAAATAGGTTTAAATTAGATTAAATTTACATCAATTCCTTTTTTATTAATAGCACGTTAAACAAGTTGAATTTAAAAGACTTGTCATACGATTACGTTTTATGATGAAATTATATTGATTAACCAATCGTCCACTTACTAACATGATAGAAATTTTATTAAGTCCTACAAGCACTAGGGATATTCTTACACAAATCAGTGACCATTTAGACGGTCATATTGAAGAACGATGGGGTGAATACACAATGACTATTGATAATGCAAATGCTTTAGGTAAAATTACTTACATTCCTTTTGACTGGGGTGTGAATTTATTAGATTTTGATATTAAATTTCACAAAGAATTTATTCTTAAGATTGAAGCTGAAAAATATAATCCGATACGATTTATTTACAATTTAAAAGGAAGTTTTGCACACCGATTAGAAGCGCAAAAAGTAGAGCGAAAAACACAGCAATTTCAATCCGTTATTTTCGCTAATAAATCTGATGGTATTAATTATTTACATTTTCCAAAAAATGAAAAGCTGCAGATTAATTTTATTCAGATTACCCGAAAAGAATTCTTAAAAAAAAGAACTACAGATGTTTCTACTCTAAATAAAAAATTATACGAAGTTTTTGTAGATACCGATTATGAAAATAGATTTTTACATTACGGGGAGTTGAATTTAAAAATGGCCGATGATGTAAAGTCTATCCGTAATATCAAAACCAAAGGAATGCTGCGTATTCTAAAAATTGAGGCAAAGATTTATGAAATATTATCCTTACACATTCAGCAACATAACAGACAAAATTCAGGTGAAAAATTGCCTAAATCAATATCTAAGCAAGACCTTAAGACCATAAAAAAGATTTGTAATTTAATAGAAAAAGAGCCTTCAAAACAGTACTCTTTGGACCAATTATCTATAGAATATGGTTTATCTCAAGCAAAACTTCAAAACGGCTTTAAGTTTTTATACAAACGCACAGTGACGGAGTTTATCCGCCACATAAGATTAGAACAAGCTAGGAATTTAATAAAAACAACAGATTTAAATATTTCCCAAGTTGTGTATACCATTGGGTTTACCAGTCGAAGTTATTTTTCTAAAATATTTAAAGAAAAATTCAACATTTCACCTAACGAGTTTAAAAAGCAAATTGTTTCTAAAGTAGAGATTTAATCATTATTTCTTAAACAACCACTTTCTTATAATCGCAATAAAACTGTATTTACCTGTTAGTTGTAAAGCCGTATTGACCCAGTTAAGCGGCTGAAGATCCTGTTTGTATTCTGATTTGATTAGTTTTAGTTCTTCCCACGCAATATCACGCTCTAATTTATAGCGTTTTAAATCGTTATCAATATCATCAAAGGATGTATAAGTTTTCATATATTATTTTTTTAAAAATTTATTTCAGGTCATTATAAACTAAATGGAAAAGATGCTTTGGAGCTATAGCTTTTTCATTTAATTAAAAAACTTAAGACCTACTTTCTTAATAATAAAAGCGTTAAATTTCTTTCTTAACAAGTAGCATATAAGTGCTATTACAAGGTAGATTAAACCAACCATTAAGAATCCAAGCGAATAGCTATTGAGTGCGTTACCTAACTCTATTGCTCCTGCAATAGACAGAAATACAAGACCTCCAAACAATAATGTTCCCACAACCAACACCTTTGCTGCCATACTCAGCGAAATAGTTAATTGTTGAAAAACCTTAAGCCTAAAATATTGGTGAGACGCTCTTACGTAACGCTCACCAATATCTGAAGTCTTTTCTGTTGTATGTTTTAAATCTTCAAATACACTCATAAATTAGGCTTTTTTCTGAAGATTCTTATTCTTTGCTTTCAAGTCTTTTAATCTAGCTTCTAGCGTTGTAATAACATCCTCTGCCTTGTAACTTGCATTAGATACTAACGCTTCTACTTGTTCGTCTAAGTTTTCTTTTTGGGTTGAAATTGTATTTCCTAAAGAATCTCTCAGTTCCGTAGCTTTATCAGCCATTAAATTTTTTTTGGTTGCTGCTTCATCTGCAATTCTTTGTCTTGTTACACTTCCCTTATCTGGTGCAAACAAGATTCCTAAAACTGCCCCTACTGCTGTACCTGCTAAAATTCCTAAAACTGTGTTTCCGTTATTACTCATGATTATTGTTATTTTTATGTGTTAAATTTAATGTTCAGCGCTTTGCTGTGTTACAAAGTTACATCACAAACCCACGTTATTTTAACTCTTTACATAGCAATATTAGCTGAAATGCTATTTATTATTAGCGTTAAATATTTTAGTAAACGCATTAACTATACACCAAGAATAAAATTAATTTTGAATCACATTTTACAGTTATGAAAACTACGATAAAAACTTACAATCCGTTTAACGGAAATCATCTCGAAACTTATAAATTAGATGCCAAATCTAATATCAATAAAAAACTAGCACTAGCAGATAACACCTACAATTCTTGGAAGCAATCTGATTTTAGTGAGCGCATTATATTACTTCAAAATCTTGCGGATCAACTTTTTGGTAACAAAACGGAATTAAGTCTTTTAATGACTGAAGAAATGGGAAAACCAATTCTAGAAAGTCAAGCTGAAATTGATAAATGTATTTATCTCATCGATTTTTACATTAAAAATGCAGAACAGTTTTTACAAGATGACCTCATTGAAACCGATGCGCAAGAGAGTTTTATAAGTTATGACCCTTTAGGTTGTGTTTTAGCTATTATGCCTTGGAATTTTCCATTCTGGCAGGTTTTTAGATTTGCGGTCCCAACGCTAACGGCTGGAAATGTCGCACTTTTAAAACACGCCTCCAATGTAACAGGTTGTGCAGTCGCTATTGAAAAATTATTTTTAGACGCTGGCTATCCTGAAGGGTGTTTTCAAACCTTAATCACGGATCACGACACTATAGAAGTGCTTATGGAACACGATATTGTAAAAGCCGTATCCTTAACCGGAAGCGAAAAAGCTGGTCGAAAAATTGCAGAGTTGGCAGGTAAAAATCTTAAACCATCACTTTTAGAACTAGGAGGTAATAATGCCTGCATTATTTTAGAAGATGCAGATTTAGACCAACATATGGATACCATTGTAAAAGCACGCATGCAAAATGCAGGGCAAAGTTGTATTGCCGCAAAACGATTTATTGTTGTTGAAGGCATTTATGACGAATTTATTGAAAAATTCACGTCTAAAGTTGAAGCACTACATCATGGAGACCCGACGGAAGAAGCCACAACAATATCTTGCCTCGCACGCGAAGATTTAGCTGACACCTTAGAAGAACAAATTACAAAGTCAATTGACTTAGGCGCTGAAGTATTATATGGAAACAAAAGAGATGGTGCCTATTATCAACCAACAATCCTCGGTAACGTGACTAAAGATATGCCTGTTTTTAAAGAGGAAACCTTTGGGCCTGTTGCAGCGATTATTAAAGTAAAATCTGAAGATGAAGCTTATGAGACAGCTTCAAATTCTAAATTTGGATTAGGAACTATGATTTTCACATCAGATTATGAAGCCGCATCAAAACGTACTTTAGAAATTGAAGACGGTGCATTTTTTATCAATGATATGGTAAAATCAGACCCAAGATTACCTTTTGGAGGTACTAAAATTTCAGGCTATGGTCGTGAATTATCTAAAGAAGGTATGTTGGCTTTTGTCAACAAGAAAACCGTATATATTAACCAATAAAATAGAAACTATGAAGTTTGTAAAAGACGAAGACGAAGAAAGAAGAGATTATATTTTTCAAAAAGATAACAAAACGAAATTTGGAGCTAAATTTGTAATTATTGTACTAATTATTTTAGTTGGAGCCGTTGTAGCTTCAGGTATCCATTTCCAATGGTTTTAAACTTAAAAAAAACGCATATTACAACTGACCTTTTTTTGAAGCTATAACACTAATAATCAGAATTTGAGTCGCATGAAATAACATTAAGGGCAACAATATAACACCCATTGTTGCCATATTACCAAAAATAATTTTAGAAAAAACAGTACCATGAACCAATGATTTTTTGGTACCACAAAACTGAGCTGTAATTTGATCTTCTCTATTCAGGTTCAGTTTTTTTGCAACAAAACCAGTCAATACAAAAGCAATTACAAATAGTAATATCACTCCTATTAAAAGTAAGAGTAAATGTAAAAGTGACACTGCACTAAAAATGTTGTTATAAAAAGAAGACGCAAAACTCTTATAGATAATCAATAAAATTATAGACTTATCAAACAACGTTAATTTACTACTGTGTTTACGTGCAAAATCACCAAAATACCGCTGCAAAAACAGTCCGACAATTACAGGTAAAATGATTTGAATAATTAGTTTCAGGTAAATATCTGTAAAATCAAAATTAGTTTGAGTTGGATCTACAAACAAGCCCATCCAAAGCGGTGTAATTACAATACCTATAATTCCTGAGATACTCGCATTAAAAATTGCTGCAGGAATATTTCCTTTGGCCATAGCAACCATAACCACCGATGAGGATACTGTTGATGGTAATGCTGCCAAGAAAAAGAACGCTAACCAAATGGTTTCTTGCTCTTGATTTTGAATAAAAGGATGCAAAGCCAAAACCAATAAGGGAAACATTAAAAACGTAGCCCCTTGAACTAAAAGATGTAACTTCCAGTTTTTGAGTCCTGCTTTTAATTGTGTAGGGTTCAATTTTAATCCATAGAAAAAGAAAATAAACGAAATTCCTATCGCACTAATCGTATCGATAGGAATTTTACTTTTTGGTATGCCCCATTCCGGAAAAAAATAGGCAATTATTATAACGGCTATTATAAATAGCACGAATTTATCAATCTTTATCTTCATTTAAAATTATTTTGTATCTAACTACTAAATATAATTTTGGGTTTTAAAAGTTCTAAAATACCATCAAATAATAACATAATAAACCCTCACACTTTTTTATTCCTTTAAATTCTAAAATTATTTAATTCCACACGCGTTCATGAACTCATAATCAGCTTATACTTCAAATATTAAAACATTAGGAAGTCTAAAAAAAAATTGAGAACTTCGCACTGTGAAAACAGCAACAATTTTCTTAGCACTATTTATGCTTTTAAAGCCTACAATTCCATTTGTAGAGTATGCTACTTTCTATGATTATATTAAAAACGAACTCTGCGTCAATAAAGACGAACCAGAATTAGCTTGTAACGGTAAATGTTACTTAAAAAAGAAACTAGCTAAAGCTTCAGATTCTGAAAAAAGCACCGATAAAAACCACGCTTCTGCTTCAGAGCAACAAGTGGTTTTCTATCAAGATATCTTTAAGACGCCTATCAGTTTTACTGCCCAAGAAGAAAATTCAAAAATTGAACCGTCTTACAATAAAATTTATGAATTCAATTTTATGAATTTTATCTTCCATCCTCCACTAGTTTAATTTTAATTAGAAACACTTTACTTTATCATACTTAGCCAGATGTCTACGCATTTTGCTATGGTATACTTTATACACTATCAATTAAAAATTTGTTAGTGTTTAAAGCCGAATTGCTGTAAAATAATATAGCAGTAACTCTTAATATACCGTTCTATATATAAGTGCTTTCTCCTCCATTCTCTGTAGCGATTTACATTGTTTATGTACGATTATAATTTGCAACTCTAATTTAATAACTCACTATTAGCCTATCAATAGCCAATTATTAATTGGAGAGGCAACTGCTACACATTTAAGTTTTTTTTAAAACAAAAAACACCTAAAAGTGATGAAAAACATTAATTTTTTCGTGGCTGTAATGTTTATTGCAGTAACGTCTTGCACCCTAGATAAAACCGATTACGAAGCTGAAATAAGCACCGAAGTCACCGAGCATTTTGAATATGAAACTGTGGTTTCTATAGCTGAAAACAATTATCAAATAGATATTGAAGCCTTAAACGGGACTCTATATAAAGGTTACAATGACATACGCTTAACCATAACGAATACGCAAACAGATGAAAATTTAAATGCATCAGACGTTACGTTTTTACCTATTGTAACGGATTACACAGGAAACAACAGTTCTTGTCCACATCAATATAATGTAGACTACAACACTACAGACGCCTATTATTCAACTTATGCTGTTTTTACCAGTGAAAGTAATGATTCTGATACTTGGAAACTCTACATCTCATTTACAGATAATGGTCAGACCTATAGTCTTAATCAAGACATTACAGTTGAAACGCAAACCAATATGAATTTAAACATGACAGCCTTTACAGCTGATGATGGTGAGCAGTATTTTATAGCTTTGGTAGCCCCTCAAAAACCGAAAATTGCAGAAAACGAATTGGTGGCCGGAATTTACAAGTACAATCCACCATCTAATGAGGCAGGCACATTTCCTGACCCTTCACAGTATTCCTACGCCGTCGTTTCCGATTACACCTTATTATTAGACCCACGAATGCCAGAACCGTCAATGGGAAATCACTCGTCTCCTAATAATGTAGACTTAACACAGCAAGATGATGGTTTGTATTACGGCGTAGTAAATTATACCATGACCGGAAACTGGACTCTAAATTTCAGAATGCAAAATCAATATGGCGAAATTATAAAAGGGACTGAAGTTTCAACCGAATTTACGCCTGGTATTGAAGGTGCAAGAAGTGAACTTCATATTGATATATTATTTTAATAATGATGAAATCAATCACATTAATCATATTACTTTTTATAGGACTATTCTCAGGTGCGCAAAACACAGAGAAAAAGAAAGACAGCGTTGTTGCCTTAGAGGAAGTTCAGCTGATGACCATAATTAAAAAGAAAATTGAAACGGACATGAAAATGGCGGTTTCTGTTGATGAATTTTTGGCCTCTTCTGATAATATTAGCTTTATAAAACGTGGCGCTTACGCCTGGGAACCGCTATTGAACAACATGAGTTCGGAACGCTCAACAATTACGATTGATGGGATGCATGTTTTTGGTGCCTGTACTGATAAAATGGACCCTATTACCTCTTATGTAGAGAGCAATAACTTAGCTGAAATAGACATCAAATCAGGACAAGAAGGCAACATGCATGGCGCAACCGTTGCCGGAAGTATTGATTTAAAACGAAAAAGCACACCGTTTAATCGCTTAAAAGAATGGACCGGCGCTTACCAAACCGGATTTGAATTTAATAACAAACAGTTTTTCAATCTGGCAAATACCTCATATTCTTCGGATAAATTTGTTGCCGATGGAAGTTTAGCTTACCGAAAAGCAGAAAATTACAGTGATGGTAATGATGACAAAGTGGACCATTCTCAATTTACCAAATTCAATGCATCATTAGGATTAGCTTATAAAACAACGGAACTCTCATCTGTTAAAATTGAAGCTATTTACGATGAGGCCAAAGATGTTGGTTACCCTGCATTGCCTATGGATTTATGGCTGTCAAGAGCTTTAATTACCTCAGCAACGTATAAACAATTATTTGAAGAAGGCCTAGTAAGAGCCTGGGATTCTAAAGTCTATTTTAATGCTATAGAACATTATATGGATGACACCACACGACCTGAAAATTTAGTCCACATGGATATGCCGGGTTGGAGCACCACTTATGGTTTGTTATCTAATATCAACTTAAAACGCGGTAAGTTTAATTCAGAAATACAACTAAACGCCTATAACAATTTATCTACAGCAGAAATGCGTATGTATCCTCAGGACCGAAGCCAACGTACTATGTTTGCTTACAGCTGGCCTGCTGTGACCACCACGTTTGCGGGACTTTCACTTAACAACTCATGGGCGTTTTCAGATCAAAGCCAATTGAATTTTGGAGGGTCTTTAGGGTTGAATTACAATCATTCAAAATATGTGGAATTTAACTGGATATTTCACCCAGGAACACCTCAAGAAAAAACAAGATTACTTCCTAGCTTGCACGCAGGCTATCAACTAAATATTGACAATTTCAATTTTTCTGTAGGTGGTGGTTATGGCCATAGAGCACCTTCAGTTTCCGAAGGTTATGGTTATTACATTTACAATAGTTTTGACCGTTATGATTATGTTGGAAATCCTGATTTAAAAAATGAAATTTCTTATGAAGGGAATGCAAGTGCTGGCTATGCAAATGACAAACTTAGTATTCAAGCTAACGTGAATTATTTCTACATTGAAAATTATATTATCGGTAGAATTTTGAGCTTAGGAAGCCCTATGAACTATCAGTCTGTTGGTGTTAAAAGCTATACCTCTTTAGATTATTCAACTTTATTTAATTTTTCTCTAAACGGAAGTTATTCTATTTTAGATAATCTTCACTGGAAAGGCACACTCACCTACGCACGTGGAAAGGACGAAAATGAAAATAATTTACCATTTATAAGACCTTTAAGTTACCAAACCGCACTGCATTATAAATACAATAGATTCAATTTTCAAACGTCAATTAATGGTGATTTAGAGCAAATCAACTACAGTCCAGAATACGGCGAGGACCAAACCCCTTCATACACGGTTTGGAATCTATCTGCAGACTACACCTTCAGAATTGCGGCTTACAAAACTGTAGTACAGGTAGGCGCAGAAAATATTCTGAATGAATATTACAGCACGTATGCCGATTGGGGAAATATCCCAAGAATGGGTCGTAATATATTCACTTCATTAAAATTTAACTTCTAAGCAATGCATAAAGTTTTTAGTCTTATAATGACCCTTTTATTCCTGTTTGTTGTATCGCAACAAGCCGTGGTCATTATGCACTTTAAACTCAACCAAAAAGCCATTACGGAACAATTTTGTGTCAATAAAGACCAACCCGAATTACATTGTAACGGCAAATGTCATTTAAGTAAAGAACTTCAAGAAACGGAGCCATCTGATTCTGAAAAAATAATGACTACAAAAAATTTAGATTTGGCATTTGATTCTAATCCTGAATTTGAGATAGAGCCCCACAACAGCATTACAAATAAATTAAATATGGTGTATATAGAGTTTCACCATTTGGAGCCTTATCTAGAGATTTTAGTCCCGCCGCCAATGTTATAGGTAGATTTTATACGTACTTAATATTAAACAAATACCAAATAACACAAATTTAAAAAAATGAAAAATCTTAAAAATTATATTTTATCAGCAGCAGTTTTAGTTGCTTTCATGTCTTGTAGTAGTGATGATGATAACCCAGTTGCAAACAATGTAACCTTAGAATTTAACAACACATTTGGAGCGACACCTATCGTTCTTGGTGATGCTACATCGGCTTCAGCTACTGTAAATACTTCAGATGAAGGACAAACACACCACTTTGAAGAAGTAAAATACGTTATAAGTAACATACGCTTAATTAAAGCAGATGGTACTGAAATACCTTATAATGTAAATGATTTAGACAATGGTGCAACGGTCATAAACCATGCGCTTCCTGAAACGTTAAATTATGTAATGAGTGATATTCCTGTTGGTGACTATTCTGAAATTAGATTTGGTTTAGGAGTAAAATCTGAATTAAATACTTTAGATGAAGCAAGCTTTCCAAATTTCTATGCAAGCGCTGGAGAAAATGATACTGAAATGCATTGGGAATGGGGAACTGGATACCGTTTTACTAAAATTGAAGGATTCTATGGTTCTAACAATGATGTTTTATCTATTCACTCTGGAAGTACTGTAGAAGGTGAAGAAGGAAGTTACACGCAAGGTGTAGATGCGTATAGAGATATTACTTTAACACTTCCAACAAACGCTACCGTAGGAAATAGTGCGCCTACTATTGTAATAAATGCAGATTTTGATTATTTATTAAGTGGTCAAAGTCATACTATAACCTTAGGTGAAAGCAATGCTACACCAAGTATTCATACCGCTGTTGAAATGACAAAGTTTGTAGAGAATATTGGAGGTAACGGTACCACTGATACAACTGGAATGTTTTCTATTCAATCTGTAGAGAACTAAATCCTAATTTTTAGGGCCATCTGAAATATAATGTTTAGATGGCTCTATTTTTAATTTTTTTGAATCTAACACACTTCAAAATGAAAAATATAGCACTTCTTTCTGTTGTAATGGTTTTATTTATGTCTTGTAACAAAGACGATAATTATGAATCTATACCGTATAACAATCCTGAGCTTGAATTAAGTATACCTGAGGATTTCCCATTGCTTAATAATGCATTTTACTCCAATACACCAACAACTTTTGGCGTTGAACTGGGTGAGAAACTATTTTCTGAAAAAAGATTTAGTGCTAATAATACGATTTCATGTGCTACCTGCCATATTCAAATTAATGCCTTTGCAGATTCTAACGCACAAGCCATTGGAATTGATGGCCGAATTGGACTTAGAAACACACCGCCAATTCAGAATTTAGCTTTCATGAATTTTTACAATTGGGATGGTAGTAAGCTTCAGTTAGAAAACCAACCGTTGGTACCTATTATTACCCATGAAGAAATGGATTCTTCTATTTTGGAAGTCATCAGTAAAATTGAAATTGACCCTGAATATCAAGCGCTATTTGAAAAAGCTTTTGGTGATGACAATATGATTCCAGAACGCATCTACAAAAGTATTGCTCAATATGAATACACCTTAATTTCTGCCAATAGCAAATACGACCGTGTTAAGCAAAATGAAGCGACTTATACTATAAGCGAAGCAGAAGGCGCTTTAACATTTGAGCAAAAATGCTCGAGTTGTCACAGCACAGAGTTGTTTACCGACCAAAGTTTTAGAAGTATTGGGTTTCCTATTAATCCTAATACAGACGAAGCTGGACGCGCCAGAGTAACAGGGAATTTAGACGATTACATGAGCTTTAGAGTGCCTAGCTTAAGAAATATAGAGCACACAGCACCTTACGGAAGTTTTGGACAATTTACGACTTTAAGAGACGTTTTAGATTATTTTGACAATGGTGTTTTAGATGTTGACAATCTAGACCCTATTCTAAAGGATAACAATAACAGAATTCCACTTTCAGAAGAAGAAAAAACAAACCTTATTGCTTTTATGAAAACCTTAAGTGATGAGGAATTTTTAGGCTTTTAGAGTTTAGCACATTTTTTACAAACACCCGTTAATACGCAATTTACATTTTCCACGACATACCCCTCAGGAATAGTAAAACTAACCTCATCAGGAAGACATTCTAAAGTGTCACATACCTTACATTTAAAATGAAAATGCTGATGTGTCAAGGCCTTTTTACCTGACTCATACAATGCAAAATATTGCTTACCATCTTCAGCAATCACTTTATGCAACACACCATCATCACAAAATCGATTTAAAACCCGATATATGGTCGCTCTATTTATATCTATACTTATTTGTGCTTCAATTGCATCTTGACTTAAGGCTTTACCTGTTTTAGTCAACACCTCTAAAACAGCAGCTTTGGTTGGTGTATTTCTTCGTTTTTTCATTAATGCGATTTGTTTGCAGTAATTTATTGCAATATCATAAATAAATATTATCTTCGCAAATCAAAGAACAACAATAAAGCAATAATCACGTTGCAATTATAGATGTTGTTTAGAAACGTAAATTTTTAATTAGATTAGGTTGTTTTCATTTTAATGAAAGTTAGTCAAATAAAAAATAGTATCACTTTTCTGTTCCTTATCCTTTTCCTCTCGATGAAAATGATAGGGCTTCATGCATTAACCCATGGAGAGGATAATGATCACAACGATCATGCTTTACATTGTACTATTTGTGATAACGCAACAACACTTAGTCTAACACCACTATTGGCTCCAGACTCTCAGGAGTTTTTAATTGAGAATACAGAATTAATCGTTACTAAGAGCGGCGTTAAACACTATAGTTTTATAGCTTCTAACACGATTGCTACTAACCAATTACTATCTAGACCTCCACCCTTTTCTATCTAGATTCCCTATTCCATTTTATTAATTAAGCATAAACTCCGTTTTTAACGAATGCGCTTAAAACTATCTATTTAAGTTTAAATAAAATCATAATTGATAGCTGGCCATAAATGCATTTTGAAGTTCCACAACTTTAGAAAAGCTTCATTTAATACAAATAGAATAGGTTTTATTGAAATTCCACTTAAGAACAATTATTCAAATCTTATAGTATCGCTTTATGTTTTACAAAACGCTGAGTCTATGGCTATGTTTTAGTCTAAGCTCAATGGTATTTGCACAAGATTCTTTTCAAATAAAAGGAATTGTAGCAAGCTCCAACACTCTACAACCTCTTGAAGGTGTCAATATTATTGGTAAAGGTTTATTTTCCGTTTCATCAGCTTCAGGTGCGTTTACCATCAAAGCTGTTACCAAAGGGACTCATACATTTACCATATCGCACTTAGGTTATACAACCCAAACCATCAATGTTGACGTTGGTCCAAACATGGAAGCACTCAAAATTTTCTTAGACGAATCTACTACAGCATTACATGAAATACAGGTGAACGGCAAAACTAAAAAAAGGCTTAACAAAGAATCACCTGTAGTATCTCAATTAGTCTCTAAGGAATTTCTTACTACTAATAGAGAAAATAGTTTGATGCAAACCTTGAGTAAAATTCCAGGTGTAAGCACTATAAATATTGGCTCAGGACAGTCAAAACCTGTTATTAGAGGTTTAGGGTTTAATAGAGTTGCTGTGGTTCAAAATGGTATAAAACATGAAGCTCAACAATGGGGCAATGATCATGGTTTAGAAATCGACCAATATGGTATTGAAAACATTCAAATTGTAAAAGGCCCTGCCGCTTTAGTTTATGGATCAGACGCCATTGCTGGTGTTGTAGATATTCAACCTAATGCCATTCCTTCAAGGCATTCATTTAATGGCGAAGTTAACCTTTTAGGCGAAAGCAATAATGATTTAATCGGTATCTCAACTGGTATAGAAGCAAGAGGTCATAATTGGTTTTATAGAGGTCGCTTAACCTACAGAGATTATGCCGACTATAAAGTACCGACGGATAAAATTAATTATGAAAATTACGTCTTTACTTTACAGGACAATAACTTACGTAATACAGCAGGAAAAGAAGCAAATGCTAGTTTTAGTATGGGTTATGTTTCAGACCGCATTACTTCAGAAACAACGATTAGCAACGTAAATGCTAAAAATGGTTTTTTTGCTAATGCCCATGGTTTAGAAGTAAGAACATCAACCATTGATTACGACAGTTCAAACCGTGATGTGGACTTGCCTTATCATAAGGTCAACCACTTTAAAATCACTAATAACACGTCAATTACCTTAGATAATCATAGCATCAACGTGGATTTAGGCTTTCAAAATAACATAAGAGAAGAGCGCTCCGAGCCTACACCACATGGATATATGCCAACACCACCAAACACAAAAGAACGTGGTTTTCATAAAAACACCTTTTCTTTAAATGTAAAAGATGCGTTTCAACCCCATAAACAACATCAAGTTGTTGCCGGTGTCAATCTAGAATTTCAAGATAATAGTATAAGCGGTTGGGGCTTTTTAATACCAGAATACACACGTTTTACAGTCGGTGCATTTGCTTTTGACCAATTCGAAATCCATTCCGACTTACACCTTTTAGCTGGTTTACGTTATGATTTTGGACAAATAAATAGCAAGTCGTATTTTGATTGGTATCGTACCCCCATTAATAATGCTAACGGCTCAACCTCCAATGTTTACTTACAACGCGCACAAGATAAAACGCTCAATTTTGGAAACTTGAGCGCTTCTGTAGGACTGAGTTACTTGCTTAAAAATACCACCTTCAAAATAAATATAGGAAAGAGTTTTAGAATGCCTTTACCTAATGAATTAGCTTCAGATGGTGTGAACTACCACATGTATCGTTATGAACAAGGAAATCTCGATTTAGACCCAGAAGAATCTTATCAATTAGATTTAGATATTGATCATACGACAAAGGATTTTAGTCTCGGTATCAGTCCGTTTGTCAATTTTTTTGAAAACTTTATTTACTTGAATCCGACATCAAACTATTACGAGACTTTACAGATCTACGAATACACGCAAAACAAAGTATTTAGAGCAGGTGGCGAATTAAGAGCAGGTACCAGCATTATTAATAATTTACAATTAGATGCTTCTGCAGAATACGTGTATTCACGACAAACAAGTGGTCCCAAAGAAGGTTTTACCATTCCGTTTTCGCCACCATTATCCGGATTATTTTCAGCACGTTACCAATTTAAAAATGCATTCTTTTTTAAACAACCCCAACTAATTGCTGATTATAAAATTACAGCAGCACAAGATGAAATTGTACCACCAGAAGAAAAAACAGATGGCTATCAAGTCTTAAACATGTCGCTTCTTACTCAAATAAACTTATTTAAAACGAAGCAACCTTTGGATGTGAAGTTTAAACTCAATAATGTCTTCAATACTAAATATTTTGATCATACCAGTTTTTACCGTTTAATCGATGTGCCTGAGGCAGGTAGAAACATCTCAATAGCATTAACACAAACATTTTAATAATCACAAATAAATTTAAAAAATCATGAAAACAGAAACTTTAAACATTAAAACAAATTTTATGAAATCAAATTTTAAACTCTTAGCATTTATTGCTTTTTTTGGCATTCTTTTAAACTCATGTAGCAGCGATGACGACAACGGTTCCTCTAGTGTTGATGCACCAGAAATAACTGGTTTTGAATACGGAGAAGGTAGCGCACATTCTACAGAACAAGTGGCTTATAAAGGCTCAGATATTCATTTGGAAGCTGAAATTTATGCTGAGTCTGTAGTGAGCAGCATTACACTTTCTATACATGCACACGATTTACCACTTGCTGAAGGTGAAGTTGAGTGGGATTTTTTCCAAGAATATACAGGTAGTAATTACCAAGTCATTAATCCTACATTTCATGAGCATGTTGATGTCCCAACCGATATCCCAGCTGGTGAATACCATATTGAATTAGTGGTTATTGATGAACTTGGAAACAGCACTGAAATTGAGGGCCATTTAGAAATTTTAGACTATATTACACTTAGCGAATTCGGCGTTAGCGAAACTGCTGTAAGAGGTGATGATTTTCATGCTGAATTTATGATCAATGCTCTTAATGGTATTCATGAAATTACAGTTGATGTTCACGGACATGATCTTCCTTTAGGAGAAGGAGACGTAGAATGGGATCAAGAATATGTATTCTCAGAAGGCTACCATGATTTAACTGAAGTAGAATTCCATGAACATATTGACGTTCCTGCAACAGCACCTGTTGGAGAGTATCATGTTACATTTACTGTTGAAGATGAAGACGGTAATACCACATCATACGAAACACATATCGATATTACAGCATCCTAAATACTAATTTACAGGTTATTAAAATGTACCCTATGTCATTTTGAGCGCAGTTGAAAAACTTATAGTATTAATTACTAATGTATTTCGACTGCTTTCAATCTGACAAATTATTTCAAAAAAAAAAAAAAAAATGACTAAGTTTTTAAATCCAAAAAAAATGAGAGTGCTATCAAAATATGTTAGCTTTTTATTTTTTACAATACTGGTTACTTCTTGTTCTAGTGATGATAGCTCGGACATTGACGAACAAAGACCTACTATTACCATTAATTATGATGGTGGTTTTCCACAAGCATGTGAGCAACTAGTTAAAGGAGAAACCTACATATTTAGAGCTCAGGTTTCAGACAATCAAGCATTAGCATCCTATAGTTTAGATCTTCACCACAACTTTGACCATCACACCCATGATGACCAAGATGTGTATTGCGAAACAGATCCTATAAAAGTAGCCGTAAACCCATTAATGTATATTGAAAATTTTAATATTGAAGATGGACTAACAACTTACGAGATTAATATAGAAATCACTATTCCTAATGATGTGGATACAGGTGATTACCATTGCGCTTATTCCGTAACCGATGAGACCGGTTGGCAAAGCAGGACTTCTGTGGATATAAAAATTGTGGAATAATACAACTCTCAAGAAATATAAAAAGCCGAAGACATAAATCTTCGGTTTTTTTTTATCGTTTAAGTTACAATTAATCATTAAAAACAATAATTTTCAGTGCTTTTCTTTAGCGCCATTTAAAAACACTTGATAAGCGTGTTCAAATTCTGAAAGCAGATAATAATAAGTAATCATTTTCTTTAAATCTGAACAATCCGTTGAAACTCTTTTTCAATAGCATTAGTCTTGTATTTGTATTTGTATTTACAAATCTTGTAGTTAGGGTTGAATTTTAAATCCATAATTTTTCAATGCGAAATCCACAATAATAAGCTGATTATTGTTAACATCAGAAAGTATACTCTATAAACAAAAACTGATTTACTCATCATCTTCAAACAACATTCTTTTGGTCTAAAAAATCGAAAAAATACAACCTAATTAATAAGCAATTTCAGTACAAATTAGAATACAATTATTTACCTTTACACTTTATTGGTTTACATCTATAAAATTATAGATACAATTAAAAGGGAATCAGGTAAAATAGTCACTAACTTAATAATCCTGAACTGTTCCCGCAACTGTAAGTTTTGTCCCGTTTGGGATGCCACTAATGAATAACTTCACATATCCACTGCTCGTTTAGAGTGGGAAGGAACATTAGTCGGACACGAGTCAGGAGACCTGCCAATTTTTATCAGTAATTAACACAGCGGCTTTCGGGTAAAAAGCATCGGGTTTTATGAAATATGTTTTATGCACCATACTATTTTGCATAGGTTTTTGTTCTATGCTTCACTCACAAACCGACTCTATAACGGCATTGCGAGAGGTGTATTTGGTAGCCTACCAACTTAAAGATTCAACCTACACAAGAAATGTAACTGTTGTTAAGGATAGCGTGCTAAAACAAAATCAAGCGTCACTAACTAATTTTCTTAACTTTAATAGTACCGTTTATTTTAAGGAGAATGGTCTCGGTATGGTATCTTCGCCATCCTTCCGTGGCACAACTGCGTCACAAACCGCTGTACTTTGGAACGGCATTAATATTAACTCACAAACCACTGGGCAAACCGATTTTAACACCATTAATACACGTGGCTACAACAAAATAGAAATAAAACCCGGCGGCTCTAGTGTTGCCGATGGTAGTGGAGCTATCGGAGGTGCTATAAACCTAGTCAATGAACTCGGCTTTAACAAAGGTTTTCACAATGAACTTTTTGCTAATTATGGCGAGTTTAACACCTACGGTATTGATTACCAAACTAATTATTCATCTAAAAAATTCAGCATGCTTTTAGGCATGGCTAGAAATGCATCTGATAACGATTATTCGTATCCCGAAACAGACCGGATTAATATAAACGGACAATACCACAATACAAACATCAGTTTTGCTGCAGCTAGTAAATTAAACACAAACAACACACTTAAATTATTTGCTAATGTTTATGATGGTCGACGGAATTTTTCGGTACCAACACCCAATGCATTAAAAACGAAATATACAGACTTCAACACACGTTCTTTAATAGAGTGGCAAAGTGATTTTAGACGGTTTAAATCAAATTTAAAAGTCGCTACAACCACAGAAGAATACCGTTATTTTGCCAATGTTAATAATGACTATTACACCTACGGAAAAGTCACTAGTTTTATTGCTAAATACGGACTAGACTTTGCCCTTTCTAATAAAATGCTATTGACCACAGGAGTCAACTACACACACAATGACGGTCGTGGTTCTGATATCGCAGCAGAAACACGCAATTTATCAGCCGCATTAGTGAGTTTTAAACATGTGCTTTCAGAAAGATTTCTTTATGAATTAGGGTTGCGCCAAGAAACCAATGAAGAATACGGTAATCCACTATTGTATTCCGCAGGGTTTAGTACAAAACTGAATGACTTCTATCAGTTAAAAGTTAATACCTCTAAAAACTTTAGAATACCAACCTATAACGACTTGTATTGGCAAGGTGTAGGCAATGAAGATTTAAGACCAGAAGAATCTTACCAAGGTGAGGTTAGCAATAATTTCAATTTCAAAAACCTCAATATAGCTGTAACAGGCTACTATAATTATGTAGAAAACTTATTGCGTTGGGTGCCTGATAGTGCTGGTATTTTTAGACCAGAAAACACGAATAAAGTTGAAATTTATGGCTTAGAATCTGTTGTTACGTTTCAAAAATCATTTGGAAATCATCAATTCACTGGCTCAGGGACCTTTGCTTATACCGTCTCTCAAAACAAAGAAACCGGCAAACAGCTGATTTATGTGCCTTATTACAAATTCACCTTTTCTGTAGGTTATAATTACAAAAGACTTTCAGCTTATTACCAATACCTCAATAACGATGAAGTATTTACGACCACAGACCATGCTACCGAACATATTTTAGACAGTTACATGGTTGCTAATTTAGGGGCTGAATATACCTTAGGCAAAAACCGCAATTACAAAATTGGCGCTCAGGCACTAAACTTTTGGAACGAATCTTATGAAAGCGTTCTCAAACGCCCAATGCCGGGTCGGAATTTCAACCTTTACCTCCATTTAAAATTTTAAATCATGAAAAGAAACTTTTACAAGCTCACAAGTTTATTTGTATTGTCACTACTCATTATGACCTCGTGTACCAGTGATGACAGAGATGACCCTACCACTGAACTGCCTCTAACAGGCGATTATACCGATGGTATTTTTATTCTAAATGAAGGTGGCTTTGGTTATTCTAATGCATCGGTATCATTTTTAGATCAAACAGGTGAAGTTTATAATTCAATCTATACTAATGTTAACGCTATGGGACTTGGAGACACAGCACAAAGTATGGGATTCAATGGAGAAAATGCCTATGTTGTGGTCAACAACTCGGCTACCGTAGAAGTGGTTAATCGCTACACGTTTGAATATATCGCCACCGTAAGCGATTTGCTTATTAACCCTAGATATATTGAGTTTAGTGGTAACAAAGGCTATATTACCGATTGGGGCGACCCTAATGACGTTAATGATGATTATGTTGCTGTTTTAAATTTAGATACAAATCTTGTCGAAACTAAAATTCCAGTTGCTGAGGGCCCTGAAAAAATACTGTTAAATAACGGTAAGCTTTACGTCACTCACAAAGGTGGTTATGGCTATGGCAATACCATAAGTGTCATTGATATCGCATCACAAAGTGTTCAGTCGAGTATTCCTGTAGCAGATGTCCCAGATGACATGGTGATATATAATGGTTCACTTTATGTCATATGCTCAGGAAAAGCATCATGGACAGGTGAAGAAACACTTGCTAAACTCTTTAAAATAAATCTATCAAACACAAATGAAATTACCACACTAGATTTTTCATCTGGGCAACACCCACGGTTTTTAGACTTAGCCAATGAAAACTTGTATTACACATTAGACAATGATGTATATACAATTAGTATTGCTGATTTTCAGCTTCCGCAAGATTCAACATTTTCACCTTCAGCAGATGGTGTTGCAATCCTTTATGCCTTTGAAATTTATGAAAACACAATCTATATTGCTGACGCCAAAGACTATGTTTCTAACGGCGACGCTTTACTTTATAGTTTAAATGGCGACTTACAAAATCAATTTTCAGTTCAAATAATTCCTAACGCATTTTATTTTAATAATTTATAAACAATCAAACACAATTATATTATGAAAAACTATTACAAAAAAACACTTTACATCTTAACTGCAGTACTGATCTCTGCTTCCACTTATGCACAAGATTATTCTGAAGGTATTTTTATTTTAAATGAAGGCTTATACGGTACTAATTCGGCTTCACTTTCATCTATTGATACCCAAGGCACCTTAGAGAATGATGTTTTCTCTACTCAAAATCCTGAAATGGAATTAGGAAATACAGCACAAGGTATGGGCTTTAATGGCGATTATGCTTACGTTGTGCTTAACGGTAGCAATGAAGTAAAGGTAATAAATGCTACGACCTTTGCCTTTGTAGCGAGTATTACTGACCAGATTAGCTCCCCTCGAAATATTGCGTTTTACAATGGCTATGGCTATGTAACTAATTGGGGAGATCCTATAGATACTGAAGATGATTATGTCGCTGTTATCGATTTAGAAACTAATACCATTACTGAAACAATTGCAGTAGCTGAAGGTCCGGAAGAAATCGTAGAAAAAGACGGAAAATTATATGTTGCACAACAAGGTGGTTACAGTCATGGTAATACAATTTCTGTCATTGATTTAGCAACTAATGCTGTTGAAACTATTACGGTTGGTGATGTACCGTCTACTATAAAAGTTGACGACGACTATCTTTATGTTCTTTCTAGCGGAAAACCATCATGGACAGGTAATGAAACTACAGGAAGTCTTCATAAAATAGACTTATTAGATTATGATAACGAAGTCGTATTCAACTTTGAAACTTCAGAACATCCTAGTTTCTTAACCGTAGACGAAACCGATTTATTTTATGTTTTAAATGGTGATATTTTTAAAATGGCATTAAATGCTACCACACTTCCAACTACGGCATTTAATTCTGATAATAGTGCATTAATCCCTTATGGCTTTGAAAAAATAGACGATAAACTCTATTTATTAGATGCTGTTGACTACAGTAACTCAGGAAAAGTTTATGTTTACGACGAAACAGGAAATTACTCCACAGAATATACCGTGGGAGCACTTCCAAACGGTGTTTATCAAAATAACAGTAGCACTTTGAATGTTAATGATTATGCATTTGAAAACGTCACTTTATTTCCTAATCCTGCAAAAACAAGCTTTAACCTCAACCTTACAGAAAATGCACGTGTAAAAATGCATGATATTTCTGGAAAATTAGTAAAAGACGTTAAATACACTAAGACGCAACCTATAGCTTTAGATGGCATTGAAAGCGGAATTTATTTAGTCACTATTGAGTTAAATCAAAATACATCAACCCTAAAATTAATCGTGAAATGATAAAGGCAATACTACTCTTTTTATGTTCTGGCTTTATTCTTCAGGCACAAAGTTATGCACCTGCAGCAGAACAACCTGGTTCTACTGCTATTCCTGCTAACAGTCCTGATTTTGTAGCTTGGGCAAACGGCATTATACTGCAACGTGGGCTTATCGATATTTCAAATCCTTTAACAGAACATGAGGGTAGTAATTATGCTTCCTATGGACTCTCCGTTGAGGCACTTGGCGAAGCAAGCAATAATGCTGTTAGTTTAGGTGATGCCGGACAAGCCATCCTAACCTTTGAAACCCCGATTGCTGATGGTGATGGTTTTGATTTTGCTGTTTTTGAAAACGGGTTTAGCGACACTTTTCTCGAATTGGCTTTTGTAGAAGTGAGTTCTGATGGTGTTAACTATTTTAGGTTTCCATCACACAGCGAGACACAAACCGATACTCAAGTCGGTGGTTTTGATACTATAGATCCCACCTACATCAATAATCTAGCAGGAAAATATAGAGCACTTTTTGGAACCCCATTTGACTTAGCTGATTTAGAAGACGATGCACTGTTAGACAAAAACAATATTACACACGTTAAGATTATTGATGTTGTCGGTAGTATTGACCCTGCTTATGCCACATACGATAGTTTTGGCAATGCCATCAATGACCCTTTTACAACACCATTTTATTCAAGTGGCTTTGATTTAGATGGCGTTGGTGTTATCAATCAACAAGTATTAGGTATTGAAGATGACCATATTGAAACCATTAGTATTTATCCAAATCCAGCATCTAACCAACTATATTTTAAAACTGTAGAGAGCGTAAATGTTAGTGTGTATAATATGCTTGGTAAATTAGTACTTTCGGAAACGGTTAATGCTAATAATGCTATTAAAATTGAATCGCTTAAAAGTGGTATTTATTTAGTTCAAATTGAATCTAATGGAAAAGTAAGTCAACATCGACTAATTAAAAAGTAAATTTAAAAATGGTATTCATTGCCATTTTTAAATGTTTAAAACCAAAAAACCTTGTAAATCGTAAGACTTACAAGGCTTTTTTAGTCGGGGTGGCAGGATTCGAACCTGCGGCCTCCACGTCCCAAACGTGGCGCGATAACCGGGCTACGCTACACCCCGAAAATATGGTTTCCCGTTTTCGGACTGCAAATATAGAGATTTTCTTTAGAATCCAATAACATTTACCTAACTTTAAATTCTAAATTTTGATAAATCAATTTCAACATGACTATAAAAAACATCGTTATTGGTTTAATCCTCACAAGTACAATAGCTTGTGCCCAGGACAAAAACCCCATAAATACTCAAAATACACACGAGATAATTGTTTCCGACCTTAATAATCCATGGGGTTTTACATTTCTCCCTGACGAATCAATACTAATAACCGAAAAATCAGGAACATTAATTCATTTTAAAGATGGTGAAAAAACAAACATTTCTGGACTTCCTGAAATCTATGTACGAGGTCAAGGTGGTTTAATGGATATTATTTTACACCCCAATTACAAAGACAACGGGTGGTTGTATTTTTCTTATGCGTCTTCAGATGAAGGAACTTCTGGCGGAAACACCACCATAGCACGAGCAAAACTTAATAACAATAGCTTAACAGATGTCAGTGTTTTATACAAAGCCACACCAGATACAAGCAAAGGCCAACATTTTGGTTCACGCTTAGTTTTTGACGATGCAGGCTATCTTTACTTTACAATAGGTGATCGTGGTAATAGAGACGAAAATCCTCAAGACATCACCAAAGATGGTGGAAAAGTCTATCGTATTAATCCAAATGGCTCAATTCCTCAAGACAATCCTTTTGTTGATGAAAAAAATGCAAAAACAGCCATTTATTCTTACGGACATAGAAATCCACAAGGCATGACACTTCATCCAGAAACTAAAGCCATTTGGACACACGAACATGGTCCTAGAGGTGGTGATGAAATAAATATTATTAATAAGGGAAAAAACTATGGCTGGCCAATTATAAGTTACGGTGTTAACTATAGTGGTACATCGTTTACAGATATTACCGAAAAAGAAGGCATGGAACAACCTATTCATTACTGGGATCCTTCAATCGCCCCAAGCGGAATGGCATTTATAGATAGTGATAAATATGGTGATTGGAAAGGGAAGCTTCTTATAGGATCTTTAAAATTTCAATATTTAGATATGTGCACTCTAAAAGACAATAAAGTCATTAAAGAAGAACGTTTATTAGATGGACTGGGACGTGTAAGAAGTATAAATCAAGGGCCTGATGGTTATATTTATGTCGGAATTGAAAATTTAGGAATTGTAAAATTAATTAGAAAATGAAAAAAATAGTTTTGCTTTCTATTGTAGTAACGGTATTAGTTTCATGCCAATCTAACACTAAACAAAAAGAATTAGCTGCAAACTACCAAAAGGTTACTGAACAAGATCAACCAAAACTTGAAGCGAGTATTAAACGCGGTGAAAGTATCTACAATGATATGTGTATCACTTGTCACTTAGCTGACGGCAAAGGTGTACCCAAAGCATTTCCACCTTTAGCAGATTCCGATTTTTTAAGAGAAAATCAAACTAAAAGCATTAAAGCAGTTAAGCACGGACTGTCTGGCGAAATTGTAGTCAATGGTATCACCTACAATAGCACTATGGCACCTTTAGGTCTTTTAGACGATGAAGTGGCTGACGTTATGAATTATATCAACAATAGCTGGGGGAATGAAATTGATAACTTTATTACTCCTGAGAAAGTTTCCAAATTATAAATATGGTTTACTACATAAATAATTAAATTTGCGCATTCAAACAAATCAAAATTAATATGCTCATTATAGGAATTGGAGGCGGAACTGGCTGCGGAAAAACAACAGTGGTTAACACCATATTAAAAGAATTGCCAGAAGGACAAGTGGGCGTAATTTCGCAAGACTCATATTACAAAGACACGTCGCACTTAAGTTTTGAAGAACGTGTAAAAATAAATTTTGACCACCCGAGATCTATCGATTTTGAACTTTTAGAACAACATCTAACGGAGTTAAAAGAGGGAAAATCCATCAATCAACCCGTTTATTCGTTTGTAAAACATAATCGCACAGGTGATATTATTGTTACAAAACCTAGAAAAGTAATGATTGTTGAAGGTATTTTAATCCTTTCACATCCAGAAATTAGAGATCTCTTTGATATCAAAATATTTGTGCACGCCGATTCAGACGAACGCTTAATCCGTCGTTTAAAACGAGATATCACAGAGCGCGGCAGAGATATTAATGAAGTTCTACAACGCTACAAAACCACCTTAAAACCAATGCATCAGCAATTTATAGAGCCAATGAAAGAATATGCTGATATCATTATTCCAAATAACAAATACAACACTGTTGCTGTAGACATTGTTAAAACTATAATCAACGAAAGACTCTAATGGGATTTTTCAATACCAAATATCTAAAACCGTTTAAAAACATTTACACTATTGTAATCGTGGTTTTTGTGGTTTGGATGTTATTTTTTGATGCACACTCGTTGTTATTTCATCATGAGCTAAATACAGATATTAACGAACTAGAATATCAAAAAGAACACTATAAAAACGAAATGGCCAAAGACAGCAAAGCCATTAAACAATTAAGTACAGACGAAGGTATTGAGCGTACCGCACGCGAAAACTATTACATGAAAAAGTCTAATGAAGACATTTTTATAATTGAATACGAAGACAGTATAGCGAAATAAAAACCAAATGGGTAAAGCATTATTTAAAAATTTTAATGCTGTTTCTTCTAAAGCATGGAAACAGAAAATTCAAGTTGACCTCAATGGTGCTGACTATAACAAAACTCTAATCTGGACAAGCAATGAAGGTATCGCTGTAAAACCGTTTTACCATGCCGATGAATTTAAAGACTTTCCTGAGGTCACAAAAAGTAAAGCAACAGACTGGAAAATCTGTCAATCCATTTCAGTTAACAATGCAAAAGAAGCCAACTTAAAAGCACTTGATGCAATTAATCGTGGGGCCGAAAACATATTATTTCAAATTGAGTCTGAAAAAATTTCAATTGAAGACTTGTTTCAAAATATCAATTTAAATGAAATAAGCATTGACATTAAGTGTTCTTTTCTTTCTGAAGCTTTTGCTGAAAATTTATCAGTTATCACAGAAAAGTCAGTAGAGAAATCTAAAATAACACTACACAATGACATTATAGGTCAACTGGCCAAAACAGGCAATTGGTTCACTAATCTTAAAGACGACCATCTTAAGTTTGAAGCCATTGTAAAATCTACCCAGCAACTAAGTGTCGATTTAAGCTTATATCAAAATGCTGGTGCAAACATCATTCAACAACTCGCTTATGGTTTAGCACATGTCAATGAATATCTTAATCATTTTGAAAATAATAAAGATAAGTCACTAAATGAAGCCAAAGTGACATTCGTTATCGCAACAGGGTCAAACTATTTCTTCGAAATCGCCAAAATTAGAGCCTTACGTCTATTATGGACAACACTAGCTTCAGAATATGGTATAAATACAGATTGCAGAATTATTGCCACACCAAGCAAACGCAATAAAACCATTTACGATTATAACGTTAATATGCTCCGAACTACAACCGAATGTATGAGTGCTATACTAGGAGGTGCAAACGTAATTAACAATACTGCATATGATGCTCTATTTCATAAATCAAATGAATTTGGTGAACGCATCGCGCGAAATCAACTCTTAGTTTTAAAACATGAAAGCTATTTTGACAAAGTCAACAATCCAGCAGATGGCGCTTATTATATTGAAAGTTTAACGCAACAATTAGCTGAAAAAGCACTCCTTATTTTTAAAGACATTGAAGCTAATGGTGGTTTTTTAAGACAATTAAAAGAAGGGATTATTCAAAGAAAAATTAAAGAAAGTGCTGCTAAAGAACAAGCCGATTTTGACACGGAAAAATTAGTCTTATTAGGAACCAACAAACATCCCAATATGACTGACCAGATGAAAAATGATTTAGAAATTAGTCCATTTTTAAAAATCAAAAAACGAAAAACCATCATTGAACCAATCATTGAAAAAAGACTATCTGAAAAATTGGAAATCAAAAGATTAAACAATGAGTAAAACACACTATTGACAAAATCAATACTTATGACAATTAGAATTTTAATAACAACCATTTTATTAATCACACTATTTAACTGTCATAACTCCAAAAAAGACCATACGCTTAATTTAGATGGTGAATACTTTTTTTCAGAAGGCTCTAATTTGAGCTATTATATACCTAAAAAATTCAAAGGTGCTTATGTAACAAATGATGAAGAATTCGATTCACTAATAAAAACCATTTCGCATCCAAAATTAAAAGAAAGTATCAATCATTTTTACAGAAATGCTTATGTTCACCCTGAAGCATTCAATGCACAATACTTTTATATGGAAGACGCTAATCATTATGCGTTTTTAATCATAAACGAACTAAAGCACATTAGACTAAACGACCTAGAGATGAATTATTTTAAAGACTATAGAAATTCTTCACTCCAAGGTTACACAAAAGATTCATCGGCTACAATTACTTTTACGGATGACAAATTTATAAACAATAGTGATTATCAATTAATGATTTCAAGAGGAAAAACTACGACCAGTAACGATTCGGTATTTTGGGAATTTTACATCGAATCAAAATTTCTAAACACATTTACAATCGTTACAAAATCGAATAGAGCACTAGATTTCCAACCCTATATTAAAGCTATCGCATACGGTGACAAAAGAAATTAATACTTAAAATGAGAAAAAATCTTCAACATATCAATTTAAAAAACGAAGCAGGAAGTCTGAAGGATAAGGAGCAAAACGACTTCTTAACCGCTGAAAACATTAAAATTAAAGCGACCTACTCAAAAGAAGATAGTCAAGATTTAGCGCATTTAAATTTTGTTGCAGGTATTGCGCCAAATCTTCGTGGCCCCTATTCTACTATGTATGTACGCAGACCTTGGACCATTAGGCAATATGCCGGTTTTTCAACCGCAGAAGAAAGCAACGCATTTTACAGACGAAATTTAGCTGCAGGACAAAAAGGCTTATCTGTGGCTTTCGATTTAGCGACACACCGAGGCTACGACTCTGATCACGAACGTGTAGTAGGTGATGTTGGTAAAGCTGGAGTTGCTATAGATTCTGTTGAAGATATGAAAGTACTCTTCAACCAAATTCCACTCGATAAAATGTCGGTTTCCATGACTATGAATGGTGCCGTTTTACCAATTATGGCCTTTTATATTGTAGCTGCTGAAGAACAAGGCGTACAACCAGCAGAGCTTGCTGGAACGATTCAAAATGATATTCTCAAAGAATTTATGGTAAGAAATACCTACATCTATCCGCCAACACCTTCAATGAAAATCATTTCTGATATTTTTGAATATACGAGCCAAAACATGCCAAAATTTAATAGTATCAGTATTTCGGGCTATCACATGCAAGAAGCTGGTGCCACTTGTGATATTGAATTAGCATACACCTTAGCAGACGGCTTAGAATACATAAGAAAAGGCTTAGATGCTGGTATGGACATTGACACCTTTGCACCTCGCCTCTCCTTCTTTTGGGCTATTGGGATGAATCACTTTATGGAAATCGCCAAAATGCGTGCTGCGCGTTTACTTTGGGCAAAATTAGTTAAGCAGTTCAATCCAAAAAATCAAAAATCACTCGCTTTAAGAACCCATTGCCAAACCTCTGGCTGGAGTTTAACCGAGCAAGACCCATTTAATAACGTTGCCCGAACCTGCATTGAAGCCTCCGCAGCAGCTTTTGGTGGCACACAGAGTTTACATACCAATGCTTTAGATGAAGCCATTGCGTTACCCACTGATTTTTCCGCTCGTATTGCTAGAAATACGCAGATTTATTTACAACAAGAAACACATATTACCAAAACTGTAGACCCATGGGCTGGCAGTTATTATGTTGAAAAGTTAACTGATGATATCACCAATAAAGCTTGGAAATTGATTCAAGAAGTTGAAGAATTAGGTGGCATGACTAAAGCTATTGAAGCCGGTATCCCCAAATTACGAATAGAAGAAGCAGCAGCACGTAAACAGGCACGTATAGATGCTGAAAAAGACATTATTGTTGGCGTCAATAAATACCGATTAAAACAAGAAGCCCCTATTTCCACGCTAGAGGTTGACAACCAAACCGTTCGTTTGCAACAAATTGAACGTTTAAATCGCATCAAAGCGAATCGTGATACAAACGCCGTAATTAAGGCTTTAGAAAAATTAACAGAAGCAGCTAAAATTTTTGTAAATTCAAATCCTAATAAGGAATCTAAAGATTCTAACCTTAACCAAAATCTGTTAGCGCTAGCCATTGATGCCGCAAGAAAACGTGCTACACTAGGCGAAATAAGCAATGCGCTAGAATCCGAATTTGGACGCTACAAAGCACAAATTAAAACATTTTCAGGCGTGTATAGTAAAGAAATAAGTAACGACGAAAGCTTTCAAAAAGCAAAAGCATTAGCCAATAAATTTGCAGAACAAGATGGTAGAAGACCACGTATCATGATTGCTAAAATAGGCCAAGATGGCCATGATAGAGGTGCAAAAGTCATTGCTACCGGTTATGCCGATGTCGGTTTTGATGTCGATATAGGCGCCTTGTTTCAGACCCCAAAAGAAGCTGCCAAACAAGCGGTTGAAAACGATGTTCATATTTTAGGGGTCTCATCATTAGCTGCGGGACATAAAACTCTGGTACCACAAGTTATAGATGAGCTAAAACAATATGGACGAGAAGATATAATGGTCATTGTGGGTGGCGTCATTCCGCAACAAGACTACCAATATTTATTTGATACAGGTGCTGCAGCAGTCTTTGGTCCTGGCACTAAAATTAGTGATGCTGCGATTCAAATCTTAGAGTTATTAATGGATTAAACCCCATACTTCAACCTCAAAAATTTTCAAAATAAATTCAATTTTGCCGTTTTAATGCTTGCAATAATATTCTACTAGTAAAGATACGGGTTACTTAAAACTTAAGCTTTAACTTCAAAATTAAATCGATTAAAAGAAGATGTCATTATGATTAATTCCGCTTCTGAAATTTTAGAACTGGGCTAAATTATAAGTTTCAGAATTAAAATCAGAGCTCTCACCCATCCCTTAGCTAAACCAAAGCAACTAATCCAAGTTTAAAAACGTTTAAACCCTCGAGTTTGTAAATCAATAATAAAAAACCAATAAGGACTAAAACAAATTGTTACAATTCCAAACCAAACAAATTTTTCAACTAATTACTTAGTTAAAAAAGCCATAATCCTTTAGAAATTAAGATATAATATTTAAATTACAGAAAATTTAATAATTAACCTTAATTTATTAAACCCATCAATCAATGAGAAAATTACTATTCAGTACAGTACTACTACTGTGCTCAGTTATTGCATTACCATTAAATGCCCAAGTAGCTGTTAAATCCGTAGAATCGAAAATTTCGTTTAATCCTTCTGATCCGATTCCCACAGATCCCAATGTAAAAACAGGAACGTTAGACAATGGCTTAACTTATTACATTCAAAACAACCCTAAACCCGAAAACAAAGTAGAATTAAGACTTGTAGTAAATGCTGGTTCTATTTTAGAAGACGATGACCAATTAGGATTAGCTCATTTTATGGAGCACATGTGTTTTAATGGGACTAAAAACTTCGAAAAAAATGAATTAGTAGATTATCTTCAGAGTATTGGCGTAAAATTTGGAGCACACCTTAATGCTTATACCAGCTTTGACCAAACGGTTTACATCCTCCCTATTCCCAGCGACGACCCGGAAAAACTAGAACAAGGTTTTCAAATCATTGAAGATTGGGCGCACAATGCCCTATTAACCGATGAAGAAATTGACAAAGAACGCGGTGTTGTTTTAGAAGAATATCGTTTAGGTAAAGGTGCAAACGAGCGTATGATGCAAAAATATTTACCTAAAGTAATGCATGGTTCTAAATATGCAGAACGCCTTCCTATTGGCACAAAAGAAAGTATTGAGACTTTTAAATATGAAAGTTTAAAACGATTTTACAACGACTGGTACCGACCAAACTTAATGTCGGTTGTTGCCGTTGGTGATATTGATGAAGCTACACTCGAAGCAAAAATAAAAGCTCATTTTGGACATATAAAAAATCCAGACAACCCAAGACCTAGACCATCTTTCGATTTACCAAACCACAAAGAAACGTTTGTCGCTATTGAGTCAGACAAAGAAGCTCCTTTTGCTAATGTACAATTAATGTTTAAGGACAAAGTGGACTCTAAACCAGATGAAACTTATGCCGACTACAGAAAATCTATGGTAGAAAATTTATTTTCACAAATGATTAATAACCGTTTAGATGAAATTAGAAATGGAGCTAATCCACCTTTTGTATACGGATACACCTATTACGGCGGTACTTTTGCTCGTACTAAAAATGCGTTTCAATCTTTTGCAATGACAAGTCCAGAAGGTCAATTAGACGCTTTAAAAACACTTCTTACAGAAAACGAACGTGTACGTCAGCATGGTTTTTTTGAAGGTGAGTTTGACCGCGCAAAAAAAGACATTCTTGCTAATATGGAACGTGCTTACAAGGATCGTGATAAAATGGAGTCTGAAAGAATTGTTGGACGATACATTAACAACTTTTTAGAGCAAAGCCCGATACCGAGTATGGATTGGCGTTTCGATTTTATGAATTCACAATTACCAACCATCTCTCTCGAAGAAGTCAATGCCCTAATTACAACTTATCTTAAAGAAGATAATCGTGTTGTTGTCCTCACCGGACCAGAAAAAGACAACTTAGAAAAAGCGACAGAAGCACAAGTACTTGAACTATTAGATTCCGTTAACGCAAAGGAATTAAAACCTTACGAAGATAAAGCTGTTGCTAGTTCTTTAATGACAGAAATGCCTACTAAAGGTAGCGTTAAAGCGTCTAAAACAGATGAGGAACTTGGAACAACCACGCTTACTTTGAGCAATGGTGCTACGGTAACTTATAAGAAGACTGACTTTAAAAATGATGAAATATTATTTGATGCGTTTAGTTATGGAGGCACTTCTTTATATAGTGATGAAGATTATATTGCAACAACCAATGCAAATGGGGGATTAAACGAAGCTGGCATTAATGGTTTTGATAAAATTGAACTAAGTAAAATGATGTCTGGAAAAATTGCCAATGTAAGATTGTCGATTGGTACTTATAGCGAAGGTCTATCAGGAAACACTACACCTAAAGACTTAGAAACCCTATTTCAGTTAACAAACCTTCATTTTACAGCATTAAACAAAGACGAAGAGGCTTTTAAAAGTTTTGCTGACAAACAAAAAGCGTTTTTAGGTAATTTATTGTCGAGCCCACAATTTTATTTTCAAGATAAAATGTCTGAGTTTATGTATGGTGAAAACCCGAGATACACAGGCTTTCCTTCTGCAGAAGATATGGATAACGCCGATTATAATTTAGCTTATGAAAAATATAAAGAGCGCTTTGCAGATGCAGGTGACTTTCATTTTTACTTTGTAGGTAATATCGATGAAGATAAATTAGTGGACTATTGCGAAACGTACTTAGCAAGCTTACCTAGCTTAGGTAGCAATGAAACCTATAAAGTAAGTGACTTTAGACCTTTAACAGGCTCACATAAAAAAGTTATTGAAAAAGGCGAAGATGAAAAAAGCTCTGTTAGAATAACCTACCATGGCCCAACACAGTATGACAAAAAAGAAGCCCAAGCTTTAAGTAGTTTAGCTGAAGTTTTATCTATTAAACTTATTGAAAAACTTCGTGAAGAAGAAGGTGGCGTTTATGGAGCTGGTGCAAATGCAAGAATAAGCAATATGCCTTATGATTGGTTTAGCTTCAACATTAGCTTCCCTTGCGGCCCAGAAAATGTAGATAAACTCATTGCTGCTACAATGAAGGAAGTTGATATTTTAATTAAAGATGGCCCAACAGAAACAGATTTAGATAAAGTAAAAAAAGCGCAAATCTTAGACCATAAGGAAGATATTAAAACAAATCGTTATTGGTTAAGAGCGCTTAAAAATGCCGATTACCTAAAAAAAGATGCTAAAAACATTTTAAAATTTGAAGAGGCTGTAAACAGTTTAACTGTAAAAGATTTACATGCAGCTGCTAAGAAATACTTAACACAAGGTTATATCACAGGGATTCATAACCCAGAAAAATAAAATTTAACCCTAATTTAAAAAGCAACCTTCTTAATTATTTTTTGAAGGTTGTTTTTTTATATAACTGTTAACAACTTCAATTTTCTAAAGTCGTAAATAATCGTAATTTTAAGCCCTTATATATAACCAAATCATTTAATGGGTAAAATCATTGCAATAGCAAATCAAAAAGGAGGTGTTGGTAAGACAACAACCTCTGTAAATCTTGCGGCTTCACTAGGAGCTTTAGAAAAAAAAGTCTTACTTATAGATGCCGATCCACAAGCCAACGCAAGTTCTGGTTTAGGGATTGATGTAGAAACTATTGAAATAGGTTCATATCAATTAATAGAGCATTCTGCTGATGCAAAAGATGCTATTTTAGCATCTAATGCTCCAAACGTAGATGTGATTCCGGCTCACATCGATCTTGTGGCCATCGAGATTGAATTGGTAGATAAAGAAGAACGTGAGTATATGCTTAAAAAAGCAATTACCAGTTTAAAATCAGACTATGATTATATTTTAATTGACTGTGCGCCCTCTTTAGGTCTGTTAACATTAAATGCTTTAACAGCGGCCGACTCGGTAATTATTCCTATTCAATGTGAATATTTTGCGCTTGAAGGTTTAGGCAAATTGTTAAATACTATTAAAAGTGTACAGAAAATCCATAATGAAACGTTAGATATAGAAGGCATGTTACTCACCATGTTTGACTCGCGTTTACGCCTTTCTAATCAAGTGGTAGAAGAAGTGCAAAAACACTTTAGTGAAATGGTTTTTGATACCATTATTCAACGTAATGTCCGTTTAGGTGAAGCACCAAGTTATGGTGAAAGTATTATAAACTATGATGTAAGCAGCAAAGGTGCTGTTAATTATTTGAACTTAGCAAAAGAGCTGATTAAGAAAAATGAATCGTAATGGCGAAAGCAACAAAAAAACAAGCATTAGGTAGAGGATTATCGGCTTTATTAAAAGATCCTGAAAACGAAATCAATTCTGCAGAAGACAAAAATGCAGATAAAGTCGTCGGTAATATTGTGGAACTCGATATTGATAGTATCGATGTAAACCCATTTCAACCTCGAACAAATTTTAATGAAGAAACCTTAAAAGAACTCGCCTCTTCAATTCGCGAGCTTGGAGTGATTCAACCAATAACCGTTAGAAAATTAGCTTTCAACAATTACCAATTGGTGTCTGGTGAACGACGTTTTAGAGCTTCAAAATTAATTGGTTTAGAATCCATACCTGCGTATATTAGGATTGCAAATGATCAAGAGTCTTTAGAAATGGCCTTGGTTGAGAACATTCAACGCCAAGATTTAGATGCCATTGAAATTGCATTATCCTACCAACGTTTAATTGACGAAATAGATTTAACCCAGGAGCAAATGAGCGAGCGTGTGGGTAAAAAACGTTCAACAATTGCCAACTATTTACGCTTATTAAAGTTAGACCCAATTATTCAAACCGGTATTCGCGATGGCTTTATTAGCATGGGTCACGGAAGAGCAATGGTGAATATTGAAGGTCAGGTTGATCAACTCGACATTTACGAAAAAATCATCAGTAATAAATTATCAGTTAGAGCGACTGAACAATTGGTAAAACAATTAACAGAAGACACACCTCCTACTGAAAAAACAGAAAAACCAATTACTGAAATTTCAAAAAACATCAAAAAAGGCGTTAAAGATTTTTCAGATTATTTTGGTCATAAAATCGATGTTAAAGTGGCTAAAAATGGTAGTGGAAAAATCACTATTCCTTTTCATTCTGAAGAAGATTTCAACCGTTTAAAAAAACTAGTACAACGTGACAAATAAGGGGTTCTATTGTCTTTTACTGGGTTTGTTTTCAGTGCTACTTTCATTTTCTCAAACCGAAAAAGACAGCACAAGTATTGCTATTGAAGAAACTCCTATCATAGCCAATGAAACTTTGGTAAAAAAAGAAATCGACCCTTTAAGACCCTCTAAAGCAGCCTTTTATTCCGCAGTGCTTCCTGGTTTAGGTCAAGCTTACAACAAAAGGTATTGGAAAATTCCTATTGTTTGGGGCGCTATTGGTACTGGTGTCTATTTCTATGTGAGAAACAACAAGCAATACAATCGCTACAGAGATGCCTACAAGAGTCGTTTAGCAGGTTTTAAAGATGATGAGTTTTATGGTTTAATATCAGACGACGGTCTTGTGAGAGCCCAACAGCAGTTTAACCGAAACAAGGAAATGTCACTCTTAATAACCCTTGGGCTATATGCATTAAATATTATTGATGCTAATGTAGATGCACATTTATTACAGTTCAATGTTGACGAAAACCTAAGTTTAAGTCCACATTACCAATATAATGAAATGGAAAACACTTCAGATTTAGGCTTAACACTAAATTTTAAATTTTAAGCCAAAAAACATATCACAAAATAGAGAGAAATGAAAATAGCTTTACTGGGTTATGGCCGAATGGGCAAAAGTATTGAAGCAATTGCGCTAAATAGAAACCATAGTATTACCTTGAAAATAGCTGATGCTAACGCAAACTATAACTTTAAAGACACCGATGTCGCTATAGATTTTAGTATTCCAACAGCTGCCGTGTCTAATATAAAAAAAGCTTTAGATGCTGGAGTCCCTGTAATATCAGGTACAACAGGATGGTTAGATCAGTACAATGAGATTTTAGATTATTGTGAAGCGAAAAAAGGAACGTTTTTATATGCTTCAAACTTTAGTTTAGGCGTCAATCTGTTTTTTGAACTCAATAAGAAATTAAGTCAATTAATGGCTGGTTTCCCTGAATATACAACCGAACTTGAAGAAATCCATCATACCAAAAAATTAGATGCTCCAAGCGGTACAGCGATTACTTTAGCAGAACAAATTATAGAGTATACCGATTATACCAACTGGACCTTAGACCAACCGAAAACCAATGAAATTCATATTGAAGCTAAACGTATAGAACACGTTCCTGGCACTCATGAAATCACTTATAATTCTGAAGTAGATTCAATAAGTATTAAACATACCGCACATAGCAGACAAGGTTTTGCTTTAGGCGCTGTAATTGCAGCCGAATGGATAAAAGATAAAAAAGGTGTATTTAGCATGAAAGATGTGTTAAACATTGGTTAATTTGCCAACTATTAGAACAAACTGAAATAATTTACACCTTTACCAATTAAACTTCAAGTTAGTTGGCTAAACATTTTGAAATTTATAAGGTGTTACACACAAGACAAAATATAAAATTATGAGCTGGACACAGTGGTTTATCTTTTTACTCGTATTACAAGTTATCCATGGCTTAGGCACATGGAAATTATACATTAAAGCAGGCAGACAAGCTTGGGAAGCATTTGTACCAATATACAATGCTGTGATTTTAATGAAAATTATTTCGCGTCCGTGGTGGTGGGTAATCATTATGTTTTTACCTATTGTTAACTTAATTATGATTCCTGCTGCTTGGGTAGAAACCGCACGTGCTTTTGGAAAAGACAGTAAAGTTGATGCCCTATTATGCATCGTTACCTTAGGATTTTATCTGTATTACCTTAATTATATGACAGATGTTAATTATATTGAAGACCGAAAATTAACACCAAAAACATCTACTGGAGAATGGATAACTTCTATCCTATTCGCCATTGTAGCTGCAACTATTGTTCATACGTATTTCTTTCAACCATTTGTTATTCCGTCGTCATCATTAGAAAAATCATTGCTTGTTGGTGATTTTCTTATTGTAAGTAAAGTACACTACGGGGCAAGATTACCAATGACTACTGTAGCTGCACCTATGGTACACGATACTATTCCCGTTATAAAATCAAAATCATATTTATTTAACGATCATTATGAAGAACGTAATACCTCTTGGATGAACAAACTGCAACTCCCTTATTTTAGGTTGCCTGGTTTTGAAAAGATAGAACGGAATGATATTGTGGTTTTTGGACAACCAGCAGATACGTTGGTGGATATGAATCAATTTACCCCAGACCGTAATTATTACAAACCAATTGATAAGAAAACTAACTTGGTTAAACGTTGTGTTGGTATTCCTGGCGATACACTTGAGATTAAAAATGGAGTCGTTTATATTAATGGTAAACAAAATGTATTGCCAGAAAGAGCCAGAGTTCAATTTTCTTATGATATTGAATTTAACAACATCACTGCAAACTCTATGTATGAGCTCACTCAAAAAGTGAAGCCTATTCTAAAAAAATATGATATTACAGATGGTATTGGCTATAACCAACAACGCGAAACTTTTGTTGTACAAGCAACGCCTGAAGCAGCAAAACAAGCTGAGATACACCCTAATATAACATCCTTAACTTTTCATGCTGAAGATGAAGGCATAAGAGATTCTAATACATTTCCTCACGATTTAAAACACAATTGGAATACGAACTTTTTTGGCCCACTCTGGATTCCCAAAGCCGGCGCTACAGTGAAGTTAAATATGGATAATATTTCGATTTACAAGCGTGCTATTTCAGAATATGAAGGTAATCAAGTTGTAACCAGAGGTGAACAAATTTTTATTAATAATCAGCCTACAACATCGTACACATTCAAACAAGATTATTATTGGATGATGGGTGATAATCGCCACAATTCAATTGATGCGAGAGCATGGGGATTTGTACCCTACAATCACGTGATTGGAAAACCCGTATTCATTTGGATGAGCATCGATGGTATAAATGATGGTGTTAAAAATTGGAAATTCCGTTGGGATAGAATTTTCACAACCGTTAGTGGCTCTGGCGAACGAACCTCTTATTTTATTCCGTTTCTTATTCTTGTTTTAGGAATCACCGGATTTAATAAGTGGAGACGAAAGAAAAAGGCTAAGAATAGCTAAATCTAATTACGTAAGTTAATAATTTGTTTAAAGTTGTAAATAACTGTACACTTTTGATCTAAAGAAAAGCGAAAGATATTTCTTAACTTAAACAAATAAAACTACTTAGCACCTGTGTCGTAGCGACAATATATTGATAAACACATAATCACTAAAACTTAAAAGAATGCCTTGTGGCCCTCTATATATAATTGCTTCTAAATTGGTAGTATTTTAAAAGCTAAATGAAAGCCTAACAAAAGTAAAAAATCGATTTCCTACAACATGACTAGTCTCATCTACCCCACATATTTTCCTAATATTGCACACATAGGGGCTATGGTAAATTCAGACGATGTTTATTTTGAAGTGTCCGATAATTACCAAAAACAATCGTATAGAAATCGCACTGAAATTTATGGAGCTAATGGAAAACTCGCACTCACTGTTCCCGTGAGTTACACCCAGAAAAACAGACAGCTTTATAGGGATGTAAAAATTGCTAATGAAGAACAATGGCAACTTCAACATTTAAAATCCTTACAATCGGCTTATAGCATGTCTCCTTTTTTTGAATACTATATCGACGATTTAATGCCACTTTTCGAAAAACAATTCGATTATATATTAGACTTTAATTTAGGGTGTTTTGATTTACTTTCAGAATGCTTACAGCTAGATAATTCTCCTTTACACACTGCTATTTTTGAAAAAACACCAACAGGTAAAACCGATTATAGAAATTTGGTGAAACGTAATTTTAAAGTACAATCACTTCAACCTTATACGCAAGTTTTCACAGAAAAACATGGCTTTATTTCTAATCTTAGTGTTTTAGATTTATTGTTTAACGAAGGTCCTAATACAGAATTATATTTAAAGAAACAAGCCCGTATTATTCAAACACTGTAAAGAATTTATGCTTCAATCATTTATCCATTACGGTATTCATTTTGGCTTACCTTTAGTTATTGCCATTTTATGCTACAAAACGTATTGGCTAAAAGCATATGGCATTATGATGTTAGGGATGCTGATTGATTTAGACCATTTATTAGCTAGCCCGATTTTTGAAGCCAACCGTTGCAGCATCAATTTTCATCCGCTTCACTCCTACTATGCGATTGCAATATATGTTCTTTTACTACTTTCTAAGAAAACCCGATTTATAGGGTTAGGCTTAGTGGCACACATTATCGCGGACACCGTAGATTGCTGGTTAATGTAATTTTAAAGTCGTTTTTATAGGATAGTGATCCGAAAGTTTGATATCAAAGGTTTGAAAACCATTGACTGTAAAGTCTTCATCTACTAAAATAAAATCGATTCGCATTGGAAAAAATTTAAAATCATACGTTCTCCCAAAACCATTACTAGCGGCTTCAAAAGTATCTTTTAAATCATCCCCTTTAATTTTCTTGTAGATATAAGAATAAGCGGTGTTATTAAAATCACCTGTAACAATGGTTCTGTAATTCGTTTTAGATTTATGCGCTAAAAACAATTCTACTTGATCTTGTTGCGTTTTAAATGTTGACCCTACCTGTTTAAATAAGTGTCCCGAAGTTTCCTTTTTAAGCTTTTCTACATCGGTTTCAATTCCTGAAGATTGTAAGTGGAAATTATAAACTCTAATTGTATCGTTTTGCTTTACAACATCAATAAAAATACCATTATTGTAAGTGTTTTCAAATTCAAGTGAACCAGAATTTACAATTGGAAATTTAGAAAGTAGCGTAAGCCCCCCCTTGACGTTTTCAGTATAAGTTGCATTGTAATTAAAGTAGCCCGCTATACTTATAGGGTTTGCTCGAGGATATTCTTGAAGGCTTAGAATATCAGGTTGATGCTTTTCTATAAACTCAACTGTTTTTGATTTAACGTCATCAATAGGAATCCAATTAAACTTATTAAACAACCGAACATTAAAAGACATCACCGAAAAATTAGCATCATCTTCAATGTTAGTTGTAGAAGTAAAATTATACATTGAATTAATGTAGTTTATACCTAACAATAGCACGACGAGAGATAAAATAAATTGTTTTCTTACTCGAAGTAACCAATATATACAAAAGACAACATTGAGAATTATAAGTAAAGGCACACCCAAACTTAAAACTGATAGTGTTGCAAAGCTTTTTGGTGGAATGTAGGGTAAGATGTAAGAAATAAGCAATAAAAATGCAACCAACGAATTGATTGAAAATATAATTTTACTACTAAACCTTAACCCCTTCACTGTAATTAATCTTTTCCTGCTTTAAAAAGAAATGCTTTTTCATCTGCTGATAAACTATCATAACCACTCTTGCTTATTTTATCGAGAATAGCATCTATTTTCTTCTGTTTATCTAACGCATCAGACTTAGTTTTAGTCTTATAAGATGTTGAACTTTTTGTTTTCGTTTTATGAACTGTCTTTAAATTTGATTTAGGTTTAAACCAACCAACAACCGTATCCATTGTGCGTTCAAAACCAGTACCTATATCAGTACCTTTCATCAATTTGGTAGCATATAAATACCCTAAGATATACCCACCAAAATGCGCCATATAACCGCCTTGGTTCTGACCTAACAACACTCTAATTAAATCTAAGGCTACAAAAACTATAGCTATATGTTTCCATTTGACATTAAAAGCATTGAACAATCGGATTTCGGTATTCGGCATGTAAGCTGCTACAAAAAGTAATAAGGCACTAACTCCTGCTGATGCACCAACCAGCACACCTCTTCCACTAAAAAAAGCTGTGGGTACTAAGTTAGTAAAAGCTAAATAAGCCAACCCGCCAAAAATGATACCCAAAAAGTAAATATTGAGCACCATTTTAGTCCGAAATAAATTTGTAGTGATGCGTGATAAATAATAGAGAAACAACATATTAAATATCAAATGGAATAAATCATAATGCAAAAACCCATAAGTAATTAAACTCCACGGTTGCAAAACAAAATCCATAGCACCAGATGGTAGTTCAAAATATGTGAACATATCAAAACGCAATAGCGATTTAAATACGAGCGCAATAATAAACACCACAACGTTAATCGCTATGATTTTACCAAAAACATCGAGATTATTAAACTTATATTTTAAATCTTGAACTGTACTCATATTAATTCCAGCGGTATTTATTCATATCATTTTTTTTCCAATACCACATAATTAAAAAACCAATAACAGCACCGCCAACATGCGCCATATATGCGGTATTACTTGGACTAAAGAAGGATGTTCCGGTGACAGCTGAGATAACATCTAATAAAATAATTCCAGGAATAAAATACTTTGCTTTAATTGGAATTGGTAAGAAAATCATCATTAATTCAGCATTAGGATTCATCATTCCAAAAGCTGCTAATATTCCCATTATACAACCTGATGCTCCAACCATGGCACTTCGGTTTAAAACATTCAAATCAAATAAAGCTTTAAAACTATCATTAGAAATGGTTGACGTAAAGTTAGCCTCATTTAATAAAGGTATCATTCTCTGATGAAGAATTTCACCTTGAATATAATCACCTGAAGACGCATCAATATTCATAATACGATGTAAAAGATCACTATCTATATTTAAATCAGCTATAACTTGCATCGCTGAAAAATAATCGACCGCATAATACCCTAACTGAAATAACAAGGCTCCAAAACCAGCCGAAAAATATACAAATAGAAACTTTTTGGTGCCTAAGCGCTGTTCAACAGGTGTCCCAAACATCCAAAGGGCAAACATGTTAAATAACAAGTGTGCAGGACTTCCGTGCATAAACATATGTGTTACCACTTGCCAAGGTTGAAACAAATCGTTTGTTGGAAAATACATTGTAAATAACCGATTAAACAATTCGCCATCGCCTAAAGTTACGGTTCCAATGAACATCACAACATTTATAATTAATAAATGTTTTACGCCATCTGTTATACTAAATCTCATAGGTTACATAAATTTTTTTTCAATATCATCAACTGCCATCGTAATAAATGTGGGTCTATTGGTCGGTGATACATTGGGTTCTTTACATGCAAACAAACTGTTTACCATGTGTTCTTGTTCTGTACTGCTTAAGGATTGCCCGTTTTTAATCGCTAAACTCTTAGCCATTGATTTAGCTAATAAGTCGGCAGCACTAAAATTAGTTTCTGGCAAATCATTTTCTACATCACTAATCAGTTGCTCTAAAATAATAGACACTTCACTTTCTGGAACACCTACAGGAACTCCTGTTATAATAATTTCTTTTGTATTTAATTCTGAAAACACAAATCCGGTATGTTCTAAATCGGTTTTTAAATCCTCAATAATTTTAGTCTCGTTAGGTGTAAAATGTAACTGCAAAGGAAATAATAATTGCTGACTTGTGGCTTCTTTAACTGTAATATGCTTTAAAAAATTTTCATACAGAACCCGTTGATGCGCTTTATTTTGATCTATAATTAACATCCCCGATTTTAAAGTACTAACGATATATTTTTGTTGTAGTTGAAAGGTTGATTTTTTTGTTTCTATAGATGAATCACTAAATATGGATTCATTTTTAGAATCACTTTCAAAAGTAACTTCACTAAAATCAGACTGAGCAGTATTTCCCTTAGACTCTAAGCCCACATACAAACTTTCCCAAGATGCTGCAGGTTCAGATTTAAATCCTGTATTACGACTTACAGACTGTGGTTTCCCTGCAGAATCATCTGAAAATGGATTATAATTCCGATCCACTTCAATGGCTGGAGTCGCTGCAGATTTATCTTTGTAATTGTAAGGTGTATTTAAACTACTCTGGTGTTCAAAATCTAAAACTGGAGCAATATTAAATTGTCCTAAACTATGTTTTACAGCTGAACGCAATATGGCATAAAGTGTATGCTCATCATCAAATTTAATCTCTGTTTTTGTTGGGTGAATATTAATATCTATGGATTTTGGATCCACCGTAAGATTTAGAAAATAACTCGGATGATATCCATCCTTCAACAAGCCTTCAAAAGCCGATTTTATAGCATGGTTTAGATAAGGACTTTTTATAAAACGTTGATTGACAAAAAAGAACTGTTCCGATTTTGTTTTTTTAGAAAATGTAGGCTTACCTACAAATCCTGAAATTTTTAAAACCTCTGTTTCTTCTTCAACAGGTACTAATTTCTCGTTAGTCTTTGTCCCAAAAATATGAACAACACGCTGTCTGTAGTTCTCTTGTGGCACATTAAACAAATCACTACCATTATGATAAAAGGAAAAACCAATATTGGGATGCGCTAAAGCAACACGATGAAACTCATCTGTGATATGACGCAATTCTACGGTATCTGATTTTAAGAAATTTCGTCGCGCGGGAATATTAAAAAACAAATGCTTCACCGAAACGGATGTTCCTGTTGGTGTTACGGTAACTTCTTGAGATTTCACCTCACTGCCTTCTATAACAATGGTTGTGCCTAAATCGTCTTCACCTTGTTTAGTTTTTAACTCCACATGTGCAATTGCAGCAATACTTGCTAATGCCTCACCTCTAAAGCCTTTTGTATTTAATTGAAATAAATCTTCAGCTGCCTGGATTTTTGAAGTGGCATGACGCTCAAAGCTGAGTCTGGCATCGGTAACACTCATCCCCTTGCCGTTATCAATAACTTGAACTAGCGTTTTACCAGCATCTTTAATAATAAGTTTTATTTCAGTCGCATTGGCATCTATAGCATTTTCTAGTAATTCTTTAACTACTGAAGCTGGACGCTGAACCACCTCACCTGCTGCAATTTGATTGGCAACATGGTCGGGTAAAAGTTGAATAATATCTGACATTAGTTTTTGGGAAAGAAAATAGTAAGGTCGAAACCAATAATAAACAAAAACAACAATACTAAAATTGCTACGATTATTAAAACACGCTTATTAACATTATCATCCTGATTATGCTTATAATCATCTAAAGCTGCGTTTAATTTTCCTTTAAATCCTTTGGCAGGATTTACTGTTGTTCTATAATCATCAAATTTATGTTTAAGCTCATAAGGACTCCCTTCACCTTTATAATAACGTGGTTTATAATTATACTTTCTATTTTTTTTCGTTTTCAATAATCCCATAATATCCTTATTTAATATAGCCTTCGAGAATATAATACAAAATAAAAATTGAAAATAACATCACAACTAAAACCACTAAAGTGTTTAATTGGCTCCCACTACGTTTTGATGTGCCTTTAACTTCACTCCATTTTGACTCTAAACCATCTTTTAACTTTGTTTCTTCGGAATCCTGAAAGCGTGGTTTGTATGTAAAACGTTTATTTTTTCTTTGCTTAAACAATTAACCTCTAAATTAAACTTGATTACTACTACTTAATGAATTTTAAATGAACACTAATTTGAATTGTTAGATTATTTCAAATCCATTCCGTGTAAACTCAAAAGTAAAGAAAATACAAGGAAAAATCACTTAAGGATTCCTTAAAATTATAAACAAAAAGAATGCCAGAGTTTGTAGGCACTGGCAAAATTAAACGTCAATTATACCAAGACAGTACAACTGAAAAGGTTATAAAAATGGAAACAACTGCTTACTGCTTATTTAAAAAAGCCATCTTAATTGCAGCCACTGCAGCTTCTGTCCCTTTATTACCGTGTTTACCACCAGAGCGGTCAATAGATTGCTGAATATTATTATCTGTAAGCACACAGAAAATGACCGGTGTATCATTGATGATATTTAAATCTTTAATGCCTTGTGTAACACCTTCGCAAACAAAATCGAAATGTTTTGTTTCTCCTTGTATTACAGAACCTATAGCGATAATAGCATCAAATATTTTAGGTTGCTGCATTTTTTTACAGCCATAAATAAGCTCAAAACTACCAGGTACATTCCAACGTACAATATGATCCTCTATAGCACCACAATCTAAAAGCGCTTCTTTGGCACCTTTATATAAGCCTTCGGTAATAGTGTCATTCCATTCTGAAACAACAATCCCAAACCGAAAGTCTTTCGCGTTTGGGATTGATGCTTTATCGTATTCTGATAAATTATGATTTTCGGTTGCCATATTTTACAAGCTTGCTTCTACTTTTCCAATTAAAACATCAGCATCTCCAGCTTCATTAGATGAAGAAAATTCAGTTTTAATACGCTCTAAATAACCTAGAGCTTTACTATTTTGGTCTAAACTAATCGCGATTCTTGCCGCCTTCATTAAATATAGAGGCGTTGTAAATTCGTTTACATCTGCTTTAAAAGCATTTTCATAATAACCTAAAGCTTCTTCTGGCTGCTCTAATTGAACAAAAGCATCTCCAATAGCACCTTTAGCAATAGGGTCTAGCATTTTATCATCACTAGAAAAATCGCTTAAATGCGTTACAGCATTTTGGTAATCTCTTAGATTTAAATATGCCATACCAGCATAATAGTTAGCCAAATTGGCTGCAGGTGTTCCGCCATACTCATTAATAATATCGAGCATACCGTACTTTCCTTCACCACCTTCTAAAGACATTCTATAAAGTGAGTCTGATGATATACCATTAACAGCATCATCAAAATATTTTTTAGCCATGTACATTTCGTTCATTGCCTCTTTTTGCTGTGGTTCTGCTACAATTTTATTGTAACCTAAATAACCTAAAACTACTACAGCTATCGCAGCAACGACACCAATAATATATTTTTGGTTTCTTACAACCCATTCTTCAGTTCGGGAAGCACCTTCATCTAAGGAATTAAATACCTCAGCTGTTGTTGAATCATCTTCAACAATTTCTTCCTTCTCTTTTTTAGTTTTTGGTTTGTAGCCTCTTTTCTTATACGTTGCCATAACTTGTCATTTTGTGCGTGCGCAAAAATAAAATTTTTATTGGGATTTAAAAGCCTATTTATTTGTTATTTTTGAATAATTATTTACAAGTCTAAAAGCTTTGCTACTTCAGTAAAATCAAGCAAATTTTTCGCTTTTCATGAATCTAAACACACTATCTTTAGTTAATTATAAAAATTTTGAAAGTCAGGTTTTCGATTTCGACGTCAAAATCAACTGTTTTGTTGGTGCAAATGGCATCGGAAAAACAAATGCATTAGACGCCATTTACCATTTAGCTTTCGGAAAAAGTTACTTTAACCCTATCGCTGTTCAAAATATTAATCATAATGCTGAGTTTTTTGTTGTTGATGGAAATTTCACTAAAAATGACCGTGACGAAAAAATTATTGTTTCCCTAAAGCGTGGACAAAAAAAGGTTATTAAACGAAACAGTAAGGCTTACGAAAAATTCAGTGAGCATATTGGCTTTATTCCTTTAGTTATAATTTCGCCTGCAGATCGCGATTTAATTATAGAAGGTAGTGATACACGGCGTAAGTTTATAGATAGTGTAATTTCACAAAGTGATAAAACCTACCTAACAGAACTTATCAGTTATAATAAGGTATTAGCGCAACGTAACGCTTTATTAAAATATTTTGCATTAAACAATACCTTTAATGCCGATACACTTGCAATATACAATGACCAATTACACACCTTTGGAAGTGAAATTTTTAAGAAACGAGATGCATTCCTAAAGACTTTCATCCCTATATTTAAATCGCGCTACGAAGCCATTAGCCAAAGTAAAGAAGCTATCAACCTTACTTATAAAAGTGATTTGTTTGATACGGAATTAAAAGAATTATTAAACAGAAACATTAATAAGGACAAAGGCTTACAGTACACAAGCGTTGGCACCCATAAAGATGACTTGGTGTTTTTGATTGACGAATTTCCAATTAAGAAATTTGGAAGTCAAGGGCAACAAAAATCGTTTTTAATAGCCTTAAAGTTGGCACAATTCGACTTTATAAAACAGCAAAGTGGTGTTGCCCCTATATTACTTTTAGATGATATTTTTGATAAGTTAGATGAAAACCGTGTGGCACAGATTATGAATCTGGTTGATGATGAGCACTTTGGTCAAATTTTCATCAGCGACACTCATGCTGAACGTACTGAAGATGTGATAAAGCAAACCCATCAATCCTATAAAATTTTTAAACTTTAAGAGATGAAAGCACGACGCACAACAACTTCCCGTAATTTCTTCCGTTGGAAATCTACGCTTATAGTTGCTATTGGACTGTTAGTTCTTAGCTGCTCTAAAAACCCAGAAAACTATATCCAGCATTTAGAAGGCTATTGGGAAATACAAGAAGTCACCATGGCAGATGGCAGTAAAAAAGAGTATAAGTTCAACGAAACTATAGACTACATCAGTGTTAATGATAGTTTAAAGGGGTATAGAAAAAAACTAAAACCAGGAATTAATGACACTTATTTTACGTCTGAAGATGCGGAAAACATTCAATTAAAAATTGAAGACAACCAATTAAATATGTATTATACGACGCCTTATGCTAATTGGAAAGAAACCGTATTGGAGGCCACTTCAGAACAGCTTCGCGTGATTAATGAAGATGAAAATGTGTATCTTTATAAACGCTATGTTCCAATAAAATTAGATTTAGAATAATAAAAAAAGATGACCGCTTTGGCGGCAATGATTATGGCAAAACGAAAGAACGACAATCAACCTATTGAAGATATTTTAAAAGAATTCGTCCAAACCAACAATTTACAATCGGGTTTAGACAAGGTAGATGTGCGTGAAGCTTGGGCAAATTTAATGGGAAATGGTGTCAATAATTACACTACAGCTATAGAATTAAAACACGAAACACTCTATGTACAACTCAGCTCTAGTGTATTACGTGAAGAATTAAGCTACGGTACCGAAAAAATCATAAAAATGCTTAATGAATCACTTAGAAAAGAAGTGGTTAAGAAGTTAATACTTCGGTAGTTTTTTTTGCTAGTGATTGGTGGTTAGTGAGAAAATATTAAAATTTAGTTACTAGCCTTATTTTTCTTTGCGACTTTGCGACTTTGCGGATTTGCGTGATATTTTTTTATGAAGCGCTATGCAAACTCATTGTATCGCCGTGTGATTTAATTCGTATGAATCATATCTAACCTTAGTTTATATTTTCCTATTTTTAAGTCCGACTATAATTCTATTTCATGAAGTATTTCAAACTGACACTATCTTTCATATTAATGATAGGTATGTTTTATGCACTCAACACTAAATTTGGTTCCATACCGCCTATCGGAAAATTTTTAAACCCTTACACGGGTGTCTGGCAAAATGAAACGGACGAATCCATTTCGGGAAATATCACGATTCCTGAATTACAAGAAAAGGTCTCCGTACACTATGATGCTGAGTTAATTCCGCACTTATTTGCACAAAACGATTTGGATTTATATCGAGCACAAGGCTATATTACGGCTAAACATCGTCTTTGGCAAATGGAGTTTCAGACCTTTGCAGCTGCTGGTCGCCTATCAGAAATCATTGGTGAAGCTGCCTTAGATTACGACAAACAAGAACGTAGGCGAGGCATGGGTTATGGTGCAGAGCAAACTCTAAAAAAAATGGCTAAAGATAAAGAAGTGATGGCTTTAGTAGAGGCCTACGCAGAGGGTGTAAATAGTTATATTTCACAATTAGCCCCTAAAGATTACCCCGTTGAATATAAGTTGCTCGACTACCAACCTGAAGTTTGGACCCCTAAGAAAACAGCCTTACTATTAATGTATATGACCAAAATGTTGGCTGGTGGTGATGAAGACATGGAAAACACTAATGCGCTACGTTTATTTGGCCAAGAACGCTTCGATTTATTATTTCCTGAATTCTTCGATAAAACAGATCCTATTATTCCTAAAGAAACAGATTGGAGTTTTATTGACGTCCCACAAACAGAAAATCCTTTTAACACACCCGTTTTAGACTCTATCTCAGAAACTATAGATAAACCAGACCCTAATTATGGGAGTAATAACTGGGCTGTTTCAAAACAAAAATCAACTTCTGGAAATGCAATTTTAGCTAACGACCCACATTTAGGTCTCAATCTACCTTCCATTTGGTTTGTAATGCAGTTGAGTACTCCGGATCATAATGCTTTTGGCGCCACATTACCGGGAGCATTAGCTGTAATTTCGGGATTTAATGAACATATTTCTTGGGGAGAAACTAATGCCACAAGAGATGTTATTGATTGGTATAAAATTGAATTTAACGACGACCGTACCCAGTACAAATTTGATAACCAATGGAAAGATGTTTCGGTTAGAGTGGAGGAGATTAAAATTAAAGGGCAACCAACCTATAAAGATTCGGTGCTTTACACCCATCATGGCCCTGTAGTGTATGACAAAAATTTTAAATCAGACAAAGCATTGGCGGGTTATGCCATGCGTTGGACCGGTCATATTCCAGGTAATGGTCAAAAAACCTTTACCGAAATGAATAAAGCCAAAAACTATGATGACTATGTTGCTGCATTAAAAAACTGGGTTGCTCCTGCACAAAATTTTGTATTTGCTTCTACTGAAGGTGATATTGCTATTTGGGTGCAAGGTCAGTTTCCTAATAAATGGGAAGGCCAAGGGAAATTTGTCATGGACGGAAGTCTACCAGAAAACGATTGGCAAAGTTTTATTCCGCAAGAATTTAATGCCCATACTAAAAATCCAGAACGTGGTTTTGTAAGTTCCGCTAATCAATCGCCCGTAGATGAAGCTTACCCTTATTTTGTTTATAATGATGGTTATGAAACTTACAGAAACCGTGTGATTAATGATTTTTTTAAGTCTAAAGAAAAATTTAGCGTTCAAGATTTTAAAGATTTACACAATAACAACTACAATCTTAAAGCCGCAGAACTAATGCCTTACATGCTAAACACCATGGATAGTTCTACACTAACCCCCGAAGAAAAAGCGATTTTTGAGATGGCTAAAAAATGGACGTACAATAATGATATGGAAGAAATCGGTCCAAGTATTTGGAAAGCCTGGTGGGATGTGTTGTACGATATGGTTTGGGATGAATTTGATATTGAAAACACAGCTGTAGATTCACCTTTTACTTATCAGACCATTTATTTATTAAAAAATAATGGTGACGATGCCTTTATGGATATTGTAGACACTCCAAAGCAAGAAACAGCAAAAGATTTATTTCATCTTAGCTTTAGCAAAGCCGTAGAAGACCTCAACAATTGGAAAACCGAAAACGGCAGCCTTAATTGGGTGAATTACAAAGGTACTTTCGCAGGACATTTACTTCAGGGCTTACCTGCTTTTTCTAGATTTGATATCCCGATTGGCGGTGGTAAAAATATCGTAAATGCAACGTCCGAAAATTGGGGGCCGTCATGGCGAATGATTGTAGAAATGACCTCACCTCCTACCGCTTTAGGCATTTACCCTGGCGGACAATCGGGTAACCCAGGGAGTAAATACTACGACAATTTTATAGACGATTGGGCCGAAGGAAAATATCACAATCTCAATTTTTTACAAAATGATAACGCAACCGATGTTATTATTGGTACACAAACCTTAACACCAATTAAATAATGAATAAAAATATTATTAATTTTATAGTAACACTTTTATTAGCCTATGGTTTATCATTCGTTTTACCTTGGTGGTCAATAATGGCAGCAGCTTCAGCGACCGCTCTTTTTATTCCTCTAAAAAAAGCAGCTGTATTTTTTATACCATTTTTAGCCATCCTAATCTTATGGTTTACCTATAGTTTTATATTGAGTAATGCTAACGACTTTACCTTAGCAAAACGTATCGCTATTCTTTTACCTTTAGGTGGCAGTTCTTATATTTTAATGCTGCTTACAGGCGCTATTGGTGGTTTAGCTGCTGGCATTTCTGCTGTATTTGGAAAACAATTAAGTTTGATTTTGCAAAAAAGTAAGTAAAAACATTTTTTTTAAGGTATCCTTATTCAGAAAATCACGAAAAACACTTCAAATAAATTGAAAAAAAGAATTTTACGCCTTTTCGGAGTACTTATATTATGTCTCGTTGGATTTTTTATATCTAAAAAAATTAATCTCAATCCGAAATATGAAGTCGGACAAAAAATAGACCAACTAAATGGTGTTGCTGTTTATTATAACGGTGGCGTAGGACATGTTGACGGTCGGCAATTAACTGATGATGGTTATAACATCGGCTTAAAATATCAATGTGTCGAATTTGTAAAACGATATTACTATGAAGCTCTACATCATAAAATGCCAAATAGTTATGGTCATGCAAAAGATTTTTTTGATCAAAACTTAAATGATGGTAACAAAAATAAACAGCGAAATTTAACGCAATTCACAAATCCTAGTCAATCGAAACCAAAAGTCAATGATTTAGTCGTTTACCAGGGCACATTGCTCAATAAATACGGCCATGTAGCAATTGTTTCTAAAGTAACCGAAAAAGAAATAGAAATTATTCAACAAAACCCTGGCCCTTTTGGAAATTCAAGAGAAAAATACAACTTGATTAATAAAGCGGAAAAATGGAAAATTGACAACAATAAAATTTTAGGTTGGTTGAGAAAATAACTAAAAAATCAAGTAGTAACGCTAACGGTTTTTCCTATTCTATGGCATCTACAGTAACTACTAAGATATAATACACTTACAAAGAGCATTTTATTATTTTAAATTATTTTGTAACTTAAAAGCACAAACCATTCAACCAAACCAGAAACAAGTTAGCATCAAATTAATTTGATGTTCAACCTAAAAAAAAGCGCAAATATGAAAACAAAATTATCGAAATTAAAAACCGATTTACAAAGTTACGCTGAGGAAGCTAATTTAACCGAATTACAGGTTATTGAAAAACTGAAAGATTACTATTTCAACAAAAAAGTAACTGAAAATTTAAAATACTATAAAAAAGGGCAAAAAAAAGTCAGTGAAATCACTAAGGATTTAAAAATTTCACCACGAAAATTTTATGCGATTTTAAAGCAAAAAAACATTGAGCATTCTACCTACAAAAAGTCAGATTCAACACAAGATTAAAACGGGTAGCATTTTGGTTCTGTTATAAACTTAAAAATACCATTTCAAAAACACTCAAATCAACTTACATATGCCATCTTTATTTAGAAATGTATTCCTCTTCACTTCAATAATAATACTTTCAGCTTGTAGTAGTGATGACAGAAATGATGATAGTGAAACTGTAAATGAGATTGAATTCATTACCACTTCCATCGTCACCATGACACCAACAGACACTAGTTTAGAACCTATTGTTTTATATAAGTATGACCAAGATGGATGGAACGGTAATCAGCATTCAGGAGAAGACGATGTTACTGGCGCTTTTGTCGCCAATATGACTTACAATTGTTCGGTGCAATTACTCAACGAAAATGTGAGTCCACCTGAAGATTTAACTTCAGAAATAATTAATGAAGGTACTGATCATATATTTATCTTCTCTCCTACGGAAGCTTCTAATATTCAAATAGCATATGCCAGTCCTTTTGATATTAACAATAAACCTATTGGCACTAATTTCACCTTAACCACAGGTAATAGTGGTTGTGTACAATTGATGTTAAGACTTTTACACAAACCTAATAAAGACGACCCAGGAATAGAAAATGGAACTTATTCCGACTTAAACAACATGGTTCTTGATGTTTCTAGTTCACATTTAGCGAATTGCTATTAGTAAACTATAAAAACTTTTAAAACAACAAAAGAGACTGCCTTTTCAGACAGCCTCTTTTTCATTTTTCTTTTTCAATAAAACGATTATTTAACAATCAGCTTTTTAACAGCCTTAGTATTGTCTCCATTTAATTCTAATACATACATACCAGAATTCAAATCAAGATTCATTTCATTAGTTCCTATCTGAAGTGTTTTCTGCAGCATGAGCTTACCGTCAATACTATACACATTCATTTGCTTAAATGATTTATTATTATCCAAAATCACTTGGCCACTCGTAGGGTTAGGATAAATGGTAATATCAACTAAAGCGAGATCTTCTACACTTAAAAAACCACAATCAACAGGGTCAAATGTCACCAGTCCTAATGTAGCATTATCATTTTGATGAGAGATTACAGCTTCAGCATCTGCTAAAGTAATTGGAGCATTAGCTTCATCCCAACAATTATGTAATGCGGTTATGGCGTTATCTGTGTTATTGAATAATGCATAAGTAAAACCGCCATTACCATTTTCTGAAAATACATTTTGTCCAACATTATCAATATCATCTCCTAAATTTATAGATGATTCTCCTTGAAGGGTAATTCCCCATAAATTTCTACGAATAGAATTGCCACTTGCTACTACAATATTGCCTTCTGAAGTTGCATTTAAAGAAATACCACTTCCACCAAGATTTGGATTTCCTTGGGTGTCATTGTCTTCAATAATATTATTTGTAACGTTAGCAGAAACATCATCACCAAGTATAGCAATACCATAACGGTTATCTCTAATAATATTATCTTCGATTACGGCATTGATAACACCACCAAAAAAATTAGATAACCCAATACCTCCAGCTTGATCTAAACTGCGATCACCTATTATTGTATTTTGAATAATTTGAATAGGGTCATCAACTAAAGTGATTCCCATATTTATTTGAGGACGGTTAGCATTTGCTTGGTTGTTACCTTCAATATAATTATTAAAAATATACGGCGACACTTCGTTAGTAGCGCCAGAACTAATAGCTGGCGTATCATTAAAACTAATTGTATTATTAGTAATTTGAGCCATACCTCTAGACAATGCAATAACGCTGCCTGTAGCCACACCTGCAACATTATTGGTTATCAAACAATTATTAATCGTAAAAGTTTCGGTAAGTACTCGCAATCCACCGCCATATTCTATGGTTGAATTTTGAATATTAATTTCCGAAAACTCTTCAAAGCGAAAACCATCATAAGGTGTAGCTGGATCAATTGCTGTAAAAGTTACAGCGTCTGAATCTACACTAAAGGTTCCCAAAACGGTAATGCGTATATCTGCACCAATTTTTAAAGTCGCATCAGAGTCTATAAGAAATGTATCCGTTGCTGAAATTGTAAGATCGTCTATTAAGGTATAAGTAGTTCCTGATACAGACATGGTTGCCGGAGTTTCAATAACTAAATCATCCAAAGTATAAGTTTCTCCTAAATCTGGTGTAATGTATTCTTGTGCCAAAAGTATATTAGCGAAGCCAAATACAAGTAATAAACTGAGTAATAGTTGTTTCATATAAGTTTGTTTTTTTTAATTTCAATAAAATTAATCAATAGTGAATGCATAGACTATTAAAAATTAGTTTTTATACTTCATATCGAATTAAATATCTACAAAACAAGATTTTACAAATCTAAAAAAATGAATGTCTCAGTTCAGTTTGAAAAATAAGCTTAATAAAAGTTTATAAATCTAAGATTTCACTGTTCCTCTCTAGTCATTTTAACACAATTTCTAGCTTTTAACACTAACACCTATTCATTTAACAAGAACTACTAAATCCAAGTTAAGAGTCCTTTCAAATTCGCTGAACCCCTAAGTATTCTTTATCTTGAAGTTGAATCGAATTATTAATGAAAAAACATAAATCATATAATGGAAAATTTAAATAGAAAGAAAGTTGCCATATTAGCAACCAATGGATTTGAAGAAAGTGAATTAAAATCGCCTTTAGATGCGTTAAAAAATGCCAATGCAGATGTGCATATCATTTCAGAAAAATCTGGAACAATTAAATCTTGGGCCAATGGTGACTGGAGTAATAGTTATGATGTAGATAAAACTATCAGTGAAGCATCTCAAGAAAACTACGATGCGCTTGTGCTACCAGGTGGCGTGATAAATCCGGATACCTTAAGACGAAATGAAGACGGTATTAGATTTATAAAGTCCTTTTTTGCAAACAAGAAGCCTGTAGGTGCCATATGCCACGCACCACAATTATTAGCAGAAGCTGATGTATTGAGTGGTAGAAAAATAACATCGTTTAGTTCTATAAAACGCGATATGGTTAATGCCGGGGCAAAATGGGAAGACAGCGAAGTAGTTGTTGATGAAGGCTTAGTAACAAGCCGAACACCAGATGATTTACCAGCATTTAATTCTAAATTAATTGAAGAGATTTATGAAGGTAAGCACCAGATGCAAACCGCATAATTGAAAACTTTAGATTAAATTACATTAAAGTGAACTTTAAAAGGTTCACTTTTTTTATATATACCAAAACCATAAATAATGACTATAAAAAAACCTCTTAAAATATTTCAAGAGGTTTTTGTATTAAATATGTAAGTCTATCAATTAAACTTATTTAGTTCCCATTAATTCTACATCAAAAATCAAAGTTGCATTTGGAGGAATTACGCCACCTGCTCCTGCTGCACCGTAAGCTAAATCACTAGGAATAACGAAACGTGCTTTGTCACCAACACTCAATAAACAGATACCTTCATCCCAACCAGAGATTACCTGACCAACACCAACTTGGAAATCTAGAGGTGAATTTCTTTTGTACGAAGAATCAAAAACAGTGCCGTCAGCTAATTGCCCTTTGTAATGCACAGAAACCATTTGTCCTTTTTCTGCTTTTTTACCTTCACCTTTTTGAATGATTTTGTAACGTAAACCAGATGCCGTTTCTTCAAAACCTGCAGCTAATTTATCTAATTCTGCTCGTGCAGCTTCACGTTCTGCAGCGATACGCTTTTCGCGAGATCCTTCAAAAGTTCTAAACGCCTCAATAGCATTAAACTTTTCTGCAGCATCACCTTGTCTTATAATCTCAAGACTTTCAATAATATCACCTTGAGCAATAGCATCTACAATATCTTGTCCTTCAACAACATTTCCAAATACAGTATGTTTATTATCTAACCAATCGGTTGCAATGTGTGTAATGTAAAATTGACTTCCGTTAGTCCCAGGACCTGCGTTAGCCATAGCTAAAACACCAGGACCATCATGTTTTAAATCAGGATGAAATTCATCATCAAATTTATAACCAGGATTTCCGCTTCCTGTTCCTTGTGGACAGCCTCCTTGAATCATAAAATCTGGAATCACTCTATGAAACTTTAAACCATCATAATATGGATTACCTTGAGGTTTAGCCGAGTTTTCTAAATTCCCTTCTGCTAAAGCCACAAAATTTCCAACTGTTCCTGGAGTTTTTTCAAACTCTAAATTCACTAATATTTCACCTTTTGAAGTGTTGAATTTTGCGTATAAACCGTCTTGCATTGTGTTTTATTTTGTTTAAGGCTGCAAAGATAGTCAATGATTTACGAATTACGAATTTAGATTTAAGATTTGATACTTATTAAACAAAATGATAGAAAATGGCATACAGGAATTCAATAATTTGCTGTTTGAATTAATAAGTTTAGTTTTGAAAAAAATATGACATGGCATTTTTATCAAAACTCTTCGGTTCTAAGACTTCTGAAAAAACCTCAACTGGTGACACTATTGAAGCGATTATAAATGATGTAGAAAACAAACCTTTTGGTGTTTCTGAAAGTAATGTCCTTTATGCTGGATTGAATGAATTGGGCGGTTATTTCTTCTTCCAAACGGTTATTGTAGGCCAATTATCTGTTAAGTCTAAAACTGGTGCCACACTAGCTTTTATTGGAGATGATTTTAAATTAAACTTAAATTCAGATATGCCCGAATTTGAATCTGAAAACTCTGATATTAAAGGTCGAAATGTGACTAAAATTGATTTTCAGATTGAAGAAAGTGATGTGAAACATCTAGAGAATGCAACACTTAGAAGCATTCAGCTTAAAGTAAAAAAACACGATATTTTGTTTAGTAAATACGTTGTTATTGATGCTACTGATGAAGAAGAATAATAAAAATGAGTTCGTCAGTTTAAATGGTATGTAACTCACTCAAACTGACGTAGATTATTTAATTAAAAACAAAGACTGAGGAATAAGATCTAGTTAGCCACCTCACTCATAAATTTTATACGGTATAAGCGTAATTCTTCATCGTCGTATTCGCCATCAAACTCTTCAATTGCATCGGAAATTTTATCACTTTCAGTCTCCATAAAATAATCGTGAATCTCTTCCTGTTGATCTTCATCTAAGATATCATCGAGCCAGTAGCTAATATTTAGCTTCGTTCCTGAAAACACAATAGATTCCATTTCTTTAATAAAGGTATTCATTTCCATCCCTTTAGAAGAGGCAATATCGCTTAAAGGTAATTTTCGGTCAACATTTTGAATGATGTATAATTTTAAAGCCGAGTTGGTCCCTGTAGATTTTACCACCATATCATCTGGTCTCATTATATCGTTATCTTCAACATAGTCTGCAATTAAGCCTACAAAATCTTTACCATATTTTTTAGCTTTACTTTCTCCAACACCATGAACATTTGATAATTCTACTATAGAAACAGGATATTTTAAAGCCATATCTTCTAATGACGGGTCCTGAAAAATAACAAAAGGAGGCACTCCTAATTTTTTAGCATTTCGCTTACGTAAATCCTTAAGCATGCTCATCAATTTTTCGTCTGCAACACCGCCGCCACCTTTGGCTTTAGTGATAATACCATCATTAGAATTTTCGTCAAAAACGTGATCTTCAGCCATTAAAAAAGATTCCGGCGTATTGATGAAATCAGCACCTTTAGGACTCAACCTTAAAACACCGTAGGTTTCAATATCTTTCTTTAAATAACCTGCTACTAAAACTTGACGAATAAGCGCCATCCAATAGCGTTTATCTTTAGCTTTACCTATTCCAAAAAAGTCTTGAGTATCTGTTTTATGCGATGTTATCAGCGCATTTGAATTACCGACAAGTACCTGTACTAAATCTTTAGACTTATACTTTTCATTAGTTCTTTTTACGGTATCTAAAAGAATCTTAACATCATCTTTAGCTTCAACTTGCTTTTTAGGATGACGTACATTATCATCCATATCACCGCCTTCACCGGTTTCGGTATCAAATTCTTCTCCAAAATAATGCAAAATAAATTTACGTCGAGATACTGACGTTTCTGCAAAAGCCACAACTTCCTGTAAAAGTGCATGTCCAATTTCTTGTTCTGCAACAGGTTTTCCTGCCATAAACTTTTCAAGCTTCTCAATATCTTTATAAGCATAATAAGCCAAACAATGGCCTTCGCCACCATCACGACCTGCTCTACCAGTTTCTTGGTAGTAACTTTCTATACTTTTAGGAATATCGTGATGAATTACAAAACGCACATCAGGTTTATCAATTCCCATCCCAAAGGCAATAGTTGCGACTACAACATCGGTATCTTCCATTAAAAACATATCCTGATGCTTCACTCTAGTTTTAGCATCGAGACCAGCGTGATAAGGTACGGCTTTAACCCCATTAACCTGAAGGACTTGTGCCAATTCTTCAACCCGCTTTCGACTTAAACAGTAGATAATCCCTGATTTCCCTTCATTCTGTTTTACAAAACGAATAATATCAGAATCTACATTTTTAGTTTTAGGACGTACCTCATAGTAAAGATTAGGTCTATTAAATGACGCTTTAAAGGTTATGGCTTTGGGCATTCCCAAACTCTTTAAAATATCCTCTTGTACTTTAGGTGTAGCGGTAGCGGTTAGCCCAACAATAGGAATATCATCTCCTATACGTTTTATAATAGTCTTAAGATTTCTGTATTCGGGTCTAAAATCGTGACCCCACTCACTAATACAGTGAGCTTCATCTACCGCCATAAAAGATATTTTGACCGTTCTTAAAAAGTCAACATACTCTTCTTTAGTCAGCGATTCTGGTGCAACATAAAGTAGTTTTGTTATACCATTAGTAATATCGTCTTTTACACGTTTTACTTCTGTTTTATTCAGTGAAGAATTTAAAACATGTGCGACGCCTTCATGTTCAGACACCGCCCTTATGGCGTCAACTTGGTTTTTCATCAGTGCAATTAAAGGCGACACTACAATGGCAGTTCCCTCTTTAATCAACGCTGGTAGTTGATAACATAACGATTTTCCGCCACCAGTTGGCATAATAACAAACGTGTTATTACCGGCTACGACGTTCTTAATTACTTCTTCTTGAAGACCTTTAAATCCTGAAAATCCAAAGTGCTTTTTTAAAGCGGCGTGTAAGTCAATTTCTGCAATACTCATTAATCCCTATTGGTATTTTATATACATTTGCAACATCTTTAAAGATAACAATTTCTTTAAATTTAAAAAACTCAATAAATCATAAGTTTTGAACAGTAAAAGTAAAGAAGCCATTTTAAAAATTGCAAAAGCAACGATAAAATTAGAAAGTAAAGCTATATATAATTTATCAGAAATACTAACGGAAGATTTTGCTGATGCTGTAGAACTCATTTATAAGTCCACTGGCCGTGTCATTATTACTGGAATTGGTAAGAGTGCAATTATAGCAAACAAAATCGTCGCAACGCTAAATTCTACGGGCACTCCAGCCGTTTTTATGCATGCAGCAGATGCGATTCATGGTGACCTAGGATTAATTCTTGAAAACGATGTCGTAATTTGTATTTCGAAAAGTGGAAATACACCAGAAATTAAAGTTTTAGTCCCTTTAATTAAGAATGCAAAAAACAAAATGATTGCTATTACAGGCAATAAAGACTCCTTTTTAGGTCAGCAAGCTGATTATGTTTTGAATGCTTATGTCTCTCAAGAAGCTTGTCCGAATAATTTAGCACCAACAACTAGCACCACAGCACAACTCGTAATGGGAGATGCTTTAGCAATATGTCTCTTAGATTTACGTGGTTTTTCTAGTAACGATTTTGCAAAATACCATCCAGGAGGCGCACTTGGTAAGCGTTTATATTTAAGAGTGAATGATTTATCATCTCAAAATGAAAAACCACAAGTCAGTCTAGAAGCCTCATTAAAAGAAGTGATTGTAGAAATTACGGAAAAAATGCTCGGTGTAACTGCGGTTGTAGAAAACAACGAAATTATTGGGATTATTACAGATGGTGATTTAAGACGTATGTTGAGTAAAAGTGATGACCTCTCCGCAATAAAAGCTAAGGATATTATGAGTAATAATCCAAGACGTATTGAAGAAGATGCTATGGCCGTTGATGCTAAAGAAGTTATGGAAGAGTTTGGCATTTCTCAGTTATTAGTAGAGCATGATGGTAAGTATTCTGGAGTAGTTCATCTTCACGATTTAATAAAAGAAGGCATTATATAATGGCAAAAAAACAAATGAATGAGATGTCTTTTCTGGACCATCTCGAAGATTTAAGATGGCATTTAATTAGAGCAACCTTAGGTATTGTAATTGCAGGAATTTTAGCATTTATATTTAAGAAGTTTATTTTTGATGTCATTATTTTTGGACCAACACACATGAGTTTCCCTACCTATGAAGGACTATGCAAAATGTCTCAGCTTATAGGTATGAATGACACGACATTTTGTGCTGAAAAATTTCCTTTTATCATTCAAAACAGAACCGTTGCAGGTCAGTTCTCTGCGCACATATGGACATCTATTTATGCTGGTTTTATTATTTCATTTCCCTATGTGTTATACCAACTTTGGAGTTTTATTAGTCCAGGATTAAAATCTAACGAACGTAAAAGCTCAAGAGGTTTTATCGTTATTGCTTCATTATTGTTCTTTTTAGGGGTACTTTTTGGTTATTATATTATTACGCCACTATCTATTAATTTTTTAGCCAACTATCAAATTAGTGATCAAATTTCAAATGAATTTGATGTGAGTTCTGTTATCGCCATTGTAAGGTCATCTGCAATTGCTTCAGGTTTTGTGTTTGAACTCCCTATCATCATCTACTTTTTAACCAAAGTAGGTTTAGTAACACCACAAATTTTAAGAAAATACCGGAAATTTGCATTAGTCATCGTATTAATAGTATCTGCGGTAATAACACCACCAGATATTGCCAGTCAAGTTATTGTGGCCATCCCCATTTTAATATTGTACCAAGTAAGCATCTATATCTCTGCCGTTGTGGTAAGAAATCAAGCTAGAAAAACAGCAAAAGAAAACAAAAAACCTAAAGTTAAGCCTTAAATTATGTCTGATATTGTAGAGGAATTTAATACCTATCGTGCTAAAATGAATGATAAAATATTAGCCGACAATAATAAAGTTGTAAAACGAATATTTAATCTCGATACTAATGCTTTTCAAGAAGGTGCATTAGATAAAAAAACCAAAGAATTACTTGGACTAGTAGCCTCAACCGTTTTACGTTGTGACGACTGTGTAAAATACCATTTAGAATCCTCTCATAAAGAAGGTTTAACAAAAGCAGAAATAAGTGAAGCCCTTGGCATTGCTACCTTAATTGGAGGTACTATTGTTATTCCACATTTAAGACGCGCCCATGAATATTGGGAAGCAATTGAAGAGCATAGTGCTAAGCAAGACCTCTAATTAAAGCTATATTTCTTTTTTGATTATTTAGAAATTCTTTAAAACTATTACAAACTCATTTTAAGATATATTACAAGGTTAAACTTTTAATAAATGAATATTAAAACGAATAGTTTCTATATGATTTTATTAATTTTAGCGTTCATACCAAGTATATGAAGTTACGAGCAGAAAATTTGATGAAGTCCTACAGTGGACGAAAAGTGGTAAAAAATGTCTCTCTTGAAGTTAATCAAGGTGAGATTGTTGGTTTATTAGGTCCTAATGGCGCCGGAAAAACCACCTCTTTTTATATGATTGTTGGAATCATTAAGCCTAATGGTGGAAATATCTTTTTAGATGACACGAACATTACCAAGTATCCCATGTACAAACGTGCACAGAACGGTATTGGTTATTTAGCTCAAGAAGCTTCTGTTTTTAGAAAATTAAGCATTGAAGATAATATTTTAAGTGTACTCCAACTGACAAAGTTGAGCAAGAAAGCACAACACGAAAAAATGGAGTCGTTAATTGAGGAGTTTGGTTTAGGGCATATAAGAAAAAGTAGAGGTGATTTACTTTCTGGTGGCGAACGACGAAGAACCGAAATTGCACGTGCTTTAGCAACAGATCCAAGTTTTATTCTCTTAGATGAACCCTTTGCTGGTGTTGACCCGGTTGCTGTTGAGGATATTCAACGTATTGTAGCCAAATTAACCAAGAAAAATATTGGCATTTTAATTACCGATCATAACGTACAGGAAACCTTAGCTATCACTGACAGAACCTACCTAATGTTTGAAGGTAATATCTTAAAAGCAGGTAAACCAGAAGAATTAGCAAGTGACGAAATGGTTCGTAAAGTCTACTTAGGTCAGAATTTTGAGTTACGCAAAAAGAAATTGGAATTTTAAGACTAAAATAATCAGATAGTTTAAGATAAATCAGTTAAAACATTAATTAACTACTTTCATTCATTTTTCTAAGTACAATTAAAATTAAGTACAGAAAAATCGCTTGAATAATCACGTTAATTACCCAATACAATCCAACCATAAACAGGTCTTCAGAAACATAAAAAGGCAAATTACTATTAATTAATCCAATTGGATAACTACAAATTGTAATTAATATAGATGTTATAGATGCTAAATCACTATTAGACTGTGCCAAGAAAACATCAGCTAAACCAATAGCAAACTGAATTAGAATTAAAAAAGTAAACACTTTTAATAATCCTGTTAATTTGAACTTTTTCATTTTTAATATTCGTTTTAGAAATTAGGGTTTGCTATTAACCAATTAAAAATCAACAAGTACGCACAAATTAACAATTAAATTTTGTTAATGCTTTATTTTTTTTCCAAAAATCAACATTTTAAATACTTTTACCACAATTAAACATAAAGCACCTATCACTAAACCAGCAATAACATGCCCCAATAGAGATGGAAGTGATTCTAGTAAATGGTGAATAAAATCTATATTATGAACAAAAATACCACCAGCAACTAATATTAAAGCAATGGTTCCTATAACCGATAAACTTTTAATAACCATAGGTAGTGCCCAAACTAAAAATGTTCCAATAGAAAATAAAATTCCTTTATTACCATTACTTTTCCTGATGAGCTTTAAACCAAAGTCATCCATTCTCACAATCAAAGCAACAATGCCATAAACACCAACTGTAGCAATCAAAGCTACGATAGTCACCACTATAATTTGAGTCAGCAAAGGTTCTCCAACTACAGCTCCTAAAGCTATAATCACAATTTCTACAGAGAGAATAAAATCGGTAACAATAGCTGATTTAATTTTGGTTTTTTCTGCAGCGAGTAATTCTTCTTCTGTAAGGTCTTCTTTTAAGTCTGTTATAACTTCTTTAGGATGTGGCACAAAAAACTCATATATTTTTTCGGCACCTTCATAAGATAAATACAAACCCCCAAGTACCAAAATCACAATAACTGCCCAAGGAATAAATGCACTTAACAAAAAAGCCAAAGGCAAAATAATCAACTTGTTTAAAAATGAACCTTTTGTAATGGCCCATAACACAGGAATTTCACGAGAGGACATAAACCCTGAAGCTTTTTCTGCATTTACAGCTAAATCATCCCCTAGTATGCCTGCGGTTTTTTTAGTCGTTATTTTGGTCATTGCTGCAACGTCGTCCATCAAAGCCGCGATATCATCGAATAATGCAAAAAATCCTGAAGCCATTATATAATTAAATTTTTGATTGAGTTAATAAAGAAAGTAGAATATACAACCCAATAACAAGTGGTATAGCAGCAAAATGAAGTACGATTAATAAAATTACACTTAATATTAAAAATATATAACGCACTGCATTATCCTTAAAGCCCCAGTTATCAAACTTTAAAGCAAATAATTTAATACTAGAATTCAACAAATAACAGCTTAAAAGTGTAAGACCTATTAAAAACCATTTATTAATAATTATTGTATTTATGATATCACTATTCTGATATTCTAAAATCAAAGGCAATGATAAAATCACCAAGGTATTTGCTGGTACCGGCAATCCCTTAAAGTAACTTTGTTGGTCTTCATCTAAATTAAATTTTGCTAAACGATAAGCCGATGCTAATGCAATAAACAAACCTATGAGAGGTAATAGAGACATTTTAAATCCTTGCCAATGAAAAACAGAATTCCAGCTGTCGGTATACGCTCCATAATCAGGCGCATCAACTGTTAATGATATAAGCTTAAACATAATGATACCGGGCACTACACCACTAGTTACTAAATCGGCTAAAGAATCTAACTGAATACCTAATGGACTTTGTACATTTAATTTTCGTGCTAGAAGGCCATCAAAAAAATCGAAAAATATACCTAAGAATACAAAAATAGCTGCCGCGATAAAATTGCCATTAACTGCAAAAATTACTGCGATACAACCCGAAAACAAATTCAGAAGGGTAACTAAGTTGGGGATATGCCGTTTTAAACTCATAGTTATAATTTTTGTAAAAATAGAAAAGTATTTCTCTCTAAACTTATAATTTTTTCAAATTGATTATTTTATTTAAACTCATAAAACAATAATAACATCCTTTTTATAGTTAAATAGATAGAAAAATAATGTGCATCTTTGTAAAAAATTTTTGCTGTTGAAAAATTGCTTTCTAATTCTCTTAACGCTTACAACACTTATCGCTTCGGCACAAACCACAAGAAAATATTCAAATGAATTCATGAATATAGGTGTGGATGCTGCTGCTTTAGGCATGAGTAATGCTGTGGTGTCTCAAACGGCAGATGTAAATTCTGGTTATTGGAACCCAGCAGGACTGGTTCATCTTGAAGAAAACCAACTCGCCTTAATGCACTCCAGTTATTTTGCTAATATTTCTAATTACAATTATTTAGCTTACGCTATGCCTTTAGATGATGAGAGTGCCTTAGGCATTTCATTAATTAGATTTGGTGTAGATGATATATTAGACACCACCCAATTAATAGACGACCAAGGCAACATTAATTACGACAGAATAAGCACTTTTTCTACAGCAGATTATGGATTAACATTTTCATATGCTAGAAAATTACCATTAGATGGCTTAAATTATGGAGTTAATGCAAAGATAATACGACGAATTATAGGTGATTTTGCATCCGCTTGGGGGTTTGGATTGGATGCCGGAATTCAATTTGAAAGCAAAAACAATTGGAAATTTGGTATTATGGCTAGAGATATTACCACTACCTACAACGCTTGGTCAATAAACGAGGAAAAATTTGAACAAATTAGTGGTGCTGTTGAAGGCGAAAACCAAGAATTACCAGAAACAACTGAAATCACCATCCCAAAATTACAACTAGGTATGTCTAAAAAATGGATATTTAATTACGATTATTCGTTATTGGCAGCAGCAAACCTGAATATGCGTTTCGTTGAAAACAATGATATTATATCATCCTCTTTTGCTAGTATTAATCCGGCGTTGGGTTTTGAATTTGGTTATACTGAACTAGTGTTTCTAAGAGCTGGCGTTGGTAATTTTCAAAATGAATTACAAATTGATAATTCTGAGCAAGTGACTTTTCAACCAAATTTTGGTGTCGGTTTTAAATACAAAGGTATTCACATTGATTATGCCTTCACTGATATTGGCGACCAAAGCGCAGCCTTGTATTCTAATGTCTTTTCATTAAAAATAGATTTTAGTGTTTTTAGATAACAACTTAACTTCAATACCTCTTAGGTTACTATGAAATTAAAACTAACCCTCTTTTTAACGCTTTTTATATTAGGAATCACATTCGCACAACAACCGCAACTCTCTCCTAATGCAAGCATATCAGTTTTAACCTTTGGTCCTGGTGAGTCCTTAAATGATGCTTTTGGACATAATGGTTTCAGAATAAAAGATAACACCTTAGGTATCGATGTGGTATATGGCTATGGCGAATACGATTTTGAAGCACCAAATTTTTATTTAAAATTCGCACAAGGCAAATTAAACTATCTGATTAGCAGGCATAACTTTAAGAATATTTATTATGGCTATTCTAATGCTAATCGAACAATTAAGGAACAGGTTTTAAATCTTACCCTTGAAGAAAAACAAAAATTATTCAACTATTTAGAAAACAATTACAAGCCTGAAAACAGACGTTATTTATACGATTTTTTCTATGATAATTGTGCTACACGAATTAGAGATGTTGCACAAATCGCTACGACATCAGAAATTGAATTTAAAACACCCAAAAACTTCGAAGAACAGACTTTTAGAAGTCTTATTCACGACCATGTTGGCTTAAATACTTGGGGCAGTTTTGGGATTGATATCGCTTTAGGTTCTGTTATAGACCGAAAAGCTTCAGTGAAAGAGCATATGTTTTTACCGTACTACATTCACAACTTTTTTGAAACAGCAACACTAAATGACTCAAAAGCTTTAGTGGAAAATTCTTCAATCCTTTATGAGAAAAACGAGAATAATTCATCTATGGATTTTGTTTTTAGTCCGTTAGTTATTGTAGGATTAATTGGATTATTTATTCTGTTTCTAACTTATAAAGACTATAAAAATAACACTAGAAACAAGTGGTTAGACCTTATACTTTTTGGTACTACAGGACTAATTGGTTTGCTTATTCTGTTCTTATGGTTTGCCACAGACCACTCGGCAACGGCTAATAACTACAACTTATTGTGGGCTTTTCCGCTTAATCTTTTGGTAATGGTGCAATTATTAAAGCCCCAAGTAAAAAGCTGGGTTATACGCTACCTCAAATTTTTAATCATTATGTTTACGCTAATGACGTTTCATTGGATTGGTGGTGTTCAAGTATTCGCTATTGGATTAATTCCACTGCTTATCGCGCTGTTAGTAAGGTATATTTATTTGGTGAAATGGTTTAGTAAAACAACTTTGAATTAAATTTAGAAATTTCATTTCGATGAATGGCAATGGATGTTTGAATCTCCCCATTTAAAAAGTAAGCCTTACTTTATTTAGCTTGCTACTTATGCACAAATATAGCTCTTAACATCTAGCTTCAAATTCTAAATTCATAGTTAGTGAGTAACCTCACAGTTCAAAGGCAATTCCTATTGCCCACGATAATACAAAATTGTACTCAACGTTTTTATAGAAATACTGAAGTCTAAAAAAACACTTCGGTGCTTAATATAATACAAATCATATTGAAGTTTTGTAAGACTGTCGTCTATTGAAGAGCCATAGCGGGTACTTACTTGTGCCCAACCTGTTAGACCGGGTTTAATAATATGACGGGTTTGATAAAACGGAATTATACGCGATAACTCATTAACAAAGAAAGGACGCTCTGGTCGTGGCCCTATAATACTCATATCGCCTTTTAAAACATTATAAAATTGTGGAATCTCATCCAATCGTGAACGTCGTAAAAATTTACCAAATGCCGTAACTCTAACATCGTTTTTTTGAGCCCATTTAACACCACTAGCTTCCGCATTAACAATCATGGTTCTTAGTTTAATAATACTGAAATTCTTACTGTTTTTACCTACACGTTCTTGAACATAAAATAAAGGCCCTTTATTACCTAGTAAATTACCGATTAAAATAAAAGGCAACAGCAGAGCACCAGCCAATAAGCCAATTAAAGAAAATACAATATCAAAAGTCCGATGAAAAAAGATATACAACTTGTTTTCATTACTCCTACTGAATGGGAAATATTTATAAAAATCTTTACCTACAAACTGAATCGGTACTTTTTGTAGTAACTCTTCATATACCTGCGTATAATCTCGTATTTTAAATCCACGCTCTAAAAGCAACATTAAATTATGATAGACTTCAGGAGTTATAGCTTCGGTATTAAAACTTGCCACTAAAACTTCAGATATATTTTCGTCTTCAATGGTTTGCAGGAAGTCAATGGCTTCAAATTCTTTTAATCCTGTATATCTTACAGCATCTGGCATGGTAATCTCACTATTAATAAATCCAATGATTTTATAATTAGGATCTGTAGTATCTAATGCCTTAACAACAACATCAATATTAGAAATCTCTCCGACTAACAATACGCGTTTATAAAAACGAGGCGATTCAATTAGATATATATAAATAAGCCTCCAAATAAGAATCGAGATAATTAAGGTAAAATAGAGGTAAACAATTTGTAAACGTTCATCAGGAAGAACAGGTGATAAAATAGGTGTTAACAAGTAAAACAGAACCACTGTAGAAACTGTTATCACTATATTTTTAAAAGTAGTATCTAAGCGACTGGCTTTTTGAAGATCATAGAGTTCAAAGATAGTCCCAAAAACGCTAACATACACACCTAATAAAATTAAAGACACATTATTATCTGCACTAACAACAACATATTCAAAGTCAAAGTATAAACTTAAGGCATAGACACCTACAAATGCAATTACCAAATCTACAATTCTAAGTAGAATTTTACGTTCAGAAACTTCGAAATGGATACTTTTCTTTTTAGTCATTTTAGGGAAAAACTAGGGCGTAAATATAAGAAGTCTGAATGATTTTTAACATTAACTTAGGATATTAACCTAATCATAATTTTACTTAATAGAAATTTTCGCCATAAATAATCAACTTAATACTCTATTCCAACGCTCTTTTAAGAGCATCCAATCGAACAGTTCTACTTTTTCACGGGCTTTAATTACCATCGTTTTTATTGACTTAGGTTGAGACTCTAATTTTAATATTGCCTCTACAAAAGCTTTTAGATTATTCGGTGGAACTAAAATACCATCAACACCATCTTCAATTAGAAAAGGTAAGCCTCCAACATTAGTAGAAACTATAGGTAAGCCCAACGCCATTGCTTCTATAACACTCACTGGCATATTATCGAAATTAGTAGTATTTATAAATACATTATAATCATCAGCTAGAGCTATCCACTCAGTTTTAGTTAATTTGCCTGGTGTTTTAACATTAACAGCTAATGCATTAGCATGAGCCTTAACCTTTGCTAATGAGCCATCAGTATCTGGACCTACCATACATAAACTAACATTATATCCAAGGTCTTGAATCGCTTTTAATAGGTCTACAGCTAAGCATGGATTATAAATTTTACAAAACGAACGTACCCAAAGCAGATTAATATGCTCATTTACAGACCTTAGATTAAACTTGTAATGATTTAAATTTAATGCATTCGGAATATATACAACATCTAAATAACCATGTTTTGAAAAAGCATCTAATAGATATAGTGATGGTGAAACTAATACTTTTGCGGGTTTAAATGTAATTGCACACAACCAAGGATTATTCTGCAATCTCGCAGGTAAATTACCACCATTTAGACTTAAAACATAGGGCAATTTCAATAACCGACACAATTGACTCACTAAGACTGCAAAATAAAAATTACTTGTACTATAAGTATCAATTATAACGTTACTAACAGAATTTCTATACTTAAAGCAAGCATAGAGCATATCTAACAAGCGTAATACTTTGTTATTTCTACTTGAACTATAATACATTTCAAAACCTATACTTTCCAGTTGTTTTCCAATAACTTGGATTGATGACGGGTTCGTTTTACTGTTATACAAGTTGTTTCCTACGTATAATATTTTTTTTCTTAACATCTGTAATATTTAATAACGCCAATGCATAAAATAATGAAGGGGCAGCAATCCGCATCGCGGAATGATTAATCGTAGCAAACCAAAAAAAGTAAAAGGCATAAAAAAAGTAACTCCTAGGATTTGATGAACGGTAAGCCAAAGGTTTTATAACTAAAATCAGTAAAATAATAACTCCAAACATACCATGTTCACCTAACAATCTTCCTACTTCATTATGTGTGGGTAATTGTTCACCTGTTGTATTTACTCTGATATTTTTAGTCCTACTAGCACCAATTCCAAATATAGGATCTTGTAAAAACCCATCCATTTCTTCCATAAATAATTTACCTCGACCTGTAGTCGCATCTCCCTTTTCTCGTCCTAATGAATCTTCATTCGCATAACGCTTATCTAACATACCTCCAGTCTGAGAGGAGCCTACAAGCCATGTTACACTAATTGCAAATAAAAACACAATAGTAGAGCCTATTATTTGATTTTTCATCTTGTAATTAGACTTTATAAACAAGACCCCAAGAAATCCTAAAACAACAATAATCGCTGCAAATACACCACCACGACTAAAGGTTACAATAGCTCTAAATGTAATCGCTGCAAAAATCAAGATATTCAAAATACGCATAAATAAGCTAGGTGATTGCAAATAAATTCGAACAACCATTACAAACATCCCCATTCCTAAAGCTGTAGAAACTTGATTTGGCCCAAAACCACCGGAGGTTGCTGGATTAGATGCTGTATTTGATATCGTCTCTCGTATAGAAGGGTTATAAAGAAATAGGTAAACAGTCATTGATATGATTGGTAAAACAAGATACTGTAATATCTTTAAAATTTGTTGCTGCGAGACCTTTCTATCGTAGCAAAATAAAGCAGCAATACCTAAAGTAACAGGGCCTGCAAGTACAAATGTTACATTTGTTCTAAAATTAGCATCATAAGTTAACGTAATTGAAGCAACAATAATTGCTGGAACTAATAAAATAAGATATATAAAATAAGGATATGATTTACCAGAAGCACCCTTATAAAAAATTCCCATGAGCATCATGAATAATACAAAATACTTACCAGTTTCGTAGAAAAAGTACCCTTTAACCATCCTTAAAAACACCTCGCCACCAGTAATATAAGCACAGCCTAATAATACATACATCGTTTTTTCTCGTTCGGGAGAGTTCATAATGTTCCAAATAAAATAAAGGAAAACCCCTACAAAATAAACGCGTGCAAAAGATTCAAATAAATATATAACAATACCCAAAATAATATGGCCTAAAAGAAGAGGCACAAAATTATCTTTATAAGGTTTAATATTTATTGCTATTCTCATGATTTCAATTTAAAATAGCTTTTTTTATGTGTTCATTATAGTAAGAAAAAGTAAAATATTTTACAACATCTTGACCTTTCTCTATCAAAGCCTCATAGTCTGTTTGAGTCATATTTATAAAGTTGGTTATACATTCTGCAAGCGCTTGTTCATTTACCTGAGGTAACACAAATCCAGTTTCTCCTGTAATAATGTATTGATTAATAGAAGATATACTAGAGACTATAGGAACACAACCAAAATTCATAGCTTCAGCCAATACTTTTGGAAACCCTTCTGAGGCTGTAGTAGGCATCAAAAAACCATGACACTGCTTGTAAATTTCAAAAACTTTTTCGCGATTCAAAAACCCATGAAATTTAAAGTTCACCGAACGTAATTTAGCCTGCTGTTCAAAATATAAGCGTTCAGCACCATCTCCAACCAAATGAATAACCCCTATTTTGTCACGCTCCTTTGCCTCTAACTGATCTATTGATGCTATAATTCTACCAACACCTTTTGGGGTTTCCAAACGACCTACATAACAAAAATCAATTAAATCTGACTTGCGCTTATGGGCTGTAACCTGCTCACCAATAATTAGATCATCATCGGTTAAACAAGGATTTTCAAAAGTAATACAATGCTTAGGCTGCTTTGCCCATTCGCCATTAATAGTCACCTTCCGAGATTGATTTTTTAAAAACCAACGTTGAAAAGCATAGCCTATAGGTGCGGAGTTTTGATTCCAGTTCCCGGCATATTTATACCAACCTTGGCTCCTGTGAAACCAACTGAGATAAGGAATTAAATACACACCAATTCCTGTAGGGGTTCGTAACTGAAAATAATCAGAAATTTTCAGGTATTTACTTACCAAACTAATGGTTTTAGGTGCCGCTATTAGAATGTTCAATTTATTGCTTAATCCAGAACCACCTACAGTTGGAATAGGGACAAATTGTATAGAAGAACTTGTGTAAGGCAACGCACTCTTGGGAGCATCTCCCGGGTACAACATACCAATATGCACAATAGTCTCAAAAATTGCAGTGAGATGATTTATTTCAGTAATGGTAGGTCCCCAACCTACAATGCTTCCATTCTTGTGCTTATAATGCTCTGTATGTGATATTATGACTAACTTCATTCCAAATGCACAAAATGTGCTTTTATATATATTTTATAACAAGGCCCTCAAAAACACATAGTATTACTTGCCTTTTCGATAATGCACCTATCATAAATCTTATAATATAAATTAGCTGCAAAACTAACCATATTTAAACGAATTACAACTTTATAACATTTGCTATTTCAGTCAGATATTTTTTTATAACAACATCCCATTGATGTGCAGCAGCCCATTGTTTTGAGCCCAATTTATAGTGTTCTCGATGGTTTAAAATAGTACTAAGTGTTTCTACAAAGCCCTCAGCGTCCTCTAAATTTACCAATTCTCCTGACTTTCCTGGTAAAATGGCATCTTCAATCCCACATCCACTGGCTCCTATAGTAGGGACCCCTAAGGCGTTAGCTTCTAACAAAGCGATACCAAAGCCTTCAACATCACCACTAGCGGTAGTAGTGCTTAACATTACAAAAACATCACTAGCGTTTAACATGTTTTGTAAGTCGCTCTGGCCTAGACGACCGTAAAAATGTAAATGAGATGCCACCCCTAAAGATTCTGCTAATAATTCACAAGAGGCCTGATCTGTAGGAATACCTATACAGTGGTAGCTAATGCTTGGAAAATGTTGTATTAAATTTGGCAAAAGTTTGATGACCTCATGTTGTCCTTTCCGCTCACTAACTTGACCTACTGTAATTAATCTAGGTGAACCTTTAAGCTGCACCTTTTTATCATCTTCAATACCCCACTTATCAGGATTAAAACCATTGGGTATTACTACCGTTTTCTGTTGAATAGTATTGGGCAATAATGATTTTGTAAATTGGGATACGGCAATTATTTTATCAAAACGATCTAAGGCTTTGTTAATACTAGCTTTTAGTAAGACTTTACTAAAATTAACCTCAGATCCATGTACCACCGCCAAGCGCAAAAGACCGTTGTGCCCTAAAAACCCAACACTCCATAAGGAAAATTTCCCTGAGGCCAATACCAAATCCGTAGACTTTAAGCAACGTCTTAGAAGTTGAAGACGCTTTAAGTACATAGATAATCGAGGTGAACTTAGGCCGACTCGCAAAACCTTAAATGGTAAAGCGCTATCAAAATCAGACTCTTCCATTCCGTTTTCAGAACGCTGATCCGCTATCACAGTGACCTTATATCCGGATAAACTAAAATATAAAGCCAAATTATAAGCATGATCACCAATACCACCAGGTTGCGGTGGGAATTCAGAGGTAACTATAAGAATCTTTTTATTCAATGTATTTTCTATTTTGTCACTGCGAGGAAGCAGGACGAGGCAGTTCCGTAAAGCGTCCGCAAAAAATATACAGATTACGTCGTCCTACGTCCTCTCAATGACCTTATGTTTTTTTTTAATAAGCTCCTCCTCCCAACCAATAACCGTCGAAATTAAAGGATGGCGGATTTGATTTCACCTAAAGAAATCAAAGCCAGAAGGATTCACCCCACTTTTCACTTTTCACTTTTTACTTTTTACTTTTTACTTTTCACTTCCCACTTCTAACTTCTAACTTCTAACTTCTAACTTCTAACTTCTCACTTCCCACTTCCCACTTCCCACTTCTAACTTCTCACTTCCCACTTCTAACTTTTCAATAAGTGCCCCTTCATCCAATTTCTTACCAGCCAATCTCCAAGACTTAAACACCTGAAATACCACTAAAGGAAAAATAAATATAGAAACCACTGCTCCTACTATCATCATCAACTTTGATCCTTTAAAACGATATGGCATAATAGATAACGGCACCGTACGTAACAACGACCAACGCACTGCTGAATTTCCCCAATAGCGTCTAAAATAATACAATACACTTGGTATTGGACGCGGTTCAAACAACGAATTCGTTCTAAACGCATCCCAACTTCCCATATCCCGTAACCCCCCACTACCCACTTTTAAATGCAAACGCTTGGCATAAGGATGCGAAATATTTATGTAGCCTGCTAAATACGAGCGTAAACCAAACTCACCATCACCCATTCGTTGTTTTTCAAATTGTCGATCGAATAGACCGATAGCTTTAAAAATAGTCTTTTTTAATAACACATTCCCTGTATCTAATTGATCACTAATTTTAAAATAGGAATAATGCGCAGGTGTGGGCGCACCTAGCTCAGAAATAGAAACTCCTGAAGATAAATCTGCTTTAAAATAATCTAAAGCTTTTAGATGTTCACAAATCCAATCTTTAGAAACACGACTATCGTCATCAAACAATAAAATGTAGTCGCCTTTTGCCATTTTCACAGCACGATTACGTGCCAACCACAAGGCTTTTTCATTTTGATTCACCACTTGTAGATCCAATTGAAAATCAGCATAAAACTCAGATTGAAATGGCGTGGATTGATCAATAATAATAACCTCAAAATGCGTGTAGTCTTGTTGCTCCAAATCTTGTAAAACATCCTTTAAATATGGATAGCGATTTAAAGTTGGGATAATCACACTAACTAAAGGGCTCTGTTTTATCAACTCGGACTCAAAAGCATCATATTCTGAATATACTAATGGGATTTCTAAATAGCTGCTACGCGAAACTTTACGAGTCTTCCACCAGCCAAAAACCTCTGTTATAGGATTATAAAAACTTAAAAGACGAACAATTAAAATATAGAAGACCCAAAATGAACTAAAATATTTTCGTGCGAACCTGTAATTATCTATAACGGGAACTATCTTAAATTCAGTGTATGTTTCACATTGACCAATATAACCACATTGCACAGCTTGCCAAGACAAATCATACGACTTCGCCCAAGCGCTTGAATAATCTAAATCCTTAGTTAACTTAGAATAGACAGCATCTGGTAACAAATCGACTTTAGGAAAAGTTGAATTACCATTATGTTTCCTTAATTGGAAATAATGTGTAGGTTGCAAATATTTAAGGAAGGTGAATAGCATAAATAATGTTCATAAAAAATAGTTGTTTTATACTTTCAAAATAGTCAAATTAAAGGGTTCAAAGCACTAATCAGTAAGCGTCTATTTATTTTATCAAAAAGTAATAGATCATCGTTTGGAATACAGATCCAGTTTTTATTTGCACGTGATTTATGGTTATTAAAATTCACTTTAGATATCCCTAACTTATCTATAGAATAACAATCATAGCTTAACTCACTGAGGTAATTACAAAACGCTTTAAATTTTATATGCCCTCGCTTTTCTAAAAACCGCTTATTTACTTCTAAAATCAAAACGGGACTATCTCTCTTTATAATACCTTCACCTCCTTGTAGTACTTGATATTCAAAACCTTCAACATCTACGCAAATCAATGAGACCAGCTCCTTTTTTAGTTTTCCGTCCAAAGTAACAACATCAAATTCTTGAATATTATTGTTGTTCTTAGAATCTGTAATAAATCCAGAACCAGAATTATTACCTATAGGTACATTGAAAGATGCCCTTCCTGGCTCATTAGAAACTAAACAATTAAAAAGTTCCAAATTGTCGAGGTTATTTTCTGTTTTATTCCGAATAATAGAATCTAAATTTGAAGGTAAAGGCTCAAATGCGAAAACTTTAGTCTTATATTTTTTTGCAACATCACAAAAAGAAAGTGTTTCTGTACCTATATTTGCACCTACTTCAATAACATTCCCTCCTTTTTTGTGTTTCAAAACCTCATCCGAAATCACAACATTACGCCAATCAAAATAACCATGAACACTAAATTTAAAGGCATGAAAATCAGACGTATTACCACTAAAAACACTCCCCGTAAAACTTTTTTTATTAAAATCCAAATTCAACTGCTCACCTTCCTTAATCGAAAAGAAAGTATCACGCACTTTTTGAGCTAGGATCGGTGGTAAAAAGCTACAAATAGATTTAGTAATTTTATATTTTAATATCATTCCCTCTTAACTTATTAACTTAAACTATTAAAAAAATTAGCATCCCTACCTATAGCATAATTGTTTTCGTAAAGTTCTAAAAAGCGGCTGTGACCAGCTTGTGCTAACTTATTGCGATAACTCAAATTTTCCATTAATTTTTCAAGTTTATATGCTAAATCTTCTGAATTTCCTGTTTTAAATAAAAGTCCTGTTTCATCAGGAACTATAATTTCTTTGATTCCTGTATTATTAGCTCCTATAACACAAGTACCAGTACTCATAGCCTCAATAACCGTAAAACCGAATGCTTCAGAATAACTAGGAATAATAGTACAATACGATTTTTTATAAGCGCGTAAAACGGAGGCTTTATCCTTTTGACCCAAAAATGAAACCTTGTCCGAAACATCTAATGAATTAGCAAGATTTTGTAATGCTTTTAAAATATCTCCGTTACCTATAATATCCAAATGAAAACCAGGAAATCTAATGGTTAATTCCGAAAACGCTTTAATCAAAACGTCAACTCCTTTTCCTGGGTGAAGTCTGCCAACATACAATAAATTTTTACGATTAGTATCAATACCTTGCAATTTAGTACTATAATCTATAACTGAATTGGGAAGCACTGTTATTTTAGATAAAGGAATTTTAAAAAAACTATTGACATCTTGTTTTGTCGCATTTGAATTAGTGATAATATTAGTTGCTAATCTATAAATAAACGATTTTCTTAAAACCTTATACTTTTTATATGTATAGTGAGAGCTTATAGTTCTAATCCAAGCAACTCTTAATTTTACACGAAATAACCAACCAACAATTAAAAACAAATTAACAAAGCTAAACATCGATATCATTAAATTTGGCTGATATTGTCTTACTAACCGAATTAAAAACAAAAAATCTTTTAGAGCTGTTGGTCTTGGAGATGGCCATTGCAACACTATTATTTCTGGATTTAATTTCACCTTGACATCTCTAATTTTTCCAGCAACAACATACACTTTATGAGTCTCTGCTAGCTTATTACTCAATGCAATAAAATAATCGCCTGTAGAAGTAGGCATAATATTATAAGAAAGAAAACAGGTCTTCATTCAATTCTTTTCATCAATTTAAGGACTTAGCGCGTTTTTAAATCAATTATTACATTAATCTCGTCTGAGCGCTTTAAATAAAACAAGATTTATATGCCTCTTCAAATATAACATTAATCTATATTCTATAAGGTGATAACTTAAACAATAGCTTTACCCTTAAAAAAATTAGCTAGGAATTAAATAGAAACGCATTCAAATTAAAAAATTTAGTATAATTTCTAGCTAAGACTTTTAAACTTAAGAAAACCGGAAAGCATTAATTTATCCTCCCACAACATACGATTTTTATTAAACAAAGCAATTAAACGCTCCTGATCTAATTTTTTATGAAATTGCAATATAATATTACCTATATCATCGATCTCATCCGCTTCTACCCAAACCACATGTTGTTTCCAATCTATTATTTCATCCATTGGCAATATACAATCTGTATTCACAAAAACAGGAATACGTCCCATTGCTAAAGTTTCGTACAAACGTACAGAAAAATTGCCAGCTCCACGTACACATACCACATAATCAGAATCTTTTATATTATCAAAAAATTCTTGCGTCGATGCAGCGCGTTGCTCGGCATTCTGTGTTCCAGCTCGATATTTTTTTCGATATATAAAATTTGTCCTAATATTTGAATAAGCTTCTAAGCGTTTTAAAATCTTATACCGCCATTGAGCAGCCGCTAATAACATTTCAGGCTCTTGCGAATGTAATTTTAGATAATAACCCAAATTTTTTAAGCCAATTTTAAGTTTAGTCTTCAGTGCTAAAGCAATATTTAACGTGGCATACCCGCAAAACCCTATCGTTGGGTGCTTAGAATAACGGCGCTCAAATATAGTATTGGCATTGTAATGTTCTTTTAAAGGATCTGATATAAAAACAGGTAGACCAACATGCCATTGCGGTGCTTTAGTCCTATATCCACTTTGCCTAAATAATTTCACATGCGGAAAATCAGGAAAATCTAAACCGACATCATCTAATAACACGACCCAAGTTGGTATTTGTAGACCTTGGGTTTTCTTAAAAAATTGAAAGGCTTTGGATTGCTGGTTGGTCTTTACATAATAATTCCAGGACATCGTTAATATGGCAACATCTGATTCTTCTATAACGTCTACAAATATTACATCTTGCCCGGAAACACCATACATATCCATACGTTCTTGATCAGTAAAACCATCCTTTTTTATAAAAGGTTTTAATAAAGGAAAGGTTTGGCCTCGAAATGATTTATTGTAATGCTGTTTAGAATAGAATAGTTTCATTTTATCTGAAGTCACGGCTTAAAATAAGTTTCTATAAATTCTTCTGTAAAAACGGAAGTTCCTTCTATATTCAAATGATATGGATCTCTAAACAACTTAGCATTAACAAAAATATTAGAAAAATCATGATAGTTGGGCAAGTTTTTATGAAAAACATCAAAATTCCCTTCCGCTTTATATATAGGCGAGGTGTAAAAATAAATTTGAATATTTTTTTCTTTACAAATTGTTATCACTTCTTCAATATGAGGGTTAGATTTGTCTTCAAGTAGAAATTTATATTTAGTTTCCCTTTCCCTCATCTGCTTTTCTTTACCTAAAGGATACCCTAAACGATTATCATATTTATTATTTTTATAAAAACTCATCATTATCTCTCTAAACCCTAATTTAGCATCATATTTCATATATCTATAAAACGGTAAATAATATAGAAATGATGCTTCAGTATTTACAGAACGAATATCCTCAAACAATTGAGGGTCTCGAATATATGGTAGAAAAGGAACTATCGCAATAGGATCAAAACCATCTATACTATAGTGGTCATCAACCTGAATAAAAATTGTATTTACTTGATGTTTTTCTAAAAAAAGTTTAACCATTAATTTAATTTCAAAACTTTTACTATTAGGAAAACCTAAATTAATTCCTTTATACCCCGTTTTTTCTTCCACTAACATCGGATTAAAATTAAAATGCACTCGAGATGACCCGAACACTGCGTAATCATATTTACTATCTGTATCTAATGTTTTTAACCATGATACTTTAGATCTTGCATAGTGGGGATGCACATAAATATAGGTATATAAACTATCTAACAGAAATAAAGTTAATACTACTATACTTAAAAGGATTGCTATTCTCTTAAAAAACTGTATCATACCTAAAACTGAAAATAAATAAATTCTTGTACACTTGAAAAACTACCAAAAACAAAAATTAAAAATATTAAAATTAGACTCCAAACCATAGGTTTTTTAATTGTCTCTAAGGGATGTTGCTTTCTTCTAGAAAACCATTCTATACCAACTAAAAGGACAACTAATGGAATCATTTCATAAGAAAAACGCTCTAAAGTTAGACGGTCCATTTTAAATGAAAACTGAAATAGTCTTTCAATATATAAAAAGGCATCAGATATAGTATTAGCCCTAAAAAATATCCAAGCCAATAGTGTTAACATAAAAGTCACTACAACTTGTCCGATTTCTTTTACGGATGGTAAAATGCTATGTTCTGCGATGACATTTGTATGTGTCCTGTTCCTATTCAATAATAATAAAGGTATAAAATACAGTGCATTTAAGAAGCCCCATATTACAAAAGTCCAATTTGCGCCGTGCCAAAATCCACTTACGATAAAAATTATAAAAACATTTCGTATTTGTTGCCATTTAGAACCTCTAGAACCACCTAATGGTATATATAAATAATCTCGAAACCACGTGGATAATGAAATATGCCAACGTCTCCAAAATTCGGCCATATCTCTTGAAAAGTAAGGTACAGCAAAATTCTGCATCAAATTAAAACCAAACAGTTTAGAAGTTCCTATAGCGATATCGGAATAGCCTGAAAAATCACCATAAATTTGAAAAGCAAAATAAAAGGATCCTAAAAGTAACGTTGAGGAAGAATAACTACCTGAATGCTGAAAAATATCGTTTGCAAACTGAGCACAATTATCTGCAATGACTACTTTTTTAAACAATCCCCATATAATAAGATACACACCATCCATGGCTTCAGAGTACTTAAAATGTCGCTTATGTTTAAATTGCGGTAATAAATTAGTGGCACGCTCTATAGGACCTGCTACCAATTGAGGAAAGAAGCTTACAAATGCAGAAAACTCAATAAAACTTGATGTGGGTTCTAATTTTTTTCGATAAACATCGATGGTATAACTTAGCGTTTGAAAGGTATAAAAACTAATACCTACGGGTAGAATAATATCTAAAGTATTAGGTTGAATACTATGACCGAAAAAAGAAAAGGCGTCAACAAAGCTATCAGCAAAAAAATTATAATATTTAAAAAAGCCGAGAAGTCCCAAATTAACAGAAATACTTGTCCATAACAGTAATTCTCTTTTTTTAGGGATTTCTGTCTTCAATAGCAGTTGCCCGATACCAAAATCTATTATCGTACTAAATAATATCAATGCTAAAAACCGATAATCCCACCAGCCATAAAACACATAACTAGCAACGACAACCAAAACATTTTGTCTATCAACGGTTTTATTAAAAACAAACCAATATAAAAAAAAGACGACAGGTAAAAAGATTGCAAAATCTAATGAGTTAAAAATCATGCTAAACTATTATATTGTAAAATCATTAATTCACGTTTTAGTATTAATATTTAGTCTTTATAGAACTCCACAAACTTAGCTTGCTGTTGTTGCAATGTAAATTGGTGTTGAACACGTGCTTTGGCCCGTTCGGAAAATTGACTTTTAATAACATCATCTTGCGCTATTACAGATTCTAGAGTTTTTGCTAATAGTTTGGGCTGTCGCTTTGGCACCACCCAACCCGTTTTACCATCAATGATATTTTCTGATAAGCCTCCTCCATCTGACACAACACATAATTTCCCTAAAGCTTGAGCTTCTAATACCGCATTACAAAAGCCTTCTGAATGACTATATTGTAAATACACCTCGGCTTGCTCTATATATGTAAATACTGAATCATGTGATTGCTGTCCAAGTAACGTTACATGATTTTGCAGCCCTAATTGGTGTATCGTAAACTTTATTGCTTCCTCCTCAGCTCCTATGCCTATAATTTGATAATGAAAATTATCACTTATAGTTTTCAAAATGGATAACGCTTCTAAAATATCCAAGTACCCTTTCATCCAATGCAAACGACCTACTGTTATAATTTTAGTGGTCTTAGAGGCACTCCTTCGTTCTGTACTAACTAACTTGACAGCAGGAGTAATAATCGTTGAGGCAACAGTCTTGGGTAGACCATGATAATATCCTTGGTTTAGTGTATATTTAGAAATCGCATGCACTTTATCTACGTCTTGCCACAATGTCACATAACAATTAGGATGTTTCATGGGGTAAACATCAATATCAAACCCTCTTAAACTCACTGCCATTTTTGCACCTATGGCTTTAGCCACATGCTCGCGTTGTAATGCCAAGGTCGCAAAACCAAAATGCAGCCAATCAACATTAGATTTTAACAAACTTGCATTGGTATATATATTCTTAAATATTTGTGTTTTTTTGCGTTTGCTCCCGTGTTCTAATTTTATAAAACGTTTCACGCGCTTCACATAGGGTACTAAGCTCAGAATTATCCATAAATAAGCAAGGGCTTGAACTATAGGATGCTTATAAACTTTGGGCAACTTAAATACCCTACAAGCGTTAAATGTAGGGTCATCTTTTTGAACAAATAAACTCACCAGATATCCTGCGTCTTGCAAGCCTTTAATTTTTGATTTAAAAAAGGTCTCAGAATAGCCTGGTGGTTGCGATAATATGAGAGCTATATGCATACTACATTTTTATATTTTTCTACAGCCAATTTATAAAATTCAATTTCATCTTTTAGTTTACTTAACGCATATTGCTTTTCTTCTTCTGAGATATGTATATCGATATTCCCAAAATTACGTTCATTTTTCACATGTAATGGCAACTTTAAACACGTTTCTAAATCACTAATGGCATACTGAAAATCCTCTTGAAAATAAACACGATTCACTTTTGATATATTATTTAAAGCATCAGCAACATTTAATGTCTGGCTAAAGGTATATAATTGATTCGTGAGATATTTATCACTCAACACATCTACAAAATCCTTAAAAGTCTTGCCTAACAAGTGTTTTTGAGCTTTTAATACATAATAAGACGTATCTAAATAGTACCCTGTTTTTTCATCAACTTGATCAACCCAAGTATAATATTTATACAATGAGACTAATCTACTGTATGGTTCTCTTAGAACTGTAAATGTAAAGGTGTTTGGTTTTAAATTTAATTCCCATTGTGCAAAATGTGCACTAGCATATAAGTAATGTCCGGCTTCAATAAGCTCTTTATTAAAGCATACAAATGAAAATTTTTTTGATAATACTAATGGCTCTCTTCCTATTTTTTTTAAAGTTAAATCACCTAAATTCCAAAAGGCGCTATTCACAGAGGTACCTGCAGATTTACGAATATGAATGTGATAAACACGATCAATGCCTTCAGGTAAATACTTTGAATTATTATAATACCTGCTAGATAAAAAATATTTAATTTTCCGATGATACTTTTTATAGGTATAACTATTGATTATTTTAGAAATCATTTTAATATCGATTTATAAAATTGCTCTCTATCATTAATAAATTTAGACAAATTATATTTTTCATGAATTAACGCTACTAATTTGTTCTTATATATAGGGCGATTCGCCATAAAGTATTCGATCTTTTGTTTTAGGTCTTTAGTATGAGAAGGCTTAAATAAAAGCTCGGGGAAATCTTGAAGAATATCTTTTATCCCTGAAATATTGGCGCCGATTACCGGTATTCCCATGGCCATAGCTTCCAACGGAGCCACAGGCATACCTTCTCGTCTTCCTTCATCTTTAGTTGGGATAACAAAAACATCTGCTAAAGCAATATAGGGTTTAACATCTAACTGTTTACCGACAAAAACAAAACGATGACTTCCATATTTTTGCATTAATCCTTTGGCATAATCACTCTCATTATGTCCTACTATCAATACTTTGATAGAAGAACTTGAGCTTATTTGATTTACGGCCTCAAGTAATAATTCTATGCCTTTAACTGGCACCATGTTCACCACACTGACAATAACAAAATCCTGCTCTTGAATTCCCAATTGCTTTTTTAAACTAATACCTGCTTTTAAAGGCTTATAAATCTCAGTATCAACCCCTAATGGTAATTGAACAACCTTTGTTTTCATATTATAGAAAAACTCAGTCATCATATCTGTATTAATCGCTATGACCTTTGTACTGAAATACGTCCGTATTTTCCACGCTTTATTTCCCCATCCCATCGCTTTTTTTGTGTATACGTAAGGTATACCAGCTAGTCTTGCGGCTAAAGGCTCAGAAAAATCAGAGGTATAATGCCAAGAATGTATCAAATCAAACTGCTGTGTTTTAAAAAAGCGTACGATCTTAAAAACTCTAAAAACAAAGGTAGTTATAGGTTTATACGTTGCTTCAAATTTGAAAACATGAATAGGAACACCTAAGGCTTCGACTTCTGAATAGAAAGCACCTCTGGTATGAAACACACAAATTTCAGGAGCAAACTTTGTCTTATCCAACCCCTTTACCAAATCATAAACAACCTTACCACTTCCAGCTCTATCAAAATTAGGTATAGTATATAAAATTTTTATTTTCTTACTCATACAATCACCTAAATCCTATAAAGTCTTTATTATTTTTGCAGGATTACCTGCTATGACACAATTTGAAGGAAAAGATTTTACAACAACCAATCCTGCTCCAATTACAACATTATCGCCTATTTCTATATCTCCTATGATAACAACTTGTGCACCTACCGTAACGTTATTACCTATAACAGGTAAGTATGAATTATCATTAGACTTATTGCCTATTGTTAGGCCATTTCTAAATTCAAAATTTCGACCAATAGATTTGGCATTAATTACCGAAGCGTACGGGTGAAAGCAAAATAAACCTCCCTTAATATTTGTGCTTTTAAATATTTTAAAGTTATAATCTTTAGAAAACATTTTTAACCACTTCGTTTTTGAAACACCTATTCTCCAAAAGAAAATAACAGCAAACTCAGGGTAATATAACATTAAGTGATTAAACTTTGTTTTTATTGAAGTGTCCATAGCGGTGCATCCTCGTTTTAAAAAACTGGTCTCAATATCTTCATGTATTAATCTATTATGCTCTACATACTTGTTATACATATGACGCAACTGTATTTTTTTATAGAGGATAAAAAAGAATCGTTTTGAAAAAATAAAGCTCAATTTATGCATGCCTATTGTTTAAGTGTTGATGTACGGCAAAAACTAAAAACATATTCATGGCATGAGATTTCTCGACAGTATTACCACTTTTAAAAGCGTTGTAACACTGATCTACTATAGACTTAGAAATCCAAGAATTAAATTCAGTGTTATATACATACGCTTCTAATTTCTTTTGATTATCATCTCCTAAAAATTGCAATTCCCAATTGCGTTCTATATACTTCTTTCCTAAAACTTCCTGAAAAACTCTTTCCAATTTATTAATCGTACGATAAGGCAAATTATAAGGTGTCTTATTTTTTGGATACGTATAAAGATTAAATGGCCTTTGGTCTTGCCAAGTAATTTTTGCAAGCTTAGGAGCGCGCTGTTTTATATACCCAATTTGCAACTGTCGTTTGGCCAAAAAGTCTTCAGGAACCGTACATATAAATTCGCACATACGTTTATCGTAATATGGTAAAGTTATGGGATGCTTACTAGCAAACACGGCTAAATTTATGGATGTCCAGCGTGGTGCCCAATACATACTTTTAAAAGCACGAATACGTGCATTAGCATTATTAAGAATTTCTATAGCAGAAAGTAGTGAAGTAATGCGCGTTTCAAAATAAGCGTCAAAATCTCCTGCTAAATTCCAATAACTCCAAAGTTGGTTCGCTAATGCTCTACCTCCTTTTTTAATCAGTTTTTTTTGAAGCACCTTAACCTGATCTTTCAATGGCAAATCGTCTCTAACTCCCATATCATCAAACAACACATCTCCCCAATGCCCTAATGAAAACACCTCACCCATAGTCTCAAACTCGTCAACTATGGCCATTTGTCGTGGTGCCGTAAAATCAGATTCACAACGATTTAATGTCGCTAAATCTTCCAACACATCCCATAAATAGCCTTTAGGAATGGTATAGGCTGTAAAGTCGAAATCACAAACTTCAGCAATCGCTTTTGCTATTTGAGTTTCTTTATAACCTCCCTGAAAATCATAACTATAACTATTTACAGACGCGTTTAGGTGCTGTAACGCTACAGCTTGTGTTCTACTATCTAAACCACCAGATAAAGGTAAAATCACTTTTTTTCCAACCGTTTGTTCTTCTATAATAGATTCGAACAGTGTTGTAAATTCTTGTAAAGTCGCGTCGAAATCACGGGTTTTATCGGGTGTATAATGCCATTCGAACCAAGGAATACTTTCCAAGAGATAACCATCATCTGAAATGGTATGTTGACATCCAGGTCGCAACACAACCTCATCTTTCCAATAGGTATCTGTATCTAAAAAAAAACCAATCGCTGCAAAAACACAAATAGCCTCTAAATTCAATTCATGTGGTGCGTTTACCTTAGCATATGTGGGTACAATAGGAATTATTGGTGTGGTGATTGTTTTCATAGTCTAATAGCACGACGAATATAATAATTTCAAAGGAAGGGTAATTTGATTTCATCAAAAAAATAAAAGCAGAAAGGTTTTTATCCAATGTCGAGTTCAACTTCAACTTCGAGTTCAGTTTCAACCACCAACTACCCCTTCATACATTCTCACAAATTTAGAAATGCTATCCTCAGCATTAAACTCCAGCTTTACAAACTGGTGGGCACGTTTTGTTATCGTATGCAATTCTAATTTGGAAGTTATACTTAAATCTATCACAGCGTCAGCCATTGCTTCTGCATCTCTAACGGGCACCAACCAACCCGTCTCTTTAGGAATTACCACTTCTGCCATCCCACCGCAATCTGTAGACACAACAGGTAAGCCAATCGCCATAGCTTCTAACACCACGTTAGCAATTCCCTCTTTTAAACTAGGCAGTAACATGCCGTGAAATTGCTGTAAAAACGAAATCAATTCTGTTTGAGCCATAGCCCCAACCAAAGCAACGTCATCGACTAAATTGAGCTGATGGCATTGAAATAATAAGGCTTCAGTAAATTCGTCAGGTCCTACAATGGTATACTGAATGTGATAACCTTTATGCTTTAATAGAGCTATAGTATCTAATGCTGTTTCGTAACCTTTAACCCAATGAAAACGCCCAACAGAAACCAATCGTATAGTTTTGTCTTGTACCGTTATGCAGGGCTTATAATGCTCAAAAAAGAAAGACGGAATAGGAGAATGAATAATTTGAATTGCATTAGCTGAAGCACCATATCGCTTAGCCTCTTCTCCAATAGCCTTAGAAACGGCGTGGAAGGCTATTATTTTTGGAAATTCCTGTTTATAAATTGTTGCAATTTGCAAATCGACTATAGGCGTATAATTAATATGAGCACCACGCAAACTCACGACAATCGGAACTCCAAATAAATCTTGTAACACCTTGTAGAACGCGATATCTTTAGCCCATTGAATATGCAATACATCAGGCTTATATAAGACCATCGGTAATAGTTTTGTAAACCGAATCCAGCGATCATAGCGTTTATTAAATTGAGAGGTATGTCGATATAATTTCACCGCATCTTTTGGCGATTTAATAACCAATTGCATTAGTCTATAACTACTGACAACGGCATTCTTTATATGAGTTTTTGGAGTGTTATAGACTGCAATACGATCAGATTCATACGCCACAGGAGTAGTTTGAACCCCAAATAAGTACACCTCATGAGTTTGAGACACGCCTTTAATTAAATGCTCTATAAAGGTGGTACTCGGTATGGTTCCTGAAAAAACAGCTATTTTAAGTCGGTTACCCATAGTTTAGTAATTGGTTCAAATAACACTAACGCGGACAAAGGTAAGTTATAAACATTAGAACTCAGAAACGTATTTCCTAATCCCTACAACCTAATACCTACGACCTAATTCCTCATAAAGCCGCAACATCTGGGCTATACTATGCTTTTCATGATAACGATTGTTTACAAAATCGAAAGCTTGCTGTATCATAAGACGCTTATCTTCCTCGGTAACTTCCATGCAATTAATCACAGCATCAGCTAAGGCTTTAGCATCTCTAACAGGGATCAACCAACCCGTTTTGTCAGGAATCACCACTTCTGCCATACCTCCACAATTTGTAGAAATTACAGGCAGTCCTATAGCCATAGCTTCCAATACCACATTGGCGATACCTTCACTTAAACTTGGCAATAGCAAAGCATCATACGTTTGCAAGTGCTCAAATAATGTGGTTTGAGGTAAACTGGGCTTGAAGGTAATATGATCTTGTAACCCCAATTGGTTGACTTGAAATATAAGATCTTCAGGAATCTTACCTGCTGCTATAATGGTGTAATGAACATCTACACCAGACTGAATAAGTTGCTGTACCGCTTGTATACCATATCGATACCCTTTAACCCAATGATAGCGTCCTACAGATACCAGCTGAAATGGTTTAACATCACGTTTTTCAAAAGGTTTATAATACGAGAAAGCAGCTGTTGGAATAGGAGTCGAAATCACATAAACACGCTCTGGACGGACATTAAAATTTGTAGCCTGATTCCCTAAATGTTCAGATATGGAATGTATAGCATCTACTTTAGGAAGGCAACGTTGATACCTCTTAAACACTTCCGGATTAATATAAGGTAAAATAGCTGCTTGTGAGCCTAACAGACTCACTATAATATGACAGGGATATGTCGATTTTAAAAACAACCAACGATCTATGCGGCTCGTCCATTGCAAATGAAAGATATCTGGCGCATATAATAACACGGGCACAAAACGTGAGAATCGAAGCCATTTAGTATACAAGGTAGCATAAGTTTTCGCTTCTTTTATGGCTAATGATAAGCGTTTAGGATGTTGAATACCTAACTTTATGGCGCGCCAAAGTGTCAACGGTATGTTTTTGTATAACGACGTGGGCGTATCTATAATTTTAATACGCTTAGAAGCATAACGTGTCTTTTTTTTAACCGTACCAAAAAGTAAGACGTCATGCTCTTTTGCCACTCCAGCAATGAGCGTTTCAATAAAGGTCGTATTCGGAATAAGTCCTGTGTATATGGCAATTTTAAGTGGTGGTTTCAAAAACTAATTTTATAAATTATAAAAAAATTAAGACGCATGTACTTTCATGTATTTAAAATAAAGACGCATGAAAATCATTTACGTCACTAGCCACAAATTTCCAATCTAAGGCTTCTCCCTTCATTCTACTTTTTTTACGCATTGTTTCTAAAAGACTTTCATTTAAAACAATTTTTATAGTGTGTTCTATTAAATCATCATAAGCGCCCAATTTTGTTAACACAGCATCTGTGCTTTTTAAGTATCCAGAATTCCCACCAACATCCGTGGTTATAATTGGTAATCCGCAAGCCAAACCTTCTAAAATAGAATTACAAGCAGTACTATCTAGTAAAGGTAAAAACAAAGCGGTAGCCTCTTGGTACTTTTTTAACAACATTGCATCATTAATTCCGCTAAAAACTTCCACGCAGCGATGTGGTAATACTTTATTCACATAAGCCTTATGAATAATCACATGTACTTTTAAATCTGGAATTGCTTCTGCTAACTTAGGTACACAATAATTTAAAGCCTCAAAATCGCGCATGTGCTGTCCTACAAATAACAATATAGGTTGATTATACGCTTCATGTAATGCAGGTACAAAAAACTGACTATCTACTCCATGAGGTATATACTTTACTTTCGGAATTTTAAAACGCTCTTTAATATAATTAACCTGATTTTCTCCAACACAAACAGCACCATCTAAACGACTTATATAATCAGTGTAATGAATTAGAGTATCTAAAGTTTTTGGTGGTTTATGAAACGACGCACAAAATCTAGTATTTTTAAATACGCTTCCATACCGTACAACGTATCGAATATCACGTTCACCATTTAAATAATGAACAGTTGTAGGCTCTTGTTTATCTCTGTTTTTTAATGATTTATAGAGCGCATATTCTTTAAAAACACTTCCTGCATCATATATACCGGCTTGCTTTTTAGCCATTTTAGCCCATTGTTTGGCCGCTATAAATGGTATATTTTGATCTCCATTTACCGAGGCAGAACCTTTATAGTAATCTACCAACCTACTATACCCCGAGTTTTTAGCATGGTGTTTTGATCTGTGATGTATAAATAGCGTATTCAATATTATTTTAATTTTTCAGTAGTGATTCCAAAAAAGTCTTAGGATTTACATATCTATCATAATATTTACGTGCATTTTCACCAAGTTCTTTTCTTTTATTTTCGTCAAGTACTAATTGTTTACAAAATTCAATCATCTCTTCATCTGAATTATAAAACATAACCTCAACATCATGTCTTATTTTAAATGGTAAATCATTATAAATTTGTTCTGCTATGATACATTTACCTTGAGACATAAACTCGGATAACGTCCAGCCTGTAGATTTTTTTAGACCTCTTGTATAAATACAAATGCCACAATTCTTCATTTCTTCCAAGAAGGCATGCTGATCACCAGATATATTTGAAATAATCTCGGGATATAACTTAACAGATAAACTATCCTCCATTAACCCGCCTTTAAATACATCTCCAAAACTGTTTTTTAAAATTTGTATCATATTAACCCTTTGTTCTGTCAAATTCTTGACATCTACATCTTTTGAATAGAATAACCTTTTTTGATAAAAAATATTATTATTTAAATTCAATGAAACTACTTCAAAATCACTAACCTTTCTTGTGTAAAAGAACCTTTTCAATTCTTTATAAACTAAAGGAAAAATTTTAATACCTCTACTAAAAACTGATCGATTTGGTTTGACATATTGTTTAAATCTAAATATCAAATAATTAAAACAAAGCTTTAAAGGCTCTGGACTCTCATTTGGTCTTACCATAAAAGGTAAACCCATTTTTTTAATTTTACTTTTCTTGCTGGTTGCTAACCTGTTAATAAACTTAGGATTATATGAACGCTTATAAACCACATCTGCAATTTTAAATGCATGTCTCGAAAAATAATAGCCCAAATCATTAAGATCAAATGCTAATCGAATTTTTTTATTAGAATGTAAAATAAAATCGACATAGGTTACTTTAGAAAACCAATGATCTGTATATCTAACTTTATCATTTAAAACATTTATTTGCCCTCTTTTATTAAGGTTTTTATTAGATATTTTAAATTCAATATTATTCTGTTTAGCAAATAGTAAAGTTGATGACAATATGTAACTAGAATGATTTAATTCTAAAGGAACATACCACACAATACACTTAATATCATTAATTCTTATACTATTAAATTTCATTTAAAATTTTTCTAATGCAAATTTAACTGAACTCTCTAAGCACTTTGCGGTATAATCTAAACTCCAATGATGCTTAACGTCTAACACAGCGCTAAGACACATGTCATCTAATACTTTCTTATTAATTAATAAATTATAAACCTCCTCACTATAATTAACGTCCTCACACAATAACCCTGTAACGTTATTGGTCACAATTTCATCAGGGCCACCTGAACCTCGAAATGCAACTACAGGTGTACCACAACCCATAGCTTCGACCATAACCATACCAAAAGACTCATGTTTACTAGGCATTAAAAGTAATGTTGCTTTTTGGTAGTAAGGTATTAAATCCTCCTGATTTAGCGCACCTTTAAAATGTATTTGAGATTCTAATCCTAGACTTCGTACTTTTTCTTGTAATTCTTTATGATATTCAGTATCACTTATAGGACCTATAATAGTCAAGTTTACTCCCCTTACTCCTTTTTTATTTAGATACGAGAGTGAATCTATAGCACACTCTATTTGCTTTAATCGCGAAATACGTCCCACATACAACAAACTAGATTTTTCTTTTACTTCAAAATAGGGTTTAAACAAGCTCGTATCTACACCTAATGGCATCACTTTTATTTCTAAATCCTTAAATCCATTTGTTTGTTTTAAAATATCTTTTTGAACCTGTGTATGTACAATAATATGATTGGCATTGTTATAATAACTTAAAACGTCTTTTGAGGTTCCCATATGCATACCGCCAATCATAGCGATATAAGGTTTATTTTGTTTTTTTAATAAAGCTGCCAATTTAAAACAATAGGCACTGCCATGTCCAGACATATTTATAATTGTAAGTGTTGAAGGCTTTACACTAGTGTATAAATAATTAAATAATGAATGTTGTTTTTTCCAAGCATGTCGCTTTTTTAAAATAGGACAACTAACTGGCCAAAAACGTTTTTTAACACCTTTTATCGTTTTGGTATAAGGAAAAAAAGAACCTGTAAAATAATCTATTGTGACACCAAAGCCTTTACTTTGTAAAATACGTAAGGCGTTTTCATGTGGTTTACTATGAAAATAGTATAAATCTGTAGATTCTAATCCAACAGATTTAGCAGAAAAAGGATGTAATATTGTGATTGTCCTCAATGTTTAATTAATTTCCTTTTAATACGCTTCTTTTAAATTTTTAAAATTAAGTATTTTTATTCTTCTATATTCTTGTGCATAATAAATATTAAAAACATTTTTAAAGCAATTTAATAAATGCTCTATTATTTTATGCGGTAGGGATAATGCACCTATATTTAAAACATAAAAAAGAAGTTCGGTATCACAGAAATTAACATCATAAAACGACATGATCTGTTTCACGTTTATAAAATCTAAATACATACAATCATCTTATTTTTCGCTTCATTTTATCAAACCCCTTTTGAAAAAACAAATTATAAAAGAAATAAAATGAAAACTCTATAAAATTAAGTATATATCCTTTTCTATAAAAATTATAATTTTTAAGAATACACATAATCTTTCTTTCTTTCATAAAACTCTTATACATTTTCCTAATAGTTCTATAGCACTCTAATTCAACAACCTTATTGCCTTTATAATATTCTAGATTTTGCTTAACAATATATAACTGTAAATTTGATTTATTAGCAACACCATTTAATGCTTTAGAAGATATACTATCTACGTTATTTTCTCTGTAACAATACAATTTAGCATCTAGCATACAATACTTCAAATGAGTTCTAAACAAGCGAATAAAAAAATCATAATCTTGAAATCTAACTAGTTCTTCATCAAACCGCACAGTTGTAAGTTTAGTTGTTTTAATTAATGGATCTGCTGTAACAATTGAATTTCTTGATAACACAAAATCTATATCAAAATTATTAGTCTCAAAACTTCTTATAAAATTTACTGTTGGAGTTAATTCTTCATATGATCTTGCGTGCATTGAAATTATTACATCTGCAGATTCTCTTAAAGCATAGTAAATTTTCACTTCTATGGCTTTAGTATCAAAATAATCATCAGAGTCTAAAAAATTCACATATTCCCCTTTACAAACCTCAAACCCATAATTACGAGCCGCATTACCTCCAGGCAAACGATCTGCTGGTCTATGATGATATTGAAACCTTGAATCTTTAACACAATAGCTGGCCATTAATTGGTCGGTACCATCCATACTACCATCATCAACCACAATACACTCCCAATTTTGGTAAGTCTGAGCCAACACAGAATCTAAAGTCTCTCCAATTAAATGGGCACGATTAAATGTAGGAATAATAATAGACACCAAAGGTTCTTTGGTCATGTTTCAATGTTTTAATAGCTGTGGGCTAAGATAGTAATTTTGTTTAGAGTTGGAAATTGAAAGCTGTTGGTTTTTAGTTTTCTGAAAATTACTATTTCCATTGGAAAAATGCCTTGTCACTAAAAAAAGTTGTATTGATAAGCTAACTCTTAGCTGAAAATTTAAATCCAACTTCTATTCTCTATGTTCTATGCTCTGTATTCTTTTTACTCCCTCACCTAAAAAACCAATACCCTCTTCCAAAACATTTATAAGAACATAGCCCTAAATAAGTTTTAATAACGCCTATATAATCTTGATGTGCTTTCTGAGTTTGTATTAAATCTTTTGCTAAACTCATTTTATATCTATCTTTTCTAGTAAATGCTAATTTTACAAAATGTTTTCGCCGGTCTAAAATAAATTGTCTTAAAACAGGAACACCTGATGGGTAATATTCAGCTAAAAGTTTTAAATGCTTAGTTCTAATTTTAAAATCAGCTTCTATTAAATCCAAGTTCAACTCTGACAATTGCTTTTGTAACGATTGCTCATGAATCCGATACTGTATTTGAGCAGTCTCTAAAAACACAATAGTAGGGTTTTGATATAGCATACGAAGATTAAAATCCCAATCCTGAATAATAGTTAATTTTTCATCAAACAATTGATTTTGCTGCAATAAAAAAGAACGTCTCCATGTAGGACCAATAGTGTAGAAGGCCACCTCGCCTACCAAATAAGCAGGAATTAACGGTAATTTATCAATTGTATTTTGCGCTGATAACGTACCTGTTTCCGAGTTAAAACGTTGCAATGGACTTACAACAACATCAGTCATAATTTCAAATGCAGAACTAATGGTTTGTAGCGCTTCAGGCAGATACAAATCATCACTATCAAACCAGTTCACATAGTCACCTTTACTCAATTCAAATCCATAATTCCGACAAGTATTTCCACCCTTAGGTCGATCTTTAGGTCTGTGGTGATATTGAATTCTGGAATCTTGTTGACAATAAGTAGCTAATAATAGGTCAGTTCCATCCGTACTACCATCATCTACAACAATACACTCCCAATTTTCATAGGTTTGTGCTAACACAGAATTTAGCGTTTCACCAATTAAATGGGAGCGGTTATATGTTGGTATAATGATAGAAACTAAAGGCAAGTGAATAATTTATTTTTTTTCAATTACAAAATACGAATATAATAGTTTAGATAAAAAACAGGCCTTTCAATCCTTTAAAAATAGATGCCTATAATTATAACCTAACTTAAGATATTTTAAACTAAAAAATAATAATAAAAAATAGACTCCGCGTAAACCATAAAAACTTAAGACTTCCTTTACAAATAGCTTTTTTGTAGCTACAAACACAGATTTAGTTTCATGGCAAACCCTTACACAATTATTCATCAAAAATTCTAAACTATCGTTATTGGCTATAGGCTTTAAGTCCAAATATGTAAACCAACTTGCTCTAAATCGTCCAACCTGTTTTTTGTAACCATTGTTTAATCTTGCGCGTATGGACGCATTATGATATCGTCTTAATGAAATAACCTCATCTATGAACTCTGTATTAGTAGAAAAATGAACCAATTTACTAAAGTAATTATATTCTTGTCCAGACTGTAAGTTTTCGTTAAAAGAAATAGATTTAGCGAGTGTAGCCTTTATACAAACATCTAAAGTTAACCAATTGATCTTCCGTGTAACATAATTATAGGCTGTAATAGGAATTGTATCGAATTGATAATAGGCATTGATACCCTCGTTACTGTAATTAAAATATTGTGTTTTAGTTAAGACATAATCACAGTCAAATTTCTGAATGGCATTGACCTTAACCTCTAAATGGTTTTCCGTCATTAAATCATCGCTATCAAAAAACACAATATAGTTTCCTTGTGCTTTATCTAGACCTATGTTTCTACAGGCATTAGCTCCTTTTGGCTTAGTATCTGGACGTTTATATAGTTTTATTCGGCTATCTTTTTCGGCGTATGATGTAATAACTTCAACCGTGGTGTCTGTACTTACATCATCTACAACCAAGCATTCCCAATTCAGATAACTTTGTTGCATAATAGAATCTAAGGTCTCGACAATTAAATGGGCACGGTTATATACTGGTATTATTATAGAAGCAAGTGGTTGTTTTGGCATAATTATAAATTACAGCACCAAGATACAAAGTCAGATGAAAATCAAGCGCAAAAAACAAAAAAAAGAGAAGTCCAAATTTAAAACAACCGAGAAAAAGAACCTAAAATTAAAAGAAGAATGACCAATACTAAAGTCCCAAGAGTCATGCATAATCAAAACCTGAAGTTTGCGTTATATGTCCTTTAAACAATTAATTATTCAGTTTTAAAGAATGAACACCTATTATTTTATTGATTTATAAGACTATAAGTCTAAAAAGATATAAGATAAAATATTTTTTAATAAAACGAATTTCACAAGTAATTACTCAATAGATACTTTTTTCAAAAGAGAACTCCCTCTTCCAAATACTGAGACCGTAATTATTACAATAAAACATTTAGTTTTCATATATATACTTAGTCCATTTTTTTTAAAAAAGTATTTAAATAACGGCTGCATATCTTTTAATAAATAACCATCAACTATTAGTTTTTTAAAAAGTTTTAAATTAAAGGAATTTAAATAATAAATTAAATCTTCCGACTCCTTTACTTTTTTAAGCTGAGACACCTTCAATCTTGCCTGTATATAATTCCAATAACGAAACGATCTATTCTCATCATTGGATATACTTTCGGAATGCTTTCTTAAATAAACTAGAGGGGTACTAATAACAAAATACGTTTCACAATGACTCAACACCCTACTATGAAACTCCCATTCTTGTCCTGCCCTTAATTCCTCATCAAACAGATGACTTAAACGATTTAAAAAATCCTTCTTCCATAAAGGTGCTTGTGTTAACCAACGTATTTCAGTTTTTACATAATCTTCAAAACAGTTTTCTGAAACTATTTTAGGGTGCCTTAAACCGAGAGTATTTTCAATTGTAGTTTTAAAAACTAAAGTTTGACAAACACAAAAATTAAAATCACTTGCTTTCAATGCCGCAACTTGAACTTCCAATTTGTCAAGCGCCATTAAATCATCACTATCAAACCAATTTATATACTCACCCTTACTAATTTCAAATCCATAATTTCGAGCCGCATTACCGCCTGGCAAGCGATCTTTTGGCCGTTGATGATATCGAAATCTCAAATCCTTTGCACAGTAATCTTCAAGAACTTCTTTGGTATGATCTGTACTACCATCATCTACAACAATACACTCCCAATTCTCATAGGTTTGTGCCAATATAGAATCTAAAGTTTCACCTATTAAAAAAGCCCGGTTGTAAGTAGGAATAATAATGGATATTAATGGAAGTTTAGACATGGACAAAAATTAAAGAGGCAATATACAAGGCCTTTTTTACTAATCAATTAACTTCAATAACATCTTCTAAAATATTTTGGAGATTCTGAATATGTTTATCTATACTAAAATGCTCTAAAATATGTTGTTTTCCTGCTTCACCCATTTGTTGAGCATAGTCTTTATCTTCCAATATTTTCAGCATATTTTTAGCCATAGAATCAACATCATGCTCATCACATAATAAGCCCGTTTTCCCATGCTCAATAACATCCGGAATTCCTGCATGCCTAGTCGCAATTACCGGTAATCCTGCTACACTAGCTTCTAAAACAGCCAATGGAGTTCCTTCCATATCCCCATTTTCGGCAGTTATAGAGTGTTGAACGAAAGCTAATGATTCTTTTAATATCTCCCTAAACTCAATAGCAGTAATAACACCTAAGAATTGTACATTATTTTCTAACTGATATTGTTTTACTAAATTTTTACACATATTTATTAAAACACCATTTCCAGCCAACAATAATTTAGCATCAGAATGTTTATCAACTACAGTTTTAAAAGCCATTATAGTGTAATAAGGCGCTTTTTTATCAGCAAAACGCCCTATACCTATAAACTGTTTTTTTGAAAACATTGGTTTTACATTTTCAAATTCCACTTGTGGCCCATAAACATTATATATTAATTTTTCTTTAGGGCACCCAATATCTAATAACATTTGCTCCATTTTCTTGGACACAGCGATTACCTTTGTCGCACAATTGAAAACATCTTTATAATTATTCGATTTTTTTATAACGTGATGAACACTTGCGTCATAACCATGAAAATGCACCACAATTGGCAAGTTGCTAGCCTTTAGTAAATCTATTAAATCATAGGCATATGTACCAAATTCTACTAAAACCACATTAATTGCATTCTTCTTTAATGCTGACAATAATGATTGCTCCTTAATATAAGAGAATGGATACTTCTTTATCTTGCGTATAAAACGAAAACGCCATAGGTCTATCTTTGATACCAAAAAATTATAACCTTCTAATCTGATATACTTTTTAGGTCCATAAAAATAAAACACATTATCTTTTAAATAATTTTTATGTGCTTGTATAAAGGTTTCCGAATAGGGATTTTGACTGGGTGAAAATATGGCGATGTTCATTATTTAATTCTTTTTAAGCTTAAAACGTATAAATTGAAATGCTAACAGCAACTTATTTGCAAAACCATGATGTAGCATATAAAACTCACGTTTAAATAAATCTCCTTTTGCATGAAGCTTAAACCATTTTTTATACATTTTTTTATTTGCTGTCTGATTTACAATAGATTCGTTTCCTTTTAAATAATTTCGGATTACAGACTCCTCAAAAATCCTGCGCTTTTTTTTGTCTATATTTTGATGATTTCGACTGACTTGAGCATGGTGCCTAAAAAAGTTTAAATTTTTATTTACAAACGTGATGTTGGTTTCACTAGCTAACTGTATCCAAAACAACCAATCTCCACACATTTTCATAGTTAACAATTGCGTACTAAAACAATTAGAACTTAGTAATTCCTTTTTAAAAACAACAGCACTTGCATTAGGAATGACATTTTTAACACTGAGATATTTAGATATAAAATCAATACCATTTAAAGTAAAATCACCTGTCCAAATATTAGGCTTAAAAGTTGCTGTGTAGTCTATACGATTAGAGAGCTTTTTCCCTTCTGTATCTACATCTACACTTTGAACATAAGCTATTCCCGATGCTTTGTTTAAAGAAATTAAACAAATTTCTAAAAAATCTAACGCACAATAATCATCACTCTCAGCAATCCAGATATAGTCACCTTTAGCTAAATCAATACCTTTTTTCCATTGCTTAAAAGGACTTCTTGAATTCTCTGTATTAATTACAACACAACTTACTTTTGGATGATTTTTATTCGCTTTTAAAAGATTAGCACTTTCATCTGTAGACGCATCATCTAATAAAATCACTTCAAAATCTTGAAACGTCTGATTGAATACAGAATCTAAACGCTGCTGTAAAAATGCAGCATGATTGTAGTTAGGGATAATAATGGAAACTTTAGGCTTCATTTAAATAATTTTCTATAAACTTTTTTTAAAAAAATTTTCGAATTAAATTTTGAGATACCTAAACGAGATTGTAAAATTTGTATCGCTGAACTTGACAAATTCTTTTTAAGATTTCTGTATATTAACCTTACAGTTTCTTGAGTATGTTTTTTTCTAATTTCAATTGACTTGTTAGACCATATACTTGCATTATGAAGTCTATAAACTGCCATTTCTTCCTCTATTTTTTTTATTTTCCCTTCTTTTATTGCAATCATATATAACGCCCAATCACCAATTGTGACTTTATTAAACCATTGTGGTATTCTAAAATTATTACGCAATACCACAGAAGGTGTATGCATATAATTACCCTTAGCTAGATTAACTACAGTTGTCGTTAAGTCAACTTTTCTTGTAATACTATCTTTAACAAAAGTCCTTGAATCTTCATCAAATAATTTAACAGAGTGAAAACAAATATTATATTCCAAATTCCCTTCCAAAAAATCAACTTGTTTTTGCAATTTTAAGGGATCTGTCCAATAATCATCGCCATCACACAATGCTATGTATTTTCCTTGACAATTATCTACAATATTTTTAAAATTGTAAAGTCTTCCTAACTTTTGTCTTACTTTCCAATAGTCACCACCTATTGGTCTGTCTAAAATGTTAATATGTATGTTTTCTGTATCACAGTAAGATTTTATAATATCTAAAGTATTATCGGTTGAAAAGTCATCACCTACAACAATTTCCACTTTAAAATTGGTTTGTTGCATTAAAATACTTTCAATAGCCTCTCTTATGTAAGGCTCATTATTATAAACCATAAAGCGAACACTAACTAAGGGTTCCGACATGCTTAGAGTGGTTTTCTTATTTTATATACTAGTTGTCCTTCAAAAAAAGTAGATTTTGTTTCTCCAGTACTATAATCAATATATTTATTTTCTTCTAAAATTAAATCTGTTTCCTTAATATAGTCATAAATATCAAAAGGAGAATGAATGTATACTTTTGTTTGATTTGGCTGCTCTCCTAAAGTATACCACCCAGCATCTTTAATATTTAAATTATCATTTTTTATATTCTGTTCTACATTATTGTAACCATAATGGCTGATATTATACCTATTATTAACATCAAAAATAAAAACACCACCAGGCTCAAGTAATAAACTCACTTTTTTAAATAATTCTATTCTTGCTTCTTTGGTTTCAAAATGTCCGATTACATTCCATAAGCAAGTAATAAGATTAAATTTAGTCGTACTATTAAAATCAAAAATTGATTCATTAAACACTCTAACCCCCTCTAAACTGCTCACATTTTCAAGCATTTTTGAACTATTATCAATTAAAAAAACTTCTTTTTTTACAGCAATGTTTTGAGCTATTTTTAATGATCGTCTTCCGTCTCCGGCTCCAATATCTAGATAGTTATAAATAACATCTCCGTTTACACTTTTTACTATATAATCATCTATTGCTGTTAAATATTTTTTTCTGCTATTTGACTCAGACTGATAAGAATTCGCTAAGTGATCATAGTATGCTTTTGAATCTTTCATAAATAGTGATATTTAGACAAGGTTGATTTTGCTAAATTATTAAAAATTTCTATTTCCTTGTTAGAAAGCTCCTGTTTGTACTTGCCGACATTTTTGGCATCAGGAGGTTTCGTTAACTTTTCTTTCCAATCAAAAAAAGCTTCAGGTTCAATCTCCTTTTTTGGCTTTTTGTAATACTCCATTTGAGCAATTGTTGGCTTTAAATCAATTTTACGTAATATCTTAGTTAACGTATTTTTAGTATTATTGATTAAATCTTCATAATGTATTACAATCTTATTTTCTGTTTTAATATTATTCAGAAACAACTCAATGGCTTCAATATTTTTAGACCAATCTTGTGCAATTACCTCTATTTCGCTAGGAAGTTTTGGAGCATATTTAGAAACTGAATGTTTTTTACTTAGCTCTTTATAAGAGCATGCAATATCCCGACCATCTCTAATAATATGAATATAAAAGGCGTGCGAATAATATTTATTAATTGCTGAAAGCTTTTCAATCCATAAACTATTTTTATCACCCCAAAATTTTATGTCTTTATCTTTGAGAAAGGCATAATATCCATAAATTAAACTGGTAAGATGTGCATATGATTTAATTTGTTTTTGCTCTAGATAAAATTTCAGCTTTTCTATATTAAAAGACCAAGTTTCAAATTTTGTGGAAGCAAATAAATCGTTTAAATAATCATCTAACATATTTATTTCCCAATCTCCATATTTATCTTCTAACCAAAGGAAAAAATGAGATTCTGGAGGAATACATATATCTGTATGTGTATCTAACATCAATCGTAACAAGGATGTACCTGATCTAGGGTTTCCAAGAATGAAGATAGGTTGATCGTTAAAATTATTGGACATTGTTATTTAACTATTTTTTTTATTAAACCAGTGATTATATTAACTTGAGGAATAGACAAACCATTATATATTGGCAAACATAATACACGTTTGGAAATATCATCCGAAATTGGCATTTCTGTTTGATCTATATAATTTAATGTATTTAATGATGGATAGAAATAACGCCTGGTATTTATATTGTGTTCTTTTAATAAGCCTATTAGTTTTAACAATATAGTTTCATCTTTTAAAATAATAGGATAATAACTACTGTTCCAAACAGTATCTTCACGAATCGTTAAAGTTCTTAGATTTAAATTTCTAAGTTCAGCATTGTAAGTATTAACAATGTTTTCTCTTTCTTCTATTAATTTCTTCACATAAGGTAGAACTGCTAATCCCATTGCTGCATGTAACTCGCTCATTTTAGCATTAATACCTACATCAAAGAATTCTGCCTCACCACAATGACCAAAATTATGGTAGTAAAACATTTTTTTATTTAATTCTGCACTCTTCGTAATCCAGCAACCTCCTTCACCTGTATGAAACAATTTGGTAGCATGAAAACTGCAAGTACTCACATCTCCATAGTTAAAAATCGATTCTCCCTTATAATTTACTCCAAAGCAATGCGCAGCATCATAAATTACCTTTAGTTTATGCTTTTTAGCAATTGCTTCAATTACTTCAACATGACAAGGATTGCCAAAAACATGAGTCGCAAGAATTGCTGACGTATTAGCTGAAATCGCTGCTTCTATTTTTGTTTCATCAATAGTTAAATACTCTGGATGAATATCAACAAATACAGGTTTACAGCCTTCCCATACAATACTACTAGTAGTAGCAACATAACTAAAAGGGGTCGTAATAATTTCTCCTGTAAGTCCAAGTGATTTTATGGCAATTTGTAATGGCAAAGTTCCATTAGCTGTTAATGTTAGATTATTAAGTCCTAAATAATTTTTTAATTGATGTTCAAGCTCTAAAACTAATTCCCCTCTATTGGTTAACCAATGCTTATCCCAAGCTTTTTTTAAAAAAGTCTGATATTCAGCTTGAGGAGGCAAAAAGGTTTTGGTAACATTTATCATAAATTTTGTTTCGAATAAAATTTGCTTATTATATTTATTGATTTAATTTAGACTCAATACTGCACTCAAACTATTAAGACGATACTTTATGGCATTTCAAAATCAATTCTATCATTAAGATATAAAGTTTTGATTTTACCAATCGAATCTTTGATTAATTAATTTAAATAATTTTTCATTATAAGGTTTATAAAAATCAATCAACCTCTTTTGATTATCATCTTTAATTGAGTTTTCATATGTGCGAGTGTGAACATCTTTTAATTGGTCATCTTTTATTTGTAAGCCAGATAATCCTAATGCATTCAATATTTTATTGGTCACTTCAACCTTATTATTTCTAAAATAATTAGATTCAAACACCATAACATTATTTACCCCAAAACAGTCTAAATAAGCTTTAACTTGATCGACATACACACCTCTTCTTAAAATATTAGGATAAATCCCATTGGTCTCACTATTATTTAACTCCCTATCTACAAATTCATCAAATGAAATAAAGGGTTTTGAATCAATTAATTTCTTAAATTTTTTTTCATTACTAATAGATATATTATTTGCTATTAATTTCTTTTTATTTTCAATATTTAATTCTGAAAACTGCTTATACATATTCCAAGCAGAAAAAGCTCTAGAAGTAGGTTCTCGTAATAAAATAACAATTTTTGAATTAGGGTTATAGTTGTGAATTTTTTTAGCAATCTCATTATCCATTAAATATTGAGGCGTTGAATCAATTCTTATGGGATCATGTTTATAACATAAAACAGGCTTAAATTTAGAGTGATAAAACGTTGTTCCTTGCTCAAAATTCTCTTGATAATTAAAGAAGTTCAGTTCTTTTTGAACTCCTCCTTGAATCTCTTTATGCTTAATCAAATAATTGTGTAATGCTGAAGTACCAGCCTTTTGTGCGCCCACTAAAAACAAGGAAACTTTCGCCTCTTTTTTTTTTGGTATAATTCTTTTTATCGTTTGTTTTAGAATCTTTTTATTCATAACGTACTTTTAATAAAAATGGTTGCCAAACTTCTTTTTCATGTAGTACTTGAAAAGTTAAAACATTATTGATTCGTAACATCGGAGAACCTAGCCTTTGAGCAACAGACAAATTAATAGAATAAATACCTTTCGATAATTGTAAATTATTAACAGTTATTGAAAAATTTAATTCATTGTTCTTTATTTCTATATTATCTCTTATTGTATTTTGTTCCAATAATGCAACTGGACGCTGTTCTTTATCAAAGAGAATAATATTAAAAACAGGGACTTCATTTATATCTGTTAAAATAAAATTTAAATTTAGCTTCATGTTTTCTCCCCAAAGTATTTGAGGGATTTCATTAAGCAATGTAGCATTCGCAAACTCAATTTTCTTTAAAGCCAAACGACCATCATCAAAAACAATATTAGTATCATTACTGGTGAATCGATTATAATATAAATCAATAGCCTTACTTACATCTTCCCCTTGAAACTGAGCACAGCCTTGTTCCATCAAAATTATTTGAGAACAAATACGCGATATCATTGGCATACTGTGACTCACAAAAATAATTGCTGTATTGGGTAAAATAGTATCTATGGTTTTAAAACATTTTAGAACAAAGCCTAAATCTCCTACTGCCAAGACCTCATCTATAATCAACACATCGGGTTCCATCTGTGCAGCAACAGCAAAACCTAAGCGCACTTTCATACCAGAACTGTAATGTTGTACAGGCATGTCTATAAACTCTTCAAGCTCTGCAAAAGCAATAATTTCGGCTAGTTTACTATCTATCTCTTTTCGGCTAAACCCTAAAATGGCACCATTATTATAAATATTTTCTCGTCCGCTTAAAATAGGGTTAAAACCAGCACCCAATTCTATAAGTGCACCAACACGGCCTTTAATGGTTATTTTTCCGGCATCTGGGTTAATAAGCCCATTAAGTATTTTTAATAAGGTACTTTTACCAGCCCCATTATGCCCAATTAAGCCTAAACATTCACCTCGTCTCAACTCAAAACTAATATCTTTAACCGCCCAAAACTCTTTTGGCCGCAATAATCGGTCTTCACTAGAGCCAGAGACACCACTCACCAAATCTTTTAGTCCATACCAAAGGCTAGTTTTAAGGTCCTTGCAAAACTTTTTGCTCAACCCCTCTACCTTTACTAAGACGTCATCATCAGCTACTATTTCATTTTTATCAGACATGTAATGTATTGATCTTTCTATATACTTTATATTAAACGCTAAACTTTTTTTTTCTTCAACAAGCTCTTCCCTTATTTTTAAGGGAATATGGGTTTATTTTCCTTCAAAGAAAACAAAGACTGAAGGGTTTTCTTCCTATGTCCTACTTTCTACTCTTTACTAACAACTATCAACCAACTACGCACTCAACCGCTCCACAATAATAGGAATTGAAATACGATAAATAATCAACCCTAAAAATAAAAACGGAATACAAACAGCCAATACCACCAAAAAGTAATTAAGATACTCTGGTGTAAACCCTACAACCAAATCTCTAGCCGTTAATAGAATTGGAGTTATAGGGTTCCAAGTCATTATCGTTTTCATAATCCCTGTTTTAGGAATCGCATAAACAACAGGAGTCACATACATTAAAAACTGCATCGCAAAGGTGATTATTTTTCCAATATCCTTATACAAAAGCCCCAAAGGAGTTAAAAACAAGCCCACAGTGGTTCCAAAAATAATAGCACCCAAAATAGCTACCGGAAACAATAGTAAACCCCATTGCAAACCCACACCATAAATAATCACAAATACAACTAGAATAAGTATTTTAATAGACGTATCAAATAACAATTTATAAATACCAGAGAGCAACAAAGCCTCTTTTGGAAAATTGATTTTAGTTAAAATACCTTTAGCCGCTTGTGTACTCGTCATCGGAGAATTAATTGAAGCCACGATTATAGACCAAATTAAAGTTCCAGAAAAAGCATAAACAGGGTATGGAATTCCAGTATCAGACAATTCAATAGTTCCACTACTATTTAAGAAAATCCAAACAGCAGCTGTAGTCAATGGCATAATAAACGCCCAAAGAATCCCTAAATAAGATTGGCGGTACATTGCTTTTATGTCACGTTCTGCCAATTGTCGTGCTAAAAAACGTGAATGATACATATCAGATAAACTCGCTTTTAAAAGCTTGCCAAATTTTATAGTACGTTCTTTCTGGTAAACACGAGTTTCTAAAGCCATTATTGGTAACTAATCATAAGGATTTATGCCTTTTTTCTATGGGCTAATATACTAATAACAATAACAAACTGAAAGACGCTCAAAAGAATAATACTATAAGCTTTTTATGTGAGCAAAAAATAACCAGCGCACCTTAGTTAAAATTAATTAAAATCACTCATTATTGTAAGGTATGGCTATATGAACGCAATTAACTATAGAAGCATCCTGCTAATAAAAGCGATTTAAAAAAGTACTTAAAAGTTATCCCAGGTAATCTTCAACCCTTCTCTAACCGTAAATTGAGGTTGATAACCTAATAAATTTTCAGCTTTAGAAATATCGGCTAATGAATCCCTAACATCACCTTGTCTATTTGGCCCATAAATGGCTTTCAATTCCGAATCAGCTGCAATTCGTAAAGATTCCCACAAATAATTGATTGTAATACGCTCTCCACAGGCTACATTAAAAACTTCATTTTTGGCCTCTTTAGAAGCGAAGAACCCCTTTACATTCGCCTGAACGACATTATCTATAAATGTAAAATCTCTGGTTTGTTCACCATCACCATTAATCTTAGGAGCCTTATCATCGTTAAGCGCTTGCATAAATAATGGAATTACTGCTGCATATGCACCATCTGGACTTTGATTTGGCCCAAAAACATTAAAATAACGTAAACCAATTACATCGGTATCATACGTAGTTCCAAAGACATCTGCATATAATTCATTGACATATTTAGTAACAGCATAAGGTGATAAAGGTTTCCCAATCGTATCTTCCACTTTTGGAAGCGCTTTGCTATCGCCATAGGTAGAACTTGAAGCCGCATATACCATACGTTTAACGGTAGAACTATCTTTTAGAGCAATCATCATATTTAGGAATCCAGAAATATTAACTTCATTGGTTGTTGCTGGATCATTTATAGAACGGGGTACAGAGCCCAAAGCCGCTTGGTGAGATACATAGTCAATACCTTCCATAGCTTTTTTACAAGTCTCTAAATCTCTAATATCGCCTTCTATAAGTTCGAAGGCAGGATTATCTTTAAATTCGGCTAAGTTTTCGCGATGACCGTTAGAAAAATTATCTAAGACCCTGACTTTTTTGGCATTATATTTTAATAAATACTCGGTAAGATTAGAGCCAATAAAGCCACCGCCTCCTGTAATTAAAAAACTTAATTCTGATAAATCTGTGGTATGATGTGGATTTTCGTACATTATAATCTAGCATCAATTGAGGTTAAAGGAAGTAGTGATTTTACATCAAAAACAACCCCTGTTTCTGATTTCAATTTGGTAATATCTAATTCTAAAAATTCATTATGCGAAACCGCTAAAATAACCGCTTCATAATCGGAATCTAATTCGTTAAAATCACTGATTAAATCTATTTGATATTCATGGTTTACCTCTTCTTTAGAAGCCCATGGATCATAAACATCAACATTAACATGGTAAGTTTCGAGTTCTTTAATAATATCAATAACTCTAGAGTTTCTAATATCTGGGCAATTTTCTTTAAAGGTAATCCCTAAAACAAGGGCTTTTGATCCTTTAATAGTCGCCCCTTTTTTAATCATCATTTTCACAGTTTCCGTAGCGACATAACTCCCCATACTATCATTCATCTTACGGCCTGCAAGTATAATTTCTGGATTATAACCCGATTCAATCGCTTTTTGTGCTAAATAATAAGGGTCAACACCTATACAATGCCCCCCAACTAAACCTGGAGAAAAATTCAAAAAATTCCATTTCGTACCAGCAGCTTCTAATACCGCTTTAGTATCAATATCTAATAATCTGAAAATCTTAGAAAGTTCATTCACAAAAGCAATATTAATATCACGTTGTGAATTCTCTATAACTTTAGCTGCTTCAGCTACTTTTATAGAAGGCGCCAAATGCGTTCCGGCGTTAATAACTTTTAAATAAAGGTCATTCACTTTTTTAGCAATCTCTGGTGTAGATCCTGAAGTGACTTTTAAAATCTTTGTTACCGTATGAAGTTTATCACCTGGGTTAATACGTTCTGGAGAATATCCTGCAAAAAAGTCCTTGTTATATGTCATGCCAGAAACCTCTGCTAAAATGGGTACACAAATATCTTCCGTAGCACCAGGATAAACTGTTGATTCGTAAATAACAATAGCGTCTTTAGACATCGCCTTTCCTACTGACTCACTAGCTTTTATTAGCGGAGTAAACACAGGTTTATTTAAAGCATCTGTTGGTGTTGGAACAGTAATAATATAAATATTAGTAGCCTTCAATGCCTCAGTATCATCTGTAATATATAATCCTGTTTCTGCACCTAAATCTGTTGTTAATACCGATTTTAAATGGTCATTTTCAACCTCTAAGGTTTTGTCTAACCCAGCATTTAATTCAGTAATTCGCTGGTTGTTAATATCAAAACCAACAACAAAAAACTGCTTGGCAAATTCTACAGCCAGAGGCAAACCAACGTAACCTAATCCTATAATCGCAATTTTATCTTCAGAATGTGTCATTTAAGTATCGTAGATTTTAAAATAAGTATCAAATCTAAATAAAAACTATAATTTTGAACATAATTTTTATTGATTTTAACCTTATCTACCCAAATAATCGTTCTATTGTAAAATACTGGATCCTTTTGCTTTGCTAATATACTTTCTTCGTTCTTGTATTTTAAAGTTGCAGGACCAGTAATTCCTGGTTTCACTTTTAGAATAATGCGGTCTTCACCTTTTAATTCATCTGCAAACCCCTTTAAATCAGGACGAGGTCCAACAAAACTCATATCACCTAATAACACATTAAATAATTGAGGCCATTCGTTAAGCTTAGATTTGCTAAGATACTTTCCAATACTTGACATTTTGGTAACAATAGCTCTTGTGGGATGTATACTATCTTTAAGTGTTCTTATTTTATAAATTTTAAATAGCTTCCCATATTGTCCCACTCGGCATTGCGAAAACACACCCCATTGTTGTGTATCAATAGTAGCAATAAGAATTAATAGTATAATAGGGGTAATAAGCAATGGCAATAACAACAACACCAAAATAACATCAAAAATACGCTTGATACGAAGTTGAGTTGTACTAATCATTACTTTTTAATTAAAATATGCTGAATCATATCAAGATAACGATTTGATAATTAAAGTTCAGTTTCAAGTTCAACTCTTTCTGTTTCAAGCTTCAAAATCAACTTATATCTTTTTGATAAAATTCTTAATTCGTTTAAATATAGGGCTTTTATCTTTTTCGTGATAAGCATTTCCATAAACGCCATAACCGTAGCCATAACCGTAGCCATAACCGTAACCATAGCCATAGTTATGATTGTTTTTATGCTTGTAGAAGTTGAGCACAAAATTAACGTTTTTAAGCTCACCAGAACGGTATTTAGCATTGACTAACTGAAGCATCCCTTTTTTGGTATAGTCTAAACGCACCATAAAAATTGTGGTATCGGCATACTGTACCAACTCTAATGCATCTGTTACCAAACCTAAAGGAGGTGTATCTAAAATAATCATGTCATACTCTTGTTTAAGCGTAGCCATCATTCCTTTTAAATTATCACTCATTAATAATTCCGAAGGGTTAGGAGGAATTGGTCCTGAAGGAATAATGTCTAAATTTTCAATATGTGTATGTGTAGTTATGTCCTCGAGACTATCATCGCCAATGAGGTAATTCACCACACCTTTTTCATTGGTGATATTGAAATCATCAAAGATTTTTGGTTTCCGTAAATCTAAGCCTAATAGAATAGTCTTTTTTCCTGAAAGCGCATATACCGTAGCAATATTTATAGAGGTAAAGGTTTTACCTTCGCCGCTCACAGACGAGGTTATCATTAACGTATTTGCCTTACTGTCCGAAGAATTATTTTTAAATATAAATTGTAAACTTGACCGTATAGCTCTAAAAGATTCAGCTACTGCAGACTTGGGTTTTTCGTGAGAAACCAGATTATTTTTATAACGGTATTTCCCCACAAGTCCTAATACAGGAATCTTAGACATTCTTGCTACCTCATCAGAACCATGAATAGTATTATCTAATAAGTATAGAATAAAAATCAAAAGCATTGGTGTAAAAAACCCCATCATTAAAGCCATCATATAGTTAAGTGACTTATTAGGTCCTATGAGGCCGCCACCTATATCTTTAGCTTCATCAATAATAGTGATATCTGAAATATTTGCTGCTTTTACAATAGCTGCTTCACTGCGTTTAGCCAAATAAATATCATAAGCTTCTTGACTCATATCAAGTTGCCGTTGTATTCTTAAAAACTGTTGTTCATCCTCGGGTAATCCTCCTAACTCTGATTCTAAATTAGCAATACGCTTATTTAATGTTGATATTCTCGCTTTAATCGTCTTATTTGTAGCATCTATTGTTTCTAATAGTACATTTTTTTCGGAATCAATACGACGATCTAATTCTTTAAAAAGTCCGGAGCCCTCTTTTGTTGTATATTCCAAATTTTGACGTTCAGCTGCTAAAGCGACAATTTTAGAAACACTACTCAAGATATTATTTTCATCAATACCCACACTGGTTGGCGCTGCAATATTGGTATAATCTGTTTTAGTATTTAAATAAACTTCAAGATTATCTAAATAATCTAATTTAGACGCTTCTACTCGTTTTTCAAGTTCAAATTGTCGGAGCTCTTCTGAAATTTGAGAAATTTCTTCACTGACATTGAATACTTTATTGTCTCTACGAAATTGATTCATCTCTTCCGTAAATCCTTCAAGGTTAACATTAACAGCTGCTAAGCTACTATCAATAAATTTAATCGTATTAGTGGCATACAAATTTTTTCGCTTTAGCTCTGTTTCGCTAAGAATTGCTGAAGTCGCATTTAAATAGTCTACAATTTTAGCTTTATTATGCCCTGTCAATTCTAATTTTAATATAGAACCAGATGATGTGCCTACAGGATTTATCATTACATCCGTCTTGTAACTATTAACTACTCTATCAAAATCACTAAACTTTAAAAAATATTCAGCCCCAACATCAATAGTATGAAAGGGTTTTACGACAATCTGACCATTTAAAAAAGGCAAATCAATCGTTTCTCCTTTCTTATACGTTTTAGTATAAGCTTCGTTAGGCACTTTAATTCTAGATTTTGATTTATCACCATAGCTTTGAGCAGTAGCATTTACGCCTTCAAAAGCCGTAAAGACTTCAAATTCATCAGTACTTAAAAACCGTATACCTACAGGATAATTGAGGACCTGGTTTTTAGATTTGTCTATTATAAATTCAAATGGGGCATTTTTGTAAATATCTGTTTTTCGGTATTTACCTTGTTCGAGATACTCCATATAATACTGAAGTGTATCTACAACAATTTCATTATGAGTTCGTGTCTTAACAGCGGTCATTATTTTACCAACTTTCCCGGAAGTCCCTCCCCAGTTAAAGGAAATACTCGTGTTAGCTGTAAAAAATGGATTCTGATCATTATCTACAGAAATCAAAGAATCTAAACGATAAACATTTTGCTTACGTACATTAATGAAATAGGCGATTAGTAAAGCGACTCCAATACAAATCAATACAAACTTCCAAAGATTTAGTACTTTAAAAAGAAATCCTCTAAAGTCAAAACTCACGCTTTGAGACTCTATATCTTCTAACTCCTCGTAATCTCTCATAGTAAATTATAATCTTGAATAAAGTAAGATACTTGTACTAAGCAATGAAATAATAGACGCTATTGTAGTAATACTAGATACCGCTGTTTCACCAGTCCCTAATGACTTCTGTTTTAAGGGCTCTACATAAATAATATCATTTGGCTGAATATAATAATACGGCGATTTCATGACGTTAACATCTGTTAAATCTAAACTATGTATCTTCTGACCTTGCGGATATTGTCTAATGATTTTTACATTTTTTTTATTACCTGTAACCGGAATTTCACCAACATTAGCAATGGCCTCAAATATATTTACGCGTTCGGTAAACAATACCTGACTCCCAGGAGAACCCACCTCACCGCTAGCGGTGTATCTTAGACCTGCTAATTTTACGGTTACAAAAATATTCGCAGTTTCCTTAAATTGCTCTTCAAGTAATTTTTTCTCTATATTTTTTTCTATCTCTTCCGTGGTAAACCCTAAAACATTCATATAGCCTAAGGTTGGTATTCTAATATTTCCATGAACATCAACTGTAAACCCATCAAAAAAAGCACGCTCAGCACTACTCGCATTTAAGCTACCTTCACCTGTAGGATTCAAAATTGAGACCGTTTCCTGATCTAAAGCCTTGACTCTAACATTTAAAATATCATTAACCTGAACCCGATAAGGTTTTTGTATTTCAAGTAAATTATTAGGGATTGTATCATTAATAGAATTTTCCTTATTCTGAAGATAAATGGTATCCTTGTGAGGAATACAAGAAGAAACAATAACACAACTCAAAAAAATAAATAAAAGCTTAATACGCTTCATATATATAATAGATCTTAAAAGACAAATATAATGTATCAATAGTAATAACAAAACAATTACTTTTGTTTTTGGTTTATTTCCAATCTTATAAAAAAAAATCAGTTTGAATTACCTCAACGTTGAAAACATATCTAAATCTTATGGCGAATTAGTTCTCTTTAAGGACTTATCTTTTAGCATCCATAAAGATCAAAAAATTGCTTTTGTAGCCAAAAATGGAAGTGGAAAAACCTCCATACTTAATATTTTAGCAGGAAAAGACACTCCCGACGATGGACAAATCGTTATTAGAAAAGGACTGCGATTAGCTTTCTTAGATCAAGAACCCGATTTAGACCCTAACCTTACACTTGAAGAAACTATTTTTGCTTCAGACATTCCTGTGCTTAAAATTATTGAAGCTTATGAACATGCTCTAAAAACCCCTGAAGACACCGAAGCTTACCAAAAAGCTTTTGAAGGTATGGATCGCCATAATGCATGGGAATTTGAAACCCAATACCAACAAACTTTATCACAGTTAAAACTCGATGACCTTACCATTAAAGTAAAAACACTTTCTGGTGGGCAAAAAAAACGTTTAGCCTTAGCGCAAGCTCTCTTAAGCAAACCCGACATTTTAATCTTAGATGAACCTACCAACCACCTCGATTTAGAAATGATTGAATGGTTAGAGGATTATTTTGCTAAAACTCAACAAACCCTTTTTATGGTCACACACGACCGTTATTTTTTAGAACGGGTTTGTAATGAAATTATAGAATTAGACGAGGGTGAATTATTTACTTATAAAGGAAATTACTCCTACTACTTAGAAAAGAAAGAAGCACGCATTGAAAACCAAGCCACCGAAGTTGGCAAAGCCAAACAACTCTACAAAAAAGAACTCGATTGGATGCGTCGCCAACCTAAAGCACGTACCACAAAATCTAAAAGTAGAATTGATGATTTTTCTGAAATAAAATCTAAAGCACATAAAAGACGAAACGACCACCAAGTGCAACTAGAAATTAACATGGAGCGCCTTGGGAGTAAAATTATAGAGTTTCATAACGTCTCTAAGTCTTTTAAAGATAAAACGATTTTAGACGGTTTTGAATACACCTTCAAAAAAGGCGAACGCATAGGTATTATTGGAAAAAACGGAACCGGAAAATCTACTTTTCTCAATTTACTAACGCAAACCCTTCAACCCGATGCTGGTAAAATTGTCATTGGAGAGACCGTTAAAATCGGTTATTATACGCAAGGTGGCATCAACGCCAAACCCAATCAAAAGGTCATTGATGTGATTAAGGAATTTGGTGATTATATCCCTTTAGCCAAAGGCCGCCAAATTAGTGCGCAGCAATTATTGGAGCGCTTTTTATTCAACCGAAAAAAACAATGGGATTTTGTTGAAAAGTTAAGTGGCGGCGAACAAAAACGCCTTTACCTTTGTACGGTTTTAATTCAAAATCCAAATGTTTTAATTCTCGATGAGCCTACAAACGATTTAGATATTGTAACTCTAAATGTCCTCGAAGATTTCTTAATGGATTTTCCAGGCGTACTTCTAGTCGTTTCTCACGACCGTTATTTTATGGACAAAATTGTGGATCACATGTTTGTGTTTAGAGGCGAAGGTGTTGTAGATGATTTCCCTGGCAACTATTCCGATTTTAGAGCTTATGACAGTAGCCAACCCAAACAAATAGAAACTACTGAAAAAGTAGAAAACACTAAAGCAGTTAAGCAAAATGAAGCAAAAAAATTAGATTACAACGAGCAAAAAGAATACAAAAATTTAGAATCTAAAATTCGCTCACTAGAATTGGATAAAACTGCAATGGAAGCAAAATTTCTTAACCCTGATTTATCACAAGTGGAGATTAATAAACTCTCCGATAAACTTCAAGTTATTATCGATACCATTGCAGAAAAAGAAATGCGATGGTTTGAGTTAGCTGAAAAGTTAGAAGATTAGAAGCCTCTCAAAGGCGCTAAGACGTAAAGCTTAAGGTGAGTAATTTCTTTTTCTTTGCTATTTAGTGCCTTTACGAGAGAAAGAAACTTTGAAACTGATAAAGTGTACCAAATAAAAGCCTACATAAAATTCCTATCAAAAGCCTCCAATCAACATGGAGTCCACTCTCCTTTTGTCTATAATTTTGTGACTAAATGTCTTTATAACAAAACGAAATTTGAAGACTATAAAAAACTCGCTCAATATAAAACGGAGTTATTAAATTCAAATGTAACGCTTCAGATTAAAGACTTAGGTGAAGGCTCCAGAACCTTAGATGCGAATCAACGGAAAGTCTCTAAAATGGTAAAAACCTCTAGTAGTTCAAAAAAAGATGCCAAACTACTATATAGATTGTCAAAATATTTAAATTTTAAAAACATACTAGAATTAGGAACTTCATTGGGTATGGGCACTTATGCGCTATCATTAGCAGACTCAAAAGCTAAAATTATTACCATTGAAGGCTGTTTAAACACCTCTGCTTTTGCACAATCACAGCTACATCATCATAGGATTAAAAATGTTGAATTCATAACAGGAAGTTTCACCAATGAAATTCCCAACTTAAAAAATAATAATTTTGATTTTGTCTTCTTCGATGGACACCATAATAAAACAGCTACCATTCAATATTTTAAAGCTTTACTACCTAAAGTTCATAATGACACTGTTTTTGTTTTTGATGACATTTATTGGTCTAAAGGCATGACCGAAGCCTGGGAATATATTAAAAATCACAAGTCCGTAACAGTAACCGTTGACACCTTCCATTTAGGCTTCGTATTTTTCAGGAGAGAGCAAGTCAAAGAACATTTTAAAATTAGAATGTAACAAGTTTGTAACTTTAACGTCTTATTTGAAGAAACGATTTTTATCTTGCAAAAGATATCGATTAAAACAGCTATTATTTATGAGTAACAACGTCATTGAAATTAGAAATATCATTAGAGATTTTAAATTAGGACAAGAAGTTGTTCATGTTTTAAAAGGCATTGATTTAGACATAAAACGTGGTGAGTATGTCGCTATTATGGGACCTTCCGGATCTGGTAAATCAACACTCATGAATTTATTAGGTTGTTTAGACACACCTACAGGAGGTTCTTATAATCTAAACGGTAATGACGTTAGTCAAATGTCTGACGACGAACTAGCAGATATAAGAAATACCGAAATTGGTTTCGTTTTCCAAACCTTCAATTTATTACCTAGAACAACAGCTCTAGACAATGTGGCTTTACCAATGGTTTATGCCGGAATTTCAAAAAAAGCAAGAGAAGAACGCGCCACCGAAGTTTTAACTGATGTAGGGTTGGCTGACCGTATGGACCACAAACCCAACCAACTTTCTGGTGGACAAAGACAACGTGTGGCCGTAGGTAGGGCTTTGGTCAACAAGCCTTCTATTATCCTTGCTGATGAGCCTACAGGAAACCTAGACTCAAAAACAGGTGTAGAAATCATGAAATTGTTTGACGAAATTCACGCCGCAGGAAACACAGTAATTATGGTAACTCACGAAGAAGACATTGCCGCTCATGCCAAACGTGTCATTCGTTTACGTGATGGTATTATTGAAAGTGACACATTTAATTCTTAAAAAAATTTACAATCGAAGCCTCAGTTTTAGTCATATATTCTAAATATTCAAATTTTAGGTATTAAAGACAAATATTCATTTTAATATGTTTTAAAACTTTTTTGGTCATTGCGAAGCTAATTATTCCAGTTAGCAGTGACAATCTACTTATTAATAAGTTCTTCATTTCTACAGATTACCATATTTCAACCGATTTTCACTTTACACTTTTACTTAGCGCCTTCTCGAGGAAAATCTTGAAACATCACGCTTCACACTTCAAACCTAAATCCTTAACTTTACACTTCAAACAATAAACTTCTACATCTTGAAAGTATATACTAAAACAGGCGATAAAGGCACAACTGCTCTCTTCGGGGGCACACGCGTTCCTAAACATCATATAAGAATTGAAAGTTATGGCACTATTGATGAGCTAAACGCTTATATAGGTTTAATTAGAGATCAAAATATCAACCAATTATATAAAAATACATTAATGGAGATTCAGGATCAATTATTTACTGTTGGTGCTATTTTAGCAACCGATCCTAAAAAAGCCACTTTAAAAAGCGGAAAAGACCGCCTAAACATTCCTAAGATTTCTAAAGAAAACATTGAGAAATTAGAAAAAGAAATGGACCTCATGGAAGACAGCCTTCCACAAATGACACATTTTGTTTTACCAGGTGGTCACCAAACGGTGTCATTCTGTCACATAGCACGCACAGTTTGCAGAAGAGCAGAGCGTTTGGCATCACATCTTAATGAATTAGAACCTTTTCAACCTGAAACTTTGATGTACATCAATAGACTATCTGACTACCTTTTTGTGTTGGCACGGAAGTTGTCATATGATTTAAACGCTGAAGAGGTAAAGTGGATTCCCAAAAAAGAATCTTAAATCTCAAAATCAGAATAGGATTAGAAATCGCAAAAATTTTATCCGAAACAAAAGTTGAAAATTATACGTTCTTTCTATTAATGATTAAACATTTATAAGTGAAGTTTGAATAAATCAAAGTACATAAATATAAATGTTCAGCAAGACCGATAAATTAAATACTATAACTTAAGAATTAATTACTTTAATTTTTTCTTGGATTGTTCAACTAAAAAATTATTTTTGCAAAAAACAAAATTACAACGCAATTATGTATTGGACATTAGAATTAGCATCTTATTTAAGTGATGCGCCTTGGCCAGCAACCAAAGATGAGCTTATTGACTACGCCATTAGAACAGGAGCCCCTTTAGAAGTTGTTGAAAATTTACAAGCAATAGAAGATGAAGGAGATTCATACGACTCTATTGAAGAAATTTGGCCAGATTATCCAACTGACGAAGATTACCTCTGGAATGAGGATGAATACTAACATATAAAATAATTATAAAAAAAGTCTCTTGCGTTACTATAACTGAGAGACTTTTTTTATTTTCGGATGCTTTTTTAATTTGAAATTAAAAAAGTATCAGAATTAAATAATTTACAACTCAAAGATTGTCCCTTTTAAAGGACTTTAGGGGTGTTTTAAATATAAACGACCTCTAAATCTTATTTTAAAAATTTAAATATAACTCAACAATAATAGCTTAATGTTGATAATTATTTTTAAATCTAACTGAAATTAACAAAAAAAAGATTGAAACCATTCAATCCATTACAAAATACCGAATATGACATTTTTAGATAAAGTACTAAAAGTTTTTGTTGGAGACAAATCCAAACAAGACGTTGGTGCTATTAAGCCTATTGTTGAGAAAATAAAAACTTTCGAGAAAGCTTTAGAAGCCTTGTCGCATGATGAATTGAGAGCAAAAACAGCTGAGTTTAAAGCCAAGATTGCAGAAGCCAGGCAACCACTAAACACTAAAAAAGAAGAACTTTTAGAAAAGGCTAAAATCACTGAAGATATTGATGAACGTGAAGATATCTATCTCGAAGTCGATAAAATTGATGATGACATCTATAAAGTTACTGAAGATGTTTTAAACGACATTCTTCCTGAAGCTTTCGCTGTGGTTAAAGAAACCGCTAAACGTTTTGTTCATAACACAGAAATTCCTGTCACTGCAAATGCTTTTGACCGAGAAATTTCTGGTGAACACGATTACGTGACTTTAGACGGCGAACAAGCCATTTGGGCCAATTCTTGGGATGCTGCAGGAAAACCAATTACTTGGGACATGGTACACTACGATGTTCAACTTATTGGTGGTATTGCTATGCACCAAGGAAAAATTGCAGAGATGCAAACTGGTGAAGGTAAAACATTAGTCGCAACGCTTCCAGTATATTTAAATGCTTTGGCTGGTAAAGGCGTTCACTTGGTAACAGTCAACGATTACTTGGCCAAACGTGATAGCGCATGGATGGCTCCAATCTTTCAGTTTCATGGTATGAGTATCGACTGTATTGATTATCACCAACCTAATTCAGATGCACGTCGTAAAGCTTATAACGCAGATATTACTTACGGAACTAATAACGAATTCGGTTTTGATTATTTACGTGATAACATGGCACATTCGCCAGATGATTTAGTTCAACGTCCACATCATTTCGCTATTGTCGATGAGGTGGATTCTGTATTAGTTGATGATGCACGTACCCCTTTAATTATTTCTGGTCCAGTTCCAAGAGGAGATGAACACGAGTTTGATGCGCTTAAACCAAAAGTGCAACAGATTGAAGAAGTACAACGTAAATATTTAGTTGGTGTTTTAGCCGAAGCAAAGAAATTAATTGCTGCAGGTGACACTAAAGAAGGGGGCTTCCAACTATTAAGAGCTTACAGAGGTATTCCTAAAAATAAAGCTTTAATTAAATACTTAAGTGAAGAAGGTATTAAGCAATTGCTTCAAAAAACCGAGAATCACTACATGCAAGATAACAATAGAGAGATGCCTTTAGTAGATGCAGAACTTTATTATGTGATTGATGAAAAAAACAATCAAGTGGAATTATCTGATAAAGGAGTTGAGTTCTTATCCGGTGAAGATGACCCCAACTTCTTTGTGATGCCAGAAATGGGAACAGAAATCGCTAAGATTGAAAACAAAGGCTTATCCTCTGAAGAAGAAGCGAATTTAAAAGAAGATTTATTCAGAGATTTCGGTGTAAAATCTGAACGTATTCATACGTTAAATCAACTTTTAAAAGCCTACGCCCTATTCGAAAAAGACAATCAATATGTTGTTATGGACAACAAAGTTATGATTGTCGATGAGCAAACGGGTCGTATTATGGATGGGCGTCGTTATTCAGACGGACTACACCAAGCTATTGAAGCTAAAGAAAATGTAAAAATTGAAGCGGCAACACAAACCTTTGCAACTGTAACACTTCAAAATTACTTTAGAATGTACCGTAAACTCTCTGGTATGACAGGTACAGCGGTTACAGAAGCTGGTGAACTTTGGGAAATCTATAAATTAGATGTGGTAGAAATTCCAACCAACAGACCAATCGCTAGAGATGATAGAGACGATTTAGTTTATAAAACGAAGCGAGAAAAATACAATGCCGTTATTGACGAAGTTACTGCGTTAGCAGAAGCCGGAAGACCTGTTTTAATTGGTACAACCAATGTAGAAATTTCAGAGCTTTTAGGAAAAATGCTTAGCATTCGTAAAATTAGTCATAACGTCTTAAATGCGAAACAACATAAAAAAGAAGCTGATATTGTTGCACAAGCTGGTAATGCTGGCCAAGTGACTATTGCCACAAATATGGCTGGTCGTGGTACCGATATTAAATTAAGTGATGAAGTTAAAAAAGCAGGAGGTTTAGCCATTGTTGGTACTGAACGTCACGATTCGCGTCGTGTAGATAGACAGTTACGTGGTAGAGCTGGTCGTCAGGGAGATCCAGGAAGTTCACAATTTTACGTGTCTCTAGAAGATAACTTGATGCGTTTATTTGGTTCTGAGCGTATTGCTAAGATGATGGATAGAATGGGCTTAAAAGAAGGTGAAGTTATTCAACATGGTATGATTTCAAAATCGATTGAGCGTGCACAGAAAAAAGTTGAAGAAAATAACTTTGGTGTTCGTAAGCGTCTATTAGAATATGATGATGTTATGAATGCGCAACGTGAAGTAATTTACAAGCGTCGTCGTAATGCCTTACACGGTGAACGTCTTAGAGTGGATTTAGCCAACATGATTTTTGATACGTCGGAAGGTATTGCTGAAACCAATAAAAATGCTAACGATTATAAGAATTTTGAATTTGAATTGATTCGTTATTTCTCAATGGAATCGCCTATTACTGAAGCTGAATTTGGTAAAAAGAATGCGACTGAGATTTCTGGTATCATCTATAAAGCCGCTTTTAAGCACTATAGAGAAAAAATGCAACGTGCTGCAGATTTAGCATTTCCTGTTATTGAAAACGTGTACAACACGCAACGCGATAAATTTAAAAGAATAGTTGTGCCGTTTACAGATGGTGTTAAAAACCTTCAGGTTGTAACCGATTTAGAAAAAGCATACGAAACTAAAGGAACGCAGTTAATTAATGATTTTGAAAAGAACATTACATTAGCCATTGTTGATGATGCTTGGAAAACTCACTTACGTAAAATGGATGAGTTAAAGCAGTCAGTGCAATTAGCGGTTCACGAACAAAAAGATCCATTGTTAATTTATAAGTTCGAGTCTTTTGAGTTATTTAAACTAATGATTGACCAAGTAAATAAAGATGTAATCTCATTCTTATTTAAAGGAGAAATCCCTCAAGAAACTGCAAATACTATTCAAGAAGCAAAACAACGTAAACAAGAAAAATTAGAAACTCAAAAAGATGAGATTCAAAATTTAGATGAACGTGCTTCTCAAAGTAGACAAGCTGGTGAAAATGCTTCGCGACAACAGCAACAAGTTGTTGAAACTATTGTTAGAGAGCAGCCAAAAATTGGTCGTAATGACAAAGTGACGATTAAACATGTTATGAGTGGAGAGAATAAAACTGTAAAGTACAAACAAGCCATTCCTTTAATTGAAAAAGGCGAATGGGTCCTTGTTGAGTAAAACCATTGTCACACTGAGCGCAGTCGAAGTGTCTATAAATCTATAATCTAAAAATCCTGATGACAACTCATCAGGATTTTTTTTGTTTCAAATTTGATTATATTATGAATTACAATTAGGCTAAAAAATAAAACTTCTTTTTATAGCTCCCAATCATTTTAGCAGGTTATACTATGAATAAGCAATCAATTATTTGACTTTATTCAGTTCATTGAAACTCAATATAATACCATAAAACAACCTCTAGCCACTCAAAAACCCCTTTAGAATGCGTTAAAATCCGGCAAAAAGCACAAAAATGTAAGTAATTTTACCTTATTTTTTGGTTTAATCATTTATTTTCATATGTTTACAGCATAATAATATTTTAACCCAAATTTATTTAAAACCTTAACTTATGAAATTTAAATTACTACTTGTATTTACCATTTGCGCAATGGTATCAACCGCACAAACAAAATCAACTGTTACTAACAGTTTTGACTCACCAACTGTTTCTTTGTCGACAGACAGTTCATCATTTGTAAACACATCTAATGCTGTTAACAATAATGATCCAGTAAAAGTTTACCCAACTTACACCCAAGGTGTAGTTTACTTTAAAGTTGCCGATGCATGTCAAAAATTCAAAATTAGTGTTTATGATATTTACGGTAACCATTACAAAGTTAATATGTACGATGAAGGTGCTATAGACCTTGGTCCTTTAAAAGAGGGGATGTACTACATTAAATTTACTTGTAAACAAATAAGTGTCATTAAAAACGTTATTAAAAAATAAACGTTTAATGCAAAATATGCCATAACAAAAATTGGCTTTTATAAACTAAAAAACCACCTTTTATAATTGGTGGTTTTTTGTTTTTAATCGAAATTGAAAATAAAAACTCCTATTTTTTATAAAAAAAGACTTATTTAGTAATAAAACTATTAAAGTATTATGAATCTCAAATCACTTTACCTAACCGCATTACTATTAACCATCACCCTAATATCGTGTTCGCCAGAGAGCAATACCAGTACAACACCAGAAAACACTGGTGAATTTAATTTTAACGGGGTAAACTATCCGTTAATTACGGCTATTATAACCGAAGAGGAAGCAACAACAAACAGCTCAAGTAAAATTGGTATTAACTTATTTAACAAAACAAGTGCAGAAATTACCAGCAATAACGATACAAACGAAATTGATTACGTGTATTTCGAATTTACTGCTGATACTATAGAAAACACCACTTACAATAGTATTAACCGTTATGATATTTCTGTAGATGGAGCAATTGTAGATAGTGAATTCATCTCAGGAACTATATTTCTATCAGATAGCGACCCTGAATCGGATGTCTTTGCACAATCAGGCTCAGTAACGGTGACTAATTTCACAGCCTACAATATTGTTTTCAGTTTTACATTTACAAGGACTGATGGTCAAATAATTACTGGAAGTTATGACGGCAACTATTTACTTCAGAATAATTAATTTAAAAAAGAACTAAAAGCTGTCTTAATGTCTCATCAAATAAATAAGCAATATTTATTTGATATTTACGTTTCAAACATGGATTAGAATCTTTTTCTTTGCATAGAATTAAGTAGTTTAAATTCCATCAGGAAAAAAAGCATTTAATTACAAACACTGTGTAACCCCTAGAAACAACAGACATTAACACATGAAATACATTTTTTTATGTATCGCTTTCGTTTGCAATACCTTATTATTATTTTCTCAAAAAGACACGCTCGCAAATTCTATTTTAATAGAGTTACCAAACATTAAATACCAAAGAGGACTAGCAAATAAAACTATTGAAATCCCATTAGTTAAAGTCAGTCAAAAAATTGATATTAAAGCCGAAAATTGGGACAATACAACTTATAATCCTTACCTAAATACAACGCAGAAATTTCCAATAGCATTAAATTTCACAGATAGTACTTTTGCCTCACCTGTATCTCACACTAAAGTTATAACTTCTCATTATGGCTGGCGCAGAGGACGCCCACACAATGGCATTGATATCGATTTAGTCACTGGAGATAGTGTTGTTGCTATACTCGATGGTATTGTGCGCTTAGCTAAATATGTCAATGGATTTGGAAACACCATTGTTATTCGCCATTACAACGGCTTAGAATCTACATATGCCCATTTATCAAAAATCGATGTAAAAGCAAATGACACCATAGCCAAAGCGCAGTATATTGGAAAAGGTGGTAATACAGGTAATTCTAGGGGAAGTCATTTACATTTAGAATTAAGTTATAAAGGTGAATCCATTCACCCTGAATATTTATTTGATTTTTCATCTAAAAACGCCATAAGATCACCACAAGTCTGGGTAACTCAAAAATGGACACATGCCAGATTTCATAATTCTAGACGACCTAGTAAAGTCAATATTATAAAATCTGCCGATGAAGCTGCTCTAGCAAGTATAGTTAAACAGCCAAGATTTTATGTCGTAAAAAAAGGCGATACATTGTACGATATTTCGAGACGAAATAATATGTCCATTGCTAGACTTTGTAACACTAATGCCATTAAACAAAACTCTCCGTTAAAAATTGGTCAAAAATTAGTTTTAGAACATTAAAACGAAGTTAGAATTTATAAATTTCAGTACTTTGCACCCTCTAAAAAAATCAAGCGAATTTGAAAGTCTGTATAGCCGAAAAACCAAGTGTTGCTAGAGAAATTGCTGCCGTATTAGGAGCTACCACCAAGCGTGATGGCTACTTTGAAGGTAATGGCTATGCAGTTACTTATACCTTTGGTCATCTTTGCACCTTATACGAACCGGCAGACTATAAGCCTTATTGGAAAAGTTGGGACCTCAACAACTTACCCATGCTACCAGAAAAATTTGAAGTTAAGGTCGCTAACAATGACGGCATAAAAAAACAATTTAATATTGTAAAACGTTTATTTGATAAAGCAGAAGTTATCATTAATTGTGGTGATGCCGGCCAAGAAGGAGAACTCATTCAGCGTTGGGTTATTAATAAGGCGAACTATAAAGGTAAGGTGCAACGTTTATGGATTTCATCTTTAACCACAGAGGCCATTAAAGAAGGGTTTAAAAATTTAAAGCCTGCTGAGAATTATGACAATTTATATTATGCCGGCTTTTCGCGTTCTATAGGCGATTGGCTTTTAGGTATTAATGCCACAAGACTTTATACTGTAAAACATGGTGGCTATAAACAAGTACTTTCTGTAGGACGTGTACAAACCCCGACCCTAGCCATGCTTGTGAACCGCTTTAAAGAGATTGAAAATTTTGTTCCTCAGCCCTATTGGGAATTACAAACTCTTTATAGAGACACCCTTTTTAGTTATGAAGAAGGACGTTTTTTAAAAATGGAAGATGGTGAAGTTTTAGCTAATAAAGTTAAAGAACACGTGTTTGAAATTGTATCCATCACCAAAAAGAAAGGTACAGAATACGCTCCAAAATTATTCGATTTAACAGGCTTACAAGTTTATTGTAATACAAAGTTTGGCTTTTCGGCAGATGACACGCTTAAGATAGCTCAAAAATTATATGAGAAAAAAGCCGTTACTTATCCAAGAGTAGATACGACGTTTTTACCCAATGACGTCTATCCTAAAGTAAAAGGTATTTTATCTAAGTTAACCGACTATACAAGTCTAACCGCACCTATTTTAGGTGAAAAAATCAAAAAATCGTCACGTGTTTTTAATGACAAAAAGGTAACCGACCACCATGCCATTATTCCAACCGGAATGCAAACGCACTTACAATATAATGAACAGCAAGTTTATGATATAATAGTAAAACGTTTTATTGCTGTTTTTTATGACGATTGTAAAGTATCGAATACCACAGTAATAGGAAAAGCGGCTGATGTCAATTTTAAAACCACAGGAAAAGAGATTTTATCAAAAGGTTGGCGTGTTGTGTTTGAATCTGAAAAATCAAATAAAAAAGAAGACGCTTTATTACCAACATTTGTTAAAGGTGAAAAAGGACCACACGAGCCATCTTTTTTAGAAAAACAAACCAAACCACCAAAACAATATACAGAAGCTTCTCTCCTACGTGCCATGGAAACAGCAGGTAAGCAAGTTGAAGACGATGAGCTAAGAGATTTAATGAAAGAGAATGGTATTGGTCGTCCATCAACACGTGCCAATATCATTGAAACTTTGTTTAGGCGTAAATATATTAAGCGTAATAAAAAACAGATTTTACCAACAGTAACCGGAATTCAACTCATCGATACCATTCAAAATGAACTTTTAAAATCTGCCGAACTAACTGGTTCTTGGGAAAAACAATTAAAAGACATTGAAAAAGGTGAATTTAGCGCGAGTGCTTTTATTAAAGGCATGAAACGTATGGTTGATGCTTTAGTTTACGAGGTACGAAGCGAAAAAGTACAGACGCGAATTTCTGCAGTAAATAACAAAACCACCAGTAATTCTAAAGCCAAAACAAAATCGAAAGCAAAAACAAAAAAGACAGCTTTAGTCGGAAGTTCTTGTCCTAAATGTAAAGCGGGTTCACTTTTAAAAGGAAAGTCGGCTTACGGTTGTAATCTTTATGGTAAGTCTTGCGACTTCACCTTACCTTTTAGCTTTGGTGATAAGAAAATTTCTGAAAATCAATATTTACGGTTATTAAGTAAAGGATCTACTGTAAATTTAAAAGGCTTTAAATTAGAAGGTGAAACTCAGGAAGGTTTATTGCGATTTGATGATGCTTTTAAATTAAAATTAGAACCTAAAAAAACCGCTAAAAAGGAAACTCTTAAAGCTGGTGATATCTGTCCTAAATGCAAAACTGGAAAAATACTAAAAGGAAAAACGGCCTTTGGCTGTAGCAATTATAAAACAGGTTGTGATTTTAGAGTGAACTTTTAGTTCTAAAATAAAACATACCAAAGTTTAAGTTATAGATTTTATTGGGATATAGAAATCTTCTTCAGAATCTAGACTTCCGTTGTTATACGTTTTCCCCATGATTTGAAAATGCGGTCTATCATCAATTGCATACCCCGATGTTGGCAACCAATCATTCATAATACTTTGGTAAGTTTTAGAAGCTTCCATTCCTTTTTGAAGAAATACGGCATATTTGCCAGCTGGAATCTCAAAAGACGCCATGCCTTTAGGAATTTCTTTAAAATTTGAAACCTCTACACTAGCCCAAATTGTATAGGCTTCTATATTATTAATAGTTGTTCCCTCTGAAAACTGTTGAATCGCAATGAATTCCTCTGAATTTATATTCTCAATTTCTTTTTTTCTAGGCATAAATTCTTGCCATAATTGTGGAATCTTAAAGTACTCATCCGGTTTCATTTTTGTTGAAATCCCAACAACATTTCGTGTTGTAAAATTTATAATTTTCGGAGACATTATATGTTCTTTTTTCAAACCTTTAGTGCGATTTAAATTAAAGGTATAAAAAAAAGGCACAAGTTAAAAACTTGTACCTTTAAGAATTAGTAGTCATACCAACCAATCATAATATACTAATTCTTACCACAACACAATTTAATCATTTACATTCCTGGTAACACTACTGTATCAACAACATGTATTACTCCATTGGATTGATTAACATCTGCAATAGTTACCATAGATTTATTCCCTGAGCCATCCATGAGCACTAACATTTTTCCATCCATCATAGCTGTTAAGCTTGCGCCATTTACGGTTTTAAAAGTCGCTTTACCATCGCCTTTTTTAATCGCTTTCATAATTGCTTTTCCACTATACTTCCCTGCAATAACATGGTACGTTAATACTGCTTGAAGCTTTTCTTTATTTTCTGGCTTTAATAAGGTTTCTACGGTGCCTTTTGGTAATTTATTAAAAGCAGCATTGGTTGGAGCAAAAACGGTAAACGGACCATCACTCTGTAATGTTTCTACCAATTCTGCAGCTTTTACAGCAGCGACTAAAGTTGTGTGGTCTTTTGAGTTTACCGCATTAGACACAATATCTTTAGAAGGATACATTTCGGCTCCACCAACCATTTTGGTGCCTTTTTCCATTTTTGATTGTGCCATCACTGTTGACCCAAAAATTAAAGTTACTGCTAATGCTAATGTTGAAATAATTGATTTCGTTTTCATAATTTAAGTTTTATTTTGTTTGTTGCTCTACTTACGAAGTTTTGAGTAGGTCGGTTTTAAAAAACTTAAAAAAAATTATTTGCAACGGTATTTCTTAATAGAAAACCTTAACTACAACGCATAAAAAAAGCCACTATAGTAAAAACTATAATGGCTTCAATTATTAAAATTTAATTTCTATTTATGCTTGTTTAACTCTAACGGCATTCATACCACGTTGCCCTTTTTCAAGTTCAAACGTTACTTTGTCGTTTTCAGCAATATCATCAATAATACCACTAACGTGTGTAAAATGCTTTTCATTAGTTTCAGTATCTATAATAAAACCAAAACCTTTAGAATTATCATAAAAAGATACTTTACCTTTTCTAATTGGATCAAACTCTTCTTCGTCTGATTCTTCTTTTGTAGGTACACCAAGAACAATATTCTCAGCTTTTACCTTCACCTTCATATTTGGATCTGGTGGTGTATCTGTTAGGTTTCCATTATGATCTACATAAGCAATTGGAATACCATCTGATCCATTCTCTTCTTTTTCGAGTTTACGCGCTTCCATTTTCTTACGCTTATCTTCTCGCTTCTTTAATCGTTTTTTTTCTTTTTCACTTTTACTAAAAGTCTGTTGTGATTTAGCCATTCGTAGTTTTAAAAATTAATATGTGTGTGTGCTTTTGAAAATATGTATAATGCAGACAAGTTAATTAACTTAACAATGAATCGTATTAAAATCTAGAAAAATAACTCAGAATAAAGCTATTTGTGTAGTATATCTTCAATAAACCGGACACAAATATACAACTTAAATCCTTTCAATCATACCTGTTTGGCTAATATTATTAATCCCAGACTTTAAACTAAGGAATGCATTGCCGTTTGGTTTCACCTCTATATGAAACTCATCTTTACCTAAATTAAAACTAATTGTTACTGTTTGCTTATCGTCATTAAAGACTACATTATAATTACTTACTTTAGAATTAGACCGATTAACAGTGAATGTATAATCGTCCATTGAATGCAATGTTCCGCTTACATTATCTTTAATTATTGCTAGACGATTTTTAGCTTTATCTATAGTTTGTCTTGCTTCTGAATTATAAACCACATGCCCAACATAGGTATATTGCTGTGATTTTAAAGTTGTTTTTAAATTCTGATATGCTGTTTCAAAAACCGCCTTTTGAGATTGTTTTTCTTGAGCACTTACATATACTGTTGACGAAAGACTAAAAAGTAAGGCTATTAAAATTATTTTTTTCATGTTTTATATTTATTAATTTATCCTGAGTATTACTAAAATCTTAAATTGTCTCATCTTCATTGGTGAAATTCAATTTAAAGCCTAGATATTTGGTGTTATTTAGGATCTAGAATCGTATTAATTCGCTCAATACCATCTTGATAATGATATTGGGTTTCCGTGTCTAGATTCCCTCTTAATGCTGAAGTTAGTATACGTTTTACGACATTTAATTCGCCTCGTACCAAAGCTCTTACATCAGATTGGTTTACATTATAATATTGTCGGCTACGTCTTGGATCTAAATCTTCAGTCATTAAGCTAAACATTGCCTCCAAATAGACACGTTGCAAATTACGTCTAAAAATTGAAACATTTGTACCGGATTTTGCTTCAGACCAAATTCCTGTACGTAAATCACTTAAAAATTCTAAAGCAGTGTAATTTTTCGAGTCTAAAGCACTATGATCTATCAAACGTCCTAAACGTTCAAAATTTAACAAGTTATTTAAATGTCTGGATTGTAAACTTCTGATACGGTCCGTATAACCTGCATAATTTATATTTTGCAGAATCGATTTATCTATAAGCCAATTTGGTGTTTCAAAAGCATTTTTCTGTAACCAATTTAAAGCAGATTGCTGCTCTGATTTAGGAACCGCATTGAAAACAGCACCTTCTTGAGAAGGGTTTTTAGTTTCTTCTATAACACCACCAACATGTGTAACGACATGACCAACATAACGACTCCAAACGCTTAATAATTCGCCATAAAGTTCTTCTAAATCATCATAGTTATCGGTTTTATCGCTTGTCCAGCTAGGAAGGTTTTGTGCTACAATTTTTAAGTTTTTTAGTCCATAAGTACTCGCTTTAATACTATTGTTACCAATATCTTCGGTTTGAGCAGTTGGATCGTAACTACCACGCCCTCCAAATTTATAAATAGGATTACCTGATTTTTCATTAACCCAAGACTTTAAAGTTTCCTTTTCATCTTCAGCCGATTTAGCGTCATCAATATAACGGTAACCATAGTTAATCGCATAGTTGTCATAAGGCCCTAATTGTCTAATAAACCTGATGTTTTCATCACCAGGTTGAGCAATATAATTATAGCGTGCATAATCCATTATGGTAGCAGCTATGCCATTTTTTTGAGTAAACGCGCCGTCTCTATAACTTTCTACATCGTAGGCATAACTTGCACTCATATTATGTGGCAAACCTAAGGTATGGCCAACTTCGTGCGCAATAACCATTTTCATCATTTCACCAATATCAGCATCTGGTGTATTTAACGTTCTTGCAGAAGGATTTGCAGCACCGGTTTCTAACAAATAACGATTTCTATAAGATCGCAAATGATTGTGATACCAAATAATATCACTTTCAATAATTTCGCCACTTCTAGGGTCTGACACACTTGGCCCTGTAGCATTTCTTGTAGTACTTGCCACGTATCTCACTACAGAATATCTTATATCTTCAGGGCTAAACTCTGGATCTTCATCTTTAGATGGTGGATCTTTAGCTATAATCGCATTTTTAAATCCGGCAGTTTCAAAAGCTTTTTGCCACAGCTCAATACCTTCTTTCATATATAATCGGAATTTCATTGGTGTAGCAGGGTCTAAATAATAGACGATAGGTTCTACAGGTTCTACCAACTCCCCTCTTTTGTAGGCCTCAATATCTTTTGGAATTAATTTCCAACGTCTTAAATAGTTCTTTTCATCTGATTTTAATTCGTTACTACTATAATCATATTGACTTAGCGTAAACCAGCCGACACGTTGATCAGCAAAACGGGGTTGCATAGGCGTTTCTGGTAATAAAATCATGGACTGATTCATTTGTACACTTATCGTTTCATCACCTGTATTTGTAGGTGGATTTGAAGCATTATAGGTAAAATCTTGAATCACCTCAATATTCTCAGGAAAACTTTTTACAGAATTAATAAAACTTCTAGATTTATCTAAATTCTTTACTTTGTAAGCCGAACGTAATCGTGATGATAAGCCACTAATCGCTTTGACATCTGAACTGTAAAATTTAGTCACATCTATAACTACAGAAGACGAATCTTTTGAAAATGCAGCAATATCAAAAGCATACAAAGTCGGTTCATAATTATTAGATTTTACCGACACATGAATTGGCAAACTATCTGCTGCCACAGCGCTTGAGGATTTTTCTTTAATAAGAATTTTGTTTTTGAAGCGTTCCCAATTAATCATTCTGGTATTGGTTTTGGTACCTGCATTAACATAACCACCACCAAGGTTTGACGGTAATTTTGAAAAGCGACTTACCAATAGCATATCGGAATTTAGATATGTCATCGGAATTTCAAAATAATATTTTTCGCCAACAGCATGCACATCAAATAATCCTGTATCAGTTACCGCCTCTGAAGTAATCACTTTATCATAAGGCTTAATAGTACCATTACTTTTTTTAAACGTTGCTGATTGTGCTGTTTTAGAATTGTCTTTTTTTTGACTTGCAGATTGCGTGGTTGCACAAGATAATAAAAGGGATGAATACAATACTAAGCATAGAATATTTCTCATAAATTAATGGCTGGTGGTTAAATAATTCTGCTAAATATAATTAATAGAATCGAGCTTTCTAATAATTTCTTAAAACCTGTTAAATTGTTCTCGTATTCCTTAATTCTACAGTATTTTTGCACAAAACGTATAATCATGTCAAAATTATTGCCTGTTTTTAGAATTGTAGCTTTATTAGAAGGTGTTTCGTATATTTTATTACTATTTATTGCCACTCCTATTAAGTACTTTTACGAAGACGATCAATACGTTAAAATGCTAGGCATGCCACACGGTATTTTATTTATGGCTTATGTGGTTATTGCTGTTTTAATTAGTTCTGACATGAAATGGCCAAGCCGAACGCTTTGGATTGTTTTATTTGCTTCCATCATTCCTTTTGGCACGTTTTACATTGATAAAAAATACTTAATCAAGTCGCGTCGTGCTTAATATTAGACATATTTTATACAATTTCCTTATTGAAGAAGGCTTTTCAGAAACTACAGCTAAGTATCTTAACATGCTTGGGCTTCTTATCGCCTTAATTGCCATTTCACTCATTGTTGATTATTTAACGAAACGCTTCCTTAGAAGGTTTTCTACTGGTCTTGCTAAACGTACCAAAACAAATTTTGATGATATTCTCATCACCAATAAATTACCTAAAAATATTGCGCATATTATTCCGCTATTAATTCTAATCGAATTTATACCTCAAGTCTTTACTGATTTTGAATTTATTCAGAACATTATCGAAAAAACCTTAAAGGTCATTGCGATAGTACTGACACTTCAAATAATTAGAAGTTTTTTAAGTTCAATAAAAGACTACCTTAAAACCTTAGTGCGCTATAAAGACAAGCCTATTGATAGTTACGTACAGGTCTTTATGATTTTTGCATGGATGCTAGGTGCTTTTTCAATTTTAGCGATTATTACAGGGGTTTCGTTTATAAAATTTGCTACCACTTTGGGTGCCGCTTCTGCCGTAATCATTTTGATTTTTAAGGATACTATTTTAGGGTTCGTTGCCAGTATTCAAGTCTCTATAAACGATATGGTTCGTATTGGTGATTGGATTACGTTTCAGAAATATGGTGCAGACGGAACAGTTACAGAAATTAATTTAGCCACTGTTAAAGTGCAGAACTGGGATAAAACGATTACTACAATTCCGACTTACGCCTTAATTTCAGATTCATTTAAAAACTGGAGAGGTATGCTGTCTTCAGGCGGACGACGTATAAAACGTTCAGTGATTATAAAAACATCTACTATAAAATTCCTTAATGACGAAGATATTGAACGCTTTAAAAAAATTCAATTGGTTTCAGACTATTTAGAAGGCCGTTCTAAAGAAATTACAGACTATAACTCGAATAACAATATTGACAAAACTGTTTTAATTAATGGCAGAAATCTGACTAATTTTGGGATATTTAGAAAATACCTTCAAACTTATATAGACAATCACTCTGCCATTAATAAAGAGATGACTTTAATGGTTCGTCAATTAGAACCAACACCTCAAGGAATTCCTATGGAAATCTATGCGTTTTGTAAAGATCAGCGTTGGGTAAATTACGAATATATTTTAGGTGATATATTCGATCATGTACTCGCTTCGGTAACGTATTTTGATTTAGAAATCTATGAATTAGCCTTGAGCAATAAAGATTAATCTTTTAATCTGTTTTTCACAAACTCTACTTCTATTTTACCATGAGGTTTAGGTTTTCCGTCAGGACCTAAATTTACCATAACAATATTATCGATACTGATTATGGTTTCTCTAGTCATTTTATTTCTAACCTCGCATTTTAAAGCTATAGACGATTTTCCAAATTTTTTCACTAAAATACCAATCTCTATAATATCGCCTTGCTTTGCCGATGCCATAAAGTTAATTTCAGACATGTATTTAGTAACAACCCTTGAGTTTTCGAGTTGAATAACCGTATAAAGCGCTACTTCTTCATCTATCCAAGCCAAAAGCTGACCTCCAAATAATGTGCCATTAGGATTTAAATCTTCGGGTTTAACCCATTTTCTTGTGTGAAATCTCATGCGTCTTTTTTTTATTTTTTGTTTAAGTAATAAGAGATGCTAAAGATAATACTAACTTCCTACACGAGATATAGAATTGTATTCGTTTTTTGAATGTTAAAATCTATAATGTTAATAAAAGGGTTAACAAGAAGTTTGCACGCTTTACTGAAGTGTTGGCTTATTCCTTAATTTTAATTCCGAATTAATCCTTAATCATGTAATCATGGCTACAAGATTTAATAACCTACTCTCCATTAGACCTCAAATTTTATCTGCTAAAGTGTATGATGGTATAAGTGCAGACGAATCATTTCAGAATAAAACTTTACGACCAATTATAAAACTACAACACGATTTGTTTGTTGCTGTTTTTAAAAATTATGTTGTGAAACACAAAGGTGTGTTCTATGATTTGACTTTAGAGGCCAAACTCGACTATATCTCTAATGCCATTCAGAAAGATATTAAATTTCGAAATTCTTTAAAAGGAATGATTATCGGCCAATTTACGGTTGATGAATACGAACTTTATATTAAGAATTCATCAGCATTAAATAAACGTATGATGGCTATTGTTAAGGAACGCTTAATTCAAAGTGTTCAACTTTTTTCATCGCCCGAATATTTACAGAATATTTAGTTTATTGGGTTAATTAATAATTGCTATTGGAGCTTTTTTCTCCCCTACAGCATAGATTCTCCATTGAGATTTGTGGTTAATACATCAGTCATATAATCTAAAAAAGGTCTAACGTCTTTAAAAGACTGGTTAACTTCCTGAAGAAAACTCTCTGAAAGTACCGCTTTATCCGTGTATTTTTTAACAAAAATGAATTGTTTTTTTCTAATTAAATCAATTGCAGGATGTGATTTATCAAAGCCTTTTGGTGCCGTTTTTAATTCGTTTCCTGTAAAATTCCCCCAAGTCGCCTTAAAGGTTTTCTCATTTAAAATAGCACGTATTTCACTATCGTCCATTTCAAACTCTTTACGTATTCGTAGTAAATCTTCCTTGTTAGGATCCCAAAATCCTACAGCAATAAAGGATTCATTATTTGGTTGAATATGTAGATAATAACCGCCTCTAAGTTCTGGTTTTTTTCTCGCAAAAGAACCCGCAAAATGCGTTTTATAAGGGCGTTTATTTTTAGAAAACCTTACATCTCTGTAAACCCTGAATATCTTAATTTTTTCAATTTGATCGTGAGCACTCATTAATTCACCCAAATAGTTATAAGCTGACTTTGCCTTTGTTTCAATAGCTTTAAATTCTGGTTTATGTTCATTAAACCAATCGCGATTATTATTTTTTTCAAGTTTTGTAAAAAAAGTTAATAGGTCTTTTGGGATGAAATGGTTCATTTGATTTGCTTATTATTTAAATAAAACTTTTTGAAAATAGAAAAATTAGAATATTTGTATAAAAATAAAAAAAGCCATCGAAGGATGGCTTTAATATTATAATATTTAAGATACTTTTAGTCAACTGCATCTTCTACGTCGTCAGCAGCATCTTCAATCGCGTCTCCTGTATCGTCAACAGCATCTTCAATTTTGTCTCCTGTATCTTTTTGTTCTCTACAGCTCGTTGTCATTAGACTTAAACTAAATAAGGCTATAAATAAATAACTAAATTTTTTCATTGCTTGTGGTTTTATGGTTAATAATATGTGCCACTTTTGTTGTGGTGACTTAAGCAAATATCACTAACATTTGCCTAAGTAATTTGCTCTTTCCCTAGTAGTTTTGACTCATTAAGAAAAGTGCAATTTATTTTATAACCGTTAACTATTTTTAGATGAATTATTAAAATTAGGCGTATTCATTTCAAGTTTATTATCAAATTGAATCGTTCTAATTGGGAATGGAATATTGATTCCTGCTTTATCATAAGCTTTTTTAATTTCTATTATAGCTTGTGTTTTTGCTCTTAATTTTTCTAGCAGGCTTTCCGCATCAATCCAGAAACGGCATAAATAATTAATAGAACTTCCTCCAAATTCGGTATAATAAAATTCAACGTCATCAGCAGAGTCCACTTGGTTAAAAGTGTTAGCTATTACGTCCTTTGTTAATTGTTCTACTTTTTCTAAATCTGAATCATAAGCAACACCACACTCTAAAAATATCCGCATTTTTGTTGTTAAGGAATAGTTTTTTAAAGGATTGTCTAAAATGGTTTTGTTAGGAATAATAACAATATTGTTATCCGCTTCTTTTAAAGTAAAGTCTTTAAGGTTAATATCCATAACCTTACCTGAAAAACCCGTTGTTTCTACCCAATCTCCAATTTTAATTTTCTTCCTAAAAGATAGTATAAGTCCTGCAAATGTATTGGCTAACGTTCCTTGCAATGCTAAACCGATAGCTAAACCAACAACACCTGCACCAGCTAATAAAGATGTTAAGGCTTTACCTAAATTTAAAACACCTAATGCTATAAAAAATCCTAAAGCAACAATAATTACTGCACTGACCCTAGCAATTGCTCCTTTAATAGAATCTTGCTCTATACGTTTATCGGCTAATTTACCAACTAATCTACTTACATATTTAGCCATAAAATAGGCCAAAATCATTACTAATATGGCTAAAATTAGATTCGGTATATTCTCTATAACAGCATTAAACCAATTAATTAATTTGTCGACGAGGTTTCCTAAAGCTGTATTAAATTGTTCTTTCATAACTATTATTTGGTTTAACTAAGGTCTCTGAGTATGTTTTAAAATCATCTCTAAAACATTTTTTCTCCAAATATCGCTATGAATTTATGTCAATGTTTGCTCATACCTCATGAGTTTTAACCCAAACCAAAGTTCACTTTAGAAATTTTTATGCAAAATATAATTTATAATACGAATAACTAAATCTAAAAGTTTCACAAAAAAACAGCACTTTTATAATGCGGTATAAAGGCATTTATATTTAGTAATCATCACTTTAGACGCGTCTTAATTATTGTTTAGCGTAACGAAATGCTAATTATTAAAGTTGAGTTGTGAAAAGAAATTGAACAGATTAATTTTGATAAATATGCAATTCATTAACATAAATTTAAGTAAAATGTTGAATTTTAAGGGAATTCAAGCATAAGTTTTACACTATTGTTAATTATTATCAAATAAATTTGTGAGTTGTAAGATTTTTTACTATCATGCACTACTTTTAAAAACACACAATTTATTTAAATATTTATGGGTAGACCAGCAACAAGACCAACAGCACTAAAAGACGGTTTCTATATTGAGATTAGAAATAAAGGCTCAAGATCAGGTGTAAAACTATACAGTGGCACCAAATTACAGATGCATCGCGCAATTAAAATGTATGAACGTTCTAAAGAAGTTATCATTTTAGGCGAATCTGTAAATGGTAAATTTGTAGATAAAGAGCCAAAATTACATGTAGCTGAATAAACTTGAATTCTACTTTTAATCTAAATTCTTATTTAAACTAAGGTATTGTGATTGTTTTCTTTAAACGATATAAGATTCATTCTTATTGACTGATTTTAAAAATTAATTTGGAACAACTCTTACAATTAAATAATTTACTTTTTATAACATTTTAGATTAAAATAGAATAATCAGAAAGTTACATAACTAACCAATTCAACCGAAAGCATTAAATTTAGATTTGATGCTTTTTTTTTATTCAAAATCTACCCTATGAAGAATTAAGCCAGATGCTGGAGCAATATAATCCATCACCTCTGTACTTTCCATTTTTAAAGTCGCTTCTATATATTCTAAACTTACATCACCACGACCTAATTTTATTAAACAGCCAAACATTAACCGAATCTGATTTCTCATAAATCCTTTTCCAACCACTTTTAGCACATAAGATTTCTCTGGAAAAAAATTAGCCTTATAAATTGTGTTATCTACTATTTCTGAAACTTCAATCGTTCTAATATATTCGCCTTTATCAGTAGCTCTATAACAATAGGTTTTAAAATTATGCGTGCCTTCAAATAATTTAGCACCTTGCTTCATTAATTCTACATCGAGAGGCTCCAATATTGTTGTTAAAATTGGCGCACAAAATGGATGATTTTTTTGCCCCTGAGAAAACACATAATGATATTCTTTTATTTTAGAATCTTGAATAATATTAAATGTTTTATCTACTTCCTTAATAGATAATGCCCTGATATCTTGTGGTAAATTATGATTAAACAATTCTAAAAACGCATCAAAATCATTGATAGGTTCGTTGTAAATAAACAGCTCTAAAGCAGCTTCGTTAGCCGAAACCATAGCGTCAGTTCTGCCGGCACCTAAGGTTTTAAATTTGGTGTCTTGGAGAATAAATTTTAGCGTTCTGTCAATCATTAAATGTACCGTTTTAACATCGGGTTGTTTTTGCCAACCATGAAAACGATAGCCTAAATATTGAATTTTAATGAGGTAATAGTAGCGTTTATTAAACATAATGGTGCTAAATTATTAGAGTCAAAAAATACAAAGGTTCCAACCTATTTGATTCCTGACAATCAGTATTCTTAAATCTTACAAATAAAAAACCCTTAAGATTTCTCAAAAGGGCTTTTGAATATAAATTTTATTGAAATCGCAATTCTTTTATTGATTTCCTAAAATAATAGGTAATCCACTTTCTCCTGAACCAATAATAATCGTTTTACTATTAGGTGATTCAGATAATTTTACTGTCGCTTCGATACCTTTATCCTGAAGGATTTTATCGGTTAAAGATGCACTCAAGATACGGTTAGCATCTGCCTTACCTTGTGCATCAATGATTACTTTTTCAGCTTCTTTTTGAGCTGTTACCAATCTAAATTCATACTCTAGAGATTCTTGCTCTTGTTTTAACTTACGCTCAATAGCTTCTTTTATAGTCGGTGGTAACGTTACATCTCTAATTAAAATATCATTTAATTGAATATATTGTGGCTCAACCAATTTTTTAGTCTCTTCATAAATCTCTTCTTGTATCGCATCACGCTTACTAGAATACAATTGCTCTGGTGTATATCTTCCAACCACACTTCTTGCGGCACTTCTAATAGCTGGTTGTAACACACGTCTTAAATAGTCTTCTCCTTTTTCATTGTGTAATTTTCCAAGATTATTAAAATCTGGTTGGTACAAAACAGAGGCGTCTAATTTAATATCCAATCCATTTGAAGATAGCACAGACATTTTTTCTGGTACTTCTTGTTGACGGGTTTCATAATCAATTACACGATTCCATGGCGCAATAATATGAAAACCTGGTCCTAATGGTGTTTTACCAGAAACTACACCACCATTAAGCGTTTCGTACAACACACCTGCATGACCAGAATCTAAAGTGACAGCAGATTTTGCTAAAACTATGATTAAAAGTACAACACCTATTAAAATCGGTAATCCAATCTTTGGTAATTTTTCCATCTTTATTTATTTAAATTAATCCGTTATATTTTCTGATAAACCACTCCATAAAAAGGCTTAAAGCAATTAAACCGAGTAGATATTTCCAATCTATCAAAGGTACGATATTTTTAATGCTTTTTTGAATGGTTTTATAACGATTATCACTAAGTAAATCACCAATTAACGTCTTATATTCTGATGTAAAATAAGCCTGTCCTTCACTAAGATTTGCTAAGGCTTGAAGTTTTGTAATATCGGCATTTAAAAATTGCAGCTCTACATTATATTCTAAAACCTGAAAGCTTCCAGAAGCAGTAACCGCCTCTGAGTTATGCTTTATAGTAAAATCATATAGACCAGCATCAATTCCACTTAAATCAACTGAATAAGTACCATTATTCAGCAAAAGTGGTATTTCCCTAGTAGTGTTATTGTCTGTGTTTTTTAATACAATACTCAATGATGCTGAAGCATCAAACTCATAATTTTTATTAAAATATTGTGCTGAAATAAGCACATCATCATTACCATTATAAAATGACTTATAATCAATATTAATACGCTGTCTTTGCTTATTAGAACTTAAGTATTGCACCAATTTATTAATAAATTCATCAAAGCCATTAAAACGGTTTGTGTTTAGAAATGACTGTGCGCGCCATCGCCAAATATCTTCACCCATTAAAATCGCATGTTTAGTAGAATTAGCTTCAAAAGTCGCTAGCAATATATCATCAGTAGTAATACCATTTATAGTTTTGTACAACATCACGTCATGCGGTACTGAAATTTTTAGTGGCCCAAATTCAGATTTTAAAGGCGGAAAACTATTGAAATCTAAATTTTCTACGATAAAAGTTCCATGATTTCTATTTAAACTTGGCTGGTAATTTTCAGTCTGATTGGTTATCGTTTGTTTAAAATACGATTGACTTTCATTTAAGAGATTCCAATTGGTAGTAGTACCTGAAATAACAAAAGAATTAATTTTTTGATTTTCAATTTCTTTTAAAACTGAATTAAAACTAGTGTTGGGCTGGTATAAAATAACCAACTGAAAATCACTAATTTTATTTAGGTATGCATCAGGTTTCAATATTGAAACGCTACGCTGCTCATTACTTTCTATCGCCTTTTTTAAAGCGCCTAAGTCTGGATGTAGACGGCCATAAACTAAAGCTATGTTTGTTTTTTGATCGATTACTTCAACGCCAAAATTTTTAGTGTTATTTACTGTATTTTTTTCATTATCTAAAGCTACTAATTCCGCACGATACGTTTTAACACCAACACTATTTGCCATTAATGCAGTAGAAACAATTTCTGAAGTTTTTGAGGCATCAAACTGAAGCATCTTTCTGAATACAACAGAATTACCTGACCATATTTTTAATTCAGTATGTATTGCATCGTTGCCACTGTAATTCGCTATAATCTCAACAGGAAACTTGTTTTTTAAATAGACGTAGCGATTTACATTCAGCTGTTTAATACTTAAATCTGAATGTACAGTAGAATCACCAAGAATCACAGGATAAATGGGTTGTTTTATACCTTTTGCTATATAACTATAATCAGAGCCATAGGTTTGATTTCCATCACTCAGCACTACAATTGGTGCAGTTTGGTTGGCATAAACCTCACCAAATTGACTTAAAGCCTGCGAAAGGTTAGACTGGCGTTCGTTGAAGTTTAAGCTATCTAATGTAGTCACCGATTTCCCAAAACGATAAGCTTTAATATTAAAACGCTCATTTAATTCATCATTAGTATTTAGAGCTGTAACGATATCATTGGCTTTTTGATCTTGTTTTAAATATGAAATAGATTCTGAATCATCTACAGCAATAACAAGGGTAGGCTTTTCATCAAAATAAGTATAAGATTCAAACTTTGGATTGATGAGTAATAGTAAGATACAGAAGATTGAAATTGTTCTTAATGCCGTCAGTAAATATTTAAGATTCGACTTTAATTTCGATTTATACAAATACTGAAACAGCGCTAATAAAAGCGCTGTGATTGCAGCAATTGTAATGTATATAATTGTGTCTGTTTGCATTAAACAATTTAGGATGTACAAATTATGATTTACTTATTAAATCTCTAGTAATATCATAAAATTCCTGATTAATCAAGATTTTTTATGTTAGCATTCCGCCATCTACATTAAGTGTTTGCCCTGTTACATAAGCACTTAAATCACTGGCTAAAAACACACAAGTATTAGCGATATCTTCAGGAGTTCCTCCTCTTTTTAATGGAATTGCATTTCGCCAACCTTTTACGGTTTCTTCGTCTAATTTTGCGGTCATTTCGGTTTCAATGAAACCTGGAGCAACAACGTTACTTCTAATATTACGTGACCCTAATTCTAATGCTACTGATTTAGAGAACCCTATGATTCCGGCTTTTGAAGCGGCATAATTGGTTTGTCCTGCATTACCTTTTACACCGACTACAGAACTCATATTTATTATAGAGCCTTTGCGTTGTTTCAGCATGGTACGTTGTACGGCTTTTGTCATATTAAAAACCGATTTTAAGTTGACTTCAATAACTTTATCAAAGTCCTCTTCTCCCATTCGCATTAAGAGGTTATCTTTTGTGATTCCTGCATTATTCACTAAAATATCAATAGCACCAAATTCTGCTAAAACAGCTTCTACTAACTTTTGAGATTCAAGAAAATCAGCCGCATTACTTTGATAGCCTTTGGCTTTAATACCTTTAGCATTTAACTCTTTTTCTAATTCATTTGCGGCTTCTACAGATGAACTATACGTAAATGCCACGTTTGCACCATGTTCTGCAAAAACTTCAGCAATACCTTTTCCGATACCACGGCTAGCGCCTGTTATAATAGCTGTTTTTCCTTTTAAAAGTTTCATATTTATAATATTAGTCCAACGCAACCTTTCCCATTTCAGCTTCGCTAAGCAACAAATGAAAAGGATTTTGGATGTTAATTTTGATTTCTATTTGATTTAAAATTTTATTCTCGTCTGTTTATCTGATGTTTTTAAAGTGACTGTCTTTAATTCAGAAAGAATCGGGTAAGACATCAACTCAAAGATACAATTACAAATTGCAAGAAATAAAAAAACCTCACAAGAATTTGTAAGGTTTTTAACAGTTTTTTCTGAAATAATTTCAGTATTTATTTAGGAAATAGATTAGCCTAAAACTTCAGCTACTTTCTTTCCTATTTCAGCAGGAGAATCTACAACGTGGATGCCACATTCTGCCATAATTTTCTTTTTAGCTTGAGCAGTATCATCACTACCACCAACAATAGCACCAGCATGTCCCATAGTACGACCAGCAGGTGCAGTTTCTCCAGCAATAAAACCAATCACAGGTTTTTTACTTCCACTTTCCTTGTACCATTTTGCAGCATCAGCTTCTAATTGACCACCTATTTCACCAATCATAACGACTGCTTCTGTTTCTGGGTCATTAATTAATAATTCAACCGCTTCTTTAGTTGTTGTTCCGATAATTGGATCACCACCAATACCAATTGCTGTTGTAATTCCTAAACCTTGTTTTACAACTTGGTCAGCTGCTTCATATGTTAAAGTACCTGATTTAGAAACGATACCAACATTACCTTTTTTAAAGACAAAACCTGGCATAATACCAACTTTAGCTTCTCCAGGAGTAATAACACCAGGACAGTTAGGACCAACTAAACGACAGTCTTTATTTTTTATATAACTAGACGCTTTAATCATATCTGCAACAGGAATACCTTCAGTAATAGTAATAATTACTTTGATGCCTGCATCTGCAGCTTCCATAATAGCATCTGCAGCAAAAGCTGGTGGTACAAAAATAATTGTAGTATCTGCACCAACTTTCTCAACAGCTTCTGAAACTGTATTGAAAACAGGTTTGTCTAAATGTATTTGGCCGCCTTTTCCTGGAGTAACACCTCCAACAACGTTTGTACCATATGCAATCATTTGCTCTGCGTGAAATGTACCTTCACTACCTGTAAAACCTTGAACTATAATATTAGAATTCTTATTAACTAAAACGCTCATTTGATATTGTTGATTTTAAGTTTTATAATTTGTTGTGCAAAAATAAGAGATTTAATACGCAAAAGCGACCTCTTTTATAATTTTATTTCGTTAGTTCAAGTTCGTGCTATAAAAACATTTAAGTTATTTCTTTAACAATTGCAGCAATCACTTAACCATATATTGTCCACGCTGTTTTCGCTTATATATTTTACTTTAAATGTAGAAAAACTTAAAACGATGTCTAATAATTAAATTAACACGTACTATTAATTACATTACAGATTTTTCAATTTTTGAAGAATCTCAGGGATTTTTTTCACATAAGCTAGGTCTTTAAACGAAATCCTTGCTTCTTGCGCTGGCGTACCAAAATAAGTTTTACCTTCTTCAGTTGGATTGTTTAAGCCCGCTTGTGCATAAATCACTGTACCTTTAGCTATTTTTATTCCACTTTTAATTCCAACCTGACCCCAAATAGTCACCTGATCTTCAACCACAACACAACCTGCAATTCCTGTTTGTGATGCAATTAAACATTTTTCACCAATTACGGTATCGTGACCTATTTGAATCTGATTATCTAATTTTGAACCTTCACCAATGGTCGTATCTCCTGTAACACCTTTATCTATTGTGCAAAGTGCACCAATATCTACATGATCTTTAATAACCACACGACCACCAGATTTTAATTGATCATAAGCTTCTGGTCTGTTTTTATAATAGAATGCACTAGCACCTAGAACAGTCCCTGCATGAATCGTTACATGGTCTCCAATTACAGCATCATCATAAATACTTACATTAGAGTGAATCACACAATTTTTACCAATCGTTACATTGTGACCTATAAAACAGTTGGGTTGAATCACGGTACCTTCTCCAATGATAGCGTCTTTTGCAATAGCACTATTTGAAGCTTTAAACGGCTTAAAATGTTCTGTAATTTTATTAAAATCCCTAAAAGGATCGTCAGAAATCAAAAGGGCTTTCCCCTCAGGACAGTCCACATCTTTATTAATCAAAACAATAGTGGCTGCAGACTCTAACGCTTTATCATAGTATTTAGGATGATCTACAAAAACAATATCACCTGGTTCTACCACATGAATTTCATTAATGCCTAAAATTTCAAAATTTTCAGGGCCTTTAAATTCGCAATCAATTAGTGTTGCGATTTGTTTTAAAGTATGTGGCTTGGGGAATTTCATTTCTCAGTTTTAAGTTTTCAGTCGCAGTTTTCAGCCTATTCACTGAGACTGCGACTGCAACTGAATTTATTCTTTAATACGCTCTTTGTAAGTACCTTTATCGGTTTCAACTTTAATTTTATCACCTTCATTGATGAATAATGGTACATTAACTTCTGCACCAGACTCAACCGTTGCTGGTTTAGTAGCATTAGTTGCTGTATTTCCTTTTACACCTGGCTCTGTAGCGGTCACTTCTAATATAACAGAAGCTGGTAAATCTACAGAAAGTGGCATATTATCTTCAGTATTGATTTGAATTGTTACCACTTCGCCTTCTTTCATTAAATCGGGTCTGTCTAAGGCAGATTCTAATAATCGTATTTGTGTATAATCGGCTTCATTCATAAAATGATAAAATTCACCATCATTATATAAATATTGAAATTTATGAGTTTCTACACGCACATCTTCAATTTTATGGCCTGCAGAAAAGGTGTTATCTAAAACTTTACCTGTAGTTACACTTTTCATTTTAGTTCTAACAAAAGCAGGTCCTTTACCTGGTTTTACATGAAGAAATTCTATAATTTTATAAATATCGTTGTTGTACCTTATACATAATCCGTTTCTAATATCTGATGTACTTGCCATAATGTTGCTTATTATTTTATTCGTTTACAAGTCAAAAAGCGGTTAATTTTTCTGACTTGTTTAATTATTAGTTTTCTTGAAAAATTTAATTCGATTTGAAGTAACCTTTCATAATACCACGATGTGAATTCTTAATAAATTGAAGAATCTCATCACGCTCTGGAGTGGCTTCCATTTCGGCTTCAATTAAATCTGAAGCTTGGGTATTATTGTAATTTTTTTGATAGAGAATTCTATAAATATTTTGAATCTCTCTAATTTTATCTGTGCTATAACCTCTTCGTCTTAGGCCTACAGAGTTGATTCCAACATAAGATAAAGGTTCTCTACCAGCTTTTACAAATGGAGGCACATCTTTACGCACTAAAGATCCACCAGTTACAAAGGCGTGATTTCCAATAGAACAAAACTGATGTACAGCTGTCATACCTGCTAAAACCACAAAATCACCAACAGAAATATGACCTGCAAGTGTACTATTGTTAGAGAAAATACAGTTATTACCCACAATACAATCGTGCGCAATATGACAATACGCCATAATAAGACAGTTGTCACCGATAACGGTTTTCATTTTATCTGAGGTACCACGGTTAATCGTAACACACTCGCGAATGGTAACGTTATCACCAATTTCTACAGTGGTATCTTCGTCGTTATACTTTAAATCTTGAGGTACAGCTGATATCACTGCTCCTGGAAAAATATTACAGTTTTTACCTATACGAGCACCTTCCATAATCGTTACATTACTTCCAATCCAAGTCCCTTCACCAATTTTTACATTATTATGTATGGTTGTAAAAGGCTCTATAACCACATTCTTTGCAATCTTTGCACCAGGATGTACGTATGCTAACGGTTGGTTCATTTTTCTAATTTTTATTTTGATAAAGCGGTAAAAATGTGTTCGCTTATTGAACGTTGTTGACTTAAAATACTTTTGAGGTCAGCTCGGTTCATTTTTCTAATTTTTATTTTGATAAAGCGGTAAAAATGTGTTCGCTTATTGAACGTTGTTGACTTAAAATACTTTTGAGGTCAGCTCGGTTCATTTTTCTAATTTTTATTTTGATAAAGCGGTAAAAATGTGTTCGCTTATTGAACGTTGTTGACTTAAAATACTTTTGAGGTCAGCTCGGTTCATTTTTCTAATTTTTATTTTGATAAAGCGGTAAAAATGTGTTCGCTTATTGAACGTTGTTGACTTAAACTAATGTACAAGCCTACTCGGTTTATTTCACTTTTGAAATTTGTGCCATTAATTCGGCTTCAGCACATAATTTACCATTGGTATAAGCATAACCTTGCATGTGACAAATACCTCTTCTTATTGGTGTAATTAAAGAACACTTAAATATTAAAGTATCGCCAGGCACCACTTTTTGTTTAAATTTCACCTTATCCATTTTCATGAAGAAAGTTAAGTAATTTTCTGGATCTGGTACGGTACTCAATACTAATATCCCTCCTGTTTGCGCCATAGCTTCAACAATTAAAACTCCAGGCATAACGGGTGCACCAGGGAAGTGTCCTTTAAAGAACTCTTCGTTCATGGTTACATTTTTCATACCAATAACGTGGTTATCGGTCAACTCATAAACCTTATCGATTAATAAAAACGGTTGTCTATGAGGCAGCATGTCCATAATTTGATTCACATCCATTAAAGGCTCTGAATTCAAATCGACTCTAGGCACATTATTTCGTCTTTCGTTTTTTATTATTTTAGACATTTTTTTCGCAAACTGTGTGTTTACAAAATGTCCTGGTTTATTAGCGATAACTTTCCCTCTAATACGCGTACCTATCAATGCCAAATCGCCAATAACATCTAATAATTTATGACGTGCTGCTTCATTAGGATGGTGTAATGTTAGGTTGTCTAAAATACCATTTGGTTTTACTGCAATATTATCTTTATTAAAAGCGACTCTCAGTTTTTTCATGGTTTCTGGAGAGAGTTCTTTATCGACATACACGATAGCATTATTTAAATCTCCACCTTTAATTAAACCATGCTCTAAAAGCATTTCAATTTCATGTAAAAAACTAAAAGTTCTAGCATCTGCAATCTCAGTTTTAAAATCTGAAATAGTATTAAGTGTGGCGTTTTGAGTGCCTAAAACTTTAGTCCCAAAATCTACCATCGTTGTAATTTGGTATGAGTTTGCAGGCATTAATATAATTTCACTTCCTGATTCCTCATCAGTATATGAAACGACTTGCGTCACTTCATAGACTTCTCTAAATGCTTCTTGCTCTACAATACCTGCTTTTTCAATAGCTTCAACAAAGAACTTTGAAGAACCGTCCATAATTGGCGGTTCTGATGCATCTAGTTCTATAAGTGCGTTATCAATATCTAAACCAACTAAAGCTGCTAAAACATGTTCGCAAGTTTGGATGGCAACACCATTTTTTTCCATACTCGTTCCACGTTGCGTATTGGTAACGTAGTTAGCATCTGCCTCAATTTTTGGAGTTCCTTCTAAATCTGTACGTTGAAATACAAACCCTGAATTCGCTTCTCCGGGTTTAAAAACCAATGTAACATTTGCACCAGTATGAAGTCCTACACCTGTCAGTGTAACTTCCTTTTCAATGGTTTTTTGCTTCGTTTCCGTTCTAATTAGTGCCATCTACTTTTTTATCGATTTCGTTTATATTTTTTACAATTTTAGGTAAATTTTTAAAATGTACATAAGACTTATTAAAGTCACCATAACCAAATGCAGGTGAGCCTTGTAAAACCTCATTATCTTTTACATTTCTACCTATACCAGATTGCGCCTGTACTTTAACATTATCACCTATAGTTAAATGGCCAGCGATACCTACTTGACCACCTACTTGGCAATGTTCGCCTATTTTAGTTGAACCTGCAACACCTGTTTGTGCTGCAATAACTGTATTTCTACCAATTTCTACATTATGAGCTATTTGTATTTGGTTGTCTAATTTTACACCAAATCTCAAAATTGTAGATCCCATAGTTGCGCGATCAATGGTTGTTCCGGCTCCGATATCTACTTCGTCTTCTAAAATAACATTACCTGTTTGAGGTATTTTAGAATAACCACCCATTTTATTTGGCGCAAAACCAAAACCATCTGCCCCAATAATTACTCCTGAATTTATAACACAACTTTTTCCGATTATACAATCAGAATATACCTTACCACCTGGATAAATTGTTGTGTTGTCTCCAATTTTTACATTATCGCCAATAAATACATTAGGGTAAATCTTTACATTATCTCCAATTTCAACATTATTACCTATATAGGCAAATGCTCCGATATAGATATCGTCGGGCACTTTAACAGATTCTGCTATGTAACACGGTTGCTCAATGCCTGTTTTATTTGATTTTATACGATCGTAATACTCCAACAATTTAGAAAACCCTTCGTAAGCATCATCAACTTTTATTAGTGTTGTTGAAATGGGTTTTTCAGGTTTAAAATCGGCATTCACAATAGTAATGGATGCTTCAGTTGTGTATATATGAGGTGTATATTTTAAATTGGATAAAAAAGTTAGTGAACCCAGTGTTCCTTCTTCTATTTTAGAAAGTTTAGAAACTTCAATGTTAGGGTCGCCAACAACTGTTCCTTCCAAAATACCTGCGATTTGTTCTGCTGTAAATTTCAATGAATAAATTTTAAAGTCACGGTTGGTTTCCGCAAAAATAGAAAAAAAGGATCACATTTTCTTTTTAGGAAAGCACATATAATATTTTGTGATTGGTTTACTGAGTGCTTTTAAGTTTAATTGGTCGGATGCTTTAACGATATCCTTAATCTTTCCGGTCTTAAATAAAATATTGATTTTCTGATTCTTATTAACGTAAGCTTGATTAATTAGCACGCCTTGAAACACAAAATATTCAGCTTCATGCTTTGTGACTTTATGCTTTTTAATCATGGCATCTATATGATTTTTTAAATCTGAAGTTGGTATGGGTTTATTTTTTAACTTAACTTTCAATAAATTCCGATCCAAAATCATCTGACAAAGGTTACGCAGCACAAAATCATCACAATTTTGCCATTCTTTTAAAGCTGCAACAATATCGTAATCATCTAATTTTGAAAAAACCGTTAAGGTTTCGGCATTAAAACTTTCGGAATTTATTTCAGAAGATAAAAAATAATACAAAGCATCACTACATTTTAGCTCTACACCTTGCTCCACTAATTCCTTTGCCCGTCTCAACGTTCCCATTAATAATTGCTCGGCCACAACGCCTGTTTTATGCATGTAAACTTGCCAATACATAAAACGTCTAGCGATTAAAAATTTCTCTACACTCAAAATCCCCTTTTCTTCTACCATCAATTGGTCATCAACCACATTGAGCATTGTAATTAAGCGTTCGCTATTAATATTTCCTTCCGCAACTCCCGTATAAAAGCTATCACGCTTTAAATAATCGGCTCTATCCATATCTAGTTGGCTAGAAATGAGCTGACACATAAACGGTCTTGGATATTCCCCTTTAAAAATAGAAATGGCTAACGTTAAACTTCCGTTAAACTCTAAATTGAGCTCTTCCATAAATCGCAATGAAATTTCCTCATGAGAAACATCATTTACAATACTATGTTCCATGGCATGAGAAAAAGGACCATGACCAATATCGTGTAAAAGAATAGCAATTAGCAAACCATTTTCTTCGTCTTCAGAGATTGTAACCCCCTTAAAACGAAGCACATTGACAGCGCGCTGCATTAAATGCATACAACCTAAGGCATGATGAAAACGTGTGTGATGAGCACCTGGATAAACTAAATAGGATAATCCCATTTGACTAATTCGACGTAACCTCTGGAAGTATTTATGCTGAATAATATCGAAGATTAACGAATTTGGAATGGTAATAAATCCGTAAATTGGATCGTTAAAGATTTTAAGCTTATTGTTTGTAGGCAAAATTCATTATATTAATTAGAAAACAAATATACCACAACATGATAAATATTCTCTGGGTTGACGATGAAATCGATTTATTAAAGCCTCATATTATTTTTTTAGAGCAAAAAGGTTATGATGTTACCACTTGTCAAAGCGGTACTGAAGCTCTAGAAGTTATTAATGATATAAATTTTGATATGGTCTTCTTAGATGAAAATATGCCTGGTTTAACAGGACTGGAAACTTTAAATGAAATTAAAGAACGACGTGCCAATTTACCTGTAGTAATGATTACTAAAAGTGAAGAGGAATATATTATGGAAGAAGCTATTGGTAATAAAATTGCCGATTATTTAATAAAACCGGTTAATCCGAATCAGATTTTATTGAGCTTGAAGAAGAATTTAGACCATTCGCGTTTAGTTTCTGAAAAAACAACTTCAAATTATCAGCAAGAGTTTAGAAAAATCGCCATGGATTTATCTATGGTAAACTCTTTTGAAGAATGGGTAGATTTATATCAAAAACTCATTTACTGGGAGTTACAGCTTGAAGGCATTGAGGATGTAGGAATGACCGATATTTTAGAATCTCAAAAAACGGAAGCCAATATGCAGTTTGGTAAGTTTATTGAAAAAAATTACGAAAATTGGTTTCAGCCAAACACCGATGCTCCCGTAATGTCTCATACGTTATTTAAAGATAAAGTCGTTCCGGAATTAAGCGATAAACAGCCAACGCTTTTAGTGGTAATAGATAATTTACGCTACGACCAATGGAAAGCTTTTGAGCCTATTGTGAATAACTACTATAAAAAAGCATCCGAATTAGCGTTTTACAGTATTTTACCTACAGCAACGCAATATGCCAGAAATGCTATTTTCTCCGGACTGATGCCAGCAGACATGGAAAAACTGTATCCAAAATATTGGAAAAATGACACTGATGAAGGTGGAAAAAACTTGCATGAAGATGATTTTTTAAGAGAGCAACTTAAGCGTTTAGGGTTGAACCATCTCAAATATGAATATCACAAAATTACTAACCTACGTTCAGGAAAAAAATTGGTAGAGAACTTTAAATCTCTTAAAGACAATGACCTTAATGTTATTGTTTACAATTTTGTTGATATGCTCTCCCACTCTAAAACGGAAATGGAAGTCGTTAAAGAATTAGCTTCTAATGACAAAGCCTACCGTTCGTTAACAGTTAGTTGGTTTAAAAATTCGCCTTTGTTAGAAATGATTCAATTATCACAACAACTCGGTTTTAAATTAATCTTAACCACAGATCACGGCACTATAAATGTAAAGGCTCCAACTAAAGTTATTGGCGATAGAGACACAAGCTTAAACCTACGCTATAAAACTGGGCGAAGTTTAACGTATCAAAATAAAGATGTACTAGCTGTTAAAGATCCTAAGTCTATTCATTTACCAGCCTTAACTATGAGTAGTTCATTTATTTTTGCAAAAGGGGATCTCTTTTTAGCCTACCCTAACAACTTTAACCATTATGTAAGTTATTACAGAAACACGTATCAGCATGGTGGTGTTTCTTTAGAAGAAATGGTTATTCCATTTGTTGTGATGGATCCAAAATAAAAGTAGCTTAAATAAGCTATTAAACAATATCCCCCTTATATATAAGTAACTAAAAATAAACAAGCTGTAAACATATTTAAGGGGGATTCTTAGTTCGGAACTAAAATTAGCACTTCGCATAAATACTAGTACGCTATTACTTATGATTTTTTACAAATTTCAGAATATGATATAGCTCTTTAATCGCTACCTAGAAGTTGATTACCAACCTCTAAGAGCAAAAAACACTATAAAAAGCTAAAAAATCCGACGAAATGCACTTTTTCTTAGGTTATATAAAAAATTATACTTACCATTGTAACATAAAATGCAAAACAACAGTTTGAAAACTATTGAGTTTACATACCATTTAAAAGACATAGACAATATTGCTGTGAGCGTTTTAGAGCATTTGGATTCTAAAACCTTGCTATTTAATGGAAGTATGGGCGCTGGAAAAACAACATTTATAAATGCCTTGTTAAAAGCAATGCAAAGTAAAGATGTAGCCACCAGTCCAACCTTCTCAATTGTAAATGAGTATCGTTTACCAGATGAAAAAGTCTATCATTTTGATTTCTACAGAATAGAATCTATAGATGAGGCTTACAATTTTGGGATTGAAGATTACCTCAATAGTAATCATTGGTTGTTTATGGAATGGTCTGAGCGTATTGAAGAATTAATACCCGAAGACAGCCAAACGGTTACCATTAGTAACATAGAAGAAAATACAAGATTATTACAGCTAACCATAAAAACAGAAAAAACGACTAAAAACAAAGCTATAAAAACAGTAATAAATTAGAATACATATTAGTAATATTCCTACAAAAAATAACAACTTTTACGGAAAAACCGTAATTGGAACATCATGATTTAGTGGACTTTAACTACTTTACATTTGTAAGCACTTAACAATACTTATATCTTTGAAGTAATTAATTAATTAAAATCCCTTTAAATTATGAAAACTAAAAAAAATCTTATTTTAGCAATTGCTATCTTCGGAGGAGTGTTATTCACTGTACAAGCAACTAACATTATTGACTTAGATGGACAAACTACTAATCAAATTGACAAAAGAAAACTCAAAATCCGTACACACGGATAAAAACATTTATAGTAGAAGCATTTTTACAGGGAGTTTGTTAGCTATTTTAATAGCATCAACTCCCTTTATCTTTTATCTTTATGAACACGCTCCAGAGACTGAAGTATGGGAAACGTGGCTTTTTACATATAGAAGTGGTTTTTATGGGGACGCTAAAATAGGTTTATGGTCTATTTTACAAAAGTTTGTTCCGTTAATGTTACTCTTTATATGGTTCTTTACTTGTCGTCATTGGTGGTATCATGCCATTTTAGTTCCGATTGCAATGTTTTCTTATCAGATTGTTGGTGCTATAAATGATGATATGGTTTTCTTTGATGAATTTCAACTACTATACCTTGTTCCTTTGATGGCATTCATTGTTCCATCAATCTATTTGATTAGAGCAAAAATGTTCAACCAAATAAATAATGCAGACAAAACACTCAAAGAAATGGAAGAAGAATTTATGATTAAGCCTAAAGGCGTTTGGAGTAGAATAAAACAGTACTTTTAGAGCTGAAGATTCACCTACTGTTAAGTATATCATTGATATGTTTTTATTAAATTAACATAGAAAAATGGTTTTATCGCTACCAGAAACTTAAAAGTGTAAGGTTATAGACCAACTCTAATATCTATCTCTATTGCTTCACAATCAATAATTAATTTCCGAATTAAATAACACCTTTTTGCCCCCTACTAACATAATTAATTTTAAAATAGTTCTAGATTTATTTTACCAAACCGGCTTGAAAAACCTATTATAGCAATATTGTGTATATTAAAAGAACAAGTTACTAACATTATTCATTATTGCCTTAAAAGATTAATTTCTGATTAAATTGATTAGAGAAAAATCTAAATACTATAATTAGGAATGAAAAATTTATTTTTTTAAGGCCCGTAGTTGCTACAATAATAGCTGAGTATCTATAAAATTGCTAGAACGATGGCGTAGACATTAACATCAAAACTTATACCTCTATTATTTTAACGATTTGGGTTCTCCCCAATAGACATCATTGGTATCACACCTTATTGGTACCGATAATTATACATATATCAAATCTTTATTATCTTAAATGACGATATAAGATTATTAGATACAGAAGAACAAAAACTATACTTACTACCATTAATAGCAATAGCTATTCCTTATATTTATTTGATAAGAGCAAAAATGTTTAATCAAATAAACTACGCCGACAAAACGTTGGAAGAAATGGAAAAAGAATTTATGATTAAGCCTAAAGGCATCTGAAAAAAAAATATTTTTAGAATTAAAATTAAAAAAATTACAGATTAATAATTTACACCTCTTCACTGCGCTAATAACAGAGTAGGTTTTATTACAATTCTAATTTTATTACTCTACCCAATCCTGAAGAAAATTCTTAACTTTACATTTCATTTCAATTTAAAAGTCAATTTTTAGATGTTATGACATATAAAAAATCAACTATTCATTTTTTTGTAATTATGAAAAATATAATCTTTATTATTAGTCTTATGTTAAGCAACAGTTTTTTAAATGCACAACAAACTATGACACCAGAATTGTTATGGCAAGTACAACGTATAAGTGTTTTGGGGCTAAATGAAGACGAATCAACACTCTTTTTTACTGTAAAAACACCTAATATTGAAGAAAACAATTACGACACCAAATATTATAAAATGCCTGCAATTGGTGGTGAGTTAGTTGAAATAAAGGAAGAAGACACTGAAACTATAGACAAAAACATTTCATCAGATGGTAAGTACCAACTATTTAATGACGAAGTTCATATTGAGAACATAAAAGGAACTGATCTCTATGAAAATTTAGACAAATCGAATGTGTATGTGTTTTCAGATTTAGACATTCGCCATTGGGACACTTGGCAAGATGGTAGTTACAATCATTTATTCTATAAGGAAGTCGATTCTGAAGACACAACAGGAATTGATATTATGCCTAACGAACCTTACCACACCCCTCAAAAACCGTTTGGGGGCGATGAAGATTATATTTGGTCTCCTGATAGTAAAGCTATTTACTATGTTAGTAAAAAACTAAAAGGTAAAGCCTACGCTACAAGTACAAACACAGACATTTACAAGTACAATCTAGCCTCAAAATCTACTAAAAATATCACTGAAGATAACAAAGGCTACGATACCAATCCGGCGTTTTCTTCAAATGGTGCGTTGGCGTGGTTACAAATGAAAACCGATGGCTACGAAAGTGATAAAAATGATATTATCGTTTTAAACAACGGCATTAAACAAAACCTAACCCAACAATGGGATGGTTCTGTAAGAAGCTTTACATGGAGTAACGATGGCAAAGAAGTGTATTTCACAGCACCTGTGGATGGCACCATTCAAATTTTTAAAGTGAATTACCCAGGCAAAAAACGAATTGCTCCAGTAGTAGTAAAACTTTCAGAAGGTCAATTTGATGTCACTAGCATTATCGCTCAAAAAGACAATACCTTATTAGTGACAAGAACTGATATGAACCATGCGGCAGATATTTTTAGTTTTGATTTAAAAGAGAAAAACTTCAAACAGTTAACTGACATTAATAAGGATCTATATGCTAGTGTAGATTTGCCAAAAGTCGAAAAACGTTACGTCACCACTACAGATGGCCAACAAATGTTAGTTTGGGTCATTTTACCACCTAATTTTGATGCTTCAAAAAAATATCCCACGTTATTATATGCGCAAGGTGGTCCACAATCTCCATTATCTCAATTTTATTCGTACCGATGGAATTTCCAACTCATGGCATCACAAGGCTATATTGTTGTAGCTCCTAACCGTCGTGGTATGCCAGGACATGGTGTTAAATGGAATGAAGCCATTAGCAAAGATTGGGGAGGCCAAGTGATGGACGATTACCTGTCTGCTATTGACGATATCGCAAAAGAATCCTATGTAGATAACGACCGTTTAGGTGCTATTGGCGCAAGTTTTGGTGGTTATTCTGTATTCTATTTAGCAGGTATTCACAACAACCGCTTTAAAACCTTTATTTCTCACGATGGTGTTTTTGATACCAGATCTATGTATGGCACCACGGAAGAATTATTCTTTGTCAACCACGATTTTGGAGGCGCTTATTGGGATAAAGACAATAAAAATGCACAAAAAGCTTATAATGAATTTAATCCTGTGAATAAAGTTGCCGAATGGAATACGCCTATGTTAATTATTCAAGGTGGAAAAGATTACAGAGTGCCAATTGAGCAAGGTTTAAGCGCTTACCAAGCGGCACAACTATTAGGACTAAAAAGCAAATTATTATATTTTCCTGAAGAGAACCACTGGGTGTTAAATCCTCAAAATGCACTCGTATGGCAACACGAATTTTTTAAGTGGCTGAAGGAAACCTTATAATAATTCATACCTTTAAGTACACATGGCGTTTATAATAACCCACTAATCAATTGGAATAATGAGACATGTATTAGCGACCATTATTGGCTTTATCGCAGCATCAGTAAGTGTTTACCTCATCGAAAATTTAATAGGTCATAACCTATTCCCTTTACCTGATGGTGCAGACCCATTGAATATGGATTGGCTTAGCAATAACATGCATATAATTCCTGTTGGTATAAAAATCTGTGTCGTTATTGCCCATTTTACAGGAGTGCTTATTGGAATGTTTGTATCTGCCAAAATATCTAAAACGAGTATAGTGCCAAGTTATATAGTTGGAGCATTAATGCTTGCAGCTACATTTTTTAATATCGTGATGTTACCAAAAGAACTATGGTTTACGCTTTCAGATGGTGTATTTGCAATTGTTGGTTTCATTTTGGGACATATTCTGACTAAAAAACAGATAAACAAGAATTTTTAATGTACTTGTACTCTTAGAATTAAACGCTTATTTAAAACGTAAATCCAATCCTAATCCCTCCCCATTTTGTTGAGGATCCCGTTTCAAATTCTTTAGTGATGGCAGATTTGGTATATTCAAAATATAGGCTTTTCGTTTTTAATACGAGCCCATAATTGAATTGTGCTGTAAATCGCTCCACGTCACTAGAAGCAATAGTATATGGACTATCTGTAGTTATCAAACCGCCTTGCAAGGTGGCATCATAACCAATAACACTAATCATAGGATGCACGTAGGCATAGAGTTGAAAACCCTTTGTGTTTAGAGTGGTAGAAAACGCTGAGTTTAAAATCCCAACAGTACTATGAAACCCGACAGACGCGTTTGTAAATAAGGTGCCTAATTGTAAAGACGACTGCGCTTGAAACGTGAATACATCATTATAATTATACAGCTGTTTCTCATAGTCGATTCTGTAATTCAATACCACATCATTTTTAATTTGGTTATCCCAACCACCTGGGACTTTATTTCCTGTGGCTTCATGTATGCCAACTTGCATCTCCTTACCAAAAGCACCTGGACCGATTAAACCTAGACTCAAAGCTTGAGATAGTTTAGTCTTACGACTTTGATCTGTGGCCATGGTAAAACTCTTCAACATAATGGCAGATGAAAACGGTCGGTCTCCAACTTGAATCGCTTCACTAACATAATCGTTTGGTGTAAACCCAATATGTTCAATAGCCAAGCCATATTTAGTTGTGACATCTTTAGGCTTAAAAAATAAATGATTTACAGGATTCTTCTCTAAACCAGGCATCACCACTTCAAAACTATAACCTTGTGTATAATTCTCGTCGGTAGCAGCAAAATAATCATTGTCGTAATGAAACCTGAAATAACTTTCTTTTTCTATAGTCCTGTATGAAACTGCATGGTCTATTTTTTGAGCAAACAGACCTAATGGAAGTAAAAGAAGGATGATAATTCGTAGTATATTCATACAAATACTTACGAGAATACTAGAACTATGGTTTTATCCTTAATTTTGATGTTATATTAAACATCATAGCATTTTTTTTACATGGCAGACAAAATAAGTTTAAAAGACGCGATTTCAATAGGCATAGGTGGTATGGTTGGTGGTGGTATTTTTGCCGTCCTTGGATTAGCCGTTTCTATCGCACATGGCGGAACACCTGTAGCCTTTTTATGTGCTGGACTTTTAGCATTAATTACGTCGTATAGTTATGTGAAACTATCTCAAAAATATCCGGATCGTGGAGGCACCGTAAAGTTCATTAACCAAGGCTTTGGAGTGTCTATTTTTAGTGGAGCTATTAATAACTTGCTTTGGGTGAGTTACATTATTATGCTTTCGCTTTACGCTTCTGCTTTTGGGTCGTATGCGCCTAATTTATTTGCCATTACCTCAAACACTACAATTAATTTTCATATCTATGCTAGTGCCATTATCATACTCGCCACAGCGATAAATTATTATAGCATTGCGGTTGTAGGGAAAATAGAATCTTATGCCGTCATCATAAAACTAATTATTTTAATTGGGTTTATTGGCATTGGTGCTTACGGCCTTATTGGAAACCCTAACCTATCACAACTGGCCATTTCTAATTGGGAATCTCCCGTACAATTATTTGCAGCAGGCATGGTGATTTTTGTCGCTTATGAAGGTTTTGAACTCATTGCGAATGCAGCTCCAGATATTGTAAATCCTGAAAAGAACATCCCAAAAGCCTATTACTACTCTGTAATCTTTGTCATTATACTCTATATTATCATCGCTATTGTGACGGTAAGCTCATTGCCTTTTGATACCATTGCCACCGCGGAAGATTATGTTTTGGCCGAAGCCGCTAAACCTATGCTTGGTAAAGTCGGTTTCACCATTATAACTATTGCGGCCTTAATCTCTACATTCTCTGCGATAAATGCCTCCTTATATGGAGGCAGTCGTGTGAATTTTGAAATTGCCGAAGATGATGAATTGCCGCATCATTTCACCTCTAAACTCTGGAATCAGCCGATAGGCTTATTAATAACCGCAATCGCAACATTAGTGATTGTCAACACCCTTGACTTAGAAAGTATTTCAACGGCAGGAAGCGTTGGTTTTATTCTCATTTTTGGAATTGTCAATTGGGTAGGTTTTAAGTGCTCCAAAGACACAGGTAGTAATAAAATCATCCCCATAAGTGGCTGTATACTGTGCCTGATTGCCTTAGTGGTTTTAATTAATCAACAATACCAATCGAATCTTACAGGAGTGTTGGTGTCTCTTGGTATTATTGGGTTGTGCTTTATTGTAGAATGGATCTATAAAACTTCTGAAAAGAAAGCTTAATATAGCTTCAATAGCAAATTAGGATCAGGACAGTTGTCTTTATAAAAGGGTAAATCGAGTTGATTACTCACGCCTGGATAATCTCCACTAAAATCTTGAATATCATGTATGATCTGAAAGTGTAAATGCGGAGGATAATCTCCATTAACCTCAGCAGTGCCAAGTGTTGCGATTTGCGCACCTTGGGTCACTTCTACTCCAACCTCTAAATCTTCTATGGATGCCAAACTTAAATGACCATACAAGGTATAAAACTCAATCCCTTCACTATGATGCTTTAAAATGATGGTCGGGCCATAATCACCATAATTGGTATTGTTTTTAAAACTATGAATTGTGCCAGATAAAGGTGCAAAAATGGGTGTACCAGCCTCAATCCATAAATCTAATCCTAAGTGAATATTGCGTTCGGTTTCAGGATGTGTTTGATTAAAATATGTACTCCGTTGGTAAATTCCTCGTTTTTCAAGATAACCACCATAAGCTATTTTAGCCTTGTTAGCTACCATAGACTTCCAGATATAACGTTCTAAATCTTCTGCATCTGAAACATTAACAGCCTTTAATTCTGAATTATCAACGGATAAATCTAAAGCCATATAGGATGTTTTGGGTATTGAAGGATTTACTAAAGGATGAGTTTCAAGTTGGGTTAGCATATCTAATATGGTCATGGTTGTAATGCGGCTTCTAATTTTTCAGATTTATCCTTTGCATAAGTTAAGGTACTATCCATTTCGAAACATTTTTTGAAATGCTTCAACGCATGTATAGAGTCGCCTTTTAACAATAAGGCATCACCATAACTATCGTATGGATTTGCAGATGTTGGATGTTCTTCAATATTTAATTTAAAAATAGCCAACGCTGCATCTAGCTCATCTTCGTTTAATAATTGATAGCCTAACACATTTAAATCTCCTTCAGACACCGAATAATTAAGGGTATCCAATTTATGAGTATGGTAGTAGCGCATTGCGGTGTTTGAATCCTCTGTTAAAATACGCTTTGCCATTTCTGTAGCTAGTGCTGTTTTTGGCATCTGGTAAGGTTGTCCGGCTCTAATATTTGAAATCCCATTTATAATAGTTCCAAAGTCATTGGTTGTATTGTTAGTTAATATTATAAAACCACTCTTTGTATCGAGTTCATTATATAAAAACGTTACAAAACCAACCCAACCACCAGAGTGAAAGACTGTTTTTGGTTTGGATGGATCCTGCTCTAAAAACCAACCAAAACCATAGTTGGTAAGATCTCCATTATTTAAAACACCAGGCGTCCAAGCATCATCTAAATAGGCTTTTGAAATTATAGTATGGTTAGCTAAGGCCATATTCCATTTGTACAAATCTTCTATGGTTGAGTAAATTCCTCCATCTCCTCTAACATCATTTACAATATTGTAATCATTTGACACTAAATCGTTCTGGTTTAATGCCAATTGGTAGCCAAATACCCGATTTGGCATTGCGGAATCGGCTTCTATTTGATAGCTGTACAAGGTTGTATTTGTCATGCCCACAGGATCTGTAATCTGTTCTTTTAGAAACACTTTAAAGTGTTGCCCAGATATTTTTTCTACAACCGATGCTAAAACCAAATAGCCTGTATTACTATACTCCCATTTCTCTCCAGGTTGAAAATCTAACTCAGGATTTACACGGTAAAACTCAGTTAATATCTCATTATTACCTAAAATGTACTTTTTAGTCGAATCTTCCTTTACAAAATTCTCAGCAATTAAACGCTCATAATCTGTAAGTCCTGAAGTATGATGCAATAATTGACGAATAGTAATATGATCATAAGGAAAGTCGGTTAATATGGTATTTACCTTTTGATCATACTCCAATTTACCAGCTTCTTTTAATTTCATAATAGCCATGCCTGTAAATTGTTTGCTTACGGATGCTAATCTAAACTGTGAGTTTAAACTCAAGGAGTCTATTGGGTCTATAGACCGTAATCCGTTAGAACTTTGATACACTATAGCACCATCATTATATACTAGAATATTACCTGTAGCAATGCCCTTCGCTTTTAATTTTGAAATAAACGCATCATAGTTATTGACTTCTGAGTTAACTTTAGTGTTAGAATCTGTTTTACAACAAAAAAAGCATGCTGTAAAAAAGCACACTATAGCAAATTGAATGATGGATCTCATAATATATGTTTAAAGTCGTTAGTTCTCTATAAAAATACGGATTTAAGATTAATTAATAATCACGTTACTAAATTTGGCATTGACGACAATATTTCGATTAGAATTCTGGCCATCAGGATAATGACGAATTGTTTTTTGTTCAGTTGTTTTGTTATTATACTTTGAACGGTTGCCTTTAAAGTAGAGTGTATAATCTATAGCTTTGGGCAAGTTAATTAGTGCATCGCTATTTTCTAATACCAAATTAAGATTCTTAAAGGTGGTACTTAAATTAGAAATCGTTAAATCCCCAAAACTGCCGTCAATAATAGCGGTATCGTTTAAATTGCCAACCGTTACATTAGACGATTTAGAATTGAGTACTAAATTTTGAGCGGTTTTAATCTGAGCTTTATCTACAAAATTGAGATTTAAAGTTCCCAAGTTCCAGGTATTCACCATGACTGGCGAATAAGAGACATTGATGGAAGTCTCGCTTCCATCAATGTGTTCTGCTACTAAAAATGAATGCGAAATATCGCCTTTCATATTGTGTATTATAGAGGTTATTTTTAGTTCACCATGTCTAATATTAGTTTTTAATTGGGCTTTTTTAGGGATTTTAATTTTAATCACCTTTTTTATTTTACTATTGTTTCCCGATTCTAAGCGCTTTACATAAACAGAAGTTTTACTCTCCGCCATATGTTGTTCTCTTTTAGCAAGCGCTTCCTGTCTTTTCTCTAAAGACTCACCTCTTTTCTCCATAGCTTCGGCCCGTTGTTCCATTTGTTTTTCCAAACGCTCGCCCCAAGCTTCCATTTTCTCACCCCATTCTTTTCCAAATTTTTCACCAAATTCCTCACCCCATTTTTCCATATCCTTTCCGTATTTCTCACCAAACTTCTCACCCCATCTTTCCATATCTTTTGCCCATTTACCGTCAAAACGCTTCCCGTATTCTTCTCCCCATTTTTCCATTTTCTCCTGATATCCTGAGTCTCCAAATTCTCGTGCCCAGTTTTCCATTTTTTTCTGAAATTCTTTACCTCCTTGCTTTTCATACTTTTTACTCCATTCGGCTAAATAGTCCTCACCATCCTTTTGGTATGCTTCGTAATCAAAATCTATAGTTGTAATGTCTTTGGGCAACTTTGGTAGTTTTGGCATTACAGGCATGGCTGGCATTTCTGGCATGGCTGGCATTTCAACTAGTGCTGGCATCATTGGTAGTTCTGGCATCACGGGTACTGCTGGTAATTCAATTAACTGGTACTCCAATTCTTGTAATACGGCTGCATAATCTTCATGAGGATATGACGCCGAATTTAGCCCCCCTGTAGATGAAATAACAACCTTATCATTAGAACCTTCAACTTTAAGTTGCCAAGCTTTTAATGCGTTTTTTAATTCCTCTTCGGTCAATTTATCACCTTCAATATAAGCTTCGACTTCAACGACATCTTTGTTCCATGTATCTATTTCTATTTCTACATAGCTGGTGTTTAATTCTACAATCACATCTTTATTCACTTTAATGGATTGTGATGTTTTACTCATCTTTTTTTGTGCATAACAAAACGTGGTTATTAGACACATAACTAAAATTCTAATAGTGTTCATGATTTTTGATTTTTTTAGACTTACCCAGCAAAGCCGTGTAAAATCTGTTCGTTTTTTGATTGATTGATTGATTCTGATTTACAAAGTTTCTTGTGTCACGGAATCGTCTTTAAATTCTAATAGTTTTTCTTTAAGGCGCATCACTAAATTGAGTCTAAACTTCAGATTATTAATAAGTGCATCTAAAGTAGCTGTATTGGGTCCGTTGTTGTTTAACTCTAGCGTTAAGGTTTTATATTCATCGTTTAATTCTTTCAGTCTTCCAACGTAACCATCAAATAATTCTTTATTTTCTGGGGTGAGTTGCACTTTAGATAACTCCAGATTAATACTTGCTAAATAGTAATCTTCCACCTTTTTTAAATCTGGTGACACATCGCCTAAGGTTTTTATTTGGGTATCAACAACTTTAGTAGGTTCAACTGTTTTTGTTGGAACCTGATAATATTGATACGCTCCATAACTCAACCCTAACAATACTATGACACTCGCTGCTATATTTAAAAACCCGAACCTGTTAGTTTGTTTTTTCTTTGTAGGAAACTCATTTTCTAATTTTTCAAGAAAACGAACCTCATGCCCTTCAGACATTTTTGTATGCTGATTTTTTGGGTCTACTTCAAATAGTTCTCTAAGATCTTGTCCCATTCTTTTCTAATTTTAATACGTCCTTTAATTTCTGTTTTCCACGCGATAGTTGTGTACGAGATGCCACCTCTGTAATATTTAAAATTTCAGATATTTCCTTATGATCATAACCTTCCATTAGATACAGTAGTACAACATACTTGTATTTTTCGGGCAAAGAGTCTATCGCTAATTTTACGCCTTCAACCGTAACACTCTCATCAACAGTCCACCCAGTATCATCATTATCTTCTACTACGTTTAAATGACAATCTTCTAATGTCACCAAATGCTGATGTTTGGACTTTAAAACATCAATACATGTATTAATAACAATACGTTTCAGCCATGCACCAAAACTCACTTCCGCTTTATACTGTTCTAATTTTGAAAATGCTTTAATAAACGCTTCCTGCACAACATCTTCAGCTTCCATGGTATCTTTTACAAATCGAAGCGCTATGACTAACATACCATTACAGTATTGATTGTACAATTGCATCTGTGCTTGCCTATCATTCTGCCTGCATTTTTCAACAATATGAATTTGAAACGTGGTGATTTTAGTTGTGGTTTTTGATTGGTTACATCTTAAAGACGACATAAAAATTGAAGTGTTGCAAGAATCTTCAAAATATTTTCAATTTTATAAGATTTCCATAAAATTCAACGTTTGACATATATAAAGTTATGGATTTCAATTATCTTTAAATATTGAATGCATAAGTTTGCACTTGTATGTAAAAATTAAAATCTATCTAGATTAAACCATGTTAAAACGCCTCATAATTCTCTTGATCATTTCAGCTATTGGCCTATTAGGCTATTGTATATTTGTTGAAAATATATTTGCGCCGCCTTTAAGTCCAAAAGATACTGCCGAAATTGCACTCAACGATTTAAAAATAAAAGTTGAATATAACCGTCCTTCAAAACGTGACCGTGAAGTATTTGGTGCGCTTGTACCTTTTGATAATGTATGGCGTACCGGTGCCAATGAAGCAACGACCTTTGAGACCAATAAGGACTTAATAATAGATGAGATTGTATTAAAAAAAGGAAAATATACCATCTGGACCATACCAAAAGAAGATACTTGGACCGTGATGTTTAACTCCAAGCAATACGATTGGGGTGTAAACGAAAAAATGGAACCCATGTGGGATCCAAACTACGATGCACTAGAACTTGTTGTACCAGCACAAAAAATAGATGAAACCGTTGAAAAATTCACGATTGCCTTTGATCATAAAACGGGAAATTTAAAACTAACTATGGCTTGGGATAACACATTGATAGAAGTACCACTTGATAGTGTTCAGTAGATTAAAATTTAATGAAACAAACTGAAATCATTCTTTCCGCTGCCATTACCCTTTTAATGTTGCTAAGACTATGGTTTACTTATCCATATGCAGCTTTATCAATTAGCTTACTCTGCCTATTTTTATCATTATTATATGGTATTTTTAGTTTTGGACTTTTAAACCAAATTAGATTTAGAAATATCTTCAAAAAAGAAGCTTTTAAAGACACAAACATGTTACGAATCCTTGGCGCTATAGGCACTGGTTTTGTATTGTCTTTAATAACCATTAGTAGTTTATTTAAATACCAAAGCTGGCCTTACGGGAATATAATTCTCCTAATCGGACTTGTTAGCCTAATACCAATCTACGCCTTTATAATTTTTAAATTCTTTTATAGCAGAAGCAAGTTTTATACGACACTTTTAATTCGACTAAGCATCATCGCTTTTATAGGAGTTTTACTTTACTTCACTACAGCAGAAACCTTATTAGAAATGAAGTTTAGAGATTTCCCAGAATATGTTGAAGCCGAAAAAAAAGCTTTAAAAACCCCTGATAATCGAGCACTACAGGAAGCCGCTAATGCAGCAAGATTAAAAATGGAAATGTCTAAATAAATCCATTAAACTTTCTGTATCATAAAAAAAGAATATTTTTGTGTCGACTAAGTAATTAACTGCATGACGTATCAATTTACCATTATAGTTCCTGTATATAATGAAGAGGAAAATCTAGAACGTGTAGAAACGGAACTTTCTAGTTATATTAAAATTGCTACTGTTACTACTTCAATACTCTTTGTGAATGATGGTTCAAGCGATAACAGCCAGGCATTAATTGAACGTATTTGTGAACGAAATGATGCTTTTGATTATATCTTATTTAAAGAAAACAGAGGGCTTAGTGCTGCAATTAAAGCTGGTTTTGATTATGTAGATTCTGAATTGGTTGGTTATATCGATTCTGATTTACAGACCTCACCCGAAGATTTTAATACCCTTTTAGAACATATCGGTTCTTACGAATTGGTAACCGGAGTGCGCTCTAACCGAAAGGATTCGTTTGTAAAAAATATGTCTTCTAAAATTGCCAATGGCATAAGACGAGCATTTACACATGATGGTATGGATGATACGGGTTGTCCGCTAAAAGTAATTAAAACAGACTACGCCAAACGCATCCCAATGTTTAGAGGCTTACACCGTTTTTTACCAGCAATGATTATGTTACAAAACGGACGCGTAACACAAATTACAGTTCAACATTTTCCAAGAATGGCTGGCACGGCTAAATTTGGACTTTGGAATAGACTTCTCGGACCGCTTATAGATTGTTTTGCCTATTTATGGATGAAGAAAAAATATATAAATTACGAGGTGTCTAAATCTAGTAAATAAAAAAAACGAACATTCAATTTGAAAGACTGGATTATTTACAGCATTGGGTTTTTAGCTCAAATTTTATTTTCATCACGACTCATTATTCAATGGATTACGTCTGAAAAACAACGCAAAGTTATTACCCCAAAAACGTTCTGGTTACTCAGCTTAATTGCTTCATTTTTGCTTTTTATTTATGGCTATTTACGTTTAGATTTCTCCATAATGTTAGGTCAGAGTTTAACCTATTTTATTTATATCCGAAATTTACAACTGCAAGGCCAATGGCAAAAATTTCCTAAATTCATTCAATACATACTGATTGGTGCCCCTATTTTAATTGTCTTGTTTTATTACAACAACAATAAAATTGACTTAGAATTATTATTTAAGAATGAAGATATTCCGATGTGGCTATTAGTGTTAGGTATTGTAGCACAAGTTATTTTTACATTGCGTTTTGTATACCAATGGATTCATTCTGAACGTCAAAAAATATCAACCTTACCCATGGGTTTTTGGGTATTAAGCCTAATTGGTGCATCAATGATTCTAACTTATGCCATCATTAGAAAAGACCCTGTATTATTTGTAGGCCACTTATTTGGCTTAGTAATTTACGCAAGAAACGCTTATTTAATAAGACAGAGCAATGATTAAATACATAGAAAAATATCCGATTCTTAGTCTGTTATTATTTGTAATTGTTATGCTTGGTTTTACAATTGATGCGATTCCGGTGACAATTATGGAAGCACGAAATTTTATTTCGGCTAGAGAAATGCTTACTGACAACAATTGGATTTTAACCACCATGAATGGCGAAGCCCGTTACCAAAAACCGCCTTTACCAACATGGATTACAGCAGCATTTGGTTATGTCTTTGGTATTACATCTGTTTTAGCCTTACGATGGTCTGCACTTTTATTTGTGGCTAGTATTGGGATTTCAATTTATATTTTATCAAAAAAATTAGAGCTTTCAAAAACACATAGCTTAATTAATGGTTTTATTGCTTTAACATCTTTTTACGTGATAGGGATTACAGTTGAAGCCCCTTGGGATATTTACACTCACGGTTTTATGCTTATGGCATTGTATCAGTTGTTTTTAATGTTTCAGAATGAAAAAACATCTATTTTAAGAAGTTTACTTTTTGTAGTGTTTTTAGCTGGATCTATTTTATCTAAAGGTCCAGTATCACTATATGTTCTTTTCTTACCATTTATAATAACATATGGTATCGTTTTTAAATATAAAGGTGGTATACTTCATTTTCTAAAACTAATAAGTCTTTTGATTTTTGGATTGGTTTTAGGAGCTTGGTGGTATCTGCATGTTAGAGTTGCAGATCCTGAAACATTTATTAAAATTGCCGAGCGAGAAACGTCTAATTGGCATAGTTATAATGTTAGGCCTTTTTATTATTATTGGAGCTTTTTTGTTCAAAGTGGTATATGGACCATTCCTGCATTTATCAGTTTATTATATCCGTATCTAAAAACTAGAGTGATAAATTTAAAAGCCTATCGTTTTAGTTTTTTTTGGACCATCTTAGCCGTTATTTTACTATCGCTAATTCCTGAAAAAAAATCTCGCTATTTAATGCCTGTTTTAATTCCTTTAGCCTTTAATATTGGGTTTTATATTGACTATTTAATTCGAGAATTCAAGAATTTAAAGTCGAAAAAAGAAACGATTCCGGTGTATTTTCAGTTTGGTTTAATAGGGCTTATCGCAGTGTTGTTTTGGGGCATCGGTTTTGTGATTGCACCCAGTTTATCAGGAATAATTTTAGTAAGATATATTCTATCGAGTATAGCATTGGTGGTAATTGGCTTTTTTATCTTCAAACATTTAAAGGCGAAAAATATAAAAACTACATTTTATTTAGTTATTGGATTTATGCTTATCATTGGGTTTTTAGCGCTTCCGATAGTTCAAAATCAATCACAAGAAAACTATAGACCTTTATCTGAAATAAGTGCAGATGAAATTTCACTCTATACCTTAGATGGTGTTTCGCCAGAAGCTATTTATAGCTATGGTGATAAAATTCCGAGTATTAAAACTGATGATGGTATAGTTATTCCAACAGAAACTCAATTTAATTTATTGACATCCACTTCTAATCCTGAAGACATTGAAGCACTTTCAAAATTTTATAAGATTGAATTTGTTGCGACTTATGATTTAAATTTTTCGAAAAAAGACTACCGTTCCCGATTGGTCAATCAGCTTTATAAGCTTACAAGAAAGCAATTCTAAAACGGATTTAAAATCTAGTGATTTATTTGATATACCTATAAAGAATGTACATGTACAACTTATAGAAACCAAATCCTCCTATGGCACCAAAAGTTAACCCGCAGATAATATCTAAAGGATAATGCACACCCACATAGATACGACTGTAAGCCACTATAAAACTCCATATGAGTAATAAGTAAATTAAATTTTTAAAGTAAGGTTTTAATAGTAAGCCAGTAAAAATAGCTACTGCCATAGAATTAGAAGCATGCCCTGAGAAAAAACCATATTTACCACAGCGCGGTGCTACATAACGCATTACATCCATTACGCCTTCCGCTCTACAAGGCCTTGCGCGTTGAAATTCATCCTTAAAAACATTAGTGATTTGATCGGTAAATGTAATTAAACCTGCAACTACGAACACTAATAGCAATAAAGCTTTCCAACCGTATTTTTTATAAATTAAAAATAGTAACGTTGCATATAAAGGAATCGATGTCAATTTATTGGTAATAATTAACCATAAATTGTCCCAAGTATCCGTTCCTAAATTGTTGAGATATAAAAATAGGTTTTTATCTAATTCTAGTAACTGGTCTAACATTAGTCGTCGTATCGTGCAATTTCTCTATCGTAAAAATCGGTAGCTTGCTGAATGTAATTTTCAGTTTCAGTTTCCAATTCCTTTTCATCGTGTTGGTCGAACTCTTCAAACCATTCGACTTCATCATTTTCAAGATTTATGATAAAACGCGGGAATTCAGTGTGAATAATAAAAATTGCTTCAGGATAATCTGTGTTATCGCCTAATATGAATTTTGGTAGTTCCATGGTAATGTTTGAAATCGACAGCTTAAAGCTCGAAAATTTGTAATTAATTAGGATGCAAATATATTGATTTTGATTGAGCTATGTAATTAATATATTAAGTTCAAAACAGGAATATTTTCTTTCTTATGTAGAAGATTTTTCAATAAGATTTTTAGTCAAAAAATGAAACCTAATAAACAGTAAAACTGCAGCAACACTCAACCCGGCAATAAGCCCTATCCAAATGCCCAAACTTCCATAAGCATCTGCTTTGCCTAAATAGTAACAAATTGGGAAACCAATAACCCAATAGGAAATAAATGTAATCAAAGTAGGAATCTTAACATCTTGCAGGCCTCGTAAAGCACCAAGAGCAATCACTTGAAGGCTGTCCGTAATTTGAAAAACAGCAGCTGCTAATAATAATGTAGCGGCAATTTGTACAACTTCAGCATTATCTATGGCATTTTTTGGGTCATCTAAATCCACATACATGTTGGGTAGAAACTTATGAAAAACCACAAAAAACAGAGCAAAAATGACTGCAAATATAAAACCGACTAAAAATATAGATTCTGCAATACGTTTTAAAGCCTTAAAATCCTTTAACCCTTTTTGATTACCGACTCTAATCATAGCAGCGACACTTAAACCTGTGGCCACCATAAAGGTCATTGAAGATAAATTTAATGCAATTTGATTGGCTGCTTGTGCATTAGCTCCCAAAGTTCCACTTAACCAAACGGCAGCCGTAAAAATACCGACTTCAAAGAACATCTGCATAGCACTTGGTAATCCTAGATTTATCAACTTTTTAATAGGTGCTTTACTAAGACTAAAAAACTTAATATTAGTGACATAAGCTTTAGATTTGTTACGTTTAGCGAGTAACCACCATAGATAAGCAACCATAACAAAACGGGATACTAAAGTACCAACGGCTGCCCCTACAATTCCCATTTCAGGAAATCCGAATTTACCAAAAATCAGTACATAATTGATAGCCACATTGAGCACGTTAGCAACTATGGTTGCATACATTGGGTATTTTGTTAACGACAATCCATCACTAAACTGCTTAAAAGCCTGAAAAACAATAAGTGGAACTAAAGAGAAGGCCACTAAATCTAAATACGGAATGGCCAAATCTACCACTTCCTTTGGTTGGTCCATAATATACATTAAGGGCTTAGCAAATAGTAAAATGCCAAATAAAATAAAACCTAAAACCGTGCAAAGAAAAAGGCCATGTTTAAAGACCGATTTTCCATTTTGGAAGTTATTTTCAGAATCAGCTTCTGCAACTAAAGGTGTAATAGCTGTAGAAAAACCAATCCCTAAAGACATGGCAATAAATATAAAGCTATTACCCAACGACACAGCAGCTAGTTCAGCGGCACCTAATTGGCCCACCATTATATTATCTACAAAACTAACAAAGGTATGACCAAGCATACCCAACATCACAGGAGATGCGAGTTTTAGATTGTATCTAAATTCTTTAGTGTATTGACTTAAAACCATGGCGTAAAAGTACTACTTCCTTTTAGTTTTAAGAATGAAAATTTTTGTAAATAATAAAGATTATTTGAGTACTTATTTTAATCTTTTTACGCCTTACACCAAACCTTTAATCTATTCTTTTGGCATGGGTTATAAAAGATAACCCTTGCTGACCCGAAGTCGACGTCATAACACCTTCAAAGATAGGTTCTGGACAATTTTTAGGTATCAACCAATCGAAAATAAAATTGGGACCTGTGCCACCTGCTATTTCAACTTCATTAATTACAATGTCTAAAGTTTCCATCGGTTTCACAAACACAGGGTTTTCAATATAAGACTTAAATAAGTCACCATCGCTATCGTAATAGTCTATTTTTGAGAGATAAATACTATCACTTATACTCGCATTTCTAATGCTCACCATAGCCGTTAAATTATAAATTTTATGCTGGGAATAACTATAAATTTGAGAATAAACGGATAAATAGGATTCTCCTGACATTAAAGAATCTACAGCTGTGATATTAGCTTCACGTTCCGACCAATTTACTTTTTCGAATTCTTCTTTACCTAAAATTTCATTGCAAGAATTAAAACTAAATAGTGCTAAAACTAGAATTAAAAGGATTGTTTTTTTCATAGCAATTAGGTTTAAGTATTGATTGTTTTAAAGATAATAAATTGATTATATTTTTTATCATTTATTAAACTGTAAACTCATAATTTTCAATAATCTAAACAGCAACATCGCTAAGATTTGAGTTCAAATAACAACATAAAGAAGTAAAAAGGTTTTAAGGTGCAGAAGTTAATTCTAAAATCTGATTGACTTCATCTAAACTGTCTTCCTTATCCAAAAGAAGCACAAGTGTGTCCTTAGCTTCAATAATTGTAGAGCCTCCAGGACGTACAAACTTATCATTCCGTTTAATCATGACAATAAAAGCTGATGTAGGAAAGTGTAAATCTATAATTCGTTTATCTACAGCAAAACTATCTGGTGGAATTGAGACTTCTTCCATTACTGATTTGGGTAGATTAAGAATATACCTGTCGTTCTCGGCAATCGGTTTAACTTTTTCTGGTAAAACCACTTTTAACCATTTTGCAAAAACAGATAAAGTTGTACCTTGAATTAAAACCGAAGTCACCGAAATAAAAAATACAATATTAAATATCATATTGGCTTTATCAATACCCGCTAAAAGTGGATAAGTTGCAAATACAATAGGTACAGCACCTCGTAAGCCCACCCACGAAATATAAAAGCGTCTTTTAAGTTTCATTTTAAAAAACATTAAACTTATAAAAACACTTACAGGTCTTGCTACAACAATTAAGAAAACAGAAATAAGCAAACCAATGCCCATGTAAGGGATAATTTCTGAAGGAAAAACGAGTAAGCCTAAAGTTAAGAACAATACAATCTGCATTAACCAAGCCACACCGTCAAACATTTTTAAAATGGTTGATTTGTGTATTAAATCCTGATTTCCTAAATAAACAGCACAGATATAAATGGCTAAAAATCCATTACCACCGACAAAATCAGTCGCCGAAAATGTAATAAACATTAACGCGATGACTAAGACAGGGTAAAGTCCTTCAAAATCTAATTTAATTTTATTGATGATAATTTTACTTAATTTACCAAAAACAAATCCGGCTATACCACCTAAAATCATTTGTTGCAAAAACAGGGGAATAATAGACCAAAGGCTTAAATCTTGATTAATTACTAAAGTCAAAAAAGCCAATGTTAACACATAAGCCATAGGGTCATTACTCCCACTTTCTAACTCTAATGTTGGTCGTAAATTTGTTTTTAAAGCTAAGTTTTTTGAACGTAAAATTGAAAATACAGCAGCAGCATCTGTAGATGATACAATGGAACCCAAAAGCATACTTTCGTAAATAGTAAAATCAGTAACAAACCAGACAAAAGTCCCGAGAGTAACCGCGGTAAGCAGAACGCCAAGAGTTGACAATACTAAACCTTCTTTTAGAATGGGCTTTATTGCCTTAAAATTAGTATCCAAACCTCCAGAAAATAATATAAAATTAAGCGAAACAATACCTATAAACTGTGCTAATTTAGGGTCATCAAAACGGATACCTGCAATACCATCTGAACCAGCCAGCATCCCTATAGCTAAGAAAAGTATTAAGGTTGGAACCCCAAATTTATAAGACGTCTTTCCCACTATTATACTTATAAAAAGTAATAGCGACCCAACCAATAATATATTTTCGATAGTTAAATTCATACGCTCTTAGCTTGGGCAAATTTAGTTTTTTTATCAAAAATTAACGACAAATATGTTAGATTAAAATCTTATGGAGTAACAAATTATTAACTCATAAATTAAAGACTTAATAAACTCTATTTCAGTATAAATAGCTCGATTTAATTATTAGATTAACAAAACCTTACACTGAGATAACCGCCTTTTATTTCAATAAATTTACAGCCTCCTTTGCGGCTTTAAATTCGACAAGCATATCTTCTACAATTTCAGCAACCGGTTTTACATCTTGTATTAAGCCTGAAATTTGTCCTATTTCAAGTTCGCCTTCTTCTAAATCGCCTTCAAACATACCACGTTTTGACCTTGCTCTACCTAATAATGCTTTTAATTCTTCTGCCGTTGGACTCGTTTTATAGAGGTCTTGTATATCATTGAAGAATTTATTTTTCACTAATCTAACTGGTGCTAATTCTTTTAAGGTTAATTGAGTATCACCTTCTTTAGCATCAACAACCACCTGCTTAAAGCTTTGGTGAGCTGAAGACTCTTCACTCGCTACAAATCGGCTACCTACTTGCACGCCATCGGCACCTAAAACCATACAGGCTAACATGGCTTGTCCTGTAGCAATACCGCCTGCCGCAATTAATGGAATGTCGAGTTGTTCTTTTACCATAGGTATTAAGGTCAACGTAGTCGTTTCATCTCTTCCATTATGTCCGCCAGCTTCAAAACCTTCGGCCACTATAGCATCAACACCTGCAGCTTGAGCTTTTAAAGCGAATTTTACGCTACTCACTACATGTACAACCGTTATCCCTTTCTCTTGTAACCATTTGGTCCACGTTTTTGGGTTTCCAGCTGAAGTAAAAACAATCTTTACCCCTTCTTCAACAATGATATCCATAATTTCTTGAATATTTGGATATAACATCGGTACATTAACACCAAACGGTTGGTCAGTAGCTGCTTTACATTTTTGAATATGTTCTCGCAAAACATCTGGGTACATAGACCCTGCGCCTATTAAACCTAATATGCCTGAGTTACTAGCTGCAGAAGCTAATTTCCAACCACTATTCCAAATCATTCCTGCTTGAATTATAGGGTGTTTTATATTGAAAAGTGATGTAATTCTATTGTCCATAGTATTGAATGTATTGCATTTTTATAAAAATCGTAAATTCAAGTGAAACTCACGATTAAAAACGTATAAATTTCGACTGTATATTCATATTTAATCGAAACCGTTCTTATGCCATTTTTGAAACAGCAATGCCATCAAACAGAAAAACTACTTTAATTAGAACTTCGGATAAATTTAAATGTTTTAGAAGCTTCATCGGAGGAAACCTGAATTAAATACAGCCCTGAAACCAAATTGGAAACATTAATGCTATTTGCGTTTTCAGTTACCACCTGACGTACCATTTCTTGACCTAATTGGCTATAAATAACAACCTCTAATTGAGCAATAGATGAAGGAATTTCAATATTTAAGTTAGACCTTACTGGGTTCGGATAAAAATGAAATGCAGTACGAATTGTTTCATCAAAAGATAATGCTAAATTTTTAGCTTGAAACAAATCTGGAATACCATACCCCAAAAAGTCATCTGGCGCATTATATTGAGAGGCTGATTGCCTTACATAATCCATAATTTCAGTCGGCAATGCCTCTGGAATCGCCTGCCACAAAGATGCAATACCACCACAGAGGATTGGGCTACTAAAAGACGTGCCATTATTTTGTACAATGGTATTATTTTCATCAATAACATATGCGGCACCACCTCTAGCAACGACATCGGGTTTCTGATACCCAACTTGAGCAGCACTACCCTGTGAACTAAAGTACGCATAATCGCCATTAGCATCAACAGCGCCTATACTAAGCACATCTGGCGAGTCTGCAGGTGCACCAACAGTTTGCCAATCTGTAGCACCAGAATTTCCGGCGCTTACAATCACTAAAATTCCTTTTTCTGCAGCAATAGAAGCACCTCTTGAAATATAAGCTACTTGACCATTCATATCTGATGGGGAGTAGCTATAATCAGCATTGTCATAAGTAGTGTAACCCAAAGAAGTATTAATGATGTCAACGCCTAAACTATCAGCACGCTCAGCAGCTTCAACCCAATAACTTTCTTCAACTGGATTTTCACTTCCTGCATCTTCAGTTCTAAATACATAATATGAAGCATCTGGTGCGGTACCAACAAATTCACCTTCAACATAGGCCGCCATTGTACTCAAAACTTTAGTGCCATGATCACTTGCCGTTGAAGCATACACATCCGAAGTTCTATCTACAAAGTCATAGCCTCCTAACAAATCATTATTATCTCGTAAACGTAGGAAAGCATCCATTGTATTAACACTAGGAAAACCTGCATCGATTACCGCAATAGTTATGCCTTCACCTGTAAAGTCTGCTAAATGCAACTCGTGGACACTAATCATTTCAACTTGATTTTGTGTATCTCCATAAGTAAAAGCAATGGTTTCGTCTTCAACGTCAGTTTGGTTATAATCTGAAGTTCCTCGGGATAAGGTATTTAAATTAGGATTCGCAAAGTCGATATGATTTACAAAAGTTAAGTCGACTAGAGCATTAATAGCGATCTCAGTTCCTCTAACATGTATTGCATTAAACCATTTTGATTTCGCCAAAACAGTAATTCCTGCTTGGTTTTTTAACTCTGAAATATAAGTTTCATTTACAGGTACATCGCGTGCATCGATAACAATATTTTGCTGTTGTTTTCTATCAATTGCTTTCTGAGACAGTACACTGATTGGATTGGCTATTGAATTTGAAACGTTTGGCTTGTCTGTGAGATAAACCCAAGCATCTTGTTGAGCATTGCTATAAACAGCAACAAAAACTAAAAAAATTAATATAAAAATTCTTCTCATGTGTTTACTTTTTGTTGCTAAAAAATCTAGTAAGACCTGTCTGGTCTCAAAAAAAGTCTAAATGCTGAAATCTTAATTTTTAAGTTAAGAAATAACTCCCGACCCCACTAATTCATCTTCTAAATACCAAGCCACAAATTGACCTTCAGTAATAGCTGATTGTTTGTTTTCAAATTCTACGTATAATCCTGAAGCGACTTTATGTAATGTCGCTTTTTCTAAAGTTTGTCGGTATCGAATTCTCGCCATTACAGCCATTGTTTCACCTTCGCCTAAAGCTAAATCTTCTCTAACCCAATGCAATTCTTCATTAGAAACAAACAACACATTTCTATATAAACCGGGATGTTGTTTACCTTGCCCTGTGTAAATAATATTGTCTTTAACATCGGTATCTATAACAAATAACGGTTCTACTGTGCCACCAACGCCAAGGCCTTTTCGTTGTCCTTTGGTGAAATAATGAGCACCTTGATGTTGACCAACAACTTTTCCATCTGTGATATGATAAACTGGTTTTTTAGATAGAAATTCTAATTCCGTCTCTTTAGAATTAAATTCTGGAAGCACTTTATTATAAGTTTCAAAAGTGGCATCAACTTCAACAATAGCGCCTTTTTTAGGTTTTAACTGCTGTTGTAAGAAATCGGGTAACCGTACTTTCCCTATAAAACATAAGCCTTGAGAATCTTTCTTTTCGGCAGTAATTAAATCCTGAGCTTTAGCAATTTCTCGTACTTCAGGTTTTAATAATTCACCTATAGGAAATAAAGCTTTTGCTAATTGCGATTGTGACAATTGGCATAAAAAATAGGACTGATCTTTATTAGGATCTGTCCCTGCTAATAATTGGTGAATTTCCTTACCCTCTTTTTCAATAGTGGATTTTCTACAATAATGGCCCGTAGCAACATAATCTGCACCCAATTCTAAAGCGATATCCATAAAGACATCGAATTTAATTTCCCGATTACAAAGTACATCAGGATTTGGTGTGCGACCTTTTTCATATTCATTAAACATATAGTCAACAATACGTTCTTTGTATTGCACACTTAAGTCTACCGTTTGAAAAGGGATTCCCAATTTATCGGCAACTAACATAGCGTCATTACTATCTTCTAACCATGGACATTCATCTGAAATAGTCACAGAATCATCGTGCCAATTTTTCATAAAAAGTCCAATAACCTCGTAGCCTTGTTCTTTTAAAAGATAAGCTGCAACACTAGAATCTACACCGCCGGAAAGCCCTACAATAACTCTTTTCATACACATCTCCTGCAAAAAAAACAGGAACCTCTATTTGATTAAATACTATTAGTTCGAAAACCTGCGCCAAAATTACAAAATAAAAAAGGCAATCCTATAAAGATTGCCATTCTGAAATACTATGATATGTATTGATTTAAGTTATTCCTTTTTAGATATCACCTCTTTTGTAGTGTGATTAATTTCTTTGGTTAGTTCACCATTTTCATAATAGTTCCATTTTCCTACTTTGACGTTTTTAGAGTAATCACCTTCTGAAGTTTTTTTACCATCAGCATCATAATTAATGGCTTTACCTTCTAAATCATCCTCTATATAATGGGTATGTCTAAGCAATACATTTTGTTCTGAAAACCATTTAGATTCCCCATAAAGTTTTCCGTTTTTATAATTAGAACTTTCGGCAAGTGAACCATTTTTAAAATACACAAAGCGTTCACCTTCGAGTAATCCATCATTATTATAATGCTCCACAATCATTTTATCAGAAGAGTTTTTATGATAAAACGTCCATTCACCAATAAAACGTTTACCATCCATTTTACCTTCACTAATCACTTTTTTAGTTGAAGAAAAAAAGGTAACATCAGCAATACTGTCCTTTTCATTAAACACTTTAACAGCACTTAAAACGCTTTTTCCCGCTGATAAGGTATAGAACTTAAACGAATCGATTTCCTTACCATGTTTAAATACGCCTTCATAACGTTTTTGGTCGGTTTTATGGTAGTTTTTCGTCCATAAACCATGGCGTTTTCCAGCATTATCATACTGATTTTTTGATTTTTGTGCATAGCCAACTGTTAAAAACAGTGTTAAAAAAGAAAGCAAAACAATATTTTGTTTAATCATTTTATAGTTTTGTTAAACAAACCAGCAAGGTTTGAATGTTGAACAATTTAAAACTCAAAAAAATGAAAATTATTTCAAAAAACTTCAAATTACTGACAGTATTTCTAATGGTTATAGGTTTAACTTCTTGTAGTGACGATGATGATAACACCTCAATTGAAGCGCCAACAACAGTTGTTGATGTAGCATTAGAAAACGATTTAACGTCTCTAGCTGCTGCTTTAGAGGCTACAGATTTAGTAAGTACTTTACAAGGTGCTGGTCCGTTTACCGTATTTGCTCCAACCAATGACGCTTTTGCTGATTTGTTAGATGCAACAGGATTAGATTTAGACAACTTATCGTCTGAAGAAGAAGCTTTAGTACGAAACATCTTATTAAACCATGTTATTATTGGTTCATCTGTAAGCTCATCCGATTTAGTAAATTTAGGTTCAGGTTATACAAATACTGCTGCCACAGGTCCGAATGACACTAACTTAAGTTTATACTTTACCACATCAAATGGTGTTATGTTGAATGGATCATCAACCGTTACAAGTGCAGATAATACGGCTTCAAATGGAATAGTGCATATTGTTGATGAAGTAATTGGGTTGCCGACTATTGCTACATTTGCAACAACTAACCCAGCTTTATCTAATTTAGTAGCTGCTTTACAATTAGCAGATACCGGAACACCAACAGTACCATATATTGCAACTGTATCTGATGTTAACGCAGGACCATTTACAGTTTTCGCACCTACAAATGATGCTTTTGCTAATTTATTAGTTGAGTTAGACCCTTCTGGAAACACTGCTCTAGGCGATTTAGATTCAGCTACTGTAGATGCTGTATTAACTTATCATATTGTGAGTGGAAATATACAATCTAGTAGTTTACCAAACGGAACTGTTGCTACATTAGGAGGTGACATCACTGCTGATAATAGTGCCTTTACGCTAACCGATCCAAATGAGCGTGTAAGTAATATTTTAACCTCATTAGTTGATATTCAAACTATGAATGGTGTGGTACATGTAATTGACACTGTACTTTTACCAATGCAATAAAAATTAATGTTCAGACGAACTGTTTTTATATATTTTTAGGTTAATTAATTAGTTGAAAGCCTTTCAGAACATTTAGTTTTGAAAGGTTTTTTTATCTCAATATAAAGAGAAATTATGCAAGCTTTTAAAGCTTAAATAAATTTGTAACGTTAGATGCAGTTTAAGTTCAATGAAACCTGAAAAGGTGGTTTATGATTAAACCAAAAGAAATCACACCTATTAATTAAGAGAATAAAAAAAAGCCTTAGCAAATTTGCTAAGGCTTTTTTTAATATGATAGATAATTATTTCTTCTTCTTACCCTTTTGCTGAGCTTGTTTTTGTTGCTCAGCTTGTTCCATCATTTCAGCCATTTTTTTCTGAAACTTGTTTTGTTTCTTAGGCTTTGTTTTGTTCACTTCAATTTTAGCTAACACTTTATCTTCATCGATAATATAGTTTTTAATAACTAACATAATACCGATACTAATTAAGTTAGAAATAAAGTAATACAAACTTAATCCTGAAGCATAATTGTTAAAGAACACTAACATTAGTAGTGGAGAGAAGTAAATCATATACTTCATCATTTTAGCCATATCTGGCATCCCTTCTTGTGTAGGTTGTGTTGCCATTTGCTGCCCAGTAGTCATTTTCATGTAAAAGAAAATAGCGATTGCTGCTAAAATCGGAAATAAACTAACGTGATCACCATAAAATGGAATACTAAAACCATCAGGAAAATTGTAAATGGAGTCAAAAGAACTTAAATCGTCTGCCCAAAGGAAGCTTTTTTGACGTAATGCAAAAGCAGTTGGAAAAAACATAAACAAGGCATAAAACACAGGAATTTGCATCAATCCAGGTAAACAACCACTCAATGGGCTTGCTCCTGCTCTATTTTGCAAAGCCATAGTTTCTTGTTGTGCTTTTAACTTGTTGTCTTTATACTTTTCTCTTACAGCATCTAATTCTGGCTTTAAGATTTTCATTTTTGCCTGAGACAAAAACTGTTTGTACTGTACAAAAGACATTAAAATTTTAACTAAAATAGTCATTACAATAATAGCAATACCATAAGGAAGAAAACTACTTAAAAACCCGAATAACGGAATAAATAAAGCTTTGTTTATCCATCCAAAAATTCCCCAACCAAATGGAATACTTTCTTCTAAACCTTTTTCGTAATTTTTTAATGTTTTACTATCAGTCGGACCATAATAAAGGCCTAAGTTTTTATTTATTTCTCCTCCTTTAAAAGCTAAAGGAACTTTAGAAACAAATTGTTTTGTATACAACGTATCTATATCTTCGTCTTCAACCAAATCTGAAGATGTCACAGTAACATTATCTAATTGATTATCTTTTGCTACTAATATAGAGCTAAAGAAATGCTGTCTAAAAGACAACCAATCAACCTCTTCAATTGTTTCGTCATCATCTCCATTTTGGGATAATTTATCAACCTTACCATCATCGTGCATATAGGTTAATCTTGTATAACGGTTTTCATAAGTTATACTTTTAGAATGACGAATACTTTTTTGGCTCCAATCTAATGCAATAGGCTGTGATGTATTAAACACTCCACTTAAACCTTGTGACTTAATTGAAAAATCAATCATATAGTCATTAGGCTTTAGCTCATAACGGTATTCTAAAAATGCTGTTTCTGAAACTTTAAGTCGCATAGAAACAACCGTATTGTCACCACTTTTAGTTACACTAGGCTGAAATGGTAAATCTCGTGTATTGAGTGTGCGATTATCTGAAGTTCCAAAAGTGATATTAAAAGCACTATTATCATCCTTTACCATATAAATTGGCACGGAATCATAATCAACAAAATTCCGCAATTTTACTTCGGCTAATTGTCCACCTTTATTATTAAACTTAAGTGCTAAAACATCTGTTTCAACCGTCGTTTGTTTGTCAGTTGCTAATGGCAGAGTTAAAGCATAGGCAAACGACCCCACTTTATTTTGTAGCGCAGCACGCTGTGTAGAATCTAAATCTTGTGTATTTACGTAATCGTTTGGTGTAGTGACTAAGGCATCATTCTGCTGATTCGCTTTTTGCTCTGCTTCAACTTTTTCCTGCTCAGCTATTTTCTGTGCTTCAAGCTCTTCTGGTGTTGGCTGATTTTGGTACATTATATATAATAGAATCCCAAATATGAGGACAAAGCCTATTATAGATTTAACGTCGAATTTCTTTTCTTCCATACTATGTGCCGCAAAAGCGGTAATCTAATTAATCTTTTCAGTTTTAGACCTGTAAGGTTTTTAAAATCCTGACAGGTCTTTATAAGGTAACAATAACGTAACTCAAATAGTTATCCAAAACATTTATTTACGCCAAAGTGACATATTATTTCTGCTTGTTTTTATTTTTATATTTTAATGCCGCTGCAACAAAAGCAACAAATAAAGGGTGTGGACATTTTACTGTACTCTTATATTCAGGATGGTATTGCACACCAACAAACCAGTTATTACTTGGTATCTCTACAATTTCTACTAATCCAGTTTCTGGATTCATACCTGTAGCTTTCATCCCTGCTTTTTCGAATTGAGATTTATAGCTATTATTGAATTCAAAACGGTGTCTATGACGTTCTGTTATCATTTCAGATTTATAAACCTCATAAGCAATACTATCTTTTTCAACCTGACAATCCCATGTTCCTAGACGCATTGTTCCGCCTTTATTAACCACATCTTTTTGAGATGCCATTAAATTAATTACAGGATTTGGCGTTTGCCCATCCATTTCTACAGAATTTGCATCCTTAATATTCAGGATATTTCTGGCATATTCTATAACTGCCATTTGCATTCCTAAACAGATACCTAAAAATGGAATATTTTGTTCGCGTACAAAACGAACCGCTTCAATTTTACCCTCAATTCCGCGCTCACCAAAACCTGGAGCAACTAAAACAGCATCTAAATGACCTAATTTGAATTCAATATTACTTTCGGATAAATATTCGGAATGAATAGGTTCTACATTAACCTTGACTTCATTCTCGGCACCTGCATGGATAAACGATTCTAAAATAGACTTATAAGAATCTTGAAGCTCTACATACTTACCAATTAAACCTATAGTAACTTCACTTTTAGGACTTTTATGACGCTTTAAAAACTCATTCCAACGTTTTAAATCTGGAACGTCATTCTTTAACATCAGCTGATTTAAAACCACTTTATCTAAACCTTCTTCTAACATTAAATTTGGCACATCATATATAGTTGATGCGTCAATAGATTCTATAACCGCTTCCTTTTTAACGTTACAAAAACGGGCTAGTTTAGTTTTAAGACCTTCACTTAGTTTGTGCTCTGTTCTACAAACCAAAATATCAGCTTGCACGCCACTTTCCATCAATGTTTTAACACTATGTTGGGTAGGTTTGGTTTTTAATTCACCTGCAGCAGATAAATAAGGTACTAATGTTAAATGAATAACACAGGTGTTATGTTCTCCTAAATCCCATTCTAACTGTCTTACAGCTTCAATATATGGTAAAGACTCAATATCACCAACCGTACCTCCAATTTCAGTAATTACAATATCATAATCACCAGAATTACCCAAAATTTGGATACGACGCTTAATCTCATCTGTGATATGGGGAATGACTTGTACTGTTTTACCTAAAAATTCACCTCGTCTTTCTTTATCAATAACACTTTGGTAAATTCTACCTGTAGTGACATTGTTAGCTTGAGATGTTGCGACATTTAAAAAACGTTCGTAATGCCCTAAATCTAGATCCGTTTCGGCACCATCATCCGTTACATAACACTCACCGTGTTCGTAAGGATTTAAAGTCCCGGGATCAATATTAATATAAGGGTCTAATTTCTGAATGGTAACTCTGTAACCTTGGGCTTGTAAGAGCTTTGCCAAAGAGGCAGCGATAATGCCTTTTCCAAGAGAAGAAGACACGCCTCCTGTAACAAAAACATATTTAGGGTTTGTGGTCATAATGCGTATTTAACGCAGGCAAAATTACAAAATTTAATGAGTTATTCTCTATTTGTTTATGGTTTGTTGATATGTTATTTGTTTAGTGGATTACCATACTAAAATCAAGGCTTTTAAAATAATTTGTACTGTTAGAACATACTTATTTTTTAAGCTAAACGATTAAAAAAGAAAATAACCCCTTAACCCAATTACAAACACCTCGATTAAACAGCGTATTTTAAACCCTTATTTCTTAAAGTCTCGACGTATATTATAAATCAATTCCTCTAGACCATTAATTTTAATTTCGCACATTTGAGCCATCATACGACCAAGTTTTCCTTGTGGAAATCCTTTTTGTTGGTACCAGATGTAATAATGCTCAGGAACATCAACTAAGTAACGGTCTTTATATTTTCCAAAAGGCATTTTATAGTGTGCCAATTCTATTAAAACTGTACCGTCTAATTCCATTATATAATAAATTTAATTTGAAATAAAATAGTGAGATTTCTCCCCGCTAGCCATCGGCTTTATAAAAACAATTTAAGACTTAAACTCATTTAATTCTTTGAGTTCATTTTCAATGAAAGCTTCCCATTCATTTTGCTTTTCAATATTCATAGAATGCTTGGTCTGCTTATCGTAACGGCGTTGAGTTTCGTTTACAGCCTCGTTTATAGCCGTGTGAAGTCGATCCATTTGCGCTTTTACATTTTGGTTAACTTTAAGTTTAGTTAATTGCTGTCTAAACTTACGTGCGTAGAGTTCGGTAATATCAAAATGTAATTGCTCGTGCTCTAAAATATGGGCGTTTGATTTTTCTTTAAGATACCACGATTTATTTGGGTAAAAATGGGCTTCAACCGTCGTGGAAAAATCTACAATTCTTTCACCAGATGTTTTTACGGCATACCCAAATGTAATTCCTGATGCCGTTAAAGCAACAGCATCAGATTCTGAATCGGGTTGTCCTTTAAAATCTGCCCAGGTTAGCTTGGTAGTTTCATTCCACATTAGCGTTTCTTCGTTAGAAATACTTCCAACAAAAAGAAAGATTAAAGAGATGATTACGTTTTTCAATGTTATAAATTCTGATTAAACAGTATTTTATTTTCTAAATTAAAATGCAAAATATGATATTATACTGAAAATCAACTTAAAATAGCTTTAAGAAGTAATTTACTTTGCTTCAACAATTCTTAGGTCCTCGTATTTTACTACATAAATGGCTTGATTTACATAACCGCCAAAAAGTGATTTTTTGTACCTAAATTTATTTTCTATGTATTGTGTTTCTATAGCATCGGTTGAAGCTTCAAACAAATTTTCAGCTGAAGCTAGACGCATTAAAATATCTAAAGTAATATCAAAACCACGAGATGCATATCGGCTTGGTGAAACGCCATAATTTTCTCGGTAAGCTTCTACAAAACCATTGGCTTTTGTTTCATCAAAATCTTTGTTTACTGAAGGGTAATGAAATTTAAGATTTGAAAGATTACTGTTTTCAATATCCTTACCTTCAAATGCCTTATTTTTATCGGTTGTTGCTAGTATAATTTCTTTTTCCTTAGACCTAAAACCATTTAACATGCTAACTACACTAGATACAAAAGCATTGTTATTAGTTTCTAAAAACACATAGGTTTTACCAGATGAAAACATGCGTTGTAACTCAGAATGATAAACAAAATAAGCATCCTTAGTTTTATCTTTTTTATCCTTATTCGTAAGCATGAGTTTAGAATTAGGAAATGCATCTTGTATTGCTTTACTTGTTGCTCTATGGGCATGATCTGAAACAATAACCACTTTAGTTTTTAAGCTATCAGCTTTAACATAATCAATCATTGCTTTTCGTAACAATTCATTTTCTGGAACGGTTTGAAAAACATTACTATAAACTTCTTTTGGCTTGTTCATCGCTGCAATAACAGGTACATTATCTGCTTTTAGCGCTAAAGCGACACGATTAAAACTGTCACCTTCCATTGGCCCAATAACGGCATCATAATCCGAGAAGTCATTTTCCGCTAAAATGTCACTGGTCTGAGAAACATGGTAACGTGTATCAAAAACCTTTAAGTCTGTTGAAATTCCTAATTGTTTTGCCGAATCTAATGCCATCTGCACGCCAATATGAAATTCTAAAACTGCAGCCAAACGTCTACTATTCTTAATCTGATCTTTTGCTTCTTCTACAGAGCTAACATCTATTCTATGCAGTTGATAAGGCAACATTAAAGCCAATTTTTTAGTTTTAAAATTGGTTAAGTTGTTTTCTAAATTGGTAATTGCGTAAGCATTATAACTACCTTCTACCTCAACACCTTCAGGCACTCTTAAAATCATTCCTGCTTTTAAACCTGTCTCTTTTAACTCCGGATTTAATTGTTCTAATTGCTCTTGAGTAAGGTTGAGTTTGATTTTTAATCTATAAAACCCTTCTTTAGGTAATACCTCGTAATAACCAAACTTAGGATCAATAGCCTTCTCTTCATTGTTTTCTATATTAGGCACATTAAGTTCGTCTCCAGGTTGAATCACTTCATTCATAAATGGATTTAATGCATCTAATTCAGCTACTGTAATTCCAAATTTATAAGCAATGCCCCACTTACCATCTTTTGGTTGAACGGTATAAGTTTTTACCGTATTAGTTAAGGTCTGTTTAGAAACTATCGTTTTATATTGAGGGATTCTAATTTTATCACCACGCTTTAAATTTTCAGAATACAAAAAACGATTTGCTTTTTTTATTTCTTCCTCTGATACATTATACTTTTTACTTAAACCAAAGAGTGTTTCTTTACGTTTTACTTTATGAGTTTTATAGTTAATTAGTTCACGTTTATCTGCTTCAATAGCATCATTTTTAACTTTTGAGTTTGGTATAATCAGTACCGTATTGGGTTGAAATTTACGTTTTGCATCAGGGTTGAGCGCATAAATATCAGAAGGTGTTACTAAGTATTTTTTAGCAATCGTCTGTATTGTTTCTCCGGGTTCTACCGTATGTTCAATATAATTTTGAGCACTTAAACCAATCGTAAAAGCAATTAATATAACGGTTAAGATATTTTTCATGTATTCTATTTTACTATAAACTGTACTTTGACGAACTAAGCAATCAGTTTTTATTTAATAACGATAAACGGGAACTATAATTACAAATTCAAATTATTCCCACTCAATAGTAGCTGGTGGTTTTGAGCTGATATCGTAAACAACTCTATTTACCCCTTTTACTTTGTTTATAATTTCGTTTGACGTTTTTTGTAAAAACTCATAAGGTAAATTTACCCAATCTGCAGTCATTCCATCTGTACTTTCTACAGCTCTTAAAGCCACGCATTTTTCGTAAGTACGTTCATCTCCCATTACGCCAACACTATTAACTGGTAATAACATCGCACCTGCTTGCCATACTTTGTCATATAGATTCCAAGAACGCAGGTTATTGATAAATATAAAATCAACTTCCTGTAATATACGTACTTTTTCAGCTGTTATATCTCCAAGAATTCGAATTGCCAATCCTGGTCCTGGAAAAGGGTGACGCCCTAATAACAGTTTATCCATATTCATGGAAGCACCAACACGTCTCACTTCATCTTTAAATAAAGCTTTAAGCGGCTCTACCACTTTTAGCTTCATAAAATCTGGTAATCCACCAACATTATGGTGACTTTTTATAGTGGCACTTGGTCCGCCTGTTGCTGAAACACTTTCTATAACATCAGGATAAATGGTGCCTTGCGCCAACCATTTTACATCTTTTATTAAATTGGCTTCATCATCAAAAACGTCAATAAACGCCGCTCCAATGGCCTTTCTTTTCAACTCGGGATCCGTCAACCCTTTTAAAGCATCCAAAAAGCGTGCCGAAGCATCTACACCTTTAACGTTTAATCCCATGCCTTCGTATTGCGTCAATACATCTTCGAACTCATTTTTTCGTAACAAGCCATTATTTACAAAAATACAATAGAGGTTTTTACCTATAGCTTTGTGTAATAACATGGCTGCAACAGAAGAATCTACACCGCCAGATAAGCCAAGAACAACTTTGTCATTTCCAAGTTTTTCTTTTAATTCGTCAACGGTTTCTTCAACAAAAGATTGTGGTGTCCAGTCTTGTTCTACCTCAGCTATTTTAATTAAAAAATTATGTAAGAGCTGATAACCATCCGTACTGTGGTACACTTCAGGATGAAATTGAATAGCGTAAGTCTGTTCGCCTTCAATTTTATAAGCGGCATTTTCTACATCTGCAGTACTTGCTAATAACACACCTCCTGTTGGTAAACTCTTAATGGTATCACTATGACTCATCCAAACTTGGCTACCAGTATGTATGTTTTCAAAAAAATCTTCATCAGACTTAATAAAACTCAGATTAGCTCTACCGTACTCTCTTGTACTAGATTCCGCTACTTTACCACCTGAAAAATGGGCTAAATATTGCGCACCATAACAAACGGCTAGCATTGGTTTTTTACCTCGAATCTCCTCTAAATTAGGGTGAAGCACAGCTTCTCCTCTAACGGAATTTGGGCTACCAGATAGAATTACTGCTTTAAAGCTCTCTGAATCTGAAGGTATTTTATTGTATGGATGAATTTCGCAGTAGATGTTTAATTCTCTAACGCGACGCGCAATAAGCTGAGTGTATTGCGAACCGAAATCTAATATTAGGACTTTGTTGTGTTGCATGCGCAAAAATAGTAAGGATTTACGAATTAAGATTTATGATTGACATTTTTTTGAATTAAATTTTAACATAAAAAATAATCACATATTATGAATGCTTGTATTTAAATGATTTTTGAAAATTTTTAGCTAATTATTCCATAGACGCTAAAATTAGTTCTATATCGCGTTCTGTAGTATCTGGATTTATAAAACAAAAGCGTGAACAGGTTTCATAAGTATCTCCATTTTTCCATTTAGTTGGTGTGACTAGAGCAAATCCTTTATTGTGATTTTCATAGGTCCAGTGGGTGTAATCTTCAGGCTCCCATCCTATTCTTCTATATAAAACACAAGATAAACTTGGCTCTCTTACCAATTCTAAGTTAGGGTGCGCTTCAATTAAACGACCTGCAATTTGAGCTAATTCTAAACCGCGTTCTACAGCTTCTTTATAACGATCCGTACCATGTGTCGCCAATGAAAACCACAATGGCAAACCTCTAACACGTCTTGTTAATTGAATTTGATAATCTGTTGGATTAAACCCGTGAGCGCCTTCATCTTTAAAAATTTCTAGATAAGAACCTTGTTGTGAATGGGCATTTTTAGCCAATTCCATGTTTTTATAAATTACAGCACCACAGTCATAAGGTGAAAACATCCATTTATGAGGATCAATCGTAATACTATCTGCTTTTTCTATACCCTTAAACAAATGACGAACGGAATCAGCTACCAAAGCACCTCCTCCATAAGCAGCATCGATATGAAACCATAAGTTTTCCTCCTCACAAACTTTAGCAACACTTTCTAAATCGTCAATAATACCTGCATTTGTAGTTCCGCCTGTAGCAACGACAGCAAACAAACATTTACGTTGATGTTCTGTTAGCGTAGCAATAGTTTCTAAAAGTGCCTCTCCTGTTAAATGCTCTTCAGAGTCGACTAAAATGATATCTACATCCGCAACTTTCGCCATTGCTTTTACAGATGAATGTGCCCCCATTGAGGTAATAATCAAGCCCTTTTCGCGATTAAATTCTGGGTTTTCTCGCCAATGTTCTCTTGCAGTAACAATAGCAGATAAATTTGCAGCGGTTCCTCCACTTGTAAACACCCCAAAAGCGCCTTCTGGCAAACCTGTTAGCGAGACAATCCAGCTCATCGCCTCATTTTCACAAAAGATTCCGCCGGCACCTTCCATCCAATACGCACCATGAATACTTGATGCCGATGTTATTAAATCGAACATTATTGCCGCTTTTGTTGGTGATGCTGGCACAAAAGCTAAATTTCTTGGGTGATCTACAGGAACATTAGCCTTAGCTAAATGCTGTTTCCATAAATTAAAGGCGTACTCGCCACCAACACCTTTTGGTGTTACGGTATCACCGACTAAGGCTTTTAAATCTTCAGACTTTCTTGGTTTTCCTATTTGATGTTCAGTTTCAGAGACTCTTCCGATGACATATTTCATGACATCTAAAGTCATCTCAATCAAATCAATATCAATGTGATGCATTAATTATTTTAAATTTAATATTAAAAATTCGCCTTTAAGTGGTTCTAAGGCTTGTGTTATTTCGGGTATAAGTTGGTCGCCATATTCTAAATACAACTCCGAAAAATTAGTGTTTCGTTCTTGTAAACTTTGACTAGGGAATAAGTCTTCTTGTAATGCTGTGCAACGTTCTATCTCATCGGCTAGCTTTACTTTTTGCGCTTTTAACAAACGTTTTTCAAGATGTTTTAAACCTTTTGTTTGCTTTACTTCTTGTGCTTTTACAGCACCTAAAAATGATTTATCGGTTTGTTCTGCTAAATCATAAAGGGCTTTAAATTGCGATTCTAAATGTTGAATTTGTGCTGAAAAATCAACATCTATATTCGAAATTTTTCGAACTCTTTTATTAATATAAGTATGACGGTCTAAAAATAAGTCGTTGTTAGAAATATCTAGACGAGTTAATTTAGCCGCTTGTTTTTCAGATTTTATCAAGGCTGAATTACGAAGCAATAATATTGGAAAAGTAACTTTTTGCGCTTCAAAGTTAGATTTTAATTGTAACCAATAAATCATCTCTCCACCTCCTCCTATATAACAAAGGTTAGGTAGAATGACTTCTTGATACAAGGGGCGCATAATGACGTTTGGTGAAAACCGTTCAGGAAATTCTTCAAGATGACTTAGTAATTCACTTTTATCCCAGCGTAAATCTGTTTCTAAAACTGAAAACACACCGTCTTCTTCTATAATACGTTCTCTCAATCCATCTTTAATATAGAACAGATTTATTTCTCTTGGATTTACTTGAATTTTCAACCCTAATTCTTCAAGCTTTGAGTTGGTTTCTGTAACCTTTTTAAAAGCCGTTTGCTCCAAGAGTTCTTTTTTCATCTGAGGAATAAACAAACGTTTCAATGCTTTATCATCGGCATCTAAAACAACCAAACCTTGTTTTCCAAATAATTCATTGGCTAAATAACGCGTAGCATCTGCTAGGTTATCGTGATTGAGGTAAGCCTCTTTAAACCAAATTTTTAATTGTTCTGCATTTTTTCCTGGTCCAAACTCAGCTGATATAACTTCAAAAACATCATCTAATCCTTGGGTATTAAAATGACCAACAGCACCTGTTTGCTCAGAATTCCACTGTATTTTTTTACCTTTAAAATTGAAATAATTGATTTCTTCAAAATCGTGATCTTCGGAAGCCATCCAATAGATAGGCACAAAATTATAGTCGGGATAAGTTGCTTTTAATTGTTTGGTAAGATTGATGGTTGAAATAATTTTATACAGAAAATAAAGTGGTCCTGTAAATAAATTCAACTGGTGACCTGTGGTAATTGTAAATGTGTTTTCAGAATTTAAACTCTCAATATTTACAGCTGTTAATTCTGAGGTTTTAAGGTTGTTGTACTGTGATTCTAATGTATCAACCAAAACCTTCCGACTGTGCTCATGGTGGCATTTGATATTCGATTTTTTCTCTTCAATTTGAGCTTTAAAATTTTCTAACTTTGGAAAGTGATGGTAGAAGCCTTTTAACGCTTCTTTTTCATCAAGATAATCGCAAATAAAGTCGGAAAAATAGTTGGTTTCCCTAAACGGAATACAGTCAGTTGGCATACAAATCTTTTATTAGGGCATAAATATACTGCACTTCTATTTTTTATCTGCTAATTTTTAGTTAATTCAGTTTGCCTAACTATCTTTACTAGCTTTCAACCAAAACAATTTATTTAATGCAAAAATTATTTTTAGCGCTGTTTACACTTTTCTGTAGCACAACCTTGGTATTAGCCCAAAATATTCAATCGCCAAGTGAGTTTCTAGGCTACGATATTGGCACGCAGTTTAGCCGTAATCATCAAATTATAGCTTACTTTAAAGCCGTTCAGCAGCAAGTTCCAAATCAAATAAAACTAGAACAATACGGAACAACCAATGAACGTAGAGGTTTACATTTGGCTTATGTGTCTAGTGAAGACAATATAAAAAACCTCAACGCTATCCGTGAAAATAATTTAAAAAACACGGGGTTATTAGAAGGTGTATCTACAGCGAATGAAATTGCTATTGTTTGGTTGAGTTATAACGTACATGGCAATGAGGCATCGAGTTCTGAAGCTGCGATGTTAACCTTATATAAATTACTTACTGAACACCAAGACTTACTCAAAAACACCGTTGTCATTATGGATCCTTCTGTGAATCCAGATGGTCGTGATCGATATGTAAATTGGTATAATGAAACTAAAAGCACACCTTACGATACAGATACACAAGCTAGTGAGCACCATGAACCTTGGCCAGGCGGACGACCAAACCACTACTTATTTGACCTTAACAGGGATTGGGTTTGGGCCACACAAGTAGAAACCCAACAACGCCTAAAAGTTTATAATCAATGGATGCCGCATGTGCATGTTGATTTTCATGAACAAGGCATTAATGAGCCGTACTATTTTGCGCCTGCTGCAGAACCGTTTCATGATATCATTACGGATTGGCAACGTGATTTTCAAACTGAAATTGGACAAAATCATGCTAAATATTTTGATGCTGAAGGCTGGTTGTTTTTCACTAGAGAACGTTTCGATTTGTTTTATCCGAGTTACGGAGACACCTACCCTACTTTTATGGGCGCCATGGGTATGACATACGAACAAGCAGGTCACGGTAGAGCTGGCTTAGGTATTTTAAATGATGAAGCTCATGTATTGACCTTAGTCGAACGTTTAACACATCATACCACAGCAGGAATCTCAACAGTTGAAATGGCGTCTAAAAACGCAAAACAATTAAACGCTGAGTTTGGTAAATTCTTTAATAATTCTGACTTAAAGTATAAAAGTTATGTGGTTTCGGGACATGAGGATAAATTGAATAGTTTAAAAACCTTGCTAAACAAACATCAAATTACTTTTGAAAACCCAACAGGCTCTAAAGTTTCTGGTTATAATTACGGCACAGGAAAAGAAGGAAGTATGAATGTAGATGGTAAAGCGATGGTGATACACACCAACCAATCCAAAGGCAAAATGGTAAAAGTACTTTTTGAACCTAATGCTAAACTTTCAGACTCTTTAACATACGATATTACAGCTTGGTCCTTGCCTTATGCGTATGGTTTAGATGCCATTGCCAGCACAAAAAAAGTAGAAAGTTCACCACTTATAGGTCGTGCAGCACTTAAAACATTAAGCGACACTTATGGTTATGTTAGTAAATGGAACGCTATGAAGGATGCTAAGTTTTTAGCTGAATTATTAAAGCAAGACTTTAAAGTTCGTTTTAATGAAAAACCTTTTTCTTCTAACGACAAAACATTTGACCGCGGTTCTTTAATCATTACTAAAGGTGATAATAAACATATTGAGGAAATGGTTTCAAAATTAAATACCATTGCACAAAAACACGCACAACACTTAACGGAAATCGACTCTGGTTTTTCACAAACCGTACCAGATATCGGTTCGCCAGACATTAAATTAGTAAACAAACATAAGGTTGCCGTACTGTCTGGTGAAGGTACTTCGTCTTTGAGCTATGGTGAAATTTGGCATTTCTTTGAACAGCAATTGGGCTATCCTTTGACCTCTATTAATACAGCTAATTTAAGCAGAACCAATTTAGACAATTATAGTGTTCTTATTCTTCCAAATGGCAATTACAGGAATGTGTTTGACGAAAGTAATATGACAAAACTTAAAACCTGGGTGCGTTCTGGCGGCAAAGTGATTGCTATTGATGGTGCTTTGCGGAATTTTGCTGATAAAGATGGATTCAGTCTTAAAGAAAAAGAAGTTGAAGCCCCTGAAACTAAAGTCAATCTTACAGCTTATGCTAGTCGGGAACGAGAATACAGCAACAACCTAATTACAGGCGCTATTTTCAACACAAAAGTAGATAACACCCACCCTATGGCTTTTGGCTATGACACTAATTATTTCACTTTAAAACTTGGAAACAAAGCCTACAGTTTGTTAGATAATGGTTATAATATTACTTATCTAAATGATAATAAGGTCTATTCTGGATTTGCAGGACAAGATGCTTTAAAAACACTAAAACAAACTTTAGTTTTTGGAGAGGAACGTATGGGAAGTGGTAGTTTTATTTATATGGTAGACAATCCACTTTTTAGAAATTTCTGGGAAAATGGGAAGCTATTTTTAGTAAATGCTGTTTTCTTTGTGAATAACAACGCTTACGAATTATAAAGCCATTAAAACGAATTTAAAAACAAGTGTTAGTTTATTAAATCATATCTAAATTGATTTTTGTAGGTCTCATTTTGAAACCTGTATAACATCTAATTTTGTATAAAACTACACTCCATTAACACATACTATGAAAACACTAAAAGAACAAACCGACGCTAAAATTGCAGCAGGGCGAAACGCAAAACCTGAATTTATGCAAGGTGTTGATGCTGTTATAGAGAAAGCTAAAGCTTTTGAAGAAGGAAAAGATGCCTTAAAAATTGGAGATAAGGCAATCGATTTTGAATTACCAAACCCAAAAGGACAACTCATTTCATTGTCTGGTTTACTAAAAAAAGGCCCTGTTGTAGTCGCTTTTTATCGTGGTAGCTGGTGTCCATATTGCAACTTACAATTAAGAGCATTGCAAGCGAAACTAAGTGATATTGAAGATTTAGGTGCGACTTTAGTTGCTATTAGTCCAGAAGTGCCTGATGATTCCCTAACTGAAAATGAAATCAACACCATGGCATTTACAGTGCTATCTGACCAAGACGCAAAGATAGCTTCACAGTATGGTGTGGCTTGGGAAGTTCCTGAATTTTTAATGGAGCATATGCGCGTAGATCGTGGACTCGATTTAAAGAAAATTAATAATGGTAATGCCAACGTTTTACCAATTCCTGCCACATTTATTGTCGGAACTGATGGTTTAGTAAAATGGAATTACGTTAATGTAGATTACAGAACACGGTCTGAACCAGATGAAATTATTGATGCGCTTAAAAAGCTTAGTTAGGCTGTGCTTACACTAAATTAATAATTAAAAAGAACTTTAAGGTTTTGTCTTATAACTCAATCATAGAGTCATCATAAATAATGAGTCGATGGTATAAGATTTAAACCAATACTTATATACTACAAACCTCACAACGTCCTGTTAATAAAATATCTGTAGACTCTACTTTATGATTTTTTATTGTCGGAATTTTAATGTCAATAGATAAACACTCCACCTTATCACATTCCGTACACTGAAAATGTGGATGTTTATCTGTATGATGTTCAGCAGAACAACCCTTACACTTCGCATACCATTTTAAACCATCTTTCCCATTAAAGGAATGAATAATGCCATCTGCTTCAAGCCGGTCTAAAATACGATACACTGTTGTTTTATTCATCTTATCTTTCACAAGCTCAATAAGGTGTACAACGGATTGCGCTTCATTTTTTTCTTCAAAAATTTGTAACACTGTTGTTACAGCTTTTGTTTTTCTAATAATTCCCATAAAACAAATTTAATGCAATTAAGTTGCAATTACAAAATTAATCTTCTAGTTTTGCGACTCAGTTGCATTAATAACAATTTTATGATACAAATACAAGATGTTAGTAAGTCATTTAAAGGTGATTTAGCTGTTCAAAACTTAAATTTAGAGATTAAAAAAGGGGATATTCTAGGTCTTTTAGGTGCTAATGGAGCAGGTAAGTCAACAACAATTAATATGTTATTGGGCTTTTTAAAACCCGATTCAGGAAAAGTATCTATAAACGCTATAGACACGAGTCAAAATGCCCAAGAAACAAGAAAGCTTATTGGCTATATTCCCGAGAATGTCAATCTCTACCCCTATTTATCTGGCTTAGAAAATTTAGATTATTTCTGCAAACTTGCAGGGTTAAAATATTCTAAAAAAGAGCTAGAAGATTACTTAAGCACCTGTGGCTTAGCAAATGATGCGCACCATAAAAAAGTGAGTGGTTATTCTAAAGGCATGCGACAAAAAGTAGGTATTGCTATTGCTTATGCTAAAAAAGCAAAAGTCTATTTGCTAGATGAACCTGCAAGTGGTTTAGACCCATTAGCAAGTAATGAACTATCACTACTACTTCAAAAACTCGCTTCAGAAGGTGCAACTATTTTGATGGCATCACACGATATTTTTCGTGTACGCGAAGTCTGTAATCGTATCGGTATCTTAAAAAAAGGCATTCTAGTAAAAGAACTTAACAGCAAAGATGTAAGCGCTAACGAACTAGAGACATTGTACTTACAATTTATGCAAAACTAATTCCAATCGTATGTTTCAAATTATAAAAAACGAATGGCAATTCTTAGTTCGTAGTCGCATCTTTTTAGGGATAAGCATTGCCTTTATTGCCATTATGTTACTCTCTATTTTTCTGGGGAATTACCAAACCCAAAAACAAGAGCAAACGCATCAAAATGCCAAAAACCATGTACGTCAACAATGGGTAAGCATTGATGAAATGAATCCACATAGTGCAGCACATTATGGCACTTTCATTTTTAAACCTACCAATTTATTAAGCAATCTCGATGAAGGGGTTAACAGTGTTACAGGAAATGTACTTCGCGTTGAAGGCCATGTACAAAATGAAATCGTGCATTCAGAAGCTTCCCAAATGCAAGCCGTATCTCGATTTGGAAAATTAAAACCATCCCTCTTATTACAATATATTGTTCCTTTATTATTAGTTTTTTTAGCATTCAATACCGTTAGTAATGAAAAACAAAGTGGACGCCTTAAATTATTGGTGCTTCAAGGTGCCAAACCTTTACAAATTATTTTATCCAAAACACTTGCCGTATGGTTGTATGGTGTGCTATTATTAATTTTTATACTTTTCGTTTATGGGATACTAAATGTTCAAAGTTTAACTACCGATATTTTAGCGAGAACAGGATTATTCTTTATATCCTATTGCCTATACTATTTTATTATTAGTGGTCTTACGGTGTTTTTCTCTTCACGATGGCAAAATGCAACACTTGCGCTGACTTCTATGTTAGGTATTTGGATTATCTGGACCATATTTCTACCAAATATTTTAATGAGTTCTGTTGAGAAATGGCATAAACTTCCTAGTCGAAATGAATTTCAAACCGCCATGAAAGAAGACCGCTCAAAAGGTCTAGATGGTCACAATCCTACAGATAAAAGAAGTTTAGCGTTAAAAGAAAAAGTACTTAAAGAATACGGTGTAGATAGCGTATCGCAACTTCCTATAAACTTTGATGGTATGCGAATGCAAGCTGATGAAGATTATGGTAATAGCGTATGGGACAAGCATTTTGGCAACAACCGCTCAGTACTAAAAAAACAGAAACAAAGTTTTCAATTAGGTGGTATTGTTAATCCTTTTATTTCACTACAAAACACAAGTATGGGATTTATGGCTAGCGACAATTTACACCATCAAGAATTTTTATTACAAGTAGAAAATTACCGAAGAGTCTTCATTAAAATGCTAAATGACAAGCAAATCTATGGTGGTTCAAAAACTGGTGATTGGGGCTGGAAAATAGACAATGCTTTTTTTAAATCGGTTCCTGATTTTGATTATAAACCAACTGAAATTTCAGCAGTCATTTCCAATTATATACTAGATGTTGTCTTATTGTTTTTATGGACAATTTTAGTCGTAGCACTTATTGTTCTTGGAACTAAAAAACTAAAAATGGTATGAGAAGTTTAACAATATTTTTATACGAATGGAAACATTTTACAGGTAGCCCTTTTAAAATTGTAGCCGTATTACTTTTTATAATTGCAAGCCTCTATGGCTTACACAATGGTGCTGATTTGTATGAAAAACAAAATGCAGAAATTGAAAGGATAAATAATGAAGCGAAAACCAAAATAGAAACTACGATTTCTTATTTTGAGAATAATCAAAAAGGGCCAGAAAATAGACCTTGGATTGATGTTACATCAACGTTTTGGGCGCTTTGGCATACACCAACGTATCATTTAAAAAAACCATCGCCAGCTATTGTTTATAATATTGGACAAACCGAACAATACGGGTTTTATAAAGTTATCGGCACCTCAAGCAGCCCTTATGATGCCGATATGACGAAGGAAATTGCTAACCCTGAACGTATCCAATCTGGTACTTTAGATTTTTCATTCGTTATTTTATTTCTATTACCACTTTTATTACTCGTCTTGCTTTACAATATTAAAGGTCAAGAAGCAGAACACGGTTTTTTACCACTGGTATTTGTACAAACAGGTGCAAAGAATTGGTGGATTGTATCGAGAACTGCGTTTTACGCTATACTTCTTTTATTGGTTTTATTTGGGTTAATGCTTTATGGTGCTATGCTTACCAATGTTTTTGACTCAGCCAACATATTCGGAAATATCTTTCTTTGGATTACGCTATACCTTTTCTTTTGGATTGTTATTTACTTTCTAATTCTTAAATACGGTAAAAATACCGTTTCCAACACCTTGCAAATGATTGGCATATGGTTACTCTTTGCATTTATAATTCCTGCGACGGTACAACAATGGATTACAATTGAAAAACCAACCAATTTAATGGTGGATCTTATTGATGTGAGTAGAGATACTAAGAGTGAGATAAATGCACAGTCGATTGACCAAATTGACGCACAACTTTTTGAATTATATCCCAATTTGAAAGACACCAAAGTTGCTAAAGAAAATATTAGGGTTAGCGGAATAAGAGGTCTTTCTTCAGATGCTTTGATTAATGTTGAAATGAAAAATGCAACCCAAAATATTGAGGAAGAAAACAAATTAAAAAATAAATTGATTTCAAAAACCTACTGGTTCAACCCTATAACCTATTTTCAAAATAAACTAAATCAACTCACCAACACACATTATAATGATTACGAAACCTATCGTAATACCATTCAAAAAAGCGTAGATAAGCGTAATAAAATCTTGGTTTTTGATGTCTGGAATACTATAGAAGTCGATAAAGAAAAATACTTGGAATACAACGCAACACTTTCAAATAATGAATAATATAGAGAAGCTACCTGTAACGGTATTGAGCGGCTTTTTAGGCGCTGGCAAAACCACATTATTAAATCATATTTTACACAATAAAGAAGGCCTAAAAGTTGCCGTTATTGTCAATGACATGAGCGAAGTTAATGTTGACGCCAATTTGGTAAAAAGCGAGAACACCTTATCTAGAACCGAAGAAACGCTCGTAGAAATGAGTAATGGTTGTATCTGTTGCACACTTAGAGAAGATTTAATGATTGAGGTAGAACGACTAGCCAAAGAAAACCGTTTCGATTATTTACTCATTGAAAGTACAGGTATCAGCGAACCCGTTCCTGTGGCACAAACCTTCTCGTTTATTGATGAAGAAAACAATATAGATTTATCTAGATTTAGCTATGTAGACACGATGGTTACTGTAGTAGACGCCTTTAATTTCTTTAAGGATTTCGGAAGTCCAGAACGTTTAGTAGATCGCGAACTTACAGATATAGATAATGATTTTAGAACCATTGTAAATTTATTGACCGATCAAATTGAGTTTTGTAACGTCATTATACTTAACAAGACCGATTTAGTTTCAAAAGAACATTTAGGCATTTTAAAAGCTACGATTCAGAAGTTAAATCCTACTGCTAAAATTATAGAATCTTCTTTCAGTAAAGTGAATCCAAGTGAAATTTTAAATACCAAACTCTTCAATTTTGAAGACGCCGAAGAAAGTGCTGGTTGGATTGAAGAACTCACTAAAGACGCACACACACCAGAAACGGAAGAATACGGTATTGGCTCATTTGTTTTTAAAACCAAAAGACCCTTTCATCCAGAGCGTTTTTGGAAGTATGCGCAGCACCAATTTCCTCAAAACATATTACGAAGTAAAGGATTGTTTTGGATAGCCTCTAGACCAGACCAAGCATTGGTTTGGGGACAAGCTGGTGGATCGCTTAGAGCAGACAGTGCAGGCGTTTGGTGGAGCAGCATGACATTTCAAGAGCGGATAGAGCAAATTCCATTTCTTGAAAACCAACAAATTATTGAAGCTGATTGGCACAGCGTATTTGGAGATAGAAAAAATGAAATTGTCTTTATTGGTCAAGATTTAGACGAATCATTAATTAGAAAACAATTAGAAAGTTGCCTACTAACTGCAGCAGAACTTGAGTCTATAGATTGGGAAAAAGGATTTCAAGATAATTGGCCTATAGAAAGAGCCTATCCTTTAGGAGTTTAAGGATAGTTAAAATTAAAACACTTAGAATAAAAAATTACAAACAAAATGATTCAAACAAAAAAAATATATTGGGCAGATAAATTAGGAGCAATTAGTGCTATTTTATGCATTATACATTGTTTGGCTGTGCCTGCATTACTCAGCTTAGGTATGGGATTTATAAGCAATCCTATTATAGCTTACTTATTTATTGCCATTGCTTTTGTTTCCATATATAAAGCCACCAACGGTCGTTTTTTAAAACCTATTAGCATCTTTTTATGGCTTGCTTTTATAGGCTTTTTTATGTCCATGCTATTAGAAAACCAAGCCGAAGTTTTTGCATACACGATGTTTCTTTTTTCAGGTTTAATTATTCTTGGGCATTTATATAATATGCGGTATTGCAACAAATAATAAAGAAATTATGGAAAAGCATTTAACTAAAAATCAAATTGAAATAGAAGGCGACCATCATTTTTCTTCAAGTATAAAAACACCATTACGCGCAGATGCCTTTGAAAAATCTGATGAGGAAAAAATAATGAACATTCAACATCATTTCAAAATGATAATGCATGAAATGGGATTAGATTTAACAGATGATAGCTTATCGGGCACACCATATCGCGTAGCAAAAATGTATGTAAAGGAACTCTTTTACGGGTTGAATCCTGAGAATAAACCTAAACTTTCCACCTTTGAAAATAAATATGGCTACAAAAAAATGTTGGTGGAGCAGAATATCACCATCGATTCTGCTTGCGAACATCATTTTCTTCCCATTGTAGGACATGCCAATGTAGCATATATCCCTAAAGATAAAGTTATTGGGTTATCTAAAATTAATCGTTTAGTAGATTATTATGCACGACGACCACAGGTACAGGAACGTTTAGTGCTTCAAGTTTTAAATGATTTACAAGAAGCATTAGACACTAAAGATGTTATTGTTTCTGTAACAGCCAAACACCTTTGCGTTTCTTCAAGAGGCATAAAAGACCAAAGTAGTTTCACGACAACTTATGAGTATGGTGGCCGCTTTTCAGAACCCGAAATTCGAAATGAATTTTTAAGCATAATCGCTCAATAAATAAAAATGAAAAGCAAATTAACACGGCGAACATTTATTAAACAAAGCAGTTTTACATTGACGGCATTAGCATTGCCTTTTCCTTTACTTAAATTTTCAAAATTAGACCCTATGACAGCTAAAAACACATTTGAAATAATTATAATTGGAGGAAGCTATTCAGGGCTTTCAGCAGGAATGACTCTAGGTAGAGCTTTAAGAGAAGTATTAATAATAGATAGCGGCAAACCCTGCAATAGTCAGACACCGCATTCCCATAATTTTATAACACAAGATGGTAAAACACCAAACGAAATTGCCACAAGTGCCAAATTACAAGTAGAGCAATACGCTACAGTTAAATTCCATAATGGATTTGCTACAAGTGCTCAGAAAACACCTGAAGGATTTGAAATAACAACGCAGAACAATACTAAATTTAGAGCAAAAAAACTCATTTTTGCTACTGGTGTAAAGGATATAATGCTAAACATAAAAGGATTTTCTGAATGTTGGGGCATTTCAGTTATACATTGCCCATACTGTCATGGCTATGAAGTTAAGCATGAGCAAACAGGCATTCTAGCTAATGGTGATATTGCATTTCATTATGCGCAACTCATTATCAATTGGACCAAAAAGCTTACCATATTTACCAATGGAAAATCAACTTTAACCCCACAACAAACCGAGAAAATTAAGACGCATAATATTCAAATTATTGAAAAAGAAATTAGTGCTTTAAATCACAAAGATGGTCATCTAAAAGACATCGTTTTCACCGACCAATCCACCTTTCAACTTAAAGCCATTTATGCGAGACCAGCATTTAAACAACATACTGACATCCCAGAACAATTGGGCTGTGAATTCACAGAACAAGGGCATATAAAAGTAGATATGTTTCAAAAAACTACGGCAGAAAATGTATTTGCTTGTGGCGACAATGCAAGCCCTTTCCGTGCCGTTTCTCACGCCGTTGCTGCAGGAACTGTTGCTGGTGCCATGGTCAACAATGAAATGACTGTTAAAGAATTTTAAGGAAGTTCTCTTCTGAAACACAATTATCAAATTACGGAATAAAAAAGTCAACAGATTTTAAAAATAAGACCTATTGAATTTCACTTACCAAAGATTCATGCATAAAACCTTGTAAAGTATCATTGACCTGCACATGGAACCAGCGTTTCGTTTTTCCTAAAATTTTAAGTGAAGTTTTAGGCTCTAAGTCTTGAAGTTTTTGAGTTTTAACATTAGCGCCTACTCTAAGTTCATTTGTTCTCAACTGTGTTTTACCTTTTGAAGCTAAAGCTATTTCTTCATAAATAATAGGCGTCAACATTTTTACATAAGGTAAAGGATCTACAGCACCAGTACTGGTGTATATTCCAAAATGTAAGTGCGGGCTCGTTGTTTTGGCATTCCCTGTATTACCAACAAAGCCCAAAGTATCACCGAGCTTAACACGCCTACCTCCAGAAACCGCAATACTATCTAAATGCGCATAGTATAAGGACTGGCCAAAAACGCCATCGCGAAGCCAAACTTGCTTCCCTCCTAATCCTCGATTTCCTGTGCTTGAAATAAAACCATCGGTAGCAGCAACAACAGGTGTTCCTCGCGGTGCAAAAATATCAATCCCTTCATGCGAACGACTGCCACCGCCTCTAGAAGCTCCCCAAAAACTTTGAATCGCTCTATTGTCTTTACCACTGACAGGAAACGCTAACGTTGGCTCCGTAAAAAAGGTTAATCCAAAGTCGGACACATGACTATTGTTTGGAAAAACAACAACTTTGTACTGCCCTGTTTTAGTCACGTTAAATTCTAAATGATTGGAGTCTGGGTCATTAGAAACCAACGGTTTTTCTGACACTATAGAATCATTTTCAACAGCGAATACATCCATCATTAATTGTAGACTATCCGCAGCTATGTTAGATTCAACTTTAAAACGTTCTCCTCGTTGTAAATCTAATGTATAAGCTAGAACATTAAAATCTACCGTATCGGAATTGGATTGAACTACGGACGGTAATTCTAGTTGAAGCTTATTGTTTTTAGCATTAAAATAGATGTCGTTATAATTTTGAAATAAGCTATCATCAACTTTTAAATCACGTTCAAAAATTGTCCTTGCGGAAGGGTTAGTAATCGCATCAGTTACGTTTTGTACTTGTTTACATGAAGCTAAAATCAAAAAAAAGAAGAGTAGACTTAAGTGTGGTTTCATAGTTAATATTATACACATATATTATACCATAAACTGTTATAAAAAGCCTAAAATAAGAGCCATACATAATCATTTAGATTAAAATACATCAACTTAAAACCTAAAAAAAGATCTTGAATGACTAAAAACAACTAATAATTAAATCAAAAAAAGGCTCTCAAGACTTATTTAAACTTCACATCGCATATTCAAAAAACACGAGCTATCATTTTTGTAATTATCGCTCCTAACACCAATATTAACTGCATATTAAGTATTTATTTGAGTCCATTCGTTTTTTATATGAGTTAAGGTTTTTTAAGGATTATATTAATTTTGAAAAAGCAAAAAAATTACTATTATGAAGACACAACACACACTATTAATCATTGCTTTAATGATTTCTATGCTTTCATGTAAATCGGAAAAAGAAAAAAAAATGAAGGTTTCTGATGACAAAAAAGAGCAAATATCACAACAACCTGCAGACACCGTACAAACTGCTATAGGCGAATTAATTCTACCCAAACCCTACGCGACAGAATCTGTACGTAAAGAAAATACTCTTGTAGATTGGCCAGAAGGCAAAATGCCTAAAGCGCCCGAAGGTTTTACCGTTACCAAATTCGCAGACGGTTTCCAAAATCCACGTTGGACGTACATTGGCCCTAATGGTGACTATTTTGTATGTGAAGCAAACACAAAAGATAGCGCAGGCCTTATTACCATATTACGAGATAAAGATGACAATGGTGATATAGAACTTCGTGAAACATTCCTCGATGATTTAAAACAACCGCTTGGAATGCTAATTATTGACGATTCATTTTTTGTCGCCAATACCGATGGGCTTTACAAATACCCTTATGAAGTTGGGCAAACTGCTTTAGATGCCTCCAAAGGTGAAAAAATAGTTGATTTACCTGCGGGTGGTTATAATAATCATTGGACTCGAAATATCATCACCAACGAGGCCCAGGATAAAATTTATATTTCTGTAGGTTCTGCTAGTAATGTTGGTGAATATGGCTTGGAAGAAGAAGAACGCCGCGCTAATATTTTAGAAGTAGATATAAATGGAGAGAATGAAATTATTTATGCTAGTGGCCTTAGAAATCCTGTTGGTATGGACTGGAACCCGGTAAACGGTGAACTTTGGACAGCGGTTAACGAACGTGATAAAATTGGAGATAACTTAGTACCAGATTATGTTACTAGTGTAAAAAAAGGCGGATTTTATGGCTGGCCATATGCCTATTTTGGTTCAATTGAAGACCCACGTTTAGCAGGCGAAGCTCCAGAACTTGTAGAAAAAACAATTGTTCCAGATGTTTCTGTAGGACCTCATACCGCATCCTTAGGACTGACATTTTATGATGAAGGGAATTTTCCTGCTAAATATAAAAATGGCATTTTTGTTGGTCAACACGGATCGTGGAATCGCTCTGTGCTTTCGGGCTATCGAGTGGTTTATATCCCTTTTGAAAATGGTGAACCCACAGGAGAGCCTGAAGATTTTCTTACCGGCTTCATTGCTGAAGACAGTGAAACTGATGTGTATGGAAGACCTGTTTGTGTTGCCGTAACGCCATCGGGAGACTTACTCGTAAACGATGATTCTGGTAATACCATCTGGAAAGTGAGCTACAACAATTAAAAACGAAATCCCTTTTTATATTTAATGAATTCTCTAACATCTCTTAAAATGATGGCGGTTATAATATTAATCGCCATTATCAACCCTATATATTCACAAAATTCGAGTGCTAAAGTCAGTAACAAGAATAACGATGCTGTCGCTGATGTTTCAATACTATTGAATCGCAAAATTATTGCTAAAACCAATACTGAAGGAATCTTTACTTTAAATGCCAACTATGAGCTTCCAATAGAAATCACATTAAAACATCCTGATTATTATTTAAAAACGGTCACTTTATCTGGAAACAATGAAGTTTTTGAACTGGAAGCTTTGGAAAAAATCCTTGGCCTAGAACCTGTTATTGTCTCTTCAACCTATCAAAAAGAAAGTCAGGTTATTCTTCCAACAGCAAAAATCACATCACAGAAACTTGAGCAATATAGTCCTAGAGAATTAACTTCTGTAATCAACGAAACCCCTGGTGTTTATATTCACAATGGCGCGCTTAACACTAATAGAATCGTAATCAGAGGAGTCGGCTCGCGTACCCTTTATGGCACCAATAAAATACGAGCTTACTTTAATGGTATTCCTATTACAAATGGAACAGGATCAACAATTATTGATGCTTATGACCCCGAAGATATCGGAAATATTGAAATTGTAAAAGGGCCAAAAGCAACACCATATGGCACTAATTTAGGAGGTACACTTTTACTCAATTCAAAACAGGCGATTAGTGGCGAATCTTATTTTAAAAGTAGTCTTACTGTGGGAAGTTTTGGCTTGTTAAAGAATAATATTTCTATGGCTACTGCAGATGATAACTTATCCGTTAATCTCAATTATGACCATTTAAAAACGGATGGCTATCGTGATAATAGCAACTATAACCGAAAAGCTGTTTTATTAACTTCCAATTATAAATTTGACGACAAAAATAACCTTGGTGTTTTAATCAATTACATTGATTATTACGCACAAATACCAAGTTCTATAAGTCAAACTGCCTTTGAGGAAGATCCTTCCCAAGCCGCTTTTACTTGGGGCAGTGCACAGGGATTTGAAGATAACAAACAAGTTTTAGTCGGATTAAACTATACGCATCGTTTTTCAGATAAATTTAGTAATACCACCTCTGTTTTCTACAGCTATTTAGACCATTATGAACCGCGCCCTTTTAATATTCTAGATGAATACACTAATGGTTATGGGGCACGGACACTTTTTGCCAAAGATTTTACATTTTTAAATCACAACGCTAACCTTAGCTTTGGTGGAGAACTTTATAAAGATGAATACAACTGGAAAACGATAGAAAATCTTTACGAATCTAATAATAACAATGGGAGTTTAGAAGGACAATTGCTTAGTGACAATATTGAAGACCGTAACAATTTTAATGCTTTTGCTACGGTTACGCTTCCCTTTACCGAAAAACTAAAAGCACAATTAGGTCTAAATTTAAACTCCACTAACTATAAATTTACTGACGACTTTAATAGTGGCCAAGCCAATAGAAATGCAGATCGTGATTTTGACCCCATAATCGCTCCTAATCTTAATCTTCTATATCAATTTTCTACAAACATAAACGCCTATGTTAGCGTTAGCCGAGGATTTAATTATCCTTCTATTGAAGAAACGCTTACACCGGAGGGTATTATCAATCCCGATTTAGGGCCTGAAACAGGCATCAATTACGAAGTGGGAAGTGAACTATTTTTCTTAGAAAAGAAACTACGCTTTCAGCTTTCAGCTTACGTATTAGACATCGACAATTTATTAGTGGCTGACCGCGTTGGTGAAGATCAGTATATTGGTCGTAATGCAGGGAAAACAGAACATAAGGGTATTGAATTATCGGCATCTTATGTGCAAACATTTGATAATGGGTTCTTACTTTCCCCCTATGTTAATGCAGAAATTACTGACAATGAATTTATTGATTTTGTAGATAATGACAGCGACTATTCTGGAAACGAACTAACAGGTGTTCCTGATACCAAAGTCAATGGCGGCATTAGGCTAGGTTATAAAAATTTTGACTTAAATACTAATTTTCTCCATGTTGGTGATATGCCTCTAAATGATGCCAACACACTATATTCAGATGATTACACCGTCTTTAATGCTAAATTATCCTACAGAAATGCACTGACCAAACATTTCTCTATAGAAATTAATGCGGGTATTAACAACTTTACCGATGAAGCCTACGCCTCATCAGTACTTATTAATGCGGTAGGTTTTGGAAACTCAGAACCACGATACTTTTATCCAGGATTACCTAGAAATTGGTTTAGTGGTTTTAAATTAGCCTACACAATTTAAAATATAATGTATTTAAATAAAGAAACAATTATTAATCTAAAACAGTACACTATGAAAAAGAATATTTTACTATTGCTAAGTCTAATAGTTGCCTTTCAATTTTCAACAGCACAAACCGATTCTTTACAATGGTTAGATCTTGAACTAACCAATTACAAATACCCTTATGAGGTTTCAACTTTAAAATTAGACATACAAGAACAAAGCCTAAACATGGCTTATATGGATGTGAAACCAGAAAATTACAGTGGAAAAAATATTGTTTTATTTCATGGTAAAAATTTTAATGGTGCTTACTGGAAAACTACAATTGAAGCCTTAACCCAAGAAGGGTTTCGTGTGATTGTACCTGATCAAATTGGATTTGGAAAATCGTCAAAACCACAACATTTCCATTACACTTTTCAACAGCTCGCAAAAAACACTAAAACACTTTTAGATACTCTAGATATCGAAAAGACGGCTATTCTAGCCCATTCTATGGGCGGTATGCTTGCCACACGTTTTGCTTTGATGTATCCTAAGGTCACGGAAAAATTAATTTTAGAAAATCCTATTGGTTTAGAAGATTGGAAACTAAAAGTTCCTTACCAACCTGTTGAATGGTGGTATACTAATGAACTTAAAAAAACAGCTAAAGGCATTAAATCTTACCAATTAGAGAATTATTATGACAATAATTGGAAACCAGAATATGACCAATGGGTAAATTTATTGGCAGGCTGGACTTTGAATTCAGATTATAAAACTATTGCGTGGAATGCAGCACTAACTTACGATATGATTTTTACGCAACCTGTGGTTTACGAATTTAAAAACATCACAGCACCAACACTTTTAATTATTGGTACAAGAGACCGAACGGCTTTAGGAAAAGGACTTGTCTCTTATGACGTAAAAAAAACAATGGGTTTATATAATCAATTAGGAAAAAGCACCCAACAGAAAATACCAAATTCACAGTTAATAGAATTGGAAGATGTAGGTCATTTGCCTCACATAGAAACTTTTGATCGTTTTATAAAACCTTTAGTTAATTTTTTAAAGGCTTAAGCCTTTCCGGATACCAACAAACCAAGTATTTTTTAAAAATAGTAGCTTAAATTAGAAAAGATTAGTACCTTTTTTCTCCATATAGAGAAGGTCAAAAATTAATAAACATTGAATTATGAGAAATCTAACTTTAAATGATGGTAATAACATTCCAATCGTAGGTTTTGGCACCTATAAAGCAACAGAACAAGATGGCATTGACTCTGTTAAACACGCCTTATTAAATGGTTATCGATTAATAGACACAGCCGCTGTTTATGGCAATGAAGAAGCCGTAGGAAAAGGAATTAAAGCAAGTGGTGTCTCAAGAGATGAGATTTATGTAACCACAAAATTATGGCGCGAAAATTTAGGCTACGAATCAGCGAAAGAGGAACTTGAAAAATCCTTAAAGCGTCTCGATTTAGATTATATAGACCTTTACCTCATTCATTGGCCAGCCAATGCTAAGAACTATGATAAATGGCAGGAAGCTAATGCAGAATCATGGAAAGCTATGGAAGAATTACAAGCAGAAGGAAAAATAAAATCTATAGGTGTGAGTAATTTTTTTGAAGAACACCTTGACACCTTATTTAAAACAGCGAATGTAAAACCAGCATTAAACCAAATAGAGTTTCATCCTGGTTATTGGCAAAAAGAATTAGTCAACTATTGTAAAAAGCAAAATATTGTTGTTGAATCTTGGTCGCCATTAGCAAGAGGGAAAGTTTTTGAAAATGAAGAATTAAAAGCGATTGCAAAAGCGCACAACACAACTGTGGCTAAGGTTTGTCTTCGTTGGGTTATTCAACATGATGTGATAGTGATTCCGAAATCAACAACGGAAGAACGTATTGAATCAAATATAAAACTATTTGATTTTGAACTCTCTGATGAAGAGATGAAACAAATTAATGAGCTTCCTGAATTTGGCTTTAGTGGTGAACACCCACTATTTTGGCCTGAAAGAGTTATTTAAAATTGTTTAACACAATTAAAAAGCCATTGACACAATTAAATCGTATCAATGGCTTTTTATATTTACTAGTCTTTATTATTTTCTTAAGTCAATGACTTAAATAGACGTTGAAACCACTTCACCATAAAGATCAAAGTCTTCAGCCTCTATTACTTTTATCAATGCAAATTCACCTGTTTTTAAATAGGTAGATGTTGCATCTATCAATACTTCATTATCCACATCTGGAGAATCATATTCTGTTCTTCCTACAAAGTAATTGCCTTCTTTTCTATCGATAACCACTTTAAATTCTTGTCCGATTTTAGCTTGATTCAATTCCCAAGAAATCTGAGATTGAATTTCCATAATCTCATTAACACGTTCCATTTTCACCTCTTCAGGAACATCATCTTCTAAATTGAAAGCATGCGTATTTTCTTCATGTGAATAGGTAAAACACCCCAAACGTTCAAAACGCATCGCCTTTACCCAATCTCTAAGCAGTTCAAAATCTTCTTGAGTTTCTCCAGGATAGCCTACAATTAATGTGGTTCTAATGGTCATTTCAGGAACCTTTGCTCTAAAATCTTGAAGTAGTTTAGTCGTTTTAGCTTCCGTAGTTCCACGACGCATACTTTTTAAAATTGAATCTGAAATATGCTGTAATGGAATATCTAAATAATTACAAATCTTAGGCTCACGCTTCATAATATCCAACACATCCATCGGGAAACCGGTTGGAAAAGCGTAGTGCAAACGAATCCACTCAATACCTTCAACCTTAACTAAGTTTTCAAGTAATTCGGCAAGGTTTCGTTTTTTATAAATATCTAAACCGTAATAGGTTAAATCTTGAGCAATAAGAATTAATTCTTTAACACCGTTAGCGGCTAATTTTTCAGCTTCAATAACTAAGTCTTCAATTGGTGTACTTTTATGTTTTCCACGCATTAAAGGAATAGCACAAAAACTACATGGTCGATCACAACCTTCAGCAATTTTTAAATACGCATAATTTTTTGGGGTTGTCGTTAAACGCTCACCAATAAGTTCGTGCTTATAATCGGCACCTAAAGCTTTTAATAAGCCTGGTAATTCTGTGGTACCAAAATACTGATCTACATTAGGAATTTCCTTTTCTAAATCGGGTTTATAGCGCTCACTTAAACACCCTGTAACAAAAACCTTATCTACATCGCCGTCTTCTTTCTTTTGCATATACTCCAAAATGGTGTTTACGCTTTCTTCTTTGGCATTATTAATAAAGCCACAGGTATTAATTACAACAACGTTACCTTCTTGCTCATGAACAACCTCTTTGCCGCTTGCTTTAAGCTGTCCCATTAACACTTCACTATCGTAAACATTTTTACTACAGCCTAATGTAATGACGTTGATTTTATTTTTTTTAATGGTTTTAGTTCTCATGCTTTTTGTAAATCAGTTTGCAAAGATACGGAATGATTTACGATAATTGATTTTTGAATCAAAATTGCTTTCTTTAGGTTGGAAAACGGACATAAATTATTTATAATTCTAAGGATGTATGTGATTTTTTAGATATAATTACATAGAGATATACAAAGTTAACGATGAGATTCGCAGTGATAATAAAAAAAGAATAACTTCTAAAACTAAACTTTTTTATACTTTGTAAGTCTTAATTAAAAAAAAATCTATGAAACGCAGCTACTTTACTTTATTAGTTTTTAGTGCTTTGATAATTTTTTCCTGTGTATCTGAAGACGATTCAAACCCTGAAGAACCAGAATCTGAAGCTCTATATTTTCCACCTACAGACTCAGCTATATGGGAAACCAAAACGATGACTGACCTCAACTGGAATGTAGACCAACGTCAACCACTCTTAGACTTTTTAGAGGAAAAGCATACTAAAGGCTTTATCATGCTTCATCATGGTAAAATTGTAATAGAAGCATATATGAATGACCACGATGTTAATTCAAATTGGTATTGGGCAAGTGCAGGAAAAACTTTAACGACTACATTATCTGGTATTGCTGAAGACGAAGGCTATATTAACATAAATACTAAAGTTTCTGATTATGTAGGTACGGGGTGGACCAGCGCTCCATTAGAAAAAGAAGACTTAATTACCTGCAAACATTTGTTAACAATGACTTCGGGTTTAGATGATACTACTGGAGATGATATTTCCCCTTCAAACTTATATTATACTGCAGATGCTGGTACACGCTGGGCTTATCATAATGTTTATGTAAAAATGCAAGAGGTAGTCGCTGAAGCTACCAGCCAAACTTGGGATGATTACTTTACTACTAAACTAAAAACTCCTATTGGTATGAGTGGCGATTGGTTTAATTTAGGTGGCTTACAAGTATATGCCAGTGACACTAGAAGTATGGCTCGATTTGGGTTACTGACCTACGCCAAAGGTATGTGGGAAGATCAACAGATTGTTAGTGAAGCTTATTTAGAAGATGCCACTAACACCTCACAAAATGTAAATTTAGCCTATGGTTATTTATGGTGGATTAATGGCAAAACATCCTATCATTTACCACAAAGTCAGCTCGAGTTTCCGGGGACTATTATTCCGAATGCTCCAAGCGATATGTATGCAGCTCTAGGTAAAAATGACCAAAAAATCTATATTGTTCCTAGTAAAAAGTTAGTCGTTATACGAATGGGACAAGCTGCAGATGATGAAAATTTTGCTCTTTCTACTTTTGACAATGAACTTTGGGAAAAAATTAATGCTTTAGTAGATTAATCCAATTTCTAAAAAAAATATTTGAGTTAGAATTCAAAAATAATTCCAATAATCTAGCTCAACTTAGACTCTAATTTTAACACTCATTCCAACATTTAAAAATTATAGCGCAAGTTTTAAGCATGAACCACATCTAAAAATAGAGATTTAGCAGTATTCTGCTTTAAATATTTTAGATTTGATTAAAACTACAACTTTACATAGAACGCATAAATTAACCTTGCTTTTTTTGGTATGTTTTTCATTACATACCTATGCTCAATTATGTGAAGGTAGCTTAGGTGACCCTGTTATTGAAATTAATTTTGGATCTGGCTCTGGAAGAGGTAATGCTTTAGGCTCAGACATTACGGCTTTTACCTACAGTGCTTCTGGCACTTTAGACGAAGGTGAATATACCATTGCAAATACAACCAGTGGTTTAAAAGATAATGCGTGGCATGCTACCACTGATCATACAGGTAACAGTAATGGCTATATGATGGTTATTAATAGTGCCGTAATTGCAAATGAAGGTGTATTTTATACCTATACTGTTACAGGACTCTGCGCTAATACTACTTTTGAATTTTCTGCATGGCTAATGAATATTATGAATCCTACTGCTGGAACTGATGAATACCATCCTGATGTAACCTTTAGAATAAGTGATACTTCCGGAAATATTTTAGGTTCATATAATACCGGAGATATTGCACAATCGTCTTCAGGCAATTGGCAACAATATGGGTTCTATTTTACATTAGGCGCAGAAACCGAAGTGACTATTACCATTCTAAATTCTGCACCGAGCGCACATCCTGGAAATGACATTGCCTTAGACGATATTACGTTTAAACCATGTGGACCTACTATTACTAACGCAATAGACAATGAAACAGGTACTAATCTTAGTATTTGTGAAGATGAAAATATAAGTTATACACTTCAGTCTACGGTATCTTCTGGATACACTGACCCACAATATCAATGGCAATATTCTGAGGATTCAGGTGTTAATTGGAGTGATATTATTGGAGCCACAACCACTGAATACATTTTTAATACCACTGACACTCCTGGTCTATTTTTATACCGTTTATCAGTTGCTAACGGAACTAACATCAATGCTTTGACTTGTAGAATAACATCAGAATCTTATAGTATTCAAATTATAGAAATTCCGGAAGCTTTAACAGGTGTGTCTGAACAAGTTTTTTGTACCACACAAAACCCTACAATTAATGATATTGAAATTAGTAACGTTGCTATTTGGTACGATGCTGAAACAAATGGTAATATCGTAGAAGCAAGTACAAATTTAATTGATGGTACAACTTATTATGCCGCATCAGAAAATTTAAGTGGCTGCCAAAGTGATGATAGACTCCCTATATTAGTAACAATTGTAGCGCCAAGTTTAGCTCTAAATAATGTCTCTTCTATTATTTGTGATACTGCAAATGATAATTATGAATATATAGATCTAACCGAGTACGAGACACAAATCACCAACTGTACTGATTGTTTATTTAGTTATTTTACATCTAATTCAGATGCTCAAAATGATTCAGAAAACGGCAAAATAGCGACACCTACGGATTTTGAGTGGACTTTAGACACAGACACTATTTATGTTAGAATTGATTCAGCTGATAACTGTTATCAAATTGCTGAAATTACACTTAGTCTTGTAGAAACTCCTATTATTAATATTGATGACAATGTTGCTATCTGTACTAATGCTAATTACGTTACCATTAATGCAGGCTATGGTTTTAGTAATTATCTGTGGTCTACAGGAGAAACTTCTCAAAGTATAACTGTTACTAATGACTCCTATGGCGATTATTGGGTGTCGGTAACTGAAGATTATGACACTCACTTCTGTTCCTCTACAAAATATTTTGAAGTTGTACAATCTAACTCCGCAGTTATTTCAAGTATAGATACTATAGATTGGACCGTTGACAACAACTCCATAATTATAAATTTATCGGATGCAAGTTTAGGAGATTATGAATATTCTTTAGATGACATTAACTACCAAGATAGCAACCGGTTTAATCATCTAAACTCTGGAGAATATACCGTATTTATAAAAGATAAAAACGGCTGTGGTGTTATTGAAGAAGAAGTCTACCTCTTAAATTACCCTAAATTTTTCACTCCTAACGGTGATGGTCATAACGACGTTTGGTTTATTAGACATGCAAGTGAAGAGCCTAATATGACAATAAAAATTTTTAATAGATATGGCAAAATCCTTACACATCTAAACTCCCTTTCATTTTGGGATGGCACATACAATGGTAATCCCCTACCAACAAGTGATTACTGGTTTACAGTTACTAGAGAAAATGGAAAAACATACACAGGTCACTTTACTTTAAAACGATAGAGTTTAAAACAAAAAAACCGATTACAATTCTTATAATATTGCAATCGGTTCTAAAATATTATGTATGTTTTACTACTTGAAGAACGAATCTACAAACTCATATTTATTAAAAACTTGCAAATCTTCAATGCCTTCACCTACACCTATATATTTAACAGGAATTTTGAATTGATCACTAATACCGATAACCACACCACCTTTAGCAGTACCATCTAATTTAGTAACGGCTAATGATGTGACCTCTGTTGCTGCTGTAAATTGTTTAGCTTGTTCAAATGCATTTTGTCCTGTTGAGCCATCAAGAACTAACAAAACATCGTGTGGTGCATCACCAACCACTTTTTGCATAACACGTTTTACTTTGGTCAACTCATTCATTAGGTTAATTTTATTATGTAAACGTCCGGCTGTATCTATGATAATAACATCTGCATCTTGGTTTACTCCAGATTTAACCGCATCAAAAGCCACTGAAGCAGGGTCTGAACCCATATTTTGTTTAATCATAGGAATATCTACACGATCTGCCCAAACTTGTAGTTGATCGATAGCTGCAGCTCTAAAGGTATCAGCAGCACCAAGTACAACTTTTAATCCTTTCTTTTTAAACTGATAAGCCAATTTTCCAATGGTTGTCGTTTTTCCAACGCCATTAACACCAACGACCATAAGCACGTAAGGTGTCTTTTTTCCATCGGCTTGCTTTGGTAATTCAGGAATTGTATACTCCGTTTCTTCACCAGATTTTGTCTCAGAAAGTAAAGCTGCTATTTCCTCTCTTAGTATTTTATTAAGTTCAGAAGTACCTAAATATTTATCTTTAGCCACACGTTCTTCAATACGTTCTATAACTTTTAGCGTCGTATTAACACCAACATCACTTGTGACTAGGATTTCTTCAAGATTATCTAAAACATCATCATCGACTTTAGATTTACCTGCAACGGCTTTATTTAATTTTGTAAAAAAAGAAGTTTTAGATTTTTCTAAACCTTTATCTAAGGTTTCCTTTTTTTCAGAAGAGAATATTTTTTTAAAAAAACTCATTTATAAAGTTTATTAGGTTGTTAATTTATAATTAAGCAATTATTTAATTACCATCATCATAAGGTGTAATATATTACATTACAATTCCAATAACAACAATCTTGCCTTTATTTATACTACTGCTATGTTGTCAGCCTTAACTAAAATATAAACATAAAAAAACTGCTTTCGTTTGAAAGCAGTTTTTGTAAATCTTATATATAAATAAAGATTATTTCTTTGATAAAAAGTCATTGACAAATTCTGGTGCCATTACTGATTCTACGAACATGTAAGCTCCAGTTTTAGGTGATTTCACCATTTTTATCGCTTTTGTCAAACGCTTTGATCCTGTCTGTAAAGACGCTACTGATTTCTTTGCCATACCTCTGCGAGTTATTTGACATTTGTACTAACGCACAAATCTCTAATTATTATTTAATTTCTTTATGAACTGTCATACGCTTAAGGATAGGATTAAATTTCTTAATCTCCATACGGTCTGGCGTATTCTTCTTGTTTTTCGTTGTAATATATCTTGATGTTCCTGGTTTTCCAGAAGTTTTGTGCTCCGTGCACTCTAAGATAACTTGTATTCTATTTCCTTTTTTTGCCATTGTAAATTGACTTAAGCGCTAAATAAACGCTATTATTTGTAAAATCCTTTTGCTCTAGCTTCTTTTAACATTGCATCGATACCAATTTTATTGATAGTCTTTAACGCTGATGTAGAAACTTTTAATGTTACCCACTTATCTTCTGAAGGAATGTAAAAACGTTTTTTAATCAAGTTTGCATCAAACTTGCGTTTTGTTTTATTCATAGCGTGAGAAACATTGTTTCCAACCATCGCTTTTTTCCCAGTAAGTTCACAAACTCTTGACATTGTTTTCTTTCTTTAGGTCTATAATTATTTTTCTGCTAATTATTACTATTTTAAGAGGAATACCTCTAATGAAATGGTAATAAGAATTTAAAATCCAGACATGGATATTTTAAACAGGGTGCAAATTTAATAAAACTTTAGATTTCAGCAAACATAATCCGCTACTTTTTCAAAAAATATTTTTCAAGCAATTCAAAAGCCTTGTTAGTAGCTCTAACAATCACCTTTTCGCGATGATTTCCAAAGTCAAAAACCTCGGAATAAATTTTATTTTTTGAAGCCACCGTAATCCAAACCGTTCCGACCTCTGCATCTGAATCGCCTTTTGATGGGCCTGCATTCCCTGTGGTACTAATAGCATAATCACTATTAAATAATGTTTTTACTTGTTGCGCCATAGCCTCCGCCACTTCTTTACTAACTACAGAATGCGTATTGATAAGGTCTTCTGATATTTTTAATAAGTTTACTTTAGATTCAGTTGCATAAGTTACAACACTGCCTTTAAAATATGCTGAAGCACCAGCATTTGCTGTGAGTGATTTTGCAATTTGACCTCCTGTACAGCTTTCGGCTAAAGCTATTGTTTCGCCTCTTTCAGTGAGTTGTTTACCAATAACTGCCTCAATAGACTCATCTTCTTCATAGCCAATAAACACATCTTTAATTTGTGGTAACAGTAAATTAATTTGGTTGTGTATTTCTGTATTAACCAAAACTTCATCAAAATCCTTGGCAGATAAACGTATGCGTACACGTCCTAAGCTTGGTAAATAGGCTAATTTTATAAAATGAGGTAAATTATCTTCCCATAATGCAATACGATCTGCTAAGGCACTTTCTCCAAGACCATAAGTTAAAATGGTTTTGTGCATTATACATGGGAACTTAAATTTAGCTCTTAAGTTAGGGATAACTTGCTCCGTAATTAAGGCTTTCATTTCAAAAGGTACGCCTGGAAGTGAAACAAACACTTTACCATTTTTCTCTAACCACATTCCTGGTGCTGTACCATTATGGTTCATTAACACTTTAGCTTTAGACGGTACTAATGCCTGTTGCTTATTAACGTCTAAAAGTGGTGCCTTATATTTTGAAAAAATACGTTCTACATTAGCCAAAACCGCTCTATCTTCAACTAAAGTATCATTGAAGTATTCGCAAATGGTGTGTTTGGTAATATCGTCTTTGGTTGGTCCTAAACCACCTGTTATAATAATGATATCCGCATTTTCTTCGGCTTCTTTTAAAGCTTTTAGAATATGGTCTTTATCATCTTGCACAGAGGTTATCTGATATACAGAAACTCCTATTTTATTGAATTCTTTACCTAAAAATGCTGAATTTGTATCTACAATTTGACCAATAAGAATCTCATCGCCAATAGTAATAATTTCTGCTTGCATTTACTTTTTATAGTCCGAAATCGGCTTTAATTTCATTAACGGCTTGATCTACCGCAGTTAATACGGTTATAAGTTGTTGGTCTATATTTTTATCGGTTTGCTCAAATTTACCCCAATCTTGTACCTCAATTAAGGTCTCTAAAACACCTAATTCAAATAAATCTATAGTGGGCTTCATTTTATGAGCTGCTTGATACGCTTCCTTGTAGTCTTTTGAGGGTACTGCCGACCTTAAACGCTCAGCATCTTCTGGAACTTCTTCAATAAAGGCGGCGGCTAATGCTGCAACGAAATCTTCGTCGTCTTCAGCCATTTCTCTTACACGATGTAATTTATAATGTTGTGACATTTATTTGATTTTTATAGAGAACATTTCCTCGTCCTCAATATATCCTTTTAATTTATCTTCTGCAAACACTTTACCAACTCCGGCTGGAGTTCCTGTAAAGATAATATCTCCAATTTTTAAAGTGAAATATTTAGACACATATTCTATGAGTTCATCAATTTTCCATAGCATCAACTTGGTATTTCCACTTTGCACTACCTCATCATTCTTCTTTAAGCTAAAATTGATATCATCTACATTTTGAAACTTGGCTTTAGACAACCATTTACCTACAACAGCAGCGCCATCAAAAGCTTTTGCTTTTTCCCAAGGTAAGCCTTTATCTTTTAATTGTGCTTGAAGGTCTCGTGCTGTAAAATCTATACCGAGCCCAATGTCATCATAATATTTATGAGCAAATTTCTTATCGATATACTTCCCTACTTTGTTAATCTTTACCAGAACCTCAACTTCATAATGTACATTATCAGAAAAATCAGGAATAAAAAAAGGCTGTTTCTTCAACAGAATTGACGTATCTGGTTTTAAAAACACGACAGGATCTGTAGGTTTTTCGTTTTCGAGTTCTTTTATATGGTCAGTGTAATTACGACCTATACAGATTAATTTCATTTCTTTTTAGATAACTTAGACTTTAGACTGCTTCGTTGTTAAAAACACGAGATGAGACAAGCTACTTGAGTCTCTTTCTTGGTTCTTAGTTAAGCTTATTATTAAACTGACTTAATTTAATCGCTGTCAACACTTTTTTTGTGTAAAGTGGAAAATCAGCATTTAACAACCAGCCAAAATAACCTGGTTCTTTATCTAAAACATCTAATACACGCTTTCCTTTATGCTTTCCGAAAGAAAAACATTCTTCACCTTCTTTATTAAAAATAAGAAAACCTGCAAAATCAGCGAATTTTTTTCGTGAACTAAATTCAGCTAAAAACTTAGTATCGTTTTCTAAATCTTCGTAACGGTCCAATTGTGCTTTTAAAACTTCATAAGTCGCCTTGGTATCTGCTTCTGCGCTATGGGCATCTTCGAGACTTTTATTGCAATAAAATTTATATGCTGCGACTAAGGTTCGCTGTTCCATTTTATGAAATATAGTCTGCACATCAACAGATTGCCTACCTTTCATATCAAAATCGATTTCAGCTCTCAACATTTCTTCTGCTAGTAATGGAATATCAAAACGGTTAGAGTTAAATCCGCCTAAATCGGAATCTTTAATTAGATTATAAATTTCCTTAGAAAGTTCTTTGAATGTTGGTTTGTCTGCAACATCTGCATCTGAAATACCATGAATTGCTGTCACTTCTGCCGGAATTGGCATTTCAGGATTTACGACCCAAGTTTTAGCGTCTTCCTTTCCATCGGGATAAACTTTAAGGATGGAAATTTCTACGATTCTATCTTTTGAAATATTGATTCCTGTGGTTTCTAAATCGAAAAAACAGATAGGTTTAGTGAGATTGAGTTGCATTATTTTTGTTTTATAAAACAAAGATACTTAGAATAAGTAGAATTGTAAGGCTATTAATCGTGATATATTTAGCTGCAAAATTTTAGTTTTATAACTTTAAATACACTCGACTGTAAGTTGATAATTATTTGTAATTACGATATTAATCCAACAAATCAGGGCGACTAATTATTAACTCTATCTTTTTTATAATAACGGTAATTTGGCTCATTTGCATTTCTATATTGCTAAAAAACAAGCTAATATCTCTTTTAACCCAACTTTCTGAAATAACTCTTGAGCCCAAGCTAATTCGTAGAATAGCACTTTGAATATCATTTCCGTATTTTACATTAACCGCTTGCCCTATATGACATTTTTGAGCTGCAAGCCTAATGATTTCTAAAGGAGAACCCTCAAAATGAGTAGATAAATCTGAATTCAATAAAAGATAGAGTTTTTTAACCTGATCTACAGAGAGTACTTTATGGTCTTTTTTAATGAAAAACGGAAAAATAGTCCGGATACTCTTTAAGCCAAACGCTTCATTATTATAACTTGTAGGTTTTGTTTCATCACCATACAATGGTTCCAAAAAGCTAGCCTCCCTAACTGAATCTTCAACAAAATTACAGAACATCTCAATTCCCATATTTCGATACAAAATAGGGGTTTTAAAATAGCGGTCCATTTCAGCTATGGCAGCATTCCAGCGCATATAAGCGCCGTAATTATATCCTTCTGCTAGGTTTTTTGAACAAGCCCAAGAAACCGGCCAATCAGAATGATTATAATATTGATGTAATCCTGCTGGTAACTTATTTTTAGACGCGTTTATTGATTCATTTACGTTCTTTGGCAAAATTAGAGCACCAGAATATGGTGGTCCTGTAAAATATTTACTTCCTGTAATTGAAACAATATAACCCTTTTCTAAATAATGCTGTATGTCTGCAGGATCCAATCTCATTTGTGCCGCATCTACAATAACCTGCATAGACAAGTCTTTAAGCACCTCTAAATCTTGCATCATTTTTTCACTAGGTGCTCCATAACCCAATTTAGATTGATCCATGATATGTAAAACCACATGACTGCCCTTTGCATTGGTTTCTTTGATAGCATCAAAAACTTCTTTATCTAACTGATTAGTCGATTTTAATTTACCATCTTCATCTCTAAATAGCACTTTAATTAATTCTACATCTCTAAACCCTTCAATTTTATCACCTTTTTTTATGGGGTGATTAAGCGCTGTGGTATTTTCAAAATGACAGCCTTTTAATGCTGCAGGGACACCACTTCCTGTTTCATCTGAAGCGACTAAAACATGAGTTATAGCTTTATCAGTGACAATTTGAGTAAATGCAGCAATTTGAAGAGACGCATCCGTACCAGACGGAGAGAATATAATTTGGCTCTCCTCTTTGAGTTTAAATATTTTTTTGAGGTTATTTTTTAGTAATTCAGAAAAATCTGTAATCGCTGCTTGCGCACCATGCTTCAAACTATTTTTAATTAAGATACTCCTTACTTTATCGGTCTTATCGAATGCAAAATTAGACACACTTGTTGCGGTAGATGACGCAAACGTAAATGCTTCTGGTCGTGGAAAAGGTCTACAACCATATTTGTTTAATAACGCTACCTCATCAATATTTAACCTTAAATCACCACCATCCATCAATAAATATTCTGTTGGTTTGGCTAAATTCTCTAAAATAGGCTCCCAAGCTTCTTCAACTTTAGGATTGGTATTTTCTATACCATGAAACGCTTGAAGTTCATCATAATTCAATAAGCTTGTAGCATCTATAGCCTTGTCTTCTGTAATTAAATTGATTAAAAAATAATCTAAAGATTTTAGTTTCACTTTATCCTCCTTAGGCAATAACGAGTAAAATATACGAGCAACCTTAAAAGCAGCTATATCACATAAAGCGACATCTTCTTCTTTATTGCTCAATGCCTTATACCAAAGTTGCCATTCTATACCATATCTTAAATACACCAAAGCCAAAACAGGGTTTGCTAAATAACGCTCACCTATAATAATCGTTTTATTAGGTACAATTTTAAACGTATTTGGCTCTCTAGTAGACGTAATAATATTAATATTATTTAATTTCGGAACAGTATTAAACCGCTTTAAAACGTGAACGAGATGATTAACGTTTTCCTTGTCGAATAAAAAGGTTCTTTTGTATTGATCTTCAATTAATATGTCATTTTTCATACTTGGTATATATGGCTTTAATAGTGTTCTAACGAACGAAATTCTGAATTGAGTTTATTTTTAATAAATTCTGGTATGCGTTTTGGTCTACGCGACTGTTTATCTGCAAAAACAACAGTTGATTCTGCTTTAATTAAAAGCGTGTTTTGTTCATTTCTTATGTCAAATTCGAAATTAAATCGCGTATGAGGCATTTCACTAATACTTGTTTTAATACTAATAAGTTCATCAAAATGGGCAGGCTTCTTATAATTAATGTTAAATGAAATCACAGGCAATATAATATCATTATTTTCTAATACAACCTCATCGATGCCAAATTTTCGTAATAATTCATTACGAGCTTTATGGCAATATATGACATAATTGGCATGATAAACATACCCCATCTGATCAACTTCACCATAGAGAGGTCTTAATTGAAATATATCGGTTATCATAGCATTATATTTCTATTTTTTCACAAGACTTCACATCAGAAAGCTGATGTCCCATTAGATTTTCCTTTGTATCTAAATAGTATTTATTATACGGATTCGGTTTTATTACTATAGGCACACGATTTACAACTTTAATACCACTTTCTTCTAGTCCTAAAATTTTATCTGGGTTGTTTGTTAATAAATTTAACTTAGTTACACCGAGTTGATTCAGAATCTCCACACCAACCTCATAACCTCTTTCATCTGCAGCAAAACCTAAATGCAAATTTGCCTCAATAGTATCCATCCCCGCTTCTTGCAATTTATAAGCCTTCATTTTATTCATAAGACCAATTCCTCTTCCTTCTTGTTGTAAGTACACAATGATACCACTGCCGTTTTGCTCAATCATTTTCATAGCTTGAATTAATTGATCTCCACAATCGCATTTTAAGGACCCAAATAAATCTCCTGTAGCACAAGAGGAATGGATACGTGTTAACACAATATCTTTAGAGGCAATCTCACCTTTTATCAGCGCAATATGTTCTAATTTATTTGTTTTTTCTTGAAATGGTACCAATTCAAAATGACCGTATTTGGTAGGAAGTTGAACGCGTTCTCCTTTTATAATTGTAGTCTCCTTTGTAATCATTACATCTTTATTTTAAAAACTTTAATACCATTTTTGAAGCATCATCGTTTTTATTATCAATTAATTATTATGCTCTAAGCAATATAATTTTCTTCGTTGCCTTCTTCTACAGTACTTGTTTTCGAGATTATCAGGACCATCCAATTTATTTTTTCGACACGTTCCTAATTTCATTCCTGTTTTCGGCCCTAGGTTATCTGGTCCTCTGTGATTAAAATTTGACATTATTCAACTATTTAAATTCTCTAAATCTTCCTTTTTATCATCCGGACATTCATCACAATTAGTAAGATGATTTATACTATCTATTAATTTGAAACAACGTTTGCATTTGTACCAATTTTTTTCAAATTCAAAATCTCCTCCTGCTATAATAATTGATTTACCCTCAACAAAAGCTTGACCTATTTTTTTTAAAGCACTGTTGTAGATTCTGGTCAGTGTAGGTCTTGAAACTTCAATTTTTTCAGCGGCTTCATCCTGCGAAATATTGTCGTACACAACCAACTTAATCGTCTCATACTCTTCATACTGCATAATAACCTGCTCTGTATCACAAAGACGAATCCCAAAAGGCTTGAACCCAAGCATTTTTGGGGGATGATTAACTTTCCGTTTTTTTTTTGGACGTGGCATTTATTATATTTTACACAAAGATAATGAACTTACGTTCATAACTAAAGCTTTAATTCTAATTATTTATCAAATAATTCACTCATAAGCACCTACAAAACGATTAATATATTAAGTGTTATTACACCCAATAAAAGCAACACCTTATATTAACCTAAACATTAAGACATCTTGGCAATTGTATGAGTTCACGCTTAGAAACTTAAATACTAAAAACACATGCCCCACAAAACCTCAATTAAAAAAGCACAGTCGTAAAAACTGTGCTTTTTGATTTTTTATAATAAGATTCTTTTTTTCACTGAAACAAGTTCAGCATACCTCAAAAGAATTTGTTTAGATTTCGCGATTCATATCCCAACCTTCTAAGTAATCCTTAACAGCTTTTACAAACTGCCCTCCAAGAGCACCATTAACTACTCTGTGATCATAAGAATGAGATAAAAACATTTTATAGCGGATACCAACATAGTCACCTTGTGGCCCTTCAATAACTGCTGGTGTTTTTCGGATAGCACCTAAGGCCAAAATACCAACTTGAGGCTGATTAATAATTGGGGTCCCCATAATGCTACCAAACGTACCAACATTAGTTACCGTATAAGTACCACCCTGTATATCATCTGGACTTAATTTATTTTCTCGTGCTCTTCCGGCTAAATCGTTAACACGTTTTACCATGCCATATAAATTTAACTGATCAGCATTTTTAATGACAGGTACTATTAGGTTTCCATCTGGTAAAGCTGCTGCCATACCAACATTAATAGCCTTCTTTTTAATAATTTTATCACCTTGAACAGAAATATTCATCAAAGGGAAATCTTTTAGTGCTTTTGTTACCGCTTCCATAAAAATAGGTGTAAACGTTAAGTTCTCACCTTCGCGCTTCATAAAATCACTTTTCACTTTCTTTCTCCAATTCCAAATGTTAGTCACATCAGCTTCAATAAATGATTGTACATGAGCAGAAGTTTGAACCGAATCTACCATATATTTAGAAATGAGTTTCCCCATTCTGGTCATTTCTATAATTTCATCACCATTAGAAACCTTAACCTCTTTTTCTGTCGAATTAGCCTCTGAAGCTGTTGCATTGGCGTTTTTAGCTGTAGGTGCAGTATCATTTTTAGTAGCTTTAACTGAACTTTGACGACGATTAGCATCTAAAACCTGAGTATCATTAGCTATACTTGCTGAAACTGGTGCAACTTTCGCTTCTGAATTCGAGGCGGAATCTGTTGTAGTGCTTCGCGACTCGACATAAGCTTTAATGTCATTTTTAGTCACACGATTATCTTTTCCTGTCCCTGGAATACTATCTAATTCAGTTTGAGAAATCCCCTCTTGTTTAGCTATATTTTTAACCAAAGGCGAATAAAAGCGATCTTCTGTAGAAACCACAGGTTCAACAGCTGTTTTTGCAGCTACAACAGTTTGAGCTACTTCAGCAACAGCTTTTGGAGCAACAGGCTCTGCTACGGGCTCTGCTTCTGGTTGTGTTTCCTCTACTGGCTCTTGTGCTGTTTGTTCTACAACCTCTCCACCTTCTGTTTCTATAACCGCAATAACTTGCCCAACTTGCACAACATCATCAACATCGAACAGTTTTTCTACTAAGACACCATCAACTTCACTTGGCACTTCACTATCCACTTTATCTGTTGCAATTTCTAAAACAGCTTCGTCTGCTTCAATTGCATCTCCAACATCTTTAAGCCATGAGGTTATAGTTGCTTCCGCAACACTTTCTCCCATTTTAGGTAACTTAAGTTCAAATTTTGCCATATCTATAATTTGTAGGTCGTTATTCGCTAATCGCGTGCAAAATTACTAAAAAAATAGCCGTTTTACTGATTTTTATTCAATAATCGTACATTAGAAGCTTAGCACTTCTCCTCTATGAATAGCACTATCGCTTCCGAGGATAAATTTACTGTTTTTTGGAAGAAATCTAAAAACAATATGTTCTTGATTTGATTTCTGTTTCATATCACTGATTATAGCTTTAGCTTTCAGCAAGTTAAAATCATAAACCAACAGGCTATTATTTTCAATTTTTGCTTGTGTTTTAGCTTCAATATGGGTTGGCTTTGGTAATTGACTAGCTAAACTCGCCTCTAAAGCTGTTGTATAAACATACGACTGATTCAGTTTAACTTTAGCCTCAACTGGTGTCTTTCTCATAAAATAAGCCATCTTAATACCTAACCAAACCACGGTATTTAATAATAAGTTCTGTTTAAAATGCTTTTTATAAAATATTTGCATTGCGCCATAAAAGCGCTTAGCATATTGCGCATTTTTTAGCGTACTCTCTCCTTTAAAATGAATAACTGTAGTGTCTCCAAAATAAAAATTATCGTAACCTGCTTTTATCACCTTATAAGATAAATCGATATCTTCTCCATACATAAAATAAGCTTCATCAAAACCATTTACGGCTTCGTAAACCTCTTTTTTAAGCCACATAAATGCACCGACTAATATATCAACTTTAGCGGTATTGTCAATGGCAACATGATTCGCGTAATAATCCTTTGCATCGCCTAAGATTTTATTTAAAGAGACTTTAGGAGTTGGTACATTTCGCTTACTTTCAGGAAGAAATTTACCTTTTCCATCTATGAGTTGACAACCAACAATTCCTAGATTTTGTTTTGAATCTGCAAAATCAATGAGTTTTGTAAACGTGTCTTCGGCGACAACGGTATCGGGATTTAAAATACAAAGATAATCGCCTTTAGCCTCAGCCACAGCTATGTTATTCCCTTTTGAAAAGCCAGAATTCACTTTGTTTTCAATCAATTTTACGCTTGGAAATAATTGCTTTACCATAGCACAGCTATCGTCTGGCGAATTATTATCTATTACTATAATTTCGGCATCAATAGTAGCAATCGCTGCTTCAACACTTTTTAGACATAGCTCTAAAAAATAGCGCACATTATAGTTTAATATGATAACGGATAGCTTCAAAAGTATTTAAGATTTTAATGAGGCTTCAAATGGCACACGATCTAAGATACTTCTACCTAAAGTAATTTCGTCTGTATATTCTAATTCATTACCTGCTGCCACGCCTCTTGCAATAGTCGATGTCGCAATATTACAACCTTCAATTTGTCTAAAAATATAAAAGTTTGTGGTATCACCTTCCATCGTAGGACTCATGGCAAAAATCAATTCTTTCACTTTACCAGCTTTCACCTTTTCAACTAAAGTTTTGATATTTAAATCTTGAGGACCAATGCCATCCATTGGTGATATTTTTCCACCTAAAACGTGATATAACCCTTTAAAAGAACTGGTATTCTCAACAGCCATAACGTCTCTTATATCTTCAACAACGCAAATTAATTCACTATTTCTGCTCGGGTTACTACAGATTTCACACAAAACAGTATCGCTAATATTATGACACGATTTACAAAAATTAATTTCTGACCTCACCTTGGTTAAGGCGTTAGCGAGTTGAAGGGTTTGGCTTTCTGGTTGACGCAACATATGCAATACCAAACGCAAGGCTGTTCGCTTGCCAATCCCTGGTAATTGTGCCATTTCATTTACGGCGTTTTCTAAGAGTTTTGATGAAAATTCCATGGGTGCGAAGGTACAGATTTTTAGACATAAAAAATAAAGGAATCATAAGTCTATTAAAAGGTGTCATAATATTTCGTTGCTATTTTTTTAATAATTATTTCAACTTTCTATCCCTCTTTTTTTTCAAAAGCACTACTTTTCAAGATTATTAGTATAATTTATATATTATGTCTCCAACTTCAATCCTTCTATTAATTGCATGTTATTTTGGATTACTTATTATAATCTCCTATTTCACAGGAAAAGAAGATTCTAATGCGGCTTTTTTTAAGGCTAACAAATCAGCGCCTTGGTACTTAGTTGCCTTTGGAATGATTGGCGCATCCTTGTCTGGAGTTACATTTATTTCGGTTCCAGGCGCAGTAGAAGCTAAGCAATTTGGGTATTTACAAGTGGTTTTTGGATATTTTTTTGGCTATCTCATTATAGCCTATGTACTACTCCCACTTTATTATAAATTAAACTTAACCTCCATCTATACTTATTTACGAGACCGTTTTGGAATTGTGAGTTATAAAACCGGGTCGATTGCTTTTCTTATTTCTAGAACTGTTGGTGCGGCTTTTCGCTTATTTTTAGTTGCCAAAGTTTTACAACTTTTAGTGTTTGACCTTTTTGATATTCCTTTTGCTGTTACCGTAATAATCACCATTGCTTTAATTTGGCTCTACACCTTTAGGGGCGGTATAAAAACCATCATTTTTACCGATACACTTCAAACATTGTTTATGCTAATTTCTGTTGTGGTAACAATAGTTTTTTTAGCTTCAGCTTTAGATCTCAATAGCATTGGGGACATTATTAACTACACCAAAGAAAGTAACCTTAGTAAAGTTTTCTTTTTTGAAAACAGTAATGACTCGCAATACTTCTGGAAAAGCTTTTTATCTGGAATTTTCATCACCATTACCATGACTGGCTTAGATCAGGATATGATGCAAAAAAACCTCACCTGTCGCAATCTAAAAGACGCACAGAAGAATATGGTAACCTTTAGTATTGTGCTAATCTTTGTAAACATTCTTTTCTTAGTTCTGGGACTAATGCTCACACAATATGCAGCTACACACGGTATTACAGCAACTAAAGATGATTTATTTCCTTCTATAGCCATGCTTCCTGAAATAGGTATCGTAACCTCTGCCTTCTTTTTACTAGGCTTAATTGCTGCAGCCTACTCTAGTGCAGATTCTGCCTTAACCTCACTAACAACATCGTTTTGTTTTGATATTTTAGATATTGAAAACAAACAGGAAAACGAACGAAAAAGCTTAAGAAAACGCGTACATATTGGATTTAGTATTACACTGGTTTTAGTGATTTTACTATTCGATTTAATTTTTAAAGACGTCTCTGTAATTTGGGAACTTTTTAAAGCTGCGGGCTATACTTATGGTCCTCTATTAGGTTTATTTGCCTTTGGTTTAATGACCAAATTTCAAATCAAAGACAAATGGGTATGGTTAATTGCCATAGTAGCGCCGTTAATGTCATACCTCTTAAACTTATACTCTAAAGAAGTGTTTAATGGGCATGAAATTGGTTTTGAAATCTTAATTTACAACGGCTTATTGATGTTTGTAGGCTTATGGCTTATTAAGAAAAAAGCCTAGTATTGTCCTGTGCCTAATAACACTAAAGTACAAGCCACTTCATAATCAATATTAGATTGTTTTAATAAATTATAAAATTCTGGATTCTCGGTTCCAGGATTAAAAATAATCCGCTTTGGCTGTAAGCCTATGATATAATCGTAATAAGATTTTTGACGTTGTGGATTGAGATACAAGGTCACAGTATCAATATTTTTATACGGCATCAACTCGGTGTCTATAGTAACATCTTTAACCGCTCCTTCTTTTAAACCAAAGGCTTTGACATCGTGATTATAACTTCGTAATCTTTTTATTGCAATATTAGAATAACGCTCAGGTTTTAATGAGGCTCCTATGACTAATGTTGTTTTCTTCATAATGTTAAATTAACGTTAATAAAAATCTATAGCGTAACATACTATAAATATAGTCGTCTTCTACATAGCAAACTATCAAATCAATCAAAAAACTTAGTTAAAAATGAAGCATTTCTTATTAATGCTTATTCTAGTCTCGTCAACTTTTATAAGTGCACAACCCAACGCAAATTCTGATATTAAAACTGGCTCGGTCTCTGGGCGTGTAATAGACGCCGAACTCAACCAACCTTTACCTTACGTAAATATTGTTATTAAAGATGCAAACAATAAAGTGATTACTGGAGGTATCACAAATGACGATGGCAGTTTTAATATTGATAATATTCCTGAAGGAAAAATTATCGTTTCCATTCAATTTGTAGGTTTTAAAACTATAGACAAGAACATCACCATAGGAAAAGGCAATTACAATCCCGAACTCGGAGATATTAAATTAGAAGAAGAATCTACAGGATTAGACGAAGTAACTATCGTTGCCGATGTGTCTTCTATTCAACAAAAAGTAGACCGAAAAGTCATCACTATTGGCAAGGATTTACAAACTGCTGGCGCCACTGCTAGTGAGATTATGAACAATCTACCTTCTGTGAGTGTAGACCAACAAACAGGGTCTATTAGCTTACGTGGCAACCAGAATGTACGTGTTATGGTCGACGGCAAGATATCTAATATTCCTGCTGATCAATTACTAAAGCAGATACCTTCTACGTCTATAAAAAGCATTGAATTAATTACTAATCCTTCGGCAAAATATAATCCTGAAGGCATGAGTGGGATTATAAATATTGTACTTCACAAAAACACACAAATTGGTTTTAATGGGAATGTTAATTTTGGATTAGCTCATGATATTGAACCTAAATTTAATAGTTCAATTGATGCCAACTACCGTAATGGCAAACTCAACTTTTATGGTTCTTACGGAAATAATATTCGAAAAAACGCAAATGATGGCGAGTTTACGAGAACAGAGCAAAACATTCAGCAAAATTTCAACATTTTAAACAATAACAAATCACATCTATTTAAAGTTGGACTGGATTACTACTTAGACGATAAGAATACGATTTCCATTTTCACCAATTACAACACTTTTAATGGTAAGCCCAATGTGAATTCAGAAATTCTCTATTTAGAAAACCCTAGCCTTAATGAATCTCAATTTATGAATGGAGAAGCAAACAATGATTCTCAGCAATACAACTTTAATTACAAACACGATTTTAATGAGGAAGGTCACAACATAGAACTTGAAGTTGACTATAACACGTATGAAGCTACAGGTGACACCAACAATATTTTTTACAGTTCTCAACGCCCAAATTTCATAGAAGATACTGAAACAGACCGATACAGTACAACTGTAAATTTAGACTATGTTAACCCGCTAACTGAATCTACAAAATTAGAATTAGGTTTAGAAGCACGCTTGTTTGACACAGGTATTTTTTATGAGTCTGATGGAAGAGAAACCAATGAATTTGGTGATTATATTCCTACAACTACACGTTTTGATTATGCCAGAGATATTTATTCAGCTTATGCCACTTATGGCAAAAAACTGGAAAAATGGAGTTACCAAGTTGGCGTAAGAGCAGAAACGGTAAACGTAGATTCTGATGCCTTTAAAAAAGATTTGGTGGCTGATGAAGACCTAAATATTCCATTTGAAAATGATTATTTTGAATTATACCCATCTGCTTTTGTTACTTATACGCCATCAGAACAAAACGCCTATCAATTTAGCTATAGCAGAAGAATAGATCGCCCTGGAATTGGACAAGTAAATCCTTTACCAGAATGGAGCACGCCTTTAATATCTCAATTTGGAAATCAAGAGTTACGTCCTCAATTCACCAATTCTGTAGAAACCAATTACACCAGACAACTTAAAAAAGGAAGCATTACAGCAGGTATTTTTTATAGAATTATTGAAGACGAAATTCAACAAGCTATTCTAATAGACCGCGCAGACTACAATCGTTTGATTATGACGAATATGAATTTTGACAATAGTACCGCATATGGCGTTGAAGTTTCTTCTAATTACCGTCCTACAAAATGGTGGAGTGTTAATGCCAGTTTTGATTTGTTTTCGCAAACTCAAAAAAGTATTGCAGAATCATTTGACAGCAATCAAAACATTGTTTTAAATACCGTTGAAGTTGATAATGTCACTTGGAGCGCAAGAGCCTTTAACAATTTTAAAGTAAGTAAAAGTCTGAGTTTTTCTGCTTTTGGAATGTACCGAGGAAAAAGTAAAAACATTCAGTTTGAAATGAGTGAAATGCTTATGGTAAATATTGGTATGCGTTATAGCTTTATGGAAAATAGAGCGAATTTTAGTTTGAGCTATAATGATATTTTTGATACCATGTATGCTGAATTTGAAAGTGAAAGACCTTATGCGCAATACGGCCGTTTTAACTGGGAAAGTCAACAAATATCAGCAAGTTTATCTTACCGCTTTGGTGGTGGTAAATACAGAGCAAAATCGCGTAAGCAACGTGATAACGACGTTAAAGAAGGTGGTGGGATGTTTTAGAGACTAGAAATAATGATTAGTCACACTACAAATGCTTAGGTTTTGTGTTAAATGTGCGTTAAACATCAAATCTCATGAAATAAAACAGGACTTTTCACGTCTATAGTAGTGATAAGTTTTAAGTAATGATTATTATAAATTAATTTTTATGATAAGTGTTAATTAAGTTGGTTAATAGCTGAAAAGCCCAGACAGTAGATGTCTGGGCTTTTTTTATTACGCTAGTAAATAACTTAAGAATTAAATTGAACTCAATTAAGTTGATTCAAATAGATCCTCCCATTCTTCATTACAAAAACTACATTTTGCATCGAACTTACGAATTCCTTTGTTACATCTCCTTTCACAGCAATAATATCTGCTTTTGCGTTAGGCTTAATGACACCTATATCGTTCTCCATTTTTAAATTAAAAGCCGAAATATAAGTTGCGGATTGTAAAATATCTAAAGGCGACATACCAGCTTCAAAATAGGTACGAAACATATCTCGAGACGACTCACCTCGCGTTCCCCCTATATCTGTATAGTTATCAGAACCTGCTACTATCGCAACTCCTTTTTCTATTGCTCTAGTAAGTCTGCTTTTCATTCTTTGCATATAATTATCAACCCAACCTAAATCATCCTCCTCATAACCAGCAAGGTTATTGTATATTTTCATATAGGTTCTACTATTTTCAGTGGGTACCAAAAAGACCTTTTTTTCAGCCATTAGTGTTAATGTTGAATCGGCTAAATTAAAACCATGCTCAATCCCTTTTACTCCTGCTTGTATAGCATTCCACGCCGATTGATTAGTAATAGAATGTGCTACCACACTAAGACCATAAGAATCTGCAGTTTCTACAATAGCTTTCATTTCAGCAATGGTTAAATGTGTATTATTCGGGATGTTATCTGCACAAATTTTAATGAGATTTACCTTCTGATTCTTATGTTCCCTAACCGCAATTTTAGCATCTTCAACGCCATTGATAATACGGTATTCTAAATCTATAAGGTCTTGATGTTTTGGAGATACGCCATAAATTTGTCCGCCTGTTGATGCCAAAATAGGACCTGAAGCAAAAATACGAGGACCTTCAATTGTACCTTCGTTTATGGCATCTCGCAAAGCAACATCTAAAAACAATCCGGAGTTTCCAAGATCTTTCACACTCGTAATACCAACATCTAAATAAGATTTTGCTCTTTTTGCACCTCGTAAGGTTCTTAAAGCATCACTTTCCATAGTCAATGAATGAATACTATGCTCTGAAAAGTCTTCGTTTGCATCTTGAGAAAAAAGTACATGTGTATGAGCATCAATAAGCCCTGGAAGAACTGTATAGTCAGATAAATCTATAATTTTTGCATTTTTGGGAATAGATTTAGGTTTGTTAACAGCTAAGATTTTATTCCCTTTAATATGAATAACTTTATTTTTTAAAAGGATATTTTGTTCACTGTCATACAGTACACCTGCTTTGATATAAACGTCATTTTCTTGTCCAAACAATTGCATTGCCGAACAACCAAAAAGTAACACGAGAAATAAAAACCTACACATATCTGACTCCAATTAATTAACAATAAAATCTTAATATAAGAAATTAATTAGAAGACAAACTTATACTATTTCTATTTCAACTCTAAGCTTCGTAACAAACCATACTCAAGACCTCGTAATTCAGCTAAACCTCTTAATCGACCAATACCTGAATACCCAGGATTAGTCACTTTAAATAAATCATCTAACATTTGATGGCCATGATCAGGTCGCATAGGGATCACAGCGTCTTTCCTTCCTTCTTCCGTACGTCTTTTTTCTTCTTCAAGAACCGCTTTAACAATGCTAAACATATCAACATTACCTTCTAAATGATTTGCTTCGTAAAAATTACCCGAAGCATCTCTTTGGGTACTTCTTAAGTGTAAGAAATGTACACGGTCGGCAAAGCGATTAAATATTTGCAGTAAATTATTATCGGCTCTTACGCCTAACGAGCCGGTACAAAATGTAATACCATTGGCTCTATTCGGTACTTGTTCAAATAAATATGCATAGTCTTCTTCAGTGCTCACCACGCGTGGCAATCCTAAAATTGGCATTGGTGGATCATCGGGATGTATACACATTAACACTTCATTTTGACTTGCTATAGGGATTATTTCTTTTAAAAACTCGATTAAATTTCCTCTTAAAGTATCTGCATCAATCGCATTGTAAGTATTTAGTACTTCTTGAAATTGCGTTAACGTATAACCTTCTTCAGCACCAGGTAAACCGGCAATTATGGTGTTTGACAACTTGTCAATGTCTTGACTAGAAAGCCCATCGTAATATGTTTTAGCAGCCATTTTTTCTTCTACTGAATACATTTTGGTAGCGCCTGGTCGTTTTAAAATATAAAGTTCGAATGCTGCAAAAGCCACCACATCAAACCGCAATGCTTTAGAACCATCTTGCATTTCATAATCTAATGCTGTACGCGTCCAATCTAAAACCGGCATAAAATTATAGCAAACAATAGAAATACCACACTGAGCTAAATTTGAAATGCTTGTTTTATAATTTTCAATATAGAGCTGAAAATCTCCTGAACGTGTTTTTATTGTTTCATGCACCGGAACACTTTCTACAACAGACCAAGTCAATCCAGCTTGTTCTATAATTGCTTTTCGTTCTTTAATTGCTTCAATTGTCCAAACTTGACCATTTGGAATATGATGTAATGCTGAAACGATTCCTGTTGCTCCTGCTTGTTTTATATCTGATAAGGTTACGGGGTCTTTAGGCCCATACCAACGCCATGTTTGTTCCATTATTTTTTATTCACTTAAATTATACGCCACTATAAGCACTAAATCCACCATCAATTGGAACCACAATGCCAGTGACAAATTTTGAAGCTTCTGACACTAAATAATGAATAGCGCCATTTAATTCGTCAGCATCACCAAAACGTCCCATTGGTGTCCCTTTAATAATTGTATGTCCTCTGTCAGTATAACTGCCATCTTCATTAGTTAATAAGGCTCTATTTTGATTACCAATAAAAAAACCAGGTGCTATGGCATTAACACGCATACCTTCACCATATTTTTGCGCCAACTCAACAGCCATCCATTTGGTAAAATTATCGATTGCCGCTTTGGAAGCCGAATACCCCATAACTCTTGTAATAACACGATCTGCTGCCATAGAAGACAAGTTGATAATCGTTCCTTTTTTATTTTCGGCCATGGCTTTACCAAAAACTAACGACGGTAAAATACTACCAAATAAATTAAGGTCTATTACTTGTTTAAACTGTTCAACATCAACATCAAACACCGATTGATCTGGCCCAACTGTAGCGCCTGGTTTATTTCCTCCTGCCGCGTTAATGAGCACGTCTATTTTTCCGTATTTCGCTATAATATTTGATGCCGCTTCTTGAAGACTTTCTTCCTTAACAACATTGCAAACAAAGCCATCTGCCTTATCACTGATTTTTTTAAAATCATTCACCGTTTCATTAAGGGCATCTTCTTTATAGTGCAATGCTATAACTGTCGCTTTATTTTCTAATAAATATTTTGCAATACCGCCTCCAAGAACACCACAAGCGCCTGTTACAAGAATTACTTTATCTTCTAAATTAAATAAGTTCATTTCTACTAATTTTAGTATTTCAGTTTCCTATATTATTATTGAATTCTAACTTGGTGGGTAACAAAGTAAAATTTTTGAGGCACTATTAGACTCAAAAGTGATTTCTAAAATGGCAGCTGAGATAAAAATCTCATCACCTTGAGCATATTGGCTTGCCTTGCCATTACACAATATAGTGCCCTCGCCAGAATAAATTACAGCAACGTAAAACGAACCGTTATTTTTAATTGTATAAGTCCCCTCTAAAAGCAATTCGCGCAATCCAAAGCAATTAGTATGCTTTTTATTAAATAAAGTTTTCAAAGTAAATTCTTCAGAATCCTCTAAAACTTCAGGTGTAACTTTCCACTCTCCTAAGGCTTCCGCCATAGTAAAAGTATCGTAATGAAAACACTCTAACATTTTTTCTTCACCAACACCTTGATGAATTAACTCTGGACCAATTTTTAAACCTGCTGGTGTCGTTTTTTCAACACGCATGGTATAGTCGGTTGGTTCCTGTACTTCCATTAAAAAGCAACCTGCACCTATTGCATGAGGCACACCTCCATAAATCATAAAAGCATCACCGGGTTTTACTTCAATTTTATGCAAGCAATCTAGCATGCCTTCAATATCTTGATTTTCAAAATGCGTTTGCCAAATGGCTTTAGTGACATGCTTTTTAAAGCCCATGTAAACCACTGGTTTTTCACCGTTAATTTCTCGTGTATTGAGGACGTACCATGATTCTGTTTTTCCAAACTCAGAATTAAAAACCGTTCTCGCATAATCTTTATCTGGATGCACTTGTACTGTTAGGCGCTCCATAGAATCTAACATTTTTATGAGAACACCTGTAGTGCCGTATTTTTTAGCTAGTTCTTCACCTAAGTACAATTCAGGATTAGAATTAATTAAATTTTTTAAAGGAATAGTTCCTGCTTCAGTTTCAATTAGAGACAGCCCTTCATCTTCTGGTCTTCCATTGCCTCGGGCAGTTACGGTAGACATTATCCATTGCTCTGGCATTTGCCCATCAGTTTCTGGCTGTATATTTTTCCATCGATCTATTAAAGCGCCTCCCTCGTAGGTTCTCCAAACACGATTAGATTTTTGTTTTAACGGTAGGTGTGCATATTGTTGTAGGTCTTCACTCATCATTATTGCATTAGCTCTTAAATATGTTATTGTATAAAATCGATAAACCCTAAAAGTGCTACATATAGCATATAGCAATTAAAGATGAATGTAGCTGCTAAGGCCAGATTCATCCAAACAGAAGGTTTATGAGATTTCATCACTTCTGATTTATTTAGTAAAATTATCAAAAACAGGGTAATTAATGGCATTACAAAGGGGCTGAATGCTTGTGAAGCGATTAAAATCCAAACGGGTTTCCCTCCTAAAATAGGAATGATTACGCCAGATAGAGCCACGATAACTACAATTACTTTATAGAGCGGCTTTTTCATATTTCGAGGCGTATGCATGTAATCTGAAATCAGCCAAGGAAATAATAATAGGTTTGGAAAAATTGATGATAAACCAGCGCCAACAATACCTAAAGTGAACAAGGTCAGTGCGAAATCGCCTGCCCAAGGCCCTAATGCTGCCATTAAATCTGTAGCATCATCCACTGGTAAACCTTTAAAGTAAAGTGTTCCGGTGGCACTAATCATAATGGCGAGACTGATTAAAAACGTCATAACCATGGCCGACATTGAATCTTTATTTTCTCTTTTTAAATCGTTTAAACCCCAATTTTCTTCTTGTACCAATATACTACGAGACGCTAAACACACACCTGCCATGGTCGTCCCAACAATTCCTGCTATGATTAATCCGGTGTTACCACCAATAGGGATTTCTGGAAAAAAATCAATAACTGATTTACCTGATTCTTTTAAAACCATAACGCTAGTAAAAATAAAAGCGAGTGCCATAAATCCGACCATTATACTCATCGCTTTAATAAAATTTTCGTGTTTACCAGACCAAAAAAGACTGATTAATAAAGTGATAAAAGCTAAAGCAATTATGGGTTTATTAAGGAAAGAGATGGATGTTTTAATAGCAATCCATTCCATACTGACTTCTGCAACAATACCCATAATTCCTATTACAGACGAAATAATAGAGATGGCAAGTGCAAATAAAATAAAGAGCGTTACGGGTTTACCAAATGTCTTTTTAAAATTATACATTAAGGTTTCACCAGTGACAATCGTTAATTTACTAATAGAAATCAATAAAAAATAAGTAAAAAAACAGGATAATAGTAATGCCCAAGATAAGCTTAATCCAAATTTAGCTCCAGAAACCACCATGGAAGTCACACTTCCTGTTCCTACAACATAACCAATAATAAAAAATGCAGGACCAAAGTCTCTAATTTTTTTTTTGAATTTATCTAAAAAAGTAAGATGTTCTGCAGTCATATTTGATGAGTTAACTTATTGATTTATAATTAAATTAAAAAATCACTCTATAATTAAACAATAGAGTCATTATTTATTCACCTTTATTGTTGTAACTAAAAAAAATGATAATTGGATAAAGAAGGGTTCTTTTTAATAGAACCAAGCACAGCAAATGTAAATAATTTCCTATAAAACCTCTAAGAGTAAAGTCCCGAATTCAAGGCCAATTTACTTTTTACTTTTAATAGTTGACTTGCTAAACTAAAAAATCCCTTAAGACAAGGGATTTTCTTTTATAATTAAAACACATAAGTCATTTCATTACTGAAGTATCTTCAATATCAATTACCACTTGATAATCACACTTCCCCAAGTAAATCCACTACCAAAAGCAGCTAATACAACCGTATCACCTTCTTTTATTTTACCTTCTTCCCAAGCTTCAGTCAAAGCTATTGGAATAGAGGCTGCAGTTGTGTTTCCGTATTTTTGAATATTATTAAAGACTTGGTCATCATTCAACTTAAACCTACGTTGTATAAATTGTGAAATACGTAAATTGGCTTGATGCGGAATCAACATATCGATATCTTCTACTTGCAACTCATTTTTCATTAAACCTTCCATAATCACTTCACTAAAGCGAACCACGGCGTTCTTAAATACAAACTGGCCATTCATATGTGGAAAATAACTGACGTCATCAGGATCATTATCGGCTAAAATATCGCTTACCCAACGTTGCCCCATTCCTGGAGCCACTAATACTAATTCTTCAGCATGTTCACCTTGTGAGTGTAAATGGGTTGATAAAACACCTTTTGAATTATCCTCTTCTCTAGTTAGCACTGCAGCGCCTGCACCATCACCAAAAATAACAGTAACTCCGCGTCCTCTAGTAGTTTTATCCATACCCTGAGAATGCAATTCACTACCAATAACTAGGATGTTTTTATACATACCTGTTTTAATAAAATTATCGGCAACAGACATGGCATACACAAACCCCGAACATTGGTTACGTACATCTAAAGCACCAACAGTTTTAATATCTAAGGCATGTTGAACTTGTACACCTGGACCGGGAAAATACATATCTGGACTCAAGGTAGCGAATATGATAAAATCAATATCATCTTTATCTAAGCCCGAACGCTCAATCGCAACTTTAGCCGCTTTTACGCCCATAGTTGCCGTAGTGTCTCCACTACCCTTTTCTACCCAACGACGTTCTTTAATACCTGTACGTTCTTGTATCCACTCGTCATTGGTATCCATGAACTTAGACAAATCATCATTAGTAACAACGTTGTCTGGCACGTATTTGCCTAAGCCTATTATTTTTGAATTGTACATTGAAAATTTATTTTCATTTCCGAGACATCGAAAATCTTATTATTTAGTTAAGCAATTTAAGATATCTAATACAATTTACTTTTATTCCATATCGGATTCGTTATGCATGCATAGCATATTAACTGTACCGAAACTAAAAAAGCACCCAAAATAAAGGGTGCTTCGTTCAACTTTAATATTAGGTTTTAATTCTTAATTAGTTTTTCTATTAACTCACCTTTATCTGAAACTATCGTAACAAAATAAACACCTGTATTTAATTTAGATATATCTAGTTTCTCTTCAAATCGGTTATTCGTTAAAACGAAATTTTGCAATAGTCTTCCATTGATGTCGTGCAAGTTTATGGCTTTAATAAAAACATTACTTTCAATAAATAAGTAATCACTTACTGGGTTTGGATACATTTTAATGTTAGCTTTAATATCAAAGTCATCTACAAATAAACTTTCCTCAACTGTGGTTATAGCTGTATTCGTAATAATTGGTGCATTATAATCGAAATAGATTTCTGCTGTATTTGTAAATGTATCACCTAACTCTAATGTTGGCAATGTTTTTATTTTAAAGCTAACGTAACCATCGTTGCTAGCATCATCGAATGGAAGATTTATATTTTCAAAAATAAATTCTACCGTATCGTTATCGATTCTAGTAAAAAAATCGTGACTAGCAGTTAAAGGAATTAATGATGATACATCAAAGAAACTTGGATTAATGTCATCCTTAACTACAATATTTACAGCACTTGCTGAACCTGTGTTTTCAAATCTAATGGTATAATGAACAAAATCCCCAACCTTTTCTGGTGCAATAACATCACCTTCTAAACAAGTGATATCATTTGGATCGTATGAATTAACCACAATTTGGTTAAATACAAACATGTTATCTTCAGGCAATTCATCTGCAACAGTTGGATTTATGGTGGCAGTAAAATTCAACATATCACCACCATTTACTTGGTAATCTGGATGTACGGGCGAATTAATATTCATTAAAAAATTGATACTTCTATATTCTTGTGGCTGAAGATCACTATAGTTCCATGTCAACTCCCCAAATTCTTGATTGTTTTCAAATGGACTCGCAAATACAATGTCCATTAAATCATCATTATATTGCAATATTACATCGCCTGACAAAACAGTAGTTCCATTATTTTTATAAAAAATTCTATAGTCAATATTAAATCCAGGACGCGCTTGTTGTAATGGCACAATAACAACTTCTAAATCGTTACTAGCACCAATAACACTTACACAAAAATCTTGGATATAAGGACTTGTATCAGAAGGAAAATTAACATCTACACTTGCTGGAAAAATACTAAAATATGATGGGTTTTCAATAATGGGAGTAACCGTATAAAAACCATTTTCCAAAGGTAAATTGAAATCACCAGAATCATTAGCAATTACAGTTCCTGTTATACCGTTTCCATTAATATTATATTTTAAATTAGAATATGGTAAATCCTCAGAATCGCAACCATTATTATTGGCATCAATAGATGCGTGTCCGTTAACTTCATAAAATGTTCCGCCTGGCACAAAAGAACAATAGGTATTTACAGAACAGTCTGTAAGCCCATAACTATCAGCTATATTTTGAATTTGCTCTAATTCATCATCATCAACACATATATAATTTAAATCTGGGTTTCCGTCAAAAGACAAATAACTATCAGAAAAAATAGTTGTTCCATTTTTAAGAATTAAATTGGTTAATTGATTGTTTTGGCATTCAAACCTTTCGATAAGTCCGTTGTTACTAATATCTAAACTTGAAAATAAATTATCGTTTACATACAACTGTTCTAAATTTACATTTTGAGAAATATCTAAATCAGACAACTGATTGGAATGACCACTTAAAAGCTCTAGATTAACATTATTTGTTAAGTCAATGCTTGTTAATTGATTTGATCCAAAATATAAAATTTCGAGATTAATGTTATTTGTTAAATCTAACTCCGTTATTTGATTGGAAGAACAAGCTAAATACGTTAAGTTAGGATTATTTGAGACATCCAAGCTAGTCAACTGAAGCGAACTTACAGAAAGAGTTTCTAATAATGCATTGGCACTAATATTTAATTCAGATAGAGTAGCATTAGGACTGCTAAAGACATACAGTAATTCTAGGTTTGGTGCATGTGACAAATCTAAACTAGTGATACCTAAATCTTCTGTTTTTAGTTGCACTAAATTAATATTATTGCTTAAATCAGCAGATGTGCCATGAAGGTAAGCTAAATTTACATTATTAGATGTATCTAAACTGCCATTTAATAAGTTTCCAGCACAGTAAATATAATTAAGGTTTATATTATTTGTAATATCTAAAAAAGTGATTTCATTTTGGTTGCATATTAATCGTTCTAAATTTAAACTTTGAGTAACATCTAAAGCTGTTAAATCATTAAAATCACATCTTACATCTATCAATTCGGTATTGCTACTTAAATCTAAGTTCATGAGATTATTCTGTGAGCAAATTAAAGTTCTTAAATTTGAAAAATATTCAATCCCTACTAATGAAGATAGTTGCTTATAGGGGATATTTAAGGTTAATACTGCTTCCGCCTCGGAAACTTGAATTTCACCGTCATTATTAGCGTCAACATCTGTGGTGACACCATTACTAAAAGTTGCTACATTATCATGAACTAACGTACTCTTAAAACTAGCATCAGGAAAATCTATAGTCTGAGCATGGCATAAGGCGAAAGATAAAAACGTGAAGAATAATACGTAGATTTTTTTCATAGTTGTGTAGTTTGGCTTGTTTAGACAAACTTAAACTTTTTATTCAAAGAATCTATTTTAGTAATGTCACTTTGTCACATTCTAAATCTTGGTATTTTATTTGACTATAGGTAAACATTCAAATTAATAATACAAAAACTTATATATCATGACAAAAGGAAGTATTAATGTATCGGTAGAGAATATCTTTCCGTTAATTAAAAAGTTCTTATACTCTGATCACGAAATCTTTTTACGTGAGCTAATTAGTAATGCAACAGATGCGACACTTAAATTTAAGCACTTAGCTAATATTGGAGAGTCTAAATCTGAATACGGAAATCCACAAATTGAAGTAAAGATTGATAAAGAAGGTAAAAAACTTCACATCATTGATCAAGGTTTAGGGATGACTGCCGAAGAGGTTGAAAAGTACATTAACCAAGTGGCTTTTTCTGGTGCTGAAGAATTCTTAGATAAGTATAAAGAGACGGCAAAAGATTCAGGAATTATAGGACACTTTGGTCTTGGATTCTACTCTGCTTTTATGGTTGCAGAAAAAGTTGAAATTATCACTAAATCTCATACAGGTGCTGATGCTGCTCATTGGACATGTGATGGGTCACCAGAATTTACTTTAGAGCCTTCTGACAAATCAGATAGAGGAACTGAAATCATCCTTCATATCGCAGAAGATTCTACTGAATTTTTAGAAGAAGGACGAATTACAGAATTACTTAATAAGTATAATAAGTTTATGCCTATTCCAATTAAATTTGGAACTAAGGAAGTAAACGACCCAGATTTTACACCTGAAACAACTACAGATGCTGAAGGTAAAGAAACTACGGAACCTCATAAAAAAATTACGGTAGATAATATCATCAATAACCCTAATCCGGCGTGGACAAAACAACCTTCTGAGTTAGAAGACCAAGATTATAAAGGCTTCTATAGAGAATTGTATCCAATGCAATTTGAAGAGCCGCTTTTCCATATTCATTTAAATGTTGATTATCCGTTTAACCTAACAGGTATCTTGTATTTCCCTAAGATGACGAATGATATGAACATTCAAAAGGATAAAATTCAATTATTCCAAAATCAAGTCTTTGTTACGGATAATGTTGAAGGGATTGTACCAGAATTTTTAACTATGCTTCGTGGTGTTATTGATTCGCCAGATATTCCATTAAATGTATCGCGTTCGTATTTACAAGCTGATGGTGCGGTGAAGAAAATTTCATCATACATTACACGTAAAGTTGCTGATAAGTTGAAATCATTATTCAACTCTAACAGAGAAGATTTTGAAAAGAAATGGGATGATATTAAAATCGTAATTGAATACGGAATGCTTTCTGAAGAAAAATTCTTCGAAAAAGCAGATGCCTTCGCTTTATACCCAACGGTTGACGGTAAGTTTTATACTTACGAAGAGTTGTTCAACAAAACAAAAGCCAATCAAACGGATAAAGATGGTAAATTAGTTATTCTTTACGCTTCAAATAAAGACGAGCAACATTCATACATAGAATCTGCTAAAGCTAAAGGCTATGAAGTTTTATTATTAGATTCTCCTATTGTACCGCACTTAATTCAGAAATTAGAAACAACAAAAGAAAATATTTCTTTTGCGCGTGTTGATGGTGACCATATTGATAACCTAATTAAGAAGGAAGAAAATGCAATTTCTAAATTAACAGAAGAGCAACAAACAGAATTAGACACACTTTTAAAGGAAGTAGTGCCATCTGAAAAGTTTATGGTTCAGTTAGAAGCTATGGATAGTGATGCTTCTCCATTTATTATTACACAACCAGAATTTATGCGTCGTATGAAAGAGATGCAACAGACTGGCGGTGGTGGCGGAATGTTTGGAATGGGTAATATGCCAGAAATGTACAACCTCATTGTAAACACAAATTCCCCTTTAGTCAGTGAAATTCTAGAAACTAAAACTAAAAAGAAACAAGAACGTTTAATTTCTCAAAGTTTAGATTTAGCACGTTTGTCTCAAGGGCTTCTTAAAGGTGAAGAACTTACAAACTTTGTTAAGCGTAGCTATGAGCTATTAAAATAGGTCAATTTTAGTCTTCTTTGAAATAAAAAGTAGACCATAATTAAAACCATAAAACCACTTTGTGCAAACAGAGTGGTTTTTTTATACATTTAATTCGCTGTATCTTTAAACTCATATTTTTCTACTACGACAATAGAATAATACGCTTGGAAAATACTACCAAATAAAACAAATTATAGTTTAATCCTTTTATAAAAGATCCAATTCATAGAGCTTTAAAATGCACAAAACAATTTTAACTATTATCTTACTACTTCATACCTATTTTATCATTTCACAAAATAGAATAGAAAGATCTAATGCTTTATTAGATGATTTAGTTACGGATGGTTATGTAATTGGTGCTTCAGGAAGTTATTCTGTTGATGGTGTTGTTACTTGGGAAGCTGCTACAGGATATGCCGATAAAAGTACCAGAAAAAAATTCACATTAGATACACAGGTACGCACAGCTTCAATTGCAAAAACAATGACCGCTGTTGCAGTGATGCAGTTGGTAGAACAAGGTTTGGTTGACATCAACTTACCCATTGACACTTATATTCCTGAGTTTATTCAAAAGAGTGAAACAAAAATCACCACGAAACATCTCCTATCTCACACGTCTGGAATGGCTGGTTATAAAAATAAAAACGAGATTGAAAACCAAATTAATTACAGCTCATTATTAGAAGCGTATAACCTATTTAAAAACCGTAAACTCAACACTAAACCGGGTACAACATATGCTTACTCGAGTTATGGCTATGTTGTTTTAGGACTATTAATTGAACACGTATCAGGGTTGTCTTATGAATCTTATATGCAACACTATATTTGGGATAAAGCTGATATGAAACATACTGGCATTGAAAAACCTGAACTCATATGTTTACAGTCTACAACACTATATAATAGAACACCTGAAGGAACCCTAAAAAAAGCCGTACCAAACAATTTGAGTAATCGTATTCCTGGAGGTGGCTTATACTCAACGGTTAACGACCTTATAAAATTTGGAAATGCATTAATTAATAATCATTTCATTCAGCAAGAAACCTTCAAGCGCATGATTGATTATCATCATTTGAACAATGCTAATAGTCGCTATGGTCTTGGATTTAGACTTTATGGCTCCTTTCTAAATAAAGCTGATATTGTTGGTCACAGTGGCTCTCAAACCGGAGCAACAACACAATTATTTGTCATACCAAGACTTAAAACAGTTATAGCAATAGTAGCCAATACCTCTGGCTCGGCCAAAGAAGTTGCGACAGCTACAAGAGAATTAATAGACACTTCCCAACTAAAAGATTAAGTGAATGTTTTAACACTTTTCTAATTAATTACTCTGCTAAACCACTTGACTTTATACAGTTAGATGTATTGTCATTTTACTATGTTTAAGCGTTTTAAATCATTACTATTAACAAAGGTTTTGCTTAGCTAAAGTAATTTAATATTAAATGTTAGTTGACTACACAAATCACTTATAAAAAAGACGAAGTATTAATCAACGAAAGTGATATTGGAGAAATTCAATATTACATTTTAGAAGGCTGCTTAAGATTTTACCCTATTAATAAATCGGGAAAAGATATTACGATTTAATTTAGAGATAAAGATTTGTGGATCGGTGATTACACAGCATTTTTTAATACCGAAAAGGCAAAAGTGACAATTGTTAAGTCTTTAAGATGCGACACTCTATCAAATCTCAAATAAATAAAAAGAAAATTTGTGTCCCAAAATCCTTAAAACAGAACGCTTCATTAGAATTAAATTAGAGAAAGCATTTACTGCTTTTTAAATTAGAATTATATCAAATCTATCGCCAATAACTACCAAACGCTATAGCAATTTTATTGAAACCTTCCTAAATATAGAGTAAAAAGTTAAAAACTACCACATTGCATCTTACTTAGGTATTACGGTAGAAAATCTAAACAGAATTAGAAAAAACTTAGCATACTAAATATTGTGAATAAATTAACATACATCAATTTTTTAAACCATAATTAATATTAATTTTGCAGGCCTAACAAGGATAATATTCCCTTATTTTCCTGAAATTAATAGCTAAAAGCGCGAGTTGGATAAACTTGCGCTTTTTATTTGTATCAATATCAATTGAACTAAAAATTAATAGCTTTAATTAAGGTTCTTATTGAAAGTTCAAGATGAACGATTTAAAATTCTACACAACAATAAGCTTTGGAATTTAGAATTTTCACAAAACAAAAAAACTTGCCAAATGATGCTACAACATCAATAAGCGACTTATATCTTTTTATGTTTTATGTAAATTCAAAAACTAACTAATATTTTTAGGCTTAGTGCTATAATTACTTTCGATAGCATTAATAGATATCAAATTAAGGCTTTAACTTTATAGCTCATATTTATTTTTTGAATAAAATAACGCCTACGAAAACGTTTTCGTAAGTCTTTTATATCTTTGAAAACAAAAAGCGAGATTCAATAATTAAAACTAAACGGTTTAAACAAATTAATTATATCCACAACACAACATGAAAATCAAAAAAATATTAGTTGCCAATCGAAGTGAAATCGCCATCCGTGTTTTAAGAGCATGTACTGAGATTAATATTGCCACTGTTGCTATTTACACCCATGAGGACCGTTATTCACAACACCGAAACAAAGCGGACGAATCCTACCAAATTGGTGAGAATAACGACCCACTAAAACCCTATTTAGATATTGAAGCCATTATTGCTTTAGCTAAAGACAAGAACGTTGATGCTATTCATCCAGGTTATGGTTTTTTATCTGAAAACTCAGAATTCGCCAGACGTTGTGCTGAAAACGACATTATTTTTATTGGTCCAGACCCAGAAGTCATGGATGCCTTAGGTGATAAAATTACAGCGAAGAAAATTGCTTTACAATGTAATGTTCCTATTATTGAAAGTAATAAAAACAGCTTAACATCTTTAAAAATTGCACTTTCTGAAGCTAATGCCATCGGTTATCCTTTAATGTTAAAAGCTGCTTCTGGTGGTGGTGGACGTGGAATGCGTGTCGTAAGAAATGATAAAGACTTAGAACAAAATTTTGATTCCGCTAAAAATGAAGCCTTAAACGCTTTTGGTGACGACACCATGTTTTTAGAAAAGTATGTTGAAAATCCAAAACATATTGAAGTCCAGATTGTAGCAGACAGACATGGCACTATTCGTCATTTATTTGAACGTGATTGCTCTGTACAAAGACGCCACCAAAAAGTGGTAGAAGTCGCCCCTTCTTATAACGTTTCTGAAAACGTTAAAGATGCTTTATACAAGTACGCTGTTGCTATTGCCTCTGAGGTGAGCTATAACAATATTGGTACGGTTGAATTTTTAGTTGATGAACAAGATAATATCTACTTCATTGAAGTGAACCCAAGAATTCAAGTGGAACATACCGTTACAGAAATGGTTACAGGAATCGATTTGGTTAAAACACAAATATTTATTGCTGGTGGCTACAAATTATCTGACCAACAAATAAAAATATACGACCAAGATTCTATTAAAACCAATGGTTTTGCTTTACAATGCCGATTAACCACGGAAGACCCTGAAAATAACTTTACGCCTGACTATGGAAATATCACCACTTACCGAAGTGCTTCAGGCATGGGCATTCGTTTAGATGCCGGTAGTATTTACCAAGGCTATAATGTGAGTCCGTTTTTCGATTCCATGTTAGTCAAAGTTTCTGCACGTGGTAGAACCTTAGATGGTGCGGTTAGAAAAATGGTACGTGCCTTAAAAGAATTTAGAATTAGAGGTGTAAAAACCAATATCCATTTCCTTCAAAATGTCATTCAACACGACACCTTTAAAGAAGGAAAGGTTACCGTGAATTTTATTCAAAATACGCCATCGCTATTCGAAATTAAACTCCCTCAAGACCGAACTACCAAAGCTGTAAATTTCCTAGCTGAAGTGATTGTTAATGGAAATTCGGATGTTAAGAATATAGACGAAAATAAAATATTTAGAAACGCTAAAGTGCCTAAATTTAATCGGTCTGAAGCCTTTCCCAAAGGAACTAAGGATGTATTAACCGAGTTAGGACCAGAAGCCTTTTGTCAATGGCTAAAAGATGATAACAAAATACATTATACAGACACTACCATGCGAGATGCACACCAATCGCTTTTAGCAACGCGTATGCGAAGTTATGATATGCTTAAAGTTGCAGAAAGTTTTGCTAAAAATCACCCAAACACCTTTAGTATGGAAGTTTGGGGTGGTGCTACTTTTGATGTTTGTATGCGTTTTTTACACGAAAGTCCTTGGACACGCCTTAGAGAATTGCGAAAAGCAGCACCTAATATTTTATTCCAAATGTTATTACGTGGTTCTAATGCCGTAGGTTATAAAGCCTATCCGGATAATTTAATTGAAAAATTTGTAGAAAAATCTTGGGAAAACGGAGTTGATATTTTTAGAATTTTCGATTCTTTAAATTGGGTAAAAGCCATGGAACCAAGCATAAATTATGTTCGTACTAAAACAGAGGGGATTGCACAAGCAGCCATCAGTTATACCGGTGATATTTTAGACCCAAAGGAAACCAAATACAACCTCAACTATTATACACAGCTCGCTAAAGATTTAGAAAATGCTGGTGCGCATATGATTGCGATAAAAGACATGGCGGGTTTATTAAAACCTTATGCTGCTACAGAATTGGTAGGCGCGCTTAAGGATACCGTGAATATTCCAATTCAATTACACACCCACGATACCTCATCTTTACAAACGGCAACCTACTTAAAAGCTATTGAAGCTGGTGTCGATGTTGTTGATGTTGCGCTTGGTGGTTTATCGGGATTAACCTCACAGCCTAGTTTTAATGCGGTTGTAGAAATGATGAAAGGCCAAAAACGTGCTCACGATTTCGATATGCCAACCTTAAATGAATTTTCGAACTATTGGGAAGACACACGTGAAATGTACTATCCGTTTGAATCGGGATTAAAAGCTGGAACTGCAGAGGTTTATCAACATGAGATTCCTGGCGGACAATATTCAAATTTACGACCCCAAGCCATTGCCTTAGGTTTAGGTGACCGCTTTGATGAGGTTAAAAAAATGTACGCTCAAGTAAATACCATGTTTGGTAACCTCATCAAAGTCACGCCAAGTTCTAAAGTGGTTGGTGATATGGCTATTTTTATGGTGACCAACAATTTAACACCTGAAGATGTTATGGAACGTGGCGAAAGTATTTCGTTCCCAGAATCGGTCATCAATTTCTTTAAAGGAGATTTAGGACAACCTACTGGTGGTTTTCCTAAAAAACTTCAAAAAATTATTCTTAAAAATAGAGAAGCGTATACAGATAGACCAAACGCACATTTAAAACCTGTAGATTTCACTAAAGAGTTTGCCGATTTTAAAAAGAAATTTCAACAAGGCTTTACCAGACCGATAGAAACAGAAGATTTCTTATCTTATATGTTGTACCCTAAAGTCTTTGAAAAAGCGCATGAAAATTATAAAAAATATGGAAATGTAGCTCTAATTCCAACTAAAGATTTCTTCTTTGGCATGAAACTTCAAGAAGAAACATTAATCACTTTAGAACCCGGAAAAACGATTATCGTAAAACTCCTCTCGGTGAGTATTCCCAACAGTGATGGGGTAAGAACGGTATTCTTTAAAGTAAATGGCGAAAACCGATTTGTAGAAATATTCGATACCTCATTAGAGATAAAGAAAGTAGAACATGTAAAAATAGACCCCGAGGATAGCAACCAAATCGGCGCACCATTACAAGGATCTTTATATAAGGTTTTAGTAAAAAAAGGGCTCGCTGTAAAAGAGAACGACCCATTATTTATAATTGAAGCCATGAAGATGGAAACCACAGTGACTGCCAATAAAGCTGGTAAAATTAAATCCATCAGTTTATCGGAAGGTCATATGGTAAAACAAGATGATTTGGTTATAACATTAGAATAATTAAGAGCTTATAAATTTTGCGCTTTGCTCTATAAGTGAAGCGCAAAATAACTATAACGTTCTTTTAACATTTCACAACTAAAATTGGCAAGCCTTTTGAAATTTAAAAGGCCATAACCAATACTTATATTTATGACCTTATTAAAAACATTACCTACTTTAATATTAACTGTAATGCTATCGTCTTGCGGCGCTTCAAAAAGTACTAATTCAACCTATTGGGTGAATAGTGCCAAAGTAGATTGTGATGCTGGTGCAGGAAAAGCCACATGTCTTCAAGTGAGCAAAAATGACGCATACGAAAATGCCGAATGGACAAATTTCTATTCCCCAATTGAAGGTTTTAATTTTGAACCAGGCTACTTGCAAAAAATTGAAGTCTCTGAAACGGTTATAGATAAAAGCAATATTCCGGCAGATGCTTCATCTATCCAATATAAATTAATTAGGGTTCTAGAGAAAATACAAGACCCTAAATTAACTTTACATGATATTTGGGCAACAACACATATTAATGGAGAAGCCCTTACAGATAAAACTAATCGGCCAACCCTTGAGATGAACACTAGTAATATGCAAGTTTTTGGAACCAATGGTTGTAATAATTATACGGGACAAATTAAAAACATAACGTCTAATACCATTGAATTTGGCGCCATTGCAACGACTCGAAAAATGTGTATGGACATGACCATTCCCGATAGTTTTGACAAAGCCTTTAATACAATTTCCACTTATAAAAGAGACGGATTAAGCTTATCCTTTTATAATGAAGCTGGTGACGAAGTGTTACGTTTTAAAAAAGTAGACTAATTATATATCACATGGATTCAAATTATTGGGTTATTTAGACTAAGGTTGTAATAACCCAATTTCTTTTCCACTACCTTTGTCCCATTAAATTATTAAGCATTGGAAAAGAAAAAACAGCATCCCCAAGTAAAATCAGAGCTTCATCCTAGAAGTCAACATAGAGCACGCTATAATTTTGATGCGCTTATAAAAAGTTCACCAGCCTTAGGCACTTATGTGGCTCCAAACAAATACGGTGATGATTCTATTGATTTTTTTAATCCTGCCGCTGTAAAAGCGCTAAACAAAGCGTTACTAATTCATCATTACGGATTAGAGTATTGGGATATTCCTAAGCATTACTTATGTCCTCCAATTCCAGGAAGAGCTGACTATATTCACAATATTGCAGATCTTTTAAAAGGCGATAGCAATTCTATTCCTAAAGGAAATCATATTAAAGGTTTAGATATTGGTGTTGGTGCAAATTGTATTTATCCAATTATTGGTCAGCATGAATACGGTTGGTCATTTATAGGCAGTGACACTGATGAAACGGCTATTGTTTCAGCTAAAGACATTGAGCAGAAAAATTATAAATTAAGATCCACTTTAGAAATTAGACGTCAAGAAAAAATAAACAACTTTATTTATGGTATTCTGAAACCCGAAGAAAAAGTAGATTTCACGATTTGTAATCCACCGTTTCATGCGTCAGCAGAAGAAGCGCAGAAAGCCAGTTTAAAAAAACAAAAAAACTTAAAAGGCAAACGCCCTAATAAAGCGCTTTTAAATTTTGGTGGTCAACATAACGAATTGTGGACTAAAGGTGGTGAAGCACGTTTTGTAAAAGACATGATTTATGAAAGTAAGCATTTTGGAAAACAGTGCTTATGGTTTACAAGTTTAATTTCTAAGGAAGTCACGCTAAAGCCTACTTACAAGATTTTAGAAAAAGTAAATGCTACGGCTGTAAAAACTATAGAAATGGGTCAGGGTCATAAAATAAGTCGGTTTATTGCTTGGACTTTTTTAACCGAACAAGAACAAAAGGACTGGGTATCTGAGCGTTGGCAAAACATTTAGTCACTTCGAGTGTTCCGGTATTTTTATCGGAATGTATCGAGAAGCAATTGAAACAATATGGGTCTCGATACTATTTGCTCATACTTCACAAATCACTCGAACTGACGTGATTTGTAATTTTAAAATTGTTATATCAAAGTTTAAATTAACAAATATTCTACCTTTGCAACAAACAAAATTATATGTCATTTAAAGACTTACATCTTATAAAGCCTATGCAGAAAGCTGTTGAAGCTTCTGGTTATGTTGAACCTACTTTGGTACAACAACGTTCTATTCCATTTATTCTAGAAGGCAAAGATGTTATTGTCTCTGCACAAACTGGAACAGGAAAAACAGCGGCTTTTGCTTTACCTATTTTGCAAAAATTATACGATAGGCAAGACACCCCAAAAAAGGGTAAGAAAATAAAAGCACTGATATTAAGTCCTACTAGAGAATTAGCCATACAAATTCACAAAAACTTTAAAACCTATGCGGAATTTACCAAATTGAAATCTTTAGTGGTTTTTGGAGGTACTTCCATAGAGCCTCAAATAGAGGCTTTAAAAAACGGTATTGATATTTTGGTCGCTACACCAGGTCGTTTACTCGACTTACACAAACAAGATTACATTAATCTCGACTTTATTGAAACCTTAGTTTTAGATGAAGCCGATTTAATGTTAGATATGGGCTTTATTGACGATGTTAAAAAAATTGAACGCCTTTGTCCTGAAGACAAGCAAAGCTTATTATTCTCGGCAACGATTCCAGATAAAATTGAGGACTTAGCAAATACCATACTTAAAGATCCGGAACGTATTGACGTCACCCCAACAAAATCCGTGGCTAAAGATGTGAGTCAGGTGTTGTATTACGTACCCAAACAAAGTAAAATTGAATTGTGTTTACATTTAATGCGAAACACTATTGAAGGCAATGTACTCATTTTTAGACGTACTAAATTTGGGGTTGATAAACTTGAAAAAACGCTATCTAAAAATGGTTATGCCGTAAATAGTATTCATGGTGATAAAAACCAAAGCGATAGACAAACTGCTCTGAATAAATTTAAAAATGGCTATGTAAAAGTATTGATAGCCACTGATGTGGCCGCACGAGGTATTGACATTAACGAATTAGATAACGTGCTTAATTTTGATATGCCAAACGTACCAGAAACATACGTTCATCGTATTGGTAGAACCGGTAGAGCCGGACATACAGGAAAAGCCTATTCGATGTGTTCTGCAGATGAAAAAAGTTATGTAAAAACCATTCAGAATGCTATTAATCTTCAGATTCCTGTAGAAACCGAACACCCTTATCCTTTAGACCCCAAAGCGAAACCTATTGTCCACAAAAAACAAAGTGGTAGTAAGTATAAAAAAGGACGTAAAAGTGAGGCTTCTAAGAAGAAGAAAAAGCGTTGGTATTAAATCAGCTGTTGGCTGTTGGCTGTTGGCTGTTGGCTGTTGGCTGTTGGCTGTTGGCTGTTGGTAAAAAAACAAAAAACACTTAATAAATCTAAGTGCTTTTTATTTATCTTAAAATGTATTATTTAAATTTTATTTTTTAATGGAATCATTATGTGAGTAAATAATACCATTGACAATATCAAAGAAAATAAGCCCTGAAGATTTTTCTTTTGGGTTTAATGGCTTAGAAATTAATCGATTCCTCTCCTTACTTTTTGGTTGCATTGTTACTTCAAAATTGTCATTTACCAATACATTCCTAGTATTATAACCAATGACTTCAAAACCATGATTTAAATTTGGATAGAAAAAATGAATTTTTGAGTAGTCGGAAAATAAATCAAAACGCTGAAAATCCTTAGCCCAATTATAAAAGAAATATTCACTATTAAAGTCTGTAATTTTATTATTGCTCCCTAATTCACCAATTTCTATTTTTGAGAATTCAGATTCAATTTCTACACTATTTAATTCTGTTATTAAAGCTTTGAAAACTCTATCTGTTTCTAACCTACCACCAGAAATTTTACGAGCAATCAATAAAGAATTGTGAACTTTCAATTCATTTTTTGAATTTTCTATTTTATTTATATAAAGTCTTCCATAATCTAACCGAAGGGACAATTGATTATCAAATTCGTCATGAAAATCTAATAAGCTACCTTTAGCAATAATTTCAAGACTAATGTGCTTTGGAATTTTAATTATAAAGTTTCTTTTAAAATTTCTATTATTTTGCCATTTAACTGCTTTTTTCAGCAGTCTCTCTTTTCGCTTTAAATCATTAGCATACATGATTTTTGCTCTTGCTTCATGATATGATTTGTAAGATTTAATCTCTGTAATTTCTTTTGAAATATCTGCTTTTAGTTTTTTAAATGCTGTTGTTGTATCTTTTGTTTCATATATAAGTCTGTCTAATGAAAAAATAGAAACATAATTAGATGTATTTAGACTTTGCTTAATATTTGGATGCTTCTTAATACTTACAATATTGTTTTCTTGAGTAGCTTCAATTCTTACACTATCTAATATTCTTTGATGCTCTTTTTTAGGTAATTTAATAAAATTGATATTGTAGTCAATATGAATACTATCGTCTGGAGATGACACGAATTTCACTGAACCATCAGGTATCTCGATATATGCGGTTGTATTTTTATCTGTTTTAAAACTTTTAGTAAAAACATCAACATTTTGCCCTAATACTGCTTGCATTGTGATGAGTAATACAAGTAATAATCTAAATTGATTTTTCATTATGTTCGTTTGTTTGATTTAATATTTTGATGTGTTTCTGTATGTCTTTTAAAATTTGAAGTCGCGTTTGAAGATTTTCAATCAACGCTTCAATAACCAAAACGTTATTAGCATCGCTTTTAAACTGCATGGAAATACCTTGGTAATCGGCATCTAAATTTTTCAACTTTTTTCTAAAACGCTCTACTAAAATATCATCGTCAGTAATGGCAATAAAATTTTGCCACTCGGTTTCAATGTTCGCTAAATATTCAGCTTCAACAGCTTCTACTTGTGCCACAATTGGAGAAGGTGAATGTGTTTCTGGCTTTGCTTCCATCTCCATAACATTAAAACCAATCGTTAACGCAATAATTAAAATAGCTGCCGCACTTAACCATCCATAAAGATTTTGTTTTGGTTTAGACTGTTTTTTAAGTTTTTCAGCAAATGCCGTTCTATGGTTTTCAGGAAGCGTTTTTAAATCGTCTTCCTCCTTAAATAAATCTCTAATATCTCGCTTCATTGTATTTTGGTTTTAAAAGGTCTTGTAATTTTAATTTTCCACGTCTTAAATGTGTACGAGATGTTTTTATGGGAATTCCTAAAATGTCCGAAATCTCCTCGTGGTCATAGCCTTCTAGCAAATAAAGCTTCACTACAATTCTATGCTTTTCACTAATCTGTTCAACGGCAAATAAAATCTCTTGTTTCGTTATTGTACTATCAAAATTCCAATCGTCTTCGTTTATAATTTGCAACTCTGATACTTCTATAGCTTCAAACTCTAACTTATTTTTCTTTAAAACGTCTAAACATTGGTTGATAATAATTCGTTTTAACCAAGCTCCAAATGTGGCTTCTGGCTTATAAGATTCAATATGTCTAAAGGCTTTTAAAAAGCCTTCTTGCATCGCATCTTTTGCATCTTCATCGCTGAGATAACGACAAGCAATGGTATACATCGCTTCTGCATATGCATCATAAACTTGCATTTGTGCAACTTCGTTTCCTTTTTTGCAACGTTTAATAATTTTCGTCTCTAATGAATGCATTGGTTGGTTTAGCGGTTTTCTATTATTAAAAACGATAGAATTTAGTAAGAGTTTCAAAATAGAATAAAAAAGATTGATTTTAATTGAATATACCTAATTTTAACCCTGAATTTCAATGCAAATAATTTAAAGATGAGTCAAAACTACAATAAACCAACGTTTAAAAAATTATTGGATCGTTTACAAGAAGAAAGCTGGCAATTAGAATTGCTGATTTCTGGTTTTGCTATTTATGGATTGTTTTCTGCATATCCTGCTTTAGAGTTAAAAATGGCCTCTCATCAAGCTCAAAACCATAACAACCTTTTTTTTACATTGATTTTAATTGTGGCTCTTTCTGCCTGTTCTATATTAATATTTAATTTACTTCTACATGTACTTCTAAGAGGTTTATGGATAGGTGCTTTAGGTTTACGTTATATTTCTGGAGATATTGAATACGATGCTTTAAATTACACTCAACGATTTAGCAATTATTTAAAAGACAAAGTTGGCTCTTTTGACAAATATATTGGCCGATTAGAAAATTACTGTAGCATCATTTTTGCTATTACGTTTTTACTGATCTTTTATTTACTTGCTCTTTTTCTAATCATTGGAACCATTGCTATAATTATAACTATATTTTTAAATGACCATACGTTTTACCAAGTTTCAACCTACATTGGTATTATCTTCTTAACCTATATAATTATTGGTGCGATTCTTACCTTCATAGATTTTATTACACTTGGATTTTTAAAGAAGAAAAAATGGATTAGTAAAGTATACTTCCCTTTCTATTGGGGTTTTAGTATTATTACACTTTCATTTTTATACCGACCATTAGTTTATAATTTTCTTGACAACAAATTTGGAAAACGCATAAGTCTCTTTTTAGTTCCCATTTATACTTTATTGATATGGATAACTACATTCTATTATAATCCATCTAACTATTTTAATTTTATTGAACCTTCTGAAAATTACATTTCCAATTCTTTAAATTACGAGGATATGCTTGTTGGTGAATCAGATTTTATTGAGAATATTGCTATTAATAGTAAAGTAATCAGTGATCCCTATATGAAAGTATTTATAGTTTTTGATAAATATATTGAAGATGAAATTTATCGATTTAACCAAAAATTAGAACCAGATGAAGACATTAGAGGCATTACATCAGAGATTGGCACAATAAGCCCAATATCAAATGCATTAAAAAAGGAATATATAGCTACATTTAATTCAATTTATTCCGTTGAAATTGACTCCAACTTATACAAAACCGATTTTGTACTCGGAAGAACTGTAAAAAAACAAAACGGTTTTGAAACGTATATTGGTATAAAACATTTAGATGAAGGTAAGCATATAATCCAGGTTAAACGTAGAGATATAAAAGAATCGGATACTCTAACTAAAACTGAAGCTTCAATACCATTTTGGTATTATCCAAATTAACTTACAATATAAATGATGTATCTTTAGAATCTATAAAAATAATTATGTATAAAATTTTATTTATTTTTTTATTTATTGGACAAATCAGCTATGCCCAAATAACGATTAAAGATAGTATTACCTCCTACCCTGTAAGTTACGCCACCATATCTTTTGGTAATGGTAACGGTCTTTTTGCTGATGACGAAGGGCAGTTTTACTTTACTAAAAAACTATATGCAGATATCGATTCTATTTATATTTCTGCTCTAGGATTTAAAGACCTTAATGTTGCTACAGAAAACCTTCCAGAACAATTATTAATGCAACCCGAAGCCTCTGCATTAGACGAAGTTTTAATTAGTGGAAATTCAGACCGAAAATTTAAAGAAGAAGAATTAAAACCTTACTTAGATGATGATTATTACAATTGTTGGCTACCTACTATAGAATCTGAAATTGCCGTTTATTTTCCAAAATCAACAACTAAAGACCAAAAGCTCACTAATGTATTATTTCCTATTGCTTTAGAATCTAAAGATTGGGAAAAACGAAACCGTAAAAACAGTGAGAAGAAGAAATTTTCAACCCTATTTAAAGTCAACCTGTACAAAAACAATAATGGTGTTCCTGGTAAGGTTTTAACTTATGAAACGATTGTATTTAAAGCGACTGAAAAAGATGGTGATGTTTACGATTTAAATGTGGAAGACTTAGGTATTTATTTTCCTAAAAATGGCTTGTTTGTATCACTACAAGTATTAGGCTATACTAATAAAGATGGTAAACTGTTACCAAATAAAAAATACAAAGAGATAGAATCAAAGAATGGTGGTATCGTTAAAATTCCAACCAATTTTAGACCTTTATTACCATTTACTGATGAAATGGACACCAAAAACACATTTATAAAGCGCGTATTTATCAATGGAAATAATTGGGTGAAGTTTGATAAAGGAAATGGTTTACAATCTAGTTTATTAAAACGCGACTTGTTTAATTACGGCATTGGCTTAACTTATAAAATCTTTAAGGATGACTGAGCCTATTGGACTTTACATAATGGCCGCCATGTACATTGTTGCAGGAGTTATACACTTTATAAAGCCTAAAATGTATATGCGTATTATGCCTAAGTATTTACCAAGTCATAAATCATTGGTCTATCTAAGTGGTGTTGCTGAAATTTTATTGGGGATTGGGTTGTGTATTCCTAAATTAAAAGCCATCTCTATTTATGGCATCATTGCGATGCTAGCTGTATTTCTACTCGTACATTTCTATATGCTTTCAGGTAAAAAAGCCGCTGCCGGAATTCCGAAGTGGATTTTAATTTTACGTATTCCACTTCAGTTTGGGTTGATGTATTGGGCTTGGATTTATTTAAATTAGTTGTATTTTGAAAACAAATACAACTAAATGGATTTTACCGCTCATCATCTTTTCTCAATTTTGTTGTACATCGCTATGGTTTGCTGGAAATTCTATTATTAATGACTTAATTATATTCTTTAACCTTAACGCTGAATCTTTAGGTTATATAAGTTCTTCAGTACAATTTGGATTTATTATAGGCACGCTTGTTTTTTCAATAGCATCATTGAGTGACCGATTTTCTCCCTCGCGTGTGTTTTTTATTTGTGCTATTTTGGGTGCCGGATTTAACCTAGGAATACTCTACTCAAATAATACCTTTTCTACAATACTCTTTTTTAGGTTTCTTACCGGATTCAGTTTAGCAGGTATTTATCCTGTAGGCATGAAGATTGCTGCAGATTATTTTGAAAAAGGCTTAGGCAAATCACTTAGTTTTTTAATCGCAGCTTTAGTCTTAGGAACTGCCTTTCCGTATCTAATTCAGTCTTTTAAGTTGAATCTTAATTGGCAAACTGTAATCTGGACAACATCGGTATTAGCAATAATTGGCGGCTTTTTTATTGTACTATTTGTACCCAATGGACCTTATCAAAAACGTGCAAATAAATTTGATATATCTAAGATTTTTAATGTGTTTAAAAATTCGAGTTTTAGATCGTCTGCCTTTGGTTATTTTGGACATATGTGGGAGTTATATGCCTTTTGGACCTTTATACCTATCATGTTAATGATGCATGAAGACTTTAATAACATAAGCTTAAATATCCCTTTATTGTCTTTTGTCATAATTGCCTCGGGAACTATATCCTGTATATTGGGCGGTTTTTTATCACAAAAATTAGGTGTTAAAACGACAGCTATTTGGTCGTTAAGTATTTCTGGACTTTGCTGTTTACTGTCTCCACTTATCTTTCTGGTTAGCTCAACACCAGTATTTATTTTCTTTCTTATTATTTGGGGTATGGCTGTCATTGCAGACTCTCCTTTATTCTCCACATTAGTGGCTCAAAACTGTGAAGTACAATCTATCGGAACGGCGTTAACCATTGTAAACTGTATTGGTTACAGTTTAACAATAGCTAGTATTCAATTATTAAATTATTTGGTATCAGATACAACTATTGCTCCCTATGCGTTTTTAGTTTTAGCAATAGGCCCTATATTAGGACTTGTTTTTTTAAAAAAAAGCTCTTAATTATTCAATTTCAAAATCAAAATACGTTTTAGGAAAAGGTTCCCAACGCAACGTAAAATGCCACCACTCCTTAGCGTAGTTTCTAAAGTTATGTTTTTGCATCACCGTTTGTAATAGTTGTCTGTTTTTTACTTGCTGTTCTGTAAGGTCTTCATGTGCAATCCAAGATGATTTTCCAAAAAAATCATACGGACTTCCCATGTCTAAAGGTTCGCCTGTCTGCCCATCAATAATGGTTAAATCAATAGTACTACCTCTACTATGCCCCGAACGCGACGCAATATATCCCGAATTAAATAAGTCTTTTTTTAGCACGTTTGGATAAAACTGTTGTTTATTAATAGTGTCGTTCAAATCTTTAGCCCAACGGATAAAATGGTTTACCGCAGGTTGTGGTCGGTAACCATCATATACTTTTAAACATAAGTTTTGTTCTTGTAGTTCATTTTGAACCAATTTTAATTTTTCAGCAGTTGCTTTTGTTAAAATTAAACGGTTGGCATTATAGCCGTCAATAGTATCACCCACAAAATTATTGGTGGTGAAATAACGTAATTCGACATCTAAATCTGGAATAATAGATTTTACATATACAAAACCTTCTGGCAATTCTTTTTTCGGTTGGAAACCAAGAGTTAAGAGTGCAATGCAAGCGAGGAATAAAAGTGTTTTATAAGCCATATTAGTATACTACTATATTGAAAACTAAAATTACGATTTGTTTTGTAAAAAGAAACCCTATTCTAAACTTTATAGTTGTAAAATAAAAGGCATAACATTATAAGAATACAGGTGAAAACATTTTTGAAAATGAAAATTTAGATCTGCTTAAAAACAAAAAACCGAGATCCCTCAATCTCGGTTTTCGTTTATTTGCTTTTTTTTCTGCTGGTAGATTCAGGGTCTCTAAGTCAACGCAACACAAGGCAAATATTAATTAATTAATCCATTGAACTAAAAACTAAATTTTAGTACGAGTCAAATATATAATTCATTTTGAATTACAACGGTTAAAAACATATTTAATCGATGAAATACATTTAATTTTAACATATTTAGATAAAAAGGTGTGTTTCACCGATTAAATACGCTTTTTTATTATGATTAAAATAGGTGCAAAAATGAAAAAATCATATAAATTTGAATCCTAAGCATTTAAAATCTAACTAATAAAAACTAATTTTATAATTCCTTAAAAACAAAACAATGAAACATAGTTTAATTCTCGCTTTAGGTTTACTTGTATTAACGAGTGCTTTTGCCCAAGAAAAAAAATATCAAGAACATGAGCTGTCTATTACAAAATGGATTGATGGTACATTACTGAATCCGGAGAATATTGAAAAACCAGATTTAGCAATCATCATTGCAGGTTCTGGTCCTACAAATAGAGATGGCAATCAAAATTTTCTCAAAAACAATTCATTAAAAAAATTAGCAGAAGGCCTTACAGAGAATGGCATAGCAACTTTTCGTTTTGATAAACGTGTGGTTAAGCAAATACGACAAAATAATGTGGATAAAAATATGATGTTCGATGATTTTGTAACGGATGCCTCTGCTGTATTAGATTACTTTTTAGAAAAAGAATCGTACAACAATATCTATATTATCGGTCATAGCCAAGGGAGTTTGGTTGGTATGCTTTCAGCGAAAGATAAAGCAGACGGATTTATTTCTCTCGCTGGAGCCGGAAACAACATAGGCGATGTTATTATTGAGCAAATTGAAAAAACGGCACCAATGTTTAACGACGACACCAAACGTATTATAGCAAGTTTAAAAGAAGGAAAAACAACTACAGATTACCCTATGGCTCTAGGCTCTGTTTTCAATATTGATTTACAACCCTTTATGATAAATTGGATGTCCTACAATCCTACTGATATTATTAAAGAATTAGAAATGCCTATCCTTATTATTAATGGCACCAAAGACCTTCAAGTTTCTGAGACTGAAGCTGAAGTATTAAAAGCAGCTAATGAAAAAGCCAATTTATTACTCATAGAAAATATGAATCACGTCCTTTTTGAAATCGAAGGTGATGATTTAGAAAATTCAAAATCGTATAACGAATCGTTTCGAGTTATTTCTCCACAACTCATTAAAGAGATAACAGACTTTATAAAGTCCTAATTCAAAGAAAAAATAGTATTATAAAACAAAAGCATCTCAACCGATACTCCATCGGAAATGAGATGCTTTTTTTAACTCAACTAAATGAAAAGCATCCCAACCACGAGATGCTTTTTCTAACTAACCAACCAACGTAATGTTACTACTTTGTAGTTGTGTTATCATCTGATAACTATTGTAAATAACATTACAATTAGTATTAAGCAAACCTTGTGCCAAAGTTTAAAATTGGATATTAATTATTTTTCATATATCTTTATGATATCATTTTAATATCATATTGAATTAACCAATTAAATTTCAAACCTATGACAGAAGAAAAAAACATCGTTCCAGCCAATGGCTATTTAATGCTCTTTCTATTTATGGCACTCTTCTTTGGGAGTATTGTTTTTATATTTATTACCAAAACGGGCTGGCCTATATTTGGTGTTATAATCGCTTTAATATTAGCATTTGGTTTTTTAATGGTTCAGCCTAATGGTTCTCGCGTACTCCTTTTATTTGGAAAATATGTTGGTACCGTTAAAAAAAATGGTTTTTATTGGGTGAATCCTTTTTACACAAAAAAGAAAATATCACTAAGGGCAAGTAATTTTGATAGTGAACGCTTAAAAGTGAATGACAAATTAGGAAACCCAATAATGATTAGTACTATTTTAGTTTGGCGTGTTAAAAACACCTACAAAGCGGCTTTTGATGTTGATAATTATGAAAACTTTGTCCGTGTACAAACTGATGCCGCTGTTCGGAAATTAGCAAGTATGTATCCTTATGATAATTTTGCTGACGAAGGCGTTGATGAAGATATTACTTTACGCTCAAGTGTTAACGAAGTCAGTAATGCTTTAGAAAAAGAAATAGACGAACGTTTAACTACTGCAGGTATTGAAGTACTTGAAGCAAGAATTGGTTATTTAGCTTACGCCAACGAAATTGCAAATGCCATGCTAAAACGTCAACAAGCTACTGCCATTGTTGCTGCAAGGCATAAAATAGTGGAAGGCGCCGTAAGTATGGTTGAAATGGCTATAGATGAATTAAACAAAAAACAAGTTGTAGATTTAGATGAAGAACGCAAAGCAGCCATGGTTAGTAACCTTATGGTTGTACTATGTGGAGATAAAGATGCCTCACCTGTTTTAAATACAGGAACTTTAAATCATTAAAACATGAAAGAATACAAAGTAGTTATCCCAAAATTAGGTTTTAAAAACCGTGTTAAAAATTTTGAAGATTTGCTGAATCAATACGCACGTGAAGGTTGGGTGGTCAAACAAATTGCTGTGAATTGGGCAACTGTAGTTTTTGAACGTGAGAAGAACAGATAATGAAAATATTTAAAGAAGAACAACGCTTTACACAATTGTGGTTAATAGTACTAATAGTAGTAAGTTTATCAATAGCTGTAGTCACAATTACAAAAGCGTATATAGAAAATTCTAATAATTTTTCTACAACTGATTTAATAGGAATTAGTATCACTATACTATTAGCTTCAAGTCTTATATTTTTTTTAAAACTAAGTACAAGAATTGACGAAAAAGGTATTCATTACAAGTTCTTTCCTTTTCACCGAAATTACAAAATCATTAATTGGAATGAAATTGAAAAAGTATATGTAAGAACCTATAGCCCTTTAACTGAATATGGTGGATGGGGTTATCGAAGTAGCTTTCTTGGCAATAAATCAAAAGGAACAGCTTTAAATGTCTCGGGTGATATAGGGATTCAACTCATCTTAAAAAATGGAAAAAAATTACTCATCGGGACACAAAAACAAAATGATGCTAAACGTGTAATAGCCACCTATAAATCAAAAATTAATTAATAATATATAATGTCTAAAAAGAAAGCCTTTGCACTACGAATGAATGAAGATATGCTGAAAGCCATTGAAAAATGGGCCTCGGATGAATTTCGTAGTACCAATGGCCAGATAGAATGGATGCTTATGCAGTATTTAAAAGAACACAATAGGCAGCCCAAGAAAAAAGATAATTCAACAGACAAAAAGTGATCGGAAACGGTCACTTTTTTAGTTTTAATTTTTTGTATTTTGCAAACTCTAAACAACCTCAACTATGGATAACACGCCTATTTTTACTGATGATACTATTGTATTTGGACTCTTAATGTTGGCTTTAGGATTTGTATTTATTACGGAATCTATTAAAACAGGATTTTGGCCTAAATTTTACAAAATAGTCCCAGGATTATTTATGGCTTATATGGTTCCTGCCATTTTAACTACAACTGGTTTAATTTCTCCAGAATGGACTACGGTTTCAGAAACTGGCGTCATAACAGAACACAGTACCAATTTATATTATGTAGCGAGTCGTTATTTATTACCTGCTGCCCTAGTGTTAATGACCTTAAGTATTGATCTAAAAGCTGTTTTTAATCTCGGTTGGAAAGCTTTAGTAATGTTCTTTACAGGCACGCTAGGAATAGTCATAGGCGGCCCAATAGCTATTTTATTAATTGCAAGTGTATCACCTGAAACTGTTGGTGGTGTTGGACCAGATGCGGTTTGGAGAGGGCTATCTACTCTAGCCGGAAGCTGGATTGGAGGTGGTGCTAACCAAACTGCCATGCTAGAAATTTATGGTTACAACCAAGCCAAATACGGCGGAATGGTATTTGTTGATATTGTTGTCGCTAATATATGGATGGCTATTATTCTTATTGGTATCGGAAAAAGAAACCGCATTAATAAATGGTTAAAAGCAGATACGTCCTCTATTGAAGAATTAAAAGAAAAAGTATCTACGTTCTCAGAAAAAGTAAAACGAAATCCGTCGCTTACAGACATTATGATTATATGTGCTATAGCCTTTGGAACCGTAAGTATGGCACATTTAAGCGCTAATTATTTAGCACCACTTTTTGAAGGTATGGTCGCAGGTATTGAATCGCCTACCACACGAAATATTTTTACTTTTTTAGGCTCAAAATTCTTTTGGATGATTAGTGTCGCAACCTTAATTGCCATTATACTATCTAACACCAAAGCCAAAAATTATGAAGGTGCAGGTGCTAGTAAATTTGGAAGTGTATTTATTTATATTCTAGTCGCTAGTATTGGTATGAAAATGGACTTAACCATGATTTTTGATAACGTTGGTCTTATTGCCATTGGGTTGGTTTGGATGACTATTCATGCATTACTTCTTGTACTTGTTGCAAAACTTATTAAGGCTCCTTATTTCTTTTTAGCAGTTGGTAGCCAAGCCAATGTTGGTGGTGCAGCTTCAGCGCCAATTGTAGCGTCTGCCTTTCATCCCTCTTTAGCAACGGTTGGTGTGCTTCTCGCTGTATTTGGTTACGCTGTAGGAACCATTGCCGCTATTGCTTGTACTATTTTAATGGAGCTTGCTGCTGTAAGCTAACTTATAAAAAGCCTAATACACGTTTCTAATTTATTAAAATAAAAAGTCAGTAAGCCTTCAATATTAAAACAATTATAAGATATTTGCGCACTTAATTATTTAGCATAAAATGACAAAATTAAATAAAATTCTAAGTTTCTTTTTTTTAGTATTACTAACCGTTTCTTGTGGTAAAAGCAGCGATTCTAACTTCACCTTAAAGGGCTCAATAAAAGGCTTAAAAAAAGGTGTCGTTTATCTTCAAAAAGATGGCGATTCTAGTATTGTAGTTTTAGATTCTATGGTGATTACTGGTCAACCCGAATTTAACTTAAATACGAATTTAGAAGAACCTATGCTACTCTATCTTAAATTATTTAAAAATGATGGCGAAGAACATTACATTCCTTTTTTCGCTGATAGAGGGCTTACAGAAATTAATACAACTTTAAAGAATTTTAATTTTGATTCTGAAATTAAAGGTTCTAAACAACAAGCTGTTTTAGATGATTATTTAGATATAATGACCAAATACAACCACAAGAATTTAGATGTTATTGAAGCCCGTTTTATTGCACAAAAAAACAATGATAGTATTGCTTTAGATTCTTTAAATAAATTGACAGAGCATCTTGTAAAACGTAAATATGCGTACACAATACAGTTTGCTATGAATCATAAGGATAGTGAAGTCTCACCTTACTTGGCATTATATGAAGCACGTAACGCTAATCCGGTTTATATAGACTCAATATATAACAGTTTAAACCCTGAAATTAAAGCGTCACTCTATGGCAAAAAATTGGCAACAGTTATTGCGAATAGAAAAGCTGTTGAGTAATACAGTTACACATCACAACATCTTTGAAATCCAATCAAATTAAAAATGATTGGATTTTTTTTGTTTTAAAAGAAAGAACCTCGTTTATAAAATTAGGTTTGCGGCTTTTAAACCCTAAAACTTTTATTTCTCTGTAATGCCCAGCGAAAATTTATCGCACTACTAAAATCAATTTAAATAAAACTCTAACCACCTTACAGTAATTGGAGTTTCTATAAAGAGCCGATGGAGGAACTTACTTCGACTGCGCTCAGCATAAACTTCTCGTCCCTTGAACTATTCTATTAAACAAAAAACTCCAACCACGTAATAGTAATTGAAGTTTCTATGAAGAGCCGATGGAGGGACTCGAACCCACGACCTGCTGATTACAAATCAGCTGCTCTAGCCAGCTGAGCTACATCGGCAAAAAAATAAACTCACTTATTTTAAGTAAGCAGGCGCAAATTTAATATAGATTTTTAAATCTGCAAGCCTATTTTATTTTAATTTATTGATTTTTTCAATAAGATCTCTTCCTTTGGTTTCAAGATCATTATTAATCGCTTTAAAGTGTGCTTTTTTATTTTCAACACTTCTATCATTAACACGTGCTATTAACTCATCAAATGTTGCGATAGCTTCATCAATAATTGCTTCACTTTCTTTTGTCTGCTTTTCTGCATTGGTTAATTCCCAAACGTAAACGGCCTCAATAATATCTCCTAAAACGTAGTTGATATCCTTTTTTAAATCTCTTTTATTTGACATTATAATTATTTATTTTAATAAGCGCAAAAGTACTAAATCCTTTTAGTTAATTTATAGCTTCTTATTGACTTTTTATTTGAAGTTTTAAACGTAAACCTCTAAAAGCTTACCATAATTAGATATTAGCCTAAAATCTTTAATATTAGCTGGAATTAATATGGTTTCTCCTTTAGAAATTTGAGTACTGAACTCTGTTGTTGAAATTTCAACCGCTCCATCAACACACATATAAATTAAGAAAGAATCGTGGGTGTTCTTTTTTACTATCTCAACATCTATTTCTAAAAATTTTGTTGTAAAATAAGGACAACTCACCATGTCATTAGATGTATTCTTTTGCTTATTATAAGCGACTCTGAAGTTATTTTCCATTTCAAAATCAAAAGCATCGATAGCAATATCGTTGTGTAATTCACGCTCATTACCATCAGCATCTACACGGTCCCAATCGTAAACACGATAGGTCACATCACTTGTCTGTTGAATTTCTGCTAATAAAACACCTGCTCCAATAGCATGTATTCTTCCGGCTTCAATAAAATAAACATCACCTTCGTTTACTTTATCAAAATTCAATATGTTAGATAATGTTTTTTCTTCAAGATGTTTTAAATACAACGCCTTGTCAACTTTCTGATTAAATCCTACAATTAAATTAGCATCATTATCGGCTTGCATAACATACCACATTTCAGTTTTACCAAAAGAATCGTGACGTTTTTTTGCCAATTCATCATTGGGATGCAACTGAATACTTAAATCTTGTTTTGCATCGATAAATTTAATCAGCAAAGGAAATGCTGCTCCAAAACGTTTCCAATTTTTTTCTCCTAGAAGCTCCGATGTGTACTCATTAACCAATTCTTGAAGGGAATTTCCCTTTAGAAAACCATTAACAACTATTGACACATCATTTTTCACTGTACTGACTTCCCAGCTTTCACCTAAAATTTTAGAATTAGATGTTTTGTTATAGTTCTGATTTAGTTTCTCTCCTCCCCAAATTTTTTCTTTTAAAATGGGTTGAAATTTTAATGGATATAATGGGCTTTTCATATATCTAATCACCTGAGTAAGTTACAAAGTTACGAGGCGTTTCATAAAGTGTAATTTCAAGCTGAAACTTTGGATTGAGTTTTTGTTTAATTTTATTGTAGATAACTACAGCAATATTTTCTACAGTTGGGTTTAAATCTTTAAATTCTGGCACTTCAATATTTAAATTCTTATGATCAAAGGCATCTTCAACTTCAGATTTAATGATGTCTTTTAATATTTTAATATCTATAACGTAGCCTGTTTCTGGATCTATATCACCTTTAACACTTGCGATTAGTTCATAATTATGACCATGAAAGTTAGGATTGTTACATAAACCAAAAACAGCATCGTTTTTCTCAAAACTCCAATCTTTTCTATATAGCCGATGCGCTGCATTAAAATGTGCCTTTCTGTGAACAGTAACTTTCATTAGTGTTTATTGACGTTTATAAATTCGTAAAACTTATCAAAAATAATTTTAAACCATGCCGTATAGAGTTGTGGGTTCTTAACCATATCTGCTTTTACATCATCTAAAGCCATCCACTTCCAATTAGCGACCTCGTCTGGGTTAACATTAGGTATATCATTATAATAACCGGTCATTATGTGATCATACTCATGCTCTGTTAATCCATTATCAAAGGGCGCTTTGTAAATAAAAGATGTTTGCTCTTCTAGCTCTGTTACAAACCCCATTTCCTCTTGCAAACGTCGTTTACCAGCTTCTAAATTACTTTCACCATCGCGTTGGTGACTACAACAAGTGTTGGTCCAAAGACCAGGCGTGTGATACTTGTGTAATGCACGTTGCTGAAGCATTAGTTCCTTCTTATCATTAAATACAAATACGGAAAATGCACGGTGCAACAGCGCTTTTTCGTGCGCTTCCATTTTTGGCATTAAACCAATCTTATTATCATTTTCATCAACTAAGATAACTTGTTCTTCTGTCATTTTGCTAAATTAATACCTTATGATTAAATAAAAGTAAATGATTTCATAAAAATTAATCTTATAAAATCATTTAACGACTACAAATGTTAATCTGTTTTGTCGCTGTATAATTTTCATTTACTAACCTAACAGTTTATCTAATATATTGCTTATTGTTAAAAATTGTTTAAGCTTATTATGCCTCTGTTAGAAATAACAAATCATTACTAAGTCTTTTATATTCTTTTTTAATGCTTATCAGGATATATAGAGCTAACCAATTGAAGATAGATTCATAAAAATTAATTTTTAAGATTTAAGAATTGTTTTGTTTTTTCTATTTACATAAACCTATTAATACGTTTATATTTGCAACCTCTATTCAATATTTTTATGAGCTTTTTAAAAGAAATTAACAGACGACGAACCTTTGGAATTATCTCGCATCCTGATGCAGGTAAAACAACATTAACAGAAAAACTACTTTTATTTGGTGGAGCCATTCAAGAAGCAGGCGCTGTTAAAAGTAATAAAATTAAGAAAGGAGCCACGAGTGACTTTATGGAGATTGAACGTCAACGTGGAATTTCTGTAGCTACATCTGTTTTAGCTTTTGAATATAACGGCATAAAAATCAATATTTTAGACACACCAGGTCACAAAGATTTTGCTGAAGACACCTTTAGGACATTAACAGCTGTTGATAGTGTTATTGTTGTTATAGATGTTGCTAAAGGGGTTGAGGAACAAACTGAGAAATTGGTTGAAGTCTGTAGAATGCGCAATATACCAATGATTGTGTTTATCAATAAAATGGATAGAGAAGGAAAAGACGCCTTTGATTTATTAGATGAAGTAGAACAAAAATTAGGTTTACAAGTTGTTCCTTTAAGTTTTCCTATAGGAATGGGTTATGATTTTAAAGGTATTTACAATATTTGGGAAAAAAATGTCAATTTATTTTCTGGAGATAGTCGAAAAGACATTGAAGAAACCATAGAAATTTCAGATTTATCATCGCCCGAATTAGATACACTTATTGGAGAGACTGCTGCTAATACTTTAAGAGAAGAAATAGAATTGGTAGAAGGTATCTATCCTGATTTTAATAAAGAGGAATACCTAAACGGTAATCAACAGCCTGTATTTTTTGGTTCAGCATTAAATAATTTTGGGGTTAGAGAACTCTTAGATTGTTTTGTAGATATCGCACCAAAACCTAGACCCAAACAAAGTGAGGAACGCTTAGTAAAACCAGACGAAGATAAATTTACTGGTTTTGTTTTTAAAATTCATGCAAATATGGATCCTAATCATAGAAACCGATTAGCATTCATAAAAATTGTATCAGGAGAATTTAAACGAAACACACCTTACCATCATGTTAGACTCAATAAAAACATGAAGTTTTCTAGTCCAAATGCTTTCTTTGCTGAAAAGAAAGAAATTGTAGACATCTCTTACCCAGGAGATATTGTTGGCTTACAAGATACCGGCAGCTTTAAGATTGGAGATACCTTAACAGAAGGCGAATTACTAAATTACAAAGGTGTTCCTAGTTTTTCTCCAGAACATTTTAGGTACATTAATAATGCTGACCCTATGAAATCCAAGCAATTATATAAAGGTATCGATCAATTAATGGACGAAGGGGTTGCACAATTATTTACACTTGATTTTAATGGGCGAAAAGTTATTGGTACCGTTGGAGCCTTACAATATGAAGTTATTCAATACCGATTAGAGCATGAGTATGGTGCTAAATGCACTTATGAAAACCTAAATGTTCATAAAGCTTGTTGGATTGAAACTGCTGATAAAAAAAGTGAAGAATACAAAGAATTTTTAAGAGTGAAACAACGCTATTTAGCTAGAGACAAGCATGATCAATTAATATTTTTAGCTGATTCTATGTTCTCATTACAAATGTCACAACAAAAATATCCAAGTATTACGTTTCACATGACATCAGAATTTGAATAAATTGAATATGTATTTCATCGAATTTAAGTCATTTTAAATGCTTTTTATCGATTAATTTAGTATTTTGTCGACACAAAGAATTTACGTATAGTTCTTTTATAAAGCTTAAAATCTGATTAACCCCAAAACTAATCTTTCGATATGGCTATTAACGAAAACGTTTTCAGTAATACTGAAATTACCGTAACTTACAAACCTCGCTGCTGTGCAAATTCTGGGCTTTGTGCCCAACAACTTTCTAATGTATTTAGAACTTCAGTAATACCATGGATTGATTTAGAAGGCGCAAAAACAGATCTCATAATTAATCAAATTAAAAAATGTCCGTCTGGAGCCTTAGCATATCATCTAAAACAAAAAGAAGTTGCGTAGCTTCATACATTTCATAAGAAACTAAAAAAAACCTTTGAACTTAATTCAAAGGTTTTTTTTAGTTAAAAATGTATTAAAACACTAATTACACATTATAAAATACTTTTAAAGCCATTAAAATACTCTACCAATATAATTATGTCATCTAAATTATAAATCGAACTTAAACGACGCTTAAATTAAGCTGTTTTATATACTTAAAATCAATTTATATCATCAAACCAATTACAAAAAACTATATCATAACTATTATTAAAACTGATGAATATAAAGTGAGGTTTACTAAAGTAAATTAATATAACTTTAAGCTTGACCTGTTGGTCCAAAGTTTAAAGGTATTGGAGGTTGCTCGACAAAGTTATTTCGAGCAAACTCCAATCAATCAGCTTTTATTAAGTTTTTGAGAATAATTAAACTTTAGGCTTGACCTGTTGGTCCAAAGTTTAAAGGTATTGGAGGTTGCTCGTAATCCTTAATTTCACCATGAGCTTTTTCAAAACGCGTCACATTATCGCTTAATGCTTTTAAAAGTCTTTTAGCATGTTGAGGCGTTAAGATAATACGAGACTTTACCTTGCTTTTTGGTGTTCCAGGCATAATACTCACAAAATCAACTACAAATTCTGAAACAGAATGGTTAATAATTGCTAAGTTAGAATACGTACCTTCTGCTATTTTCTCATCTAATTCAATATTTATTTGCCCTTTTTTTTTAGGGTTGTTTTTTTCGTCTGCCATCTTAAACTTGTTTAAGCTTCCACCTAAGTAGAAGTCTATTTTTATCTATTTTCATTCCCATTAAATGGGAACATTATTATTAATTTAATACCTACAAGGTACCTAAAACCTTGGAAGAAATGTATAATAAAAAAGCCTTCTCGTTATTCACTTGAAGGCTTTTTCGCTTTTATTTATACTTAAGAATGAGATTCTGAATCTAGTTCAGAATAAATTTGAATATCAGATTTCACTATACCTTCGGCTTATGAAATTTGAGTCTCATTTAATTAAAATTCATCTCTTCTTTAGCCTTCATCATTTCGTTAAACTCTTGTTTAGAACCTACAATGATGTTTTCGTATTCTCTAACACCTGTACCTGCTGGTATTCTATGTCCAACAATTACATTTTCTTTAAGTCCTTCAAGAGAATCAACTTTTCCATTTACAGCGGCTTCGTTAAGAACTTTTGTAGTTTCTTGGAACGATGCTGCAGATATAAATGATTTAGTCTGTAACGATGCTCTTGTAATACCTTGTAAAATTGGAGTTGCTGTCGCAGGACTAGCATCTCTTGCCGTTACAAGATTTTTATCTTCTCTTCGTAAACTAGAGTTTTCATCTCTTAAATCTCTAACTGTTACAATTTGACCCGATTTTAAGTTTTGAGAATCACCAGCATCTTCAACCACTTTCATACCGAAAATCTTATCGTTTTCTTCAATGAAATCTGATTTATGAACCAATTGATTTTCTAAGAAAATAGTATCACCAGAATCAATAATTCTAACTTTACGCATCATCTGTCTTACAACAACTTCGAAGTGCTTATCATTAATCTTCACCCCTTGTAAACGATATACTTCTTGTACTTCGTTCACTAAGTATTGTTGTACTGCAGAAGGGCCTTTAATGTTAAGAATATCATTTGGAGTAATAGATCCATCAGATAAAGGCATACCCGCTTTAACGTAATCATTTTCTTGAACAAGAATCTGATTCGATAATTTTACTAAGTATTTCTTAACTTCTCCTAACTTAGATTCGATAATAATCTCACGGTTACCACGCTTAATTTTACCAAATGAAACCACACCATCAATCGCACTAACTACAGCAGGATTAGAAGGGTTACGTGCTTCAAATAATTCAGTTACACGAGGAAGACCACCTGTAATATCACCAGCTTTAGCCGATTTACGAGGTATCTTAACTAAGATCTTACCAATATCAATAGCATCACCATCATCTATCATAATGTGGGCACCAACTGGTAAGTTATAAGAACGAATAGTTTCGCCTTTATCATCTTCAATTAATAACGTAGGAATTAACTTCTTGTTTCTAGATTCTGAAATTACTTTCTCTTGGAAACCAGTTTGTTCATCAATTTCTACTTGATAAGTAATACCTTGTTCGATGTTTTCATACTTCACTTTTCCAGCAAATTCTGAAATAATTACACCGTTATATGGATCCCATTGGCAAATTACATCACCTTTCTTAACTTTATCTCCAGGTTTAGCATAAATAAATGAACCATAAGGAATATTATTAGTACTTAAAACAATACCTGTTTTAGCATCAACTAATTTCAATTCTGATGTTCTAGAAATTACAACATCAACTTCTTTACCTTCACTATCTTTAGACTTAACTGTTTTTAAATCTTCAATTTCAGCGATACCATCAAACTTAACTGTTAGTTTGTTATCTTCTGAAATGTTACCTGCAATACCACCTACGTGGAATGTACGTAAGGTTAACTGTGTACCTGGTTCACCAATTGACTGTGCCGCAACAACACCAACAGCTTCACCTCGTTGTACCATTTTACCAGTAGCAAGATTACGTCCGTAACATTTAACACAGATACCCTTCTTTGCTTCACAAGATAATGGCGAACGCACCTCGATTGAATCTAATGGTGTGTTACCGATTTTTTTAGCGATAATATCATCGATATGCCCACCAGCTTCAACTAATAATTCTTCTGTTAATGGATCATAAACATCATTAAGCGATGTTCTACCAACGATTCTACCTTCTAAAGTTTCAACGATTTCTTCGTTTTTCTTAAGAGCAGAAACTTCGATTCCTCTTAATGTACCACAATCTTCTTCATAAACGATTACATCTTGAGATACATCTACTAAACGACGCGTTAAATAACCTGCATCGGCAGTTTTAAGAGCCGTATCGGCAAGACCTTTACGTGCACCGTGTGTTGAGATAAAGTATTCTAAAATTGAAAGTCCTTCTTTAAAGTTAGAAAGAATTGGATTTTCAATAATTTCACCGCCACCAGCATTAGATTTTTTAGGCTTAGCCATTAATCCACGCATACCGGTTAACTGACGAATTTGTTCTTTAGAACCCCTTGCACCAGAATCAAGCATCATAAACACCGAGTTAAATCCTTGTTGGTCTTCTCGAATACGTTTCATTGACAATTCAGTCAATTCAGCATTGGTAGAGGTCCAAATATCAATAACCTGATTATAACGTTCGTTGTTAGTAATAAGTCCCATATTATAGTTACCCATAATACCATCAACCTGCTTGTTCGCACCGTCAATCATTGATTGCTTTTCTTGTGGAATAATAATATCACCTAAACTAAATGATAATCCACCTTGGAATGCAAACTTGTATCCTAATGTTTTAATTTCATCAAGGAAATCTGCCGTTTCTGGCACACTAGTCTTCTTAAGAATACCGTGAATAATTTCTCTTAATGATTTTTTAGTTAAAACTTCGTTTATATAACCTGCTGCTTCAGGTACTTTTTCGTTGAAAAGTACACGACCAACAGTAGTTTCTATAATTTGTTGCGTAAGCTCTCCCTCATCATTAAAGTCAATTGTTCTTACTTTGATTCCCGCGTTTAAGTCCACACGTTTTTCGTTGTAAGCAATAGTAACTTCATCTGGAGAATAGAATGTTAAGCCTTGACCTTTAACCGTAAAATTCTCATCAGTTTTACGCAATTTAGTCATATAATATAAACCAAGTACCATATCCTGAGAAGGTACAGTTACTGGCGAACCATTGGCAGGGTTCAAAATATTATGAGATGCTAACATTAACATTTGCGCTTCTAGAATAGCTTCTGGTCCTAACGGTAAATGCACCGCCATCTGGTCACCATCAAAATCGGCGTTAAATGCTGTACACACTAATGGGTGTAACTGAATTGCTTTACCTTCGATAAGTTTAGGTTGAAAAGCTTGAATACCTAGTCTGTGAAGCGTAGGCGCACGGTTTAATAATACCGGATGTCCTTTTAAAACATTTTCTAAGATATCCCAAACAACAGGCTCTTTTCTATCTATAATTTTCTTTGCAGATTTTACAGTCTTAACAATTCCTCTTTCTATTAATTTTCTAATAATAAAAGGCTTGTAAAGCTCAGCTGCCATTCCTTTTGGCAATCCACATTCGAATAATTTTAATTCTGGTCCAACAACAATTACAGAACGTGCTGAATAATCTACACGCTTACCAAGTAAGTTTTGACGGAAACGTCCTTGCTTACCTTTAAGTGAATCTGATAATGATTTTAACGGTCGGTTAGAATCTGTTTTTACTGCCGATGATTTACGTGTGTTGTCAAATAATGAATCTACTGATTCTTGTAACATACGTTTTTCATTACGTAAAATCACTTCTGGTGCTTTAATCTCAACAAGTCTCTTAAGACGGTTGTTACGAATAATTACACGACGGTAAAGATCATTTAAATCTGAAGTTGCAAAACGGCCACCATCTAAAGGCACTAAAGGTCTTAATTCTGGTGGTATTACAGGAACAGCCTTCATGATCATCCATTCTGGTCTGTTCTCTCTATTTTCATTTGAATCTCTAAACGCTTCTACAACTTGTAAACGTTTTAACGCTTCAGTTTTACGTTGCTTAGACGTTTCGTTATTAGCTTTATGTCTTAAATCGTAAGACAATTGATCTAAATCAATTCTAGCTAATAAATCAATAAGACACTCAGCACCCATCTTAGCGATGAATTTGTTAGGGTCTGTATCATCTAAATATTGATTTTCTTGAGGAATTGTTTCAAGAATATTTAAATATTCTTCTTCCGTTAAGAAATCCATTTTCTGAATTGGTTCACCTTCAGCATTCATAGCGATACCTGGCTGAATAACCACATAACGCTCATAATAGATAATCATATCTAATTTCTTAGATGGTAATCCAAGAAGGTAACCTATTTTATTTGGTAACGAACGGAAATACCAGATATGTGCAACTGGGACAACAAGGTTAATGTGTCCTACACGATCTCTACGTACTTTCTTTTCTGTTACTTCAACACCACAACGGTCACATACGATGCCTTTGTAACGTATTCTTTTATATTTACCACAAGCACATTCAAAATCCTTTACAGGACCAAAAATACGCTCACAGAACAAACCATCTCTTTCTGGTTTGTGAGTTCGATAATTAATAGTTTCTGGCTTTAATACCTCTCCACGAGATGCTGCTAAAACAGACTCAGGCGATGCTAAACCAATAGAAATTTTATTAAATTTCTGTACTGTATTCTTATCTTGTTTTCTTGCCATTTCTTTATAGTATTCAGTCGCAGTCGCAGTTTTCAGTTAGCAATATCTGCCTACTGTAAACTGAGACTGTCAACTATAAATTTATTCTTCTAATCTAATATCCAATCCTAAACCTTTCAATTCGTGCATAAGTACGTTGAACGATTCTGGAAGTCCTGGTTCTGGCATTGGCTCACCCTTAACGATAGCTTCGTAAGTTTTTGCTCTACCAATAACATCATCTGATTTTACAGTTAAGATCTCACGTAGTGTACTTGATGCGCCATAAGCCTCAAGTGCCCATACTTCCATTTCACCAAAACGTTGTCCACCAAATTGTGCTTTACCACCTAATGGTTGTTGCGTAATTAATGAGTATGGTCCTATAGAACGTGCGTGCATTTTATCATCAATCATGTGACCAAGCTTAATCATATAAATCACACCAACAGTTGCTGGTTGATCAAAACGATCTCCTGTTCCACCATCATATAAATAAGTATGACCAAATCTTGGAATACCAGCTTCATCAGTGTAAGCATTAATTTGATCTAAAGTCGCACCATCAAAAATTGGCGTTGCATACTTTTTACCTAAATCTTTACCTGCCCAACCTAAAACGGTTTCATAAATCTGACCAATGTTCATACGAGATGGTACACCAAGTGGATTTAATACAATATCAACAGGCGTTCCATCTTCTAAGAACGGCATATCTTCTTGACGAACGATACGTGCAACAATACCTTTGTTACCGTGACGACCTGCCATCTTATCACCTACTTTAAGTTTACGCTTTTTAGCGATATAAACTTTAGCTAATTTGATAATACCTGCTGGTAATTCATCTCCAACAGAAATGGTAAATTTCTCGCGTCTTAAAGACCCTTGAAGGTCATTTTCTTTAATCTTATAGTTATGGATTAAATCGGCAACCATTTCATTTGTATGATCATCAGTAGTCCATTTTCCTGAAGTTAAATGTGTATAATCATCTACAGCGTTTAACATCTTTAAGGTATATTTTTTACCCTTAGGAATAATTTCTTCTCCTAAATCGTTATAAATACCTTGAGCGGTTTTACCATTAACGATGTTGAATAATTTTTCAACAACTACATTTTTAAGATCATCAAATCTGTTATCGTAAGCATCTTCTAGCTTTTCGATATCTTCTTTATCTTGTGCTCTCTTACGCTTATCTTTTACGGCTCTTGCAAATAATTTCTTATCAATTACTACACCATTTAAAGATGGAGATGCTTTTAAAGAGGCGTCTTTTACGTCACCTGCTTTATCTCCAAAGATTGCTCTAAGTAATTTTTCTTCTGGCGTAGGATCAGATTCACCTTTTGGTGTAATCTTACCGATTAAGATATCTCCTGGTTTGATTTCAGCACCAATGCGAATCATACCATTTTCATCTAAATCTTTAGTCGCCTCTTCAGATACATTAGGAATATCATTAGTTAACTCTTCGTTACCTAACTTAGTATCTCTAACTTCTAATGAATATTCATCAATATGAATCGATGTAAATACATCTTCTCTAACTACTTTTTCAGAAATTACAATCGCATCCTCAAAGTTATACCCTTTCCAAGGCATAAAGGCTACTTTCATATTTCTACCAAGTGCTAATTCACCATTTTCAGTTGCATAACCCTCACAAAGTACTTGTCCTTTTGCTACTTTATCACCTTTCTCTACGATTGGCTTTAAGTTGATTGATGTTCCTTGGTTTGTTTTTCTGAATTTTACTAAAGGATATGTTTTAGTATCACTATCAAAGCTAACCATGGCTGCTTCTTCAGTACGTTCATATCTAATTGTAATTTTTTGAGCATCTACATACTCAACAGTACCAGCACCTTCAGCATTTATTAATACTCTAGAATCTGAAGCTACTTGACGTTCTAAACCAGTTCCAACAATAGGAGCTTCAGGGCGTAATAATGGTACGGCCTGACGCATCATGTTAGATCCCATTAATGCACGGTTGGCATCATCATGTTCTAAGAATGGAATTAACGACGCCGAAATCGATGCAATTTGGTTAGGAGCAACATCTGTATAATTAACATTTACAGGGTCAATAACAGGGAAATCACCTTCTTGACGAGAGATAATTTTATCTGCTAATATTTTCCCATCATCATCAACATTGATAGTCGCTTGAGCGATTAACATATCTTCTTCCTCTTCAGCACTAAGATAAGTTGGTGTATTTTTAATATCAACAACACCTTCTTCAACTTTACGGTAAGGCGTTTCAATGAAGCCCATAGCATTCACTTTAGCATAACACGATAAAGAAGAAATTAAACCAATGTTTGGTCCTTCTGGTGTTTCAATAGGACATAAACGTCCGTAGTGTGTATAGTGAACATCACGTACTTCGAAACCTGCTCTTTCTCTTGATAAACCACCTGGTCCTAATGCCGAAAGACGACGCTTGTGCGTAATCTCTGCCAAAGGATTCGTTTGATCCATAAATTGAGATAACTGGTTGGTTCCAAAGAAAGAATTAATTACAGACGATAAAGTCTTTGCATTAATTAAATCGATAGGTGTAAAGACCTCGTTATCACGAACGTTCATACGCTCACGAATGGTACGTGCCATACGTGCTAAACCAACACCAAACTGAGACGATAGTTGCTCACCTACGGTACGTACACGACGGTTAGATAAGTGATCAATATCATCAATCTCTGCTTTAGAATTGATAAGCTCAATTAAATATTTTATAATCGTTATGATATCTTCTTTGGTAAGCACTTGCTTATCCATTCCGATATCTAACTGTAATTTTTTATTCATTCTATAACGACCTACTTCACCTAAAGAGTAACGTTGGTCAGAAAAGAATAATTTGTCTATAATACCACGCGCTGTTTCCTCATCTGGCGGCTCAGCATTACGTAATTGACGGTAGATATGCTCAACAGCTTCTTTTTCAGAGTTTGTTGGATCTTTCTGTAAGGTATTATGAATAATTGCGTAATCTCCTTGTTGCGCGCTTTCTTTGTGTAAAAGAATCGTTTTTACTTCTGCTTCAAGAATTTCTTCAATATTATCTTTGTCTATTTCGGTATCACGATCTAATACAATTTCGTTACGCTCAATAGATACCACTTCACCGGTATCTTCATCAACGAAATCTTCGTGCCATGTATTCAATACACGAGCCGCTAATTTACGACCGATAACTTTCTTTAATCCAGATTTAGAAACCTTTACTTCTTCTGCAAGGTCAAAAATCTCTAAAATATCTTTATCACGTTCAAAACCGATAGCTCTGAACAAAGTTGTAACTGGTAATTTTTTCTTTCGATCAATGTAAGCATACATAACACTGTTAATGTCTGTAGCAAATTCTATCCAAGAGCCTTTAAAAGGAATAACTCTTGCTGAATATAATTTGGTTCCATTAGCATGGAAAGACTGGCTAAAGAATACACCTGGTGATCTGTGTAATTGAGAAACTACTACACGTTCTGCACCATTAATACAAAATGTACCACTTGGTGTCATATAAGGGATGGTACCTAAATATACGTCTTGAACTATTGTTTCGAAATCCTCATGTTCTGGATCCGTACAGTATAATTTCAATCTTGCTTTTAAAGGCACACTATAGGTTAAACCTCTTTCGATACATTCTTCAATAGAATATCTTGGAGGGTCAATAAAGTAATCTAAAAATTCTAGTACGAATTGATTACGAGTATCTGTAATTGGGAAGTTTTCCATGAAGGTATTGTATAACCCTTCAGTACCTCTTTCTTCTGATTTTGTTTCTAATTGGAAAAAATCTTGGAAAGATTTTATTTGGATATCCAAAAAGTCTGGGTAATCTGTTCTATTTACAATAGAAGAGAAATTAATTCTTTCAGCCTTTTTTACTAACATTGATGAACGAGATTTTATTAAATAAAAACTAAAATATGTATATAACGTTTATATACACAAAAGGGTTTAGGTCTTATCCCGCAAAAAAATTGCGGGACAAACCTAAACCTTGTATTGTAGATGAATTAAGCTTACTTAAGCTCAACTTCAGCTCCTGCTTCTTCTAACTGAGCTTTTAAAGCTTCTGCTTCGTCTTTTGTTACACCTTCCTTAATTGGGCTTGGCGCGTCATCAACTAAACCTTTAGCATCTTTTAAACCTAAACCAGTTAATTCTTTAACTAATTTTACTACAGCTAACTTAGAAGCACCTGCTGCTTTTAAGATAACATCAAATTCAGTTTGCTCTTCAGCAGCTTCGCCACCTCCAGCACCACCAGCAGCAACTGCAACTGCAGCAGCAGCAGGCTCGATACCATACTCATCTTTTAATATTGTTGCTAATTCATTAACTTCTTTTACTGTTAAGTTAACTAATTGTTCTGCGAAATCTTTTAAATCTGCCATTTTTCTATTGTTTAATAATGTGTGTTATAATATAATTTTCTATTGTGTAATAAATTACGATTATCCTTCTCTTTCAGATAATGTTTTAACGATACCTGCGATGGTACCTCCACTAGATTTAAGTGCTGAGATAACGTTTTTAGCAGGAGACTGTAATAAGCCTACTATTTCGCCAATAAGTTCTTCTCTAGACTTAATTTCTACTAAAGTATCTAGTAAATCGTCACCAATGTAAATAGACTCCTCAATGAAAGCTCCTTTTAATAAAGGCTTTTCAGATTTTTTACGGAATTCTTTAATTACTTTTGCTGGCCCGTTGCCTGTTTCAGAATACATTACAGATGTATTGCCTTTTAAAGTTGTAGGTAATTCACCGAATTCTTTTTCCGATGCTTCCATTGCCTTCTCTAAAAGCGTATTTTTTACAACTGCTAACTTAATGTTAGATTTGAAACATGCTCTTCTTAAATTTGAAGTTGTTGCTGCGTCTAATCCAGAAATATCTGTTAAGTAGATATTTGTATTATCTGCTAACTGAGCAGTCAACTCTTCAATTACTTGGGATTTTTCTTCTCTTGTCATAATGTTCTAAGTTTAACTACTATCCTATTTTTGTGTCAATTGCTATACTTGGACTCATTGTACTAGACATATAAATGCTCTTTACATAAGTTCCTTTTGAAGCAGTTGGCTTTAACTTCATAATTGTAGATAATAATTCTTGGGCGTTACCAATAATTTTATCAGTATCAAATGATGCTTTACCTATTGGTGCATGTACGATACCTGTTTTATCTACTTTAAAATCTATTTTACCAGCTTTTACTTCTGCAACTGCTTTAGCTACATCCATAGTTACTGTACCTGTCTTAGGGTTTGGCATAAGACCTCTTGGTCCTAATACTCTACCTAATGGTCCTAACTTACCCATAATGCTTGGCATAGTAACGATAACGTCAACATCTGTCCAACCATCTTTAATTTTTTGTAAGTATTCATCTAACCCAACATAATCAGCACCAGCTTCTTTAGCCTCTGCTTCTTTGTCTGGAGTTACAAGCGCAAGAACCTTCATGTCTTTACCTGTACCGTGTGGTAACGAAACTACCCCACGAACCATTTGATTGGCTTTACGTGGATCTACACCCAATCTGATTGCTAAATCGATAGAAGCATCAAACTTTGTATAAGTAATTTCTTTTAGTAATGTTGAAGCTTCTTCTAAAGAGTAAATTTTATTCTTATCTACCTTTGCTTGTGCTTCTTTTTTCTTCTTTGTTAATCTTGCCATTTCTAAAAAATTTAGTTTGGAGCTTCTCCTCCTTTAACAGTGATACCCATCGATCTTGCAGTACCAGCTACCATTTTCATAGCTGATCCAATTTCAAAGGCATTTAAATCTGCCATTTTATCTTCTGCAATTGCTTTCACTTGATCCCAAGTTACTTTTGCTACTTTACGTCGGTTTGGTTCTCCTGATCCTTTCTTTAGTTTGGCCGCTTCTAATAATTGTACTGCAGCTGGTGGCGTCTTGATTACAAAATCAAATGATTTATCTTTGTAAACAGAGATCGCAACAGGTAAAACTTTACCTGCTTTATCTTGAGTTCTAGCATTAAATTGCTTACAGAACTCCATGATGTTAACTCCAGCGGCACCTAAAGCGGGTCCTACCGGTGGCGATGGATTCGCAGCACCTCCCCGAACTTGTAGCTTAACTACTTTGTCTATTTCTTTTGCCATTTCTTAATGTTTATTACGATTATCTATATTGGAAGCATAGATAAAACGCTCTTTATGTAACAATTATTAAACTTTTTCTACTTGCATATAACTTAACTCTAATGGTGTTTTTCTTCCAAAAATCTTAACCATTACTTCAAGCTTACGCTTTTCTTCATTAATTTTTTCGATCGTTCCATCAAAACCATTGAAAGGACCATCGATAACTTTTACAGTTTCCCCTTTAGTAAATGGAATAGCAACATTAGCATCGGCATCTACAGATAATTCATCTACTTTACCTAACATTCTATTTACTTCTGACTGTCTTAAAGGCACAGGATCACCTCCTTTTGTTTCCCCTAGAAAACCGATAACATTTGTAATCGATTTAATAATGTGAGGAATTTCGCCACTTAAGTTGGCTTGAACCATAATATAACCTGGAAAGTAAACTTTTTCTTTATTGATTTTCTTTCCGTTACGGATTTGAATAACTTTTTCGGTTGGTACTAAAACCTGATCAACATAATCTTCTAATCCTAATCTTGAAATTTCACTTTCTATATAAGATTTAATTTTATTTTCTTGACCGCTAACCGCTCTAACAACATACCATTTTTTATCAGACATCTTCAACTTGTATATTTATTAGTGTATTATTTCAAAATAAGTCTTTACGGCTCTACTAAAAGCAGTATCAACTCCCCAAATAGCTAAGGAAAAAATAATTGAAAACACAGCTACAATTATCGTTAATCTTTGAGCTTCTGGCCATGGTGTCCATGACACATTATTCTTTAACTCTTCAAACGATTCTTTTATATAGGTTACTAATCCAGCCATTTGATATTTTCTTTAATTAAGGATTATAAAACAATCCACTTTATATTTTATCGACTTAAGACACTTCCTAAAAGCTTTAGATAAGCCTCTTTTTTCGATTTATTATTTGCACGGGTTGAGAGACTCGAACTCACGACACCTGGTTTTGGAGACCAGTGCTCTACCAACTGAGCTAAACCCGTAAATAATAATCAAGGCGTCCCGAACTATCGAGACACCTTAATTAACTATTTAACTATAATGTTATTAGTCTAGAATTTCAGTAACCTGACCAGCACCAACTGTTCTACCACCTTCACGGATAGCGAAACGTAAACCTACGTTCATTGCAATTGTGTTAATCAACTCAACTGTAATTGTTAAGTTATCACCAGGCATTACCATTTCAACTCCATCAGGAAGTGCAATGTTTCCTGTTACGTCAGTTGTACGAACGTAAAACTGTGGACGGTAGTTATTATGGAATGGTGTATGACGACCACCTTCTTCTTTCTTAAGGATGTAAACCTCTGCTTTAAATTTAGCATGTGGTGTTACAGAACCTGGCTTACAGATCACCATACCTCTAGAGATTTGAGACTTCTCAATACCTCTTAATAAGATACCAGCGTTATCACCAGCTTCACCTCTATCTAAGATTTGACGGAACATTTCAATACCAGTAATAGTAGATGTTAATTTCTCAGCACCCATACCGATGATTTCAACAGGATCACCTGTGTTACCAACACCAGTTTCAATACGACCAGTTGCAACAGTACCACGACCAGTAATTGAGAATACATCTTCAATTGGCATTAAGAATGGCTTATCCATATCACGAGTTGGCTCTTCAATCCAAGCATCAACTTGATTCATTAACTCTAATACAGTATCAACCCATTTTTGCTCACCGTTAAGTGCACCTAATGCAGAACCTGCTACTACAGGACCATTATCACCATCATATTCGTAGAATGATAATAAATCTCTGATTTCCATTTCAACTAATTCTAGTAACTCTTCATCATCAACCATATCCACTTTATTCATGAATACAACGATACGAGGAATACCTACCTGACGACCAAGTAAGATATGCTCACGAGTTTGTGGCATAGGACCATCAGTTGCAGCAACAACTAAGATAGCACCATCCATTTGAGCAGCACCTGTAACCATGTTCTTTACGTAATCCGCGTGACCTGGACAGTCAACGTGAGCGTAATGACGGTTTAATGTTGCATATTCTACGTGTGATGTATTAATTGTAATACCTCTTTCTTTTTCTTCTGGAGCATTATCAATCTGATCGAATGATCTTGCTTCTGAATAACCTGCATCAGCTAATACTTTAGTAATAGCAGCAGTTAAAGTTGTTTTACCGTGATCTACGTGTCCAATAGTACCAATATTTAAGTGTGGTTTTGAACGATCAAAAGTTGCCTTTGCCATGTTTAATTTATTTTAATCTTATTATTATTAGTGTTCAATTGTTGTTCTAATTTGTGACTTAGAAAAAAGAGCCAATGACGAGAATTGAACTCGTGACCTCTTCCTTACCAAGGAAACGCTCTACCCCTGAGCTACACCGGCAATTCATTTACGATACCGATTATCAGATTTACGAAGTGAAAATCACGCGTCTTAACTCGTAAATTTTTTAGAGCGAGAGACCGGGTTCGAACCGGCGACATTCAGCTTGGAAGGCTGACGCTCTACCAACTGAGCTACTCTCGCATTTAATCAAAAGTTCTAAAACCCTAAAATTCTAAACCACAAAAATGATAAAGAATCTAAATTTTAGAAAACTTGAAAGGTTTTCAATATTTCAAAGCTTCATGATTATTTTTAGCTCACCTCCTTTCGGTCGGCAATCTTGGATTGATGACTCAACCCAAAGAATCTTAAAGCGTAGTTTTACAAAAGCAAGCTTTTAACAACTTCCATTTTTAAAATTCTTTGTGGGGAGAGCAGGATTCGAACCTGCGAAGACGTAGTCAGCAGATTTACAGTCTGCCCTCGTTGGCCGCTTGAGTATCTCCCCAAAACTTAAAATTCAAGATTTCAAAATTAAGAATTTATTTCTTCCTAAAAACTAAAAAAAAATATAAATTTTAAAATTTTTAAAGAGCCGATGGAGGGACTCGAACCCACGACCTGCTGATTACAAATCAGCTGCTCTAGCCAGCTGAGCTACATCGGCTTTTGTTACATTTTCACGATCAAAAAACGACCATAAAAAAGTCCGCTATTTCTAACGGACTGCAAATGTAATGTTTTATTTATCTAATCAAAACATTTTTTAAAAAAAATTAAATTAATTATGAGCTCTTAATTTTTCTTTACGTTTTTTTATCTGTCTTTCTAAAGAAGCAATAGCTGCATCTGTCCCTTCTTCAAAGGACTTACATTGCTTTTTCACTATAAAACTATCGCCAGGGACGCTAACTTTAGCTTCAACTATTTTATTTTCCTTATCACTTGTATTTTCAACTTTTAAATATACATCAGACTGAATTATTTTATCATAATACATATCTAATTTGTCCATTCGTTTCTGAATGAAATCTATCAGCTTAGCGTCTGCTGTAAAATTAACGGATTGCGTGTTTACTTTCATATATCTTATTTTAAGTTAAACATAAGTGCTAGCTAATTTTAACTAACACATATTAATAAAAATTAAGCAAAGCTTAACGTTGGTTTCTAGGATGCGATTTTGCATGTACTTTTTTTAATTCGGCTATACTGCTATGGGTATATACCTGAGTTGATGCTAAACTTGTATGTCCTAAAAGCTCTTTTATGGTATTTAAATCGGCACCTTGGTTTAATAAGTGCGTTGCAAATGAATGTCTTAATACATGAGGGCTGCATTTTGCTTTCGTAGATGCTTCACTAAAATACTTATTTATTATTCTGTAAACAAGATTTTCATAAACTTTAATACCTTTTTTGGTTAAAAATAACATCTCTTTATCTTCTATTACAGGTAAATTCTTTCGGTAGGCTAAATAACTATTTAAAGACTTTGACAAAGCGTCTAGTAATGGAATATACCTTTCTTTATTTCGCTTACCTAATACTTTTATTTGGTTACTACTCAGGTCTACGTCACGAAGTTTTAATTTAATTAACTCTACACGTCTAATTCCTGTAGCATAAAACAACTCTATAATAAGGTGGTTTCTAGAACTTTCAAAATCGTTAACAACAATTGAGTTTTCTAATACCGTTTTTAATTCTTGTTCCGAAAAAGGCAACTGTAATTTCTTTCCTACTTTTAAAGCTTTATGCTGTTTTAATGGATTAACCACAATAGCTTCAATCTTCAATAAGAACTTATAATAGGTATTTAATGACGATACTTTTCTGTTTATACTTCGATTTGAAATATCAGCATCAACTAAAGTTACAATCCATTGTCTAATTTCAGAATACCCTACTGTTGCGATGTCGTTAGAATTATGATATTGTTTTAAAAAGGCTTCAAACTTTTGAATATCTCTTGTATAGGCTAACACCGTATGCTTAGAATATTTTTTTTCTAATAATAAATAATCTGAAAAGGCTTTAATGCTCATTACATAGTTTTGATTAACATTAAATATAACCATTAATACACAAATAATATTAGCTTAGGTGCAAAAAAAATCCTGCACTAAGGCAGGACTTCTATTAACTTATTTTTAATTCAACGCCTAAGTCGCTGGTTTATAATTTTTATTATCAATGACCATTTTGGCAATGATTTCTTTTAATATTTCTGAAGTTCCTCCTCCTATTGGTCCAAGTCTACTATCTCTAGCCATACGTGCTAATGGATATTCTTCCATATAACCATAACCGCCTAAAAATTGTAGACACTGGTAAATCACATCATCGGCCATTTTTGTAGATTGTAATTTAGACATTGTCGCCTCTTTTACTACATAGTCGCCCATATCTAAGCGCTTGGCTACGTAATAATTGAATTGCTTACAAATTTCCATTTGTGTTTCGCAATCTGCATACGTATGTCTTAAAGCTTGAAATTTATCAATAGTTCTTCCAAAAGCTGTTCTTTCAGACATATATTTTTTAGCATATTCTAAAGCGTATTCGGCTCTTGCATGTGAGTTAACTCCCATTATTAAACGCTCTAACGCAAAGTGTTGCATAATATATGGAAAACCTTGTCCTTCTTCTCCCATTAAATTTGAAGCTGGAATAACCACATTATCAAAAGCAATTTCACCGGTATCAGAGGCACGCCATCCTAACTTATCTAGTTTAGTCGCCGAAATACCTGGTGTATCTCTATCCATTAAAAAGATACTAATACCTTTATTTCCTAATTCAGGATTAGTTTTCGCTGCCACAACTAAATAGTCGCTATACACCCCATTAGTGATAAACGTTTTTGAACCATTAATAACGTAAGTATCTCCTTTTTTAACCGCGGTACTTCGCATACCTGCAACATCACTACCTCCAAAGGGTTCTGTAATACAAAGGCAGCCTATTTGATCACCAGATATACTATCTGCGAGATACTTTTCTTTTATGGCCTCGTCACCTTCTTTATTTAAATGGGTCATTGCTAAATAGGCATGCGCCCACATTGCTGCAGCAAACCCACCAGAATTAATACGTTGCAACTCTTCTAAAAATATAACGGTATAGAACAAATCTAAGTCTAGTCCGCCATATTTTTCAGGATAAGCAAGACCAAAATAACCCATATCTCCAAATTTTTTCCAGATAAAACGTTCTATACGACCCGTTTCTTCCCATTTATCAATATGCGGCACAACTTCTTTTTGCAAGAATTCTCTAAGGCTTTCCCTAAATAAATTGTGCTCTTCAGTAAAATATAAATCAGGCATAAAATTCAATTTGTTATAAGTGCAAATATAACTTAATTATATCGAATTTTTTGACCGGAAAATCTTCTACGAGTAACAAATCATCAATCGAGTTAAAACCATCTCTAAGTGTTCGCTCCTCAATGATATGATGTGCAATTTCGTAGTCTATATATTGAATGGTAACCAGCTCATCTCTAGTCGCTGTGTTAATATTAAAAGTTGTAATTGCTCTTGGTGTTTTAACTACAAAGTCGTTTTTAATACGTTCAATCACTTCAGGAGATAACCCATAAACCTCACTTAGTTGAACTTCTGAAATAAAACCACCTTTAAATTTGTTTCTATAATTAACAATGCGTTCCGATAGTTTTTCACCAACACCATAAACTTTTTTTAATTGAATTGCGGTGGCTGTATTTAAGTCTATTTTTTGCTCAAAGGTTTTTGGATTGTTAGAGTTTGAATAGGAATTACTATACCCTTGCGACTTTGGTTTTGGGTTAGTAACCCAATCTGGAAATTTAAAATAAGGCGAAATAGTGTTTAAAAAAGAATCTGAAACCTTAGTGACTTGCTGAAATTCTTTAGCAGAATTAACCCATTGGTTGCCTTCTCTAAATTGATGCAGCCTATCAATTTCTTCATTAGACATCCCAAGTGAATACCCTTTGTAGTCTGTAATATAATTAGGGTTAAATGGATAAATTTTTGGTTTATTATTTTCAATTTCAATTAAGCGAAGTGAGTCTAATTCGCGTCTAAACGATTCGATTTCAATTTCATTATTTTTAAAATCTTCATTTGAGAATGAAAAAATATCAGGAACAAACCAATAGACACATTGGGCAATTAACAACAGTAATACCAATAAAAAAATCCCACTCCGTTGTTGATTAGAAAACTGGAAATGGGATTTCATATGTATCGTTTTAAAATTTTACAGTAATCACATATTGTTAGTTACACGCATTTGTTGAGCTGATAAATCTCAGACCTAAATTTATAACATTTCATTAAGGTCGTCTGCACCTTCTTCAATAGCATCAGCTTTTACGTTAATGGCTTTGTTATATTTTTTCAACTCCATTCTAATAATTGGAGAAAGAATAATTACACCAATTATGTTAGGGACAACCATGGCAAAAATCATAGCATCAGAGAAATTAATAACTGCACCTAAACTAATAGAAGCACCAACTACCACAAAGAATAAAAATAAGATTTTATAAGCTAAATCAGAAACTTTACCTTTTCCGAATAAAAACACCCAACCTTGCATACCGTAATATGACCAAGAAATCATGGTTGAAAATGCAAATAAAATTACCGCTATAGTAAGTACAATTGAAAAGTGTGGAATAACAGAATCAAAGGCTGTAGCTGTAATTTCTACCCCTTCTTTAATCTCTACACCATACTGCATAAAGCCACCATCAAAATTTGTAATTACAATGACCAATGCTGTCATTGTACAAATTACAACGGTATCGACAAAAGGTTCTAACAGTGCTACAATACCTTCAGAGGCAGGATACTTTGTACGAACTGCAGAGTGCGCAATTGCAGCAGAACCCACACCAGCTTCATTAGAGAAAGCACCTCTTCTAATCCCTTGAATCATTACACCTACAAGTCCACCAGCGATACCTAACCCAGAGAAAGCGCCATTATAAATTAACATGAAAGCATCATCGATTAAACTAAAATTAGCAAATAAAATAATCAAGGCTGCTAAGACATATATACCAGCCATAAAAGGCACCACTTTTTCAGTAACTTTAGCAATACGTTTAATACCTCCAATAATTACAATAGCAACAAGTGCCGCCATAACGAGTCCGAAATAGAGTCCTGCATTAGAAGCTGGATCTAACTCAAACAACTTCACAAACTGAGCTGCGGCTTGATTGGCCTGAAACATATTTCCACCACCAAAAGAACCTCCGATAACGAAAATAGCGAATATGACAGCTAACACTTTACCAAAACCTGCCATACCTTTGGCTTTTAAACCTTTAGTAAGGTAATACATTGGCCCTCCATATACCGTTCCATCTTCACCTACATCTCTATATTTTACCCCAAGTGTACACTCAGCAAATTTTGAAGCCATTCCTAAAAACCCAGCAACAATCATCCAAAAAGTGGCTCCTGGTCCACCTATTGATAGTGCTACAGCAACACCTGCTATATTTCCTAAACCAACGGTTGCAGATAAAGCTGCTGTTAAAGCTTGAAAATGCGAAACTTCGCCATCTGCACCATCATCTTTAATTGTTTCTATTATATTTTCACCTTCATTTGGCGTACTATCACCATATAATGTATCAGCACCATGCTTTTCAATATCCTCATATTCACCTTTTACCACTCTAATAGCCATTCTAAAGCCAGTAACATTGATAAACTTAAAATAGATTGTAAAAAATAATGCACCTCCTATTAATACGATTAACACCCACGGAATACTTATGTATGGTGCTTTTGCAGCAAGCACAATATCTTGCGTATTGTTAATATATGCCTCAGGAATTGCTATAACCGCATCATCTTTTATATAAACATTCTGACCTGATTTAATAGCTAGTTTAGTTGCTATTTTTATACTCGGCATTTTTATATCACTAAAATAAACGGTATCGTTTTCAATCGTCTTATTAAATGCTTGAATATCTGTTGAAGCCGTATTTAAAACAACTTTCTCTTCGATTTCACCAAAAGGTATTTCCCAAAAAATACCATCGACAAACCAGCCTGTGTAATCTTTAAAGTTTCGGTCTATTTTTTGAGAAGTGGTTTCTTTAGAAGGAGGCTCTTGAGCAATAATTAATAGAGGTAAAATTAATGTCAAAAGGGTAAGAAGATACTTCTTCATTTGTGTAGTTATTAGTTAGTTTTTTAGTTTTAGAGGTGACAATATGCGAAAAAAAAATGAGTCAATAAAGCAACACCCTATAAAATGGTTGTATTTTTTTCACACCCTATCAACATAAATTTAATGTCAACAAATACACTCGTCTTAAAAAAACATGAAAATCGTAAGTCAAAACACTGAACTAACCTACTGAATAAAAAGTGCTTAAAAATCAAATAATTTTATTACAAGTCGAAGACAGATGACCGCTTAGTGTAAACAATATCTTTAATTCGCATCCAAAACGCCAAAAATAAATATAAGGCAAAACCAAAGCCAAGTGTAACAAATGTAAGATACATAAAGGACGTTCTTACAATTTTAGCTCTTATTCCTAAACGGTCTGCAATACGTTGACAAACGTAATAACCTCGTTTTTGAAAATATAAAAGTAAATTATAAGATTTATTCATACTGCAAGTTAGCTAATTTTCATTATATAATTACATCACTTCACAATCAAATTACTGCCAACAGCACAATGTAAGCACTTATTTTTATCACAATAATTCTGTTTTAACTGTAATAATGCTTGAGAATTTAATGCATTTTTTTCTACTGGTTTTAAATCTAAAAATTTTGAAACAATAGTGTTCTTCTCAATTTTAATCGTTCTTATTAATTTAAACATCGCTTCTTCAACTGGTTTACCTTGTAGCTTAGCGTAGCTAAATTTCAAAGGAATAAGAGTATTAATAATTAATAAATCGACAAATGCTTTTGTCAACAACTTAGATGATGCTTTTGAAGTTTTTGCAAATGTATAATGTGATTTCCAAAAACTAGTAACGTCTATATTAAAGAGCTTATAAAACGCTTCTTTTGTATTACACTCCATAACTTTAGAAAATAAGTGCTGTTCAAGACTATATAGATTCGCAAATTGTGACAAACGAATGGTGGGAAAATTTGGTGGTCGCAACCTAAAAAACTGCAAAGGGAAAACCCCTAGATTAGTAAGCTTAAATTTTTGTTTTAAAAAACCATAACGTTCTTTTAAATTTAAGTAGTAAACGTCTTCTATAATATCTTCTGACAACAAATTAGCTTGACCAAAAAGTAGAGCTTCAATATCAAAAGTATTATTTTGAAGTTTCCTTAGAACAGAAAAATCCATGGAATTGGCTAAACTAAAAAAAGACGCTCCATTGATTTTTAAACCAAAATTCTTCAAAAGCATCTTAAATAAAACGGCTTCCCAATCGTTATTAGAATCTTTTAATAATTGTTGTATGGTTTCAGATTTACGTTCTAAACGCTCAATATAAAGCCGTTCTAGCCAATTATTTAATAAAAAATTATCAACTTCAGCAAAACTAGCTTCACAATTAATCCAAGTTTTGGACTGCATTAATTTTTTGTATCCTGTAATTAAGTTCTGATTCACGTGGTGTTTTAATTCTAAAGTCGGAATTTCAGAATTATCTTTTCTAAAGATTTCGGTATCATGCTCCCATACCACATGAAGAATGACATTATCATAAGCCTTATCTGTTTCGTGATTATGAAGGTACCAATCCGAAGATTTTATATGAATCTCTACATTACCAGCCCAAAGTTGTGTGTCAATACTCAATTGCGCATTGAAGAAATCTGGACCTGCATTATAGTTATGCTGCCCTAATTGAAAAATCGTTATAAGCTCTTTTTTGGTTGTTTTTAATACTGATGAATCAAAGGCTTTATGTTTCCAGATGTAGTGGAGAAAATCTTCTTGCATCCTCTAAAATAGAGAATTAGACTCAAAATCACAGTAATTTTGTGAAAACTATTTCGAAATTTGATTTCTATTTAAACTGTAAAACAGATTATTTCACGTTGATAGCAATGACGTAAACAAAAAAAATCCTGAGTAAAATTCAGGATTTTTATTTTTATATAGTGAGCACTTCGACTTCGCTCAGTGACCATAAAGCAATTCATTTATTCAATGTAGCCCATTTCTCGCATCCAATCGTCATTAAACATTTTTCCTACATAACGACTACCGTGATCGTGAAATAAAACGACGACAACATCCTCTGGTTTAAAATGTTCTTTTAATTGTAAAACGCCTTTAATAGCTGCTCCGGCAGAATTCCCTAAGAACATTCCTTCTTCTTTTGCTAATTTCTGCGTGTACACTGCTGCATCTTTATCTGTTACTTTAGTAAAACCATCAATAACTTCAAAATTAACATTAGCGGGTAAAATATCTTCACCAATACCTTCAGTTACATAAGGGTAAATTTCATTCTCATCAAACACACCTGTTTCGTGATATTTTTTAAATACCGAACCATACGTATCAATTCCCCAAACTTTAACATTAGGGTTTTGTTCTTTTAGGTATTTCCCAACACCTGAAACCGTTCCTCCAGTGCCAACACCAACCACAAAATGAGTCACTTTTCCATCGGTTTGTTTCCAAATTTCTGGTCCGGTACTTTCATAATGCGCTTTAGTATTACTCAAGTTATCATACTGATTAACATACCAAGAATTTGGTGTTTCTTCACCTAAACGCTTTGATACTGAATAGTAACTTCTAGGATCTGTTGGCTCTACATCTGTTGGGCAAACCACAACCTCTGCCCCTACAGCTCTAAGAATATCCATCTTTTCTTTGGACTGTTTATCACTGATTACAAAAATACATTTGTACCCTTTGATAATGGCTGCTAATGCTAGTCCCATTCCTGTATTTCCAGACGTACCCTCAATAATTGTACCCCCTGGTTTTAAACGACCATCGGCTTCAGCATCTTCAATCATCTGTAAAGCCATACGGTCTTTTACAGAGTTTCCTGGGTTAAAAGTTTCGTATTTAGCGAGAACTAAACATGGTAAATCTTCCACTAGTTTGTTCATTTTTACTAATGGTGTGTTTCCTATTGTACCTAATATATTTTCTACGTAGTTCATTTCTGTTTATTATTTTTATAGAGGTAAAATGTATGCTCCTTTACTCTAATCTTGTGATGGTTAAACCTTTTTCTTAGGTTCGTTTCCTAATTGTTTTTTTTGGAAGGGCAAAGTTACGTTAAATGTTGTGTTTTACTAATTTTGAATTTATTAATGTTTTGTTATTAAAATTTGAAAGTTATTGCACTGATATACGTAGCAGATTTGTTTTAAACTTCTAGAAGATATAAATACTAAAAAAAACTCTCTCGTGAAGACGCTAATATGAAAAGAAGCTAAGTTATATCTATAAAAATATTATACGAGGTTTCACAAAGAATCCATAGAGATTCACGGAGAAAACACAGCAAACATTAATAAAAAAATCAAGGGAGGTTTTTAATCAAATCGAATCGCTTTAACTGGCGAAATCTTTGAAATAATTATTGAAGGAATCAACAACATTAATAAGCACGCAATGAATGTACCAATGTTAAGAATAACAATATAATCCCAACTGATGTAAACAGGTGCAGTATTTACGTAATAAGTATCAGGGTTCAGAGGAAAAAGCTTCAAATATTTTTGAGCAAATAACAAACTTAACCCAATTATATTTCCCCATAATAATCCTAAGCCAATAAGGTAAGAGGCATTGTAAAGAAACACTTTTCTAATGGTCCAATTAGAGCTTCCTAAGGCTTTAAGAATCCCAATCATTCTTGTGCGTTCTAGAATTAAAACCAACAAAGCGGTAATCATATTAATACCAGCTACAATAATCATAATGGCTATAATGCCGTAGGTATTGGTATCAAAAATCTTAATCCACTCAAATATGGTGTAATATTTTCGAGTAATTGAAGTGGCATTCATTAAAGATGGTACTTCCTTAAATACTTCAACGGTTTTTTCTTCAATCTTAGAAAAATCATCAATAAAGACTTCAAAATTTCCTATTTGATTAGCCTCCCATCTATTTAGCCTTTGAATATGTCTTAAATCTGCAATACAGAATTTTTCATCGAGTTCTTGAAAACCCGAATTATAAATCCCTACAATTTCAAAACTCATTAAACGTGGTAGCTTGTCTATTTCCTCAGCAAATAAGGTCTGAAACTTATCGCCGACGTTAAATCCTAAACGATTGGCTAAATATTTTGAAATTAAAACTTCTTCGTTTCGGTCTTTTGAATAATCTGGCAATCGACCGTCTATTAAAAAGGCTTTAAAATATTCCCAATTATAATCGGCTCCGACACCTTTTACAACAACACCTTCAAAATCTGTTTCAGTTCTAATTACCGCAAATTTTGTAGCGACACCTTGAATATGTTTTACCCCTTCAACAGTTGTAAAATCGGGATAAAAATCTTGGTCTATAGAAATGGGCACTTGCGATTCATCAGAAGCATTTGTATCGTAATTAGTGATTTCAATATGGCCATTAAACGCCACAACTTTATCTCTAATTTTTTGTTGCAATCCCAATCCTGTAGCAATAGCAATAAGCATTACAATAATACCAATAGCAATTGCGGCGATACCAATTTTAATAATTGGTGCCGAAACACTACTTTTATACGTATTATTGCCAATTATACGTTTAGCTATAAATAACTCGAAATTCAAATCTACTTTATGCTTTTAAAGGATGTCAAAAATACAGTTTTATTCTCGATTATTATCGGGATTTTCTCTCTTACGTTTTCATGCGGGAATAATATTAAGTCAGAAGCCAAAAGTGCTAATCTAGAAGTCCAAGACACAGCGCTTATAGACCTTGCTTTAAATAAGCGTATTGACACTCCCAAAATGTCAATTATTATTGGCGCTAACAGAACTGAGCTATACCTGCCTAAACTAAAAAACAAACGCGTTGGTGTAGTTGCAAATCAAACAAGTGTGATTTTTAAATCTGAAAACACACTGTTCAAAAATGACCATAACATTCATATTGTAGATTCGTTATTAGAATTGAATATTGATATAAAGAAAGTTTTTGCACCAGAACACGGGTTTAGAGGAACTGCAGATGCAGGTGAAGTTGTTAAAGATGGTATAGACACTAAAACGGGCTTGCCTATTATTTCGCTTTATGGCAAAAACAAAAAACCTAGTAAAGAACAGCTAGATGGAATTGATGTGGTAGTCTTCGACATTCAAGATGTTGGTGCACGTTTCTACACTTACATATCTAGCTTACATTATGTAATGGAAGCTTGCGCCGAACAAAACATTCCTGTTTTAATCTTAGACAGGCCTAACCCGAACGGTCATTATATTGACGGACCAATTTTAGAAATGGAACATCAAAGTTTTGTTGGTATGCATCCTATTCCCGTAGTTCATGGGATGACTATTGGCGAATATGCGACCATGATTAATGGTGAAAAATGGTTGAAAAATGGTATAATATGTGATTTAACTGTTATTCCTGTTAAAAATTACACCCACCAAACCGCTTATAGCTTACCCATAAAACCTTCGCCAAATTTACCAAATGATACCGCGATAAACTTATACCCAAGCCTCTGTTTTTTTGAAGGTACAAATATTAGTATTGGCCGTGGCACAGACAAACAATTTCAAGTGGTTGGAGCGCCTTTTTTCAACTCAACATCATTTCCTTTTGAATTTATACCAAAATCAAATGAAGGTGCTAAATACCCTAAACACGAAAACAAGATTTGCTTTGGCTATGATTTAACGCAGCATAATAAATTAGATATCTTGAATTTAGAATGGCTCATAGAATTCTATACGCAGAACAAAGCTGTAAATCCTGAAGCATCTTTCTTTACAGACTTCTTTACGCTATTAGCAGGAACAGAAAAGCTACAACAACAGATTGAATCTGGACTTACAACAAAACAAATAAAAGCAACTTGGCAAGAAGGTTTAGAAACTTTTAAGGTGACGCGAAGTCGTTATATGATGTATCCCTAACTAAAAACATTATTAAGTTAAGAGACTAGAATCTCTTGGTTTTAATAGATAAAGCCCAATATTCTATTTCTATTTTTCAGTCTTTTAAAAGATTTTAAAACTGAAGTATATAGTTTAATAAAAAAAATAAGGATGACAACAAGGAAAATACGGACAAAATTTTTCAAATAATACTTATACTTTTTAGTTAAGCTTTAGCTGTTTTAGCTCAACAAATTATGATTTAGATTAAACTTAAAATAAGTAAATTACTTACAAAACCATAAAACTTCTACAAACAACATTAATTATAGAAGAACAGTAATTTTAGATTATAAAACCTTTAGAATTATTCTTTCAAAATATCTATCAATCGATTTGGATAGTCCGTTATAATACCATCGACTTGTAAAGTAATCATATCTCTAATATCTTTTTCCTCGTTTATAGTCCAAGGAATAACTTTATACGCTTTAGACTGGTATTCTTTTACAGCATTAGCAGATAATAATTTAAAATAAGGACTTATAATTTCGGGTTTAAAAGACAAAGTTTCTAGTTTACCTTCAATGGTTTCATTCCCTTCAACTAATAAAGCTAACTCTATTTCTGGTGCTTGTTTTTTAACTTCTTCAAGAATCGCAACATCGAAAGACTGAAGTGTTACACGACTTAACATTTCCTCTTGCGTAATCAACTCTAAAACTAGCGCTACATAAGCTTTAGGATGTGGCGTAAAAATGCCATAATAACTTGGGTCCGATTTAATTTCGATATTAAACTTTACATCAGACTGTTTGGTTTTTACCAAATCGAATACTTCAGATAATAACGGCTTGTAGGTTTTAATTTTTTCTTGCAGAGGATAGATAGGGTGAATTTTACTTCCACAATCAAACTGTTTTATTTCCTCATAATTCATTTGATATAAATTGAATTCTGTAGCTAATGCATCTGGAATAATACCACCTTTAACATCATAACAAATTACAGGATTCATATAAGGTTCGTGAGAAACCACAACTTTATTATCTTTTGAAATCACAACATCCAACTCTAAAGTATGAACTCCAATGTCTATCGCTTTATCAAAAGCTGGTATAGAATTTTCGGGAAATAGACCTCTAAAACCACGATGCCCTTGGATATCAATTTCTGTATTTTTAGTCGTACAACTCATAGTTAAAAGCGTTAAAATAACAATTGTATTAATTGTCAATATCTGCGGAGAGGGTCGATTTTTCATAACTTTGAAAAGGTTGTTTTAAGAGTTCCTTAATACTACTATTTTTAACTTCATCTGGAAAAACATCAACACCATAAATCAACTTCTCACGATCTAAATACTTATAAGTACCAAATAAGCGGTCCCAGATACTAAAGATGTTTCCATAATTAGAATCTGTATATGGCAATCTATAATGATGATGCGTTTTATGCATATCTGGCGAAATAATCACGTAACTTAAAGCCTTATCTAATCGTTTTGGCATTTTAATATTGGCATGTGTAAACTGAGTAAACACTAATGACATAGCTTGATAAATCATGATGATTGCTATAGGGGTTCCAACAATAAAAACGCCAAGTAATGTAAATACAAACCTGATGATACTTTCTATTGGGTGATGCCGATTTGCTGTTGTAGTGTCTACTTTATGATCTGTATGATGTACTAAATGCACCATCCAAAGTGGTTTTACTTTATGCTCTACAAAGTGTACCAAATACGCTCCAAAAAAATCGAGTAAAACAACGCCTAGTAAAACATAAAGCCACAACGGCATTTGAGGTAACCAATTAATAATCCCAAAATCATTAGCCTTTACCCAATCTGCCGAAGCTAAAAGCAAAAAAGCTAAAGCAAAATTTATTATGATAGTCGTTAGCGTAAAAAATAAATTAGGAATGGCATGTTGCCATTTTTTGTAGGTGAACTTAAATAAAGGCAAACCACTTTCTAGTAACCAAAACAAGGTGAGACCACCAACCAAAATGAGACTTCGATGCGCTGAAGGAATAGTTTCAAAATAAGTAATAATGGTTTCCAATTGAGGTTATGAATTAATATTAATTAACTGCTGTGCCTTTTTTAAATCTACAGAAGATAATTTAGATTTCCACGCTTCTGCTTTAGTGTTGTCATTTAAAATTTTATAAGAGGTATAATATAAAAACGCAAAAAATGCTTGGTTATTAGCCGCTATATTTTCTGCCTCCATTCGCTTTAATTGTCTAAGTACTTTTCGTGGGCGTTCTAGAATTAAATATTTTTGAATCTCTAAAAGTGCCACGCGCTGTTTTAATGCTAATTGCTCTTCGGTTGGGCTCGTAACAATTAACGCCGTGGCTTCCTTTAAATATATAGTTGACAAGTCAATGATTTCTTCTCTAACTTCTTCTTTCATATACATTGAAAAATCGAGATATTTTGAAGACAAATAAAAAGCTGAATAAAAATCCTTTTTTTTATCATAACCGTTTAATTCATTAGAAATAAACGCTGTATTCAAGGCATAATTCTGAATCAATGTTGATATATTTTGATAATTTTCGGTATAGTATAACACATTTAGAATATTCCCATTGGTATCTAATATTTTAATAGAATCGTCATTAAATTTATCAATGTATTCCTGGCTGCGTTTACCTTTAATCGCTTTAAATAAATCTTCGTATTTAAATTCACTGACAATGACAGGTACAAAATGCTGCCAAATTAATGGACTAATACTTTCATCTTCAAACATATTTTGAATTAAAATAGTATTTCCTTTATCGTCATTTACAAAAACATGATAAGGATAATTGGTAGATTCTTCCCAAACCATTAACACCATTTTATTTTGAACTGAAGCTAAACTTTGAGCGGTCTCCAAATCAGTCATCCAAGGTTGTCCGCTAGACATATTAACCGCAAAAAGAACAAATAATGATTTTATAATAAAGTTTTTCATGTTGTATTTTTTATAGGAGTTATTCATCAAAAAGTATTCCGAAGACTCCTTACAAAACTAAATTTACAATACACAGATTAAAAACAGTCATTTTCTATTTGTTTTAACTTATTGAATTCGTTTTTTCATCGCTTCAACAATATTATAAGCCGCAGGACAAATGGCTACATTTTTTAAGGTTAAATTAGAAATCTGTTGAAATTTTTTACGGTCCGTATGCGGAAACTCGCGGCATGCTTTTGGTCGCACATCATATATGGAACAATAATTATCTGCTCCGAGAAACGTACAAGGGACAGACTGTAAAACATAATCATTTTCTTCATCTAAACGTAAATATGAGGCTATAAACTGCTGCTCTTTCATTTTGAAAAACTTAGCAATTCGACTAATATCTTTATCTGTAAATAAAGGTCCCGTAGTCTTGCAACAGTTAGCACATTCAAGGCAATCGGTACGTTTAAACTCAGCTTCATGCAACTCTTGCATCAGATAATCTAATTGCTTTGGTGGTTTCTTTTTTAGCTTTGTAAAAAAGGTTTTATTCTCCTTATGCTTATCTTTGGCGAGCTTTGGAAGGTTATTAAGTTGGTCTTGCATGCAACAAATTTAAGTAAAGTTCGTGACACAATTTTCATAAAAATAGAAATTACAAGAACTGCTTTATAACAAAAAACGACATGAAAGACCTTTTCGGAAAAGCATTACAAGATTACCAAAATGGAAATTATTCTGAAGACCTTATAACATCCACAAACATTTCGGATGAGGATAAATTACCACTGCCCTATTTATTTAGAAGTTTTTCTGAAATGCCAAAACTTGAACAAAAAGCGCTTCAATTAAGTAAAGGAAAAATTTTAGATGTTGGCTGTGGTGCCGGAAGTCATGCCTTATGGTTACAAAATAACGGTAAAAACGTAAAAGCCATTGACAGTTCTGAAGGTGCTATTGAAGTCACCAAAAAACGGGGTATTAGTAATGCTGAATTACAACCACTTCTTAAAGAAACCCAAACCTTTGACACCATTTTATTATTGATGAATGGCACAGGAATTTTTCAAGAATTAACTCAGGTGGCGACCTATTTGAAGCATCTAAAATCGCTACTAAATTCTGGTGGTCAAATTCTGATTGATTCTTCTGACATTTCTTATATGTATGAAGATGAAGATGGCGGATTGTGGCTAGACCTCAACCAAGGCTATCCTGGTGAATTGGATTATTATTTGTCTTATAAGGGCGAAAAAGAAGTCCCTATGAAATGGCTTTATCTCGATTTTAATACTTTAGAAACCGCTTGCTTGTCGGTAGGTTTAAAATGTGAAAAAATTATGGATGGTGAGCATTTTGATTATTTGGCGCGGATTTTTTAGGCTAGGACACAAAGTTCCACAAAGAGGGCTCAAAAGACACAGAGATAAACCTTTGCAAACTTCTTGTAATAGCTTTTATTTACACTTAACCTTCTCTATTTGAACTATTCTAAATTTATAATTACTAAATTTAGACTATGGTTGAGAATAAAATATCAAATATTATTTTAGGCTGTGCCATAGAGGTTCACAAACAGCTTGGGCCTGGACTTTTAGAATCTGCTTATCAAGAGTGCTTATATTATGAGTTAAGAAAAGCAGGATTAACAGTACAAAAAGAAAGAGCATTACCAATAGTTTACAAGGACATAAAATTAGATCATGGTTACAGGATTGATTTGCTTGTTGAAAACAAAGTAGTTATTGAAATCAAAACTGTTGAAGCTTTCTCAGATGTTCATCTAGCGCAAGTGCTAACATAATTAAAACTTGGAAATTTTAAATTAGGACTGCTTTTAAACTTTCATGTTACAACTTTAAAAAACGGAATAAAACGTGTAATTCTTTAAAAAATTAAAATACAAAAGCTTTGTGATACTTCGTGTCTGCTTTGTGAAACTTTGTGCCACAGTTTTCTCATTTGTCCAATAATCAATGCATAAAACTAGGCTACTGTTTATTTTTTCAAGAAAAATAAAGACACTATTGAACCTCACCTCCTACTACAGTTTTCAACACCTTAATTTCAGGAATTGCCTTAGCTTCAACGGTCATAATATCTTTATCTAACATGATAAAATCGGCAAACTTCCCCACTTCTATACTTCCTTTTTCTTTTTCTTCAAAATTAGAATACGCTGCCCAAATGGTCATTCCTTTTAATGTCTCTTCACGACTCAATGCATTTTCCATTTGAAAACCACCTTCAGGATAAGCTTCTAAATCTTGCCTTGCTACGGCTGCATAAAACGTTAAAAATGGACTGACCTGCTCCACAGGAAAATCAGTTCCTAAAGCTACTTTACCATAAGCATTCAATAATTGCTTGTAAGCATAAGCTCCTTTAATACGGGTCGCACCTATACGGTCTTCGGCCCAATACATATCGCTAGTCGCATGGGTTGGCTGAATTGAAGGCATAACATTTTTATAGAATTCAAAATCTTCATCCGAAATAATTTGAGCATGCTCCACACGCCAACGTCTATCATTTTTGCCTTTTAGCACTTTATTATAAGTTTCTAAAACCGCTCTATTAGCAGAATCGCCAATAGCATGAGTATTCATTTGAAAATCGGAATTAGCGATGCGCTCTGCAGCTGTTTTTATCGTTTCTAAATCGGTAACCATCAAACCCAAATGATTAGGTTTATCGGAATAAGGTGCTTTTAACATGGCGCCTCTTGAACCTAAAGCACCATCTGCGTACACTTTAAACGAACGTACATTGAGGTAATCTGTTTTTGTAATGCCTTTATCTAAAAAATAATCTAGATTCTCTTCGGAATAAGAGACCATTGCATACATACGCATTTTTAAATCTCCTGAAGTTTGAAGACTATCTATAATTTCAATAGCTTCTTTGCTTAATCCTGCGTCATCTACAGTTGTTAAACCTAAAGAAAAAGCTATTTTTTGTGCTTCTAATAATGCGTTTACATAATCTGCTCTGCTTGGTTTTGGCCAGTGGTCTAACACTAACTTTTGTGCGTTATCTATTAAGATTCCGGTGGGCTTTCCATTTTCAATAACAACTTCTCCGCCTTCAACTTTACTCGTTACTGTAACTCCCCCTAAATCTAAAGCTGCCTGATTCGCTAATATGGCATGGCCATCAATACGAGTTAGAGCAATAGGTGTATTAGGGTACAACTTATCTAAAAGGTTTTTAGTTGGCAATTCCTTATCCTCCCAATCATTCTCATCCCAACCGCGACCAAAAATAAAAGCCTTATTATTTTCATTCTGAAAATCTAAAACACGTTTCATCATCTCCTCAAAGCTTGTGGTACCAACTAAATTAACTTGTTGTTGATTGAAGCCTAAACCTAAAAAGTGACAATGCGCGTCTATAAATCCTGGTAAAACGGTATTTCCATCAGCGTTGATAGTGTCTATAGCTTTGTATGTAGAACTGATTTCAGATGTCGTTCCTACTGCTACTATTTTTCCATCTTTTACCGCAAATGCTTCGGCTTTATTAAAGTTATCATCAACGGTATAAATATTAGCGTTGGTAACTATTAAATCAGCTTGTGCTTTATCTTTTTGACAAGATAAAATAGATAAAAGGCAAAGGGCGACTAGTATATGTTTCATTTTTAATATTGTATTGATTGTAATTAAAACCTGACTTCCGCTCAAAAAAAGTTAAGTCTAAAAGTTAATTGTAAAAATAAGAAAAGCGCTCCGATTTGGAACGCTTTTAAAAATCTTGTCTATAATTGAAATAAATTCAGGATAACATCATTTTAAAAATCAAACTGATAGGTTGCTCCCGCAAGTACCTGAATGCCTTGCACAGGGAAGTTTGACCAACGTTCATAATTTTGATTTAAAATATTATTCCCTTTCGCAAATACCGATAATTGATCGTTGATTTTATAACCCACATGTGCATTAAAATCAAAATAACTTTCTAAGCTAACACGTGTTGGTGATGATAATGACCCAACAACGCCCACAGTATCTTTTCGTTCGCCTACAAAATAAGCACTCGCCCCAGCAAACCATTGTTCTGAAATTTGATAATCTAAAAATAAGGAAGCTTCCAAATCCGGTAAATTCCAAGCTTGTGCTTCATTACCTGTATCATAAGCGAAGTATTCTCCTTTTACACCTAAAGAGAAATTCCTGTTGAAATCAACGTTCATTTCACCAGCGATAGAAAATGTAGTGACATCATCGTAAACCACACCAAAAGAATTTCCAAATTGATAATCTTCGGTTGGCGTCGTAAATGTATCGTTAGCTTTAAACAAGGCTTTACCTTTTTCTGATGTATAATTTCCACTTACGTTATAGCTGATATTATTGGTTAACTTCCCTTTTACCCCAACAAAAGTTTTAAACTGTTGGTCTGTTGGCGCTATAAAAAGTGTTGGAGACACAAATGGATTTACGTTTGCAAAATCGTAATACGAATTCTGAATCACACCACCTTTAAGTCCACCGTAAGCAATTAAAAGTTCATCAACTAAACGGTAAGATGCATCAATATTAGGGTGAATATAGAATTTACTTTCACTTAGTTCTGTATCATTAAAATAGGTTAATCGCACGCCCAAATTAATTGTTAAATCATCTTGATTCAATTGGTAAGACGGTGCTAAACCAACCATAAAATTTCCGTAATTGATACTTGAAAGTCCCTCATAAGTTGAATCGAAGTTTCCAACTAAACCATCTAAAAATACTTCCGTTTCAATTTCTGCATCTTGCACCATAACCTCAAAATTAGTGTTCGCTTTAAAACGGTTTTCTCCAGAATCTCTATCGTCACCAAAATGTCTAAAACGAAGACTTACATCCTTTACAATTGCATTATCAAAATTTACTTTACCGCCAACATTAAAACTCGTATAGGTGTGTTTAGGATCTATGGTGTTTGATTCTGCTTGCCCAAATAAATCTTGAGGTAAACCATACCAATTATAGGTTTGCATATCAAAACCTCCATCGACTTTCCAGTTAAAGTACCTTTCATTTTTGGTGTAATGCGCATTTAAATTGGTCTTAGAAAAGTTATCATCTAGCAATAAACCATCGATACCGCCTTGAGAAGAATGGTGACTAAAATAACCACCAACATTTTCGTCTCTACTTAATTCGTGATTTAAATAAACTTCACCTAAAACAGTCGTGTAATTACCGAAACCTAAGGAGGCGTAATTATCATATAATTTAACAGGTTTTACTCTATCTACAGTCGCTGCTTTTCCCTTTGCAGGTGTAAACGTTGATGCCACAGGAATAGAGAAAATATTATATTTTATTTCTTTTTTCTTAACCGCATTAGAATCACTCAACTTTGGATTATCCTTTATTTTGAAGGCATCCGAAATTGTTGGCGTATAAGGTTTAATTACATTTACCGTTTGATCTGCTATGGTATCTTTATCTTGAGCATAACTAAATGCCAGACTCAATGTGAAAATGGATAAGATGATATGTTTAATTTTCATGTGTATTATTTTGATTTGATTGAAACTATCTAACTCTATAAACCAGTTAATATCTGATCGAATTCCCCTGGCTGTATAGGATTACATTCAGCAAAATTTTGTTCAATAGGTGGATTATTAGTGAATAAACAAAAGAAACCTGATTCAATAAAAGTTTGTTCATTTTCAATTATAATTTTGTATTTATAAGTGCCATCTGGAATTCCTTCTACTCCATTAAAATCATAAGGAACATTTGGAAAAAGTTCAGTTGAATCACTACCATAATTATTACTTTCAAAAATAATTTCATCAGTATTATTATAAATAGTTACCGTGTGATTAGCATATAATTCAATGTTTTTAATTTCAAATCGATCATTAACGCCATCATTATTTGGAGTAAAAATATTATCTACTATAATTTCTCCTAAAGATTGGTCTAAATTATCTACATTTTCTCCAAAAGCAGTATCAGAGGAACAGCATCCTGTGAAAGCATCTACTACTTCTTCAGGTGTTTGTTCATCATCACCACATGAGATTAACGTAAAGGCTAGTAATAGTACTTGAACACCTATTAAAACACTTTTAAGTTTTTTCATTGCTTGTAATTGAGTTTTTACAAATCGATTGAGAGACTCCTGCTTTCGCAGGAATTTAGTCCTCAGTTTCTATTGATGAATTCGTTTTTGCTTCTTCAGTTTTGATTTTATTAAGTTCTAAAGTGGCTTCTTCTACAACTTCTGTAAAATCAGGGAAGTTGCTAATCACGCTTTCTAAAATATAAGTCGCTTGAAACGCATCACCTAACGCATAAAAGTTCTTTGCCATAACCACCAAACCTTTGGCGCTATACAATTTATAACTCCCGTAATCCTTGGCTAATTTTTGAATAATGGTGTTAGACGCTTCGTAATCGCCGGCTTTATTTTTAAAATAACCATTATAGTACAGCGCTTCAGCCGCCACGCTTCCTGTAGCTATTTTTTCTATTTCGGCATAAGCTGTTTTGGCTTTATCCTCATGACCCGCTTTAATTGCTGAACGTGCTATAATTAATTTGGCATCACTCTTTACTTTGTTATCTAGTTTTGAATTACTTAATACTTTTTGAGCATAGCTTTCAGCTTTCGTAAAATCTTCGGTTTGATAGTACGCATTCATTAAATTAGACTGAGCGTAAATAACATTCTGTGGGTAATCCGCTTCGGCCTCTAATCGTTGCAATACTAAAATGGCTGTTTCCCAATTAGAATTACTTAAATAAATTTCACTGAGTTTAACAATAGCTTGTTCTGTATATTCAGATTTTGAAGCTTCAACAACCGCTTTATAATGTGGTTGTGCATTTTCAAATAAATTCTTTTTATAATATAACTGCGCTAAATAAAAATGAGCTTTAACCTTATGGAGTCCGTTTGGAAATTCATTTAAATATTTATTAAATTGACGAATAGCTTTATCCGTTTCATTATCTAAATACGGTTTTTCTGCTGCAGAATAGCTAGCGTTATCTAAGTCGACATCAGTCACCTCAACATAATCTAAAGTTCTTACCCAAGACGCATATTCATCAACATTACCCATATCAATGTAAATTAATCGCGCCGTTGAAACCGCTTGAACCGCTTCACCTGAACCCGGGAAATCGGTTGCTACTTTTTTAAACTTAGTTAAGGCTCGGTTATTATCATTGCCGTTGTAATACACTAACCCTTGACGCAGTAAAGCTTTTGATGTAAAAGCACTTGTTTTATACTCGGCATTAAGACGATCATAAGTCTGCATCGCTTTATCCGTTGCGTTAGATTTTACATACGAATTTGCCAACTCATACATTGCATCGTCTCGTAAAGCTGATTTTGGATAATTAGTAATAAAGGCATTTAGTGCTGAAATTTTTGCATCACCTTTTCCTAAATAACCTTGACTCATTGCCGTCTGAAATGCCGCATAATCCGTTTCAATTTGATTAATTTGAATCGCTTTTTTATAAGCATCTATAGCCTCGTTATAATTACTAGACACAAAATAACCGTCAGCTAATCTCAAATACGCATCGTTTTCACGAAGTTTATCGTTGGTACTGGTTTTTATAAACCGTTCAAAATAGTTTGAGGCATTATCGTAATCCTTCAGCTTAAAATAGGTGTAAGCTAAATTGTAGTTTAAGTTTTCGTTTTCTGGCAAATCAGCCGATTCGCTAAATCCATCAAACTGTTTAAAACCAATTAGTGCAGCATTATAGTCTCCTAAATTGTATTCTGTTTCTGCTTTCCAGAAGGTTGCTTTAGCTTCAAAAACGGCATCAATAGGTTCTTTTAATGAGCCATTGAATAACACTAAGGCTTCATTGTATTTATTTTCATTATACAACTCAACCGCTCTAAAAAAGGCCACCTTTTGGTAAGCTGCTTTGTTTTCAAAACTATTTTTGCCTTTTAAAAGTTCTAAAGCTTCAATATAGTTTTTTGAAGTGATGTAAGAATCTATTAAGAGTGTTTCAACTTCATCCTTGTAATTTGTATCTGGATATTGGTCTAAGTAGCCCGTTAAAACTTGAGGAACGGATTGGTATGGATTTCCAATTTCGTAACTAATTTTGGCATAATTCAACCAAGCATCTTCTTGAATTTTTAAATCAAAATCCATTTGCGATGCATTTCTAAACGCATTTAAAGCCTCTTGTTTTTTGTCTAAATTGATATAGCTTTCTCCTAAATGATAATAGGCATTTTGCGCTACTGGATTATTTCCGCCAATAATTTTATTGAATTCTGAAATGGCACTTTCAAAATCATTTTGCTTGTAATAAGCATAACCGAGTTGGTAATAATCGGTATTATTCCACTTTCGATTTTTACCTTTGTATTCTTTTAAATAGGGAATAGCTTCTGCATATTGCTCGAGATTAAAATAACTCTCGCCTATAATTTTTGATAACTCGGACTTTTCAGCAGCATTACTTTTAGGTAATTGGGCTTCTGCAAGTTCAATAGCTTTTTCAAATTTGCCGAGTTTAAAATTTAAATCGGCTTGGTAATAGGATAATTTCTCTTTGTATTTTTCATTATCGCTTACTTGATCAAAGTAGGTGTTTGCTGTATCATAATCATCACCTTCATAAGCTAAAAACCCTATATAATACTTGGCTTGCGAGCCGTATTCTTTAGAATTCACCACTCTATTTAAATATTTAGTGGCTTGTTTTTCATCTTTAGTAGAATACAAAGTGTAGCCATAATTAAAGTTAAAACGGTCTTTTTCTGCTCTGGCAATACTGCGCTCGTCTACTCTATCGTACCATTTGCGTGCATAAGCATATTTACCGTTATTAAAATAATAGTCTGCAACATCTAAAAAAGCAGTATTCTTTTTAGTACTTGTAGGATACTCCTCTACAAATTCGGTGATTAAATCATCGGCATTTTTCTGATTTAAACGCACCGCACAATTGGCAATATAATAGGCACAATCTGATTTTATAGTGATATCGCTTGTATCACCTTTAACAGCGTCGAACAAAGACTGTGCGGCTTTGTACTGCTGATTATTATAGAGCGTTAACGCCTTCTGGTAATCTTGTAAATCGCTAGTATAAACAGCCGATTTTTGCGCTATTCCTAGTGATGAAAAAACTAGAAAAACGATGATTAACTGTCTTTTGAGTAACATCATTTGTTATACGTTTTTTTAATGATTTTATTTCTGTTCAAATATAATTCAATCCCAAATCTATAACGAGAGATTTTGCTTATAATTATGCATGGAGTTATTAAGTTTTAGTTTTTAGTCTTAGTCTCCGTTTTTAGTAGTACACCATAGAGATTAAAAAATAATTTATTTAACTATTATTAGCGAATTAAATTCTATGAGTCTGTCTGTTTTTCTGTAAATTGGCTACTTAATTAAGCATTAATCGTCCTGAAATTAATTCAGAAGCATAAAAACATATATTTTGAATAGAATAAGCCAAAAATTAAACGAAGACAACAACCTATTATCTATATATTTTACTGCTGGTTATCCTAGTAAAAACGATACCGTTAGCATCATCAAAGCTCTTGAAAACAATGGTGTTGACATGATTGAAATTGGACTTCCTTTTAGTGACCCTTTAGCCGACGGACCAACCATTCAGGCAAGTTCTACACAAGCGTTAAAAAATGGCATGACAAGCGCACTGTTATTTGATCAGTTAAAAGACATTCGCCAATCGGTTTCCATTCCATTAATAATTATGGGGTATTTTAATCCTATATTACAATTTGGTGTCGAAGCATTTTGCAAAAAATGCCAAGAGGTCGGTATTGACGGACTTATTATCCCTGACTTACCTGTAGAAGTCTATCATTCTGAATACAAAGCTATTTTTGAACAGTACGGATTAATTAATGTTTTCTTAATTACGCCACAAACCTCAGAAGAACGCATTAGATATATCGATTCGGTTTCTAATGGTTTTATTTATATGGTGAGTTCGGCTAGTGTAACAGGAAGTAGTTCTGGTTTTGGCAGCACGCAAACCGATTATTTTAAACGTATCGCTGACCTAAAATTAAAAAGTCCACAAATAGTAGGCTTTGGCATTTCAGACAACGAAACATTTACACAAGCAACTCAGCATGCTAAAGGCGCTATAATTGGGAGTGCTTTTATTAAACATTTAACTAAAAATGGCGTGGCTAACATAGATAACTTTGTTGCTTCTATTAGACCCTAATCTTAAACTTTTTTAACGTTATGAGCTTAGACTTTAATAAAGTCTTATGAGAAAAAGCCCTGTTGTTTTATTATATTATGAGTGAATCAAAAAAAATAAAACTATGGGAATTATAAAAGACAAAAAGAAGTTTAAAACAAAAACTGAAAATCAAACCAATTTAACTAATCCAACAGCAAATGTCAACCAAAAAACTAATGAGTTTGATATTGACAAGAAAACAATAAAAGACCAGCAATCTAAAAAGTAATTGCGGTTATTTAAGATTATAAAAAAGTCTATTCATACCTTTGGATAGACTTTTTTTTCTGTAAAAAAACATGGAAAGCTTTTTAATTGATGTACAGAATAAGCTTTAAATTTAAATTCTGCTTTTAATGAAACTACTTAATGATTGGAAGTTAATTATTTTACTGTGTCTTACTTTAGGTTTAGCGCCGTTTTTCCCAGAACCGCATTTAATAGGTAAAATCAGATGGGTGGCAGGCGGTGCCAATGGCATGGTATTTAAAGATTATTTTGATTTAGTATTTCATGGGTTTCCATTTATCTTATTAATCCGGTTAGCCTTACTTAAATTAAAAAACCTAAACTCTAATTCCAAAGACAGCATACAAAAACACTAGTAAAAAGTAACCACATATTATGCCTTTAAATATTGTATTAATAGAACCAGAAATCCCCAATAACACCGGTAACATTGGACGCTTAGCTTTAGCTACAGACTCAAGATTACATCTGGTAAAGCCTTTTGGATTTGAAATTGATGATAAACGCCTTAAACGTGCAGGACTTGATTACTGGCAACATTTAGACGTTGTTTATTATGATAATGTTGAAGCCTTCTTTACACAAAATAAATACGCTAAAATGGTCTTTTTATCTAGCCATGGCACAAAAACGCATTGGGATATTGAATTTAAAGATGATTTGTTTTTGGTATTTGGAAAGGAATCTGTAGGCCTACCTAAACCTTTACAAGAAAAACATAAAGACCAATTATTTAAAATCCCTTTGTACAGCGAATCTATTAGAAGCTTAAACTTAGCGAATGCTGTAAGTATAGTGGTTTACGAGGGCTTACGGAATCTGAGAGCTTTTTAAGCTTCATTTGAAAAAATAGTTATAAAGAACATCATTTCTAAATGGTTTTTGTAACTTTTCCACAACAAAAACCTTCCAATTGAAACACTCTAAAACGTATAATTTTTTTTCAGAACTTAGTCAAATTGTATTCGGTATTGTGCTAGCTAGTATTAGCTTAAAAGCCTTTTTACTGCCCAACGGCTTTTTAGACGGAGGCGTTACAGGAATTGCGCTACTTGTCAACCGATTAACTGGTATTGATATTTCAATTGCATTAGTGCTTTTGAGTATCCCTTTTTTAATTATTGGCTACTACACCGTTTCTAAACGTATTGTTGTAAAATCTATTCTAAGTATTCTTGGTTTAGCGTTTTTAATTCAGTTTGGAAATTACGGTATTATCACTGAAGACAAGCTATTAATTTCAATTTTTGGAGGACTGAGTTTGGGTGCAGGAATCGGTATTGCTATTAGAAATGGATCCGTTTTAGATGGGTCTGAAATTTTAGGTATCTACCTCAATGACAAATTTGGACTAAGCATCGGCAAAGTCATTCTTATGTTCAATATTGTATTGTTTAGTATCACAGCTTTGGTGATTTCAGTAGAAATTGCCCTTTACTCGATACTCACCTATATTGTTACTGCAAAAGTAACCGACTTAACCATTGAAGGTTTTGAAGATTTTATTGGGGTTACCATTGTCTCTAATGACTATGCCGAAATAAAACATGCCATTATGACGGAATTAGGCGTTGGCCTAACAACTTATAAAGGTTCTAAAGGATTTGGAAGCACTGGAGCCCAACAAGATTTTGATATTATTCACACCATTATTAATCGTATTGACATCAAAAAAATGCATCGTATTATAGAGGAAATCGACGATAAAGCATTTATTATAGAATTTGATGTTAATAATGTAAAAGGTGGTGTTTTACGTCATTATTTAGATAAGAAAAAAGGCAAAACCTTAGGGAAAATATAGTATAATCTTACAGCTAATTAAGCCTAAATATTAGTTAGGGTTCTTCTTTAAATAACTTAAATACATCTGCTCAACCTTAGCTCTTGCCCAAGGGGTTCGTCTTAAAAATTTTAAACTAGATTTTACAGAAGGATCATGTGTAAAACAACGGATATTAATTTGATAGCCCATATATTCCCAACCATAATGGGCTTGTAAATCGGTAATAATTTGTTCTAGCTTAATACCGTGAAGTGGATTATTAGCTTGTGTTGCCATAATGATTTCTTTTTTGTGTTAGGACATAGGCATCTTATGCTACAAACTCATAACTAAGGCTTTAATTTTAACCGCTTTTTCAAAATGGTCTAATTGATGGGTTTTTATCCACCAAGTTGCGGCTTCCATTAGCAATTCAGGATTATCATTTTTATTTTTAAAAAACGCATAAAATGAAATCCCGACATTGTTGCCTTTGGTTGCTATTTTCTTATCGCAAACCTCAATAATTTTATCCTTTAAAGCATTAGTCATTATTTAGCGTCTGTTATCGTTACGTCTTTGGCTTTTATTTCGATTACGATCTGAATTTTTCGGTTTATTAGAATTACGATTATTAGAATTCTTTCTTCGACCTTGATTTCTATTTTGACCTGGTTTAATAGGTTCTGTTGACGCATTTGGGTCAGGTTCAAAACCTTCTACAATCTCTACTTCAATAGATTCACCTATCAGTTTTTCTATGCCTTTTAAATAAGTCGTTTCATCTGCACTAACTAATGAAATAGCTTGGCCTTCTGCTCCTGCTCTACCCGTTCTACCAATTCTATGCACGTAGTCTTCCGAAATGTTAGGCAATTCAAAATTAATAACATGTGGTAATAATGGGATATCCAAACCTCTAGCGGCTATATCTGTAGCCACCAAAACTCTAACCGAGCCATTTTTGAAACCTGCTAATGCTTTTGTTCTTGCCCCTTGACTTTTATTGCCATGAATAGCGGCAGCAGTAATCCCAGAACTAATCATCTTTTTACAAAGCTTATTTGCACCGTGTTTAGTTCTGGTAAACACTAAAACTTGTTTCCAATTACCATCAGAGATTAACTTAATTATTAATCCTGTTTTTTTTCCTTTAGCAACACGATAAACTTTTTGCTCTATAACCTCAACGGCTGTATTTTCTGGAGTTGCCTCAACTTGCACAGGATTATTAAGAATCGAGTACGCTAGCTTTTTGATATCTTTAGAGAATGTAGCAGAAAACATAAGATTTTGTCTCTTACTAGGTATCAGCTTCATCACACGTTCAATATCACGTAAAAAGCCCATGTCTAGCATACGATCGGCTTCATCTAAAACAAATATTTCAACACGTTTTAGTGATAATAAGCCTTGATTTTCTAAATCGATTAGACGGCCTGGTGTTGCCACTAAAACATCGACACCTTGTTTTATGGTCGCTACTTGTGGTTTCTGATTTACACCACCAAAAATCACCGTACTTCTAATATTTAGAAACTCACTATATTCTTTTACATTAGCATGAACTTGTGCCGCTAACTCACGTGTTGGCGTTAAAACTAATGCTCTAATTGGTCGGTGTCTTTGTTCTGAACCGTTAGTTGTAAGGTTATGAAGCATCGGTAAAGTAAAACCTGCTGTTTTACCTGTTCCGGTTTGTGCAGAGGCTAAAACGTCTTTACCTTCTAATACAGAAGGAATGGCTTTGGCTTGGATTGGTGAAGGTGTTTCGTATCCTTTTTTTTGGATAGCTTTAAGTATAGGCTCAGATAGGCCCAAAGATTTAAATGACATATATAAAGTTTATGAAGCAAACTCTATTTATTTAGGTCACTCCTTTAATTTGGGGCGAAGTTACAGCTATTTTAGGCCTGACTCTAAAAAAACAGCTATTATATTCTAAACACTATAAATTCTTCCGCTCTTGTAACTTCTTAAACGGACTTGTATCACGATTTTTAAAACCATGAACAGAACTACTTATAACTAAAATAGCAGCACTTATAAATGCGATATACATTAGAGTGTCATTATTTGGTGTATTAGCATTTCCTATACCAACTAAAGCCCAAGCACCAACAAGTGCAAACTCTCTCATGTTCCGTTTCCAAGTCATCAGTAAATTAATACTAACCGCAATTATAATTAAAATGATAGTCCAAGTAACATCAGACAAACCAAAACCATCCCAACCCATTTTTACTAAATATGTAGACACATTAGCAATACTAGCTACTGTAACCCAACCCGAATAAATTACAAACGGCCACCAAACAAACATAATAATAGGCAATGGCTCGTCGTCTAACTCCATACGGTTATTGACCACAATTTTTAATAATGAGAAAAGTAATAGAAAAATAAAAAGGCAAGACAGACCTGTGTATTCATAAATCCAAGCAAACACCCAAAGTGAGTTAAATAAACACGAGAGTATAAACCACCAACCTGTTTTCAATACAACATTATCATTTTCAACGTTTGCAAACAGACTTCTTGCTTGGTAAATAACAAAACTTATAAGCATTATATAAATGAGTCCCCAAATGGCAAACGTATAACCTGCAGGTGTAAACAAAGACCTATAACTATTAGAAACTTCACCAATCGTTGTATTATTTAAAACTCCTGTATTAGAGAGGTAATTAATAAATATTGTTAAGATAAGAGCTATTACATTTCCTATTTGAAGAGTTTTTTTCATGATTTATATTTTTATCTAATTTAAAAAACATGGTATTGTAGCTTATCTTATTTTCACATTTCTTTGACTTAAATGAAACCACCCAAAACAAATGTTTTTACCAGCTTTACAATACACCTAACCTTTAGAATTCCTTATATTAGCTTTAATATATAAATTCTTATAGTCATTTACATTAAATCATCTTAAAATATGAAAGTATTACTCACCTTACTGTTTTTATTGCCAGTACACATTTTTGCACAAGAACAAACCAGTTCGGAACAATTTTGGGAGCAACTTAAAACCCATTGTGGTAATGCATATGAAGGCGTCATTACTGAGGGAGGAAAAGAAGGTGATGGTTTTACAGGTGAAACATTAGTAATGCATGTTCGAATATGTGAAACAAACACTATTAGAATTCCTTTTTTTGTAGGTGAAGACAAGTCGCGTACCTGGGTTTTACAAATGAATGCTGATAAGATTATGAGTCTTAAGCATGATCATCGGCATAAAGATGGCACAGAAGACGATTTAACTCAATATGGAGGCACAAGTGCTAATATGGGCTTAGCTCATCTACAAATGTTTCCCGCAGATGCACATACCTCAGAAATTTTACCTGCTGCATCAACTAATATTTGGTGGTTTACCATAGATGATACCAGTTTAACTTATAATTTGCGACGTATAGGAACCGAACGTTTATTTACTGTTAAGTTCGATTTAACTAAAACTATTGAAACCCCTGATGCACCATGGGGAAGTGAAGACTAACCAGCTATACATTCTGATTACAAAATCTTAGTATAAAGTATTACCCAAATTCATAGTAAAAACACTATTATTTTGCATATTCTACAATAACAAATACACCCATACCCTATATACATGCTAGTACACAAGAGAATACACTTCAACATAACGTACTAGCTAAAAAACTATTTAGATTTATTATAAATAATTTGGTCAATTAAGTTTACCTAGATACTTTTGCCGACACAAAAAACTATTTATACTTAGTCTAAATAAACAAAAGATGAAAAATATCTTAACAGGTCTAATACTCCTATTATGTATTCAAATGAGTTTCTCTCAAAATGCAAGCCTTTCTGGTACCGTTACTGACAATAACAAATCTCCACTAATAGGTGTAAACCTTTTAATTAAAAATACTAAAAAAGGGACACAGTCAAATGAAAATGGTGTTTTTGAAATAACGAATATTGAAAATGGAAATTACACACTTGTAATCTCTTATATAGGATTTAAAACTAAAGAGGTTCTCGTTTCAATATCAGATAACCAAAAGGTCGATTTAGCAACTATTATTTTATACGAAGGAAATGAAGTTTTAAAAGAAGTTGTACTCGATGTGAATAGGAAAAATAAATTTTCTAGAAAAACGAGTGCATATGTTTCTAAAATGCCTTTAAAAAATATTGAAAACTCCCAAGTTTACAATACAATTACCAATCAATTATTAATCTCTCAATCTGTAAATACGTTTGAAGACGCTTTAAAAAATGCCGCTGGTGTCACCAAACTATGGTCATCAACTGGAAGAAGTGGTGATGGTGCTGGTTATTACTCTAGTCGTGGTTTTGCTGTGCAACCACAATTAGTCAATGGTGTTGCTGGTATTACTAATGGATTTATTAATCCGTCTAATGTAGAACGCGTAGAAGTCATTAAAGGGCCTTCAGGCACTTTATTTGGAAGCTCAGTAACATCTTATGGTGGACTCATAAACATAATTACAAAAAAACCATATAGCGGAACAGGTGGCGAAATTACGTTTTCTGGTGGGTCTTACGATTTTGCAAAATTTAATGCAGACGTTAATGTCAGTGCAAATGATAAATTATCACTTCGTATCAATACAGGTTTTCAGCAAGAACATAGTTTTCAAGATGCTGGATTAAAAAAATCAGTTTTCATTGCACCTTCAATATCGTACAAGGTTAACAATAATGTGACGCTAAACTTTTCTTATGAGGCTTCAGATAATGAACAAACTAACGAAACGTTTTTATTCTTAAATCGCTACGGAACATTAGCTTTTGATTCTATAGACGACTTAGGTTACGATACCAACTTATCATTTACAAGTAACGATGTTACCATAAATAACCTTACACAAAATTACCGTGGTGAAGTGGCTTGGAAAATTTCAGATCAGTGGTCTTCACAAACCTTAATATCTGGTGGTTTAGCAGAATCTTTAGGCTATTACACCTATTTATGGAATACTGCAGATTATAGCGACCCTACAGCTATAGTAGGTACTGATAATTTTGCATTATACGCCCAAGACACGGATTCTAAAACAAAAACCATCAACTTACAACAAAACTTTACAGGTACATTTAAACTTGGTGATTTAGAAAACAAATTGTTAGTTGGAGCAGATTACTTAGACTACAATATTATTGACAATAGCTCTAATTGGGGTTATTTACATACCATAAATATTGATGGTGATTTAATTTACGGCGAACCTGAAATGAATGAAGAAAATTTAAGTGCTGCTTTATCTGGTTTAGGTTATTTAGATAGCGACATTCGTCAAAATATCTTTGGTGCTTATGTGTCTGATGTCATCAATATTTTACCATCATTATCCGTTATGGCAAGTGTGCGTTATGACAGATTTGATTATCAAGGAGATCGACAAACTAATGCTGATGACTATTCGGAATATACCGAGTCTACGTTTTCTCCAAAATTCGGAATTGTTTATCAACCAATTTTAAACGAATTATCCATTTTTGCGAATTATCAAAACGGTTTTTCTTACGTAAACCCAGAATACGTTACGACTTATGATGATTTAGGTGAGCCAACAACAACGCTAGAATCTTTTGATGTAGAACAAGCCAATCAATTTGAAGTTGGAGCAAAAACCAACCTTTTTAATAATAAATTAGAAGCGACATTAAGTTATTACAATATTACGGTAGACAACAAGTATTATTGGGCTACACAAACTCAAGATCTAGAAATTAATAGCCAAGGAATTGAGTTAGAGGTTAATGCTAATCCAATTTCTAACTTAAATATTCACTCTGGCTTTAGTTATAATGATTCTGAAATTACAGATTCACCTTCAGCAAGATTTTTAGAAGGCAATCGTTACGGAGAATCTGGTGCAGAGTTCACATACAACTTCTGGGCAGATTACAAATTCTTTAAAAACTTTGGTGTAGGCGCAGGATTTAATGGACAATCTAAATATGATACCATGACGGATTACCAATCGGTAACTGGTAGTTTCTATATTCCTGCTTATACAATCTTTAATGCGTCATTATATTATGAAACTGATACATTTAGAGTAAGTGTAAAAGGCAATAACCTTAGTGATGAAACCTATTTTTCTGGATGGAGTACAATAACACCACAGCAAACACGATCGCTACTTGGTACGTTTACTTATAAATTCTAAATAGCCCTAATTGAAAGAGCAAACTTAATTGTAAGTTTGCTCTTTTTTTAATAACAATTACTTTATGACAACTAAAAAAATAATCTTTCAACTACATAAAATCTTAGGTTTAGCAACAGGAATTGTTGTTTTTGTCGTTGCTATAACGGGTTGTTGTTGGGCATTTAGAGAAGAAATAGAAGCAACTTACGATGATTACAAATATGTAACACCACAAGATGCACCTCTACTTACACCTACTGAAGCAAAGCATTACGCGAGTGTAGTTTTTCCTGATAATTCTATTCATGGCACTATTTTCAAAAAGAAAACAGATGCTATTGAAGTTATTTTTTATGATGCTGAACCAGAATTTTACCAAAGTGTATTTTTAAATCCTTACAGCGGAGAAATTATACAAGTCGATAATCATCTTACCGGCTTTTTTGCATTTATACTTAAAGGTCATATGCGACTTTGGTTACCAAAAGCGATTGGAGAACAAGTTGTGGCTGCTTCGATTTTAATTTTTATTCTGATTATAATTTCAGGATTTATTTTATGGCTACCTAAAAAGCGTAAAAACTTAAAACAACGTTTAAAATTCGATTGGAAAAAAACAACACGTTGGAAACGTAAAAACTTCGACTTACATACGGTTGTTGGATTTTACATCTGTTCTTTTGCCTTAATTATAGCCTTTACAGGTTCTTTGATATCTTACAATTGGTTAAAGTATGTCGTTTATAAAACTACAGGTGGCGATAAAGTTCCTGCTTTTATTATACCCGAAAACAAAAGTGAAGCATTAAGTGATAACCGTAAAATTCCTATGGATTATCTTATTGAAAAACTTCAAAAAGAATCACCAGACGCTGTGGCTTATGAATTGCATTATCCAGAAAACAAAGACCAAAGTATCTATGTAGAAGTTTCTAATAGTGAAGGGCTTTTTTACGATGCAGATTTTAGATTCTTTGACCAAAACACCCTTGAAGAGCTTGAAACCCCTGGTATCTATGGCAAATATAAAGATGCCAAATTTGCGGATAAATTATTACGGATGAATTATGATATTCATATTGGAGCCATTGGTGGTATTGTTGGTAAAATTATTGCCTTTTTAATTAGTTTAATAACGGCAACACTACCCGTCACTGGAATTCTGCTATGGTATGGCAGAAATTATAAAAAGAAAAAAAAGGCGCTCTAATTTATTTAATTGAAGCCAGCATACGCTCTACCTCAACAATTGTGGCACCGTAAAGTTTCCTATTAGGTTGGGTTAGACTTTTAGACTCTATAGATATTTCATTTAACAAAGCTTTGCCTTCAGAAGTTTTATCATTTTGAACGTAAAATTTTGCTAATTCTAAACGTTCCACGTAATTAGAATACGGACGGTCTATCTGTTTTAATTGCGCCTCTGCTTCATTAACCTTACCCAATTCATTTAGAGCTAATCCATAACAAAACTGCTGTTTAGATCCTTTAAATTCGTTTTTGTCCTTTATAAATTCAGCTTGGGTAATGACATCAGCATAATTACCAAGTTGAAAATGACTTAATATGAGCTTTTGTCTCGCATATAAAGCATCTTGAACTGTATCTTCTAAAGTAATATTATAATTAACAACCGCTTTTTCAAAGTCTTTATTAGCATAATAAGCATCTGCTAAGTCAATTCTGTTAGCATAGGTATCTGTAAATTTCAGTTTCGCTTCTAAATCTTTTATTCGTTTTGTAGGATTTAAGACGGTTGTAATTTCTTCTTGTATTTTTTGAGTATCATTTCTATTATAAACTTGAGTAATAATATAAAGTAATGGTCCAATTATAGGAATTATAAAAATAATGAGGTACCAATAAAAGGGCTTGTTATTTTTAAAAGCGTGATAAATACAATAGACTTTGAGTACTAAAAGTAAGATGTAAAACATAGCAACTAAATTAGTTTTTTTTTATCAACTTTACCTAGTAAACACCAACTCATTTTTAGAAGACAAAGCTTCGCTAAAACCATAATTTTCGTAATTAAAAGCCTTAAGGTCGTCTACTGTTTTAGCATCCGTATCAATAATAAATCGGGTCATTAAACCTCTAGCTAATTTGGCATAAAACGCAACAATTTTATATTTATCATTTTTAAATTCTTTAAAAACAATATTTACAACAGGAACTTTTAAAGCTTTGGTGTCAACAGCCTTAAAATACTCATTACTTGCTAAGTTTACAAAAAGCTCATCATCTGCTAACTCATCGTTTAAGGCCTGCGTGACTTTCTTTTTCCAGAACTCATATAAGTTTTTGTTTTTACCGACAGGCATCTTTGTTCCCATTTCTAATCGGTAAGGTTGAATTAAATCTAAAGGTTTTAAAACCCCATATAAACCCGAAAGAATTCGTACAGTATCTTCTACCTTGTCTAGCTTATCAGTAGCAATGGTGTAGGCATCTATACCTCTATAAACATCACCACTAAATGCGTAAATAGCTGGTCTGGCATTAGCTTTAGTGAATGGTAATTCCCAATCTTGATTACGCTCGTAATTTAATTGTCCTAAATTATCTGAGATATGCATTAACTTGGATAAGTCCTTTGCAGATTTCTTTTTTAAAACGTCATTAAGTTGTTCTGCTTCTTTTAAAAACAGACCTTCTGTTGTTTTTTCTGTCGGTAGTTGCGTCTCGTAATCTAGAGACTTTGCTGGTGATAATACTAGTTTCATATATATAATCCACTTGAGTGGATGTCGCTTTTAAAAATTAAACAATTGTTCCTTGATTACAAAAATACAATCTAATTGAAGGAGTTTAAAGTATTAACTAATACTAATATTGATAGTGTTATAACGAATACTTATTCATTCATACAAACAACTCAATTGATACTTTGATAAGCTACGAGCAAGATTGAATAAAGTGACCTCTGGAAGGTGCGTTAAGGATGGAAATGGCATCCTTTTTATGTAATGACTGAGTGTAAACGAAGTGATGACATAAAAAGATATAATGGACAGCCTGGTCATTTTTTTCCTGCAAGGTTTTAAAAATCCTTGTAGGTTTAGAAAAATGAAACGCTAAAAAATAGATGATACAATGTGTTTATTATTGACTGTAAAATCTGATAAAAAAGGCTCATGGAGACCTAGTTTTTAGTCAACATGCTTTGCATAATGGCGCCACTTCTCAATACATTGGGTCATATCTTCTGGAATTTCAGACTGAAACTGCATAAATTTACCTGTTGTTGGGTGCACAAAGCCTAACGTTTTAGCATGTAAGGCTTGTCTTGGTAATATTTTGAAACAGTTATCTACAAACTGCTTATACTTAGTAAAAGTTGTCCCTTTTAAGATGCGCTCACCACCATAACGTTCGTCATTAAATAAGGTGTGACCAATATGTTTCATATGCACACGGATTTGGTGCGTTCTTCCGGTTTCAAGTTTACAACTCACCAAAGTAACATACCCTAAGCGCTCTAGCACTTTATAATGTGTTACGGCTGGTTTTCCAAGTTCGGCATCATCATCTAAGTAAACTGTGTTTTGCAATCTATTTTTTGGGTGACGGCCAATATTACCTTCAATAGTTCCTTCTTCCTCTGTTATATTTCCCCAAACTAAAGCCACATATTCGCGCTCACTGGTTTTTTTTGCAAACTGATTAGAGAGATGTGCCATGGCTTGTTCGGTTTTAGCAACAACCAATAAACCGCTAGTATCTTTGTCGATTCGGTGTACTAAGCCTGGTCTTTCGCTTGAATTATTAGGTAGGTTTTCAAAATGAAAAATCAGCGCATTAATTAAGGTTCCTGAATAATTTCCGTGTCCAGGATGTACCACCATACCTGCAGGTTTGTTAACCACTAATAAGTCGTCATCTTCGTAAACTACATCGATAGGAATATCTTCTGCAATAAGGAGATTCTCATGTGGTGGATGCTCAAACTTAACGGTTATATAGTCATTAGGTTTTACTTTGTAATTGGATTTTACAGGAACATCATTTACAAAAATACAGCCGTCTTTTGCGGCAGCTTGAATTTTATTACGCGTGGCGTTTTCTATAAAATTCATTAAGTATTTATCGATTCTGAGCGGCTGTTGACCTGCAACAACTCTAAAAGCATGATGCTCATAAAGCTCGTTGTCATTAACGTTGTCGTCAGAAATATCAGGAATATTTGGCATTTTTGTATCTTATAATTTACCGTTACCCACAACCAAATCTATAGTAGAGGTTAATGGTAATAATGTACCAGGTGCTATGGATTCGCCTTCATGAGACATAGACATTACGCCTTCGCCAATAGCATCTTTATATATAATTTTGCCAATTTTGAACTCTAAAGCTTCTAATTGTGGCTTAGCTTGTCTAAATGTTCGTTTTAAAATATTTGGCACTTCTACTTTTCTGTAACCCGATGGGTTTAAGATTAAGTAAATTTTTCTATTTTCTTTAACCTGTGCTCCAGCTGCTGGGTTTTGCTCAATAACTGAATACTTAGGGTAATTGGGGTTATAATTAGCAGAATCTTGGATTTCCATAGCTAAATCATGGTCTTTTAATTCTATGCCAGCCGTATTTAAAGATTTTCCTTTTAAATCAGGAACGATTACAAATTCCCCATGATTCGTGGTTACTTTTAACCATTTCAGCGTTAAAAAACTCAACACTACAATAGCTACAATAGCCAATACCAATTGCTTAACAAACACTTTACTGGTAATAAACTTTACAAAACTCATAATTCAATTAATTGGTGACAAAACTAAGAAATAATAACGACACAAAAATAAAATACGTATCAACAACTCAATTAGTTTATAAAAAATATATTATACTTTTACACTAAGACTTTTTAAACCTAAAAATGCCCACTATTGTGGACCTTAAAACATGAAAAAAAATATCGCAATTATAATGGGTGGTTATTCTAGTGAATATAAAATCTCTCTAAAAAGTGGTAATGTAGTATACAACACGCTAGATAAGGAAAAATATAAGCCTTATCGCATTCATATTTTTAAGAATAAATGGGTTTTTGTTAATGACAAAGATGAAGAGTTTCCGATTGACAAAAATGATTTTTCAGTTTTAGTGAACGAGACTAAAATCAATTTTGATTGTGTTTTTAATGCCATTCACGGTTCTCCTGGAGAAGACGGGTATATGCAAGCTTATTTTGAGTTGTTAGGCATACCGCAAACCAGTTGTAGCATGTACCAAGCCGCTTTAACTTTTAATAAGCGCGACTTATTAGCGACACTTAAACCTTTTGGAATTAAAACTGCGGAGAGCTATTACCTAAATTTTGGAGATGCTATTGATAAAGATGCAATTATTGCCAAAGTTGGTTTACCTTGTTTTGTCAAAGCAAATAAAGCTGGTAGTAGTTTTGGTATTTCTAAAGTCTATAAAAAAGAAGAACTTCAAGCAGCGATAGACAACTCATTTAAAGAAGACAATGAAATTATTATAGAACAGTTTTTAGATGGTGTAGAAGTGTCTGTTGGTGTCATTTCTTACAAAGGGGAAACTCTTGTTTTACCAATCACTGAAATTGTATCTGAAAATGATTTCTTTGATTATCAAGCTAAATACGAAGGAAAATCACAAGAAATTACACCTGCTCGTATTTCTGAAGATTATGCCAGAAAAGTAGGTCTTGAAGCTAAAAAAATATATGAAACTCTTAAAATGCAAGGCTTTTCGCGAAGTGAGTTTATCTTTAAAAATGACGAACCTTATCTACTAGAAGTCAATACAGTGCCTGGTTTAACCACTGAAAGTATTTTACCTCAACAAGCCGCCGAAGCAGGGATAAGTATGCCAAATTTATTTGATAATGCTATTGAAGAAGCGCTTATAAATTAAAACGATATTAACCGTCACAAAATGAAGTTACAAACTCAATTATAACAAGGTCTTATTTAAATTGAGATTCCCTATATTTGTTTAAGTTTAATCATTAAGACTTTCTCTACTTTGAGCCCTAGCATGAAACGAGCCATATTTCCAGGATCATTTGACCCTTTAACTAACGGTCATTACGACATTATAAAAAGAGGCATTAAACTTTTTGACGAAGTTATAGTGTCTATCGGAATCAATGCAGAGAAAAACTATATGTTTTCTTTAGAAGAACGTAAAGCTTTTATAGAAAATGCATTTATCAACGAGCCTAAAGTAAAGGTGGTAACATATAAAGGGCTAACAATTGATTTTTGTATGGAAATAGATGCTCAATTTATATTAAGAGGACTAAGAAATCCTGCTGATTTTGAATTTGAAAAAGCCATAGCACACACCAATAGAAAACTTTCTAAAATTGAAACGGTATTTTTATTGACCTCCTCTAAAACGTCTTTTATATCGTCTTCAATTGTGCGAGATGTCCTTAGAAATAATGGTGACTATACAGTGCTTGTTCCTGAAAGTGTTAGAGTGAATAAATAAACTTTAAATTACCTTTTCTTCACAACTATTAAAAGGCTATGCTGGGATGCTTTTCTTGAAGTTTTTCTATTTTAGATTTTAGATTTTTCAAAAATTTCTGATGTGCTTCTGAATCAGAATTAAATGGTTTATGCTGAAGTCCTTTTTGAATCGTTTCAACCCTATCCATAATCTCAAAAGCTGCTTCTGACATCCATACCTTTTGAAATCTTTCCCAAATATAATAGATGGCTGTTTGGTTTGGATGAATCATATCTTCTGCATAAAATCGATAATCACGAAGCTCGTCCATCACAATTTCGTACGACGGAAAATAATAGTTTTGTTGCCTTGGTTCCACTACATTGTGAATTGCAGAAATTAAATGCGCCTTGCTTTGCATATTTTCTACAAATCCATCCTTTGTATGTCTAACTGGAGAGACCGTAAACAGGCAACTTACTTTAGGGTTCACACTTTTTATTAAGGCAATGATAGCCTTAAGTGATTCTGTAATGGTGTCCACCGAAAGTAATTCTTTTAAAAATTGCTTTTGCGGAACTTTATGGCAATTGGCAACAATAGTATCTGTCGCTTTTTCTCTATACACCCAAGATGTTCCTAGAGTGATTATAATATGGGATGCTGTTGTAATTTGTTGATTTGCAAATTGAATTTGTTGGTTTAAACGCTGCAGAATGTCTTCTTTAGAAGCGGAACTTAACTGAGAATGTGCTTCAAAACAATGCCATTGTTCATTTTGAAATAAGAGATCGCTTTCTGTATATACCTTTTCATTTATGGCATTAGTAATTAAGCTTTCTATTGCCAGAGGTTGAAATAATATTCCGAAAGGATTAACCGTAGATTGAAACTTAAAATAATGAAAGATCTCTCCTATATTTTCCGAAAAACACGACCCCAGTAACAACAATTTAGAGTTGTAATCTATTTGATTGTGTTGTTGTGGTTTTAGCGGTATTTGTGTTTGTAGTTTCATGTTTTTTTTCTCGCAAAGGCAAAGAAGCGCAAAAATTTACTTGGACGACTTTAGAAATAACTTTATTGATATTAATTTTTCATTCTGATTCACATGTTTTTCCAGTAAAGGATTACTCAGATGAGTATTCTCGCAAAGTCATAAAAGTCCATTATAACTAAAGAAACTAATGTTTTCTTCATTTTTTATTTGCGCCTTAGCGTCTTTGCGCGAAAAACACTCTTAACTTATATAACCCTTAGCAGCCTGCAAAGCAGCCTCAATACCATCAGGATTCTTTCCACCTGCAGTAGCAAAGAACGGTTGTCCACCACCACCACCTTGGATGTGTTTTCCTAATTCTCTAACAATAGTACCCGCATTTAAATCTTTAGTAGCGACTATTTCCTTAGAGATGTAACAAGACAAAATGGCTTTTCCATTAGTTTCAGCTCCAAACAATAAAAATAAATTATCAAACTGACTTCCTAACTCAAAACAAACATCTTTTATACCAGCAGCATCTAAATCGAGTTTTTTAGCTAAAAACTGAACACCGTTAATTTCGGTTAATTCGCTTTTTAATTCGCCTTTAATATTTTTTGCTTTGTCTTTTAATAAGGCTTCTACCTGCTTCTTTAAATCCGTATTTTCATCCTGTAGATTAACTAAAGCCTTCACAGGTTCTTTTGCATTATTCAACAAACCTCTCATTTCTAAATAAGCGGCATTATTTTCTGAATAATAATCTTTAACCGCTCGGTTTGTAATGGCTTCAATACGTCTTATTCCTGCTGCTACAGCACTTTCTGAAACTATTTTAAAATGCCATATATCCGAAGTGTTTTTTACGTGTATTCCTCCACATAACTCCATAGACTTACCAAAACGAATCGTTCGAACCGTATCACCATACTTTTCGCCAAACAACGCCATAGCACCTTCTTCTAGTGCTTTATCCATAGGGATATTTCGTTGCTCTTCTAAAGGCAGCTTACCCTCTATTCTGGCATTTACAAAATCTTCTATTTCTTGTAATTGCTCAGGTGTAACCTTAGAAAAATGAGAAAAATCGAAACGTAAGGATTTTGGTTTTACTAAAGAGCCTTTTTGTTCTACATGATCCCCCAAAACAGCTCTTAAAGCTTGGTGTAGTAAATGTGTAGCTGTATGATTACTCGATGATAATGCTCTATGCTCACTACTTACAACGGCTTTAAAACTTTCGTTAAGATGCTCTGGTAAATTTTTGGTTAAATGAATCGTTTCATTATTCTCTTTCTTAGTATCTAAAACATAAATCACATCGCCATGCGGCCCTTGCAAAAATCCTTTATCTCCAATTTGTCCACCTCCTTCGGCATAAAATGGCGTTAAGTTAAATACCAACTGATACATTTCTCCCTCTTTTTTAGAGGTAACCTTACGGTATTTTGCAATCTTTACATTAGCTTCTAGGGTATCGTAACCAATAAATTCTTGAACATCATCAACGAATAAAACGGTCCAGTCTTCAGTAGATGTTTCACTTGCCGAACGCGATCTATTTTTTTGTTTTTCTAAGTGCTCCTTAAACCCTTTTTCGTCGAGTTTTAAATCTTTTTCAGACAGAATTAAGGCTGTTAAATCAATAGGGAATCCATAAGTATCATAAAGTTCAAATGCTTTTTCACCAGAAACGGTATCACCTTTTGTTTCTTCAACAATACGGTTTAACAAAACTAAACCTTGATCTAAGGTTCTTAAAAAAGAAGCTTCTTCCTCTTTAATTACGTTTTCAATCAATACATTTTGTGAACGCAACTCCGGGAAAGCTTCGCCCATTTTTTTGCTCAAAACATCAACCAATCTATAAATAAAGGGTTCTTTTTTATCTAAAAATGTAAATCCGTAACGGATGGCGCGACGTAAAATTCTACGAATCACATAGCCAGCACCTGTATTACTAGGTAATTGGCCGTCTGCTATTGAAAATGCAACGGCTCTAACATGATCGGAAATCACGCGAATGGCGACATTTATTTCTTCTTGCGCTTCGGACAAATCGCCACTTGTCCCTACATATTTTTTATCGGTTATGGTTTCAATCTCACGAATAATTGGTGTAAATACATCGGTATCATAACTAGATTTCACATCTTGTAATACCATACACAAACGTTCAAATCCCATTCCGGTATCAATATGCTTATTTGGCAATGCCTCTAAAGACCCGTTGGCTTTTCGGTTATATTGCATAAAGACCAAATTCCAAATCTCAACCACTTGCGGATGGTCCATATTAACTAAAGACTTACCATCAACCTTCGCTTTTTCTTCAGCTGAACGAATATCCACATGGATTTCACTACAAGGTCCACATGGCCCCTGATCACCCATTTCCCAGAAATTATCCTTTTTATTCCCTGTTAAAATACGGTCTTCAGAAATATATTGTTTCCAAATATCATAAGCTTCGGAATCTAATTCTAGTTGATCAGCGTCAGTACTCCCTTCAAAAACGGTAACATATAAAATGTCCTTATCAATTCCGTAAACTTCGGTTAGTAACTCCCAAGCCCATGCAATAGCTTCTTTTTTAAAATAATCTCCAAAACTCCAGTTACCCAACATTTCAAATAAGGTATGATGGTACGTGTCATAACCAACTTCTTCTAAATCGTTGTGCTTACCAGAAACACGCAAACATTTTTGCGAATCTGTAATTCGGTTTCTCTTTGGTTCAGCATTTCCTAAAAAATACTCTTTAAAAGGTGCCATCCCTGCGTTAACAAACATTAATGTGGGATCATCTTTTAATACCATTGGTGCAGAAGGAACAATAAGGTGTTGTTTTCCTTCAAAGAAATTTAAAAATTTAGAACGAATTTCTTGAGACTTCATATACTGAAATTATAGCTTGTTTTTAATTAATTGCGAAAAATGCAAAACAATTCTTTATCTTTACTCACCAAATTTTAATTTAGATTTTGGTGTTACTGAACTTATAAATTAACTACATTAAAATATTATGTAATATTTATTTTGTAGGTTTGGACGTTTCGCTAATAATAAGACGCTTGCTTCGTGCGTTTATTAGCTGCAAAAATAGCATAAATTCAAACATGGCTAAAGTAAAATATTATTATGATTCTGAAACGCTTTCTTATCGTAAAATAAAGCGTAAGAAAACAACAACCTTAAAGTATGCAACCGTATTTTTAACTGCTGCAGCACTCTTTGGATTCCTCTCTTTCTTTATAATTAGTCAATATATTGAGTCGCCAAAAGAACGACAAATGGCAAGGGAGTTACAAAACATGGAGTTACAATTCGAGTTGATTAACAAACGTATGGATGATGCCGTTGCCGCTTTAGAGAATGTTGAAGAACGCGACAATGCCATTTATAGGCTTTATTTTGAAGCGAACCCCATACCAACCGAACAACGTAGAGCTGGATTTGGAGGTATTAATCGTTACAAAAAATATGAAGGGTTTGACAATTCTAAACTCATTGCAGAAAGTAACCAACGCATTGACATTTTAGAGAAAGCCATTGTAGTACAGTCAAAATCCTTAGATGAAATTGCAAAATTAGCTGAAGACAAAGAAAAATTTTTAGAAGCCATCCCAGCTATTCAACCTATTAGTAATGAAAACATGACACGTATGGCCTCTGGTTATGGTTACAGAACAGACCCATTTACTAAGGTCAGAAAATTCCATTTTGGTATGGACTTTACGGCACCTCGAGGCACCCCAATTTATGCTTCGGGTGACGGCGTTATTAAACGTGCAGATAGCCGATCTACAGGATATGGAAATCATATTAGAATCGATCACGGCTATGGCTATGTGTCATTATATGCCCATTTGTACAAATACAATGTAAAAGTGAATCAACGTGTAAAACGTGGCGATTTAATTGGTTTTGTAGGAAGTACAGGACGTTCGGAAGCACCACATTTACATTACGAAGTTTTTAAAGATGGTGAACGTATCAATCCAATAAATTTCTATTACGGTAATTTATCTGCTGAAGAATACGATATCTTGCTTAGAAAAGCATCATTAGAAAACCAATCTCTCGATTAAGATGCATATAGATTTACCAGAAAAACGATATTATGGTATTGGCGAAGTTGCCAAAGCCTTTAAGGTAAATGCTTCCTTAATTCGGTTTTGGGAAAAAGAATTTGATGTTTTAAAACCTAAGAAAAACGCCAAAGGCAACCGAAAATTTACACCCGAAGACATTAAGAATCTCAAATTTATTTACCACTTAGTAAAAGAACGAGGTTTTACTCTTGACGGTGCTAAAACACACCTTAAAGAAGAAAAAAAACAAGCTCTAGAGAAGTTTGAAATTATCAATAAGCTAGAGAGCATAAAAGCACAACTAACTAAAATTAAAACACAACTTTAAAACGAAACTATCATGAAAAAATGGTTAATTCCTGTTATAGTAATTGCAATTATTGCATTTGGAATCTATAGATGGGCCGTAGGCTTTAACAATACCGCTGTAACTTACGAAGCAGATGCTAAAACAGCCTGGTCTAATGTAGAAAGCTCTTATCAGAGACGAAATGACCTTATTGGCAACTTGGTAAATACCGTACAAGGTGCTGCAGATTTTGAAAGATCTACATTAACAGATGTCATTGAAGCAAGAGCAAAAGCAACTTCTACCAATATTGATGCGACTAATCTTACTGCTGAAAACATGGCACAATTTCAACAAGCACAAACAGGCTTAAGTGGTGCATTATCAAAATTATTAGTCTCAGTTGAACGTTACCCTGAACTAAAAGCCAATCAAAACTTTTTAGAACTTCAAAGTCAATTAGAAGGCACAGAAAATCGCATTAACATCGCTAGAGATCGTTTTAATGAGAAAGTGAATATATACGACATACACATTTCTAAATTTCCTGGAACCATATTAGCCGGATGGTTTGGTTTTGAAGATATGCCTAGATATAAATCTGATCCAGGTAGCGAAAATGCAACAGATGTTAATTTTGACTTTTAAACTGTACTAACCTATGCCAAACATTGAGCAGTTCTTGTCGCCAAAAGAAGAAGCCGAAATTGTTGAAGCTATTAGGATAGCAGAAGGCACGACCTCTGGTGAAATTCGCGTACACATAGAACAGCAATGCGATACGGATGTATATGAGCACGCCTTAGAAGTTTTTCATTTTTTAAAAATGGACAATACTATGCTACGCAATGGTGTCTTAATTTATGTTGCTGTAAATAATAAATCATTTGTAATTTTTGGCGATCAAGGTATTAATAATATTGTCGGTGCTGACTTCTGGAATTCTACCCGCGATAAAATTGCAGCACAATTTAAATCTGGCAATTTTAAACAAGGCTTAATCGAAGGTATTAAAGAGGCAGGAAAAGCTTTATCTCAACATTTTCCGTGGGATGAAGATGATAAAAACGAATTAGATAATACAATCTCAAAAGGGTAATGCAACAAAAAAAACAAATAGTGCTTAAAGCAATACTACTACTGCTTTTCGCAACGCCACTACTTGGATTTTCACAGTATGACATTCCTGAAAAACCAAAAAATCAAACCAGTGTTTACGACGATGATATTCAATTGTTATCGCCTGTAGAAAAAAATAATTTAGAGCAAAAACTTATACGATATTCAGACTCGACCTCTACACAAATTGTTGTCGCTATAATTAGCTCTACAAACGGCGAATACATTAATTATTTAGGTGCGCAATGGGGCGAAGCATGGGGTATTGGACAAGCCGATAAAGACAATGGAATTTTTATTCTTCTGGCTAGAGATGACCGAAAAATAAATATCAGTACCGGGCAAGGTACTGAACATCTGTTAACCGATGCTATGAGTAAACGCATCATAAACAATGATATTATTCCGTATTTTAAACGCAATGATTATTACGGCGGATTGAACCGTGCTACTGATGCTATATTTGAAGTAATGACTGGCGAATACAAAAGCTCAGGACAAACTGCAAGTGACGAATTCCCTGCGGGAGTAATTCTCTTTTTAGCGATTATATTTATCATCTTCGTTATTGCTATTTCTAAAAGTCGTGGTGGCGGAAGTGGTGGTAACAGAGGTAATCGTTCTGGAACTGGTGGCCTTCTTGAAGCTATTATATTAAGCAATATGGGACGTGGCAGTTACTCCAAAGGCTCATCTGGTGGATTTGGAGGTTTTGGCGGCAGCTCTGGCGGAGGTAGTTTTGGTGGCGGAGGCTTTGGTGGCGGTTTCGGCGGCGGAAGCTTTGGCGGTGGAGGCGCTTCTGGTGGCTGGTAGTTTTTAGTCTACAGTCACCGTTTTCAGTCGCATTTACTTAGTATTTTTTTAATGATTTAATCCTTTTAATTATGCGATTGAAACTTTTATTTTCTACGCTTTTATTTTTAGTATTACTTTCAAATTGTAAAGGTAAACAATCAGAAAGCCTAACAACATCTCACATTCCTAAAAACACATCACAACATGTCGTGGTGGATTTGGCAAATTTATTTTCGGATACTGAAAATGATGCTTTAACTGAAAAAATTATTCAATATGAGAAAACGTCCACCAACCAAATGGCTGTTCTCACTATAGATACTCTACCTCAGCAGACTACAATTCAACATTTCGGAACTGATGTTGCTAATTCTTGGGGAGTTGGCACAAGAGAAAAAGACAACGGTTTACTCATCACCATTTCTAAATCTGACAGAAAAATGGTCATTTCTACAGGCGAGGGAACAGCACAAACTATTTCAGATAGTGACTGTAAAGCTATTATTGATCAACTTATGGTTCCGCAATTTAAAATCAAAAATTATTATAAAGGCGTCGATAAAGCGATTGATTCTCTAATTCAACTTTGGGATTAATCCATAAAGAAAACTTCATTACCTCCTGTTTCCCCTTTACTTCCTAAGCTGTTAAATTTATAGCTTAAACTGAGCATAAAATAGCGTCGTAGAACAGTACTTTGTCGATCTTCTATATAATCTTGTGTTGCAATACGTCTGGCGTTGGTATTTTGGTTTAACAAATCGTACACTTTTAATGTTACAATAGCCTTATCCTTAAACATACTATACGCTAAAGTTGAATTCCAAAACCAAGCACTTTTCTGAAAACCATCTGCGACATTAGGATTGTAATTGAAGTTAATATCATTTCGCCACTCAAAGTTTTTAGGCAAAAAAGTAGCTGTTTTAACACCTGCATTATGACTTGTAAATTGACGGTCTTCAAATGCCTCAATATCATAAGCCGTATTAGTGTAACTTAGCTGATAGTAAGGTTTAAATTCTAAAACGTTATCCCAAATAAAATCAACACCTAATCTTGGTGAAATTCTATCGGATTTACTTGCGTATTTAACATCATTATTAAAATTTATATTTTCTGATATGTTATAATTTGCTCGCAATTTTAATTTAATAGTTCTTAACGTATCAACTTTAAAATCTTTACTATAATTCACCCAAGAACCAATATTATAATTACCATCAACATTGACATAAGTCGTAGTTCGCTTAAGCGTTTCTTCATCTACAGTCGTTTTAGACACCACTTGATTATCTGTAATACTAGCATTAACGCCAAGATAAAAGCCTGTACGCTTTTGCCAATCAAACCCATTAAACCCAAGATAAAGACCATGGTTGTTAGACGGTTCTAAATCAGGATTACCAATGATGGTTTGAAGCGGATTTGACACATCTTCGTAGGCTTGCAATTGTCGCAATCCTGGCGGCTGATTTTCTAACCAATAATTAACATAGATAGAAGACTTTGGGCTAAACTTATAGCTTATATAAGAATTTGCTTCTATATTGTCAAAGTTGCGCTCTACATTAAATTGTGGCCGTAATAAATCTTGATTTTTTAAAGTTCTAATATTATAACCTAAATCGAAACTTCCAGATAATTTTTCACCCCTATATGACAATCCTGCAGATGGAATACTTCTGTAATCTGTATATTGAAAGTCCGTACTTAAATCCGTATTAAAATCTGTAAAATCTTGTGTTGCATTATTAAAATCAAAAGTACTCGCTCTATTATTATCTTTATCTCTAGCATACTCATAATCAAAATTTAAAAAGAATTTTTTAGTTATGATAGGTAATCTGTAGGATAATTTTGCAGAAATACCATAACCATTATTCTCACCATCTGTAAACTGATTTCTATCTATAATTTCTGCATTGCTACCAAAAACCTCTGTATTTGATTCTAAAAAGTCATCACTTTCTTGTTGATCGACACGTGTTTCTAACTCGGCCTTAATAAAGGCACCTCGACTACCCAATCGTTTAGTTACAGAGATGTCATTTGAAAAACGTCTAACCTCACGCTCTACATTTGAATTAACATTAGATTGATTGGTTAACAGCATAGCTTCATCTAAGGTTTCTTCGTTACTGTTAAAACGTGTTCTAGATTTAGTATAACCAAAAGAAGGCTCTATATTAATTTGAAAGGTAGAATCTGTTTCAATTTCGAATTCTAAATTAAAGGAATGATTATCCGTATCATTAAGTGATCTCGAATTTGAATTGGTAAAGTATCGTGAATCGGATAAAATAGTTTCACGTTCAGATGACGATTCATTTTCAGAATTACTAGAGGAGAAAAAATAATCTGCTGATACATCGGTTTTTTCTCCTATAACATCAGCATAGTTAACACCCGCATTTTGTGAAGTAGTAATACCTTCACCACCTCCAAACGAACGACCATCTATAGTAAAAGAGCCGTTGCTATTAAACATGACGCTTCCTCCCCTACCAAACATTTTTGAAATTTCACCAAAACTAAAGCCTGGCGAATTGGTATTATTTCCTCCTGCAAGTACACTTATTCTTCTGTCATTATCAAAGAGATTTACCATACCTGCAAATTCATAGCGCTCATCGGTTCCTGCGCCTGCGGACACACGCCCAAAAACACCTTTATTATTTTCTTCTTTAATAGTAAGGTTAATCGTTTTGTTTTCTTTATCACCTTCTTCACCTGTAAAAGCTTCCGATTTGGTTTTGGTATCAACAACCTGAATTTTTTCAATAATATCTTTGGTCAGGTTTTTAGTTGTTATTGTAGGATCATCACCAAAAAAAGGTTTCCCGTTTACCAAAATTTTATTTACGGGTTTTCCATTTACGGTTATACCGCCTTCTTCATCAACTTCTACACCTGGTAATTGTTTCAACAAGTCTTCAACATTAGCATCTTTTTTCGTCTTAAATGATTTAACGTTAAACTCTAAAGTATCTTTTTTAATTGTTATTGGTGCCGTAGACTTTATTACAACTTCACCTAACTGATTATCTAAAGGCATCTCTATAGTGCCTAAATCAATCTTTTCTTTATCTATTGCTATTTCTTTAAAATATGATTTATAACCTACATATGACACGTAGAAATTTAAACTTTTATCATACGTAGTATTTTCAATTTTAAATTTCCCATCCCTGTCAGTGATTGTATAAGTCACTACCGAACTATCTTTTACACGTTCTAAATAAACGGTAGCGGACTCTAAGGGAAGCTGGGTATCTACAGCTTTTAATGTGCCTGTAAGTTCAAATGATTTTTGTTGAGAAAATGAATGTAATGCAAATAGAAGTACAAAAACTAGAGTTAGTTTTTTCATGATGATTGATTTGATTGATGAATAGCCGCAATTGAAACGCAAGAAAGCTAGAATTAGTATTAATTTTGTTAATATTTTTATAAAACTATCGTTTTAAAGTAAAATGACCTTTATAAACTCTGCCATCTACTAACTCTGCAACAAACCAATAATCATCCGTTGGTAAACGTTTTCCATTATGAGTTCCATCCCAATAGGGTTGATTAGAATTTAATACAGCAACTAATTTCCCATAACGATTATAAATTTTAACATCAACGCTAGTCTCGAGTCCCGAAATGCCACTTAATTGCCAAGTTTCATTTACCGTATCGCCATTAGGTGTAAAGTACTTTGGAAAACCTAAAACAGAAATAGGACTTAACACAGTACCACAATCTGCTTTAATATCTTTTACATAGACCTTATGAGTTCCGGCAGGAACATTTTCAAACATATTTGATTCTTGATACAGACCATTTATATCATTTAAAGCAAATACATAATCGCCATCTCCAGATACCAATACAGAAATGGTATTGTTATCTGTTAAGTCAGTAACAGTAATAGTTTCAATAAATGCGGTATCTGAAGGTAAAACAGTTATTGTTCGCTCATTAGTACAGCCATTGGGTATTGTGACTTGTACAGAATATGTTCCTAGTTCATTGACTTCAATAGTCATTGTGGTTTCACCTGTAGACCAATTATAGGAATAGTTATTGGGTAGGTCATCTATAATTCCACCATCTAAAGTTAAGGCATCAGGAAAACTATTTAAGCAATAATAAATAGTTTCATCAGGAAGCAGATACGGTAATGGTTCTACATTTAGATTCACTTCTGCAATACTATAGCAACTCCCATTTTGCTCCAATCTGGCATAAATAGTTTGACTATAAGCTGCTGTATTTGTAAAACTGGAATTCAATTGGTTTTCTTGAAGTAAGGCATCATTATAAGTTTCAAAAAAACCTAAAATAATTACGTTGGACATGTTTGAATCTAAAATTTGAGCTTCAGCCATAGCCAAATCAAAACTTACAAAACCAGTTTCTTCTAAATTATCACATACGCTTAAAGAAGCATTATTAGATGGATTAGTATTTACTGTTAATAGAATCTCGGCAATGGCACTACAATTTGTTTCAATATTTAAGACCTCAGCATATATAAGTTGATTGTTGTACAAATTGGTATAATCATCATCATTTATAAGAATTGATAAATCTTCCGTTTCAAAAAAATTAACTTCTAAATTACTTAAACTACCATTTACAATGACCTCTGCGTAAGCTGCAAGGTTAAAATTAGACTGCCCATCAATGAGGTCATCTTCACATTGATTTATCGTAATGTTATTGATATTAGGCTTTGGGTTTATAGTTACTACCAAAGGATACCTCGTCATAGTTACAGAGCAGTTTGGCACAACAGCCTCTAGCCAATAGGTCGTTGTGTTACTAATAGTGACATCGTAATTTAATCCGTTATGAATAGGTATTAAAGATGTAGCCGTATCAAACCACAAAACATTAGGCGTTGAAGCTTCTACAGTTAGTGTAAAAGTGTTTGTACCACAAACGGTAATATCATTAGTTAAAACACGTGGCATTATAAGCGTGCTGCTTGCTGAGAGATTAATTTCGGGTTCATTAGGCATTCCACCAAACTCAACAATATAGCCTTTGGGGTGATAATCATCGAGTGGATCAATAGCACCTGTAACAGACAAATCATTCCAAGATCCTAAAACACCAATTCCTGGTGCTGTTATATGTGCATAATCTTCATTACCTAAATTGTTAGGTTCGGCAGTATTCCAAAAAGAGAATTCATTATTTGGTGCGCTTCCATTAACGTTACCTTGCCAAAATACGGTTCCTGCTTCTGGGCCTGTCATCCATTGCCAAGTACCTTCAATTTCTGTATCTGAAGCACCTATCCATCCTGTGCCAGCACTTTGTTCACCTGCCAATTGCGATTCCTCTTCAGAGGTTAAGGTTGCTAAATAGCCTTGTAAGCCAAAATAAGTTTGCGCTTCAGCTGCATCTCGTGCTTCTGTCCAAGTAATTCCGGCATCGGCTACGTAAAAATAATAATGTCCTGTACTAGGCAAATAATTAGCATCACCTAAATTGATAGAAAATTGCCTGTCTTGATTAAAGAGCGTGGCAGTTGTTTGAAAGACTACATTTTGAATCGCTGTTTCAAAGGCAGTAAACGTTGCAGGTCCTGTTAGGGTTAAAAGTCCTTCAGAAGGATTCCAACTCGACGTTACATTAGGATGTGTACCTTGTAATAATAACGAATCTGCTCCGTTTTGATATCCTTCTGCTATTTGCACAAAAACCTCAGACAACATGCTGTCTTCAGAATTTGGGTCGGTTATCAAAACGGAAGTCACTATTGGCATAGAGGTTTCTGGACAATAAACCTGTAGGCCAGTAACGTTTATTTCTGGAGGAAGATCTTGACAAAAACCACATGAATGACATAAGCATAACAGGTAAAAAATATACTTAATTTCATTCATATAAACAGAGCAAATAGATTATTTTTTTCTCATATAGACACTTACCGGGACCCCATTAAAGTCAAATTCATCACGTAGTTTATTCTCTAAAAAACGCATATAAGGCTCCTTAACATATTGCGGTAAATTACAGAAAAAAGCAAATTGTGGCTGCGGTGTTGGCAACTGCATAATATATTTTATTTTCACAAACTTGCCTTTATAGGCTGGAGGTGGCTGATGATCAATAATAGGTAATAAAGTCTCATTAAGCACACTAGTCTTAATACGTTTGGTTCTGTTTTTATAAACCTCAACAGCTGTTTCAATAGCTTTAAAAATTCGTTGCTTATTTAATACTGAAATAAATACAATAGGCACATCTGTAAAAGGCGCCATCTCTCTTCTGATATGTTGTTCAAATTCTCTGGCAGTTTTGGTATCTTTCTCTACCAAATCCCATTTATTAACAAGAATCACAATGCCTTTTCTATTGCGTTCTGCTAACCAAAATATGTTTTGCACTTGGCCATCAAAACCACGTGTTGCATCTAAGACTAATAAACAAACATCACAATGCTCTATAGCTCTTACACTTCGCATTACGGAATAAAATTCTAAATCTTCTTTTACTTTAGATTTACGGCGAATCCCTGCTGTATCTACTAAATTAAATTCGAAACCAAAACGGTTATATTTAGTATCAATAGAATCTCGCGTTGTACCAGCAATGTCTGTAACGATGTAACGTTCTTCGCCAATTAACGCGTTTATAAATGATGATTTACCAGCATTTGGTCTTCCTACAACGGCAAAACGCGGTAATTCTTCTTCGTCAATCTCTTCTTTTTCTGGTAATGCCTCAACAACAGCATCTAATAAATCGCCTGTTCCACTACCATTTATACTTGCAATTGTAAAATACTCACCTAAACCTAGCGAATAGAACTCCACAGCATCTTCAGCGCGTTTATTATTATCAACTTTATTGACGACTAAAAAAACAGGCTTATCAACTTTTCGCAATAAATTGGCCACGTCCTCATCCATTCCTGTAACACCCGTTTCTACATCAACCATAAAAATAATAGCATCTGCTTCTTCTATTGCTAACTCTACCTGTTTATCAATTTCGGCTTCAAAAACATCATCACTACCAACAACGTAACCTCCAGTATCAATTAACGAAAACTCCATACCATTCCAGTCCGTTTTCCCATAATGACGATCCCTAGTAACACCACTAACGGCATCAACAATAGCTTCACGCCTTTTGATTAAACGGTTAAAAAATGTCGACTTCCCTACATTCGGACGACCTACTACAGCGACTATATTGCTCATTTAATTTTATTTAAGGCTACAAAGATAGTACATAGTTACTAGTTATGACTTACGATCGATAACTTTTCATTCTTTATTAAAAAAATTCAATCCCACACTATACAAACCTAGAATATCACCACAAAAATTTTGTTAACATCCTGTTGATAACAAGTATTATTTTAAAGCATCATGCCTATATTTTTAGTACTTTTATTGTTTGTATAAGCAAATACTTTTTTTTGCATTTTTAGTAAGTCGGTATCAACCATAATCATTTAAGAACCAACCCCTTTCTTAAAGGCTTATTTTTAATGTAAAAAAATAAATAAACTACAACTACCTAATTCGTATGCAGGTTGTTACAATTAAACATTAGAAAGAGAATGGGGAAATATTTTACGCTTGTCATAGTTTTGGTATTAAGCTCTAAATTTATGTGGGCTCAAGAAAACTATATTAACCATACCATCCAAAAAGGTGAAAATGTTTATCGGATTTCTAAAAAATATGACGTTAGTGTAAATGCTATTTATGAGCTTAACCCAGGATCACAAAACGTTATTTACCCTGGTCGAACTTTAAAAATCCCTAACGCAAATAAAACTGCCATATTAAAGGATACCCAAGTTTCTAATTATCAAGTAAAACGTGGTGAAACTAAATATAGTCTCGCTAAACGTTTTGGAGTTAGCATTGTCCAATTAGAGCAACAAAATCCACATATTATAAAAATGCTTCAAGTGGGTCATATTATCAACGTTGACAAAAGCCTAAAAGAAGGAGAGCATGTTGTAGCTAAAGGCGAAACACTTTCTGAAATTGCAAAAAACAATGGAATAAGTGTAGAACAATTAGTAGCGGCAAACTCAGAGCTTACTACAGGTGTTTCAGAAACAGGTCAAATTATTACCATTCCTGAAAAGAAATCTGAAGTCTCAACCAGTGGTGAGTATATCGTAAAACAAGGAGACACAAAATTCATACTCTCCAAACGTTTTAATATGAGTATCACAGCGCTAGAAAATAAAAATCCACATATTGTTAAAATGCTCCGGATTGGTCAAAAACTTCAAGTAAATACAGTTACAGACAAAAAAGAGCCTAAAATAGAAACCAGACCAGATTCTAATAACACGGCTGTAACAGAAGACGATAGCGCTACTTTATCTTCTGAGAATGAAAACAACGCAACCGTACAAGATGAGCTTCAACAAGAAGACCTTAGTAAACAAGAAAAATTAGAAAAAGAAGAAGAAGAAGAAGAAGAAGAAGAAGAGATAAAAGTTGAAAAAGCTAATCAAGAAGATTTAGAAAAGGAAGAAAATCCTTCACCTCTTGCAGGTAACTATATCAACTATACCATTAAAGACAAGGAAACGCTTTATAGTTTAGCGAAAAAAGCAGATATGACGATTGATGAATTTACAGCTTTAAACCCTAAACTGCTAACTTCGGTCAATAAAGGCAATGTTATAAAAATGCCAAAAAGCGTCATTGAAACTTCTGACAGCGCAACAAACAATAAAAACACTACTCAAAACACAGAAGTTACTAGTAATACTGTTAAAAACACAACACCAAAAGTAGACAACAACAAAAATAGAAATTTACTAGATAATTTAGTTACAAATACCAGTAGCGGGATATACTTTTATTCACCATTCTCTAGCGATGAACTCAGTTCACCAGAAGAACGAAAAAAAATGCTGGCAATTAATAGTGAATTTCAAAAATATATAGAGTTTTTCCAAGGTGCTCAGATTGCCATAGATTCAGCTAAAGCTTTAAATTTAGACTTCGATGTCACCTTAATTAAAACGAACATTGCAAAAACCCAATTAGATATTGAGAGTCCACATAAGAAAAACGCTATTCTTGTTCCTTTCTTTGATGGTGCTTCTGCCTATCCTAGCATAATATCAAATGAAAAAATATCACTAATTGATATTGAGTCTAACATGACGTCAATTGATAGTATCACAATCTACAAATCTATTCCAGATAGTCAACTTCAGAAGACTAAAACACTAGCTTATTTAGCAAAACAAAATGGACAAGTAATAGTTTTAAGCGACAATGAAGAAGCAGAAAATAAAGATTTAATTTTAAACACATTCCCTGACGCTAAATTTTTAAAAGTTGATAACTCCGGATTTTCCGAATCAGATGCTTTAGAAAATGCCCTTATTAAAGACCAAGTTAACTATGTCATATTCGATAGTGACAAAACAATTGTGTTTCTTAATTCAACAACTGCTCTAATGAGTAAACTAGCCAATTATCAAATTCAATTGGTGATGCTAGAATCTTCATTGTTACCAAATCAAAGCCAAGTTTCAGACATGAGGTACCGCATATTAAAACTCATATTCCCTACAGTAACAGACCGTAAAAACAAAAGCGGCATCAACAATTTTGAAACTAATTACGAAACAATTTTTGAAGTTGAACCAACCCGAAATGCGGCATTGGGCTTCGATGTAACTCTAGATATTATTTTAAGGCTTTCTCAGAATACGTCTTTAGAAGAGACCATAAACACCATAGATTCTGAGCAACCACACCTGAGATTTAAATACAAAAAAACAGAGGATAATAATTACATAAATACAGGGATTTATTTAATGCAATATAATTCTGATGAAGGTATGATTATACTTGATTAAGAAGCTTAAATAACGAAATAAAAAAAAACTATAAAACTGCCCTATTTTAATTTTGCTAACTAAGTGCTATTTATATATATTTGTTATTCCCTTGATCTTACAATTTAGCAAGAAAACAGTTTTATTTTGAACTTGCTGTTCTTATCCATGGCATCGATTTCAACAAAAGTTATTATTTTAAATTTTTTTAATGAAAGCCAAACCGCACTGTTTTAGAAGTTATCCTTTATGTATAGCATTTCTTATTTTATCAATTACCGCTACCTTTACTTCTGTTAATGCGCAATGTCCTACAGTAACTGAAAGTACACAGACATTCTGTGATGTTCAATCTGTTTTAGTTGGCGATTTAGAAGCCATAGATAATGGCGGTGGTATTGTTTGGTATGATACACCTACCTCAACGACACCTTTATCCAATTCTGACGGCTTAATAAATGGTGAAGATTATTATGCAGATGATAGTTCGGGAACATGTGGCACAAGAGCCCGTGTTGATATTATCATTTATGGTCCTCCAATTGGTAGTAATTTTCAAGGAATTTGTATAGACGATGCTTCCCAAGCTACAGTGGCTTACTTAGGTGCTACAGGAAATGATGTGCAGTGGTATTTATCACCTTTTGGAGGCACTCCTCTAAATCCTACAGACATTTTAATGGATAACACGCTTTACTATGCTGATCAAGCAAGTCCTGACGGAAGCTGTAGAACATCTCGATTATCAGTATTAGTTAATGTCGGTTATACTCCTATGCCTGTTGGAGACAGCATTCAATATTTTTGTAATTCAGAAGCCTCTACACCTACTGTTGGCGACTTACAAGCAACAGGGGACAACAATTGGTACATCTCATTATTTTCAGCATTTCCTTTACCCGAAAACACCCCTTTAATTGATGGCCAAATGTATTATGGAACCACTGTAGATCCGCCATGTGAAAGCTCTGCTCGACTTATGGTTATGGCCGTTTTAGATGTTGGACCAAATGCTGGTGAAGATGGGACTCTAGAAATTTGTGACAATAATCTAAATTCTACAGTCGATTTGTTTTCATCTCTTGAAGGCTCCCCTGAAACAGGAGGAACTTGGTCGCCTGCATTAAATAGTGGCACAGGAGTTTTTGACCCTCTAATAGATTCCGTAGGTGAATATACTTATACTGTAAACTCTAACAATACTTGTCCTGATGAATCGGCAACAGTAACCGTTTCTATAATTCCAGAGCCAAATCCTGGTACAAACGAAACTATAGATTTATGTAGCAATAATGCTCCTGTAGATTTATTTAGTAGTCTTGGAGGTAATCCTGAACCAGGTGGAACATGGTCACCTGCATTAGCAAGTGGAACCGGGGTTTTCGACCCCGCAATTGATAGCCCAGGCATCTATACTTATACACTAAGTGCTACAGCACCTTGTATTGATGTTTCGTCAGAAGTTACTGTTTCTGTAACAACCTTTAATGATGCTGGTGAAGATGGAACAGTTGAAATATGCGACAATATAGGAACTATAAATTTATTTGACAGCCTTGGCGGCACTCCTAGTCCTGGCGGAACTTGGTCACCGGCTCTAGCAAGCGGAACTGGCGTTTTTAATCCCCTACTTGATGCTGCTGGGGATTATACATATTCATTTTCAGGAAGCGGAACTTGCCCAGAAGTCTCAGCAATTGTTACTGTGGCTGTCACGCCATTACCAATTGCGGGCTCCGATGGTACACTTACTATTTGTAGTAATGACTTAACCCCTGTAGACTTATTCAATAGTCTTGGGGGCACGCCAGAAACTGGAGGGACTTGGTCACCAGAATTAAGCAGTGGAACTGGCGTTTTTGACCCTTCTGTCGATACCGCTGGCACCTATACCTACACTTTAACAGGCACACCGCCTTGTACTGATGTTTCCTCAGATGTTACAGTAATCATTATACCAGAACCGGATGCCGGTATAGACGCTGTTGTAAATATTTGTGATAGTGACGGCAATATAAATTTATTTGACACACTCGGAGGTACACCTGAAACTGGTGGTACATGGACACCAACACTTGCGAGCGGTACAAATATTTTTGACCCTTTAGTTGATGCCGTTGGCACTTACACATATACCGTACCTGGCACTAGTCCTTGTGCAGATGCAACTGCCACCGTCACTATTTCTATAACACCATTTCAAAGTGCTGGTACAGATGGCGCAATAACACTTTGTAGTAATGACAGCTCGATAAACCTTTTTGATAGTCTAGGAGGTACACCTGAAACTGGGGGTACATGGACACCAACACTTACAAGTGGCACAGGAATTTTTGACCCTTCAGTTGACCTTGCTGGTACTTACACTTACACAGTATCTAATTCAGGATCATGTTTAGATGATTCAGCAAACGTTGAAGTAAGTATAGAAACAGCCCCTAATGCAGGTGGAGATGCTGCCGTAAATAGTTGTGCTATTGATGGTACAATTGATTTGTTTGATAACTTAGCTGGAACTCCAGATATTGGTGGAACGTGGTCACCTGCTTTAGCAAGTGGTACTGGGGTTTTTGATCCCTTAGTAGACACAGAAGGTACTTATACTTATACCGTTTCAGGCACGAGTCCTTGTGTAGACGCAACTGCAACAATTACAGTCTCTATTTCTACATCACAAGATGCCGGTACGGATGGTTCCGTTACAGTTTGTACTGATGAGGGAACAATTGACCTTTTTAATAGCCTTGGGGGTTCACCTGACACAGGTGGGGTTTGGACGCCAACACTGGCTAGTGGTACAGGAATTTTTGACCCATTATTAGATACAGCTGACACCTATACTTATACAATCCCCGGAACTGGTTCTTGTGCTGATAGCTCAGCAAACGTTGAAGTAACCATAGAAAATGTTGCTGATGCTGGTGATGATGGAACTCTAGATTTGTGTAGCTTAACAAGTTCAAGCGATTTATTTAATAGTCTTAGTGGCACACCACAAGCAGGCGGAACTTGGTCACCTGCCTTAGCTAGTGGCACTGGCGTTTTTGATGCTAGTATTGACCCTCAAGGTGTTTACACCTATACCATAAATTCTGCGGCATGCGGAAATAGCTCTGCAACAGTAACAGTTACTGTAATTGACGCTAACAGTGCTGGAAGCAATGGTTTTGTTGAATTCTGCCCTAACGATATCGCCGTTGTAGATTTATTTACCAACTTAGGTGGTGCTCCAGATACTGGTGGAACTTGGTCGCCTGCACTTTCTAGTGGAACTGGAGTATTTGACCCGACTATTGATTCTGAAGGCATATATACGTACACCGTTTCTAACACAGCAACAACCTGTCCTGATGATACAGCAACAGTTACCGTATCATTTATAGAAAACCCAGATGCAGGAACCGACGGTACACTAACCTTATGTAATGCTACTGATACCGTTGATTTATTTAGTGGACTTACTGGTACTCCAGATACTGGTGGTACTTGGACGCCTACACTTTCTACTGGAACTGGAATATTTGACCCAACTATTGATCCTGAAGGCATATATACGTACACTTTAACCAATGCATGTGGAACTGACACTTCAACAGTTACTGTTTCTATAGCAGCTCCAATTAATGCAGGAACAGATGGCACAATTGAATTTTGTAGTAATGATAGCCCTCTAGATTTATTTGATAGTTTAGGTGGTACTCCAGACACTAATGGAATATGGACACCAGCTCTTACAAGTGGAACTGGCGTTTTTGACCCTACAATTGACGCTGCCGGAACCTATACTTATACGGTTTCTAGTAACACAGATACTTGTCCTGATGTTAGCGCTTCTGTTGTTGTATCTATTATTGGATTACCCAATGCCGGAGAAGATGGTATCCTTAATTTATGTACTGATGAAATTAATCCCGTAGATTTATTTGACCAACTAGGTGGTTCTCCAGAAACAAATGGAACTTGGTCACCAGCACTTGTAAGTGGTACAGGAATATTTGACCCAACGGTTGACGCTGCAGGTGATTATACTTATACAGTGAGTTCAGACGAATGTAATTTAACAGATGCAGCTACTATAACCGTTAATATTGTGGATTACCCGGATGCTACAGGGTTGACACTTACAGATGATAACATTTGTATAAACCACGATGCTATTATTAATATTTTAGGAGCTAATCAATTAGCCGATGGAAATTACAACATTGTTTATGGGTTAAGTGAAGCTAATATATCTACAAATACAATTGAGATTTCTATTGTTTCAGGAGAAGCTTCGTTTATTATCCCACAAAGTTTAATACCAAATACAGGAACAACAATAGTAACATTAATGCAAATTTTTATTTCTGGACAAAATTGTTATACAGACACACAATTTGTAGAACCTGTTAAAATTTATGTTACTGAAACACCAACACCACAAATTATTTCCGATGGCACTGAGTTTTGTATCAATGACAATGCTACTATAAATGACTTAACAAGTAATATTATTGACACAGAAACAATTCTATGGTACGACCAAGCAATAGATGGTAACACCTATTCGGGCTCAGAATTACTTTTAGATAATGAAACTTATTACGCTAGTATTTTATCTCAATTTGGATGTGAAAGTCCTATAAGACTTCAAGTTACTGTTAGCCTTATAGATTGTATAGGTGAACTTTTAATACCAGATGGGTTTTCACCTAATGATGATGGTATTAATGATGTATTCGATATATTATTTTTAGAAGATCTTTATCCAAATTTTAAACTAAGCATCTATAATAGATATGGTAATATCCTTTATGAAGGCAATATAAATTCACCTAAATGGGATGGAACAGGTAAAAACAATGATGAAGTACTACCCGCTGGTGTCTATTTTTACATCTTAGAATTTAATGATGGTGAACGTGAACCAAAGCAAGGAAGAGTCTATTTAAATAGATAAGTTCAATGAAAAGTAAAATAATAATATACAGCATTGCGTTAATAACCTTATTTTTAGGTTATTCTTCTCATGCACAACAAGATCCACAATTCACACAATATATGTATAATATGAGTGTGGTGAATCCTGCATACGCATTAGATGATGACACCAATGTTAATTTGGGTATACTTTATAGATCACAATGGGTTGGCTCTGTTGGAGGACCCACAACAGGTACATTTTTTGGGCACACAAAGTTAACCAATCGTTTGGAAGGTGGCCTATCTATTGTGCACGATGAAATTGGTGACGTGGTAAAACAAACAAGTGCTTTTGCCGATATCGCTTACGTAATTCCTGTTGGTCAAAAGTCTAAATTGTCATTTGGAATTAAAGCTGGAGCCACATTTTTTAGCACCAATTTTGATGATTTTGTATATTCTGATCAAGTTAATGACGACCCTGCGTTTTCTGAAAACATAAGTAGAACCTTTCCTAATATTGGGGCAGGTCTATATTATTTTACAGAAAAATATTATATCGGTGTATCCGCACCAAACCTATTACAGTCTAAACATATTAAAGATGATAACGGTATTGTTTCTGAAGCTTCTGAAAATTCACACGTATTTTTTACTGGTGGCTATGTATTCAATTTAAGTGATAATTTTAAGTTTAAGCCAGCTTTTATGACAAAGTATGTTAATAATGCTCCTATATCAGTAGACCTAACCGCGAATGTATTGATGTATGACAAACTAGAATTTGGTGTTGGTTATCGCCATGACGATGCCGTTTCTGGCTTAGTTAATTTTTCAGTTTCACCAGCTATACGAATTGGCTATGCATATGATTATACACTTACTAACTTGGGCGATTTTAATTCAGGTTCACACGAAATAATGCTATTGTTTAATATTGGTAAAATCGGAAAAGGCTTCGATAAATCGCCAAGATTTTTCTAATTTAATACAAATGAAAACGTTTAAACTATATATCTTATGTGCTGTTTTAATAACAGGAAATCTATGTTTTTCTCAATCAAAGAAAGCAGATATCCTATATGAAAACAGAGCTTATGTAGAAGCTGCTGAGATTTATGCACAACTTCCAAAAACGACTGCTAATTTAGAAAAGTTAGGTGACTGCTATTATTATAATTCAGAATTTGATAATGCTTATAATGCCTATAAACAAGTATATAATTTAAAGGATAAAACAAAACCAAGTGATGGGTTTTACTTTAAATATTTTGACGTTTTAAAAGGCACAAAAAACTATGAAGAAGCCGATGAGGTTTCAACACTTCACTTAAATAATTCTATTAACACAAAAAAATTCAAATCCTTATTAAAACAGATTATTCCTTATGAATATGAATTAGAAAGTCTTACAAATGAAGTTGGTGGTTCTAATTTTAGTGTCGGAATTTATGGTGATAAAATTGTTTTTGCTTCTACCAAAAACTTAAAAAACCCCAATTACAAATGGAACGGAAAACCGTATTTGGATCTTTATGAAGCTACCGTCTCTACTGGTAAAACTATGGCATTAGACAGTATTGAACCTTTCAATAAAGCCATAAACACGGTAAAACAACACGAGAGTAATGCTGTTTTTACTAAAGATGGTAAAACCATGTACTTTTGTCGAAATCATAAAAAACGTATTGATCTCGATTCTACTAAAGTTGCCGTTGTAAGTATTTTTAAAGCTGAGCTTGTAGGAGATGAATGGACTAATGTTAGTCCTGTTCCTTTTTCTAGCGACACCTATTCTACAATGCATCCAGCACTTAATGATGACGAAACTAAACTTTACTTCTCTAGTGACATGCCTAACACTTTAGGTTCTTTTGATATTTTTTATGTTGACATCCTTGGTGACAATTCATTTGGAGAACCGGTAAACTTAGGCGAAAACATTAATACCATTCGTAGAGAGCAGTTCCCATTTATAGCTAAAGACAGTACGCTTTATTTTGCCTCTAATGGAAAGCCTGGTTTTGGTGGTTTAGATTTGTTTTCGAGTAGTGTATCTGATAATGCGCATTTAGATGCGCTTAATTTAGGCGAATCCATAAATAGTGAAAAAGATGATTTTGCTTTTGTGGTTGTAGACTCTTTAAACACAGGTTATTTATCTTCTAACAAATCTGGTGTTGATAATATATACACCTTTAAACGCATCGAGACCAACAGAAACTATTACATAGAAGGCTTTGTGACGGATAAGGTAACAGGTGACATATTACCAAATACAACCGTAACTTTATATGATAAAGATGGTAATCCGGTTGCTGAACAACTTGTTGGTGAAGATGGTAAGTATAAGTTATCTACGAAACCAAATCAAAAATATTCGCTTGAAGGTTTTCAACCAAAATACATTCCGCAAGTAGAATTTTTTGACACTAACGACAAAGGTAATATAGAATTTAATATTGAACTTGAAATTGAGTCTTATAAGGATGCTGAAGAGATTGTAATGGATGATGAGGAAGGAAATACTTATATTGAATTAGAGAATATTTATTTCGATTTTTCTAAATGGGATATAAAACCACAAGCCGCAAAAACCCTTGATGTATTAGTTGCCTTGCTTAAAAAGTATCCTAGAATGGAAATACAACTTGGTGCACATACCGACTCAAGATCAAGTCATGAGTTTAATATGGATCTATCAGAAAAACGTGCACGAGCGACTTTAGAATATATGGTAGAAAACAATATTTCTAGAGCAAGGTTAACCTCTAAAGGTTTTGGAGAAACAAAACCAATAGTGCCTTGTGGCGATAACTGTACGGAAACAGAATTTTCAATCAACAGACGTTGTGAATTCATTATTCTCAAATAAAGTACTTTTTTTCAAAATAACATATGGCACTTCCTAATGATATTGTTTTAAGGCCTCGTTTCAAGTTTGAAGTGCTAAGTAATAATGAAACTATATTAAAAGCTTTTGAAAAGACGAAATCTGAACAAACGGCATTTATTATTACCAGAATAGACGATCATGTCTTTATAAAATTCCCTAAAGCAGAACAGCATTTTTGGTCGCCACAACTGCATTTAGAAATCAATGATGAAGGAAAAGAAAAAGCGATGGTCCATGGTCTTTTTGGTCCCAACCCAACCGTTTGGACATTGTTTATGTTTTTACATTTTATAGTCGCAGCTTTATTTTTGGGCTTTGGTATTTGGGCTTATGCTAATGCCACTTTAGACAATACTTATGCCATTCAGGTATTTCTAACACTTTTTATGGTGGTACTTTGGTTTACACTCTATTTTGCAGGACGATTGGGTCGTGCTAAAGGCAAACCCGAAATATTAAAATTAAATGATTTTATGAATAAAACACTCAGCGCTTATCGCTGATTATACCCAAAGCGTCGTAACTGATTTTGATTGCTTCTCCAGTTTTTATTCACCTTAACATACAATTCTAAGTGCACTTGTTTTCCGAAGAATTTCTCTAAATCTTTACGGGCTTCAACACCTACACGCTTAAGTGCAGAGCCTTTATGCCCAATAATAATCCCTTTTTGAGTGTCACGTTCAACCATAATTACCGAACGCATTCTAATAATCTCGTCTTCTTCAAAAAACTCTTCAGTATCAACCTCAACAGCATACGGAATTTCTTTTTTGTAATGCATTAGAATTTTTTCTCTAATGGCTTCATTTACAAAAAATCGCTCAGGCTTATCGGTTAATTGGTCTTTAGGATAAAATGCCGGTGACTCAGGTAGTAACTCTATAATTCTATTAAATACATTCTGCACGTTAAAACCTTCAGTAGCAGAAATAGGGAAAAATTCTGCATTAGGCACTTTACTTTGCCATAACTCAGATTGTTCTTCTAATTGTTCTTGATTCGATTTATCAATCTTGTTAAGTAATAGTAAAACAGGTATTTTAGAATTGGTGATTTTATTAAAAAATGCTTCATCTTTAAGCTCCTTCTCTCCAATTTCAACCATATAGATTAAAACATCAGCATCTTCAAAAGCCGATTTTACAAAATCCATCATAGATTCTTGCAATTGATAGGCTGGTTTTATAATTCCTGGTGTGTCACTCAAAATTACTTGAAAATCTTCACCATTAACAATTCCCAAAATACGGTGTCTCGTCGTTTGCGCCTTCGATGTGATTATAGATAATTTTTCACCTATAAACGCATTCATTAATGTAGATTTCCCAACATTAGGATTCCCTATAATATTTACAAAACCTGCTTTATGCATATCTAAAAATTTGGTACAAAGTTACAATCTTTAAAGCATTATATCGTAAAAGAAAAAAATTACAAGACTATTCTCCATAAAAAAAACTTAATTATATAATTTCAAATGAAATAATTTGGACAGAAGAACCATTAATCGTAATATTGCAATAAACTAATTAAAGAGTTAAATGGGATTATCTAAAACAGAAATGTTCACTGACCTACAAAACGAAATTGCACTATTCTCAAAAGTATTTGGGCATCCTGCACGAGTCGCTATTTTACAGCAACTATTCAAAATAGATACTTGCTATTGTGGTGATTTGGTAAACGAAATTGGCCTATCACAACCTACTATTTCTCAACATCTCAAAGAATTGAAACATTTAGGTTTAATTAAAGGTAATGTTGAAGGCACCAGTGTCTGTTATTGCATTGATGCTGAAAACTGGACAAAAATGAAAAATGTAATGTTTCAGTTTTTAGATCAAGATATTTCTAAAACAGATTGTTGTTAAGCAACTAGAAACCATACGCTATTAAAATTTTAAAAATCAGATTATACATATCTTATGAAACTATCAGAAGTAAAAAACAAACTCAACCAATTAGAAACCATTGCATTTCAGTTACCAAACGGCGAACTTGTACCTAATCATTTTCATGTTACCGAAGTTGGAAAGATAACCAAACACTTTATAGACTGTGGAGGTACAGTAAGACATGAAGAAGTGGTTAACTTTCAACTTTGGAATGCCAACGATTATGATCATAGATTACACCCAGAAAAACTTTTAAGTATAATTGAACTTTCTGAAAAAACACTAGGCATCGAAGACTTAGAGATTGAAGTCGAATACCAAGCCAATACGATTGGTAAATTTGGGTTAGATTTTGATGGAAAGCATTTTCTTCTTACTAATAAACAAACGGATTGTTTGGCCAAAGATCAATGTGGTATTCCTGTTGAAGCGCCAAAAGAACAAGTTGAAAAGGCTTCAAGTATGAACACTTGCACTCCAGGAAGCGGTTGTTGTTAACTAACACAGTTTATAAAATGATGAATTCAACACAGCAACTGTTTTCAGAAATAGAAAACACAATTCAGACCTTAAAACCAGAAACTATTTCAGATGAACGCAAAACTGTTTTACAACCGTTAGCAGATTTTATTAAGTCTAAGGTTAACGACCAACAAGCGATTCGTCTTAATTTTATTTGCACACACAATTCTAGGCGAAGTCATTTATCACAAGTTTGGGCGCAAACTATAGCACGCTATTTTAATATCAACAATGTCTTTTGTTATTCGGGTGGCACAGAAGCAACAGCACTTTATCCTATGGTTGCAGACACGTTAAGGGCCTCAGGTTTTAAGATAGAAACACTTTCAGAAGGCAACAACCCTATTTATGCTATTAAATATGCAGCTAACGCACATCCAGTAATTGGATTTTCTAAAAAATTTGCTGCTGATTTTAATCCTAAATCCGAATTTGCAGCGATTATGACCTGCTCACAAGCCGATGGCGCTTGTCCGTTTATAGCAGGTGCAGAAAAGCGAATTCCTATAACTTTTGAAGATCCAAAGGCATTTGATAATACGCCACAACAAGCCGAAAAATATAAGGAAAGGAGTCTGCAAATCGCTACTGAATTATTATACATTTTCTCACAAATCAATTCTTAAAAAATGGCATCAAAAAAATTAAGTTTTCTCGACAAAAATCTAACCATTTGGATATTTGTAGCTATGGCTATTGGTGTTGGACTCGGTTATTTTATTCCCACATTTCCCAACATTATAAATTCATTTAATAGTGGCACCACCAACATTCCCATTGCTATTGGTTTAATCCTAATGATGTATCCGCCTTTAGCTAAGGTGAATTATGCCCTATTACCAAAAGTCTTTAAAAACACCAAAATATTATCGATATCTCTAATCCTTAACTGGATTATTGGCCCAGTGCTGATGTTTATTTTGGCCATTACTTTTTTACGTGATTACCCCGAATATATGGTCGGTCTTATTTTAATAGGCTTGGCACGTTGTATCGCTATGGTCTTGGTGTGGAACGACCTTGCTGAGGGCAGTAGCGAATACGGTGCTGGTTTGGTAGCCTTAAATAGTATTTTTCAAGTATTTGCCTATAGTTTTTATGCTTGGCTTTTTATAACCGTACTTCCGCCTTATTTTGGATTTGAAGGTGCTATTGTTGATATTTCTATAGGAACCATCGCCGAAAGTGTAGCCATCTATTTAGGAATCCCGTTTTTGATGGGCATTCTAAGTCGTCAGATTTTAGTAAAATTAAAAGGTGAGGCCTGGTATACCACCAAGTTTATCCCTGCAATTTCACCAATGACATTGATTGCACTATTATTTACTATTGTGGTGATGTTTTCTTTAAAGGGCGAATTAATTGTTGAAATCCCAATGGATGTGGTAATTATTGCTATTCCCCTACTCATCTATTTTACTTTGATGTTTATTATTGGCTTTTTCTTTACCAAAGCCATGGGTGGAACTTATGATAAAACAGCTGCCGTAGCTTTTACAGCTGCTGGAAATAATTTTGAATTAGCCATTGCGGTTGCTATTGCGGTTTTCGGGTTAAACTCCGGGCAAGCTTTTGCAGGTGTCATTGGCCCATTAGTTGAAGTACCAGCGTTAATTTTGTTGGTTAGGGTTTCATTTTGGTTGAAAAAGAAATATTTCGACACGCCTAAAACATCCGTCAATTGAAAATAGCATTCTTTTCAGATATCCACGCCAACTTACCTGCACTTGAAGCTTTTTTTAAAGCCGTAGATGCAGAACATGTCGATGCTATATATTGCTTAGGTGATTTGGTAGGTTATAATATTTGGCCCAATGAAGTGGTCAATGAAATTAGAAAAAGGCATATTCCTACCATTATGGGCAATCATGATGAGGCTTTACTTCTTCCTATGTCTAAAGAAGTAAAGCCTTCAAACAAAGGGTTAACAAGAGCTTTGGTTACGGATTCTAACAGAGATTATTTAATAAATTTACCAAGACAATTATCACTAAATTTTACAACTAATGATAAGCCTTTTAATCTATTAATGGTTCATGGCAGTGTAAAAGCGATTAACGATTATATGGTAGCTGATTACCCCGAAATTGACGTATTAGCGATGCTAAAATCACAGCAAGCAGATGTCTTACTGTGCGGACATACACATCGACCATTTCATCGTGTAATCAAAAATGGCAATGATTATAAGCACGTTGTTAATATTGGCTCTGTAGGAAAACCCAAAGATGGTGACCCAAGACTTTGTTATGCAATCTTAGAACTTAATCAAAGCAGTTCTAAATCTAATAAAGACGCCATTAAGGTAACGTTTAAAAGAGCAAATTACGATGTAGAAAAAGCAGCAAAAGCGGTTGAAGCAAGTGAATTTGACAAGGCTTATGCTAAAGCTTTACGATTAGCAAAGTAAAAGATAGACCTATTTTTTAATATTTTTTTTAATTTTTCTTATTTAAGTGACTTTTGTTACCCTTTAATAAAAAAACCTATCGTATATTTACGATAAGAAATATGAAAAGAAGTTTAGAATCCATAGAATATAAAGAAGACACTGAAGCACTTGCTAAATTTGCTAAGGCTTTGGCACACCCTACACGTATTGCCATTTTAAAACACCTAGGTAAGCAATCGTGCTGTTTTACGGGTGACTTGGTTGATGTTTTTCCGTTAGCACAGTCTACAATTTCTCAACATCTTAAAGAATTAAAAAATGCAGGTTTAATTCAAGGCGAATTAAAATCACCTAAAATAAAATACTGTATCAATCAAGAAAATTGGAGTATTGCCAAAGGCATGTTTCAAGAATTTTTTGATTGATATTTTTTTAATAATCTTATCGCTTATTGGCGATAAACAAATTTAATATCATGAGTAAAGTAATTAAAGTATTAGGAACCGGTTGTCCAAAATGTAAAACAATGGTAAGTGTTGTACAAGATGTTATTTCTCAACACAACATTGATGCAAGTATTGAAAAAGTTGAAGACATTATGGAGATTATGAAGTTTAATGTAATGACAACGCCTGCCTTAGTAATCGATGATGTGATTACGATTAAAGGTCGCGTACCATCAAAAGATGAAGTCTTGACACTGTTGAACTAAATGTAAAACGATTATGAATTATCAAATTAAAGCAACGTCTGTCTCAAACGAGGATGCTATTATTCATATCAAAGCATCGGATATAGATTTTGGGACCAAAGCTACACCAGGAGACACTTTGCCTAATCCAGCAGAATTATTTCTAGGATCATTTGCCGCCTGTATGCTTAAGAATGTGGAACGTTTTTCAACACTAATGAAATTCAACTATTCAAAAACCACGCTTAATGTTGAAGCTTCGCGACTAGAGAATCCGCCCAGAATGGAACATATTACATATCATTTAACCATTAACAGTAATGATAAAAAACTAAATACAGCATTATTAAAAAAGAATATTGAAAAATTTGGTACCATTTACAATACGATAAAACGTAGTTGCACAATTTCAGGAACCATTAAAGCTATTGAAAATGTTTGATTGGTTACAAAATTTTGCCGACTGGCTTATCTATAGCGTTTTTAATGTTAGCGCAGAAACACATCTAGGAGTTGCTCTAAACTTCTTTATATACGATACGATAAAGATTCTAATCTTATTGTTTTTTATCGTCTTTGTTATGGGGATCGTAAATGCCTATTTTCCTATTGAACGCTTAAAAGATTACCTGAATAAAAAGAAACTTTACGGTTTAGAATACTTCTTTTCATCCATTTTTGGAGCTATTACGCCATTTTGTTCTTGCTCATCAGTACCATTATTTATTGGTTTTGTTCAAGGTGGAATTCCATTGGGTGTTACATTTTCATTTTTAATTACCTCGCCCTTAGTAAATGAAGTGGCTATAGCCATGTTCATAGGTATGTTTGGTATAAAAGCCACATTAATATATGCCGTTTCAGGTATTTTACTAGGGACGATTGGGGGATGGATTTTAGGAAAATTTAACCTAGAACACTTACTATCCGAATGGGTAAAAAACATTCTCGCTCGTAAAATGGAACAAGCAGTATATAAAGAGGAGCAGCTCACATTTTATCAACGTATACCAGAAATTACACAGAGTGCTTGGGCTATTGTAAAAGGTGTGCTAGTCTACGTCATTATTGGTATTGCTATTGGTGCAGCGATGCACGGCTACGTGCCCGAAAACTTTTTTAATGACTACTTAGGTGGAGGTGAATGGTGGACCGTTCCACTTGCCGTAATCGTTGCGGTGCCAATGTACGCTAATGCCGCAGGTATAGTTCCTGTAATTCAAGTTTTTGTGGCAAAAGGCGTTCCATTAGGAACTGCCATTGCTTTTATGATGGCCACGGTAGGTTTGTCTATTCCAGAAGCTACATTACTTAAAAAGGTAATGTCCTTAAAACTCATTGCTATATTTTTTGGTGTCGTTACCGTCGCTATTATTATTTCAGGATTTTTATTCAACATATTATTATAAATCAAATACCATGAAAATTATTAAATTTTTTACGATTCTTACTATTGGCTTAATATTAACGGCTTGTAATGACCAAAACAAAAGCAATGATACACCTATAGATCAATCTATTTCAAAAATTGAAGTTATAGACTTTCATTCGACACATCGATGTATGACCTGCAATGCTATTGAAGCCAACACAAAATACACTTTAGATACTTATTTTTCTAAAGAAATGAAAGCTGACCAAATCACATTTCAAGTGATTAAAGTCGATAAAGCTGAAAATGCAAAAATTGCAGAAAAATTTGAAGCATCAGGTACCGCTTTAATTTTAAATGTGATTAAAGATGGTAAAGAGACAAAAACAGATTTAACAGAATTTGCCTTTATGAACGGTACAGATCAAGCTACTTTTTCTAAAGAATTAAAAGCGAAAATAGAGACCCAGTTAAAAACACTTTAAATGGATGTTTTACAATCACTCTTAGAAAATTATAACATTCCTATTTTATCGGCCTTAATACTCGGACTAATGACTGCCATTAGTCCGTGCCCTTTGGCAACTAACATAACAGCAACGGCTTTTATATCTAAAAACATATCAAGTAAACGAAAAGTTATTTTAAGTGGTTTATTATATGCTTTAGGAAGAAGCTTTAGCTATACAACCATTGGCTTGATATTATATTTTGGAGCAAGCAAATTTCACATCGCACGGTTTTTCAACCAAAATGGTGAAAAATTTTTAGGCCCACTATTAATTATAATAGGTTTAATAATGCTCAACATTATTAAGCTCAACTTTTTAGGCAAGTCTAATTTTCAAGAAAAGCTCTCCGAACAATTTAAAGATAAAGGACTCTTAGGCGCTTTTTTAATCGGCATTGTATTTGCTTTAGCCTTTTGTCCTTATAGTGGCGCTTTATTTTTTGGCATGTTAATCCCCATGACAATAACCTCAGCTGAAGGACTCTATTTACCTATAGTTTTTGCTTTTGGAACAGGTTTACCAGTGATTGTTTTTACTTATTTATTAGCTTACACTGCAGGAAAAGTAGGTTTCTTTTATAATAAAATTACTAAAATTGAAAAAGTGATGCGAGTCGCAGCTGGAGTCGTTTTTATTATAACAGGCTTATATTATGTTGCCATTTTTACAGGAATACTTAATTGAAATAAAGTAAATCAATCATAAAAGCAACTCTTTTAAAGAATTAATGAATGGTCTCTTTTTGCATGCCCACGCGGAAACAACGTTCTTTACCAAGGTAAAGTGGATTGCCATGTTTTTCGGACCAAAACCCCTCTAAAAGGTCTTTAGTCATACACTTATAAACAGCGACCCCTTTATAAATATTTCCACAATCCCCTTTATAATTAAAGTTTATAACCAAAATATTATCACTAAAAAAACCTGTTCCGCGTTGTATTTGATTATCGCTAATCGTCCATTTGCCAACAATTCTATTATTCGTATCTAGAGTTAATTCTAATAAGCCTTTATAAGTTAATCCTTCTTCATCTTGATTACTGCCAATGATTTCAAATTTACCAACGAGTTCTTTTACTTGCATTTTTTATATATTAATAGACAAAAGTAAAAAACAGAGTAAAATCAATCTAAATTCTAAGCCCTTTAATCAAAGCTATTTTAGTTTTTTTAATAACAGTATTTATAGGTCAGTAGATGCTTATTTAAATGAGTATTCAAATTGAACCTAAATGTGAGGCTGAGCGCAATAGAAACATATTTCTAATATGTGAATAGTTCTTGACTGCACTCGAACAGATAATAAAATTGATATCATTTTAAGAAAACCTCAAAAGGAATTTTACACTTTCCTGTTTATAAAGCTTTTAAGTTTGACTTCAAAAACAAAAAAGTGTATGAAGCAATTGTTACTTCACACACTTTTTTACAGTTTAATTTATCTGACTTTTATTTAGTACCCGGGATTTTGATCAGCACTACTCATAAATTCATTGTAATCAATTTCAGAATTTGGTATAGGCCATAAGTAATGTCTTTCAGCAATTGAAATCCCTTTAACATCCATTATGGTTTCAGCTGCTTTATTGGTTCGTTTTAAATCATACCAACGTTTACCTTCAAAAATAAATTCATAGGCACGCTCGTCTAAAACCAAATCAATAAAAGCATCCAAATTATAATCCGCTGCATTAAAATCTATAACATTAGGAGTATAAATGTCTTGTCCGTAAGCTCTTCGGTGTACTTTATTTAAAGCTTCCATACCTAATGCTGTAGGAGCGCCTGCTTCTCTAGCCGATGCTTCTGCATATATTAAAAGCATTTCTGCAAATCGGTAAACAGGAATATCGTTTCCGGCACCACTATTATTTACAGCAAATTGGTCTACATATTTTTTAGACACCAAAGTATTAGGCCCTAAACCAAAATCTATTTGATCCCATAAAGCTTTTCTTAAATCATTATCATCCCAATTAATATAAAAAGGATTCGTAGTCTCACTATAATGCGCATAAGCACCACCGAAGTTGAATAATTCCGTACTAGGATGATTTAAAATATAGAGTAAAAAATTACCGTGATTTAGCTCTCGCGTATATTTAAAATAGAAAATTTCTTCTGTTGAACTCACTATTTCTGGTCCAAACAAATCATATTGTAAGTCTTCAATTGAAGTCGCAGGTACTAAAGCGAACTGATTTGAATCGATAACTTCTTTAGATTTTACAGCTGCTTCAGAATACATTTCTAAGTTTAAGTACACATCTGCCATTAAGCTTTTTACAGCATACGTTGTTGGGCGACCAACGTTTCTTGGTGTTTCAGGAAGCAGTTCTTCTGCCTCTTCTAAATCTTGAAGAATAAAGTCGTACACCTCATCTGCATTACTTTTATTTAAATCTGCTTCATCAAAATTTATAGCAGTTCTTATGGGTACACCGCCCCAATTTCTAACTAGTATAAAATAATTTAAGGCTCTTAAAAATTTGGCTTCACTAACGATTAAGTCGATTTCATCTTGCGTGACATCTGCCCCTAAAGGCGCATTTCTAATAATTAAATTGGCATTTCTAATACTTTGATAAAATGCATTCCAACGTAAACCTGCCACATTAATGTTTCCAGAATTGAACCCCTGAAAATCGTTGTAATCTGCTCGACTTCCACGACCATAACCCCAATCGGTATGTGCATCTAAAACAGCTGTTTGTTCTGCATACAAGCCTCTTATTGGTGAATAGGCAGCATTCATCGCAATTTCTAACTCTTCCGCAGTATTGTAAAAACCCTCTTCTACAACGTATTTTGGTTCTTCATCTAAACTACAACTACTACATACCAGAAGCGTTATAAAAATGCCAATGAAATTTATATTGGTTTTTAAGTTGTTTTTAAAATTATATATCGTGATTTCTAAATTTTTCATGTTGATTAATTTTAGTAATAAAAAGTTGCTATCTATTTAGGGATTTAGAAAACCATTCTTAAGCCTAAAGTAAATCCTTTAGCTACAGGGTATGATAAATAGTCAATTCCAGGTCTACCTGGACCTTGAGAATTCACTTCTGGATCTAACCAAGAATAGTTGGTTATTGTGATAAGATTTTGACCACTAATATATACTTGTGCGCTTTCCATAAAATTATAATCTAGCGGAATAGAATATGAAAATTCTATGTTTTTTAGCCGTATATACGACCCATCTTCTACCCATCGGTCCGAAACATAGGCAGAGGTACTTCTACTTATTAGAGGATATTTAGCATCTGTATTTGTAGGGCTCCAATTATCTTCATAGACTTCGCGTAATGTATTTAACCCAAGTCCATAATCCATGGTTACAGGAATAGCACTTACGTTAAAAATATCATTGCCTTGCGATCCTTGAATAAAGAATGATAAACCAAAATTCTTATAACTCATTTCAGAATTAATACCATAAATAAAATCGGGATTAGGATCCCCTATATAGGTTTTATCTTCTGCTGAAATTACACCATCATCATTTAAATCTACTAGGTTAATCTGTCCTTCATCGGTATAACCATCTTCTAAATAGCCCCAAAACTGACCCATAGGTCGCCCTTCTCTTAATATGGAAACATTATCTTGAACAACTAATAGTGAAATATTAGAAGTTAATATATCCTCACCACCGCTAAGTTTAATAACCTTATTTCGGTTTGCAGAAATATTTGCAGAAAGGTTCCATTTAAATTCACCTCTAGATATGTCTCCACTAATGCCTAATTCAAATCCTTTATTTTCAACCTCGCCCACATTCCTTATAGATGAAAGGTAACCTGTAGAACTTGGTAGCCTAACCGTATTTAATAAATCTTTGGTCGTTTTTATATAATAATCTAATGTTAATGATAGTCGGTTGTTAAAAAAGCCAGCATCCATTCCCACATTAATTTGCTCTGTAGTTTCCCATTTTAAATCGCTTGGTAGTCGAGAACCTGGAGCCAATGTATTATATAGTTGATCATCAAAAACGGTATAGCCTGACGATAATATATTTAAGGTTGTATACGGACTTATAGCCTGACTACCCACTAAGCCCCAACTTCCACGGAATTTTAATTCTGAAAAAACATTTAAATTATTAATAAAGTTTTCTTCATTTGCTTTCCAAGCCAATGCTGCCGAAGGAAAGTTCCCCCACTTATCACCTTCACTATATCTTGAAGAACCGTCGCTTCTCATACTTAAGGTTAATAAATACCGATCATTGAAACTATAGTTGATACGTCCTAAATAGGATAATAAAGATGAATCTGAATACGATGTTGACGGAATTCCAGGCGTTTCAGCACTTTGTAATTGACCGGTCTCATAAATATCACTTATAAAACCGACACCACTACCTCCTAAATAGGTATTCTTGAAATTTTGATAGGTGACACCTGCCAAAGCGGTAAATGTGTGTTTAGCACTAAATGTTTTTTGATAGGTGATTGTATTCTCACTTAATAAACTGCGTTGTTGATTTGTTGATACACTTGCAGCGCCGTCAGAATTGAAGAAATCGCGTGTGGTGTACACATCAGTTCTATCATCTCTATTTTCTATACCTCCTGATATTTTAAGTGTTAACTCAGGAATCGGGTTATAAATAAACGATAAGTTACTCAATATAACATTGGCTTGTACTCTACTACTACGCTCGTTAATAAAGTTAATTGGATTAACAATATCTGGGGCAATAAATGGATATTCTGTGGATAATACGTTGTAACTCCCATCGTCATTAAATGGTGTTGATATCGGTGCTGCTGAAATAGACCCTCCAATAAGTGATCCTCCTCGACTACCACCACTACTATCTTTTCTTCTCGTATCTAGATAAGATAGTGAGTTAGACCAATCAATTTTTACTTTATCATTGATATGATGTGATAAATTTAGACGTAAGGCATATCTTTTATAATCACTTCCTTTTATAATACCTTCATTGTTGAAAATACTACCGCCGATAGCAAACTGGGTTTTATCATTACCTCCACTTAAATTAACTGAATTAGTTTCAATAGCACCTTCTCGGTAAACAAAATCTTGCCAATCAAATCCTTCTCCAAATGCAGCGACTTCCTCTGATGTAAAATAAGGCGTCTCACCATCATTTTGGGCTTGTAAATTCATAAAAGAGGCATATTCTGTACCATTAAGCAAATCTAATTTTGAGGTTTGCTGCTGTACGGAATAACTACTTTCTACTTCAACTCTAGTTGCGCCATCTCTCCCCTTTTTGGTCGTAATTAACACCACACCGTTCGCTCCTCTTGAACCATAAATAGCCGTTGCCGAAGCATCTTTAAGCACCTCAATACTTTCTATATCGGAATTATTTAAGTTTGTAGGACTACTAGAATAAGGAAAACCGTCTATAACATATAAAGGGTCATTGTTTCCTTGTATTGAATTAGCGCCCCTAATCCTTACGCTAAATCCTGCACCTGGCGCACCTGTATTTTGTGACACTTGCACTCCTGCCGCTCTTCCTTGTAATGATTGCATAACGGATCCCGAAGGAAATGCATTAACCTCTTTAGAGCTCACTTGTGATACGGCACCGGTTAAATCACTTTTCTTTACACTACCATATCCTACAACTAAAACATCCTCTAATGCTGTATCTGCATTTTCTAATATTACTTCTAAAGTGTCTTGACCATCAATAGCAATTTCTTGTGTTGTAAAACCAAGAAATGAGATTACAATTGTAGCCTTACTATTAGTTAATTCAATTGTAAATTTTCCATCAATATCGGATTGAACACCATTATCGGTATCTTTTTCAATAATATTTGCTCCAGGCAACGGTAGACCATTAACTCCTTTAACAATTCCAGTAACACTTAATTCTTGGCCTAACATTGTAGATATCCCTCCAAAAAGAAACATATTCACAACAATGAATGACAGTATAAATTTATTCATAAAAAAATTTTAAGTTAAATTAGATCGTACTTTATTAGATACGTGCCAAAAATTGAAATAGATCTTTATAAAAACTTTGAAAAATTTAATCGGCGCGAAGTTATCTTTGATTCTTTCCTTGTATAAAAAATCGTACACGAACAATTTATCTCCCTAACCAATTGTACCACAGACAAGAAGAAATGAATAGCCTAATTTGATTTAGCTAATATGAAATAAAAACATTGGATGTAAAGTTCCGTTTATACGTTTTAGATATTATATAACAACAGTGTTCTACTATATACTTAAGACTTATATTAACACACTTGAAGTGAACAGACATGAGATGATTACAAAGCTAGGACTCCCTAAAAATGAAAAAAGCTTACAAAATCATAGATTTTGTAAGCTTTTGATTAAGAATTTACATTCTTTATTGTGACCTCGGAAGGATTCAAACCTTCAACCTCCACAGCCGTAATGTGGTGCACTATTCAGTTATGCTACGAGGCCATTTTAAGTGGGTGCAAATATAATACTTTTATTAAAAAACAACCAAACAATTTCAATTATTTAATTTAGTATTTTTGATGCATGATTTCTAAAGCACTCCTAGAACCGTTCAACTACTTATTCGATTCAGAAATAATCGATAGTATTGCTAATGTGGCTTTTATTAAAACTTTTAAAAAAGCTGATATAATTATTGATATTGGTCAGGAATTAAATTACATTCCTTTACTCATTAAAGGAAACATTAAAGTTTTAAGAGAAGACGATAATGGCGATGAGCTTTTACTCTATGTCTTAGAGTCTGGGGACACCTGCGCCATGTCACTCACTTGTTGCATGGTAAAGTCTGTAAGTAAAATTAGAGCTATTGCAGATGAAGATGCTACGGTAATCATGATTCCTATTGAAAACATGAAACTATGGTTTAACACCAATGAAAGCTGGCGAAACTTTATTCTTCAAAGTTATCAAATTCGTTTTGATGAAATGCTAGAAACTATAGACACGCTTGCCTTTATGAAAATGGATGAACGTTTATTTAAATACCTTACCGATCAAGTAAAACTTTCTGCGTCAACAAATTTAGAAATGACACACTTAGACATTGCTGAAGACTTAAACACTTCTAGAGTGGTCATTTCAAGACTTTTAAAACAACTCGAACGCGAAAACAAAATTAAACTTGGTAGAAACAAAATTGAAGTCTTAGACTTTTAACCACTTTTGTATCACCAAGCTACTATAAGAATCTTATTTTTGCATCAAATTTATTTTATGGAATTCATATTACAACCTTGGCCTTGGTATGTTTCTGGGCCTTGTCTGGCCATCGTTATGTATCTTCTACTCTATTTTGGGAGAACTTTTGGCATGTCATCAAACCTAAGAACCTTATGTGCTATAGGTGGTGCTGGTAAACGTACAGAATTTTTTAAATTTGATTGGAAAAGCCAACGTTGGAATCTTGTAGTTGTTCTCGGTGCCATTTTTGGAGGCTTTATTGCTCACACATTTTTATCAAATCCAACAGCGATTGACCTTAGTGAGGCCACAGTTAAAGACTTAACTGCTTATGGGTTTAATAATGTTGGCCAAAATTTATTGCCACCAGAATTATTTAGTTGGGATGCTGTTTTCAGTCTCAAAGGTATTTTAATCCTTACTGTTGGCGGATTTCTTGTCGGATTTGGTACACGTTACGCCGGTGGCTGTACCTCTGGACACGCCATTACAGGGTTAAGCAGTTTACAATTACCCTCTTTAATTGCAGTTATCGGTTTCTTTTTAGGAGGCTTAATTATGATTCACCTTATTTATCCAATACTATTTTAATTATGGGAAAATATATTAAATTTTTTATTGTAGGAAGCGTCTTCGGAATTGTTCTGGTTAAATCTGAAGCCGTATCTTGGTATCGTATTTTTGAAATGTTTAAATTTCAATCCTTCCATATGTACGGTATTATTGGTTCTGCAATTGCAACAGGAGTGCTTCTCTTAGCATTTTCTAAAATGAAAAAAATAAAAAATATTGAAGGTGGCTTATTAAAAGTAAGTCTAAAAGAACGCGGTTTCACTCGCTATATTATTGGAGGTACTATTTTTGGCTTAGGCTGGGCTTTATGTGGTGCTTGCCCTGGACCAATGTATATTTTATTAGGCACTGGTGTTTGGCCTATGCTTATCGTGATTGCAGCGGCATTATTAGGGACTTACACCTATGGTTTACTAAAAGACAAATTACCACATTAAAATGGAATTCACGGAAACATTAGGTTATTTTGGCGCTTTAATTGTTGGACTTGTTTTAGGTCTAATCGGTGGAGGCGGTTCTATTTTAACGGTTCCTATTTTGGTTTATTTATTAGGTTTTAGTCCTATAGTTGCTACGGGTTATTCGCTTTTTATTGTAGGAAACACAGCTTTAATTGGTACGCTGCGTAACTTAAAGAAAAATAAAATTGATTTTAAAACTGCTATTGTATTTGCAATACCTTCTATAATTACTGTGTTTACAGTAAGAAGCTTAGTAATACCTAACCTGCCAGAAGTCTTTTTTTCTGTAGGTGACTTTCAACTCACCAATTCACTTTTTATAATGCTGTTATTTGCAATTATTATGCTATTAGCAGGATGGTCAATGATTAGGTCTAAAACGATAAATACTGAAAATAGCATAAAAGAATTTGAAAACACCCATTATTTTGCCATTGGCACGCAAGCAATTGGCATCGGTGCTTTAGCAGGTTTAGTTGGTGCTGGCGGCGGATTCTTAATCGTTCCTGCATTAGTTCTATTAGTCAAACTCCCTATAAAAAAAGCCATCAGCACATCGTTGTTTATCATTGCTATACAATCACTTTTAGGATTCTTAGGCGATGTAAAAACCCTCAATATAGATTGGCAATTCCTTATTACATTTACTGCCATTTCAATTATAGGAATTTTTATTGGTTTAGCACTTTCTAAGAAAATAAGTGCTAAACGCTTAAAAAAAGGCTTTGGTTATTTCACCATATTTATGGCAATATACATTATGTTTAAAGAGTTATTTTAACACACTTTGTGACAAATATCACATTTCAAAAAATGAAGTTTCTTAAATTTGCAATTCAAATTAATTAAGTATGAAAATTGAACAATTATATACAGGCTGTTTAGCACAAGGTGCCTACTATATTGAATCTGAAGGTGAGGTTGCTATAATAGACCCGCTTAGAGAAATACAACAATATATTGAAAAAGCAGACGCTAATAAAGCCAAAATAAAGTATATTTTAGAAACTCATTTTCATGCCGATTTTGTGTCTGGTCATGTAGATTTAGCAAAAGAAACTGGAGCAACTATCGTTTTTGGTCCAGGTGCGAGCACAGAATACGATATTCACACCGCTACAGATGGTGAAATCCTTAAACTTGGTAAAGTTTCTATTAAAGTATTACACACACCCGGGCACACTTTAGAATCGGCCACTTATGTGTTAATAGACGAAAACGGAAAAGACCATGCCATTTTTTCCGGTGACACCTTATTCTTAGGCGATGTAGGACGACCAGATTTAGCCATTAAATCTGATTTAACCAAAGAAGATTTAGCAGGTATGTTGTTTGATTCGCTTCGAAATAAAATTATGCCATTAGCAGACGATGTTATTGTTTATCCTGCTCATGGTGCTGGTTCGGCTTGCGGTAAAAACTTAAGCAAAGAAACGGTGGGTGTTTTAGGAGAACAGAAAAAAACAAATTATGCGTTACGTGCTGATATGACGAAAGCTGAATTTGTAAAAGAAGTCTTAGATGGTATTGCGCCACCACCACAGTATTTTGCAAAAAATGCTATGCTGAATAAAATGGGCTATGCCAATTTTGACAGCGTTTTAAAAACAGGAAATGTAGCATTACAGCCAAACGAATTTGAAGCTATGGCTAATCATGAATCTGCTTTAGTTTTAGATGTTAGAACACAAGCCGATTTTATAAAAAGTCATATTCCAAATTCTATTTTTATTGGCTTAAATGGTGGTTTTGCACCTTGGGTTGGGGCTTTAATTAAGGATATTAATCAACCCATAATTTTAGTTGTACCAGAAGGTAAATCTGCTGAAGCAGTTACAAGATTATCACGTGTAGGCTATGACAACACCTTAGGTTATCTTGAAGGTGGCATAGACGCTTGGAAAAAAGCAGGAAAAGACATTGAAACATTAACGTCCATTTCTGCTGAAGAATTAGCCACCAGATTAAAAGCAGATACGCTTAATATATTAGACGTTCGTAAGGATGGTGAGTATCAATCGTCGCACTTGGAAGACGTTCAGCATTTATCTTTAGACTTTATTAATGAGAAGATGAATGCGCTCAATAAAGACAAGACCTATTATATACATTGTGCAGGTGGTTACCGCTCTGTAATTGCGGCCTCTATATTAAAAGCTAGAGGTTATACTAAATTAATTGATATTGCTGGTGGATTTGCAGCCATTAAAAATACTGATTTACCAATTACAGATTTTGTTTGTCCATCAACATTATAGAGGACTAGTTTTCTTGGTTTGTAAAATTGAGAAAGTCTTTATTTAACTCTTAAATTATTATTTATCAGACCTATCGCGTTTTAAAAAACGGACAGATCTCCAAAATATCTAAATATGAAAAATACATTTAACATTCAAAATTTAAAATGTGGTGGTTGTGCTAATACCATTGTAACACAACTCTCTAAATTAGACGGTATTTCTGATGTTAGCGTTGATAACGACACTAACGAAGTGAGCTTTAATATTACCGTTGAAAACGATATTGAAGTCGTAAAAAACAAATTATCAGATTTGGGATATCCAATAGAGGGCGATTCTAACTCTTTACCTAAAAAAGCGAAATCTTTTGTGAGCTGTGCTGTAGGAAGAATGACAAAATAAAAAAATAAAACACCTTATAATAGTAAAAAATCCCACTATAGGTGGGATTTTTTATTAAACTATTTCGGCACTAAGTCCGGCCTGTAAAAGCTTAGAACATCGTGGCTCTAAATCTTCATAAGCACCTGTTTTAACTGTACACTTACCTTTATAATGTACTAACAAAGCACATTGTTCTGCTTGTTCTGGTACATGATCACAAGCATAAATAAGCATCTCTATTACATGATCAAAGGTATTAACTTCATCATTGAATAATACAATCTCGTTTTGTTTTACAGCTTCTTCTTTTAAAAGTAATTCTTCTGAATATTTTTCTTTGGTCATCCCTTTTGTTCTTTTAGAAATTCCAATTAAGGAAAATCATAGTTAAACTTAAGTTTACACTAATTTATAAATTTTAACGCAACCCACTGCCCTTTTTGTATAGTTTCCTTCAATTTTAACATGTGTTTATCACATTCTGCTTCAATAATCGGGATGTCTTCTTGATAAAATCCACTTAAAAATAAGCTCCCATCAGCATTTAAACTTTTAGCATAAGCAGCAATATCAGCAAGCAATATATTACGGTTTATATTCGCAATAATGCTATCGTAGGTTTTACCTTCTAATAATTTTACATCGCCTTCGTAAACTGAAATATGTTTACAATCATTACGTTCTACGTTTTCTAAACTGTTTAAATAACACCAGTTGTCTATATCAATAGCATCGAGTTTTGTTGCGCCTACTTTTTCGGCTAAAATGGCTAAAACGCCTGTTCCACAGCCCATATCTAAAACCGATTTATTTGTAAAATCATTTTTTAAAATATGCTGAATCATCATGTGTGTGGTTTCATGATGTCCTGTCCCAAAGCTCATTTTTGGCTCTATTATTAAGTCAAACTTTGTATCAGGTTTTTCATGAAATGGAGCACGTACCGAAACTAAATCGTCAACAATAATTGGGCTAAAATTTTTCTCCCATTCTTCATTCCAGTTGGTTTGTTCAATTTCTTCATACGTATGCGTAATTTCAAATTCATCAGAGCTTAAAACGTAAATATCATCTAGAATATTTTTATGCCATTCCTCTTTTTGAATATAGGCAATGACGCCTTCTTCATTCTCCACAAAGCTTTCAAAACCTGCATAACCCAGTTCGGCAATTAAGATTTCAACAGCGGGCTTTATCGGGTTCACTTTGAATGTGTAACCCATGTATATTTCGGACATTATTATTATTTTTTTTTACAAATTTACTAATCCTAATTTAGTTACTCTTATTTTTGTTTTAAATTAAAATGACATGAATAAAATTACCCTTTCAATTCTATTTTTAGTTTTATTTCAGCTAATCCCTGCTCAAGAAACTAATGACATTAAACTTTCTGCACTTCCCTACTATAGTTATGGAAAAGGGCTAGGAATTACATCGCCAGACAGTATTTTTAAACTCAATATTAGGTTTAGAATGCAAAATAGATTTACATCGTTATACAATGAAGATGAAGCCGATGGGTACGAAGCTATGATAAGACGAATGCGATTGCGTTTTGATGGTTATGTTGGTGACCCTAGTATTATTTATGTGGTTCAATTATCATTTTCACCAAATGATGTTGGCGCCATAGAAGACGGCGATAATCTCAATATTATTAGAGATGCGATTGTATTTTACAGGCCCAACGAACATTGGAATATTGGTTTTGGACAAACAAAACTCCCAGGAAACAGGCAGCGTATTAATTCCTCTGGTGCTTTACAACTCACCGATCGCTCTATAAATAATGCCCGCTTTAATATTGATAGAGATTTTGGTTTACAAGTGTATTATTTAAATGAATTACAAGACCAATTTTCGTATAACTTAAAAACGGCTATTAGTACAGGTGAAGGTCGAAACTGGACTAAAGAACCCGATAATGGTTTAGCGTTTACTGGCCGTTTAGAACTCTTTCCTTTTGGTAGTTTTCAAAGTAATGGAACGCTGTTTGAAGGGGATTTAAAACGTGAGCAAACTCCTAAATTAATGGTTTCAGGGGTTTATCATTATAATAACAATGCGAGGAGAACACGAGGTACTATTGGTGAAGAATTATTTGAACAACGCGATATGCAATCTTTATTACTAGATGCTATTGTAAAATATAACGGTTGGGCTTTTCAAACAGCTTATATGAATAGAACTTCTGACAACCCATTAACGGTAAATCCGGATGATATTTTGGAAACTAGATATGTTTTTGCAGGTAGTGGTTTTGACACCCAATTGAGTTATATTTTTAAAAACAATTATGAAATTGTTGGTCGTTATTCGTACCAAGAGCCTCATGAAGATATTGAAGCTTTAACACCACAAACCAATCAATACAGTGTTGGAGTTACTAAATACATTTGGGAACACGCTTTAAAATTACAAGCTGAAATTACTAATACTGAATTTAATTATATTGATTCTAGCCAAACTAGTGATTGGTATTTACGTTTTCAAGTAGAAATAGGCATATAAATAATTTCATTTTTAAGCCTAAAAAAGTCCTTAACTCATTGGTTAGAATCAATGTGTTAAGGACTTTTTAATTACTTAGTAAGATAAGGTTTTTAAAATGCGTTTACAATCGCATAAAAATCTTCGGCATTTAAAGCTGCACCACCTATTAAGCCTCCATCGACATCTGGTTTTCCAAAGATCTCTTTAGCATTGGCAGGTTTAACACTTCCACCATATAAAATAGAAACAGAATCAGCAACAGTATTTCCGTACTTATCTGCTAAAGTTTTTCTAATAAAAGCATGCATATCTTGTGCTTGCTCAGGACTTGCAGTTTCACCAGTGCCAATAGCCCAAACAGGCTCATAAGCTAATACAATGTTTTCAAAAGCATCTGCTTCTAAGTGAAACAATGCATTTTTAATCTGACCTTCAACTACGGCTTCGTGATTATTAGATTTTCTGTCAGCTAGCTCTTCACCAAAACAAAAAATAACTCGCATTTCATTTAATAATGCAGTATCTACTTTTTTAGCTAAAGTTTCATCTGTTTCATTGAAATAAGCACGTCTTTCACTATGTCCTAAAATAACGGTTTGTACACCAATACTTTTAAGCATACTCACACTCACTTCACCTGTATATGCACCGTGTTCTGCAAAATGCATATTTTGAGCAACAACCTCTACATCATCTTGTCTTAACGACTGAAAAGCATGCCATAAGTTTGTAAATGCTGGTGCTATCATAACCTCAGCATTTGAAGTCTTACTTTGGTTTTGTAATTCCGTTATCAACGTTTCAGTTTGCGCTAAATCGTTATTCATTTTCCAGTTTCCTGCTACGATGTTTTTTCTCATAATTTTGCCCATTAAAATGGGTATCTCATTTAATTGAACTTCAGTTTATTATTTAATACCTACAAGATTATATAAACTAAAATTAATTTAGCAACACCTCGAAGGATAATCAATCACAAAAATAACATAATAAAAAAGAATGAAAATTGACAATTATCAGTATTTCATTAAGATAATTTTACTCTAGGGTCTAACCAAGCATAAATAACATCTACAAATATGTTAATCGTGATAAAAACAATGGCTATAACTAAAACCGCTCCCATAATTACTGGCAAGTCTAATGTGTTTAGCGCATTTACAATTTCTTTTCCTAAGCCATTCCAACCAAAAATATATTCTACAAAAACAGCGCCTGCAAGCATTGACGCAAACCAACCTGATATAGCTGTTACCACAGGGTTTAATGCGTTTTTTACAGCGTGATTTTTAATGACCTGAAATTCACTCAAACCTTTAGCTCGGGCTGTTCTTATATAATCTTGATTTAAAACTTCTAATAATGAATTCCGCATTAGCTGAATAACGACAGCCAGAGGCCGAATTCCTAAAACAACGGCTGGAAGGATTAAATTTTTCCATTGAATCGTCATCTTTTCCCCAAAATCATCGAGAGCGTATAAACTTCCTGTCATTTCTAGATTTGTATAATTATGCCATACAAAACCAAATAACCAAGCAAACAAAATAGCACTAAAAAACGAAGGTACACTCATACCAAATGTACTTAAAACCTGAATGGTTTTATCTATCCAAGTGTCTTTATATAATGCTGAAATGATGCCAAAAGCAACACCCAATACAATAGCAATTATAATCGCCGAAAGTGCTAATATAAAGGTATTAGGAATAGTTTCACCAATAACCTGAGTCACTTTTTTACCTTGTTTAGTAAAGGATTCTCTTAAATAAGGTGCTTTTAAAACAGTTGTGGTATTGCCTAAAGTAAAAAGTGTTGTTGCTGTATATTTATTGGGACTTAAATACGTGTAATCTTTATTATTCTTTGAGTGAAATGATATGGGCGATAAATCATTTAAATAATATAAAAACTGTGTTCCAATAGGTTTATCAAAACCATATTTCTGTTTTACAGCTAGCACTTGTTCTTCTGTTTGATTTTGCCCTAACATCATTTTAGCCGGATCACCAGGTAAAATGGTAAATAAAAAGAAAATGACCGTAATAACCCCTAATAAGGTGATAAAGGCATAACCGATTTTATTTAAAAGATAGCTTATCAATACTAGAGGTCTTTAAAAATTCTTAAATTTTACATCTTTAGGTTTCGATTCGAATTCAAAAGTTATTTCACAAAACTACACAAAAGAGGCACAAAGTTTCACAGAGCGCTAAACTTAAAATCGAATTTCTAAATCCTGCTTTTTTTAAACTGCAAACTACAACTGTGACTGCAAACTGAGACTGAGACTAAAATCTGCGACTAAAAACTAAAGTCCAATAGCATCGATATCATTCCAGTGCGCTTTCTGTGTTACTGTACCTTTATTTAATAAAATAACACCTGGATTAGCACGTACAATGGTTTTAACCACTTTTTCATCACAAAGGTAAATATCGAAATTAAAATTATAATCCGCTTTAATTTGTGCTTTATCCGCAGATCCAGAAGATGATAACCCAATTACAGTATACCCTTTTTTAATAGCTTCGTCTGTAAATGACTTTATCTTTATCATGCCTTCTGCTTCACCTTTATTGACATTATACATAGTTATTATCACTAGCTTTTCTTGTTCTAAGAAATAGTCTGTTAAGTCTTCATCTTCAGTTTCTATAGAGAAATCTTGAATCGCTGGTACATAGCCTTCATCAATAACTTTTGTTTCTACACCAACATATTCACCATCAACTTTTGGGTAACTTCCGTTAGTTACAAATTCTTGTTCTTCACCATCGACATTAAATGTCCACGTATATTCTGTAATCGCTTTTTGAGCGTCTTCTGGAGTTGACATTTCATTCTGAAGATTCTTTCCAACCGCATAAGCTCTAAAATCTATAGCAGGTAAATGCATTAACACATGGTAGCCAAACCACAGTGAGACTATAAAGCTCAACAATGCAAGAATTGTAGTTGGTAATTTTGAAAAAACGGGTTTTATATATTTTAAACCGGCTAATAAAATCAGTATCAACGCAAGTAAAACGATATCTTTAGTAAAACTTTCCCATGGCGTTAGTTTTAGAGCATCACCAAAACAACCACAGTCTTTTACCTTATCAAAATACGCTGAATAAAAGGTAAGGAATGAGAAAAACACAATCATTAATAACAAGCTCCAAATCGTGAATTTTGGCTTGTAACCAATTAGCAAAAAGACACCCAAAATAACTTCAAACACCACAACAATTACCGAAATCCCTAGAGCGTAAGGAATTAAAAACTCCATATTTAAAACATCTGCTCCAAAATATTCCTCTAGTTTATAAGAAAACCCAAGCGGGTCATTCAATTTTATAAATCCTGAGATTATAAATAATATTCCCGTGAATATTCGGCTAAGCTGTACTATATAGTTCATGATATTAATTATTTTTTATGGCATCTTCTTTTTACAAGACAACAGATTAATCGGCTTCATTTAAATGTATTAAAGCAAAAATTGCATAATTAATCATGTCTTGATAATTGGCATCAATACCTTCGCTAACTATGGTTTTTCCGGCATTGTTTTCTATTTGCTTAACGCGTAATAACTTCTGTAAAATTAAATCTGTTAAGGAACTTACACGCATATCTCGCCAAGCTTCACCGTAATCGTGATTTTTATTGAGCATCAACTGTTTGGTCAGTGCTATTTTTTTATCGTACAAATCAGTGGCTGCTTCAGTATCTAAATCGGGTTGTTCTACAACACCTTTTTCTAACTGAATCAATGCCATGGCACAATAGTTTATAATTCCTATAAACTCACTCACTTCACCTTCATCTACTTTTCTAACCTCATTTTGCTGCAAACCTCTAATGCGTTGGGCTTTTATAAAAATCTGATCGGTAAGTGATGGTAAACGTAAAATGCGCCATGCACTGCCATAATCACTCATTTTATTTACAAAAAGTGTTCTGCATTTAGCGATAACAGCATCGTATTGTTTTGAAGTATCTTGCATTGGTTTAATTAACTTTCCGAAAGAAAAACTTTTGGGTTAAAATTATTTATAGACAAAGCGCTGCGCTTTGGATTAATCTCGATTATCGAGTAAATTTCCGTAAATTTCGGACAAATAGTTAAGAGTTCAAAGTTCTGAGTTCTAAATTCATTTTTTTTAAGAATTTAGCGCAACTTTGAATTTTAAATTGTGAATATAGAACCATTTAGATGACTATAAACTGTAAAGGCCAATTAATCGATTTATCCACACCAAAAGTGATGGGTATTCTTAATGTAACACCAGATTCGTTTTATGATGGTGGCACCTATAAAAATGAAACTGAAATCTTGCAGCAAGTAGAAACCATGCTAAATTATGGTGCTACTTTTATAGATTTAGGCGGCTACAGCTCTAGACCAAATGCCGATGTGGTTAGTGAAACTGAAGAATTAAAACGTGTGATTCCTGTTGTTGCACTTATTTTGAAACATTTTCCTGAAACATTAATTTCTATTGATACGTTTAGGAGTACAGTTGCTAAACAAAGTATTGAAGCTGGTGCTGCGCTTATCAATGATATTTCTGCAGGAAAATTAGATGATGCCATGCTTTCTACAGTTGGAAAACTAGCCGTTCCTTATATTATGATGCATATGAAAGGCACACCCCAAACCATGCAACAACACACCCAATACAAGGATTTAACAAAAGAAATGATTGCCTATTTTGGAGAACGCATAGCTGCTGCTCATGAAGAAAAAATAAACGACATCATTATTGACCCTGGCTTTGGCTTTGCAAAAACCTTAGCTCAGAATTATGAGCTATTGAATCAACAGGAATTACTTCAACTTATAGACCAACCTATTTTAGCTGGCATATCGCGTAAATCTATGATTTACAAACCCCTAAATTCCACCGCTCAAAATGCCCTTAACGGCACCACCGCATTACATATGGTGGCTTTACAAAAAGGAGCAAAAATTTTACGTGCACACGATGTAAAAGAAGCTATGGAATGTGTCACACTTTTTAATCAACTAACATCTAAGACCTAGCAGGTTTTAAAAACCTAGTTGGTCTGAAACATGAACCGAAAACCGTAATTTTGAATTTAAAGCTTTAAGCAAACCATGCGCTATATATATTTACTCTCCATTTTATGCCTATTCAGTTGTAATAACGAACGTATTTTACATTTACCTGAAATTGAAAATGCTGAAGTCACCGAAGTTTTAGACGTATCTCCTGCTTATATTTTCTATGATGAAACACAACCCGATTCCACCTTATTAAATCGAAAGAATATAATTAGTACAACAAACTGGTTAGTCAATGTTGACAAGCGCTTAACGTTAGGGCAAGCTATTCCGAAGATAACAATGATGCAAGACAAAAAACGGAATGCAGAAATTCATAAAAATGAAGCCGCAAAAAATTATTACACTTGTAACGATACAACGATTAAAAATTTAGGCTTTTTAGAATTTACAGATGTGTATTACATCACAGATATTAATGCCTTTGGAAAGGATAAAGCTCTTAAAAGCACTAATCGATTAGTGCTTATTAATTTTATGTCAGACAAATTAGTTGCTATCAGTGAGTTTAATGAGGGTAAGCAAACCAACGACGAGGTTCTAAAAATAGATGCATTTTTAAACGAAGCGGCTTTTGAGTTTTACAGACAGCATAAAAACAAAGTCTCTTTAGCTTTTAGTAAAGATTTAAATTTTCAAGATTATATAACATTGAAACATAAAGTGCTTCAATTCACAAATGAAATGACAGAAATAAGCACCGAAGAATTAATTTATTAGATATTAGAACCTAAAGCACATCTCATTTATTGTAAAGCATTTTCTTTACTAATAAACAGAAATTGTTAAATTAGCAGAAACACTTAACATTTGGACAACTTACAACTTTGGGATTTTAGATTTATAGACTTTGTTGATGTCTTTCTTGTTGCCATATTGCTCTACTACATTTACAAACTTGTAAAAGGCACAGTAGCCATCAATATATTTATTGGTATTCTTATCATTTATTTTGCTTGGCGACTCACCGACTATCTTAACATGCATATGCTTTACAGCATTTTTGATGGCTTTATGAAGGTTGGTATTATTGCTTTAATTGTGGTTTTTCAACCCGAAATACGAAAGTTCCTTTTAATGGTTGGCTCAACAAATATTAGTGGGAAACGAAATCTTTTTAAGAATTTTAAATTTCTAAAAAATGATGACCAAACCACAACTGATATCGATGCTATAATTAATGCTTGTAACAAAATGGGAAGCACAAATACAGGTGCATTAATCGTTTTAGAACGCAATAACAACCTAGATTTTCTAACTAGTACAGGAGATGAAATGAATATTTTAGTGTCGCAACCTATTATAGAAAGTATCTTTTTTAAAAATAGTCCGTTGCACGATGGCGCTATTGTTATTGATAAAAATGTAGTAAAAGCGACACGTGTTATTCTTCCTGTTAACAATGAAAAAAACATTCCTGAACGTTTTGGTTTACGACACAGAGCAGCAATTGGTATTACAGAAAAAACAGATGCTTTAGCACTTTGTGTAAGTGAAGAAACCGGACAAGTTTCTTATATAAAAAATGGCGAGTTTGTAATGTTTAAAAACACTGATGAACTTAGAAACAAAATTAAAGAAGATCTTGGTTAGTGGAATGTAAGAACTGTAATAACACGCTTAGAAACGCACAAAAGTTTTGTGATGAATGTGGTGCAAAGGTCATTCAGAACCGATTAAAACCTAAAGTAATTGCGCAACAAGTTAATGAGCAATTTATTTCTATAGACAATAAATTTCTCAGCACATTTATTGATTTATTTAGACGTCCTGAAGCTGTAATTGTAGGTTATATTAATGGTACACGCAAACGCTATATAGATGTTCTTCAGTATTTTGCCATTGCTTTAACCTTAGCTGGAATACAGGTGTTTATAATAAAGAACTTTTTCTCTAGCTCAACAGACTTTGGATTAGGATTTGCAGAGGGCTTTAATGCTTCTGGTAGTAAAACTGAAAACCCTTTTGGAGACTTATCGCCAGATTTGTTTACAAAATACCAAAGTATAATTTACATTTTAACGGTTCCCTTTTATGCTTTAGGAAGTTGGCTGGCCTATTATATTATTAAAGAACGGACTTACAATTTCACTGAACATTTAGTCCTTAATTTATACTATACTGCACAAACAATAATTATCACCGCAATAACGAGTATCATATTTTTGTTTTTGAATATTGATTATATTATTACGTCATCTATACTATCGCTTCCTGTATTTGCTTATTTATTCTATATCCTAAAACGTATCTTTAAGTCGAGTTTCTTGGAAACCTTTTCTAGGTTTTTATTGGTTATGACTATTTATTTTATGTCAATGATTATATTAATCATATTTTTTATAATCACAATAGTTACCTACCTTAAAATAAAAGGGGTATAAAAAATATCTTATACAATTAATTTCTAATAGCTATAGTTATAGCATTAAGCTGTCTCAGCCTTCAAAAATTGAACTTCATAAAGATTTTTGTAATGTCCTTTTTCTTTTTTAAGAAGAGATTGGTGCGTTCCTATTTCAACAATTTCACCTGCATCCATCACAATAATTTTGTCGGCTTGCTGTATGGTTGCCAAACGGTGTGCAATTACAATTGAGGTTCTGTCTTTCGTTATTTTATCTGTAGCATCTTGTATGAGTTGTTCTGAGTAAGAATCTACCGAAGAAGTCGCCTCGTCTAAAATTAAAATACTAGGATTAGTAACATAAGCTCTCAAGAATGAAATTAATTGCCGTTGACCAGAAGATAGCATCACACCACGTTCTTTTACGTTATAATGATAACCATTAGGAAGACTAGAGATAAACTCATGGATACCAATAGCTTTTGCTGCTTTTACAACGTCGGCTTCAGTAATCGTTTCGTTATTTAAAGTAATATTATTTAGAATAGTGTCGGCAAATAAAAATACATCTTGTAGTACGACTGCAATTTGATTTCGCAGTGAACTTAAGGTCATATTTTTAATCGCGATACCATCTATTTTTATCGTTCCAGAATCAATATCGTAAAAGCGATTTAATAAATTAATGATAGTCGATTTTCCTGCACCTGTTGCACCAACAATAGCAACGGTCTCTCCTGCTTCAACCTGAAATGAAATTCCTTTTAAAACTTCTTCATCTTTTATATAAGCAAACCGTACCTCTTCAAACAGAATAGCACCTTTAAAATTATGCGTTTCTACCGTACCAGAATCATCAATATTAGAGGTGGTATCTAACACTTTAAATACACGGTCTGCGGCTACCATCCCCATTTGTAGTGTATTGAATTTATTCGCAATTTGATTTAAAGGTCTAAATAGCATTGGAATAAACATGGTAAAAGAAATTAAATCGCCCATTGTTGTTTCTGGGGATTCTGAAACAACATCAAAACCACCGATTAAAATAACCATTGCCATGGTTAATGAGGCTAAAAACTCTGCAATAGGAAAGAAAATTGAATTATACCAAACCGTTTTTAACCAGCCCTTCTTATGACGTTCGTTGATGGCTTTAAACTTTTTATATTCGGTATCTTCACGAGTAAATAATTGTAGAATTTTCATACCCGTAACCCGTTCTTGCACAAAAGAATTAAGGTTAGAAACTTCAGTACGGACATCTTCAAAAGCAATTTTCATATACTTCTGAAAAATCTTAGTCGCAAACAATACAAGAGGCATGGTTACAAAAACAATTAAACTCAATTTTAAGTTTATAAAAGACATAAAGCCAGCGACAACAAGCATTTTTAAGATGTCACTAAAAATCATAAATAAGCCTTCGCCAAAAATGTCGGCTATACGTTCCATATCGGTGACCGCTCTTGTAATTAAAACACCCACTGAAGATTTATCAAAATAGGTCATTTTAAATTTTAGCATATGGCGAAAAAGTTTCACACGGATATCCTTAACCACCGTTTGCCCGAGCCAACTTGCATAATAGATAAATAGGAGTTGTGATAATACCTCAAGAATTAATAAGCCCAACATAATAGCCATATAGACTACAAAGCCATTGTATTCTTTATTGGCTATTTTAACATCGATAGCCTCTTTTAAAACATAAGGTCTAAATGCGCCAAATAACGCCAAGCCAATCACACAGAATAAAGAAATAATAAAAACCGTTTTGTATGGTTTTATATACTTTAGCAAACGTGTAAACAACGACGTATCAAATATTTTTTTTCCTTTTTCTGCCATTTTATGCTGAGCTCGTTTCAGTATCTCTATCCTAGTAAATCAGGAATCTATAAATTTTTATGTTCTATTTTTATGCTTTCAGGATAAATAATTTTCACCAAATATAAGCCATGCGCAGGCACTGAAAATCCTGCTTCACTCCTACTTTTTGAAGTAATAATGGCGTGTAAATCTTCTGGATTAATTTTTCCTAAGCCAACATTTATCATGGTGCCAACAATAGCTCTTACCATATTTCTTAAAAAACGATCGGCTGTAATTGTAAAAATAAGTTGCTCGTTATTTTTAGTCCAAAATGCTTCTTTTAAATCACAATTATACGTTTTTACATCTGTATTAACCTTTGAAAAGCATTGAAAATCTTTATACTGAAATAGTATTTCACAGGCTTTATTCATGGCCTCTACATTTAAAGGTAATTGCACTTGGTAAGCAAAATCGTAATCAAATACATTTTTAGAGGTAGAAATCTTATAATGGTAAGTTCTACTCTTAGCTTCAAACCTGGCGTGTGTTTCTGGTTTCACTTTAAAAACAGACCTTATAGCAATATCTTTAGGCAGCAATGAATTGAGTTTATAGACTAAATCTTTAGACTCAAAATTTCCTTCAAAATCAAAATGGGCAAACATTTGAGCTGCATGAACACCAGCATCTGTTCGTCCCGCTCCCATAACAGCAATTTTAGTTTTTAAAATCGTAGACAATGCTTTTTCTAAAACCTCTTGTACTGAAATAGCATTGGGCTGATTTTGCCAACCATGATAAGCGCCACCATTATATGAAAGTTCAATGAAAAATCGCAATAGAAATCTTACTTTTGTTAAAAGGCAAAGATACTTTATTCCTGCGAACGTAGGAATCTCGTTAACGGAATATTTAGAGTTAAAAAAGCAAGACAGCTAATTCACCAAAAACATTTTTATAACAACAAGATTCTCTCCCTATAATTATTGGGATTTGCGGAACAAAAACCATTATTTTTCTTGAAAAAAATACTCCTTTTATCAGACACACACAGTTATATAGACGATGCAATTCTAAAACATGTAAAGCAAGCCGACGAAGTATGGCACGCTGGTGATATTGGTGACTTAGATGTTACTGACCAGATTAAAAAATTAAAGCCCTTAAAAGCCGTTTACGGAAATATAGATAGCACTGAAGCGCGTGCTGAATTTCCTCTTCACAATCGGTTTATGTGTGAAGGTATGGATATATGGATGACTCATATTGGTGGCTATCCGCCTAAATATAATGCAACTGTTAGGGAGGAACTAACTAAAAATCCACCTGATATTTTTATTGTAGGGCATTCTCATATTTTAAAAGTGATGCCAGATAAAAAATTAAATCTACTCCATATGAATCCTGGTGCTGCTGGTAAGCATGGTTTTCATAAAGTAAGAACGATGCTTAGGTTTAAGATAGATGGAAAAAACATAAAAGACTTAGAAGTTATAGAGTTCAATAGTCCATCCTAAATCTTTCCCAATGAGAAGGATTTTCTTATACCGATAGAAAACATTCTCTAAAATATGTCTTAATATGTCGCTCAAGAATGAGTTTCACCTTCTCGTTGAGGTAGTTTTCTCTACTTCGCTCAAAAAATTGAAAGAAATTAACTTTTAATGATTATAAGCACCTTCTCTTTTAGAAGGTTGGAGTGGGTTTTATCCATAAAAAAACCCAAACGGCAGCGTTTGGGTTTTTCACACTAATACTACTAAGATTTTAGGTCTATCGTAATCGATCTACAGATTTTACAAGATCTTCATCCTTTTTTATAGCCTTGTTAGCCAAGACTAAACACACAATAGAAAAAATAGGAAGAAGCATCCCAATACCTTTCTCCGAAACGTTAGTTTCTCCAGATAAGCTAAGAGATTGATATACAAAGATTCCTAGTAAAATAAAGTTTAATATGATATTCAGTCGTCCCAAAACAAATTGAGATTTCCGGTCTTTAAATCTAAATATTGAAATCAAAGATAATAAAGCTGAGCCTAAAAACAAGCCTAAGTATAAATAATTATCTAAGGCAAAAACCTTAGCGCCTTGGTTATCTGTCCACAAATGAAACACAAATATTAAGCCGGCTGAAATTACTGCAGCTAAAAATAAATATAGAGTTTGAATGCGTTGAATCATATCTTTTATTAAAAAAGTTCTGCAAAATTAGGAGTTTATTTTTTAAAAAGATAGAAAATGTTTTAAAATAAAATCGTATTATTGCAATAGTAAGACGCAGCGTACTGAATTGCATCTTTCTAATCTTCCAAATTAATATCACTTTTTTTCTTTTTATTTCATTTAGAAAATATTGATTTAATAATATCAAAATTATAATACATATATAACATACAGAATGTTTGAAATTTCTCAGTTAAAAGCTAAAAAACTTCCTGAATTACAGGAAATAGCAAAACAACTAAACGTACCAAAATACCGTACTCAAAAAAAACTAGACCTGGTTTACAAAATCTTGGACTACCAAGCTGCTAACCCAGAAGAGGTCAAAGCTAAGGTTGAGACAGAAAAAACACCAGAGAAAAAAGCGCCAAGTAAACCGACACAGAAACGTGCTAGAGTACAGAAAGCACCTAAAGATGGTAAAGACCAAAAATCTTTAGAATTTTCGGACAACAAAGCAGAAGCTGCTGCAGTTAAGCCTCAAGAAAAGAAGAAACCCGCACCTCGTAAACCTCAAGAACGTAAAGCTCAAGAGGACAAATCGAAAACAGATACAACTTCAAAAGACAAAACTCAGAATAAACCTCAAGAACAAAAGAAGCCTAATCCTCGTAAAGACGACAATAGACGTCCTCAAAACAAGGATAATAGACAAACACGTTCTAAAGATGGTAACAATAAAAATAATGGCAATAAGGATAGCAGAAATCGTTACCGCGAGCCTGATTATGAATTTGATGCTATCATTGAGAGTGAAGGTGTATTAGATATTATGCAAGATGGTTATGGATTTTTAAGATCTTCGGATTACAATTACCTTTCCTCTCCTGATGATATTTATGTATCCCAATCTCAAATTAGATTATTTGGCTTAAAAACAGGTGATACCGTTCTTGGACGTGTAAGACCTCCTAAAGAAGGTGAAAAATATTTTCCACTTATTAAAGTGAGTAAAATCAACGGTCAAAACCCTAATGTTGTTAGAGATCGTGTTGCTTTTGAGCACTTAACACCATTATTTCCTCAAGAAAAATTCAATATTGCTGAACGACAAGCCACAATTTCTACACGAATAATGGATTTGTTTTCTCCTATTGGTAAAGGGCAACGTGGTATGATTGTATCACAGCCTAAAACAGGAAAAACCATGTTACTTAAGGATGTGGCTAATGCTATTGCAGCAAATCATCCTGAAGTTTATCAAATGATTTTATTAATTGATGAACGTCCTGAAGAAGTAACAGATATGCAACGTAATGTACGTGGTGAAGTTATTGCTTCTACTTTTGATAAAGAAGCTCACGAACACGTTAGAATTGCTAATATTGTTTTAGAAAAAGCAAAACGATTAGTAGAATGCGGACACGATGTGGTTATATTATTAGATTCTATTACGCGTTTAGCAAGAGCTTACAACACCGTACAACCAGCATCTGGTAAAATACTTTCGGGTGGTGTTGATGCTAATGCCTTACACAAACCAAAACGTTTCTTTGGTGCTGCTCGTAACATCGAAAATGGTGGTTCTTTAACTATTATTGCGACGGCATTGACCGAAACTGGTTCTAAAATGGACGAAGTAATCTTTGAAGAATTTAAAGGAACTGGTAATATGGAATTACAGTTAGATCGTAAGATTTCTAACCGTCGTATTTTCCCAGCGATAGATTTAACCTCATCGAGTACAAGACGTGATGATATCTTATTAGACGAAACAACGATTCAAAGAATGTGGGTAATGCGTAAGTACTTAGCTGACATGAATCCGGTTGAAGCTATGGAATTTATTAATGATCGTTTTAAGCAAACAAAAAATAATGAAGAGTTTTTAATTTCTATGAATGGTTAAAACCCTTTTTAATTCATAACAACAAACCTTGAGCATAATGTTCAAGGTTTTTTTATGTGCAATAAGAACTAAACTCGAGGTTTATCAATGCCTCTATCATACATAATTATGCTTCCTGCAACAGCTACATTGAGGCTTAATTGTGATTTAAATTTTATTAGAAAATGACTTTTATTTATGGCTTCGTTAGATAAGCCATGGTCTTCTGCACCTAGCAGATAAACACAACGTCTAGGATGATTAAAAGTCTCTAAAGCAACAGCCTCATCGGTTAATTCTACACCAACCAGTCGTGCGCCTTTAGGCAGGTTATTAAAGAAGTCTTCAAAAGTTTCGTAGTGGAAGTATGGCATGGATTTAACTGCATTGTGTGTATCACATGCTTGCTTAGCATAACGGTTACCAATCGTAAAAATAAAACTAGCGCCTAAATTTTGAGCTGACCGCCATAATACGCCTAGATTTTCTGGTGTTTTTCCGTTTTGGATGCCAATACCAAAGAATTCATTTTTTAAATTATCATTCATCGGTCAAAAATATAAATTTCATTTTATATTTAAGGTGAATCAAAAAATGAAAAAGCGGTTGAATAACTATTAAATATAATACTTACTCAACCGCATTTATATATGTTATGCTGTAGCAGCTAACTTATTGTTTTGTTTGTACTCTATTGGTGAGCACTTATATTGTTCTTTAAAGATTTTAGAAAAATAACTTCTACTTGAAAATCCAAGTGAGTACACAATTTCAGAAATATTTAAGTCGGTATTTTTTATAAGCTCTTCCGATTTTTTAACTCTAACATATCTTATATAATTATTCAAAGTCTTATCGTGCATTAACTTAAAGCCTTCTTGAACTTTAGCTGGACTAATTGAAATCTTTGCTGCTAATTCTGTGACACTTAAATTAGTTTCAGGAAAATTGTTAATATAATCAGACAATTCTTTAACCTGTTTTAACTCGTAAGCTGTTAGTGATCCTGATGGATTTTTATCGCTTTTTACATCAATTGAATGTTGTTCTATTTCCATAGCAAGTATAACATTAACTAAACCTTGTATAAGTAGCGTTCTTACAACTCCAGATTGTTTTATAGCTTTTAATTGTTTTATGCTATCAGCAATTTTTAAATTATAAGATCCAATGTAACTGTAATCTTTTGTGTTATTTTTTATAAAAATTTCAGAAACCATTTTGTTAATCGTGTGTTCTCTCGAACTTCGTTTAGATGTATTAACTGAAATAATTGTGGCATTGACGTATATATCTTTATAAAAATTGATATGATTTTCATTTGTTGTTATATTGGCCGATACACCCGTTTGGAATGTCTCAACTGTTTTAACTCGGTTGGTGTTTAAAAAAGAATGCGATAATCGACCTTCTTTACAATAAAGGAAATTAGCAACGGCACGTTGTGGACTTTTGATAACAAATTTTACGTCTTCTTTGAATTTTATATCAAATTCTACAAACGTAGTATCTCTTTCTAACTCTATACCTCTAATGAATCCTTTGCCAACGCCATTATCGATATATAATTCTCCTTCATTAAACTGTGTCGTAAATGTTCCACCTATTGTATTTTTTAAAGCTTGAAACATAGCTTGCAAATTGGTTGCTTTGATATCTATAATTTTCATGATTATTGGTTTTATGGTTAGACTAATTGATTGTTATTATTAAAATGTGGTTGTAATTAAGTAATTGAAACTTAAATCAACTGCTTCTTCTGTTCTACCTTATGAGGTTGGTCATTAAGGTTTGTTTTTGTATTTAAATTCGGTTTAGGGAATATCCTACCTACTTTTGAAAATTGATTTTGAATAAGTTGTGATGTAAATTTCATGGTCGTTAGTTTTTAGTTCTACATTGCTGATACAAAGAAACAACCACAAGCCTTGTTTTCTGTTATACAATTCCAATGTTTTGTTACAAGATTCAGGATTTATGTTAAACAAAACTTAAAAGAAGAGGTTAATTTTTTAATAATTAGCGGGAGATAACGGCATGCATTCTATTGGTAATTAACAACATATACTATTTACTATGTGTTAACAGAGTAGAAAAGAAAATAATTAAAAAGAAACAAGTCTTGTTTAGACTTACGATACTTACTTACTAAGAGAAATCAAGATAAAAAAAGCCAGCACCAATAATAAATGAATTTCAGAATTGAGAGAAAATACGAAATAGCCTAATGCCCATAGGATAATTAATAGCACAAGAAAGATATAGAGCAAGGTTTTCATAAAACAAATAGCATAGATTTAAGACTTTAGTATTAAAAGCATATTAATCTATAGGGGGAAGAAGAATCATCATAATATGCTGAACACCAAATAATAGACAAATATCCTTAATAGAAATCTGTTAGTGTTATACAATTTCAATAATATTTTATACTATTTTAAGAAAGGTAAGTAAATTGTAAAAGTTGCACCTATATTAGGTTGTCCTTCTGCGAGGATTACACCATTATGATTGTCAACAATTTTTTTGCATATGGCTAAACCAATACCCGTACCAGAATATTCAGATTTGCCGTGTAACCTATTAAAAAGGTCAAAAATCTTTTCACCATAAATTTGATCAAACCCAATACCATTATCTGTAAATGTAATTTTGTGATGGTATTTAAACAAGGATTTATTTAATATCTCAACAACATCATCTGAGCTAACTTCCTGATGAGTAATTTCTATTTTAGGTGCCACGCCTTCTTTTGAGTATTTTAAAGAGTTGCTAAGTAAATTAATAAACAATTGTTGTATTTGGAAAGAAACGACTTCCATGGTAGGCAAATCAGCACTGATAACAACAGCATTTTTAGCCTCAATACTATCTGACAATTCTTGTTTAGCATTCTCTAATAGAATGTTCATGTTGGTACGCTTAAATTCACTATCAGAATTATTAGTTCGCGAATACTGAAGTAAATCTTCTATTAACATTCGCATTCTTGCCGAAGAAGATTTTATTTTTTCTAAATAGAATTGTCCTTTTTCTGAAATATTTTCTTTCTCTTTAGTTTCTAAACGCGAAATAAAGGTTTGAATTTTTCTTAAAGGCTCTTGTAAATCGTGACTCGCCACATAATTAAAAGCAGACAGCTCTTTATTGTTGCGTTCTAATTCCTTGTTGCGTTCTTCAATGGTTTCATAATTTTTTAAATCATCGGTAATATCCATCGTTATACCAAGTAAAAATTTTTCACCAAGTTCAGAATCCATTAGCTGCCCGTAGCCTCTTAAGCATCTCACGGTTCCATCTTTATGTACAACTCTATAATTAATAAAAGGAAATTTCTCTTCCTTAAACATCAAATTAATTTGTTGCCCTAAAATTTCGCGATCATCATCATGCACATAACTCATATAGTTTTCTAAAGTAGACTCAAAACTCTGAGGTTCTTCACCTATTAAACGGTACAAATTATCAGAAAACTTAAACGTATTATTCTCTATATCCCAAACCCATGTACTACTATCATTAATAATTTCAGCCTGTTCAGTTAGCTGTTTAAATATTTCTAAATCTTCGTTATTATCTTTTAATATTTTTAAATCCCGATTAATTTTAGCATAAGCTACAAGCAATAATACTAGTGTTATAATTAAAATTCCATACAAGAATAAAGGGGTTGTACCAATGGCTTGTTCATTCTTTTTCTGATTTTCTAATAACATTTTGTTTTCAAAATCTAACATTACAGAAATATCATCACGAATGCGATCCATTTTATATTTACCTTCATGCAACAAAATGAATAACTCATTACTAAGAGCACTTTTATCTTCAACAATGTCTAAGGATTTATTGAATATTATAAACCGTTTAGCAATATCAATTTCTAGTTGATTTAGATTTTTACGTTGTCCATTATTTTTAATGATTAAAGTATCTAACCTATTAAGATTGTTGGTTATTTTATCTATACTTTCTTGGTAGGGCTCTAAAAACAGCGAATCATTGGTGAGTAAAAAACCTCTATGACCTAACTCAGCATCTTTAAGGTTAGATATAATAGTTTCTAATTCATTTCTTAAGTTGTAAGTATCCATTACAACCTCTGAGGTTTGAGAAAGTGAACCTAAATGTTTATATGTTATGCCTCCTATGCACAATATAACGAAGAGTCCAACGCCAAATACAATTTTTAAAAGTTTACTAGGAGTTAATAGCATAATTTATAGACGTAATAAAAAGTTTTCTTTGTTTAAACCACTGGTATGATACTGCCAATTTGTAGTCACAACTTCAGAAAGCACTTTTTTTAACTTTTCGAAATCATTTGGTTTAGTAATATAAATATTAGCCCCTAACACAAATGTTTTTTCTACATCTTCTTCTGAGGAGGACGTAGAATAAATGGCTATGATTAAATCTTTAAATTTGGTATTTAATTTAATTTCCTTTAGGCATTCTATACCTGATTTCTTGGGCATGTTTAAATCTAAAAACAATAAATCAGGAAGCACATTGCTTTCTTGTTCTAAATGTAACATCAAATCTATACCGTCCTTAAAGGTCGTTACTTTATTTTTTATCTTTAGTTCTTCAAAAGCTTCGGTAAAAAAGAATCTATCATCTTCATCATCATCAGCTAGAGCTATATTGATGTATTCTTTATTCATAGTGGCAAATATTTTAAATTACTCTATACTGTTTCCTTTTCTTTTAGCAATAATGCGCTGAAAAGCTGAAGGGGTTATTCCTGTGGTATTTTTAAACTGCTTACTTAAATGCGCTACACTAGAGTAATTTAGTTTATATGCAATCTCGGTTAAAGAAAGTTCTTCTTTTGTCAATAATATTTTGGTGTATTCTATCTTCTGTAGAATGACATAATTTTCTATTGAAGTATACGTTATTTCTGAAAATAAATTAGAAAGATAATTATAATTTTGATCTAATTTTTCTGCCAAAAACACCGATGTGTTTACATTGATATTATTTTGTTCATTAAATACCATATCTGTAATAGCATCTTTAATTTTCTGAACCATAATTTTTTTAGCATCTTCAATTACGTAAATACCGTAATCTTCAATGCTACTATTGAATGCATCTAACTGTTCACGCGTTACTTTTTCAAGGAGTTCAACTTCTCCAAATGCTGTTTGTTGAAACTTAAAATTACAAGCGTTTAGTTTTTCTTGTAAAATAGTATTGCAGATTTTAGTGAAATCGAATTTTAAAAATAATTTCATTTTATATTTTTAACGCACTTGATTAATATACGAATTTGAGTAAATCAAATTTAATATTAAAATTTACATAAATCACTATGTTTTTTTATTGAATTTTTAAGAACCTAAGACAAAAATTATTAAATGATAATATGATTTTTTAAATACGCATAAAAGCCGATTGTTGAAATCGACTTTTATATACGCTTATAAGATTTTGTTAATTATTTAGAATTCTGAGTAGCTAAATACTAAACCACCAATTGAGGCATCTGCCATTGCACCAGCTTTAGATTTAACAAAGACCACAACGCCATCGTTGTAATTCGCTTTTTTACTAGCTCCTTTGTCTACTATTACGGCTTTAGCTTCTGCAGAAAACTCTAAAGTTTCTTCTTTAAACTCATTTAATGCATCTTCTGTTTCAAAGAAAACAACCTGCATATAAGATTCACCACCTGCCTGAATTCCGACGTCTAACTTTTTCATATCAGCCATACCTACAGGAGTACCGTTCTCATAAAGAACACCATTACCTGATGCTGCACCTACAACTAATGCACCTTCTCCTACATTTGGAAAAACAACATATCCCGTTGAATTGCTAAAAAACTTCTCTAAACCAATGTCTGATTTCTTTAATTTTGAAATTGCTTTTTCTGCATCTTTCATTACACGCTTATCATCTGCGTTTTGAGAAAAAGCAAATACGGTTACAAACGTCAGTGCTAATGTTGCTATTAAATTTCTAATTTTCATAATTTCTAATTTTATTGATTATACATTTATTATTTACTGAAAGTTTTAAAAGACTATGCTTAAACTCTCACACTGTAAATCTATGATTATTAACTCCTTGTAGTTGATGCAATTAAATTAATTCTTAATGCTTTTAATTAACTATCAGATTTTCAGTATCAAAAAAACACTTAAATACCTACAGCATTCAAATCTTATTTAACTGTAATTATTATTTAATATCTTTCCACAAAAAATTAATGACCTTCAATTATAAATCATCCTTATTATATATCGCTTGTTTTTCTCTTAGCTTAACAAGCTGTAAAGACGTTGATAAAACTGCTACCGAAAAAACAACCTCAACCATACAAATTGAAACACCTGAAGGTATGGTTTGGGTACCTCGTAAAACATTTTTACAAGGTGCTAAAGCTGATGACCCTTATGCAATGGAACGTGAAAAACCCGCACATAAAGTCACTGTAGATGGTTTTTTTATAGATATTACCGAAGTAACCAACAAGCAATTTAAAGCTTTTACAGACGCTACAGGTTATATTACTATTGCAGAACAACCAATTGATTGGGAAGAAATGAAAGCTACGCTACCACCCGGCACACCCAAACCGCACGACTCTATTTTGAGACCAGGTAGTTTAACCTTTAATAAAAATGTCAATGCAATCGCTAACATGCAAAATTATGGCCAATGGTGGACATGGCAAACTGGCGCCAATTGGAAACAACCACAAGGTCCTGACTCTTCTATAGAAGGCCAAGATGATTTTCCTGTGGTTCATGTCGCTTATGAAGATGCATTAGCTTATTGTGAGTGGGCTAATAGAAGGTTACCTACGGAAGCAGAATGGGAAGCTGCTGCTCTTGGCGAAAACGATAATACTATTTTTACTTGGGGAAACAATGCGGATGTTTTAAACGAAAAAGCAAACACTTGGCAAGGGGTTTTTCCTACTGTTAACAAACCTATTGATGGTTTTAAATACATCGCACCTGTTAAGTCTTATGAACCGAATTCTATAGGACTGTACGACATGGCCGGAAATGTATGGGAAATGACGAGCGACTTCTTTAATGTCAATTATTATAAATCTTTAGACCCTAAAAAAACTCAAGTTAACCCTCAAGGGGCAAGCAAAGCTTACAACCCCAATAATCCTTACATACAAGAACGCATCATAAAGAGTGGGTCATTTCTTTGTAATGCGTCCTATTGTGCTAGTTTTAGGATATCAGCAAAAATGGCTGTGAGCACGGATTCTGGCTCCGATCATACCGGATTTAGAACCGTTGCAACCACAGATATGCTTCAGTAAATTTATATTTTTAATACCTGCACAAGGCATTAACTTTTGCATTTGAATCTGGCATATCTTCTTTTTCTAATAAGAAAACATCACCACCTTTTAAGAGTGTTTTTATCGCTGCTAAATTCATTAACGAAATAGTGTTTTTATCTTCTTCACTTTTTTCACTTTCAGTGACGGCTATACGTTCATTTTCATTTTTATAGTTACCTAAAACATCTGCTTTATTTTCACAAAATAAGGTGTCAATTTTTCCGTGTATGGCCGCTTTTAAAACCTTATTTATTCCAACAGCTGTTGTTCCAGTGCCTTGCTCAGTGTTAAAACGTTCTATTTTTGTTTTTCGCTTTTGATCAAATATAGGTGCCATTTTATCCCAAGCGACTTCATGAATCTCGTAAAGATTAGCAGCATCTAGATTAACTTTAATATTAGTGTCAACTAAATAAGGGTAACTATTTACAGTATTATAAATACCATATAGATAGTCTTGAGAAGCAATAAGTAATGGTTTCTTTTCGCCCTTAAAAATATTTAATAAGCCATCATTTATAGCTCTAAAATATTTTTTAATCTCATTTTTTCGTTTTCCAGTTGCGGCTTCGTGGCCGTGAAATACTGCTTGACCACTACCCGCTTGTTGTGTTCTAAATTGTAGATTTTTTTCTTCGTAATCATAGCCTACGCGATCTTGTTTTTGTTCTGGTATTAAGTCTTGTATTAAAATTTCAGTATAGCTGTGTGCAGTACAATCATACAAATTAACATTACCTAAATCTAGGGTCATTAGATAAAAATCACCATCATCAACAAACATAGGCATCAAAGGTTTTAAGTAGAATGATGTTGATACATAATTAAAGGCTTCAAAATACACAGGAAGTGTATGTTTTTCAAAAAAATCTTCGGTGATAAAAATGGCTAAACCATCTGATTGTTCACGCCAAAACGGACTGTTATCAACGAGTTCTTGTGCCGGACGTAACAACTTATTAATTGCCTTCTCTTGCATGCCTTTATTAGATAATTTTTGTTTTACTTTTTTAAGCTCATTTTTTAACGCTAATGCATCTTCTTGCTGCAGTACTTTTTCGCCTGCTCTATGCGTGGGTACAAATATTGAAACACAATATTCACTGTTAATATGATATAAATCTTCTATTTTTTGTTTTGATATTAAAGTCATAATTTCTCGGTTTTAAATTATTAATCATTTCTAGAAACTACACTAAGCACATATCATACGGAATAACAATTACCACCTGAAAAATCAATTTATTACTCGTAATTTATAAATTTATCTGAACTCAGATGAACACTCCAAATCATAAGTTTCTTAGCGGCATTATCAATTCTGTGTAAAATTAAAATCAGATATTTTTAAATGAATAGAATTTCACCACTGAATTTATTAATTTCTAGTTTTAAATTTTACTTAAAATAAATTTCTAAATACAAACCAATTAGCTCATTTGAAGTAAAGATTGATTGGAATCAGTTAAAACGGTTTAGGTGCTAAATAATATTATAAAATAAATTTTTGTTGAATTAAAATTGAGTGAGTGATTCTAAAAAAGATAAGTTATGTAATTTTATAATAATATTTTCGAACTTCAGTGGCATTAAATTAATCCTAACTTTCTGTAATATTGAAATATTTATATATAATAATCGTCTTATTTTGTTTTCAAAACACCTCTGCAGAGCAACGTTTAGATTCTTTAACCTCTGTGCTTGAATCTAAAATGCACAAGAGAGCGACTTATGACCAACAAAAAAAAGAGCGCATAGAAAAACTTAGAGAGCAGGCTTTTAGCACCTCTTCACTAAAAGAAAAACACCTCATTTTAAATAAAATTATTCAAGAATATGAATTTTACAATTTTGATAAAGCATTAGAATATCTTGAGAAAAATATAGAAATCGCAGAGCAGTTAAATAATGATGTCTTTATTAATAATTCAAAAATAGCTTTAAGCCTTTTACTTGCAGACTCCGGACGCTACAAAGAATCAATAGATGCTCTAAATGAAATTAAACGAGATTCTCTACCAGAATCTTTAGTAACCAGTTATTATATCGCCTGTGCAGAAGGTTACTCCGGACTAGCTTACAATACAAGTGTTAAACGAAGTAAAGCTCAATATTCAAAATTATACACAGCTTACCAAGACTCTCTTTACCCTAGGCTATCGCCAAATTCGGAAGCCGCCTTACGTTTGCAAGAAAAGCAACTTAGAGATCAACGACAACTTGATGAAGCTCTAAAAATTAATTCACAACGCTTAGAAGGTATTCAAATGGGATCTCGAAATTTTTCATTAATCACCTTCGAAAGATCACTTCTCTATGAACTAAAAAACAATAGAACACTACAAAAAGAATACCTCATCTTATCTGCGATGTCAGATATTGAAGCTTCTGTAAAAGACAGTGCATCTATGGGTGTTATGGCAAGTATTATGTTTCAAGAAGGTGATATTGACCGAGCACATCGTTACATTAATTTTTCTTTTGATGACGCTAACTTTTACAACTCACAATTGCGTTTTGTAAACATTGCCAATAATCTACCAATGATTACCAAAGCCTATGATGAACGAAACGCCAAACAAAAGGCAAAACTTAAGAGCTTTCTAATATTTATAAGTATTCTTGCTGCATTTTTATCGCTTGCTATTTATTTAGTTTTTAAACAAGTTAAGAAAGTCTCCGAAGCTAAAAACAAATTAAAAATTGCCAATGAAAAACTAAAAGATTTCAATTTAAAATTAAATAATTCTAACGATGAATTAAAACAATTATACTCAGAACTTTCTGAATCTGATAAAGTAAAAGAATATTATGTTGGCACTTTTTTAAGCCTCTATTCCGAATACATAGGGAAACTGGACATTTATAGAAAACTGGTAAGAAAATATATTGTTACCAATAAAACAAAAGACCTTTTAGAGCTTACAAAAACAAAGCAGGTGGTCGCTGACGAAATAAAACTTTTTTACAAAAACTTTGATGAATCATTTCTTCATATTCATCCAAATTTTATTGAGGATGTAAATACATTGCTAGCTAAAGAAGGACAACTGACTCCAAAAAAAAGCGAGGCATTAAATACAGAGCTCCGCATTCTAGCCTTGATTAGACTCGGAATAACAAGTAGCTCAAGAATCTCTAAAATCTTAAGATATTCTGTAAATACAATTTATAATTACAGAGTTAAGGTCAGAAATAATGCTATTGGAGACCGAAACACCTTTGAAGAGATGGTAAAAAACCTAGGTTAAAATTACAAAAACACCAATTTTACTTAATTATTTTACCAAATTCACATTTAATTTGCTACTTTTTTCAAATATATATCTACCTTTTTTCTAACCAAGAAAAATCACAAAGCATTAAAAGTCAAATGTTTACATTAAAAAACAAGCTTTTAAAATCTACTTTTTAACTACGTCTCATTGTTTTCTACTTTAATAAGTAATTATTTTGTACAAAACACATTAACAACATTAAATATGTGTTAAGATATTTCTAAATGAAATTAAGACAAATGAGCCATAATTTATAAACAATGAGTAGTATTAAAAACATACAAAAGATAGTCGTTTTATTAGCAATGTTGGTTATGTCAACCGCGTATGCTCAAGAAAAAACAATTAGTGGTAATGTTACAGATTCTAACGGGTTTCCAATTCCAGGAGTTTCTGTAATTATTAAAAATACCACCACAGGAACATCTACCAATTTTGATGGTTTCTACGAATTAACAGGGAATTTCAACGAAACTACAGTTATAGTTTTCTCCTATATAGGAATGACAACCGTAGAAGAGTCTGTTGGTACATCAAATGAAATCAATGTGGTTCTTAACGAAGATTTACAAATGCTAAATGAGGTCGTTGTAATGGGTTACGGAACACAAGTAAAAAAAGATATTACAGGGTCCGTTTCAATTGTAGATTCCGAATCTTTTGAGTCTAGACCAAACACGCAAGTTGGCTCATTATTGCAAGGGCAATCTGCTGGTGTGCAAGTAACGTCTAATTCTGGGAAGCCTTCTGCTGGTTTTAGTATAAGAATTAGAGGTACAAACTCAATTAACGCAGGTAGTGAGCCGCTTTATGTCGTAGATGGCGTGCCTACAACAGATACAAGGTCTATCAATCCTTCAGATATTGATAGTATCTCAATATTAAAAGATGCCTCGTCCACTGCTATTTACGGAGCCCAAGGAGCTAATGGTGTTGTTTTAATTACCACAAAACGAGGTACCACTGACACCGCTAAAGTAACCTTAGATACCTATACAGGTTTTAATGAAGTATGGAAAACCTTACCGGTTTTAAATGGTGAACAGTACAGAGATCTTATGACCGAAATGGGATTATCTACAGATTGGGACAGCTATACAGAACGAACCGATTGGCAAGATGAAGTATTCCAAAGTGGCTTCTCACAAAACTATCAACTCTCACTATCAGGACGAAGTAATAAAACCAACTATTACGTTTCTGCAGGTTATGTAAGCCAAGAAGGCGCTATTAGAAGTTCTGAGTTAGATCGTTCTAATTTTAAAATTAATTTAGACCAAGAAATTAATGATTGGTTAAAAATTGGGACTCGAATTGCCTATACTACATATAGCGATGTAGATGTAACAGATAATGCCAATGTAAATACTGGAGGTGTTTTATTAGGCGCTTTAACAACACCTTCTATTATAGGAATTTACAATGATGATGGCAGCTTTACTAGCAATCCATTTCAGAACTGGGAAAACCCATTAGCAAGTACAGATGGTAGTGATCGCGAATACAACAGCCAACGCTTTTTAGGTAATATTTATTTACAAGCTAAATTCTTAAACGGCTTTACATACAAATTCAACTACGGTATAGACAACAGTAATGGCATCTATGATTATTTCTTAGACCCGTTTAAAACAGGCTATGGTAGAGCATTAGGTGGACAGTCTATTAACAATACCAATAGTAGCAAATATTACATTGTAGAAAACACCGTTAACTACAAGAAAAACATCAAAAAGCACAATGTTGAAGTGCTTCTAGGATCTGTTAATCAAAAATTCTTATGGGAAAACAGCGCTATTGAAACCCGAAATTTCGCAAGTGAATCTGTCACAACTCCTAATGGTGGTTCTGAGATATTTGGAGCATCAGCTACCAAATCAGAAAAAGCAAATTCGTCTTTTATAAGTCGACTTAATTATGCGTTTGATGACAAGTACTTATTAACTGCAAACTTTAGAGCAGATGGCTCTAGTACATTTGGACCAGATGAACGCTGGGGATATTTCCCTTCTTTTTCACTTGGATGGCGAGTTTCAAACGAAAATTTCCTTAAAAATGTAGATGTCATTAATGACTTAAAAATTAGAGCAGGTTGGGGAATTGTAGGAAATGACCAAATAGGCAACTATGCGTATTTAGGCACCGTAGGCAGTGGAGGAAATTATCCAATTGGAGGTGTCGCTCAACCTGGAACATATCCTGGATCCATTGAAAACTTATCTTTAAAATGGGAAGAGTCTGAACAAACCAATATCGGTATAGACATTCAATTCTTAGACAATAGAATCGGTTTTACAGCCGATGCCTATATTAAAAACACTTCTGATTTACTTTTAAATGCGCCTTTACCAACGTCAACTGGCTTTGAATCTGCAATTCAAAATATTGGAGAACTTCAGAATAAAGGTTTAGAGTTTACACTTAACACAAAAAACATTATATCTGATAACTTTAAATGGTCTTCCGGATTTAATATTTCATTTAATGAAAATGAAGTGACCAATTTAGTTGGACAAGAATTATTTCAAGGAGGAATTGCAGGACGAGGAGAAGCGACTTTAGTTAAAGAAGGCTTACCATTAGGCACACTTTATGGTTATATTTTTGGAGGTGTCGATCCTACAACTGGAAATGCTTATTACATTAATCAAAATGGTGAATCAACCTTTACACCTGAAGCAGATGATCGTGTGATTATTGGTGATGCAAATCCTGATTTCTTTTATACAGTAACCAATACAGTGTCTTATAAGGGTTTTGATTTATTTGTATTCTTACAAGGATCCCAAGGCAACGACATTCTTAACGCCACTAAGATTGAATTAGAAGGTATGTCTGACCCTAAAAACCAATCTATAGAAGTTTTAAACCGATGGAGACAACCTGGAGATATTACAGATATTCCTCGATCTAGCTTTGGAAACACAGACAACTCAAGACTTTCTACACGCTTTGTAGAAGATGCTTCTTACTTAAGATTTAAAGCGATTACGCTGAGTTATAATTTTCCAGAATCTATCATTCAAAGTGCGAATATAAACGCCTTAAAACTCTATGTTACTGGAGAAAATATGTTTACCATAACCAATTACTCTGGTTATGATCCCGAAGTGAATTCGTATGGTTCTAGCAATACCGTTAGAGGTATTGATTTTGGTACATACCCACAAACTAGAAACCTCATATTTGGTATGAGTGTTACATTTTAAAAATATAGTCTTAATTATTATGAAGTACAATAAATTTTTAATTGCAGTATTACTTTCAATCTCAATATTTTCTTGTGAAGATTATTTAGATTTAAGTCCTATTTCTGAAGAAACAAGTGGCAATGCTTATGAATCCGCAAGTCAAATAGAAGCAGCACTTGTAGGAGCTTATGAGTCATTCCAATCCGCTGAGTATTATGTTTGGGACAACGTCTTACTTCAAGATGTAAGATCGGACAATGCTTATGCAGGTGGTGATAATCCAGAAGTGTTCCAATATGATTATTTAGAAGTCACTCCGACACATTCACGATTATTTACACATTGGTCTAACCTATACAATGCTATTTCTAAAGCAAATTTAGTTATCGAACGTATTGATGGTATTTCAGACCCTGTATTAACCGAAGAGCGAAAGCAACAAATTAAAGGTGAAGCCTTATTTCTTAGATCTTACCATTATTTTACATTGGTTAAACTTTGGGGAGGTGTGCCTTTAATCACTAATACTATTATAGCTACAGATCCCAGTAGTGTAAACATTCCAAAATCTAGCGTAACAGATATTTACCAACAAATTACTACTGACTTAGAAACCGCAGCTAGCTTACTACCTGATACTTACGGAAATGACGCAAGCGTTAATAAAGCAAGAGCAACATCTGGTGCTGCCCATGCACTCGCAGCAAAAGCTTATGCTCAACAGCCAAGTCCAAATTATGATGCCGTATTAAACCAAATAAATGCTCTTGAGAACAGTGCTGCAAACTATACGCTTATTGATTTTAATCACCTTTTTGATGGTAACCATTATAACAATACAGAATCTATTATAGAAGTTCAATACCTGGGTGGCGTAGAAGGAAACTTTGGACCTCAATTACTTTTACCGCCTTCAATTTCTGGTGATGCATGGCGAAAATTTATGACGCCTTCTCATAATCTTATAGATGCATTTGACGAGCAAGGTGATGACCTTAGAAAAAATGCTTCTATACTTTTTGAAGAAGTGGAATGGGTCGATGAATTTTGGGGAAATAGCCAAGGCAGTGCCATTCCTTTTAGTTACAAATGGAAACAGGCAGATGGTTGGGCTAGCTCTAATCGTCAATATTTGCTAAGGTATGGTGATCTCGTTTTATTAAAAGCAGAAGCTTTAAACGAATTAGGTCAATTAGAACCCGCAGCAGTAGAAGTTAACAGAATTAGAAACAGAGCCGCTTTACCAGACTTAACTGCAGAACAGAAAAGTTCACAAAGTGTTTTAAGAACAAGCATTTTAAAAGAACGTCGATTAGAGTTATTCCAAGAAGGGCATCGTTGGGATGATTTAGTTAGATATGGTGTTGCTGTATCAACTATGAATAATTTAGTTGAAATAGACTTAAGAAATAATAGTCCTGTTAATTACAATATGACAGAAGCTAAAATACTATTACCAATTCCACAACAAGAGTTAGATAGAAATTCAGCATTGACTCAAAACCCTTTATAAAAACAGTTATGAAAAATATATATAAACATCTTTTACTTTTTGTTATCGCATCAATCGCTATAACCGCATGTGAAACTGATGAGAATATGCAACCCGAAGGGCAATGGGAGCTTATAGCACCAACTATAACACTTCCTGAATCTGACCTAAGTATTATTCTAGATCAAGAAACGCCAAATGAAACTATAACATTTAGTTGGGAGCCTGCTATCTCAACCGCAAACTATGCTGTTACTTATGCCGTAGTGTTAGACACTTTAGGTTCAACTAATTTTGATACGCCTATTTTTGAAATCGCTTCTAGTAATTCTGGTACTAACACCTCAGCAGTTGTGTCTTTCTCTGAACTAGATAGCGCATTGTCTATCTCTGGCTATACAGCAAATGAAAACGCCCAAGTTACTTGGGCCGTAAAAGCTATGAGTTTAAGTAAAACGACTTATGCATCTGAAACTTTAGAAGTCATGCGTTTTGAAGACGAAGTACTTCCTACTAGATTATATATTTCAGGAACAGCGACAGAAAATGCGAATAACCTTTCTGAAGCTATCCAATTAAAACGCCTTAATAACGCTGAAGGTAGTGCTTCAAATATTCATGAAGTTTATACAAGGCTAACGGCAGGAAACAGTTATAAATTTTATAGCGAAACCTCACTACCTGCACATCAATACGGAGGTTCAGATGGCGAATTAGTAAAATCTGGCTCACCTATAACAGCAGAAGAAGATGGCGTATTTAGAATTACTGTGAACCTTGATGACAACACTTATAGCTTATTAAAAATTGATTACTGGAGTATGGTTGGCCAACCGATAAATGGTGGCTGGGGAGGCGACGAACCTTTATCGTACCAAGGTGGTAGTATTTGGAGTGCTACAATTGAGTTAGTCGATGTTGGTGGCTTTCTTTTTAGAGCAAATGGTGACTGGGGGTATTTATTAAAAAGTATTGTTGGATCTCCAAGTACCTTAGTTATGGAGTCTCAAGCTGCTGATCAAGGCGTAAGTATTGAAGATATTCAATCCTCTCAATTAGGAACTTTTTTAGTCACCTTAGATTTATCTGCAAGTGGCTACACCTATTCTATTGAACAAGATACAACAACACCACCCACACCACTAGTAACCCCTGAACAACTATATTTATTCGTCAATGGAACTATGATTGAAGAACTGGCTAAAAATGGTGACACTTTTAACAATAGTACATATTTAGCACTTCAAGTTGGAGATGTTATAACACTAAATTCAGCTTCAGATGGCTCTGGTGAATCATTTACAAGTGCTATGAATATTGGAGCAACAGAAGCACCAGATGCAGCATTAGTTAGCGAAGGTTCTGAATTAAGCACTGCCGCTGGTAATATTGTAGTAGATAGAGACCAAGCCTATATGTTTAATATCAACTTTGCAAATGCTAATTTTCAATGGAATTATTACAATCTCTTTTTATTCCACTGGGATGAACTCAACCAAGGATGGGATACTAGAAATGAATTTTTAATGACTTATGCACATCCAAACACATTTACGTTAACAGAAAATCTTTCAGCAAATTTTGATATGAAATTTTTCTCCCCTTGGGATAATGATTTTGGTTCAGAATCACCTAATGACCTATCAGGTCTCATTATAAATGGAGGCGGTTCTAACCTAAGAAATATTACAGCAGATGGACCATACACTGTTACCGTAACTGTAAGCGATAACTACGAAACAGGTACTTATGAATTTGTAGCTCAATAAAACATGAAAACAACTATGAACTTTAGTATAAAAAATAACAACATGAAGATGATTATCATTCTCCTTACTTTTTTAGGAGTTGCACAAGGATGCGAAGACACAGACAACACCTATTATCCACCGCCAGAACAATCTGAAGTTGCTGCCAAATATTATCTAACAACTCCTGATAAGAGTAATTTATTAACATTACAGACTAATGGTATATTCGCTTTAACTGATAATAACAATTTCACCATAAATGTATCGGAAGGAACGACCTACCAAGAAATGGATGGCTTTGGATACACATTAACAGGTGGTAGTGCATCTTTAATTAACGCCATGTCAACTTCTGCAAGAGAAAGTTTATTACAAGAACTCTTTGGCACTGGAGAGAACAGTATTGGTGTAAGTTACCTAAGAGTTAGTATCGGTGCATCAGATTTAGATGCCACAACTTTTAGCTATAATGATTTACCTGATGGACAAACGGATGAAAACTTAACTAATTTTTCATTGAACCCAGATATGGCAAACCTTATTCCTATTTTAAATGAAATAACAGCAATCAATCCTGATATTAAAATTTTAGGTTCTCCTTGGTCTGCTCCTACTTGGATGAAGTCTAACGGCTCTACAATTGGCGGTGAACTCTTACCACAATATTACAGTACATATGCTAACTATTTTGTAAAATATATTAATGGTATGGCCGCACAAGGTATTACAATTGATGCCATTACTATTCAGAATGAACCAGAAAACCCATACAATAATCCAAGTATGGTTATGACTGCTGAACAACAAAAAACTTTTATTCGCGATCATTTAGGACCAACATTTCAAACCGAAAATATCGCAACTAAAATCATACTTTTTGATCATAATTTAGATCATCCAGAATATCCTATTTCAATTTTAAATGATGCAACTGCAAAAAGCTACATCGACGGATCGGCATTTCACTTGTATGCTGGTCAAATAGATAATATGTCTGTAGTGCATAATGCGCATCCTGATAAAAATGTCTATTTCACAGAACAATGGGTTCAAGCACCAGGAGATTTCTACTCAGATATTAGATGGCACATTAGAGAATTAATTATTGGAGCACCAAGAAATTGGAGTCGAAATGTATTAGAATGGAACTTAGCAGCAGACCCTAATAGTGAACCGCATACAGATGGTGGTTGTACTGAATGTTTAGGAGCAATTACTATCGATGGTAACAACGTAGAAAGAAATCCAGCTTATTACATTATTGCACATGCTTCAAAGTTTGTTCCGGCTGGGTCTATTAGAATTGAATCTAATTATTCAACAGAACTACCTAATGTCGCCTTTAAAACACCAAACAATAAAATTGTTGTCATTGTTTTAAATAATTCTGAAGCACAAGAAACTTTAAATATAAACACATCGCAAGAATCAATCACTACTACAATTCCTGCAGGATCTGTTGGAACTTTTGTATGGTAATTTAAATCTAAAATTTAATGATGATAAAAAATTTCATATTAGCCTTAACAGGAGTCGCATTAGCATCATGCGCTAATGGAGTTGACAACACTGAAACCGAAACTGAAACAGAACCAACAACTAAAGAAACCACAGTATATACGCCTACACAAGCAACACTATATACCACGGCAGAAAACACAGCGTTGCGATTAGCTAACCAAGGTGACCTGACATTTACAGATGCAACACAACCTTTAGAAACAGAAGTTGCTGTATTTGTTAACCCTAATAAAAGTTTTCAATCGTTTTTAGGTGTTGGAGGTGCTATTACAGATGCTTCTGCAGAAGTTTTCGCAAAGTTAACGCCCGATAAACAAGAAGAATTACTAAATGCATATTATGGTGAAGGGGGTATAAATTACAATATTATAAGAACTAGTATTCACAGTAGTGATTTTGGTTCTAAAAGTCATACCTATATTGAAGAGGGTGATGCTGAGCTAGAAACATTTTCTATTGAACCCGATAGAAAATTTAGAATTCCTATGATTAAAAGAGCCACTGCGCTTATCGAAGATGACTTAGTATTTTACGCAAGCCCTTGGAGCCCTCCTGCTTTTATGAAGACCAATAAAAACATGCTTCAAGGTGGAAAATTATTACCAGAATATTATCAAAACTGGGCCAATTATTTTGTTAAGTTTATAGAAGCTTATGAAGCTGAAGGTATTCCGGTTTGGGGCGTAACTATTCAGAACGAACCTATGGCCACACAACGCTGGGAGTCTTGTATCTATACCGCAGAAGAAGAACGCGACTTCCTAAAAAACCACTTAGGACCAACTTTTGAAAAAGCAGGCTTTGGAGATAAAAACATTGTTGTTTGGGATCATAATAGAGATTTAATTTCACAACGTGCTAACGTTATTTTTGAAGATCCTGAAGCTGCTAAATATGCTTGGGGAATCGGATTTCACTGGTACGAAACATGGACAGGTGGCGATCCTAAATATGATAACTTAGGAAACATTAATGAATCATTTCCTAATAAAAACTTATTATTTACAGAAGGTTGCCAAGAAGAGTTTGAAGAAGCTGAATACCAAAGATGGTCTAATGCAGAGCGTTATGGTAAATCCATGATTAACGACTTTAATAACGGTACAGTTGGCTGGACCGATTGGAACATTCTACTTGATCATACAGGTGGACCAAATCATGTTCAAAATTTCTGTTTTGCACCTATTCATGCAGACACAAGAACCAATGAACTTATTTACACGCCGTCATATTATTATATCGGTCACTTTTCAAAATTTATAGAACCTAATGCCAAGCGTATTAGTACAACAACAAGCAGAAGTACGATAGAAAGCACATCATTCCAAAATCCGGATGGAAAAATCGTAACCATTGTTATGAATAAAACAGAAGAAACAATTGACTACAAACTTATTGTAGGTAACCAAGAAGTCCCATATAAAATACCTGCTCATGCTATTCAATCAATAATTTATTAATTTTTAAAATCTCATTATTATGAAAAAAATTTACAGAATTAATTTAATTGCTTTGTTTTTAATATTGACTTTTCAGGCATTTTCACAAGCAGACGTTACTTTTAAAGTGGACATGTCTAATGAAACAATCAGCCCAGAAGGTGTGCATGTCGTAGGATCTATAAACGGCTGGAACACCACAAGCAATTCTCTCACACAAGAAGGAACAACCAATATTTATTCTGCAACCTTTCAAGTAGAACCAGGTTGGCATGAGTTTAAGTATTTAAATGGTAATGCTTGGGGTACAGAAGAGTCCGCTAGCTTACCTTGCGCAGCCTCTAATGGAAATAGATTTTTATTTATAAATGACTCCGGAGAAGCAGTTGTATTAGCAGAGGTACCTTTTGGCGGTTGTAACAGTGAAGGTACTGGATTTGAAATAACATTTAATGTAGACATGTCTAGTGAAGCTTCCATAGCTACAGAAGGTGTACATATGGCAGGTTGGATTAATAATTGGGGAACTGACAATTTAATGCTAGAAAATGATTTTGATGCTATTTATACTATTGATTTTAGATTGCCAACTCCAGCAGATTACCCTATTGTTTTTGAATATAAATATATTAACGGCAACGCTTGGGGAACTGATGAAATACTAGACGCTGAATGTGAAACTGTCACTGAATCTAATCGATTAATAACAGTCAACACTTCGGGCACTAATGTGTATGACGTATTTAATGGCTGTAATTATGAGCTAAGCACTGATGATATTTTTAATAGAAATCCGTTGACTTTAGTTTATAATAAGAACTTAAGATTACTTGAATTCTACAACACTAGTACTACTGATAATATAACTTCAATCCGTGTGTATAACCTCAATGGCCAGTTGGTAAAAAACCTTGACCATATAGATAATATTAGTAGCACAAAACTCGATTTCAACTCACAAGCAAATGGCCTTTATATTGTTCAAATAGAAGCGAATTCAAAATTAAATGTAGAGAAAATTATTGTTCATTAATTATAAATATACCCTTAATTAATAGTAGTAACACGCTCTTTAAGTTTAACTTATTTGAGCGTGTTTGCATTAAGAGTCATCTCGAAATACTAGCATCAAACACAAAAGGGTTTATGAAACATTTATAAGATTTGCGAGAAAAAAAAATAAAAAAAAGCCATCAGTTATTACTGTACAGAAAGAACTAGTGACCCTGAATTTTAGTGTTTGAAAAAATCTCATTTCCTCTATATTTTAATTCAACCGGGTTTGAAACTGTGTCCTCTGATTTTAATCTACACATATTTATTTAAACTATAAAAATCTTATAATATAATTACACTTAGCACTTCATTAAATAAATATCTATTAGCGCTTATGCGCTTTGCTTTTTTCTAACTTAACAGACCCTAGAATTCTTTTGAGTTTTCTGTAAGAAATCAGCTCTATTGGATGATTAGAAGAAAATACAAAGATGATTTGCAAGTTATTTCTGGATGCTTAGATAGGCCTAATATCCATTTTGAAGATGGAAACGGCCGTATTGCTCGTGCCCTTACAGAAAAATCTATAGCTCAAGGCATAGGACAACCAGCGCTTATCTCTCTCTATCGAAAACCTTTGCTTCTAATGCCACAGGTGATTTAATAGATATGGTAGACAACATATACTTATTAAAACTGGCGAATTAAAAAAGCAGCCGCTACTGGCTAAAATTATAATCTTTTAGCACTATAAAACAAAAAAGCCTATCAATTTCTTGAAAGGCTTCTTTTACTTAGTAGCGGGAACTGGACTCGAACCAGTGACCTTCGGGTTATGAGCCCGACGAGCTACCTACTGCTCTATCCCGCGATGTGTATTCAAAAAATGATTTTCTTAGCTTTTAACTTTCGGTTCATAATGCCGACTCAATCATTTTAGGACTGCAAAGATAATACTTTTTTTAGAATACAAAAGCAAAAACAAAAAAATAACGCTTAATTTTTTTATTAAGCGTTATCAAACATAATTAATATGGCAAGAAATTAATCTTCTTCTTCTGTATCTAACGTTGCTAATACGCCTTCGCTATTGATCTCATCTAAATCAAAATCTACGATGTTAGGCAGTTTATCTTTTAAAGATGCATAATTACCTTTAAATTGATTTTGACCTAATAATAGTGTCTTTAAGTTTGTAAGCTGTGCTAATTCATTTGGTAACTCACCATAAAAAGCATTACTCGATAAGACTAACTCTTCTAATTGAACTAAATCGCCAATTGAAGAAGGAATTCGACCTAACAAACTATTATCAAAAACACTTAAAACTTTTAAAGATTTTAATTCTGATAGGCTTGAAGGTAAATGTCCTTGCAGTTGATTACTACTTAGCATTAATTTTTCTAATTGAGGTAAATCGCCAATCGATGATGGAATCTCACCAACAAAGTCATTATTATATAATTCTAATGATTTTAAATGTGCTAAGTTTCCTATCTCCGAAGGGATATTACCACTAAATTGGTTAGAGAACAACTTCAATTCTTCTAAATTAGACAAGTCAACTAAGGTATGAGGTAATTCGCCTTCTAACTCATTAAAAGCCAAATTAAGCACTCTTAAACTGGTTAAATTTGAAATTGATGCTGGTAAACTTCCTTTTAAATTATTAAAACTTAAATTTATACCAACAACGTGGTCACCTTCCATGGTAATACCATACCAACTTGAAATAGGCTGATCCAAATCCCAAGATTTATTCCAAGTAGCGCCATTAGTTGAATTATATAAATCTGTAAGTGCTGATTTCTGGTTTTGTAGGACTTCAGCAAAAGAGAATACTGAAATTAAACAGAATAATGCGGTTATTTTTAGTGTCTTCATAAGGGTTGATTTTTTTGTGGAGGGACACAATAACAGCACGAATATAGGCTGAACCACTTTTAAAAGCAAATTTATTCGACGAAATGCACTAATTTGTTAAAATTACACAATTAATTGCACTAAAGCAGTTAATTACTGTCCAATACTTACAGCTTCAAAATTTATAACTTCTCTATTTTTAGTATGAACGGTAATCTGAATAGGATTGCAGCAAGTTTCACAATCTTCAATATAACTTTGCTTTGTTTGTGACACATCAATTAACATTGAAATTTCATCCCAGCAGTACGTACATTGAAAAAAATACTCAACCATAAGTTAAAATTGAACATTCAATAATTCACCACTAATTTGAAGCACTTCTAACTCTGATAACTTGGCAGAAAATTTAGCCTGATTTCGGCTTAACTCTGCATTTAGTAAATTTAGCTGTGCTTGTCTAAACTCAATTGAATTCACCTGACCTATATTAAATTTTTCTTGGGTACGATCAAAGTTATTTTGAGCGGTTTGAATATTCTTTTCTTGAATGTTATAAATCTCTAACTTATTCAGATAATTCTCCCAAGCATTATTAAAATCACGTTCAATACTGAGTAGCATGTTTTCTTTTTCGAGCTTCTGTGTTTCTAGTGTGATTTTAGCATTCTTAACGCGAGTAATAGTAGCACCGCCATCAAATAAATTCCAACTTAAATTTAAGCCTCCAGACAAACCTGTATTTGTAGAAACAGCCACAAATGATGCGGCATTATTATTGCTTTTGTTCCATCCGTAAGATCCTACTAAACCTATAGTTGGTAAGTAAGCAGATTTACCTGAGTCGATATCCAACTCACTAATTGCAATATTTTTTTCCGTTTGAAGTAAAACTACATTTCGAGATTTTGCTTTTTCAAACAAACTATCTTTCTGAAATTGAAGTGTAAACTCTACTTCTGTTTCAACATTAAAATCGGTGGTAAAAGATTCACCTAAAACTAATTTTAAATCGCGTTTAGCTATTTTTAAATCCTGCTTTGTGTTTATTATATTAATACTATCAGAATTAATATCAACTTCGGCGTTTAAAACTTCTAATTTGGTATTCTGACCGTATTCAAATTGATATTCTGCTCTTACCAAACGATCTTTGGTATTACTTAATGTCTCTTCTAAGGCATTTAAATTATCTGAAAGTTGAGCCACATTAAAATAAACCGTAAATAATTGTAGTATGGTATTTTCAATAGTTTCTCTAGCTTGTAATTCTGATAATTGATACTGTTCTTTTAAACGTTTGTAATTATAGCGCCTACCTAGACCGTCAAAAAGTGTATAGTTTAAATTAACATTAGCGCTATATCTTGAACTTTCTGCACCATTCAACGAAGTAGTTGACCCATCGGAAAATTCAGCTTCGGCATTATCTAAATTGTAAGTAGCATCTGCACCACCTGTTACTGTTGGTAAAAAACCGGTGTTTAAAATATCGGTATTATTCTCCGCAATGGCAACCGCATTTTTTGCGATTTTTACACCGTAATTATTTTCTAAAGCTAAAGAAACAGCTTGTTCTCTTGTTAAAACTTCTTGTGCTTGTATACTAACAAAACACATTAAAAACAGCGTAAATAATTTATAATTAGTGCTCATTTTCTTCGTTTCGTTCTTTAATTGCACGTTCTACTTCTTCTTTGGTAACCTTATTTCCTGTGGCCAACCATTTACCATTCGTTTTAATACTATTACTAAATGACAAGAATAAAGGTAAGACTAACAAGGTTAAAATAGTTGCATAAGCAATTCCAAAGGAAATAGAAATTGCCATCGGTTTTAAAAATTGGGCTTGTCTACTTTTCTCTAATAACAAAGGTGCTAAACCTGCAATAGTGGTTAATGAGGTTAAGAAAATTGCTCTAAATCTTGACTTTCCGGCTTCAGATAAAGCTAAGTCGAACGTCATACCCTCTTTTAAATTACCATTAAATTTTCCGATAAGCACCAAGCCATCATTCACCATAATTCCTATTAAAGCAATAATTCCTAATAAGGATAATATATTAACCTGAAAATCTAATAACCAGTGTCCCCAAGCGACTGCTGTTAAACTAAATGGAATTAATAATAGCAATAAAAATGGTTGCGAATAACTTCTAAACGTAAAGGCGATGGTGATATATATTAAAATTAAAATAATTGGTCCTGCTAATTTTAATGAGTCTGTTAATTTACTGGCTTCACGATTTTGTCCTTCGTATGAAGTATTTATGGTTGGATATTTAGATTGTAACTGAGGAATAAAATCGGTTTTAATATCTTCAATAATATCGGTTGCACTTGAACTTGGATCTTTTAAATCGGCATACACTTGAATCTCACGTTTCCCTTCTAAGTGATTAATTGCAACATCACCTCTAGCAATAGAGTAATTGGCTATATCTTTAAGCGTAACACGTTCACCTGTTGGAGTTACAATTCGCATGGCGTCTAAATCATTAATAGAACTTCTATTTGCTCTATCATAACGCACCCAAACTTTAATTTCATCTTGTCCACGCTGAAATCGTTGTGCTTGGGCTCCAAAAAATCCAGAACGCACTTGAGTCATAACAGTCTGTAAGTCTAAGCCTAGTAAATAGGCGCTTTCTTTTAATTCTAAACGAATCTCTTTAATCCCTGCGGGATCATTATCTCCAATATCTTTAAGCAATGGATTGGTTTCCATATACTTTTTTAAATCTAATTTGGACGCTTTTAATTCTTCTATATTATTACTTAATAAAGAAACAGAGACAGGACTACCGCCAAAATTACCACCAGAACCATAAATAAGACGTTCTGTACCAATCACTGGTCCTACTAATTCTTCTAATCTATTGGTAATTAAATCTGCTTTTATAGCATCTGGACGTTCTTCTCCTGGTAATAAATTAATTCTAAGTCTTGCGCTAGAACTACTACTAATTTCTACAATCGTATTTTCAAAAAGTTGTTTTCCTGTCCCCTTTAAATATTTCTCAGTAAGTTCATCATTGACTATAAACGCCTTTTCTTCAATTAAAGAGATAATAGAATCGGTAATTTTTACATTGGTCCCTGCAGGCATTACCAATTCTATATTTGCTGCATCACTGGCAACTCTAGGAAATATAGTAACACCAATAATACCGCCGCCAAGAGAACCTACCGTTAATACAAATAAAGCTATAAAAATACCTAGTGAAAACAATTTAAACTTTAAAACAAAATCTAAAACAGGTGTATAAACGCGATCTCTTAAAAAAGACATCAACATATCGCCACCTTTATTTATATATCTCATAAAAGAGAAAAACTGTTTTATTTTGGAAGGGTTTTCATCAACCTTCTGCGCTCTTAATGCTTTAGAGTGTGCTAAATGCGCAGGTAAAATAATAAGTGCTTCTATTAAAGACACTAATAAAGTTAAAATAACAATGACCGCAACTTCACTAAAAAACTCCCCTATTCTACTATCTAAAAAGAAAAATAGTGAAAACGCTAAAAGCGTCGTTACAATTGCTGAAACAACCGGAGGAATAACTTCTACGGTTCCGTCTATAGCTGCTCTAATAGGACTTTTACCTTTCTCATAATGTTGGTAAATGTTTTCTGCAATAACGATACCATCATCCACTAAAATACCGATAACGATAATCATCCCAAAAAGTGATAATACATTAATGGTGACATCAAACTGAGCCGCAAACATAAACATCCCTAAAAAGGAAATCGGTAACCCAAAAGCGACCCATGCCGCTAAACGCATATTTAAAAATATGGATAAGAATAATAAAACTAAAAACATACCCACTATTGCGTTTTCGGTTAAAAGTTGGGTACGCTGCATAAGTGTGATAGATAAGTCTCTAACCACATCTAGACGTATATTAGCATGTTTCTGATTGTATTCTTCTATATAGACTTTAATCTTTTCTGCAGAACTAATTAAATCTTCGTTGTTTGTGCTCGTAATAGCAATGTTAACCGACAATTCCTGATTAAAATAAGTCGCATTAGGTGTTTCTGAAAAACGATCTCTTATAATCGCTACATCTTTTAGTCGAATCACTTTTCCATCTGAAGATGCTCTAACCACAATATTAGAAAGCTCACTACCGTAATACTGTTTGTTATTGGCTCTAATTAAATATTCTTCGGCATCTGTTTTTACATTACCTCCAGTGACCAATATATTTGCATTAGTTACAGCATCTGCAACCTCATTAAAAGTAAGGTTATAAGCGAGTAAATCTATTTCATTAACTGCAATCTCAATCTCTTCTTCTGGATAACCCGACATTTCAATCTGAGAAATACCATCAATTGCCCGTAAATCTGTTTCTACCTGACGTGCTAATTGCTTTAATGTTACTAAAGGAACGTTTTTTCCACTAATCGCAAAAGAAATGGTTTCTCTAACAATTTCCTGTTTAGAAACCACCAAAGGCTCCATACCTGTTGGAAACGTAGGAACCCTATCTACCGCATTTTTAACTTCGAGAAGCATAAAATCGATATTCTCTCCTTTTTCAATTTCAACAGTAATAGTACCACTGTTTTCTAGAGACTTAGAAGTGACACGATCAACACCTCGAAGTCCTTTTAAGTTATCTTCGATTTGAAGCACTATACCCTCTTCTATTTCTTGAGGTGAAGCCCCAGGATAAGCTATAGATATGTTGATTATTTTAGTTTCTGTTAAGGGAAAAAACGACGACTTTAATGATAGGAGTCCAATGATTCCGAAAATAAAAAATGCAATAATTAAAATGTTAACTGCAACATGATACCTGATAAAATACTCAATTAGTTTTCTCATTATTGAATAGAATCAGTAGTTATCTTATTAGCAGCAGCTTTAACATGCATACCAGCATAAGCACCTGGTACAGGTTTTCTTAAAATGATAGTCCCATTAGGCACTTCTTTTAAAACAACTTTTGTATCCGAAAAATGTTGTGGTTTCACTGAAATAACATCTAGCAAACTATCTTTAACTACATAAATCTCTTCACTATCTAGTAATAGGTTTCTATCAATTTCAATCGCATTTTCAACCTTTTCCGCATTTAGATTGGCTTCTAAATACATGCCTTCTTTAAGGTCTTGATGCTTTACTTCAATATAAACAGTAATGGTTTGCGTGGTAGCATCTATACTTCCATTCACACGAGAAACTTTGCCTTCGTATTGTCTAGCATTATCCAAACTTGTTAACGTTACATTCTCACCTTCTTTTAATACCTCTGCAAACGATTTACTAATGGCCACCTCCATTTCGTAAACCGATGGATTAATAAATTCACCTAATTTCTGACCATTTCTGACCAAAGTTCCTTCGGTAACTAAAGCTTCGGTTAAAATTCCTGAAAAAGGAGCTACTATACTATACTTTGTTAGACGCTGTTCTAAGTTCTTTACATTGTAATAAGCACTTACAATGCCACGACCAGTAATGAAATAATTTTCTTTATCACCTGATATTTCTGGTAATTGGGGTGTAGTTTTTTTGAGGTCAAAATCATTTAAATAAGTTTGCCATTTAGGATATATATCTGAAAAATCTAAACGTAAATCTGGCATTATTGCAGCTATACTATTATATAAATCACTCTTAGCAGCTTGTACACTTGCATAATATTCTGACGCATCCAAACGAATTAAAGTTTCCCCTTTGTTAAATTCTTGTCCTGGCTTAAAAAGCTTACGTCCAGATTTAAAGATACCTTGTACTTCAGAATATAATTCTACACGTTGTTTGGCTACCAAATTCCCATTAGCAGAAATTACTAAAGGAACCGTAGTGTTTTTCACTGTTTCTACAAGTACCGTTTTAACGACCTTAGGTATAACGGGTTTAGGTTTGTGTTTGTTATCAATAAGATAATTAGCAGCTACAAATGCACCAAATATAAGTGCAAGGCCTAGAACGGATAAAATAATTTTTCTTAACATATAAATACTAGTCGAAAGTAAAATACAAAACTAACCTCTTGATTAATTAAAGTCGTTACAAATTTATTAATTATTAATTGGTCATCTCATCGAGGTCGAATTGCACGGACTCCCAATCTTTCATCAATTTCTCTAACGCTTTCTTTTTGTCTTGATAAGCATCAAAAAACTTAGGGTCTGCTGCAGTTTTATCATAATCGGTTGCGAGCCTTACATCGTCGGATTTAATATCTTTTTCAAGTTGATTGATTTTAGATTCAACATTACTCAACTTGTTATTTAAAGATTTTAATTTCTTTTGATCTTCATAACTCTGCTTGTTGGTTTCTTTAGGCTTGTCGGTTACAACCGTTCGTTTTTCAGCCTCTCTTAAATTCTCGAGATTTCTTTGCTCTAAATAAAAATCAATATCACCTAAATACTCTTTAATATTTTGATCTTTAAATTCGTAAACGGTATCGGTTAAACCTTGAAGAAAATCTCTATCGTGAGATACGAGGATTAATGTCCCCTCAAACTTTTTTAAAGCTTCTTTTAGTACATTTTTGGATTTAATATCTAAGTGATTGGTTGGCTCATCCATGATAAGCACATTTAATGGCTGTAATAATAATTTAGCCAAAGCTAAGCGGTTGCGTTCGCCTCCAGAAAGTACGCGCACATATTTTTCGGCTTCTTCACCTCTAAATAAAAAGGATCCTAATATATCTCTAACCTTACTTCTGTTGGTTTCATTTGCAGCATCAATCATGGTATCTAAAACGGTTTTATTACCGTCTAAATACTCAGCCTGATTTTGAGCGAAGTAACCAATCTGCACATTATGGCCTAAATTGAGATGACCTTCGTGCTTGATCTCCCCAACTATAATTTTAGCTAGGGTTGATTTCCCTTGACCATTTTGCCCCACAAAAGCAGTTTTAACATCTCTAGGAACGGCTAAATTTACGTTGTGTAAAACCTGTAAATCACCATAGCTTTTAGAAACATTCTCTAATTCTACGACCACTTTTCCTGGTGTAACTGAAACCGGAAAATTTAAAGACATTACGCTATTATCATCTTCATCGACTTCTATTCTATCAATCTTATCTAACTTTTTAATTAAAGATTGTGCCATTGTAGCCTTTGAAGCTTTAGCTCTAAATTTCTCAATCAGTTTTTCAGTTTGCTGAATCTGCTTCTCTTGATTTTTTTGAGCTGCCAACTGCTGAATCTTCATTTCTTTACGCAAGACTAAAAACTGAGAGTAGGGTTTACTATAATCATAGATGCGTCCTAACGAAATTTCGATGGTACGATTGGTAACATTATCTAGAAACATTTTATCGTGTGATACAATTACAACAGCTCCTGTATACCCTTTTAAGAAATTCTCTAACCAGATAATAGATTCGATATCTAAGTGGTTTGTTGGCTCATCTAACAGTAACAAATCATTATTCTGAAGCAATAATTTTGCCAATTCAATTCGCATACGCCAGCCACCAGAAAAAGTATCCGTAAGTTTATCAAAATCTTCACGCTTAAATCCTAAACCTTGAAGAATTTTTTCCGTTTCACCTTGGTAATTATAGCCCCCTAATATTTCATATTGATGCTGAACATCGTTCAAATCTACCATCAATTGATGGTAAGCATCACTTTCATAATCTGTACGTTCGGCTAATTGTGTATTGATTTCTTCAAGTTGTGCTTCACATTTTTTAATTTCCTTAAAGGCTTGGTAGGATTCTTCTAATACCGTTTTACCTAAATCGAAATCAATATCTTGTTTTAAGAACCCAATTTTCATATCCTTATCCGCTGCAATCTGCCCTGTATCGGCTTCTTGTTCTTTAGATAAAATTCTTAACATCGTTGATTTACCTGCGCCGTTTTTACCAATTAAACCAATACGGTCACCTAGACCTAGTTTAAAAGTAATTTCTTCGAATAGGTATTCGCCTTGAAAAGATATAGATAGATTGTGAATGTTTAGCATAAGTTATCAGAATATTACAATTGCTTTTTTTGAGTTACAATTGTTACAATGTCTTAATTATAAAATTTTATCTTTGCATTGCCTTAAAGAACGCAAAAGTAAAGGTTTTTAAGTGAAGTACTTTATACTTTTTTAAAATGCTTACAAATCACTTTATTTTGTCTTTCTAGGGCTTCTTAACACTATTGTGAGGTGCAAAAGCCTTCAAAAGCGAACATCTGATAACTGTTACGTTTTAATCAAAAAAAAATTAAATTACTGTTATGATTAGAAAAGGAATGAGACTCTACAGCATTCTTTTTGGTGCTTGTCCTAAATGTCACCAAGAATCGATGTACGTCAATAAAAATCCTTATGCACTTTCTGAAGTCATAAAGATGAATGAAAGTTGCTCACATTGTAAAACTAAATATGAAATTGAACCGTCTTTTTTCTATGGCTCTATGTACGTGAGTTATGCTGTTGCAGTGGCATTTGCTGTTACAACATTTGTAGTGAGCTATTCAATATTTAACTCCTCTTTAATAACGGCTTTTATTGCTATTATAATTGCACTGATTGGTTTAATGCCCATTATAATGCGGTTATCACGTAATATCTGGATTAATTTTTTTATGAGTTACGACAAAGAACTCGCAAAAAATGGTGCCGTAAAGAAGGATTTAGTGAAAAAATAATTTTTACTCTAAAGCTTTAAGCAAATCTATTGTGATCAATTTCAGAATTTAGAGCTTCACCAGTTTCAATGAGCATGAAGAGTTGTTTAGCCACATAAGGAGCAATCATTACACCTCTTGATCCCAAACCATTTAGAACATATATATTTTGATGCTTTGGGTGTTTACCTACAACAGGACGCCTGTCTTTTACTGTTGGCCTAATAGCAGCAACATGTTCTACAACTTCGACATCGCAATTAATGAAGATTTTCAATTTTGAAAGTATTTCATCGCGTCCTTCTGGTGTTGGCACTTTGGTTTTATCTTTCCAATTGTAAGTAGAGCCAACCACATATAAATCATCTTGAAGTGGAATTATAAACACAGCCGCTTTAATTGCGTAATCAATTTTTAAATCGGGAGCCTTTACGGTTAATACTTCGCCTTTGGTACCATTGATAGGTAGAGATTTAAAATACGGATTTTGTTTAACGCCAAAACCTTCAGCAAAAACAATCTGCTTCGCCTTTACGTCTTTGTATTGTATTGAATTATCCTCTAGTTGAAGAAGGTCATACTCAAATTCAACTGCATACAAATAGTCCTTTTGTTTTAAAAAGGCCTTATAACTAGTAATAAGAAGTTCAGTATCTATTCGACCTGCTTTGAGCACTTCTCCAAAACCAAAATCAGCATTAATATGACTATTAGAATTTTTAACTAACTGCGTAGAAAGATAAGGTTCTATGTTGGGCTTATCCATCGCATTAAACCATAAATTCTGTTCTTCTACAGAGGCAAATCGTCTTAACAATTGAAGTTGATGATCAATTTTTATATTTAACTCTTTTTCAATTTTAGCATATAAAGGCAATGCCAGTTCAAGCTGCTCCTTAGCTTTCCAAACTGCTGAAAAACGTTTTAGGATGACAGGATTATAGAGTCCTGCAGCAACTACTGATGACTTTTGAGAGTTATTATCAAATACCACAAACGTTTTGTCATTAGCCCGTAATTGCTCACAAAAAGCAATACTAGCTAAACCACAACCTACAACTATATAATCTACGTCTTTCATGCTAACAAAAGTAAATAAATGATTGTTATTAGAGTGAAGACAGGAATCCAATTTTTAGTTTTTCATATAAAAACTTGCCGTATTAAAATGGTGATATAAAAAAACGCCCACTTAAAAAGTGGGCGTTTATATGATTAGATAATAAAGCTAATTAGTAGCTCCACATATCTTGTTCAAAGTTTCTAATTTTGTCTTTGATACGTTCTGATTCTAAAAGTTGCATTAATGCATTTTCAGCAACATACTCTTTTACTTCTCTATCACCATATACATTTTCTTCTTTGTAGATATATCCACTAAAGCGTCTGCTGTTTAATAAGTGATCAAAAGATAATGGTACAGCACTATTCTTATCATTAAAAGCCTTAGCCTCATGCAGAATATCTCTTATTTCTGGGAAAAACACCCAAAATAAACCAATTGGTTCTTTGTTTGCTTCATCATCAGAGTCAATAAAGTTAACATCTGGTGCTGCTGGTGCAATACCTAAGATACGATACTTTAATTCACCTTGACGTTTGTCAAAATACCAAAGACCTTTAATTAAGTAAGAGTTAATATCAGCTGGGCCAATTTCTCTACGGATTACGTATTCTTCAGGAATAAGCGAGGTATCTGTAACACCTTCTTGGTTCATCCATTCAATACCAGCATCCATAATCTCTTCTTTTCTTAAAGAAGGAGCTAATTCTTCCATAGTACGTTCTTCCGTAAAATAGGCGTCTGCATATACTTTTGGAATTATTCCATCATTAATATTTTGCATAAGCACCATATATAATGATTTTCTATCGTCTCCTAAATTATCTTCTATTGGGAAGTATAATGGGAAGTTAGCACGTTCATCTAGAACAATCTTTTCCCAAGTCATTTTTGAAAATAAGATATCTCTATCGCCAACATATCCATATTCTAAAGGCTTATCGTTATCTAGAAGTAACTGCGCTTCAGTTTTCATACCAATTTCTTCTGGTATTTTAGCATTTAGGATATTAGCTTGTGCAAACATAGTATTTGCGGCTAATACGCCTATTCCTATACATAAAAAGCTTTTTAAATTCATCTTATTATTCGTTTATTATAATTTGGGATTTTCATTTATTGATAACCATTAATCTTTAAAAGATTAGTTAGATACCTCTACTGAAACCGGTGCTACACCTTTTAAGTTATAGCTAGAATTCCCTTGAATTTTAGCCTTAATATTAAAAATTGTAACGACATCTCCAGCACGTGCTCTACTTATTGCTGACTTAGCTTGAGCATTCATTTTTGTACCTGCTACATTTACTGTAGGTTGACCAGGAACTTTAACTTGGAACGATGTTACATTGATTGGTAAATCGAAAACAAAATCATCTAATTTTGCACCAACTGTTCCAATCTCTAAGTTACGCTTAGGTAATTTTGCGATACCATCTTGACCAGCAATTGTACCTGTTGGCTTTGGAATATCTTTAATTCTAAACGTCTTTTTATCACCTGCAGGAGATCCATCATCTAGAGTAGCGTTAACACTAATGGTTACTTCTCTACCAGTACCAGGATTCATCACATACTTTCCTCCTCCTAATTTTTTAAGACCAGCACCTGAAGCGTTTACTTTATTATCAGGAACACCAGCAAAAGATATCGTCATTGGGTTAGCAACACCACGATAAACCACGTTCATCTTATCTGCAGAAATCGTAGCAGAATTTGGTCTTGGTACAACAACATAGTTTCCAATAATTGGAATATCTAATGTTTTTCCGTCTTCTTGAAACGTAAAGTTACCTGTTACTTCGTGCTCTCCAACATTACCAACATTAAAATCAAGTGTCGCAGCTCCTGTAGAATCGATATTTTTAGATAAGTCAATTTCTTGACCCTGTACTGTTAATTTATCTGGTGTAACATTAGAATATTTTCCTAAAACTACACGACCTTGAAATTTCTCACCTGCAAAGAATGCAGACTTATCAGCTAATACAATAGCCTTATAATTTTTAAGAGAGGTAGCATCACTTACTAAATTACCAAGAAAACCATTGTAGATGTTAGTCTCAGTAGATTTTACATCATTTTGCATAGCTGTAATCTTAGTATAAGACGCAATTGATGGGAAACCTGCAAAATGGTAATCTAACCATTGTTTCTTAGCACCTTCAGTATCTACAATTGGTTCTAAAGAAAATCGCTTTTCAAAATTTGTAATTACAGGTTGCCATTTAGGCTCGTCAGGTAGCACACTAATAATATCAGATTTATACTTTTCAATAGCGGCAACTATTTCATCACCTCTTTTAGTATAACGATCTCCTGTAAACCATAATTCATTTAAGTGATCTCCCTTATCCATTTCTTCATAAGGTAAAACACCATTTTCATCTCTTTCGTATCCACCTTTTTCAACAATATCTTGTTGTTTTAAGGTTTCTAAAAAATTAAAGAATTGTTCTGAAATTCTATTAATTTCTTTTGCTTTATCGTTTGCTTCACCAAAATTTTCTGGTTTCTCTTCTGCTTGTGATTGTAATTGATTTAAAATCCCAGCGTTAGAAGACGTTGCCAATTCATTTGCGTGTACAAACTTAGCATTCATTAACCCAAATGCAGATAATACTTCTTTTGACATTGTCATTGCAATCATTGCAATAAATACCAAATACATTAGGTTAATCATTTTTTGTCTTGCGGACTGTTTTCCTCCTGCCATTTTCTAATTAGTTTTAATTATTAGTAATTAATATGATTATAAAAACTAATTAGTTTTTGTTCATTGCAGTTAACATACCTCCGTAAACACCATTTAAAGATGATAAATTAGAAGCTAAAGATTGCATCTGCTCTTTTAATTTAGTTGCATTTTCTACAGCCTCTTCGTTAATAGCTGCTTGACGATTGGCACTTTCTACCTGTACTTTGTATAAGCTATTTAAAGATTCCATTTGAGCTGCTGCTAAAGACATTTCTTCGCTATATTTCTTTTGTGCTGCCATAGAATCTACTGTTGGAGAAATTCCTTTTGCCGCACCCTCAAAGTTTTTGATACTGTTTCCTAGACTTGCCATAAGCTCACCATCGATTTTAGCATCTTTTAATAAATTGTCTAATTTTTTAGATAAAAGACCATCTGCCTCTGTAGGTTCAGCTATTTGTTTTGCTTTTTTTCCTCCTATAGATTGACCTCCTGCTAATTCAGGGTAAACTAATGACCAATCAAGATCATCACCTTGTTTTTCAAAAGCAGAGATAGTAAATACAAGTGCTTCAACAACCATTCCTAATGTAAGGATAGCAGATCCATAAGGCCAGTGTTGGATTTTGAATAATGCTCCAACGATTACAATTGCAGCTCCAAGTCCGTAGACCATATTCATTGTTGATAATTTCTTTTGTGCCATGATTTTAATTTTTTTGAATTTTCAAATGAGCTTGGTTAAATAATACTCATTTTGGATTAATATTTAGTTTAAGTTAAGTTAATTAGTTTGTTGCCGCATTTTGACTTGTAACATCTGTGCCCATGTAATCTTGAACTGTTCTGAAACCGATATAGCTTCTTGCAGAATCAGCATATTCATAGTCTCTAGAACTTACTTGTAAGAAATAAGCAACATCTTTCCAAGACCCCCCTCTTACAACTTTACGTGTATTGTTAGGATCATTTACGTTAGGATTAATAGATGAAGCATACTCATAAGATGAGGGATCGTATGAACTATTTACCCATTCTGAAACATTACCTGCCATATTATACAAGTTGAAATCATTAGGGTCATAAGCATCTGCTTCTACAGTATATAAGGCTTGATCAGCAGCGTAATCTCCTCGCATTGGCTTAAAGTTAGCCATAAAACAACCTCTATCATTTTTAGTATAAGGACCTCCCCAAGGGTATGATGCACCTTGCAAACCGCCACGGGCTGCATACTCCCATTCTGCTTCAGATGGTAATCTGTATTTATTTACTGCATGTTGTCCTCTTTTCTTTCTATCAGCATTGTGATATAATGTACGCCATTGACAAAACGCTTGTGCTTGTTTCCAAGAAATACCAACTACAGGATAATCACCATATGCATCATGCCAAAAATAATCATTGTGCATTGGCTCATTATAAGAATAAGCAAAATCTCTAATCCATGCAGTTGTATCTGGATACACTTCTACTTCTTGTTGCACTATAACTTCAGAACGTTTTAATCCTCTGTTTTTAGCGGCTTTTTGAATGTCCATATAAGTATACTGGAATTTAAATTGCTTTACATCCCATGTACGTTGACCGTTATAAGACTCTTCTAGAGGCAAATACATACCGTCCATAACTTCAGCATAAAGCTCATCTGGATAGTCGTCAGTGTCGAAGTACAACTCTACATCACGATTGATTTTTCTTTGCTCATTACCATAGGTATTCACCATATAGCTTTCATAAGCGTTAAGATTGTTTGGATCTGAATCTACATATGCAAATTCACCAATATCTCCACTTCCAGCAGTTTTTCCTTCTAGGTCAGCCATTTCTGCTAATTTTAATCTTAGCGTAGAATCTCTTACCCATTCCACAAATTGGCGGTACTCGCTATTTGTGATTTCTGTTTCGTCCATATAGAACGCACTAACTGTTGCAGTTTTTGTTGGTGCATCTTGCACGCCAGCTAAATCATCATCTGATTTTCCCATAATAAAAGCTCCGCCAGGTACTAACGTCATCCCATAGGGCTTTTCTGGATGCCATTGCTTACCTTTAACACCTACCAATTGTCCTCGGTCTCCAGAATTACAACTGGCTACCATAACTAGTACTGCGGTTAGTAAAATAAACTTCTTAATATTCATAGTAACTCTAGGTTAAATTAGTCCTTATTATTTTTTGAGGTCGTAAACATATTTATATATTTCCGAATAAACAACTTTTTTTATATTTTTTTTGCATTTCATCCTTAAAATAAGCGTTTCGTCGATTAAAAAAGTGTTAAAATTCGACTAACTACGCTTTTTAGAAGCTATTCTTCCTGTAGGCTTTATACCAACGTTCCGGTATTTCACCTTGAGTAGCTTGCACATAATCGAGATGCATGCATGGTAATAACGTGTGCTTTTTTAATTTATTATTAACATTTGGCAAAAAGGGAATTTCAATCCACCAACGTCCGGTTTTTAAGCTTTTATAAAAAATTAGCTCATCCTCTTCAACCAATACATTATACTTCTGGTAGTGGTTTTCATTATTAAAGTCATCGTCTTTAATTCTACAATTAACCCCTTCTATAAAATACCATATCATTTGAGCCACCAACATAGACGTTGCGCTATCGTTCTTTGAACCATTATATTCATATATCCCAAAAGAGGAGACTTTATTACTTATGCCAGCGTATCTACTAATGGCACAAATCTCTTTTCCTGAAAAACCATTTGGCGAATATTTTTGATTGTCACTTACTTCTGCTGCTCTAACCGATTTTAAATCTACAGAAACAATATGTGCATCGCGCATTAATGGTTCTACTTTACTAACATCACCCGAAACTGATCCTAAACGATAGGCCTCAAAGTACAACTTTTCTATGAGGTCTATCTCTTCTTGAGAGTTAAAATATGTTTGATAGCCAATTGTAGTGTAATTAAACAAATTATAGGGTTCTTCAACAATCACTTTTCCTACATAACTATTGTTCTTAATAGGAAGGTTAGCATCTCCTAAATCAAAGTTCGTATCTACACTAACCACATTTACCATGGGCATAAGCGCATCGTAAGCACGATAATTAGCATAAGTTAAATCTTGACTACCGCCTAATATAATAGGTATGATTTTTTTTTCTACTAAAACAGATATTGCGGTACGAATCGCAAAATAAGTATCTTCTACCGTTTCACCTGGCTCAATATCACCTAAATCTGCAATTGTTGAATACCAATTCCCTGGGAATAGCGTATAAAGTGTTTTTCGAATAGAATCGAAATTAACTTTAGCGCCCATATAATTAATATCGTTTCTGTTCTCTTGTACGCCAATGATAGCCATTTGAACATCTTCCAAGTCTGGAATTCCGTTTTGGCGAGAATGAACCTTAATTTTTTTTCCTAGCGCTTGCTGCGCTGTTAGTTCATTGTGAGCTAAAACCGCATCTGATACAGGCGTAAGAAAGTTAAAATTCATATACAATTACTTCTTTTTTGTCGTTGTTATCTTTTTAGCAGTCGTTTTTTTCTTAGTCGTAGTAGCCTTCTTCTTTGTGGCACGCTTTTTAGTCGCCTTCTTTTTAGGCGCATTTTTTTCGAGTAAAGCTTGTGCCTTTTCTAAGGTCATTTTACTAACATCAACTGTTTTAGCTAATTCTAGTTTTTGTTTACCCTTAATAATATTATGCCTTCCCCATCTTGCCTTTTCTACGCGAATACCTTCTTCTTCCCAATTATGGATAACCTTATCAATTTCTTTTTGAATTTTCTCTTCAATCAAAGTTACAATGTCTTCCTCGGATAAATTATCCCAGTCATATTTTTTATTAACATTGATAAACATATTGTTCCATTTTATAAATGGCCCAAAACGTCCTTTTCCTTTGGTGACCTCCAAATCCTTATACATATATATAGGAGCATCTGCTAATTCTTTCTCCTTGATATAAATTAACGCTTCATCATACTCAACGCTTAATGGATCAACACCTTTAGGCAATGAAACGAATTTTTTACCGAATTTAACATAAGGTCCAAATCGTCCGTTATTAACTACGACTTCTTCGTCCTTATAATGCCCTAAGGCTTTTGGAAGCTTAAATAAATCCATAGCTTCTTCAAAAGTTATAGACCCTAATTGTTGATCTGGTGATAAACTTGCATACTGGGGGTCTTCATCATCATCAGGTTTACCTAATTGAACTAATGGTCCAAATTTACCAAGTCGTACTAAAACTGTTCGCCCTGTTTTTGGATCAGTCCCTAAGATGCGTTCACCCGATTCGCGTTCTGCATTTTCTTGCACGTCTTTGACATGTGGATGAAAACCTTTGTAGAAATCCTTCATCATTTCTCGCCAGTTTTCTTTGCCTTCTGCGATATCATCAAACTTATCCTCTACTTTAGCTGTAAAGTTGTAATCTAAAATGCTTTCAAAATGATTGACCAAAAAATCAGTTACAATCATGCCGATATCAGTAGGCACTAATTTTCCTTTATTAGAACCTGTTTGCTCTGAAAGCGTATTTTCGTTTATCTTTTGGTTTTCAAAAACCAGTTGTTTGTATTGTCTTTCATCACCTTCATGCGTTCCTTTTTCTACATAGTTTCTATTCTGAATCGTAGAAATTGTTGGTGCATAAGTAGATGGACGGCCAATACCTAACTCCTCTAATTGCTTTACTAAAGATGCTTCTGTAAATCTTGAAGGCGGCCTAGTAAAACGTTCTGTAGCTGTGATGTATTTATTCTGAAGTGCTTCACCTACTTTTAAATCTGGTAAAATACCTTCATGTTCTATATCTTCATCATCAGTACCTTCTAAGTAAACTTTTAAAAAGCCTTCAAAAGTGATGATTTCACCATTAGCTGTAAATTGTTCACTTATTTTAGTGCTGGCGTTAATTTGAATTTTAAGATTGGTGCGTTCTAATTTTGCATCACTCATTTGAGATGCAATTGAACGTTTCCAAATTAAATCGTATAATCTTGCTTGATCGCGCTCGACATTAACGGTATGGTTTGCAAAATCTGTTGGACGAATAGCTTCGTGAGCCTCTTGTGCCCCTTTAGATTTTCCTTTATAATTTCTTGGATTACTGTATTCTGAACCGTAAGCCGAAATAATTTCATTCTCCGCCCCTTTTTTGGCTTCGTCAGATAAGTTAACACTATCTGTTCTCATGTAAGTTATAAGACCCGCTTCATATAAACGCTGTGCATTACTCATGGTTCTACTTACTGAATACCCTAATTTACGCGAAGCTTCTTGCTGAAGTGTAGACGTTGTAAATGGTGCCGCAGGTGATTTTTTTGCTGGTTTCTTTTGTAGGTCAGCAACCTCATAAGAAGCATTAATATTTGCTTTTAAGAATGCTAAAGCTTCTTTTTCAGAACCAAAATTCTTTGGCAGTTTTGCTTTAAATGAATTTCCTTTCTCATTAGTAAATTCGGCATCAACTCTATATGAGGCTTTAGCTTTAAAAGCTTGCACATCGCGTTCGCGTTCTACAATTAAACGTACAGAAACAGACTGAACCCTTCCTGCAGACAAGCCGCCTTTTACTTTTCGCCATAAAACAGGTGATAACTCATAACCAACAATACGATCTAATACACGTCTTGCCTGTTGCGCATCTACCAAATTATAATCAATGCTTCTAGGGTTTTCAATAGCCTTGTTTATCGCTGATTTTGTAATCTCATGAAAAACAATACGTTTCGTTTTATCTTTATCTAGTTTTAACGTCTCTGCTAAATGCCACGCAATAGCTTCTCCTTCACGATCCTCATCACTCGCTAGCCATACAATATCTGCTTTCTTTGCTAAATCTTTAAGTTTTTTTACGACATCTTTTTTATCTTTAGAGACCTGATACTTAGGCTTAAAGTCACCTTCTACATCGACTCCCAATTCTTTGGAGGGCAAATCAGCTATGTGCCCAAAACTGGACTCTACTTTATAACCTTTTCCTAAAAACTTTTCAATAGTTTTAGCCTTTGCAGGTGACTCAACGATAACGAGATTTTTTGACATTCTTAAATTTTTGCGTTTACAAATGTATAAGAAAATTAAGATACAAACCTAATTTGGTCTTAAATACCAAACATTTTATCGTCATTTTTCTTTTAATGAACAAAAAAAGCCTTACAAATTGTAAGACTTTAAATTTTAAATTTAATTTTTTTTTAATTCGTAATTAGAAACATTTTATTTCAATCTTAAATAGAAAAAGGTTGTAATCTTGGATTTATTTCGAATTTCAGAATGATAAAATTATAGGTGTTTCTGATACCAACTTCAAACCGTTATTAAGTTTTAGGCCTAGCATGCTATTGATCACAAAAAAACAACTTTGACTCTAAAATAACATGGAACTTAGCTAAACGCTATATTTAAAATGTAGTCAGTTGCTCTATACGTCTCAGTTGCTCGCTTTCATCATCAAACCCCACCACTTCCTTATAGATTATATAGGATGGCAAATAGTTAAACGACGAGGTCACATAAATTCCAAAACCACACATTAAAAACCCTATTACCGTAGACAGAAACCAGGTTATTAATAACAATCCAAAAGAAATCAACCACTTTTTATTACCGAGATTAAAAGCTTGTTTTATAATTTCTGATATTGACAAATCTGGATTAAATGCATAAATCACCAAAATAAACGATAATGGAACGATTGCATATATTAAAGGTACAAAAAACAATAGTGTGGCTAAAAAAACAATCCCTATAAGCGCGATACTCAAGGTTATCGTTTTTCCTAAATATTGTTTTTTCAAAAAATAAAAATAATCTTCCTTTCCTTCCTGACCTAAATCCTTAAACTTACAAATTCTATAAAATGCAGCTTTTAGACCAAGTGCAATTGTACTCATCGCTAAAATTAAAAAGATATAAAGTACCCCCATTACAACAATCATTATTCCGCTAAAATCAGACATTGTAGAAGATCCATACGTATTAGCATCACTAAACGCATCCGCTAAACCTAGCAATATTATAGGGATATAAACAATCATCATTACTGGTATTGCCAAAACAAGATTTAATAACAAAACGATTAATCCTTGTACCCATACTTTTTTGAATAACTCAATACATTGGTTAAAAACAATCCCAAAATCTAATGCTTTTGCATTCTCTATTCGACTTTTAATTTCTATGAAGTTCATTTATGATAAATTTGGTTAGTGCCTCAAACTAACGCTATTTATTAGATATAATCAAGAAAAAAATAATAAGATCAATCAAAGACTTATACGTTGATATCACTTTTTCAAAACCAATCTTAACTAAATTATAACTGCCACTTTGTCACAATCTATAAAATAGTATTATCTTTGCATCCTTATATTAAGAATTACGAATTGATTATAAAAAGGAAAACTTTTTTATAAACTTATGAGATTCCCGCTTTCATGGGAAATGCTATGGAAAAAACAATAGACGAACAAAAACAAGGCGAAACCTTAGTTTTAGACCAAAAAGAAGGCAACCAACGCAAACTATTTATAGAGAGTTATGGTTGTGCAATGAATTTTAGCGACAGTGAAATTGTAGCTTCTATTCTTTCTGAACAAGGATTTAATACCACTCAAACGCTTGAGGAAGCTGATCTTGTTTTGGTAAACACCTGCTCCATAAGAGATAAAGCAGAGCAAACCGTTAGAAAACGACTACAACAATATAATGCTATAAAACGAACCAATCCAAAAATGAAAGTTGGCGTATTAGGCTGTATGGCAGAACGGTTGAAAACAAAATTTCTTGAAGAAGAAAAAATTGTTGACTTAGTTGTTGGTCCGGATGCTTATAAAGACTTACCTAATCTTTTAGCCGAAGTTGATGAAGGTAGAGATGCCATCAACGTCATTCTTTCTAAGGAGGAAACTTATGGCGATATTTCACCTGTAAGATTAAACAGTAATGGCGTTACCGCTTTTGTTTCTATAACACGTGGTTGCGATAATATGTGTACGTTTTGTGTTGTACCGTTTACAAGAGGTAGAGAACGCAGTAGAGACCCCCAAAGTATAGTTGAAGAAATTAATGAACTTTGGGACAAAGGCTATAGAGAAATTACACTTTTAGGTCAAAATGTAGATAGCTACTTATGGTATGGTGGCGGCTTAAAGAAAGATTTTAATAACGCTTCTGATTTTCAGAAAGCAACAGCTGTTAATTTCGCTAAGCTTTTAGAACTATGCGCTAAAGCACAACCTAAAATGCGTATTCGTTTTTCTACATCTAATCCGCAAGATTTTACGTTAGATGTGATTGAAACCATGGCGAAATACAATAACATTTGCAAACACATCCACTTACCTGTTCAAAGTGGCAGTGATCGTATTTTAAAAGAAATGAACCGTTTACACACACGCAAAGAATACTTTGAGCTTGTAGACAATATTAAACGTATCATTCCTGAGTGTTCAATAAGTGTCGATTTAATTGCTGGTTTTCCTACAGAAACTGAAGAAGACCATCAAGACACCTTGTCTCTAATGGAATACGTTAAATATAATTTTGGTTATATGTTTACCTATTCTGAACGCCCAGGAACATTAGCTGGTCGTAAAATGGAAGATGACGTACCAGAAGACATAAAGAAGCGACGTTTAAGTGAGATTATAAAATTAGAGCGTAAGTACAGTGAAATGAACACGCGTAGTCACCTCAACACAACTGTTGAAGTTTTAATTGAAAAAGCCTCTAAAAAATCAGATGAACAATGGTCAGGTAGAACATCAGACAATACTGTTGCTGTTTTTCCGAAGGAACATTATAAAGTCGGCGACTTAGTCAATGTATATATTACAGATTGTACTAGTGCAACACTCATTGGTAAAGCTGTTGACTATTCAGATTATAATTAAAAATTAATCTTATTCTATACGAACAAAAAAATATTTTATTAACCTAAAAAAGATTCTTGCCTTTGCAGGAAATTAATATGGAATCTATTCAAGCCATAAAACAACGTTTCGGTATTATAGGAAACGACCCAAAACTCAATCGCTCTATAGAAAAAGCGATTCAAGTTGCTCCTACTGATATTTCTGTTTTAGTAACAGGAGAAAGTGGTGTTGGAAAAGAGAGTATTCCTAAAATAATACATCAAATTTCACATAGAAAACACGGTAAATATATCGCTGTAAACTGTGGTGCTATTCCAGAAGGAACTATTGACAGTGAGTTATTTGGACATGAAAAAGGCGCTTTTACAGGTGCAACAACAACCCGATCTGGTTATTTTGAAGTCGCTGATGGTGGAACTATTTTTTTAGATGAAGTTGGTGAGCTACCACTAACTACTCAAGTACGTTTACTTCGTGTTTTAGAAAATGGCGAATTTATTAAGGTAGGGTCAAGTAAGGTTCAAAAAACCAATGTTAGAATTGTAGCCGCTACAAACGTCAATATGTTTGAAGCCATAAAGAAGGAAAAATTTAGAGAAGATCTTTATTACAGACTAAGCACCATAGAAATCAACTTACCTCCACTAAGAGCACGCAAAGATGATATCCATTTATTATTTAGAAAATTTGCGAGCGACTTTGCTTTAAAATATAAAATGCCAACGGTTAAATTAACGGATGATGCTGTAAACGCTCTTGAAAATTACCGCTGGAATGGAAATATAAGACAACTTCGCAATGTTGCAGAGCAAGTTTCTGTTTTAGAACAGAACCGTACTATTGATAACAAAACACTTCAAAACTACCTCCCAAACATTGGTAGCAATTTACCCGCTGTTGTTAGCAATTCTAAATCTGAAAGTGATTTTAGCAGTGAACGAGAAATTCTATACAAAGTTTTATTTGATATGAAGGGCGACCTTAACGATCTTAAAAAACTCACTATGGAACTCATGAAAAAAGGAAGTGATGCTGATGTTCAAAAAGACAATGAACATTTAATTCAGAAAATCTATGGGGACGCTGATGAAAAAGATGAAGAATTTGAAGCTGCTGTAGAAGACTTAGAAATATTAGCCATTCCTGAGCATAAGGAAACTGCCGAGGAAATCATATCGGAAGCTGCTGATAAATACCATTTTGCCGAAGAGATTGAAGAAGAGGAAACCCTATCTTTACATGACAAAGAATTAGAATTAATAAAAAAGTCTTTAGAACGTCACAGTGGAAAGCGCAAATTAGCAGCTGCAGAGCTAGGAATTAGCGAACGTACACTTTACCGAAAAATCAAACAGTTTGATCTTTAGGATATTTTTATGACCTCTATAACACTAAAATGCTGTTTTTTATGTTTTTAGTTTAAATTAGTCTAAAAAAAACTAAAACCTTATTATTACAGTTAGTAAAACATAACGGGTTCTATAATCACAAATAAAAAATACTTAGTCGTTGAAAAATTTAAAATTCATATTAATCCTCTTTATTGGTCTTACAGTTATGGGCTGTAAAGTCAATTATTCATTTTCAGGTCTTACGGAAACACCCGATACGTTTCAAGTTAATTTTTTTCAAAATAATGCCGATTTAGTAGAGCCTGGTTTAGACCGAGATTTCACTATAGCATTACAAGACCTAATTGTTAACCAAACAAGTTCGCAATTAGTAAATACAGGAGGTGAAGTTATTTACGAAGGTGAAATTGTAGAATATCGCATATCGCCTATGACAGCAACAGCAGATAATACAGCTGCTCAAAACAGATTAACCATTGGTGTAAATGTGCGTTATATTAACACTAAAGATGAAGAAAAAGATTTTGAACAACGCTTTTCCTTCTTTTTTGATTATCCCGCTGCAGACCAACTCACAGGAAGCACAAAAGATACTGCCTTTGAGGAAATTTTTGAGCGCCTCACCCAAGATATAGTTAACGCCTCATTATCAGACTGGTAAATTATGCAGCTTCAAGACCTCACTTATTTATTACAAAAACCAGAAGCCGTTACCGCAGCGCAAACCGAATTATTAGCTTCAACAATTAAAACATATCCTTATTTTCAACCGCTTAGAGCACTATATCTTAAAGGCTTAAAGCAAAAAGAAAGTTATAAATACAACAACGCTTTAAAAATTACAGCTGCACATACTACAGATCGCAGTGTATTGTTTGACTATATAACTTCGGAAGTGTTCAATCAGAATGAGATATCGGAACAAATTAAACAAAACACCGAGCACATTAAAACGATTGAAGTTAATGCTGCAGATGATATATCAGTACACAAAAGTGTTGCTATAGACGATGCTTTAAATGAGCAAATAAAAGCAACAGAAGGTGTTTTAGACCCAGGCTTATTTGAGGTAAAACCAATGCCTAAACCACGATTAGAAGTTAAAGCGTCAACTATTGAAGATTCAATTATAGCTGTTGATGTAAAAAACATCTCAGCCGAAAAACAACTTAATATCGGAAAACCTTTAGAATTCGACAAAACAGAAAATCACTCTTTTACAGAATGGTTAAAGATAACGAGTTTTAAACCCATTGTTAGAGATGAAGTTGAAGTTGAATCTGAAGTTGAACCAGAACCCGAAACTAAGCCAGAAGTTGAGCCTAACATTACACCACAAACTGAAAACCTAGAGGAAGAAACTAAGACACCTTTAGAAAATAAACTTGCTATTATAGATAAATTTATTAGCGAAAACCCAAAAATTAAACCGGTTAAAAAAGACGCTCCTAAACCTAAGTTAGTCAATAATGATAGTACTATTTCAGACAGTTTAATGACTGAAACTTTGGCGCGAATTTATTTAGAACAAAAAAACTATGATAAAGCAATTCAATCTTACAAAATTTTAAGTTTGAAATATCCAGAAAAAAGTAGTTTCTTTGCACACCAAATAAAATTGGTTAAAGAATTAAAAGATAATAATACCCTATAAAATGAATGCATTTACAATATTTTTAGTCCTAATCGTTATCGTTGCCTTTTTACTTGTCGTAGTAGTTATGGTACAGAATCCTAAAGGCGGTGGATTATCATCATCTTTTGGTGGTGGTGGCACACAACAATTAGGAGGTGTGAAGAAAACCGGAGACTTTTTAGATAAGAGTACTTGGGTTTTAGCAACCGCATTAATCGTTTTAATTTTAGCTTCTAACTTAACTATCGATTCTGGTGGAGGTGTAGAATCTAAAGCATTAGACACTAATGAGTCTACAGAAATGCCTGTTTTACCAACATCAACAACAGATGAAACGCCAGCTGAATAACAGCTAACCGTAAGCATTTCAAAAAAAAAATTATAAAGCCAACTTTAAAAAGTTGGCTTTTTTTTTTGCGCCAAAATTAATTGTACTACAAAAACGAGAAATTAATTATAAGACTTTAAAACCTAAAATCTACCTGTGATTTAAAATAGATTATTAGGTATGAAACTTTGTCAGACTTTCTTCATTGGCATAATTTTCGACTATTACTTTAGCATTAAATCAATAATTAACTAAAAAACATATAGTAATGAGTTTAAACATTAAACCTTTAGCAGACCGCGTTCTTGTAGAACCAAAGGAGGCTGAAACTAAAACAGCTTCAGGCATTATTATTCCAGATAATGCAAAAGAAAAACCGCAAAAAGGAACTGTTGTTGCCATAGGAAATGGTAAAAAAGACGAACCTCTAACCGTTAAAGTTGGTGATACAGTACTTTATGGAAAGTATGGTGGAACTGAACTTAAATTAGAAGGTAAAGATTACTTAATGATGCGCGAAAGTGACATCTTAGCAATTATCTAAATAATTGCAAATTCCAAAAATTATAAAAAACAAATTCCAAAATCCTTGAATGACAATAGCTATAATTCCTTTTGGAATTTAGTATTTGAATTTTGAGATTTAAAAATTTAAACAAAATTTTTCACTATGTCAAAAGATATAAAATTCGATATTGAAGCACGCGACGGCCTAAAACGTGGTGTTGATGCTTTAGCAAATGCAGTAAAAGTAACTTTAGGACCAAAAGGGCGTAACGTTATTATAGGAAAATCATTTGGTGCACCTCAAGTTACTAAAGATGGTGTTTCTGTTGCAAAAGAAATTGAGCTAGAAAATGAGTTAGAAAACATGGGAGCGCAAATGGTTAAAGAAGTGGCTTCTAAAACTAACGACTTAGCTGGTGATGGTACAACTACAGCTACCGTATTGGCACAAGCCATTGTAAAAGAAGGCTTAAAAAATGTTGCTGCTGGCGCTAATCCAATGGATCTAAAACGCGGTATAGACAAAGCTGTTGAAGCCATTGTAAAAGATTTAGAAAAGCAAGCTCAAAAAGTAGGTAGCGATTCTGATAAGATTAAGCAAGTTGCAGCTATTTCTGCTAACAATGATGATACTATTGGCGAATTAATCGCTAAAGCATTCGGAAAAGTTGGTAAAGAAGGTGTGATTACTGTTGAAGAAGCTAAAGGCATGGAAACTTATGTTGACGTGGTTGAAGGTATGCAGTTTGACAGAGGCTATTTATCACCTTATTTTGTTACTGATTCTGATAAAATGATTGCTGATTTAGAAAATCCATACATTTTATTATTCGATAAGAAAATTTCTAACTTACAAGAAATTCTTCCAATCTTAGAACCTGTAGCGCAATCTGGACGCCCATTGTTAATCATTGCAGAAGACGTTGAAGGACAAGCCTTAGCAACATTAGTGGTTAACAAATTACGTGGTGGACTTAAAATCGCTGCTGTAAAAGCACCAGGTTTTGGAGACAGACGTAAAGCGATGTTAGAAGATATTGCTATCTTAACAGGAGGTGTTGTTATTTCTGAAGAAAGAGGCTTCTCATTAGAGAATGCAGATCTTTCTATGTTAGGTACTGCTGAAACGGTAACTATTGACAAAGACAACACAACCATTGTAAATGGTGAAGGTAATGCTGAAGATATTAAGGCTAGAGTTAACCAAATTAAAGCTCAAATTGAAACAACGACTTCAGATTACGATAAAGAAAAACTTCAAGAACGTTTAGCTAAATTAGCTGGAGGTGTTGCTGTACTTTATGTTGGTGCTGCTTCTGAAGTTGAAATGAAAGAAAAGAAAGACCGTGTTGATGATGCTCTACACGCTACTCGTGCTGCCGTAGAAGAAGGTATTGTTGCTGGTGGTGGTGTTGCTTTAGTTCGTGCTAAGAAAATCTTAGAAAAACTTTCTACAGATAATTTAGATGAAACTACAGGTGTTCAAATTGTAAATAAAGCAATTGAATCGCCATTAAGAACGATAGTAGAAAATGCAGGTGGTGAAGGTTCTGTGGTCATCAATAAAGTTTTAGAAGGTAAAAAAGACTTCGGTTATGATGCAAAATCTGAAGCTTATGTAGATATGCTAAAAGCAGGTATTATTGACCCTAAAAAAGTAACACGTATTGCTCTAGAAAATGCAGCTTCCGTAGCTGGTATGATCTTAACGACAGAGTGTGCTTTAGTTGATATTAAAGAAGATGCGCCTGCTATGCCTCCAATGGGTGGCGGTGGAATGCCTGGCATGATGTAATTTGAACGCTCAATTAACAATTGCGTAAATCAATATACTCAAGTAATTTAAACTTTAAAGCCTTTGATGTCAATCAAAGGCTTTATTTTTGCACTTCTATAACTATCGATAAGTTTTATATGCCTACAGTAATAAAAAAACTGGTTACTTTCTATTTACTTCTCTTAGTATCAGTTCAACTTTTTTCTCAAACAGATTCTATTGCTAAAACAAGTAAAATTGGTAAAGCCTGGAACCATCTAAAATATGATGCCAATGTAACCTTAAAAAGTACTGGACATGCTTTTACAAGCCCACTACAATGGAAAAGTGATGATTTTGTAACCGCAGGTGGTTTAATTGCTGGTACAGGGCTCTTATATATAAGTGACCGAGAAGCGAAACGTATATTTTTAAAGCAAGGCACGGGAGCTCCAAAAGCTTTAAAAGACTTTGGTTGGTATTTTGGAAAGCCTCAAAATTTCTTTATGGTCTCTACAGGCATTTATGGTTTTGGACTTTTAACAGACAACGAAAAATTTCGTCATACTGGAATACTAATATTTTCATCTGCAATAACCACCGGAATAATTCAATCCATATCTAAAACGGTTATCGGTAGAGCTAGACCTGGCGCTGGCGACTATAATGAATTTGAACCGTTCAGCAACAAACCTGGTTTTCACTCTTTTCCTTCGGGTCATAGTGTTTTATCTTTTACAATGGCGCATGCTATTGCGAAACAATTTGACAGCTTATGGACGAAAGTTGGTATTTATGCGGCTGGTTCTATATCTCCTATTTCTAGATTATGGGATAATGCACATTGGCTGAGTGATGTTGGTTTTGGCATAGCACTAAGTGTTATTGTTGTAGATGGTATTGATAATTTTATGACCAAAAGCAAATTTTATAATGACTCAAAACCTAAAACTATAAGTTGGCGTATTAACGCTGGTATGGGAACTGTTGGTTTGGTAGGAACGTTTTAGCTCTATAGCTTTAAAGAAGCTAGATGAAATTTTAAAATAAAAAAAAAAGCCCAAATTTAAATTTGGGCTTTAACATTCGTATTAATTTTTCTCTTCCACTTCATTTTCATGATCTTTTCTAACTTCTTCGTCGCGATACTTACAACACGCATGTATAGAATTGTATTGTTCTTCTGTTGCTTTTATTTCTTTAGTATCGTGGCCAACAGAAGCTACCTTTTTAGAAATGGTTTTTAAATCTGTTTTACGCTCATCAAAAATAAGTTTCAACTCGTGTGTACTTACGTTCCAAACCGCAGATTTTACACCTTTAGTTCTTATGGCTGCTTTTTCAATACGTTCCTTACACATCCCACAAACACCATCGACTTCTATACTTGCTTTTGCATTTTTATTTTGAGCAAAAGTTATTGTTGTTATCAACAAGCTAAGTATTAAAATTACGTTTTTCATATTATTTTGTTTTGTTATTTATTCCTGTAAAAACAGGAATCTGTTTTATTTTTAAATTTATTTTTATTTAATAGCACTTATTTTCTTCATAAGATTACCACGTTGGTCTCCTCATAATGACGTTTCACAGATTAAGGTATTCTAAATCGTAATCCGGCATAATATAAACTTCCAAAAATTGGACCATAGACAAAATTACTATCAAAATTAGAACCAAACGGGTTGTCGGCACTAATCACAGGGTTATCTTGCCTTACATTAGTAACGTTTTCGCCTCCTAAATATACTTCAAATTTTGGAGAAAACACTTTAGTCACTTGTAAATTTAAAGTTCCAATAGTTGGAGTTTCGTCTGCCAATTGGTATTGTGGCGCACTTAAATCTGTATTAGGAAAACGCTGACCGCTCAACCAATTATAAGTGGCATCAAACTTCCAATGGCTTCCATTAGTTTTTAAAAGTGTCTCGTAACCCGCATTAGCAAATAGTCGGTGCTTTGGCACTAATGGCTTTTCCTGTTTCCCAGAATCATAATCGGTTTGAATATCGTAATACTTATAAGCCATTCTTAAATCGAAACGCTCAAAAGCATTGTAATTGAATTCAAATTGAAAGCTATTAGCATAACTCTCACCATCTAGATTATAGAAATTAACTTCATAAGGGTTTTCCCAATCAACTACCACTTGATTTTGAAAATCAGTTCTATAAAAATCAAAAGTCACATCAGCTTTTCTATCAAACAAATTAAAGCCTTGCAAATAGCTAACCCCATAATTCCAAGCAATTTCAGGATCCAAACCATAAATTGAACCACCTGAATTTACAATATTGATTTGACGTGAACTTGAGAACATGTTCTGGTTTTCAGCAAAAATATTAGCACTTCGCTTCCCTCTACCTATTGAAAATCTTAAAGCAGATTTTTCCCATGGTGTATAACGCAAATGAAAACGTGGCGTTACAAAAAAGCCGAGTCTATTGTGTTGATCGACTCTTACACCGGCTGTCATCGTTAAATCATCTAAGTTGTCAAACGCGTATTCAAAAAAACCACCTACAGAATTCTCTGTACGTTCATAAATAGCGGTGTTAACCAACTCATCATAATGATCGTAAGTAAAACTTAATCCTGTTTTTACCTTATGACGCGAATCTGATATTATACTACTGTATATTAAATTAGAATAAAAGCTATTATGTTCAATATCATAAAGATTCAATCCAAAATAAGACTCTTGTTTGTGATGGCTAAATGCCGTTTGAAAGCCTAAATTTTGATACGGAATTTCAGGATTAACGTAACCTATTTTCGTGTTAACTTCAAAACGTTCTGTATCTATTTCGCTACCCCAAAAATTAGTAGTTCCCTTATCCGTTTCTGGGTCAAAATCAACTTGTCCTCCTTGTTTTTCATCATTGATATATCTTAAATTAATGAAACTAATAAAGCCTTTTTCTGCATCGCTATATTGCCAACGATTCATCACATTAATTTGATTATACAGCGGCATATCTAGAAAGCTATCGTCATTAACATCGTGTTTTTTTTGGTGCGTATTACCATGCAAATACAAACCTGTACTCCATTTTTCGGATACTTTAGTGTTAAAATGGGTGTTTAACTCTAGACGCTCGTTAGATCCACCATACAGATTTACAAATAAATTATCGTCTGTATTTGGCTTTACAAGTTCTGCATTTATTTGTCCGGCTATACTCTCAAAACCATTAACAACACTTCCTGTACCTTTGGTAATTTGAATACTTTCAACCCAAGTTCCGGGAATAAAACTAAGACCATAAGCTTGAGACGCCCCACGAATAGAAGGGATATTTTCTGTCGCTATTAAAATATAAGGCGAGGTTAAACCTAGCATTTTTATTTGTCGTGTGCCCGATACCGCATCAGCAAAATTCACATCGATTGACGGATTGGTTTCAAAACTTTCCGCTAAATTACAACAAGCCGCTTTTAAGAGTTCATCGCTACTTACGGTAAATGTGTTTTCTGCTTTTAGATACGATTTGCTAGTGGTTTGATTTCGCGAGGTAATCTCAACGGCATCCAACTCATCACTAGCTTGCAGTACATGCTTAATGTATTTGTTGTCGTCTATTCTTATCGTATCAGTTTTAAAACCAACATAACTAATTACTAATTCGTTATAAGAGAATTTATAAGGCAGCGTAAACGTACCATCTTCTCCGGTAATGGCACCAATAGACGAATCTAACCAGTACACATTTGCGCCAGGCAATGGCATTTCTTTAGTACTACTGGTTTCTAAAACAATGCCTTCTAATTGCTCTTGTGAGAACAAAAAAGCAGGACTTAATAATATTATTATATATAATAATTTCATGATGATATTTTTTTGGATAATGCAGCTTGAAGTGTTTGAACGCCATCAGGTGATGTTAGTGTTATGGTTGCAGATTTTGCTTCGAGATTTACCGTCACCTTCTTAACTTGAGTTAAGCTTGAACGTAGTTTTTTTTACCGAAGCCTTACAACCGTTACAGGTCATACCTGAAACGCTATAGCTGTGTTTCTTTTTTAAGTTAATTTAGTAAATATGAGTTATTCGCATCAAAAAATAATGACGCTTTAAAACCTTCGTATTTCTAAATAATCAAATGAGATAGACTTCATCTAAGCGATGAATATCTTTAATAAGTATTGGTGGTAAGTAATCTTTATGCGGACTAAAAGAATTTGGTAAGTCTTCAAAAAGATTAATATAGGAATAACTATAAGCAATTAAAACCTGTTGTTGTAAAACATCTAAGTCTTCGAAAGATTTTAGTGTCATTTCAGATAAACCTTCAATGACATCAATTTCATCTTTACAACAGCCTTTTTTTAGGGTAGCAACTTCATCTATTTCGAAAAAATCATCTGCACATTTTTCTGTTTCAGAAAAAATCGCCACATCGATTAAAATATCGCCACAAAAGTGCTTCTCTATCGTTAATGATAATGTAGAAAACAAGACCAAAAACGACAACACAAAAGAAATGGTTTTATGTGTGTTTGAAAATTTCACGATGCAAAGTTACAAAATTAAGTTTATTGAAATATAAAACTAAAAAAACAGATTTAGAAAACCTACTCAAATAGCATTATAAAAACGACTAACGATTCAGTTTATAATAATAAAACGCAGGTAAAAGCAAAATTAAACCAATAGGCTGAATTAAAAACCGTCGTATATTGAAAAACAGATAATAATCATCTTGGTCGGGATTAATTACAAAATATAAGAAAGGTATCAATAACAAAACATAAGCAATCAAGTAAATTAAAGCCGAAAATTTAATAATGCCTTTATCTTTAAAAATAAGATAGAGAATCCCTAGGGAAATAACTGTATTTAAAACAAAACGCAATGTAGTAAACAAGACTAATTTTGCAACTTCTCGTCTAGGACTATCAATGTATAAGTAATCATTTTCAAAAAAAGTTAGATACGGGTCGTAAAACAGGACGTTTTCATAAGTTCTAATTAAGATTAGAAATATAAACAATATTCCGACTAATAAATAGCTTACAATCTTATTCATTTGTCTTATTGGTCTTTTTAGATTTAGAAAATCGATTCACCCAAACCATCCATAGTATAAATACAACACCATAAATTAGCATAGGAAAAATAACGGTATGTAATAGTTCTTGTCGCCAAGGGTAATGATACAATCCGATGGAAAGAATAACAATTCTAAAAAGATTAAAAGCATAAATAACTATACTTCCCGCAAAACAATAGAAAAGTGTGGTTTTAAATTTACCTGCAAATGCCACTATAAACGAGAGAAACAAAATAATAATACTTATCGCATTACAACCTTCTATGACACGCGCTACAAATTTCCCGTTGATAATAATTTTCATAGAAGCCTCGGTTGTATGTGGAATTACTTTAGCCTCATAATTTAAGCCATTAAGCAAAGTACTGGTCTGCTTTGCCACTAAATTAGTTACATAATCAGGATAATACTCAGTTCCATTAGATACGTTTAAGTACAGATTATAACCCATGGTTAAAATCACATATACAGTTAAAAATGTGACTATAAAACGAATAACAGATTTATATTTTACTAAAAGGCGCTTCAAAAATTAATTATGTTAGTTTGTTGTTAAATTTATAAAAACAGTATTTTAAAACAGTGCAATTTAAATACTTTTACCAAAAGTTTTTCACTAAGATAACCATTCAAACTTCTACTATATGACTTTACAAGACCTAAAACCTGAAATTGAATCAATTATTTCTAATGACAATCTTAGTGTTGATGAACGCTTGCTAAAGATTTGTGAGACATTAGACACACATATTGATTATTACAATTGGGTAGGCTTCTATTTTAAAAATGGTGATAAAAACGAATTAAAACTAGGGCCTTATGTTGGCGCTCCAACGGATCATACCATTATTCCATTCGGGAAAGGGATTTGTGGGCAAGTTGCTATGAGTAACCAGAATTTTGTAGTGCCCGATGTCGCTGCCCAAGACAATTATATTGCCTGTAGTATTACGGTGAAAGCAGAAATTGTAATTCCTATTTTTGTGAATGGTGAAAATGTAGGTCAGATTGATATTGACTCAAATACACCAGACCCTTTTACAGAAGACGACGAACGGTTTTTAGAATATGTTTGCAAGCAGGTGGCTAAAATCATCGCTTAGATAGCCCAACCTAATTACTGGACTTCAGAAACTAAACCCCAAACAAAGCGTTCTACTGAAATTTATTCTAAATAGATGACTTCTACATTCCTGTTCTAATAGCTTCCACAGGATCTAATTTTGATGCTGCTAATGCAGGAATAACACCTGACACTAAACCAATCATTGAAGAGATAAAAAATCCTAGAAACATATTTTGAAGCGAAAGCACAAACTCAAAATCATCTGTAAAACTACTTCCTATTATAGTGCCAATCCAAACTAAAAACAAACCTACTATTCCGCCGACAACAGCAAGTATAACTGCCTCAAACAAAAACTGAAATAGAATAAATTTATTCTTAGCTCCTAATGATTTCTGAATTCCAATAAGGTTGGTCCGTTCTTTAACACTGACAAACATAATATTAGCAATTCCAAACCCACCAACTAAAAGTGAAAAGCCACTAATTACCCAACCGATTAAATTTAAACTTCCAATAATCGTATCAATTAAGTCTTGTAGCCCTGACATTACTCGAATAAAAAATGTATTGATTTCATCTGGTTTTAACCCTCTCTTAGTACGGATTACCTGAGCGATTTCAGCTTCTAACCCTTCAATATCGGCGTCTTTCTTAGGTTTAACAATGACCACATACTTAATATAAGGATTATTATCACCATATCTATTTCTTACGTAATTAGCGGGAATAAATATTGATATATCATTACTGTCTCCAAATAAGCCAGAACCTTCTTTTTTAACGACACCAATCACTGTGAATTTCTGGCCATAAAGTCTTACTTTTTTACCTATAGGCTCTAAGTCGCCAAATAATGATTTTGCAATTTCAGAACCAATCACAACAACTGGTCGACCAGAATTTGATTCCGATTCGTTATAAAAACGTCCTTTATCAAATTGCATGCTTTGAACATCAATAAATTCGTGAGAAACAACAACCGTATTAACACTACTGACTAATTCCGATTCATATCTAATGTTTTCACGCTTTACAAATAACTGTAAGGCCACATGCTCAGCGTCTTTTACGGACGTTTGAATACTTTTAAATTCATTATAGGACATCTCTTCAAAAGTTTCTCTTTGCCAGCGTGGGACGTCTGTTGGACCAAAAGGCATGCTAGAGATATACATAGTATTACTGTCTAAGGAACTCAATTGCCCTTGAATTGTTTTATCAAGAGAATCAACAGCTGCCAACACTGCGATGATAGAAAAAATACCAACGGTTACGCCTAAAAGTGATAAAAATGTACGGAGTTTATTATTCCGAAGTGCATTTAATGCAAATGAAAAACTCTCTTTTAATAAGCGTAAATAGACCAGCATGAAAGGGTTGTTTTTATAATAAATTCATCAAAAATATTCTATTTCTTACAAAACAAAAAGTCTTAATGAATTAGACATTTTAAAGATAGGACGTTTTCAACAATCTATTGTTACAAAAAACTTAAAGAAACTCGTTTTAGTACAAAAAATTCATTTTGAATATACGTATTTTTGCGCCATTCTAAACTACAACACAACATTATGAGCAACAAAACCATTTCATCAGCACTAATTTCGGTATTTAGTAAAGATGGATTAGAACCGATAGTAAAAAAATTAAACGACCTCAACGTTACTATTTATTCTACAGGAGGTACAGAAAAATTTATTAAAGACTTAGGCATTGAAGTCGTGCCAGTAGAAGACATCACTTCTTACCCATCAATTCTTGGCGGTCGTGTAAAAACCTTACACCCAAAAGTTTTTGGAGGTATTTTAAATCGTCAAAACCACGACGGTGATGTTGCTGAGTTAGAAGAATTTGAAATTCCACAAATCGATGTCGTCATTGTTGATTTATATCCTTTTGAAAAAACGGTAGCTTCTGGTGCTAGCAACCAAGATATTATTGAAAAAATTGATATTGGTGGTATTTCTTTAATTAGAGCTGCTGCTAAAAACTATGCAGATGTAACTTGTGTATCTTCTGTTGATGATTATGCTGAATTTTTAGCCTTATTAGAAACTAAAAATGGAGAAACTTCTGAAGATGATAGAAAACAATTTGCAGCAAAAGCATTTAATGTATCTTCACATTACGATTCTGCAATTTTTAATTACTTCAATAAAAATCAAGAAATTCCGACTTTAAAAATCTCAGAAAACAACGGAAAAGTATTGCGATATGGCGAAAACCCACATCAAAAAGGCTTTTTCTTCGGTGATTTTGATGAAATATTCACCAAACTCCATGGTAAAGAATTAAGTTACAATAATCTTTTAGATGTTGATGCTGCTGTTAATTTGATGCTAGAATTTAAAAACGACGCACCAACTTTTGCTGTTCTAAAACATAACAACGCTTGTGGTCTAGCTCAACGCGACACCTTACACCAAGCCTATGTAGATGCTTTAGCAGGTGATCCAGTTTCTGCCTTTGGTGGTGTTTTAATTAGTAATTCTGAAATTGATTTAGCGACCGCTGAAGAGATTCACAAATTATTCTGTGAGGTTGTTATTGCGCCTTCTTTTTCTGATGAAGCACTAGAAGTTTTAAAAGGAAAGAAAAATAGAATCCTTTTAATTTTAAATGATATTGAAATGCCAAAAACAAATGTAAGAAGTTGTTTAAATGGTGTTTTAGTTCAAGATAGAAATAACGTTACAGATACACTTGAAGGTTTAAAAGCCGTCACAAAAACAACAGCTACTTCAGAAGAATTAGACGATTTAATATTTGCTTCAAAAATCTGTAAGCACACCAAATCAAACACCATTGTTTTGGCTAAAAACAAACAATTATGTGCTAGCGGAACAGGACAAACAAGTAGAGTTGATGCCTTAAACCAAGCCATTCATAAAGCACAATCTTTTAACTTTGACTTAAAAGGTGCGGTTATGGCAAGTGATGCATTTTTCCCTTTCCCTGATTGTGTAGAAATTGCTGATAACGCAGGTATTACAGCTGTAATTCAACCAGGTGGCTCTATAAAAGATGAATTAAGTATAAACTACTGTAATGAGCATGATGTTGCCATGGTATTTACAGGAACACGTCATTTTAAGCACTAAAAAAAGATTTAAAATCAATTTAGTTTTAGAACCTAGAATCAACTTTTGATTCTAGGTTCTTTTTCGTTTAAAATAAAAAGTAAAAAAAAGTACTGCAATAAACGTCTATTATCATTTAAATATCGTATAATTTGTTACATTTACAGATAGTCTTAAAAAGTAGACAAGAATAACCCTAATAATTAATAATAGCACATGGGATTTTTTGATTTCCTAACGGAAGAAATAGCCATAGATTTAGGAACCGCAAATACACTAATCATCCACAATGACAAAGTTGTCGTTGACAATCCATCGATAGTAGCAAGAGACCGCATTAGCGGAAAAATTATAGCCGTTGGTAAAGAAGCCAACATGATGCAAGGAAAAACGCACGAAAACATTAAAACAATTCGCCCGCTTAAAGATGGTGTAATTGCAGATTTTGATGCTTCAGAGCAAATGATAAGTATGTTTATTAAAAACATTCCTGCTTTGAAGAAGAAATTCTTTAATCCGGCGTTACGCATGGTCGTTTGTATTCCTTCTGGAATTACTGAAGTAGAAATGCGCGCTGTAAAAGAATCTTGTGAACGTGTTAACGGGAAAGAAGTTTACTTAATACATGAACCAATGGCAGCAGCTATTGGTATTGGTGTAGATATTATGCAACCAAAAGGAAATATGATTGTGGACATCGGTGGTGGAACTACCGAAATCGCTGTTATTGCTCTTGGGGGTATTGTTTGTGACAAATCGGTAAAAGTCGCTGGTGATGTATTTACCAATGATATCATTTATTACATGCGTACGCAACACAACTTGTACATCGGTGATCGTACTGCTGAAAAAATTAAAATTCAAATTGGTGCCGCTACTGAAGATTTAGAATTACCTCCAGAAGACATGAGTGTTCAAGGACGTGATTTATTAACAGGAAAACCAAAACAAGTACAAATTTCGTTTCGTGAAATTGCAAAGGCTTTAGATAAATCTATTTTACGTATTGAAGATTCTGTAATGGAAACGCTCTCTCAAACACCTCCTGAGTTAGCTGCAGACATTTACAACACCGGAATTTATTTAGCTGGTGGTGGATCAATGTTAAGAGGTCTTGACAAACGCTTATCTCAAAAAACAGATTTACCAGTTTATATTGCAGAAGATCCATTAAGAGCTGTAGTACGAGGTACAGGAATTGTACTTAAAAACCTATCTAAATACAAAAGCGTATTGATTAAATAAAAAGTAAATAATGCAACAAATTTTTAATTTTGTTATTAGAAACAAAACCTTTCTGTTGTTTTTATTGCTTTTTAGTATTGCCTTAGCGCTCACCATTCAATCGCATTCTTATCACAGGAGTAAATTTATAAATTCGGCCAATGCCTTAACTGGTGGTGTTTATGGCACCATGAATTCTGTAGACCAGTATTTCAACTTAAAGACTAAAAACGATATTCTAGCTGAAGAAAATAAGCTTTTACGAGAACAGCTATTTAATAGTAATGCTTCTACAGATTCTACATTTATAGACACAACCTATTCCACAAGAAAGTATAAAGTCACCATTGCAGAAGTTTACAAAAACAGCTATACGGCAACCAATAATTATCTCACTTTAAATAAAGGAAAAAACGACAGTATAAAACGAGATTTTGGAGTTATCACCTCCAATGGTATTATTGGTATTATAGATAATACGTCAAATAAGTATGCCACTGTATTATCTATTCTTAATAAATTAAGTCGTATAAATGCGAAGTTAAAATCGACCAATCATATTGGGTCTCTAAAATGGGATGGTGTATCTCCCGCCTATGTACAACTCGCAGATGTCTCGCAATTTGCACCAATAAAAATTGGCGATACTATAGAAACCGGTGGTGAATCTTCAATCTTCCCAAAAGGGATTGGTATTGGCACTATTGATAGCTTTAAAACCGATATTGGTGGCGACACCCATTCAATACAAGTTAAGCTGTTTAACGATATGACTAATATTGGTACGGTATATATTTTAGAGAATTTAGATCGTAATGAAATTCTAAACCTAGAAAATAGTACAAATGAATAATGTTGCTGGTAGAAATATCGTCCGATTTATAGTGCTGCTCTTAGCTCAGGTAATTTTATGTAACCATATTAATTTCCTTGGGTATATTAACCCTTATATCTATATCATATTTATCTTTCTTTTTCCTGTAAGAGACGAACGATTAGTGTTTTTGTTACTCAGTTTTACATTAGGCATGATGGTTGATTTATTCTCCGACTCAGGAGGCGTACATGCCGCCGCCGCCGTAAGTTTAGCTTATGTTAGACCTATATTACTTAAAAGTTCTTTTGGTATGCTATACGAGCATCAAAGTATAAAATTTAATAACATAGATATTGGTAGTTTAATAGCCTATATTTCATTAGGAACAATCATTCACCATTTAATAATGTTTTCCTTAGAAATTTTTAACATTTCGAATATACTTTTAATCTTAAAGCGAACGTTATTTTCTAGTATTTTCACTATAATTCTTAGTGTCCTACTAATAACATTATTTAGCCGAAAACGAAAATGAGAAAATTACTATTATTAACAACTGTAATTCTTGTTGGTCTCGTTTTTATTGCACGTTTATTTTATCTTCAAGTTTATGATAGTTCTGCATATAATATCTTTGATGACACGGCAATTAGAAAAGAGTACCACTACCCAAAACGCGGGTATGTTTATGATAGAAACGGAAAACTTTTAGTCGCTAACCAACCGTCTTATGACGTTATGGTCATTCCTAGAGAGGTGGCGCCTTTAGACTCTTTAGAGATAGAAGAGTTTTGTTACCTTTTAAAAATCACAAGAGAAGAATACGATAAAAAATTAGCTAAAGCAACCAATTACTCTCCAAGGCTACCTTCTCCTTTTGTCCCTCAGCTTTCAAAAAAAGACTATGCGGTTCTTCAAGAAAAAATGCGGAAGTTTGAAGGCTTTTATATTCAAAAACGATCATTACGATCTTACCAAACATCTATTGGTGCTAATGTATTAGGAGATATCGGAGAAGTAAATCGGTCCACAATTGCAAAAAAACCTTATTATAAATTAGGTGATTTAATTGGCAATCAAGGCGTAGAAAAAACATACGAAGAGGTTTTACGAGGTGTAAAAGGAATTAAGTTCATCCAAAAAGACCGATTCAATAAAAATATTGGCCCTTATAAAGGGGGTATTTACGATACTTTACCTAAACCAGGAAAAGACGTTACTATAACTATTGATTCGGAGCTTCAGGCCTATGGCGAGTTGTTAATGAAACACAAGCATGGTGGTATGATAGCTATTGACCCTAGCAGTGGCGAAATATTAGCTATGGTTACAGGGCCTAGCTATAACCCCAATGAATTAGTAGGAAGAAATCGATCTAAAAACTATACCAAACTACATTACGATACTATTGCTAAGCCTTTATATGATCGCGGTTTATTAGCACAATATCCTCCCGGGTCCCCCTTTAAAGTTGTTAATGCACTAATTGGTTTACAAGAAGGCGTTATAGATGTCAATGACACCTACAATTGTAGAATGGGCTATTATTATGGCAGCAGAAAATTAACCGGATGCCACCACCATAGAAACCCTACAAATATGAACGTAGGTATATCACAATCATGTAATGGATATTTTGTTCATGTGTATCGTCGTATTATAGATAAATATAGCGATGCAGGCGTAGGTATGAATGTTTGGGCCAATCACGCCAAAAGTTTTGGTCTAGGAAATTTTTTAAACAACGATTTATCTGTTGGACGAAAAGGCAGAATTCCAGATGGAAATTATTACGACAGAGCTTACGGTGATAACCGCTGGGGCTCCACTTACATTGTCTCTAATGCCATTGGTCAAGGCGAAGTTGAAACAACACCAATTCAATTAGCAAACATGACTGCTGCCATTGCTAATCGTGGTTATTATTACACACCACATATTATAAAAAATATTGAAGGCGAAACGATTCCTGAAGCCTATACAACACCTAAACACACTACAATAGACAAACAGCATTTTGAACCTGTTGTAGAAGGTATGTTTGACGTTTACAACAAAGGAACGGCGTCCTATTTAAAAGTTCCAGGTATTGATATCTGCGGAAAAACAGGTACTGCAGAGAATTTTGCCATTATAGATAGTGTAAAAACACAACTTACAGACCATTCTATTTTTGTTGCTTTTGCACCTAAGGACAATCCTAAAATTGCACTCGCTATTTTTGTTGAAAATGGCTATTTTGGAAGTCGTTTTGCAGGACGAATGGCAAGTCTTATGATTGAATATTATTTAAAGGGTGAAATTACAAGAACTGATTTAGAAAACTTTGTACTTCGTCATTCACTTGAACACGAATACGAAAAACCATATTCTGGAGAACCTTTTGGAATCAACAGACAAACTAAATTATATCCTATTGAAGAAAAGGAATTTCAAAATCTTTTAGATATAAAAGCTGAAATCCCAAAGTCATAATTCATGTTAAGAGAAAACCAAAGAAATTTTAAATTCGACTGGATTATTATTATCCTTTTTATATTGTTAGTTGGATTTGGCTACCTCAATATATTATCGGCTTCTCATGTTGGAGAAATTACAAGCTATTTTGACACCGATCAGCTATACGGTAAACACCTTATGTTTATAGGGTTGACCTGTGTACTCATTGTTTTAATACTTTCATTTGAAGCCAAGTTCTACGAACAATTTGCCAGTGTCATTTACTTGGTCGCCATGCTGGCTTTGGTAGGTCTATTTATTTTTGGTAAAGAAGTTAATGGTGCTATTTCTTGGTATGGCATAGGTAGTATGACCATTCAGCCTAGTGAGTTCGCTAAATTTGCCACCGCACTAGCTGTAGCAAGATATATCAGCGATTTACAAACCAACTTAAAAACCATAAAAGACCAACTAAGAGTTGCAGCAATTATTATGATTCCTGCGATTTTAATTTTACTTCAAAATGATGCCGGAAGTACTATTGTTTACCTAGCTTTCTTCTTTGTTTTTTATCGAGAAGGCATACAACAAACCTATTTAATTATTGGCATATCATTAATTATTCTAGCTGTTTTAGGCCTCAAATTTGGTGTTTTAATTACTGGGATTATAGTCGCCATTTTAGTTGCTACGGCTTATTTTTTCAGAAAGAAAAAACGAGGTTCTATATTGCAATATATTGTGGTGCTTTTGCTGTGTACTAGTTTTTCTTATGGTGTAAAATTATTTTATGAGCACGGTTTAAAACCACACCAACAAAATAGAATTAGTCTCTGGTTGCGCTTAGAAAAAGACCCTACAAAACTTGAGCGCATGAAAAAAGCGGAAGCCTACAACCTTATACAATCTGAACAAGCAATTAGCTCAGGTCGTTTAACAGGAAAAGGCTTTTTACAGGGTACTAGAACCACCGGAAAATTTGTACCAGAACAACACACCGACTATATTTTTAGTACTGTAGGTGAAGAATGGGGGTTTCTAGGCACCAGCGCTGTTATTATTTTGTTTGTAATGCTTATTATTCGGGTTTTAGTCTTGGCTGAAAATCAAAAATCACAATTTAGTCGTGTGTATGGTTACGGTGTAGCCTCCATACTATTTGTACATTTCACCATTAATATTGGTATGGTTATGGGCTTAATCCCAACTGTTGGTATTCCCCTACCCTTTTTTAGTTATGGTGGCTCCGGACTTTGGGGTTTTACTATTTTGCTGTTTATTTTTGTAAAGCTAGATAGTAATAAGATTAATGAATGGTAGAAAAGAGCTTAGACCACTTAGGTTTCTAGATTTTAGATGATAGACTTAAAACTTATTTTATGATTAACTGATTTAATTTTAATACAAAATGTCAGTTTGAGCGCAGTCGAAAACCTTATGCTTAAGAATTTTATTGCATTTATCCCTGAACAAAATGCGATAAAGCCTGCCTTAACTTAAGACTTATGATAAAAAAACCTACTAGGTTTCAAAAACCTAGTAGGTTGTATATATTACTTCAAACTCGCTAAACTCGCTTGTATTGTTTCAATTTTAGCTAAAGCATCAGTTTCTTTCTTTTTCTCAGCAGCAACAACTTGTTCTGGAGCACCAGCCACAAAGCGTTCATTTGATAATTTCTTTTGAACTGATTTTAAAAAGCCTTCAGTGTATTTTAACTCTTCCGTTAGTTTTTCAATTTCAGCTTCGATATCAATACTACCCTCCATAGGAATAAAGTATTCGTTTGATTTTACACGATAAGTTAAAGCGCCTTCAACGGGTTCATTCACGTAGTCGAAACTACTTAAATTTCCTAATTTAGAAATCACCTCATCAAAGGTTGCTGTGACTTTTTCATTATTCACAACTGAAAAACCTATAGCATCTTTAAACGCGATATTCTTTTGTTTTCTAATATTTCTTAATCCAGAAATAACTTCTGAAGCAAATTCAAATTCAGAAATTAAAGTTTCATTGATTGGTTTTGCTTCCGGCCATTTAGCAATGATTAAGGCTTCTTCTGGAGAACGCTCCTTAATATAATGCCATATTTCTTCCGTTAAGAAAGGCATAAAAGGATGCAATATTTTTAAAATATTTTCAAATATATGATTAGCGCTTTCTAATGTTTTAGCATCAATTGGCTGTTGATATGCTGGTTTAATAATTTCTAATAACCATGACGCAAAATCATCCCAAATTAACTTATAAGTTGCCATGAGCGCATCACTTAAGCGGTATTTGCTGAAGTGGTCTTCGATTTCTAGTATCGTTTTCTGAAATTTAGACTCAAACCATTCTAGAGCAATTTTACTCGATTCTGGTTGTGGGATAGTGGTATCAACTTCCCATCCTTGCACTAACCTAAAGGCATTCCAAATCTTATTGGCAAACTGTTTTCCTTGTTGACATAAATCTTCATCAAACATTAAATCGTTTCCGGCAGCAGAACTTAATAATAGTCCAACTCTTACGCCATCGGCACCATAATCTTCAATTAATTTTAAGGCATCAGGTGAATTTCCTAACGACTTAGACATTTTTCGTCGTTGCTTATCTCTAACTAAACCTGTTAGATAAACATTCTCAAATGGTTTTTCGTCTCTATATTCGTAACCCGCAATTATCATACGTGCCACCCAAAAGAACAAAATATCTGGTCCGGTTACCAAATCGTTAGTTGGATAGTAATACTTTATTTCCTCATTTTCAGGATTGCGAATACCATCAAAAACACTCATTGGCCAAAGCCAAGATGAAAACCAAGTATCTAGCGCATCTGTATCTTGGGTTAAGTCTGAAGCTAGAAGGTCTGCGTTAGAAGTTTTTTCTCTTGCGAGTTTAACAGCTTCTTCAATAGATGCTGCTACCACAAAATCTTCTTTACCATCGCCATAGAAATAGGCCGGAATTTGTTGTCCCCAAAGTAATTGACGCGAAATATTCCAATCGCGAATGTTTTCCATCCAATGGCGATAAGTATTTTCAAATTTCTTTGGAAATAACTTTACCTCATCGGTTTTTAAAACGGCATCGATAGCAGGTTGCGCTAAATCTTGCATTTTTAAGAACCATTGGTCACTTAATCGTGGTTCAATAACAGCTTTGGTACGTTCTGATGTTCCTACTTTATTAATGTGGGTTTCCGTTTTTACTAAAACCCCAGATGCTTCTAATTCTTTAACTACCGCTTTTCGTGCTACAAAACGATCTTGACCTTCATAATGCATTCCGAAGCTATTTAAACTTGCATCTGCATTAAAAATATCAACCACTTCTAATTGATGTTTATCACCTAAAACTTTATCATTTTCATCATGAGCAGGCGTCACCTTAAGACACCCTGTACCAAACTCCACATCTACATATTCATCTTCAATAATAGGAATAACACGGCCACAAATTGGTACTATGGCTTTCTTTCCTTTTAAATGCGTAAAGCGTTCGTCATTAGGATTAATACAAATAGCTGTATCCCCAAAAATAGTTTCAGGACGTGTTGTAGCGATGGTTAATTTATCGTCACTACCTTCAACTTTATACTCTAAATAGTAAAGTAAACCTTGTTTTTCAACATGAATAACCTCTTCATCAGACAAGGTCGTTTTTGCTTCAGGATCCCAATTCACCATACGGTAACCTCTATAAATTAAGCCTTTGTTATATAAATCTACAAACACTTTAATTACAGCTTCAGACATGTTATCATCCATGGTAAACTTAGTACGGTCCCAATCACAAGAACAGCCTAACTTTTTAAGTTGTTCTAAAATAACACCACCATACTCTTCGGTCCACTCCCAAGCATGCGCTAAAAATTCTTCGCGAGACAAATCATTTTTATCAATCCCTTGAGCTTTTAATTTGGCAACAACCTTTGCTTCTGTAGCAATAGAAGCATGATCTGTTCCTGGAACCCAACAGGCATTTTTACCTAAAAGACGTGCTCTTCTAATCAATACATCTTGAATGGTATTGTTAAGCATATGCCCCATATGTAAGACTCCTGTTACGTTTGGAGGCGGAATCACAATGGTGTAAGGCTCTCTTTCGTCTGGTGTAGAGTGAAAATAATTATGTTGCATCCAGTAGTCGTACCACTTGTTTTCTACTGACAATGCGTTATATTTAGAAGGAATTTCCATGTTTTGGTATTGTTTTTGTAATAACATATTTATAACAGACAAAAGTACTTATAATTCCTATTTAGTGAAATTATTAGCCTAAGAATATGGTTTGAAATACTATAAAATCTATTATGTGTATTGTATTACATCTAATAAATTTTGATAGGAAGGAAAAAGTAACTAGTTTTGAATAATCAATTTTAAAATTAAAATGATGAAAAATTTAATAGCAGTATTATTTGTAGGTCTTATAAGTTTAGGATCTTTTGCTCAAGAAAAGCAAGCAAAAATCGAATTTAAAACCGATGTTATTGATTACGGTACCATTGAAAAAGGAGCCGATGGTGTAAGAACATTTGAGTTCACCAATACAGGAAATGCACCTTTAGTTATATCTAATGTAAAATCAACCTGTGGTTGTACAGTACCAAAGAAACCTAAAGGCCCTATTATGCCAGGAGAAACTGGAGAAATAGAAGTAAAATACGACACTAAAAGAGTTAACCCAATTAGAAAAACAATTACCGTTTTCTCTAATGCTGAAACGCCAACAGTAGCCTTAAAAATTAAAGGTACAGTAGTGGATACTAATAAAGCTAGTGTTTTAGAAAAGAAAAGTAAAAGTATGCTTGAGCAATGATCAAGAATTCATTTATAAATTTAAAAAGAGAGCTTTCATTATGAAAGCTCTTTTTTTATGCTTTTTTTACCTTTAAACTTTAAGAATTTTCAGAACTTAGCATTTTAAAAACCGATAGCAAATGCCAATAATTTCAAAAAAAGGTAATAATATGCCAGAATCGCCAATTAGAAAATTGGTGCCGTATGCTGAAGAAGCTCAAAAAAAAGGAAAAAAGATTTATTACCTAAACATAGGTCAACCCGATATAAAAACACCACAAGTAGCTTTAGATGCTATAAAAAATAACACACTTGAAACGATAGCGTATAGTAGATCTGAAGGTGCTGAGAGTTATAGAATTAAGATTGCAGAATACTACAAACGTAATTCCATTGAGGTTTCTCACAATGATATCATTGTAACTACGGGAGGAAGTGAAGCCCTTTTATTTGCTTTTGGGAGTATAATGGACCAAGGTGATGAAATCATAATTCCTGAACCTTTTTATGCCAACTACAATGGGTTTTCAACAGCATCGGGAATAAATGTCATTCCTGTAATTTCTAAAATTGAAGACAATTTTGCTTTACCTGCAATTGAAGAATTTGAAAAACTTATTACTCCTAAAACTAAAGCGATTTTAATTTGTAACCCAGGAAATCCTACGGGCTATTTATATTCTAAAGAAGAAATAAAACAGTTAGCTGCTATTGTAAAAAAGCATGATTTATTTTTAATTGCCGACGAAGTTTATAGAGAATTTGTTTATGATGGTATTGAGCATTACTCTATACTGCAAGAAGAAGGCCTAGAAGAACATGCTATTGTTATCGATTCTGTTTCTAAACGATACAGTATGTGTGGCGCACGAATTGGCTATTTAGTGTCAAAAAACAAAGCCTTAATTACTACGGCTCTAAAATTTGCACAAGCTAGATTAAGTCCACCAACATTAGCTCAAATTGCTAGCGAAGCTGCACTAGACACGCCTCAAAGTTATTTTGATGATGTTAAAGCCGAATATGTAAAACGCAGAAACACGCTAATTACTGAATTAGAAAAAATTGAAGGTGTAAAAGTTGCCAAACCAAATGGTGCTTTTTATTGTATAGCAGAATTACCGGTTAAAAATTCAGATAATTTTGCCAAATGGCTTTTAGAATCCTTTGACTATAATAACGACACCATCATGGTTGCTCCTGCTGCAGGTTTCTACTCGACACCTGGTGTTGGTTTAAACCAAGTTAGAATTGCTTATGTTCTAAATGAAGAAAGCATAAAAATTTCGGTTAAAATCTTAGAAGAAGCACTAAAAGTATATAAAGACTAATGGCCATCATTAACAATACGTCTTTAAAACCCTTTAATACCTTCGGCATTGAAGCTAAAGCACAATCGTATTGTGCTATTAGCTCTGTTGAAATGCTTAAGACTATTTTAAAAGAACAGCATAAAAATCCTTTATTCATTTTGGGTGGCGGAAGTAATATGCTTTTAACCAAAGATATTGAAGCCCTGGTGCTTCATATTAATCTTAAAGGGATTGAAACTGTTAGCGAAACCAATGACATAGTTGTTATTAAAGCCATGTCAGGAGAAAATTGGCATAATTTTGTCTTGTGGTGTTTACAAAACAATTATGGTGGTATAGAAAATTTATCTTTAATTCCAGGGAATATTGGTACAGCTCCAATTCAAAATATTGGTGCTTATGGCGTTGAGCTTAAAGATGTTTTTGTGAGTTGTGAAGCAATGCATATTGAAACTCAAACAATAAAAACGTTTACTAAAGCCGATTGTAATTTTGGGTATAGAGAATCTGTTTTTAAGCAAGATCTAAAAGGACAATATATTATTACGAGTGTTAACTTAGAGCTTTCAAAAACAAATCATCAGTTGCACACCAATTATGGCGTCATAAAAAAAGAACTTGAAACTATTGGGGTTACAACGCCAACAATTCAAGATATTTCTAATGCCATTATAGCTATAAGACAAAGCAAATTACCTGATCCAAAAGAGCTGGGCAATAGTGGTAGTTTTTTTAAAAACCCAATTATTTCTACTGAAGATTTTGCGCTATTAGAACAAAACTTTCCGGACATCCCCTCGTATAAAATATCTGATAAAACCGTTAAAGTACCCGCTGGTTGGCTTATTGAAAAAGCAGGTTTTAAAGGCAAACGCTTTAACAACTATGGTGTACACAGCAAGCAAGCCTTAGTTTTAGTAAATTATGGTAATGCAAATGGAAAAGAGATTTTTGAGTTAGCACAATTAATCCAAAAAACAATAAAGCGCCTATTCAATATTTCTATTGCTACTGAAGTAAACATTATATAAAACAAAAGTCGCAATGATAATTACGACTTTTGAATTTAGAATAATTTTTTTTGAATATGCTATTAATCAAACCCTTGCGGATATCAAACCATTCTAATGTTTTATATAGATCACCTAATTACGGTGTATTTAATTATATTTACGTTCTCAAGTAATTTTTAGACGTACCTAAGACCAAGAAAAACAAGACTTTAACATTTTGAGTACAACACCTACAGAGCAAAAAATCATTCATTACCTCCAAAAAGGAGATAAGCGTGCCTTAAATTTACTTTACGAAAACTATTCGAACAGTCTTTATGGTGTCATCTTAAAGATTACAATCAATGAAGAAGTAGCACAAGATGCCTTACAAGAAACTTTTATTAAAGTATGGAAAAATGCTTCTAAGTACGATCCAAAAAAAGCAAAACTCTTTACTTGGCTCTTTCGTATTGCACGAAATACAGCCATAGATAAATTGCGTAGTTTTAATAATAGATACCATAAAGAAGTCCAAATTGAAACTTCTAACGTATATATCTTACCAACAACAAATTTTAACCAAGATGTTATGGACATCAAAAAACATGTTGGAACACTAGAAGAAAAATATCAAATTGTGTTAGATGCCTTATTTTTTCAAGGTATGACGCAACAAGAAGCCAGTGATGAATTAGACATTCCTCTTGGCACTATTAAATCTAGATTAAAAATAGGATTGCGAGAACTGAAAAAAGTTTATAATCCATAAATTATTTGATCATGGAAAAACAAGTACACACCTTTTTAAACTCTGACCTACTTAACAAGTATTTGGTTGGCGAAACTTCTCTAGAAGAATCAAAAGAAGTTGAACACTTTATTTCTACTTACCCAGAAGTCGCAGAAGCTTACGACAAACTTCAGGATAATTTAGAAATTGTAGCTAAAGCAGGCGCTGTTGATCTACCAACTAATATGCTAGATAACATTTTAGAGTCTGTTGAAGAAAAACACACACCTAAAGTGATACCACTGCAGCAAAACAAGAGAAAAACGTCTTGGTATAGTATTGCTGCCAGTGCTGCAGCCGTTTTATTTGCTACATCAACATTCATGCTTTATCAAAAAAATGTTGAATTAAACAGTGAAAACAATATTGTTGTTGGAGAAATCTTTGACTTACGAAGCGATATTGAAAGTAATAACTCTAAGTTAGACGAACTTTCTAGAGAATTGTTAAAACTCAACAATCCAAATTCTAAAAAGTATGTTTTTAATGGTAATGAACGCGCTAAGAATCTAAAAACAGTAGCTTACATTAACCCTGTTGAAAAAACATCTATGATAGATGTCGTTACATTACCACAATTACCAAAAGAGCAGCAATACCAAATCTGGGCTGAGTTACAAGATAGAATGGTTAACTTAGGTATTTTAGACGAATCTGACCGTAAGCTTAAACAAATTCCTTACGTAGAAGACGCCTTAGCACTTAGTATCAAAATTGGAAACAAAGGCGATAACGCAAATGAAAACGATACTGAAGTTGCAGAGATTTCTCTAAAAGAAAACTAAACAACGTTAGTTAATTAATCCAAAAAAGCGGCGCAATAAAAATTATTGCGCCGCTTTTATTTTTTATGCTTTATACTAATCTAAGCTTTAGAAAAAAAGGATTTATGAATAAGACCTCCTGCAATAGCACCTGCAATCGGAGCCACCCAAAACAACCAAACCTGAGATAAATAAGCACCATCTGCATATATAGCCTGACTTAATGAACGTGCAGGATTAACAGATGTATTAGTAATTGGAATACTAATTAAATGAATCAGTACCAAAGCTAAACCTATAGCAATACCAGCAAATCCTTTTGGAGCCTTAGGATATGTACTTCCTAAAATAACTAACAGAAAAAAAGCTGTTAATACAAATTCTGCAATCAAAGCAGAAACCATACTATAACCATCTGGTGATAACTCGCCGTAGCCATTTGCTGCAAATCCTCCTACGCCATCAAATCCTGATTTCCCTGAAACAATAAGATATAAAACCCCGGCAGCAACAATGGCACCAATAACTTGTGCGAGAATGTAGCCAGGTAGATTTTTAGCCTCAAACTTTCCTCCTGCCCAAAGCCCAATAGATACAGCAGGATTAAAATGCGCACCAGAAATATGCCCAACACCATAAGCCATAGTTAATACGGTTAGACCAAAAGCTAAAGCTACACCTACAAAGCCAATACCTAATTCTGGAATTCCAGCAGCAAAAATAGCACTACCACAACCGCCAAAAACAAGCCAAAATGTTCCAAAAAATTCTGCAAATAGTTTTTTCATAATCGATAAATTTTGTTTAGTAATAATTGATTAACAATGATTAAGACACAAAATCAACACGTTAGGTCACACAATTAATCTAATAACTCGTAAATAGCGCTATTTTTTCTAAAGCAACAGTACCTTTCAAAAAATTATCAGTTTGATTTAGGAAGTCATTAAAAACATTTTTTAACTAAAAGTTTAAAGCAGCTATCAAGTCGTTGAAGAAAGTTATGAAATACAAGTAAAAGCCTTATCTTTGCATAAAATTAGCTTAAAATGAAATTGTTTTTAATTACACTTGCGTTATTACTATTAGCTGTTGCAGGAATAGCTATAAAAATATGGGCAAAAAAAGACGGAAAATTTGCAGGCACATGTGCCAGTCAAAATCCTATGCTTAACAAAGATGGAGAAGCTTGTGGTTTTTGTGGAAAAACACCAGATGAATATAAAGATTGTAACGAAACACAACATTCTTAATCTTTAATGACACTTCCCTCAATACTGTTTTATGCATTTATTGCAGTAGTTGTTATTCAAATCTCTTATTACGCTAGCTTTTTATTTTCTTTTGGAATCAAGTGTGCAGAAACACGGTTAAAAAAACACATCCCTGTTTCTATTATAATCTGTGCTAAAAATGAAGCAGAGAATTTAAAGAAAAATCTCCCCAAAATTATAAGTCAAGACTATTCTGATTTCGAAATTGTTTTAGTCAATGACAGTTCTTATGACGATACGTTAGACGTTATGAATGCGTTTAAAGTCAAACACAGCGCTATTAAAATTGTCGATGTCAGAGTTAATGAAGCCTTCTGGGGCAATAAAAAATTTGCGCTTGCCTTAGGTATAAAAGCGGCTAAAAATAATTATTTGGTATTTACAGATGCCGATTGTACTCCAAACTCATCACAGTGGTTATCTCATATAAGTGGGAATTTCTCAGAAGAAAAATCTATTGTTTTAGGCTATGGTGCTTATGCCAAAAAGAACTTCTCATTACTAAATAAGCTTATTAGATTTGAAACGGTTATGACGGCCTTACAGTATTTTTCTTATGCACAATTAGGCGTGCCTTACATGGGGGTTGGTCGTAATATGGCTTATAAAAAAGACCTGTTTTTTAATAATTGTGGTTTTAATAATCACATGGCAATTAAATCTGGTGATGATGATTTGTTTATAAATGAAGTAGCAAACCCTACAAATACTGCATTATGCTTTACTAAAGAAAGCTTTACAATTTCTGAACCAAAGACAACGTTTAAAGCATGGATTCTTCAAAAAAGAAGACATATAAGTACTGCTCATTTGTATAAATTAAAACATCAATTTCTATTAGGTGTATTCTACATGTCGCAGTTACTATTTTGGATTTTGGGGATAACACTACTAGTTATAGGTTTTTCTTGGCCATGGGTTGTAACACTAACCAGTCTACGATTTTTAATACAAGGGTTGTCTTTTGGGATTACAGCTAAAAAACTCGAAGAAACAGACCTCATACCACTGACACCAATTTTAGAATTATTCCTAATTACCACACAATTAAGTATCTTTATTGTTAATTTGATCTCTAAACCCAAACATTGGAAGTAAAAGAAGCCATAAACAAAGCAAAAAATAAAGAACAAGCTGCATTCAATTTCCTCCTTGACACTTATTGGAATGATGTGTATGCATTTCAACTTAAACGTACCTTAAACGAAAATGATGCTGAAGACATCACCATTCAGACCTTCTCTAGAGCTTTTGATAAAATAGAAACTTATAATGACAACTTTAAGTTTAAGACCTGGCTCATTACCATTTCAAAAAACATTCATATTGATTTAGTTAGAAAGCAAAAAAAATCTTTCAATAACACTTCTAAAGACAACGAAGACAATTATTTAAATATTGTTGATAATTCACCCACACCTGAAGATAAAATTATTACCGAGCAAAATCTAGCAAAACTTTTACGCGACATAAAAAAACTAAAACCACACTATCAAGAAATCATAAACCTGAGATATTTTCAAGAATTGAGTTATAAAGAAATTTCCGAAAAACTCAATGAACCCATCAACAATGTAAAAGTTAAACTTCTGCGAGCCAAAAAATTATTAGCTGCTATAATTACCAAAAGTTAGTGTTTTCAATATTTAAAAAATTAGGTCCAGGCCTATTATTCGCTGGAGCAGCCATAGGCGTTTCTCATATTGTACAATCCACAAGAGCTGGAGCCGAATTCGGTTTAGGTCTGCTTTGGGCCTTACTACTCGTACATATTTTTAAATATCCCTTTTTTCAGTTTGGAGCAAAATATGCTGCTATAACAGGAGAAAGTTTAATTCACGGTTATCATAAATTAGGCAAGGGCGTATTAATTACTTATTTCATTCTTAATATTGCTACTATATTCACCATACAGACAGCAGTAACCATAGTCACCGCAGGAATTGCCAATACACTTTTTGGTGATATTAGCTTTTTTAATTACGGGAATTCAAAAGTTTTAAACATTGAAATCTGGACCGTAATCATACTTTCTATTTGTCTTTTTATCCTTTTTGCTGGAAAATATAAAGCACTAGATAAAATAATTAAGATCATTATTTTAATGCTTACCTTAAGCACACTCATTGCGGTATATTTTGCATATGATAACTTTGAACAGACGCTTAATTTTAATCAAGTATTACCTGAAACACCAATAGAAATTGCATTTTTAGTCGCTTTTATGGGCTGGATGCCTGCACCGCTTGATGTCTCTGTTTGGCAATCTATTTGGGCCGTAGAAAAGAGAAAAGAAAGAGACTCTTTCACTCCTAAAGTAGCGTTATTAGATTTTAACATTGGTTATATTGGAGCTATGCTTCTCGGAATTGGATTTCTATGCTTAGGCTATTTTGTAATGTATGGCTCTGAGGCAACTTTTAGCACTCAAGCAACACTTTTTGCAGGTCAATTAATAGATATGTACACCTCTAATTTAGGGCAATGGTCTTATCTAATTATCGGAATTGCTGTATTAACAACCATGTTTAGTACAACATTAACCACGCTAGATGCTTCACCAAGAGCTATGGCCACGAGTATTGAGGTCTTAACTAACAAAACTTTTAAAAACGGGTACTTGTTTTGGATTCTCACACTTACTTTTGGCACTTTAATTATCTTTTTTGCTTTTGCGTCAGAGATGGGAACGCTTATTAAAATCGCAACTATACTCTCGTTTATAACGACACCTTTTTATGCTTATATCAATTATAGATTAATCTGCAGTAAGCATACACCAGAAGAATGGCGACCAAAAATAATGCTACGTATTTTAGCTTGGCTTGGAATTGTTTTTCTCATCGGGTTTAGTGTTTGGTACCTCACCATGCTATAGACTATTTTATTATTTACTTTGTATCTTTGCGACAAGAAATTGATAATTGCATGGAAACCAAAGTCGCTTCAAATATTTTACCAGAACGCAAGCCAAAATGGCTAAGGGTGAAATTACCTACAGGCAAAAAATACACAGAATTACGAAGTTTAGTAGACAAGTATAAATTAAATACGATTTGTACGTCTGGAAGCTGCCCAAACATGGGAGAATGCTGGGGAGAAGGCACAGCAACATTTATGATTTTAGGAAACGTTTGCACCCGTTCTTGTGGTTTTTGTGGTGTAAAAACAGGCCGACCAGAAACGGTGGATTGGGATGAGCCAGAAAAAGTAGGTCGTTCTATAAAACTCATGCAAATTAAACATGCGGTTTTAACAAGTGTCGATCGTGATGACCTTAAAGACATGGGAAGCATTATGTGGGCAGAGACCGTAAATGCCGTAAGACGAATGAACCCAGAAACTACCTTAGAAACACTTATTCCTGACTTTCAAGGCATCGAAAAACATATCGACCGCATTATTGACGTCGCACCAGAAGTCGTTTCTCATAATATTGAAACCGTAAGACGCCTAACACGTGATGTAAGAATACAAGCGCAATACGATCGCAGCTTAGGAGTTTTAAAATATTTAAAAGACCAAGGACAACGAAGAACCAAATCTGGTATTATGTTGGGACTTGGAGAAAAACGCGAAGAAGTTATTCAAACACTATATGATTTAAAAGCTCAGGATGTTGATGTAGTTACTATTGGGCAATATTTACAACCTAGTAAAAAGCACTTACCTGTACAAAGTTTTATTAATCCTGATCAATTTAAAGAATACGAAGAAATTGGTTTAGAATTAGGCTTTAGACATGTTGAAAGCAGCGCTTTAGTAAGATCGTCTTATAAGGCTCAAAAACACATTAATTAATGATTACTATCGCAATTAACGGCTTTGGAAGAATAGGTCGTCGTGTGTTTAGGCTAGCCTTAGAACATCCAGAAATACAAGTTGTTGCTATCAATGATTTGGCCGACTCCAGAACGTTAAGCCATTTATTAAAATACGATAGTATTCATGGAGTTCTAAATGCAACGGTGAGTTTTGATGAACATCATATTATTGTCAACGACACTTTAATACCATTATATAATGTTTCGCATCCTAAAACATTAGATTGGTCTGAAGTTCAACCCGATTACGTAATTGAGTCTACGGGAAAATTTAAAACAAAAGCAGAGCTTCAGCATCATATAGAAAATGGAGCAAAACGTGTTGTTTTGTCTGTACCAGCCATAGAAGATGCTATTAAAACTATTGTATTAGGCGTGAATGACAACACTATAGATGGTACAGAAACCATTTTATCTAATGCCTCATGTACAACTAATAATGCCGCACCAATGATTGCTTTAATTAAAGAGCACCTTGGTATAAAACAGGCTTACATAACCACCATACACTCATACACTACCGATCAAAGTTTACACGATCAACCCCATAAAGATTTAAGACGAGCTAGAGCCGCAGGACAATCCATTGTACCTACTACAACAGGAGCTGCAAAAGCTTTAACTAAAATTTTCCCTGATTTGTCTAATGTTATTGGCGGTTGTGGCATAAGAGTTCCAGTGGCCAACGGTTCATTGACTGATATAACTATAAATGTTGAAAAACCGACTTCTATTAAAGAAGTCAACCATATCTTTAAGAATGCAGCTGAGAATTACCTAAAAAACATCCTCCAATACACCGAAGACCCTATCGTATCTATTGATATCGTTGGTAATCCACACTCTTGTATTTTTGACGCACAGATGACCTCAGTAATCGGTAATATGGTAAAAATAGTCGGTTGGTACGACAATGAAACTGGATATAGTTCAAGAATTTTAGATTTAATTTGCAATTTATCGAACAAATAACCACTTTTGTCGAATAAATAATTATATTTGTTTTTAACTAAACTGAGCTGAATGTCCCATATCAAATATCACATATTTGTTATTTTAGCATGTTTTTGTAGTCTAATTTATGCGCAAGAACATCGCGTTGAAGATGAAGATATGCTTGAATTGCAACTTCTTCAATATCTAAAACAAGCCAAATTAGATAGCGATCGTGGTAATTACTACAACGCTAAGGATAATTTGGACAAGGCCCTAGAGGTTGCCATAAAAACTGAAGATTCTTCTAACCAGGGTAATATCTATACTAAAATAGGAAAAGTTCAATTCTTAGTAGGAGAAGAAGAACAAGCTAATATTTCTCTTAATAAGGCCATACAAATACAGCGTAAAAACAATTACTACGACAACCAAGCCATCACCTATAATATAAAAGGTGTTATTCATACTGCTAAAGAAGAATACAAAGCTGCTTTAGAATATTTTAAATCTGCGGAAAGCCTATTTGAGCAAGAAGATTTAGAGGAGTATATCTCTGAAGTTACGCTAAACGAAGCGAAGGTTTATATTGCTTTAAAACAATATGAAGATGCTAAAGCTGAGTTAGAAAAAACAATTATTATAGCCCGGAAATACGATCAAAAACGTCGCCTTAGTGGGGCGTTGATTAATAGTGGTAAGGTATATTTTGCCTTAGGTGATTCTAATATGGCACTTTCTCAAACTGAAGATGGACTCGCCATTGCTAAAGCCCACAACAATTTAGAAGATGTCAATGAAGCCTATTTAACGCTAAGCGATATTCATGAGAAAAATGGAAATTTCAAAAGTTCTCATGAGTATATAAAAAAACATATTCATTTATCGGATTCAATATTAAACATCAAGCGACAAAACTTACCCCTTGGAATCTCTGGTCAACTCATTAACAATTATAAAGATGCACAGAATGCACAATTAAAAGCACAGATTGATGAAGTTAGTGCAGAAAGTACATTTGTAAGAATTACAACAATATTGAGTATTGCTTTAATTACCATATTATCACTATTAACCTTATCACTGTATAAAAACAACAATATTAGGTTAAACACCAACACTATGCTTCACAAAAAGAATGATGAGCTTATTGTTGCCAAGGAAAAAGCAGAGTTAGCCTCTAAAACTAAAGCTAATTTCTTATCTACCGTTACGCACGAGTTACGTACACCCTTGTATGCTGTTACAGGGCTTACTAATATGTTATTGGATGAAGACCCAAAGGAACATCAAATTCCGCATTTAAAATCCTTAAAATTCTCAGGAGATTATCTACTTACCTTTATTAATGATATTCTTCAAATCAATAAAATTGAAGCCAATAAAGTTGAGTTGGACCCCGAAAACTTCAACCTTAAAAATAAATTAGAAAATGTTATATCTGCTCTTAGTAATTCAGCTAAGGATCAAGATACAACCATACATTTAAACTATGAAAATGGTTTGCCAGAAACATTTATTGGTGACCAATTAAAGATTTCCCAAATCTTAATTAACCTGCTTGGAAATGCTATTAAATTCACTAAAGACGGAGATATCTGGGTAAGAGCGTACAAAATTGGTATTGAAGACAATATGTATAAACTTCGTTTCGAAATTGAAGACAATGGTATTGGTATTACAAAAGAAAAGCAAGACCATATGTTTGAAAGTTTCTCTCAAGGCTCTGTACAAATTAACAGAAAATACGGCGGAACAGGTCTCGGCCTATCTATTGTAAAAGGATTGATTCAGATTCTAAAAGGTAAGATTTATTTACAGAGTGAGCTTGGAAAAGGCACGACATTCTCTTTTGAAATTCCTTTAGAATATGATAAAAATGCTAAAAAACCTGTTGTAGAAGAAGTTAAAAAAGTTAATAAGATGGAAAGCTTGGATTTAAGTAACGTTAAAATTCTAATTGTAGAGGACAACAAGATTAATCAAATGATTACTAAAAAGATTCTAAATAAAATGAATCTTTATTGTGATATTGTTGATAATGGTGAAGCTGCAGTAGAGCAGGTAAAAGAAATCAATTACGATGTTGTTTTAATGGACATCCATATGCCAGGTATAAGTGGATTAGAAGCAACAAAAATCATCAGAACTTTTGATAAAGACCTTACTATTTTTGCCTTAACAGCAGTAACATTAGAAGATAAAATGCACGAGTTTGGTGATGCTGGTTTCGATGATATTATTTCTAAACCATTTAAACAAGAAGACTTCGAATCTAAGTTACACGCCGCGCTTTCTGGTGAAAAGATAGTATCTAGCTTCTTTGGTTAACAAATGTATTAATCGCTCTATTAAATAGAGCTGGCTTATCTATTTTAATTTCTATAGGCAAATAAAACAGCTTTTTCTTTAACCCCTCACTTGTCGACAAGCGTACATAATCCTTTTCTGTAGTAATAATTAGCGATTTTGAAGCTAAATTTTTGAGGTCAGATGCTTTAAAATCATAATGATCACTAAATTCTAAGTGATCAAATTCCAAGCCTTTTTTAACTAAATATTCTACCAATGGTTTCGCATTAGCTATACCTGTTACCAATGTAAATTTTGGAAGCGCTTCCAATTCCATATCTTTAGTCTCAGAAATCACACGAGAAGAATAATCTACAAAACTAAAAAACACTTGCTGGTTTGTCTTTAATTTTAATCCGGAAATGATCTTTTGCTTTTCAGCTTCAGAAATGGTTTTAGGACATTTTGTAACTACAATAATATTAGCACGTTTTGAACCCAACCTAGGCTCCCGTAAATTTCCAGTTGGTAAAACGATATCTTTATAATAGAGGTTATTATAAGCTGTCAAAAGAATATTAAAACCTGCTTTTACTTTTCTATGTTGAAAAGCGTCATCTAACAGAATAACTTCAGGAGCTTGTTTTAAATCACGCAACTGAGCAATACCATTTTGTCTATTAGCATCAACAGCAACAGTAAGAGTTTCAAATTTTCTATAGAATTGAAACGGCTCATCTCCAATAGTATCTGCATTGGCATTTTTGTCAGCAATTACAAAACCCTCAGTTTTTCGTTTATAGCCTCGACTCAATGTCGCCAGTTGTTTTTCAGAAGTTAACAATCGAATTAAATATTCAATCATTGGTGTTTTTCCTGTACCACCGGTACTGAGGTTACCGACACAAATCACAGGAAAATCATAAGCTTTAGAGGATTTAATTCCTGAATCATATAACCAATTCCGTAACCAAGTCACCAAATAATAAATAGGCACAATAGGAAATAATAGAATCCGGATAAACGTCATAATTATGAATGCTTTTAATTTAACATGAAACATCAAAAATGATACGATTCTGCAAATGTAAATTTGAAGATTGCTATTTCACGACGACTAAATTATATTATTTTTGAAACAAATATACATTTATGATCATACAAGACGTAATTAATCACTTACACAACTTAGCGCCTTTAGCCTATGCTGAAGATTTTGATAATGTTGGACTTCTAGTCGGTGATAAAAACGAAAAAGTTTCAGGGGTTTTAGTCACCTTAGACACCCTTGAAACAGTTGTGGATGAAGCTATAGAGAACAAATGTAATCTTATAGTAAGCTTTCACCCTATCATCTTTAAAGGTTTAAAAAAACTAACAGGGAAAACTTATGTAGAACGCGTGGTTATAAAGGCCATCAAACATAATATTGCTATTTTTTCAATTCATACGGCATTAGATAATGCATTTCAAGGTGTTAATTCTATTATTTGTGACCAGTTAGGATTAAAAAACAAAACTGTTTTAATACCGCAATCTGGCACCATAAAAAAACTACAAACCTATGTTCCTAAAGCAAATGCCGAAGCCTTAAGAACCGCACTATTTAAAGCAGGCGCAGGAAATATCGGCAATTACGAATCTTGTAGTTTTAATATTGAAGGTGAAGGCACTTACTTGGGCAACGAAGATTCAAATCCTGTTATTGGCAAAAAAGGCGAATTACACACCGAAAAAGAAATGGCTATTTCTGTAACCTTCAAAAAACACCTTGAAACTACAATCCTGAAAACATTATTTAATACACATCCTTACGAAGAAGTTGCTTATGAAATTTCAACCTTAGAAAACACCAATCAACATATTGGAATTGGTATGGTTGGCGAGCTTGAAAATGCCATGGAAACCGAAGATTGTCTTCGTTTTATAAAAAATAAAATGCAAACCCAATCTATTAGACATTCAAAATCTTTAAACCACCCCATTAAACGCATTGCTGTTTTAGGTGGATCGGGAAGTTTTGCTATACCTGCGGCAAAAGCGGCAAATGCTGACCTTTTAGTAACTGCTGACCTTAAATACCATGATTTTTTTAGTGCCGAAAATAACATTGTACTTGCAGATATTGGACATTATGAGAGCGAACAATTCACAAAAACGTTTTTAGTAGACTATCTCTCGAAAAAAATTACTAATTTTGCCATCATTTTATCAAAGACAAATACAAATCCGATAAAGTATTTATAATTATGGCAAAAAAGGCTGAAGTTTCTGTTGAAGAGCGATTAAGAGCACTATATGATTTACAATTAATTGACTCTAGAGTAGATGAAATAAGAAATGTCAGAGGTGAGCTTCCTTTAGAAGTTAGAGATTTAGAAGACGAAGTTGAAGGACTTAACTTAAGATTAGAAAAGCTAAATGATAGTTTAACTATTATTGATGACGATATTAAGGGAAAGAAAAACTTAATTGAAGAAGCTAAATCTTTAATCAAAAAATACAGTGAACAACAAAAGAATGTTAGAAATAACAGGGAATATAATTCATTGACCAAAGAAATTGAATTTCAGGAGTTAGAAATTCAATTGGCTGAAAAGCACATTAAAGAATTTAAAGTACAGATAGAGCAGAAAAAAGAAGTGATTTCTGGAACTAAAGACCGTTTAAAAGACCGTAATGCGCATTTAAAGCATAAAAAAGGAGAGCTTAACGAAATTTTGAAGGAAACTGAAAAAGAAGAAGAAGCACTTAACAATAAGTCTTTAGATTTTCAGAAGAAAATTGATGAACGCTTAGTTAAAGCTTACCTTAGAATTAGAAACAACGTTAAAAATGGTTTAGCTGTTGTAGCTATAGAACGTGGTGCTTCTGGTGGTTCTTTCTTTACGATTCCACCTCAAGTTCAAGTTGAAATTGCTTCTCGTAAGAAAGTAATTACTGATGAGCATAGTGGACGTATCTTAGTTGATGCGGCTTTAGCTGAAGAAGAAAAAGTAAAAATGAATAAGTTATTTGCTAAACTTAGCAAGTAGTATTCAGTATATTATAAAATTAAGCCTTTGCACCTGCAAGGGCTTTTTTATTTTAATAAAACTTTAAGGAATTCACCCTAAGGATTAGTAACTAATCTCGACTATAAAAAGAAAGACAATTATAAAAGCTTATGAAAAAGTTACTTAGCGTTTTAACCATTACCTTATTATTTAGTTGCCATAATCAAGCACAAACAAACCCAAAACAACAAGCTGTAATCGATGCCGAACCTGTTGTTGTGCCTTTACAAGACGGAAAAGCGAGAGCCTATTTTGCAAGCGGCTGCTTTTGGTGTGTCGAAGCCATTTTTGAAAGTGTAGAAGGTGTAGAGGAATCCATATCGGGTTACGCAGGTGGATTTACAGAAAACCCAACTTACGAAAAAAGTAATACAGGTAGAACTGGACATGCCGAAGCTGTTGAAATTATTTACGACCCTAAAGTTGTTAGTTTTTCAACCTTAGTTGATGTGTATTTTGGATCACAAAACCCCACTCAAGTTAATGGCCAAGGGCCCGACCACGGTTCGCAATACCGCTCAATCATTTTTTACCAAAATAAGGAACAAAAGAAAATCATAGAAAACAAAAAGGCAGCTTTAGCTAAAGAGTTAAATGCAACTATTGCAGCTGAAGTTTATCCTTTTCAAAAATTTTGGGTCGCAGAAGACTACCACCAGAACTATGAACGTAGAAACCCGAACAATGGCTACATTAAGAATGTTTCTATACCAAGATTAAATAAATTTAAAGCTAAGTTTCCTGAATTGTTAAAGGATAATGAAAAGCATTAATATAACTATACCAGACCTTTTGAGGTTTTTAAAACCTCAAAGGTCTTATATTATAATTTTGTAGCCTTCAACTCAAAAATCAATGGAAACAATTGGTTTTCCATCTTATACATTCCCGATTCCGTTTTCTTTAAATTTGGAAACACATCATACGGACTTTCATCATATTCATTGAGATAATCAATTTGTAATCCCGCTTCAATTAATGCGTTAACAACCTCACTCAAACCGTGATTCCAACCGTATTCTTTGCTTACCATTTTTGATGTTTCATTGGCATAAGTGCCTTCGTACTGTTCATAAATCACTTCATCTTGACTGTAATGGTATTTCATTTCTGCATTACCATTAACGTAATCAAACATCCAAGCAATAGGATGAAACTCTACGATATAGAATGTGCCACCTACTTTAAGACGTTCTGAAATCATTTTAGCCCAAGGCTTCAAATCGGGTAGCCAACCAATAGTACCATAACTTGTAAATACAATATCAAAGGTTTCAGAAACATACTGCGAGGTATCTAAGACGTTACAGCAAACAAAATCAGCATCAAGCGCCAATTCCTTATTTAATTGTTTTGCCAGTTTTATACCTTCATCACTAATATCTATACCAACACACTTTGCGCCTCTTCGACTCCAACTCAACGTATCCTGTCCAAAATGGCATTGTAAATGCAACAAAGATTTCCCCTCTACATTTTTTAAAGTCTTTAATTCGTATGGCATTAAAGAGGTTTTACCTTTTTTGAAAACCTCAAGATTATACATTTCACTTTGTGCATGTATAGCTACTTTTTTATTCCATGTGGCTTTATTAACCTCAAAATAACTAGCTGCTTTATTCATTGTTGATTAATTTTACGTGTAATTTAAAACAACTTTTAATATGAAATCATTATATCTTGGTTTAATCTGTTTGCTATTTATGTCGAGCTGTAAATCTGACAAAGAAAAAACAACTGAAAACCTAAAGGTTAAGCAGGAATTAACTGTAGCAGAAAAAATCGCCAATGCACATGGTTTTGAGCATTGGAAAAATGTATCTGAGGTAAAATTTACATTTCAAGTTGATAAAGATTCTATTAAAGGAATTGGTAGAAAATGGACGTGGTTTCCAAAACAAAACAGAGTGCTTTTAACAGATAATGATCAAAACTATGACTATTATAGACATGAAGTAGACAGTACAAACATGGTAGCTGACAAAGCGTTTATTAATGACAAATTCTGGTTATTAATCCCTTTTCAATTGGTTTGGGATAGTTCTGCTAAAATAACGGAGCCAAAAACAGCAACTACACCAATAAGTAAGGACGTGTTACAGATGATAACACTAACCTATTCTAATGAAGGTGGTTACACGCCAGGTGATGCTTATGATATATTTTATGATAACGACTTTATCATTAAAGAATGGATTTTTAGAAGAGGAAACTCCGCTGAACCCTCGCTAACAACAACTTTTGAAAATATTAAAGATTTCAACGGCATTAAAATTGCGATAGACCATAAACAAGAAAGTGGACACTGGAATCTAAATTTTACTGACGTCAACATTGTTTTGGACACCAAAGAATAAGACCTTACATTTACAAACTATAATGTAAGTTTCACGCAGGTAGTTATTACCAAGAGCGTATAACTTACATTTTCCGCCAATTGGCGCCTATTATATATTTAAAAGCACTTCTACTATTAAGTTTGAAGTGCTTTTCTTTTTAGTATTAAGCACAATTAATTTCCTTTTAAACCTACATCTATACTAAACATAAACGCAGTCCCTTTTCCTTCAATACTTTCAAGCTCTAAATCTCCACCTAGCATTCTCACATAAGCTCTAGATATAGAAAGCCCAATACCAGAACCATGTAATGCATTTTTATTTTCTACATCCACCTGATAAAAAGGATTAAAAATAGTTTCTAATTTATCTGGAGGGATACCAATTCCAGTATCTTTTAATATAAATGTTATTTGCGTATTATTAGCATTCATACTACAACTTAATACAACTTTACCCCCTTCTAAAGTATACTTTATAGCATTTTCAACTAAGTGTTTTAAAACAACTGTTAACTTTTCAAAATCTGTATGTACAATACTATTGTCTATAGGAATAAAGTTATTAATAGTAAACTGAATATTCTTTAATTGAGCTTGAGGCAAAAACTCTTTGTAAATAGTTTTAATATTGGCATTAACATTAAATTGCGATTTATTCAAAGTCATTAGTCCAGATTCTATTTTAGAAATATTCAAGATATCTGACATCACATCTAACAACTCTTGCCCATTGGTTTCAATAACTTCAATATATTCTTCAAAATCTTTATCTGGTGACGACACATGCGATTTTAAAAGCTCTGCACAACCCAAAATACCATACATAGGTGTTCTAATTTCATGACTCATATTAGCCATAAATGCTGTTTTTAATCGGTCTGATTCTTCTGCTTTTTCTTTAGCTGCAACAACATTTCTATTCTTTTCAATAAGCTCATTTTGTAAATGGTGTTCTTTTAAAAGGGCGTTATGTAAATGACGAATTAAAAATGACACTGAAAAAACAGACATTAAAACAATAAGTGTGTTATTAATAAATATAATAATCAAAATTTCAATCCGTTCCCCCGCAAAGACTTCTATATCTATGAGTTCAAAGTAAGTAATAACAACGGTCAACAAGTAACCAATTGCAGTACAAACTACAGTCCAAATCCCCGCTTTTTTTCCGCTATAAAGTGTTACTAAGACCGATAGCATAAATAATAAAAGCCCATTACTACTTTTTAAACCTATATAAAAAATAAGTGCGAATGATAATAAAAATAAATTAATAGAAAACACTATTTTCTTTATTCTCAATCCTATTTTTACATTAAAAAATAAGAACGCAATTACAGAAACAGCAATTGTATCTACATATAGAAGTAACCATTTATCTAATAATATTGCCGTAACGATACTGGGAAAATAAGAAACCACACTTAACGGAAAAATTAATATTAAGATGGATACAAATAGTTTATCCCTAAAATAAGACAGCTCATCCTGTTCATCTCCTTTAGAAAAACGACTATACTTAATATACCATTGATGATACGAAGACCAAAGTTTCTTGAGCATAAATAGATGATTGATATTACTAAATTTAATCATAAAAATTCAAAAAAACTATTTATCACCTTTGAATTGCGTGAATTTCACTCCTTTTTATTCAATTCTTAAAATATCATTTAATTATGCTATTTTTGTTAGCAACCGAAAATTTTTTCACATTGACCAACTACAAACTCGGTCTTGATTTCGCTAAACTACAAGACAAAGAAGACCAATTATCTCATTACAGAGCACAATTTCATATTCCAAAAGACAAAAACGGGAATGAACTTATTTACCTATGCGGAAACTCATTAGGTTTACAACCAAAATCTACAAAAGCTTATATAAATCAAGAATTAGAAGATTGGGCTAACTTAGGTGTTGAAGGTCATACCGATGCTAAAAATCCTTGGTTACCTTATCATGAGTTTTTAACGGAAGCCACTGCAAAATTGGTCGGTGCAAAACCAATCGAGGTAGTCACTATGAACTCTTTAACAGCGAACCTTCATTTTATGATGGCGTCGTTTTACAAACCCACTAAGGGACGTTATAAAATTCTAATTGAAAGTGATGCTTTTCCATCTGACAAATATGCTGTAGAATCCCAATTACGTCATCATGGTTACGACGATAACGAGGGTTTAATTTTATGGTCGCCAAGAGAAGGAGAAGAATTATTACGTTATGAAGATTTAGAAGCCATTCTAGAAGCTCATGGTAACGAAATTGCCCTAATTATGGTTGGAGGTGTTAATTACTACACCGGCCAGTTTTTCGACTTTAAACGCATTACCAATCTTGGGCATCATTATGGTTGTAAAGTAGGGTTTGATTGTGCACATGGTGCAGGTAATGTCAATTTAGATTTACATAATTCAGGTGCAGATTTCGCCGTTTGGTGTACGTATAAGTATATGAATTCTGGTCCAGGAAGTTTGTCTGGCTGTTTTGTACACGAACGTCATGCCTATGATAAAAACCTCAACCGACTTACAGGTTGGTGGAGTCACAATAAAGATACACGTTTTAATATGCGCCATGAATTTGATGTATTACCAGGTGCTGAAGGTTGGCAGTTAAGTAATCCACCAATTTTATCTATGGCTGCTATTAAAGCCTCCTTAGATATGTTTAATGAAGTAGGCATAGAAAAACTGATAGAGAAATCTAAAAAACTCACGGGTTATTTCGAATTTCTATTAAAAGAATTAGGCGAAGACACCATTAGAATCATCACCCCAAAACACCCTGACGAACGCGGTTGCCAATTGTCAATTCAGGTTTTAAATGCCGACAAATCATTACACGATAAATTAACCGAAGCTGGAGTTATAAGTGATTGGAGAGAACCCGACGTTATCCGTTGTGCACCAACACCATTATACAATTCCTTTGAAGATGTGTATGTAATGGTAGAAAAGTTAAAAGCACTTTTATGAACATATTTACAGCTCTAAAAGATGAATCTATCCTTCTAAAAATTAAAAAGAAAACAGAGGTAAGCTTTTGGGAGTATCATTTTTTAGGCCTCTTCTCTTTTTTTTATAATCGAGATTCTGACTATTTAATTATAACAAATAAAAGAATTGTATGCATTATTAAAGAGGATTTAATTAAAAATGTTGAATATAAAGAATTGTCTAGTATGCAATTCAACGCTAACAACAATAATTTATATTTTAAAAACAAGGAAGGCAAAAAACAAATGTTTAACCTGAATAAGTTCAGACCTTCTTATGAAGATATACAGAAAATAAAAAAACTATTATCACAGGATTAATTATCTTAACTAAAAAAAACATTAAGAATGCTAGCTCACCTGCAAGGTTTTCAGATATAAAATAAAAATTTAACTGAAGAAAAAATCAACAGTACTCAAACTGACTTTATAGAAATAAGAAATAGTATGAATAAAAATACAAGCAACAGTGAGAAAGCCTTTCCTTCTGGGGAAGATTTAAATGGGGCTCAAGCACAAAACATACTAATTATAGGCGCAGGACTCTGTGGTAGTTTACTTGCTCTACGATTAGGACAACGAGGTTATAACGTTAGTGTTTACGAAATGCGTTCAGATTTAAGAAAAACAGATATTTCCGCTGGTCGTTCTATTAATTTAGCGTTTTCAGACCGTGGTAATAAAGCCATGAAACTTGTAGGTTTAGAAGACAAAGTCAAAAAACTTTGCATACCAATGAATGGTAGAATGCTTCACGACAAAGAAGGCAATACCTTTTTATCTAATTACAGCGGCAGAGACCACCAATTCATTAACTCTATTTCAAGAGGAGAACTCAACGCACTACTTTTAACCGAAGCAGAAAAACATAAAAACGTTACCATTTACTTTAATAAAAAATGTAAATCGGTAGATTTTGAAAAAACCACGGCTTTATTTCAAGATTATAACTCAAAAGACGAATTTATAGAAGATGCCGACTGTATTATTGCTACAGACGGCGCAGGCTCAGCATTGCGAAAAAGTTATTATTTAAGCAAGAAATTCTTATTCAGCTTTTCACAAGAGTATCTAAGTCATGGCTATAAAGAATTAAGTATTCTACCAACAGAAAATGGGGATTATAAAACCTACAAAAACGCTTTGCATATTTGGCCAAGAAGTAGTTTTATGCTTATTGCGTTACCAAACTTAGATGGTAGTTTTACCGTAACGCTATTTTTAAGTTATGATGAAGGCGAATACAATTTTAATAATTTAAAAACACCAGAAATAGTTACGGAATTCTTCCAAAAAGAGTTTCCAGATGCATTAGCAATTATGCCCAATTTAGTGGATGATTTTTTTGAAAATCCAACAGCAGCTTTAGGCACGGTAAAATGTTCCCCTTGGCATTACAAAGGTAATACGTTGTTAATGGGAGATTCAGCACATGCAATTGTACCTTTTTACGGTCAAGGCATGAATGCATCTTTTGAAGATGTGGTAGAATTCGATAAGATACTGGATCAAAATTTAGATAGTTGGGAAGCTACTTTTACAGCTTACGAGAAAAACAGAAAAAAAGATACTGATGCCATTGCAGATTTAGCTATCGATAATTTCCACGAAATGAAAGGCCATGTATCAAATCCTATTTTTCAAGAAAAACGAAAAATTGAAATGGCTCTAGAAAAAGAGTTTCCAACGGAATACGATTCTAAATATAGTTTAGTAACTTTCAACGCAACGGTAGGCTACAGAGAAGCCATGTTAAAAGGAAGAGCTCAAGATAAAGCGATTTTAAATATGTTAACAGATGGAATCATTACCACTGAAGATGATTTAAAAGATATTTTAGAAAAAGTAAAAAAAGAAACCGAAGCCATTTTAGAAGATGATAGGATTGCTGGATTACATTAGCAGTAAGCAAAAATTTAAAAAAATGGGATTAAAATAAAAATCAGTAAAAATTAATGTCCCAAGTTTCGACCGCGTCAAAAACAACAATCTTCAGAAATAAAGAGCGAAGGAATGTAGATGCGAAGCGAAGCTTTAAGCACGGAATTCCGAAAGCGAATGTTCCGAAGGAATTTCCTCAGATTGATTGTGATTTTTGGTTCGTTTGCATCAAGGCAAATGAACATAATAAAAATAAGCAGATTGTCACATCACGAAAAAACGTGATTCACAATGACCGATAATACAAAATTATGAGTAACAACACAAAACCTACTTCCGAAGGAACAGGTGTAACACCAAGAGGCGCCTATCCACACGTAAAACAAGTAGGCGATTTCATTTTCGTATCAGGTACAAGTTCACGCAGACCAGACAATACCATTGCAGGTGTAGACATCATTGACGACATGGGAACCAAGCGCTTAAACGCCTATACACAAACCCAAGAAGTTTTAAAAAACATCGAGAAAAACTTAGCAAAAGTTGGCGCGAGCTTAAAAGATGTGGTCGATGTAACTTCGTTTTTAGTTAATATGAATGACTTTGCGGACTACAACAAAGCCTACGCAGAATTCTTTGAAAAGGAAACTGGTCCAACCCGAACTACCGTTGCCGTACATCAATTACCACATCCAGATTTGGTGGTTGAGATTAAGGTAATGGCTTATAAGAAAAAAAAATAGAGCTCCAAGAGCCAAGATAATAGACGTATACATCCTGTTTTTATCTATAAATAAATGACTATAAAAAACTACATCAACGGAGAATTTTCACTTCCCAATGCTAATAAATGGGTAGATAACTACAATCCCTCAAACGGAGAAGTCTATGGACAAATTCCAAATTCTTCCAGAGAAGATGTCGAAAAAGCGTATAAAAGTGCCAAATTAGCCTTTAGGCAATGGTCACAAACCACTTTAGAAGAACGCAGTAGAATTCTGATTAAAATTTCAGAATTACTAGAAGCCAACTTAGACCGTTTTGCAGAAGCCGAAAGTAAAGACAACGGCAAACCTGTGAGTTTAGCAAAAGCAATTGACATTCCAAGAGCCGCAAGTAATTTTCGATTCTTTGGAAATGCGATAACGCAATTCGCCAGTGAAAGTCATGAATCCGTAGGTCAAAATGCTATTAATTACACTTTACGTCAACCCTTAGGCGTTGTCGGTTGTATTTCACCTTGGAACCTTCCACTCTATTTATTTACCTGGAAAATTGCACCAGCACTTGCGGCCGGAAACTGTGTGGTTGCCAAACCCAGTGAAGTAACGCCAATGACGGCTTATTTATTAGGAGAAATCTGTAATAAAGCAGGCCTTCCAAAAGGCGTATTGAATATTGTTCATGGATTAGGAACCACTACAGGACAAGCCATCATTGAACATCCAGATATTAAAGCTATAAGTTTCACCGGCGGAACAGCAACAGGCGCACATATTGCCAGAGTGGCTGCACCACTATTCAAAAAATTATCTTTAGAATTGGGTGGAAAAAATCCAAATATCATTTTTGCAGACTGTGATTACGACGATATGTTAAACACCACAGTGCGCTCATCATTTGCCAACCAAGGACAGATTTGTTTGTGTGGGAGTCGCATTTTTGTAGAAGCTTCTATTTATGAAAAATTCAAGATTGATTTTGTTAAAAAAGTAAAGCAACTCAAAGTCGGGCATCCATCACACGAAGACACCCATATTGGCGCTTTAGTATCTAAACCACATCTTGAAAAAGTAAAAAACTACATCAATATCGCCAAAGATGAAAACGGAACGGTTTTATGTGGCGGGAACGAAGTTACAGTAAAAGGATATGAAAACGGTTATTATTTAGAACCTACTGTTATTGAAGTAAAATCCGATGAATGCCGTGTTAACCAAGAAGAAATATTTGGGCCAGTAGTTACCATAATGCCTTTTAATACCGAAGACGACGTTTTAGAAATGGCAAACAAAGTAAAATATGGTTTATCAGCAACACTATGGACCAACAATTTAAAACGCACGATGAAACTCAGCAACCAATTGCAAGCTGGCATTGTTTGGGTAAATACGTGGATGTTGCGCGATTTACGAACGCCTTTTGGAGGTGTAAAAGCATCTGGAGTAGGACGCGAAGGCGGATTTGAAGCTTTACGTTTTTTTACTGAAGCTAAGAATGTTTGTATAAAGTATTAAAAAAACAAGGTCTCGACTGCGCTCGACCAGACAAAACGAATAATATGAATTTAGAATTAAACAACAAATACGCACTGGTCTGTGGTAGCACAGCAGGAATAGGAAAAGCAACAGCAATGGCATTAGCTGCAGAAGGTGTTCAAATAACACTAATTGCTAGAAATGAAGACAAATTAAAAACTGTACTTTCAGAGTTACCTCAACAACGAAATCACGATTATATCGTGGCAGATTTCTCAAACCCGATGGAATTGAAATCAAAAGTTTCCGATTATATTTCAAAACATCACGGTTTTCATATTTTAGTAAACAATACTGGCGGTCCGGCTGGAGGTCCTATTTTTTCTGCTAAAGTAGAAGCGTTTGAATCTGCATTTACACAACATTTAAAATGTAACCACATTTTAGCACAAGCCGTTGTGCCATTTATGAAAAGTGAAAGTTACGGTAGAATCGTAAATGTTATTTCAACCTCTGTAAAACAACCGTTGGACGGTTTAGGTGTTAGTAACACTATTAGAGGCGCCGTGGCGAGTTGGAGTAAAACGCTCGCCAATGAACTGGGTCAGTTTAGTATTACGGTAAACAATGTTTTACCTGGTGCTACCGGAACTGATAGACTTGCTGAGATAATTAAAAATAAATCCGCTAAATCTGGAAAAACAGAGGAAGAATCAGCCAACGCTATGAAAAGTACAGTACCAGCGAAACGTTTTGCACAACCCGAAGAATTAGCAGATGCCATTACCTTTTTAGCTAGTGCACGTGCTGCTTATATTAACGGAATTAACCTTCCGGTTGATGGTGGACGAACAAAATCGCTATAATAATAAGACCTGTCAGGTTTTAAAAACCCGACAGGTCTAGTTAGTAAATTTTTGTTTTTTTTTACTAATTTTAATGCATTGATGAATCTGCGTTAAGGATTAAAACGACATCCTTTTTTTGCTGCCATATATGGCAAAAAAAGATATAGTGGAAAGCCTGACCCTTTTTAGGGTAACGCCCAAAAAATAAACTCATGAGTAAAATATATCCTCCTATTAATTTTAAAGCATGGATTGATGAAAATCGTCATTTATTGAAACCACCGGTAGGTAATAAAGTGGTTTGGAAAGATGGTGATTTTATTGTTATGGTGGTTGGTGGCCCAAATAGCAGAAAAGATTATCACTATAATGAGACGCCAGAATTTTTTCATCAAATTGAAGGGGACATTGTATTAAAAATCATTGAAGACGGAAAACCTAAAGACATTCATATTAAAGAAGGCGAAATTTTTCTTTTACCTCCAAAAGTACCGCATTCACCTCAACGTGGCGCAAACACCGTTGGTTTAGTTATTGAATATCCGAGAGAAAAAGACGTCAAAGATGCCTTGCTTTGGTTTTGTGAAAATTGTACCACAAAATTATATGAAGAAGATTTTACCCTAGATAATATTGAAACCGATATGCCAGTAATTTTCGATAAATATTATGGCGATACCAACAAGCGTAAATGTCCTAATTGTGGCGAAATAATGGAACCGCCAAAAAAGGTGCAATTAGAGGAATAATATCATTCTGAACAACGTAAAGAATCTTTCTCCTAAAGAAAAGTAAATCAATAATACTTCTGAGCAGCTTTGATTTCGCTCAGCATGACAAATAATTATGACAAAACGTAAATTAAGAATCAACGGTCACTCCCATCTTCTTCCTTATCCTGAAGAAATCCCCCAATTTATGAAAGACAAAGAAATCTTTTGGGTGGATAAAGACCGTAAGTTTATGCTACAAAAAGATTGGAACCGTCCGATTACTGATTCTAGTTTTTTCTTAGATGAAAAGTTAGAATGGATGGAACGCAATAAGCTAGACCATGCTGTTGTTTTAAATTTATCGCAACTCTACGGGAATGGGTTAAGGGTTGAAGAAATGAAGCAAGCCTTACGTTTTCAGAATGATTTTAATGCCAAAATTCAGCATAATCATCCTAGTAAATTTACTTGTGGCTTTGTGGTTCATCCTGGTTTTGTAAGAAGTGCTTGTTGGGAAATTGAACGTTGTGTAGAAGTCTTAGGTATGCAACTTTTATGTTTACCAACCCATTATATGGACTCCATTGGAACTTGGCGTTGTATTTTTGATGAAGAGAATGAACCTATTTTTGAAATGGCCAATAAGTATAATTTGGCGATTGAAATTCACCCATACGATGGGGAAAAATTTATAAAACTTGAAAACACATCTTGGCGTTTTCATTTAATTTGGATGCTAGCACAATGTGGCGATGCCTATCATTTTTTAACTTTAAATGGTTACCAAGATAAATACCCAAATATGCGGACTTGTTTTGCTCATGGCGGACAGTTAGCACAGATTAACTTAGGGAGACGTATTCAAGGGTTTGATGGACGTCCCGATTTATTTGAAGGCAAAAGTCATCCTAGAAAAGCCGTTGGGCATAAAAACATCTTCTTTGATACGCTTGTACATGACACTGGTGGATTAGAGTTATTAATAAGAAACCAAGGTTCTAAACAAGTAATTATGGGCTTAGATGACCCATATCCTTTAGGTGAAATGGAAAGCGAGCAACAATCTTCTTATCCTGGTAAAATTATTGACTTAGCTATCGACAGAAAAATTATAACCGAAACTGAAGGTGATGCCATTTGGGAAGACAACGTTATTCAATGGTTATGTGGAGATGATGACGCTGCCAAACAGAAATTAATAGCCAGAATCACTTCATAAAATCATTTAAATCAATTATTAGTTATGTATTTCTTGCCTAAAAACTTGGATGATTATGTGGTAGACCATTCTGAAGATGAACCAGAATTACTAAAACAGTTAACCCGAGAAACCTATCAAAAAATTTTACAACCTATTATGCTTAGCGGACCTTATCAAGGTCGGGTGTTGAGTATGATTTCTAAATTAATACGACCTCAATCTATTTTAGAATTAGGAACATTTACGGGTTATGCTACGTTGTGTTTAGCGGAAGGCTTACAAGCAGATGGCGAATTACATACTATAGATATTAATGAAGAATTGGTAGATTTTCAGCGCAAATATTTTGACCAATCAAAATATGGCGCACAAATTTTTCAACATACAGGAAGTGCTATCGATATCATCCCGACGTTAGACAAAACATTTGACTTAATTTTTATTGATGCCGACAAGCCTAATTACAGTAATTATTTCCACTTAATTATAGACAAATTAAATCCGGGTGGGATTATACTTTCTGATAATGTATTATGGCATGGAAAAGTGGTAGAACCTGTTGGAGCAAAAGACGTTTCTACACAATCTATTTTAGATTACAATACACTTTTAAAAAATGATAAGCGCATTGAAACGGTTGTATTACCTATTAGAGATGGACTAACGATTAGTCGAAAATTATAACTGCAACTATGAGTAAAATTGAAATTAGAACTGTAGATGTGGTTAAATACATCACTCCTTTGCGAGAAGGCGGTTCACTACCTGCCATTGTTGAGGCTAGTGATGGTTTTCTATATGTTTTAAAATTTAGAGGTGCAGGACAAGGAAAAAAAGCCTTAATCTCTGAATTTATTGGAGGTGAATTAGCACGCGCTATTGGTTTAAAGGTTCCGGAGTTGGTCTTTATGAATTTAGACGATTCTTTTAGTAAAACCGAACCCGATGAAGAAATTCAAGACTTATTAAAATTTAGTATTGGTCTTAACCTAGGCTTACATTACCTAAGTAGTTCTATTACTTTTGACCCTTTAGTTTCTGTTGCAGATGCTTTGACATCTTCTAAAATTGTGCTTTTAGACAGTATTATTAGCAATATAGATCGCACTGTAAAAAACACCAATTTATTAAATTGGAATAAAGAATTATGGGTAATTGATAACGGCGCTAGTTTCTATTTTCATCATAATTGGAGTACTTGGAAAAATCATCTTACTAGAACGTTTCCGCTTATTAAAGATCATGTATTATTAGAACGTGCTACGCTATTAGATGAAGCTTCTAAGGTTATTATTTCAGCTTTAAGTAAAGATACAATTGATGATATTGTTTCTAAAATACCTGAAGATTGGTTGGTAAACGAATCTGATACGCTATCGCCAGTTGACATGCGAAATGCCTATATAGAATATCTAAATTCTAGACTTTCAAAAATTGATGTATTAGTTAAAGAAGCCGAAGATGCCAGATAAAGTGACTTTTGAATATGCTATAATAAGACTCGTACCAAGAGTAGAACGCGAAGAGTTTTTTAACGTTGGTGTGATTTTATTCTCGAAACGAAAAAAATATCTCGGTGTAAAATTCAACGTCAGTGAAACGAAACTGAAGGCTTTTTCTTGTGAATTAGACCTAGAAGCCATTAACAACTACTTAAAATCTTGGGAATTAATTTCTAAAGGCGATTCTTCCGCAGGAAAGATTGGTCAATTTGAAATTTCAGACCGGTTTAGATGGTTAGCCGCTTCACGAAGTACCATTATACAAAGTTCTAAAACACATTCTGGTTTAACAGATAATCCGGAAAAAGAGTTGAATTCTATTTTTGAAAATTATGTATTAGAAGCATAAATATTAATTCATCAAAAAAATAAAAAGCAAGCCTTGATATTTAACAAGACTTGCTTTTTTTATGGGTAATTGATTTCAATTCTAATGTTATTGAACAGCTTGTAGAGCATCAATATTACCGTAACCAAAACTACTATTTTTATTAGGATAAAACTCAGCCGATTGTTTTAGTCGATTTAAAATTTGAGTTCTACTCCAAGAAGGATATTTAGACCAAATTAAAGCTGCAATACCTGCCGTAGTTGCCGTAGCCACAGAAGACCCTCCGGTATAACGTCTCTCTCCATCATCAAATCCTAATACTGGAGGCGCCTTGCTTGTATCATTATCGCCTTCCATAATAATTGTAAAATCTATTTTACTACCACTATGGCAAACGTCACATCTTTCATAACTAGAACCATCAGTAACACCTGTTACCGCAACAGTTTCGCTCATTGTTGCAGGGAAGATAACACCATAGCCGTTAGTAAAACTCGTGGACGTTCCTCCTGCTGCAAATATTAATTTGCCTTGGCTATAAGCATACTTTACCGCATCTTTAATATTACCTATAGACCATAGATACCCTATTGACATTGAAATGATTTTTACATCAGATCTATTCCCTAATTGTGTTAAAGCATCTGATACGCCTTTACGTTCATGATAATCATTTAACAACACATCTTCCGTGGCTCTGTAAGCCACTAAATTTGCATTATATGCTACACCAACTGGCATTCCATTGTCATTTCGAGGCGAAGCCATCGTTGACCCCATTGCGGTTCCGTGTCCGCATTTATCATGTTCACCATCATAATTACTAGACCACCACCAATTAGAATCTATAAAGGTGCCATATTTTTCTACTGAACGCCCAGAAGAATACCCATCATTAATTCCTACTGGATTTAAAAGCGATTGCGTTTTTGAAACACCCGTATCTATTAAACCAATAGTAATACCAGAACCTGTAGACTGATTCCAAGCTTGTGGAATATTATTTGCATCAAAATGCCAAGATACCTGTGCATTGTTTGGCGCTATTGTTGTATAATGTGATGAATTAATTGAATCGCCACTTGTATCACATCCTGAACTTGATTTTTCCTGAACCTCTGTATATTGATTGTAACCATTAGGTTCTAAATATCTAACATACTCACTTTCTCTCAGCGCAATAATTGTTTTTAGTTGTGTTACTTCGGCATCAAAAACAGTCAATACAGCATCTTCTTTTAATTTAAAGTCATCCTTATCAACTTCTTCCTCAATTAAAATTGTTGTTATTAGACTTTCTTTTTTGTTTAGAAGCTCCTTATCGCCTTTTATATCACCAAAACTTTGGCCTTCATTTCCGTAACCCACAGTTAGTACATACTGTCCATGAGTTAATGCGCTCCATAAAAAATGAGCGTCTTCATTATTCCAGTCAAAATCTCCGGTGTTACGGATACTTTCACTAATCCGTTGGTTAATCTGATCAACCGTTAATGGATTTTCTGGGGTTTGAACTAATTCGGCTTCAGTTTCGGTTTCTAGGTTGGTATCTTTAGAACAAGACACAATTGTTATTGCCAGTAGAAGAACTAGCAAAGTGTACATTTTTTTCATAAAATAAGATTTAGAGCATTAATAATTCCCTAAATATATTAAATAAAAAACATAATATAAGATGTATATTTATTATTAACTCAAAAAATAAGGTGATTTTACGAGAAATATGCAATTACTTATTGCGTTTTAATGAGCCCGTGAAGTCTTCGAGATCATCTTTAACTTTGTTAATTTCATCTTGAATACTTTTAGTCGTATCCTCATCTATAATATTATTTTCTTTTGCACTTTTAGTAACCTCTTGCTTAATATCGTTGGTTGCATCCTTAATTTGACGCATGCCTTTTCCTAAACCACGCGCAATTTCTGGAAGCTTATCTGCCCCAAAGACGAGTACCACAATAAATAGTACAAAGACTATTTCGGTACCTCCGATGAATAAAAATGTTAGTTGATGTATCACGTTGCAAATATAGTTAGTTTATAAAACAATAAAGACTAAAAGTTATGTGAATTAAACGGGATAAATATTCTATTATTGAGTAAACCAATTCTATTTGACTTTTAAATTTAAGTCGTCAACCAACATTAGGTTAATTTCATAAAAAAAGCCGACTTAAAAAGCCGGCTTAAATATATTATAAGTTGTAAAACTTAGTCTGTTACTTTATTTTTAAACTTATCAAAATCACTTTCTTTAACCTCTTTTGGCCAAGTGTTATTAGACGTATCAACATCAGCTGTTTCTAAGTCTGGATCTACTGTTATTGACACAATTTCTTTATCGCTTGCAATAGCTTTACTGACTTCCTTGTCATTTAATCGCCATATTTGTGCAGGATAAGTTTCTCTTGCTTTGGTTCCATCAGCATAAGTATACTCAACAATTATTGGCATTACTAATCCGCCTGGCTTATCAAAAGTTACCTGATAAAAATATTTAGGTGCCTTTTTCATTTGCTTTTGCTCCTTAGGTGTAAAATTATCCATGATGTATTCTTTTACCGTAGGTACATTATCTATTGTTCCGCCAGCTTTCATAGCGTCATCATAACCTTCTGCACCTTCTTCAATAAAATAAACCAAGCTATTTGGGTCTCTATTATATTGATCTGCTAAGCGTTTACCATTGTCATTCGGCGTTCCACTTACAGCGAATTTCTTAACCTCTTTAATACCGATATCTGTATAATCTGTGGTGTAAAACCAACCTCTCCAATACCAATCTAAATCTATAGCTGAGGCATCTTCCATTGTTCGGAAAAAATCTTCTGGTGTTGGGTGCTTAAATTTCCAGCGGTTAGCATATTCTTTAAATGCATAATCAAAAAGCTCACGCCCCATTACGGTTTCTCTTAAGATATTTAATGCTGTAGCAGGCTTTCCGTAGGCATTATTCCCAAATTGATACGTATTTAAACCTTTGGTCATAATTGGTGCAATATAATCTTGATTGCCGCCCATGTATCTTACAATATTTTTAGCAGGTCCTCTTCGAGAAGGATACGTTTTATCATTAGGAGATAACGCATCAGGAAACCATTCTGCAAAATCTTGCTCTGCGACATATTGGGTAAATGTGTTTAAACCTTCATCCATCCATGTCCATTGACGCTCATCACTATTAATTATCATTGGAAACCAGTTGTGACCTACTTCATGAATAATAACGCTGATCATGCCGTATTTTGTTCTATCAGAATAGTTACCTTCTTTATCTGGACGACCAAAATTAAATGAAATCATAGGATATTCCATTCCCATTGGTGCATGTACCGATATCGACTTATGGTAAGGATAGTCAAAAGTCATACGAGAATAGGTCTTAAACGTACTTGCAACTGTTTTAGTTGACCATTGTCCCCAAAGTGGATTACCTTCTTTAGAATATAAAGAAACAGCCATAACGTCCTTAGTTTCTAATTTTACAGCCATCATATCCCATAAAAATTTACGAGAGGTTGCAAAACCAAAATCTCTTACCATCTTTGCCGAAAGCTTCCAGGTTTTTTTGGCTTTACTCTTCGATTTTTCAGTTTTTTCTGCTTCTTCTTGTGTTACAATCATTACAGGCTCGTCATAAGATTTTTGTGCTTTCTTATAACGCTTCATCATGTCCTTAGTAAAAATTTCTTCTCTATTTGTCAGTACTCCTGTACCATCTAAGATATGATCTGCAGGCACGGTAATATTTACATCAAAATTACCGAATGGTAATGCAAACTCATCGCGTCCCCAAAACTGAGAGTTTTGCCAGCCTTCTACATCATTATAGACAGCCATACGTGGGTAAAACTGAGCTATGACATAAATACGGTTATCGTTTTCTTCAAAATATTCATAACCTGATCGTCCGCCATCCTTTACGTGATCATTAATATTATACCACCATTTAATTTGAAACGAGAATTTCTCACCAGACTTTAAAACTTGTGGTAACTCTACACGCATCATTGTACGGTTTATGGTATGTGGCAAATCTTTTCCATCTGTATCTTTAACCGCTTCAATATGAAATCCGCCGTCAAAAGATTCTTGTAAATAAGACTTCACTGCTCTAGAAGATGATGTTGCTGGCCTTATTCCTGACCCACTAATTAATGGCGTTTTAGAATCTCTGGCACGCATATTTTGATCTAATTGCACCCAAAGGTATCTTAGATCATCTGGAGAGTTATTGGTGTAGGTAATTGTTTCGTCACCATGAAGTTTTGCATTATCATCATCAATTTCAATATCCATTTTATAATCTGCTTGCTGCTGATAATAGTTGGGACCAGGTGCACCTGAACCTGTTCTAAACATGTTCGGTGTTGAAAACTCATCGTAAAGTTGTTTAAATTTGTTTTGGTTAGTGTGCCCTTGTTGGCGTTCAGCTTTTTCTTCATTTTGTGCATAAAGACTGAACGATGCAAAAAGCATAGCGCATAATAAGTACTTAAAAATTCTCATATATAATAGTTAGTGTTAAAAAAAGTAGTGCCTAAAGTAATAATTAATGGGGATTTTATTCCGTTTTTATCTAAAGTTTAATAAACAAGTATCATTTTCTGGAACCAGTAGAAAGCTTTTATTTCTGTCTAAAAGTTTCATTCTTACAATATTTTGTTGATCAGAAAACACATCAAATAAAACCTGATTGCTTAACTCAATTGATGTTATATCTGAAACATTTTCTATTTCTAAATAACAATAAACAATATCTTCTTTATATTCTTTTCCTATAAAATTGAAGTTGACAGCCGTACCATTCACCTTAATTTTTAATTTATCGCTTAAATAGCGATTCATATAATCTTCTACAACTTGGGGTTCACTATCAACATCTAATGTAATTGTGTCATCATAACGCTTACGCATTAAAGTTTCAAAATCGTCTATAAAAATCTGACTAATAATCTGAAGCGCGTTTTGTTTTTCAGCATATCCAACTTCTGTGACACTAACATAATATTCGTGCGTGTTACGATTTGAATTAAGAACTGTAAAAAGTAGCAATGCTAAAAATAAGCTAAGTGGTTTCATGTGTAATTTATAATTGTTTTTGTGTGCTATATAAACACATTTCAAATTTAATCTTTGAGGCTTGAATTCCTGTTTTCTTGATAAACTTTTAACTTCGCTTGTAAAAATTCTATTAATTTAATTTCATTATTTTGATTGCATAAAGTTAAAAACGCCTCATCTTCTTGACAAAATAGAAAATACTCAACGCGTAAATTTTCTGCTAAGGTATCTTTTTCAAAAAGAAATGCTTCGTAATCTTCTTTTAAACGCTCTATGCAATCCACTCTATTATCTAATTCTACAATCGCTTTTAATTTTTTTGTTCTACCAGTAATGGTATTCAACAATTTAAAAAAGTTAATGCTTGGACCTCCGCCGTAGATACCTCCTACTAGTCCAACCATATCACCACCATCGGCATCATATAATTTGCGTTCATTTTGTGTAAGTACCTTTCCGGTATAACCAGGAATACCCAAGTCGTAAAAGTTAACTTCGGGTTCGGCATCTGAGTTTTCAATATCTGATTCTAAGCTACCAGTTAAAATTTTACCTACCACAACTTCCTTAAGTTCACTAACGCTTTCAATTAATTGCACGCTAAACTGACCCAATTCCATTATAGAAGGCGTTATAACGATTTCTTTCTCTTGATATTTCACACCTGAAATCACTAAGGTATCTGCAACTTTTGCAGGAATTATAAAACTACCGTCATCATTAGAAATGGTATATTTTGCCGCTGTTCTATTCTGAATATGGAGCCCTTCAGCTTCATCATTTGCAATGAGTTGTCCTTTAAGGTCTTTAGTCTGCGCCTGAAGATTATAGCCTAAAGTGAAAAGCAAAACAACAGCTATGGTTTTAATCGTCTTCATCTAATCGCATTTTAAAAATCTTTAATTTCTTTAAAAGAAAACTGACGTCATTTATTTGATTTTGATCTTCACAAATTGCATAAAATTGGTCATCTTCTAGACAAAATTGAAAAAATTCTTCTTTGTGGTTTTCTGGAATTACAATAGCCTCAAAAATAGTATTTGCATAGTCCGTTTTTAATTGGGTAATGCATTTTTCTTTAGCTTCACTTATAACGCGCTCCTTGTACATTTTGGTGTCGCCATTAATTCTATTTAAGATTTTGTGGACATTAATCGATATTCCAATACCGTAATAATACACAAATTTTCCATGATCGGCATCGTTTAAACGTTGTTCACTTTGTGTTGGTGGTAATTTTACGGATCCTGGGATTCCTAAATCGTAGAAGTTAATTTCTGGTTCGGCATCTGAGTTTTCAATATCTGATTCTAAGCTACCTGTTAAAATCTTACCAACTACAACTTCCTTAAGCTCATTTACTTTTTCTATCAGTTGTAAGTTAAACTGTTCAGAATCTATAATAGACTTTGTTACAATAATTTCTTGTGTTTGGTATTTTACACCAGAAACAACTAGTGTATCTGAAACCTTTGCCGGAATTTCAAAACTACCATCGGTAAGAGATATGGTATATTTTACAGCAGTTCTGTTGAGTATGTGAAGCCCTTCAACCTCATCATTTGCGATGAGTTGACCTGTAATATTTTTCCGTTGTGCATTAGCTGCACAGAAAGTTAAAAATAGGATTATAAAACTAATCGTTTTCACTTAAGTTTTTTAAAAACGACTTACTTAATTGGTTGATACGTTCTAACAACTGCATTTCGTTGCCGTCTTCAAATAACGCTTCGTCTAAATCTTCTTTTTCTAAATAATCTGCAAATGCTTCAACTTGATTTAATGGTATGTCAAAATTAGTATGAATAAAATTCACACTATAAGTATCTAATGCTTTTCTAAAAGGGGTTAATTCTAATTGTTTTTCTCGTTCAGATTTAAATTTAATAGTGCTTGTATTAACCACTTGTTTTATTAAAAAACCTGCCACATTCACCAAATCTAACATATTGTCCACCCTAGGGTTGTACTCGTTAAAGGCTAAATTATCGGCTTCGGTTTTATAATCCGCAGAAAACTCAAAATCTTCAATATTATCTAATCCAAAATAAATAGCGTCTAAATCTACATTGTAGGTTCTTACATTACTTAAATCAGCATTTATATTTCCGGTAAGGCCAAAAGGGAGTAAAACAACCTCATCTAACTTGTTAATTTCTTCAACTAAAATTACGGTCAATTGTTTAGATTTTATAATCTTATCGGTAATGGTAACACTAAAATCTTCAAATTGAAGCGCAGAAAACTCCACGATATCATTTACAGACACATTAATTGTAAAATCTCCATTTTCGTCTGTTATAGTCCCTTTATTTGAAGAGGAATTAAAAACAGCTACACCCTCTTTATCTTCAGAAGACACTACAATTTTACCGCTAACAGAAGTTCTATCTAAATTCTGCCCAAAAGACAACAAACTAAAAGCACTAAAAAGTAAAAGTATAATTTTATTCATATGGTATAATTAAGTTATTAAAGTTCGGTTTTATATTTGTGATGACATAAAAATTTAGGACAAACTTTTGTTAAATGATAAAATCCGAAAATGATATTAATTTAATAGTTTAGTTTTTCTTTAAGCCAAAAACACCTATTTTAACCTAAAAAGAAAACAATTTGAAATCCATTATAATCGCCAGCACTTCTACAATTCATGGAAGTGGTTATTTAGAATACTTATTAGAGACGCTTAAAATTCATTTTAAATCTACAGACACTATATTATTTATTCCGTATGCAAGACCAGGAGGGATCTCGCACGATGAATACACAAAAGTAGCTGCAAAAGCTTTTAAGACCATCGGTAAGACCCTTAAAGGGATTCATGAATTTGATAATGCCGAAGCCGCTATAAAAAACGCCACCGGAATTTTTGTTGGTGGTGGCAATACATTTGTTTTGGTTTCTCAACTGTATAAAAACAAGGTGTTATTAGCTTTACAAAATGCAGTAACAAATGGCACACCTTATTTAGGGACTAGCGCAGGCAGTAATATTTGTGGTTTAACCATGAATACAACAAATGATATGCCTATTGTCTATCCGCCAAGTTTTAAAACTTTGAGCTTTGTGCCCTTTAATATTAACCCGCATTATATAGACCCAATTGCAGGCAGTACGCATATGGGAGAAACTAGAGCAACCAGAATTAAAGAATTTCACGCCTATAATAGCCAACCTGTTATTGGCTTACGTGAAGGAAGTTGGATAGAAGTTGAAGATCAGCAAATCACCCTAAAAGGAACCTTAGACGCTCGAATTTTTGAATATAATAAAGCACCTTATGAGATTGGTACAGAAACCGATTTGGGCTTTTTAAAGTAATTGAAATATCATTTAACAGCTACAATTTGAATGATAGTTAACAAAAGAAATTAATAAGGGCGAATCTATTAAACACAAAAAAGTGTCTTAAAAAAGACACTTTCTCTTACTAACTAACTCAAACTCAATATTAGTATTTAACTAAACTGTTTTATTTTTAAATCGCTTTAAGAATAGTGCTGCATCTTTAGCATTTGCTTTTTCGGCATGTCTTAAAGCTGTAAGACCAGAATCACAAGCGTCATGAATTTTAGAACCTGCTGTAATCAATATCTTAATTAATTCTACCCTATTGTATTTTGCGGCATAATGTATCGGCATAAGACCGTTAGATTTGGCATTTACATCCGCGCCATTGTTAAGTAATTTTTTAACTTCTTCGATATTACCTGTGGCAACAGCCTTACATAAAGGACTAACCTCAACGGTTTGGAAACTAACAGAATTAACTTCTGAAGTTAAATTGAAATTTGATGCATTTAAATTACTGATTGAAAAACCTAATGCTAAGGCTAAAACGACTACTGATTTTTTCATGATGAAAGATTTTAAATTTAATTGATTGTTGTTTTGTTATACTAAAGAGACGACATAATTCTTAAATTGTTACAGTTATTTTTTTTTATAACATTTCTTTAACGCTCTAAAAACAAATCTGTTAATACTATCCAAAAAACCAGATATTGCTTTATCAGTGGATTACCTAAATTTAAAATAACGTTAACGCTTAAAAATTTTTCAATTATCAGAATTGTGATAAAGTTGTAAGTGTTATCTTTGATATATAAAACATAAACACATGAATAAGAAGGTTATTTTAATGATTTTAGATGGTTGGGGAAAATCTCCTGACCCTAAAGTTTCGGCAATAGACAATGCACAAACTCCATTTATTGACTCTTTATACACGAAGTACCCTAGTGCAAGTTTAAGGACCGACGGTTTACATGTAGGTTTACCAGAAGGTCAGATGGGAAATAGCGAAGTTGGACACATGAATTTAGGTGCTGGTAGAATTGTTTATCAGGACCTTGTAAAAATTAATCTCGCTGTAAAAAATAATACGCTTCGTGAGGAGCCTGTTTTAAAAACAGCTTTTGAGTATGCAAAATCTAATAACAAAAATGTTCACCTACTAGGCTTAGTTAGTGATGGTGGTGTACACTCACATATTAATCATCTTTTTGGCTTACTCGATGCCACACATGATTATGGCTTAGACAATGTTTTTGTTCATGCCTTTACCGATGGTAGAGACGTGGACCCAAAATCTGGATATGGTTTTATTTCAGAATTAGAAGAACATTTAGAAAAAACATCTGGGCAGTTAGCTACCGTAACAGGTCGTTATTACGCTATGGATAGAGACAAACGTTGGGAACGTGTAAAGTATGCTTATGACGCAATGGTTAAAGGCGAAGGCGAAAAAACACAAGACGTCATAAAATCTATTAAAAATAATTACGCTGAAGATATTACAGATGAATTTATAAAGCCTTTAATTGTTACAGACAGTAATAACCAGCCTGTAACAACAATTAAAGAAGACGATGTTGTTATCTTTTTCAATTTTAGAACCGACAGAGGAAGACAGTTAACTGAAGCCTTATCGCAACGTGATTTCCACGAACAAAACATGCATAAATTGAACCTTTACTACGTTACCATAACAAATTATGATGATAGTTTTAAAGGCATGAAAGTTGTTTTTAATAAAGATAATCTTTCTGAAACTTTAGGTGAAATTTTAGAGAAACACAACAGAAAACAAATCCGAATTGCTGAAACTGAGAAATATCCTCATGTTACATTTTTCTTTTCGGGTGGCCAAGAAAAACCTTTTGAAGGTGAAACTAGAATCTTAAGAAACTCACCAAAAGTAGCTACTTACGATTTAAAACCAGAAATGAGTGCTTATGAATTGCGTGACGCTTTAGTTCCTGAGTTAGAAAAAGAAGAGGTCGATTTTGTTTGTCTAAATTTCGCTAATGGCGATATGGTTGGTCATACTGGTGTTATGGAAGCTGCTATACAAGCTTGTGAGCATGTAGACAAATGTGTTACTGATGTGGTCTCAACAGCATTAGACCATGGCTACACAACGCTTCTAATTGCCGATCACGGAAACTGTGAAACTATGATCAATCCAGACGGTACTCCAAATACGGCTCACACTACAAATCCGGTACCAATTATTTTAATTGACAACGAATTAAAAACAATTAAAGACGGAATTTTAGGAGATGTAGCCCCTACAATTTTAAAACTTATAGGTCTACCACAACCTAAAGCAATGACCCAAGAAAGCCTTGTATAATCACAAGTCTTAATAAATAAAGTCCAAAACATATCGTTTCTTTTTAGCTTTAATTAACCTAAAAAGAAACGATTTTTTGACATTAGTCCTTTTTTCAAGTTGGTGTAAATTTCTTATTGTTGTAATTTTACCATTCAATTGACAAATCGCATGAATTTTCAAAACAGATTAATAATAGCCGTAGATTTTGATGGTACCATCGTAGAAGATGCTTATCCTAAGATTGGAAAAACACGCATTTTTGCTTTTGAAACACTTAAAAGATTTCAAGAAGATGGGCATCGTTTAATTCTTTGGACATATCGGTGTGGACCTAGACTTCAAGAAGCTGTTGATTTCTGTAAACAAAACGGCATTGAGTTTTATGCTGTAAATGCTAGTTTCCCAGAAGAAAAATTCGATTATAGTAGAAGCCGTAAAATTCATGCCGACCTATTTATAGATGATCGTAATATTGGTGGTATTTTAGGTTGGGGAGAAGTTTATCAAATTGTCACAGATGAAGTTCCTAAAATTCCTCCAACACCAAAAAAGTGGTGGCAATTTTAATGTTTTTTGTTATTTAATTAAATCAAAATACGTTCTATCTATTGACTCTCTGTGGTCTGGGTGTGCAATATCTACCAGAGCTTTCACTCTTTTCCTAATTGTTTTTCCATATAAATTAGCAATACCATACTCTGTAACAACATAGTGTACATGAGCCCTTGTCGTTACAACACCCGCGCCAGGTTTCAGTATAGGCACAATGCGACTAATACCACTTTTAGTAACCGAAGGCAATGCAATAATCGCTTTACCACCTTCACTTAATGAGGCACCTCTTATAAAATCCATTTGACCTCCAACACCAGAATACATATTAGAACCAATAGAATCTGCACAAACTTGCCCCGTAACATCAACTTCAATAGCAGAATTAATAGCCACCATTTTAGGATTTTGTTTTATATACGCTGCATTATTCGTATAATTAGAAGCACGCATTTCTACAAACGGATTATCATCTACATAATCATACAAACGCTTAGACCCCATTAGAAATGTAGAAAGAGCACGCCCACGATTGATCTTTTTATAATTACCGTTAATCACATTACTCATTATTAAATCAATAACGCCATCAGAAAACAACTCGGTGTGTAACCCTAAATCTTTATGGTTATGCAAACGCGATAAAACGGCATTAGGAATAGAGCCAATTCCCATTTGTAACGTACTTCGATCCTCAATTAGGCCAGCAACAAAATCTCCTATTTTACGTTCTATAGGATTAGGCTCTGCCATTGGACAGAGCGGGAGATCATCGTTTACCTCTACAAAAAAATCAATTTCAGAGATATGTATAATCCCAGCTCCATGTGTTCTTGGCATTTGTGGATTTACCTGAGCAATAACCGTCTTTGCATTATCGATTGCTGCCAAAATGGCTTCAACAGAAACGCCTAATGAACAATAACCATGACGGTCCGGAACCGATACATGAATTAACACGACATCGAGTTCTAAAATACGTTGCTGAAAAAGTCGTGGTAACTCACTTAAAAAAACAGGCGTATAGGATCCATTACCCGCTTTTATAGTATGTCTTACATTTTTACCAAGAAAAAAGGAATTAACATGGAAGCTGTCTTTAAATTCAGGATTAGCATAAGGCGCGACACCTTCGGTATGCAACTGACAAATTTCAACATTACGTAATTCTTCATGTCTGGCTGAAAGTGCTTTTACAAGCGTTTGCGGTGCTGCGGCAGCGGCTTGTATATATACGCGATCATTAGACTTTACAACTTTTAAGGCTTCTTCTGCGGTAACAGTTCTATACATAGTGATTCAAATTTCAGTTAGCAAATCTAAGCTAGCAAAGCCAAATAGAAACTGTTTTTTATCATGTTTTGAAGAATTTGAAAACAACAGGTTAAAAACGGCTTTTCTAAGTCGATTTATTACAAAAATAATACTTTTCAGACCTACGCCCTAATGCCTATTTATAGCCTTATAAATAATCCTTATTTTCTTCAGCCTTAATTTCAATCAAGAAATGGGATTACCTATCTTTGTGGCTCAATATTTTGAATCATGATTATAGCAAAAACAGCAGAGGAAATTGAATTGATGCGTCACAGTGCGCTTATCGTATCTAAAACTTTAGGTATGTTAGCCAAAGAAATAAAAGAAGGCGTTACCACCAATCACTTAGATACAATAGCAGAAGAATTTATTAGAGACCATGGTGCTTTGCCAGGTTTCAAAGGACTTTACGACTGTCCTTCAACATTACTTTGTAGTGTAAATGAAGCGGTTGTTCATGGCTTACCTACAGATGTCCCACTAAAAAATGGCGATATTGTTTCTGTAGATTGTGGCTCACTAAAAAATGGTTTTTATGGTGATCATGCTTACACTTTTGAAATAGGAGAAGTTGCTGAGGATACCAAAAAATTAATTCAAGTAACAAAGGAATCACTGTATAAAGGTATTGAACAATTAAAAGTTGGCAATCGCGTAGGTGATGTTGGTTATGCCATTCAGCAACACACCGAAGCAGCAGGTTATGGTGTTGTTAGAGAATTAGTTGGTCATGGATTAGGCCGAAAAATGCACGAAGATCCTAATATGCCTAATTACGGAAAACGTGGCCGTGGCAAAAAGTTTATTGAAGGCATGGTTGTAGCTATTGAACCTATGATCAATTTAGGAACTCATAAAGTAAAACAACTCAGTGATGGCTGGACCATTGTAACTCTTGACGGAAAACCAAGTGTACATTTTGAACACGATGTTGCCATTGTAGATGGAAAACCTGAGATTTTATCGACTTTCGGTTATGTGCATGAGGCCTTAGGAATTACTTCTTCTGATGAAGATGCTTTTAGACAAAATGCTTTAGTTCTTTAAATAATATTATGATGAGCATTGCACACTTAGAAAAAGAATTAACGCGTTTAAGAGCTGAACTCAACAACCATAAGTTATATAGTGCTTTATCTTCAATAGAAGATATAAAAACATTTATGGAGCAACATGTATTTGCGGTTTGGGATTTTATGTCTTTACTAAAAGCGCTTCAAAATCAATTAACCAATACAAAAGTGCCCTGGACGCCTGTTAGAAATCCTTCTACGGCACGTTTTATAAATGAAATTGTACTTGGTGAAGAAAGTGACATTAACGAGTTAGGAGAGCCTAAAAGTCATTACGAAATGTATTTAGATGCCATGCATCAAATTAATGCAAGCACCACGCAAATTGAGAATTTTGTCTGTCATATTCAAAATGGTTTTTCAATAGAAAACACGAGTACTAAAGTTGAATTACATACCGAAACTTTAAAATTCGTAAACTTTACATTTCAAGTGATTGCTACAAAAGAACCACACAAAATAGCTTCAGCCTTTACTTTTGGGCGTGAAGATGTGATTCCGGATATGTTTTTTCAAATTATAAACCAGTCTAAAACTAGCGATAATACCTATAGTAAATTAACCTACTATTTAAAACGTCATATTGAATTAGATGGTGATGAACATGGCCCTTTGTCTTTACAAATGATTGAAGAATTATGTGGTAATGAGGAACAAAAATGGAATGAAGCTTTAGAAGTTGCTAAAGCAGCTTTACAGCATAGAATTGCGCTTTGGGATGGTATTTATGATTTAATTTCTAGTCAGATAGAAGCGTAAATATTATTTTTATTTTCTGAAATAAGTAACGGTATTGTTTCTTACTATCACCAAATAGTTATTTCTCAGAGATACTTAGAGTTTTCACGGAGATTCACGGAGCGTTTTGAGTATAATTTTGACATTATGGTATACGATAAAATTACGGAAAATATTATAGGAGCAGCTATAGAAGTGCATAAAGAACTTGGCCCAGGCCTTTTAGAATCCGCTTATCAGGACTGTTTATTTTATGAATTAAAAGCACTAGGCTATTCAGTTCAAAAAGAAGTTTCAAGACCTATTATTTATAAAGATATCACTTTAGATCACGGTTACAGAATTGATATATTAGTAGAAAACAAAATAGTTATTGAGCTCAAAACAGTTGAAAAATTCACAGATGTACATACTGCTCAAATACTGACTTACATGAAATTAGGAGATTATCCTATTGGACTATTATTCAATTTCAATACTAAACTTTTAAAAAACGGTATAAAACGATTCATAAACACATCTGAGTAAGCACTCCGTGAACCTCTGTGTCTCTCCGTGAATCTCTGCGTAACAATGAAAAAACTCTTCAAAATAATATTAAACACCATTCCAAGACCTTTACTCATAAGGCTTAGTTATGTGGCACGCCCCATTTTAGCCTTCTTTTTAAAAGGTAACACCTATACAGACCCCATTGATGGTAAGAGCTTTAAAACCTTTTTACCTTATGGTTACGGTAATCAACGAAACAATGTTTTATCGCCATCAACCTTAAGTTTGGAACGCCACCGATTATTGTGGTTGTATTTAAAAAATGAAACAGATTTCTTGTCCCGAGATACTGAATCAAGTTCAGCATTAAGCGTCCTCCACTTTGCACCAGAACAATGTTTCTTAAAACGGTTTAGAGGTCTTAAAAATATAGAATATACTACCACAGATTTACTATCACCAATTGCAGATGTGAAAGCAGATATTTGCGATTTGCCTTTTGAAGACAATAGTTATGATGTTATTTTATGTAATCATGTTTTAGAACACATCCCAGATGATACTAAAGCGATGCAAGAATTATACAGAGTGATGAAACCGGGTGGGTATGGTATTTTTCAGATTCCACAAGATTTGAATCGTGAGGAGACTTTTGAAGATGATTCTATAACCGATAGAGAGGAACGCGCTAAGATTTTTGGACAGTATGATCACGTTCGTGTGTATGGTCGTGATTATTTTGACAAGTTGCGTTCTATGGGATTTAAGGTTGAAGAGGTTGACTATACGGCTCAACTTTCAGAAGAAGACATTGAAAAATACTGTTTGGCTAAAGGTGAAATCATTCCTTTGGTTTATAAGTAAAATAATAGATTAAATGACACAACATATTATAATTGCTACCGGTGCTTTATTTGGAATGCTTGCCGTAATCTTTGGTGCTTTTGGTGCCCATGCTTTAAAGAAAATTCTATCTAAAGACCAATTACATAGTTTTGAAGTTGGTGTTAAATATCAGATGTATCACGCCATTGTATTATTAGCTTTAGGTTTTAATACTGAAAATATCACCTCTGCAACTTACTGGTGTTTTACTATTGGAATTATATTATTTTCTTTTAGTATTTACGGATTGATATTATCTAATGCTAAAAGAAAGAAACTTCGGTTTTTAGGCCCAATTACTCCTATTGGAGGCTTATTGTTGGTAATTGGCTGGCTGTTAGTGTTAATAAATGCCTTCTAAAGATAGGGGTTTCGTTTAGGTATTTCTATAATCTAAGAATTACTCCGGAAAGTCATTTAACGACACCGTTTCAAGCTCATTCTTATCATTCTCAAAAATGACAAACACTTTTAATTCTGAGTGACGATATAAAAAATCCGTTACTTTATCAATCCCCATGGTTTGAAACGCTGTGGCATAAGCATCTGCAGTCATACAATCTTCCGCGAGAACAGAAACACTTAAAATATTGGTTTTACTAGGATACCCTGTTTTGGTATTTATAATGTGTGCATAACGATTACCGTTTTCATCAACTTTAAATTTTCGGTAGGTTCCCGAGGTTGCCATCGCTTCATCTTGAAGAGGTATAACTTTAGAATACGATTGTTCACCTTCAAAATTGGGGTCATCAATACCCACTTTCCAAGGCGATTGTTTTTCAAGATTAATCCCTCTTGCACGAATCTCCCCTCCTATTTCAACTAAATAATCGGTAACACCTTTGGCTTCTAAAAACTCACCAAGAACATCTACACCATACCCTTTGGCGATAGCATTAAAATCTAAAAACGACGGACTGCTCTTTACTACCTTACCGTTTTTAAGTCCCATTCTATTAAAACCAACGGATTTCATTAAACTATCAATAGCAGTACTATCTACGTTAGTAATTTTCCCTTCTGGACCAAAATCCCAAGCATTAACAACAGCTCCAATTGTGGGGTCAAAAGCGCCTTCCGTCATTCTATAAATGAGTTTTGCTTTTTCAAAAACACGTGTAAAATGTTTATCTACTAAAACCGCTTCGCCTTTATTAATTCTAGAAATTTTAGATTCAGGAATATAGGTTGACATAGATTCGTTGACCACATTAAATAGGCTATCAAATTGTTTTTTAAAGTTTGTATCATCCTTAGAATGGTATTGAGCACTATATGATGTTCCAAAAACAGGACCAGATAATTTGATATTTTTAGGTTCTTGCTGACAGGAAACAATTAAAAACAGTAATAATAGTAGAGTAAAATGCTTCATAAATAAACGAGGACGTCATTGCGAGGACGAAGGACGTGGCAATCTCATGATTTTTATATTAGATTAAAAGATTGGCACGTCGCAAAAAAGCTCCTCGCAATGACGGTTCAATCAAAGTTTTATTTTAATTCAAATTCATTTCAATAACTTGAATGCCGTTATATTCAATAAGGTATTCTTCATTTAAATAAATAGGCAAATCTTCACCATCAGGATTTCCTAAACCCACACCTGCATATAAGACTTTAGCATCCTTTTCAAAGGCATGTTTTTTGAAGGTCTCCATCCAAACCACATCGTAATTATTTGGGTTATCTGGTAAAATAACGGCCCTTACTACAACAAAATAATACTGACTATTTTTATCAATACAGACAAATTGTGGATGCCGTTTCAACTTTGAATTGATGGCTATAAACTCAAAACCACGAGCTTCGAGGTCTTTACCAACATGGTTCATGGCGAGATTATGAATTTCTTGCGGTGTTAGTGGTTTACTCATAGGACAAAAATACAAACTTGCTATTTAAAACGCACAAACTTTGCACTACTAAACGTATAATTAGACACTGAAATTACAGCATCATCTTTGAGACTATACCAAGGAGAGATTGTAGAATCTTGAAGATTCTTCACTAAATGAACCGATTGCGCAGGGGTATTGCCTTGAAACAAGAGATATAATTTTTCACCATTATCATTAATAATTTCATCAGTAATCATCACAATGTGCCCTGGTGAACCACCTTTAATCAACATATCTCCAATTTTTAAATCTTTTGCTGAAACGGATTCTAATTCATTATAAAGTGATAAAGTTCCAGAATACATATAAATCAAATTCAGATAGTTATAAAAGTTCTCTTTTGAATGGTTTGCACTTGCCGTTTTATGAAAGGACACTTTGTTGCCGTTAATTTTAGGTCTATACCCTTCCGCATAGTTTGTCCACGAACAATAATGCCCAGACGTAAAGTTAAAACCTATTTCGCTTTTTCTATTGTTATCCCATAGGTATTCACTCCGTATTCTAATAAGTGCATCTGCACATTGTTGTAATCCGTTTTTAGGCACCGGAACTTCTAAAATACCAATATGACCGCCTTGCCAGTAATAATTAGTATCATCATAATTAACGATTTTACTCCCAAAAGCTTTTAATTTGTAATGCCTTAGATACTCTTGAAAACTTCCTGTTGTATAATTTACACGTTTGTACCCTTCAAGAACATTAACTCTAGATGTAATCGTTAAACTATCTTTATTAACCAAAATTGGTGTTTCTATACTTGCTTTTACGGTTTCAACCACTTTTTCTATGGGTTTAAACTGAAAAGCTAAAACTGCAAGTGACGTAAGTATTAAAAGGATAACGAAAATTTTCTTCATACTGTAAATAACGCATAAATTATGATACTTCTTATGTTGAGAATTGAATAATAGATCTTTATTACTCGTTGAAAAAGGATGGTTATTATAATTATTAATAAGAAATAATTTAAACACTTTTTTATTTAAATCCTTTCAAAAAATTGATTTCAAACAATTCTAAAATTTCACTATAAAAAATTTCACCGTAGGATGAGAGCTTTAACAATTCAATTAGAAAAAGAAATTAATGATTATTGTACATCAACAAAAACTGTAATCTAAAACTATTTATTGATGAAATTATAGAAAATAATACTTTACTCACAAATACTTTAAACGAAAATTAAAAAATTAAAGGTTATAAAATCTATCCTAATTTTTGCCATACTGCTTTTCAGGCTGCAAAAACAAAAATCTATTACCAAATTCACTTCCATCCCCGTTAGAAGCAACTGGAAAGGAGAAGCTAATGTTCTAACCTGCTATACGTTTAGTAAGGACTCCATAACTTCACTTAAGGTTTTAAATATTGGTGAGACCACCTCTATTTATTTGATTATAGAATATATGAATTAAGAAAAAACCTACATTTATATTTTTTTAATCGTATAAACTTGTACTTTAAACTTTGTTTAAGAAAATTAAAAATTATATTTGCTAAGCAAAATTCAACCATAATCTACAATATCTTGAACAATTCTGAAGTTAAAACCCTTAAAAACAAAAAGGTATCCTTATTCGATTTTATCCAGAAACAAGCGGCTATTGGTACTTGGGAATACGATATTAAACTAAAAACAGTCCAATGGAGTTCTCAAACAAAATTAATTCATGAAGTTCCATTAGATTATGAACCAACAGTTGAGTTGGGTCTTTCATTCTACAGAAAGGGCGATAGTTTAAATACCATTTCTGAAGCATTTACAAATTGCATAGAGAAGCACACTGATTACGATGTTGAAATTCAAATTATAACTGCGACCGGAAAATATAAATGGGTAAGAGCCATAGGTACAGCTATAATTGAAAATAATGAATGTGTTAAAGTACAAGGCTTATTCCAAGATATTGATGAAAAAACAAAAAACTCTAAAGCATTAGCTTTTAAAGAGCGACAACTGAGTAGAACATTTGAAACGGCCTTAGTTGGTATGGCCATAATAGATTTGAAAGGGAATTGGATTGATGTTAACAAAAGCTTCTGTAATACGTTTGGTTACACTAAAGCGGAAATACAATCACTAACTTTTATGGATGTTACGCATCCTGATGATTTAGAGCAAGATTATAAAGCCATGAAGGCAATGTTGAATGGTAAAGTTGACCATTTTGAGGTAGAAAAGCGCTATCTAAATAAAAAAAGAGAAACAATATGGACACAATTATTTGTTTCAATTGTTAGAAATAGCAGTGGAGAAGCGCGACATTTTGTAGCTCAAATCAATGACCTTACTGAAATAAAGAAAAGTAATCACAAAGTTTCTCAATTATTAGCCACAACAGAAAATCAAAACAAACGCTTATTAAATTTTGCACACATTGTTTCTCACAATCTAAGATCTCATTATGGTAATCTCGATATGTTATTAGATATCGTTAAAATGGACTTACCTGAAACTACAGAAAATGAAATTTTTCCTTTAGTTGAACAAGCTGTGAGTCATCTTGGTGAAACTGTAGCAAATTTAAATGAAGTTGCGGCCATAAATATCCAAAAAGATTTAAAGACTGAACCGATAAATTTATTAAAGCATTTTAACACTGCTTTTTCTAGTATTTCTGCACTAATATTGGAATCTAAAACTGAAATCACAGTTGATATAGACCCTAAAATAGTTGTCAAAGGGGTTCCTGCTTATTTAGATAGTATTCTATTGAATTTTTTAACTAATGCTATTAAATATAAAAAGCCAAATGAGCCTGCTAAAATTGACATAAATACGAATCGTGATAAAGAATTTGTTGTTTTAGAAATCAAAGATTATGGTCAAGGTATTGATTTAAAAAAATACGGCGACAAGTTATTTGGCATGTATAAAACATTCCATAAACACGAAGATTCTCGAGGCATAGGCTTATTTATAACAAAAAATCAAGTAGAAGCCATTGGTGGCAAAATTGAGGTTGAGAGTAAAGTTAATGAAGGTACAACATTTTATATCCACTTAAAAACATATGAATAAAATTGATATTGCTTGTATTATAGATGATAACCCTATTTTTATTTTTGGGGCTAAACGAATGATGGAATTATCTAATTTCTGTAATTCATTTATGGTATTTAAAAATGGACAAGAAGCCATTAATAATTTAAAAGTTTTAATGAGTTCTGGGGAATCTATTCCTGAAATTATATTATTAGATATTAACATGCCCATAATGGATGGTTGGCAGTTTTTAGATGAGTTTACTACAATAGAGTCTCATAAATTGATTACTATTTACATTGTAAGTTCTTCTATTGACCCTGTAGACATGAATCGGGCTAAGCATTATGAAAATGTATCTAATTATATTATAAAACCTATTTCGCTTGAAACATTAAACACCTTACTAAAAGAGGTTACTCAGGAATAAGACAACCTTAGCCATAAAAGCTTAATTATATTTATAAAAAAAGAGACTGCCTACCAAGACAGTCTCTTTTTTACTTATAATATATTTACGTAAGGTTCTAATTCAAAATCATCCTTTTTAAGATATTAGTTGGTTAAACAAAAATTATCAAAGCCCAAATACATTTTTCCATAGGCATCAAAAGGCAAGTGCGAATTTGTAACCATAATATGATTGATGCCGTTTGTTGGGAATGTTAATAAACTAGTATCTATTGTAAATGTCGCCGTTTGCCAAGCATTGGTTGTCGTAGATGTAATCACAACCTCACCCAAAAACACCGTGTTAGCCGCTCCAAATAAATCTAAATTAGTAGGAGTTGAAATTCCTGTAGGACTAGCAGGTAACGGATTTGCAATAGGATGATATACACCATAAACACCAACTTTTACATCGTTTGAGGCTCCACAAGATTCACTCATATTAGCATAATCAAAAGATAAGGTATAAGTCCCAGAACTTTGATTAATTGTGGTTGTTAACTCGTTAAACATCCCCTCTCTAAAACCTGGACCACCATTAGGATTCGTTGAGTTTTCTATCCACATCCCTGCAAAAACGCCTGAGGAAGGTGTAGGTGCCGCAAAACATCCTGCTCCAAAGTTAGTGGTAGTATTATCAAAAAGATCGGCAAGACTTCCCGTTTGCCATAAGGCTTTCCAATGCGTCGCTAAGTCAATATCTTCATCTATTCGGGTGTTTGGATCTCCTGTTATTGTTTCAAAATCACCATTTTGAATAAATCCAGGACAAGAAGTAATAACTGGTGCATTAGGCATACATTCACAATTGTCATCTATAGTTCCATCATTAAAACCATCACCATTTGTGTCACATGCATCTCCAAAATTAAGTTGTAAATCTTCACATTCAAATTCGACAGTCTCTGTTAGACATTCACATTCATCTGTAACAGTACCGTCTAGATTGCCATCACCATTGGAATCACAGGCGTCACCAAAGCTAAGCTGCTGCTCTTCGCAGTCAAATTCTATACTTTCAGTAATACACTCACAAAAATCATTAACGATTCCATCGGTATTACCATCGCCATCAGCATCACAAGCATCACCAATATTTAGTTCTAAATCGGCACAATCGTTAATCATATCTTGATCATAAGCACAAATTTCATCGTCACTACAAGACGTGAATACTACTAACATGAAAACACAAATCAATTTAACAGTGTTATTCAATAAGTTTAAGTTTTCTGGGTATCTATATAAATTTTTCATTTTTATTTAATTTAAATCAAGGCAGCAACTAACAACTGCCTTGATTGGGTTAATGATTAATAGCTAATTATTATTTTAGTATTAAAAGCAAATGACTTTAAATTCTGTTCTTCGGTTTACACGATGTTCATCATCTGTACATGGTACATTGTTAGCACATTTTTCATTTTTTAGTTCTGTTTCACCAGCTCCTCTTGCTATTAAACGGTCTTTAGAAATGCCTTGACTAGCAATATAAGTGACTGTTGCATCAGCACGACGCTGAGAGAGTTTACGGTTATATTCATCAGAACCTTGACTATCGGTATGCGAAGACATTTCCACTTGTATGTTTGGGTTATCTTGCATAAGTTTTACAATACGCTCTAAATCTGGAATTGAAGCTGGTAAGATTTCTGATTTATCTAAATCGAAATTAATATTATCTAGTTTTATTGCTTTTCCACAAGGGTCAATACACATTTCAAAGTCAATAAACAGGCCTTTATCTCTATTGTAATCGCTTGTTGACACTTCAACTTCATTAGAGTAATAACCGTCTTTTTTACCATTTAAGGTATAAGTTGAAGCTTGTTTTAAGCGAAACATAAAATTACCTTCGTTATCCGATAAAGTGTGCTTTTCTAAAGCATCTATCTTATCGGTAAGTCCAATATCTACAGCTTGCAATCCAATTTCCTCATTACATTCTACCACATTACCTTTAAGAATAAAGTGTTCATCGCCATAGTAAATAACCTTTTGGATGCTTTCCCCCTCCTTTTTGCAAGCCATAAATTCATCCTTCGTAATGCTTTCACTTTCTAAATCAATGTCGTATAGTTTTCCGTTAATAACATAATCACCTTCTAGTACATCACTAAAAACTACAACACCAAAAGCATTGGTTGTACCACTTTCAATAACATTGCCTTCTAAATCTTTTAAAACAATGGCTGTATTAGCGAGTATTTCATCTGAAAACTTATCTTTCGCTGTAATTGTTATGCCACAACCACAAGTCGCACAACAATGCGGAAAATGATCTTCTTGACAAACTGGACACACATTTTCTTTTTCTTTAGGCGTCTTATTTTTTATGAACTTGTAAGTGATGCCTGCAAATGCTCCCACTGAAGATATATCACAATCACAAGGCTCACTTCTTGTAAACGCTTCTCCATCAAAAGTGTTTAGTGGTTCTTCAGTCATACCAGTAGCCGTAGTAAGTGGCTGATATAATGCAGAAACACCGGACTCATTTAATTCTGTTACACCAAAATGTTGCATGTAGTAAGCACCTACATTAATCCCCAGTTTTTTAGTTATAAAGTATGTGAATCTTAATTGCCCTTTTACAGTCAAAACGTTGGAGTCCCTATAACCAGCATGAAAATTTAATGGAAAGGTGTTAGAAGCCGTTGAGGTCCCTTCTAAAAGTGTTCTACCGCCCTTAATAGATGCTAATCCTACACGTGTATTAAGTTCTGCTATAAACTTACCAGAAGGTGTTCGGTATTGAAAATTTGGACCAATACCATAAAACATACGGGTGACTTTATCTTCATTTAAATTAAATGAATTAATAGCCGTAGTTAAGTCCGGTTCAAAAAGATTTTCAGTTGGATAAACGTTTTCTGGTTGATTAATGATGTAATCAAAGTCGGCACCTACGCCAAACCAATTCCAATAATAATCTAATGATAGTCCTAAGTCTAAGCCACCATTATAATCTATATAAGGCGTATTATTTTTGTACGTAGGAAAATCATAACCTACTCTTGGACTTAATTGAAAATAATTTCTATCTAATGCCTCTTCTTGGACAGTATCGGCAATTGTTTCAATATCTCTCAATACATTATCTTGAGCAAAAGCTGAAGAGCAAATATTGATTAATACAAATAGCATGGTAATAAGTTTTAATGAATTCTTCATTGCAAATTGTGTTTTGAGTTATATTATTTAACCTTACATACACAAGCATTCAAAATTGTTACCCTAAACAGAAAAAAAATAAAAGAACATCAACAAAAATGAAATCTAAATAGACACATTAAAGTTGAGACAGAAAGTTTCACAGTGATTATTTCATGAATAGATTAATTAGAAACACATTTGAAAAACAATAAATAATAAAACAGGAATTAAAAAAATGAACAGTATAAAAACTAAAAAAGCCGATTCAAATGAATCGGCTTTTGTTATAATATAAACTTTAGAATTATCCTCCAAAGTCATCAAATCTAATGTGCTCATCCGGTATACCGAAATCTTCACCCATTTTCTGAACAGCTTGGTTCATTAATGGAGGTCCACAGAAATACAATTCGATATCCTCTGGTGCTTCATGAAGACTTAAGTAGTTATCTATAACACAATTGTGAATAAAGCCTACAAAACCATCTCCAGGTGCATCAATATTTTCTTTTACTTTCCAGTTATCTTCCTCCATAGGTTCAGATAATGCTAAGTAAAACTTAAAGTTAGGGAAATCTCTTTCTAATTCACGGAAGTGCTCTAAGTAGAACAATTCACGTTTAGAACGCCCACCATACCAATACGTTACTTTACGACCTGTTTTTAAGGTTTTGAATAAGTGATATAAGTGTGAACGCATTGGCGCCATACCTGCTCCACCACCAACGTAAAGCATTTCACTGTCTGATTCGTTAATAAAGAATTCACCATAAGGTCCAGAAATAACAACTTTATCACCTGGTTTTTGATTAAAAATATATGATGATGCGACACCTGGATTTACATCCATCCATCCGTTTTTAGCACGATCCCAAGGCGGCGTTGCAATACGAACGTTTAACATAATTTCACGTCCTTCAGCAGGGTAGGAAGCCATTGAATAAGCTCTTTCTACTGTTTCCGTGTTTTTCATTACTAATGGCCAAAGGTTAAATTTGTCCCATTCCGCTTGAAATTTATCAGGTGTTTCGTGTTCTTCTGGATGCGCTGTGATATCCATATCTTCAAACTTCACTTCACAATTTGGAATTTCAATTTGAATATATCCACCTGCTTTATAGCCCATATCTTCAGGAATTTCAACTACAAATTCCTTAATAAATGATGCAACATTGTAATTACGTACAACGGTTGCTTCCCATTTCTTAATTCCGAAAACTTCCTCAGGAATGGTAATCTCCATATCTTGTTTTACTTTAACCTGACAAGATAAACGAGCTCCTTCTTTTAATTCTTTTCTACTAAAGTGTGGAGTTTCTGTTGGTAATGCTTCACCACCACCTGAAAGGACGTGACATTCACATTGAATACATGTTCCACCGCCACCACATGCAGATGGTAAGAATATTTTTTCTGCTCCTAAAGTATTTAATAAAGTACCTCCAGAACCTACTTCGATTTCACGTTCACCATTAATAGTGATTTTTACTGGCCCAGAAGGTGACAGTTTTTGTTTCACTACAAGTAAAAGCGTTACCAATAATAAAGTAACTATTAAAAACGCGACAACTGTAGCGATGACCGTTCCCATTGTGCTTGCTGCTAATACCATATTCCTAATTAATTTTATCCGTAACGTTAGTTGTTTCAATCACTAGACTTGTTGCCTCGTCTTTTTCGTCAGCAATAGCAGTAGTTACCATACCAACTGTATTTTCTTCAGTTTCTTCGGTTGCTTCTTCTTCACCTCCGGTAAGCATACCTCCAAAACTCATAAAACCAATAGCCATTAAACCTGTGATGATAAAGGTAATTCCTAAACCTCTTAAAGCTGGTGGCACATTGCTATATCTAATTTTTTCTCTAATGGCTGCAATAGCAACAATCGCTAAAAACCATCCAATTCCTGATCCTATACCATAATTAAGCGCTAAACCTAAAGTTTCAATCTCTCTTGACTGCATAAATAATGAGCCCCCTAAAATCGCACAGTTCACAGCAATTAATGGTAAAAATATACCTAATGAATTGTATAATGATGGTGAAAATTTCTCAACGATGATTTCAACTAATTGTACCATTGTAGCAATGGTTGCAATAAACATAATAAAAGACAAAAAGCTTAAATCATAATCAGCATATTCTGGGCCTAACCAGGTTAATGCACCTTCTTGTAATAAATACTGATCTAATAGCCAGTTTAAAGGTACTGTTATCGCCAGTACAAATATAACAGCGGCTCCTAATCCTACTGCTGTAGATACTTTTTTAGATACTGCTAAGTATGAACACATACCTAAGAAGTATGCAAACACCATGTTATCTACAAATATCGATTTAAAAAATAATTCTATATGTTCCATATTCTATTAGTTTTCGGTCTCAGCCTCAGTGTACAGCTAACTCCTGCATACTGCGACTACAAACTGTATACTGATTTAGTCTTCTATTAATTCTTTGTTTCTACTACGTTGTACCCAAATGATAATACCTACAACTATTAACGCCATTGGAGGCAATACCATAAATCCATTGTTTTCGTAGCCTATAGCGTATAATCCTGTTTTCTCTACTGAATCTCCAAGGACTTTGAAACCGAACAAGGTTCCTGATCCTAGTAACTCTCTAAAGAACCCGACAATAATCAGAATAACACCATAACCTAAAGCGTTACCAATACCATCTAAAAAAGATCGCCATGTACCGTTAGCTAAAGCAAAAGCTTCAAAACGTCCCATGATGATACAATTAGTAATAATTAAGCCAATAAAAACCGAGAGTTCTTTACTTAAGCTATAAGCATAAGCCTTTAACACTTGATCCACTATAATAACTAAAGTTGCAACAACAACAAGTTGTACAATAATTCTAATTTTTGAAGGAATGATATTTCGCATTAACGAAATTACCACGTTACCAACCCCCATAACAAACATTACAGAAATTGCCATTACTATTGATGGCTTTAACTGCGCTGTAATAGCTAAAGCAGAACAGATACCTAATACCTGAATGGTAATAGGGTTGTTGTCCGCTAAGGGGTCCATTATAAGTTTACTATCTTTTTTTGATAAAAGTCCCATACATTTTTATTTTAATGTCTTGAAATAAGGCACGTACATTTTTAAATCTTTCTTAATCATCGCAGTTATACCATCACCAGTAATAGTTGCACCAGCAATAGCATCAACGGCATTATCCGTTTTTCTTTGGTTTTTAGGATCAGCATTACCTTTAGCTACTGTGATACCTTTAAAAGCACCTGATTCACCAAATAAACTTTCCCCTTCAAAATCGTCCATAAAATAACGTTGTTTAATTTCTGCACCCAAACCAGGTGTTTCACCTGCATGATCAAAAAATACGCCTTGAACAGTCATAGATTTATCTACTGCAACAAATCCCCAAATGGCATCCCATAATCCTTTTCCTCTAATTGGAATAACATAGATTGGTTCTCCGTCTTTTTCACCTTCAAACAATGGTAATTTTCGTTCGTAGTTAGAATCTTTAGCTTTAGCCTCTTCTTTTTTAATATCTATTAAATAGGCTTCTGGATTTTCTGAAGCTTCTGTACCTTCAATTACATATTGCTTTGTAATAGTACTCTTAAATTTATCTTCTACTTCATCTGTAGAAATAAAAGCAACATCACTTGTACCTTCATTGGCGTTAATACCCATGGCGTACAATATATTTTGTTGTTTTTCAAAACGTTTATTAGCATCCACTAAAGGTTTTAATCCTGAAGCTAGTCCTGCAAGTATCGAGCCTACAACCACTACCATCACAATGGAAAAAATAATGGTGTAACTATTTTTATCTGTATCGATTGCCATAACTTAAGCTGTTTTTAATTTTCCTCTTTTTAATCTTCTTTTCACATTACCTTGAACCACATAGTGATCAATGGTAGGTGCAAACACATTCATTAATAATATTGCTAACATCACGCCTTCAGGATAAGCAGGATTAAATACACGAATCATAATAGAAATAAATCCGATTAAGAAACCGTAAATCCATTTTCCTTTATTTGTTTGTGATGCTGTTACTGGATCTGTAGCCATATAAACAATACCAAATGCCATACCACCAATTAATAAATGATGCCAGAATTCCGTATTCATTAAGCCATAAAAATTACTTGTTTCTGTAATCCATCCTGCTGCAACTACAAGGTTAAAAATATACCCCATAACTAATGCACCTATTACAGAGCTCAACATTATTCTCCAGCTGCCTATCTTAGTAAAGATTAGGAATAAACCACCCAATAATATTAATAGTGTTGAAGTTTCACCTATGGATCCAGGAATAAATCCAAAAAACATGTCCGCTACGGAATAATCAATAGGATGTGATTGTGCTAATCCACCTAATATGGTTTCTCCTGAAATGGCATCAGCATTAGATCCTGCTATAATTTCTTTAGCGCGTTCTGTAGCACCTTCAACCCATACTTTATCACCACTCATCCAAGTAGGATAAGCAAAGAATAAAAAGGCTCTAATAGTTAAAGCAGGATTTAAAATATTCATCCCAGTTCCTCCAAAGACCTCTTTTCCGATAACAACACCGAAAGCAACAGCTACCACCAACATCCATAACGGAATATCAATTGGCACAATTAATGGCACTAACATCCCTGTTACTAAATAGCCTTCTTCAACTTCATGGCCTTTTATTACAGCAAATAGGAATTCAATTCCTAGTCCAACACCATAAGAAATAAGTAGTATAGGAAGTATCTTCCAAAACCCTAAAGTAAAGTTTTGTAAGGTCCAAAATTCACTACTAAAGAAACCGCTAGTTACAGCTTCTATTTCGCCTACAGCTAAGTAATGCTGATAACCTGCATTAAACATACCAAAGATTAAACACGGTATTAATGCCATAATCACCGTATTCATGGTACGCTTTAAATCGTCCGCCGCCTTTATATGTGTACCACCATGAGTAGTATCATTAGGCGTATATAGAAAAGTATGTAAGGCGTTGAAGGCAGGTGCCATCTTAGTTCCTTTATATTTTTCTCTTATGTTATGTAAGTTTTGTTTTAAACCCATTATCTATTTTTTAACCGATTTCTTCTAACATTAAATCCAAACCTGCTCTAATGATTTGCTGATGTGGTTGTTTAGACACACACACAAATTCTGTTAAGGCAAAATCTTCAGGTGCAACTTCATACATTCCTAAAGCCTCCATTTCATCTAAATCTTTATACAAACACGATTTTAAAATCTGCATTGGATAAATATCTAATGGAAACACTTGCTCATAATTCCCTGTCAGCACAAAGTTTCTATGCTCACCATTCATATTCGCATTGAGTTCGTATTTCTTATTTGGAGTTAACCATGAAAACGTTAAAGCTCTTGTGTTAGAGACTTTATCAAATACTGGTTTATTCCATCCAAATAATTCGTAATCATTACCCTCTGGAATTACTGAAATTATATTACTATAATAATCTAAATGACCATCTGGTTGTACGCGTTTGCCCGACAATACATTTCCTGAAATAAAACGGTCATCACCGTCTCTTTCAACACCATTATCATAAACCATTGTAGAAATTTCAGAACCAATTTTGGTTTTAAAATAACGTGGTTTTTTAACTGATGATCCGGCTAGCGCAACGATACGTTCTGCATTAAACTGTCCTGTTAAAAGCAATTCACCAATAATTACTAAATCTTGTGCGTTAACCGTCCAAACCGTTTCTCCTTTGTTTACCGGACTCACTTTATTAATTAGTGTTCCGACATTACCTGAAGGATGTGGTCCAGAAACCTTATGGATTGTTACGTTTTGCAGACTAGCTAAAGGCGAATTAGAAGATGCTCCCACTGAAATATGGAACCCGCCATCCGTAAATTTAGACAGCGCATCAACAGCGGCTTGCAATTCTGCTTCTTTACCAGCTAGCGTATAATCTAAATCTGCTGCTAAAGGTGCACTTGCATAACCTGAAACAAAAATAGCTTTTGGCGTGCTGTCTGCTTTTGCAACAACATCGTAAGGACGTTGTTTTATAAAAGCCCAACAACCTGTCGCTAATAAATGTGCTTTGGTTTTTTCGGCATCAGAAGCTAAATCAAACTTACCATGGTCTAGGAAGGTTTGTGCTTTATCTGCTGTAATTTTAATGGCGTCTATGCGACGTCTTGGTCCACGCTGTATTTCTGTTATCTCACCAGAAACAGGTGAAACAAATTTCATAGCCTCATTATCCTTGTTGTAAAACAAAGTTTCTCCCGCTTTAACGTGAGTCCCTTCTTTTGCAACTAATTTTGGAATAATCGTGTGGAAGTCCTCAGGTCTTATAGAATAGAAATTACTTATCACAGCATTTTCTGTCGCTTTTTCGGCTTCACCGACTAGCTTTATATCTAAGCCCTTTTTAATTTTGATGTCTTTTGACATATACTAAAGATTAGTTATCTAAAAATCGATGCGAATTTACAAATTTATGCTTAATTAAAAATGAAGTTTTATGTAACTTTATTATTTGTAATCATTATAAATAAGACCCTTGCTCTAAAGCTTAGTTTTTCATTATATTTACACATCTCACAATTTCTAGAATGAAACACACAATACATTATTTTTTACTACTCGTAATATGCCCTATAATATCAATATCTCAGCCCATTGAAGAACTCAACCCGCCTGATTTTATAAAAACAATAACATTTAAAAGCAACACCACAGAAGGACAACTTCCGGTATTAAAACTAGGAGAATCTTTATTATTAGAGTTTGACGCCTTAACAGGAAATGAAGAAGACTTTTATTACGTTATAGAACATTACAATTTTGACTGGACACCTTCAAGTTTAGTGAAATCTGAATATCTAAAAGGATTAGACAACCAAAGAATCATGGACTATGAAAATTCTTTTAACACTTACCAGATTTATTCGCACTACAATTTAGAAATCCCAAACACTCAAACACACGCCTTATTAAAAAGTGGAAATTATATGATTTTCATTTATGACGATTATGGCGAGCTAATGTTTAGTCGAAAATTTATGGTGTATGAAAGCTTAGCAAATGTTGGAATAGAAATTAAACGCTCTAGAGATGTCAAACATATTTCCGAAAAACAAACGGTAGATATGGTAATCTCAACACCGAGTATCAATCTTAACAACCCAACAGAAACCGTTAAAACACTTATCATACAAAACAACAATATTAACACAGCTATCACAGACCTAAAGCCACAGTACACTTTAGGCAATGAGCTTATTTACCGATACGATTCACAGTCTTCATTTTGGGGAGGTAATGAGTATTTCTATTTTGAAAACAAAGATGTAAGAGCTGCTAATGTTGGCGTTCAATTTATTGACTTAAAAGAGCTTTACCACAACTATTTGTTCACTAACACATCTCGAAAAAACAAACCCTACACATATAATCCAGATATTAACGGGAATTTTTTAGTCACAATTATAGACCGAGATGAACCCGATATTGAAGCCGATTATGTAATGGTTCATTTTTCATTGTTACACGATGAATTAATAGATAAAGACATCCACGTTTACGGCAATTTTAATGCGTTTACCAATGAACCCATGACAAAAATGGAATACAATCCTGAAAGTAAAAGTTACGAATCCATTTTACTTTTAAAACAAGGATTTTACAACTATAAATATGTCGCTGTAGACAAAGAGACTGGCGAATTGGACGAAGGTCTAATTAGTGGTAATTTTTGGGAAACCGAAAACAATTATAAGGTTTTAGTTTATTACAGAAATCTTGGTGCTCGGTATGACCGACTTATTGGTTTTGGTGAGGCGTCTTCTGTAAATATTTCTAATTGATAAACTGCTGTTTTTCAAATCACAAAAAATAATTCCAAATATTTTAAATAACGAAATCATATACGGTTTTATTAGCTATTTGTTAAAAATTAAGTCCTCTTACCCGAATTATAATGCTTGATTCAAAAATTATGTTATTTTAGCATAGAAAATCATTTAGAATTAATGAAATCTATGGTACAACAAGTTACAAGCGGAATAAAAATTTCTGTACAAACCAACTTTGAAGGCACATTTTATAAGAATTATAAAGTACACTTTGCGTTTGGTTATAAGGTAACTATTGAGAACCAAAGTAAAGATTCTGTTCAGTTAAATTCGAGACACTGGAAAATCCTCGACGCTTTAAATAATGAAGAAATTATTGATGGCGAAGGTGTTATTGGTAAAAAACCAGTTTTAAAACCCGGTGAATCTCATACTTATAATTCAGGTTGCCTTCTAACATCACCATTCGGAGCTATGCAAGGACATTATAACATGATAAACCTCACTAAAACCAACAAGTTTAAAGTTTACATTCCTTCTTTTAAATTGAGTGCGCCTTTTGCACTTAATTAATTTTTTCTTATTTGATTTTCTAAAAACGTCAGTTTTTGGCATTTTATTTTAGGTTCTCAGCAAGACAACCCTAAACTAGCTAAACCAAATATTCTGTTAAACCAAGCATTAACAGACACTTAATCTTCACAGAACTATAACATTTTAAAAAAAATTACTTCTATAAAAATTGTAACTTTACAGTATAGAAAAATTTTAAACTAAAAAAATCAAAATAACATATGGGAAAAGGATTCTTTAACGTACCAATAGCAATCAACGAACCTGTAAAATCTTATGCGCCTGACTCACCTGAGCGCAAAGCAGTTTTAGATACTTACAAACAAATGTATAACAGCAAAGTTGAAGTCCCTTTATATATTAATGGTAAAGACATTAAAACTGGAAATACCAGAAAGATGTCGCCTCCTCACGACCATCAACATAATTTAGGCGAATATCATTTAGCAGAAAAAACACATGTTGAAGAAGCGATTGCTACAGCACTTGAAGCACGTAAATCTTGGTCTCAAATGCCATGGGAACAACGTGCAGGTATATTTTTAAAAGCCGCTGAATTAATTGCTGGTCCTTATAGAAACAAAATTAACGCCGCAACAATGCTTGCGCAATCAAAAAACATTTATCAAGCTGAAATTGATTCTGCATGTGAGTTAATCGATTTCTTACGTTTTAATGTTCAGTACATGTCTGAAATCTACATGGAACAACCAGAAAGCACAAGTGACGCCTGGAACCGTGTTGAATACAGACCACTTGAAGGGTTCACCTATGCCGTTACCCCTTTTAACTTTACAGCTATAGCAGGAAATTTACCTTCATGTATGGCATTAATGGGTAATGTTGTGGTTTGGAAACCTAGTGATAGCCAAGTTTACTCAGCAAAAGTCATTATGGATATTTTTAAAGAAGCTGGTGTACCAGATGGTGTAATTAATGTTGTTTTTGGCGACCCTGAAATGATTACAAATACCATTTTAGCTAGTCCAGATTTTTCTGGTTTACATTTCACAGGTTCTACATACGTATTTAAAGAATTATGGAAGCAAATTGGAAACAATATCCACAACTACAAAACTTACCCAAGAATCGTTGGTGAAACAGGTGGAAAAGATTTTATTATAGCGCACAAAACAGCAAATGCAAAACAAGTAGCAACTGCTATTTCTCGTGGTGCTTTTGAGTTTCAAGGTCAAAAATGTAGTGCTGCATCTCGAGCTTACGTACCTAAAGGGATTTGGGATGATGTTAAAGCCTATGTTATTGAAGACATAAAGTCCTTTAAAATGGGCTCACCTGAAGATATGAGCAACTTTATAACAGCTGTAATTCATGAAGGTTCTTTTGATAAATTAGCAAAATACATTGATGCTGCAAAATCTGACAGTGATGCAGAAATTATTGCTGGCGGAAATTATGATAAATCTAAAGGTTATTTTATTGAACCAACCGTTATTGTTACCACTGACCCTAAATACACAACCATGTCTACGGAGTTATTTGGTCCTGTAATAACCATATACGTTTACGAAGATGATGCTTATTCTGAAACTTTAAAATTGGTTGATGAAACAAGTGAGTATGCCTTAACAGGAGCCATTTTATCATCTTGCCGTTATGCTATAGAAGAAGCAACCAAAGCACTACAAAATTCGGCTGGTAATTTCTATATTAATGATAAACCAACAGGCGCTGTTGTAGGTCAACAACCATTTGGAGGCGCAAGAGCATCAGGAACAAATGATAAAGCTGGTAGTGCACAAAATTTATTACGATGGGTATCACCTAGATTAATTAAAGAAACTTTTGTAACACCTACAGATTACAGATATCCTTTTTTAGGTGAATAAAAATAAACTACAGTATTAGTTGATTTAACTTTTAGTTCAACCTAGGTTATCTAATCAAAGCTTAGGACAACTAACAACATGAAATAAAATCCTTAGATGCATTTTTTGTATTTAAGGATTTTATTTTTGCGTTTAATATAAATATTCTTAAAATTTACCGAAAGCTTTTATAAACGTTGTACCTTGCTGAATAACAAACAATAACACTATGAAAAAACAGTACTTAATAGCCTTATTTTGTTTGCCTTTTTTATTGACAGGCCAAACCACCTTCACCTCTAATATTACACCAGACTTATCAGCTTATGGTGAAACAACTAATCACCCAGGAGAGGGCGAATATCAAACCTTTTTAAGTCCAGATAACATTCTAGACAAACCCATCATTGTTGTTGACGGTTTAGATATTGGCGACGTTAGAAATATTGATGGTATTTATAGCCTCTTAGATTTCGCTAGTGCTTCTGGATCAGAGAATTTAGCTGACCAACTACGTGATGAAGGTTTTGATATTGTGATATTAAACTTTCCGACATACACGAGAACCACTGATAATGTCACCATAGATGGCGGCTCGGATTTTATAGAACGTAATGCTATGATATTAGTAGAATTACTTGATATAATTAATGCTGAAAAAGCTACAAACAGTCCTGACCAAAATGTTATTATAGGTCCTAGCATGGGTGGATTAATAGCGCGTTACGCATTAAATTACATGGAGGCAAATAGCTTAGAAGCTGACACCAGACTTTATATTTCATTTGATGCACCTCACCATGGCGCCAATATCCCGATTGGCTTACAACACCAGCTTAATTATTTAGCTTATAATGACTTATACCCTTTAGAAGCATTACAGCCATTGATAACAAACTTTTTAAATTCTACAGCATCAAGACAATTACTTATAGACCATTTTGAAGCGCATTTAGAAAGTGGTAGCCTCGTGGATTTTGACGACACACAAACACAACCAGAATCGCATCCCTTTAGACAACAATTTGAAAGTAATATTAACGGATTAATAGCAGGAGGTTTTCCACAAAACACAAGAAATGTTGCCATCATAAATGGAAGTGGAATTGGGAGCCCTTATTTTGCTATCGGAGACAGTGGCCCAACTGTAACTAATGGTTTTTCTATGTTAAGCACGACACTTCCTGTAACTGTACCTAGTCCGTTTGGCGATATTTCTATTGATGTTGAAATTGATGTAAACATGACACCTGAAGCAGGAACACCACAGCAAGTGAGTCGCTTCTATGCACCTATTCCAATTGTACCAGATATAGAAGCTATTGCAAATTCTGGCACTACAAATTTTGACGGTGTAGATGCTGCGCCAGGTGGGTTATTTGAAGTTTCAGCTTTAGTTGGAGATGCTTCTGGAGAAGAAGACCTCACTACCGATTTCTTTACGGCATTACAGATTGACAAGTTTAGCTTTATACCTTCAGTAAGCGCATTAGCTCTTGATATTACCGAAGACGCTACTGACAATGAAATAAATTGGCATCACAGTATTAATTTACCGGACGATAGCACACCGTTTGTCAACATATTTATGCCAGACGACAACCAACCACATCTACAACTTACCCAGGCGAATGTTGCATTTGCTTTAAATGAAATACTAAATCCACCATTACATATTTCAAATCCGGAGTTATTGACATTTCAATTGGAAAAAAACCCAGTTAAAAATGAATTGATATTAAACTCTAATCGTAATACTAAAGCCAATATTAGTATTACTGATGTCTCAGGAAAAACAGTCTTAAAACAACAAACCGATTTAAGTTCTAGACAAATTATTCCTATAAATTTAATTTCAGGTTTTTATATTCTGAATATTTCAGCAGAAAATAACACCAGTTTTACAACAAAATTTATCGTGAATAAATAAGTATATTAATTAAAAAACGAGGTTCCTAAAAGGTTTAAAAAAATACGTTTTGTTACACTGAGCATAGTCGAAATATCTTTAAATTTAAAACAGTAGACTTTTCTACTGCGCTCAAAAAGACATTATAAAATACTTTTTAGGCAAGCTCAATTTAAAAAAGAGGGATAAAAATACCCTATTCGTAAGGCTTATCTTCATTAATATGGGCATGCTGAGAATTTTTAGCGGTATTATTAGAATCAACTACCATAGCTGCAATACTTAAATTTTCAGTTACATAATTAGAAGGTACGGTAAGTGTAAAAGAGGCTGTATATTCAGTCAGTGCAGCAGTAGCAGGAATAGCATCTCCTAAAACACTAGACATCGAATTTCTTAATGTTTCGTTATGTACAAAATCTTCAATCGGATTTCCAGCGTTATAATAAGAACTCGTACTGTCTCCATTGTAATAATTAACTTGATCACTAACTATGCCATCTTCCAATAAATAAACCACTAACTTATCACCTTCCATAGAACCTTCTTCATAAACCACATTTACTTGAACTGTTAACGCATCTCCGATCAATTCAGAATCAATAGCCAATGCTAAATTTGTATCTAAACCAGCAATACTCGTTACATCGCTATTAGCATGCGGCATGTCCCAATTTTCAGACCTATTAATTTTAGCTGCAGGAAACCCTTCAATACCAAAGGCGTCTTTTAATAATTGCACTTGATCAAAATGCATAGGTTCAGGATAATTATTATTTGTTTCATGAATAGCCACAACGGTTATAAAATCTGTTGCTTCACTTAAAGAATGTATTGCGCCAGCAACTCTAGGGCAAAAACCACACCATGTCCCTGTATAATCTTCAATCACAATTTTTCGCTTAGGTATTATTACACTAAAAGATTCTGTTTCTGTAGTGACTTCAAATCCATTTTGAATATAAACACCATAGACCTCAAAATCACCTGTAGTATCAGATGAAAAAGTAGACCCAAATATAGGCTCACCGTTAACATAAAATGTAGTAATGCTTGTAACATCTTCGCCGTCTTCGGTTACAACTCTAAAAGGTATGTCTTGATTAATCAACGAAGCTTTTCTAACAAATTTATTCTCATTTAACACTGTAACCGAACTCACCAGTGGTTCATTATCTTCTACTTTACTACAAGCTACACTTATTAAAACAATAAATAATAAATATAACTTGGATCTTTTTCTTGAATTCATATCAATTCTATAGTTTTTTTGCTAAAATAATTAATTTTTAATACATCACTACAATTGAAAAAAATTTAACTAATATTGTGAATCAAAACATTAAAAATTTCATTACACAACATGTACGCTAAAGGTTATAATCATCTAAAATAATGATTTATATAATTTAACATGCAGCTCTGATTGCTATTGGAATAAAAATCAACTAACACAAACACATGAAAAAACTAATTTTTATTTTTTGCCTAGGTCTATTTAGTCTAACTTCTATAGCTCAAAATGACCTTCCTAATCTAGATGTGACAACTATAGATGGAAAAACTGTAGCAATAAAAGAGGCAACCAATAAAGATGGTATTACCATTGTTTCGCTTTGGGCGACTTGGTGTGTCCCTTGCTTAAAAGAGCTAGATGCTATTAATGATATTTATGATGAATGGCAAGAAGAAACCAACGTAGAACTTTTAGCAATATCAGTAGATGATAGTAGAACTGTAAAACGTGTAAAATCTATGGTCAATGGTAAAGGCTGGGAATACACCGTTTTATTAGACACTAATAATGATTTAAAACGCGCACTAAACGCCTCTAGTATTCCACTTACAATTTTAGTAAAAGACAATAAAATTGTGTATGAACATTCGGGTTACAGTCCTGGTGCAGAATTAGAATTGTACGAAAAAATTAAAGAATTCTCTAAATAACATTACTAACACTTAATAGCTTACCGCTAACAACTTCCCTCATAATGAAAAAATTAGTCATTCTAATTACGCTATTTTCAAACCTATACATTATAAACGCTCAAGAGACTGGCTATTTTTACGGCGGTTTAGAGTCTAATTCCCAATGGCTTCAAACCGATGAAGGCATAAATTTCTTAGCTCCAGAAGATCAATTTAGAGCTAATAATTATATCCTACTGAATTATAACCTTGGAAAATTTACCGCTGGTGTTCAATACGAATCCTACCTGCCGTCTGCTTTATTAGGCTATGACTCTGTTTATGACAACCAAAATGATGTAGCAACTTACTATTTTAATTATAAAGACGAAACGTTAGATATTACAGGTGGCTATTTCTATGAGCAATTTGGAAGTGGTTTAATACTGCGCTCATGGGAAGATCGACAACTTGGACTCAACAATGCGTTAAAAGGACTGAATGTAAAATTTGATGTCACTAAAGATTTAAGACTTAAAGCTGTTTTTGGAAAACAACGTGTAGGTTTTGAAGAATCTGACGGAACCATTCAAGGTATAGATGCTGATTTGAGTTTAAGTGGTGCTTTAAATATTGAAGCTGTAGACATACAAATGGGAGCGAGTTACGTAGGTAGAAACCAAGACACTAATGGTGTTGAAGCTTTACCAACTACCGTTGGCGCTTATGGAGGTCGATTAGATTTTATAATTGACAACTTTTACGCTGGTGTTGAAGCTATTGTGAAAGACCCTGATGTTATTGCAAATGAAGGACAGATTTCTTCAAATAAATTATATGACGGTACAGCCTTACAAGTAAACGCTGGTTATGCCCAAAAAGGATTAGGTATAAATGCAACATTTAGACGTTTAGAAAATTTTAGCTTTTATTCCGATCGTTTAGCAGAAGGAAATATCTTTAACCAACAAGTTATAAATTATGTGCCAGGTCTTACCAAGCAACAAGATTATTTACTGACAAACATTTACGTTTACAATCCACAACCACGATTAATTATTGAATCATTTGACCAAAGAGCTGGAGAAGTGGGAACACAATTTGATTTGTTCTACTCCTTTAAAAAAGGAACTAGCTTGGGTGGAAAATATGGTACTAAACTGGCTATGAATTTCTCATATTGGGGTGGATTAGATGCAGAATATAACATTGAAAACAAATGGTACGAAGCCAAATTTATTGGTAAAGGTCATCAACTTTTTAGAGATATTAATCTTGAAATTAAAAAGAAATGGTCTAAAAAATGGAGTTCAGTGGTAACTTATCAAAATGTAATTGTAGACAAAGGTGTTGTTGAAGGTGGCCCATTAGGAGACAAGTCTATTCTTGCCAACATCGGTGTCATTGAAGCCACAAGACGATTTGAGGACGGAAAAGCAGCACGTTTTGTAGCCCAACATTTATGGAGTGAAGATGATCGCAAAAATTGGGCAGCTGGAGTTATTGAATATAATTTTTCTACCAGATTAGCAATTTATGCTGCTGATAACTGGAATTATGGAGGTCCTAATAATACGCACTACTACAGTGTTGGTGGAAGTTACAGTAAAGGCAACACAAGATTAGGGCTAAACTACGGAAGACAACGAGGCGGTCTAATCTGTATTGGAGGTGTTTGTAGATTTGTTCCAGAAAACACAGGCCTAAGCGCTAATTTAACGGTCGCATTCTAAATAATAAAAAAACGTAATTTTATCTATTAATCTCAAAATCAATTCACCATGACAAAAAAACTACTTTGCTTAAGTTTAATATTAACTTCTTTTATCTGCCAAGCGCAATTTGATGTGATCTACAAAAGAAACAATTCTATAGTTACAGATGGGCAGACTTACACATTTACGGATGCACAATGCGAATACACTGACCCATGTAATTGGACATTTAAAGTGACGAACACCTCAACTGAAGACATTTACATGAAAGTAATTGTAGATGAACTCGTTAACAATGACGGTTCAAATTTTCAAGTTTGCTTTGCTAGCGTTTGCCTTTATAACATCAGTCTTGGTAGTGCTTATCCTAGTACAGCGGCTTTAATTACTCCTGGAGCTACTAATGACCAAGGCAATAGTCTTTGGAATTTAAATGATCCTGATACTACAACCAATATGAGTTGGACGCTAAGATTTCAAGCTTATGATGCAGCTGACAATGAAATTGGAACCCCAATAAGCGTCACTTATAATTATCAACCTACACTTAGTATAGAAGACTCTGAAATTTCAAATTTAAAAGTATTTCCTACTGAAGTAAAAGACGAACTTAACGTTTCTGTTGATGAAAATATATCTGCCGTATTTTATGATATAACAGGTAAAAAAGTTAAGGAAGTACAAGTTTTATCTGGCAATCAAAAAATCATGACTTCAGATTTATCTTCACAGATTTATTTTGTTCATTTTAAAAATGAGGCTGGCCTAAAAACAGTTGTTAAAATAGCAAAAAAGTAAAACATTGACGATTGTACTAATCAATAAAATAGAACCACAAAATACCGCTTTATATAATTTCTATACCAAGATATTGATTTCTTTAGAGAAACGATATCTTGGATAGCGATATCAAAATTTCTAAATAAAATTAGTTTATCATTTTCCGTTATTAATCTAGTAATATTAACCCTCCAAAGAAAAATTCTTTGTCTAAAAATCCTTTTTTATGAAAAACATTCTACTCTCAATTTTTACTTTAGCTGGCTTTATTGCATTGCAAGCTCAAGTTCAAAAAAAACCATTAATTGAGCATTTTACGCAAGCTTCATGTGTACCGTGTGCCACACAAAACCCAATGTTAAAAACAACTCTTGATGCTTATGGAGAAACTAATTATGTGCGTATTTCTCATCAAACTTCTTGGCCAGGTTCTGACCCAATGAATGCTGCATTCCCTGAAGGGCCTCTAGATCGTGTAATTTATTACGGTGTTGAAGGTGTACCTGACACTAGTTTAAATGGAGGTACTACAGGATTTCCTAACAGTATTGTAACAAGTTCTTCACTAGCCTCTGCAGCAACTGTTATGACACCGTATAGTATAACTGCAACACAAACTTGGGCAAACCCTAATGAACTAACCGTAAATATAGATGTTGAAAACGTTACAGGAACTGCAATCTCAAGTGCTGATAGAATATATGTAACCATGGTTGAAGATGAAGTCGTATATCCAAGTGCTCCTGGAGCCAACGGTGAAACTTCATTTGAGTATGTAATGCGACAAATGTACAATGCCTCTACAGGTGAACCAAGTGCTACTACAGGTGCTGTATTAGGAACTATTGACGCTATGTCTTCTACAAATTTCAACTTTACAATAACAGATTTACCTTCTTATTTGAGAGATAAAACACAAGTGAGTTTCGCTATTTATATTCAAAATAACGCAACAAAAGAAATCCTTCAAGCAGAGAAAACTTATCCTACTGAAGATATTCCTGAGATAATTTTTGTAAGTGCAGCTTCTGCCACTACTGCTGGTAGCGGTTACTGTGATTATGCAATCACACCTGGTATAGAGTTTACTAATAATGACCCTAATACAACTGTCACTGAAGTTGTTGCCGAATACACTATTAACGACGGCACAACAGAACAACAAACATTTACTGGAAGTTTAACCAATGGCCAATCTACAACAATTACATTTCCAGAATCAACACTAAGTGCTGGCACAAATATTCTCTACAGTGAAATTATATCTGTTAATGGAAATCAATATTGGGCTAGTACTGCTTCTGTAAGCATACCAAATGACACCTATAGAAGGCTTAATTCTGAGAGCATACCTGCGCCTATCTTAGAAGGTTTTGAAGATGGTGTGATAGCATCAAATGTAGGCTACTCTCGTGATTTAGAAACTGCGATATTTGATGCAGACGCTTCAATTTCTGAAAGTCAGTTTACAATACTTGATGGACCAATTATTGGCTTAGGTGCAATTGGAGGATTTGGAAACTCTAACCGTAGTGTTGTTTTCCAGTTTTATGCTATTCCTAGTGGCGAAATGAACCTTATCTTTCAAAAAGTAGAATTAGGATCTAACTCCACCCTTACCTTTGACCATACTTATCGTCAATATATAAATGAAAACGACCGCTTAGAAATCTTAGTTTCTACAGATTGTGGATCTACTTGGACAAATGTATTTAATAAAGCTGGTTCTGAATTAGCCACATTAACACCTTTAACCTCGCAATACCTTCCTTCTGGAGTAAATGGTTGGTTAAATAATTCTATTGATTTATCTGCCTATAACAATATGGATGATGTTCTGATACGTTTCAAAGCAACTTCTGCATACGGTAATAATATGTTTATTGACAATATTAGTATGAATTCTACACTTTCTGTTGATGATGTTGCTCGATTAAATTCTATTAAATTACACCCTAACCCTTCTTCAGATTTTATTCAGATTTCTGGGTTAACCACTGTTGAAAATTACTCAATCTATAATGTTTTAGGTGCTAAAGTTAGCCAAGGAACGGTAGTGAACAATCAAAGCATCAATATTGAAGATTACAGCAATGGCATCTACTTTTTAAAATTTGATAATGGAAACACACTCAAATTCACAAAAAAATAAAGATGTATTACATACATTATAAGTAATACCCTTTCATTTGTTTTCAAATAAAACCGTTTAAATAATTATTTAAACGGTTTTTTATATTCTATAACTTAACGTTAATATAAGTTTTCGGGTATTAAATTGGTTGAATAAATATTGAGTTTATTTATATATTTAACCCAATTGCCTGCAGCCAAATTCTCTTCAGCAAAAAATAGTACTTCATCGTCGTAACCTTTAACTGTTACACTCATGGACTTTTCGTTTTTATTTAAGATAATATAGGCTGCTCTTTTATCATAGGTATCACGACTTGTTACAAAAACAGTTCCTGATGCTAACTTGTTATTTTCAAATAATGCTCTATGTTGCTCTTTCCCACTTTTATCATAGCGAATCACTTCACCATTTAAAAAATAATCGTCTACGGTATAACTTAATCGTTTTTTGTCTGAGTCTTTGTGATAAGCTATGGTTTGCACAGCTTTCCCATCCTTATACTGAGTAACTTGTTTTCCTTTTTTATTATATGAAATACGTTTTGTAACCAAGCCATTTTTATAAGTTTCTTCTGTGGGTTTAATATCATAACCTCCTGCTATAACCTTAGTACCTTCAAAAGGCTTGTCATCTTTATAAATTAAACTATGAGTAAGCGCTCCCTTATCATCATAATAATTGGCTTTCCCTTCTAACTTATCATTTAAATAGGTTTCACTAGATTGTAATTGCCCATTATAATTATAGATTTTTAAAACCCCTTCTTTTTTATCGTCTACAAATTGGCCTTCTTCTAAAATGGTGTTTTGACCATAACCGTATTTTGTATAGACCCCATTACGCATCCCTTTCGCTATGGTGTATTTAACGCGTCCCACAGCATCATAAACAGTACCTTCCCAAGGCTCACCATCTTTGTAGGTTAACTCAGCAAAGACCTCTCCATCTTTTTTGTACGATTTAGAACAACAGGTAACATCTAATTCTTCTACTAAAACAGCATCTATTTCACCATAGTCGCGATTAACACCATAATCATATTGCTTTAGTTTAATAACTCGACCTTCAACTTCTTCCTTTATTAAACGAATGACGTCAGACTCATGAAAAAACTCGTAAAGTACACCATCCTTTTTTTCGTAATCATAGGTTCCTATAAGGTCGCCGTTTTTATTATAGAATTTTCCTAGCTTTTTATCATAACCTTTATATTCAAAATCACTTTGTTTAGATCCATTACTATAATAAGTAACCTCTCTTAATTTTTTATAGCCTTGATCTTCAAAATAGGTGGTACGCTTAAAATCTGTATATTCATTTTTACCTGATAATTTTGATGTAAAAGTAGTGCGCTCTATAACATAGCCATCTTTATAGGTTTCAATACTAGCAATATCAATATTGTAACCTGCATAAAAGCGTTTTCCATTTAAAGCTTTTGCATATTTATTAGCATATTCTAATTCTAGAGTTCCAAGAACATTTCCTTTTTTATCATAATAGATTTCTTTGTCTTGTGTTTTTTCGCTAAATACAAGTTTGCTTTCTTTGTAAAAATCAATTTCTTTAACAAGCTCACCTTCAAGATAAGTGGTTTGCTTATTGCCAGATATTTCAGTTCCCGTCAACGGATAATAATTTTCATAAGTCATCCGTGCTATTTCTTCACCATCTTCGTCATAACTAATTTGTAATTCTCTAACACCATTGATATAGTTCGTTATAGACTTAGTAGTTCCATCTTGATAACGCAGTTCTGTTCTTTGTAGCTTACCTTCTTTATAGGTATTTATAGAATTAATCACATTTGACTGAGTCGTTATAGAACTATACGAAAATTTAATTTCTGTACCATTCTCAGGTTGTAAGTATCCATCATTTATGGTGTAGGTTAAACTACCGAGCTCTACCCCTTCTTGGGTATAAAACGTACTTTTATATTCTGGCTTTAATTCAAATTTGGTTCTTACTTGTCCATTCTCATAAAAAAAAGTTTCACCAAGCAATCGCTCATAAGGATAGTATCTTATTTGTTTAACACTTAACGGCTCAAAGTAATAAAAAACCTCAACACCTTTAACATAGCCATTATCTAGAGTTACAAGCTCACCTATTAACTCACCATTTTCACCATAGTATTTAGCTAAAAATCGCCCGCCTTTTAGTTTGCTGTAATTTTCGTAACGGATGCCATTAATATCATCACCATAAATAATCTCTTTAATAGTATCGTTCTTTACTTCTGTATAATAGCTATTACTTCCCTGCGCTCTATTAATAGCACCTCCACGAAAAAATCCATTTTCATAAGTAGCGACCAATTTCTTATTATTAAGATAGGAGATAAATTCGCCCTCTAATCTATTGTTATCATAATGACCAATTTGATAGACCTTCCCCTCATTAGTATACCAACTTACTTTCCCCTGCCAAATGGTATTATCTGCTGTTTTAGACAACCCACTCATTTGAAGCTGACCAGAGACAAAATAATCTTCAATACGAAATAAATCACCTTCTTTTTTAACTGGTGGTCTAAAAAAAGCAGCACTATCTTTTACGGTTTCCTTCCAGTTAATATTATAATAAATGGTGTCTTGCTGAGCTTCTACTTCTGTTGACAAAAAAAAGATACCAATTGTTAATACAAGTGTGGTTTGAATAATTTTTTTAGAGAATAAATTCATTTAGAATATGATTTATAATGTGAAATTTATTTTCTAAAACAGACTACTGTTTTAGAAAACGAATAATAACTTTTATTATATAGTGTAAAATTCTGAAATAAGGCAATTTAATGCCTCCCTGTTTTCAGTGATTTTACTCCGGCTGAAAAAAGTTTAAGAGATTACAGGTCAGTAAAAAATTAGTTTTTAAATTTTAAAGGAAGGTAGATTACTTTTTTAGTTTCAAAAAATGACTCTTCAAAATAATCTGATAATAAGAATGCTTTAACCGTTTTGTATTGTTTTAATTCTTCAGTTAAATCGCCACCTTTTAAATAGAGAATACCGTTTTTTAAATCGTTTTTTTGAGTTTTAGCAATTTTTCCTTTTATCCAAGACGTGAACTCTGGCATGGTGGTTACCGCTCTACTTACTATAAAATCGAATGTTTCATCAATAGCTTCTACTCTACTGTGTGTGGTTTTTACATTAGTTAACTCAATAGCCTCGCATACCGCATTAATCACTTTTAGTTTTTTATTGATGCTATCTACCAAGTGAAATTGACATTCAGGAAACAATATTGCTAATGGCACGCCAGGAAATCCACCGCCTGTACCAACGTCTAAAATGGAAGAGTTTGGTGCAAAATCTATTATTTTAGCAATTCCCATTGAATGTAAAACGTGTCTTAGATATAGCTCATCAATGTCTTTACGAGAAATCACATTTATTTTGCTATTCCAATCTTTATACAACCCTTCTAAGGCTTCAAATTGTTGGATTTGATGATTTGTTAAATTGGGAAAATACTTTAAAATTAGCTCCATAAAATTTTCTTTCTGCAAAAATACTTAATTTTAATCTGTATAATTTTAAGTTAAACGATTATGATTGCTTTTTATTTATTAACTATCTTTGCTATGTTATAATGAATTTCAATCCCTTACGTTATAATATAAATTAATAGCAAATGGCACAACAAACATTATCATTCTCTAGAACAGATTCAGCTAAGTTCTTTAGAACTCTAAATAAGCGCGTTAACAGTTACTTTAAAGAAAACAACATTAAACGTACAGGCAATTGGCAATTATGGGTTAAAACCATTATTATGTTTGCCTTATTTTTAACCCCTTATTTCTTATTACTAACCTTAGACATCCCAACTTGGGCACAATTACTCTTAACTATTGTTATGGGAGTTGGTATGGCAGGTGTAGGTATGAACGTCATGCACGATGGTAATCATGGTGCTTTTTCTAACAAAGAATGGGTCAACCGTTTAATGGGAAGTAGTATCTATATATTAGCCGGAAATGTATATAACTGGAAAGTACAACACAACGTCCTACACCATACCTATACAAATATACACGGCCATGATGAAGATTTAGAAGCTGGTAGAATTTTACGTTTTTCTGAACATACAAAATGGCGAAAGCATCATAGGTTTCAACATTATTACTCAATTTTATTATATGGCCTATTAACCATTAACTGGGCAATTACGACCGATTTTCAACAGATGAAACGCTACATGAAGCGTAAATTATCTTATGGTCAATTTCCAAATCCTGTGGTAAATTGGAGTAAATTAGTGATTTCTAAATTAATCTACATTTCTATGTGGATTGTATTACCATTATTACTAACAGATATTGCATGGTATAAAATTTTAATTGGCTTTGTGCTTATGCATTATGTTGCTGGCTTAATTTTAAGTGTCGTATTTCAACTAGCCCATGTTATGGAAGAAGCGGAAATGCCTTTACCAGAAAAAGATGGCACAATGAAAAACACCTGGGCAATTCATCAACTTAAGACCACGGTAAATTTTGGTGCTAAGAGTAAAATTATCAATTGGTACACTGGCGGTTTAAATCACCAAGTAGAGCACCATATATTTCCACACATTAGCCATATTCATTATGGTAAAATTGCAGAAATAGTAAAGTCTACAGCAAAAGAATTTAATTTACCATACAAAGAATACAAAACAACACGAAAAGCAATTGCAGCACATTTCAAATTTTTAAAAGAAATGGGAATGCGTCCTGCAATGCAAGCCTAATTCAATATTTACATTTTATGAACCAACTTTCAGATAGAATTAATAACCTATCCACATCAGCTACGCTGGCAATGGCAGCAAAAGCAAGAGAACTACGCGCAGAAGGAAAAGATATTATTGGCTTAAGTTTAGGGGAACCCGATTTTAACACGCCAGATTTTATTAAAGAAGCTGCAATTGAAGCTATAAACCAAGACTACAACAGTTATACACCTGTTGATGGTTATGTAGATTTGAAACAAGCTGTAATTACAAAATTTAAGCGCGACAATAATCTTAGTTACACCTTACCACAGGTTGTGGTATCTACTGGAGCAAAACAAGCTTTAGCGAACATTGCTTCTGTGATGCTAAACCCTGGAGATGAAGTTATTTTACCTTGTCCTTATTGGGTAAGTTACAGTGATATTGTTCAGTTAAGTGAAGGTGTACCAGTAGAGGTTCAAACTTCTATTGACACGGATTTTAAAATGACCGCTGAGCAATTGGAAGCTGCAATTACACCAAAAACAAAAATGATTTGGTACAGTTCGCCTTGTAATCCAAGTGGCTCTGTTTATAGTAAAGAAGAATTAAGAGCTTTAGCAGATGTGTTACAGAAACACCCAAATATCTATGTTGTTTCTGATGAAATTTATGAGCATATCAATTTTAAAGGGGGGCATTTCAGTATGGCTGAATTTGAAGACATGTACGATAGAACCATTACTGTAAACGGGGTTTCTAAAGCCTTTGCTATGACCGGTTGGAGAATTGGTTATATAGGTGCACCTGATTGGATTGCTAGAGCATGTAATAAAATACAAGGGCAAATTACTAGTGGTGCTAATTGTATTGCACAACGTGCTGTAATTACAGCTTTAGAAGCTGATCCATCAAGCATAAAGTACATGGTAGATGAGTTTAAGGAAAGACGTCAACTTATTTTAAACTTACTAGGTGAAATTGAAGGGTTTAAAACGAATGAACCAGAAGGAGCGTTTTATGTATTCCCTAATGTATCCGCTTATTTTGGAAAAACCATTAAAGGAAAAACGATTAATAACGCCACTGATTTTTCTTTATTCTTATTAGAAGAAGCCTTAGTAGCAACTGTTACAGGTGAAGCTTTTGGAAATAAAGATTGTATCCGTATTTCTTATGCGGCATCACAAGATGAAATTAAAGAAGCAATCAAACGTATTAAAACGGCTTTAAGTTAAAATATAATTTTTATACTCCATATAAAAAAAGTTGCAGCAGTTAATGTTGCAACTTTTTTTTATGAATTGATTGTAATTTTAAGATTGACAAAATCGTCTAAATAGAATTCTTAGGGGCTGTAATTATTAAAACAAAATTATAATAGCAACACCCACAAAAACAGACAATTTCAATACCAAAGAAGCTCTAAGGCTTTCCTTGCTCAATTGTCGTGATTTAATACGTTGTCTAATTCCGAATATTGATTTTTTACGTGCCTTTTTAAAACTGTATTTTACAATACGTTTGTAGTTTGAATTTAATAAACCTTTTGTTGTAAAATGAAATCTTTTAGAACTTAGAGCCCTGTTTTTTAAACGTTGTGCTATTATTGATTTCATGATTTATAATATTATGAGGGATTATTCTTTTTGAAAAAATACGGATAATAATTAACAAATACTAAATTATATCCCTGAATTTTAAATATAACCCTGAATTACAACAGAAAAACTAAGCAATTATCATTAGACGAATAAGTAATCAGTACTAAAAAAAAGTCATACTTAAGTACTGAAACAACTTATAAGCAATTAACGATTTCTCCAAAAGAAAGGGGTTAATAAAATCAGAACGGTAAACAATTCTAATCGACCAATAAGCATTAAAAAAGAGGCCCACCACTTTCCTAAAGCTGGTAAGGCAGCATAATTATTTACAGGACCAAAATCTCCTAAAGCAGGCCCCACATTACCTAGGCTCGATGCCGATAATCCAATAGCAGAAGCAAAATCCATATTAAACATAGAGAACACTAGAGCACCAACAATAAACGATAACATGTAAAGGATAAAGAACCCTAACACATTAAACACAATATCTTTAGATACCGATTTTCCATTGTAACGCACAGGAATAATAGCATTAGGATGTAAGGCGCGCTTAAATTCTAAAAAGCTATTCTTAACTAAAATCAATTGACGTATTACCTTTACACCTCCAGAAGTACTCCCAGCTGAACCGCCCAGAAACATCATTCCAAAAAAGAAAACAGTTAAAAAAGGGGTCCACATCGTATAATCTGCAGAAACAAAACCTGTTGTTGTAACCACAGTTAACACCTGAAACAAACTATGTCTTAGCGCACTTTCTGCTTTACCTAACACCATTGGGTGATCTATAGAGGAAAGCGACATATCAGCTTTAAAGTAGATTAAAAGTGCTGCAACAAGTGTAAAGCCAACTATAAATTTAAAGTAGAGTCTAAACTCTTCGTCATGCAGAATCTTTGAAACCTTACCTTTAAAGAGGTAGTAACTTAAGACAAAGTTAGTCCCTGCTAAAAACATAAAGAATATAATAATGTATTGTATCGCTGGATTATCATTCCAATACGCTACACTCGCGTTTTTGGTAGAGAATCCTCCTGTTGATAAAGTGCTTAATGCATGGTTTATGGCGTCGAAAAAAGACATGCCCGCAACTTGTAAAAGTATCGTTTCTGCAGCTGTATAACCGACATAAATTAACCACAAGCGTTTAGCGGTATCAGTAATTCTAGGGTGTAATTTATCGCCACTTGGGCCAGGAGCTTCAGCTGCAAATAACTGCATACCTCCTACTCCAAGTAAAGGCAATATAGCAATAGCTAGAACAATAATTCCCATCCCACCTATCCAATGCGTCATACTTCGCCAGAACAAAACCCCTTCAGGAATCACCTCGATATCATTTAAAATACTCGCCCCTGTAGTCGTATAACCAGACATGGTTTCAAAAAACGCATCGGTGAAAGAAGGAATAGCTTCTGTTGCTACATAAGGTAGTGCTCCGGAGAGCGACATCACTATCCAACCAAAAGCAACCACTATATACCCTTCGCGCTTGTTCATTTCCTTGCGATGGTCTTTTGTTCTATACATCACCATAACCCCTATTAAAAGGGTTACAACACCAGCTAAAAACAATCTTAAGGTAACACCATCTTTATAGATTAAACTAATTAAAGTTGCTGTAAGCATAAAGCCACCATTAAACAATAGCAGCAAGCCCAAAAAATGAAAGATTATTTTATAATTGAGTTTTATACGCGACATAATTATTATGAGAAAAACCGTTCTACTTCAGATATAGAACGTGGTAAACAACAAACCACAACGCGATCTCCTGCTTCAATATTAAAACTACCTAGTGGAATAGATCCCTTTCCGTCTCTAATGACACCCCCTATAATAGCTGATTTTGGAAATTTGATATCTTTAATGAGCTTGTTTGTTATTTTGGTTTTTGGCTTAACCACAAACTCCAAAAGTTCAGCATTCATATTCGTTAACTTCGTCATGGCCACGACTTCGCCTTTCCTAATATACCTAAAGATATTATTGGCAGCTAATAGTTTTTTATTAATTAGAGTATCGATCCCAATAGATTGTGATAATTGGTAATAATCCATATTTTCAACTAACGCAATGGTTTTTTTCACTCCTTTAGATTTCGCTAAAAGACAGGACATAATATTAGTTTCAGAATTACCTGTGACAGCAATAAAAGCATCCATATCAGAGATATTCTCTTCATCTAATATATCTACGTTTCTACCATCACCACAAATAACCAAAGCATTAGGAATATCTTCTGCTAATTCTTCTGCCTTCCCTCTTTTACTCTCTACCAATTTTACATTAAATTTACTAGAACACAAATCCTTAGCCGTCTTATAACCAATTTGACTGCCACCAAGCACCATCACATTCTTAATAAAAACCTTTACTTTCCCTGATAGTTTAAACAACTCATCATCACCACCTTTAGAGGTCATAAACACCACTTTATCACCCTCCTTAAAAATGGTATCACCGCGTGGAATTATAGTATATTGTGTTCCTAAACGCTGAATTGCAATAGGAATAAAATTTAATTCTGGATAAATGGCCGCTGCTTCCTTAACCGATTTATCAACAAAGGTAGCCGTCCTAGATAAGCGTAAACCCAACATCGTTAACTCACCACCTTCAAACTCATAAGTATCATTAAATCCGTACTGATTTAAAAGCAATTCTATTTCAGAAGCCGCTAGTGATTCTGGTGAAATTAACTCATCAATCCCAAATTGCGAGAATCCTACAGTTTCTTTGTGCTCAATAAATTCAGTGTTAGAAATACGTGCAATGGTTCGTTTGGCACCGAGTTGTTTTGCTAAAACACAAGCCGTAATATTAGTCGTTTCTGATGACGTTACGGCGATAAATAGTGCCGCAGTATCTATACGAGCATCTTTTAAAATTGCTATAGAAGTGGCGTCACCTCGTATCGTCCTAATATCTAAGTGTTCACCGGCATACGCTAAACTATCTTTCTTTGTATCTATTAAAGTAATCTCTTGCGATTCGTAAGATAACAGTTTTGCTAAATGAAACCCTACTTCACCTGCACCAGCAATTATTATTTTCATGTATTTTCATTTATGCTATTTCAAAAGTCTTATGATGACTTTACTTAATATAGCAAGCTGTTCGAAATTTATCAGTTATTTGACTGATAAAATTTTGAACAGGTACGCTTCATCATGTTTCTCTGAAATAGACAAACAAATATACTAAGAACTTCTAATTACAACTAAAAGTTGCGGTTTATTAGCTATTTTATATTTTTTTACGGTTAGAATACGCATGACTTCCTCTATTTCTTTAGGTTTTCACTTATTGAATATTGTCTTTATTGACTTATACTTATTTGTACAATTCACTTTTAGAACTTACAACTTTGAATACTTAGAACTTCAAATATCCGTAACTTTAAATAGGTATAACTTCAAGTACTTAATAACTTCTTTAGTATATTTGCCAAAAATTTTTATGGCTGAAAAAGTAAACCCATATAAGGATAGTGACCAATCAAAAAAGGTTCAGGTTACTAAGATGTTCGATACCATTTCTAATGAATACGATGGTTTAAACCGTGTCATTTCTTTCGGAATTGACGTAAAGTGGCGAAATAAAGTTGTAAAAATGGTTGCCGAAAAGCAGCCTGAAAACATTTTAGATATCGCTACAGGAACTGGTGATTTAGCCATTAGTTTGGCTTCAACCAATGCCAAGGAGATTATTGGTTTAGATATTAGTGATGGCATGCTAGAGGTTGGTCGTAAAAAAATTAGTTCTAAAAATTTAAATGGGATTATCTCAATGGTTATTGGTGATTCTGAAGATTTACCTTTTGAGGACAATACCTTCGATGCCATAACAGTAGCCTTTGGTGTTCGTAATTTTGAACATTTAGAAAAAGGACTTGCCGAAATTTTAAGAGTCCTAAAACCTAATGGTATCTTTGTAATTCTTGAAACATCTGTACCTACAAACCCAATCTATAAAGCAGGTTATAATTTTCATACAAAATTAATTATGCCAACCATAGGAAAGATTTTCTCTAAAGATAAAGTCGCCTATAATTACCTCAGCGAATCGGCTTCTGTTTTTCCTTATGGTGAAGCGTTAAACAATATTTTAAGAAAAATTGGGTTTATAAAAGTGGAACATAATCCACAAACCATGGGAGTAGCAACAATATACTCCGCATCTAAAGCATAATATGAAGCAAATCTTAGTCCTTTTAGTATTTTTATTAGCATTTCAGAATGGCTCTGCTCAGCTTTTTACTAAAGAAAAAGTCGCTAATAATCCAGATAACATTGATGAGAAATTTTTATCGTGGGGTTACTTTTTAGGATTTAACCAATATGATTTTAATTTTGATTACTATGAAGATTTAGAAGACATCCAAGTAGACAAATCATTTGGATTTCATTTGGGGCTTGTTGGAGATATGCGTATTAATAATTTCTTAAATTTAAGATTAGAACCAGGCGTGTTCTTCACTACAAGAAATTTACGCTATGATGAAAGCCATTTTCAAGGTATGGAATTTAATGACGCCGATTTGTTGAGAGAAGTAAAGTCAACTTATGTGCATGTTCCTTTATTATTAAAAGCCTCTACTAAACGTATTAATAATATTAAACCCTTTATTGTTGGTGGCTTTTCGGCAGCTTTAAACCTTTCTAGTAATCAAGATAATCCTAATGACAATAGTTCAGGTGAATTTAGAATGACTAAAAACACTTATTTCTACGAACTTGGATTCGGAATTGATATTTACCTCCTTTATTTCAAATTCACACCTTCTATTCGGGGTATTTTTGCTTTAAACGATGAGATCATAAAAGATGTAGATCCTAATAGCCCATGGACTGGTAATGTTTCAAAAATGCAAACCAGAGGGCTTTTTATCAATTTTACTTTTCAATAATAGTACGCCTTTTAAATTCGCTTAACACAATTGCTGTAGCATTAGCTACATTTAGACTTTCTGTGGCTTTTATTTCACCAAATTGAGGAATAGTAAGCTTTCTGTTTACTTTAGTCGCAATAGCTTCAGAAATTCCATTAGCCTCATTACCTAACACAATAACACCATTCGTCGGTAAATCGGTATGATAAATATTTTCACCGGCTAAAAACGTCCCAAAAACTTCCGTTTTTTTAGAATCTAAATAAGCTTCTAAATCTAAATACTGCACATTAACTCGTGTTAGAGACCCCATAGTAGCTTGTACTACTTTGGTATTATAACAATCTACCGTATTGTTTCCGCAAACCAAAGTCTTAATACCATACCAATCGCAAAGTCTAATAATTGTCCCTAAATTACCTGGATCTCTAATAGCATCTAGAGCGACAATTAAACCTTCTTCTTCAGAAGTTTTCTCTTCGGGTATTTCAAAAATAGCTAAAGCTGTATTGGGATTTTTAAGCGCTGATATTTTTTTTAATTCTGCCTCAGAGATCTCAGAAACTAAATCAATTGGGACATTAAAAATCAATTGGGTTGTATATACATGTCTCAGCTTATAATTAGATTTTAGAAATTCTGAAACCCCTTTTATTCCCTCTACAATAAACAGAGCATTTTGCACTCTGCCTTTTTTTTGTTCTAAACTTTTAATTAGCTTAATTTGATTCTTAGATAACATCGAATTCATTAAATTGTTTATTGGTTTACTGCAACATAATTATTTCACCCTTTTACATCAACTCTATTATGACTTTGAAATAACGTTTTGACTAAAAAAGGATTTACCTGAATTTAAAAACTTCATTTTTTACTTAAATAAAAAAAAGTTGAGAAGGGTTCATTAAAATGTCTTTACATTTGTTACATAATAGACCTAAAGCTACAAAGTAAACCTTTTTTGGTTTAAAACTGCTTTAAAATTAAAATCACGATACTATTTCTTAAGTAGAAATGGTATTATTTTTGTTTCATATAAACAGTATTAAAATAAGATACCTCTTTTAAATTTGCAACACGCCACGTTAATATCATTTACCAATACAAAATCGCTGTATCGTTACATACTTCTGCTTTCGTCTGTATTGATATTAAGCTCTTGTAACGTTGCTAAACGAGTAAAATCTAATGAGCATCTTATTACCAATAATACCATCCTTGAAAACGGAAATAAAGTTACTGATGAACAAATAAACAATATAATTGTTCAACGCACCAATTCAGGAATGCGCAAATTTTTAGGTTTTCCGTTAAAACTATACATATATAATCTTGCAAGACCCAATATAGATTCCATCTTAAACGCTAATGTTTTAAGTGATTCCTCAAAAGTAAAACGCAGAACAGCTCTACTTTCTAAAAAGCAATTTGATAAGCTTACAGAATCGCGACGCAATTTTAATGCTTGGTTAAAGCGTACGGGGGAAGCTCCTGTAATTTACGATGAGAGCAAAAGCATCAAAACAATCAGTAATTTAAGAAAATACTATTATAGTAAAGGTTGGTTTAATAATGACATTACTTTCGACGTAAAAAAAGACAGCAATAAATTAGCCGAAGTCACTTATAACGTTCAGAAAAACAAACCTTATATTTTAGATTCTTTAAATCCCCATATCAGCAGTCCTGCAATTGATTCGTTATATCCTAAGTTCAGCAAAAACACCTTATTAAGAAAAGGAGAACAATACGACGAACAAAACTATGAGCGCGAACGTGAACGTATTAATAGTTACTTGAGAAACGCTGGCTTTTACTATTTTGCGCAAGATTATATTCGGTTCGAAATGGATACCATTAACACCAACAACAAAGTAAATACCGATATAATTATAGCCAACAGAACCATAAGGGGCGACGACTCTACAACCACCACACCTTTTAAAATCTATAAAATAAAGGCGGTTAATATCTTTACAGACGATAATTTTGAAAATCGAAATGCCCCAATCACTGATACAACCACATACAAAAATGTGACCCTCTACAGCAAAGAAAAATTAAGGTTTAGACCGAAAGCGCTAACTGATGCTGTTTTTATTTCTGAAGGTGATAATTATACAGATTTGGCCAGAAGCAGAACATCACGCTACCTAAACGATTTACAAATGTTTAGATATCCTAATATTGATTTTGTTGAAAACCCAGAAGACACCACACTAACTGCCAATATATTTTTAGAACCTAAAAAAAAATACAGCCTTAATTTTGACCCAGAAATTAATACGAGTAATATACAGACCATCGGATTTTCATTTGGTACGGGTTTAAAAATTAGAAATATTTTTAGAGGTGCAGAATCCCTTGAAATATCTGGTGTTGCAGCTATTGGCGCCTCAAAGAGTAGAAGTAGTCAAGAAACAGATTTCTTTGATATTAATGAGTTTGGTGGTAATATTCGCTTAACGATCCCTAGGTTATTTTCACCTTTTAATACCGATAGAATTATTCCAAAATATATGTCGCCTAGTACCATAATAAACCTGTCGGCAACAAGCCAACAGAATATTGGACTAGATAAACAAGCACTTTCCGGTGTCTTTAGTTTCAATTGGTATCCTTCAGAGACTGTTACCAACACCTTAGAACTATTTAACGTTAACTATGTAAAAAACTTAAATACGAGTAACTATTTTGGTGTATATACCAATTCGTTTTCTAGCCTTAACGCTATTGCTCGTAGCATCGGCTATATTGCTGCTGACGAAAACTTAGAAAGTACAGAATCGCCACAATATGGACCTGCTGACGTGTTTATAGATACTGTTTTAAATGGAGAAACAAGCTTAAACCCTAGTGATGCAGATTTTGTAACCGTAAACAACATAGAAGAACGTAAAGAACGCCTCACCGAAAACAACCTCATTATTTCAACAAGTTTCGACTATAAAAAAGATAAACGTAATAATATCTTTGACAATGACTTCTCCGTTTTTAAATGGCGTATAGAATTGGGTGGCAACCTACTCTCTAACCTATCTAGCATTATAGGCTTATCTAAAAACGATGCTGGTAATTACGAAGTTTTTGGGGTGACGTTTTCTCAATATGTCAAAACAGAAGTCGATTATGTAAAATATGTTGATTTAGGAAGAAAAAACGTATTGGCCTTTCGGAGTTATGCTGGGATTGCTATTCCCTACGGAAACTCTAATAGTATTCCTTTTACTGAAAGTTTTTTTGCTGGCGGACCTAATGACAATAGAGCTTGGACCGCTTATAATTTAGGCCCAGGAAGTTCAAAAAGCACCAATGAATTTAATGAAGCTAATTTTAAACTTCACCTAAGTGCGGAACAACGTTTTAGCTTATTTGGATCCTTTCAAGGCGCTGTTTTTGTAGATGCCGGTAATATTTGGAATGTTCTCGATAACGTTACTGATGATTCCGCAACACTAACCAATTTTAAATCTTTAAAAGATATTGCAATAGGTTCTGGATTTGGTTTACGTTACGATTTTGATTTCTTTGTACTTCGTTTCGATATTGGTTTCAAAACCTATGATCCGGCACAAAATGAAAGTAAACGCTGGTTTAGAGATTACAACTTTAAAAATGCCGCTTATAATATTGGTATCAACTATCCATTTTAACTTTTCAAATTCCTTTTCATTTTTTTAAATTTTATTTTAAAAACCACACAGCAATTAGATTATAGAATATAAATTTAAACTTTTAACACACTCAAACCTACATCGTTTTCGTTATATTATAGTCGTTCAACCTCCATAAATTCTTAAAATTTATGTACTTTTGAGAATAGAAATTTTCAATTCACAAATTATGAGTCATAATATTAAACCTGGCGTTGCTACAGGAAAAGAAGTTCAGAATATTTTCAATCACGCAAAAGAAAAAGGCTATGCTTTACCAGCGGTAAATGTCATCGGTTCAAATACTATTAATGCGGTATTAGAAACAGCAAAATCATTAAATGCTCCTGTTATTATTCAATTTTCAAATGGAGGTGCACAATTTAATGCTGGTAAAAGCTTAAGTAACGAAGATCAAAAAGCGGCTATCGCTGGTTCTATTGCAGGTGCAAAACACATTCACCTTATGGCTGAAGCTTATGGTGTACCTGTAATCTTACACACGGATCACTGTGCTAAAAAACTATTACCTTGGATTGATGGTTTATTAGATGCGAGTGAACAACATTTTAAAGAAACAGGAAAATCTTTGTATAGCTCTCATATGATTGACCTTTCTGAAGAGCCAATTGAAGAAAACATTGCTATTTGTAAAACATACCTTGAGCGCATGAGCAAAATAGGAATGACTTTAGAAATTGAATTAGGTATTACAGGAGGTGAAGAAGATGGTGTTGACAATACAGATGTTGATGATTCTAAACTTTACACACAACCAGAAGAAGTTGCTTATGCTTATGAAGAATTAAGCAAAGTAAGTGACCAATTTACTATTGCTGCTGCCTTTGGTAATGTGCACGGGGTTTACAAACCTGGTAATGTAAAATTAACTCCAAAAATCTTAAAAAACTCTCAAGAGTATTTATCTAAAAAACACAATTTACCAGAAAATCATATCGATTTTGTATTCCATGGTGGTTCAGGTTCTACTGTTGAAGAAATTAAGGAAGCAATTGGTTACGGTGTTATAAAAATGAATATTGATACCGATATGCAGTATGCCTTTTTAACAGGTGTTAGAGATTATGTACAAGATAATAAGGAATATTTACAAACTCAAATTGGTAACCCTGAAGGTTCTGATGTTCCTAACAAAAAATACTACGACCCACGTGTTTGGTTGCGTAAAGGTGAAGATGCTTTTGTTGCCAGATTGAAAAAAGCATTCGAAGATTTAAACAATGTAGACACCTTGTAACATTTTTTTTTCAAACTTACTAGAGCCCATTAGAACTCAAAACCAGAGTTTTAATGGGTTTTTATCTATATAGATTTCCCTTTATTAGAGATAACTTTAGCTATTTTTGAGTTATATTTAATAAAATAGTAATTTTGCACACTTAGTTTAGCAACTAACAACTAAATTAAAATACCGATTAAAGATTTTTATAATCGTAAATCGTAAACCTGTCCTAAGCACAGTCTAAGGATTCAAAATCGTAACCTAAATATGGCTTGGTTTAAAAGAAAAGATAAAGGTATTCACACCTCAACACAAGAAAAAAAAGACACCCCTAAAGGGCTTTGGTACAAATCTCCAACGGGTAAAATTATAGATACTAAAGAGCTAGAACAAAACTTTTATGTGAGTCCAGAAGATGGGTATCATGTAAGAATTGGTAGTAATGAGTATTTTCAAATTTTGTTTGATGATAACAAATACAAAGAATTAGATCCTGGTTTAACATCAAAAGATCCACTTAAGTTTGAAGACACAAAAAAATACCCAGACCGTTTAAAAGCTGCACAAGAAAAAACCCAACTTAAAGATGCAGTACGTACTGCCGTTGGTAAATCTAATGGCGAAGATTTAGTGATTGCCTGTATGGACTTTAGTTTTATTGGAGGCTCAATGGGTTCTGTAGTTGGCGAAAAAATAGCTAGAGCAGCAGATTACGCCATAAAAAAGAAAAAACCATTAATGATTATTAGTAAATCTGGTGGTGCACGTATGATGGAAGCAGCCTTATCATTAATGCAATTAGCTAAAACTTCTGTAAAATTAGCGCAATTAGCAGATGCAGGTATTCCTTATATTTCATTATGTACCGATCCAACAACAGGAGGTACAACAGCTTCTTTTGCGATGCTAGGCGATATTAATATTGCAGAACCAGGTGCTTTAATTGGTTTTGCTGGACCAAGAATTGTAAGAGATACTACAGGAAAAGAACTACCAGAAGGTTTTCAAACTTCAGAATTTTTATTAGAACATGGTTTTCTAGATTTTATTACGCATCGTAGAGATTTAAAAAAACAAGTCAACCTATATATTGATTTAATCAAGAATCAACCCGTAAGAGAATAATTAAGACATAGCTATTTTACATACATCAAAAAAAAGAGGTTTAAAAACCTCTTTTTTAGTGTTTTATATTGAAAAATCATATATTGCGTTTCAAACCTGTTTTATTTTAGTGTGTCTAAACACACCAAAACATGACACTAAAAAACTAATCTATTATGACAATTAAAACAAAAATCACCCTCTTATTACTTATGGTGATTACAGCTTACTCATGTGATGAACTCGATGAGCTAACTGAATTCGACGTTACCGAAAATTTCACAACCTCCGTTATCATTTCTGCTCCTGAAGATTCAGAAGGCGAACCTCAAGAAATTTCTCAGTCTACCACCTTAGATATTTCCTCTAATGAAGACATACAAAACAACTTAGATTTAATTCAAGATGTCACATTAAATTCACTGACTTACGAAATTAGTGATTTTTCAGGTGTTGAAGATGCAACATTAACAGAGGGCACATTAACTTTTAACACTACTAGTATTACACTACCTAATATCAATCTTCAACAATCTGATAGTAACAATACTGTATATACAATAAATGAAATAGATGTTATTAATGCTATTGCAAATGATTTAGAAACTGATACAACGATTAATGCCTCTATCTCAGGAACCGTTAATGCGACACCTGTAACATTCGATGTTTTGATTAATTTAGATGTAACAGTAACGATAGATATTATCTAATTCTTCCTCATTGATAAACATCAACTAAAAAAAGCGTTTTTCATAACTAATTTGAGAAACGCTTTTATTATATATTGGGCACACGCTTTAAATAAATAGAAAATTCGGTACCCACTCCCACCTCACTTTCAACAGTTACCTTTCCGCCTAAAGACTCAATATGATTTTTAGTAATGAAAAGCCCTATCCCAATAGCATCTTCATTGTAATGAAAAGTTTTATACATCTGAAAAAGTGAATCACCAAACTTTTCTAAATTAATACCCTGACCATTGTCTTTAACTTTTAATACTATAAAATCACCTAGTATTTCAGAATTTAATTCTATAATAAGAGCTCTTTCATCAGATCTATATTTGATGGCATTGGTAAGAAAATTGAGAATAATACTATCGAGATAGGCCGCTATACCTTTAACAGAAACATCTTCACCTATATGGTTAAGTATAGTTGCATTGGCATTTTGAGCTAAGGCAACAATATTATAAATCCCTTTTTTAACAAAATCATATAAATTAAGAGCTTTCATTTTAGAATCCTCAATTTCTCTGATTTTAGCAACTTGGGTTAAGTGAGACACCGTGTCTTCTAAGTTTTCAACAGCCTGTTTTAAAAGTTGAAAGTTTTCATTTTGATTTAATTTAGAAAAATCATCCTCCAAAAAATTAGTTAACGACATTAAATTTGCAGAGTGCGACCGCAAATTATGAGTTACAATAGAAGCAAATGAAGTTAAACGCTCATTTTGTTCTTCAGCAACATTAAGCATCGCTTTTAATTTCCCATGATTCTTTTGACGCTTGGTAATATCTGTAAATTGCCAAATTAAATGAGGTCTTCCCTGCTTAAAATAAACTAAAGACACAGAAATGTGAAGCCAAACAATAGTACCATCCTTATGAAAATAACGCTGTTTTACACGGTATTTATCAATTTTACCATTAATGAGATTATCAAACTTTTTTTCATGAACACCAAGGTCTTCAGCATAAACAATACTATCAATGTCCATATTAAAGAGTTCCGATCGAGAATACCCAATAAGATCACATACACTTTGGTTAACTTTTAACCAGTTGCCTTCTAAGTTCACTATAGCAATACCGTTATATGTATTATTAAATGTGCGCTCTAAGACATCATTAGCAGCAGAGAAGCTCTGTCGATTATTTGAAACTTTCATAATTATCGTTTAATAAATATTATTGACTGAAAGCTATTATCAATTAAAAAAGGGTTGAGTAGTTAGGGTGTATGGCGTTAAAATAGATATTAGACCTCATAAAAGTTACGAAAAAAAACTCAAATCACAAAAAAGTAGTATATTTGCCGCTCGAAAGAGAGGCTTTCGTGTACATAAAAATCATTTACAATAATATTAGCATGTATTTAGATCAAAAAGGAAAAGAAGAACTTTTCGCTAAGCACGGTAAAAGTGCAAAAGACACTGGTTCTGCAGAAGGACAAATTGCTTTATTCACAGCAAGAATTAATCACTTAACAGCACACTTAAAAAATAATCGCAAAGATTTTAACACTGAGCGTTCGCTAGTAAAGTTAGTCGGTAAGCGTCGTGCTTTACTAGACTACTTAACGAAGAAAGATATCTTAAGATATCGTGCTATCATTAAGGAATTAGGTTTAAGAAAATAATCTAAACATACCGAGACCACGCTTTTTAGCGTGGTTTTTTGTTTACTATATAACTCAAACGTAAGAGTATAACAATCGTAAAAAAAATAGCATAAAAACTCTAAAGTTATTTTGGAGTTCGCGGTTTTTCATTGGTCACGCAAACAACAACTATTTACGCTGAAATTGTTTCAGCACACAACAACACAACGACCATTGTTTAACATTATTCTGGCGAGCAATAACGCGTCAGTATTAGAATTAAAAAATTTATGATTCCACAAGTTTTTAAAGAGGTCATTGACCTAGGGGACGGTAGAGAAATCTCTATTGAAACCGGAAAATTAGCAAAACAGGCCCATGGTTCTGTTGTTGTACAGTCAGGAAAATGTATGTTATTATGTACAGTTGTTTCTAACTACAAACAAGCCGATGTAGACTTTTTACCATTAACGGTAGATTACCGTGAAAAGTTTGCTGCCGCAGGGCGTTACCCTGGTGGTTTCTTCAAGAGAGAAGCAAGACCTAGTGATGGCGAAGTATTAACAATGCGTTTAGTGGATCGTGTTTTACGTCCATTGTTCCCAAAAGATTACCACTCAGAAACTCAAGTGATGATTCAGTTAATGTCTCATGACGAAGATGTTATGCCTGATGCTATGGCAGGTTTAGCAGCATCTGCTGCCATTCAATTATCAGATTTCCCATTTGAGTGTCCAATTTCTGAAGCTAGAGTTGGTCGTGTTAATGGTGAATTCATTATTAACCCAACACGTGCACAGTTAGAAGAGTCTGACATTGATATGATGATTGGTGCTTCTGCTGATTCAGTAATGATGGTAGAAGGTGAAATGGATGAGATTTCTGAAGAAGAAATGACTGAAGCTATCAAATTTGCTCACGATGCCATTAAAGTACAATGTGCTGCTCAAGTAAAATTAGCTGAAGCATTCGGTAAAAAAGAAGTCCGCGAGTATGAACCAGAAAGAACCGATGAAGATTTAGAGAAAAAAGTTTATGATATGGCATACGATAAAGTCTATGCTGTAGCAAAATCTGCATCTGCTAAACATGAAAGAAGTGCTTCGTTTGCAGAAATAAAAGAAGACATTAAAGCGACTTTTTCGGAAGAAGAATTAGCTGATTTTGGTGGTTTAATTTCAAAATATTACTCTAAAGCTGAAAAAGCAGCGGTTAGAGATTTAACTTTAAATGAAGGTTTACGATTAGATGGTCGTAAAACTGACGAAATTAGACCTATCTGGTGTGAGGTAGATTATTTACCATCTACACACGGATCATCAATTTTTACACGTGGGGAAACTCAAGCTTTAGCAACTGTAACTTTAGGTACAAGTAGAGAAGCTAATCAAATTGATATGCCGTCTTACGAAGGTGAAGAACGTTTTTACTTACACTATAATTTCCCGCCTTTTTCAACAGGTGAAGCAAGACCAATCCGTGGAACATCACGTCGTGAGGTAGGCCATGGAAACTTAGCCCAGCGTGCTTTAAAAGGTATGGTTCCTGAAGATTGCCCTTATACGGTACGTGTAGTCTCTGAGATTTTAGAATCTAACGGTTCGTCTTCTATGGCTACTGTTTGTGCTGGTACTATGGCAATGATGGATGCTGGTGTACAATTAAAGAAGCCAGTTTCTGGTATTGCAATGGGATTAATTTCTGATGCAGATTCTGGAAAATATGCTGTACTTTCTGATATTTTAGGTGATGAAGATCACTTAGGTGATATGGACTTTAAAGTTACTGGTACTGCCGACGGAATTACTGCTTGCCAAATGGACATTAAAGTAAAAGGCTTGTCTTATGAAATTCTTGTTAACGCGCTTAAACAAGCACGTGAAGGGCGTTTACATATCTTAGGTAAAATCACAGAAACTATTGAAACGCCTAATGCAGACGTTAAAGAACATTCTCCAAAAATGATTTCGCGTAGAATCCCTAACGAATTCATTGGTGCCTTAATTGGTCCTGGAGGAAAAGTGATTCAAGAAATGCAAAAAGAAACCGATACAACTATCGTTATTAATGAGGATCCTGTTACTGAAGAAGGTATTGTTGAAATTTTAGGTGTTGGTAATACAGGTATTGATGCTGTTATGGCAAAAATCGATGCTATATTATTTAAACCTCAAGTTGGTAGTATTTACGAAGTAAAGGTTATTAAAATGTTAGATTTTGGAGCCGTTGTAGAATATACAGAAGCCCCTGGAAACGAAGTGTTATTACACGTATCTGAATTAGCTTGGGAACGTACAGAAAACGTATCTGATGTGGTAAACATGGGTGATGTATTTGATGTCAAATATTTCGGAGTCGATTCTAGAACGCGTAAAGAAAAAGTATCTCGTAAGGCTATTTTACCAAAACCTGAAGGATTTAAAGAAAGACCCCCAAGAGACAACAACAGTCGTGGAGGAAGAGACAACAGAGGAAGAGATAATCGTGGACGTGATAACAGACGTGATGATCGCAAACCTAGACATGATAAGAAAGAAGATTAATTCTTCGTATATAATATCAAGAAATAAAAAGTCCATTGAGTTAATTCAATGGACTTTTTTTATGCCTTAAAATCCTTTTACTAACTTCATAAGCCTCCTACTGTTATCCCTTTCAAAATTTCGTAAACGCATTCAACATAACACTTCTAGTTATAGACATATTTATACGCTTGATATAAGCTCTTTATTTAACAAAACAAATACTGTATAACATACTACGATAAATTCAAACATCAAAAACACAGGAACACATTCTTTTAATAAACAAGTGTCATTAATTTGGACGTGACTATTAATAATGGCCATAGCTTTAAAATATATAGAACAGCAGGTTTTCTATGTACATAATTTTAAAAATATAATAGAGACAAGATTCATTTTTAACAAATAAACCCTTAAAACATATAACAACAAGAACTAAAGCTTAAATAAATAGTTATAATAAAACTTTATTAAGAAAGGCCAAAACGTAGTTCGTTATTTCCCAAATAATATCTGTTTCATAAATAATTTACAAGTATTATCCGCTAATAGAGAAACGTATTAATTAAAAAAAAATTAAGTTGTAAAAGATAATCACTACATCTCTAGTGTTAAAACTAGATAATAAGCTAGGTTTAAAATTTTTGTTAAAAAGCAAAAATAACACATTATATATCAAATTATTAAACACCTCTTTACATCATAACGTGGAGTTAAAATCCTATTTAAAAATGTTAAATAAAACTCAAATTCCATCTAAAAGCTAAAAATCAACGTAAATCCTATATCAGTTAATCCAACTATACAAAGATTTATGAAAACAAAAGAATTACCTTCACCTAAGATATCGAAAGCTAAAAAATTACGTAATAGTTTAAGTTTGCTTTTCAGCAGTAAACCAAAAACGCAACACTTCCATAACAGAGTCGTGCTATTTAGTACATTTTTATTAATTAGTATGGGCTTATATTTCTTCTATGTTTTTCATAGTGATTTCGAACAATTTAACGCTGACCGTAGAAGTACAACATTAGGATTTACTTTTATGGCTATCGCATTAGTACTGTTTGTATACAAAGCTTTATTTTTTTTATATACGGCTTATAATTATTTTAGATACAAGCCTGTTGCTTCTGTGTCAGATAAAGAATTACCTACGGTTACTGTTATTGTACCCGCCTATAATGAGGGTAAACAAGTATGGGATACTTTAATGAGTCTAGCAGAAAGCAATTATCCTAAAGAAAAAATACAAATATTATCTATTGATGATGGTAGTGTAGATGACACTTGGACATGGATGCAAGATGCCAAAGAAAAATTAGGGTCGCGTTTAGATATTTTTCAACAACCCGAAAATCAAGGTAAACGTCATGCACTTTATAGAGGTTTTAATCTTGGTACTGGTGATGTATTTGTAACAGTAGATAGTGATTCAATTGTTACTGAAGATACGCTTAGAAATTTAGTAAGCCCATTTACAAAAGATGAAAAATGTGGTGCTGTTGCAGGAAACATCAGAGTATTAAACAACAAAAAAGAAATGCTTCCGAAAATGTTGGATGTTAGTTTTGTAATGAGTTTTGAATTTGTGCGTTCTGCAGAAAGCAATCTTAATTCTGTGCTATGTACACCTGGTGCTTTAGCTGCTTACCGAAGATCCGCAGTTTTTAACTGTTTAGATGAGTGGATTAACCAAACTTTCATGGGACAACCGTCTGATATTGGTGAAGATCGTGCCATGACCAATATGATTTTAAAACAAGGGCAACATGTATTATTTCAAAAAAATGCTGTTGCTTATACTAACGTACCTGATCAATATTTAGGTTTATATAAAATGTTTATTAGATGGGGTCGAAGTAACGTAAGAGAAAACATCGCCATGTCTCAATATGTTTTTACAAACTTTAAAAAGGGGAGTAAATTTGGTAGTCGAGTACTTTTTATTAGTCAAGCTTCTAGAATATTAATGAGTTATCCATTTGTATTATTCATGTTATTTTTTGTATTAGCGCATCCACTATTATTTATTGGATCGACATTATTGAGTATCTTAGTACTTTCAACATTTTCAGCATTATTCTTTGGCTATCGTTACGAAATAAAAGAATCTATTTGGGCCTATACCTATAGTATTGTCTATACGTTTGCACTCTTCTGGATAACCCCTTACGCTATTGCTACAGCAAGTCGAAGAGGATGGTTAACTCGAGATTTAGCAGTAAAACAAGCCTAAATTAATTGATAATTTAAGACTCAGACCTCAAAGGTATTTCAATCCTTTGAGGTCTTTTTTTATTCATTTTACATCATTTGTCACCGACATACTGTCAGTTTAGCCATAAAATTAAATTTTCAAACTTTACATTTCTTTAGTTTTACATTACAAAACTTCACAATATCCCAAAATTAAACAAGAATACTTCAGAATATCACAATTCTTAAAATCAATATTTCTTTTTGGCACTTCCGTACAGTCCTTGTGGGTATTAAGTTGAAAATAATTCAATATAAAAATGAAAGTATTAGTAATTGGAGCAGGCAACATGGGTTTAACTTATTCTGAAGGTATGGCAGCATCGCCACTACTCAGTAAACACAAACTCAGAATATATGATACCGATCCAAAAAAAATTAAGACTCTAAGAGAAGACTCACGATTTAATGTTTTTGACAATTTAGACGATTGTCTACCAAAAGCAGACATTGTTTTTATTGCTGTAAAACCTTATCATAGTGATGATTTGTTTGAAAAAATGAAACCAATGCTAAACGACAGCCAGATATTTGTATCGTTAATGGCTGGCGTTACTATTGACACCATTCAACAAAAGCTTGGTGCCAACAAAGTTATAAGAACCATGCCTAACTTACCAGCACAGGTTGGTAAAGGCGTTACCTCTTACACCGAATCTAAAACCGTTTCTAAAGTAGAACTTATTATGGTTAGAAACCTATTAGACACTACAGGAACTTCGATACATGTTAATACTGAAAACTTTATCGATGCCTCAACAGGAATTTCTGGTAGTGGTCCGGCATATGTATTTTACTTTATGCAATCTATGCTTGAAGCCGCTTTAAAAATGGGCTTTTCAGAATACGATTCTAAAATTTTAGTTAGCAGTACGTTTGAAGGTGCTATTGAGCTCTTTAATCAAAATAACATTTCTCCAAAATCTTGGATAGATAAAGTGGCTTCTAAAGGTGGAACAACTCAAGCTGCCATAGATTCTATGGAAGATAATAATGTTAAGCAATTGATTCAAGATGCTGCTTATGCTGCTTTTGATCGTGCTGTAGAATTAGGAGAAGAGGATTAATCATTATTTTTTTAAGTCTGATGAATTTGTGTTGAAGAATGCAATTCAAAACAATAATTCAAATTAAAACTAAAGTTGTAGTACTAAAATTTTAAGATTTCAACTACAACTTACAATTAAACATATGGATAATAATATAAAACGTGTGGTCGTAAAAGTAGGAACCAACGTATTAACAAACAAAGACAATAGAATTTTAGGACCCGTATTACGAGAACTTGTTCGGCAAATTGCTGTATTATATGAGGAAGATATTATGGTCATCCTAGTATCATCTGGTTCAGCAATGGCTGGAATGGAGATTTTAGGACAAACAAAAATTAAAGACAAATCTATAAGACGACAAGTGTACTCCGCCGTAGGACAACCGAGAATGATGAGACATTATTATAGTTTCTTTAATGACTACGGTATGCGATGTGCGCAAGTACTAGCCACTAAACGTGATTTTGACATTGGGAAACACCGCGAAAACATGATCAATTGTTACGAAGGTTTACTTGAGGAAGGCGTTATTCCTATTGCTAATGAAGATGATGCCGTATCACTTACAATGTCTATGTTTTCTGACAATGACGAGTTGGCGAGCTTAATTGCCGAGCTTATTGATGCAGACCGTTTAATTATACTTTCAGATACCGATGGCCTCTACGATGGTCATCCCGACGATGATGATTCAAAAATTTTAAATACCGTAATTACGAATCAAAATGTTGAAAAATACGTCCAAGCTTCCGATAAAAAAGAAGGTGAAGGACGTGGTGGCATGGCTTCAAAATTAAAGATAGCCAAAGGCACAGCGAATAAAGATATCCCAACTTACATTGCTAACGGTAAGCGTAAAAATGTAATAGTGGATATTATCAACAACAAAAAAATAGGCACGAAATTTATTAGTGCTTAAAAAAACACAACAAATGAAATTATTAAATACAGCTATAAAAAACAACGTTCTAAAATCTATGATAAAGATTTTAGGCGATGAAAGACAAACTATTATTGAGGCGAACAAAAAAGATTTGGAAGCCTTTAATAGAGAAGACCAAGCACTATATGACCGTTTAATTGTAAACGACAAAAAAGTAGATGAAATGATTGCTGCTGTTGATGCCGTAATGCAACAAAACGACCCTGTAGGTAAAGAAATCTCGAATAGAACATTACAAAATGGTTTGAACATCGTTAATACTACAGCCCCATTTGGCACTATTCTTATCATCTATGAATCTCGACCAGATGTTACAATTGAAGCTGCTGTGTTAGCATTTAAAGCCAACAATAAAATCTTATTAAAAGGTGGAAAAGAAGCTCTAAATAGCAACCTTGTTTTAGAACAATGTTGGCATCAAGCATTAGAAGAAAATGGCCTTTCAAAAGATTGGATTAGACTCCTTCATTTAAAGCGCGAAGAGACTCAAGAATTTCTTAAAAATCCAACTGAACCATTAGATTTAATCGTTCCTCGTGGTGGCGAGCGCTTAATTAATTTTGTAAAAACACACGCTACTTGTGCTGTTTTAATCAGTGGACGAGGTAATAACTTTTTGTATGTTTCAGAACATGCGGACTGGAGTAAAGCCGTAAATGTTATCATCAATGCTAAAACGCATAAGATTTCAGGATGTAATGCTTTAGATAAAGTATTAATCAACAAAAATCTTCCAGAGTATGAAACCAAGGTGAAAATGCTTCAGGAAAAACTCGAACAGCATAAGGTTGAAATCCTCGTCGATAAAAAAATGGCTAATATCTTACCAAATAAAGAAACAATTTCGAATACAGATATATGGTATGAAGAATTTTTAGCCTTAAAACTCTTAATCGCAGAAGTTGATTCTTTAAATGAAGCCATAGAGATTATTAACACCTATTCAGGTAAACATTCGGCAGCTATTATTACAGAAACTAATGATGAAGCTATGACTTTTATGCATAATGTAGATTGTGCTGCGGTTTATCATAATGCCTCTACCCGATTCACTGACGGTGGTCAAATGGGTGTTGGAGCAGAGTTAGCTATTAGTACAGACAAATTACACCATCGTGGGCCTTTAGGCCTAAATCAGTTGGTAACCAATAAATATTATGTTTATGGTGATGGACAGGTGCGTGTCTAAGTCGTTTCAGTTAATAATGCCCCACTAATATATAGTGTTAAAATCACATTAAATTATTACTAATAGACTCTATTTAATTAGTTTACATTAATAAAATTTGGATTTTACAATAAAAATCGCTATAATATTGGTTATGATAACACAAGACAAAGAGAAATACGTAGTAGAGCTAAATCTGTCCATTTCGTATCTCGAAAATTTAGGATATTCAAATATCAAGGCAGATATTGAAGGATACGATTCTCCAAAATCGTATCATAAGAAAGGGAGTGATATTGATGTTACCCCCGACATTGTAGCGGAGAAGGAAGGCCGAAAACATATTTTTGATTTAAGTTTGAAGTCACAAAAACCTAGATTACTAAAATCTAAATGGCTTTTTTTAAACACTTTAAGCCAAATAAAATCCTATCGTTTTCGGTTAATTACCACACGTGGTCATTACAAATTTACTAATGAAACCATTGACGCAATTAATCTAGATACCGTTAAACTACTGAAAATTTAAAAATTTTATTATTATTGTGTAACATTTTGTGGCTTTTGTACGTATAATAAAAGCAACACGTTGTTGTAATTAATTGCACAAATCTTAAAATTAAATGAGACAACTTAAAATTACCAAGCAGGTAACCAACAGGGAAACTGCGTCGTTAGACAAATATTTACAAGAAATTGGTAAGGTAGATCTTATTACCGCTGACGAGGAGGTAGAATTAGCTCAACGTATTAAAGCTGGTGACCAAGTCGCTTTAGAGAAGTTAACAAAAGCTAATTTACGTTTTGTTGTTTCTGTAGCTAAGCAATACCAAAATCAGGGTTTAACATTACCAGATTTAATTAATGAAGGTAATTTAGGTTTAATTAAAGCTGCACAACGTTTTGATGAAACACGTGGTTTTAAATTTATTTCCTATGCCGTATGGTGGATTAGACAGTCTATCTTACAAGCCTTAGCAGAACAATCTCGTATTGTACGTTTACCGTTAAATAAGATTGGCTCAATTAATAAAATCAACAAGACTTTTGCATTTTTAGAGCAAAGCCATGAGCGTCCACCTTCTGCGGAAGAAATCGCGAAAGAATTAGACATGACGATTAACGATGTTAAGGAGTCTATGAAAAATTCGGGGCGTCACGTTAGTATGGATGCTCCTCTAGTTGAAGGTGAAGATTCTAACTTATACGATGTATTACGAAGTGGAGAATCTCCAAATCCAGATAAAGATTTATTACATGAATCTTTACGTACGGAGATTGAACGTGCGCTAGAAACCTTAACACCTCGTGAAGCAGATGTTATTCGTTTGTATTTTGGATTAGGAAACCAACATCCAATGACACTTGAAGAAATTGGTGAGACTTTCGATTTAACTCGTGAACGTGTAAGACAAATTAAAGAAAAAGCCATTAGACGTTTAAAACACACGTCTAGAAGTAAAATATTAAAAACTTATTTGGGTTAATTTTGACTACGCTCAGCTTATCTATTTAAAATGTAAGTACTGAGTCGTCTTATCGACTAACCAAATTAAGGTAACAACAGTTACAAACATAACTGTTCGTTTTTTGATTGATGAAAGAACCCACGGCTGATTACCGTGGGTTCACTTTTTTTAATCCATTATAGTCATACTAAAGTAAGGTTATCTAGTAAAACTCTGCATTGTGATTAAAGAGTAAAAAACCTTTACATGACTTTGACTAAAAAATTTCTTAATTTAATTACCTTTACAAAAAATAAAACACAACCCTATCAATGGCTTCTAAATTAATTGCCCCTTCAATGCTTGCTGCCGATTTTGGCAATCTTCAACGCGACACAGAACTAGTTAACAATAGTGATGCGGACTGGTTTCATATAGATGTTATGGACGGACACTTTGTACCTAATATATCTTATGGTATGCCAGTAATAGCAGCAATTAAAAAACATGCTACTAAGCCATTAGATGTTCATTTAATGATTGAACAGCCAGAACGGTATATTGAAGAATTTGCAAAGGTTGGCGCTGATATCATTACTGTGCATTATGAGTCTACTGTGCATTTACATAGAACCTTAAGACAAATTAAAGATGCAGGCTGTAAAGCTGGTATTGTTCTTAATATCACTACACCACTCACCGTTTTAGAAGACATTCTTCCTGAATGCTATATGATTTTATTAATGTCCATTAACCCTGGCTTTGGAGGTCAAAAGTTTGAGGATATCACCTATAAGCGTGTCAAAAATCTTCGCAAAATGATTGATGAGCAAGGCTTAGAGACACGTATTGAAATAGATGGTGGTGTTACTGATAAAAACATTAAAAAATTAGTTGAAGCTGGCGCAGATACTTTTGTTGCTGGAAGTCACGTGTTTAAAAGTGACGACCCAACAGCGACTATCAAAACTTTGAAGGATTTGGCTAATAACTAAGGGGGCTAGTGTCTAGTGTCTAGTGTCTAGTGTCTAGTGTCTAGTGTCTAGTGTCTAGTGTCTAGTGTCTAGTGTCTAGTGAAAGCTATGCAGTGGTTTTATATTACCACTTACAAATTACTTAAAACTTAATTTCTTTTTAATCTAAAAGGTTTTTTCCCACTATAAAAGCGGTTGAAAAGAGAGAGTTTTCACACCATAGCTATCGTACTTTAAGCACTTGAGTATATTTGTATCACGCTGCGACTGTTAAGGTCAGGTGTTGTTATTAGCGTTTGACACCTTAGGCATCAGCAGTTAGCATTGTCTTAACTTTAACGCCTACAGCTTTCATACTTTATTCATACACTATCCATACACCATCAATACATAATCTATACACTGCCACAATCCATATGCTATTTTGAATAGGGGGTCTAATTAACGCTAATAGCCATTCTCTACTCTATAGGTATTATGTAAGGTTATCATATTATTGACATAGATAGCATTAAAAAATCACTTTACAAAAGGTTTTAGACTGCTCACAAACTGACTCTTTTCTTAACTTTTTAAAGCATCTTAGTTTTACAATTGCTTCAACAAATAGTTGATTAAATCGGTAGTGGTTACAATGCCCACCAAACGGCCATTATCTACTACAGGTAAGGCATGAAATTCATTTTTAGCTAAGATTTCAGCAACCTCTTTTATGGTACTATTTGAAGTGATAGTTACTACATTTTTAACCATCACTTGATCAATAGTAAACATATTATAAACCAAAGATTCAATTTCCGTTTCGGTTTCATCTACAGCATCTGCAAAGCTAATTCGCAACAAATCCGTATAACTCAACATCCCGATAACAACCCCTTCATTGACTACAGGAATATGTCTTATTTTATGTCTTTTAAATAATAATTCTGCTCGTTCTAAATCATCAGCCCTATTAAGTGCTATGATATTAGTTGACATTACTGTTGATATTGATACCCCTTTTTCCATGACACCTAATTTTATAATTCGTAACTAAAAATACCGTAATTAACTTATAAAAAGCATGACAATTATCACGTTACGAAAAATAGAAAGTTAGAAGTTAGAAGTTAGAAGTTAGAAGTTAGAAGTTAGAAAACTAATATTATTAACTGAGAAGCAAATCAGATTAAAACAAAAATTTATTAGCTCCTTTTAAGTGTGTTTAAAAAGGTGATTTTATCGTTTATATCTAAACTGTGTGGTTATTTTCTAACTGCTAATTAGTTGTTATTGTTATTTATTAACGTTAGAAAAACTAATAGTTTTACTAACGAATCACTAACTATTATTCTGTTAATTAGCCTTTATCGTCTCCATAGCCATAGTTGTATCCGTAGTTATAACCATATCCATAGGATTTCTTAGTATCGACATCATTAAGTACATAGGCTACATTATTGAGCTTACCTGACTCAAATAAATCCTTAGAATAATTTAATAGTTTCTTTTCTGTATAGTTAGCACGTGCCAAATAAATAGTAACATCGGCTAACTGAGAAATAAGCATGGTATCGGTGACTAAAATAGTTGGCGCTGTATCTACAATAATGTAATCGTATTTAAGTTTTGCTTCTTCAATTAACTTTTTAAAACGCCCATTGGTTAATAAATGTGCTGGATTAGGCGGTATACTTCCTGATAAAATAGTATCGTGATTAGGGTGTTTTTCAAAGCCTTTTATTATGGCATCTTCCCAGTTAAAGTTAGCATCATGTAAATAAGTTGTTAAACCTGGTGCATTTTTATCAGCATTAATATGGGTGTGAATCTGTGGATTTCTTAAATCGGCACCAATTAATAATACCTTTTTATTAATACTAGAAAGCGCTAAAGATAAGTTGAGACTCACATAGGTTTTACCTTCGCCTTTAATGGTGGATGTACTATAGATAATTTTTGCGGCATCCCCTTCTTTTACTGGGATGATATAATTTACATTAGAACTTAGAATTCGGAATGCTTCGGCTTGTACGGATCGATCATCTGGATCATTAAAAATATGTTTCCCTGATTTAATTCTAGGAATTTCGCCTACAATAGGCGTCTTAGGATTTACAAGTGTTAAATCTTCTCTTCCTTTGATTTTAGTGTCTAAAAGAAATAAAAGGTATAGTATACCAAAAGGTATAATTAAACCGCCTAACATAGCTACTAAATACGTACTTTTAGTATTAGGAAAAATTGGACTTCCTTGAGAGATTGCAAACTCTACGACTTTTATAGATGGCTCTGTAATCGCTAAATTTATAGCTGCTTCTTCTCTTTTTTGAAGCAAGAACAAATATAAACTTTGTTTAATTTCCCGCTGTCTTGTAATATCGGTGATCACTTTCTCTTTGGCTGGTAAGCTATACACTTTTGATGCAAATTTTTGGTTCTTACGTACTAATTGAGCTTTGGACGCTTCCAACTGCTTTGTGTATGATTCAATAGACGCAAATATATTAGCTTTTAGATCCTCTAATTGTGCATTTAGCAGGACTACATTAGGATTATTTTCACCGGCACTAGTAATTAAATTATCACGTTGTAATACCAAAGTATTAAAATTATCTACTAAACCATTGATACTGGTACTAGAGAGCCCGATATTGGCAGGTAATAAATCTGAAGTTGTATTGGTTTCTCGTAATGTTTCATTTAGCAAATCCGAAAGCATAGTCTGCTTTTCTAATTCAAATAATTCCTGTTCGGAGAGGGTTCGTTGAGTGATCCCTAGTTCTGCATCTGTCTCAATAGTAATGATATCATTTTTTTGCTTGTAATCTTTTATTCCCGATTCAATAGAATCTAATTCATTAGCTAACAAGTCAAAACGTTCATCAATAAAATCGATAGTACGGCTCGATATGTCTTGGCGGTCATTAATACCATCTTGATTAAAAACTTCGATTAAGGTATTAAGTATACGTTCATTTTTTAATTTACTTTGGCTGGTATAATTCAACTCTAACAAATCACTCGTCTGTCCTAAAATATTAACTTCAACAGCACTTTTTAGTCCTCTAGCTATAGCTGTTAAAGGGGTTAATTGTACGATATAAACCTTATCTACATTTTTATTCATGTCTATATGTTCAGACTTACTTAACTCAAATGGCAGGTTGTGGTTTATTTTAGTCGTGTCAAAATTAGGAACTACTAGAACTTCATTTGAATTTGAAGGCGTGATTTCAAAAGCCTTCGGCTTAACCACTATTCTATACGATGAATTGCTATAAATACTATCATTACTAACCGTTTTAAGCAGGTTAAAGGGGAGTTCCCCTATTTCAGTTGTCACTACATTGCCTTCTTCATAAAATCGTGTCGTTAAATCGAGTTTATCCACCACATCCTCCATAATGCGATAGGATTTAATAATCTCTATCTCATTTTCAAGGTTGATATTAGACCGGTTAAACACAAATGCCGCAGAAGGTAGTTCTAAACCTTTTGTTTTATTTAAAATTTTAATCTTAGCATTAGACTTATAGACTTTAGGGGTATATCTTAAATAAATAAAAGCACCAATCATTGCCAAAATTAAACCTAATGCAAACCAATACCAATAACTTAAGTACTTACGAATCTCCACTTTTATAGCTTCGCCTTGGTCACTTGGTTTTTGGTAAAAGCTGTCTTGTAATTGACTCATATTATTTCGTAATTAAAACCACTGTCGTTAATATAATAGAAAACACGGATAAAAAGGTCCCAACATTACCTACAAAACCAGCACTTTTTACTTTAGGCCCATTTTGGTTCACCACAATCATGTCATTAGGTTTTAGATAATAAAAATCACCTTCTAACCAGTCGGACGCCGTTAAATCGATATGAGTGATTTTACGAATACCGTTATCATCTCTCATGATTAGTACATCTTCACGTTTACCGTTTATGGTTAAATCACCCGCATAACCTAGGGCTTGTAACAGTGTAATATTTTGTTCTGTAAAATTAAACGTCCCGGGTTGATTTACTTCTCCTAAAACTGTAATCTTAGCATTAACAAGACGCACATCAACAGACGGGTTCTTTAAATGCCCTTCGGACTCTAATTTATTTTTAAGAAACATTGCAAATTCTTGAGTGGTCATTTCTGCTACCGACAACAGTCCTAGCACAGGGAAGTTAATGGTTAAGTTTTCGGAAACTAAATACCCGTCTAATTGCATGACATCTATGTTAGCATTTCCTGTGTTGCTCGACACTTTATTATAAGGAATCGTTGATTCAGGAATTAAAGCATTCACATTAATACGTAATACATCATTGGGTAAAATAGGCGCGTTAGCATAAGTAATCTCTTTGTTATCATACTGCTCCGCATCTTGCATATATAAAATATCTTTTTTGGAAGCACAAGAACAGACCACAATTAATAAGCAAACAAACAATAGATTTCGGAACATCATAATTTTTTATAAAAAGCCAAATATAAGTGCTATTAAAGAATACACAAAGTAATGGCGTTACTACCAGCCTATACGAAACGGCAAAATTTAATTTTTATTTAATTTTTTTATCCAATTATAAATAAAATATAAAGAGTATAATATCGTCCCCGCAACCAATAATATAATCATTTGTAAATTAATATCTAGATGTCTGATTAAAAATGTGATGACCACTAGTACACTATTTATAATAACAATAATTGCTGTGGTTTGCCAGTGTGAAAACCCTAAACTTAAAAAGCGATGGTGCAAGTGATTTTTATCTGCAGCGAATGGACTTGTTTTTAAAATAAATAATCGAATAAAGAAAATACGTAAGGTATCTAATAAGGGGAAGAATAAAAATGCTAGTACCAAAACAGGTGACGAATTATGATAGATGGCATTTGGTGTTAATTCAGAATTATTGATAAAGCGTATGGCAAACACCGCAATTAAAAACCCTAAAATCATAGAACCCGTATCGCCCATAAACATCTTTTTACTCCTCGAAAAATTCAAATATAAAAATGGTAACAATGCCCCTATAACTGCAGCAGCTAAGACCACCATTGAAATATCTTGATATCTAAAAAACACAAAGGCAAAAGCCACTATCGCCATTAAGGCTAAGCTTCCTGCCAGACCATCAATACCATCGATTAAATTAAAAGCATTTATGATGAGTACATATACAAAAAGTGTAAAAATTACAGATAACCAATAGGGCATTAAGGTAATTCCTAAAATATCTGAAAAGCCTATAATTCGTGTATCTGTAAATACTATGAGTAATAATACCGCTAGTAGTTGGCCTGTGAACTTTTTACGCGGTGATAAAATAAGGATATCATCTTTTAAACCTAAAAAAAACAAAAAGGTAATACCACCTAAAATCAACAATAAAATCTTGGTATCTAATACCGCTCCTATTAAAGTAATAGTCACTACAATACTGAGAAACATTCCTATTCCGCCGAGATTAGGTACACTCACCGAGTGGCTACTTCTACCACCTGGTGTATCCATTAAATTTTTAGATTTTGCGACATTAATAATCGCAGGATAACTGAGGCTTGACACTAAAAATGAGATACATACAGCCAAAATAAAAAGCCAAACGACATAGTCTTGCGGATTAAAATTTTCTAGTAATTCTTTTACCATTATTGATAGTTCTACTTAATTGAAGGCAAATATCTGTTAAATAATTCAAACTCTTGCATTTTAATTCACATGAAATACAAGCATTTATAACTAGGCTTTAAACTGTTTGAGTTTACTTACATTTTTTTGCAAAATCGTTAACCAATTCCCTGTTTTATTATTTTTTATGGCACGGTAATCTTCTTTAGACTTTTGAAGTATGTTTTTTAAACTTTTATTACTTGCACCACCCACACGCATTTTAACAATAGTTTTTGGCAAATAGTAAAAGTTTAAATCTTTCTGTTTAAAAATTCGTAAAATAAAATCGTAATCGGCAGCAATTTTAAAACTTAAATCAAACCCTCCATAGGTATTATACACCTCTTTTTTTAAATATAAAGTAGGGTGAGCAGGCATCCAACCTTGTTTAAGCAACTTAGAACTGAAAGGGTTACTCACCCAATTACGGATGATTTTATCGGTGTTTTCTAAAGCTACATAATGCAAATCTCCATATACACCATCAGCATTTTGGGTCTTGAACGCTTCAACAACAGCTGCTATTATAGTATGATCAGCTAAGAAATCATCTGAGTGTACAAACCCAACAATAGCACCTGTTGCTTTTGCCACCCCTTTATTTAAAGCATCATAAATCCCTTTATCGGGTTCTGAGCTTAACGTAATATTCTGATGTTTTTTAGCCGCAGCATTCAACAAATCTAAAGTCTCCGTATTAGAACCTCCATCGACAATGATATACTCTATATCCTCATAAGTTTGATTCAGCACAGAATCCATACAAGCCTCAATAGTTTTTGAGCTATTGTAAACGGCTGTTATTATAGACACTTTCATTTAAGACATTTTAAATATTCTTTCTTTAACTTTTACTGCAGGATTCCCGCTATAGATACCATAAGCTTCTAAACTTGATGTTGCTACAGACCCCATACTTAAGACGGCATGGCTTTGAAGTGTAACCCCTGGAGCCACACTCGACTTTGCCCCCACCCAACTGCCTTCTTTAAGACAGATTGGCGCCACCATTAAATCGAAACTTGGTTTTTTATAATTGTGATTGCCGCATAATAATAAAGCACCTTGCGAAATACAAACGTTATCCTCTAAGCTCACCTTATCTAAATTATCGATCCACACCGATTCTCCAATCCAGCAATTATTTCCTATCGTTAGAAACCAAGGATACTTAATATTTACGCCAGGTTTTATAACCACTCCTGCTCCTATTTTAGCACCAAACAATCGTAATAAATGGATTTTTAAGCTAGACGAAGGGTTTAATGGATTTATAAAAAATAAAATATTAACAACGTACCAGCATAAAAGTTTAATACGACTACCAGGCTGGTACCAATTATTATTATACGTTGCTAAATCCGTTTTCAATGGCTTATTTTTCTTTAAGTAAATTATCGAAATAGCCAATGGTTTTCACCAAACCTTCTTCTAAATGAATTTTAGGTTCCCATCCCTTTAATTCCTTTTTAGCTAAGTCAATGACAGGCTTACGTTGTAAAGGATCATCTTGAGGCAATGGCATATGAATTATTTTAGATGTAGAATTGGTTAATTCTATCACCTTACTCGCTAACTCCATCATGGTAAATTCTACAGGGTTACCAATATTTACAGGCCCTGTAAAACCATCACGACTCCCCATCATACGAATAGTACCTTCCACTAAATCATCAACATACTGAAACGAACGGGTTTGACTTCCATCGCCGAACATGGTAATATCTTCGCCTTTTAAGGCTTGTACAATAAAATTAGAAACGACACGCCCATCATTAGGGTTCATATTAGGACCGTAGGTATTAAAAATTCTAATGATTTTAACATCCACTTCATTCTGTAAATGGTAGTCCATAAACAAGGTTTCTGCACAACGTTTCCCTTCATCATAACATGAGCGCAAACCAATAGGGTTTACATTTCCCCAATACGATTCTGGTTGTGGATGTACTGCAGGATCTCCATAAACCTCACTTGTAGAGGCTTGTAAAATTTTTGCTTTTACGCGTTTTGCTAATCCTAACATATTTATAGCGCCCATAACCGATGTTTTAATCGTTTTTATAGGATTATATTGGTAATGAACAGGAGATGCCGGACAAGCCATATTATAGATTTCATCGACTTCAATCATAAACGGTTGTGTAACATCATGACGTACCAATTCAAAATAATGATGATCCATTAAATGCTCTATATTCTTTTTACTACCTGTAAAATAGTTATCTAAGCAAATAATTTCATTTCCTTCATTTAATAAGCGTTCACATAAGTGTGATCCTACAAAACCAGCACCACCGGTGATTAAAATTCTTTTCATTTTACTAATTATTTATTGTGTTCAAAAATAAGGCTTTATTTTGTTCTATGAGCTTTGGATTTTCAGTAAATGCTTTCGCAAATTTAACGGTCGCTTCTGACCACGATTGAAATTCATTAGTATCCATTGCTGCAAATTTCTCAATGGCTTTAATAAATTCGTCCTTTTTTGATAGTGGAATATCAAATCCTAAATATTGATTTAAAAGTGAACGCCATGGTGTTTGATCGGATATAATTACAGGGCAAGCGCTCTGCCAAGCCTCCATAATCACATGTCCGAAATTCTCATGTTGCGTCGGTAATAATAATACGTGTTTCGTATTCAAAATTTCATCTAATTTAAAATGAGGAATAGCACCTACATAGCTCACCTTAATATGCTTTGGTAATTGTGCTATTTTAGATTGACAATTAGCCCAGTAATCGGGTTCATCTATAGGGCCTATAATCGTAAAATTAACATGGTACTTCTTATCTACCTCAGCTAAATAACTGAGGGCTGTCAACAAATTCTTTTTAACTGCAATACGTGATAAAAAGAATAAATTGACCGAATTTATAGCTTTAGGCTTTGAAAATGTTTTTTCTTTTGTTTTTGCAGACAAATTGGGTGCTAACAATACCTTAACTTGCTTACCAAAATGTTTATGTACCTCAAGAGCCTCACTCTCAGCTGTGGCATGCCAAATTACTTTTTTATGAAAATTAAACATATTAAACACCTTTAAAAACAATTTTTTCTTTAGAGGTTTTATCGCTAAAGCCCCTTGTCCTAACATCCCTCTAGGTGCTAATACTTTCCGTATGGGCATATTTCTAAAGACTAAAAGCGGCAATAAGGTGAAGTTTTTAGAGAATAGTGAGTTAAAATACACCACTTCAAAATTTTCGGCTAAGAATATTTTCTTATAAAAACTACGATTTTGATGTTCTGGATTGAGATAAATAATTTTATAGTCTGCTTTAGTCATCCAGATATTTAACGACGTCTCTGGTAAATCTAAAGATTCATACAAATCGGCATTAGAAGTAGCGATGTGGTAATCAAAATCATTTTTAGTATGATTTACTAAATTAGCAATAGATTGTATTGGCCCACCAGCTTTATAAGCCGGCAAAAACCAATCGATACAAATTAATACTTTCTTTTTCATATTAGTTATCTAATTGCTTTTTTAACTTCTCATTGTAATTAATTAATGATGCTTTTTTTTGCGAAGGCTTTTCAACTAATAAATACATGAAATAAGCCATTATAACACTGAAAATAAACCCTAGAAGAATTACTATAAATTTTTGATAAGGCTCTTTAAAATGATGAGAAAGAATATTGATTAGAGCCGAACCTGTAAGTCCATGAATTAAATAAAGAGAATAAGAAATTGTTCCTAAAAAAAGAAATTGTTTTTGTTTAAAATTAGGGAAATATTTTATTATTAATAGTGTAAAAAACACTACTAATAAAATTTCAAACCCCAATAGGTAATAAATAACAGCCATTGAAATAATTGACATTATTACATATTCAACCTTAGGTATTTTGTTTGCTTTTCTCAAAATAAACAAAATACCAATTAAAAAAAGACTTGCATAATGTGTGAAAAAATTTACTTTATCTATAAAAAAACCAGGTAACAATAATATTACATAGAATAATATTCGATAAAAATATTTTTTATGCACCATCAAAGGAAAAATAACAATTAACAATAAATAATATTGAAATTCAATTGCTAATGTCCAAAAAGCACCATTCAACCATTCTTCATTTTCAAAAAAAGGAATCAAATACCCAATATGCAATAAGATATTTTGTAAACTAGGTATCATATTAACACTTACTGTATTTGGTATAAATGAACGTAAATACATATATACAATAGCTAACACAACTGCGAATATATAGGGGGGTTCAATTCTAATAATTCTTTTTAACAAAAAACTCTTCCATGATGATGTTTTATAATTACCATTTATCATAGCCAAAGGCAATACTATTCCTGAAATTACAAAAAACATAGGCACACCTAATCCTCCAAAATGAAAGATACTTAAAATAAATTCATCATCCACGTACCCCGTAGTTTTACAAACAAAATGATATAAACATACCATTAACGCAGCCAAACCTCTTAGCAATGTTATCACTGGTATGAAAGCTATTTTTTTATCAGTCATATTTATAAAATTTCATATAATTCAATTAATAATTAGATTGTATAGAATCTATTATTTTAAAAGCAAAAAGAAACCAAACAATGTATTAATACTTTTCTTTTAAGTATTTATTCTTTTAAACACTTGTTGCATAGCAACAAATTTATTTATTCAAAGAGACTGAATTAATAAGAGCAGTCCAACGGGTTAAATTAATAGTCGATGCTAAACTTTTACTATTTTCAGCCATTTTAAAGTAGTCCTCTTTATTTTGTGTCATCATCTTTTTTATGATTTTGGAAAGTGCTTCCTTATCATTAGCTTCATATTTATAACCGTTAAACCCATCAATTAACAATTCTGTGGCAGCACCACATTGTTGCGTCGCTATAATTGGTAACCCTGCTAAAGCAGCTTCATGTACGACTACGCCCCAAGCTTCATAATAACTGGGTAGTATAAACGTCCCTGCATTGGTTAACAAATTCGGAATTTCTTCTGGGTCTACAAAAGGCGTATGTTGTACATTAGGATGGTTAGGAATTAAATGTTCTAAAGGACCACTGCCTACCACATGTAATTTGAAATCAAAGGTTTTAGACTTTAATAAGGCATCTACCACTTCAAACAACACCTGAACCCCTTTATGCGCTACAATACGTCCCACAAAAACTAATTGAGCCTGGTGTTCTGTTTGCTTTACGCTGTTAAAAATAGCTTCATCGGCGCAATATAAACCTGTTAAAATTTGCTGGGGTTGAAAACCTAATTTACGGGCATAATAATACTGTGGTTTACCTGCCACCCATATATGTGTAAAATACTGACGCACTAAAAACTGACTAAAAATACTAGCTATATGTTGTTTCAGCGTTCCTAGCCATTGATTATCCATCCCTGTAATTACCGGAATACCTTTAGCTTTATACGTTTTAGCAATTTTTAAATAGTTTTTATTCACCCAACCTGCACAATAAATTAAGTTAGGTTGAAAAGTATTTATTTCAGCTTGCATCGTCGTAAATGTTGCCTCAGTATAATCGCAAAGTGTAATACCTGGTTCACTTTTAAGTTGAAATGGTGCATCTGGGCTTGGCGCTGTACGGTACACCAAATACGTATTGTTGTTTAGCGCCACATCTTTTCGCATACAAGCTATCCAATAGCCTGTTAAACGGGTATAGAGTACTAATATATTCATAAAACTTCCGTATTAGGTTTAGGGGTATAGATTTGTAAGCCCCAGCATAAAAGCACTAAGGGCATAAAGGCATTCATGGACGCTGCCATCCAAGATTCAGAAATCGCAGAAAACAAACACAATATTAAAAACGCTAAACGTATCACTTTCATCTGGCTATGCACAAACATTTTATACCAAAAAAAGGCAAAGGCTAACATACCAATAATCCCAACATTGAGCAACAAACTTAAATAGGAATTCCAAATCCCTCCCCAATGGCGTGCTCTATTTTCTCCAATAAAACGTTCGCCATAATAGTTAATAAAATAATTATCATACAACATCCCTTTACCTAACCAAGGTTGTTTTTTTATTTCTTCCACGGCGACAACCCAAACTTCGGTTCTCCCACTAGCATCCTCTAAGGATTCTACTCTTAAATACGAAGACAGACCCAAAGATTCAACTACAGACTGTGGACTTAAAGTGGCACTTACACCGTACACATAAGTCACCAACAAAAGTACCACCGCCAACAAAAATTTATATTTTAAAAGTCGAATAATTAATTCAAAAGCTAACAAACTAAATAAGGCTGAGCGTGACCCTGTTAAAATAATTAATCCAATCAATAGAATTTTAAAGCCTCTAAAAAAAAGCGGACTAAAGGACGATTGATTTAATCGCTTTATGACATATATAATAGCATAAGAAAATAAAGAAATCATTGCCAAGCCATTAGGATTTGCCATTAACCCCATAAAACGCCCTTTAATATAGGTTTCGCCTAAAAAGGGAACAAAAAAGACCACTACTGTTAAGAAAAAATACACGGACAAAACGGTTATAATTAGATTATAAAAACGCTGTGCATTATGTTCTACTAATAACTGTACCAATTTAAAAACAACTAAGGCTACTAAAAAATAGCTAACACCACGCAATACAGCTTCGACTCCCATAGGAGATAAAGCGAAAGTTATCAATGTAGCTACAATACTAAACGGTAAAATATATTTAGCTTCATTTGCTTTAAGCAGTTGAAACTTAATAAGAATGACAAGCCCTATACCTAAAATTACAAAACGTAAATTGGGAGCAAAACTTAAAAGCCCTTTAAAGTTATCGCCTAAAAAAAAAGTAAAGATAAATAATGTAAATAGGGTTTCTACTTTTAAAACCTTATTACCAAGAAATAATAATGGAAGGATAAGTACTGCTGCGCCGATAAAGCCCCCACCTATACCTCCTAAAATGACAATAAAAAGCCAAAGCAAGGTAAATTTATAAGTTTTTATACTGGCTATTAATTGAAGCACTAGTTGTTTTTAATTTTAATGATAGCTGAAAGGGTATTATTCACCACATGTTCCCAGGTGAAATTTAATTTTACACGATTTAAAGATTCTCGCTTTTTATGATTCAAGGTAGCTATATCCATTTGAAGTGCTCCATTGATAGCCTTTTCTAAACCTGATACAATATCTCCTTTAATTAACCAACCATTTTGATTATTTACCATCGTATTAACTGCGCCCACATCTGTAGCTATAATGGCACAACCAGAAGCCATCGCCTCTAAAATAACGGTTGGCATACCTTCAGAATAACTAGGACAGACTAAAATATCCGCATTTAAAAACTCTTGTTTTATAAGATCGGTCTCCTTAACTAGTCCTCTATAGGTCACTCTTGGATGACTAATTTGCTGATGCTCTGGTATTGGCCCAATAAAAGTAACCTTATAATTAACTTTATCAATTGTTCGTTTTATAACATCTGTAAATTCTTCAATACCTTTTCTACGTTCATATCTACCCACAAATAATAGATGTAACGCTTTATTTTCTGATTGTAAAATTTCACTTTCCTCTATAAGCCAAGATTTATCTATTGCATTTGGCAGTTCTATAACCGAATTTTTAGAAGCACCATGCGTATATAAAATTGACGTAAGCTTCCCCCCTAAAGATATATTATATCTCGATTTTTTTATGATTTCTTTAGCTGGAATTTTCAATAAAAATTGCTCTAATTTATTTTTTAAATTTATTGAGGTTTGAAACATCTCTAAACCATGTAAATTAGAAACCAAATTTGATTGAAACGCCTCTTTTCTAAGAAAATACCATGATGTAAAACCCTGAGCATAAATTACATCATAGTTGTTTTTTGAAACCGCTTTATAAAAGGCTTTAGAGAATAAATAAGAGGCGTAAATATAATGCCCTGGTATTTTTTTTGTCAGCGGAAATTCTATTTCAATAAAATTTAAATACGCTAATTCATCAGCACTAAAAAACTCTTTTAGTATAGCTTTGTTGCTAATAGCACAAGTATAAATATCTACCGTTATTTTATGTCTAGCATAATGTTTCGCCAAATAATAGGAGTGCTTTTGAATACCTCCTATTTGAAATGGAAAAATACCAGACGTTAATAATGCTATTTTAGTTACCCCCATAACTTTGCTATAGAATTCTAAGGTTTAGAATACCTTTTTCATTCCCCCAAATTCGAAAATACATATCCTCTTTATTTGGAACTTCTCCCCCTTGACCTTTAATTAATTCTAAAACAAGATTCAAATATTTTAATCTATAAGGTTCTATCAACTGTAATGTGTTTTCTCTAATCTCATTGGGGTCGATATTTCTTTGAATAATTTCCTGAACACCTTTAGCAACTTCAGTAGCTCGATCTGAAGTAATAATACTATTATTATCTCTAAAGAAAAAATCACGACCACCTGTAGATTGTGTTGAAACAATAGGAATCCCACAAAAAAGATATTCCATCGTGGCCCACATCGCACCCTCTTTTTTTGATAAGGCTAGACCACATCTACTTTCATTAATTTTTTTACATATCTCCTCACTACCTATTCTAAACTTATTAAAATCAGCATGTCTAAGCTTTGGTTCATAAGAGTGTAAGTCCCACTCGCCTTTCTCATTTCTAATATCTGGCCAAAAATAAGTCAATACAAAGAGATTACTTATTCTTGAAGCTAATTCAAGACGTTTATACTTTTTAGCTGCTGCTGTATATATTGCATCATATTTTTTAGGAACAGAGTTATCAATCTTAAAAAAATGTTCACAGCAATGAATATTTTGATTTATTAAATAAGATTTAAATTGAAAAAATCTAGCAAAACGAAATTCACTTTTAGAATTATGTAAAAGAATTAAAGTTATGTTTCTTTTTTTCAAAGAAATTTTCTCACTATAATATAATTTTAAACTAGTCCAACTAAACTCCCACATTGGGTGAACTAACAGATAAGCTTCTTTATCCGTATTATTAATTAAAGTTTCCCAATTTTTTGATCCAGTACTCGCCCAAATTAACGGATACTCAGAAATTTGATAAATTGCATTTATTTTCATTCTAGTGATTATTAAAAAAATAGTTTCATTAAAAAATTATAACCTTTTATTTTCCAAAAGCCTAACTTGTAAAAAAAAGTATATGCTCGTATATATATAATGTCAACAGTATTGAATCTACTATGGTTCTTCATAAAATCAATAATTTTGGTATTTAAATCTATATGAAATTCCTTCAATTTATTCTCTACTAAGCATCTATAATTAACCATGGTCATAAAAGAAAACAACGTTTTCTTTATGGCACACTGATTTTTTTTGCTTTTTAGTAATATTGAAATTCGTTCCATATACATAAAAACACCTAATTTCTGCCTATCTAACTGCTGCACTACATTTTGATTGGTTCTCTTATCATCAATCCTATAAAACGCATCACTTTTAACTTCTGGGAATGTTTTTAGTTTTACACTAGGATGTAGTAAGGCTCTTGTATGTAATTCTACATCTTGTAACCTAGGGTAATCAATATCAAAACCTTTTAAATTTTTAATAAAATCTATGTGCCATATCACCGACATGGTGTGCCATGGTAAATCATGTTTTAAAAATCGAATTAAAAAGTTAGTTCCTTTAGGACTCCAAACAGATTTACTATCTCCAATACTTTTGTAAAATGTACCGATAGGGAATACCCAAAGGTTACTCGTATTATTTTCTTGAATTTTCAATAACCGATGTTCTAGGCAGGTTACTTCTAACAAATCGTCAGCATCTAAAAACAACACAAACTTTCCTTTAGCTTTTTTTAGCCCTAAGTTTCTACAGACAGAACCTCCTTTAGGTAATTTTCCCCTTTGATATAAGTGTATTCTCTGATCTATATTACAGTAATCCTCAATGATTTGAATAGAATTATCTGTTGAACCATCATCTACAATAACTAATTCCCAATGAGGATAACTTTGATTAAGAACAGAGGTTATAGTTTCTGAAATAAAATCAGCCTTATTAAAACTTGGAATAATTATGGAGAAATCCATCATATCTTTTTTATTAAAATTTTTCACATTATTTATTTTTTTTTATAACAATAATGTACGGCTACCATCTCTTATAATATCAAGATTTAAATTGCTAAATATAAGTATTTACGTTCAACATAAAGACATTAACAAGTTCTCAATTAATATTAAAATCCTTTCAAATACGAATGAATATACACTGAAAGGAAAGTTTTCATATAATTCCAACGAAATTATTCTAAATTGTAGCATTCATCTCATATTTTGTCAATAACTCTTGGTAGATTTGATCTTCTCCAAAACGTTTTCTACATGAATTAATTATCTCCATTTGATCATAACTATTGTAATTATCAATTACTGTTTTTATCGCCTTAGCAAACGCTATAGGAGTATTATCCTTAAATAGTATGCCGTCATTTTTCCTCACAATATCTCTCGGGCCCCCTGAATCTAAGACAACACATGGACGTCCACAAGCCAAACCTTCAATAATATTAACACCAAAAGTTTCAAAAATACTGGAAGAAACTACAATATGTGATTTTTTAATTTCATCTACTATATTATGTCTATCAAGCAAACCTAAAAATTGTATGTTATCCACCAACTCCTCCTCTTTAACAAAATCTTTTAACACCCCCATATATGGCCCACTACCAATGACTGTTAAAACTATTGACACTCCTTCGTTTTTCAAAAGCTTAATTGCCTTAAAAAGAGTTAGATGATTTTTACGCTCAATCAAATAAGCGATAACTATTAACTTAATCGGTTTTGATTTCTGTATAGTTTGAGGCGTTGCAAAAAAAAGTGAACTCACTATATTATGAATAACACTCATTTTATGCTTATCAACCTCATAGTGTTCGAGTAATTCATTTTTATAAAACGAGCTAACCACAAAGGTTTTTTTACTTTGATTTATTGTTTTAGCTAGAAGATCCTTATAAGTATTTGAAGTCAATCTTTTTTTATCGAGTATCCATCCTGTAGCATGTTTTGTAAAATATAGAGGAATACTTTCCTTTTTTGAAATATAACTTCCAACTACCCCCCCCCATAGCATCGAATGTGCATGAATAACGTCTGGTTTACCATATCGCTCTACATAAATTTTATACTTCTTGTAAGCCACAGCACAACACTGAAAAACATCTATCTTTGTGGGTGCCACTACTTTAGGAATAAAAGATTGAGAGAATGCATATACCGTTGGAATACCTTCATCTAAATAACTATCAGGGGTTTTAATTTTTTCTAACCTTATAGCATCCTTAAAACGTAAATTATGCTTCGGAAATAGAATACCAACCTGGTGTCCACGTTTTAGAAACATGCGTGCTTGTTCTTCAAAAAAAGTACCTACAATAGGATTATTAGGTGTTTTGTACCACGAAGGGATTATTAGGATGTGCATTATATATAATTTAAAGAATTATTCAAAATACCTTTAAGTTTTAGTTCTTTTATTAGGGAATGCCCACCTTTTGGGTACAAATGAAAAGTCATTGATAAATCTTTAATATTTTTATAATGCTTCATATCCGACACACTATCCATTGCATAATAGACTTCAATATCCACAACTTCTAAAGAGTTGTTTTTAAAAAAAGATGCTAAATCCAAAAAATAATTAGGGTTTGTATTACCTTTTAACATATAATTTGATTCATTCTTCCATCGTTTTTCTCTATTAACAAAACGTTTCCACTTCCCAAGGAATGTTTGAGGCGCAAATGCAAGCACCTTATCAGCTTCAAGTAAAACTCCAAAAACAATAGCAGCATAACCACCTGCTGAATTTCCAACAAAAACTACTTTTTTATTTAAATAATCTAATGATGTTAAAATTTTTTTTAATAAAATCACGGTAGTATTTATATCGTCAGAACCTTCAATACCTTTATGATACCAAGATTGTTGATTATCTTTGACAAACACCTTCGTATAAGGCTTGTCCTTCATTATATTAAAGAATTCAAAAATGGGCATTCCAATATTATTTTGGATACCACCAAAAGCTACAATAATAACTTCACTATTGCTATGCCTTTCAATTATAATCGACTCATTTGTTTCTAACGAATTACTCATCTTAATTAAAACTTAATAATTTATATATTTTAATGCCTTCAAATTTTCATTTAAAATAGGAGTAATCAATTTTATATCATCTTCTTCCATTTTATTCCACTTACCAATAGATGAGGTAAAAACAGACTTCTGCACATTATCATGATGAGAAAATTTTGTCGTATCCCCCATGGATGCATATTGCTTTTGATGAGAAGTAAGCATTTCTTCAGAAAATTCAACTTGTAAAAAAACACATAGTTTCTGAACCATAAGTTTAGGTTGAAGCACTAAGTTCTCATAACTACACTTAACTATTTTTGAGGTTGAACCCAATTTTCTCTCAAATTTCAAAACGTGTGATACACTTCTATTCCATCTATAAGCCGCTTTAACATATGAATTATAAAGACCAGATTTAACATATGATAATGCCACATCCCTTCCGTCTCTATGCATATGTATAAATTTTGCTTGTGGAAAAAGTTCTGTTATCCACCACACACTATAAGCGTTTAGTGGTGTTTTATCTCCAATAATGATATTGTTATTATTTGCATGCTTCTTAACATAATATTCATGAAATGCTAGTATTAAATTTGATGCTGTTTGTGAGTCTTTATCATAAAGATGTAAGTCTTGGAGTAATTCCGATTTGTTAATTTTCCAAACATCTATATCAGGTGTACTAAAAAATAAATCAACGACTAACATGCACAATTGTTCCCATGACAAATGTCTATTTTTTAAGGTCGTAACTATGATTTGTCGGAACGAATATAGTTCAGGAGGAATAACAATATTGTTATTAGAATTTAAAATGGCACGTAATAACGTATTTCCTGATCTTCCAGAGCCAACTATAAAAAATATTATAGGAATATTAGTTTGATCTTTTGATCTAATTGGAATTACTTTACTATTACCAAAATTTACTATTTTAAACAAAATCACTTTTAAACGATACAAATAGAATAGAGTCTTTACACCTAACGGTGATATTGAAAAATTATATTTTATTTTCGATATTTTATTCATTATTATTTTTTTTATCACCTTTTAAACCTTTAAACTTTCCCATAACAAATTTAATACTCTCTTTGTTAAATAAATAGTATACTATTAAACCTAAACTTAAACTTATGGTATAAATACAAATATTATTAAATACATCTGCCTTATTGCTATAGTTAGCATACAGTATAAAGGCCAATAAACAAGAACACATTAGTGGGATAAAACTCTCCATTGCAAGAATAATATAATCCTTAATAGTAAATCCCAGTATCGGTTTTAACACATATACCAAATTCATAGCCTGAAGCACAAATAATTCAATAAAAATTAAGGCATACAAAGCGTAGATAATATTAAACTGTAACGTTATTGAAAGCGCAATTAATACAATAACTGAAAACCAAAGGTTAAAATAAAAGGATTGTTTAGCCTTACCTCTTGCCAATAATAAAGGCCCAAAAGTGGCTCGTAATATACGGACAGAAAAGAGAATAGCCGTTAAGCTTAAATAAGGTACGCTTGACATCCATTTTTCGCCATAAAAATAAAATATAACAGCATCTGGAAACACAATAAGCAATAACATTACAGGGATAATAGCTAAATACACTACTTTATTAATAGTCAATGCCATTGTTTTTAGCTGATCATCGTTTTGTATAGTACTATAGACCGGAAATGCCATTTTATTAAATACACTCCTAATTAACTGAACTGGTTTCATTACTAGAATCTTGGCTAAATTATAAAATCCTAATGTTTCTGTACTTAGAAAAGCACCTATTAATAAGTTATCGCCTTGTTGTCTAAAATAAGTAATAATTCGTTCTGACATTTGATACCCTCCAAAATTAAGATAGGCTTTTACCTCATTTAAATTAAAGTACCAATTAGGTTTGTGGAATTTTACACCTCTTAAAATAAACATACTACCACGAGAAAAATTCTCTACCATATACCCAAACACCAACGAATACACGCCAAAACCCTGAAAAGCAAGTATTATTGTGACTACAAAACCTACAAATGGTGTTATTATATTTATTTTAGCTAGGTTTTTAAACATTAATTTTTTTGTTAACAACGCTTTGTATTGAATAGCGAACCCATTAAACAAAAAAGTAAAAGAGATAATCTTCAGAATCATATTTAACTTCTCGTCGCTAAATATATATATCGCTATAGGTTGACTAAAGACCAGAAGAATCAAACACGTCGAAGCCCCTAATATAACATTGAGCCAATATAATGTAGACAGCTCTCTATCTGTATTTTTAGCCTTATAAATGATAGCACTACTAATCCCAAAATCCACAAATAACTGACTAAATCCAGTAACGATAAGCACCAAAGCCATGAGACCAAAATCAGTTGCCGTTAATAGTTTGGTTAAAACAAATACTCTGATAATCTGAATTACGGCACTAAACGCAGAGTCAAATGTGGTCCATTTAGCACCAGAAATTAAGGATTTGGTTACAAGCATTATATGTATTTGTTTTTATTATTAAAAAAACTGTAGGTCATTTTTAAAATTAATATTTCAGGTCTATATTAAAAGTCAATACTAAGCTTCATTTAACTTTAACTAAGGTCTAATTCTTTCTATAAAAGCAATTTATACAGAATTTGCAACTTTACATTTTTATTCTACTAAAAGCAAATTTAAAGCCTATTCTTATTAGAAGCATAATATGGCGAATCTGGTTGAAATTCTATTAGTTATTGCTGTTCTGTATGCCTTCTATCACTTCTAAAATACGCTCTGTAGCTTTCCCATCCCAATATTCTGGAATTTTTCCTTTTTTATAGTTTCCAGTTGCAATAGCGTCCACCTGTTCCATAATTTTTAGAATATCAAAATCTAATAAGGTATTTGAACCTTCTGTAATAGTACTAGGCCGCTCTGTATTGGGGCGCAGTGTTAAACAAGGCTTTAGCTTAAAGGTGGTTTCCTCTTGTATGCCGCCACTATCCGTTAATACCATTTTGCAGTTATGAATAAGGTTTTGAAAGCTAAAATAATCTAATGGTCCTGTAATAGTTAACTGCTTTAAGTTCTCAAAGTCAGCTTGCAAACCAAACTTTTCTATATGATTTAATGTTCTTGGGTGCATTGGAAATACCATCTGATGATCTTTAGTCAACTTACTAAGCAACCTTAATAATTGCTCTAAACCTGCTTTATGATCTACGGTGGCTGGCCGATGAATCGTCATTAAAATAAATGCCTTAGGTGTAAGTTGATAGTCTTCTAAAACCGTCTGGGCTTTAATATCTGCTTCAAAAGCCACCAAAGTATCAATCATGGTATTGCCCACAAAATGAATCTGTTCCTTTGGTTTGCCTTCTTTAATTAAGTTATCGATACCACTTTGTTCGGTTACAAAATAATGGTCAGTTATTTCATCTACTAGGAGGCGGTTAATTTCTTCTGGCATGGAACGATCAAGACTTCGTAAGCCACTTTCTAAATGCCCTAGAGGAATATTCATTTTATTAGCCGTAATTGCCGCTGCAAGCGTAGAATTAACATCGCCAGGCACCAATAGCATATGGGGTTTAAATTGATTGATAACGTCTTCTAAACGAATCATTATTTCTCCAATTTGTTTGTTTGCCGTGCTTCTTGGAATGTTTAACGCAAAATCGGGATAGATGTCTAATTGTCTAAAAAAGTCATCGGCCATGGCTTTATCAAAATGCTGCCCCGTATGCACAATTTTAATTTCAAATTTACCACTGAATTTTTGTGCCGCTACTTTTTTAAATTGTGTAACCTTTATATAGTTTGGTCTTGTACCAACCACAAGTAGCAATCGTTTCATATTCAAATCTCTTTAATTCGTTCTAGCCGTATTGCTATTTTCTAAATACCACTGATAAGCTAGTTTAATACCGTCTTCTAAAGCTACTTTAGGCGCCCAGTTTAAGCTTCGCAATTTAGAACTGTCCATTAATTTACGTGGTGTGCCATCGGGTTTTGTACGGTCCCAAATGATGTCGCCTTTATGACCTACACTATTTTGAATGGTTTCGGCTAAAGCTTTAATAGTGACATCGGTTCCGGTGCCTACATTATATAAGTGTTCTGGCAACACATTTTCGACTGCAAATATAGTGGCTTCGGCTAAATCTTCAACGTATAAAAACTCACGCATTGGTGTGCCACTTCCCCATAAGGTGACTGTGGCATGATTATTTTCTTTGGCTTCATGAAATTTCCGAATCATCGCTGGCATCACGTGCGAACTTTCTAAATCGAAATTATCGTGAGGACCATATAAATTAGTAGGCATAAGGCTTACAAAATCTTTACCAAATTGTTTCCTGATGGCTTCACAAGCTTTAACACCGGCAATTTTTGCAATAGCATACCATTCGTTAGTTGGCTCTAAACTATCGGTTAATAAATACGCTTCTTTAAGTGGCTGTGGTGCAAACTTAGGATAAATGCAAGAACTGCCTAAAAAAATAAATTTACTAACGTTTAACTTGTGCGCGGCATCAATAAGGTTATTCTGAATCTGTAAATTCTCCATTAAAAATGGATAAGGATAACTGTTATTAGCAAGTATTCCGCCTACCTTAGCCGCAGCATCGATGATAACGTCTGGTTGCTCTTTAGCTATGAAATAGTTAACCGCTTGCTGGTTTCTTAAGTCGAGTTCCTTGCTGGTTTTTCCTATTAAATTGGTATAACCTTTAGCAGTTAGTGCTCTCCAAATTGCGGAGCCTACCATTCCACGATGACCAGCGATGTAGATTCGTGATTGGTGATTGGTGATTCGTGATTCGGGATACGTCATTTGTTGTTCGTTGTTCGTGATTCGTGATTTGTGTTGCGTTACTTGTGGTTCGTTGTTGTTTTGGCCTATTTTGTTTTTATGTAGCGTATGAGTCCATAAATTAACTTTGTTAATCGTTCTATAGCGTGTGTCATCTTCTGGGTATCATCTATATAATTTAACCGTTTTGCGATAAGCACTTGTGTTTCCACCTCTGCTAATGACCCTAAAGCTATATATAAAAACTGAATAAATTCTTTATCCCCTTTTCTCCCCGCACCTTCTGCTATATTACTCGGAATGGAAACCGCTGCTCTTCTTACTTGAGACGTCAAACCATAAACTTCATTAGATGGAAACGATTGAGAACATTTGTAAATGTCTTCGACCAAATCCATTGCTTTTTTCCAAGCGTCTAAATCTTTGTGGGTTTTCACTGTTCGTTGTTTGTTGTTTGTGATTCGTTATTCGTTATTCGTTACTCGTTGTTCGCTATTTGTGATTCGTTATTCGGGGTTCGTAATACAGAATATACACTTCACCAATCACCAAGCACCCATCACCAATCTCCAATCTCCAATCACTATTCACCAATCACCAATCACGTCCCCTAATTACTCAAAATAATTCATGGTTTTATAGCCCCCAGCTTCAAGGTACTGTTGTTGTTGCATCAATTTAATATCACTTTGCATCATATCCTTAACAAGGTCGTTTAAATCATATTGACATTCCCAACCTAATTTCTGTTTTGCTTTAGAGGCATCACCGATTAGCAACTCCACTTCTGTTGGCCTAAAATAACGAGGATCTACAGCTAAGACTTCTTTTCCGATTTCTAATTGGTATTCAGGGTCATTACATTTAGTAACATAAGCCTTTTCATCTTCACCTTCGCCTTTGAATTCTAATTCAATACCTACTTCGTCAAAACTCATTTTAACAAAGTCACGAATTCTTGTCGTTTTTCCGGTGGCAATCACCCAATCTTCAGCTTCTTCAGCTTGAAGAATCATCCACATCATACGCACATAATCTTTGGCGTGTCCCCAATCGCGTTGTGCGTCTAAATTTCCTAAATAAAATTTATCTTGTAATCCTAATGCAATTCTAGATACCGCTCTCGTGATTTTTCGAGTTACAAAGGTTTCCCCTCTAATAGGCGATTCGTGATTAAACAAAATACCATTACAGGCATACATATTATAAGCTTCACGGTAATTCACGGTAATCCAATAGGCATACATTTTAGCAACAGCATAAGGTGACCGTGGATAAAATGGTGTGGTTTCTGACTGAGGCACTTCTTGAACCTTTCCATATAGTTCGGACGTTGACGCTTGGTAAATACGTGTCTTTTTTTCTAAACCTAATAAACGAACCGCATCTAAAATACGTAGTGTTCCTAATCCATCGGCATTCCCTGTATATTCTGGGATTTCAAACGAAACTGCTACATGACTCATAGCCGCTAAGTTGTAAATTTCATCGGGTTGGATTTCTTTAATTAAACGGATAAGATTGGTACTATCCGTCATATCGCCATAATGCAAGAAAAAATTCTTATGATCGACGTGCGGATCCTGATATAAATGATCTATACGGTCAGTGTTAAATAATGACGAGCGGCGTTTTAAGCCATGTACTTCGTAACCTTTTTTCAGTAAAAACTCACTTAAGTAAGCACCATCTTGCCCTGTAACCCCTGTTATAAATGCAACTTTATTCATAATATTTTAGAAAATAAACCTTTTTAAATTAAATATTTATGCGCTTGCAAAGCTAAAAAAATATCAGACTTTGCTTTCTTTTTAAAGTTTTAAAATAAAAATTACTTAGAGACAATTTGCTTTAAATAATCGTAATAATCACCTTTAAGATTTTGAATACGTTCTGCTACACTTGCTTTTGATACCCAAGAACTGGCTAACGCAATTTCTTCTAAACAGGCAATTTTAAGTCCCGTTCGTTTTTCAACAGCTTTCACAAATTCTGTAGCTTCTGTCAATGCTTCGTGTGTTCCGGTGTCTAACCAGGCAAACCCACGACTTAACACTTGTAATTTTAATTGCTGCTGATTGAGATAGGTTTGATTTACTGAGGTTATTTCTAATTCCCCTCGATTGGATGGTTTTACATTTTTAGCAATTTTCACCACTGAATTCGGATAAAAATACAAACCAACAACAGCATAATTAGATTTTGGTACTTTAGGCTTTTCAACAATACTAATGACATTTTTTTGATCATCAAACTCTGCTACACCGTAGCGCTCGGGGTCTTTAACATAGTTCCCGAAAATTACAGCTTTTTGCTCTTTTTCTACAGTTTTTACGGCATCTAATAAGATGTTTTGAAGTCCTGCGCCATGGAAAATATTATCACCTAAAACCAAACACACATCGTCGTCACCAATAAAATCTTCTCCTAAAATAAACGCTTGTGCTAAACCATCGGGACTCGGCTGTTCTATATAACTCAATTGAATACCCAGTTGACTTCCATCACCTAAAAGTTGTTTAAAATTAGGCAAATCGTGTGGTGTAGATATAATTAGAATGTCCTTTATACCTGCTAGCAATAAAACCGACAGCGGATAATAAATCATCGGTTTATCATAAATAGGCAATAACTGTTTGCTTACCGCTAAAGTTAAGGGGTGTAGTCTTGTACCCGAGCCGCCTGCTAAAATAATTCCTTTCATTGCTTTTTAATTTATCTTAATTATTCGGCACTACTATATTGCTCTTGATAATACTTTAAATAATCACCACTGGTTACTTTCTCCATCCATTCGGTGTTATCTAAATACCAATCGATGGTTATACTTAAACCTTCTTCAAACGTTACCGAAGGGCTCCAGTTAAGTTCTTTATTAATTTTAGTAGCATCAATTGCATATCTTAAATCGTGACCCGGACGATCTTTAACATAAGTGATTAATTGTTCACTGGTTCCTGAAGGTTTATTGAGCTTTTCATCCATCTGTTGACAAAGCAATTTTACCAAATCGATATTCTTCCATTCGTTAAAACCACCGATATTGTAGGTTGCTTTAAGTTCACCTTCTCTAAAAATCAAATCAATGGCCTTTGCATGATCAATCACAAATAACCAATCTCTGGTATAATTACCATCCCCGTATACTGGAAGTGCTTTTCCTGAAATAATGTTATTAATAAACAGCGGAATTAATTTTTCAGGAAACTGATTAGGGCCATAATTATTAGAACAGTTTGAAATTATAAATGGCAAGCCATAGGTTTCACCATAAGCTCTAACAAAGTGATCACTACTTGCTTTTGAAGCCGAATAAGGTGAATTAGGGTCGTAGGCTGTCGTTTCTGTAAACAAGCCTGTTTCACCTAGCGCCCCATACACCTCATCAGTACTGATATGATAGAATAATTTATCTTTAAAGTCACCTTTCCAAAGATTTAAAGCAGCTTGTAAAAGATTCAAGGTTCCCATAATATTGGTTCTAGCAAAAGCTAAGGGATCGGTTATAGAACGATCCACATGAGATTCGGCCGCCAAATGAATCACCTTATTAAATTTATACTGTTCAAACGCCTGATTAACAGCTTCAGCATCCGTAATATCTATTTTTAGAAAATGATAATTTTTGTAATCTTCAACATCTTTTAAATTTTCAAGATTACCAGCATAAGTTAAACTATCTAAATTATAGATTTTAAACTCTGGATAATTTTGTACAAATAAGCGCACAACATGAGACCCAATAAATCCTGCACCACCAGTGATAAGTATGTTTTTTTGATTGGTCATATTTTATAAGACAATGTTACTTTTTAACCTCAAACTCGAAAGTGTACAGTTTTTAAATTTGAGCTCCTAAATAAGTAATTACTCTAATTTGAGCTATAAATATAAAGAAGACTTCAAGTCTAATAAACTATTTTCTCACCAAAAACCAAGCATTCAATAATTCTGCTCTATTATAAAGCATCGGCTTTTTAGTATTCCAATCGATGACTTCAAAACCTGCATGTTCACAAATGGCCTGACCTGCAGCTGTATCCCACTCCATGGTTGGTGCAAATCTTGGGTAACAATCAGCGGTGCCTTCTGCTACCATACACAATTTTAATGAACTGCCTTTAGATATTAAATTTACCTCACCGTGCTTTTGGCGCATATCACCAACGTAAGTTTCTGTTTCTGGCGACATATGCGAACGACTCGCTACCACCGTAAAGGTTTTATCTTCGCGTTCTAACGGTAATTGACTTGCACTACGAATTAAATTCTCTATACTATAATCGTCTAAATCTACTTTGACTTTAAAAGCCCCCAAAGTTTTAGATGAAAAATACAAATCGCCTAAAACAGGGACATAAATAACACCTATGGTTGTTTTCTGGTTTTCAATTAAGGCAATATTAACCGTAAATTCACCATTGCGTTTAATAAACTCTTTAGTACCATCAATAGGATCTACAATCCATAATTGACTCCAGTCTTTTCTTTCATCGTAAGGAATCGACTTGCCTTCTTCTGAAAGCACAGGGATTTCAGTCGTTTTTAAGTGCGACATAATCACATGATGTGAAGCCAAATCAGCTTTAGTCAACGGTGAATTATCACCTTTTAACTCTATTTCAAAATCATTAGAATGATAGATTTCTAAAATGGCCTTTCCGGCTTCTAAGGCTGCGGTAATTGCTATTTTTAAATTTTTAGTCATTTTTTTGTGATTGGTGATTCGTGGTTTGTGATTCGTGGTTTGTGATGGGGGGCTTACAATACTTAATACGCTCTTGTTTCTTTAAACTACACACGTTACACTTAACGCTTCACCAACCCCAAAACGCTTCTTTAATCACGCATCACGTTTTTAAACTTAAATAATCATTCCCGCACCAATAGTTTCATTGGTTTGCTCATCGATAATAATTACACTTCCTGTTTGGCGATTCTTCTTATAAGCATCAAAAAATAATGGCTTGGCTGTTCTAATAGACAAACGTGCGATATCGTTCATTTCTACTTTATCAATAGCTTCAATACGGTGTAAAGTATTAATATCTATTTTGTATTTTAATTCTTTTACCATACCAACGGTTTCATTTGTGGTATGTTTAACCACCACTTTAGTGCGTGCCTGAATAGGACTTGCACTCATCCAAGTCACCAACACCTCTAAATCTTGACTCACTTCTGGTACATTATTCTCACGAACAATCATATCACCACGACTGTTATCTATTTCATCTTCTAAAGTCATGGTTACCGACATTGGTGCAAAAGCTTCTGTAATTTGCTCGCCGTTTAACTCTATGGTTTTAATCGTAGACACAAATCCTGAAGGCAATGATTTTACCTTATCACCTGGTTTAAATACACCACCATCAACTCGACCAGCAAACCCTCGGTAATCTTGATTTTCTAATGTATGTGGACGAATAACAGACTGAATAGGAAAACGACAATCCACTAAATTATGATCACTAGAAATATGAACTGTTTCCAAATGATACATTAACGTACTGCCCTGATACCAATCCATCTTTTCTGAACGGTTAACCACATTATCGCCGTTTAAAGCTGAAATAGGAATAAACTGAATATCCTTAATCCCTAATTTTGAAGAAAACGCTTTAAAGTCGGAAACAATAGTGTCGTAAACTTCCTCACTGTAATCCACTAAATCCATTTTATTAACACAAACAATAGCATGAGGAATTCGTAATAGTGACGCAATAAATGCATGACGATGGGTTTGCTCTAACATCCCCTTACGGGCGTCAATTAGTATAATCGCTAAATTAGCTGTTGATGCACCTGTTACCATATTTCGGGTATACTGAATATGACCTGGTGTATCTGCAATTATAAATTTACGTCTTGGCGTCGCAAAATAACGGTAGGCTACATCGATGGTAATACCTTGTTCACGTTCTGATTTTAATCCATCCGTTAGCAATGACAAATCTACATAGTCAAACCCTTTAGACTTACTAGACTCCTCAACGGCATCTAATTGATCTTGAAAAATTGATTTACTATCGTATAACAAACGTCCTATTAATGTACTTTTTCCATCATCTACACTTCCGGCGGTTGTAAAACGCAATAATTCTATGTCTTGATAATCCATTTATTTAATTTTTTATTGTTCGCTTTTAGCTTTATTCTTTATTTCTTGTTTAATTCTTTCACCATTCGCGAAGTTGCAAAAAGTGAATACTGTAACTTAATCAGCTTTGTTCTTTAACTTCTTTTAGCTCGCAAAGGCGCTAAAGACACAAAAGGAAAATGCTGTTTATTCATGACTCATCTTTCATCTCTCAACTCACATCTAATCCCTCATTATTAATGCTTCTTCTAAAAGTATCCTTGCTTCTTACGATCTTCCATTGCTGTTTCGGCACGTTTATCATCGGCACGTCCACCACGCTCTGTAGTTCTTGTCGTTGCAATTTCTTCAATAATTTTAACCAAATCATCTGCTTCAGACTCTACCGCACCAGTAATAGGCATATCGCCACATGTTCTATAACGAATGGTCATATTTACAACTTCTTCGCCTTCTTTCAATTTAATAAATTCAGAATTTGCTAAAATTACACCATCCCTAACTACACAATCGCGTTGATGTGAAAAATAAAGTGATGGTAAATCAATGTTTTCTAATTTAATATATTCCCAAACATCCATTTCAGTCCAGTTAGAAATAGGAAAAACTCTAAAGTGCTCCCCATAATTCTTACGGCCGTTAAATAGATTCCACAATTCTGGTCTTTGATTTTTTGGATCCCATTGTCCAAATTCATCACGGTGCGAAAAGAAACGTTCTTTGGCTCGTGCTTTTTCTTCATCACGTCTTGCGCCACCCATGGCTGCATCTACTTTATAAGCTTCAAGGGTATCTAATAAAGACACTATTTGAAGTGAATTACGAGATGCATCAGCGCCTGTTTCTTCTTTAGCTCGACCTTTGTCAATCGCCTCTTGTACAGAACCCACAATTAATTTAACACCGAGTTTTTCAACCAATTCATCTCTAAAAGCGATTGTTTCAGGAAAATTATGCCCGGTATCAATATGAATTAAAGGAAATGGAATTTTTGCCGGATAAAATGCTTTTTTGGCCAAATGGGTTAACAAAATAGAATCTTTCCCTCCTGAAAATAGCAATACAGGATTCTCAAATTGTGCGGCTATTTCACGAATGACAAAAATCGCTTCCGATTCTAATTCTTTTAAATGATTGATTACGTAATTACTCATGTGTTTTATTTTAATTTTTGAATAATAAAGTCTAAAATGGTTTGAACTGATGTTTCAATAGTCTGATTATCGGTTATAATTTCTAAATCGGGATTCAAAGGGGCTTCATAAGGTGCTGAAATACCCGTCATATTTTTAATCTCACCAGCACGTGCTTTCTTATACAAGCCTTTAACATCGCGACGTTCACACTCTTCTAATGAGGTATTGATGTAGATTTCTATAAAATTGTCATCACCAACAATGGTTTTTATATTTTCTCTATCTTTAATATAAGGCGACACAAAAGCAGCCATTGTAACCACGCCAGCATCGACCATTAGATGGCCAATTTCTGCAATACGTCTAATATTTTCGGTGCGATCTTCAGGTGCAAAACTTAAATCCTTATTAATACCTTGCCTAATATTATCCCCATCTAAGCTAAAAGTGGAGATGCCTTTTTTATGAAGCTCTACCTCAACTAAATTAGCCAATGTAGATTTTCCAGAGCCAGACAACCCTGTAAACCACAATAAAAAAGCTTTGTGACCATGTTTTTTTTCACGGTCTAACTTTGTGATTTTATAATTATGCCTAACGGTATTTAAACTCATTGTTTTTTAGATTTTTTAAGCTTCTCTAAGCGTTTTCTTCGGTTTCTTTGATCCAAACCAAAATCGATACGGTACCATAATTTTTCGTGCCCAAAATACAATAACATTTTGGTAACAATCTCTGCACTTCCAATTTTTAAACCTGTTAATGGGTTACCCGAAACTAACCACCCTAAAACTATGGTATCTATAGTGCCCACAGCACGCCATGAAAATGTTTTTAAGACATGTCGCTTATTAGACGATTTAATGGCGGACTTAAACCAAGCTCTTTCATGAACGTAGTATAAAACCATCTTAGTAATTAATTCATAAACACCAATCTGAGCACCTACAGCCATATCACCTGATATCAACCAAGACAACAGGAAGGTGTCTAATGTTCCTATAAGGCGCCACGTGATGGTTTTAGCTAAGTGACGTTTACTAAATTTCAAATCTTAAGTCCATTAAAACATTCTCCTTTACCTTTATTTTTAGACCACTGAACAAACGACACCACAATTAAATTTATATTATAACTTAAATGGTTTGTTCATTTATTTGCTAAGTGAGCAAAAATACTTAATTCTTAACACTAAGCAATTAAAACTCTACACTAAATTACGACTTTCAACCTCAAATTTAAATAAGCTGTCTAAAAATATAATAGCTAAAGGCACATCATCGAAATGACCTCAAATTTAGGATATTAGATTTTTTAACTGCACTTAATACGTCATTATAATGACTATTTACACCTCCTCCTTTAACTTAGCCGTGAATCATCTATATTGAACCTATCACTATTAGAATATTTGTTTTTTTTTAATGAATTGTCCCCTATTAATTAATAACCGCTAGATATTACAGAACTTCAAACATTTAATTATATCTTGACAAGATAAAGCCGAACCCTCACCTAATTTTTAAAATATTTTCAAGTAATTTAATAGAGCTATTACACTATAAACACAGCAACAACTTTCAACACCATAACATGATTTACATGAAACCACTAATTAAAAGCACAACAAATACACCTTTTAAATACCCCCCTTCTCACATCTAAGCTAATCACATGTAATCCTTTCGTTCGCTTAAAAAACTGCAAACACTAAACAACAAAACTACAATCAACATTATACACTATAAAATAAGAGCTTAAAAATTATAATCGTCACCTATTTACATCGGTAAAAAAAACAATTTCAAAGATTTGTTAAAAGAAAATAGTAGGTTAAATACGAACTTTTACTATATTTGACCGCACTCAATATGACACACTTAGCCTAATTTCAACAAATTAGCAGCATAAGGTATGTTCTTTAAACAGATAAAGAGTTGACAAACCTAGGGTATTTCTTATATTAAGGCATATCTTAATTTTAATACAAAAGCTAAGCTTTAACTAAGTTAATTTTACATTATGAAAAACTTTTACGCATTTTTGGTATCTCTACTAATAGGATACTCTGGTTTTGGGTTTACTACAGAAACCCCTAATACTGCACCATATGATGGGACAGAAGACTATTTGGTTTCTAATGAGAATTCAGCTAATAACACATTTAGTGATCAAATTACTTATTGTGACATAACTATCTCCAACGGCACAATTACAGAAGGAAGTGCTTTCAATGTTTCTGCAGAAGTATACATCGCAGGTGCAACAGATATTTCGCCAACAGAAGTACCACTATTGGAAGCAGAAATCGGTTATATAAAAATTAATGATATTAATGTTGGTGATTTCAATGAATGGACATGGGTTACAGCTACATTTAATCCTCTAGCAACTGGAAATAACGACGAATATACTGCTGACATAGGTACAGATATCGGTTTAAATCCAGGGAATTATTATTATGTAAGTCGTTTTAGAGTAGATGCACTTCCATATTTCTATGGTGGAGTTGGTGGTATTTGGGATGGTACAACTAATGAGTCTGGTGAATTGGAGGTGAATTTAGACACTAGTACAACTTCAATTCCAACAACCGTAGCAACATTAACTATTGAAGGCTGTGGCGATGTTGACACTCATACTGTAAGTGATTACGATGCATCTGAAGACCCTATCATATGGGTAGAAGTAATTTACGATGGTCTTTGCTCAAGATTAATAGTAGACACTGAAGGGTCTTCACCTAGTGGATTTGATACAGAAATTGGTATTTATGACGCCTATGGCAACTTACTTCAATATGATGATGATGGAGGAACAGGGTCTTTAGGCGCTATTGACCGAGAAGATTGGTTATCAGGTCTCGCTGCAGGAACTTATTATGTTGCTGCTGGAGCAAGAGACATGATTTGGGAAAATCCTGTTAACGAAACTCATTTTGGCGTAACCTCTGCTAACACTACTGCCACAGGGTCTTTAAAAATTAATGCAAGCACTCCAATTTTAGTTGATTATTGTAACATAGAATCTCCTGATAATGGCAATATATACCAAGGTGCTACATTCAACGTTTCTTCTGAAATTAGTCAAACAAATATAACCGACACGGCAGGTCCGAATTCGGATATTGGCGCATGGATTGGCTACAGTACAACAATCCCAACAACTACTTCTGATTTTGCAGATGCAGCATTGTGGACATGGAAAGAAGCAACTTACCAAAGCTATACAGCTACAGGTGTTGGTACATATACCTATGAAACAGAAATTGGAACCACAATTGAAACACCAGGCACTTATTATTATGTAAGTCGTTTTTCGGTTGAAGGTGGTGATTTTGCTTATGGCGGTATTACAACTGATGGTTCCGATGGTAATTTTTGGGATGGTAGCACCTATAAAGCTGGTGTATTAACCGTAAACCCAAAACAAGAACCAACAAATCATGTTATAGATTTTACTGCTACTGTAGTTTCAGATTCAGAGATTGATTTAACTTGGAATGTTAATCATGGTGCGCAACCTGCAGATGGATTTTTAATTGTCGGCAAAAAAAATCTAAATACTTTTTACTCACCAGTAGATGGAACAGTGGGAGACCCTTTAAATTTTGCGTCTTGGAATTTTCCTAATGCAAGAATATACTTGACTGCTTCTGCTTCAGGAATTCAAACCTATAATGTTACAGGGTTAACAAGTGGTACAGAATATAATTTTAAAATTTATCCATATACAAACGCACCAGGGAGTTTTATAGATTACAAAACAGATATTACTATACCTGAAGCTAGCGCAACTACATTAACAACTATATATACTTTTAACGGTACATGGTCTCCAAGTGACCCAAATGGCCTGTCCACCATCAGTGATGCAATTGAGGTGACTTCTGGTGATGCTACCATAACAGTTAGTACGTCTATTAATACGGTTACGGTAAGTCCGGGTGCAGGTTTAATTATTAATAGTGGTGCTATTTTAACTGTAGATGGAGGCGTGACTTTAGAATCTGCCTCTAATAGTTATTCAAGCTTAATATATAACGGTGATGGTGCTACCATAACAGGCGGCGATATTAAATACAAGCGTTACGTAAATTCTAATACCAACGGTAATGACCTTATCTCAGCACCATTGGCTGGAGAAACTTGGTCTGACTTTTTAAGCTCAGACACAAATATAGGCGATTTATTGGATAATGGTGCAACAAGCCCAACAACCTATGCTTTTGCTCCTTTTGACAAAGCTACGGGAGAATATGTAAACTACACTGATGCTGATAATCCAACCTTAACAAGTGGTACAGGTTATAGAGCCGCGACAGATAGTGGCACTACACTGACGTTTACTGGAACTATGCCAGCAGAAACAGTTGATGTGACTGTTAGCTACGAAGACTTAACAACACCTCACAGAGACTGGAACCTCATTGGTAATCCATACCCCTCTTATATAAGTATTTCTGATTTTCTAAATGGAGAATCTGGAACAATAGGCTTCTCAAACATGGAATTGCTTGATTCAGGGTCAGGTATTTATGGGTATGACGGGGATTCTTCAAATGGTTGGGATATGATTACACTTGCAAATTTAGAAGGCACAGATAGACTTATGGCTCCAGGTCAAGGATTTTTAATTGCTATTGAGGAGTCTCTTACTAAAGTATTAACTTTTCCACCCCTTACTATTAATGCACTACCACCATATGACATTAGGTTCAATAATTCTATGACGACAACCGGAAACTCAGATGATTTTATTCCGGGACGTAATGCCAACTCATTAACGTTCTTTAAGCTTAGCGCTAATACGGCAACTAAAAACTATAGTACTCAGTTTTATTTTAACGAACAGTCTAGTGAAGACTTAGACCACGGTTATGACGGTAAAATATTAGGTGATGCAGCTCCTAGTTTTGCTCTTTACTCAGAATTAGTTGAAGATGAAAACGGTTTTGGTTTACCATTAGCATTACAGTCGCTAAGTATTACAGATATGATGGATGTTGTCATTCCATTGGGCGTCAATGCTAACGCTGGCGAACAATTAACTTTTTCTATTACAGAAATGGAGTTGCCGAGTTCTGTAGAGGTTTATTTAGATGATAACTTAACAAACACCACCACCTTAATATCTGCAAGTGATTATGTAATTACACCAAGCAACAATTTAAGTGGTACAGGTCGTTTCTACTTGCGTGTTTCTGAAAACAGTACCTTATCGGTTGGTGATGAAGATTTTAACAGTATTAAAATTCACACACAGCAATCACCTAAAACAGTTATTATACAAGGTATCATTAATGAAGGCGCTACAGCTAAAATCTATGACATCCAAGGGCGTTTGGTTTCTAATACAACTTTAGAAAGCCGCAACTTAATAAATGAAATTGATGCTTCTGATTTGCAAGATGGCGTTTATGTAGTAACCTTAACAGATGGTTCACAACAAAAAACACAGAAAGTGATTTTAAGATGATTGAAAATCTTATAAAAAATAAAAAAGCGCATCTTAACCGATGCGCTTTTTTTTTTACAAAAAAACTTAAAATACAAACCTAATATTAAGAACTTATTAACATAGGCAAACACTTAGAAAAGCAGCTCCAAGTAACACCAAACAGCTAAAAAACTAATCTCCAACTACTTAATCACACCCTTATAAATTCCTCGTAATATCCCTAACAAAACCGTAATAATTTGTTAATATATATAACACTTCACCATAGCAACTAATTCTATATTTGCTATCCCTAATAATTAGCGCTCAATAGAGCACTATTAATATATATGTTATTAATTAATAATCTATTTTAATAATTGTCTATTAAAAAGAATACACCTAAATCCATTAGATGCAGGTGCATTACCTAGGCTTTATTAAAAAAAACCCCTCTATTACGCATGAAACATGTTTACTTATTTTTAATAGCCTTAATGATGACTATTTTGGGGTTTGCCCAAGGTACTGAAACCTTTAGTGATCTATCCTCAAATGGATCTTACTTAAGTAGATCATGGACAGGAGATGATGGCTCTACATGGACAGCAACAAACTCCCGCACAGACGAAACAATTGATAGTAGAGCCATTACTATGAATGATGACAAAGCTAACACTTACATTCAATCTGGAACTATTAGTGGTGGTATTGGAGACATTACAATTACAACTCAAAGAAAGTATGGTGGAGGATCTGGAAATTTAGATGTTTTAATTAATGGTTCAAGCTTGGGAACTGTTCCTTATAGCGGATCAGTTCAAGCAACTACAATTTACGGAATAAACGTCTCTGGTGACTTTGATATTAGAATAGACAATAATATTGGAGGATCTAATGGAGGTGGTGCAGACCGAGTTGCAGTAGACAACATTACATGGACGGCTGGTGCCCCAGCATGTACTGCCCCAATAACCCAAGCTTCAGCTTACAGCACAACAGCTTTAGGTACGACATCTGCAACCTTAAACTGGGCTGATGGAACTGGTGATGAAGTATTGGTCGTTGTAAAAGAAGGCTCAGCTGTTGATACAGATCCTGAGGTTGGAACTACTTACACAGGTAATACAACTTTTACTTCTGGAGACCCAATAGGGACTGGGAATTATGTGGTACACTCTGAATCTGCTACGAGCTCAGTAAGCATTACTAGCTTAACTGAAGCAACAACTTATCATGTTGCTGTTTATGAATATAATACTACTGACAACTGTTATTTAACACCTGCCTTAACTGGTAGTTTTACAACAGAATGTTCTACACCTTCAGATGTTACTGCATTTACGGCAAGTGAAGGTAACGAAGAAGTAGATTTAACATGGTCTAATGGTAGTTGTTTTGATGAAATTTTAGTCATAGCCAAAGAAATATCTGCAGTAACGTTTACACCAACAGGTAATGGTTCTGCTTATACCGCAAATACAGAGTTTGGATCTGGTTCAGATGTAGGAAGTAGCGAATATGCTGTTTATAAAGGTACTGGAACTTCCGCAACGGTAACAGGCTTAACCAACGGAAACACTTACCATTTTTCAGTATTTACAAGAAAAGCTACATCTTGGAGTGCAGCAGTTGCGGATGATGCGACATTAGCTTGTACTGCTCCAGCAATACAAGCTTCTACTTTTACAACGCTATCACTTACAGCAACAGATGTTTCTATTGAATTCACAAGAGGTGGTGGAGATAAAGTTCTAGTTTTAATGAAAGAAGGCTCTGCTGTAGATGAAGACCCTACTAGTGGAACGAGCTATACTGCAAATAGTAATTTTGGAGATTTAAGCGCAGATGAACTAGGTAATGGTAACTTTGCTGTGTATAATGGCAATGAAAGCTCTAACCCAGGAATCGGTGGCGACCTTATTGATTTTAACGTTAATGGATTATCTCAAGGCACAACATACCACCTTGCTGTCTATGAATATAATGACATAAACACATGTTATAATCTTACAGAACTTATAGGAATTTTTACAACACCATGTGCAGCTATAACTTCATTTCCATTTACAGAAGGATTTGAAAGCGGTGTACCACCGACATGCTGGACTTCTTATAGAGGCACAAATAATTCTGGAACTGGACAAGATTGGACTACTAGCACAACAGCATATTCAGGTTCTGTTGCTGCTTATGTACGCTACGAAAATGTTTCTGGCGGTTTTGCCGAAGACTGGTTAGTAACTCCTGCTTTAGATTTATCATCAATTACTAATACTGAATTATCGTTCTACACAAGAGATTCTGGTTATGGAGATGAGAGTGATTATTCAATTAGAGTATCAACTTCTTCACAAACTGACCGTGAATCCTTTAACACAATTACAACCAAAACTTCGTATGGAACTACTTACCTTAAAGAAATAGTTGATTTAAGTTCTTATGATGGTCAAACTATTTATATCGCTTTTGTAATGACACAAGATAATGGTGATAATTGGTTCTTAGATGATATAGAAGTTGCTGCTGGCGTAGCACCAAATGATTCAGACACTGAAGTGTATGAACCAACATCTCAAGTCGCTACTGCAACAATTACTGCAGCTAGCAACACTACAAGTGTAACCTCATTTGATGCTTTTGGATTTGAAGTAGAAGATCAAGGAACTACCGATGCGGAACCAACAAACATTACTACGATGCGTTTTGTTCCAGGACCAAATAATACGGCCGATTGGACAGACCACATACAAGGGGTTACGCTATTAGACGGAAACGTTGTATCTTACACACCGACAACATCTATTACTGATACTGAAATTGTATTAACTTTTGGAAGTCCAATTGTAGTAGCGGACAACTCATCTTTAGAGTTTTTATTAGGATTATACTTAAACACAACATCTATAATAGATGGTAGTGTAATACAATTACAAATAGACGAAAGCGCTAATGGATTTGCAACGGATATCATGGGTTCTGGTCTTGCTGATCCGTTCCTCTTAGGAGATATCGTTGGAAATAACATGACTATTGAGGTTGATGCTACGGAACTTATTTTCTCTCAACAACCTTCCGATACTGAACTTAATATTGCAATGTCACCCGCTGTAACGGTTTCTGGTGTAGATGCCAATGGTAACTTAGATACAGATTATAATTTAGATGTAGACATTACGTCTACAGGAACATTGACCGGAACACCAGTAACAGCAACCGCAGTAAATGGTATTGCTACATTTGCAACACTCACACACACTGTAGCTAGTACAGGCTTGGTATTAACTGCAGATGACGGAGTATTTGCAACAGTAGACAGCAGTTCTTTTGATATTACTGAACCTATAGTTGGAGCGACAGATTTATTTTTCTCAGAGTACATTGAAGGCTCAAGCAATAATAAATATTTAGAAATATATAATGGTACAGGTGCAGATGTAACCCTTACAGATTATTCTATTGAATTATACGCCAATGGTGGTTCTAGCCCGAACAACACAGAAGATTTTAGTTCAGGATTCCCTGCAACACTTGCTAATGGTGAGGTCATCGTTTTAGAAAACTCTAGTGCTTCAATATATGAAGGTACCGCATACAGTTCTAGTGTATGTAATTTTAATGGAGATGATGCTTTAGTATTAAAAAAAGATGGTGTAATTATAGATATTATTGGAAACATAGGTTGTGATCCAGGAAGTGAATGGAGTGATGGAGAAAATAATACTGAAGACCAAACTCTAATAAGAAACATTGATATATGTGGAGGCATTACTGTTGATCCTGCAAGTTGTACATTCCCTACTTTAGATAGTGAGTGGACGGGTTACCCTCAAGACACGATTAGTAATTTAGGGTCTCATACTGCTGAGTGCGGTGCAACAGCAACCACCTATACCTTCAACGGCACATGGTCACCAAGCAATCCAAATGGTACAGCTACTGCTAATGATGCTATTGTTATTAATTCTGGTAATGCTACCATTTCATCTGACTCATCTATTAACTCAGTAACGGTTAATCCTGGTGCTGCTTTAACTGTGAGTTCCGAAGCGACGTTAACCGTAACAGAGGCTATAACTTTAGAATCGGTATCAGATAATTATTCTAGCTTAATATTAGATGGGACTATTGAAGGCACTATTAACTATGAGCGCCACGTTAATGGCAACTTAGGTTTAGGTGACACAAATGCTAATGGAAATAATGATTTAATAACACCACCACTATCTGGTCAGACTTTTGGAGCATTCGCAACTGCAAACAGCAACTTACTTACCAATCCTTCTGATGCTACTGAGAAAGCATTTGCCATATTTAATAAAACGACAGGTGACTATGAAAACTATAACACCACAGCTAATGCTACTACAATATTAGAAGCAGGAACAGGTTATAGAGCAACAACAAACGACACGTCTACACTTATATTTACAGGTACTGCTAATAAGGAAGATATTGATATTAATATTGAATATTCTGGTTCTAGTTACGAAGACTGGAATTTAATAGGCAACCCTTACCCTTCGTACCTAGATATTGAAGCCTTTTTAACACATGAAGTAGCTACAGGTATCATGAATATAGATTTATTAAGTGACACGTCTGGTATTTATGGTTATGATGGAGATACCTCCGACGGTTGGAATATCATTAACCTTACTAATGCTTCAGGACAACTTATGGCACCAGGACAAGGATTCTTAGTTGCTGCTGATGCTGACCATGTTGATTCGTACAATCTAGAATTTAAAACCTCAATGAGAACCACAGGTAACGGTGATGATTTTATTGCTGGTCGTGATGCCAATACATTAACCTTTTTTAAACTCAAGGCCAGTACTACAACTACTAATTATACAACTCAATTTTATTTTAACACTCATGCTAGTCAAGGGTTAGATGCAGGCTACGATGCTAAAATTTGGGGAGGAACGGCTCCGAATTTCTCATTATTCTCACACTTAGTGGAAGATAACAACGGAGTACCTATAGCGCTTCAAGCTTTAAATTTAACTGACTTATCTCATGTAACGATTCCACTTGGTGTAAATGCCAACCAAGGCGAACAATTAACGTTTAGTATCAGTGAATTTTCACTACCAAGCACGGTTAATGTATACCTAGAAGACAATGTTACTAATACATCTACATTATTAAATACTGGTGATTATGTACTAACGCCAAGTACAGCGCTAAGTGGTATGGGTAGATTCTACTTGCAGGTATCAAATAGCGCACTATCTACAATAGATAACACATTAGATTATTTAAATATATACGCTAATAAAGCAGATAAAACTATTGTTGTTGCAGGTGAACTAGCAACCACGACTAAAGCTACCATTTACGATGTACAAGGACGAAGAATTAGTAGTACACAATTACAAAACAATAACAGCCTACAAACTATAGATGTAAGCAACTTAAATGCAGGCATATATATAATACAATTAACTAATAGTATACAAAATAAAACTCAAAAAGTAATTATACACTAAAGAAAAGAATAAATAAAATCACTTATTTATTATATAATACACTGTTAATTACTTAATTAATAATTATATTAACAGTGTATTATTTTTTTTAAAAAAAATTAAGTTACTAAACTACAGCATTTTAAAATAGAATTTATTAATTTTGATTTTTTAACATTAGCTGAAAACATTTTTTTTAGATAAACCTTTTAAGATTTATCTTTTATAAATAAAATATTTTCTTATTTTTGAACTCAAAACCTAGGGCATAACCCATGAAAAAAGATAACAATACAGATAAAATCACCCGTAAAGACGCTATTAAAAAAATGGGGAAATATGCGGCATTAACTGCCGTAGGTACTTTTGTGATTTTAAACCCTTTAAAAGCTCAAGATACCTCGGCACCAGATGCAGGTGGAAATCCATTTAATTAATAATTTTCTTATTAAATTTGAATACTAATTTAGCACCTACGTTAAAACATTTTAATGGTGATTATTGGGTATTTTGGTTTAAAACCTCTAATAGTTATAGTGTAGTTCAACCTGACTTTAATCTTCTTTTAGAAACCTATTTAGAATCTAAGACGCCTAATCAATTTACAGCTACATTATCAAATCACATTAACGTTTCAGAAAGCAGAACAATAGCTGAAACCTTATATAGTTATTTAAAGGACTCTAACATTCCTTATATTACACCTCAAATTTCTTCGGTTACATTAAACCCTTCAAATAGAAATATATTAAAGCAGTATACTTTTGGAGACAGAACTATACAAATTTATTATAGCTCCGAAGCTGTTGCAAAAGTTATTCACCCGGCTATAGCACACTATTTTACTAAGACACCTATATCCGCTGGCACCACATTTGATATTTACTTAGATAACGATAACTTATATTTGTTTAAAGACCAACAACCACTAATTAGTGCTTCAAAATATAATTACCATAAAATTCAAGGTAAATTTATAATGCACTTACTCTGTGCTTTACATGATAAAGAGGAACAAGATTGGATAGGAACAATACATGGTTCGACTATTACCGATGGAAATGCTTCAATGCTTTTTGTGGGTCAATCAGGAAAAGGTAAAAGTACGTTGTGTACGTTACTAGCTTTAAATGGTTTCTATTTATTAGCTGATGATGTATCACCACTACTGTCAGAAAACAAACATATTTATTATAATCCTTCTGCCATTTCTACTAAAGCTGGCGCTTTTGATTTACTGAAACCTCTAGTTCCTAATTTTGAAACTTTACCACTGGTTACTTTTAACAAATCTAAAGGGCAGTTAAAATACATTCCTTCTCAAAAACCAGAACAAGACCACTACCCATGCCGCGCTATAATTTTGGTAAATTATACACCTGGTAGTAACACGAAACTAGAAACCGTTTCTATAAAAACCATTTTAGAAACTTTAATACCAGATTCATGGTTATCTCCAGACCCTAAACATGCCCAACAATTTTTAGATTGGCTTTCAACTCAAAAATTGTATCAATTAACTTATAGCGATACTAAAAGTGTGACTTCAGAAATTTCTACCTTATTTAAACAATTAAGTTAAAGGAATTACTTATTATTGATTAGCATTTAATAATAGTTAAACATCTATGTCTAAATTAGCGACTATAAATCAACATATGGCCCATATGTTAAGTTTTAGCTATCCTAATTCACAGCTAGCAAAAACAATAAGCGCCGCAAATTTTGATTGGGATACTATTGTCATTGAAGGCAGCAAACATTTGGTATTACCAGCACTTTACTGTAGATTAAAAGCTAAACAATTACTACATATACTACCTAAGGAATTAGTGGATTATTTAGAACAGATTACCAATATCAATCGTTCTAGAAACCAATCTATATTAAATCAGGTACATAACATCTCCAAGATTTTAAATGATAATTCTATAGACCATGTATTTTTAAAAGGTACCGCCTTACTAGCTTCTGGTTATTTTAAAGATAATGGAGAGCGTATGGTGGGTGATATTGATATTTTAGTGGCAAAACCGCAACTACACAAGGCTTTTAACCTTCTAAAAGTATCGGGTTATGACAAAACTTCAGGGTTTGCTTATGACAAAAAAGATTTTAGACATTTAGACCGCTTAATAGCAACGGATAAATTAGCGGCCATAGAGTTACATTCTGAATTACTCAATAAATCGTATTGGTCATTAATGGATATGGAAAATGTTATTAATTCGAAAACCATTGTTAATGGTGTTGCGATTCCGCACATCAATCACTTTAGAAAACATATAGTTCTCAGTTGGCAACTGAATGATTTTGGTCATTATTACAATAGAATTAGTTTTAAGTCGCATTATGATTTTATTGCACTCGATGCTTATATCGATGATGATTTTATAACAACATTATTAAAATTGAAATATGGCAAGTCCTATTTAGAGTTGGTGAAGTATTATTTTCCTGAGTTTTCAAAAGTACCGTCTAATTATTACATGACTTACAGAAAATTATTCTACAAAGCAATGCTTTATTACAAACCCCTAAACTACCTTGTCTCCTTTACTAAACAATTTACTAAATTTACATTCAACCGTTTATATTTAGTGATTACCAATACTAGTTACGTTAAACACATCATAAAAAATAAACTTTTTAAAAAGTCCAAATTATTCTAATTTCTAATAATATATAAGCCCTCTTAACCTAAAATTAATCATCAAATAATATTAAAATTGGTTGTAACTTATTAATTTTCAACATAAATTAATTCTCTTTTAGTTTTTTTTAATTATTATTACATTTAAATTAGGTTTTATAATCCATTAATTTGTTTTATAATACATAAAGTTTAACTTTGACCAAAATTGTTTTAAAATGAAAAAATTAATTTTAATAGTATTATTAGCATCATTTAGTATTTCATCTTACGCACAAAGGTATAATAATGAGTGGTTTTTGAGTGTAGGCGTTAATGCTATTAATTCCTTAGGAACTCGGTCTCCGATTAATAGTCCTGATGATTGGACTTTCCAAACTCCTATTGCTGCTGCAATAGAACTTAATTGGGCTGATGACTTTTCTATAGAACAGTCAATAACGTTTAATGGATTTTCACAAGATGCACGTATTGATTTCGAACCTACAGATAAAGAGTATAATTATTTATCTTTAGATACACATCTAAAATATTACTTTGGCGAGCTTATTTTTGGTCGAGGTCGAAATACAGATTGGTTTGATATCTACGCAAACGCAGGTATTGGTTTCTTCCATATAGATGAAACTAATGTTTCTGCTAATTTAGGAGGAGGTGTTTTATTTTGGTTAAACCGTAATAGAACTTTTGGTTTGAAAGCGCAAACCATCGCTAAATTTGCTTTTAACCATCCTGAAAGTGGTTATGACAATAATCATTACCAATATCATTTACAAGCCGTATTTAAGTTATAATATTGAAACATATAAATCATATAAAAAAAGGCGTTCTATAAAAAGAACGCCTTTTTTTGTTCCCATACAAATTAATATGAAGCAAATTTAAAATTAAGCATTTGCTTCATATACTTATAAACCATTGGAAATTTCGCTTTAAATACCTCTGGAGTTTCAATAAAATTTTCGAGTAAGACTGCAAAAAACTCATAATGATTGGTGTAAGCATAGCTTCTAAAATACCGAGAGGCAATTAATTTTTTCCTAACTTCTACATGACTCTGTAAATAATCCATCAAGGCTTTAAACCCACGATTAAAAATAATACTACTCACATCATCATTAATACTGGCATTTAAATGTATGGCGTGACCAAACTCGTGAATTCCCAAATTTAGATTATCATCACCTATCTTATAACCTGCTAGAAAGTCTTTCCAAGAAAACACAATGGCTTTTAATTGCGGATTCGTTTCCCCTTTATGATACACTTCATTAATTGTCGAGTAATAGGTTTCAGGATAAATTATTACGGTGTTGATTAAATCGAGTTTAAATTTTTTAAAACCAAAAGTGAGCATGGTTACCGTAGCTGCAACGGCTACTTTCATCTGTGCTGTAATAACTAAACCTTGTTTACCGATAAACTTGTTCTCTTTTATAAACACAGCCATTCTATGTTCAAAATAACGTTTATGCTTTGGAGAGAGAGCTTCAAAATAAGCATGCTCTTTTTTTAAAATTTCAAGATAATTTGATGGTAATTTATAAAGCCTGAAATAAAAATGATTATATAGTGGTTTATTAAACGTTGAAGCATAATACAATTGCAGCAATTTAAACAACCTGTATAAGATAAAGAATGTTAATAAGACAATTACAACAGAAACAATATTAATGCTTACCGGTTCGCTTTCGGTAATCGCTTTGGCCGACTGTACTATCATTCTTAAGCCGTTTGATGCTTATAAGAATTAAACATATCAAAGTCTGCGCAGCAATTTAAAGGTTTAAAAACCTTAAAGGTTCGTTTTAATTGATTCAAAAGTTAGAATTTTAAATCGAATATATGGAAAATACATTACAAACACAGCTAAAGTCACTGCAAGACTGCTCTGACTTTTAAAAAAGAATAACGATTAACTACAAATAATATACTTCACCATACATTTTACTGTCTCTTTTAACCGAAATGAGAACTATTCGTGCACATAGATAGTTTTACTTTACAACATTCATAAATAATGCTCAATTTGACAACTAAGTAACATTTAAGCTTAAAGATGAAATGCGATTTACCATCTCATTTTTTCAGAATCATTTTTCAAACAATAAAAAAATAAGAGGATGATAAATACAATGTAAAATTTTATGATAACTTTAAAAATTAGAACTTACTCTAACAATCATTAAAAAAATCTGGCTTTAACTCAGCATTATTATTAATTAATTTCAGCGCTTATGGGTACAAATGTAAAACAGCAAAACAACCTTATTCCAATGCTAATTATTGCAGGACTCTTCTTTATTTTCGGTTTTGTGACCTGGATTAATGGCGCCCTAATACCTTTTATGAGAACTATTAATGAGCTCACAGAAGCGCAGTCCTATTTCGTGGCTTCTGCTTCTTATATTTCGTTTGTCGTTATGGCTTTACCTGCTTCGTACATTTTAAACAAAATAGGTTACAGAAAAGGGATGTCTTTAGGCTTATTCATTATGGCAATTGGCGCATTGGTGTTTATACCAGCTGCTGAAGCCCGAACCTATTGGGTATTTTTAACTGGTATTTTTATTCAAGGTACAGGAATGACCATTTTACAAACAGCAGTAAATCCTTATATTACTATTTTGGGACCAATTGAAAGTGGTGCCAAACGTATTGCCATTATGGGTATTGCTAATAAAACAGCTGGGGCTATAGGTGCTTTTATCTTTGGCGCTATTTTGCTTTCTGGTATCGATGCTGTAAAAGCACAAGTAGCAACCGCTACAGAAACTGAAAAAGCACTACTCTTAGATACAATGGCAGATAGCGTAGTTACACCTTATGTAATTATGGCTGTAGTTTTAGTCGTTTTAGGTATTTTAATTCGGAAAGCTCCTTTGCCACATGTAGAGCCAACTGAGGATGAAACCACACATGTAGGCGATTCCGCTAATAAAACTATATTTCAATTCCCGCACTTATGGTTAGGCGTTATAGCTTTGTTTGTTTATGTTGGTGCTGAAGTAATTGCTGGTGACACCATTATAGCTTATGGAATATCCATCGGTTTTACAGGTGAAGAAGCTAAGTATTTTACGACCTACACTTTAATGGCTATGGTGGCTACTTATGCCTTAGGTGTCTTTTTAATCCCCACGTACCTCAAACAGAAAACGGCATTAATTGCCAGTGCGGTATTAGGAATTGTATTTAGTGTTCTTATTATATCTACAACGGGAATAGTGTCCATATTATTTGTCGCTGCATTAGGGATTGCAAACGCTTTGGTTTGGCCTGCTATTTGGCCATTAACTTTAGATGGTTTAGGCAAGCACACCAAAACGGCCTCGGCATTATTAATTATGTCCATTTCTGGAGGTGCTGTAATTCCGCCATTATACGGAAGAATTGTGGATAGTAATAAGCAAAAACTTATCACCTCTGGCATTAATGAAACTGAAGCTTTAGCTAATGCATCTACGGAGAGCTATTGGATTCTGATTCCGTGTTATGCTATAATCTTATTTTTTGCCATTTGGGGCCATAAACTAAAATTTAGCCCTAAAAAATAAACTTCTAAATTACCTATAACCATGCGCACTTACCATTGGGGAATTATTGGCTGCGGAAACGTAACGGAACTCAAGAGTGGTCCAGCCTATCAGAACACAGAAGGTTTTAAGCTCAGTGCCGTCATGCGAAGAACAGCAACTAAAGCAGAAGACTATGCCAAAAGACATAATGTACCAAAGTATTATACAGATGCTGATGCTCTTATTAATGACCCTAAAATTGACGCTATTTACATCGCGACACCGCCAGACTCACATGCCTATTATGCTTTAAAAGTTGCTAAAGCTGGAAAAATTTGTTGTATCGAAAAACCTATGGCTCCATCGCATGACGCTTGTATAACAATCAACAATGCGTTTTTAGCTAAAAACATACCATTATTTGTCGCCTACTATAGACGTTCCTTACCACGGTTTACACAAGTAAGATCTTGGATTGACGCGAATAAAATTGGAACAATTAGGCATATTAATTGGCACTTAAGTAAACCTACCAATGCTATTGATGTATCTAAAACTTACAATTGGCGTACAGATGCCAACATTGCTCCTGCTGGTTATTTTGACGATTTAGCTTCGCACGGATTAGATTTATTTGCTTATTTATTGGGCGATTATTCTGTAGCCAATGGGATTGCTACCAATCAGCAAGGTTTGTATTCTGCACAAGATGCAGTAACGGCAAACTGGTTACATAAATCGGGAGTGACAGGTTCTGGAAGTTGGAATTTTGGAACGGAAACACGGGAAGACCATGTGCAAATTTATGGAAATAATGGAAAAATTCAATTTTCTGTATTTGACGAAAAGCCAATTATAATTGAACAAAACGGTCAATCAGAAAGCATAACTATTCCCAATCCAAAACATATTCAAATGTATCATGTTGAAAATATAAAAAAGCACTTATTACAACAATCTCAACATCCTTCAACGGGAACAACTGCTGTACATACTGCTTGGGTTATGGATCAGATTAGACAACCATCATAGCTTGAATAATAAATCACAAAAAAACCGTGAAAATTAGTTTCCACGGTTTTTATATACCATTTTTTTGACTTTTTATCAGCTATAAATTTACTGAGTCAATCTTTTAATTTTGGTCTGTCACTTGTTTCAGTCACCCAACACGTTATTAAAAAAATTATTTTTAAGTCCTCTGTATTGTTCGATATGATTTAAGTAACTTTTACGAAAACTCTCATGCTCTGAAATATAGGTCATATCACAATGGGAATCTTCACATTCTACAATATGAGTTCTAGAATTGGCATAAGTATTAAGTAGCGTCAGCATGGTTTCGTTTTTAACTTTTAAGGTTTTAAAACGTTCTTTAATACTCTCGTCTTTTAACTTTTGCCTGAATTCCTTAGTACAAAGTCTTATAAAATTAACCAATTCTGCTTCTACATAATTTAAATGAGCAATCCAATTGTTAAGTTCTACTGAATTAATTTTATGTGTAACATCGACATCTGTATCATGATCAAATATTTTTGTTTTAAGAGTTCCCATTACGTTTAAGTTTTAGATGACTAAATCGGTATCGCTAAAAGCGTCTTCACGTTCTACAGCTATAATTTTAAGATTTTGTTTTCCCGCAGGAAAATCCCAAACAATAGTATCACCTGTTGAATACCCTATTAACCCAGACCCCATTGGGGTAAGTATAGAAATTTTATTTTGTTTTATATCTCGCTCTGAAGGGATGACTAAACGCAATTGTTTTTCTATACCATTTTCAAAAACTAAGCTAACTAAACTATTAAACCTTATTACATCATCTGGCATTTGACTATCATCTAGAATTTGTGCTGTTTTTAACTCTTCTGCTAAGGTTATTAAACATTTTTGCATGCCTTGATTTGCTGCGTATCCTGATATATTTAATAAACGTTTTAAATAAACATATTCCTTCTTTTCTAATATTATACTTCCATATTTCATTTCATATTTATTTTAAATTACAAATCCTATGGAAAAATTCCACGTTGTACGTAAGCTCTTTCAATTCGTTCTATAGCAATACAAAACGCTGCAGTTCTCATATCGATATCTTCTCGTACGGCATAATCAAAAACCTTATTGAATGAGCCTTTTAGTTTATTCTCTAATTTATCCATCACTTCCTCTAGATGCCAAACTTCTCCACTTCTGTTTTGTAACCATTCAAAGTAACTTCCAATGACACCTCCTGAATTACATAAAATATCTGGAATAATGGTGATATCGCGCTCTAACAATATGTTTTCTCCTTCAACATTTGTTGGACCATTAGCACCTTCAGCAATCAGTTTCGCTTTAATTTTTGGTGCATTTTCTTTTGTTATTTGATTTCCTAAAGCAGCTGGAATACAGATATCACAATCTATAGCAAAAAACTCATCTGCTTCTACCGCATTAGAATTTGCAAATCCTACAATACTTTTAGTGGCTGAACTATAATTAAAAAGGTCTTCTACACTTATCCCTTTTTGATTTTGAATACTTCCAAAGGCATCCTGAACCCCTACTAATTTAGCCCCATCTTTTTCTAAAAAATGAGACGCCCAATACCCTACATTACCAAACCCTTGAACAATGTATTTTTTACCATTTAAATCTATACCTTTCTTTTCGGCCCAAAATTTTATGGTAAGATAAACACCAAATCCTGTAGCACGATCTCTTCCTTCTAAACCGCCGCTTCCATCAGGTTTACCTGTAACGACATGCTGATTTGCAGAACGTTGAGCAGGTGGTCGGGTACTCATATAGGTATCTGCAATCCAGGCCATTGTTTGACTGTTGGTATTAACATCTGGTGCTGGTATATCGTGTTCAGGACCAATATTATCAGCCAAAGCAAACGTGAAACGCCTTGTGATACGCTCTAATTCTGATTGCGAATATTTAGTTGGATCAATTTTAATGCCCCCTTTTCCGCCACCATACGGTAAACCTGCCAGTGACGATTTCCAGGTCATCCACATCGCTAGAGCTCTTGCCGCATCTAAATCTACAGTTGGATGGTAACGCAAACCGCCTTTATAAGGCCCTAAAGCACCATTGTGCTGAACGCGGTACCCTGTAAAAATTTCAACATCACCATTATCCATTTTTACTGGAAAATTGACTAAGATCTCATTATTGGTGATGCTTAAGATTTTTTTAATATTAGGATGTAGGTTAATACGATCGGCAGCCTTATCAAACTGCTTCATTACATTTTCCATCATCCCTGTTAAAGGCACCTTCTTTTCCGCTGTTTTTTTAATTGTTTTTACTTTCCCCATGGGTTTAATTTTGTTGTTTTTTTAATTTTTTTTGAAGACCAATAAATTCTAATATCTATTGTAGACCAACGGTTTTAAATAGATTTTTAATTTAGGGATCCTCTTCATACTCACTGCAAGCCCATACTTTGTCTTTCTGTGTAGTTAAAACACAGTGATTACGATACACACAGGTCGGACAAATATTAAAGCGTACACTACTCATGAATTACATTTGAATTGTTATCAAAATGCGTCTAATTACAATGGCAAAGTGCATGCCGAAAAAAAACTTATATAATTTTAAAAGCTTAGATAGCCGATGTATAAAGCGTTTCTGTAATTTGGAAAGAAATATCACAAAGTCTCAGCTGGGACCAAATTACTCAGCTGGGTAAAAATGTACCAGTAATAAGGTGTTATTCTGAAAGTTTTTGCCGAATCGTTTTTCGGTCTATTTGAAGAATTTCTGCGGCCTTGGTTTTATTATTTCCTGTTGCTCGCATTACTTTTTCGATATGCTGTCTTTCAATCACCTTTAGTGGTTGAAGTTCATCTGAAGAAAAATCTAAAGTATATTTTAAATGTGCCGGTAAATGTTCTACTTCAATGATCGTATCGCACATAATAACAGCACGCTGAATGCTGTTTTCTAATTCTCTAATATTTCCTGGCCAATCATAACGTTTTAAAACTGCTAAGGCTTCGGGACTAGCTTTCACAAAACGATCTTTGTACTCAATTCCATATTTAAAGAGAAATTTATCAATTAGAGGTGTAATATCCTCTTTGCGTTCTCGTAATGGTGCAATGGCAATCTCGACCACAGTTAATCGATAAAACAAATCGTCTCTAAACGTCTTGTTGACAATCATTTCTCGCAAGTCGTTATTGGTTGCTGCTATAATTCTAACATCAATTTTTTCGGGTTGATTAGACCCCACTTTAAGCACTTCTTTCTCCTGCAATACTCGTAATAAACGCGATTGCACAGCTAAAGAAGCATTACCAATTTCATCTAAAAATATTGTACCACCATGGGCCGCTTGAAAAAAACCATTCCGATTAGATTCTGCTCCTGTAAAAGCCCCTTTTGTATAACCAAACAACTCGGCTTCTAAGAGATTTTCTGGTATGGCACCGCAATTAACAGCTATAAATGGCGCTCTAGAAAATTTGCCTTGATAATGAATAGCTCGCGCTACTAATTCTTTTCCGGTTCCACTTTCACCTTTAATAAAAACAGTAGCCTTATTATCTTTAACGCGCTCTATAATTTGTATAATGCTGTTGATTTTTTCGGAATGCCCAATAATATCCCCATAAACATTAGTTGAATTACCTAAAGGCTTTTTTTTCTGTTCGGCTTGAGATTCAGAAATTTTTAAAGATTTTGAAAGGGCCGTTTTTAATTCGGCTTTTGTAAATGGTTTGGTTAAATAATCTACCACTCCAGATTTAATCGCTGTTAAAGAATCTTGAACGGATGGATAACCTGTAATGACTAATTTTGGTAATTTAGGATAATGTTCCGACACAAATTTTATGAGTTCAAAGCCATCAATTTCTGGCATTTTTAAGTCGGTAATTAATAAATCGATGGAGGTGTCTCGTAATATCGTTACTGCTTCCTTAACCGAAACCGCTTTAAACGTATGGTAATTCCATGATTGTAAATGACGCTGAAGTAGCTCTAAAATATTTACATCATCATCAACAATTAATATGTTTTCTTTGCGTAACTGCATATTATAAAATCAATCTTTTGGAAGTGTTATGGTAAAGATAGCACCTTTATTTTTATTGTTTTTAGCCACAATACTCCCTTTATGAGAGGCCACAATTCCGTGTACTACACTCAATCCTAATCCAGAGCCTTCACCTATAGGTTTTGTGGTAAAAAAAGGTTGAAAAATCTTCGACAAATCATCAGTACTAAACCCTTTACCTTCATCGGAAATCTTTAAAATAATTTCTTTTTTAGTGGTTTTGGCTTCAATAGTCACCAATCCATTTTTGGGTGAAAAATAAATGGCATTGATTAATAAATTAAAAATAATTTGTTGCAATTGGATGGGATCGGCACGTAACCATATTTCGTCATCATGAATGTTAACCTTATATTTTACTTGTTCTTTTCTAAACGTTGCATCTAATAATTTAATGGCATTTTTAATGGTTGGAACACAATTGATTTGCTTCATTTCCTGAGGCATTTCACAAGAAAAAAACATCAATTTTTTAACCACTTCTCTTGAAAAAATAGCATTTTGAATTATTTTATCAACATCTTCTAACGATTGCTTATTAGCTTTTAAGTCGCTTTTTATCAATTCAGCAAAGCCTAAAATATTAGCTAAAGGCGTGTTAATTTCATGGGCAATTCCTGCAGTAATTTCGCCTAAAATCTCTAAACGTCCCACATGTTGCATCTGCCGCCTTAAAGAGGTTTCATTTTTTTTAATTTCTATATGTTCTAATAGTGACCCTATTTTTAAAGCGATATTATTTAGAAGTAATTGCTCTTCTGGTAAAAATGTATTATGTGTCTCATCTGACACTTCAAGATATGCCGTTAGTTGTCCTCTATGGTCATTAAAGGTTTTTATATCAGATTGTATTGAAAAACTGCTATCAATAGTTCGGTTATTAGAAAAAACCGACACGTTTTCCGTTGTGATGCTAACCGTTGTTTTTTGAGGATTTTTAAATGCTTTATTTAAACTAAGGGTAATCGCTTTTAAGGTATCCTCTAACAAATCCGCATCCGTATTACCTATGATTGACGAGACCTCATACAAACATGTCAATTCTTTAATACGCTCTTTTAAAGCTGTTTCAGCGGCACTCATTCTTTATGATTTTGCACGTTGACTTCATTTGCCATATATAGCGTTCTGGTTGGAAAAGCTAAACCAATACCTTCTTTATCAAAACGTTTTTTTGTGCTTTCATACACATCGCATTTTAAAGTAAATGAATTGCCAAAACTAGACGACCACGCCCAAGCTCTGATGGTTATTGATGAATCGTTAAATTTTGTCAACGCTGTTTTAACCATCGGTTTTCCTTCTTTTAAATCGAGTTCCGTTCTATTATCATGAATTAAAGGATGATTTTCACATTCTTCTCGAAGAATTTTCTTTGCCAAATCGATATTACTATCATATGTAATACCCATTTCAATATGCTCACAACATTTTAGTTCTCCTAAGTCGTAATTAATCAATTTTTCTTTATTGATAACAGCATTAGGAATGACAATCATTTTGTTTTCAAAATTTCTTATCACTGTATGTCTTAAAGTGATATCGGTTACAGTGCCAACCATGGTATCGCTTATTTTAACAACATCACCAATTTTAAAAGGTTTAAAAGAAATAATAAAAATACCACCTACTAAATTAGACAAGGCTTCTTGTGATGCTACACCTGCGATTATTGCTATTACTCCTGCCCCACCTAAAGCCGTCTGAGCAACACCTCGCAAAGAAGGAAATGCCATTAAACCAAAAAGTAATCCTAAAAAACAAATACAGAAAACAACAACGTACCTTAAAAACTTATAGGTTGTAGGATCAAAATTTTGAGTTACCTTTTCTTCTATCTTATGTTTAAACCAAAGGTTACATATGGTGGCAGAGAGAATTGTAAAAACCGTAATTACACCTAAGTAACTTGCTAGTTTAAAATAATCTTTAAGGACCTGATTTTTATCGCTATCTACAAAAACAAAACTTAAGGCAATAAGTCCTAGCACCAGCCATAAAATATTTAGCACGCGTTTAATTAAACGCATTGACTTTACCGGAACATCAGAAAGCCGTATGGCTTCCCTTTTAAGCAACCACTTATTAATAATATTGGTTAGAAAATGTAATGCTATTACAATAGCAATAACAGTTACAATATAGATGAGATGGTGTTTGTATGTTTCTAAAAACTCAATCATTATTAGGCCTATATATTAATCTTATTCTCCATTTTAAGTCGTGATAAAAAACAAAATATATTTTGTTTAAAGGCAGTTAGATTGCTATTAAAGAACTAATAGTTTACCTCTTTAGATGAAATTTTAGCAATAATCAAGTCGCAACCAACCGATTTAAATAATTTCATCGTAACGGTTTTATCGTATTTTTTTCTGCTAAAATGCCTCTTAAACTATAAATCACTAGGTGATCTACGATTTCAGAAATACTGTAGTCATTATGTAATTTCACATCCAACAATAAGGTATCTATTTTATCCATATTTAATTTACAGTACAATTCTAGATTCACTTCTTCTAAAATTTCACCCGCTTGTTGCGCTTCTTTTAATAAATCTAAAATAATTGTAAATGTAATATAACTGCGTTCGTTTTGATAATAAAGATATGCATTAGGATAATACTTTTTCAACTCTAAATAGAATGTTGTAGAATAGGATGTTAATTGGCGAATTCCGTAACGATACAACAAAATAATTTTTTTAAGAGCTAAGATATCGCGTCTTAATATTCTTTGAAAAACTACATGGTGTTTTACAAAAGTTGCTTTAACACTTTGCTCCACTAAATCCTCTTTGCCTTTATAATAAACATACAAGGTTTTTTTTGAAATCCCAAGTTTATGGCTAATATCATCCATCGTGATACTTTTAACACCATAAACTTTAAAGATAGGAATCACACTTTCTATAATATCAACACCTGCCATAAGATTAGAGTTTACTTAATTTTTAAACCCAAAGCTAGTCTTTAGCTAAGATTATTTCCAACCACCTCCAAGCGCTTCATATAAATCTACAATAGACACTAATTGCTGTAGTTTGCTATCTATAATATTAAGCTCAGCACTTAAAGCACTTTGTCTTGCGGTTAATAAATCTAAGTAGTTGGCATATCCATTTTTCAGTAACTCTTCTGAATTTGCTTCTGCGGTTCTTAAAGCTTCGACTTCATTTTTTCTAAACTCGAATTTCTTAGTTTCAGATTCGTAAGAAAACAAGGCGTTAGATACTTCGTTTCCTGCGACTAGCAAAGTCTTTTTAAATTGAAGCAACGCTTGCTCTTGTTGAGCCATAGCGACTTCTTTTTGTGTTTTTAGTTTTCTTTGATTAAAAAGTGGTTGTGTTAAACCTCCAATTACAGTTGCAAATAACGAATTTGCATTTAATAATTTATCTAATTCTAAACTTTGAAAACCACCAGAAGCTGTTAATGTTAGTGACGGATAAAAGTTACTCTTAGCGACATTAGTCAATTCAAAAGATTGAATTAAACCATATTCTGCAGCCATTATATCTGGCCTGTTACTTAGTAAAGTAGCAGGAACGCCTAATACAATATCTTGCTCAATTTTTTGGATATCTAAACTACTTCTTTCAAAATGTTGTGCCGATTTACCCAATAAAATACTAAGCGTGTTTTCTGTTTTAAAAATAGCTGTTTCAATATCTATCTGCAGAGCTTTTGCACTGTTGTATTGTGCTATATTTTGATCTACTGCAACTTGTGTTACTTGGCCGGCTTCTTTCAATGCCTTGATAGTCTCTACACCACTTTCTCTAGTGGCTATAGTTTCTTTAGTAATTTCTAATTGCGCATCTAAAGCGAGTAAGTTATAATAGGTGTTAGCAATACTCGAAACCAACTGTGTTTTTACCACTTGATGCCCCGCTACACTTTGCAAGTATGCGGCTTGAGTTGCTCTATTATTACTGCGTATTTTGCCCCAGATATCAGCTTCCCAAGATAAATTTGCAGTTATATCATAAGTATCTATACCCCCACTAAATAAGGCGCCAAACTGACTGTTTTCTGATAGTTCTTGGTGTGTAGCATTAGCTCCAATACTTGCCGACGGCAAATACCCTGCCTTACCTTGCTTGGCATAAGCTTCAGCTGCTATAATTTGCTGAAGCGCTATACGGACATCCATATTATTTTGCAGTCCTTCATTGATATAGTTTTGAAGGTATTGATCTGTAAATAAATTTTCCCAAGATACATCAGCCATAGAAATACTATCGGTTGGCAAATTATCGGTTCTATAGAGTGCTTCTGTTTCTGGCAATTCTGACCTTGTATAATCTTGGGCTACAAAACAACTTTGTAATGTTAGTCCAACAATCAGTAATAAAGCACCTTTATTAAAATTTCTATTTATTAAAATTGATTTCATCGTTTTATTCTTCAATAGTTTGTATTGCTGGTTTACTCGAAATTTTTTCTTGTAACCACTGAAATAATATAAATAAGATAGGAATTACAAAGATCCCTAAAATGGTTCCTATAAGCATTCCTCCGGCTGCACCTGTACCAATGGAGTTGTTCCCTTCTGCACCAACACCTTTAGCTAGAACTAAGGGCATCAAGCCTAAAATAAAAGCAAAAGAAGTCATCAAAATTGGACGTAAACGTGCTTTTGCACCCTGTACAGCCGAACTTACAATACTCTCACCATTCTTTCGTCTTTGTAAAGCAAACTCTACAATAAGGATGGCATTTTTAGCCAATAGACCAATCAGCATAATTAAAGCAATCTGGAAATAGATGTTGTTTTCTAAACCTAAGAACTTTGTACTAATATAAGCTCCAAAGACCCCAAATGGCAGTGATAATACTACAGCAAAAGGCAATAAATAACTTTCGTATTGCGCACTTAATAAGAAATACACAAACAAAATACTTAAGATAAATATAAAGGTCGTTTGGTTTCCTGCGTTGACCTCCTCACGAGTTAAACCAGAATAAGAAACCGTATAGTTACTCGGTAATTTAGCAACTTCTTCTTCAATAATTCTAATGGCATCACCAGTACTAAAACCTGCATTTGTAGCTCCTGTTATACTTGTGGAGTTTAATAAATTAAAACGCGTTACCGATTGTGGCCCATACACTCTTTTTAAGCTTACAAACTGTGTTATAGGTGTCATTTCTCCCGTATCGGTTCTCACATACATACTATTCAAAGCACTTTCATCAGCTCTATCTTCAGGTAATGCTTGAATATACACCCTAAACTGCTTTCCGAATTTAGAAAAATCTGACGCATAAATCCCACCAATATACCCTTGTAACGTTGAAAAGATACTCGTTACAGAGACACCTTTTTCTTTTGCCAATGGCACATTAACTTCCATTTCGTACTGTGGATAGTTGGTGTTAAAAGACGACTGTGCATACTTAATTTCTGGGTGACTCATTAAAGCCATTGAGAAATCTTTATTAGCTTTGTCTAAATCGGCAAATTCACCACCATATTTATCTAACAAATTAACTTCAAATCCGGCAGAGTTTCCAAATCCACGAATACTCGGTGGCGAGAAGAAAATAATATTAGCTTCTGGAATTCCTGCGGCGATACCAAATAATTTTCCGGTGATGGCTTGCGAAGAAAGTGACGCATCTTCACGCTCACTCCAATCTTGCAATTTAATAATACCCATACCGTAATTAGATCCGGCACCACTAATTAAACTACGTCCTTTAATTACGTTAACATCAACAATACCTTCTAAATCGCTTATCTGAGCATATAAATTCTGCGCTACAGCATCGGTTCTATCTAAAGATGCACCTGCTGGCAACTCAATATTTGCAAAAATAATACCTCTATCTTCATTAGGTACAAAACCTGTTGGAGTGGTATTTGCAGCCCAATAAATTCCGACACCTGCAATGATTAATAACAAAACAGATATAAATTTATTTTTGTATAAAAAATGAAGTGATTTTCCGTAACGCTCAATGGTTGCATTGAATCCACGGTTAAATAAAGTGTAGAAACGTTTTAAAGGACTCTTACCTTTTACGTCATCATCGTCTTTATGAGATTTTAATAATAAAGCACATAAGGCCGGACTTAAAGTTAAGGCGTTTACTGCTGAAATTAAAATAGCAATAATCAAGGTGACACCAAATTGTTCGTAGAATACGCCTGTTGGTCCAGATATAAAAGTTACAGGAATAAATACCGCAGACATCACTAATGTAATTGAAATAATTGCCCCTGAAATTTCATTCATGGCCGTTAATGTTGCTTTTTTCGGGTTGTGTTCACCCTCATCCATTTTAGCATGGACAGCCTCCACAACCACAATAGCATCATCGACCACAATACCAATAGCGAGCACTAGTGCAAAAAGGGTTAATAAATTAATAGAATACCCAAACATATTCAAGAAGAAAAATGTTCCTATAATAGATACAGGGACTGCAATTGCAGGAATTAAAGTCGAACGAAAATCTTGTAAGAAAATAAACACTACTAAGAATACGAGTAAAAAGGCTTCAAATAAGGTAACAACAACCTTATCGATAGAAGCATTTAAGAATAAACTGGTATCGTATGGAATAAAAATACCTAAGCCTTCAGGTAAATCTGCTTCAACATCATCTAGCGTTGTTTTTATGTTTTCAATAATCTCTTGTGCATTAGAGCCTTTGGTTTGAAAAATCCCCATAAATATCGCAGGATGCCCTTTACTCATCGCATTTGCAGCATAAGATTGTGCATCTAACTCTATAGTTGCAACATCTTTTAATCTTAAAAATTCGCCATTTCCTAAAGCCTTAATTACAATGTCGCTATATTGTCCTTCATCTTTAAATCGCCCACTATAGGTTAAGGTATAGGTAAATGACTCTCCATTATTTTGACCCAATGATCCTGCAGCAGCTTCTAAATTTTGCTCTGCTAAAGCCGCCGAAATATCCGAAGGCATTAAATTATATGCGGCTAGTTTTTCTGGTTTTAACCACACGCGCATGGCATAATCTTGTTGTGAAAATACACTAACATCACCAACACCGCTAATACGTTGCATCGCTGGTATAACATTAATTTTTAAGTAATTTTGAATAAATGTTGCATCGTAATCCTCACTTTCAGAATACATAGACACAAACATTAACGCACTTGTTTCTTGCTTCTGAGTGGTGACCCCAGTTTGCGTAACTTCTTGTGGTAATAATGGAGTTGCTCTTGCCACACGGTTTTGAACGTTTACAGCAGCGATATCCGCATCCATATCCTGATCAAAATAAACGGTGATTTCAGCGGTTCCAGTATTAGATGCCGTAGAGGTAATGTATGTCATACCTTCAACGCCATTAATTTGCTCTTCTATAGGAATGATAACACTCTCTAAAACTGTTTCTGCATTTGCACCTGTATAACTTGCGGTAACTTTTATTGTAGGTGGCGCAATATCAGGGTATTCTTCTACAGGTAAAGTTCCTATACTAATTAGCCCAAGTAATACTATAATTATAGAGATTACTGTTGAAAGCACAGGTCTTTCAATAAATGTTTTTAACATAATAAAAATCTTTGTTAATTATTTAATTTCTAAATAGAGGTTCTATCGGTTTAATAGCCTCTTCAAAGGGCTTGTCTTGAGGATTTATAACCATTCCGGGTCTTAGTTTACCTACGCCAGAAACAATGATTTTCTCTTCAACATCTACACCAGATTCTACTACGTATAAATTGTGTATTGTCGCTTTTACTTTTATAATCGACGTCGTTACTTTGTTATCTTCGCCTAGTTTAAATACCGTGACATTTCCCTGTTGCTCATAAGTAGCCTCTTGTGGAACTACCAAAGCATCTTCGTAAATTGTTGGCACTTGAATTTTACCACTGTTACCGTTGGTCACCAATTGATTAGGATTGTTAAAAACCGCTCTAAAGCTTACTGTACCTGTATTTTGGTTAATTTGACCAGAACTAGTTTCTATTTTCCCTTGCTCTTCATAAGTGTTTCCATTAGCCAATATTAAATTAACCGGTGGAAAATTGGCAATTTTTTCTTTTACATTTTTGCCTTCAGCATTCTGTAAAAAGTCTAAGTATTCTGTTTCATTTAAGCTAAAAAAAGCATAAACCTTGCTTATATCACTAACCGTAGTTAATGGTTGAGCATCACTTGGACTAATTAAAGCCCCTTCTCTAAAATTGATTTGCCCCACAAAACCATCTACAGGACTTTTAATGGTTGCATAACCAATATTAGCAGACACACTACTGTAATTCGCTTTTGCTTGTGCTAAATTAGCCTTAGCCGTTTCTAATTGTACAGCACTAATAATATTTTTTTCTACTAGTGGAATTAATTTATCAACCTCAACTTGCGCTACATTAATACGTGCTTTTGCTGCGCCCGCATCTTGACTAAGAGACTGTGTTTCTAATCTAAATAACACTTGACCTTTACGTACTTTTTGGCCTTCATCTACAAGAACATCCTGAATATATCCCGATGTTTTAGCACGCACATCACTATTTACTATACCTTCAATATTGGTTGGGTACTCTTGGTAACCCGTTACCGTTTTTTGCTCTAATTGAGTTACTGGTATAGCTGGTGGCGGTGGTGCGGCTGCCGCTGATTGATTTTGTTCACTGTTTCCACAGCCAACAATGACTAAGATAAAACTGAGTCCTAGTAAAGTATATAAATTATTCTTTTTCATTTTATTTAATTAATTAGGTTAGTGTATGGTCAATTTATTTCGTAATGCTTCTATTGAAGTACTTGCTTCATCTAAAAATTGGATGTAATCATTATGAAAATTCAATTCGAATTTTTCTTGTTCATCTTCAATTTTTTGAGTGTTGAAAGCTTCTTTATAATTTTTTATTTCTATATGCAAGGCTCTTACTTCTTGCCACTCATTAATCATCGTATCAATGTGCTGAACTATCATATCTTTATTTATGATAAAGTATTTTTTTCGATCACCAGTTTTTGTAAAATACACTATCTTTTTTAAATCTTGTAAGTGATTAAGATGTGTAGATATAGTACTTTTACTAGCACATAAAATCGTTACCATACTTTCAAAGGTGGTACCTTGCTTACCTGTTAATATTATATAAGACAATATACGGGCTGCTACTGGTGCTAACTGCTCTCTTTTCTCTAAATGCACACCTAGTTTTTCAACCAAAGCCATTTTTTCTTTACAAACATTTTCTTTCATTGTTAGACTTTTTTATACTACCGAAATCTATATTCCAAGTAATAATTTGGCAAATATATACAATTGGTTCGGAACAAACCGAACCATTCGAAGTTAAATCATTGTTAAAAAAATTATAAGGGTGAGCTACATAAAACATATAACCTTAACAAAGATTCTAAAAATCCTCATTAAGGTTATATAGTAATTTGAATATTATACTGTAAAAAAATTACAGTTATAGCTTAAATAATCCCACTTAAGAAGTTAGAATTAGAGATGCGTTTACGATTCCTCAAGCTCAGGTTCTACCGTGACTACCTTCTTTTTTGTATTCATATATAAAATAACATAACCAATAATTGCAGAAATAAAGGATGCAATTAAAATACCTATTTTAGCCGAATCTACAAACTCTGGCGAATCAGCAAAAGCTAAACTAGCAATAAATATAGCCATAGTAAAACCTATACCAGCTAAGAAAGCGACTCCAATTATATGCATAAAAGTAATATCAGAAGGCACTTCAATCAGTTTTAGTTTTTTACATATCATAACTATTAATGATATCCCTATGCCTTTACCTAAGACTAAACTTAAAATAATATTAATGACCAATGCTGTATCCATATCACTAACATCACCAATTACAACACCAGCATTGGCTAATGCAAATATTGGAAGGACTAGAAAAGCCACCCAACTATGAAGTTTATGCTCTAAATGTTGTAAGGGGGATTGAAACTGCTCAGTCATATCTTCTAAATCTTCTACACGATGTATCTGTTGATTAGAAAGAATTGGCTTTTGCAGTATAGTGGACCCTTTTATATCTTCATAGACCTTTTTTAATTGGTCTAAAAATGTAGATGTATTAATGGTTTGTTTTATAGGCACTGAAAAGGCTAATAAAATCCCTGCAACCGTTGGATGAATACCAGCTTTAAGAAATAAAACCCAAACAATTATACCTAAGAAAATAAGCATAAACCTAGAATATTTCCCTTTATAAGACATGAAATATAAAAATGCCAATAACAGACCTGCTATTAATAGTAAAATCATATTAATTGAACCACTATAAAATATGGCGATAACTAAAACTGCTCCAATATCATCTACAATTGCAAAGGCTGTTAAAAACACTTTAAGACTTAAAGGCACTCGATTTCCTAAGGCATTTAGAATCGCTAATGAAAAGGCGATATCAGTAGCCATTGGTATTCCCCAACCTTTAGTCGTGGCTGGATTTTCATTCAATAATAAAAAGAAAGCTACAGGCACTAACATCCCTCCAATAGCGCCTACTAATGGAAAGGCAATTTTCATAGGAGAATTGAGCTCACCTATAACTAACTCACGTTTAATTTCTAAACCTATTAAAAAGAAGAAAATAGCCATCAATCCATCATTAACCCAAAGGATTAAAGGTTTTTTGAATTCGAAAGAATCTGTGGTAATACCAACGTTGTATTCCCATAAATTTAGATAGCTTTCAAAATAGGGTGAATTGGCCCAAATTAAAGCAATGATAGTGGTTAATAATAGCAAAATTCCACTAGAACTTTGGAATTTTAAGAATTTCTGAAAAGGGGTAAGAAATATTCTTCTGAACATAAAATGTGCTTTGTTGTGAGAAAGATTAGATTCAAAGATAAGGTATAGGCGTTAAAAAAATTAAAAATTATAATGATTTTAAGAGCTTTTACAGAGAATCCTACTTTCAAAATAATTTGGTCTGGTATTTGTTGACTGCGAAAACCCACACGAGTGAATAACTAAATTAATAATTCTCCGACTTTAAACAATGTCAACAATAAACTTCTCAATATATACCGAGGCTTAAACTTCAAAAAAAAATTAAAAATAATTACTAGTCGTTAATTCAATTATAAAAAAGGAGATAGTAATCGCACCATTTTATCCCATAGCTGAATATATTTTGGTCTATTTAGCCACGTTTCAGCATCAATTTGCAGCGAATCTTTTAAATCATTGTCAAAGATTTCAGTAAGCTGTCTGGCTATATTTTCACTATAAACCATCGCATTAACTTCAAAATTAAGATCAAAACTTCGATAGTCCATATTAGCAGAACCAACAACAGCTAAGCTACCATCAACAACCATTGTTTTTGCATGCACAAACCCCTTATTGTACTTATAAATTTTTGCGCCGTAGCGAAGTAGTTCGGTATAATAAGCACTTGCTGCCGCGTTTACCATTTTGGAATCTGACACGCCAGGAATAAGGATTTTTACATCTAATCCGCTTTGTATGGCAATGATAAGTGCATCCATTAAACTTTCACCTGGAATAAAATACGGGCTTGTAATATAAATACTTTTTTTAGCTGAACTTATCGCTTCTAATAAGGTGTAAAAAATAACCGGCTGTGTACTATCTGGACCTGATGCTGCAATTTGTACTACTTCTTTCTCAATGGTTTGCTGTTTAGTATCATCTGGAAAATACGATTCGGAATATTCTAAATTAGAAGCGCTACTAAAATTCCAATCACAAAGAAATAAGTATTGTAAATAAACGGTAACTTGTCCTTTTATCATTAAATGGGTATCACGCCAAAATAAATCATTTTTATTATTTAAATCGTTTCGGTATTTATCACTCATATTAATCCCCCCAATAAAACTAGTAGAACCATCAATGATGACCAATTTTCTATGGTTTCTATAGTTAAGTCGGTTAGCGAGTGCATACCACTTAATTTTGTAAAAAGGCGCTGTTTCTACACCTGCATCATGAAGTCGTTTTATAAAGGGCTTTCCTAAGCGATGGCTTCCAAAATCATCATACATAAATCGCACCTTAACACCAGCCTTAGCTTTTCTGATTAAAACCTCGGCAACTGAATTTCCGGTGGTGTCATTTTCAAAAATATAATACTCAAGATGAATGTGACGTTGGGCATTATCTAATGCTTTTAATAATTCAGGAAATTTATCTTCTCCATTGATTAATAATTTAACGTCATTGTTTGTCGTTAGAGGACTGCTTCCGGAACGCCGTGTAAATTCGATTAAATTCTGGTATTTTTCGCCTACCAATCCCGAACGTTGTATGGCTTCAAAATAAGCATCTAATTTGCTTTTAATCTGAGCTCGCAACGGTTCATCTAAGCCTAGTTTTTTACTGTAAAGTTTTCGGTTTCTATAATTAATTCCAAATGAAAAATAAAAAATCATTCCAATTAAAGGAACAAAGAGAATAAATAAAATATAAGCTAATGCTTTGGTACTACTTCGGGTATCATTTACAACTCTAAATATGACCAAAATGACCACAAACAAGTAAATAATTTCTACGAGTAAAATCCAATTCATAATCTAAAACATCTAACGCTCTGTTAAATTAAGATAATTTAATGGAAGTGACCTCACCTGCTTAACCATGAGCAATCGCTTTTCATTATCAAGATAATAATTGTTAGATTCTGACACTATTTTGAAATTAAGATGTTTATAAATATTAATTGCAGCCCTATTGTAGGGATGAACAGTTAAACAAATCTCGTTGCAATGGCCCTGTTCTAATAAGGTGACTATTTTTTCTACTAATTGTTTACCAATCTGTTTACCCCTTGCTTTTGGATGTACACCTAAAGATAGTAACCAACCTTGATTATTTTTTATTGAAATATTCCCTAAAGCATAGCCTAAAATTACACCAGCGTCTTCAGCAACTAAAAAATAATTTTCAGCTATATCAAAAAATTGCCGCAGCACAAAAAGTGGATAACTGCCATCCTTAAAACTTAATTCTTCAATAGTATGTACCGCTTTTAAATCTTCTAAGCTTGCTTGTCTTATAACAACCATTGTTATTGATTTTAAAATTTTATATCATGAATTACTTCATATCAATCATTTCAAAAACTGCTAATGTTTTATTTTCACTTGTGCTTAGCAGCAATTCATTATCAGTTATAGTGTATTGCTTAGCAAGTTCGAAAGCTTTTAAAAATTTTGCTTCATTAAAATCAACATTCGGACAGGCTTTTAATGTAGAAAGCATACCTGAGAAATTAATATTATTGTCAGCTTCTAATGTATAATTACCTCCAAAAGAGTTACAACCTGCAAACCCAGTAATTCTATTATCTGCTGAGTTTAATGTAAAGTAAAGAGCACCGTCTTCATTTTCTGCTTTTGGTACCTCTTGACCTTCTATGGATTTTAAATTCCAACGCGTGTCTACGATTGGTGTACTTTCCATTTCTACTTTTTTAAACTCTGCTAATGGTGCCATTTTTGCTTTATTTAGAGTCAATTTATCTCCAGACAAAGAAAAATTATCCGCATTTTCAAACACATTCAAAATTTGAGATTCATTAATTTTTGAATCCGGACATAACATTTGAGTAGAACCCAATTTAGAGAATGAAATTTGATTTCCTTCCACTATGGTATACGTCCCCATAAAAGTGTTACAACCTGAATTTCCATTTACACGATTAGTTTCAGCATCTAAAACAAAATAAATAGCTTGTCCGTTTGCTTCGGGGCCTACCATGTCTGTACCTCTTAATTTGGTGATTACCCAACGGGTATTTTCAATAGACGTATAAGTATATAGATTTGATTTTTCAGTAGCGACTTCTACATTTTGATTTTCAGTTTCTGAAGTCGATTTCTTTTGGTTATTACAACTCACCATGGTTAAAGCAATAATAACGAGCGTTGTTAGTTTAGTTTTCATAGTTTTAAATTTTAGTATCAATTATGCCACAAACCTAATTGTAGTTTACCAGCTTCCTAGTCAGAAACATTTAAAATGTTGTTAAAGTTCGAAATAACTCCACCATAATTAGATGAGTGTCTACGGACTGCTCTTCTGTAACGTATACATGGTAACTTTTAGGAAATGGATTCTTTTGTATTAGCATAAACACTTCCTCAATTATAGTATTTTACGTCTTTTTTGAAGCTTGAAACCAAATGATAAATCAACTTAGCAATTTTCCACTGGGCTTATATCAGCGTATTCTTCTAAGATAGGCTTTTATTTTACGTTTAATTCAATAAAATCACCATAAAAACACTTTGCAATTGACGATTTCTAAAAAAAACAGGCAATAAAAAACAAACTATATAATTTTAATTTATTATTTGATTGCGTAATCCTATATTTGCCGCTTTATAAAAATTTGCATTATGAAAGTTCGCGAGTATTTTGTTATTATTTCTATATGCCTCGTATTGGCTATTTTAGGCGTTGCGTTTTTTTGGCAACCAATTTTATGGCTATTTCTTTTAGTTGGTCCGCTTATTATATTAGGCCTTTTCGATATTTTTCAAAAACACCACACCATTAGACGTAACTTCCCTCTACTCGGTAGATTTAGATATATTCTCGAATCTATTCGACCAGAGATAATGCAATATTTTGTTGAAACGGATACAGAAGGCAGACCGCTAAATCGTATTCTACGATCTTTAATCTATCGCAGAGCAAAAGGCATCAATGATACGGAACCTTTTGGTACCCAAATGGACATCTATCATTCGGGTTACGAATGGCTAGAGCACTCCATGTATGCTAAAAACAATCCTAAAGATATTGGTGAATTTCCACGGTTGTTAATTGGTGGTAAAGATTGTAAACAACCTTATTCTTCTAGCTTATTAAATATTTCGGCAATGAGTTTTGGCTCATTGAGTAATAATGCCATTCTCGCCCTAAATAAAGGCGCTAAAATGGGGAATTTTGCTCATAATACAGGAGAAGGCGCTATTAGTGACTACCATTTAAAACACGGTGGTGATTTAATATGGCAAATTGGAACCGGTTATTTTGGTTGCCGACATGAGGATGGTACTTTTAACGATGTTACTTTTAAAAAAAATGCCTTACGACCAGAAGTTAAAATGATTGAGATTAAGTTATCTCAAGGTGCCAAACCTGGTCATGGCGGAATTTTACCAGCCTCTAAAAACACGGAAGAGATTGCTAAAATAAGACATATAAAACCTGGTGTTGCTGTGCATTCTCCGCCTTCGCATTCTGCTTTTTCTGACCCGATTCAGTTTATGCACTTTATCAAAAAACTCAGAGAACTGTCGGAAGGTAAACCTATTGGTTTTAAACTGTGTTTAGGTAGAAAACAAGAATTTATGGATTTCTGTGAGGCCATGATTTTCACAGGTATCCAACCCGACTTTATAACCGTTGACGGAGGCGAAGGTGGCACTGGTGCTGCACCTGTAGAATTCTCTAACTCTATGGGAATGCCATTACGCGAAGGTTTAATTTTTGTCCATGATACTTTAATTGGTTTTGGACTAAGAAAAGACATCAAAGTGATTGTTGCCGGAAAAATAATCACTGGATTTCACATGGCTAGAGCACTTGCTTTAGGAGCTGATGGTTGTAATAGTGCCCGTGCCATGATGTTAGCCATAGGCTGTATTCAAGCTTTACAATGTAATACCAATACTTGCCCTGTTGGTGTAGCCACTCAAAATGCATCTTTAGTTAAAGGATTAGTTGTAGATGATAAAGCTCCAAGAGCCAATCGTTATCACGAAGCCACTATACATAGTTTCTTAGAGCTTGTTGCCGCAGCAGGTTTAAACACGCCTAGCGAACTTACAAGAGACCATATTAGTAAACGGGTTGGCTTATACGATGTAAAAACTTACCACGATATTTATCCACCTATTGAGGAAGGGTCTTTACTAAACATTGACACCATTCCTGAAGAATACAAAAAGTTCTTTCAATTAACTCGTATTATGAAATAAACGAAACGCTTTGTTATGTATGTGATTTAAAGTTTGGATTTAAGTCAGCTGTATGATACTAATTGTATCTTTGTACTTAACTATAAAATAACTAAATCCTATCATAAATTTAGTATCCAAACACGCCAGAGAATTACAAGAATTCTTTAAAAGCACCAGTTTCTCAAAAGCCGTTTTAGTTGGTTTTGCAACTACAACGCCCATACTTTTAGGTATTTTTACTAATAATTTTGAGATTGGATTAGCGCTTTGTTTTGGTGTGTTATGGTGCTCACCAAGTGATATTAGTGGCCGTTTAGAACACAAGCAAATTGGCATTTTATTTTCTTCTGCTCTTGTCGTTGTGATTAGTTTTATTGGAGGTTATCTCAATATTTCAAACCTCTTACTCTTCCCTATTTTAGGACTACTAACGTTTAGTATTGCCTTTTTTTCTATTTATGGTTTCAGAGCCTCTTTAATTAGTTTTTCAGGCTTGTTAGCTTTGGTATTAAGCTTTGCTCATACATCAGAAAGTTTAGAGGTTTATCAATATGCTTTATTAATTGGTTTGGGTGGTATATGGTATTTATTAGTATCAACCTTATGGTTTTATATTAATCCTAAAGCACAAACCGAAGAAATCTTAAATCAAACCTTTTTACTTACTGCAGAATTTCTAGATACTAGACGACTACTTATTGGTGACCAACCCGATAGAGATACCTTACAAACTCAATTAATGACGTTGCAAAGTGAGCTCACAGAACACCACGAAACCCTACGTGAAATTTTAATCTTATCACGAAAAACTTCTGGAAAATCGAACTACCAAAGCAGACGCTTATTGGTCTTTATTCAACTGGTAGAAATTTTAGAGACTGCTGTTGCAAACCCGGTGAACTACGAAAAGATGGATGCTTTATTTGAAATTCACCCTGAGTTTAAAACTGATTTTCAGAAATTTATTTCAGAATTATCTCATCAATTAAAGGTTATTGCACAAAACCTCCGCAAATCAACAAAATTTCCTCCTAACCAAATGCTATCAAGTGCTTTAAAAACACTTGAAAATGACATCTTAAAATTCAAAAAAGAAAATCATACAGACGATTATGAGCGTTATTTAATGCTTCAAAATTTATTAGATTATCAGATAAAACAATTTGAAAAATTAAAAAAAATAAAATGGTTATTAGGGAATCCGGAATTGAATTCGGATGACTTTATGAGAAAGGATAAAATGAAACGGTTTATTGATACCCAAGATTACAATCCGAAATTACTACTTGTTAACCTCAACTTTAGATCTACAATTTTTAAACATTCACTCCGATTAGCTGTAGCAGTAATGTTAGGATATGGTATTGGATTATTTTTTGATTTTCAGAATCCGTATTGGATTATCCTTACCATTATTGTAATAATGCGCCCTAGTTACGGTCTTACCAAAACCCGCTCTAAGGATCGTATTATAGGAACTCTTATCGGTTCTGTTTTAGCAACTGGTTTGGTGTTTTTAATAAAAGACCCTTATGTTTATGGTGCTCTTGGCGTACTCTCTATTGTAATTGCCTTCTCCATGGTACAGAAAAATTACAGAGCTTCTGCGACCTTTATTACGCTGAGTGTGATTTTTATATATAGTATATTAGAACCTAATGTTTTAAAAGTCATTCAATTTAGGGTTATAGATACGGTAATTGGAGCTGCACTTTCTTTTATACTGATGCGTTGGCTATGGCCCGCTTGGTCTATTATGGAAATTGGTAATCATATTAAAGAAGGGCTAAAAGCTAATACTGCTTTTTTTAGATCTATTAGTCTCTATTATCAAAACAAAGGACCTATACCTACAAGCTTAAAAGTAAACCGAAAAGAAGCTTTTTTACAGATGTCTAATTTAAGCTCTGCATTTCAGCGTATGGCTCAAGAACCGACATCAAAACAGCACCATATTGATGATATATACGAACTGGTTGTTATTAACCATAGTTTTTTATCGTCATTATCGTCATTGAACACTTATATTCAAACCCATGGTGCCACTGAAGCTTCAGACGATTTTAAACTTATTTCTAAAAAAATCAATGAGAACTTAGATAAAGTCTGCTTGCAATTAGAAGCTATTAATTTTGAAAGCTCTATGCTGACAACCTCAACTTATAAGCCCGAACCATTTGATTTTCCGGTTAACCGCATCACTAGTGACACTAAAATTATTCAAAAGGATAATGAAGCTATCCACAGAGAAGAACATTTAGTTTGGGAACAGTTGTATTGGCTCTATAGTTTAAGTGAAAAAATATTGAAAATAACGCATAAATTTAAACACAGTTAATCGCTTTTTCAAACTAAAAAACCTGCAATGTTACCAAAAACATTGCAGGTTAGTTTTAAATTAAGGCTTGCGCTTTAAAATCTAATCTTCTACAGAACTTAAAATTTTTCCGTTAACATCAAAGACAACTTTCATCTCTTTTGTCCAACCTTTCTCTAGTTCTACTTCATAGGTTTTCTTCTGATCCACTTCAGTAACTTCTATACTATCAATTTGGTAGCCCTCATAATTACTTTTAATTGCTGAAGAAATCGCTGTTGGCAAATCTTTTTTAGTAATTTCAGCTTCATACCTTACAATTGTGCCGTCTTTAGTGTACCATATTTCATGATCCATTCGGTTAACTTCAAATTCAACATTATAACGCACACCTTCCATTTCCCACTCAACATCTGAAGCGGTTTTATAGGTGTTTTGAAATTTGGTTAGCAAGTTAGTTGGCACTTCATTCATTCTTAAATCTTGAGCATTCATCATTGCTGTTGCAAAAATGGCCAATGCTGTTATTTTTAAAATTTTCATATTGTTATTGTTTTAATGATTTGATCCAAAATAACATACAAAAACTGTAAAGAATTAGGAAAGGCTGTTTTTTTGACTATTCAAAATCAGCTAATTGCAACTCGTAACTGCTCCTGTTTCTCAGCTGGCTGAATCTCACGCATTGTTTTTAAAAGCGTATTAACCTCATCTTCCCACTTTTGGGACAGCAAAATTTCATTGTTTAACGTCATGGTATCATCATTATTATAAAGTTCTAAATCGGTTACCTTATTTTTATTGTGGTGAATAAAAGATAATTTCAGTTTATCGATTACCTCGTAATGTTTTGTTTTATTTTTTACTTGTTTATTGATTTTTAAAGCTTTGCAAGCAGCAACAGTTTTTAAATCTACAAGTGTTGTATAAGCTCCCTTTTCAGCTTTTTTATAGAATACTAGTTTCTTTTCGTTTGGATCTAAACCAATAGCAAAGTTGCTATGAACTTCAAGTTTAGATAAGTTACAATTATGTTTTGTTGCTTCAGACTGAAGCGCTTTACGTAATTGACGCTCTCTTTTTTTGCTTCCGTTAATAAATAATGCAAAAGGTAAAATAACGATAGCAATAATAATGGCGTCAATAATAAATAATCCGGTTCCCATGATATTTGATTTTTTTTATGGTGAACTGATTGCTCTATGCTATAAGTAGTCCTTTTATTTTCATTTTTTTATAAAAAAACCACAAATAATAGTTACAGCAAACAATTCTATAATTAATAAAAGTTAAAATTAGTAGGCGTATATCGCCCTAATAGACATCAATATTAGATGTATTTCTTACTAATTTTTTACCAAAAGGAATGGAACGGAAAAAGTAGTTTCCTTAAATAAGAATACCTACAAGCAATAAGTACTGCACCAACATACTGATTGGTTTCTAAGACAGAAAAAGAACCGTTACAATTAAAAAGTTGCCCCGAGTTTTCATTTTCTGGAGCTGGCTCCTTATCTGCATTTGAAACAACACTGTAATCTTCAGTTTGCAGATCAAAAAAGTTATGGTGCGAAGCAGATAACTCACTAACATCACCAGAAGTCTCAATGCTAATGGTTTGTTCAAAATCACCAGATAACAACTCAAAGTCATTAGCATAAGCAGAAGTGCCTAAGCCAATAAAAATTAAAGCAATATTAATAAGTATTTTAAACATTTACATTTTGTAAGTATTATGCAAAGTAAATTTATAATTTTGAATTAAACTAAGAATCATCTACCAAATGATTGTTAATTTTACAATCATAAAACGACCAACCTTTTACTGATTCCCAATTCTTTATAGATTCCGTAGTTATCATTGTATAACGAAAATTACAATTATGAAAATTTTAATTATAGAAGACGAACCTCAAATGCTAGATAACATGCGTCTAACCCTAGAGCGAGAGCACTACCAAATAGAAACTGCTGTCGACTTTAAAACAGCTAGTGAAAAATTAGGGGTTTATGATTACGATTGCATTTTACTAGACATCACCCTACCCGATGGCAACGGACTAGATCTTTTAAAACAAATAAAAGCACAAGGAAAAGCAGATGGTGTAATTGTAGTTTCGGCAAAAGATTCTTTAGACGACCGCTTAAAAGGGCTTAACTTAGGCGCTGACGATTATTTACCAAAACCATTTCATAATGCTGAATTAAATGCTCGTGTAAAAGCAGTACTGCGACGTTTGCACTTTGAAGGTAACAACCAAATTGAAATTGGTAACGTTAAAATAAATCCTGAAAATAGAGTTGTAGAAGTCGCTAATGAAATTTTGGAGCTCAACCGAAAAGAGTATGCCATTTTAATGTATTTAATAACCAACAAAAACCGCTTAGTTACCAAATCTGCACTAGCAGAACACGTTTGGGGCGACCACATAGACCAAACCGATAGTTTTGATTTTATTTACTCACAAATTAAAAACCTGCGCAAAAAATTAGAGAAAGCAACTATAAATGTAGAAGCCGTTTATGGTGTTGGCTATAAATTGAACATCGCTCAATGAAACTTCTTAACCATACCACAAAATATTTGTCGCTACTGCTATTACCCTTAATCACCCTTTGGGCAATTGCTTTTTATTATGCGATGCTAGACGAAATATATGACAGTTTGGATGATGGTTTAGAAAATCAGAAAATCTTATTAATGCAGCGGACTAAAGAAGATCCGTCTATATTACAAAATACCGATTTTAATAAACATGTATATGCGTTTAAACCTATCTCTAAAAATGATTATAAACATTTTAAAGAAAGTTATCGCGACACCTTAATGTACATGTATAACGAAGATGATTATGAGCCTGTCAGAATCTATGAAAGCACCTTAAAACACGACAACATCTATTACAAAATTAAAATTATCACCTCTATGGTTGAAGAGGACGACCTTATTGGTGATTTAGTACAATACCTCATAGGACTCTATATTTTACTTGTCATTTCAATTTTATTACTGAATAATATTCTCTTAAAAAAAATATGGAAACCCTTTTACCATTCTATAGCACAACTTAAAAACTTTAAGATTGAAAAAGAAAATAAAATTACTACCAAACCAAGCACAATAGATGAGTTTGAATTATTAAATAAAACCATCACTAAACTGATTAAGAAGTCTAGCGATAGTTATACCGAACAAAAGCACTTTATTGAAAATGCATCGCACGAACTGCAAACCCCTTTAGCAATTAGCATTAATAAATTAGAATTATTTTTAGAAAACAATCCATTAGATGAAAATCAAACCAAAGCTTTGGCTGCTGTTTTAGACAATTTGAATCGCTTAACCCGCTTAAACAAGTCACTACTTTTACTTTCTAAAATTGAAAACAAACAGTTTTTAAATGAAGAAACGATTGATTTTTCTTTGTTAACCGCAGATATTCTTGAAGATTTTAAAGACCTATTAGCACATAAAAATATAACTATTAATTTCGAAAACGATGCCACACCTAAAACGATTATAAATAGAGATCTCGCTATCATCTTGTTGACAAATTTTATCAAAAACGCAATTATTCACGGTCATTCAAATTCAGAAATCACCATACAACTTAAAACAAATTCATGGGCTATTTCTAATTTTGGGCCTTCTAAAGCCTTAAATGAAAACACATTATTTACACGGTTTAAAAAAGTAGGAAACAATAAAAAATCTTCAGGGTTAGGTCTTGCCATTAATAAAGCTATCGCTACAAAATACAACCTTAAGCTAAGCTATAATTTTAACGACACGCACACATTTTTTATTCACTTTCCTTAAACGTTAAAATATCTTAAACTTTAAATACTAAACGAGCATTACCAATTGTTTTCAGAATTGAACATTACATTTGCATTACATTAATTAAAAAAAATAAAAACAATGAAAAAGTTAGTATTCTTAACCCTATCCATTTTTGCATTTAGTTTTAGCTCTTGTAGTGACGATGACAATGATGATGACCTTAACGCGTCACAAGTACCAACTGAAGTTTCAACAGCATTTGAAGCACAATTCCCTAATGCTGCAGATGTTGAATACGAATTATTTAACAACGAATACATTGTTGATTTTGAAATTGATTTTGTAGACTATGAAGCGCTGTACGATAGTGAAGGCAACCTCATAAAGTACAAATATGACATCCTTAATTCAGAAGTACCAGAAGCTATTTCTACTACTATTTCTAATGATTATGATAACCGCCCAATAGATGATGCCGAGATATTAGTCATTGACACTATCAATTATTACTTAATAGAAATTGATAATACACCTGCAGATGATAAGCTCGTTTTTAATGAAGATGGCACAATAAATACCACAGTTATTTATTGGGACTAAACTTCTGTTCTAAAAAATTTTAAATCACATCCTAATTTTTACCTTTTACGGTAAAGATTGGGATGTTTTTTGTTTATAATGGGAACGACTCAAAAAAATCAACTTTTAAGATTATACTGTAACTAATACCTCAAAATAGTAAGTTCACTATCAGATATTAGAATTAAAATAATACAATGACAAAAACCAAACCTCATAAATCAAAACACAAATGGCCGCTTTACCTTTCAATAGGTTTAATCGTCGTTATTGTTGCTAGCTATTTTATTTTATCTGATGTGCAGCAATTTTTAAATAATACCTGGGTTGTTTTAACGAGTAATGATGAACAACGCATAAAAAACTGGGTAGATAATTTTGGATGGTTTGGGCCCATAGCTCTAATTTTAGCCATGGTCATACAGATGTTTTTAATCATTATTCCATCAGTATTGCTTATGGTTGTTTCGATATTAGCTTATGGTCCTATTTGGGGAAGTCTTATTGTACTTATAGCTGTGTTTAGCGCTTCTAGTGTTGGTTATTTTATAGGAAGATATCTCAGCAACTCTGTTATTATTAAACTGCTAGGTAGCAAAACCAATGATAAAGTTGAATCTTTTATTGAAAAATATGGTTTTTGGGCTGTAATCATCACCCGTTTGAATCCCTTTTTATCAAACGATGCCATCAGTTTTGTAGGCGGCATGCTTAAAATGGGCTATTGGAAATTTATTGGTGCAACACTCATCGGAATTTTACCATTAACTCTGTTTATTGCTATCATTGGCAAAAGTACTGACAGTCTAAAGTCCGGATTACTTTGGGGTTCAATGACATGTCTTATAGCCTTTGGTATTTACGTGTACTGGGATAAACGCAGAAAATAAACAAAACCTATATTGCTGTATTTTATATAAAGTAGTACTCTTTTTAAACAAATCGAAGCCTCAATGGATTGCTGCGCATCCCTTGAAGCTCCGCTTTGAAAATAGTGTCAACAAAAAAACGCTCAAGCGAGCTTAGAGTATACAATCTTTTAAAACAAACCGAAGCCTCAATGGATTGCTGCGCATCCCTTGAAGCTCCGCTTTGAAAATAGTTTCAACAAAAAAACGCTCAAGCGAGCTTGGCGTTTTTTCTTTTGAAACTATTTATTCGTGACCGCGAAGGGATTCGAACCCCCAACCCTCAGAGCCGAAATCTGATATTCTATCCAGTTGAACTACGCAGCCATAATTCCTGAGAAAGCAGGAATCTCCTTTTATATTGCCTTATGACAATTTTGCCTTAACAATATTAGAAATGGTTTTTCCGTCTGCTTGCCCTGCAAGACTTTTACTCACCATTCCCATTACTTTACCCATATCTTTCATACCTTCTGCACCAGTAGCAGCAATAGTTTTCATGACTTCTACAGTTATTTCTTCTTCAGATAGTTGTGCTGGCAAAAACTGACTTATTATTTCTGCTTGCTCAATTTCTGGTTCAGCTAAATCCTTTCGGTCTTGCTCTAAAAATATCGCAGCACTATCCTTGCGCTGTTTAACCATTTTAGATAAGATTTTTATTTCTTCATCCTCTGAAATCTCTTCCTTAGAACCCGATGCCGTTTGTGCTAATAATATTTCTGATTTTACAGCTCTCAAAGCAGCTAAAGCTGTTTGGTTTTTTTCTTTCATTGCTGCTTTCATTGCAGTCATTACATCCACTTGTAAACTCATAATCTAGTACTTTTATAGGAGTGCGAAGATAGTAAAAGTTTCGCTTATGCTACATAAGATTTTGTTATAAAGCACAAGCTTTTTTTAAACAAAAAGCCCAAAAAGTAATGCTACTTTTTGGGCTAAATTTTACAGTTTAATTATCGTAAATTAAATTTAATCGACGTTGTCGTGAAGAAATGAATTATTACTTCTCAACTGAATATCATCATTTTCATCAGTACCCACAGACATTCTAGACGCCTTAGTTTCTGAAGAATGTTGTGCATCCTCTAAATTAACACCTTGTCTTTTGTAAGCAGGTTCTTTTTCGATTTCGTCAACTTTTTTGGTATTAAATTTATAATTGAAATCTTTCATTTTTCTTCTACGCTCATCGGCACGAGCCACTAATAAATCTGAAATTGGACTGTTCATTGGGTCAATCTCATCTTCAGGAACTTTCTTTGTTTCTTCTTTTTCAATTGTTTTCTTTTCAAAAACAACCTCTTCTTTTACCTCTGTTTTTTCCTTTTTAGTATTTATTGAAGATTGAAATGTCTCAAAATCATCTAATACATAACGCTTTTCACCTTGTTCGTTGATTTCAGTTTTTGAAATAATCTCTACAGGTTCATTCACATCAATATCCTTAACATCCTCCTCTAAACTAAAAAACATTTTTGGCTCTTCGGCTTTTGGTTCTTCAACCGGCTCAGGCGTTTTAGTCTCCAATGGTAAATCGAAAGAAAAAGTAATTTGCTCCTCTGGAGCTTCTTCTATTTTTTCCGCTTTATTCACTATTGGTGTAATAACAAAATCATCTGGCTCAACTGCTTCATCTGACTTAGAATCTAATACTTCATCATAAACCACATTCATTTTCTTTAAAAAATCAGTAGTTGGAATTAAATCCGTATCGTTATTCTCCTCTAAATCTTCATCGACCAAAGTATGACGAACCACAGGAGTTTCTTTTTCCTTTTCTAAAACAATATCTGGTGTTATTATCGCTGGTTCTTTCTCTTGAGTACTGGTATCTTCAAGAGAATGAACTACTTTTTTCGTTTCTGTATTTGAAATTTCATTCTGCTGATCCAAATCAAAACCCGTAGCAATAATCGTTACAGAAATAGACTCTTGTAATTCTTCATCTTCACCAACACCCATAATAATATTGGCTCCGAATCCGGCTTCAGTTTGAATATGATCATTAATTTCACCAATCTCATCAATAGTAATTTCTTGAGAACCTGAAACGATTAGCAACAATACGTTTTTAGCTCCTGTAATTTTATTATCGTTAAGTAGTGGCGAATCTAAAGCGCTCATAATAGCTTCTTGCGCTCTAGTTTGACCTGAAGCAGTTGCAGATCCCATAATTGCAGTTCCACTATTACTCAATACTGTTTTAGCATCACGTAAATCAATATTCTGTGTATAGTGATGTGTGATGACTTCTGCAATACCTCGCGAAGCTGTTGATAATACCTCATCAGCTTTAGAGAACCCAGCTTTAAATCCAAGGTTTCCATAAACTTCACGAAGTTTATTATTGTTAATCACCACTAATGAATCCACATGAGAACGCAATTTCTCAATACCAGTTTGGGCTTGTGCATTACGCATTTTACCTTCAAACTGAAATGGCATCGTTACAATTCCCACGGTAAGAATATCGAGCTCCTTTGCCATTTTAGCAATGACTGGTGCAGCTCCTGTTCCTGTTCCTCCACCCATACCTGCAGTGATAAATACCATTTTAGTATTGGTATCTAACATTCTGCGAATATCTTCTAAGCTTTCTACGGCTGCTTCTTCTCCAACATCTGGATTTGCTCCTGCACCTAAACCTTCAGTTAAATTAACGCCTAACTGTATTTTGTTAGGAACACCACTGTTTTGAAGGGCTTGAGAATCGGTATTACATATTACAAAATCGACTCCTTTTATACCTTGGTGAAACATGTGATTAATGGCATTGCTACCACCTCCCCCTACACCAATTACCTTGATGACGTTTGATTGATGCTTTGGCAAATCAAATGAAATATTTCCAAATTCGTTGCTGTTACTCATATTAATTATAATTATGGGTTTTGGACAACCCTTACGTTGCCCCTACTATTATTCTATTTAATTTATACTTTAGATAATTTGAATTTATATCTAACGATAAGTTTTACATTACCGTTACCAAAATTATTCTGCATTATCCAAAAACTCTTTTACACGCTCCGTTAATTTATCTAAAAACGAACGGCGCTCTTTTACCGGTTCTGTTTTAGCTTCTATTTCTTCTTCTGGCAAAACTTCTTCTTCAACTTCTTCTATCAATTCCTCTTCAATCGCTTCGGCCTTTTTACGTTCTTGACGTTTTAAACCATCCATTACCAGACCAACTGCTGTTGCAAATAATGGACTAGCAATATCATCATCGCTATCTCCTGCTAAATGCTCATTAGGATAGCCTATTCTGGTATCCATACCTGTGATATATTCTACTAACTGCTTTAAATGCTTTAATTGTGCACCACCTCCGGTTAATACAATACCTCCTATCAGCTTTTTCTTTTGCTCTTCGTGACCGTAATTTTTTATCTCAACATAAACTTGTTCTATAATTTCCACCACTCTAGCGTGAATGATTTTAGACAAATTCTTTAAGGTAATTTCCTTTGGTTCTCGTCCTCTTAATCCTGGAATAGACACAATTTCATTATCCTTGTTTTCACCTGGCCATGCCGAACCAAACTTTACTTTTAACAGTTCGGCTTGTTTTTCAATAATTGAACAACCTTCTTTTATATCTTCAGTAATGACACCACCTCCAAAAGGAATAACTGCGGTATGACGAATAATTCCATCTTTAAAAACCGCTAAATCTGTGGTTCCACCACCTATATCAATAAGTGCAACACCAGCTTCTTTTTCTTCAGTACTTAAAACCGCATTTGCGGAAGCCAATGGTTCTAAAGTAATGCCTTCTAAATTTAAACCTGCACTTTGAATACAGCGTCCCACATTTCTAATTGAAGACACCTGACCGACAACCACATGAAAATTGGCTTCGAGTCGTCCGCCATACATGCCGATAGGTTCTTTAATTTCAGCCTGACCATCAATTTTAAATTCTTGTGGCAGTACATGAATAATTTCTTCTCCAGGAAGCATTACTAACTTATGCACTTGATTAATTAAGCGGTCTATATCCTCTTCATCAATAACAATCTCAGAATTTGGTCGTGTAATATAATCGCTATGTTGTAAACTACGAATATGCTGACCAGCAATACCAACAGTAACATCTTCAATCTTTTCTGATGCCGCAGCTTCAGCTTCTTGAACAGCTTGTTGAATAGACTGAATTGTTTGTGTAATATTATTAACTACACCACGATGCACCCCCATACTCTTAGCCTTACCTAAGCCTAAGATTTCAACTTTACCATAGTCGTTTTTACGACCAATCATGGCCACAATTTTTGTGGTTCCTATATCTAGACCTACTGAAATGTTTTGTTTGTCCATAGCTTACTTTTTGGTGCAAATAACTTGTTTATCAAATTTTAGATTCACCATAGTATAGTGGTCTAATATTTGGTCTTTATAGGCTTTTTGATAAAAAGCCTTAAAATTGTTTATCTTTTTTTCGAGTTGATTTAAGGTTCCTAAATGAACCGTAAAATCACTTTTTCGAATTCTAAAATCAATGGTATTGTCATCGTTCTGATGAATCTCAATGATATGCTTTTTTAAAAAATCATCTTCATCTACAATTTTTGCAAATTCAAAAACTGTTTGAAGCTTATTTTTATCTATATTTCCTGTAATGAGCGGAACTCTTGCTGCGTAATTATAGGACAAAGGCATAAACCCACCTTCATCATCTACATAATACGAGGCATTTGTGTTAACTCTTGCAATAGGTCTTTTTTGTTCAATTTCAGCCGAAAGCCTTCCGTTTACTGACATAAACACTTCCGCTTGCTTTATCATTGGATTAGAATTTAGGGCAGATTCTAATTTATTCAAATCTATAATATCTTTGGGTTGCTCCGAAACAGGCTCTAGGTTTTGTATTAACAATTTACTAACATTAGCATCTGTGATAAATAATTTGTTTTCACCTAAAAATTTGATGTCAGGCTCACCTACAATTCGATGCTTATTTCTTTCATTGGAAAACGCAAATAAGAAGCCCACCAAAATAATTAACCCAATCACTTTTATGTAGTTATAATTAATTTTCGACATAAAACGCTTCTTTAATGTGTTTTACTTCTGCTCCAATATCGCCTGCTCCAATCGTTAATACAATTTGAGCATTAGATGTTTTTATTTCATCAATTAAATGTGACTTTTTAATTAATTTTTTATTTGGGTTTTTCACCTTGTCCAATAACCATTTTGACGTTACGCCTTCAATTGGTAATTCTCTAGCGGGATAAATATCTAAAAGCAATAATTCGTCGAATTTAGACAAACTTTCTGCAAATTCATCTGCAAAATCTTGTGTTCTACTGAACAAGTGTGGTTGAAAAACAGCCAATACTTTTTTATCAGGATACATTTCTCTAACCGCCTGATAAACGGCTTTGATTTCTTCAGGATGATGTGCATAATCATCTATAAACACAAAATCTTCGGTTTTAATCTGATATGTAAATCTACGTTTTACCCCCTTGTATGATGCTAATGCTTTAGCGAGTTCATTATAAGCACAACCATGCTCAGCTGCCATTGCTAATGCAATAACCGCATTTGATAAATTGTGTCGTCCTGGCAAACTAAACTTGAAATTTTTATAAGTACCCGTTGGCGTTTTTATATCAAAAACATAACAGCCGTCTTCTATAGCGATATTTTGAGCACAGTAATCTGAATCATCTTCAATACCATAGGTAATCCCTTTTAAGGGCAATCCATTCTTAACGAATAATGTTCCATTTGGCTCTATACATTCTGTAAAGTCTCTAAAAGTTTTAATGAGTTCTTCTGCATTACCATAAATATCTAAATGATCTGCATCCATTGATGTTATACAAGCTAAATCTGGCGATAACGTTAAAAACGAACGGTCAAATTCATCGGCCTCTACAACGGTAACTTCGGTGCCGTTTAAAATTAAATTTGAATTATAATTCTCGCTAATTCCGCCTAAAAATGCCGTTACAGGCACATTACACGCCTTCAATAAGTGTCCTAAAATACTCGTTGTTGTCGTTTTTCCGTGTGTCCCGGCAACCGCTAGGCAAACGCTCTGTTTTGTGATTTCACCTAAAGCTTCAGAACGTTTTAAAACTTTAAAATTATGAGCTTTAAAATAGTCGTATTCCGAATGGCGCTTAGGAATCGCAGGGGTATATACAACAAGCGTATTCTCAGGATTTAGAAACGCATTAGAAACAGCTTTAATATTATCTTCAAAATGAATATCAATCCCTAAATCTTCAAGCGAACTAGTGATTTCAGTTGGCGTTTTATCATAACCAGCCACCTGCTTACCATTAGCAACAAAATAGCGCGCAATTGCACTCATTCCGATGCCTCCGATGCCGATGAAATAAACGTTATGTAACTTATCGAAATTCATTTACTTTTTTAATAATTTTTCAACCTCATCAACAATCGCGTTGGTTGCATTAAATAAGGCTAAAGCTTCAATATTTTTACTTAATTCGTTTTGCTTATTTTTATTAGAAACCAATTCTGAAAATTCGTTTTGAAAATCAGCTTCTAAGTCTTTTTCTCTTATTAAAATCGCTGCATTTTTATCGGCAACAGATTTTGCGTTTTTAGTCTGATGGTCTTCTGCCACATTTGGAGACGGAATAAAAACCACAGGTTTTCCTACAATACATAATTCTGAAACTGAAATTGCTCCAGCTCGGGAAATAATAACATTTGAAGCGGCATAAGCCAAATCCATTTCGTTAAGAAAAGCATAAACTTGCACATTTTTAGAGGCGTTATATTGTTTATACTGGTCGTAATACAATTTTCCACATTGCCAAATCACCTGAATATCTTGAGCTTCAAAAAACGCGATGTTAGCTTCAATTAATTGATTAATTCGTCTCGCTCCTAAACTCCCCCCTAAAACTAAAAGAGATTGTTTGCTATCATCCAACTTAAAAGCCTTTTGACCTTCAACTTGTTTTTGCTTTACTTGCAACAAATCCTTACGGATTGGGTTTCCGGTTAATTTAATTTTCTCTTTCGGAAAAAACTTCTCCAAACCTTCATAAGCGACACAAATGGTATTTACTTTTTTTGCTAGTAATTTATTGGTAATTCCAGGAAAGGAGTTTTGCTCTTGTATTAAACTCGGAATCCCTTTTGATGCAGCCATTTGCAATAGTGGCCCGCTTGCAAATCCACCAGTGCCAACCACAGCATCGGGTCTAAAAGTTTTTATTATTTTCCTAGCACGCCATAAACTACTGATTAACTTAAATGGAAATGCAAGATTTTTTAAGGTTAATTTACGTTGGATTCCAGAAATCCATAAGCCTTCAATTTTATAACCCGCTTGCGGCACCTTTTCCATTTCCATACGGTCAGAGGCACCTACAAACAAGAATTCGGCATCTGGATAGCGCGACTTTAATTCGTCGGCAATCGCAACAGCAGGATAAATATGTCCTCCTGTACCTCCTCCTGATAATATGAATTTATATGGCTTCAAATTTTTAAACTTTCTATTTTATTTCACCAACACTTCAATCGCGCTCAATGTGATATTTTTATTATTTTTTTCAACTTTAAGTACTGAAAAACTTCAGGCACTTATAACTTAAATCGCTTCACTCAAAACCGATAACGGATTATCTTCTGCATCTTCTTTTTCCTTTAATTCTTCGCGCTTGGCACTTACACTGAGTATAATTCCTATCGCTAAACAGGTCATCCAAATAGAGGTTCCTCCACTACTAATAAGTGGCAGCGTTTGACCAGTGACAGGAAACAGCTCAACGGCAACTGCCATATTTATAAGTGCCTGAAATACGATTGGCAAACCAACACCCAAGACCAATAATTTTCCGAATATGGTATCTGATTTATGACTCACAATAACAATTCTAAACAACAACCACATGTATAGCACCAATAAAAATATACCACCATACAAACCGTACTCTTCTATAATAATTGCAAAAATAAAATCTGATGACGACTGTGGCAAAAAGTTCTTCTGAATACTTTTACCAGGCCCCAATGGTGTGAGTCCGGTAGCAATAGCAATTTTAGCTTTTTCGATTTGATAATCGGCTTCGGTATCTTCACCATTGGCAAAATTCTCTATACGACTCATCCACGTATCTACCCTATTTGGCATTGCTTCTGGAAATGCTTTTGCCACCAAAACAAAAATCGCTAAGGCTGCAATACCACTTAATATCATTAAACTAAGATATTTTAGCGGATAACCTCCTATAAATGCCAACATCATGATCATAGTAAAAATGATTGCTGTAGTTGAGAAATTTGCTGGAAGAATAAGGATTAGAATTAAAAAAACCGGTATCCAAAGTGGCAAAATTGTCTCTTTAAACTTTACCGTTTTATCTTTTATTTTAGACAAATAACGCGCTACATACACCATTAAAACCACAGAAGCTAAGGTTGACGTTTGAAAGGACATATTAACAATAGGTATCTGAATCCAACGACTCGCGTTTGCACCATCTATCGTTGTTCCTTGAAGCATAGTTACCAACAACAAGACAAAAACAATAGGAATCATAATCATGGACAAACCACGAAAATATTTATAAGGCATTTTATGGACACCAAACATAATAACAAAGCCCAAAAAAAGATGCATAAAATGCTTTATAAAGAAGGAAAACGTGTTGGTATTAGCACTATTTGCTAGATTACTTGCAGCACTATAAACAGGCATAAACGAAAACAGAGCCAATAGCGCAACTATTGCCCAAATGGCTTTATCTCCTTTTATTTGTTTGAATATATTATGCATGCTTAACCTTTATAGATGAGTCCCTAATTCATCTTTAATCGTTTTTATAAATTTCTTACGGCATTCTTAAACTGGCGCCCTCTCTCTTCATAGTTTTCGAATAAATCGAAACTCGCACAAGCAGGTGACAACAATACATTGTCGCCAGCATCAGCTAATTTGTAAGCTATTTTAACAGCTTCTGCCATATATTGGGTTTCAACAATTACGTCGACCATTTTTCCAAATGACTCCATGAGCTTAGCGTTATCTACACCTAAACAAATGATTGCTTTTACTTTTTCGTTTACAAATGGAAATAGCTCGCGGTATTCATTCCCTTTATCTACACCACCAACAATCCAAACGGTTGGTGCATCCATACTTTCTAATGCGAAGTAAGTTGCATTTACATTGGTCGCCTTAGAATCATTGATGTACTGAACTTTATTGATTTTCAATACATTTTCTAAACGATGTTCTACACCTTGAAAATTCTCTAAACTCTCACGAATCGTTTGCTTTCTTATTTTGAGTAACTGAGACACAGTTGAAGCCGCCATAGCATTCTTCACATTGTGCTTTCCTTCTAATGCTAAATTATTTGCTGACATAGTTATTTGGTTGTTATCTATTGTTATTATTATCTTATTATTATCTAAATAAGCCCCTTGCTCAACCACTTTGGTTAAAGAAAAAGGCAATTTTTTGGATTGAATTTGGTGTGTTTTCATATAATCAGCAATAACCTCATCGTCTGCATCATAAATGAAATAATCGTCTTCATTTTGGTTTTCTACCACTCTAAATTTTGAAGCGATATAGTTTTCAAACTTATAATCGTATCGGTCTAAATGGTCTGGTGTAATATTAGTAAGCACCGCAATTTTTGGTTTAAAATCGATGATATCATCTAATTGAAAACTGCTAATTTCCAACACATAATTATCATGGTTTTGCTCTAAAATTTGCTTCGCAAAACTATCTCCAATATTTCCAGCTAATCCAACATCTAATTCTTGTTTTAAAATATGGTGTGCTAGTGTCGCTGTTGTTGTTTTACCATTACTTCCGGTAATCGCAACAATAGTTGCATCTGTAAATTTGGAGGCAAATTCAATCTCAGAAACTACTTGGATTCCAGCCTCACGGATTTGCTGAACCAAAGCCACTTTATCTGGAATACCAGGACTTTTCATGACGATGTCTGCATTCAGAATTTTTGATTCCGTATGTTTTTCATCTTCAAATTCAATCTCATTATTTAAAAGAACGTCTTTATATTTCTGTTTAATCTTTCCTTTATCTGATACAAAAACCTCATACCCTTTTGCTTTCCCTAAAAGCGCTGTTCCTACACCGCTTTCTCCACCTCCCAATATGACTAGTCTTTCTTTTTTCATTTTATTTTATAGACCTACAAGATTCTTGAAACCTTGCAAGGATTATAACGCTATCGTATTTTCAGAGTTACAATAGTTAGTATCGCTAGCATAATCCCCACAATCCAGAAACGAGTTACAATCTTACTTTCATGATATCCTGATTTTTGATAATGGTGATGCAGCGGCGACATTTTAAAAATCCGTTTTCCTACACCAAACTTCTTTCTTGTGTATTTAAAGTAGCTCACCTGTAATACCACTGACAAATTCTCTGCAAGGAAAATTCCGCACAACACAGGAATTAGCCACTCTTTTCTCACAGCAATAGCTATAACTGCTATAATTCCACCAATAGTTAAACTGCCTGTATCCCCCATAAATACTTGCGCTGGAAATGTGTTATACCACAGAAAACCAACTAAAGCACCAACAAAAGCTGCGATATAAATTGTGATTTCTTCCGCTCTTGGGATATACATGATATCTAAGTATTCTGAAAAAACAATATTACTAGACACCCAAGCAAAAATCCCTAAGGTCAATACAATTATAGCAGATGTCCCTGCGGCGAGCCCATCAATACCATCGGTTAAATTTGCACCATTGGACACTGCCGTGATAATAAAAATGGTGATGAGGATAAAAACTAACCAAGCGTATTTTTCTAAATCAGGACTTATCCAAGTGATTAAATCTGAATAATCAAACTCATTATCCTTTACAAATGGAATGGTGGTTTTAGTTGATTTTTCTTCAGCTTTAAAGAGTTTTGTTGCTTGTACATCTGGATTTTCAGCTCGTAATTCATTTTGCTGTGCTATTGGCAGTTTTTCTTTTATGGTAACATCGTTATGAAAGAACAATGTTGCCCCAACGATAATACCCAAACCAACTTGCCCTAGCACTTTAAACTTTCCTTTTAAACCTTCTTTATCATTTTTGAATTTCTTGATATAATCATCAATAAACCCAATGGTTCCCATCCACAGCGTGGTTACAATTAAAAGAATGATGTAAATATTTTCGAGTTTTGCCAATAACAATACCGGAATAAGTGTCGCTAGAATAATAATAACACCACCCATTGTAGGTGTTCCAGCTTTTTCAACTTGCCCGTCTAAACCTAAATCACGAATGGTTTCACCAACCTGTTGTTTTTGCAAAAATTTGATAATACGCTTCCCGAAAATCGTAGAAATCAACAATGACAATATAATAGCCACAGCAGCTCTAAAGGTTATAAACCCAAAAAGTGAGGCTCCAGGGAATTGGAACTCTTGCTCTAAATATTCAAATAGGTAATACAGCATCTTCTTGTTATACTTTATTTCATACCTGTAGGTTTAGAAAACCACACAGGAAAATTTTATTTATTTCTGCAATTGTTTTAAATAGTCTTGAACGATTTTATAATCATCAAAATCAAAGCGTTCCCCTTTAATTTCTTGGTATGTTTCATGACCTTTTCCTGCTATCAGAATAATATCATTTGGCCCTGCCATTTGACAGGCCGTTTTTATGGCTTGTTTCCTATCTGTAATGGATAACGTTTTTTTGAAATTTTGAGGTTCAACCCCTTTTTCCATCTCTTCAATAATTGTTTCAGGCACTTCGTTTCTAGGATTATCACTTGTTATAATCACCTTTGTACTCAATGCCGAAGCAATATGTGCCATTTTTGGCCGCTTCGTTTTATCTCTATTACCGCCACAACCAACAACGGTTATCAGCGCTTCATTTTTGGTTCTAATATCATTGATGGTTTCTAATACATTTTTCAAAGCATCTGGGGTGTGTGCGTAATCTACAATCGCTGTAATTTTTCCTTCTGAAATAAAATGCTGAAAGCGTCCCGCTACAGTTTCAAGCTCACTTATTAACCTTAAAACTTCAACTTTATCTAAACCTAATAGTTTCGCCGTTCCGTAGATTGCCAAAATATTGTAAGCATTAAAGCTCCCTATCAAACGCGTCCATAATTCATTGTCATTTAACTTCAACAACAAACCATTTAATTCATTTTCTAGAATTTGCGCTCTATAATCCGCATAGTTTTTTAACGCGTAGGTATATTTCTTAGCCGCAGTATTCTGAAACATCACCAAACCATTTTTATCATCTATATTAGACAGTGCAAAGGCATCTTTTGGCAATTGGTCAAAAAACGTTTTCTTAACATCTCTATATTCTGCAAACGTTTTATGATAATCTAAATGGTCGTGTGAGAGGTTTGTAAAAATACCACCCGCAAACTTTAGACCTTCCGTCCTACTTTGATGAATACCATGCGAACTCACTTCCATAAAGCAAAACTCTACACCTTCATCACTCATCATTTGCAAATACTTATTGATAGTCAACGAATCTGGCGTAGTATGCATGGTCTTATACATCGTATTATCTACCATAATATTTACAGTAGAAATCAGTCCAACTTTAAAACCTGCCTTCTTAAACAATTGATACAGCAAACTGGTTACGGTTGTTTTCCCGTTGGTTCCCGTAACACCAACCAACTTTAAGTTTTCTGAAGGCTGTCCGTAAAAATTATTAGCCATAAAAGCCAAAGCCTGATTAGAATTTGCCACCTTAACATAAGTAACACCATCCTCTAAAGATTCTGGAAGCACCTCACAAATAATAGCAGTTGCTCCATCCTTAATTGCTTTTTCAATATATTGATGACCATCTGTAATTGTTCCCGCAATAGCTACAAATACATCATTGGTTTGAATTTGACGCGAATCAAACTCAATTTTCCCAACCGTTATACTTGTACTTCCAACTACAGCATTAATGGTAACCTTATATAATATGTCTTTTAATACCATCATGAGGCTTCTAAAATTATCGTTTGATTTGTTTGTAATTTTTGATGCTTCGCTATCGATTGTTTTTTTACAACACCACTACCTGTCAATCTTACTTTTATATCGATTTGTAAGTTCTCTAACAAGGCAATGGCATCCATTGCAGGCATTCCCACAACACTTGGCATTAAGGTTTTATATTTTTGAGCATTAACGAAATAACTTTCAAAATCTTCATTTACTAATTTGGTATTGAAATCTAATTCCTCAATCTCATCAATAATTGGTGTATCCGTATAAATTTTTTGAGCAATGCGCTTAAACACTGGCCCAGTAACATCAGCACCATAATAACCTACTTTTGTACTTGGTTTATGAATCACCACAATACACGAATATTTTGGATTATCCGCAGGGAAATACCCTGCGAATGAAGACACATATTTTCTATCTTTTCTCCATTCTTCAGCATTAGCATAATCCGTTCTAGCGGTTCCTGTTTTCCCAGCCATAGAAAATGTTTCGGAATACATACGCTGACCTGTACCACGAATAACCACATTCTTTAGGATATCTTGAATCTCATTTAAAGTTTGATTAGAACAAATTTTTTCTACCAACACCTCTTTCTCAAAAACCTCAATATCTTTATCAAACGACTTTACCGATTTTAAAAAACGAGGCTTTATCAATTCACCATCATTAGCAATCGCATTATAAAATGCCAAGGTTTGCAAGGGCGTCATTCTAAGGTTATAGCCGTAAGCCATAGATGGCAACGCATTTCTACTCCAGTTAACTGCTCCTGGTTTTGGGATATCTGGTTTTCCTTCTCCAATTATAGCAACACCTAAAGTTTTATTGAGCCCCCAGGCCTGTAATCGAGTTAAAAATTTCTCTGGTTGTTTTGAATAATGTTCATCAATAATTGTCGCTAAACCAATATTAGAAGACACCTCCAAAGCTCTTGCTGCTGATATCTCACCAAACCCATTACCTGAATCTGTGATATCACGACCGTAAAAACGTTTACGTCCTTTTTTAGTATCAACCACAGTTGATGTATCTATTACTTTATCTTCTAAAGCTGCCATTAACGCCATGACCTTGAACGTAGAACCTGGCTCATGACTTTCGCCGACAGCATAATTTAAACGCTCATAATAATGGCCTTTTTTATTTCTCCCTAGGTTTGAAATCGCTTTGATTTCCCCTGTTTTCACATCCATCACTACAACACAGCCATGATCCGCTTGGTAAATCTCTAACTGTTTCAACAAAGAATGATGTGCTATATCTTGTATGTTAACATCGATTGTAGTGTACACATCATAACCGTCTTTAGGCTCTACTTGGTCAAAATCCGTAATTGGTTTCCACTGCCCATTACCTATGCGTTGTTTACGACGTTTACCGTTGGTTCCTTGCAAATATTTTACACCGAAAGCACCATCAATTCCTGGTCTTGTAAAATTACCATCTTCATCTTGCCTTTCGTAACCGATGGTACGCTCAGCAATTCCACCCATTGGATGTTCGCGCCTCGTAGTTTGCTCTACAATTAAACCGCCTTTAATAGCACCAAGATTAAGCAAAGGAAAATTTCGCATTCTGATATAATCGGAATAGCTAATATTTCGAGCAAGCAAAAAGTATCTGTTTTTATTTTTTCTCGCTCTGCGAATTACATTCTTATAGTAAGATGCTGGCTTTCCTTTATAAACATGAAGCGAATCCGCTAAGTCATTGATGTACTTTTCGAATGTAGCATCTTTGGCCTGAATCGCATCGATTCTGATATCGTATTTAGGAATAGACGTCGCCAATAAACTACCATCAGCAGAATATACATTTCCACGATTCGCAGGAATATCAAAATCCTTCACCGTACGCTTATCTGCAAGCGCCCTGTATTTATCACCTTGAACAAACTGAATGCTCACCAACTTGAACACCACAGCCAAGGCAAACACAAACATGCAGCCTGCGACGAAGTACAATCTGTTTAATATGTTTTTTTCTGTTATTGCCAAAGTCTATTGTTCTTGCCGTTGCGATTTTACTATTATTTTTGTTGGTGGGTTTAAGGAAATCCCAATACCTTTCTCTTTCATTTCTGCCTCTACAAAAGACTCTTTTTTGAGCTGCATTAGCTGACCCCGTTTATCTACAAAAGCTGACCGCAACTCTTTTACTTCATTGGTCAACTTTGCAATTTCATAAACCTTTTGGTCCGCACTGTGCGAACTCGCAATCATTATAATGGCCAAAAATGAAATGAGAATGATGAAACGCCAATTTTTAAACGAATCATCACTAATCAAAAACTTACCCCTTAATATGCTGTATATGTTTTTTTTCATGTTTCTTCCCGCTAAAGCAGGAACCTCTTTTTATTTTGGCACGACAACAGAATTGATTTTCTATGTTCCCGCTTTACTATATCTTAATTAAAACTCTTGAGGTTTTTAAAACCTAAGCTTTTGTTGCGACCCGAAGTTTCGCACTCCGCGCTCTATTATTTACTTTTATCTCTTCTTTTGAAGGAATTATCAAACCACCCACTTTTTTCAAAGGCACTTCAAAATTCCCAAACACATCTCTAACAGGCTCCCCCTCAAACAAGCCATTTCTAATAAATCGTTTTACCAATCTATCTTCTAAAGAATGATAGGATATAAAACTTAAGCGCCCATCCTCTTTTAAAATTTCGGGCATTTGAAGCAGTAACTCTTTTAATACTTCAATTTCTTGATTAACTTCAATTCGTATTGCTTGATATATTTGCGCTAAAACTTTATTCTCTTTCTGATGATTTAAAAATTGTTTTAAGACCGTTTTTAATTGTTCGCTTGTTTTAATCTCCCCATCTTTACGTGCGCTAACAATTACTCTTGCCATGGCTGGCGCTTGACGCAACTCACCATATTGAAACAGAACCGCTCGCAACTGCTCTTCGGTATATTCATTAACCACTTCAAAGGCAGATAACTTACTCTCTTGATTCATTCGCATATCTAAATCTGCTTCAAAACGCGTTGAAAAACCACGCTCAGCAACATCAAATTGATGCGAAGACACGCCAAAATCAGCCAAAACACCATCAACTTCTTTTACGCCATAAAATCTCAGGAAGCGTTTTACGAATCTGAAATTCTCATTAATTAGCACAAATCGCTCATCTTCGATAGCGTTCTCTAACGCATCTTTATCTTGATCAAAAGCATATAGTTTTCCATTAGGCCCCAATCTTGATAAAATCTCACGACTATGACCACCACCACCAAAAGTGACATCTACATAGACACCATCTGGCTTAATCGCTAAACCATCTACGGTTTCCTTTAGTAATACTGCATTATGATATTCCATTGTCGTCATCGTCTTGCCCCATGACTTCCTCGGCCAAATCTGCAAAATCTGAAGCCGCATCATCAATGGCTTGTTCGTATTTATCTTTATCCCAGATTTCAAGAATATTTACTGCAGAGGCTAAAACCACTTGTTTAGAAATACCAGAAAAACTGATTAAATCTTTCGGAATTAGTAAACGACCAGCGCTATCTACTTCCACAATCTTAACTCCAGCTGTAAAACGTCTTATAAAATCATTATTCTTTTTCTTAAAGCGGTTCAACTTATTAACCTTCTCCATCATTTTATTCCATTCAGACATTGGATACAATTCTAAACAGGGCTGAAACACTGCTCTTTTCAGCACAAAGCCATCTTGCAAAGCCGACGACAGCTGCTTTTTAAGCACAGCAGGTATCATTAGCCTTCCTTTGGCGTCTGCTTTACATTCGTATGTTCCTATAAATGAATTCAAAAGGTTTCGTTGACTACTTTAACGATTAAGATTCAAAGATATTGAAAAATTCACCACTTTTTACCACAACTTACCACATTTGTTGATAAGTTTTCATTTAAATCCCTATCAAACTATTTCAAAGTCAATGAATTCATGCGCTAACATATCATTATAAAAGTGGGAAATATTAAGCACTTAAAACTCAGTACCCATGTGATAAAATAACTCGATATTTTCCCCATATTATTTATATTCTAAAGGATTTAGTTATATTTGTTTCTAATACATAAGCACTATCTTGTAAATGACACACCTTTTAAAAAAAGAAAAGGATTTTAGGTATATTGAAGTAGGCGAAGGCACACCAATTATAGTGTTGCACGGCTTAATGGGAGGGCTCAGTAACTTTGACGGCGTGACTAAACATTTTAGTTCTATAGGCTACAAGGTGATCATACCTGAACTACCTATTTACACCATGGCCTTATTAAAAACTAATGTAAAAAGCTTCGCTAATTACCTTAAGGATTTTATTGAATTTAAGGGCTTAGAGGATGTTATATTATTAGGAAATTCTCTTGGTGGACATATTGGTTTATATCACACCAAGTTATATCCAGAAAAAATAAAAGCACTTATTATCACAGGAAGCTCAGGACTTTATGAAAGTGCCATGGGAGGTGGCTACACAAAACGTAGTGATTACGAAGTGATGAAAAAGAAAGCTCAAGAAGTATTTTATGATCCTGCAGTAGCAACCAAAGAGATTGTTGATGAAGTTTATGAAACCGTAAACAACCGTAACAAACTTATAAAAACCCTAGCGATTGCTAAAAGTGCAATTAGGCACAATATGGCAAAGGATTTACCTAATATGACCACACCTATCTGTATCATTTGGGGTAAAAATGATAACGTTACACCTCCTGAAGTTGCTGAAGAGTTTCACGAATTATTACCTGATTCTGAATTATTCTGGATAGACAAATGCGGACATGCAGCTATGATGGAGCACCCTGAAGAGTTCAATGAAGTATTGAGTGCTTGGCTAAAGAAACGTGGGTTTTAAAAAAACAAGACGCTCTAAGTTATAAGCGGTAAAATTACTCGCAAAGACGTAAAGGTAAATTACCAAAAAAGTTTAATTAAAATAAGATTCTCGTTTTCACGAGAACTAAAGATGAAAATAAAATCAGCTGAATTTGTAGTTAGTAATTCTGAAGTGGCAAAATGCCCTAAAGACAACTTACCCGAATATGCTTTTATTGGGCGTAGTAATGTAGGAAAGTCGTCATTGATTAATATGCTAACTGACAGAAAGAGTTTAGCAAAAACTTCTGGGCGACCAGGAAAAACACAATTAATCAATCACTTTATTATTAACAACAGTTGGTATTTGGTGGATTTGCCAGGTTACGGCTACGCTCGTGTTTCAAAATCATCTAAAAAGAAATTCCAACAATTTATCACCAACTATTTTGAACAGCGCCAACAATTACTTTCGGCATTTGTTCTTGTAGATATCAGACACAAACCACAGCCTATCGATTTGGAGTTTATGCAATATTTGGGCGAAAGTAGTATTCCGTTTGCCATTATTTTTACCAAAGCCGATAAATTGAAACCAAAGGCTATAGAACGCCACGTTGAAGCATATAGTGAAGTTCTACTTAAAACATGGGAAGAATTACCCCCTTATTTTGTAACGTCATCATCTAAAAGTATAGGACAAGAAGACGTTTTAGGATTTATTGGCGCTACCAATGATGAGATCGAAGAACTTAAATCTAATTAAGTCTTTACGTCTAAAGCATCACGCAACGCATTTCCTACTAACATAAAAGCCATTACTAATAACATAATACAAACTCCTGGTATTAAAGCCAAATAGGGTTTACCCAAAATTATATAATTATAATGGTCCTTTATCATCGCCCCCCAACTTGCCATTGGTGGCTGCGCTCCAATACCTAAAAAACTCAATCCACTTTCTATTAAAATAGCGGCTGCAAAGTTAGCTGCCGAAATCACAATTAAAGGCCCGAATACGTTAGGTAAAATGTGTTTTGTTATAATCCTATAGTCATCATACCCTAAAGCTCTTGCTGCCGTTACGTACTGCATTTCCTTGGCACTAATAATTTGTCCTCGCACTACTCTTGCCACCTCTACCCACATGGTTAAACCAACGGCAATAAATACTTGCCAAAAGCCTTTTCCTAGCGCTAATGTAATGGCAATGACCAGTAATAACGTCGGTATAGACCAGGTAATATTTATAATCCACATGATAAAGGCATCTACTTTCCCACCATAGTATCCCGCTAAACTGCCCATTAGAAGCCCTACAATTAGCGAAATAAAAACAGCTACAAATCCTATAAAAAAGGAAATTCGGGAACCACTTAAAATCCGACTTAGATAATCTCTTCCATATTTATCAGTTCCAAAAACAAAGCGTCTATTTTCTATATAGTTTTTGTAGTTTGAATTCTCGAATCTTGAAATATCAATTTGCTTTTCTTGCCCTTGTAGTCCATCAGAAGCATATTCCGTATAATAAAGTAGACCATTTTTTACCTTATAAGATTCAATAGGAATTTCTGTATCTGAATTATTATGCCCGAAGAATATTTTTGAAAAAAGATTTTGTTCTAATAGAATACCTGAAGGAATCGTTAATATTTGTACTTCAAAACCAGGGGATTTAGAATGTATAGACAAATGCATCTGGTTGGCGTTTTTAGAAGCATCTGGCGCAAACACGTATGCAAATATTGAAACCAAGCCAATACAAGTAATAATACTCAAACTAAAAACGCCCCAAAAGTTCTTTTTAAACTTTTGAAGCGCTAATTTTGATAATGAACTATTTTTATTAGACATTCATTTATAATAATTTACAAATCGTTATCACAGGATTTCTATTATCCTTATACTTTCTTTTAGTTTCAGAAAAAAACTGTACTAATTAAAGTATAACCATTTGTTTTCGGTAATTAATTCTTCACAGAATCCGCTACACCTTGAACAATCTGTGCTTTATTTAAATCATGAAGCACATTTATAGCTTCTTCAACATAAACATCTTTTGATAAAGCTGTATGCCAACGATCTCGCTTTTCTAATAAAATAGAATCTTTTTCCATTAACTTCACTTCGTAAGGTAAAGACGTAAAAGTCAGATTAGATTGATATTCTGAAAGCTTAGAAAAACGTTTCGCTTCCTCTTCATTAATTTGCATATCTTTTTTATAGGTATCGTAATTTAATGAATAACTCTCACGGTCTCTTATTTCTTTTACCCAACGTGCATTAGCATCAATAAGTTTTAATTGCTCATTAGCTGCCATACGCGCTTTACTCTTGCTTATCGTTGTATCGTAATCAAAATAACTATCCCAAACGTTATAATCAGCAGCATCAATTTTATCCCACGGTAATGGATTTTCTTGATCTTTCTCTCCGATATCAATATAACTGTAACGGTCTGGAACCACCACATCACTCTTAACACCTTCTAACTGAGTTGAACCGCCATTAATTCTATAAAACTTCTGAGTGGTAAACTTTAAAGCGCCCAAATCTCCTTGAGTATTGTTTTTCACCATTCGGTTTAAGTCCATCACGGTTTGAACCGTTCCTTTACCGTAAGTCTGCTTACTTCCTATCACAATGCCTCGTTTATAATCTTGCATTGCAGCAGCTAAGATTTCTGAAGCTGAAGCCGATAATTCATTAACTAGAATCACCAGGGGTCCATCCCAAACAATAGATTTATCTTTGTCTTTAAGTACTTCTTTAGCTTCTCCTGTAGTTTTTACTTGTACAACAGGCCCCTCTTCAATAAATAAACCTGCAATATCAACAACAGTCTGTAGCGAACCACCACCATTATTTCTTAAATCCATTACAAGTCCATCAACACCTTCTTCTTTTAATCTTAGAATTTCCTTTTTTATATCAGATGCTGCGTTTCGTTCATTGTAATCATCAAAACTGATATAAAACTTTGGCAAATTAATAATTCCAAAAGTCTCACCATCCTTTTCAACGACTGAAGATTTTGCATAAGTTTCTTCCATTTCTACAACATCTCTAGTTATAGAAATATCTTGAATAGTTCCATCTACTTTTTTTAAGGTTAAAACAACCACCGTTCCTTTAGGCCCTTTTATAAATTTAATGGCATCATCTAAACGCATACCAACCACATTAACAGCTTCCTTTTCATCTTCCTGTCTTACTTTAAGAATTTGATCACCAACTTCTAACTCGTCAGCTCTCCATGCCGGACCTCCACTTATAATTTCATTGACCATAATTCCGTCAACCTTCTTTTGTAAACGTGCGCCAATACCTTCAAATTTACCAGAAATATCACGATCAAAACGTTCTTTATCATCTGGTGCAAAATAAAAAGTGTGTGGATCAAACTCTTCTACAATGGCGTTAATGTAAACTGAAAACCAATCGTTACGGACTCTATCATCAATATAATCATAAAGCTCATCTAAAGATTTTTTTGTAGTCAATCTTGCTTCTGCTTCTAAGTCTTCAATTGATTTTTCTTCTTTTGGCTCGTCTGATTCCTCATCTAAATCTTGACTTGCAATAGCGTCATCGTAATTAGCAATGGTAGAAAACTTAAGTTGTTGTCTCCAACGCTCTTTCATCTCACGCTTATTATTTACATAAGTAAGCTTTTTGTAATCTGCATTATAGGCTTCTTCTTTAGAGAAATCGAATGGCTCTTCTAAAATTTCAGCATAAATTTCTTTAGACTCAGCAATACGTTTTAGCAAACGCTGATGCGTAAGATTAAAAAATGATACATCATAAGCTTTTATTTGGTCATCTATTTTATCTTGATAAGCTTCAAACTCCTTAATATCTGAAGCATACAAATACCTTTTAAAAGGATCTATATTATTCAAATAATCTTCAAATACATTTGCTGAAAATTCATCATTGATATCTTTAGGCTCAAAATGGCCCTGATCCAAAAGGTAAGTTATCAGTTGAATTAGTAACTTATCTTTATCTGGATCTTCAAATTTTTTACTGGTAAAACTACATGAGGCAAATGCAATCATTAACGCCAGTAGTAAGAACTTATAATTCCCTTTCATTTTTTCTTTTTTAATTTTAATTGTAAAATGTGTTCGCCAATCAGATTAAATCTTTAATTCAACTCTAATACAAAATGGCTCGGTTCATTTTTTCTTTTTTCTTTTTTCTTTTATTAATTTGGTAAAAACAAACTCACCAACCTTTTAATATATGCAATTCAAAACAGCATTAAGGCTCATATCCTAATTTTCCTTGAATTGCAATCATAAGTAGGCTATCAATTTTTTACTAAAATAGAAGAAAAAACCATGCCATAAAAAATAGAGGCACTAATTTTTTGTTAAAGACATTATTATATCTTTCCAATAAATAACGAATAACAAAATAAAATTCAACTTTTTAGATCACAGTAATTCTAAACAAGAATTATAAAGACACCCAAAACCCTAGCTTTTTTACTATTTTTACATTTCATTAAATCCTTGTACAGAATGTCTGAACGCCCCTTAATTTTAGTTACCAACGATGATGGTATTACCGCTCCTGGTCTTAGAGCCTTAATTTCGGTTATGAACAACATAGGAGATGTTGTAGTGGTTGCACCAGACAGTCCACAAAGTGCTATGGGACACGCCATCACCATCAATTCTACTTTGTATTTAGAAAAAATAATTATTGATGGTAAACAACCTGAATATAGTTGTTCTGGTACGCCTGTAGATTGTGTAAAACTCGCTGTTAATGAAATTTTAGGAAAACGACCAGATATCTGTGTCTCTGGTATTAACCATGGCTCTAATTCCTCTATTAATGTCATTTATTCTGGGACTATGAGTGCTGCTCTTGAAGCTGGTATAGAAAGTATTCCGGCTATTGGATTTTCCTTATTAGACTATAATTGGAATGCTAATTTTGAACACTGTAAAACCTATGTTGAAACAATTACAAGACAAGTATTAGAAAACGGTTTACCAGAAGGTGTTGTGCTAAACGTTAATCTTCCTAATCTTGAAAAAGGTGCTATTAAAGGCATTAAGGTTTGCCGACAAGCACGTGCAAATTGGAAAGAAAAATTTGATAAACGTACCAATCCATCTGGACGCGATTATTATTGGCTATCAGGTAAATTTGTAAACATGGATAAGGGTGAAGATACAGACGAGTGGGCTTTAGAGCACGGTTATGTTTCTGTTGTCCCTGTACATTTTGACTTAACAGCTCATCATACGATTCAGAAATTGAATTCTTGGAAATTGAATGATTAATAACATCATATAGGTTAACAAAAACACTTTAACATCACATGAAATACTACATCATTGCAGGCGAAGCTTCTGGCGATTTGCATGGTTCTAATCTTATGAAAGCCTTGTTTAAACAAGATGAACAAGCGGATATAAGGTTTTGGGGTGGCGACCTTATGCAGCAAGTTGGTGGTACATTGGTTTTGCATTATAAGGAACGTCAATTTATGGGGTTTGCTGAAGTTATCCTCAACCTCCGAAAAGTATTAGGTCAGATAAAATTTTGTAAATCTGATATTGAAGCATTTCAACCTGATGTGATTATTTTTATTGACAATTCTGGTTTTAATCTAAGAGTAGCCAAATGGGCAAAGGCACTAAATTATAGAACACATTATTATATTTCACCACAAGTTTGGGCTTCAAGAGCCAGTAGAGTAGAAAAAATAAAACGCGATATTGATGCCATGTATTGCATTCTTCCTTTTGAAAAAGCCTTCTATAAAAAGTACGATTATGATGTAAATTTTGTTGGTCATCCGCTAATTGATGCTATCGCTGATAGAGAACTTGTAAATGAAAGCGATTTTAGAGAAACACACCAACTTAGCGACCTACCCATTATTGCTTTGTTACCTGGAAGCCGAAAACAAGAAATCACAAAAATGCTTGGCGTAATGTTGAGTTTAGTTGATGATTTTAACGATTATGAATTTGTTATCGCTGGTGCGCCTAGTCAAGATTATGAGTTTTACAAACGCTTTATAAAAAAGAAAAATATTAAATTTATTTCAAACAAAACTTACGATTTATTAAGTATTTCAACAGCTGCCTTAGTGACTTCTGGCACTGCGACCTTAGAAACCGCTTTGTTTAAAGTACCACAAGTAGTTTGTTATAAAGCTAATGCCATTTCTTATCAAATTGCAAAACGTATTATAACTTTGAAATATATTTCATTGGTCAATTTAATTATGGACCGTGAAGTAGTAACCGAATTAATACAAGGTGATTTAAATAAAAAACGACTAAGAAAGGAATTAACAGCTATTTTAGATACTAAAAAACGGAAACAATTGTTTTTAGAGTATTATGAATTAGAGAAAATTTTAGGCGGACGAGGTGCTAGTGAAAATGCTGCTAAGCTAATTGTCTCAAAAATTTCAAATGAAGTAAAGGATAAGGCATCAAATTAAAACCCAAAATCGAACACTAAAGACTACAAACAAAAAACTCAAATGAAACAATTTTTACCATTTATAATCCTACTTATAGTAGTAAGCAGCTGTAAATCTAAAAAAACATATACTAGCAAAAGCAACCAAACACATACTGTTAAAGTAAACACGACTGCAAAACCGACTAAAGAAGCCTCATCTATTGTAAAATATGCACAAACTTTTGATGGCACACGCTATAAATATGGTGGCACCACAAAAAAAGGTATGGATTGTTCGGGATTAATCTATACCAGTTTTAAAAAACATAATGTCAGTTTACCAAGAACCACATCCGGACTTCAGGGCACTGGTGATTGGATTGATGTAAAAGAAGTTAATGTTGGTGATTTAGTCTTTTTTGCGACGCGAAAAAACAGTCGTAAAGTCAACCATGTTGGTATTGTATCTAGTGTAAGAACGGGGAATGTAGAATTTATTCATGCTTCAACCAGCAGAGGTGTTATGACCTCTTCTTTAGCAGAAAGATATTGGTATTTTGCCTTTGTTCAGGCTAGACGTGTTCTGTAAATTATACAGTTAACCCAATAGTGCTAAAGACACAATTAATCTTTTTAAGTCGCAAAAACACGGCATAAAATCACATGATAAAATGTGTTGGTTGTTATGTTATTATTTGATGCTAAACCAAAGCTTACAAACACCATAACCAACTAACAAACAAATAGATACAATATTTTTAGTAACTTACACTAATGAAGTTACTGAATTTCACCATTATAAAATTGACTATTTGTTTGGTCATCGGCATCCTTTTATCACATTACCTAAAGGTAAATTTCCATGTCGTTTTGCATGTAACCATTGGTACTGTTAGTCTACTTGGCATATATTGGCTGGTCTTAAAATCTAAAATTAACCGGTCTCCTCTTTTTGGAATTCTTGCTTACTGTTGTATGGTTGGCATCGGAATGACAGCCTATAACATTCAACAGGAAAAACTAAGAGCATTACATTATACGCATCAAAACACCATTAATGCTAACACCATCGTCGTTCAAATTAAAGAACGTTTAAAACCTAACGCTTATAATGATAAATATATAGCAACGGTAAAATCTTTTAACGACCAAAAAGCCGTTGGTGATCTTCTGATTAATGTTAGACATGATAGTATCTCAAAAGCATTTAATATTGATGATATATTATTTACCTCAACCACTTTACACCCCATCCAGAAACCTTTAAATCCGTATCAGTTTGACTATAGTCAGTATTTAGAATTACAACAAGTGCATCATCAATTATACCTGAGTTCTAGTAACGTTTTAAAACTATCGGATTCAAAATCGACGATTTATGGTTATGCAGATGCTTTACGGTTAAAAATCAATTCAAAACTCATTGACGCGGGTTTTAAAGACGAAGCGCTCAGTATCATGAACGCTTTATTACTTGGCCAACGACAAACCATTAACAAAGCCACCTACAGCAATTATGTGAACTCAGGAACAATCCATATTTTGGCTGTTTCAGGGCTTCATGTTGGGATTATATTATGGATTCTAAATTTGATTTTTAGCCCATTACTTTACTTAAAATACGGTCATTTTATAAGACCTTTAATTTTGGTCTCAATTTTATGGAGTTTTGCTGTTATTGCAGGTTTATCGCCATCAGTAACCCGAGCCGTAACCATGTTTAGCATTATTAGCATTGCCATGCATCTTAAGCGTCGCACTAATATTTACAATACTTTAGTGATTTCTGCATTTATAATTCTATTGGTTAAACCAACTTTTTTGTTTGCTGTAGGTTTTCAAATGAGCTATATCGCCGTTTTAGGTATTGTAAGTATTCAACCTATTATTTATAAACTTTGGAAGCCCAAATATTGGCTGATTGATAAACCTTGGCAGATTTTTACTGTGACCCTAGCTGCACAAGCAGGGGTTGCTCCTATTAGCTTGTTTTATTTTCACCAGTTTCCTGGTTTGTTTTTTATTTCGAATCTTGTTGTGATTCCTTTTTTAGGTTTGATTCTTGGTTTAGGACTGCTTATTATTGCCTTAGCCTTAATTGGGTTTCTTCCTAAACCAATTGTTACTATTTATAGTTTTATCATTGATAGCTTAAATGCTTTTATCGCTTTGGTAGCACAATTTGAAAACTTTCTATTTAAAGATATTACGTTCACTTTACTACAGATGATATTTTCTTTTGTAATATTAGTTGCATTAATTCAAGTATATAAATGGCGAAGTTTTAAATGGACTGTCATTTGTCTTATTGCAATAATGGGACTTCAAGGCATTTACTTCTACAAAAAATACAAAACACAACATACTGCATTTATTATATTTAATAAAAGTCGTTATACGATGATTGGGCTTAAAGAGAATCAAAAACTGACAGTATCTCATAATATAGATACTTCTGAAATAACATCTGAATACGCCATAACTAATTACAAAATTGGAGCCTCTATTAAATCTATAACTAGTGATACTCTCCAGTCTGTTTATCATTATAATGATAAGATAATTCTGGCTATTGATAGCTTAGCAGTGTATAAAGGTATTTCGTTTCAGCCACATTATATCTTATTACGCAACTCTCCTAGATTAAATCTCAATAGAGTTATTGACAGTTTAAAACCTAAACAAATCATTGCAGATGCTAGTAATTATAAATCGTATTTAAAGCGTTGGAAAGCGACTTGTGAACATAAAAAAATCCCTTTCCATCAAACCAATGAAAAGGGAGCTTATATAATTAAATAAGTGTATACTTTTTATTTAAAAGAAGGCTCGAACGCTTCAACATACTCATTAAATTGTTCTTGAGTAGTCATTTCTTTATAGGCATCCGTTTGAAAAACTTTTAAATACAACTCTAACTGTTGTGGTTTTAAATAGCCTTGAATTGGAGAAATTACGTTTCCTTCCTCATCAAAAAACACCATAGTTGGGTAGGCTCTTACTTGTAAATATCTTGAAAACTCATGCGCACTATTTCGTCTGTTTGCTTTTGATGCATCGTAATTAGGGTTACCAAAAGTATTATCCTTGTAAGTTACTTTTTCATCACCTTCAGCATTAAACTTTACGGCATAAAAATGTTTATTAACATAAGCAGCCACATCTGCATTCTGAAACGTATTTTTATCTAACATCTTACAAGGCCCACACCAATTGGTGTAAACATCCATAAAAATCTTTTTGGGTTCTTTTTTTTGAAGCTCTAAAGCTTCATCCATAGTTACCCAATTAATTTCTTGTGCAATTGCTGTTATTGAAAAAGCAAAAACAGCGATTAGTCCTAAAGTTATTTTTTTTCTCATACTCAATTTGTTGCAAATAATAAGCCGAACTTACAAAAAATGCTACTAAAGTAGAACATTTTAGATATTTTTAACGTCTTATCCTTATTTAACACCATGCATTAATTTCTTAAGCAATGGGTTAAGTGCTGTAACTAATAATCCGGCAGCTACTGGTATAATCGTAAAAATTAAGAAGAAAACAGACAAACTATATTCGACTTGAATTTCATCTACCATTCCTCCTAGAGAGGCAGCGATTTTGTTACCAATTGCAATGGCTAAATACCACATTCCGAACATTAATGCTATCATTCTTGGTGGCACTAGTTTACTCACGTAAGAGAGGCCCACAGGAGATAAACAAAGCTCTCCAAGGGTATGAAAAAGATAAGCTAGTATTAGCCAAACCATACTCACACGTACCACACCAGCTTCAGCACCTGCAGGAATTAAACTAGAACCATATGCTAATACCGCAAATCCAAGTCCCATAACCACAAGACCTAATCCGTATTTTTGAGCCGCTGAAGGGTTGTATTTACTTTCCCACCATTTTGAAAAGAAAGAGGCAAAAGCAATAATGAAAAAGGAGTTAAGAATACTAAACCAAGATACGGTTATTTCTACTTCATTCTCTTTTACTTCAGTAATCTCACCAGTAACAATCATAGATTGTAAGCCTCTATCGGAATAATCTAATGCCAATTGTTTTTGTTTTACTTCATCTAAATAACGGTATTTACCAAGTTCGAGGTGTGCTCCTACAGCTTCACCTACTTGTAAATCTTCATTAGAAGAAATATTTAGTATCTGCATTTCAGTAGTTTCACCGGCCTTTAAAGGGCGTGCTTCTGTTATTGGCTCATAGCTAATGATGGTTTTCCCATCAACAACACTTTCTACAGCGACGGCTTCATATTGCACATTATAAGATTTTGTTGAAAAATCTTGAACAAGCATCCAAATAACTATACCCCATACCAGCGTAAAACATAAAGCTAGTACGATATTACTACCGGGTATTTTTGCAAATGATTTTTTATTTAACAAATACAATACCCATGTTATAATTAGCAATGGTACGACAGTTAACAAAGTATTTACAATATTGAAAATCAATGCTGAATTACCCGTTAAAACTCTATCTGTATAATCTCTCGCAAAAATTACCATTGATGTTGCAGCTTGCTCAAATGGAATAAAGAACAATACCGTAAAGAATGCAAATATGATAACCGCAATCATTCGATCTCTAACCACTTTTTCATAGCGTACAATACGTCCAATAACAAGAAATAGAAAAAGAGCCATACCGATTAAAGTGATTACCAAAGGACCTGATAGTGTGTCCTTAGATAAAAGAAACTCTTCTGGTAATAGATGAAGCCCCCCAATTTTAGATACAGGATCATTAATTAAGTAAAGTAAGCCAATTACAGCTGTTACAGCAATCAGAACTTTATCTAAAACAGTAAACTTATTTTCTTTATAATCTTTAACAACAGCAGCCTTTTCTTCTTTAGTTTGACGTTTTGGAGGCGCACCAATTTTCCCAAAAAGTGGCTTCGCTAATAAAAACTGTACCGTTCCAAATAACATAAACACTCCAGCTAACCCAAATCCCCAAGACCATCCAACACGTTCAGCTAAATAACCACACAGCATCATTCCAAAAAAAGCGCCTGCATTTACACCCATATAAAATATGGTATAAGCACCATCTTTCTTTTCAGGAAGATAGGTATACATCTCTGAGATTATAGAGGTTATATTCGGCTTAAAAAAACCGGTTCCAATAACTAATAAGGCTAGCCCTAGATATAATGAGAATTCAGTTTCTATGGCCATTGAGGCATGACCTAGCGTCATAATCACACAACCGATTAATACAGCCCAGCGATACCCTGTTAGTTTATCTGCTATCACACCTCCTAAAATTGGTGTTAAGTAAAGTAAACCTGCATAAGTACCAAAAAGTGCCCCTGCATTTTCAGCTGTCCACTCCCAACCAGGATTACTCCCAATAACGGCCATGGTTAAAAAGTTAATTAATAGTACGCGCATTCCATAAAAGGAAAAGCGTTCCCACATTTCAGTAAAGAAAAGCACAAACAAGCCTGCGGGATGTCCTAATACTTGACTCTTAAAAAACTCATCATGCTCTGCTCTATCTACTGTATCCATAAAAATTATATTTAATTGCAAGACGTAACCCTTGTAATTATAAATCTACAAGGGTTTGATAAATGATATTTATTCGTTTAAATCTGGATTTGCTAACTCAAACTTTTCAGCTTCTAGCATTTCATGTTCGTTATCTTCAGCACCATGAGTTAGTTTCTTCAATTTCTTCAAGAATAATAAAAGTAATAAACCAAAGGCTACTGTAAATATCGTTAACCACATAAAGGTTGAGTACTCTTGTTCACTCTGCTCTTCTTCTAAAACAAAAGATACACCGTAATCATTTCCGTCACCTTTATTTTCAAGAATCTGAGCTTTATCTTTATCTTTTTCGAAGACTAACTTTGCATGATAAGGGTCCGCTTCTGAAACATTGTTTTCTATTAATGTTGCTAATAATTCTTTTGTATTTGAATCCTCGTCTTGAGAAAGCATAAATAATGGATTCAAATTTTTACCCGTTTCAAAATCTTTAAATACAACCTCTCCATTTTCTGGATAGACTTTAGATTTTATACTAAAGTTTTTATCTTCATTAATTGGGTATTCTGTAATTTCTACAACCTTATTGTTTTCGTTTTTAATCTTAAACGTTTCTTTAGATATATAAGGCAATACATCTTGCTTATTCACCACCATTTCTCCTGTATAAGACTCTAATTGTGACGATTCACCAATAGCTCCAGCTAATTTATTTCCAAATCCTGTAGCTGCAAAGTAAACCCCCATCATAATAGACGCATATTTTAATGGCGCTAATTTTGTAATAAATGATAGTGATACTGGCGATGTACATAACTCACCAATGGTGTGAAATAAGTATGCTAAGAAAATCCAGAACATTGCTGCTTTACCAAAAGTCTCCGCACTTGCTTCTTGAGAAGCAAACATCATAAACACATACCCTAGTCCCATAATAATGGTACCAATAGCCATTTTAAATAATGACGATGATTCTTTTCCTTTTTTCTTCCACCAAATCCAGAAACTACCAATAGCTGTTCCGAAAATAATTATATAACCTGCATTTAAAGATTGAAATACAGCCGCAGGAATTTCTTCTAACCAACTCAATCCAATATAACGATCAACTTTTGCATCTGTATAAAGATTCATTAAACCACCAGCTTGCTCAAAAGCCCCCCAGAACACCACTACAATTAAGAATGAAATCAATAATACAACAACTCTATCTTTTTCAATTTTACTCAGTGGACGTTTAGATGCGATTCTTTCGGCTTCAGTTGCTTGACTTCCTCCTGTAAATTCACCAACACCTTTAAGAAATTTTTGACCCCAAATAAATACAGCCTGACCTAAAAGCATTCCAATTCCAGCTAATCCAAATCCATAATGCCAACCGTAATAATACGCCACAAGACCAACTGTAATACTGGCTATAAATGCACCAATATTAATACCGATATAGAAAATAGTAAAACCACTATCTCTTCTAATATCACCTTCTTTATATAAACCACCAACCATTGTAGAAATGTTTGGCTTAAGTCCACCAACACCTAAAACAATTAAAAGTAATCCTGTGAAAAACGCCCAACTTTGTGGAATAGCCAACACACCGTGACCAAGACAAAGCAATACACCTCCTAGCATTACTGTTTTTTTCTGTCCTAAAAATTTATCTGCAATCCAACCTCCAGGTATAGAAGCGACATATACTAACATAGTATACCATCCGTACAACCAAATAGCATCTTTACTACTCCAACCTAAACCTGGATCTATAGCTGTGGCAGATGTTGCCATATAAAGCACTAAAATTCCACGCATACCATAATAGGAAAAACGCTCCCACATTTCTGTAAAAAACAAAATAAATAATCCTACAGGATGACCTAATAGTTCCTGTTGATGCGGTTGTTTGGTTGTTGTTGACATATTCTTATTAGTTAGTTAGTTTTTAATTATGCTGTAATTGAATATCCAATACCTCTATTGAATTATTCACTTCTATATTAATTCATCATAGCGTTTTAATCCCATCTTAGATTTTGAAAAAGTTCAATAACTATCACACTGTTAATTATTCTTTTCCAATTTATCACCCAATGTTTTGTGGATAAAATTGGTCATTTTTTTATATAAATGAAGTCTTGTGTTACCTCCGTAAATACCGTGATTCTTATCTGGATAAATCATCCATTCAAATTGCTTATCAGCTTGAATTAAGGCTTCGACCATACGCATGGTGTTTTGTACATGCACGTTATCATCACCTGTCCCGTGAATTAATAAGAAATCCCCTTTTAATTTATCAACGTGGTTAATTGGGGAGTTTTCATCGTAACCACTTGAATTCTCTTGAGGTGTTGTCATGTAACGTTCGGTGTAAATGGTATCATAAAACCTCCAGCTCGTTACAGGTGCTACCGCTATAGCCATTTTAAACACATCATTACCTTTAAAAAGGGCATTACTACTCATAAAACCACCGTAACTCCAACCCCAAATTCCAATTCTTGAAGCGTCAATGTAATCTAATTTACCGAGTTGTTTAGCGGCATCAATTTGATCCTCTAATTCATATTTACCCAATTCATTTTGAGTTACTTTTTTAAAATCGGCACCTTTAAATCCTGTACCTCTTCCATCGACACAAACTACAATATAACCTTCTTGTGCCAACATTTGATACCAGTAATCATTAGTACCATTCCAACGGTTAGCCACTTGCTGAGAACCTGGACCAGAATATTGGTACATAAATAGCGGATAAGATTTAGTGGCATCAAAATCCTTAGGTTTAATCGTCCACATATTTAAATCGTTACCATTTACAGAAATCGTACTGAATTCTTTTTCGGACATGACATAAGCCTCCAATTTCTTAACTAATGCATCATTATTTTTAATCTCCTTAATAACCTTACCTGATTTTGAATTATGCAAGGTATATTTTTGAGGTGTTGTTGCACTAGAAAACGTATTGATAAAATAGCTGAAATCAGCACTAAACGAAGCGCTATTAGTTCCGACGTTTTGAGTCAATCGTTTTTTACTTTTGCCAGTTATTTTTATAGAATATACATCTCTATTTATAGAACCATTTTCGGTAGATTGGTAATAAATGGTCTTTTCTTTTTCATTGAAACCGTAATACTTGGTTACTTCCCAATTTCCTTTGGTAACTTGGTTAATCAACGTCCCGTCTTTTGAATAGTGATAAATATGATTGAAACCATCCTTTTCACTTGTCCAAATAAAACTGTTGTCTTCCAAAAACGTTAAATTATTTGTTATGTCTATATAAGCCTTGTCTTTTTCAGCTAATACCTTTGACATTGACTTGTTCTTCGTATCAAACAAGATTAAATCCAGTTCATTTTGATGACGATTCATAAACTGAACACTCAAAACGTTAGCGTCATTAGTCCATTTTATTCTCGGAATGTAAAAATCTTCAGGTTTATCTTCACTTAACTCTATCTGTTTTTTTGAATCTAAATCATATAAATGTAAAGACACTTTAGAGTTGGCTTCACCCGCTTTTGGATATTTAAACACGTGTTGTGTTTGGTATAAATCTGCTCCATAAACATCCATTGAAAATTCGGGCACTTCAGATTCATCAAATTTAATAAAGGCGATTTGGTTGCTATCGGCATTCCAATCAAAAGCTCTTACAAAAGCGAATTCTTCTTCGTAAACCCAATCCGTAATACCGTTTATAATTTTATTCTTTTCACCATCTAAAGTGATTTGTTCTACCGCACCAGACGCAATATGCTTAACGTATAAATTATTTTCAAAACCGTAAGCTACTTTAGTTCCATCGGGAGATAATGTTGGTTCTTGCACCAAGTCATCTGACACCTTAGTAACTTTCTTTGATGCCACATCATAAATATAATATTCACCTAAAGTAGAGTGTCTAAAAACAGGCAGCGATTTAGTTGTAAGAATCAATTTTGACTCATCGGAATTAAAGGTGTAATCCGAAAAATATTGAAGCTCATCAATAGCTGCAGAGGACACTAACGTCTTAACCTTTTCTGAGGTTTTATAATCGTAAATATCAATACTGGTTGTTCTGGTTTCTCTATCAAAGTTTAAAACCGAATATTGTTGGCCATTTTTCATAGAATGTAAGGCTTGCATGCCTTCGGTTCTAAACTGGCCCGTCCAAATATCTTGAAGTGTTATTTGTTTTTCTTGACTAAAAACTAATGAAGTTATTACAAAGCCGAAGATGGCCACAAAGTTTCGCAAACTCATAAAAATCACATTTTTTTTAATGAATACTATCGTATTAGATTTGAAAGATATTCAAAGAAATTTACTTTTATTGTTAAAAGTATAAAAATCGAATTCCCGCTTAAAAAAGTAGAGGCAGTTCAACTAACTGTTTTGTGTCATTTTGGTGTTCAATTTCTCCCAACAAAGCTTCACAAAAAAACAATGCCAAGTTTACTAAAAATTATGCAAAAAACCGTTATTTTTAACGTAAATCGGCATTTAAAATCGTTTTTACTCTCATTATATACCAATCCGAGTATCTTTGTTTTTTTAAAAAATTAAAATCAACATGCCTAACACCATTTCTGGCTTTTCTAAGCTTTCAAAATCCGAAAAGATTGACTGGCTTTTAAACACCTATTTCACCGATAAAGATAGCGCTAGAACTCTTGTGCAACGCTATTGGAATTCCGATAAAAAACTTCAAAAATTACACGATGAGTTTATAGAAAACACCATCACTAACTACTATTTACCGTTAGGTGTTGCGCCTAATTTTTTAATTAACGACACAACTTATGCCATTCCGATGGCCATTGAAGAAAGCTCTGTAATTGCAGCAGCAAGTAAAGCTGCTAAATTTTGGTTAGATCGTGGGGGTTTTAAGGCGGAAGTCTTAGCAACAGAAAAAATAGGACAGGTTCATTTTATATACGAAGGTGATTTTGATAAGCTTAATGCTTTTTTCACAGAAGTAAAGCCAAAATTAATCAGTGCTACAGCTCATATCACCAAAAACATGGAACGCAGAGGTGGTGGTATTTTAGATATAGAATTACGAAATAAAACGGAAGATTTACCCAACTACTATCAGCTACATGCAACGTTTGAAACTCTGGATGCCATGGGTGCGAATTTCATCAATTCGTGTTTAGAACAATTTGCAAATACCTTTAAAACTGAATCCTTTCAATTTAAAGGTTTTAACAATACAGAAAAGAATATTTCAATTGTAATGAGTATACTCTCAAATTATGTACCAGAGTGTTTGGTACGCGCAGAGGTATCTTGTAAGATTGAAGATTTAAAAAGTAAAGATATTCCTAACCCCGAAGTCTTTGCACAAAAATTTAAACAAGCCGTTAGTATTGCCGAAGTTGAACCTTACAGAGCAGTAACCCACAACAAAGGAATAATGAATGGTATTGATGCCGTTGTATTAGCCACAGGTAACGACTTTAGAGCGGTTGAAGCTGGTGTGCATGCCTACGCAGCTCGACACGGTAAATACTCAAGCTTAACACATTGTTCGGTTGAAAATGGTATTTTTAAATTCTGGATTAAAATTCCATTGGCTTTAGGAACCGTTGGTGGCTTAACTAGCTTACATCCTTTAGTAAATTTTTCTATGGAAATGCTTCAGAAGCCTAGCGCTAAAGACCTAATGAAAATTGTAGCAGTCGCTGGGTTAGCACAGAATTTTGGTGCCGTAAAATCTTTAACAACTACTGGAATTCAAGAGGGACATATGAAAATGCATTTGATGAATATTTTAAATCAATTTGAAGCGACTGAGGCAGAAAAAGTGAAACTTGTTGAACATTTTAAAACAAATGTGGTAACACATAGTGCTGTTGTTGAAGCGATAAGTAAATTAAGAAACTAAATGAATTGTTAGTATTATAGATGGTTCAGCGCCTTAAGAAACAAAGCACACTCCACTAAATAAAACACCTTGAACAAAACATCCAAAACATACCGAAGTAACGGCAAATTATTGCTCACCGCAGAGTATGCCGTTTTAGATGGTGCAAAAGCTTTAGCGATTCCCACAAAATACGGACAGAGTTTAGAGGTTAATGCCAATGGTTCTAATAGCATTCATTGGAAGAGTTATAATGAATTGGGTGAGATTTGGTATGAAGAACAATTAGTCATTAAAAGTACTTTGTCTGGGCTTCATGTAACCGCAAAGTCAGACAATCAAATTACAGAACGCCTTATTGAAATTCTAAAAGCGATTAGAGAATTGAATTCTGAGTTCTTAGATTCAAATCAAGGTTATACCATTACAACACATCAAGATTTTAATCGCCTCTGGGGCTTAGGAACCTCTTCTACATTAATTAATAACTTAGCCGATTGGGCTAATGTTGATGCTTTTCAGCTTTTAGAAAAAACTTTTGGTGGTAGTGGTTATGATATTGCATGTGCTCAACACAATTACCCAATTACATTTCAACTTCAACAGCATCAAACCCCATTGATTGAATTAGTCGATTTTCAACCTAGCTTTAAGCAACAACTCTATTTTGTGTACCTCAATCAGAAACAAAATAGTCGCGATGGTATTTCTGCTTACAAGAAACTAGGAAAGGTTAATTTAGACGTTATCAAACAAATTAACAGTATTACTAAAAGCATGATTGTTTGTCAATCACTTTCAGAATTTCAAAATCTAGTTGATACTCATGAAAATATCATCTCAAAACTTATTCAGCAATCACCTATTAAAACCCGAATATTCGCTGATTTTAATGGTGCTGTAAAAAGTTTAGGCGCTTGGGGTGGTGACTTTGTTTTAGTAGCTTCAGAAGACAATCCAACCGATTACTTTAATGCAAAAGGCTATGAGACTGTAATTCCGTATGAAGCTATGGTGTTGTGAGTACCTAACTTGACTAAAACTTAACTCATGTTGTTTTTAATTCAAGTTTCAATAGCTACAAGGTTTTGAAAACCTTGCAGGATATGCAAACAAAAAAATGGCTTCACATTACTGCAAAGCCATTTTATAAATTATATTTCTAAACGATTAGTAAACCGTTTTTGCTCTGTTATCTTCTATTTCAGCTGCATCCTCTAAAGCAGGAAATACTTTAGATTGAACTGCCGCCTTACGCTCTGAATTTAATCGATTGATAATCGCTGTATAGTTATCTAATTTAGTTGCTTCGTTAATTTTAGTTACTTCTACAACATAAACTCCTTTTTCTCCTTGAATAGGCTTAGATGTTCCGCCTTCAGCTAAACCAAATGCTGCACCTACAACTTTAGGTTCTACACCTGCTCCTGATAAGGTTGTATTGTTAATTGTAATAGCAGCTGCTGATCTAGGACTCTGACCTTGATTCTTGGCGATATCAGCTACAGTAGTTGCTGTTATTTTTTCAGTAATCATTTTAGCCTTCTTTTCTTTTCTTATTTCTGGCAATGCTGTAATTGAAGCGTCTTCCACGCTCATTAATCCTTTTTCTTTCTTCTCTACAACTTGAGCGATAATGTAACCAAAATTAGAGATTGGAAAATTCTTTAGGTCACCTTCTTCAGTTTCATCTTCAAAAGACCAACGTACAACTTCTCTCTGGCTTCCGATACCTGGAATATTTTCGTCTAATTCTTTAAATGTAATTGGTTTTACAGTTAGGCCGTTTTCACTAGCTAAAGCATTAAAGTCTCCATCTTTTGCTGCAATTTCAAACTTAGACATTTTATTAAATATATCTTGAAGTGTTTGATCAGAAGGCTCAATTTTATCTGCTAAAGTCGCTAGTTTAATAGCTTTGTTAAAACTCTTTTGTTCTAATATTTCAATAATATGATATCCGAAAGTGGTTTGTACCACAGCCATATCACCTTCATTGTTATCAAAAGCATAGGCTTTGAATTCTGGAGCCATTCCTGCTCTATAATCGAATTCTATTTCACCATCTTTTTCGTTACTTACTTTATCAGAAGATAATTCTAATAAATCCATAAACTTAGTACCTCCTTGAATTTCAGCAAAAATACTATCTGCTGTTTTCTTAGCTTCTTCTGGAGTTTTAGTTATTGACGCATCTGCTCGTTGTCCGCCTACATGAGGAATTAAGATGTGACGTACTTTTACTGAGTCTGGCATTTGCTTTGTCTCAACAACTTTAGACAACTTGTAATATCCACCATCTTTGTAAGGCCCGTAGTAATCCCCTACATTCAATTTCAATAAAGTATCTTTAGCTACCGCAGGTAATTGTGCAGGTCTTAAAAATGAATCATTATAGTTGATATCTGAGTTGAAGTTAACAAATTCTTCAATGTCTGTAGCAGAATCAAAACCTTTAATAGTTTCATTATTTTTGCTATTTTCATTGTATTCTGTCTTATCAGATTTTAAGGCTAACAAATCGGCCTTAATTTTATCTTCATCTGCCTTAGAAGCTTCTTCTTTAAACTCTACATAGACCACTTCTCTACTTGCATCAACTTCATAAGTATCTTTGTGTTTCTTTATGTAATCTTTAACATCACTATTAGAAACAGTAACTAAACTATCTGAGATTGTTGTGTAAGGAATTTGCACGTAACGAATATCTACAGTTTGAGCATCTCCCAAATATTCTTGTTCAGCTTCAATAATAGAAGTCCCAACACCTGCTTTAATCATGTTAAAATAGGTTTGTTGAATGGCACTTGTAGCAATAGTTTGCTCATTATTGGTCCAACTATCGTAATTAACTAAAAAATCACCTAATGGTGCTGTATCGCCATTAAGGTCTTTTAAGTTTGCGATAAAAGCATTTAAACGGTTGACATCAAAATTTCCGTTAGCATCTTGAAATTCTGGATAAGAAGAAAAGCTATTTTTCAATAGATCTCTCATTTCATCTTTTTCAACAGACAAGCCTAATTCTTCAATTTCTGTTTCTAAAACAAGTTTACGAAGCTCTTGGTTGTAAATCGTATTCATAGATTGCGTAGAAGTTTGACTTCCACCAACTCTATCTTGGTAATTTTTAACTTTTTGTTGAAACTCTAAACGATTAATATCCTTACCGTTAACTGTTGCAACGACATCTTGTGAACCTCCTGTTAGGGCATCTGAGTTTTTGAACAAATCGCCGATTACGAATGAGAATAACGCTAATGCGATAACTAATATTAATACCAGTGAACGTTGTCTAATTTTATTTAAAACTGCCATAGTCTTTTTTGTATAGTATGTATTTCGTGTAAATAAGTCTGCGAAAATAATGTATTCTAGTAAATAATAAAAGGAGAACTGAAGTTTTTATATGGTTAATCTTCTTCGAGGATTTTCAATAAGATTTCATCAATTTTAGTTGAAGAGACTTCGGTTATGGTAAACTTAAAATTATCGATTAAAACATCATCTTTTTCTTGAGGAATACCTTCTGTTGCATTTACAATTAAGCCTCCTAAAGTTTCATAATTTTCACTTTCAGGTAGGTTTAATTTATAGGTTTCATTAATGTAGTCTACTTCTAATCTGGCTGAAAACCTATAGGTATTTTCGTCTACTTGCTCTTCAATCATTTCAACTGTATCATGTTCGTCTTCAATTTCGCCTACTAACTCTTCAATGATATCTTCAACAGTCATCAGTCCGGAAGTTCCACCATATTCATCTATAACGACAGCCATACTTCGGCGTTTTTTGATTAAAATATTAAGCACATCTTTTACCAGAATTGTTTCGGGTACAAAACCGACTGGCATTAGTATAGAATTAATATTTTTTGGTTTTTTAAAGAGTTCAAAAGAATGTACATAGCCTAAAATATCGTCTATATTCTCTTTATAAACAATAATTTTTGTACGTCCAGAGTCGATAAAAAGCTGACGTAAATTATCTAGTGATTCAGAAATATCAACCGCAGTAATTTCTGTTCGAGGCACCATAACCTCTCGTGCTTTTACTTCTGAAAATTCTAAGGCATTCTGAAAAATTTGAATTTCACTATCTACACTGTCTTGATCTTCTACGGATTCCATTTGCTCCGTAATATAATTCCCCAATTCTACCTTTGTCATTGCTAAAACAACGTCTTCATCATCAACTCTAAAAATATATTTTAAAACGGCATCTGAAATCCAAAGTACAAAATCTGAAACCCAAGAAAATAAGATGTAGAAGATATAGGTTGGCAATGCTAATACCTTAAGTAATGTATTGGCATAAATTTGAAAAAATACTTTAGGTAAAAATTCGGCTGTAATTAAAATGACTAAAGTGGAAATTACAGTTTGACTTAGCAATTGCAAATCCGTTAATAAGTAGTTTAAAGCAGCGTTATTTGAAGGCAACATGGTTTGAAACCAACCTACCAAAACCTCACCCATTTTAAAACCATAAAGCACCAACGCAATGTTGTTACCAATAAGCATTGTAGCAATATACTTAGAAGGCCTAGCGGTTAGCTTCCCTAATATATTCCCTAAAAAATCACCTTGTTTTTTTTCTAATTCTATATGAATTTTATTAGACGACACAAAGGCAATCTCCATACCCGAAAAAAAAGCTGAAAGTATAAGTGTACTGATAATAATGACTATATCGGCAGTCATAAATTACTTGTTGTTACGGTCTTCAAACTTTTTGCTGAAGCGTTTTCTGAAGAAAAACATAAAGATTGCTAAGGCAGCAAGCCCTAAAGATGTGTAAGCACCAGTTCGATTATCTGTCCATTTAGTAATACCATCGTATATAAACAGTATGGCAAAAACAAAATAAGCGTATTGAAAAATCTTCTGTATTTTCATCATTTTTATCTTCTAATTATTAGGCAAAGATAACTAATTATCAAGTTCAAAATCACCACCCATTTCTAACATTTGAAAGTTCTTAAATTCTTTATCGGAATCAAAACCTACACCATAGGTATTATTGGTTATGCCTTTATACGTAAATGCTTTGTTTGTGAATGCCCACTCTAATTTCTGATTATAATACAATTGCTCTGTAAACAACGTATCATTTTGATGGGTTGCAATTTGTACATCACCTCGCAAATCTATAATATCAGTTTCTGAATACACGATAGCATAATTTGATGTTATGGTGGTTTTGTTATTATTACTGTCGTAAATATAGAGCTCTATACCATCTGGAAATTCATTAAACGGAAAATCTCTATTAGAGTAATCAAGCATTTTAGGACTGAGAAGATTGGCAAGTAATCTTAGCGTATCGTCTTTAAATTCGGTGTATTTTAAATCGATATCTTCAGCTTCACCAATAGGTTGATTTTGTAATACACCAACCTTTTGTACATCACTGATGTTATTATTACACGAAAAAAACAAAGTCACAACAATTGCTGTGACTAGGTTTTTAATCGTATGTAAATTATGTTTTTTCATTAAATGCTTGGCACAGTCACTGAACGTCCTATCCAACATCCAATTTTAATAACTTCTCCTGAACAACTACATTGAAATATATCTGCTTTAGCAGGTGCATTAGCTCTATAACTTTTTGCAGTTTGTGCTGCTGCGCTTCTTAAACGACCATCTACTTTACCTGCTTTTTCAGCTTCATCTGCAGCTAACCAGAATACTGCTCTTTTGTTAAAGTTAGTATCGCCACAGTTGTTAGCACTTTTAGCATACATTGCTGCTATTCTTAAATGTGGTGTACCATTAGATGGATTTAATTTTAAGGCATCCATATATTGTTGTCTTGCTTTACTGAAACTACCTCTTTTAAAGTTTTTCTCAGCAACTCTTATTACAAGGTTCCACTTTTTAAGTGGGTCTGTTTCTAACTGTAACGATTGATCGTAGTAACGATTGGCTTCCGCCATTTTACCTTGCTTTTCTTTTAACACGCCTAAATAATAAGCTGTTTTAGCATCTGGCTCAACAGTATTTTTTTGAACCACTAATTTTTCAAAGAAAGGATCATCAGTACAGTCTTTTTCACCCATTTTATTCATTGAACGTTGTAACCAAACTGTATCATTTTTATTTTCCTCAAAATCCTTTTTATATAAAGGAATTAACACCTCACAATTAGCTCTATCTCCAAGCGTCTTATCCATACTTCCAAGAATCTGGTTTTCGAACGCTTCAATATTAGACTCATAACTAGAACGATATCTTTCCTCTTTAGAAGATAATTTTTCTCCTGCCTCTTCTTTTTCAGCATATTTGTTTAACTGGGTCGTCATGGTTGCGATACGATTATCAATAATTTCTTTGACATCATCGTATTTGTTAAACATTTTTTGAGCATCATCTGAAGACTGAGGACTCGCATCATATAACCCTACTGCTAAAGAAAAATAAGTATAAAGTCCTACGGCACTAGTAAAGTTTTTAGCGTCTTTTTTATAAGCCTCATCAAACATATTATAAATGTCTTGCTCTGGCATATTTAACTCTTTTCTATACTTGTAAGCTAAGTTAGCTTTATCTACAAGAACTTCGGCTAAGTCATAATTAGATTCAAAATGCTCTCTACTTTGATCGTATAACAACATTAAATCTTCAATATGTGCTAATTGTTCTTCGCCTGTAGTGTTTTCTATCTTATGCTTAAGAATTTTTTCTCCGTGTGCATAAATAGCTCTGTTATAATCAGGACACTTTTCGCGTACTATTTTCCAAGGGCCATAAGCTTCATCGTATTTTTTGCTCTTAACATAACTATCAAAAATAGATAGGTTATTTACACATTCTTCATCTTGTTGAGCAAATCCTATGTTAGCACTCATAAAAAGTGCGACTAGCAGTATAGTTAATCTCGTCTTCATCTTTTATTAATTGTATTACAGTTTTATATTAATCATATTTTCTTTTCTTAAACCATCTAGAGCTTAAAGATAAACTTACATTTAAGTTTATAAAATTTTCTTGAACTAAATTTTGGTTTGTTGTTCCTCGTTTTCCAAATTCTAAGCCTAGATTGGCATTAGAAAATAAACTTCGGCTTCCAACTGGTAAACCTACACCAAAAGACATGCCAAACTCTTTTATAGACTCATCTTTCACAACTAAACCTGAATTTGAAAAGTTAAATCCGGCTCTATAAACCACACGTTTAAAATACCCTGTAAATGCTTTATAGTCTGGAATATAAAACCCTCCAACAGATACTTTAGACGCATTTTCAAAAGATGAAATTTGATTAGAAAAAACAGGATTAGAAAAATCACTTGTGTTTTGATAGGTGTATTCCGCGCCTACAAACCACGATTTAGGCTGTCCCAAACCAGCACCAAAAGAAAATTTAGACGGCATAGATAACTCCGTTTCCTCAAGATTTTGAGACGCTAAATCTGTAATTATTGTATTGGTAATAGAGGTTACCTCTAGTGAAGAGCCATCTAATGTTACTGTAGATAAGCTTCTCGTATTATCAGAATTAAGCGTACTTCCTGGCGTATAGGTTGCTGTTGCAGACAGTTCTAACTTGTCGTTTACCATCGTTTTATATGCAATTCCAAAATTTAAATCTAGACCGCTTAAATCAGACCTATTGAATTCTCTTGTTTGGTACTGTACAACTTCGCCATCTGAAGTGTAGGCGATTTCAATTGCCGTATTCTGAATATTACCGAAGTTATAATTAAAATCTACTCCGACACTCAATTGGTCGTTTATTTGATAGCCTAAGCCTGCAAACACTCTGTTTATTCCACCTTGACCACTGTAGCGATTAACAATAACATCATCGTCATTAACATCATAGAGTTTATGACCAACTGAAGTGTATGGTAATAACCCAAAACCAAACCCAAATTTACCTAGAGGTACAGACATGGCGATATAATCGAACATGGTGCTATTATAGCTTCCTTCGCCCGAATTACTTTCTAAAGAGACATCAGACATAGTACCTGCTACAGAAAATTTAACAGGTCTGCTTTCGCCATCAAAAGGGTAATTTTCTATATTTTTCCCCGCATAGGCCGCCGGATTTCTTAGATTAACGTGAATACTGTCTAAGTAAACGCCCATACCACCCATACTTCGGTTTTCTACCGTACCTTTAAATTTAAGGCTACCGATACCATAAAATGAATAGGGAGAACCTGTTCCTTGTTGTGCAAAAGCCGTGGAACTTATAATTGTAATGCAAATTACAATGAATTTTTTTATCATTATTTTGAATTATATTCTAGAATGAAATTCAAACCGTCCAATAGAAAATTTGAATTCGCAAATATGCTATTTTTTAATTGGTTTGACAAAAAAATGGCATCTCCTCCTGTTAAAATAATTGTTAAATCTGAATAACGCTCAATATATTGATCTATAATTCCATCTATTTCTTTTACAACACCATTAACCACTCCGGAGTGAATTGATGTTTCAGTAGAATTACCAATGATATTTTTAGGGTTTTCAGTTTCTAATAACGGAAGATTTGCTGTTAAATTATTCAAAGATACATAACGTAACCTTAAACCAGGCGAAATAGCACCACCAAGATACTCATTTTCTTTCGTTATAAAATCGTAGGTAATACAAGTCCCTGCATCAATTATTAAAACATTTTGATTCGGGAACTGATTAACAGCCGCCACCACTAAAGCTATACGGTCAACCCCTAATGTTTTTGGCGTTTGGTATAAGTTTATGAATGGAAAATTTAATTGTGAGGTTAATTCAACAACTGTTATATCATTTTTAATAAGCGCTACATCTTCTTTGGTTAAATGACCTACAGAAGCAATGAGTGCTTTTTGGAGTTTTGGAAACTCTTTTTTTAGTTTTTTGTACTGGAATTTGAACGCTTTTAGCTTAAAAGCTGTTTTATAAATTAAATCTGCATTATTAAAAACAGCAAACTTAACATACGTATTCCCCACATCTACAACAAGATTCATAGTAAAATTGATAAGTTGCAAATTTATAAAATCAAATTTTATTAATTTCCTTTTGGTAATAATAAAAATGCGCTTATATTTGCACCCGCTTAACAAAGCAATTGGTGCCTTAGCTCAGTTGGTAGAGCAAAGGACTGAAAATCCTTGTGTCCCTGGTTCGATTCCTGGAGGCACCACCATCAAAAACCCGATTCATCTGAATCGGGTTTTTTGGTTTTTATATTTAAAACAATCCTATTCATGGGATTACTTCAAAAAGTAAAGGGATTTTGCTGCTATGTAAAAGTAGCTTTCAACCTATATGGTAAGATTTTATTATACTTTAATATCAAATTTATTTAAAGCTTGTCAATTATTACACGTAAGTATTTTGCCTTTTTAGTCACATTACAACCACGGACGGTTATAACACGGATATCACACGCTTATGACACGCTTATGACACGCTTATGACACGCTTATGATACGGGGTTACTACGGGTGAACCTCATCTATGGAATGATTAAGCAGAACCAAATGTTGCACCTGTAGTTACAAAAGAATAAGCGTGCGTTTATTTTAATAAGCTCATTTAACACTAAATAAGATGTGTTTAAACAAAAAAGTCAAGACACACATACCTTGACTTTTTCTATTAAAAACAATTACAATTTACTTCCAAAACTCTTCAATCTCTTCTAAAGATTTCCCTTTAGTTTCTGGTATAAATTTATAGGTTACAAAAACTATAATGAGTATAAAAACGATAAAAATATAGTACGGTAAAGACCCATTCCATGGCTCACTATTATTCATATCGCTTCCCATGACCATTGGAAACGACTGCGATACAATATAATTTGAAGCCCATTGTGCAGCTACTGCAACAGACATCGCTACACTTCGAATTTTATTTGGAAACATCTCAGCTAACAACACCCATACCACTGGCCCCATAGATAGTGCAAAAGAAGCTATAAATAGTAATACACCGATTAAAGATACCACACCAACACTGCCTTGTTGTAATGTTACGCTCAATAATAAAAACCCGATAATCATACCTGCAGAACCGATATAAAGCAATGGTTTTCTACCTAATCTATCGACCGTAAACATCGCTACAAATGTGAATATCAAATTCACAAAGGCTAATAATATTTGTTGTGCAAGCACATCTTCCTTACCAAAGCCTAAGGCTTTTTCAAAAATATCTGCACCATAGTATAAAACGGCATTGATTCCTGTGAATTGCTGCAGCATGGAAAGTACCGTTCCTATAGCAATAATCACTAACACGGCTTTAGAAAAGTAACTGACCTTGACAGTATCATTCGTTTCATTTAATGATTTCTTAATCTGAACCATTTCTTTAGCTGCATCCTCATCACCATTAATACGTTGTAAGACAACCAAGGCCTCTTCTTCTTTTCCTTTTAACGCTAACCATCTCGGACTTTTAGGAACGATAAATAAGAGCGCCAAGAATAGTAAACTCGGAATCAATTCTGACCAAAACATACGACGCCATCCAAACTGAATATTTTCGGCTTCAGTTAAATCATTACCTATAAAATACGTGGCTAAGAACACCACAAAAAAGCCAATAACAATAGCCAATTGATAATAAGACACCATACGGCCTCTAATGTTAGAAGGTGCAATTTCTGCGATATACATTGGTGCATTCATGGATGCCACACCAATACCTAAGCCTCCTATAATTCTAAAAACCACCAACATACTTACCGTCTGCGGAAACACTTCTGGTAAACCCGAGCCATAAGCTGAAAGCGTGAAGAATATAGCTGAAATTATTAACGACCATTTACGTCCTATTTTAATACTTAGAGGGCCTGCAATAATAGCTCCGACAAAACACCCTAAGAGTGCACTTCCTACAACCCAACCTTTTAACGCATCACTTAAATCGAAATATTCAGTGAGGTAGAATTGCGCCCCATTTATAACACCTGTATCGTATCCAAAAAGCAACCCACCTAAAGCAGAAACTGCTGCAATCAACAATAAAAAGACACCTTTTTTCATTTTATATATATTTAGTTTAGTTCTATTATTTAATAGTTAGAGCCTATAAAGTTAATGACTTTTACAACTCTAAAAGAATTAAAATAGGTAAATGATCTGATGGATAATGTAAATCCCAATTATCACTCAACACCGCATATTTACTTACCATAACCTCCGCACTTACAAACACAAAATCTATACGTCTGATTACTGGCTCATTAAAATAAAATCCATTAAAAGTGCCGTGTGGACCAAAGGTAAGTTTTGCTATTTCTTTAGAATCTTTTAATGCACTTTTTATGTGTTTTATACTATCGTGAGTAGGCTCCATGTTAAAATCGCCTGTTAAAACTACAGGATAATTTTCAGTGTTTAATGCCTGTATTTTTTCAATAATTAAGGTCGCGCTATTTTTTCTAGCCACTTTACCTACATGATCAAAATGCGTGTTAAAAGTCCAAAATAGATTACCTGACACTTTATCTTTAAACAAGGCATAAGTGCATATTCTATTACATACAGCATCCCAGCCCATCGATACTTTTTCTGGTGTTTCAGACAGCCAAAAAGTCCCCGATTTTATAACCTTAAACTTATCTGTTTTATAAAATAATGCCGAATATTCACCCTGATTTTTACCATCGTCGCGCCCCACACCTAAATAACTATAATCAACTAAAAGGCTATCCATGTCTTTCATCTGATTAGGCATAGCTTCTTGTACACCTATCACATCTGGTTCGTTATATTTAAGTTGATTAACAAGGAATGGCTTTCTATTCGTCCAGCTATTTTCACCTTCTTTAGGATAATCTAACTTAATATTATAGCTCATTATTTTCAGCTCTTGTCCTTGAGCAGAAAACAATATCATTACTAAAAATAAATTAAAAAAATACTTCATCATTACTCTACAAAAATCACTTCACTCTGATTAGAAATTCCATTTTCATTATAGGCCTCAATCGTAAAATAATAAGGTGTATCACGGTCTAGATTACGCATAAAATGGGTATTAGTATCGTAAACTTGCCACGAATGGTAAAGCTTATCTTCGGCAATTCCCCAACGTATATTATAACCCTGAGCGCCTTCTACAGCATTCCAAGAAAAGGCCGCATCTCTACGGTCTTCTTCGCGGTTTACAGTGAATCCTGTAACCTTTGCCGGCTTATCTCCTAACCCTAACCCGAATACTCTTAATTCTGACATTGCAAAATTTGCGCCTGGGACTTTTATATTATTATAGCGCACATATTTTGCAAGTACAGGTTCGTCTAATACAATGTAGGCATTTGGTGTATCTGCTTCACTTTTACTTCTATCAACTACAGTTGTCCAGTTTTTACTATCTTCTGACACCTCAATAGTAAACTGATGCTTTAAACCTTCAACACGTGTATAGATTTTAGATTGGTGATCGTGAAAATTCAATTGCAAAGCTTTAATCGTCCCTGGGTTTTTCATCTCGATAGTCAGCCATTGTTTATTGTCATTAGCTTCAGCAACCCAGAATGTTTTAGGGTTTTCATCTGTTAATACTTCAGACAATATCTCACCATCTTTATTCTTCTCTTCGGGCAATTCCACAACCTGGATATCATCATCATTTGAAGTAAACTTCATAATCTGCATTAACGAAGATGATACCGTAACATCCCCTTTATAAGACAATAACATCCATCCATTGTGATGTCCAGCTTTTGTGGGGTGATCAGTTCCAAAACGCGGATAATCCCCATAAGCGGTATTTGTATACATTAAACCTTCATCATCAAAATAGGTTGGAAACATACATAACCGACGTTCCCACTGAGAATTTGAAGCTAATGCCATTGTTGCCACATGCCAGTATTGGTCGTTGGTTTGCTTTACCGTAATGCCATGACCTGCTCCATTTGTAAATCCGCCTGGTTTAAAGCTCATTGGGTTATTTTTCATGTATTCGAAAGGCCCTAGTGGCGAATCGCTAACATAAGCCCCATCGGCATAGACATTAAATTGTGTCCCTGGCGCAGCATATTGCAAATAATATTTTCCGTTGTGTTTGGTCATGGAAGCCCCTTCCATATAACCTTCCTTTAAGGTTGGGTGAAAATTATTTTCTCCAAAACGCTCCCATCCATGAGCGTCCTCATCTAGATTAATTAAGGTTTCTTTGACTCCTGTTTCTAAAAAGCGGTCATCTTTATTCAACATTTTTACATGAAGGGGATGCACATTTGAAGAGCCCCAATACAAATATGTTTTACCATCATCATCTATAAATAATTCAGAATCTTGAATATTAGTAGATATCGAAGCTGTAGGTGTCCATTTCCCTTCTTTTGGGTTATCGGAGTACAGAATACTTCCGTAGCCTGCAGGGTCACCTGCAAAATACACTAAAGAGTCTTTATAATTAAATGCTGTTGGTGCATTACTCCCTTCAAAAAACCATTGTTGTGGTTTAATAAAATCCCAGTTCATTAAATCGGTAGAATGCCAATACCCAAAGGAACGCGTTACAAACATATAGTATTCGCCTTTAAATTCTATAACCGCCGGATCTGCACCCGAACGATAGGATTTATTCTGGCTTGAATTGTAAACCATATAGGTATAATCGATATCTAATGGGTTGATATAGGTTTGAAACCCTGTTTTTATTTCTGCTTTTTCCTTTGAATTAAGCTGCTGACTTCCTTTTTCATTCTTGTCTGTATTACAAGAAAAAAGCGATGTTATAATGAAGAAAACAAATATTTTTTTCATGATTTATAATTTAGTGTCTTTATCTGTTTGTGGGTTGTAAGAAGTCCCTGTTTCACCTCTTAATCTTTTAAATTGCTTATAAGCACGTTCTACGTTTTCTTTTGGTGCTTGTTTAAATTCTTGTGCTTTAACGTTATATTCTTCTTGAAGCGCTATAAGTCGTGTTCTTAATTCTGCTTCAATTGTATCATAATCTGGATTATCGATTTGATTATTAATTTCATTAGGATCTTCTTGTAAATCATATAATTCCCAAGTATCAATATCATCATAAAAATGCATCAGCTTATAGCGTTTTGTTCTTACGCCATAATGTTTCTTTACCATATGAAATGCTGGATAATCATAATAATGATAGTACACCGCATCTCTGAAATCTTCATCATTATTTCTATTTTCTAATAGTGGACGTAAGGATTTACCTTGCATATCTTCTGGAATTTCAGCGCCTGCATAATCTAAAAATGTTTCAGCAAAGTCGAGATTCTGTGTTAAATCTTCAATAACAGTTCCCGGTTTTATAGTCCCTGGATATTTTACGAGTAAAGGCATAGCCAATGATTCCTCATACATATAACGCTTATCGAACCATCCTTTTTCACCTAAATAAAAGCCTTGATCGGTGGTATAAATTACAATCGTATTTTCAGCTAAACCAGTTTCTTTTAAATAATCTAAAACCTCACCAACCCCCTCATCCATAGATGCAATGGTAGCTAAATAGTCTTGTAAATACCGTTGTCCTTTGTAGTTTGCTAGATCTTTTCCCGATAAATTAGCATCGTGAAAGGCATCATTCTTAGCCTGATAAGCACTATCCCAAGCTCTACGTTGTGCTGTGGTCATGCGCTCAAAATCTGACTTCCAAGGATTCCAAGCTAATTCTGGACTATCTTTAGATTTAGTGAGTTTCAAATCGTGACCTTCATACATATCTTTATAGATGGTCTGCAATTGTTCTTTTGAAGCCTGAGAACCTTCATGAGCGGTAAAATAACTATCAGGCAAAGGGAATTCAACCGTATCATATTTATTAGCATGCCGTAATGCTGGCATCCAATTGCGGTGTGGTGCCTTATGCTGTAACATCAGCATAAATGGTTTGTCATCATCTTTCACCGAATTGAGATAAGCAATACCATCTTGAGTTATAATATCTGTAGCATAGCCTTCAACTCTTGTAGTATCTGCAACTTTAGTTGATGTATTAATCGCTATAAAATCTGGATTGTAATAATTCCCCTGATCAGTTAATATATTCCAATAATCAAAGCCTTGGGGTAAACCATGCAAATGCCATTTACCAATGACTGCGGTGTTATATCCTGCCTTTTGTAATAGCTTAGGAAAGGTTTGTTGGCTGCCATCAAACTGATCGCCATTCATTCTAAACCCATTAGCATGACTAAATTTTCCTGTTAAAACAACCGCTCTACTTGGTCCGCAAATAGAATTGGTACAAAAGTTATTTTGAAATAGGGCGCCTTCTGTAGCGATGCGATCTATATTTGGAGTTGGTGCCAATTGACTTATTGGATGACCGTATGCGCTGATTGCTTGTTCGGCATGATCATCTGCCATAATATAAACGATATTTGGACGCTTATTTAAAGCCGGTTCTACAGTTAAAGCCGGTTCTACAGTAGGTGTTTCGTTTTTACAAGATTGAAACCCCAACAACATTACAAATAAAATAGAGAGATATCTCATGCTTAATAGGTTTTTAAAACTTTAGTTTGAATGATTTCATTCTGCAATACTGTTTTCTCAAAGAAATTGAACACCTTCTCTAAATCTTCAAAAGGAATTCGGGCTACTTCATGGCCACCATCTTTAACGATATTGAAATAGTATGCTGTATCGTAATCTTCGAGTTGTTCTGCAATAATCCCCGAACCATCTAACCTAAAGTAGCCGTCTTTTTTTGGGTCACAAAAATGATGTGAAGCATTTCCAAAAGGAACTAATCGGTCGTTAGTACCATGATATAACACTGCAGGAATTGCATTATTTTCTGTAATATAATTGGCATCTACAATAGCACCTGCACAAGCAAATACACCTGCAAATTTCACCTTATTATAGGCTGTTTTATGGCTTACAAAGTAATCTTTCATAAATACAGCATTCAAACTACCTTCGGCACCTGCACTACTACCTCCAGCAATAATTTTGGTCGTATCTATTTGAAGTGCTTCAGCACGCTCTACTAAAAATTTTGCAGCATCTAAATAATCTATAGCTGCCTCACTAAATGTTTCTAGTTTTTCATCTTTAGTGCAATCGCATCCAAAACCTGTCGTTTTATTTTTTCTTAGCAAACGGTAATCAATAGAAACACCTATATAATGCTGTTCTTTAGCGACATACTTTACTAATTTATTATCGTCTGGATAAGCGCGATGACTCCCCGAAAATCCACCACCATGCATCCATAAAAGCACGGGTAATTTCTCATCCTTTTTGATGTTTTTGGGCGTATACACATCTAAACGCAAGGTATCTGTACCTTTTATGGCATACGTATACGTTTCTAAATCTTGAGCAAAAAGATTAGTTGTAACCAGTGTGAGTATTGAAATAAGTATTACTTTCATTTTATTAACTTTCCTAATGGGTGCTTCAATTATATACAGCGTGTAGTATTATATTTTTTCTATTAAAATACCACTCAATACAGTTTCGCCTTCTATGGGGTTGAGCCTAATTGTTAGTCCTGAATTGTTTTCAATTGAAATTATAGCGCTCTGTTTAATCCCATATTTATTGTCATATTCTTTAGCCATATTAAATTGATTTGCGATGGTCTTTTCATTTAATTTAATAGCGAACATACGATGCATAGTATCTGCTTCAGATTCACCATTTGTAGCCGATAAATTAAAAATTACATGGGCTTTGTTTTTTAACTGAGGCTCTACAAAATATAAGCTGACTTTGTATTTACCATCAGGCACATCGACTTTATAAGCCTCACAATCTACAAGCATGGTTTGATAAACGCCTTCATTTATGGAATTACCAATATTAAATGGCACTAATTTTCGTTCGCATTTTCCTGAATTTGGAAGATAGCCATACAAATTTTCTGAATAAGGACGGTCACTTAAAAACGTAACCCCTGCAACATTATCTCTAAAATTAACATGCGTCCCTACGTTAATTGCCAGTTTAGTATTTTGGTTTGTCTTTAGAGTCTTCAAAATATTTACCTTCATATCTAATTCATCAGATACGGTTTTTGATTCTACTCTAAGCGTATTTTCTCCTTGATTAAAAGGCACTGAGACTGTTGCAATACCTAATTTAAAAATTAAATCTTGAACAAATGTATGATTCACATATAGCTTCGCTTTTTCTTGGTTAGAAAATATGGTGATATCAAACGAATCTTGATCTATTAAGGTGACATCATCTTGATAATTGGCAATATGAACCAATGGCGTCTTTGAGTTTAAAACAGTTTGATACCAGTAATACACTTCCTTAGGCTGTCTATTGTATTGAACTAAGCCTTTTTGATTAACATGCGGCACAGATTCTCCTCTAAACTCAGAACCGAAATCAGCAAAATTCCATGCTGTCATTCCTGTAACAAAATTGCGCTCTATGACTTGATTATAATATCCTGAATGCAATTGTAATTGGTATTCTTGGGAATAATCGTATCGTGAAGGTTTTATTGTTGAAATCCGTACATCTGCTCCTGGTCCATATTCTGAAACCATAATAGCACGCTTTGGAAAACGCTGGTGTTGGTTGTCTAGAAAAACACCTAAATCTTTAATGGTGTCATGATACCATCCGAAATATAGATTCCAACCGACAAGCATTGGTAAATCTGCAATGTTTGTTTCGTTGTAAAGCTCATTAAAATGAAGCGCCATTACAGTAATATGGTTTGGGGCTTCTTTTCTGGTTAACTCTTCTAACTGTTTTGCGAGTTGATAAGTGTATTTTTTTCGGTTTTCTTTTTCTGCTTCAGATTCTTTCTGATCAAATGCAAGACGCAAAAAAATCTCATTCATATAACCAAACATAACAACAGAAGGATAATTATAATATTGTTTAATATGCTCCTTTTGCATATTGGTTGCTGTCTTAAAAAACGCCTCCGTATTGGTTACTTTATTTACAATAGGAGTTTCTGTCCAAACTAAAATACCAAGTTCATCACAACGTTTATAAAGCTCTCGCGCATGTGGATAATGCGCAAAACGAATAACATTAGACCCCATTTCTTTTATTAACTCAATATCTTTTTTCTGAAGTGCCATGGGTACAGCATTACCATAACCTTCATAATCTTGATGGCGATTAACTCCGATTAATTTGATGGGTTTTCCATTTAAATAAAATCCTTTATCAGCATCTACAGACACCCAACGAAATCCTACATTAGCCGTTTTCAAGTCTAAAGTCTCTCCTTTATCATCAGTTAAAACGAGTTGCAATTGATACAAATACGGATGTTCTGGTGACCATAATTTGGGGTTTTTAACCTCAGGTAACGGCACTTTAAATGCTTCTGACGTCTTAGATTTTAATTTAAATGTTTCAGAATATGTTGTTATAATTTTGCCTTCTGCATCTGAAAGCACCAATTTTAACGTTGTTTTTTCTTTACGCGATGCTGTATTATTTAACAAGGCAGTAACTTCTATTCGGGCACTTTCTTCTGATACTTGAGGGTAATTGATATAGAATCCATCTGAGGCATAATCCTCTAAACTAAAATGCTGTTTTGGCAAGGTTATTAATTCTACATCGCGGTAAATGCCTCCATAAAACGTAAAATCAGCATCTAAAGGCGGAATATCTTCATTATGAGAATTATCAACCGTAACTTCAATTAAATTATAAGCCTCATAAGTTATAAATTCAGAAATATTAAAATTGAAAGCCGCGTAACCACCTCTATGATTTCCAACTTTTTTTCCATTAACAAAGATTGTTGCTTCTTGGTTTACGGCATTAAACTTTAAATATTGATTCTGTTCTTTTTGTTCTGAGCCTATATACAGTTGTTTTTGATAATACCCTAAACCTCTCCGGTAACCAGGTGTATCATCAAAGGCATCATCTTTATTCCATGTATGCGGAATATTAACAGTTTCCCATACTGATTTATCTTCTGAAAACTGCCAGCCTGAATTTATGATTTTAGTCTGCGCATTGGTTGCCCCTAAAAAAACCATGAATAGCAGAAGCATAAAAGGCTGAAATTTATGACTCATTTTTTTTATTTAATTATTGATCAATTAGCGTAAAAGAAGATTCAAATTTGAATTCAGAACTTGGAGCAATAGCAATCTCAAATTCGCCAGTTTCTACACCATAAACCATATCACTATTGTAAAATTTTAGGTCTTCTACTGAAACCGTAAACGTTACTGTTTTAGTTTCTCCTTTTTTGAGATATATTTTTTGAAAACCTTTTAGCTCTTTAACTGGCCTAGTAACACTTCCTACTTTATCATGAATATAGAGTTGAACGATTTCATAACCATCTTTAGACCCTGTATTTGACACCTCAACTTGTGCGTCAATTGTATTTGAAAATGTCAATTTATTTGAAGACAGTTTTAAATCTGAATAGTTGAATTTGGTATAACTTAAACCATGCCCAAAAGCAAACAGAGGTGTATTCTCTATATCGATATAATTACTTTTATAATCTTCCTTAGGGTTGCTTTCAGGAATTGGTCGTCCGGTATTTTTCATGTTATAATAGATAGGCACCTGACCAACATTTCGAGGAAATGTAACGGTTAGTTTCCCTGAAGGATTTACTTCACCAAAGAGTAAATCTGCTGTTGCTGCACCTCCCATAGTTCCAGGAAACCAAACTTCTAAAATGGCATCTACCAAATTTACCTCTTCAGATAAATTTAAAGGTCTTCCATTCATTATAACTAAGGTGATTTTTTTATTCGGGTTTGCTTCACGTATTTTTTTAATCAATTCTGGTTGAACACCTGGAATTTTCAAATCAGTTCGCGAAGCTGCTTCACCACTCATATGGTAATCTTCACCCATAACTAAAACAATTTCTGTAGCCTGTTTAGACACCCTAATTGCCTCTTCAAAACCAGAAGTGTCAGCTTTTAAAATATCGCAACCTTTAGCATATAAAATTTGTTTAGGCTTTAAATATTCTGAAACACCTTCAAAAACACTTACAGCCTTTCCATCTCTATCACCTTTAGCGGCCCAGTTCCCAATAATATTATATTCATCTTTTACCAAAGGCCCAATAAAAGCGATTGTTTTTGAGGTTTTAGAAAGCGGTAGAGCGTCATTTTTATTTTGTAATAAAACCGATGAGGCAGCTGCAATTTCTCTAGCTTCAGTTAAAAATTCTGATTGATATGCGGTCTTTATTTCACGCTCTTCATCACTATAACGGTATGGGTCATCAAATAATCCCAATTTAAATTTTGCCATTAAAATTCGTTTGCAGGCATCATTAATAAAAGCTTCAGATACCTTATTCTCTTCCACTAATTTTTTGAGATGAAGACGGTACACATGTCCCATCATATCCATATCTACTCCTGCATTCATACCTATCCTTGCAGCATCAATACTATCGGCAGCAAAGCCATGTTGAATCATTTCATTAATAGAAGTATAATCGGAAACAACCAAACCTTTAAAATTCCATTCATCTTTAAGAATATCTCTTAAGGTGAATTTATTACCAGAAGTTGGCACACCATTCAACTCATTAAAGGCTGACATAAACGTTTCAACACCAGCATCAATGGCCGCTTTAAAAGGCGGTAGATAAACGTTTCGCAACTCCCCTTCTCCCATATTAGTGGTATGATAATCTCTTCCGGCTTGAGCAGCTCCATAGGCTACATAGTGTTTAGCACAAGCTAAAACAGTATTAGGTTGAGACAAATCGTCTCCTTGAAATCCTTTTACATAAGCTTTGGCTATTTCATTATTAAGAAAGACATCTTCTCCTGCTCCTTCGGAAATTCGTCCCCAACGTGGATCTCTGGACACATCAATCATAGGTGCAAACGTCCAATGGATTCCTTCTGCAGAAGCTTCCTCCGCTGCAATTCTTGAACTTTTCTCAATCATTTGTAAGTCCCAACTTGCAGATAACCCTAAGTTAATTGGAAAAATAGTACGATGCCCATGAATAACATCATAACCAAACAATAACGGAATGCCTAAACGGGTTTCTTCTACGGCAATTTTCTGTAAATCGCGAGTGCCCTTTACAGACATGGCGTTTAGCATTGCTCCCATGTTACCTTCGCGAATGTATTTCCCATTATCTGTACTAACAAATGGTCCTGTTTGATCCCAATGACCACTATACATAACGGTTTGTCCTATCTTTTCTTGAAGCGTCATAAGACGCATTAATGAATCTACTTTAGCTTCATAATTCTGAGAAAAGCTTTGGCTGAAAAAGCATATAAAGGCAATATATAGGAATCGTAATCTCATTGTTCGTTTTTACTTCGTTAATTCAAATTCCTTCATCATTTTAGTATTAGAATCTGTACCAACAAACACATGGAATTGTCCTGGTTCTGCTACAAAATCTAAATCTGAATTATAGAATTTTAAGTCTTCAACCGAGATATCAAAAGTCACCGTTTTAGTTTCTCCTTTTTTGATTTCAACTTTCTGAAAGCCTTTTAATTCTTTAACAGGTCGCGTTACCGAACCGACAACATCTCTTATATAAAGTTGCACAACTTCTTTGCCATCATAATCACCAGAATTGGTAACATCTACAGTGACCTCAACTGTACCATCCATTCCGATGGTGGTGGTATTAAGATTAAAGTTAGAATACTTGAATGTGGTATAACTTAGACCATAACCAAATGGGTATAAAGGCTCGTTACGTTCGTCGATATAATTACTTCTGAATTTTTCAAATTTACCTTCCTCATTCATTAAAGGTCTTCCGGTGTTTTTATGATTATAGAAAATTGGAATTTGCCCAACACTTCTTGGAAAGGTCGCTGTTAATTTACCTGAAGGATTTACATCTCCAAATAACACATCTGAAATGGCTAAACCAGCTTCACTTCCTGGAAACCAAACATTAAGTATGGCCGGTACATTTTCATTCTCTTCTACTAATTCTAAAGGTCTTCCTGTAAACAATACTAAAACAACAGGCTTTCCTGTTTTAAGTAAAGCATTCAATAAATCTTTTTGAACTTGAGGAATTCCGATTTCTGTTCTACTACTACTTTCACCACTAAATTCTGCAGACTCACCTATAGCAGCTACAATGACATCTGCCTTATTCGCAATGCTCAATGCTTCATCTAATAATTGCTTGTCCGTTCTACCATCTCTTGGGATATCTTTACCAAACATGGTCGCTCTTTTTTCAAGCTCTAAATCGTAATCAATATTACTACCTTTGGCATAAAGTACATTTGCGTTATCACCTACTACTGTTTTTAATCCTGCTAAAAACGGGTTTGATTTTTCTTGTCTTGTAGCTACACTCCAAGTCCCAGCCATGTTTACCGCATTATTTGCTAAAGGACCGATTAATGCAATTGTTCCTTCTTTCTTAAGTGGCAATAGGTTGTCTTCATTTTTAAGTAATACGGTTGATTCAGCACCCACTTTTCTAGCAAAGGCTCTGTTTTCATCAGTAAATACTTCATTTTTAGCTCTATCACTATCTAAATATTTGTAAGGATCTTCAAATAAACCTAATTCATATTTAGCGGTTAACATACGCTTTACAGCAGTATCTATATCATCAATGCTAACCATGCCTTTATCTAAAGCTCCTTTTAAAGATTTGATAAAAGCCGCTGTTGCGATTGGCGAATCGCCTGCCATATCCATATCAATTCCAGCATTTAGCGCTTGTGCTACAACTTGTTCTTCATTACCTACACCATGAGCCATCATTTCATAAATCCCAGTGTAATCCGTAACTACAAACCCGTTGAACCCCCAATCCTCACGTAATAAATCGGTCATTAACCATTTATTACCTGTGGCCGGAATACCATCAATTTCATTAAATGAAGCCATCACTGACCCCACGCCAGCATCAATAGCTGCTTTATACGGCTCTAGATATTCGTTATACATTCTAATTTTACTCATGTCCACCGTATTATAATCACGTCCCGCTTCAGAAGCGCCATATAATGCGAAATGTTTAACACAAGCCATTAAGGTGTTGTTATCACTTAAATCATCTTGTTGGTAACCTCTCACCATCGCTTCGGCAATTCTACTCCCTAAGAAAGGGTCTTCACCGTTACCTTCTGAAACGCGTCCCCAACGGGCATCACGAGAAATATCTACCATTGGCGAAAACGTCCAGTTGATACCATCTGCACTAGCTTCGGTTGCTGCCATACGTGCTGTTTTTTCAATCAATTCCATATCCCAAGACGCTGATAAACCTAATGGAATTGGAAAGGTTGTTTCATAACCATGTATGACATCCATTCCAAAAAGCAAAGGGATTTTTAAACGGCTTTCTTCAACAGCAATTTTTTGAACTGCTTTAATTTTTTCAACCGATTTTATATTGAACATACCACCGACTAAACCTTCTTGTATTTTTTTACCCACATCAGAACTTTTACCCTGACCTGTTGTAATATCTCCTGAAACAGGAAGATTAAGCTGTCCTATTTTTTCATCTAAAGTCATAAGACCTAGAATAGAATCTACTTGTGCTTCAAAAGGATTATCAACTACTGCTGATTTTGACGAATTAGTTGTTGTTGTTGTTGTTGTTGTTGTATCACAGCCTAAAATCGTAAAAGCTAAGAGTGACATTGCGGTTATTTGTAGGGAAAATTGTTTGATCATTATATTTATTTTGATTTAGAAAAAAGCCATGTTAATAATTCTGGTTCTGCAAAAGCGGGGTCCCAACTGTTATGATTGGCAAAATCGTATAAAGTTAATTTAGGAAATCCACCTGCACTTAATATTGCTGATGCCATGCCTAAGGATAATTTGGGATCGACCACATCATCTTTTGCACCATGAAAAATCCACAAGGGAATTGTTGTTGCGTATGCTGTTACTGATTCTGGATTTCCACCACCACAGATTGGCATCGCTGCCGCAAACATTTCGGGTTTTCGATAAATAATTTCAAAAGTTCCCATGCCACCCATAGATAACCCCATAGCATAAACCTGTTCTGTTTTAACATACGGCTGTGCTAGCATCTCATCCATTAAATCCATTACTAGTGTCATTGCTGTAGTTGGTGCCTCTTTATATTTGTAATTAAACGTGATGGGTTTTGTAGAGCGGTCAGCTTCTAATTTAGACCAGTAATCATTTTGAGGACATTGTGGAAAAATGACAATAGCAGGAAATGAATCTCTATTTTTTTCGTTTAAAAATAAACGACTACCATGCGTTAATTGTTTTTTATTATCATCCCCACGTTCACCTGCGCCGTGAAGCATTAACACTAAAGGATAAGTTTTAGAAGCATCAAAATCCTTAGGCAAGAGCATTCTGTACAGTAATGTATCTTGATTTACAATATGTTTTTCATTTGAGAACAAATCTATTGAAGCTTCATTTAACGTTTTTTGTTGCGCATTTGCTCCCCCTAAGCCAAAAATAGTTAGACTGAACACTAAGGTTAAAAACACGTTTTTCATATCTATTTTTTTATTGTTAATAAGTAAACTCTAAGGTATTTAAGCCATTTTGGACATCTTCATTTTGCATAAAGAGATTCCATAATAATCCTGTTCTATAATTTTCTATCATTATAATCTCTGGTCCTTGATCAATAGCCAAATAGCGTTCTGCTACCCAATCATTATAATGGGGACTAAACGCATCATAGAACCCAGCAGAACCTAAAAGAATATCATTTTTACTATAGAAATAATGCATTGCTGCCAATGATTTTTCTGGGGTATATGGTATTGAACTAATCGCTGCCGTTGGCGAAATAACGCCTAAATCATTGTTTGGCTCATGAGCAAAATAACCTATGGTTCCATCTTCATTCCTACTATAACTAGCTGTTAAACCCCAACAATCTTCGCCATATTCATCATAATTATTTGGGTTAGCAACGCAATGCTGGTAATTGATATTGGTATGGTTAACATTCAGCTCCCAATAGTTTGCATATTGATCGCTTAAGTTGGTTGGATTTAAACCTAAAAATGAATAGTGTGCCCAAAACAAAGGCCCTGATCCTGAACCGGCATGATCTAATAATAATGGAATATTATATTGAGTAGCCGAAGTTACAATAGCACCATTACTAGCCCAACCTTCGTGGTAAACAGCAGCTGAAATAGGAAAATCTGGAGACGCTGCGCCTAAAACAAAAGCAATTAAGGTTTCGTTATACCCTTTCAGCTCGAGGTTCATAGAAAAACCATTGTTAGGGCTCCAATGCCAGTATAAGGCATTTTGATTTTGTGTGTACCAATCCCATTCTACACCTTTCCATAAGTCATCAGCTTGAGCGGCTAATGAAACTTCGTCAGTTGAACCATTTTTAAAATATTCTTTCACACAAATTAAACCTTGAGCAAAAAGCGCTGTTTCAACTAAATCGCCGCCATTATCTTGGTCACTAAATGGAATAACACTACCGTTTTCGCCATTGATCCAATGTGGCCAAGCCCCATGAAAACGATCAGCACTTTCAAAGAAGTCTAAAATCTGACCTAACCGGTTACCCCCTTCTGCTCTTGAAATGTAACCACGTTCTATACCCACAAGAATTGCCATTAATCCAAAACCACTTCCTCCTGTAGTTACTACATTTTCACTGTTTGACGGATCATCTGCATGATAGCGTTCTCTTGCCGCACCCGAATTAGACTCTGCAAAATCCCAGAAATATTTAAAGGTTTCTTCTTGGGTTAGATCCATTAACTCAATATCGGTTAACGTTTCAACAACAGGGTCATCGTCGCTAGGGTCATAAGGCTCTTGGTAGCCAGGCCCATTATCTGAACCACAACCAAAACACCACAACGTGACTATTACTATTTTAAAAACGCTTATATACTTCATTTTTTATCTTCTATTAAATCATTTCTTTAGACTAAAATTAAGGTAAGAATAAGCGGCATTTCAAATAATTAAAAATGCCGCTAAAAAACTAAGGGTATTATATATATTAGACTAAACTTCTTTAATTATTATTCATCTTCAGGTTGCATCGCGTCAATATCTGCTTGCGATAAAGCAGTGTTGAACAACTTAAGCTCATCTATTTGGCTCAAATCTGAAGTATGCCCCCAGTAACTAAATGTTTCACCACCAGCGCCAATAGTTAAATCCGTACAACCAGTCCAGTCAATGCTGGAATCTAGCGTTACCGAAGTTTGCTCAACTCCATTTAAATAAATTTTACTTTCGGTAGCAGAAACGGTTAAAGCGACATGTACCCAATCTCCGGCAGCCACATCTATTACTCCACCATCATTCCAACTTTCGCCATCACCCATACCAATGTTTGCTTTAATTCGTTGTTCTGTTGCATTACCCTCTCTAAATAATCTAAAACCTTGGTTTCTGTTTTCAGGAACATCATTTCCTACAACTAATATTCCGGCACGATCAGGCGCACTATTCACTTTGTACCAAAATGTGGCACTAAAGGCATCTTCACTGAATAAACCATCGATAGGAAATGTAAGGTATGAATCTGTAGCACCTTGATAAGTTCTGCCAGAATAACCACCAGTAACAATCTCTGGAGTACCTACAACTGAAGGGTCTGATTCGCTAATTAACTCCGTGTAAAGCCCTTCAAAGAAAGGCATATAAAACGTTTCACTTTCAAAAACAGGTGTATAGGTATTATCTAAATCAAATGTGATACTCTCTGACGTTGTTTTTCCACTAGTATCAACGGCTGTAACTAAAATAGTATGTGTTCCTAATTGTAAATTTTCATACGCGAAAGATTCCATAAAAATTCGGTAATCTAAAAAGCTATCGAAAGTTCTAAAGGTGTCTCCATTAAAAGCCACCGTTATCGTTTGAATTTCGATATCATCCTGCACAAAAATTTCGATATCTAAATCCGTTTCTGTATCTGTAAATGGAATTATAATATCACCGTTTGGAGACATAATTTCAACCGTAGGATCTTCTAAATCTGGCCCAGGATCTACTTCTGTTATTGAATCAATACCATCGTAACAAGACACTAGCATTAGCAATGCTGTAGTTGCTATTATATATTTATTAATGTTTTTCATGTTCTAAAGTTTTAATTGTTATTCAAGTGGTAATAAATCCAATTGTGCTTGTGGGTAAGGTAAATATTCGTCTGCTGCTGTAAACGTACGACCATCATAACTCAACTCATCGTATTGATTTAATCGAATCATATCAAAATAGCGCACGCCCCATTCCATTGCTAGTTCTGCAAATTTCTCATCCATTACTTGTTCTGTTGTTACACCTGAAAGTGCTGGCATACCAACTCTAGCTCTTACTTCGTTAACGGCATCATCAGCAGAGCCTGCTGTACCACTCGCACCTTGTGTTAAAGCTTCGGCGTACATTAATAAAACTTCGGCATATCTAATAACTAAAAGATTTTTTCCTGAGCCATATCTGGTTCTTCCAGGTGTTAAATCTATTGACGGTAAATAGTGCTTACCACTTGCAAACATTGCTCTTGAGTAATCATTAAAAATATCACCATCTGGTGTAACATTAGAAATAAAGCTAGGCAAGGTAGCATAGGCTGGATCTGATGTAATTTCATCGATACCACGAGGTGTAAAATTAACACTGGTTGTTAACCTTGTTGTTTCCCCTCTATCAATCATAAATTTGATAAACTTCACACTTGGCTCATAAAAGCCCCAACCTCCTGAAGCACCTTCAACAACTGGTGTCCAACTTGAAGGTCCGAAAGGGCCATATTCATGTGCGTTTTCTGTTCCTGATTCTGTACCGTAATCTGAAAACTGTAATTCGAATAAGTTTTCATTACTACGTTCTCCTTCTTTCTTAAATAAGTGGTAATAATCTGGATAAAGGTTAAATTTATTGGCGTTAATAATTTCGCCAGTAACATCAGCTACAGCTTGGTAATCTTCTAATTCTAATTGGGCTAAGGCTTTTATTGCTAAAGCTGTGTATTTTGTTACACCACCTGAAACATCTTGTCTTTCGTTAGGTCTAGCATCTGGTAAAAAAGGAATAGCTTCATCCATTAAATCGGAGATATACTGCATAACCTCTGCTTTGGTTTTTACTCCATTTTCTAAATCTGATGAAATATCGGAAGTTTCGATTATAAAAATATCTCCCCAAAGTCTTGACATCTGAAAGTGTGTAAAACCACTTAAAACTTTACATTCTGCCATGTACTGATCGGCTCTATCTAAATCCTCTTCCTCAACAGCGAAATCTTTATAAGACTGAATGGTTTCTCGTGAACTTACAATTCTTACGATATCACCATAAAAATTCTCCCAAATTTGGTTGTACATCCAAAACCCATTGTCATAATTATAAACATCAGTATCTGCAAATTGAGGCTGATCTCCCAAACCACCAGCATTAACATCATCACCTCTTACTCCTATAAGTAAAGGGTCTTCCCATCCTCTAGAATATACCGCAGAATACGATCCAATAAGTGGTAAAATCATATCCTCAGAAATGGTGAAATCGAGATCATCTGCTGCGAGTTGACCATCATTTTCTTCTAACTTATCTGTACAGGCAAAAGTGACCATACATAATGCTAACAATAAAGCCAGCTGTTTTATTACTTGATTTATATTTTTCATATTTAGCATTTTTTAAATTTTAATATTTACACCAAAAGTATACACCGCAGATACTGGGTAAGTTTGACGATCAATCCCGTCACTTACTTCTGGATCAAATCCGTTATAACTAAAAACAGTAATAGGACGTTCTGCTGTACAAGTAAATCTTACTTCTGGCATGTTTTCGCCGAGTGTTTTAGCTGGTATAGTGTATGCCAACTGAATGTTTTGAACTCTAAAGTATGAGCCATCTTCTACAAAGAAACTACTCATCTTTTGGTTCCATGCTTTTCTTCTTCCTTCTGATGAAGGGTAAGAATTTGTGGTACCTTCACCATGCCATCTATTTATTGCAAAGTCTGCATCTATGTTGGTATCATTAGTGAAAATTACCTCTCCTCTTTTACGGTTTAAAATTTTATTTCCAGTTTGACCAGAAACAGCTACAGAAACTTCAAAATTCTTATAAGCCACATTAAAATTACCTCCATATGTAAACGTTGGTAAATACGACCCTAATACTACACGGTCATCCGCATCAATAACACCATCATTGTTTTGATCTTTATAGATAAAATCTCCTGGTATTAACTCATTATTATTGTTGGCAGCTTCATACTGTGCTGTTGGATCTGCTGCAACTTGATCGTCATTTTGATATACACCTGCAACTTCCCATCCGTAAAACGCATTTACAGGTTCTCCTACAATAAGTCTTTGACGAAACTCTGCGCTTCCGGTGTCAAAATACCCTTGTTCGCTATCTATTTTAGTGATTTCATTTTTAAGGGTTGCGATATTACCTCCTACTGAGAAACTCCAATCATCGTTGATTTGTTGATTCCAATTAACAGCAACTTCTAAACCTTGGTTTCGCATTTCACCAATATTAGTGTCTACAACTTCTGCTGTAATAGGTGTATCTTTTGGTAAAACTAAATCTTTAGTGTCTCGGATATAATAATCTACCTCTAAGCTTAATTTACTATCGAAAAAGCGTGAACTAATACCAAAGTTAGTTTCCTCTAAAATTTCACGTTTTAAATTACGAAAGGTATTGGTCGTTAAGATTCCATTCATTTGTGTATCTCCAATATTTGCTGTAGTTTGAGATACCGTTCGTGTTCCTGCACTTCCGCCTAAAAATCCGTTAGCCAATTGTCCCCAACTTCCACGTAACTTTAAGAAGTTTATTGTACTGTGATCTTTTAAAAAGTTTTCTTCAGACAAAACCCAACCTAAACCTACTGCTGGTGTCGTAACCCATATTTCTCTAGGAAACCTACCGTCACCTTCATGTCTTACTGTAGCATTAAATAAATATTTGTTTTTATAACTGTATTCTAATCTACCGAAATACGCAATAGAATACTGACGATCACCTGATTCAAAAACTTGTTCATTAAACGTTGTTGGATCTGCAAAGTTTAAATACCAAGAACTTTCTAAACCAATACCTTGAATATCATTTCCGGTTGCCGAAAAAGAATTATCTTGATAATCTCTATAAGATGAACCTGCTAAAACAGTTAAATTATGATCACCAAAAGTATCAGTATAAGTTAAGGTGTTATCCCAAATTTGTTTTGAATATTTTAGCTCCGCTCTTCTAATACCTGATTGCGCTCGTTGCGATTGTGCTGAGATAAAGTAAGGCGTATAAACATTTCGTTCTGAAATTGTTGAATAATCATGACTATAAGATGTTTTAAATTTCAACTTATCTGGGACTAAGCTGTATTCTAAAAACATACTTGTTAACACTTTTCTGACTTTAAGCTGATTGTTATTATAGGTCATAGCTGGAAATGGGTTTTGAGATCCTCTATACCCTAACAAAGTCGCATCTGAAAATGGTGTTGTAGTTGCTGCTGTATTTGAATAATCGTAAACCGGTAAAATTGGCACTGCAGAATAGGCTTGAAACCATGCGCCATTTTCAGGATTATACTGAGTGGCATTACTAAAAATAGCATTAGTACCCATTGTTAAACGTTCTGACAATTCAATGTTAATATTAGATTGAATATTAAAACGTTCGTACTCATTTTCCATATCTAGAATACCTTCTTGTGAAAAATAGTTGGCATTAAGACTATAGGTCGTTCGTTCTGAACCTCCTGTTACACCAATGGCATGACTAGAAATTGGAGCTACACGAAGAATCTCATCGTACCAATCTGTATTAACATCTGGAACATTAGGGTTGACTCTACTACGCCCAAAACGTTGCATCGCATTATTTACAAAATCAATATCCGGCTGTGAGTTAGACTCATATGCCATGGTTACAAATTGCTCTGCATTAGCCATTTTTAGGACATTTTGAGCATTTTGATATCCTGAATACCCATTATAGGTAAATACAGGTTTTTGTTCTGTTCTACCATTTTTAGTTTCAATGATAATAACACCATTAACACCTGCTTGTCCAAAAATAGATATGGAAGAGGCATCTTTTAAAACTGAAATAGTTTCAATTTGATTATTATCTAAGAAATCAATAGTGTCGTAAAACATTCCATCTACAACGTATAAAGGTGTAGCACCACCCTGATAAGAGTTCACACCTCTAATTCTCACGGTTGGAGAACCTCCAGGCGTACCACTACTTACTACTTGAACACCTGCAACTTTTCCTTGTATAGACTGCATAACGTTGCCACTAGGTGTTTTGGCTACATCTTCAGATTTCACCGTAGAAATAGCTCCCGTTAAATCTGCTTTTTTCTGAGTACCGTACCCAACAACCACTACCTCACTTAGCGATTCTACATCATCCTCTAAGGATACATTAATTACGTTTTGGTTAGTCACAGTCATTGTAACTGTTTTAAAACCGATGTAGCTGAATTCTAATTCATCTCCATTATTAACGGTTATTGAATAATTACCATCAAAATCGGAGGTTGTTCCTTTAGTTGTTCCTTTTATAACTATACTTACTCCAGGTAAAGGCATACCATCATTTGTACTTGTAATAACACCACTAACTTCCATTTGCTGAGCAAAAGCACAGAATGAAAAAAATAGCATCAACAATAGACTAATTTTTGTTTTCATATAGATTGTTTAATATTAAAAGATAGAGTTAGTTTATCTAAACACGAAGTTATAACCTATTATTAAAAGCTTTTAAAATCTATTTACATTTTAAATACGCCATACATGGTTAAGAAGGTTAATAACTGTTAATAAAACTAACTATGACGTACTATAAAGCTATAAAAAAAACGTTGTAGTAGAAAGGGTAAGAAGCAAATGACGTAGTAATGACGTATTATAAAACTACGATAAAGCAAATTATAACGTCTTATTTTTAATATTTAACAAATAATCAACTAAAGAAATATCATTTTCTAAATCTAACTTCTTTTTTAATCGATATCTATGCGTCTCCACCCCTCTTACTGAGATATTCATAAGCGGAGCAATTTCTTTGGAAGACAAATTCATTTTGATGTAGGCACAAATCTTTAAATCTTTGGGAGTAAGTATGGCATGTTTAGCTTTTAATATTTCGAAAAACTCATCATGAACTTGACTAAAGTTATTTTCAAAAACTTCCCATTCATCTTTTAAAACAATTGAATTATCAAGTTTTTTCACCAACTTTTTATAAGAATAATAATTACTGAAGCCATCTTTGTTAACTTGTAATTCATTCTTAATATCTTGCAATGTCTCATTTTTCTTAACGAGAGCCATCGCATTATTAGCCAACTGTTTACTTTTGAGTTTAATTTCGTTTTGTAAGGATTCATTTTTAAGCTGAACCAATTGCTTTTCATTCTCTAAGGTTTGTGCTCTCAGTAATTCCTCCTGTTCTTTTTGGTATTTGATTTTAATAAGCCGCTGCTCTTTAGCTATTTTCCTATTATGCATTGTATAAAATACCACAACAATTAAAGTTGCAAGAAGAATATAAACTATAAAACCAATAGTATCTCTATACCATGGTGGTAATACATCTATTTTAACACTTGTAATTGGTGAGACTTTACCTGAGTTATCATTTGTTCTGAAAGCAAATGTATAGGTACCATCTAATAGAGTAGAAAACTCTATAGTGTTACCCTCTACTTTATACCATAAGCTATCAGTTTCTGGAATATTATATTCAAAAAAATGATTTGAAGATTTAGAAGACGATAATTCAATTGCAATACTCTCACTAAAGTCAAAACTAATACCTGTTTTATCAATGCCAGAAAGATTAATTGGAAGACCGTCTATTGTTACAGTTTCTATAGTAGGCTTGTTTAACGTTGTGGCATTAGCAGTCGTGTTATTAACAATCATAAATCCGTTATCTAGATTTAAAGCGTACACAGAATCGTTAATAGTAGACATATTTTCATACCCTATAATATATCTATTCTTTAAAAACTTATCATTTAAAAATAACCGATCCTCAGTATTCGAAAAAGACTTAAATTTAATATAACCACTTTTATCTTTTAAAGCAAAAAGATCTGTACTTACTCCCGAAATAATATAACTCCCTTTTCCTAACTTATCATTAAGCAAATCATAGGACGTTATAGAGTCTATAATAGGCTCATATTTTTGCCACCCTTCATTAGTTTTAAAACAAATATCATTTTTTATGTTGTACAATCTCACATTATAATCTGAATGTATGCCTTTATCACGGTAATCGGTCACTGTAGTTAGAGAGTCATAATTTTCATCAAATGTCACTCTATAAATTCCTTTTGTAGCATGAGCAATCCAAGCAGTATTCGCATTCTCAAAAACTAATGATTTAGAAGGAATGGTCGTTTTTCCCAAATGTTTCACATCCCATTTACCGTCAAATTTTTCAAATTTAACCAACCCAGAATAAGTGCCTTGTATATAGGTATCAGCTCTTTCAGGCACTTTTCTTATAGTGTACCCACCTGTATATCTTGAGATAAAATTAATTTCATCTTTTCTTTCAACTAAGAACGTCCCTTCATTATGACCACAAAAAAGGTCATCATCAATAATTTTTAAATCCCAAACCTGACCTTGAGACCCTTCTACAAATTGTAATTTATCAAACTTATCTAACCAAAACAGTCCTGTGTTGGTACCAATATAAATAGTCCCTTTAAACTCAACAATATCATAAACAGCACCTAACTTTCCCGAAACATCATTAAAAAGATAATTACTGCTACTAAGTTCAATGTGTGCTATTCCATTATCTAAACCTAACCATAGATTATCTGTAGCATCAACAGACTGAGCTAGCACTGTATTATTGAGCAAGCCATTCTCTTTACTAATATGAAACTTTAAATCACCGTTTTCATCGCTTAAAAAAACACCATCTTTTATTGTTCCAAACACCATATCGCCATTACTTAAAACAGAAAAATCATTAAGTTGATGCAACTTTATGTCTTTATTAATTTTAAAATTAGTTGGCCTTAATTTATTATCAGCTAAGAAAAAACTCCCTTTTAAAGAAGTCATCAGCAAAAGCTTCCCTTTATAATTACTTATAGAAATAATTTTAGTATCTAATAACGTCTTATCAAAATAAAAAGGAACCAAGGTGTTTTCTTTTAATAAAAACACACCATGATTTAAAGTACTAACATATAATTGCCCATCTACAACACTACAAGAAATTATAACAGAATTAGATTTTAACTGTGTTACTTGTTTAAAATCGTAGATATAAATATTTGAAAAAGATCTAAAGATTATTTTGTCTTTAAATTTTACAATTTCCCATATCTCCTCATTAGAAGAAATTAATTCTTGAACCGTTTCACTTAAAGAATAATAATTCAGTACTCCATATTCATCGCTTTTCCAATAGCCAAATTCCTCATAAGATCCTGTATACACAACCTCATCAACCGCTAATACCGAACGTACAATTGTTTTATTTGGCAATTGATAAAATTTCCATACCAAAGCATCATACGCTAATAAACCACTATTATTAGCCACATACACCTTACCGTCATCTGCTCTTGTTATATCCCAATTTTGATTGCCCGCTTTATATTCTGCCAAAGTGTAGTTTTGTAGGCTAGGCGAAAATTGACTGTAGCTCTGTGTAGTGAAAACTATAAAGAAAATAACAAAAGGAAACAGCTTGTTCATGACATTAAAACATCTAAAATTTAAGATAAAAACTAAAAGCAGTAATAGCCTACAAAAAGAAAAGGCTTACTGACTAATGTAGATAAAAATCTACCTCGTGCTAAACACGCAAATATAAAATATTAGAATCACTATAATTTATCAAATGGTAGGGTATAAAATAAAACTCATTAAAAAATTAAGTTTAAAAAATTTCTTCAACATAAAATAAATTTTAATCTTTGATAAGACCTATGAAAAAACACATTGTCAATATCATTTCTATTATTCGCATCGAAATTATTTCTCGAAGCTTAGGAATGCTATAATAAAATAAAACATCACTTATTTAAGCTTTCCTTTAATTGGGAAAGCTTTTTTTGTATAAAAAAATCAAATATCTGAACATCATAATTACATAGACCTAAACAACTATAAAACAATAACTTAACACAACCTTACAACAATTGAATTTAGATGAATTATAAGAATGCTTTTACTAAAACAACTCATATAAAGTAATTTAGATTCATTAAATCAATTTTGCCTTTAATAAAATTATGAGCGAATTAAATAAATACAGTAAAACCGTAACTCAAGACGCAACACAACCTGCTGCTCAAGCCATGTTACACGCAATTGGATTAACAAAAGAAGATTTCTTTAAACCTATTGTTGGTATTGCAAGTACAGGTTACGAGGGAAACCCTTGTAATATGCACCTTAATGACTTGGCTAAATTAGTCAAAGAAGGTACTAAAAACGAAGATATCGTAGGTTTAATATTCAATACCATTGGAGTAAGTGATGGCATTTCTATGGGAACACCTGGAATGCGTTACTCATTACCGTCTCGAGATATTATTGCAGACTCTATGGAAACCGTTGTCCAAGCAATGAGTTATGACGGTTTAGTAACAGTAGTCGGCTGTGATAAAAATATGCCTGGTGCGTTAATGGCTATGATTCGATTAAACCGACCTTCAATTTTAGTTTATGGAGGCACCATTGATTCTGGCTGTCATAACGGAAAAAAATTAGATGTTGTTTCTGCTTTTGAAGCATGGGGAAGCAAAGTTGCGGGGACCATGGACGAAACAGAATATCAAAACATTGTAGAAAAAGCTTGTCCAGGTGCTGGTGCATGTGGCGGAATGTACACCGCAAACACAATGGCTTCTGCTATTGAAGCCTTAGGGATGACCTTACCTTTTAATTCGTCTAACCCTGCATTAAGTGATGCTAAAAAAGAAGAATCTATAAAAGCGGGTGAAGCGTTACGAGTTTTATTAGAAAAAGATATAAAGCCATCAGATATAATCACTAGAAAATCGCTCGAAAATGCGGTGCGATTAGTAACCATTTTAGGTGGTTCAACCAATGCCGTATTACACTTTTTAGCTATTGCTAGAGCTGCTCAAATTGATTTTACACTAAAGGATTTTCAAGATATCAGTGATAACACACCATTTTTAGCCGACTTAAAACCAAGTGGAAAATACTTAATGGAAGATGTTCATACGGTTGGAGGTATACCAGCAGTATTAAAATATTTACTCAAAAAAGGATTAATTCATGGTGATTGTTTAACTGTAACCGGAAAAACGATTGCTGAAAACTTATTAGATGTCCCTGATTTAAAAGAAGGCCAAGACGTTATTAAACCAATTGAAGAGCCAATTAAAATTTCAGGCCATCTTAGAATGCTTTATGGAAACTTAGCTACTGAAGGTAGTGTGGCCAAAATCACAGGAAAAGAAGGGCTATGTTTTAGAGGAAAAGCTAAAGTTTTTGAAGGCGAATATGCCGCTAATGATGGTATTAGAGATGGAAAAGTTAAAAAAGGAGATGTCGTCGTCATTAGATACGAAGGTCCTAAAGGTGGCCCTGGTATGCCAGAAATGCTAAAACCTACCGCAGCGATTATGGGCGCAGGCTTAGGTAAAGATGTGGCTTTAATTACCGATGGACGATTTTCAGGCGGAACCCATGGCTTTGTTGTCGGTCATATAACACCTGAAGCACAAGAAGGCGGCACAATTGCTGTAGTAGAAGATGGTGATATTATTACTATTGATGCTGAAACCAATTCTATATCATTAGAAGTCTCTGAAGCAGTGCTTCAAAAAAGACGCGAAAAATGGAAAGCACCAGAATTAAAGTTTGAGCGCGGTGTACTCTATAAATATGCCAAAACAGTCTCATCAGCTAGTAAAGGCTGTGTGACAGACGAATTTTAGTAAAAAAAAGCCTCTAAGAGCTTAAAGTGATTGAATAAACGCAAGAGCCAATTTATCATTAGCTCTAAAATCCATTAAAAGTATGGAAGTAAAAACAGCAAAAAAAGAAACGCAAAAAACACAAACTACAGAACGTATTTCTGGTAGTGAAGCCATTATAAAATGTTTATTGGCTGAAGGTGTAGACATCCTTTATGGTTATCCAGGGGGGGCCATTATGCCTGTTTACGATGAATTATACAAGTATCAAGACAAAATTCACCATGTGTTAACACGCCACGAGCAAGGCGCTACACATGCTGCTCAAGGTTATGCACGCATTTCTGGAAAAGTTGGGGTTTGTATGGCTACTTCAGGCCCTGGAGCCACCAATTTAGTCACAGGTATTGCAGATGCACAAATAGACAGCACACCTATGGTTTGTATTACAGGCCAAGTGGGCTCACATTTGTTAGGAAGTGATGCTTTTCAAGAAACTGATATTGTGGGTATCTCTACGCCAGTAACCAAATGGAATTGCCAAATAACAAAGGCTTCACAAATTCCTGAAGTTCTAGCTAAAGCCTTTTATATTGCCAAAAGCGGAAGACCAGGTCCGGTATTGGTAGATATTACTAAAGATGCTCAATTTGAAGAATTTGATTTCAAATATAAAAAATGCACAGGCATTAGAAGCTATAAGCCTATTCCTGCAACTGATGCAAACACCTTAACTGCGGCAGCAGAACTTATAAACAATGCTAAAAAACCTCTAATTGTTTGGGGTCAAGGTGTCATCTTAGGTAAAGCTGAAGAAGAATTTAAAGCCCTAATTGAAAAGGCAGGAATTCCTTCTGCTTGGACTATTTTAGGTGCTTCTGCTATTCCAACGTCACACCCTTTAAATGTTGGTATGGTAGGGATGCATGGTAATTATGCGCCTAATGTACTCACCAACGAGTGCGATGTTTTAATTGCCATAGGTATGCGTTTCGATGATCGTGTAACGGGGAATTTAGCAACATACGCTAAACAAGCCAAAGTTATTCACTTTGATATAGACCCTGCTGAAATTGATAAAAACGTAAAAACTGATGTGGCTGTTTTAGGAAATGCTAAAGAAAGTTTAGCATCGCTTTTACCTTTAATTAATGCCAACGCTCATAATGATTGGCATCAAAAATTTAAAGACTTATATAAAATTGAATATGAAAAAGTCATAAAAAACGATTTACACCCAACAAAAGAAGGCTTAACCATGGGAGAAGTGTTGAACGAAATCAACCTTCAAACCAAAGGTGAAGCTGCTGTAGTAAGTGACGTTGGTCAACACCAAATGATTGCTTGTCGCTATGCCGACTTTAATGTTTCAAAAAGTAATATTACCTCTGGCGGTTTAGGTACTATGGGATTTGCCTTACCAGCAGCAATTGGCGCAAAAATGGCAGCTCCAGACCGAGAAGTCGTAATGATTGCAGGCGATGGTGGTTATCAAATGACCATACAAGAGTTAGGGACTATTTTCCAACAACGTGTGCCAGTTAAAATTGTGGTTTTAAACAATGAGTTTCTTGGCATGGTTCGTCAATGGCAACAGTTGTTTTTTGATAAGCGTTATGCATCTACCGAAATGACAAATCCAGATTTTGTTGCGATTGCTAAAGGCTATCATATTGATGCTAAAAAAGTAACTGATCGAAAAGATTTAAAAGCGGCTGTAAAAGAAATGATTGACTGTGAAGGTCCTTACTTCCTAGAGGTTAGAGTTGAAAAAGAAGATAATGTTTTCCCAATGATTCCAACAGGAGCAAGTGTCTCTGATGTAAGGTTAGAGTAAACTAGGCCTGCTCAAAGCATAAAACCTATCTAATAGGTTTTTTGAAACTAAAAATTAAAACAGATAGCTAAAGTATCAAGATAATGAGTACTGAAATAATACAATATACCGTTTCTATTTATACGGAAAACAACATTGGATTACTGAATAGAATTTCAGCCATATTCCAACGAAGACATATGAATATTGAAAGTCTAAATACGTCAGTTTCAGAAATTGAAGGCGTCTCTAGATTTACCATTGTGGTCAACATTACAGAACCCCAAATGAAAAAAATCATTGGTCAGATTGAAAAGCAAGTCGAAGTGATTAAGGCTTATTATCATACCGAAGAAGAAATCATTTATCAAGAATCTTGTTTATTTAAGATTAAGTCCGAATTATTATTTGAAGAACGTCAAATTCAGAATATAATAAAAGAAAGTCACGCAAGAATTGTCACGGTTAACAAAGAGTTTTTTGTTCTTGAAAAATCTGGCAAAAAGGAAGAAATAGAATTATTACACCGAGAACTAAGTGTCTTTGGCATTATGCAATTTACACGTTCCGGACGTGTATCAGTTTCAAAAGAAGAAATGAAAATATCAACAATGCTTCAAGCATTTCAACACTAAAAAAAAGAAAAAAAATAAGAGAATAGAAAACAGAAACCATAATGATGCATTTTAATTGTGTCCTTTGTCTTTTCCACACTTCTATTTTCTCAAAAAACAAAAACAATGTCAAATTATTTCAACACATTACCATTAAGAGAACAATTAGAGCAATTAGGAAAATGCCGATTTATGGATGCTTCAGAATTTGAAGATGGCGTAAATGCATTAAAGGGAAAGAAAATCGTAATTGTTGGTTGTGGCGCGCAAGGTCTTAATCAAGGCTTAAATATGCGTGATTCTGGCTTAGATATTTCGTATGCCTTAAGACCACAAGCTATTGAAGAAAAACGTACATCGTACAAAAACGCAACAGATAATGGGTTTATAGTTGGCACCTACGAAGAATTAATTCCTACTGCTGATGTTGTATTAAACTTAACGCCAGATAAACAACATACAAATGTTGTAAAAGCCGTAATGCCGTTGATGAAAAAAGGCGCAACATTGAGCTATTCACATGGTTTTAATATTGTTGAAGAAGGCACTAAAATCCGTGAGGATTTAACTGTTATTATGGTAGCTCCAAAATGTCCAGGTACAGAAGTAAGAGAAGAATACAAGCGTGGCTTTGGTGTTCCAACGTTAACAGCGGTACACCCTGAAAATGACCCAGAAGGCAAAGGTTGGGCTCAAGCAAAAGCATATGCTGCTGCAACCGGTGGTCATAAAGCGGGTGTTTTAGAGTCGTCTTTTATTGCAGAAGTAAAATCAGATCTAATGGGCGAGCAAACGATACTTTGTGGCTTATTACAAACAGGAGCTATTTTATCTTTCGATAAAATGGTGGAAGAAGGAATCGAACCTGGTTATGCTGCAAAACTAATTCAGTATGGATGGGAAACCATTACAGAAGCCTTAAAACATGGTGGTATTACCAATATGATGGATCGTCTTTCAAACCCAGCTAAAATAAAAGCCTTTGAACTATCAGAAGAATTAAAAGACATTATGCGTCCGTTATTTGAAAAACACATGGATGATATCATTTCTGGTCACTTCTCTCAAACCATGATGGAAGACTGGGCAAATGATGACGTTAACTTATTAACTTGGAGAGCTGAAACTGGAGAAACGGCGTTTGAAAAAACAGCATTAACCTCAGACCACATCAGCGAACAAGAGTATTTTGATCACGGTGTATTATTAGTCGCTTTTGTAAAATCTGGTGTAGAATTAGCCTTTGAAACCATGGTAAGCGCAGGTATTATTGAAGATTCTGCTTACTATGAATCTTTACATGAATTACCTTTAATTGCAAACACTATTGCTAGAAAGAAATTGTTTGAAATGAATCGTGTCATTTCTGATACGGCTGAATATGGTTGTTATTTATTTGACCATGCTTGTAAACCATTATTAACTGATTTTATGAAAACAGTAGACACGTCTATTATAGGAAAATCATTCTCTGAAACTACAGGTGTTGATAACAAAGAATTAATTGCAGTGAACGACGCTATTAGAAATCACCCTATTGAGTCTGTTGGCCAACGTTTACGTGCGGCAATGACAGCCATGAAAGTCATCAAATCTGAAGACGTAAAAGCTGAGGAATCTGTCTTAGCTTAACTATTATCATCCTGTCAGGCTTAAAAATCTGACAGGTATTTTTTTAATTTAAAGAGAGTTCTGCCTTTGCAGAAAATTAGCATGGAAGACACCACAACCACATACAAACCTACACTTAAAGCCGTTGAAGCTGCTGCCGAAAGACTTAGAGGTATCGCTCACGTTACACCACTGATTAAAAATGCACAATACTCAAAACTGTTTGATGCCAATGTGTATTTTAAAAGAGAAGATTTACAAGAAGTTCGCTCTTATAAAATTCGTGGCGCTTATAATAAAATTTCAACTTTAAGTACCACTCAGACTGAAAATGAAATTGTATGTGCTAGTGCCGGAAATCATGCACAAGGCGTTGCTATCTCTTGCAAACTTCTAAAAATAAAGGGCACTATTTTTATGCCTTCACCAACACCGAATCAAAAAATTGAACAGGTAAAAATGTTTGGTGAGGATTATATCAAAGTCGTATTAGTCGGCGACACATTTGATGACGCTAATCAGGCTGCCATGGAAGAGTGCGAACGTTTAAACAAAACCTTCATCCATCCGTTTAATGACGAAAAAGTTATAGAAGGACAAGCCACGGTAGGTTTAGAAATTATAGACCAATCTAAAATACATCCTATACATTATGTATTTGTACCTATTGGAGGTGGCGGATTATCCTCCGGACTATCCTCAGTGTTTAAAATTCTATCACCACAAACTAAGATAATTGGTGTAGAGCCAAAAGGCGCACCTTCGATGCTTACATCCATAAAAAATAACAAAAACACAAAATTAGAATCTATACAAAATTTTGTAGATGGTGCTGCTGTAAAACGTGTTGGTGATTTAAATTTTGAAATCTGTAAAGAAAACTTATCAAATGTTATTACTGTTGATGAAGGACAAATATGCCAAACCATACTAGACCTTTATAATAAAGAAGCTATTGTTGTAGAACCTGCTGGTGCTTTAAGCATATCGGCTTTAGAACAATATGCCGACGAAATCAAAGGTAAAAATGTTGTTTGTGTTATTAGTGGAAGCAATAATGATATCACTAGAATGGCCGAAATAAAAGAACGTGCCTTAATCTATGCCAATCTAAAGCATTATTTTATTATAAAATTCCCGCAACGTGCAGGTGCTTTACGCGATTTTGTAGTTGATATTCTAGGACCAACGGACGATATCACCCATTTTGAATACACTAAAAAAGTAAACAGAGAAAATGATGTTGCTGTCGTAGGATTACAATTAAAATCTCCATCAGATTTAGAACCTTTAATCTCTAAAATGAAAACTCACAATTTCTTTGGAGATTATCTAAATGACAAGCCTGATTTATTTCAATTCTTAGTCTAGAACTCATAATTCAACCGTGCTTTTTTTGTATCTTTATTACTTATTTTAATTGTACAAAACAAGTAATTATGACGTCTACATCTATAGCTATTCCAGACCAATTTCAAATCAAAGAGTTAGTCAACCAAAACACCTATTTAGTGGGAGGTGCTTTAATCCCATGGCGAGGAAAAACCTCAGAAGTTTATTCTACAATTTCTTCAACGAAGGATTACAAACCTACCCTTCTTGGAACAATCCCTACTTTAGGTAAAAAAGAAGCTATCAATGCTTTAGACGCTGCTGTTTCTGCTTACAATAAAGGACAAGGCTTGTGGCCTACTATGAAAGTGGTTGACCGAATTGCTTGTATGGAAAAGTTTGTTGAGCAAATGAAGACTAAACGTGAAGAAGTTGTAAAACTTCTGATGTGGGAAATCGGCAAAAATCTTCCAGACTCTGAAAAGGAATTCGACAGAACTGTAGAGTATATTTACGATACCATTGAAGACTATAAACAAATGGACCGCGATAGCGCTAAGTTTGAAAAAAACTCTGGTGTTAATGCTCATATAAGAAGAGGTCCATTGGGCGTTGTTCTGTGTTTAGGACCTTATAACTATCCTTTAAACGAAACATTTGCATTACTGATTCCTGCTTTAATAATGGGAAACACAGTGATTTTTAAACCTGCTAAACACGGAGTTTTATTAATTTCTCCTTTACTTGAAGCTTTCCAGAATAGCTTTCCTAAAGGTGCGGTTAATATTATTTACGGAAGAGGAAGAGCCGTCGCTGCACCAATTATGCAAACAGGAAAAATAGATGTATTGGCTTTAATTGGAAATAGTAAATCTGCCAATGCTTTACAAAATCAACATCCAAAAAGTAACCGATTACGATTAGTACTTGGTCTCGAAGCTAAAAATCCAGCAATTGTTTTACCAGATGCTGATTTAGATTTAGCCATAGACGAATGTATTGCTGGTGCAACTTCTTTTAATGGACAACGTTGTACAGCTCTAAAAATATTATATGTACATGAAAACATTGTAGAAGAATTCAACAAACGTTTTTCTGAAAAGGTTGATGCCCTAAAATTTGGTAATCCGTGGGAAGATGGCGCCAAATTAACACCATTACCAGAACCAGATAAGCCCTTATACATCCAAAAGTTAATTGACGATGCCACCGAAAATGGTGCAAAAGTGATTAATACTAAAGGGGGTGAAACTACCGAGAACTATATTTTTCCAGCTGTTTTATATCCTGTGACCAAAGACATGCGTGTGTTTCAAGAAGAACAATTTGGACCGGTAATTCCTATTGTTCCTTTTTCTGATATTGAAGAACCCTTAGATGATATGGCTGAATCTAATTATGGACAGCAAGTAAGTTTATTTGGCAAAGACGTAAAAACCTTAGCACCTTTAATAGATACTTTGGTAAATTTAGTTTGTCGTGTAAACCTTAATAGTTCTTGTCAACGTGGACCGGATGTCTATCCTTTTACAGGTCGAAAAGATTCAGCAGTTGCAACCTTAAGTGTTCACGATGCGTTGCGTTCTTTTTCAATTAGAACTTTTGTAGCTTCTAAAGACAACGACTATAACAATGCGATACTGAAAGACTTAATGGATTCTAGAGCCTCTAATTTTGTGAGTACAGACTATATTCTTTAAACAAAAAACGCTCAATCAATATGATATTTACAATTTGATGGTAAATTATTTAGAATTTCATATTTTTTAAATAATTTACTATCAAATTAATGGCCATCTAAAATATAATATGTAATTTAGATGTATGTTTACACAACGACACAAATATAGAACACCCAGACCAGTAGGTCTAGACCAGGCAAAACGCCGCTGTTAATTCTTCTAATTAGCAACAAATTCTATAGTCATTTTATTCTTTATACCTGTGTACAACTCAACTTTAAAATACATTTCTAAATCTCTAATTATCATTTCTGATAATCATAGTTTAGTACGCCGCTTTTTCCCTCGTCGCCCGTAAGGGTATGACTTCTATTTATAGAACTTAGGTGAGTCCGGTTCTACTTTCAAAAACAAAAAATCAAAACATATTATAATTAAAAAATCAATTACAATGAAAATTGTTATTGCTGATAAATCCCATAGCATTTACGCAGAAATCATATGTAATACTATTGCCGAAGCTGCTAAGGTTAGAGGTACTGGTATTGCAAAGCGTGAGCCAGAATACATTATTAAAAAATTAGAAAATGGGAATGCTGTTATCGCCTTAGATGGCGACAAATTTGCTGGCTTCTGCTATATTGAACAATGGGGACATGGCAATTTTGTAGCGAATTCTGGCTTAATTGTTCATCCAGATTTTAGAAATCTAGGTCTCGCTAAACAAATTAAGAAAGTGGTCTTTGACCATTCTAGAGCTAAATTTCCAGACGCAAAGATATTTAGTATCACTACGGGATTAGCCGTTTTAAAAATGAATAGCGAACTGGGTTATAAACCGGTTACATTTTCAGAATTAACCGATGACCAATCCTTTTGGAAAGGTTGCCAAACTTGTAAAAACTTTGACGTTTTAACCCGAACCGAGCAAAAAATGTGCCTATGCACAGGCATGCTATACGACCCAGCAAAAACTGAAGCTCCAAAAACTACAGAACGTAATTACGATAAGAAAGTTTGGACACGATTAAAACTCATGAAACAAAACATGTTCTTAAAAAAGGACAAAAAAGAAAATTAAGCATTATGAAAAAATTAGTTATAGCCTATAGTGGCGGATTAGATACCTCTTACTGTGCCGTTAGTTTAAGTAAAGCAGGATATGATGTTCATGCCGTTAGCGTCAATACTGGTGGTTTTACCAAAGAAGAAATTAAAAATATTGAAAGTAATGCCTACAAAATGGGTGTTTCTACCTATAAAAATATCGATGCTATTGCCTCCTATTACGACAAAGTCATTAAGTTTTTAATCTTTGGGAATGTTCTTAAAAACAACACCTATCCATTATCGGTAAGTGCAGAACGTATTATACAAGCTATTGAAATTGTGGAGTACGCCAAAAGTATTGGAGCTGAATATATTGCTCATGGAAGTACAGGCGCTGGAAACGACCAGGTTCGATTTGATATGATTTTTCAAACTATAGCACCAGAAATAGAAATTATCACACCTATTAGAGACCAAAAACTAACCCGACAACAAGAAATTGATTATTTGGTTGAAAACGGTATCGATATGTCTTGGAACAAAGCAAAATATTCGGTCAACAAAGGCCTTTGGGGAACTAGTGTTGGTGGAGAAGAAACCTTAACTTCTGAAAAACCTTTACCCGAAAGCGCTTACCCGTCTCAATTAAAACATACCGAACCAGAAAAAGTAACCCTAACATTTTCTGAAGGTGAATTAGTCGCTGTCAATGGTATCAAAAACAACCCAGAAGTAAATATTGAAGTGCTAAACACACTCGCATCGAGTTACGCCATTGGAAGAGATATCCATGTTGGTGACACTATTGTAGGCATCAAAGGACGTGTTGGTTTTGAAGCGGCGGCCGCATTAATTATCATAAAAGCACACCATTTATTAGAAAAACACACCCTAACCAAATGGCAATTACAACACAAAGATTACTTATCTAACTTTTACGGCATGCACTTACATGAAGGCCAATATTTAGACCCTGTTATGCGAAACATGGAAGCCTTCTTACAAAGTAGTCAAGAAAACGTATCTGGTGATGTGTTTGTAACGCTAAAACCTTACCATTTTTCATTAGATGGCATAGCATCAAAACACGACTTAATGAGTGCAAAATTTGGAAGCTATGGTGAAGAAAATAAAGGTTGGACAGCGGATGAAGCTAAAGGGTTTATCAAAATTTTTGGAAATCAGAATAAGATTTATCAACAGGTGAATAAATAGTCTAAACCTGTCAGGTTTTAAAAACCTGACAGGTCTTTATAAATCATTATCCTGCAAGGTTTCAAAACCCTTGTAGGTATAAAACTTAAAGTCAGGTTGAATAAAAAAATTCCCTCTTTCGTGGGTAATGCATATGAAAAAACTAAAAGCAGGAATCATTGGAGGTGCCGGTTATACAGCCGGAGAATTAATACGTTTATTAATTCATCATGCTCATGTAGACATCGATTTTATATTCAGTACTTCCAATGCTGGAAATAAAGTAAGTAAAGTACATCAAGATTTATTGGGCACTACAGATTTAGTATTCTCAGACACTATAAACGCTGAAGTCGATGTCTTATTTCTATGTTTAGGTCATGGAAACTCAACCGCCTTTTTAGAAAAAAACAGCTTTTCTGAAGCGACCAAAATCATAGATTTAAGTAATGATTTTAGATTAGAAGCAGATGCTCATTTTAAAGGCAAAGCTTTTATTTACGGATTGCCAGAACTCAATAAAACGGCTATTAAAAAAGCAAATTTTATTGCAAATCCAGGTTGTTTTGCTACAGCAATTCAGCTAGCATTATTACCGATTGCTAAAGCAGAAGTAATTACCAACGATATTCACATTAATGCGGTAACAGGAGCCACAGGTGCAGGAACTTCATTATCCGCAACAACACATTTTACGTGGCGAGCTAATAATTTTTCACATTATAAAGCCTTCACGCATCAACATTTAGGTGAGATTAATCAAACGGTAAACAGCTTACAATCTAATTTTAATTCAGAAATCATCTTCATGCCTAATCGTGGTGATTTTTCAAGAGGAATTTTTGCTACACTGTACACTAAATTTGAAGGCACACTAGACGAGGCGAAAACCTTATATAAAGAATTCTATAAGGATGCGGCATACACGTTTATTTCAGATGAGGACATACATCTAAAACAAGTGGTCAATACCAATAAATGTATTATTCATTTACACAAACACGACAACAAATTATTAGTCACTAGTATTATAGACAATTTATTAAAAGGTGCTTCCGGACAAGCCATTCAAAATATGAATTTAATGTTTGGTTTTGATGAAACTGAAGGATTAAAATTAAAGGCAAGTTATTTTTAACAAACACATAGACCTGTCAGGTTTTGAAAACCTGACAGGTCTTATAAACTTAGATGCCTGCCTTCGCAGGAATGACAAAATAGGATAAAATATGAAAATAGCAATCATAGGAACAGGGAATTTAGGAAAATCCATAGCCAAAGGATTAATCACTAACAATGCCATAACCACATTGTATTTAACCAAACGAAATCTAGAAGACATTCAAGATTTAGAAGGTTATAAAAACGTCACCTTAACAACAGACAATATTGAAGCCGTAAAAAATTCGGACATATTAATATTTGCTATTCAACCTGCACATTTTGAAACGATTCTTAGGGCTATAAAACCTTATTTAACAGAAAAGCACATTTTAATTTCAACAATTACTGGCTTTTTAATTCCAAAAATTGAAGCTATTGTTGGAGAAGAACAATTTATAATACGAGCTATGCCAAATACTGCTATTGCAGTTGGAAAATCGATGACCTGTTTATGTAGTAATGAAAAAGGACAAAAGCGCATACCAATTGCTGAAGCTATTTTTAATCGATTAGGACACACATTAGCAATTCCCGAATCACAAATGCAAGCCGCAACTGTGGTTTGCGCAAGTGGCGTGGCTTTTTGGATGCGACTAATTAGAGCGACAACACAAGCGGCTATTCAACTTGGTTTTGATGCCAAAGAAGCACAAGAACTCGCCATGTATACAAGCGAAGGCGCAGCGAGTTTATTAATTACCAATGGGCATCATCCTGAAGAAGAAATAGACCGTGTAACTACACCAAAAGGTTGTACTATTGAAGGTTTAAATGAAATGGAACACAAAGGTTTAAGTTCGTCTTTAATACAGGGTATGATTGCCTCTTTTAATAAAATTAATAATATTAAGAAAGAACAGATATGAGTCTATTCAATGTTTACCCACTATTCGACATTACCCCAGTAAGCGCAAAAGACATGTATGTTTATGATGAAAATAATGTTAAATATTTAGACCTTTACGGCGGCCATGCCGTAATTTCTATTGGACATTCGCATCCTAAATATGTTTCTGCAATTTCAAATCAAGTCGAAAAATTAGGCTTCTACAGTAATGCCATTCAAAATCCATTACAAAAAAAACTAGCACATAAACTTGAAACCCTTTCTAAGTGTAACAATTACCAATTATTCTTATGTAACTCAGGTGCAGAGGCCAACGAAAACGCATTAAAACTAGCTTCTTTTCACAATGGTAAACATAAAGTTTTAGCCTTTAAAAATTCATTTCACGGTAGAACCTCAGCGGCTGTTGCAGCCACAGATAACCCTAAAATTGTTGCCCCTATAAATGCACAACAAGAAGTCGATTTTGTTGAATTAGGCGATTTAGAAGCTGTAGAAAACATTTTAAAACTAGAGAAAACTTGCGCTGTTATTGTAGAGTTTATTCAGGGTGTTGGCGGTTTAGACCAAAGCACTACTGAATTCTATCAAGGATTAGAAAAACTCTGTAAAACGTATAATACCACTTTAATTGCAGATGAAGTACAATCTGGTTTTGGTAGAACTGGTGATTTTTTCGCCTTTCAAAAACATACTATCACACCAGATATCATTTCCTTAGCTAAAGGCATGGGCAACGGATTCCCTATAGGAAGCATTTTAATTCACCCTAACATCAAAGCTTCTTTTGGCTTATTAGGAACCACTTTTGGAGGAAATCATTTGGCTTGCGCTGCATCACTTTCTGTTTTAGAAGTTATTGAAGAACAACAGCTAATGCAAAATGTAAAAGACATGGAAGCCTATTTCTTACACAAAGCAAAAGCACTTCCAAATTTAAAAGCTATAAAAGGACGTGGTTTAATGTTGGGATTAGAGTTCGATTTTCCAATTGCCGATTTACGAAAAAAGTTAATCTTTAATCATCACATTTTTACAGGAAGTGCCAAAAACCCTAATTTAATTAGAATACTTCCACCATTAACCATTCAAGAACAACATATTGATTTGTTTTTTGAAGCAATCTGCGAGGTTTTAAAAACCTTGTAGGTTAAATTACGTTTAATTAAAAGAGATTCCCACTTTCTCGGGAAATGAGCATGAAAAATTACACACAAATAAAAGACATACAAAACCTTTCTGAAACCATAAAAGAAGCCATTTTATTAAAAATGAATCCTTTTGAATTTTCAGAATTAGGAAAACATAAAACTCTAGTCATGTTATTCTTCAATTCGAGCTTAAGAACACGATTAAGCACTGAAAAAGCAGCAAAAAACTTAGGTATGAACGTTACGATTCTTAACGTTAACGATGCTTGGAAACTAGAATTTGAAGATGGTGCTATAATGAATTTGGATAAATCGGAACATGTTAAAGATGCCGCACAAGTTATTTCTCAGTATGCAGATATTATTGCTGTAAGAGCATTCCCTAGCCTAACAGACAAAGCAAAAGATGAATCTGAATTAATTCTGAATAGTTTTAAAAAACACGCCACGGTTCCTGTTGTAAATATGGAAAGTGCCACAGCCCATCCCTTACAAGCGTTGGCCGATGCAATAACCATTACCGAACTTACAGAAAAGGCAAATCCAAAAGTGGTATTATCTTGGGCACCACACCCAAAAGCATTACCACAAGCTGTTTCAAATTCATTTATAGAAATGATGCAAGACATGGATATTAACTTAACCATTACGCATCCCGAAGGGTACGAATTAAATGAAGAAATCACCAAAGACACCCCCATAAACTACGATCAAGAAGAAGCCTTAAAAGAAGCCGATTTTGTATATGTAAAAAATTGGAGCAGTTATAAAGATTACGGTAAAGTCCTCAGCCAAGATGACAACTGGATGATGACCAAAGCGAAATTAGGAAATGCTAAATTTATGCATTGCCTACCGGTAAGACGAAATGTAGTGGTTGAAGATGCTATTTTAGACAGTGAGCAATCGGTGGTAATAAAACAAGCTAATAACAGAACTTATGCTGCCCAAGTAGTCTTAAAGCAGATTTTGGAGGATTTATAAAAGTAAGCTAATGTCATTATGAACCTAGTGAAGCACCTAACGCAAGATGCTTCGTTTCATTCAAAATGACAAAAAATAACCCGATGAAAATACTATAAGAAGACCTGTCAGGTTTTAAAAACCTAACAGGTCTATAACAAAAAAACACCCGCTTTCGCGAGCATAAAATGAAAACACTAAAAGTCATAAAAATAGGTGGAAATATCATTGATAATGATGTTGCACTTTCGTCTTTCCTTAAAGAATTTTCAACCTTAGAAGGTCCTAAAGTCTTGGTTCATGGCGGCGGAAAATTAGCGACTAAACTAGCCAAACAAATGAATGTTCCGGTTACTATGCTTGAAGGTAGACGTGTTACAGATAGTGACACTTTAGATATTATAACCATGGTTTATGCTGGTAAAATTAATAAAACTATTGTAGCACAATTACAATCTCACCAATGTAATGCGATAGGTTTTTCTGGTGCAGATGGAAACACTATTATTGCGACTAAACGTCCTACAGAACCTATCGACTACGGTTTTGCCGGCGATGTAAAACAAGTAAAAACTAAAACTTTAGAACTACTTCTAAACAATAATATCACACCTGTATTTTGCGCCATAACGCACAACGAAAAGGGGCAATTACTAAATACCAATGCAGATACCATTGCTTCCGAATTAGCGATAGGCTTATCCTCAATTTTTAATACAGAATTGTATTTTTGTTTTGAAAAAAACGGGGTTTTAGAGGATGTTGACAATGATGATTCCGTGATAGAAAACATTACTACAGCAACCTATAAAACACTTATAGAAAAAGCCGTAATTTACGAAGGCATGTTACCCAAACTAAACAATTGCTTTCATGCACTAAACCATAACGTTCAAAAAGTTTGTATCGGAAAGTCAGATATGCTTTTCCATAATAACATTAAACATACAACCATAAAAAAATGATAGAAAGACTTACCACAGAAGCCATCGCGTTACTAAAACAACTTATAGAAACGCAATCATTTTCAACAGAAGAAGACCAAACTGCTTTACGTATTGAAGCTTGGTTTAACACACACAACATTCCTTTTAATAGAAATCAAAATAACATTTGGGCTAGCAATAAATATTTTGACGAAACAAAACCAACCCTATTATTAAACTCACATCACGACACCGTAAAACCAAATAATGGCTATACAAAAGACCCTTTAAAGGCCATTGTAGAAGATGGTAAATTATACGGTTTAGGTAGTAATGATGCTGGCGGTTGTTTAGTCGCTTTAATCGCTACATTCACTTATTTTTACGACAAGAAAAACCTCAATTACAATTTGGTTATTGTTGCTTCTGCGGAAGAAGAAAACAGTGGACCAAACGGACTTAATAGTATGTTAGCTATTATTCCTGAAATTGACGTCGCTATTGTAGGCGAACCAACATTAATGAACTTAGCCATTGCAGAAAAAGGCTTAGTGGTTTTTGATGCTAAAGTAAAAGGAACCGCTGGTCATGCTGCGCACCCTAACGACGATAACGCAATTTATAAGACCATAGAAGTTTTACAATGGTTTAAAGATTATCAATTTGCAAGAAACTCACCGACTTTAGGCGATGTAAAAATGACGGTAACACAAATCAATGCCGGTAAGCAACATAATGCTATTCCATCGGAAGTCGACTTGGTCATTGATGTACGTGTAAACGATAAATACACCAACGAACAGATTACCGAAATTTTACAAAGAAAATCACCTTGTACAAGCATTACGCCACGAAGTCTACGTTTAAATTCGTCTTCCATACCAATGAATCACGATTTAGTAGAAGCTGGAATAGAACTCGAGCGCGAAACATATGGCTCACCAACCCTCTCTGACCAAGCCGTATTAAGTTGTCCTTCCTTAAAATTAGGACCTGGCGATAGTACACGTTCACATACGGCTGATGAATTTATTTATCTAGCTGAAATTGAAGAAGGTATTGATATTTATATTAAATTGTTAGAGAAAGTTTTATAAATCTGTCTGGTCGAGCGCAGTCGAGACCTATTAAAATTGAAGACCTCTCGACTGCGCTCGAGGAGACAATAATATAATTACCTAGACCTAGCAATATTTTATAAACCTTGCAGGTCTCAACTAAAAATAGATTCCTGAATTAGCAGGACTCACAATAAGACAAAAGTTTAACTAAAAAATAAAGTAGGGCATCCTGCTTTCGCAAGAATATTATGAAACTTTGGGACAAAGGCTATTCAATCGATAAAAAAATAGAATTATTTACCGTAGGTAATGACCGCGAGATAGATATGCACATTGCTAAATATGATGTACAAGCGTCTTTAGCTCATGCTATTATGCTAGAATCTATCGGAATAATAACTTCGGAAGAATTAACGCAATTAAAATCAGGATTAAAAGTTTTAGCAGCCTCTATAGACGATGGTACATTTACCATTGAAGAATCGTTTGAAGATGTGCATTCTAAAATTGAACACGAACTCACCAAAACATTAGGTGAAGTCGGAAAAAAAATCCATACCGCGCGCTCTAGAAACGACCAAGTTTTAGTGGCCCTTCAATTGTACTACAAAGAGAATCTGGACATCATTAACAGCAAAACAAAAACATTTTTTGACACGCTTTTAAGTTTAGCCGAGGCACATAAAACCAAATTAATTCCTGGTTATACGCATTTACAAGTCGCTATGCCTTCTTCTTTTGGCTTATGGTTTTCTGCTTATGCCGAATTATTAATTGATGATGTTTACGTTTTAAATGCCGTATCAAAAATAGCGGACCAGAATCCATTAGGTTCTGCTGCTGGTTACGGAAGTTCCTTTCCTATAGACCGAAATATTACCACGGAAGAATTAGGCTTTGCAACCTTAAAATACAATGTTGTTGCAGCCCAATTAAGCCGAGGAAAAAGTGAACGTGCTATTGCCAACGCATTAGGTGGTCTCTGTAATACCATGGCCAGATTTGCTATGGACATTTGCTTATATATGAGTCAGAATTTTGGATTTGTAAGCTTTCCAGACGAATTAACTACCGGAAGCAGTATAATGCCACACAAAAAAAATCCTGATGTGTTTGAATTGATTAGAGGAAAGTGTAATAAAATTCAGGCTTTACATGCCGAAATGTTACTTATCACCAATAATTTACCGAGTGGTTACCATAGAGATTTTCAGTTATTAAAAGAAAATATCATCAATGCTTTTGAGGATGTCAAAGATATTTTAGACATCTTTAATTATGCGATTCAACAAATCATTGTAAAGGATATTGATTTAAATGATGAAAAATACCAATACTTATTCACGGTAGATAGTATCAACAACCTAGTGGTTGACGGTATGAGTTTTAGAGAAGCTTATCAAAAAATTGGCGGACAAGTGCAAGCCGGAACTTACCAACCCGACTTAGGAAAAGAACACTCACATATTGGAAGTATTCATAATCTATGTTTGGAAGATATTAGAGCTAAGTATCCACAATAATATTTTAAATGAAAATGATTTTTAATTTTCTTTAGTGTTAAAACAAAAATATATTCTATCTTTGTTTTTCAAATAAGAAACAAATGACATTAAGTCAATTACATCATCATCATTTTCATACTTGCATTCAGGCGAGCAGGAATTGATATATGTAATCTAAAAATATTTCAAAACCCGTCTGAATACATCAGACGGGTTTTTTATTTCTACACGTTTGGTTTATTCAGAATAAAACAATTAAAAATGAGTAAATTAAAAATTGCCATTCAGAAAAGCGGAAGATTAAATGAGGATTCCCTGCAGTTATTAAAAGATTGTGGTATTAAAATCGACAACGGCAAAGACCAGTTAAAAGTTTCAGCCCGCAACTTCCCATTAGAAGTTTTGTATTTACGAAATTCCGATATTCCACAGTATATTGAAGATGGTGTGGTAGACATTGCTATAATTGGAGAAAACATCCTAATCGAAAAGGAAAAACAATCCGAAATAGTAGAAAATCTAGGGTTTGCAAAATGTCGTGTATCCTTAGCCGTTCCAAAAAAAATAGAAACCGATGAGGCCTCTTATTTTAATGGAAAAAAAATTGCTACCTCCTACCCTAATACACTTCAATCCTACTTAGACGAGAACAATATTAAAGCTGATATTCACGTTATTTCTGGTTCTGTAGAAATCGCACCCAATATTGGATTAGCAGATGGTGTTTGTGATATAGTAAGTTCAGGAAGTACACTATTTAAAAACGGATTAAGAGAAACCCAAGTCATTTTAAAATCGGAAGCAGTTTTAGCAAAAAACATTAATCTAGATGCCAAAAAAGAAGCCATTTTAAGTCAGCTTCAATTTCGAATTCAAGCCGTTTTAAGAGCACAAAATACAAGATACGTTTTAATGAATGTTCCTAATGACAAAATTGACGAAGTCACCGCGATTCTTCCTGTGCTTAAAAGTCCTACCATTTTGCCATTAGCCCAAGAAGGCTGGAGTTCATTACACTCTGTAATTGATGAAGAAAAATTCTGGAATAATATTGACGCCCTAAAAAATGCAGGTGCAGAAGGTATATTAGTAGTTCCTATTGATAAAATGGTGTTATAATGAAACGATATAAATTTCCAGAAAAAAAGGAATGGATTGCTTTAAGCAAACGTCCAATTTTAGAGCGACAAAACTTAGATGATGTGGTGGTTAGCATTTTAAATGACGTGCAAACCAACAAAGACAAAGCTTTATTTAAATATGCTGAAAAATTTGATAGCGTCCAATTAGAAACTATTGAAGTTTCAACTTCTGAAATTGAACAAGCCTCTAACGAAGTAAGTAAAGATTTAAAAGGAGCCATTCAGTTAGCCAAGGGAAATATTGAAGCTTTTCACACAGCACAAAAAGAAAAAGAACAAATTATAGAAACCACCAAAGGCGTAAAATGCTGGCGAAAATCGGTTGCTATAGATAAGGTTGGCTTATATATTCCCGGCGGTTCTGCACCTTTATTTTCTACAATCTTAATGTTAGGTATACCAGCAAAATTAGCGGGTTGCCAAGAGATTATTTTATGTACACCACCCAACAAAGAAGGCGCTATTAATCCGGCAATTTTATACACCGCTCAATTAGTAGGCATAACTAAAGTATTTAAAGTTGGTGGTGCTCAAGCCATTGCTGCCATGGCCTTTGGTACAGAAACAATACCACAAGTATATAAAATTTTTGGCCCAGGCAACCAATTTGTAACTAAGGCCAAAGAGTTAATTCAGCAAGAAGGTGTAGCTATAGATATGCCTGCAGGACCTAGTGAAGTTTTAGTAATCGCAGACCAAACAAGTAATCCTACATTTGTAGCTGCAGATTTACTATCGCAGGCAGAACATGGGGCAGATAGTCAGGTGATATTATTATCAGATGATGAAGAGATTATCAATCAAACCATTGCAGAGTTAAACAAACAACTCAATCTATTATCAAGAAAAGAGATGGCATCAAAAGCCTTAAAAGTAAGTCGTGCTATTCAATTAAATTCAATTAACGAATGCATTGAATTCAGTAATTTATATGCACCAGAACATTTAATTATTGCTACAAATAATGCTTCCGATTCTATTGAACAAATCACCAATGCAGGATCCGTATTCTTAGGACAATACAGTTGCGAAAGTGCTGGTGATTATGCCAGTGGCACCAATCACACTTTACCTACAAATGGTTATGCTAAAAATTACAGTGGTGTTTCATTAGATAGCTTTGTAAAGAAAATAACCTTTCAAAACTTAAATAAAGAAGGTATAAAAACCATTGGTCCAGCTATTGAACTAATGGCTGAAGCCGAAGGATTGGATGCCCACAAAAATGCGGTTTCTTTAAGGTTAAAAAACTTATAGAAACCAGCGCTGAACTCGTTTCAGCACCTCATACAATTCTACAAGGTTTCAAAAATGTAGTAGACATAAAAAAAAGCACAGTTTAATACCTACAAGGTTCTTGAAACCTTGCAGGAAAAAATAAAAATATGTTTGATTTAAAAACTTTAGTCCGACCAAATATCCTAGCGCTTCAGCCTTATTCGAGTGCACGCGATGAATTTAAAGGTAACGATGGTGTGTTTTTAGACGCTAATGAAAATCCTTTTGGCACTTTAAACCGTTATCCAGATTCGTATCAAAAAAATCTAAAAGAAGCGTTATCTGCATATAAAAATATGCCCGTTAAAAATATATTTACAGGAAATGGTAGCGATGAAATTATTGATTTATTATACCGTATTTTTTGTAATCCTGGTAAGGATAAAGCACTAACGTTTACACCTACTTTTGGCATGTACCAAGTAGCCGCGGATATTAATGATATTGAGCTCGTAAAACTACCTTTACAAGACGATTTTCAAATTAACACAGAAGTATTACTGCCTTTTTTATGCACCGAGAATCTCAAACTTATCTTTGTCTGTTCACCAAATAACCCAACAGGAAATTGTTTTAAAGAAGACGATTTAAAACTAATTTTAGAAACTTTTAATGGTATTGTAGTTATTGACGAAGCTTATATCGATTTTAGCACTAAAGCTTCTTTTGCCAAATACCTAGAAAAGTATCCCAACTTAATTGTTATTCAAACCCTAAGTAAAGCTTGGGCTTTAGCAGCTGCACGAATAGGAATTGCTTTTGCTAGTGAAGCCATTATTCAGTTACTAAATAATGTAAAAATGCCTTATAATATGAGTCAATTAAATCAAGAGGCAGCTGTTAACGCATTAGAAGACATCAAAACTTTTGAGACCAATAAACAAGTTATTTTAGAGCAGAAAGCAAAATTGAAGTCCGTATTAGAAGGTCTCGATATTGTAAAAAAAATATACCCTTCAGATGCTAATTTTTGGTTGATTGAAGCTGAAAATGCCAATCGCTTATATGACAATTTAGTAGAGCAAAAAGTCATTACTAGAAACCGAAATAGCTTGGTAAAAAACAGTATTCGAATTACGGTTGGGACGCCTGAGGAGAATGAGAAATTGATAAAATCCCTTTTATCAATTTCGAAATCCTGAACTTGTCTCAGGAACTTTAACACGATAATATCATGACAACTAAATTTTATTATTGCTATATTTTAACAAACAAAAATAGAACTGTACTATATATCGGTTATACTGAAAATTTGGAATCAAGATTAAAACAACATAAAAATGGAACAGGTGCAGTATTTACAAAGCGATACAATGTAACCTATCTCATTTATTTTGAAAAATTTGAGGACAAAAACCAAGCAAAAAAAAGAGAAAAACAATTAAAAAATTGGCATAAAGAATGGAAGTGGAATCAAATAAAATCAAAAAATCCACTTCTAAAAACATTAGAAATAAATTAATAAGGTCCTGAAATAAATTCAGGACATTTAACTAAAGTTAGATGAAAAAAGTACTATTCATAGACAGAGACGGCACATTAGCTATAGAACCACCCATAGATTATCAACTAGACAGTCTTGAAAAATTAGAATATTACCCTGGCGTTTTTCAATGGTTATCCAGAATTGCGCGCGAAATGGATTACGAGTTGGTCATGGTAACCAATCAAGATGGGTTAGGAACGGACGCATTTCCAGAAGACACTTTTTGGCCGGCTCAAAATAAAATTATTCAAGCTTTTAAAAATGAAAATATCGAATTCTCTGAAATTTTGATTGACAAAAGCTTTCCTGAAGATAATGCCCCAACCAGAAAACCGAGAACAGGTTTGTTAGGAAAATACATTCACGGCAATTACGATTTAGAGAATTCTTATGTCATTGGAGACCGCGTTACAGATATTAAACTCGCTGAAAATCTCGGCAGTAAAGGCATATTTATTTCTGAAGACAACAATGCTTATGCGACATTAACCACAACCTCTTGGGAGGAAATTTATAACTATCTAAAAGCAATACCAAGAAAAGCTTCTGTGGTTAGAAAAACGAAAGAAACGAATATCGAAGTAGAAGTTAATTTAGATGGTTCTGGAAAAAGTAACATCACTACAGGCTTAGGTTTCTTTGACCATATGCTAGAACAAATTTCGAAACACGGCAACATTGATTTAAACATACAAGTTGATGGCGACTTAGAAATTGATGAACATCACACCATAGAAGATGTTGCAATTACCTTAGGCGAAACATTTATTAAAGCCTTAGGAAGTAAAAAAGCTATTGAACGCTACGGTTTTTTATTGCCTATGGATGACTGCCTAACACAAGTGGCCATTGACTTTGGAGGAAGACCTTGGTTGGTATGGGAAACCGAGTTTAAACGTGAAATGATTGGCGAAATGCCAACCGAAATGTTTATGCATTTCTTTAAATCCTTTAGTGACGCTGCCAAATGTAATTTGAATATTAAATCAGAAGGCGCTAATGAACACCACAAAATAGAATCTATTTTTAAAGCCTTTGCCAAAGCAATTAAAATGGCCGTTTCAAAAACCAATAATTTTTCAATTCCAAGTACCAAAGGAACTTTATGATGCTAGACCTGTCAGGTTTTTAAAACCTGACAGGTCTGTAGAAAACCTATAAATAAACATGATTGCAATTATAAAATACAATGCTGGTAATATTCGTTCTGTGCAAAATGCACTCAACCGTTTGGGTTACGAAAGCATTATTACAGACGATAAAACCGAAATATTAAACGCAAGCAAAGTTATTTTTCCTGGTGTAGGCGAAGCGAGTTCTGCGATGCAATACTTAGAAGAAAAAGGATTAGATGATGTCATTCGGTCCATAAAGAAACCGATGCTTGGTATTTGTTTAGGCTTACAGTTAATGTGTGAATATTCTGAAGAAGGAAACACCCAGTGCCTCGGTATTTTTAATACACAAGTGAAAAAGTTTCCACCAAAAGAAAAAGTACCACATATCGGCTGGAATAATTTTACAGAAGTTAAAAGTGCCTTATTTAAAGACATTAAAGTTACCGACGACATGTATTATGTACATAGTTATTATGCCGAAAACAACCCACAAAGTATTGCTACTTGCGATTATATTTTACCATTTGCCACGGCCATGCAACACGATAATTTTTATGCGACGCAATTTCATCCAGAAAAATCAGCGGATGTTGGGACGCAGTTATTGAAAAATTTTTTAGAACTGTAAAAAGCTTATGCTGACCTCACAGGTTTTAAAAATCTTGCAGGTCTAGACAAATAACAGAAAGAATAAAAATACTATTAAAAAGAATAAAAACGTAAAAGTGTTTTATAGTTACTCTGATGCTTCTAAATTAGATTGTCCCCTTGAGGGGACTTTAGGGGTGTATATATCGAATGTCATGTTGAGCGCAATCGAAGCATGTTTAAAACATCGATTTTAAATAAATTATCCTTCAAGGTTTTTGAAACTTTGTAGATATAGCACAATTAAAACCAATAAATTAAAAAGAAAGCCGGATGAGATTCCTGCTTTCGCAGGAATAAAATGAGAATCATACCAGCAATAGACATCATCGACGGAAAATGTGTTAGACTCACCAAAGGCGATTATAACACCAAGAAAGTATATAACGAAAACCCTTTAGAAGTCGCTAAAGAATTTGAAGCTAATGGTATTCAATATTTGCATTTAGTAGATTTAGATGGCGCAAAATCCAAGCACATTGTCAATCATAAAATATTAGAAAACATTGCAACTAAAACCAATTTGAAAGTTGATTTTGGAGGTGGACTAAAATCCGATGACGATTTAAGAATTGCTTTCGAGTCGGGAGCAAATCAAATCACAGGAGGAAGTATTGCCGCGAATAATCCCGAGGTGTTTTTAAAATGGTTGGAGAAGTATGGTGCTGAAAAAATCATTTTAGGTGCGGACTGCAAAAACCGAAAAATAGCCACCAATGGTTGGTTAGAAGCTTCAGAATTAGATGTTGTTGATTTTATTAAAGATTACGAATCCAAAGGCATTGATTATGTAATTTGTACAGACATTGCCAAAGATGGTATGCTTCAAGGCACCTCTAACGATTTATACCAAGAAATTATTTCAGAATCAAAGGTGAAATTAATTGCCAGTGGTGGCGTTGCCTCTATTCAAGATTTAGAACTAGTAAAAGCCTTGGGTTGCGAAGGTGCTATATTGGGAAAAGCCATATACGAAGGAAACATCACATTAAAAGAACTTCAGAAATTATGCTAAAAAAACGAATTATACCGTGTTTAGATATCAAAAATGGGCGTACTGTAAAAGGGATTAACTTTGTTGGCATCAGAGATGCAGGTGACCCTATTGAACTTGCCAAACAATATGTGGCCCACGGTGCCGATGAGTTGGTATTTTTAGACATTACCGCAACCGTTGAAAAACGAAAAACATTAGTCGAATTAGTAACACATATTGCAGAAGAAATTAATATTCCATTTACCGTCGGTGGCGGAATTAACACCATTGAAGATGTTTCCAGCGTTATCAAAGCTGGTGCAGATAAAGTGAGTGTAAACTCTTCTGCTGTAAAAAATCCTGAACTCATTACACAAATAGCCAAACGGTTTGGCAGTCAATGCTGCGTAGTGGCCATTGACACTAAATTTATGGATGGCGAATGGTTTGTATTTGTACATGGCGGACGGACAGCAACTCCTATAAAAACATTAGATTGGGTAAAAAAAGTGGAAGCCTTAGGAGCGGGTGAAATATTATTAACTTCTATGAATAATGATGGTACAAAAGCTGGTTTTGCTTTAGATATTACTGAGGAAGTTAGTAAGTCTATTAATATTCCTGTGATTGCTTCTGGTGGTGCAGGAACCAAAGCACATTTTAAAACCTTATTTGAAACCACACATGCAAGTGCCGGCTTAGCGGCCAGTATTTTTCATTATGGCGAAATACCAATCCCCGAATTAAAAGACTATTTAAAAAACGAAAATATAGCAATACGATGGACATAGATTTTTCAAAAGGAGACGGATTAGTTCCTGTAATCATTCAAAATAATAGCACGCTACAAGTTTTAATGCTAGGTTATATGAATGCAGAAGCTTTTCAAAAAACAAAAAACGAAAACAAAGTCACTTTTTTTAGCAGAAGTAAAAATAGGCTCTGGACCAAAGGCGAAGAATCTGGAAACTTTTTAACAGTTAAAGACATCCAGATTGATTGTGACAACGACACTATTTTAATAAAAGCAGACCCTAAAGGGCCAACCTGCCACACCGGAAGCACATCTTGTTTTAAAGAAGAAACCGTTAAAGGCTTTGTTTATGAGTTACAAAATATCATTAGCCAAAGAATTGACACTAACGATGAAAACTCATACACCAATACTTTATACAAAAGAGGCATTAATAAAGTCGCTCAGAAAGTGGGAGAAGAAGCTGTAGAATTAGTTATTGAAGCCAAGGATGATGATGCTAATTTATTTAAAAATGAAGCCGCTGATTTAATGTATCATTATTTAATTTTACTGAAGGCTAAAGGTTTTACACTTGAAGATATTGAAGCAATATTAAAAAGTAGACATTAGTAAACGTACCATTCAATAAAGATTAGTAAAATCTTACATAATATCAAAAAAAGCATCTGTATCCAGATGCTTTTATTCTACTCTAACAAATAGTAATACCCTTATAATTTATAGCAGTAGAAATGTTTTTTCAAATTATAGTCCTACCAAATCACCTGCTTCATTTTTGGTTGCTAAATCCGATTTCCCCATAAGAAAAATATCAACTTGTCGCGCCGCTTCACGGCCTTCAGAAATCGCCCATACAATTAAGGATTGTCCACGTCGCATATCGCCTGCTGTAAATATTTTTGGCTTATTGGTTTGGTATTTGCCATAACTTGCTTTGTAATTAGAGCGTACGTCTCGTTCCAGTCCTAATTGCTCTGCTATTGTAGCTTCCGGACCTGTAAAACCTAAAGCTAATAAAGCTAAATCACATTTCCAAGTTTTTTCAGTACCTGCAATCTCAATTAACTTAGGACGCTCTCCCGGTACCATTTCCCATTCTACATTTACGGTTTTTAAAGCCGTTAATTTACCTTTTGCATTGGTGACGAATTCTTTGGTGTTAATTAACCAATTACGCTCTACACCTTCTTGATGAGATGTCGAAGTTTTTAGTTTTAACGGCCAATATGGCCAAGGTGTTGATGGTGAACGATGCCCTGGTGGTTTTGGCATAATTTCAAAATTAACGACTGATTTAGCGCCTTGACGATTCGATGTCCCAATACAATCGGAACCTGTATCTCCTCCACCAATTACAATCACATTTTTTCCTGTAGCTAAAATTTGATCTTTTATTTTTTGTCCAAAAACAACTTTAGTTTGCTGGGTTAGGAAGTCCATCGCTTGTACAACACCATCGGCATCAATACCTGGCGTAGGCAAACTTCTTCGTTCAGTAGCGCCTCCACAAAGTACAACCGCATCAAACTTTTTTAAGTCTTCAACATCATAATTTACACCAACATTAACATTGGTTTTAAAAACAATACCTTCAGCTTCTAAAATGGCCAAGCGACGATCAATGATGCCTTTCTCCATTTTAAAATTAGGAATGCCATAGCGTAACAATCCTCCAATAGCATCATCGCGTTCAAAAACTGTCACTGTATGACCTGCTCTATTTAATTGCTGAGCCGCAGCTAAACCTGCAGGACCAGAACCTACGATAGCAATTGTTTTACCCGTTCTTGTTTTTGGTGGCTCGGGCTTAATCCAACCTTCTTTAAAGGCACGTTCTACAATAATCTTTTCTATATTTTCTATAGAAACAGGATCTTCAATAATACCTAAAACGCAAGATTGTTCACATGGCGCTGGACATAAACGTCCTGTAAATTCCGGAAAATTGTTTGTCGAATGTAATATCCATGATGCTTTTTGCCATTCACCGCGATGGACCATATGGTTAAAATCTGGAATTAAATTACCAAGCGGACAACCACTATGACAAAATGGAATTCCACAATCCATACACCGTGAGCCTTGCTCCTTCATATCCTCTTCCTTCAAAGGTACCGTAAACTCATTGTAATGTTTTAAACGATCCTTTACCGGCTTATATGATTCATCTTTTCTTTCGAATTCTTTAAAACCTGTTACTTTTCCCATTTTATTCCTGCGAAAGCAGAAATCTCATCCTACTTTCTAAATTTTATTGTGTTAATCCTATGAGATTTATTGGAGACTTACCGAAGTCGAAACCAAAAATCTTGGAGATATCATTTTATAATTCATACCTACAAGGTCTCCAAGACCTTGCAGGATTTTAAATTGTTATACAGTTTCTAATTCCTCAACCATTTGCTCTTCAGTCGCTAAACGTTTTAAAGCACGTTTGTATTCTGTTGGCATAACGCGTACAAAATTCTTTAAACTAGTGTCCCAATCCGCTAATAACGACGCGCCTTTTTTACTATCAGTATGTTTAACATGCTTTTCGATTATGGCTTTTAACTCATTAGCATCTTTTTTAAGAATCTTTTCAAATTCTATGGTTTCGGTATTACATAAGCCATTTTTAAATTGATTTTCTGGATCATAAACATAAGCGATACCACCACTCATTCCTGCTGCAAAGTTTCGTCCTGTTTTACCAAGAACTATAACTTTTCCGCCTGTCATGTACTCACAACAATGATCACCAACGCCTTCTACAACAGTAATGGCACCTGAATTTCTAACCGCAAATCGTTCTCCTGCAATACCATTAATGTAAGCCTGACCTTCAACTGCTCCAAACAAACAGACATTACCAACAATAATATTATCTTCTGCTACAAAATCTGCTTTCGCTGGTTTCTTAACAATCAGTTTAGCTCCAGATAAGCCTTTACCTAAATAATCATTGGTGTTTCCTTCTAATTTAAAGGTTAATCCATGAGCGCCAAAAGCACCGAAACTCTGACCTGCAGAGCCTGTAAAATTGATATTCAGGGTGTCTTCAGGCAATCCTAAATGACCATATATTTTTGAAATCTCATTACTCACAATCGCACCAACAGTTCGGTTGGTATTTTTAATTGGATACGCTAAAGTCATCTGCTCTTTACGGTATAAAGCGCGATGTGAATCTTTTAATATTTTAAAATCTAAAACATTATCTAAATTATGATCTTGTTTTTCAGTATTCTTCACCTTCATTTGACTATAAACCTCAGGCCTGTGTAAAATTGAAGATAAATCTAAACCCTTAGCTTTATAATGTTTAATGGCTTTATTTGCGTTAATTTTATGCGTTTGACCAATCATTTCGGCCATAGACCTAAACCCTAATTCAGCCATGATAGCTCTTAACTCTTCAGCAATATAATAGAAGAAATTAATAACGTGTTCTGGTGTGCCTTTAAAGTTTTTACGTAGTTCTTTATCTTGAGTTGCAATCCCTACAGGACAGGTATTTAAATGACATTTTCGCATCATGATACAACCTGAAGCTACTAAAGGTGCCGTTGCAAATCCAAATTCTTCAGCACCTAATAACGTCGCAATAGCAACATCTCGTCCGGTTTTTAATTGGCCATCACACTCAACAACTATTCTACTTCTTAAATTATTAAGTACCAAGGTTTGTTGTGCTTCTGCTAAACCGAGTTCCCAAGGCAAACCAGCGTGCTTTAAAGATGTTAATGGTGAAGCTCCTGTACCGCCATCATACCCTGCAATGAGTACCACATCTGCTTTTGCTTTAGCAACACCTGCAGCAATAGTACCCACACCAACTTCTGAAACTAATTTTACATTAATTCTAGCATCGCGATTGGCATTTTTTAAATCGTAAATTAATTGTGCTAAATCTTCAATAGAATAAATATCATGGTGTGGTGGTGGCGAAATTAACCCTACAAATGGTGTAGAGTTACGCGCTGCTGCAATCCATGGTAATACTTTTTCGCCAGGTAACTGTCCGCCTTCTCCTGGTTTAGCCCCTTGAGCCATTTTAATTTGAATCTCCTTAGCATTGGTTAAATAGTGAGATGTAACACCAAAACGACCTGAAGCGACTTGCTTTATGGCTGAATTTCGACTATCTCCATTGACATCTGGCTGAAATCTATTTCTATCCTCTCCGCCTTCACCAGAATTAGATTTCCCTCCAATACGATTCATCGCTATCGCTAAATTTTCATGTGCTTCACGAGAAATTGACCCATAAGACATGGCTCCTGTTTTGAATCGTTTTACAATTTCTGTCCAAGGCTCTACTTCTTCAATTGGAATAGGGTCAATATTATTAAATTCAAATAACCCACGAATAGTCATTAAATTTTCAGACTGCTCATTAATAGCTTTAGAATATACATTGTAGCTTGCTTGATCACTTAATCTCACAGCTTGTTGAAGCTTAGCTACTGTAGTAGGGTTAAACAAATGTTGTTCTCCGTTACGTCGCCATCTATAATTTCCGCCGATGTTTAAACCTAATCGTTTATCTACTTCAATATTAGGGTAAGCATATTTATAACGTTTATCAATTTCTTTTTCTATTTCATACAAACCAATACCTTCAATTCTTGAAGCTGTATATGGAAAATATTTTTCAACAAATTGCGAATTAAAACCAACGATTTCAAATATCTGAGAACCTCGGTAAGAATGTAATGTTGAAATCCCTATTTTATTCATCACTTTTAAGATGCCTTTTCCAATAGCTTTATTGAAATTATCAACAGCTTTTTGCTCATCCATATCCGTAATAAAACCTTCTTTTACTTGTGCTCGGATGATTTCGTTTACCATATAAGGATTTATAGCACTTGCGCCATAACCAAATAAAGTTGCAAAATGATGTGGTTCCCGTGGCTCTGCTGATTCAATAATAATATCAAAATAAGAACGCTTGCGCAATCGGTTTAATTGATGATTAACATAAGAACATGCTAATAAAGCAGGAATGGGTGCAAATTCTTTACTAACACCTCTATCAGATAATATAATAATGCTTGTCTTTCTTGCTAATGCTTTTTCAATTTGAATAATAATATTATCTAAAGCATCTTCTAAACCATTTAGTCCTTTATCCTTTTGATATAACAACTCAACGGTTTCGGCATTAAAACCGTCAATATCGAGGTTTCTTATTTTATCTAAATCGTCATTTGAAATTACAGGATTTTGAATTTTCAATTTTCTACATTGCCGCTCAGTAATGCTAAAAATATTTCTATCTTTTCCTAAAGACAGACTAATATCCGTTACAATTTCCTCTCTAATACCATCTAAAGGTGGGTTGGTAACTTGAGCAAATAATTGCTTAAAATAACTTGAAATTAACTGGGGTCTATTAGATAAAACGGCTAATGGGGTATCAATTCCCATAGACCCTAGAGCTTCCTTAGAATTTTGAGCCATTGGCGTGATGACTTCTTGTATATCTTCGAACGTGTAATTAAATAAACGCTGTCTTGTTTTGATATCTAAAGGTTCTATAGGGCAGGTTTGACCTGTATAAGGGATATCTTTTAGATGTAATCTTGTTTTATCTAACCATTCTTGATAAGGTCTTTCTTTTACAATTTCACTTTTTATTTCTTGGTCATTTATAATACGACCTTGATTCATGTCTACCAAGAACATTTTACCCGGCTCTAAACGCCCATGACTTTCTACATCTTCAGGTGGAATATCGACGACGCCTATTTCAGACGACATTATAAGTTTTCCACTCTTTGTAACGGTATATCGAGATGGTCTTAAACCGTTTCTATCTAAAAGTGCTCCGATATAATTACCATCTGTAAAAGGCACAGAAGCAGGCCCATCCCAAGGCTCCATAATACAAGCATTGTAATCGTAAAAAGCTTTGCGTTCTGGAGACATCGTCTGGTGTTTTTCCCATGCTTCAGGAATCATCATCATCATTACTTCGGGCAAAGAACGTCCGGTATGCGTCAACAATTCAACTACCATATCCATAGAAGCAGAATCTGATTTACCCGGCAATATAATAGGAAATAATTTATCTATTTGAGCTCCAAAAACATCACTTTTCATAATTTCTTCTCGGACCCGCATTCGACTGACATTTCCTCTAAGCGTATTTATTTCTCCATTCTGACACATAAATCGGAAAGGCTGTGCCAATTCCCAGGTTGGCATGGTATTCGTAGAAAAACGTTGGTGTACTAATGCTAAACGCGTTACTAAATCATCTTCTAATAAATCTTTATAATAAGAACCGATATCTTCAGGCATTATAATCCCTTTATAAATCAGTGTATTCATAGAGAGACTAGACACATAAAAATATGAACTTTGCGACATTTTAGATTTTCGAACTGTATGCTCTGTTATTTTACGCGCAGCATAGAGTTTAGCTTTAAAATCAGCTTCGGAAACCTCATTGGATTTCCCTACAAAAAGTTGTTCTATATTAGGTTCTGAAGCTAAAGCTATTTCTCCAAGTTGTGTAGAATCCACAGGAACTTCTCGCCAACCAATGACGGAAAGTCCTTGAGCAACCACTTCTTTTTCAAAGGTGTTTTTACAAAATTTATACTGATTTCTATTTTTTGGCAAAAATACCATACCGACGGCATACTTCCCTTTAACTGGAATTTTAAATCCACATACGCGTTTAAAATAGGCGTGTGGAATATCAATTAATAAACCTGCCCCATCACCTGTTTTACCATCAGCACTTACACCGCCTCGATGTTCTAGTTTCACTAAAATTTCTAGAGCGTCATGTATAATTTGATTTGTCTTTTCACCTTTTAGATTGCATATAAATCCTGCACCGCAATTTTCATGTTCAAATTCCGGCAAATAGAGTCCTTGTTTCTTCAGCATATATTTTAAGAGATTTTATAGGTTTTTACACCTTATAATGACTCTAATATAATAGCTATAATTTAATTACAAAAAAAGTTGAAACACTTTTCCTAAATCAATAGTAAAGACCTTATTTAATGAAAATTTAATAACTAAATACAATATATACTAAGAAATAGTCAATACTAAATACACAATAAAAAACATCACCTATTGCTAAAATGATTGATTTTAAGCTTAAAAATTATATATCACCTAAATAACACCTCTATTTTATCAAATAATCGAAAATCAAAATTATTGATATCACAAAAAAAAGTTAAAAATAAATTTCAACCCCCAAATTTATGGGGTGTATAATTGTAAATTCATAAAAATTACTGATTTACCCCATTTTTATAAGGGGTGTATTTAAAGATTGCATAGATTTGAAGCACACTAACTATTTAAATTTATTTTTTTTATGAAAAAACTAATGACAATTTCTATGCTCTTAGTAGCATTTGGTTTATCTGCTCAAGATGAAGAAACAGAAAGCACAAAATCATTTACCCTAAGCGGCAGCATTGACGCCTATTACCAAACCTACATATCTGCACCTGACGATGCTGGAGCAACGTTCGGAACTGCTTTTGCAGACAAAACAGGTTTTGCACTAGGAATGGGTAACATTATTGCTAGCTACGAAAGTGGAAAAGTAGGTGCCGTTCTTGATTTAGTAACAGGACCAAGAGGTGGTGCGGCAACGTTCAGTAATGATATTGTTGACGGTATTGTAAATCAAGCTTACGTTTACTGGAATGTGTCTGAAACGACTACGTTAACCATGGGACGTTTTAACACCTTTTTAGGTTATGAGGTTATTGCTCCTGCAGCAAACTTTAACTACAGCACATCTTATTTATTCTCTAGTGGCCCTTTCTCACATATGGGCTTAAAAGCAGATTTTGCTTTATCTGATGATTTCAGCTTAATGTTAGCTGTGATGAATCCTTGGGATACTAACGATACGTCAATGACGGGAGAATATTCTTTCGGTGCACAATTAGGCTACTCTGGTCAATTCTTAAACCTTTACTATGATAGCGGAAACAACGGTGGATTAGGATTTGAAGTTGATTATACTGGTGGTTTTGATCTTTCTGATGCATTTTTCTTAGGAATCAACGCAGCATACAACGATAATGATGGTAGTGGTTTTTATGGTGCCGCTTTATATCCACAATACGCGACATCTGATGATTTCAGTATTGGATTAAGAGGTGAGTATTTTGCACTGCATGGTGACCTTGACAACTTTGACTACCCAAGTGTATTAGGCGTTACATTAACAGGGAGCTATACCGTTGAGGACAACTTAATCATTAAGCCAGAATTTAGATTAGATTCACTAACTGATGCTGATGGCGGTTTATATGGTAACGTTATTGACAATGATGGCTTAGCAGCTAGCAGCCTAAGCGCTTTTACTTTAGCCGCTATTTACTCGTTCTAAAAAAACAAACTAACTAACACAAATAATTATGATAAATAATCTTTTAACATTCCTACCAAATATGATGGCAGTCCAGGATGCTGCCGAACCATCTGAAGTTGAAGCCGCCGTTGCCGCCATTAATGGCGACATGGGAATGCTTTGGATGTTAATTTCTGCCATCCTAGTATTTTTTATGCAAGCTGGATTTACACTTGTTGAAACCGGTATGACCCGCTCTAAGAACGCAGCCAATATCGCTATGAAAAACCTACTTGATATATGTGTAGGTTCACTTACATATTGGTTTGTAGGATACTCTTTAATGTATGGAGACACGTCTAACGGATGGTTTTTCTGGAGTGGAATAATGCAAGGTGAAGGTGCTGATTTATTGTTCCAAACGATGTTTGCTGCTACAGCTGCCACTATTGTTTCTGGAGCTATTGCCGGACGTACTAAATACTCAACTTACGCTATATTCTCTATTGTAATGACTGCTGTTATCTACCCTATATCTGGTGGATGGCAATGGCAAGGTTCTGGTTGGTTAACCGAACTAGGATTTATTGACTTCGCAGGTTCTTCTATTGTTCACTCTGTTGGCGGATGGGCTGCTTTAGTTGCTGCTTTTATGGTAGGACCAAGAATTGGAAAATTTGTTGACGGAAAAGTAATGTCAATCCCAGGACACAACCAAGTACTAGCTACTTTAGGTGTATTTATTTTATGGCTAGGTTGGTTTGGTTTTAATGGTGGTTCTCAATTAGCTTGGGGAGGCGCTGATTCTATTGCAGCTTCAAATGTTGTTTTAGTTACTAATTTAGCTGCTGCTGCAGGTGGATTAGGCGCATTAATCACCACTTGGGTATGGTACAAAAAACCAAATTTACCACAAACTTTAAATGGTGCATTAGCTGGTTTAGTAAGTATTACAGCTGGCTGTGGAAACATGACACCAATTGGAGGCGTCGTTGCAGGTCTTATCGGCGGTGTTATTGTTGTATTTTCAATTGAATTTATTGAGAAAAAACTTAAAATTGATGACGCTATCGGTGCCGCTTCTGTTCACGGTGTTGCTGGTGTATGGGGAACTTTAGTTATAGGTCTCTGGGGTGTTGATGGCGAAGCTGGTATCGGCTTACTTAATGGCGGAGGCGCTGGTCAATTAGGCGTTCAAGCTTTGGGTGCACTTGCCTATGCTGTATGGTCTGTTGGATTGTCATTTATAATCCTAAAAATATTAAAAACTACTATGGGACTTAGAGTTACAGAAGAAGAAGAACTAGTAGGCCTAGACCTTTCTGAACATGGAGAAATTGCTTATCCAGGTAAACGTAATAGAGGTCATTAATATTAAAATGATATAGATATTAAATAATTATTGATTAAATATTTATTAGTTGTTAAAAAACCTTTGAAGTTAATTCTTCAGAGGTTTTTTCTTATACCCATTATTTGACAAATAAAAAATCCACAGTGAATAACACTATGGATTTTTTTTATACTAAAATAAAATATTGATTTATGCCGAATTACGACTTGCATTAATATTTCCAAATAATGAACGCGTTACCATCTTTTCAAAGATTTTAATTTGCGCTTCATCTCTGACCTCAGCCTTTTCAAGCTCTTGAATTTTCTTTAAAGCGTATTGTTGAATCGTCAGCAAAGGTAATACAATTGACTCCCTTACTGCAATAGATGCTTTTCCCGAAGGCTCTTCCTCCATTAGCTCTTTATAACCTGTTAGCTTTAAAATAAGACGCTTTGAAGTTTCGTATTCTTCATGTATAAGACTCCAAAACTCACCATACTCAGGGTCATTAACCATATATCGTGTTAAATCGAAAAAAGACTTAGATAAAGACATCATGCTATTTTCAATTAAAGTCCTGAAAAAGTTAGATGTTTTAAACAACTGCTGGGCTTTATCAAATTCTCCAATATCTTCATAATGTTTTAAAGCTGTACCAACACCAAAGAAACCAGGAACGTTCTGCTTAAGCTGACTCCAAGATCCCACAAAAGGAATTGCTCTTAGATCCTCAAAAATTAAACCTTCAGATTTACCACGCTTAGAAGGACGACTACCAATATTTGTTTTCGCATAATACTTTAAAGTACTCATATGCTCTAAATACGAAATGAATTTAGGGTGCGCCTTAAAAGCTGCATAAGCCTCATAACTACGTGCAGCTAAATCGGTCATCACCGTTCTATTCTCAGGATCCATACTTAGATCTACTTCACTTAAACTATTATCTATTCCTGAACTTATTAGCTGCTCAAGATTATACTGAGAAGACTCTAAAGTACCAAAATTAGAGCTTATCGTTTGCCCTTGTATTGTTAACTGTACCTCTTCATCTTCAATTGTCGGTCCTAACGATGCGTAAAAATCATGTGTTTTTCCGCCACCTCTAGCTGGTGGGCCGCCTCGTCCATCAAAGAAAATCACTTTAACACCGTGATCTCTAGAAACTTTTGTTAAGTTCTCTTTAGCTTCAAAAATCGCCCAATTAGCCATTAAATAACCACCATCTTTAGTACCATCACTAAAGCCTAGCATTATAGTCTGCTTGTTACCACGAGATTTTAAATGTGCCGCATATTCAGGATTGGTATATAATTCTTCCATAACTTTAGGCGCATTTTCTAAATCTGTAATGGTCTCAAATAAAGGCCCAATGTCTACAGTTAATTCATCCTGAAACGCTACCAGCTTTAACATCGCAAATAATTGCATAACATGTAAAGTGGTTTGATTATTACTAATGATATAGCGATTCGCAGCTTGTTCTCCATTATTTTGCTGAATGGTCTTTATCGCTTTAATTGTTTCTAAAGCTTTTAGAGTTTCATCATCTTTAATTAAAGACAAATCAACCGAACCCTCCACCTTAGATAATATCTCAATCTGTTCAGGTTCTGATAAATCATGATAATTCTTAGGAAAAACAGTACTACCGCTCTCTATCAACGCATTAACCATATCATTGAAAAATTGCTCATGCTTACGACTATCTTGCCTGATATCTAAATTTGCAAAATGAAAACCGAATAAATGTATTTTATTAAGAAGACTATTAATTTCATCAACATATAATGACTGATGCTTCTCTACAACTGTCTTTTTCACAGCTTTTAATTCTGAAACCAAGTAATCTAACGTTAATTTAGACTCACCTCCTATACCAATAGTATACAATTCATCCTCTAAATTAGACATAACTTCATCTACCCCCTGAAACGTTAACTTTCGTTTTAATTGTCTTACGTTTTTGTAGTAATTTTTTATAATTGAAAGTCGTAATCTATCCGCCACCTTCAACGTTATTTCCGGTGTTACAAATGGATTACCATCACGGTCACCACCTGGCCAAAAACCAATATTTATAATATTATTATCTATTTGTTTTCCATCAAAGATATTCTGCTGAATATAATCGTAAACATCTCCAAAAGACTTATAAAATACATTTTCTAAATACCATATTAAACTTACGGCTTCATCAAAAGGCGTTGGTTTTTCATGCTTAAAGAATGGCGTTTTTCCCAATTGCGCCAATAAATCGTTAATTCTTAACAAGTCATTTTCGCGAATAGCTTCTGTAAGATCGGTAATAATTCCTAATACAGAACCCGGATAAAATTGCGTAGGGTGGGCTGTTAAAACGATTCTAACTTTAAATTCTTCCAAGTATTTCTGAAGCGTTTCTAGCTTATCATCTGCAATGACCGTTTCTTTTAAACTTCTTAAAGTTCCAATCCCATCCATGTTATTCACCACCGGAAATGCGGCGTCTTCAATAGCATCAAATAACACCACTTGTCTTTCAATATATTGAATAAATCGAAATAATAAATTTACCTGACTCTCAGAGGAGCGTCTGGCTTGGTATTTTTCAAAAAAGGTATTAACAATGGTTGTTGGGTCTTCTTGATTTTTAAATCCTTTATTACAAGTTTCATGAAACAAGGGCAAAAGTGCTCCTGTTTTTGTAACTGCATCAAAAGGAAGTGTCATAAATATACTGTTGTATATCTGATATTTTGATAGTACGTTTTGATTAAAACGTGTTAATTTTGGCTGTGTAGGCATTGTGTTTATTATATTATTGTAGACTGTCCGAGATGGATATTCTTAAAATTAAGATTTGTATCTTTTGGATTAAAGATAAAATCTTCAATAAAATCACCAACATTAGACGTCGTTACTGTGTTAACTACCGAATTTATATCCGGAGTTGTAATGTTTAATTTTAATGATTTTTCTACAGCTAACCTAATTAATTCGGCTTCATTATGTAATTCATAATGATCCAGTAACATAGCAGCCGACAAAATAGAAGCAATAGGATTCGCAATTCCTTTGTTTGCCGCTTGAGGGTAAGATCCATGAATCGGCTCAAACATCGCATACTTATCGCCAACAGAAGCAGAAGCTAACAAGCCAATTGAACCACCAATAACACTAGCTTCATCACTAATAATATCACCAAACATATTTTCGGTTAATATCACATCAAACTGTTTGGGGTTTAATATCATTTGCATTGCTGCATTATCTACAAATAGAAAATCGAGAGTGACATCTGGATATTGTTCAGCAACCTCTTTCACTACTTTTCGCCATAGTCGAGACGTTTCTAAAACATTAGCCTTATCTACCAATGTCACTTTATGATTTCTTTGTTCCGCAGCGACAAATGCTAAATGCGCAACGCGCTCAATTTCTTCACGTGAGTAGCCACATAAATCTGAAGCATAGTCTCCATCCTCAGAGATTTGTTTTTCTCCAAAATAAATACCACCTGTTAATTCTCTGTATATAGAAATATCAGTCCCCTCAATAATATGCTTCTTTAAAGGCGACTTCTCTAATAAAGTTTTATAAGCCTTTACAGGTCTAATATTTGCAAACAATCCTAATTCCTTACGCAACTTAAGCAGCCCTTGTTCTGGTCTTACTTTTGCCGCTGGATTGTTATCATATTTAGGATCGCCAATAGCACCAAATAAAATCGCATCCGTTGTTTTACATAAGTCTAAAGTAGCATCTGGTAAAGCCGAACCATGTTTATCAATGGCAATAGCACCAACATCTGCAGTGGTAAATGTAAAATCATGATTATATTCTGAAGCAATCGCTTTTAAAGCCTTTTCTGCCTGCTTTGTTACTTCTGGTCCGATACCATCTCCTGGTAAAACTGCGATATTTAATTTCATCGAAAAATGTATTTCTATTGTGGTTCTCCTACCTCATTACAGACAGGTGTTCATTATTATTTAATTTTTATGGCGTTACTTTTTGTTATCAACTTTTCAGCTCTATAACAAGCGTACAAGAATACAAAAAGTCAGGCTGTACACTATATCTTTTTTGCTAAAAAAAAGCAAAAAAGGATGCCGTTTCCATCCTTAACGCACTCAATTGCTAGCGGCATTTTCAAACGCCTCAATCTTTTCTTTTTTGCTTAATAAATAGTCAATATCATCATAACCATTAATCATACATGTTTTTTTATAAGCATCAATTTCAAAATCTTCTGACAAATCAGCGTCCTTTACTGAAATCGTTTGATTTTCAAGATCCACAATAAGTTCCGTCTCTGGATGAGACACAATACAACTTTGCAAGTCACTTAAAAAAGCCTTAGATACCTGAACTGGTAACAAGCCATTATTTAAAGCATTACCTTTAAAAATATCAGCAAAGAAACTAGACACAACGACTTTAAATCCAAAATCTGTAATTGCCCAAGCCGCGTGCTCTCTACTGGATCCGCACCCAAAATTATCACCTGCCACCAATATTTTACCCGAATATCTCGCATCGTTAAGCACAAAGTCTGGATTTACCGAACCGTCTTTGTTATAGCGCCAATCTCTAAATAAATTATCACCAAACCCTTTTCTATCCGTTGCTTTTAAAAAACGTGCTGGTATAATTTGATCCGTATCCACATTCTCAATATCTAAAGGGATGGCTTTTGATTTTAATGTTGTAAATTTTTCCATATTATAAATGTCCACAAAAGTGGCTATTATTCCTACTAAGGCAGGATGCTCTTTTCCCATCTTTCTGTTATAACAGACACCTTCCCAAAAGGAAGGCAATGGTTCAATTTATATTTTTATTTTTTATACTTATTAAAAACCGTTGAGGTCTTTATATTTAATTCAAATGTTTTGTGATATCAACAATCTTTCCTTCAACAGCTGTAGCTGCTGCTACTAAAGGGCTCGCCAAAATAGTCCTTGAACCTTGCCCTTGTCGGCCTTCAAAATTCCTGTTAGAAGTAGATACACAATATTCGTTTTGCGGAATCTTATCATCGTTCATCGCTAGGCATGCTGAACACCCTGGCTGACGCAACTCAAATCCTGCCGCATCAAAAATAGTTTTTAAACCTTCATCTACAATCTGCGCTTCAACTTGCTTACTACCTGGCACTAGCCAAGCCGTAACATTTTTAGCTTTTTGTTTTCCTTTAATAAATTCTGCTGCCACCCTAAAATCTTCAATTCTAGAATTGGTACAACTCCCTATAAACACATAATTAATAGGTTTGTTAATTAAACTTTCACCAGCTTCAAAATCCATATAAGCCAATGATTTTTTAAACGATGGATTATCGTCTTTAGGAATCGTTTCTGAAATTTTAATTCCCATTCCAGGATTTGTTCCATAGGTCACCATTGGTTCTATATCCTCGGCATCAAAAGTATATTCCTTATCAAATACCGCATCGTCGTCGGTTGGTAAGGTTTTCCAATAAGCCACTTTAGCATCAAAATCTTTGCCTTTTGGTGCAAATTCACGACCTTCAACATAATTAAAAGTAGTTTCATCTGGTGCAATCATACCGCCTCTTGCGCCCATTTCAATACTCATATTACAGACGGTCATTCGACCTTCCATACTCATCTCTTCAAACACATTTCCTGCATATTCACAAAAATAACCTGTCCCTGAATTGGTACCTAATTTTGAAATAATATATAAAATCACATCTTTAGGAAGCACGCCTTTTTTCAATTTACCATTAACCGAAACCCTAAGACTTTTTGGCTTGGTAAGCAATAAACATTGGCTTGCAAAAACTTGCGCCACTTGACTTGTACCAATACCAAAAGCAATGGCTCCAAATGCGCCATGTGTTGACGTATGACTATCACCACAAACCATAGTTAAACCTGGCTGTGTCACCCCTAATTCAGGTGCCATAACGTGTACAATACCATTGTATTTATGACCCAACTCGTATAAGGTGATGTCATTTTTTTTACAGTTTTTGGACAATTGTTCTAATTGCTGTCTCGAAAGTGCATCTTTTACCGGTTGATTCTGATTTAAGGTTGGTGTATTATGATCGGCAGTAGCGACAATTTGATTTGGTCTAAATACCGAAATTCCGCGTTCCTCCAATTCATTGAAAGCCTGCGGACTTGTTACCTCATGTATTAAATGTTTATCTATATAAAGAATTTGAGGACCATTTTCAATCGTATCGACCACATGCGCATCCCAAACTTTGTCAAATAATGTTTTTCCCATTTTTATGCAGAAATTATTTGTTGATACACTCTACTTGTTTCAATGATTTGATGAATATCGTTATCGTCAACTTCTTTTTTACGATCAGCAAAACTCAAAAAGTTAGCATAAACATCATCTAACTGAAGCTTTGTTAGTTCGTAACCTACATTTTTAGCTCTGTAAGCTAAAGCTGCACGTCCACTTCTTGCGGTTAACACAATAGCAGATTCGGTAACACCAACATCCTTTGGATCTATAATTTCGTAAGTTTCTCTATTTTTAATCACACCATCTTGATGTATCCCTGAGCTATGCGCAAAAGCGTTAGCACCAACAATAGCTTTATTTGGCTGGGTATAAATCCCCATACTCTCACTTACCAACTGGCTTGTTCCGTATAGCATTGAGGTATTTATATTCGTATCTAAATTAAGGTAAGGATGCTGTTTTAAAACCATCACCACTTCTTCTAAGGCGGTATTTCCGGCACGTTCACCAATACCATTAATCGTACATTCTATTTGTCGCGCACCATTAATAACACCTTCAATAGAATTAGCAGTTGCCAACCCTAAATCATTGTGACAGTGACAAGATAAAATCGCTTTTTCAATGCCTTTGACGTTTTCTTTTAGGTATTTTATTTTTGCGCCATATTCACTTGGCAAACAATAACCTGTTGTATCTGGAATATTTAAAACCGTTGCTCCAGCTTTAATTGCTGCCTCACAAACTCTAGCTAAATATTCATTATCTGTTCTACCAGCATCTTCAGCATAAAACTCTACATCTTCAACAAATGATTTTGCATATTTCACAGCGGCAAATGCACGCTCTAGAATAGCTTCTTTATTAGATTTAAATTTATGAATAATGTGAGAGTCAGAAGTTCCAATACCTGTATGGATTCTTGGTTTTTTAGCATAGCGCAACGACTCTGCCGCTACTTTAATATCGTTTTCTACTGATCGTGTTAAACCGCAAACAGTGGCGTTTTTAACAATTTTTGAAATCGCTTCAACAGACTCAAAGTCACCAGGGCTAGACACTGGAAAACCAGCTTCTATAACATCAACACCTAGTTTATCTAGCTGAGCAGCAATAATTACTTTCTGTTCTGAATTTAGCTTACATCCAGGCACTTGCTCACCATCACGTAGCGTTGTATCAAAGATTTGTATATTGTTATTAGACATATATCAAAATATATTTTATAGTATTGTCTTACGAATATATAAGTAGAATTCGCTTTAATCGGGCTGAGATCTGTAACTTTACGATGTTCAATCGCAAAAACAAAACTTAAATAACTGATTTACAATTATATAAATCTATTATAAATTGATAACTAAAGACCAAAAAGATAATTTATTCTCATTAGTAAAATCACTAACTAAATCCGAAAAGCGACAATTTAAGCTTTACGTGGGTCGGCTTGGCGTGAATTCAGATTCAAAATTCTTGAATCTTTTTAACGTATTAGACAAAGCCAAAACGTATAATGAAGCCGCAATCTTAAAAAGTGGAATTGTAAAAAAACAACAGTTAGCCAACGTCAAAGCGCATTTATATAAACAGATTTTAATTAGTCTAAAACTTAACCCATCGCATCAAGATGTGCGTTTACAAATTAGAGAGCAACTCGATTTCGCCTCTATTTTATACCACAAGGGTTTATATAAACAGAGCCTAAAAATACTAGACAAAGCCAAAGAATTAGCCATTATAAACGAAGAAAAAAATGCCGCTTTTGAAATTGTAGAACTAGAAAAAGTAATCGAATCCCAGTACATTACTCGAAGCATTAGCACACGAGCCGATGAACTCGCCATACAAGCTAAAGAACTTAGTGCACTTAATGTTATTGCTAGTAAACTCTCCAATTTATCACTTCAACTTTATAGTACGATTTTAAAAACAGGCTATGTAAAAAATGAAGAGGAAGCAGAAATGATTACTAATTATTTTAACCAACGACTTCCTAAACTAAACATAGAAAAACTTGGATTTAGAGAAAAATTATGGCTTTATAAAGCACAATTATGGCAAAGTTTTTTACTTCAAGATTTTTTAAATTGCTATAAGTACGCTTTAAAATGGGTTGATTTATTTTATCAAAACCCAAGCATGATCAGTGTCAATCCTGTTTTTTTTCTAAAGGGGAACAACTATTTACTAGAGGCTTTATTTTTTATAAATAATAAACCAAAATTTGAAGAGAAATTTTTAGAATTCCAAACTACAGTATCAGGTTCAGACTTCCCAAAAGACGAAAATGTAGCAACCCTCGTTTTTCTTTACAAGAATTTCCACAGCATCAACAAACACTTTATTGATGGGAGTTTTGAAGAAGGCCTAAGTTTAATTCCAATTATAGAAAAAGACTTGATTCCTTTTAGAGATAAAATTGATCCACACCATAAAATGATTTTTTACTACAAATTTGCGAGTTTAGAATTTGGTGCTGGAAATAACAAAGCATGTATAAAATATTTAGATAAAATCATCTCCAATAAATCGTTATCTATGCGCGAAGATTTACTCTGTTTTTCAAGAGTCTTAAATCTCGTGGCACATTATGAAGCTGGCCTAGATTACCACTTAGAAACACTGCTTAGAAGCACGTATAAGTTTTTAATTAAGATGAATGATCTTCACGAAGTTCAAAAAGAAATGATTAAATTTATTAGAGGGCTTCAAGATATTTATCCTCATGATTTAAAAAATGCCTTTAGAGACTTATATAAAACTCTAAAAACTTTTGAAGAACACCCTTATGAACGGCGCGCCTTTTTATATTTAGATATTATATCTTGGCTAGAAAGTAAGATTGAAAACAAACCCGTAGGCGAAATTATTCGCACTAAATACTTAACGAAGAACACTTAAGCATTATAAATTATGTTAAAAACTAAATAAAAATGGTCATTTATTTGGAATTCTAACTTTTGTATTGCAATATTTGTACTCACAAAGTTCAAACACTTACTGAAATGTTATCAAGAAAGGTGGAGGGAATGACCCTATGAAACCTTAGCAACCCTTAGATTTACTAAGAAGGTGCTAAATTCTACTTAAATGCGCAAGTCATTTTTTGCATATTTGGATAGATAACTCAAGCCTAATTACTCATCTGTAATTAGCATTTTCTTTATAATATTTTTCTATTAAGTACGCTTCATCCTTCGATTAGACTCAAGGAAAACGAGGCTTATTTGGCTTTTGGTTTAATCTTTTATTAACTCAAAAACTTAGAAAAATGAGTACACAAAAATTCGCAACCCAGGCGTTGCACGCAGGACACGACACAACAGAAACTTCAGGAACTAGGGCTGTTCCTATTTACCAAACATCATCTTATGTTTTTAAAGATTCTGATGAAGCCGCAGGACGATTCAACCTTTCCGTTCCGGGTTACATTTACACGCGTCTTAACAACCCAACAAACGACATTTTAGAACAGCGTTTAGCGGCCTTAGAAGGTGGTATTGCTGCTGTTGCAACGGCATCTGGAACCTCTGCCATTTCTACAACATTGCTAACACTTTTACGTGCTGGTGATCACATTGTAGCTTCAAGCAGTTTGTATGGTGGCACGTACAATTTATTAAGCGTTACCCTACCAAGACATGGCATTACAACCACTTTTGTTGATGCTTCTAATCCAGAAGAATTTGAAAAAGCAGCACAAGAAAACACACGAGCATTTTTTGTAGAATCTTTAGGAAATCCAAAATTAGATGTTTTAGACCTCGAAGCTATTTCGGGAGCAGCAAAAGCGCACAAAGTTCCATTAATTGTAGATAATACTGTAGCGACACCTTATTTATTAAAACCTATAGAATACGGTGCTAACATCGTTATCCACTCATTAACCAAGTATATTACTGGTAATGGCACTTCACTAGGAGGCGTTATTATAGATGCTGGTACATTTGACTGGACCAACGGAAAATTCCCTGAGTTCACAGAACCGTCAGCGGGCTATCACGGTTTAGTATATAGCGACGCTATTGGAGCCGCTGCATTTATTGCTAAAATAAGAGTTGAAGGACTCAGAGATTACGGTGGTGCTTTAAGTCCGTTTAATGCTTTTCAAATTATTCAAGGTTTAGAAACTTTAGAACTTCGTATTAAAAAGCATAGCGAAAATGCACTCAATTTAGCAAAATGGCTACAAGAACAACCTGAAGTAAACTGGGTCAACTATCCTGGATTAGAAACAAGCAAATACAAAGCATTAGCTGACAAATACTTACCAAAAGGGCAAAGTGGTGTGGTTACTTTTGGTGTCGATGGTGGTTATGAAGCTGCTAAAACTATAGCGGATACAACTAAACTTTTCTCATTACTCGCTAATATTGGCGATACAAAATCACTAATTATTCATCCTGCGAGTACAACACACCAGCAATTAAGTGATGAAGCTCAGGAAACGACTGGAGTCACAAAAGACCTCATTCGTTTGTCTGTAGGTATTGAAGCTATTGAAGATTTAAAAGCCGATTTAAAAGAAGCTTTTGCTGCTATTAAACAGGAAAAAACCCTTCAGAATTAATATCTATTTCATGTTTTGTTGATATAAAACAGATGTCTTTATTAAAGGAGGCATCTGTTTACTTAATACTAATTAAAATGGAAAAGCTACATTTTATAACTCTCAACGATTATACTACTGAAAGTGGAAAGAAGATTTCTGTAAAGTTATCTTATCAAACTTTTGGCAAACCCTTATACACTGCACCAATTGTTTTAGTAAACCACGCACTAACAGGCAACTCAAACGTTGTTGGAGAAAACGGTTGGTGGAATGACATCATAGGAAAAAACAAAAGTATAAATACGGATGAGTACACTATTTTAGCATTTAACATTCTAGGGAATGGCTATGATAATAATGCTAAAAATTTAATTAAAAACTATAAAGATTTTACGGCTAGAGATATTGCTAAACTTTTTGCTTTAGCGATAGACCTATTAAATATTCAACACTTATTCGCTGTAATTGGTGGTTCTGTTGGTGGTGGTATTGCTTGGGAATTAGCCGCTTTAAAACCACAACTTATAAAGCATTTAATTCCGATTGCAACAGATTGGAGAGCTACAGATTGGATTATTGCAAACTGTCATATTCAAGATGCTATATTAAACAACTCATCGCAACCTTTGGCAGATGCCAGAATGCATGCTATGACCCTATATCGCACACCAGAATCTCTAACTCAAAAATTCGAACGTTCTAAAAAAGACAACACACTTTTTAACATAGAATCTTGGTTAAGTTATCATGGTAAAACTTTAGAAAATAGGTTTCAGGTGTCGGCCTATAAATTGATGAATCAGATTTTGAGAACCATAGATATCACTAGAGATAGAAGTGATTTTTTAGACGTAGCTTCAAACATTGAAAGCGATATTCATATAATTACTATTAATTCGGATTTATTTTTTAAATCTGATGAGAATTGGCACACGTTTGTAGAGCTTAAAGGTGTAAAAGACAACGTGAATATTCATGAAATAAAATCTATTCATGGCCATGATGCATTTTTAATAGAATTTGACCAATTAGCCCGTTTTTTACGTCCTATTTTTAAAACAAAAGTGTCATCGCACAAAAAAAAACTAGAGGCGCTAGTCGCTTAAGCTAATTAGACCATCAAACTGTAAGGTAACAACATGTTAAAGCTGAACGACTAGTTCAGCTTTTTTGTATTTAAAGAAATTTAACTTAAACTCAAAAGCATACGACCGTAGCCGTAGGATAATCATTTATTTTTTTCATTGTTATTTAAAACCAAAAATCTATAGTACATTCTCACATAAGGAGCACGAAAAGAGCACTTCAAAAAAGTCATATTTAGTTAATTTTTATCTCGAGAGCGTTAATATTAATAGCAATTACGACAATTGTAATACTTTTGAGCGTATATATTTGACTGTTGAATAATTCCGAAAACACATCAGCCCAAGCCCCAACAAAAAAAAGGAAATTTCGTTGGCTACGCAGAACCTTAAGAGTACTGCTAGGTATTCTTGTGTTCTTATTTTTGATTATCATTTTTGTCCGCAGCCCTTGGGGGCAGGATATTATAGTAAACAAAGCAGTTAATTACGTTTCTGATAAAACAGGAACTAAGGTTGCCATAGAAAATCTTTTTATAACATTTGATGGGGACTTACAACTCGATGGTCTTTATCTCGAAGATGTAAAAGGAGATACTTTAGTCTATTCAAAATCCTTAGAAGCTAACATTCCCCTTTTTAAAATGATAAAAGGCAATGGTGTTGGTGTTGATGCTTTAGACTGGGACGGCCTACGAGCCAATGTAATCAGAAAAGATAGTATTGAAGGTTATAATTTTCAATTTTTAATTGATGCTTTTGCTTCTGCCGATACAACAACGGTTGAAACAAACACCACTACTACACCACTCAACCTAATTATAGGCAATCTGAATTTTAACAATTTTGATATTATATATAATGATGCCGTTACAGGAATTGATTCTAGATTTAAAATTGGTCAATTAAAAGCTAATCTTGAAACAACCAATATTGAAGCCATGATTTTTGAAGCTTCAGAAATTGAGCTTAATAATTCAAATATTAAATTTATTCAAAAACCCGTAAGGACAGATACAACGACATCAGATGCGCCTTTACCAAAATTAGCTTTTGACAATATCGCTTTGAATAATGTGGTTGCTTATTACGAATCGCAACCCGACCGCCTTATAACGGATGTTGCTATTACTGAATTTGCAACAGGAGTCCCTAATATCAATTTAGCTACAAATGATTTTAATCTTAAAAAAATCACGCTTAAAAACTCTAAAATCAACTTAACTACCGAAGCCGAAATTGAAGGCTTACCAAAACAAGTTATAAACACTACAGACGAAACCACAAGTAAAAACACACCCTTTGAATGGCCACAAATCAAGGCCTCTATTGCAGCTATTGACTTTGAAAATAATGAAATTAATTACCAAGTTGGCAATGCAAAACCTGAACAAAATGTGTTTAATCCTAATGCCATTGCGCTTTCAAAATTCAATCTTAAAGCCAAGGATATTAGCCTAAAAGACAAAGAAGCCACTTTAAACTTAGAGACATTTAATTTTAATGAAGCTTCAGGATTAAACCTTAATCAATTAGCGGTAAATTTGAAAGTTACCGACCAAAACCTAAATCTAGAAGGATTAAATTTTAAATTAAATAATAATTCTATTTCAGGTTATGCACATCTAGATTACCTTTCCCTTTCAGAGTTAATAGACACGCCTGAAGCTACAAAAGTTAATGTAAACCTCCCCTCTTTTCAGCTTTCATTAGCTGAAGTTTTTAAGTTTCAACCCAATTTAAAAAACAACACTTACTTAGACGCATTAAGTAAAAAACCACTAAAAGGAACTTTAAATGCTCAAGGGACTTTAGCAAATATCAATTTAACTAAAGCTGAAGTTAATTGGGGTGAATTCACACAAATTGTAACCCGTGGAACACTTCAAAATGTAACTAATACTGAAACACTTCAGTTTGATATTCCAAAGTTTACGGCAAAAACAAAACGAAGCGATTTAGTTCAATTTATAAACGAAGCTGATTTAGGTGTTAGTTTACCAAAAGATATTTTATTTACTACGCAACTAACCGGAAATCTAGACGACATTTCTGCTGATGCAAAACTAACCACAACACAAGGTATTGCTACGGTAAAAGGTAATTTTAAAAACACAAATACTATTGCTTACGATGCCGAAATTACTATTGACGATTACAACATCAATGAATTGCTGAACAATCCGCAATTTGGTGCTTTAAACCTTTCGCTAAAATCTAAAGGAAGCGGAAGTAATATAAATACACTTAATGCGGATTTGAAGGCAACTATTACAGCCTTTCAACTCAATAATTATGCAATTAAAGACTTAACCATCAATGGCGAAATCACAGATGGTTCTGGTAATATTCAATCACAATATAAAGACGATAATCTAGAAGCGAAGCTCAACACATTTGTGGTTTTAGATTCCGTAGCTCCTGAAGCCGAAATAGAATTAAATGTTATTGGTGCTAATCTGCAAGCCCTAGGATTAATGGACCGTAACGTTAGAACAGCCATGGACATAAATGCCCGTTTTAAAGGTAACGGTGATAATTTTGACGCTAATGCAAAAGTAGACAAAGGAGTAATAGTTTACGATAATAGAAGTTATTTAATTGGTGAAATAAATGCATCTGCACACGTTGAAAAAGACACTACTTCGGTGACCTTAAAAAATAAAATGGTAAATCTTAATTTAGAGTCTAACACCAACCCACAAACCTTTAGCACTGCGATAAACAGACATGTTTTAAGTTATTTTTACAGAGATGAAAACGTCGCAGATTCTATAACAGATTTTGTAAACCTGAAGCTTAAAGGTAAAATATCTGAATCTCCTTTGCTTAACGATGTCTTTTTAGTCAATGTTCAAGATTTAGACACTATAGATATTGCCCTAGATTTTAATGAAAAATACCGAAAATTAGACGCTAACGTCACAATACCTCATCTTAATTATAGTGGCAACACATTAGATAGTCTAGCCTTTTCTATGACGACTGACCAAGATGATTTTAAATTTAATTTAGGTTTTAATAATATAAATGCTGGCCCTTTAGATGTTCCTAAAACAATTATAAGAGGAAAGCAGTCTGATCATGAAATGGCTCTCGATTTTTTAGGCTATTATAATGATAAAAAGCTGGTGAATGTTAATACTAAAATTACAGGCAATCGTGAGCGTTTGACTTTTACAGTAGACTCGGACTGTTTAATATTGAATAAAGAAAAATGGCGTATCCCACAAGAAAATGAAGTGATTATAACCGACAAAAAACTTGAGTTTAATGACTTTAAAATCACCAAAAACAACCAATCTATAGCACTCACAGACAAATTGGATAACATACCTAAACAACATATTGCTATAGAATTTGAAAATTTTGACATCAATGAAGTTTTTAATTATTTAAGCCCAAAAGCAGAATTAGCAACAGGTCTATTAAATGGTAATTTTGTTCTCGAAGATCCTTTTGTAAATGCTGGTATTATTGCCGATTTAACCATTGAAGATTTTAACGCACTTCAAACCGATCTAGGCACCTTAAGTATTAATGGCAACTCCCTAAACACCAACAGTTATGCCTTTAATGCCGGATTAAAAGGTGGTGATATTGATTTTGATTTAGCTGGAGATTACACGGTGACTAACAACATTGCCAATTTAGATTTAGACTTAGACATCAACGAATTTAAAATGAAAGCCCTCAACACATTATCTTTAGGTGAAATTAAAGATACTGATGGGAGTTTTTCTGGTGCTTTTAAAGTCACAGGAACCACTGCAGACCTTCAGTATGATGGTGCTGTAACATTCAACAACGCCAATTTTAACATTACTAAACTCAATGCGCCATTTAGTATGGCCAATGAAACGCTAAATATCAATAACGCCGGACTTTCTATGCGCAATTTTACCATTCGAGATGAGAATGACAATGCTTTAGTACTCTCTGGAAATGTTGGTACAGAAAGTTTTGTTAACCCTACATTTGACTTAAGTGTAAAAACAACTGATTTTCAAGTACTCAATGCCACGAACGAAGATAATGAATCCTTCTATGGAAAGGCTAGTTTTACTGCTGATGCCAAACTAACAGGAGATTTACAAATTCCTAAATTAGATGCCAAACTAACCCTAGGTTCAGATACAGATTTCACCTATGTAATGCCGGCTTCAGTTGCCAATATTGAAGAACGAGATGGTGTTGTTGTTTTTGTTAATCGTGAAAATCCTGATGCCATCCTTACTCAAACCGAAGAACAAACCGCAACAATTAGAGGCTTTGACATTTCAACCGCACTCAAAATAAACGAAAATGCAGCCTTTACCATTATTATAGATGAAGAAACAGGCGATAACTTTAAAGTTTCTGGCGAAGGCGATTTTATTTTTAACATGACACCAAATGGTCGTATAACATTAACAGGAAGCTATGAAATTATAGATGGCCACTACGAGCTTAATCTATACAATTTGGTGAATAGAAGATTTTTAATTGACGAAGGCAGTAGTGTAACATGGTCTGGAGATCCATTTGATGCTGAATTGGATGTCCGTGCTATTTACAATATTGAAACCTCAGCTTCAGCGCTTATGGCAGCTCAGATTTCTGGCGCAGAACCCTCGGTACAAAATCAATACAAGCAAGTTTTACCATTTAATGTGTATCTTAACATAGATGGCGAGTTATTACAGCCAAAAATTTCATTTGCTCTAGATATGCCAGAAGAAGACCAAGGAGCTATTGGAGGGCAAGTATATAGTAGAGTGCAACAAGTTAACCAACAAGAAGGCGAACTTAACCGCCAAGTATTCTCATTATTAGTACTCAATCGTTTTTACCCAGACGCTGGTAGCGACGGTAGTTCTGGTGGTTTTGCAACTATTGCTAGAGATAATTTAAATGATGCGGTTTCAAATCAACTGAATGCATTTTCAGATAAACTCTTAGGCGGTTCTGGTATTGAGCTCGATTTTGGACTTAACAGTTACACCGATTATCAAGGTGATGCACCAACAGACCGAACTCAACTAGATATTGCCGCACAAAAAAAACTATTTAACGATAGATTAACCGTTAGAGTTGGTAGCGAAGTTGATATACAAGGTAGTAGTAGCACAGGCGAAGAAACACCAATTATTGGTAATGTTAGCTTGGAATATACCGTAACAGAAGACGGCAGATACCGTTTAAAAGGCTTTAGAAAAAGTGAATTTGAAAATGTAATTGACGGACAAACCATAGTCAGTGGCATTGGCTTAATCTTTACACAAGAGTTTAATCAATTTAACGAGCTTTGGGATGCTATCTTACGTAAGAAAAAAGAACGCCAAGCTAAAAGAGAAAAAGCCAAAGCCGAAGCTGAAAAAGAAAACGAACAGCAAGAACAAGAAACCAATCAAAGTATAGAACAGAAAAAGAATTAGACTTGAAAAAAAGTATAACATTTAATATTTACCTCATCCTCTTCGGGTTATTTATACACTCCTGTAGTGTAAAAAAGTACTTGCCAGAAGATGAAAAATTATACCGTGGTGCTGAAATTGAAATTGAGACAGAAACACCAATTGATAATATTGAGGCTTTAAAAACAGAACTCGAAGCCACCTTAAGACCAAAACCTAATTCAAAATTTCTAGGCATGTATTTGGGGCTTTACTACCATTTTAAAGCACAAAAAGAAAACCCAGGATTTATTAACCGCTGGCTAAATAAAAAAATAGGAGAAAAACCCGTTTACCAATCTGATGTTGAAACTTTTGAAGTTGAAGACATTCTAAGAAACCGATTAGAAAACAAAGGCTTTTTTTATAGTACAGCAGCATCAACTTTTGAAGAAAAAGAAACTGAAGCTACTGTCAATTACGAGTTAAGTATTGCAGAGCCTTACAAAATGGAAACCTACCAACTCGATTCCATGCCCTCACCTATTCATGACGCTATAAAGCAAGAAATTAAAAAATCACCATTTCAAAAAGGGTCTAATTTTGATTTATCACACATGAAACTTGAACGTCAACGTATCGATTCAAAATTAAAAGAAAAAGGGTACTATAATCTTAATCCAGATTTTTTCATTTTTCAAGCAGACACCAATCAATACGATAATAAACGTTTCAATTTATTTTTAAAACTCAAGGCCGAAGTTCCTAAAAAAGCAACAATCCCTTACCAAATAAGTAAAATTAACATCTTTCCTAATTACGACTTACAAGATTCTATAACCAATAAAATGGAACGGTTTAATGAGAAGAATTATTTTCAAGATTCACTTTTCATAAAGCCCAAACATCTCGATAAGTATATTACAATTAAAGAAGGTGATAATTACAACCCAACTACATCAAAAAATACAGCCAGACGCCTTTCTACTATTGGCGCTTACAAGTATGTCAATATTCAATATGAAGAAATTGACAGTTTAGAATCGGACAGCTTAGGCATCTTAGAAGCTAATATATTTTTATCACCATTAACCAAGCGCGCGCTTCGTGCCGAATTACAAGCGGTTACAAAATCTAATAATTTTACAGGTCCTAACTTAGCCTTAACTTATAGTAATAGAAACCTTTTTAAAGGAGGCGAAACTTTAAACATTAGTACTAATGTGGGTTATGAAACACAGCTTTTAAGTGGCGATAACTCTGGTCTTAGCAGTTTAGAACTTGGGTTAAAAGGTGAAATTATTTTCCCACGAGTCATTTTCCCTATAACTTTTAACGAAGATTTTTTTGAATATTCTATCCCAAAAACAAAAACTAGCTTAGGCGTCAATTACCTCAACCGAAGTAGCTTATACGCCTTACTCTCAGGAAGTGCCCTTTTTGGATATTCTTGGAATGCCAATAGGTATATCACTTATGAGTTTAATCCTATTTCGGTTAACTATACTCAATTGACGCAAACCTCAACTGAATTTCAAGAAATTTTAGACGAAAACCCCTTTTTAGAACAAAGTTTTGACCAACAATTTATTTCAGGACTGACCTTTTCTTTTACATATAATGAAATGGTAGATGCTAACGATCCGCATCAATTTTACTTAAATACCACTTTAGATGTCGCAGGAAATTCTATTAGTTTATTAGGTAAAGATAGTGAGCCTGGTGAACCCAAAACATTTTTAGGTTTGCAATATGCACAATACGCTAAAGCAGATTTAGATTTAAGGTTTCATCTCAACTTCGGTAAAGACAAAGCACAAACTTTAGCAACCCGATTATTTGCAGGTTATGGATTGCCTTACGGTAATTCTGATGTCATTCCATATGTAAAACAATATTTTTCTGGTGGCCCTTATAGCGTAAGAGCTTTCAGAATTCGTTCATTAGGTCCAGGAACCTATAATTCGGAAGACGACCCAGATAGCGATGGCACTTATTTTGACCAAACTGGGAATATTAGATTAGAAGCCAATGCAGAATATAGATTTCCTTTATTTTCATTTTTTAAAGGCGCTATTTTTGCTGACGCAGGAAATGTTTGGAACTCGGAATCTAATCCCACATTTACTGATGAAGAAGACAAGTTTACCTCCAACTTTATTAACGAGCTCGGAATGGGTGCCGGTATCGGCCTGCATGTAGACGTACAAGGATTCGTAATACGCTTTGATTTGGCAGCACCATTTCACGATCCAGCCGAAGAAGAAGGCCAACGTTTGGATTTTAAAGTTGATGAACCAGTGTTTAACTTTGCGATTGGATATTCATTTTAAGTTGATGTTTCAATTTAGCCATTCAACGCTTTAAAATTTAATACCTTTATTTTAATAAAAAAGACATTTCATATCATATGACAGATAAACAACAATTCATGAAAGAAGCAGTAAATGCTGCTTTAAAAGGCATGAATAACAACGAAGGCGGTCCATTTGGTTGCGTTATCGTAAAAGACGGAAAAATTGTAGGTCGCGGTAATAACAAAGTGACCTCAACCAACGATCCTACTGCCCATGCCGAAGTCACAGCAATCAGAGATGCTTGCAAAAACCTCGACTCTTTTCAATTAGAAGGTTGTGAAATTTATACCTCTTGCGAACCTTGCCCTATGTGTTTAGGTGCTATTTATTGGGCGCGACCAGATAAAGTTTTCTACGGAAGTAACCAAGTAGACGCCGCAAATATTGGTTTTGATGATGAATTTATATACAAAGAAATCCCATTACCTTACGAAAAAAGAAGTATTCCCTTTGAGCAACTCGCTCGTGAAATTGCATTAGAACCATTTCAGGAATGGTCTAAAAAAGTAGATAAAACAGAATATTAATTTATCCCAAATTTTATAAATTCTGTAATCTTTACAATTCAACTTCGACATAAGATTGTATATTGATTTTTTTAATCAAAACACAATTTTATGTCAAAACCATATTACGACGCTGCGGATTTACGCAAATTTGGAAAAATAACCGAATGGAGTGAAGAACTAGGAAACAAATTCTTTGACTATTACGGAAAAGTTTTTGAAGAAGGCGCCCTTACTGCTCGTGAAAAATCACTAATCGCCTTAGCAGTAGCACATACAGAACAATGTCCTTATTGTATCGACGCTTACACAAAAGATACGCTTCAACGTGGGATTACCAAAGAACAAATGATGGAAGCCATACATGTTGGTGCAGCCATAAAAAGCGGTGCCACTTTAGTACATGGTGTACAAATGATGAATAAAGTCAACAAATTAGATGGGTAAAAAAAGCCCCTTTTAATTTCCCCATAGGGGAAAAATCAGCACTCAATTAATGAGCAAGCATTCAAAACCCGAAATAGATTAATGGCGACAGCAACAAAATCACTAAAAAAACAAGGCAACGACTTAGCGCAAAGTAATAGACAACTCGAAATACTTTCAAATGGTATCTTTAAAAGTGGTGAATTACCAACTTTCAAGGATAAAATTTCTGAAACAAGTCAATTTCCACTTAAGGCTAAAAAATTAGAAATCCTACAAATCAATGTGGGCTACATGTGTAACCAAGTTTGCGACCATTGCCACGTAGATGCTGGTCCGGACCGAAAAGAAATAATGACCAGAGATACCATGAGACAATGTCTTGAGGTGATAAAAAACTCAGGCGCACACACGCTAGATTTAACTGGTGGCGCACCTGAAATGAATCCTGATTTTAGATGGTTTGTAGAAGAAGCTGCTAAAGCTGGCATTAAAGATTTCATTGTGCGTTCTAACTTGACCATTATTAGAGCCAACAAAAAATATTATGACTTGCCAGAATTCTTTAAAAAACACAATGTACATGTGGTAAGTTCTATGCCACACTGGACACGTGGAAAAACGGATAAACAACGTGGTGATGGTGTTTTTGATAAATCGATTAAAGCGTTGCAAGAATTGAATGCTGTTGGTTACGGCATGCCAGGGAGTGATTTAAAATTAGATTTAGTGTACAATCCGTCAGGCGCTTTTTTACCAGGTGACCAAGCTGCTATGGAAAAGGATTTCAAAAAGGCCTTAATGGAAGATTTTGGTATTGAATTTCATAACCTATTTGCCATTACGAATTTACCTATCGCACGATTCTTAGATTATTTAATCGCTTCAGAAAATTACGAAGATTACATGTATTCTTTAGTAGAAGCTTATAATCCGGCTGCTGTAGAAAATGTGATGTGTACCAACACGATTTCTATTAGTTGGGACGGCTATTTATTTGATTGTGATTTTAACCAAATGCTAGAATTACCTGTAAATAGTAAATCGAGACATGTTTCTGATTTTAACGAAGAGTTATTAGAAGGACGTAACATCGTTATTTCTCAACACTGCTATGGTTGCACTGCCGGCGCAGGAAGTAGTTGTCAAGGGGTTGTTGCATAAATAAATTCCTGCGAAAGCAGGAATCTAGAAAATAAGAGAATCTAAAATTATAAGATTCCTGACTTCGCAGGAATGACATATGAATAACAAAACCGCCATATTAATCTTTGCAAATTCTGCAGAAAAACAATTGACGTCAAAATCAGTTGCTTCTGCGGACTTTTTTAATTTGCTTGATTCTGATACTGTAAAAACAGTAAAAAAAGCCGGTTTACCTTATTTTCATATTTCTGAGAAAGCACAAAAAGGACATTCATTTGGCGAGCGTTTTACCAACGCTATTGAAACCGTTTTTAATAAAGGGTTTCAAAATGTGATTACACTTGGTAATGACATTCCCAACCTTACGGCTCATCTTATTTTAAAAGCTAAAGATAAATTAGAACATTTAGATTATGTTTTAGGACCTTCAACCGATGGAGGTTTCTATTTAATGGGTTTTAAAAAAGCACATTTCAGTAAAACAGACATCCAAAATTTACCTTGGCAAACATCTAAATTAAGACGTTGTTTACATCAAGAATTACAACAGCAAAATGAAAGTGTTTCTTATTTAGAAACGCTAACTGATATTGATGACACTTCAGATATAGAATTGGTCTTAAAGAGTTTTAAATCTTTAGATTTCAATATTAGAAAATTGCTTTTAAAAATTCTAAAAAAAGTAAAAACAATTGCAACAGTCGCTTCTGTTTTTCAAGGTAGAACCGTTTTCAACAAACACTACAATAAAGGCTCACCTGCCTTACTTCATATTTAAAATTGGGTTTTAATGTCATTAATACCTAAAGATTTTTTCAGCTAAATAATCTCACATTTTAAAAAATAGCCATGCTTGTGGTCTACATATGAAGCACATTTACCTATGCTTACTGTTATGCTTTTGCTTTTTCAGTAATGCCCAAATTACAATTACCGGAACAGTTACGGAAGCCAGTTCTAAAACACCTTTGCCCTTTGTAAACATTTCATCTAGCAACGGCAATGGAACGACCTCAAGTGATGATGGCACCTACACAATAGTCGTTAATTCAACTACAGATAAACTCACCTACTCATCTTTGGGCTATAAATCACAAACTATTGAAGTTGGAAATCAAACAATTATCAATATTGAATTACAAGAAGATTCTGCTGCTTTAGATGAAGTCGTAATTACAGCATTAGGTTTAGAACGCGACACCAAAGAATTGGGTTATGCTGTGCAAGCCATTTCCTCTAAAAAATTAACGGAAGTAAAAACAGTAAACTTCCTAGACAACTTACAAGGTAAATTAGCTGGAGTAACGGTTACACAAGGTGCCACAGGCGTTGGATCTTCTTCTAAAATTACGATTAGAGGCGAAGCGTCTTTTTCTAATAACAACCCTTTATTTGTGGTTGATGGTGTGCCGATTAACAACGAAACGGTTTTTAATTTCACCAATGAAGCTGCAGCCGGATTTCAAGAAATTGATTTTGGAAATGGTGGTATGGAAGTGAATGCTGATGATATTGGCTCTGTAACCGTTTTAAAAGGACCAAGTGCTGCTGCATTATATGGCACAAGAGCATCTAATGGTGTTATTGTTATTGAAACCAAAAACGGAAAAAACAAAAGAGGTTTAGGTATTAGTTTTAATTCCTCGCTTTTTGTGGACACTGCTTTTAGGTTGCCCGATTTTCAAAATTCGTACGGTCAAGGTAATTCTGGTCAGTTTGAATATGGTGATGGTCTTGGAGGCGGCATCAATGATAATATCACCTATTCTTGGGGGCCTCGTTTAGATACTGGTTTGTTGATTGCGCAATTTGATAGTCCTGTGCAATTACCAAATGGTTCTATTGTTCGTGGAGGCGATACTTCTTTGTATGACGGTTTAGCAATTACGGCAACACCTTTTAAATCGAATCCAAATAACTTGAAAGATTTTTATGAAACTGGCGTTACAACTATTAATAATATTTCAATTTCTAATGGGTTCGATTCTGGAAATTACCGATTATCGTTCACCGATTTGAGAAGTGAATCTATTATTCCTGGTGTTAATTTAGACCGCCAAACTATTTCTGCTAAATTAAACTTTCAACCAAGTGACAATACCGAAATCAATTCATCTTTCAGTTATATAAATTCGAATAGTGACAATAGACCTGCTAATGGTTATGGAAGTGAAAATGCCAATTATTCTTTGGTAGCTTGGGGACCACGTTCTTTAAATATTCAAAATCTAAAAACTTATTGGCAACCAGGTTTAGAAGGTACACAACAATATTCTTTTAACTATACCTTTTTTGATAATCCATATTTCATTTTAAATGAGAACACCAATTCCTTTAATCGCGACCGAATTTTTGGTAACATTTCTATTACTCAAGACCTAACTAAAAATTTAAGTGTTTCTCTTAGAACAGGAATGGATTACAGCACCGAAACTCGACAATTACGAAGAGCCTACAGCAGTAATCGTTTTAGTAATGGTGCTTATGCAGAGCACGACGTAATGTTTAGAGAAGTGAATACCGATTTTTTAATCAACTATAAAAATCAGTTTAATAATATTTCTGTGGATGTTTTTTTAGGTGGGAATAGATTGAACCAAATCGCAACCACTAAACAATCGCAAACGGTTAGTTTGGCACAACCTGGAATTTACAATTTAAACAATGCAGCTTCACCTATTGAAGTCTTTCAATTTGAAAGTGAAAAGCGTATCAACTCATTTTACGGTATTACAAAACTGGGTTATAAAGACTTTTTATTCTTAGATATTACAGGACGGAATGATTGGTCTAGTGCATTAGCCACACGTTTTTCGGTAGATGGCACTTCGTTTTTCTACCCTTCTATCTCTTCAAGTTTTATTTTATCTAATGTTGTAGAATTACCAAATGCTGTATCGTTTGCAAAACTGAGAGCGAGTGTGGCACAAGTTGGAAACGACACAAGTGCTTACCAAACTTCTGGTGCTTTTGTATCACAAACACCATACAATAGCGAACCTACGTTTAGCGACCAAGATTTTATTCCCAATGCCAATTTAAAACCAGAAAGTACTACCTCTTATGAGTTTGGTACAGATTTACGATTTTTAGATAATAGACTACGATTCGATTTTACGTATTACAATGCCAATACAAAAGACCAGATTATTTCATTACCAGTTGCCATTTCTTCGGGCTACAGTCAACAAGTCGTTAATGGTGGCAACGTAAATACACAAGGTGTGGAAATAGTTTTAGGAATTACACCAATTCAAACGGATAACTTCAATTGGAATAGCACGTTTAACTTCGCCACTAATCGCTCTGTTATTAAAAACTTACCACAGTCGGACGGAAGGTTAACACTTGCTTACAGCAGGATTTATGATAGCGCCAACCAAACGGTTTGGTTTCAGGTGGAAGAAGGTGGACGTGTTGGAGATTTCTATGGAACTGGTTATCTAAAAAATGAAAATGGTAAATTTTTAATTGATGATAATGGTAACTACATTGCCGATGACAACTTAAAGAAATTAGGAAATTATAATCCAGATTTCACATTAGGATGGAGTAACAATTTCAATTATAAAAATTGGAATATGAGCTTTTTATTCGATTGGCGACAAGGAGGCGAAATCGTTTCTAGAACACGTGCCTTAGGAAATGTTGGTGGTCAACTAGCAGAAACGAGTTACCGACCAGATGCCGGAATTGTTGCACAAGGTGTCAATGTAAATACTGGACAAGCAAATACCGTTGCGATTACTTCAGAAAGTTATTACCGACAATTTTATGATAGAAATCACGAAGAAAATAATGTTTATGACGCTTCCTTTTTGAAGCTACGCCAATTCGCTATTGGCTATACTTTTGATATAAAAGATGGATTTTTAGGTTTGAAAGAAGGTGCTGACATTAGTCTTTCCTTAGTTGGAAACAACTTATTTGCCATAACCGAAAATCCGCATTTCGACCCAGAACAATTAGCCGTTCAAGGCAATGGATTTGTAAGTGGTGTTGAAGACATGAGTTATGCTACAACACGAAGTATTGGTTTTAAAGCCGGATTTAACTTCTAGTTCTCACGAAAGTGAGAATCTCAAGAAGAGAAAATAAAAGAATAAAGTTCCCTTTTACAAGGGAATGAAAATAAAATTTTAAATGAAAAATTTCACATATATACTTTCGGTTCTATTTATTGCAACAACAATGAGTTGTACCAAAGATTTTGAAGACATCAATACCAATCCAAACCAACCAAGTTCAGTCCAACCGAGTTTGTTGCTAAGACAGGTTATTTACGATTTTGGAGAAAACATGAGTTACGAAGGCTTTGTTGCTGGTGATTTATTAGCACAACATAGAACCGCTTTAGATTTCAATTTATTTGATAGACATGCTTTAAAATCACCACAATTAGGAGGTAATCCTTGGCCTATTTTTTATACCAATTTGAGAGATAATGAAATTATCCTAAATCAAGCTAGAACAACAGAAACCTTTTCTGTTTACGAAGGTCCTGCATTAATTTTAAAAGCCTATATGGCTGCTGGTTTAACTGATTTATTTGGAGACGTTCCCTATTTTGAAGCGTTCAATGGTGTCGAAGGCACCGTAACACCATCATACGATTCACAAGAAGATATCTATCTTAATGAAAACGGTATATTAGATAATTTAGATAAAGGTATTGCGGCTATTGAAGCCTATACTGATGTGATTCCATTGGAAGGCGATATTTTATTTGATGGCAATTTAAACGCTTGGATAAAATTTGCGAATGCTTTAAAAATTAAACATTTGGTTCGTATTTCAGATAAAGTAGATGTTTCTAGTGATTTACAAACGCTTTTTGATGAAGGCAACTATATCACTTCCAACAGTGAGAATGCCATTTTCAATTTTACAAATACAGACCCAAACAGTTTTAGATTGGCACAATTACGCATTGGTGATTTCAACAATTTTGTCTTATCCGAAACAATGGAAGATATTTTGATTGGCTTGAATGACACGAGACTTTCAAGTTTATTTCGTCCGTTTTCAAATTCAAATACTAATGAATTTAATGGTTTGCTAAACGGTATTGATGCATCCTCTACCTCTATTGCTTTAGCAGATTATTCTTTAGCAAGCACAGCTTTCAGAGAAGATACTTCAACTTTAGATGCTAATTTTATCACAGCTTGGGAAGTACAATTCGCCTTAGCCGAAGCGGCTGCCAAAGGTTTTATCAATGCAGATGCACAAACGCTATACACCGCTGGAGTTACGTTAGCGTTTGAGTATTGGCACACGGAACTACCTACAGATTACCTTTCTGGTCCTGCAGCTTATAATGCTTTTGGGTCAAACCCAATAGAACAAATCTTAACGCAAAAATGGATAGCCAATGTTATTAATGGTTACGAAGGCTGGATAGAATACAGAAGAACAGGCTTCCCTGAATTACAAACTATTTCCGCAAGTTTAAACAACGATTTAATTCCGATAAGAATGCCTTATCCTGCAGAAGAAGCCGCTTTAAATTTTGAAAATTACAGTGTTGCAGCCAACGCAACCGACAACAATAGTATAAACGTGCCAGTTTGGTGGAACGAATAAATGCATATGGATATAATTAACTGGCAATGGACATTGATAATTGCATCGAGTTTACTACTCTTTATATTATCGCCATTAGCAAAAACTACAGACGAATTTTTTAAGGCGGTTCATAAAAAGAAAGCACCAAACGCTTTAGTGCTTACCGGAAGCCTTATCATTTCTTGGATTTTTGCCAAGAGCATTACCAATGCAGCCAATTTAGGTTTAAGCTTTGGTATTGTTGGAGGCGTTGCTTATGCTGGATATTATGTATCGTTTGCTATCGCTGGTTTACTAATTTACAAAATGCGCGTTGTTGGCGGATTTAAAAGTATTCATCAATTTTTAACCACCAAATTCGGAAAAGGAGCCATGGCTTTATTTTCTATATTAATTGCCATCCGATTGTTTAATGAAGTCTGGAGTAATACCATGGTTATTGGTAGTTATTTTGGCGAAACAGGAAGTTCTAACTACTACAAAGCCATAATAATTTTCACCATATTGACATTAGCTTATGCGATAAAAGGCGGTTTGAGTAGTTCTATTTTTACTGATGTGATTCAGATGGTTTTATTTAGTATTCTACTGATGGTAATTCTATGGAATATCTTTTCAATAGACACTTTTAGCGTTACTGATGTCGTCACTTCTGGAACTTGGAGTTTTGAATTGGGCTTAAATTTGTTTTTTGCAGCCATTATCCAATCCTTTAGTTATCCATTTCACGATCCGGTTTTAACCGATAGAGCCTTTATCAGTTCACCTAAAGTCACCCGAAAAAGTTTTTTATGGGCGAGTTTATTAGGTGCTATTTGCATTATACTATTTAGCGTCATTGGTGTCTATGCGCAAACCCAAGGTTTTAAAGGTCAAGCCGCCGTAGAAGTTGGCAAAGCCTTTGGTGTGGTTATTTTATTAGTCATTAATTTTATTATGATAACCTCGGCAGCATCCACACTAGACTCAACATTTTCGTCCTTTTCAAAATTATTAGCGATTGATTTAGGCATGGTTAACGATTTAACTTTTGGAAGAGCATCTATGGCTGCCATAGCGATTTTGGGCACACTACCTGTTTTTCTCGAAGCCGAAATTTTATCAGCAACCACCATATCAGGAACGATGGTTATTGGTTTAACACCGGTTTTTTTATTCTGGAATATTAAAGTTCCAAAATTGAGTTTTTATCTTAGTGTGATTACAGGACTCGTATTTGGATTTTTACTCGTTTTTGAGGTATTCCCAGAAGCCCTAATTTTTACAGAAGGCAAGTATGCCGATTTACTTTGGGTTAATATTTGGGGAATTTTAAGTTGTAATATTTTATATTTCATACCGAAATGGATAAAAACATAATTGACATAGGAAAATTATCAGGTAAAGTACTACTCTTTGGTGGTGTTTACAGCAACCTTCAAGCCCTTGAAGCACTAATTGCTGTGGCAGAATCTGAAGGCATTCCGCCTGAAAACTGTATCTGCACTGGCGATATTATTGGTTATTGCGCGCAACCCGAAGAAACCATTCAGACCTTCAAAAACTGGAATACCAGAAGCATTGTTGGTAATGTTGAAATACAATTACGTGATGATGAAGACGATTGCGGTTGTGATTTTAGAGAAGGGTCGCGATGCGATGGTTTTTCACAACAATGGTATCCTTATGCGAAGAGTAAACTCTCTAAAGATTCACTTAACTATCTTGAAACGATTCCAGACCATATTAAATTCACCATTGGGAATCAGAAGGTGACTGTCGTTCATGGTTCTTATTTTAATATTTCAGAATTTGTTTTTAAATCGACAGCTTGGGCTACTAAACAATCTAATTTTGAAGCTACAGAAAGCAACATCATTATTGCTGGACATTGTGGCTTGCCTTTTGAAGATAAGAACGATGCTAAACTCTGGGTAAATCCTGGTGTGATTGGCATGCCTGCCAACGACGGAAAACCGAATGTTTGGTATGCTATTTTAGATGATTCAGTAAAACCCTTACAGGTGAATTTTCGTAAGTTAGACTACAATCATACACTAGCAAATCAACTTATGTTAAATGGATTACTTCCAGAATCTTATGCCAAAACAATCGTTTCTGGTCTTTGGGACAATATGGAAATTTTACCTGAGACTGAAAAAAAACAGCAAGGACAACCTATAGAATTGTAAGGTTACCTTAATTAATAGCACTAAAAAGGCATGCATAAAATCTTTACATTATCATTTTTACTCTTTAGCTTTTTGTTAAATGGCCAAGAAACGATTGAAAATTTGCTAAAAACATATAATAAAGAAAGCATTCCGTATATCTCTGTGCAAGAATTAGCCATGCCAAAAACAGACGCTATTTTGTTAGATTCAAGAGAGCTCATTGAATATGAAACGAGTCATCTCAAAGACGCTATTCATGTTGGTTATGATAAGTTTAATATTGAAAACATTACCACGAGCATAACTGATAAATCGACTACAATAGTCGTTTATTGTTCCTTAGGAATTCGCTCTGAAGATATCGCAGAACAACTCGAAAAAGTAGGCTACACCAATGTCTATAATTTATTTGGTGGTATTTTTGAATGGAAGAACAAAGATTTCACGGTTTACGATATTGAAAATAAACCCACTGAAAATGTACATGCATTTTCAAAAGAATGGAGCCAATGGCTTTTAAAAGGAAACAAAATATATGACTGATACACTTGTAATTGTATTTGTAAAAAATATAAAATTAGGAACCGTAAAAACACGTCTCGCTAAAACTATTGGCGACTTTGGTGCCTTTGAAGTATATACCGAATTGGTTAAGATTACAGAGAACGCCACTGAAGCTTTAGACATAGACAAACGCATTTATTTTTCTAATACTATAGTGGATTCACAATGGGAACATGATTTTAAAACTGTTCAAGAAGGCGCCGATTTAGGCGAACGTATGTCCATTGCTTTTAAAGACGGTTTTGAAGCGGGTTACAAAAAAATTGTTTTGATTGGTTCTGATTTACCAGATATTGATGCTTCACACATTCTGAATGGATTAAAAGCTTTAGATCAAAATGAAGTTGTTTTTGGACCTGCAGAAGATGGTGGTTATTATTTGGTTGGCATGTCGCAACTTGAAACTTCAATTTTCACAAACAAACCCTGGAGTCAACCCCATTTGTTAACAGAAACGTTACAAGAGTTACACAATAATCAAATTTCAGTTGGTATCTTAGACACGTTGAATGATATTGATACATATGAAGATTTAATTGCTTCAGACTTTTATAAATCGAATTTAAAATTACAAGAAAAAATACAGCAACTCAATGATTAATCAGATAACAGAAAGTACCGAATATTTACAAAGCAAAGGTTTTGAAACCCCTGAAATCGGCATCATTTTAGGAACAGGATTAGGCCAGTTGATTGATGAATTAGACATCATTGCAGAAGCCAGTTACAATCACATTCCTAACTTCCCAACGGCTACAGTAGAATTTCATAAGGGCAAACTGATTTATGGAATGCTTGAAGGTAAAAAGGTGGTTGTAATGCAAGGTCGTTTTCACATTTACGAAGGTTATACACTTCAAGACGTCACATTTCCTGTGCGGATTATGGAGAAGTTAGGCATCAAAACCTTATTGGTTTCTAATGCTTCTGGAGCTATTAATCTCGATTATAAAAAAGGCGAATTAATGCTTATTGACGACCATATTAATCTTCAAGGTGGTTCGCCATTAGCATTTAAAGGCGTTTCAGAATTAGGCGAGCGCTTTGCAGATATGAGCGCACCTTATGATGCAGACATCAATTCGAAATTTGAGAATATTGCTAAAGACCATAACATCACATTACATAAGGGTGTTTATGCGTCTGTTGTTGGTCCTCAGCTTGAAACACGAGCAGAATACCGCATGCTAAAAACGATTGGTGCAGATGCCGTTGGTATGAGTACAGTACCCGAAATTATTGTGGCTAATCATTTAAATTTAAAAGCTGCTGCCGTTTCTGTTTTAACGGATGAATGTAATCCTGATGACTTAAAACCTGTTGATATTTCTGAAATTATTGCTATGGCAGGTAAGGCGGAGCCACATATGATTACGTTGTTTAAGGAGTTGATAAAGACGCTTTAAAAGTTGGCTTAACACGGATAATCCTACAAGGCCTTTGAGGAAGACCTGCAAGGTTTCAAAAACCTTGTAGGTCTAATAAAATAAAGAATCAATACCTACAAGGTTTTTGAAACCTTGCAGGATTAAAAATGAGATTCCTGCTTTCGCAGGAAGTTACATGGAAAAATACCTAGACATATTCACAAAATCCTATTCCAGTTACTGGAATTATTTAAAATATGAGCTCATTGACCTTAACCATTGGGACAATTTCTTCTATGGTCTTATTCTAATATCTGTTTTAGTCTGGATTTTAGAAATTGCCTTTCCATGGCGAAAAGAGCAAGCGCTTTTTAGAAAAGATTTTTGGTTAGATACCTTTTATATGTTCTTCAATTTCTTTCTTTTAAATCTCATTATACTTATTGCGCTGTCTAATACGGTTTCGGAAGTATTCAATGATATTTTGGGAGTTGTTGGCTTATCACTTTCAAGTTTTCAACTTTTTGATGTGAAAACATTACCTAAATGGTTAGGCTTATTTATCCTTTTTATCGTGTCGGATTTTGTACAATGGAATACACATCGGCTTTTACACCGTTTTGAATGGCTGTGGAATTTCCACAAAGTACATCACAGCATCAAAGAAATGGGGTTTGCAGGTCACTTGCGCTATCACTGGATGGAACCTATTGTTTATAAAACTATTTTATACGTTCCGCTTGCTGTAATTGGTGGATTTGATGCGCAAGATGTAGCCATCGTCTATTTCTTCAATATTGCTATTGGCCATTTAAACCACGCCAATTTGGGTTGGGATTACGGCATTTTAAAATACGTTTTCAACAATCCGAAAATGCACATTTGGCATCACGTAAAAGAATTACCGAAAGGCGAACGTTTTGGTGTGAATTTCGGAATCACCTTAAGCCTTTGGGATTATTTATTTAAAACCGATTACATTCCACACGATGGCAGAGATATTGAAATCGGTTTTGAAGATGATGAAAACTTCCCTAAAGATTTTATGAGTCAGTCTGCATATCCTGCATTTCAACGCAAACGGAAATCTCACCAATAAGAACAATTTAAGATGAAAAATATATCAGTACTAATTATTACGCTACTATTTATATCGTCGTGTTTCGGTTTCCAAAAGCCCATTACAAATCAAGACCATGAGATTGAAGCTAAAATTCCGCTTCCACCAAAACCACCGAAAAAGTCTGCAAATTTTAAAGAATTAATGCACAAGCGATGGCATACGATTTTACAAAACCATGTATCAGATGATGGGAATGTAGATTATAAAGCCATTAAAAATGACAAGACTGAATTTGATATTTATATTGACTATTTAAGTGATACACAACCTGACGACACATGGTCTAAAAATGAAAAACTAGCCTATTGGATAAATGCTTATAACGCGCTTACCGTAGATTTAATCCTTAGAAATTACCCAACAAAAAGCATTAAAGACATCAAAGATCCTTGGAATCAACGGCTTTGGAAATTGGGTGATACTTGGCAAAATCTTAACGATATTGAGCATAAAATTCTCAGAAACATGGATGAACCTAGAATACATTTCGCTATTGTTTGTGCGTCTGTATCGTGTCCGAAATTGCAAAATGAAGCTTTTATAGCTTCAAAATTAGACGCACAATTAACCAAAGCCACAAAAGAATTTTTAGCGGATTCAACTAAAAACGAACTTTCAAAAGACGGCATAAAAATTTCAAAAATATTTAAATGGTTTAAAAAAGATTTTGAGCAAAATGGAAGTTTAATTGATTTTCTAAATCAATATTCAGATGTTACCATTTCAGAATCGGCTAAGAAAAGTTACTCGGATTATAATTGGGATTTGAATGATTAAAACTCTTTTCTTATTATTTCCGTATATCATAATATGATAAGTATAATCATTCCTGTTTTAAACGAAGCTGATGGTATTGAAGCTTTATTAACGCATCTTCTTGAGCATTCTGATGCGAATAATATTACTGTTACTGAAATTATTTTGGTTGATGGCGGCAGTACGGATGGTACTATGGACATTGTTAGCAATTTCGTCACTTCGAGTGATTCTGAACAACTTGAAGAATTGTATCGAGAAGCTAATAAAGATGTTCTCGATACAAAATTCCAAAAACGGAATTTTACTCAAACTGACGAACTAGATAACGCCGTAAAAGATTCTGAAACAACTCCGAAAGCTTTCGCAATAGAATCAGTGAATCAACCAAAAATTATTTTGATTAATTCGTCAAAAGGCAGAGCAAAACAAATGAATCGAGGCGCAATGCATGCCAAGGGCGCTATTTTATATTTTCTTCATGCCGATTCTTTTCCACCAAAACATTTTGACCAACTAATTATAAATGAAGTCAACAAAGGCAACCAAGCAGGTTGTTTTAGATTGCAGTTTGATAGCAACCATTGGTGGTTACAACTGGCGAGTTGGTTTACGCAATTTTCGTGGCGCGTTTCTAGAGGCGGTGACCAAAGTCAGTTTATTACCCGAACGCTTTTTGATACTATTGGTGGTTATAATGAAAATTACACCATCTATGAAGACAATATTTTAATTAACGAACTCTATACTCGTAAAGAATTTGTTGTTATCAATAAAAAACTAAAAACCTCAGCTCGCATGTATAGGAAACACGGTGTCTGGAAGGTGCAATATTACTTTTTTACAATTCATTTAAAAAAATGGTTTGGTGCTTCTGCAGATGATTTATTGGCTTATTACAACAAGAATGTCTGTTAAATTATCTTGTAAGGTTTTGAAGCCTTGCAGGTATAGAGGTACTTTTAAGAACTTAATTATTTCACACAAATCAGGAAAATCAACAAAGAGCACTCGTTTAACTGAAACACCTTTTACATTTAACTATTTCTTATTTCTACCTTTTTCATTAGGATATAAATCCATAAGCTTATCACTTTGATACACGTCTTTTGTATCAATATCTACCGCAGATACCGGACCTGTAAATGCTGCGCCTGTATCTATATTCCAAACATTCATGGCTTGCATAGGTTTCGTTTTATGATAATTAATGGTTGGGGTATGACCAATATAAATTTCAGAATAATGCTTTAAACGATTGGGATAAATTTCAGAATCTTTTTTAATCCGTTTATCCATAGTTAAGGCCATTTCCCAAAGGGTTCGGTCAAAATAAAAATTTCTAACATCAATTTCTTTTTCAGCACCATGCATCGATGTAAAACCCGCATGTACAAACAAACGCTTGTTATCATCAATATGAAATAAAGGCATCGCCTCAAAAAAATCGAGATGTGCTGCTTTTTCATCTTTAGAAAATCCAGAATAACTTTCAATAGTACCAGCGCCGCCATGATCTAACCACACATCGTTATCGACTCCAGATGCTAACCATTGTTCGCACCAAACATCGTGATTTCCTTTAATAAATACACAAGCGTTTGTTTTTGAAAGTTCTATTAAATATTGAATTACCTGAGCCGATTCGCTCCAGCCATCCACATAATCGCCAAGAAAAACCAAATGATCATCAGAATTTACTTTAGCTATTTCTAATAGTTCAATTAAGCCTTTTAAGCCGCCATGAATATCGCCAATTACCAGAGTTCGCATAGTTAGTTTAATTTATAAAAGTTTTTAATTATATTTTCCACAGGCTTATTTTGTGGTGTAAACTGATTATCCTCTAAACCACCAACTTCATCATGATTGATAAACCATTTCCATAAATAACCACCAGCAAACCACTCCTCTTTCCAAACGGCATCAAACAAAGCCTGTGTAGCATTATTTTGTGCTTCAAGATTAACTGAAGTCATAGAACGATCGTAACGCCAAGGTTCTTTCCCGGTATAATCGACACTTCTGTAACCAAACTCGGTGAATAAAATTGGTTTATTTAATTTTTTAGAAAAATCACGTAAACCTATTTTGTGCTTTTCCCAACCCTTTATACAATCTTCAATGGTTGGTGTTTGCATAGCACTCACTGGAAAATAAGCATCAATGCCCACATAATCTAGTTCCTCCCAAAAGGGCGTCGTCCAAAATTCATCCCAATTCGCAGCGTAGGTTAATTTACCAGTATAGACCATTCTTATATCCTTAATGAGTTGATGCCAGTAGTTGGGTCTGTTTTTTATAAAGGCTTCTAGCTCCGTGCCTATACAAAATACTTCAACATTATACGTTTCGGCCATTTCTGCATACTCAATAATAAAATCGGTATATGACGTTTCTAATAATTGCCAATCGGCTTCTGAGGTTGCTTTTAAAAACCCGGTAAATTCACCATGAGAAATCCATAATTGCGGTTTTACCATTACATTTATACCTTCCCTATGAAGGGCCTCAATATATTGCCCTGCTCCAGACCGGGTTTCCCCAAACCATTGTCGTTTGGTGTTGTAACTAATTTCAGGATGACTTACATCTCTTATAAAACCAAATGGCATTACCGCAGCAGCATTGGCATTTACCGCAACGACAGGTTTAACATGTGAGGCATCTACAACACCTCTAGAAGCAACAAAACTAACGCCGTTAATTTTAGAATATTGATGCGGAATCGCCGCACAACCCGCAAATATAAAAACCAAAAGACCGTAAATAATGTAGCGCATACTTTAAAATTATGCCTAAATTTAAAGAAAATCGCCTAAGTGTTTAAGGTTTTAACAAAAGCTTCGACTTATAGCGCACTAACAACCCTTACTAAATGGAACATATTGTAATTATTGGCAACGGTATTTCTGGAGTTACACTCGCGAGACACATCAGAAAGTTATCCGACAAAAAAATAACTATCGTCTCTGCCGAAACCGATTATTTCTTCTCTCGTACCGCATTAATGTACATCTACATGGGACATATGAAGTTTGAACATACGCAACCTTACGAAAATTGGTTTTGGAAAAAAAACAGAATTGAACTTAAAAAAGGCTACGTAAAACAAGTTGAAACAGAAACGAAAACTCTTCATTTTGCTGAAGGAGATAGCTTAAAATATGATAAATTAGTAATTGCCACAGGCAGTAAACCTAATAAATTTGGTTGGCCAGGACAAGATTTAAACGGCGTTATGGGCATGTACCATAAACAAGATTTAGACAACCTTGAAAAACATGCACCAAATAATACCGTTTGCAAACGTGCTGTTATTGTTGGTGGAGGTTTAATAGGTATTGAGTTTGCTGAAATGCTAAACAGCCGAAACATTCCGGTGACATTTTTAGTGAGAGAATCGAGCTTTTGGAATGGTGTGTTGCCTGAAGGTGAAAGTGAAATGATTAACAGACATATTAAAAGTCATCATATCGATTTACGACTGTCTACTAACCTAAAAGAAATAAAGTCGGATGAAAATGGTAATGTAAAATCTGTAATCATTGAAGAAACTGGCGAAGAACTTGATTGTAATGTGGTTGGCTTAACCGCAGGAGTAACTCCGAATATCGACTTTTTAAAAACTTCTAAAATTGAATTAGGTCGTGGTGTTAAAGTAAATCGTTTTTTAGAAACTAACATTCCAGATGTTTATGCTATTGGTGACTGTGCCGAACAACATGAAGCCATAGGAAACCGACGACCTATTGAAGCCGTGTGGTACACAGGCCGTATGATGGGCGAAGTTTTAGCTCAGACAATTTGTGGAAACAAGATGGCATACAACCCAGGGCATTGGTTTAATTCGGCTAAATTTTTAGATATTGAATATCAAACTTATGGTTGGGTATTTGGCGAACGCGGACGACCAGATTATGAAACTCATTTTCATTGGAAACATAAGGATGACACTAAATGTATTACGGTTGCCTATCATAAAGACACAAACGAATTCTTAGGCATTAATACGTTTGGAATTAGAATGCGTCACAAAGTTTTTGACCGATGGCTCACCGAAAAACGCGATGTGGATTACGTTATGCATCATCTCTCTGAAGCTAATTTTGACCCTGAGTTTTATTCAAAATTTGAAAACGATATTTTACAAACCTACACTAATCAATTACAAACGGCATAACAAAAATGAGCAATAAATTAAACCACAGTATGTCATTGGCTAAACCCGATGCCTTAGATATTTCAAATAAACAAAAAGTAGCGCTTGCCGTAGGTGTTATCGGATTATTTATACTAGTCCTAGCGCTTTTCAACACCAATTTTCCTAATAAAGCTGCTTTTTTAACACTTTCCATAGGCCTAATCATTGGTGGTATCGTTGTGTATTCTCGAGCGTTTTACTTAAACAAATTAGAAGGCATAAAAAATGATGGTGTATGGTTTAAATCCATTTCATCACGTGGAGTTTGGGGTTGGATTGTTGGTGTTATTCTAACAACATTTTACATTGTACTTTACTTCTTTCCTAAATATTTAGGCCTAGGTACTGATGGTGAAGCAAACACTGGATTAATTAGTTTGTTTGACCCTCTAAGTCAACTATTAAGCGGGAGAAATGCGAGTCAATGGTTTGTTTACGGCACCTTATATACTGTAGCGATTTTAGCCTTTGGATATAAGTTCATTTTAAAATATAGACATAATCGCTACCAACAACTACGTACGGTTTCTGTTATGTTTTTTCAACTAGGTTTTGCCTTTTTGATTCCTGAATTTATGTATGTGATGAATAACGATTTACCATACTATGATTTAAAAAGTATATGGCCGCTTAACTACTACATTTTTGATGAATGGTCTGTAAAAGGGTTTTTATCTAGTGGAAATATAGGCTTGGCCCTACTCATCTTTGGAATACTTTCTATTTTTGTTATTACACCTATATTAACGTACAAATACGGTAAACGTTGGTATTGCTCTTGGGTTTGTGGATGTGGAGGCTTAGCAGAAACAGCTGGCGACTCTTTTAGACAATTATCATCTAAAAAAATGTACGCCTGGAAAATAGAACGTTGGTTAATCCATGTGGTACTTGTGTTTTCTGTAGTTATGACAACAGCCGTTGTATATACCTATTTAGGTTACGATAAAAATGATTTTTGGCTCACTCGCGGTGTTTTTATCAGTTTGGTTATTGGTTTATTATCCTTAGTATTTGCTGCTACAATGATTTTTAAACGCAAAGAATTAGCAAAAGATGCAAAGTATGGTGCCATTAGCTTCTTTACTGTAATTGCATTTTTATTAATAATGCATTTTACAAGTACTACCGATCACCTTTTTTATATTAAAGCCGGAGCATTAAGAGCTGCATATGGTATTTATATTGGCTCCATTTTTTCTGGAGTTATAGGCACAGGATTTTATCCCATTTTAGGAAACCGTTCTTGGTGTCGTTTTGGTTGTCCTATGGCTGCTATCCTAGGATTTCAGCAACGTTTGTTCTCAAAATTCAGAATTACGACCAACGGCGGACAATGTATTTCCTGTGGTAATTGTTCTACCTATTGCGAAATGGGTATTGATGTAAGAGCTTATGCCCAAAAAGGCGAAAACATAGTACGTTCTAGTTGTGTGGGCTGTGGTATATGTTCAGCAGTTTGTCCTAGAGGAGTATTAAAATTAGAAAATGATGGTATGAAAGGACGTATTAATTCTAATGATGTGCTATTAGGAAATGATGTGGATTTAATGGATTTCGTGAATCAGAAATAGGGATTGGTCTCAGTTTCAGTTTCAGTTTCAGACTCTAAAAAGTATAAAAACGGTTATCATTTCAGCAATTAGTTGAATATTATAGAAAAGCATGAATTTCGTTATGTACTTTCAGATAGAGCGCACTTAAAAAGTTGCCGTAAATAGTAAACATTTACGCTTTCAAAATCGTATTTTCGCACTTTCAAAAGCACTAAATGCCCAATATAAAAGTTATTATTCCTGCTTATAACGAAGAAGCATCTATTCCCTTGGTTATAAAAGCTATTCCTTCAATCGTTGATGAAATTATTGTTGTTAGTAACAATTCAACCGATCAAACTGAAATCAATGCTAAAAATGCAGGCGCCACCGTTCTAGTTGAAAAGCAAAAAGGGTATGGTTATGCTTGTTTAAAAGGCATGAATTATATTTCTAAACAAAAAAACAAAACGGATATTATTGTTTTTTTAGACGGGGATTACAGTGATTATCCTGAAGAGTTAACTAAAATCGTGCAACCTATTATTGAAGATAACATTGATTTTGTAGTTGGCGCACGGACTAAAGAACTACGTGAAGACGGTTCTATGACAAGCCCTCAAATATTTGGTAATTGGCTAGCTACAAGCCTAATGCGACTACTGTTTAAATCCACATTTACAGATTTAGGGCCTTTTAGAGCCATTAAATACGATAAACTTTTGGGCTTAAACATGGAAGACAAAACTTATGGTTGGACTGTAGAGATGCAACTAAAAGTTTTGAGACAGCGGTTAAGCTATAGAGAAATAGATGTTAATTATAGAAACAGAATAGGTGTCTCAAAAGTTTCAGGAACCATAAAAGGTGCTATATTTGCAGGCATAAAAATCTTAGGTTGGATTTTTAAATATAGTTTTAAGAAATGATTCTCGAATCAATAATTATTGTCATTTACACCATTGCCATCGTACTTATTTTTATGTACGCATTGGCACAACTAAATCTTCTTTACAACTATTTGTCTTCCAAAAAGAAAAGGCAAAATTGTGAGAAATTTGATTTCACAAATCCTGAAGAAATACCAATAGTTACCATTCAATTACCAGTTTATAACGAAATGTACGTTATGGAGCGCTTGTTGGATAACATTGCGCTTTTAGAGTATCCTAAAGGCAAGTTAGAAATTCAGGTTTTAGATGATTCTACAGATGAAACTATTGCTACAACTAAAGCACATATCGACCAGCTTCACAAAACAGGATTAGATATTAAACACATCACTAGAGTTGACCGAAGCGGATTTAAAGCAGGTGCACTTAAAGAAGGCTTAAAAGTTGCTAAAGGTGAATTTATTGTCATTTTTGATGCTGATTTTTTACCACAACCTAATTGGTTAAAACGTACAATCCCTTATTTTAAAAATGAAAAAATTGGTGTAGTTCAAACACGTTGGGGCCATATCAACAGAAATTATTCATTACTTACCAAAATACAAGCATTTGCTTTAGATGCACATTTTACTTTAGAGCAAGTTGGAAGAAATAGCAAAGGGCACTTTATCAATTTTAACGGCACTGCAGGGGTTTGGAGAAAAGCCTGTATTCTAGATGCTGGAAATTGGGAAGGCGACACCCTTACCGAAGATTTAGATTTAAGTTATAGAGCACAATTAAAAAATTGGGAATTTAAGTATTTGGAGGATGTTGAAACTCCTGCTGAATTACCTGTTGTTATTAGTGCTGCACGCTCTCAACAATTCCGTTGGAATAAAGGTGGTGCTGAGAACTTCCGAAAAATGCTTTGGCGCGTTGTAAAATCGGATAACATTTCTACTAAAACAAAAGTACACGGTTTACTTCACCTACTGAATAGTACTATGTTTTTAAGCATATTTACTGTCGCTATTTTAAGTATTCCGATGTTGTATATAAAGAACGAATACGCCCACCTAAGAAACTACTTCTACGTGATGAGTTTCTTTGTAATGAGTACTATTATTTTCTTTATCTGTTATTGGTTTATGTACCGTAGTATTTACGGTAGTGGTTTTAAAAAATTCTTTGGCTACATTGGTATGTTCTTTACCTTTTTCTCCATAGCTATGGGCTTTTCACTTCATAATTCTATTGCTGTAATTGAAGGTCATATTGGTAAACGAAGTGAATTTGTAAGAACACCTAAATTTAATATTAGCACCATTAGAGATTCTTGGAAAGGCAATAAATACCTCAGAAAAAAATTATCACCACACGTGGTTATTGAAGGTATATTGATGCTTTATTTTGCATTTGGAATGTACAGTGCATTTGTAGTGGGCGATCAAGGTGGTGATTTTGGATTATTTCCATTTCACTTAATGCTTTTTATTGGCTTTGGTTATGTATTCTTTAAGTCTTTAAGTTCTAAGGTGTGATTACGCTTTGGAAATATCACAAAGTTCCATTTCTATTTTTTATTGTTAGCTGTGTTTTATATGTATGGTTTGCCTACGCTATTGAAAGAACCGATACCTACCAACTCCTTTTATCTTACATTTTATTATTTGCTTTAGTCTATAAAATCATTAATGCTTCTGGTAATAACACTTCAGGCTTTAAACTTTTAGTGGTTTTTTCTATTATTTTTAGACTATTATTTCTTTTTGCAACCCCCAACCTATCGCAAGATTTTTACCGGTTTATTTGGGATGGTCGTATGATTCTAGAAGGTTTTAATCCTTATCTATACACTCCAGATTCTTTTATTGAAAGTGGCAGATTTCCTGTTCCACAAGCACAAGAACTATATGATGGTATGGGCCCCTTAAGCGCTTCACATTTTACCAATTACCCTCCAATCAATCAGTTTTTATTTAGTATTGCCGCTTTATTTTCTCGCCACAGTATTTTAGGTTCTGTTATTGTAATGCGATTACTCATTATTGCTGCCGACCTTGGTACTGTATACTTTGGAGAAAAACTTTTAGAACGTTTAAACCTAGATTCAAAAAGAATTTTTTGGTACATTCTAAATCCGTTTATCATTATAGAATTAACAGGAAATCTTCACTTTGAAGGGGTCATGATTTTCTTTCTTGTCTGGTCCTTGTATTTACTACATTCAGGTAAGTGGAAATCGGCAGCTCTTGTTTTAGCTTGTTCTATTTCTGTAAAATTAATTCCATTAATGTTGTTGCCTTTGTTTTTTGGTTGGTTTAGAAAAAATAGAAACCTCCTTACAAACAAAGTGAAGGCATCTGTTAATAACGAAAAGATTACCACATCACATGTTCCTCGCATTGACCTATTAAAATTAATTAGGTTTTATACTATAATTGGTATAACAACTACCCTACTCTTCCTCCCGTTCTTTTCTATGGAATTTGTAACTAATTATTCAAAAACGGTGGGACTTTGGTTTGGAAATTTTGAGTTTAATGCCAGTATTTATTATCTCTTAAGAGCTATTGGCTATAGTATAACAGGCTATAATGAAATTGCAATTATTGGTAAAATACTACCTTTAATTTCCGTAATCATCATTCTAAGCTTCTCATTATTTAGAAATAACAACACGTTACCGCAATTAATTGGTTCCATGCTATTAGCATTCACATGTTATTTGTTTCTAAGCACAACAGTTCATCCTTGGTACATTGCAACACTTGTTATTTTTTGCGTGTTTACTAATTACAAATTCCCACTAATTTGGTCATTGGCAATTATTCTGAGTTATTTAGCTTATTCTAACGCGGCTAATTCAGAAAACCTATGGATTATTGGAGTAGAATACCTTATTGTATTTTCTGTGTTTATTTGGGAAGTGATCCTAAAAAAAAGACTGCCAGTTTCCTAGCAGTCTATATATTCTATAAAAATTATCTTTATTTAGCTTTCTAATTAATTAGGTAAGCATAGCTAAATAGTAACAATAAAACACCTTAAGAAGATGTGTTCTTAAGAGAAATCTTCATCTTCAGCACCAGGCTCTAACTCTGGATCAACAACTGCATCTGGATCATCATCTTCAAAATCTTCATAATCCTCTTCGTCATAATTTTCCATAGTTTGCTCTAGTTTCGTACTCACTTTCACCAAATACTTGGTATCTTCTGTCGTTACTTCTACAGCTTCTACAATTTCATTTTTAGCATTCTTAAACGATACAATTTGGCCGTCATCATAGCCATCTGGGTATTTTTCTACTAAAAGTGCTAAAATTTCTGGTGTCAATTTTTTGAAATCAACTATAACTCGTTTTAAATGTGCGTCTTTTGGTTTCATGCTTTAATATTATTTCTGGAGCTAAATTTTTTTTAAATATAAGGCTTATTTAATTACTCGAATAACATCATAAACATCTTTTCTTCGATCTTTTAAATTTTTTACCGCACCAAAGGAATGTAGTTCTCTCAACAGTCCTAAATCTACATCGGCCACTAATATCATTTCTGTATTTGCTGTGGTTTCTGCTTTTATACCATTACTTGGAAAGGCAAAATCACAAGGTGTAAAGACTGCTGACTGCGCATATTGGATGTCCATGTTATTCACATTAGGTAAATTCCCTACACTTCCAGCTATAGCCACATAACATTCGTTTTCAATGGCACGCGCCTGTGCACACAACCTTACGCGCGAATAACCATTCTGCGTATCGGTTAAAAATGGGACAAATAATATGTCCATGCCTTCATCGGCTAACAACCTTGACAATTCAGGAAACTCAGAATCGTAACAGATTAAAATTCCTATTTTACCAGCATCTGTTTCAAAAGTTTTCAGTTGATGACCACGTTGCATTCCCCAAACTTTGGCTTCATCTGGGGTGACATGAATTTTCTCGTAGCGTTCTAAACTCCCATCTCTTCGGCATAAATAGCCTACATTATATAAGATATCATCGACCACTTCAGGCATGCTTCCAGTAATAATATTGATATTGTATGAAATAGATAACTGCTGCATTTTCTCAACAATGGTTTGCGTATAACTAGCCAATTCCCGAATCGCTTGAGGCTCGTGCATGTGATTGTACTTTGCCATTAATGGGGCGTTAAAAAACTCTGGAAACACCGCAAAATCGGAACGGTAAGCTGAGACGCTATCTACAAAATATTCTACCTGCTGCATCAAATCATCTAAACCGTTATAAGGACGCATTTGCCACTGAATCAACCCTAAACGCACAACCGTTTTAACACTGCTCGCTTTTTTACTAGGTTTGGTATAATAAATATTATCCCACTCCATCAACACCGCATATTCACTAGAGGCTGTGTCACCTTCTAAATAACCTTTGATAATTCTTATCGGATGAAAATCATTCGAGGTTTGAAAATTTAACACCGGATCATGAATTTCCTTATGCTTTACTTTCTGAATATATTCTTTTGGTGAATAGTGATCCTTATACTTATGATAATTGGGCATTCTACCACCAAAAACAATACCTTTTAAGTTTAGGTTTTCACATAATTCCTTTCGGTAATCATATAGACGACGCCCTAATCTCAACCCTCTAAATTCTGGTTTAATAAACACATCAATACCATATAACACATCGCCTTCTGGATCGTGATTTTTAAATTTATCGCCTTCAATAATGTCAGCGTATGTATGGTTATCATCAATTTTATCGTAATCCACGATTAAAGATAACGCACAACCCGCCAATTGACCATCGATACGAATTACCACCTGACCTTCCGAAAAAATAGAGGTTAAACGTGCAATGTGGTCTTTCTTCCAGTAAGAATTTAAAACACCACCATAAGCTTCTAAGGTTGCTGATTTTAATTCTTCAAAATCACCAACCGTTAGATAACTTAATTCTATATTTTCAATTTTATGCTCTTCCATTACATATCTAAAAGATAAGCAAATATTAAAGGCGCCACAATAGTCGCATCACTTTCAATGATGAATTTAGGTGTGTCAATATCAAGCTTTCCCCAAGTAATTTTCTCATTTGGCACTGCGCCTGAGTACGATCCATAACTTGTAGTACTATCACTAATTTGGCAGAAATAACTCCAAAATGGTGTTTCGGGACGCTCCATATCTTGGTATAGCATTGGCACTACACAAATTGGAAAATCACCAGCAATACCACCACCAATTTGAAAGAATCCAATCCCATTTTCAGAATTATCTGTGTACCAATCGGCTAAAAAGGTCATGTATTCAATCCCAGATTTCATGGTACTTGCTTTTAACTCCCCTTTAAGCACGTAACTTGCAAAGATGTTCCCCATAGTACTGTCTTCCCAACCTGGGCAAACAATTGGTAGGTTTTTTTCGGCCGCCGCATACATCCAAGAATCCTTTAAATCTATTTCATAATGCGCTTCTAAAACACCAGACAATAATAATTTGTACATGTATTCATGTGGTAAATAGCGTTCTCCTTTTGCTTCAGCGTCTTTCCAAATTTTAACGATATGTTCTTGGATTCTTCTAAACGCTTCCTCTTCTGGAATACAGGTATCTGTGACACGATTAAGTCCTTTCTCTAACAAATCCCATTCGTCTTGAGGCGTTAAATCTCTATAATTTGGTACACGTTTGTAATGCGAATGTGCGACCAAATTCATGATATCTTCTTCTAAATTAGCACCAGTACAAGACACAATTTGCACCTTATCTTGACGGATCATTTCAGCAAAAATCTTACCCAATTCTGCCGTACTCATGGCTCCTGCTAAGGACACTAACATCTTTGCGCCCGAATTAAGTTGCGCTTCATAACCCTTTGCGGCATCTACTAAAGCTGCGGAATTAAAGTGTAAATAATATTTTTCTATAAATTTTGAAATTTCTCCTTTACTAGTACTCATCATCGTTATTTTTTGAAAATTTATTTAATCCTTTTGTGTTGTCGTAGAAATTACTTTCAAAATCATCATCACTATTTTGATTTAGAAATTTATAGCTCAACATTTTGTAATATAATTTGGCTGCTAAGAAATCAGAAGACTTATCGTTTTCATTCGGACATAATTCTACAATATCAAAACCAACCACATTCTTTTCTTCGAATACTTGTTTTAAGAATTCCAAAGTTTCATAATATAGCAAGCCTCCTGGTTCTGGTGTTCCGGTGCTTGGCATAATTGAAGGGTCGAAGGCATCTAAATCGAAAGTGATAAATACATTCTCCGTCATCTGGTCAATTGCTGCATCCATCCAACTATCATCCATAGCCATTTGGTGAGCAAAGTAGGTTTTATCTTCGTCCATAACGGTTTTTTCAATACTATCCATGGAACGAATTCCAACTTGAATTAAGTTGGTGGTTTGACTCGCTTCATATACAGCACAAGCATGGTTGCACGTAGATCCTTCGTAGCTTTCGCGTAAATCGGCATGCGCATCTATGTGAAGCACGGTTAAATCTTCAAACATTTCATTGAACGCTCTAATGGTTCCGATTGATACCGAATGTTCACCGCCAAAAATGGTTACGAATTTGTTCTTTTTTATATATTTTTTAGTGGCTTGGTGCACCGCTTCCACCATCGCTTCTGGTGAGGCATTTTCGGTTACAGCATTGGCCAGGAATACACCTTGTTGGTACACTTCAGAATCTGTTTCAATATCATAAAGCTCCATATTTTCTGAAGCATCTAAAAATGCATCAGGGCCTTTATCAGCGCCTTTTTGCCAAGTGCTTGTACCATCATAAGGTACAGGAATTAATACAATTTTAGCCGTTTCTAATTTTGCTAAATCTTCTGGGATTCCAGCGTATGTTTTTGTTTTTATGTGTGTCATTTTTATTTTATGTTTAGGTCACATAGAACATCTTTAAAGCAGTTTTTTTAATTTGAAATTTGTTGTTTGATGTTTCATCTTTACTTCCTGCGAAGGCAGGAATCTTGTTAATGGTTATACTTTGTTTTGTTTTAAAACACCCCTAATGAGCTTCGCTCAGTATCGTCAATGAAAATATATTTTCATTTCAATGATCCTCAAGGGGAGAATCTATGTAAGGGAATTTTTTATAAATTTTTAAACATTAATATTTTTAATTGTCTTCTTGTGCGCAGTTTAAGGATTTAATTCTTTACTAACTAGGTTTCGACTGCGCTCAACCCGACAATCGTTATTCATTTTTAACTTTTAATTCTTCTTTCTTATCTCTAGAACCATACCCTAAAATACCCAACAAGTTTTCACTCTTCTGTTGCTCTGCAAAAACTCTAGTATTTAGGTTTCCATCCGCATCTTTTTGGATTAAAAGGTGTTTAGGCGTTGGAATTAAACAGTGTTGCAAGCCACCAAAACCACCTATGGTTTCTTGATAAGCGCCCGTGTTAAAAAAGCCAATGTACAAATCTTTATCCTTGTTGTATTTTGGCAAATAAATGGCATTAGTGTGTTGCTCGCTGTTATAATAATCGTCACTATCACAAGTTAGACCTCCTAACAATACACGCTCATAGCTATCGTGCCAACGGTTAATTGGCAACATTATAAAACGCTTATTAATTGCCCAGGTATCTGGTAAAGTTGTAATGAATGATGAATTAATCATGTTCCATTTTTCACGATCGTTTTGTTGTTTTTGATAGAGAATCTTGTAAATAGCTCCACCACTTTCGCCTACTGTAAAACTTCCGAATTCTGTAAAAATATTTGGTGTATCTACCGCTTCTTCCTCACAAACTAACTTTATCTGATTTACAATTTCATCGACCATATAGGCATAATCAAAATCGAAAGCCAATGAGTTCTTTATAGGAAACCCACCGCCAATATTTAAACTATCTAAACTTGGACATATTTTCTTTAAAGCTGTATAAACCTTTAAGCACTTATGTAATTCATTCCAATAATAGGCATTATCTCTAATCCCTGTATTGATAAAAAAGTGTAACATTTTAAGTTCAACATTCTTGTTTTCCTGAATTTGAGCTTTATAAAATGGTACAATATTTTTGTACCCTATACCTAAACGTGAGGTATAAAATTCAAACTTTGGTTCTTCTTCAGAAGCAATTCTTATCCCCACTTGGAACTTGCCGTTTATCTCTTGAGACAATAAGTCGATTTCTTCATAGTTATCGATAATTGGAATGGCATTTTTATGACCATCGTTAATTAAATCAGCGATATTAGAAATGTATTGTTCGCGTTTAAAACCGTTACTTAATACATAAGTGTCATTTGTTATTTTGCCTTCTTTTTTAAGTGCTCTTACAATATCGATATCGAAAGCTGAAGAGGTTTCAATATGAATATCATTCGTTAAGGCTTCATCTAAAACATGCTTAAAATGCGAACTCTTAGTGCAATAGCAATAGTTGTATTTTCCTTTATAATCGTGTTTTTTAAACGCATCAGCAAACCACGTTTTAGCACGCTGTATATTATTAGAAATTTGTGGCAAGTAGGTAAATTTTAAAGGTGCGCCATAGGTTTCCACCAACTTCATTAAGTCGATATCGTGAAAATGCAACGCTTTATCCTCAAGTTTAAATTCGTTTTGAGGAAAGTGAAAGGATTGATCGATGAGATCAATGTATTTATTGTTCATGTTGTGTATTAAAAATTCAAGTATAAAATAAAAAATATAAGTGCAAACTTTGTTAAGGTTACGTTATATCATACCTGAATCTGGTTTTGTGTTGTAGGTACAAAACCATAAATGTGCTGACTAGCAGCTATCGCAGAAGCGGAAGTTAGCTCTAAAATTCGGTTACTTAATCTATAAGCTGCTCTTGAATATGACTTCCTAATTTTCAAGCGCCCGAACATATAAACATGTTTCAATTGTTCAGCTAAAATTGGTTTTATTATCTTGTTAGATAGGCACCAATTTCGCGGTAAATATATCTTTTTTTTTAATACGAAAAATATTTTTTTGCTATTTTTAATATATTGATTTCCATAAACATAAAACTCACCAAGGTCTTAAAACGAAGTATAAAAACTGTATTTATTATATTAAACGCACACGAATTTAATTCCAATTACACATATTTACACACCAACAATACACCTTTTATTAAAAGCAAGCCTAACAACTATATATTAGAGCTTATTACATATTTTACAATATTACAGACTATGAAAAAAATGACTTATTATTTATATTTCTTATTAGTTCCTACTTTTGGTTTTAGTCAAAATTTGATAGAAAATGGAAATGCAGAAATTAGTCCATTTACTGAAAACGGATGGACTCAAATCACAGGTGATTGGCAACAACGAACGGAATCACCTTTACCGCAAGATGGGCTAGCCTATTTTTTTGCTGGCGCTAATAGTAGTGCTGAATTATTTCAGGATATCGATGTCTCTTACAATAGCACGACAATCGATGGTGGAAATCAATATTACACATTTAGTTGTTATTTGCATTCATGGCCACAAACACCCGCAGATGAAGGTAGAGTTATAGTCGATTATATAGATACAGAGGGTTTCGTATTAGAGACTTATGACACTGGCGTAAATACCACTACTGATGAATGGGTCTTATTTTCTGATACACGGTTAGCTCCTGTAGGCACTAGGACAATCAAAATCACTTTAATCTCTGAGCGTAACCAAGGTAGCAATAACGATGGCTATATTGATAATATAGAATTAACAGAAAGTGATGGCTTGAATACCGAACAGTTTGCAAAAGATAAATTTACCCTATTTCCTAATCCTGCAGAGCGCAACATTCAAATTTTAGGGCTGACAAAGGATTTAAGTTACGAGATTTTTAATATGGTTGGAAAAAAGGTAGCGACCGGCAGAACTTCAAAAAATAATTTAATTAATATTGAATCCCTTACTAAAGGATTATACTTTATTCAAACGGATACCCAAACTTTGAAATTCATTAAAAAATAGGTTTCAGAAATGTTGGTTAAGCTTATATCTGTGATTTATTTACTAACTTTAATGTTTTACTCTTTTGGGTCATTTGGGTCATTGTTACTTTGACCTCGAAATTGAATACTGCATTAAGTTTATAAAATTATGAAAAAGATATTTGCATTATTTATCATTACCTGCCTGTTCTTTGATGCCGAAGCACAAAGTATTTTAGGTGCTTGGGAAGCTTATACGACTACTAAAACTGGTGACAAACATAGAACTGTCTTTATATTTACCGAGGGTTACCAAGTTGTAAGCATTTATAATACAACTACTGGAAAATTTATTAGTACAGAAGGCGGTTCTTGGAAACTACAAGCGGACACATTAACACAAACCGTAGAATTTGACACTGAGAATTCGGAACGTGTAGGCACTGAAGAACGTTCTCAAATTATTGCGACTGAAAAAACACTTGATATCACCAACTCTAATTTAAAAATGACTAAAATTGATGATGGCACACCTGGAGAACTACAAGGTGCTTGGTTAATGTCTGGCAGAAAACGTGATGGTAAAATTCAATCGCGAGATACAAACCGACCACGAAAAACCATGAAAATTTTATCTGGAACGCGCTTTCAATGGATTGCTTACAATACCGAAACCAAACAATTTATGGCTACTGGTGGCGGAACCTACACTACTTTAAATGGTGAATACATAGAGCATATTGAATTCTTTTCAAAAGATGATTCTAGAGTCGGAGCAAGCTTAGATTTTAATTATGAGCGTATGGATGACGAGTGGCATCACTCTGGCTTGTCTAGTAAAGGAGACCCTATTTATGAAATATGGCAAATTCGTAAATAAAGTCTACTAGACCTCAATCTATTAGATTTTATGCTTTAACTTAAATGGAAAAGCGTAACAAAATCATTCGGTTGCACCTAACTCTAATTTTGCAGTAAACATTTAAGCAAATTATTACTCATTGCAGACAAGTGCCTGTTCTTTCATAGTACCATCTGACTTAAGCTTCATGTGCCAAGCAAAGGCTTTTGCGAGAATATGAGGTGTATGGCCACCCAACTTATAAGCCTCTTCAAAATAGTCTAAAAGTTGCGCTTTATATTCTGGATGTGCACAGTTTTCAATAACAACCTTAGCCCTTTCTACAGGTGCTAAACCTCTAAGGTCAGCCAAACCTTGTTCCGTAACCAAAATATCTACATCGTGTTCACTGTGATCCGTATGAGACACCATAGGAACAACATGCGAAATACGACCTTCTTTAGACATGGAAGGACAAGCAAAAATACTCAGGTAACCGTTTCTAGCAAAATCACCAGAACCACCAATACCGTTCATCATCTTAGTCCCTGCAATATGTGTGGAGTTTACATTTCCATAAATATCAACTTCAATGGCAGTGTTAATTCCTATAACCCCCAAACGACTAATTACTTCAGCCGCATTACTAATATTCTGAGGTCTTAATAGCAGCTTGTCTTTATAGGCTTCAAAATTACTAAACACTTTTTTAGAACAGCCTTCTGTTACAGTCATTGACGATGCTGAGGCAAATAATAATTTTCCAGAATCAAAGAGCTCAAAAGTGCTATCTTGAAGTACCTCTGAGTACATCGTTAAATTTTTAAACTTACTATTCGTAAAACCAGATAAAATAGCATTCGCTGTTTTTCCGATACCTGCTTGTAAAGGTAAAAGTGATTCTGTTAAACGCCCTTCTTCAACTTCTTTTTCTAAAAACTTAAGAATATGTTCAGAAATTGCTTTAGTTTTTTCGTCTGGAGCTGCAATTACAGCAGGACTATCAGGCAATTCTGTATAAACAATTGCGGCTACTTTATCTGGATTAATTTTAATAAAAGGATCACCAATTCTAGTATCTGACTCTAACACCGGAATAACCTCACGATTCGGTTGTTTTTTAAGCAATTTGACATCGTGAATTCCTTTAAGACTCTCAGGGAAAGTCGTATTGATTTCGATAATAATTTTATCTGCATTTTCAGCAAAAATAGGCGAATTACCAATAGAGGTTGTCGGCACAATATAGCCTTCTTCCGTTATAGATACCGCTTCAATAATGGCAATATCAATTTTAAATTGATCAATTTTCTGAAACATATCTGCCGTTTGCCCTAAATGTTGATCCACATAGAGTACCTCGTGATTATTAATACTTTTTCTTAAAGTCGGGTCTGCTTGAAACGGCATTCTTTTATATAAGGCGCCATTTTTTGCTAAATCAGCATCGGTATTATACCCTAAAGAAGCACCACTCATTACAGTAACTTTTAAATCTTCAAAGAGTGCACGTTTGGCTACTTGTGGTAAAACCGCCTTACTATCTCCCGCTTTAGTAAAACCACTAACGCCTAATATATCATGATTTTTAATTAATAAAGCAGCCTTTTCTGGGCTCTGAATTTTATCTAAATAAGCTGAATACTTAACTCTCTGCATAGTCCTTATTATTTTATAAATTATAAGTGAAAAAAATCACTATTAAATTACTGGTTTAGTTTCTAATGTATTTTCCAATAAAAGCGAAAAGCAATTTATATAAGTTATTTAATGTCTTTTTATTTAAATAAGACATTAATTTATTAATTTAGGACACAAAAGATAAAATAGCAACTATTGGAGTTAAAATTGCAAATATTATGGACACAAAATACTATTTAACGGAGGTTGATAAAATTCCAGATAGCATCTTTTGTTACCACAATTTAATGGGTGAAAAATTCATTGAATCACATAGCCATAACAAAGGTCAGTTTTTGTATACTGAAGGCGGCGTAGTACATATTAAAACTAAAAACAACACTTACTATCTACCAGCACGGCATTATATGTGGATTCCTCCCAAAACAAGGCATGCTATTTATCCTAACTCACCAAAAGTGATAATGAGAAATCTGTACTTCCCTATGCCATCTAATGCTTCAATTTTTTTTCTAAAAGAAGGTATTTATCCTATCAACAACTTACTAATGGAATTATTATTATTTACAAAAAACTGGAATGGAGATATTACAAAATTACAAACAAACAATTACGCTATCGCATTTGCGTTTAAGGCGCTTTTAGAACAAGCCGTATCTAAGTCTTTACATTTTGAATTGCCGCATCCTACGGATAACCGACTAATTATTATCATCAACTATCTTAATAATAAAATTCATCAAGAACATTTATTACCGCAACTAGCATCAAAATTTAGTATGACCGATAAATCATTGTACCGTTTATTTAAGAAAGACGTAGGTATGTCATTTATTAAGTATTACACTAAATTGAGAATATTTAAATCTTTGGAATACCTAATGAATTCCGACTATAACATTTCGGAAATAGCAAATCGGGTGGGCTATAATAGTTTACCAACCTTTAGTGATACTTTTAGAAAAATTATGGGAAAACGACCCTCAGCTTATAGAAAAGCTAAAGGGGTTTATTTAAAATCTTAAATCAAACAAATACTAAAGCATTTTTAAAGTATTCAATTCTTGTTCTGTTAAATGCTTCCAGTGACCACGAGGAATATCTTTTTTAGTTAAATGCCCAATAGCAACACAATCTATTTTTACAAGATCATAATTAAGTTCATCAAAAATGGTACGTAGAATCGTGTTTCCAGTATTTTTAATCTTAATTCCAACTTGATTTTTAGATTCGCCTTGAATATAGCTAATCTCTTCAACGGTAATTAATTTTCCTTCGACTTTAAATCCGTCTTGTATCTTTTTTAAATCTTCAAATTTTAGATTCTTATCGAGTTCTACTTGAAACAATCGTGATACTCCACTTTTAGAATTGGTGAACTTTTGCCTCACTTTATCGTCATTAGTAAACAACAATAAACCTAGAGAATTTCTCCCTAAGCGACCTATTGGTTTTATACTCGCATTTGTGGCATTGGCTACCAAATCCATAACCGTTCTGCCTTTGCCCTCAGCTGTTGTTGTTGCAAATCCTTTAGGCTTATTTAATAATACATAAACACTAGGCTCTGGTGCAATACGTCTACCATCAAACTTAACTTCATCTGTACGTTTAACTTTGTACCCCATTTCGGTAACCACTTTTCCATTAACCGTAACCAAACCTATAGCAATATTTTCATCTGCCTCGCGACGTGAACAAACACCGGAATTCCCGATGTATTTATTTAAGCGAATTTCATCTGGTTTAGATGCTTTTTTGTCTGATTGTGTTTTCTTTTTAAAAGGAGCGTTTCCTCTAGCAAAACTCTTAGTCTTACTATTAGCATTTCCTCTTCCTGAAGTTTTTCCTTTTCCTTTGCTATCTTGATTTCTGCTCATAATATATTCCCGAGAATAAGGGAGTCGTTTTAATTGTTATTATAATCACTAATTTATAAAATATAAGCTATTTTAATAAATAATGCTACAAAGGTATAACAATCCTTAGCATCTTTTACTTAATTAGATAAGTTGTTTGACTATTATAATGGTTTCATGCGTATAAAAGAATACTGAACGTCTTAGACGTAAACGAGTTAATAAAACAAAAGACACCAATAAAACCCAAATGATGATTGAATTTTACAGGTCAACAATCGTCAACTCAACACCCAATTCAAACAATCTACTTTTCGTTTTTTCATCGATACCAGAATCGGTTATAATTTGATCTACTTTATCTAGCTCGCAAATTCTACCAAAGCCTTTTTTATTGAATTTTGAAGAATCCGCCAAAACAATAATCTTTTGCGAAGAATTAATCATCTCTTTATTTAAAGATGCCTCCATTAAATTAGTTGTTGTAAGCCCATAATCTAAATCAATACCATCGACGCCTAAAAATAATTTAGTAAACGTAAACTCGGCTAACATTTTTTCTCCAATTGGCCCAACAACAGAGGCCGAACTTCGTCTGACCATACCACCTAACTGCATTACATCAATCTCTTTATTTTTAGCTAAAATTATAGCTGTATTTAAAGAAGCTGTTAACACGGTCAATCCTTGTACAGGTTTTATACACCTAGCAAACTCAATCACTGATGTTCCAGATGCAATTATGATACTATCATGCGGTTCTAAAGTTTTAGCAGCTGCTATTGCTATTTTATTCTTTTCGGGCGCATTTATCTTCTCTTTTATTTTTACAGGGTTCTCTGTAATATATGGATTTACAGGAATTGCTTTACCGTGAGAACGAAACAATAGCTTTTTTTCTTCAAGAAGTTTAAGGTCTTTTCTAATTGTAACTAAAGAGACATTAAATTCTTCACTTAAATTACTGACTGTCACAAATCCATCTGCATTTAATTTCCTAATAATACGTTTATGGCGATCTACAATATTCATCTTATAATATTCCGTTCACACAAAAATAAAGATTATAGCCATTATTCTTACACTGAAACAGCAAATATTTCTTCGTTTTAAAAAACAAAACGAAACCTAATATTATCTATTTAAAAAAATAAACCGTAAAAAAATCCTAATCACTGAATTAAATCAAGCGAATATTACGAAAATGACACCTTAAATTCAAAAAAAACTAAAAATAACAATAAAAAACTTTTTTTTTGGTTTCGTTTTGTTGTAGTTTTATATTCGAAAAGAAAAATAACAAAAAAATAACTACAAATTAACCCAAACAATCATGGACAGAAACAAAATGATCAATAAGTTAAGAAGTGATTCAAAAACTTATGATTTCGTAATTATAGGAGGAGGCGCAACTGGAATTGGCATTGCGCTCGAAGCGTCCGCAAGAGGATACTCAGTAGCACTACTTGAAAAATCTGATTTTACAAAGTCCACATCAAGTAAAGCAACAAAATTATTACACGGAGGGGTTAGGTACCTAGCACAAGGTGATGTTGGCCTAGTAAGAGAAGCCGTGGTTGAACGAGGCTTAATGCTTAAAAACGCACCACACATTACTAAAACACAATCCTTTATAATACCCACACATGGTTTATACGACGAAATACTCTACACCGTAGGCTTAACTTTTTACGATTTATTAGCTGGAAAACTAAGCTTAGGGCGCTCAAAACGTATTTCTAAATCCAAAACCTTAAAACGCATTTCACTTATTAATCCAGATAAAATTTCTGCTGGTGTTGTTTATTACGATGGTCAATTTGATGACTCTCGTATGGCTATAAACGTACTTCAGAGCGCTGTTGAACTCGGTGCTTTAGTTGCTAATTACTGTTCTGTTGAAGACCTAACTAAAGACGAAAAAGGAAAAGTTACAGGCGTAAAAGTTCTTGACGAAACAGATGGAAGCACTTTCGAAATAAAAGGAAAACAAGTAGTTAATGCTACAGGTGTATTTGCTGACGATGTATTACGAATGGACAAACCTGGAGCCGACAAAACAATAGCACCAAGTCAAGGTGTTCACTTAATGCTAGACAAATCCTTTTTACCTGGAGATGATGCTATTACCATACCTAAAACAGATGATGGACGTGTATTATTCTTAGTGCCATGGCACAACCGCGTTATTGTAGGAACAACTGACACACCTTTAGAAAAAGAATCTTTAGAACCTGTAGCACTTGAAGAAGAGATTGGATTTATTTTAAGTACGGCAAGCCGTTATTTAACAAAACAACCTAAAAGAAGCGATGTATTAAGTGTATTTGCAGGTTTACGTCCTTTAGCTGCACCTAAAGCGAAAGGAAACAAAACTAAAGAAATATCAAGAAGCCACAAAATTTACACTGCTGACTCTGGGTTATTAACAATAGTTGGTGGCAAATGGACGACCTTCAGAAAAATGGGCGAAGACCTAGTAGATACCGCCGAGAAAAACCAAGATTGGAAACATATTGCTACCAAAACAAAGCATTTAAAAATACACGGTTATAAAGAAAACATTAACCATAATGACCCCTTGTATTTCTATGGTAGCGATGAAGAAAAGGTATTAAAATTATCTAAAGAAAACGGATGGGACAAATCTCTAAGCGACTCTATGGGAGTTATACAAGCACAAGTTGTGTGGGCCGTAAGAAATGAAATGGCACTAAACATTGAAGATTTCCTAGCCAGAAGAGTACGTTGCCAATTATTAAATGCAAAGGAGAGTATTGAAATGGCGCCTGAGGTTGCTAAAATAATGGCAAAAGAATTAGGTAAAGATGACGCTTGGCAAGCTCAACAAGTAAAAGAATATAAAGAGGTTACCTCTAATTATATATTATAAACAACAACTTTAAATAACTAGACTGCAATGAAAGACAAACTAATTTTAGCATTAGATCAAGGTACTACATCATCTCGAGCTATCTTGTTTAATCACAGTGGAGAAATCGTAAAAGTTTCTCAAAAACCTTTTGAACAAATTTTCCCTAAACCAGGATGGGTAGAACATGACCCAAATGCAATTTGGTCATCTCAAATTTCAGTAGCTGCCGAAGTTATAGCGCAGCACGGCATCAATGGCGAATCAATTGCTGCTATTGGTATTACAAACCAAAGAGAAACCGTAGTGGTATGGGATCGTGAAACTAGCGAACCTATTCACAATGCTATCGTATGGCAAGATAGAAGAACAGCAAGATACTGTGACGAATTAAAAGACGCAGGTCATATTGATTTAATTAAAAAGAAAACAGGTTTAATTATTGACGCTTATTTCTCAGCAACTAAATTAAAATGGATTCTAGACAATGTAGAAGGCGCAAGAGAAAAAGCTGAAGCAGGAAAATTATGTTTCGGTACAGTAGATTCTTGGCTTATCTGGAAACTTACTAGAGGAAAAATGTTTATTACAGACGTATCAAATGCCAGCAGAACTATGCTGTATAACATTCACGATATGGCCTGGGATGACGAATTACTAGAACTTTTCAATATTCCTAAATCAATGCTTCCTGAGGTTAAAGAAAGTAGTGAAGTATACGGAACTACAGCCACAACATTATTCTCAACAAAAATACCAATTGCAGGTATTGCAGGTGATCAACAAGCTGCATTATTTGGGCAGATGTGTACAAAACCAGGAATGGTTAAAAATACTTATGGCACAGGATGTTTCTTATTAATGAACACAGGAGAAGAAGCTGTTTATTCTAAAAACAATTTATTAACTACTGTAGCTTGGAAAATAAACGGAAAAACCACTTACGCACTAGAAGGTAGTGTCTTTGTTGGAGGAGCTGCAATACAGTGGTTACGTGATGGTGCGAGAATGGTAAGAACTGCCCCAGGAATTAATCACTTAGCAGAAATGGCTGAAGATAATGGAGGCGTGTACTTTGTACCTGCATTAACAGGCTTAGGCGCTCCTTATTGGGACCAATATGCTCGTGGTGCTATGTTAGGAATTACTCGTGGAACAACCGATGCACATATAGCACGTGCAACACTAGAAGGTATTGCTTTTCAAGTTTACGATATCGTTAAAGCTATGGAAGCGGATGCTGGAAATGAAAGTGTTGAACTTAGAGTTGATGGTGGTGCAGCAGCAAGTGACTTGTTGATGCAGATTCAGTCTGATTTATTCGGATTTAAAATCATAAGACCTAAAACCTTAGAAACAACAGTTATGGGTGCTGCGTATTTAGCCGGTTTAGCGGTTGGTTATTGGGATAGTATAGACGACATCCAATCACAATGGGTAATTGACAAAGAGTTTTATCCTGAAGCCCCTCAGGAAAAAGTAGACAACCTGCTGCATTACTGGCATAAAGCAGTTAAGTGTGCTCAAAACTGGATTGAAGAATAACTAACAACCATAAAAACCAAAAATCATGTCAATATTATTAGCAGAAATATTAGGCACCATGATCCTCATTATATGTGGTAATGGTGTTGTTGCAAATGCCGTATTAAAAGGCACAAAAGGTCATGGGTCGGGATGGATTGAAATCACCACGAGTTGGGCCTTAGGTGTATTTCTCGGCGTAATTATAGCAGGTCCATATAGTGGTGCCCACTTAAATCCGGCCGTAACTGTAGCATTAGCTACAACAGGCGACCTTTCATGGGCTGTAGTCCCTGAATACCTTGCCGGTGAAATGATTGGCGCTATGTTAGGTGCATTTTTTGTATGGTTAGTTTATAAAGACCACTTTAAAATCACAGATGATGAAGAAGGTAAATTAGCTTGCTTCTGTACAGGACCAGCGATTAGAAATACGCTCTCAAATTTAACAAGTGAGATTATAGGAACCTTTGTTTTGATATTCGTAATATTTTATATCACTGGACCTAGTTTAGACTTAGGACTTGACTTAGGCGTAGAAACAAATCCTGAAGCTGTAATGGGTCTAGGTTCAATTGGTGCAATTCCTGTAGCATTTACGGTATGGGTTATTGGTTTAGCATTAGGTGGTACAACTGGTTATGCTATTAATCCTGCAAGGGATTTAGGACCAAGACTTATGCATGCCATACTACCGGTAAAAGGTAAAAGTGATTGGAGCTACTCTTGGATTCCAATTGTAGGGCCTATCATTGGAGCTTTAATTGCATCCTTTTTATATATGGCTATAAAGTAATATTCCCTTCATATAACAACAATAAAAATGAAAAAATTATTAATAGTATTCGTAGCACTAATTACAGTGCAAATGGGCCAAGCCCAAGACACTGAATTAGAAAAAACTGAATTGAAAGACAGTCCTATTGATTTTAATTTAGACTTAAAAACAAACCACCTTTGGAGAGGTTTGGTTATCACAGACAAACCAATGGCAGCTGTTTTTTCAAAATTAAACTTAAATGAAAAAGGCAGTTTTACTACAGGGTTCTGGGGAGGAATGGCGTTTTCTAATGATAGCGATGGCACCTCTTACAAAGAAATAAATTACTATGTACAATATGCTGATAACGGCTTTTCAATTGCACTTTGGGATTTATTTAATACTAGAAGCGTAGAAAATCCTGATATATGGGATTATGACAAAAACACCAGCACACACTTACTAGATTTGAGAACGTCTTATACGTTTTCAGAAAAATTCCCTTTAAGATTAGAAGCTGATGTACTATTGTTTGGAAGTGGCGATTCGCAATTAAATGATGATGGCGATAGAGAACAACGTTACTCTACTTATGTGGAAGCATCTTATCCTATTATTAGAGAGTCAAAAGTTAATTTAAATGCTTTTGCAGGTGCTGCTTTTTCATTAAACGGAGACACGCACTTGTATGGTGATGGTGAACAAAATTTCGATTTTGTAAATGTCGGTTTAACCGCTACAAAAACGCTTAAATTTTCTGATTTAAGCATCCCTGTAGCTGCTACGACAATGTGGAATCCTTCACAAAGAATAGCAAGAATACAACTAGCGGTTAGCTTGTTTTAAGCTTATTGCAGTATAATTTGTGATTATAATACCCTATGTTTCGGGCTTCCTGAAACCATAGGGTATTTTATTTGAATCCACCTTAAAGCGTTTAGAAATTAACTTCAAAATAAAAAACACCTTTTAGTGGTGCTTATTCCATTTTAATCAACCCCCAATTCATAGATCTAAATTCTATTTAAAACTATTGAAACATCAATTAGCAAAATAGAAAATACTCCTGTAACAATGATAAATTTTAAAATATTATGAAGTATGAGGTAATGTGTTTTCTTATTTGATTTTAATAAGATAATCAGGTAAATTAATAGCAGAAAAATACTGAGATAAAAGAAGTAATACATATGACCAATCTTAAAAAAGAAGATAAGTACAAGCGCTGAAATCACCGTAAGCACAACAACAATAGCTAACATTAGTTTAGACATTTTTTCGCCATAAACCACAGGAATTGTTCTATAGTTTAATGCTAAATCGCCTTTTATATTCTCTAAATCCTTTGTCAATTCGCGCATAGAAATCAATAAAAACAAAAATATACCATGCGCAAAAACTACTTTCTCAAAATTTTGATAATAAATAAAAATGACAAAAAATGGAGTAACCGTTAATATCGCTGAAACTACATTACCAACTAATGGTAACTTCTTTAAACGATGGGAATAAATCCAAATGGCAAAAATATAAATCGCAAAAAAGATAACGGCTTTAAAAGACACATAGCTAGCAAATACAACAGCTACAAAATTGAGTACAAAATAAAATGACAGCTTTGTATTCTGACTCACTAAACGATCCAACATTGTTTTTCTTGGCTTGTTGATTAAATCTTTTTCAGAATCATAGAAGTTATTAATAATATAACCTGATGCAATTGTCGCAGAAGAAGCCAATACAAGCATTAAAAGATTAAGATCTAACAATACAGATTTAACAGGCATGTGGTGAGCAAAAATATAAACCGAAGCTAAATATTGCGCAATAACAACGACCAGAATATTATAACCTCGCACCACAGAAAACAAGCTGAAAAATTTAAGAAGAATGTGTTTCTGCCGTCTTGATAACATAAGCTTAAACTTTGGTGAAATTCTAAAATATTACCAGTTAAACAAAAGGATAAGGATAAAAAATAGCTAAGTAATACGAACTAGAAGCTGTAAACCACCTCTAACTTCTGACCTTTTAAGGCTTCTTTAGCGCGATCAATATTTTCGGTAAAACCTAAAATATAACCACCACCACCAGAGCCGCAAAGCTTAAGATAGTAATCGTTAGTCTCCAAGCCATTTTTCCATAAGTCATGGAATTGAGCAGGAATCATTGGCTTAAAATTATTAAGCACAATCTTAGATAATTGTTTGGTGTTTTTAAACAGGGATTTTATATCACCTTTTAAAAAGTCATCAACACAAGCATCAGTATGTTTAATAAATTGGTCTTTAAGCATACTGCGAAACCCTTCGTTTTTCATGTTTTCCATAAAAATACTCACCATTGGTGCCGTTTCGCCAACAATACCACTATCTAATAAAAACACAGCACCTTTACCTTCTGTTTTTTGAGACGGAATACCTGTTGCTTCAATATTATCTTTGGAGTTTATTAAAATTGGAAGACTTAAATAACTATTTAAAGGGTCTAAGCCAGAAGATTTTCCATGGAAAAACGATTCCATTTCAGAGAAAATTGCTTTTAACTTTAATAATTTTTCTCGGGTTAAATTCTCTAAAACCGTAATTTTATCAATCGCATATTTATCGTAAATAGCAGCTACTAAAGCACCACTACTTCCTACGCCATAGCCTTGCGGAATAGAAGAGTCAAAATACATGCCTGCATCTACATTTTTTTGTAGAGCATCAATATTAAAAGTGACTAATGCTTTATCTAAACCTTTTAAATACGTAACATATCGCTTTAAACTTGCATTAGATTCTTGAGCCAGTTGGTCAGGATTTTCATCTACTTTAAGTGCACCATTATAAAAATTATATGGAATAGACAAGCCTTTAGAATCTTTAATAATTCCATACTCCCCAAATAATAGAATCTTAGAATAAAATAATGGTCCTTTCATGTAATTAAAGCAATTTCTTTAACAAATATACGTATTAAAATTATATTTGGTTGGCACCGAGTCCAATTTGATCACAAATATAATGCCCGTTTTGACAATAGCTAACCAATTCACGCTTAATAAATTCGATAATCGATTCCTTTTCACTTTCAGGATACAAGACATGAACATTTGCTCCGGCATCTAAGGTAAAACAAACTTTAGAATTGGTTTTTAATCTGTATGCCCAAATCTTATTAATAATTTCTAATGTATTAGGTTTCATCAAAATAAAATAAGGCATGCTCGTCATCATCATGGCGTGAAGCGTTAAAGCTTCACTTTCAACAATTTTTATAAACTCATTTAAATTGCCAGAGGCCAAAATCACTTTCAATTTTGCTAAATTATCATGTGCTTGAACAAAACGCTCTTTCGCAAATGGATGACCATACATTAATTGATGACCAACGGTACTACTCACCTGTTTTTCACCTTTATCGACTAACAATATAGTGTCTTGGTAATTTTTAAAATTTGAATGTACTTCGCCTTCAAATTTCACACCATATAAATCTGAACTTTCAGAAATACTTTCATTTTCTCCCCACACAACAAGTTCGCCTTCTACACTTCTACAAGCACTTCCGGAGCCTAATCTTGCTAGAAAAGATGCTTTTTGCCTAAAATATGTTTGAAATGCATCACTATCATTCTGCTCGTCTCTGAGTTTTTGCTCTATACTCATTAAACACAGCGCAATGGCGCTCATTCCTGATGCAGAAGACGCAATACCTGAGCTATGCGGAAAAGTATTTGAGGTTTCAATTTTAAAATGGTAATCTTTTAAAAATGGCATATAGATATCTATGCGCTTAAAAAAAGTCTGAATCTTTGGCTTGAAAGCTTCATTTTTTTCACCTTCAAAATATATATCAAAACTAAAATCTGGTGTCTCATTGAGCGCAGTGGAAAGGTCTTTTTTAATAAATGATATTTCTGTAATCGTTTTACAATCTGAAAGTGTAAAACTAATGGATGGATTTTCAGGAATTTGATGTTCCTTTTTCCCCCAATATTTCACTAAAGCGATATTGCTTGGTGACTCCCACTTTACAGATCCACTTTGTATATTAGAATTATAAGATTTAAGAATAAAGTCTTGTACTATCATTGCCTATTAAATATCTGACAAAGATAATAGTTTTACCATAGTTTTATAGTTTCTAGCCGTTGCATTAACCTTCAATTTTGTTTCAAAATAACTAAGATTAAATTTTGAACGGCCATAACCCTTCTTACAGTATAAATAAATGCAGTCATTAATAATATGGTACTCATCCTCAGGGTATGTTTTTTTAACCGCTTCTAAAACTAATTTTTTACAAGGTACTTTATTAAGTATTACAAAATAACTTTCTACCTTCTTATAGTCTTCAAAAGGCGAATCATTAAAAATTTTAGATAATTGATTTCTAGTTTTAACTAAAATAGGGAGATTAAGACCAAAATGACTTAAAATAGAATTATGAATTAACTCCTCTAAAGCTTTAGTATCTTTATTTAAAGATTGAAAAAAAACATTTCCGCTTTGTATATAGGTTGTTACATTATCTAAGCCTGCCTCAGTTAATAAGGCCCTTAGCTCCACCATAGGAACCTTATTACGCCCACCAACATTAATACCTCTTAAAAGCGCGATGTATATATGCATGAAAAAAACTTTAAAATTTAAATCTAATATTTTCAAATTCAATGATAGATTGAAAATCCTTTATTCACAAAAAAAGCCGTAGAAAATCCATAAAAGCAAATAAAACATCTACAAAAAGCAAATAAATACGTTAAAACAACATTTGTTTTTGAAAAAAGTGTAGTTTTACCCTTTAATATTCTAATTTCATGTGTCTACCCAAATCGAACGCTGTTATTATTTTGTTAGCATGTTTAATTATCACAGGGCTTAATTTAAACGCCCAGGAATTACTTCTAACAAAGGAAAACAATACGTCTTTTAACTTTGATAGTTCTAAACTAGATTTACTAGTTAGTAAGGATAGCCTTTATCAAGCTACAATTCTACTTAATGAAACTATCAGTTTTTCTAAAAAGCACAATTTAAAATCTGCTGAGGCCAAATCATATAACGGTTTAGCTGATGTTTTTGCTAAAATGTCCAATTTTAAACAAGCAGAAAACTATCATTTTAGAGCTTATAAAATATATGATTCCTTAGACGATAACAAAGGACGTGACCGTGCACTTTCTGGATTAATACACACCTATACAGAAGACAAAAATTTCAATAAATTTGATAGTATTTACCCCAAAGCACAAAAATTATCAAAGGCATTAAACAGTGAAATTTATTTTATTAATCTTGAAAACAAACTCAAAAGGGATTATTACGATTTTAAAAATGAAAGTTTATTAGAGATTTCTACTGATGGATTAAAAGCTATAGAAGCTACCGACTTTGAGAGCTTAACTAATTCTATAGATTATCATCCTAAAAATTTAAAGCAGAACCTTATACAATCATTTAAGTATTACAACGCTATAGCACATGTAAAACAGAATCAAACGAACCCTGATAATTATAAACTTTTATTTGCTATAAATGAAGACGAATTAAAAGCTTCATTCCAGACCAACATAAACTCTTCTCGAAAGCTAGCCACCTTCAACTATTACAAGTTTTTATATTATACAGATGCAAAGAAAGATCTAGATTCTGCAAACAAATATATTTTAAAATCCGACAAGTATAAGTACTATGCTTTAAATCAAATCGAAAATAAAAACATTAGGAATGGTGATTTAGTCTTTAAAATTATTAATGCAGAACAAAAGTTAGAACTTGCAAAAGAACTACAGATTAAAGATGCAAAAAGCTCTCAGGTTTTCTTGATTAGCACAATTATTACGACCGGTTTATTATTAATAACATTGAGTTTTTGTTATTTTTATTTTAAAGCAAAGCGAAATGTTGCTGTAATAAATAATGCTTTAACAGCCTCTAACGCTAAACTTATTTCTATTGATAAAGATCGATTAGAGTTCTTCTCTATACTGAGTCATGAATTACGAACACCTATATATGGCATCAGTGGTTTAGCGACGTTAATTGATCAGGAAAATGACCCTAATAAAAAACAATCCTATTTAGACTCATTAATATCTTCTAGCAACTATTTATCTATTTTAATAGATAACATTCTGCAAGCAAACCGACTAAAGTTTGAAAACAAAAACTTACGATTAAAGCCTGATAAAATTAAGAAAATTGTTAACTATGTTATAAATACAGTAACAATAGCTGCTAGAGATAAAGGCCTGGATGTTAATGTTCACATAGATGATTCTGACGAAAACGAATGCATCTTAGTTGATAAGGTTGCATTTAGTCAAATCCTAATCAACTTAGCCTATAACGCTATTAGATACACTAAAGAAGGCCATATTACGATTAATGTATTTGAAAAAAGCAGAAATGGCAATGAGATTACATTACGTTTTGAAGTTAAAGACACTGGTATTGGTATTAAGGAAGAGCATCGACCTATTGTTTTTAGTGCCTTTGAAAACAAAGCTTTTTTAAATAAAAATAGTAGTGGCTCTGGTCTTGGATTATATATTGTAAAGACCCTATTAAAAAGTCATAATTCGGATATTGATTTTGTTTCTACACCTAATAAAGGGACTTGTTTTTTCTTTGAAATTACATTTCAACTTTCAATCTCCACAGAAAACCAAATAAAACCCGCAATTTTACCACAAAGAGACCATCATGTTTTAGTCGTGGACGACAACAAAATTAACTTATTAATTACTAAAAAAAATATTGAAAAAATAGAAGGGTATAGTTGTCAGACCATTTCAAATGGCAAAGAAGCAATATCTATTGTCAAAGAAAAGGACTTTGATATGATTTTAATGGATATTAACATGCCAGATATGGACGGTTATGAAGTTACCAAACACATCAGAATGTTTAACCCAAACATACCTATCTTAGCCCTCACAGCCTTAAATTCTTCTGAAATCTCTACAAAAGCTGACACGGCTGGCATTAATCAAATCATTACAAAACCTTATCTTTTTGAAGATTTCAAGGCCATTGTAACCTCATATAGCACTAATCCAAATCAATTTAACATTATTGATGCAGAAGCAATATAGGCACCTGTCCAAGCATTCTGAAAATTAAACCCCCCTGTAATCGCATCGACATTCATAACTTCTCCTGCAAAATAAAGATTAGGAATACGTTTACTTTCAAACGTTTTAAAGTTAACCTCTTTTAAATCGACGCCACCTGCAGTAACAAACTCATCTTTAAAGGTACTTTTCCCTGTGACTTGAAAAACAGCTGTTGTCAGTTGACCTGCTAAGGCTTCTAATTGTTGTTTATTGATATCTGCCCAACGTTCGGTTTCTTTAATAGTTGAAGCAGAAACTAGTGATTTCCAAAGGCGTTTTGGCAAGTCGAACTGCGCCGAATTAAACACCGTCTTTTTAGCAAATTCTTGTTTGAAATTTTTGAGTTGATCTAGACATGTTTCAAAATCTAATTGAATAAAATTAATTTCAATTTTAAAATTATAATTCAATTTCGCCAATTCTACAGCTCCGAATGCCGATAGTTTTAAAATCGCTGGCGCACTCATGCCCACGTGTGTAATTAACACTGGACCATTAGATTCTAAATCAGTTCCAATAACTTTTATGTCGACATGTTTTGCGACGACTCCTGGAATATCTTTAATACGCTTGTCTTTAATATCAAATGTAAATAATGACGGAACGGGTTGAATAATAGTATGGCCTAAATCTTCTAATAAATTCCAGATTTTAGGATTACTACCTGTAGCAACTAATAATTTTTTGGATTGAAAATCACCTTGAGAAGTTTCAATAGTAAAGCTATTTTCTAAGGCCTGAATTGACTTTACGGAATGATTATAAAGCACCTCAACTTTGTGTTTTTCTGCTTCATTCAAAAAACAATCAATAATCGTTTGCGATGAATTTGAAACCGGAAACATTCTCCCATCCTCTTCTATTTTTAATTCCACTCCACGTTCTTCAAACCACGTAATAGTATCACCTGTCATAAACGTATGAAAAGGCCCTAAGAGTTCTTTTTCTCCTCTTGGATAATTTAATACTAACTCTGATGGTATAAATTCAGCATGTGTCACATTACAGCGTCCACCACCAGAAATTTTCACTTTTTGTAATCCTTCTTTGCCGCGTTCTAAAATCGCAACCGATAATTCAGGATGCTGTTCTGCGATGTTAATGGCAGCAAAAAAACCGGCAGCTCCACCACCAATAATTATAATATCTTTTTGTGTATTCAAACTATTATCTTAAGAAGATTTTGTGATTATTTATTTGTGTTATTTAACACCAAATACTACTTTGACTGAAAGTATAAAATTACAATGATATACATCAAAAGACTAATATTTCTTTTATTTATTGTGAGCTCCTGTCAATCTACAGGACAGCTAAAAATTGAGAACCGCATTGCTAAGGAATTAAAAGAAGTATCTGCTGCTGAAATTGCTAAAGATTCCGACATCATTTGGGTGATTCAAGATGCAGGAAACGACAATAACCTCATAGGATTAGATAACAACGGACAGATCGTTAGGAACATCTATATCAGCAATGCCAAAAACAAAGACTGGGAAGATTTAACGTCAGACAACCAAGGTCATATTTACATAGGTGATTTTGGAAACAACAACAAAAAACGCAAAACATTTAAAATCTATAAGGTTAATGACAACGATTTAAATACAGGTTCTGCTGTCGCTGAAGTCATTGAATTCTCTCTTCCTAAAAATCAAAAATCTGAAGATTTCGAGTCCTTTTTCATTTACAATAACTGCTTCTACATTTTTAGTAAAGAGAATAAAAAGTTTGTTGTTTTAAAAGTTAAAAATAACGTAGAAACACAGGTCGCTGAAGTACATTCTGAATATAAATTGAAAGGCAAAAACAATAAAATTACCTCAGCTGATATTAGCGAAGATGGTGAAACCGTTATTCTTCTCAATCACGATAAATTGTGGAAAATCACTAATTTTGAAAATGATGCGTTTTTCTCTGGAGATATCACTGAAGTAGACTTTGACCACGACTCTCAAAAAGAAGGCATTTGTTTTAAAACGGACGCAACTGTTATCATCACAGATGAAAGAAAACATTCAGAAGGAGGTTATATCTATTCTTTCAATTTGAATTAACCTATATTTCATTTCCCGAAGTATTCACTTGTCGTAACTTTGAAACAAAAGCATTTATAACTTCAATATCTGCTTCATTTTTATGATTGTCTAAGGCATCTTTTTCGAGATTCTGTATTTCCTTAACAATGATTTCATTGTAGTTTCCAATTAACACATCATTGTTTTGTAGTAAATATTGTAGCATTAAAAAAAGCTTCTGTACAATAATAATATCGTGCTTACAATAGGTTCTAAGCGATGCCATTACGTTATAAAGCAACTGCTCAAAACTTACCGTTTTTATAGATATAAGCGCGGTATCATCCTCATTAAAATAATAACTTTTATCTTTCTTAGTCATCCGCAATGCGAATAATTCAGTGAGATAATCGATACAATTAATACAGGTTCCTGGATCGTTAATACCAGGCGACATGGCTTTTAGAGCAATTTCAGTGATTTGTTTAAAAGCAAGCACGTAGTTATCTTCTATAAGTTCACTATTAGAAAATGTTATAGTTTTAGTTAATTGTTTTTCTAAGTCATCATCGCTATGACCTTTATATTTCAGAATCGGGATGCCTTTTAAAACATAAGCGCCTTTAATAGGCACAATCTCAATTTTTAACTGATGCTCTTCTGCTAAATCGGCTAAAGAATTTAAATTTACATCTTGCATATAACCCGTTGAATCTGCCATAACATGGTTCCAATTTGAAGTATCTTCAAACGCTGTGTCATTATGTTTTTCGTCTTCAATCAATTTGTCTAATCGAACCTTAGCTTTCTTAAAGATTTTATCCATTATGGTATTTACTTGAATTTCTTGTGAAATAGAGTGAATAAAATAAATGAAAGACCCCAAACTCAAAGTCATAAATACAATGCTTAGCAACACAGAAAAACCAGGCAATTGGTATTTGTCACCTTGAGGTGTTATGGACACCAAGGTAAAGATGCAATACAATAATGTGGAATTATAAATCCCTAAAATAATTTGATGCCGTCTATTGGAAATTAATCCCGGAAGCAATCGCGGTGAAAAGTTACTTGACGCCTGATTCAATAAAATCATTACCATTGAAAAACTAAACACCATGATTGAAATTAGGCCTGCAATAAATGTGGTGAGTAAACTTCTAGCGGTTTCCGTATTATTAACCACTAAAATTGGTGCATGTTCAACGAGGTATTTAGAGATACCTTTACTTTCTAAATAAATCATGAAGAATGCAAAAAGCATCCCAAAAAGACTAATAATTGAGGGATAAAAAGCAATATTACTTTCTAACTTATCTAATGATTTTAGGATTTTGTAGATGTACTTCTTCACGCTTAAGAGTTCTAACACTAATCATCATTGAAAAAAATTTTTCAATTCAGCCTCAAGAAACACCTTTATAAGTGAATCACTTAACCCAAACGCATTAGGTTTTAATCGGTATCATTTTGTCCACAAACTATCTGTGAAGTAATGTTTACAATCTAAAAAGTTGTTTTCTACAGTAAACTCGGCATGGTTTGCTAACTCGCTAATCTCTTCTAAGGCATATTTTTTAGACAGTTCGGTCCAGATTAATTCGTCATAATCCAAATGAATAACCTCGTTTATAGCCTTAAGATGCACCGTTTGTTTTCTAAGACTAACGATGTAGCTTTTTACATTTCCGGTGGTTGGATTGTAATAGCAGTAAAAATCAAAATCATCAATTTTAAAATCAGCATCTAATTCTCTGTTAATTCTGATTAATAAATTCAGATTAAACCGTTTAGTTATACCATGTTTATCATAATACGCATTATGAATAATAATTGGATTTTTCTTCAAGTCAAAACCAATTAACAGCTTGTCACCTGTTTTCATGTTTTCGTTAAAAAGCTGCAGCAATTCTTTGGCTCTTTCTTCTAAATAATTTCCAATATTCCCACCCAAGAACAATAATAAACTAGGATAATCACTTTGCTTATTCTCCTTTAAAATTTCAAAGTAATCACCGACTTTAGGATGTATTTTTAAGCTTGGTAATTTTTCTTTGAGCCGCTGTGTGAGGATATCTATGGCTTCTTGAGAAATATCTATTGGCACATAATGGAAATCCACGTCATTTTGCACCAAATATTCTAAAAGTTTAAATGTTTTAAAACCATCACCAGCACCCAATTCTACAATATTAAAAGGCCCTGAAAACTTTAAGGCTTCAAAAATTTGTTTGGATTGCATAGACAAAATCTCAAACTCAGCATTGGTGGGATAATATTCTGGCATATTCATTATTTCTTGAAATATGCGACTCCCGTTATCGTCGTAAAAATACTTAGATGGCAAGTGTTTATTTTTGGCAGTTAAGCCCTTAAGCACATCATTTGCGAAGTTATCTGTCATTTATCTTGCTAATCTAATTCCTGAAAATAGCCAACGCATGTCTGGCTGAAAAAAGTTTCTATAAGTTGGTCTGCAATGGTTTTTTGAAGTCGCTACTGAACCACCTCGCAACACCATTTGATTCACCATAAATTTACCATTATACTCACCAAGCGCACCATCTACTTTAGTATAATTAGGATACGGCAAATAGGCACTGTTAGTCCATTCCCAAAGCTGACCATAATTAAATTTATGCGATGCCACTTCCCATTCAAACTCGGTTGGCAAACGCATGCCTTTCCATTGTGCAAAGGCATATGCTTCGTAAAATGTGATATGAGTTACCGGCAAATCACCATCAACCTCAGCAAAACCATTGAGTGTGTACTGCATCCATGTTCCATCGACGCGATGCCAATATAAAGGTGCTTCTAAATTGTTATTTTGAACATAATCCCAACCCTCAGCATGCCAATGATTAAAATCTTTATAACCACCTGCAGCTATAAATTCAATATACTCTGAATTGGTGACGAGTTGATTTGAGACTTCAAAATCATGAAGATACGCTTTGTGCCTTCCTAATTCATTATCAAAACAAAAGCCTTCACCTTTATGACCAATTTCATAAACACCTTCTTTAATTTGAAGAAATTCTTGTGGTTCATTGTCAGCTTGTAACTGGATTTTATAATCTAAAACTGGAAATGAAGGTTGATTCCCGAAAATATATTTGATATCGTAAATTAATAACTCTTGATGCTGCTGCTCGTGCTGTAAACCAATCTCTATAATATTTGAAACGGCTTCAGAAGTTCCATTAGAAATAAATTCTGAAAGTTGTGCATTTACATAAGCTCTATAATCGAGAACTTCCTGTAATGTTGGCCGTGTCATTAAGCCACGTTCAGCTCTCATGACCCGTTTACCAACGTTATTGTAATAACTATTAAAGTAATAGGCAAAATCATCGTTAAACACTATATAATCTGCTTTATATTCAGAAAGTATAAATTGCTCAAAAAACCAAGTGGTATGTGCCAAATGCCATTTGGGTGGTGACACAAATTCTGCGGGTTGGATGGATACATCTTCCGCCTGAAGCGATATACAAATCAGTTCTGTTTGATGCCTAACGTCTAAAAAGCGTTCTTTAGTTATGGTATGGTTTGTTATTGTTTCCACGTTTAATCTATAGTATTTCAGTTTCAAAAATGACTTCACTTGCTATGGTTTTGTGCACAGGGCAACGCGAGGAAATTTCTTTTAAACGGTCTTTTTGTTCTGTTGTTAAATCACCAACAAATTTTAATTTTTTGCTAATGTGGTCTAGGTATTTTGGCTGCTCTGTAACAAGATTTAAATCATCACTATGTTTTCTAGAGTGTGATATATAAACATAGACCTCTCTTAAATCCCATTTTTTTCGTTCGGCATACATTTTTAAGGTCATTACTGTACACGCTGCTAATGCGGCATTGAGATATTCATATGGTGAAGGTCCAAAATCACTTCCTCCAACACTTGCAGGTTCATCGGCAATAAACGCATGATTTTTAGTCTGAATTTCGGTAGTAAAGTTATTTTCAACAATGTTTAAGTGTCCAACGAGTTGCTCACCTTCGGTACTTAACATTTTATTTTTAGCCTTAGGAAAATAACGCTTTGCCCACGTGCCTATAAGTTCACCAACATATTGGCTATCTTCTTCTTTAGTTAATAAATGATCCGCATTATCTAAAGTTACAAAACTCTTTGGATGGTGTGCCTTTTTGTATAATTGCTCAGCGTTTTCAATACCCACTATTTTATCGAAAGGCGCATGCATAATCAATAAAGGTTTACGCAAATCTTTAACTACGGTAGGCAAGTCCGTTTTATCAAATTCTTCAACAAAATCTTGGTTGATAACAAATGGACGACCACCAATATTTACTTCTACATCTCCTTTTTCTGCAGAGTCCTCAACCTGATGCGAAAATAAATGCTTTACATGATTTACTGTTGATGGCGCACCTACAGTAGCAACTGCTTTTACTGTTTCAAGCTTTGAAGCCGCCACTAATACGGCTGCTCCGCCTAAAGAATGTCCAACAAGTAAACTTGGCGCTTGATAGTGTTGTTCCATATATTCATGAACATCTAATAAGTCATCTACATTTGCAGAAAAATGACTGTCCGCAAATTCGCCTTCACTTCGACCTAAACCTGTAAAATCGAAACGCAACACCGCAAATCCGTTTTGAGTTAATGCTCTACTCACATTTCTTACAGCACTTAGACTGCTGCTGCAGGTAAAACAATGTGCGAAAATGGCATAGTAATTTGGTTTTTGATTGGCTGGCAATTCTAAATTAGCATTGAGAGTAATTCCTTTTCGATTTTTTATCTTGAGTTTTGTGCTTTTCATAACCTAATTTTAATCTTCAATTGTTACACCTCTCCAAAAAGCGACATGGTTTTTAATCCCCTTTGCCAATTCTGACACTTCTGGATAAAACCAAGCAGCATCTTTGTTTTCCTTACCATCAACCTCTATCGTATAGTACGACGCTGTGCCTTTCCATGGGCATACAGAGTTTAAGTCACTTGGTTTAAAAAATTCCTTTTTTATACTATCGTGAGGAAAATAATGATTTCTTTCTATGACTATCGTGTCATTACTTTCTGCTATCACTTTATTATTCCAAATTGCTTTCATCTTAATTGTTTTTATATCAGATAGAAACTTTAATCTTGCTATATTTAGGGCCACTTAATTTCTATCTATATTCCGGATTTTCAAAAGACCAATGTGTACCACTGTCCCATGCCTCTCGAGAATTACCGTAATTACTATACCCTTTATTTTCTTTCAATAGTTTTGCCAAGTGTAAAAGATTATAAGTCATAAATGTGGTGTTTCTATTGGTGAATTCAGAATCAAAACCTACTGGTGGATTAATGCTTTTATCTTTCCATTTGGTATCGCCATAACTTGGTCCTGGTCCTACTTCCCCAATCCATCCACAATCGGCTTGCGGTGGAATAGAATAACCGACATGCTGCAGCGAATACAATATTCCCATAGCACAGTGTTTTACGCCATCTTCATTACCCGTTACCATACATCCTCCTACTTTACCGTAAAACACATATTGGCCTTTATCGTTGGTTTCTCCGCTCATAGCATACAAACGTTCAATTAACTTTTGCGCTTCAGAAGATTTTTCACCTAACCAAATTGGTGTTCCTACGATTAAAACATCGGCTTCACTCACTTTTTCGTAAATACTTGGCCAGTCGTCTTTTTCCCAACCGTGTTCTGTCATATCTGGATACACACCAGCAGGGACATCTAAATCTATAAGTCGAATCGTTTCAAAAGATACGTTCTCCTTTTTTAAAATATTTTGAGAGACTTCCATCAGTGTTTCTGTATGACTTTCAGCAGGTGATTTCTTTAATGTGCAATTGATGTATAATACTTTGAGTTGTGAAAAATCCATAGTTCTGTTTTTTTAAATTAAAAATTAAGAGCTGCAACTCAGCATAGAGCAACCTACTTTATGTCGTGCCCACTCTGGGCGTTTAGCAAACCATTTTTCGTGCTGTGGTTGCTCATCATATGGTCTTTTTAATAGTTGAAATAATTCATCTACCAAACCATAATCACCCTCATCCGCTTTATCGATAGCTAATTGTGCCATATAATTTCTAAGCACATATTTTGGGTTTACAGCATTCATGTTTTGTTGACGTTCTGAATCTGTAATTGTCTCCTTCTGTAAGCGTTGGTCGTAAGCTTTGAACCAAACTTTCCATTGCATTAAATTATCTTCGGTTAATGCTTCAGGTTTATAGAATGCGTTTTCTATGATTTCTATGCCATTGTCCGGATTATCTTTCTTGTAGTTCGCTAATAATCGGAATGCTATAGTCATATCGGTTTCAGACAACAATAAACAATCTTCAAAATCTTGTATCAATTTGGCATCGTCCTCAAGTTCTACTTGCAACCCTAATTTAAATCGCATCATTTGAAGGGATTGCTTTTCAAAATCAACTTGATACTGATTTAAAATAGCTTCAATCGGTTCGGCTTCTTCAATTAACGGATATAAGGCATTGGCGAGTTGCAGCAAATTCCAAAGTCCAATATTAGGTTGGTTACCAAAACGGTAGCGTTTATTCTGTTTGTCTGTAGTGTTGGGCGTCCATCCAAAATCAAAATCTTCGAGCCATCCATAAGGGCCATAGTCTATGGTTAAGCCCAAAATAGACATGTTATCGGTATTCATCACACCATGCACAAAACCAACACGTTGCCAATGGATAATCATATCTAAAGTGCGTTGTGTCACGGCTTCAAAAAGTTTAATGTATGTTTCTTTTGAAGGTTTACCCAATTCTGGATAAAAGTATTTTAGGGTATAGTCCGTTAGTTTTTTGAGGTTTTTAATATCATTTCGTGCTGCAAATAGTTCAAAATTACCATAGCGAATAAAACTCGGTGCTACTCTAGCGACGATAGCGCCTTTTTCGAAATCGACATTACCGTTATAGAGCATATCGCGTAAAACGTCATCTCCAGACAACATTAAACTTAACGCTCTTGTAGTGGGCACACCCAAATGATACATGGCTTCGCTGCATAAATACTCACGAATGGAAGAACGTAAAACCGCCAAACCATCACCTTGCCTTGAATAGGGTGTTTCACCAGAACCTTTTAGCTGAATAGCCCAACGTTTATTCTCTTGTTCTACTTCAAACAAATTAATTGCTCTACCATCTCCCAATTGCCCTGCCCAATTACCAAACTGATGACCAGCATAGGCCATAGCATAAGGTTTTGTTTTTGGATAAACTTTAGAGCCCGAAAAAACCTCTAAAAAGTCTTTTGAATTGATATCTTCTTCCTCTAAACCAATGGCATTTGCCATCTCTTTTGACGCATGAATTAATTTAGGCTGCGATGGAATTCTAGGGTTAACAAACGAATGTGTAGCCTCAGAGACTTGGCGTCTGCTATTATCCGTATTAGAATCTGAAGGTAACTCTTTATTAAAGGTGTCTTTTATGTGTAACTTCATCTATCTAATTTAGCATTTGAGTGACTTAAATATGGTACGTGATTTTAGCATTGCAATAAACCATTTAATATTACAATTATTTATAAAAATACGATTTCATATTAACTCATATGCTATTTCAACGGATTGAGCACTGTATATTTTAGTTAAAATTCTAAAATTATGAAGCAAAAAAGCCTCTAATGAGAGCGTTAGTTACACTACAAAACGATTAAAGATTGAATAACAGTATAGCTTCGATTATAAACTACTTCTTCTTCAGACTAATTGCAAATCCACCACCTTCGGCTAGTTGTACGCTTAATGTCGAACCCTTTTTAACTTCAATTTTTTCAATAGAAATATCTAACGGATTATTATCCCAATGCGCCTTATCTCCATCTTTATAGATAATCACTTCATAATCTTGATTGTCATCTAAAAAGTCAAAGTTTACCTCTAAGGTTCTAGTGTTTTCATCGGTAATACCACCCACAAACCAATTTCCGGTACCACGTTCTTTTCGGGCAATGGTCACATAATCACCAACTTCACCATTTAAAACTTTAGTGGTTTCCCAATCGACACCAACATCTTTGATAAATTGTAAAGGTTCTGGGTTGGCTTCGTAATGCTCTACTAAATCGGCAGCCATTTGTACCGGACTATAAATCACTACATACAAGGCTAATTGTTGAGCAATAGTGGTGTTAACTTGATTGTCTTTTTTATACTCATCAAATTTTATATTAAAAATACCTGGTGTAAAATCTATTGGTCCTGATAACATTCTTGTAAAGGCTACAATTGGTAAATGTTCTGGTGGATTTCCGCCATCTGTTGCCCACGCATTAAATTCTTGTCCGCGAAGACCTTCTCTAGAAATTATATTCGGATATGTTCTACGCAAACCTGTCGCTTTTATTGGCTCGTGAGCATTCACAGCAACTTCATATTTTGCCGCTTTAATGGCTGCATTGTTATATTGATTTACCATGTATTGCCCATGGTGATATTCACCTTTTGGTAAAATTTTACCAACATAACCAGATTTTACGGCATGCATGCCGTATTTCTGCATTAAAGCATAGGCTGTATCTTGTTGTTTTTCGTAGGTTTCGGTTGCTGCAGAGGTTTCATGATGCATTATAATTTGAACTCCTTTTTTATTGCCGTAACGCACAACTTCGTCTATATCATAATCTGGATATGGTGTTACAAAATCGAAAACACCTTCTCTATCTTCAAAACCAATCCAATGTTCCCAACCAGTATTCCAACCTTCAACTAAAACGCCTCCCATATTATTTTTGGCAGAGAAATCTATAAATCGCTTTACGTTTTCGGTATTGGCGCCATGAGTTCCATTAGATGTTCCACCATCTGTCCATGTACTCATATCTTGAGTCATTCCGTAATCCCAAGACGATTTCCCTAAGTGCATTTCCCACCAAACACCAGTATATTTCATCGGTTTAAACCAAGACACGTCACCTAGTTTATTCGGCTCGTTTAGATTAACAATAAGATTAGATTCAATTAAATCGGGAGCGTTATCTGTAATCTGAAGGGTTCGCCAAGGCGTATTAAACGGCATGGTTTTCTTCACCTTATAATCTGTGTTTTCTGAACCGACTAAATTACTTTTCAAGTTTAAATTTTCGGTGTCAACCTTTAAAGTCATTCCTGAATAATCTACTAAGGCCGCTTCATGAAAACTTAAATGTGTTCCATCACTTCCCACCATAGTAACCGGTGTATTTACAGCATTATCAGGAATGTAAGTTTGAGCCAAGTTTTTATGGTTTGCTAATTTTAAAGCATCAATTTCAGATAACTTCGTGGTGTTGTATAAATGCTCGTAGATATCCCAATCTCCAGGAATCCAAAAGGTTTTATAATCTTCTGTGAGGTTGAATTCGGTATGCTCTTCTGTTATAAAAACGTCTCCCGTTAAGTTAGGTTGCTCAGGAAATTCGTATCGAAACCCGAGACCATCATCGTACACTTTAAACACGATATTTAACAAACGTTCTGGACTCGCTTTTTCTTGAAGCTCGACTTTTAATTCGTGATAATTATTTACCACATCTAATTGTTCTCCCCAAGGCATTTGCCAAGTCTCATTTAAACTATAAGTACTGGAATTTTTAATATTAAAATTCGCACCAAAATCAGGTATATCTTTAAATTCAAAACCTAAATAAGACGTATCTATAACCGTTTTATTATTGAATTTCACGAGATAATAAGGTTGTCCTTCAATATTAACATTAAAATCGACTATCACTTTTTCATTTGGTGATGCAATTTGTGTGATTTGATTTTCTTCGGAATTGCATGAGACTAATGTTAATGCCATTGCTAAAATTGAAATGTAGATTTTCATGTATATATATTTTTAGTCCTATTTGATTTTTCGATGACTAGTTGTAGTCAAAGTCGAATAGGTTAATTTTAGTTTATTTGTTTTGCTTTTCTATGAGGCCTGCTAGGTTTGAAAAACCTGCTAGGTCTTAATTTCTTCAATTTATGTTTAGTTTACACCCCTAAAGTCCCCTCAAGGGGACAGTCCCCCTATTCATCTGAGTGCATTGCCCCCTTAAGGGGACTTTACGGGTATTCTTTTCTACTTTCAAGACCTGCTGGTTTACAAAACCTGCTAGGTCAGTGTCTGTAATTAATTTATTGCTTCTCTAATAAAACAACTTCAAAATCGGTATTTATAGTTACAGTTCCATTTTCTACGGTTGCTGTTTCCCCTGAATACGCATCACGAAGCATTACTCTTTCTTGAAAAACTTTAGAAACATCAATTACTTTTTCTCCTTTTTTAAGATCTAAACCAATCACTACTTTATCTTTAAAATCCCCAACTTGGTAAGTTCTATAAAAATAATAAGGTGCTTCTATAATCATTTGATGTTTACCTGCTCCAACAGCAGGATGTTTTGCTCTAAATTGTCCTAATTTTTGCCAATGTGCTAAGACTTTTTGCGTGTTTGGATTGTTCGCTATGGAATCCCAATTCATAAATGAACGCAAAGTAGCATCGCCCTCTGTTTCTGCAATAATAAGTGATCGTGACGATTCATCACCGTAATAAACTTGTGACGTACCTGGTGATAACAAGAGTTTATTGGCCGTTTCAAAAGGTTTCTCTCTAGATGCATCAAACGGAATCCCGTCATCATGCGAGGTTAAATAATTAAGCGTTCCGAAACCTTTTAATTCATCATGTAAAATGGCATCGTAATGCTTAAATAAGTTTTCGTATCCTTTGTCTTTTGAATTGTATTTAAATTCAAAATTTATTAAACTTTGGAAACTAGGCGGATTAAAATAATTGACTTTTCGGTCCCCAAAATCAAATTCCTGACCAGTACTAACCCCATAATTATAGACTTCTCCTACAAGGTAAAAGTTGTTATCATCTATAACTTTTTCGGGATTATTTTTCTTGAATTCCGCAAACGCATAATCACATTCTACTTTAAATTCTTGCCAAACATACTCTTCAACATGTTTTACAGTATCTACTCTATAGCCATCAATACCAAACTCAGTAATATAATCTGTAAGCCACTTCATAATATAAAAACGAGGTGCTCTTGGGTGACCGGTACGTTCAAAAAAAGCATCGAGCTCTTTTACCTCTTGCTCATAACGGCCCTCTGCTTTCCATTTTTCAACCAATTGCGGTGGTAGTTCTACATTTTCGTTGCTTTCCGTTCTAATATCTGGCAAGTTAGCCACAAGTGTACAACTGACGGTATTTTCAAAATTATCATAAGAACATTGTTTATCGGTACGTACCCAATCCTCTGGCCACACAGGGTCTTTTTCAGTCACCGGACCAGTGTGATTAATAACAGCATCTAACACTATTCTTATCCCTTTAGCATGGGCTTCTTTTACCAATGCATGTAAATCTGCTTTGGTTCCAAAATTAGGATCCATATTTGTCCAGTCTTTAGTCCAATACCCATGATAACCATAGGTAAGACCTGTGCCTTCATCTGTTCCCCCATGGATTTGCTCTACAATTGGTGTCATCCAAATGGCATTAATTCCTAAGTCGGTAAAATAGCCTTCTTTAACTTTTTGTGTGATGCCCTTAATATCGCCTCCTTTAAAACCTCTTAATTTTGCGGTTGCTTTGGTTCTATCGAAATTAACATCATTAGACGTATCTCCGTTATTAAAGCGGTCTGTTAATAAAAAATAAAGGTTAGCACCTTCCCAAACAAATGGTGCTGATATAACCTCTGCTGTTGTTTCTACGACAGCAGTCTCTTTTTGGGTGTCTTTATTTTTGCAACTCAAAGTGATAAGAATTATGGTGAATAGAATTAGTTTTTTCATGTGTTTTTATTATTACTTCTCGATACAAATTTGTTCATGCTTCACAAATTCACTCGAAGTGACGGTTATTAATTATTTTTTAGACCTGCTAGGTTTTTGAAACCTGGTTAAATCAACTTTTAATACCTACAAGGTTTTTGAAACCTTGCAGGAAAGCGTATTCCTAATTAATTTTTAAAATAAACGACTCTAAGGGTTGGATATCAATTCTAACTTCGGCTTTACCATTTTCAACTTTTAACGTCGAAGTGTACTTATTATACAATTGATCTTTTACGTTGTATTCACCATCTTCAAGTTTTAGTTTTTCTACCAAATCTTCAGGAAGTTGCAACTCAAATCCATAGGTGTTATCAGCATTAAAATTTGAAATAATAATCAACTTCTCGTCTTCACTCCAACGCACAAACGATAATACTTTATCATTATACCATTCCGTATGTTGATGATTGTAATGCTGAATATCTTGATACTCTCCCATTAAAGCGGAACTATTAATCGTAAAATTCAATAAACGTTTGTAAAAGCCACGAAGCTCCTTTTCTTCTTTAGTAGATTGTCCGCCATCGAACTTTTTATCGTTAACCCAACGCACCTGACTAGGTACTGAGCCATAATCAAAAATTGAGGTTCGTGTTGGGTCGCCAAAACCTAAATCTTCAGCGCCTGCTTCTCCAAATTCCTGACCGAAATAAATCATGGTTGGTGCTGTTGACGAGGTTGCAGAGACCACCATCGCTGGTTTCCCTTTTGCTGCATTACCTGCAAAATCTGGACTGGCAATACGTTGTTCATCGTGGTTTTCTAAGAAATGAAGCATGTTGTGCTCAATATCCCGTAAATCATCTAAAATTGGTGGTACATTATTGGTGCTACCATGCCCTTGCATCACGTGTTTTAAGGTGTCGTATAACTGTACTTTGTCATATAAATAGTCCATTTTCCCTTTTCGAATGTAATCTCTATATAAACTTGGATTGTAAACCTCTGCTAATAAAAAAGCATCTGGATTTTCCATTTTTATAGCTGAATTCATATAACTCCAAAACTCTACAGGTACCATTTCTGCCATATCATAACGGAAACCATCGACACCTTTTTCGGTCCAGTACAACGCGATATCCTTGAATTTTATCCAAGAACTTGGAACCGTTTTACCTCTCCAGAATTCAAAGTGCTTTTTATAATCTTCATTATCGAAACCATCTGGTAATTCGTCAAAATCTTTTCTGCCTTCTGGAGAAATCCCGTAGTTTACTTTTACCGTTTCGTACCAATCGTTCATGTCTGGTTGCGATGCTCTAGAACCATTCCCTGTCCATTTTGCAGGAATTTCTTCAAACTTACTATCGGCCTTAGGATGCTGTTCTCCACCTAAAGGTTGGTAGCCATTTTTCCATTCCGGCACTACAAAAGCTTCACCTGGATTATAATAAAAATTGTTATTAACGTCATAGGTTTTTGTTTTATCGTCTTCGGCACCAAAATCGGTAGTTCCTTCCGGATTAGTGATACTATGGTAATTACGAGCAACGTGATTAGGAACGATATCGATAATCACTTTTAACCCTGCTTTATGCGAACGTTCAATTAAGGCTTCAAACTCTTCTAATCGATTGTCTACGTTAACCGCCAAATCTGGATTTACATTATAATAATCCTTAACCGCATATGGTGAACCTGCACGCCCTTTTACGATATCAGGGTCATCGTTAGAAATACCAAATTCGGTATAATCGGTAATCACATCGTGATGCGGAACACCTGTATACCAAATATGCGTAACACCTAAGTTTTTAATTTCTGCTAATGCCTTATCCGTAAAATCATTGAATTTTCCTACCCCGTTTTCTTCGAGTGTTCCCCAAGGTGTATTGTTAGTACTGGTATTCCCGAACAAACGTGTAAAAACTTGATAAACGACTTCTTTTTTCTTCATTTCCGCTTGAATTTCCTTTGATTTTGGCGCTACTTTTACTTCTTTTTTACATCCAACAAACACTGTAAAAACTAAAGCAATTAAGATAATATTTTTTAAGTGCATTCTATTATTTTTTTAGTTTGATTTTGATTTCTTTTACTTCTGAAGTATCCCAAGTTACAGGAACCGTCATTATATTAAATTCCGCATTATATTTAACAGCGACTTTCTTACCTGCAACCTTAACCTGTTTTGGTTTCTTTTGAATATTATGAATAATCAAGTCTATGGCTTTCGCTTTTGAAACATGACTTGAATCCGCACGCACTTCAAATTTGAATTGCAGATTAGTTGCTTTTAATTCGGCTTTAAAAGTCATTAATTGATAATTTTGCACATGAGCTTCAACACCATTATCATCATATAAATGGTACGTCGTTTTTGGTGTGTTGGAATCAAAATAATAGTGTAATTCAAGATTATCACTATTATAATCCGTTGTTGATTGTATTGATTTTGCCATCGGAATAATAGCACCTGCCCTTACAAAAGTTGGAATCGTATTTTCGTTTAGTTGAACTATTTTTGTTTGTCCACCTTCAATCTTTTCATCAGTATAAAAATCGCACCACGCATTTCCTTTTGGAAAATAAACCTCTTGTTCTGTTATGCTAGCTTCCAAAACTGGTGATACTAAAATATTATTCCCCCATAAATAAGTTTTTGAGTAATCGTATAACTGAAGATTATCTGCTTCTTCAAAAAATAGCGGTCGCATCAACGGTTTACCAGATTGGTTATTTTCATACACCAAGTTGTAATTGTAGGGCAATAATTTATAGCGTAATTCAATCGCTTCTTTGGCTAAAGCTTTTGCTTTCTCGCTTCTAAAAACAGGTTCACTAGGCACATCTTCTTGTGCATGTGGTCTAAAAATAGGATTAAACACGCCGTATTGCAACCAACGCACATACAACTCATCATCTAAATTATCGCCTGCAAATCCGCCTAAATCACTATGCATATAAGCCAAACCTTGCATGCCCATTTGTAGGGCAATTTCTGGTTGAGATTGTAAACCTCCCCAAGTTCTATTGACATCGCCAGACCATGGAACCATACCGTAACGTTGCGAACCCGAATAGCCAGCGCGCATTAAAATGAAGGGTCTTGTGTTTGGAAAATCGCGCTGATAACCTTCGTGGATGAGCCGTGCCCAATCGTGTCCGTAGATATTATGGACTTCATCTGCAGAACCGGTATGATGTTGTACCCAATTGGGATGCACTTCGGGCTCGCCCAAATCGCCCCACATACCTGCAACACCCATATTGGCGATATCTTTGTAAATATTCCAAAACCACTGTTCGCCTTCAGGTTTATAAATATCTATGAGTCCCGTGTTTCCAAAATAGAAATCGTATTTGGCTGGATTTCCAATAGAGTCCTTAGCTAATACGTCTTTTTCTACAGCTTCGTCCCATTTTTTAGACGTAGTTAAAACAAACGGTTCTGTGATGGTGATGGTTTTTACACCTTTATCATTTAGCCGTTTTACCATGCCTTCAAAATCGGGAAAGGAATCACGGAAGACTTCCAAATTCCCCATAGTGCCTTTTAACTCTTTTCCGAACCAATATAAATCGAGAATAATGGCATCCACAGGAATTTCTTCGTCTTTAAATTTAGCGATGGTCATTTCTACTTCTTCTTGTGAGTGATAGCCAAAACGACTTGAAAAATTACCTAAAGCCCAACGCGGTAACATGGGTTGTTTTCCTGTTAAATTAGTGTAATTATCCATCATATCCATCCAAGAATCACCTACGATGAGTTGATAGGTTTTTCTTCCTGATACGGTTTCATAGGTTAAAGTATTATCGCCTTTACTGTCTAAATCTAGGTAGCCAACTGGTGCATTATCGAAGTGAATCATGTATTTATTAGACGACAAGACTATTGGCATCGTATAGTTCATTAACTCACTATGTGTTTCGTAGCCATAATGTGCTCTATTATACAACGGCAAACGGTTGCCACGACGATTCATACCCAAAGCTCTAGCTCCTCCTCCGTAAAGCACTTCATCTTTAGTAAGGTTGAATTCTATTTTTTCGGTGGCATTTGCTACAATGTTACCTTGTACCATTTCCATAGGTTGGTGTTCACTTTTGAAATAGCCTCGTTTTTCGGATGTGATAAGTTGGTCTTTATAATAGTAGGCTATTTGAAACGGACTTTTAGTGATTGCAATATGAATACCGTCTGTACGGATTGCTATGGTTTTTTCATTTTCGGAAACTTCAAAGTTTGAAATATTGGGGCTTGCAATAACCGCATGAGAAATAGGGTTTATCTCCTCATCAATTGGAACAAAGGTGGTTTCTACACTATGAGAAGACAATGGTTTAATTAAATAATAACCATCACTCACTTTAATCGACACTTGTCCGCCATCGTGAATATTTTCAGCCTCTATAAACTTACGCTTTACATTTTGAGCCGTAATTGAAATCGTAAAAAATAGACTTATAACGAAGTAAATTATTTTTTTCATATTTAGCTTTTATACCTACACAGTTTTTCCACCTGCAGGACATGTATCTGTTTAGATGTTAAGACCTGCTAGATTTTAAAAATCTGCTAGGTCTTTTTAAAATTTAGTGGTCAATATTAAACTGCCTTTTTGATTTAGCACCAAACTATTATTCCATTTAACCTGTTCTTCTGTGATTATATTTTTCAAGATTTTACCATTGAGTCCCAACTCTTCAAACCGAGATAAATCTAAATCTTGAGTGTCTTCATTTTTATTAATGATGTGCACTACGGTTTCGTTCTCTGTCATTCTTGCTAAAACATAAACACCATCTTGTGGTCCAAAATGTATGGTTTTTCCATCATGGATTGCTTCACTTGATTTTCTATAGTTCAACAATTTTTTAAGATAAGCCTGCATGCCTTTTTGCGCATCAGATAGCCCTTCGCCAGTAAATGCATTAACGGTATCACCTGCCCATCCTCCTGGAAAATCGGTACGAATTAATCCGTGGTCACCAGGGTTATCAAAATCGTCCATTAAAATTTCGGTTCCGTAATAAATTTGAGGAATTCTTGGTATTGTTAATAGGTAACTTAAAGCCATTTTAGTGTTTCTGATATCACCATTAAATTCTGTATACACACGACTTTTATCATGGTTATCTAAAAATGCCATAATATCTTTTGGTGACGTATAAGCAAAGTCGTTGGCTAAGCCTTCATACATTTTTATGAGGCCTAGGTCCCATGACTCCTCTTCGTTTAAGGCATCGACAATATGTTTCTGCATGGCAAAATCCATGGTTGATTTTAAATTAGAATCGTAACCATCTGCATTTTTATGACCATCTTGCCAATAAGCAATTAGCAAAGGGTTGTAACTCCACTCTTCGCCTACAATAGAAAAATTAGGATATTCTTCCATTATTGAACCTGCCCAATTGCTCATAAACTCTTTATCTGGATAAGGATAGGTATCTTGCCGTATGCCTCCTAAACCTAAAGTTTCTACCCACCAAATACTATTCTGAATAATATAGTTAGCCATAAACGGATTCCGTTGATTTAAATCTGGCATACCAGAAACAAACCAACCATCTGTCATGCCTTGATTATCTTTTTTTGAAGCGTACAAATCTTGATTAGTAGTACGTCTGTGATTAGACGTTAGAGTTTTTTCATTGCTCCAATTATCTCTGTTTTTCTCGTAATTTCCTTGATAATTCACCCAATCTTTGAATGGTAAATCTTTCATCCACCAATGTTCTAACCCACAATGATTCGCTACTTGGTCCATAATGAGTTTCATCTCTCTAGAATCTAAATCTGAAGCCAATTTTTTATAGTCTTCTAAAGTTCCAAATCTTGGGTCTACTTTATAAAAATCGGTCATAGCATAACCATGATACGAACCACTTGGCATATCATTTATTAATACAGGACAAGGCCAAACGGCTGTAAATCCTAAGTCTTCTATATAATCTAAATGATTAGTTATCCCTTGTAAATCGCCACCATGCCGAGCATAATCTTCAGTTCTATCTATACCTTGTTCTAATAAACCCTTCACGAAATCATTATTAGGATTCGCATTTGCAAAACGGTCTGGTGTAATAAGGTAAGTAGCATCGGAACTATTAAAACCAACATAGTCTTCTGCTGCTTTTTCTCTTGATTTTAACTCATAGGTTTGAATTAATTCGGATTGGTCTCCAAGTTGAAATATAATATTGAATTGCCCTGCTTTTGCCGTTCCAGAAATCTCTAAATCTAAGAATAGATAATTAGGACTATCTGCTTTATGTGTTTCCACTAAGCTAACACCAGTATAATTAATTGTTGCTGTCGCTTTCCCAATATTAGGATGCTTTACCAATAATTGTACGTTTTTATTTTTGAAACCAATCCACCAATGAGGTGGCTCCACTTTTTCAATATCGTTTTGGATTTTAGTTACAGGTTCTGAAACCACTTTTTTCTCAGATGTGGTTTCTTGACACGAAAACACGATTGCAACTAGTAGCGTTAATAGAGTTAGTTTTAGCGTTTTCATTGTAATTGATTTTAAAAATGAAACAAGTCGTTATTGCAACCTTAAACAAATACCTACAAGTTAGATACTGAATCAAGTTCAGCACATGCCTTGTAGGATATTTTTTATTATAGACCTGCTAGGTTTTAAAAACCTGCTAGATCTTATTTAAATTAAACCGTTACAACATTATTTGTACTAATAGTAACCGGTTTTCCATTCACCAAAATCTGTAAATCTTTATCGCCTTCAAGCTTAAATTGTGTTTCATTTTGGTTAACACTGACTTTAATTATTTGGTGTCTAAAATTCACTTTAAAAGAATAACCTTCCCATTGTTCTGGGATTTTAGGTTCAAACGATAAGGTGTCATTTGTAACACGCATACCACCAAAACCTTCAACGATACTCATCCAAGTACCTGCCATTGAGGTGATGTGTAGACCTTCATGCACTTCGTGATTATAATCATCTAAATCTAAACGCGATGTTCGTAAATAGAAGGTATAAGCCTGTTCCATACGGTCTAACTTAGCAGCTTGTATACTGTGTACACAGGGCGATAATGAACTTTCATGAACGGTAAATGGCTCGTAAAAATCAAAATGACGTTCTAATTCTTCAGTTGAAAAATGATCTTCAAAGAAATAAAATCCTTGAAGCGTATCGGCTTGTTTAATGTAAGGCGAACGTAAAATTCTATCCCAAGACCATTTTTGGTTAATTGGGCGTTGGGTTTTATCTAAATCTTCAACTGTAATCAATTCTTTATCTAAGAAACCATCTTGCTGAAGGTAAATTTGATGCTCTTCAGAATATGGAAAATACATCTCATCTGCGACATTTTTCCAGAGTGCTAATTCTTCATGTGTAATTTTTGTTTTACCTGAAACTCTAGCGTAATCATCATTATAACCCTCTTTAACTTTTTCTATCATTTCAAGCGCATAATCAATACACCATTTCGCTATATAATTTGTGTACCAATTATTATTGATGTTGTTTTCGTATTCATTTGGCCCGGTTACACCAAGAATGACATATTTATTTTTATCAGTAGAGAAATTTGCTCTTTGATGCCAAAAACGTGCAATACCAATTAATACTTCGAGTCCCATTTCTGGAATGTAACTAAAGTCGCCTGTATACCTGTAATAGTTAAAAATCGCATAAGCAATAGCCCCATTTCTATGGATTTCTTCGAAGGTAATTTCCCATTCGTTGTGACTTTCTTCACCATTCATAGTCACCATAGGATATAACGCCGCACCATTAGTAAAGCCTAATTTTTCAGCGTTTTCAATAGCTTTATCAAGATGATTATAACGGTAAGTCAAGAGGTTTCTAGCTACTTCTTGATCTTTAGTAGCCATGTAAAATGGAATACAATAAGCTTCCGTATCCCAATAAGTACTACCGCCATATTTTTCGCCTGTAAATCCTTTGGGACCAATATTTAACGTTGCATCAGTACCTAAATACGTTTGGTTTAGATGGAAAATATTAAAACGAATCCCTTGTTGTGCTTTCACATCACCTTCAATGGTGATATCTGCCATATCCCAAATATTAGCCCAAGCTTGTTTTTGGTCGTCTAATAATTTTGAAAAACCTGCAGTTGTGGCTTGCTCTAAAACTGATTTTGCAGCAACAACTAATTCGTTTTTGTCGTGATTACGATCTACGGTATACCCAGCAAACTTATGAATAGAAAACGTTTCGCCTTTAACCACCTTTTGCGAATAAGAAAATACAATTGTTGTTTCGGTTGCTTCTTTTTCTGAAGGAATTTGAACTTGGGTGCCATTATGAAACAATTGAGATTCCATAAATGTACAAGTGTAAAACTCAGTCTTCATGGTTTTAGATTCTATAAAGGCTTTTTCACCATCTTGAGATACTTTTAATAAATCCCAAAATTTATCATCCCAGTTGGTATCCTCATTAGTAATACCACCATCTAAGTAAGGTTGGTAAGTGATTGTCGCATCAGCATTTAATGGCTTCACGGAATAATCAATAGCTCCTAATTCGTCTTTATCTAAACTTAAAAAGCGCTTCACATTAATCTCAACCTCAATGTCATTTTGAAGCGTTGCTACAAAACTACGCGAAAGCCAACCTTCTTTCATGTTCAGTTCTCGACGAAAGTTTTTTACGTTTTTACAGGTGTATAAATCTAAAGCCTCACCGTTAATAGAAACATTAATTCCAATCCAATTAGGTGCATTTAATACTTTTGCAAAATACTCTGGATAGCCATTTTTCCACCAACCTACTCTGGTTTTATCAGGGTAATAAACGCCTGCAATATAGCTTCCTTGAAAGGTGGGGCCTGAGTATTTTTCTTCGAAATTGGCACGTTGTCCCATAGCACCATTTCCGATACTGAACAAACTTTCTGATGCTTTTACTTGTTGAGGATCGAATCCTTCTTCTAAGATTGACCAATTGTTTGGTATGATATAATCTAGATTCATTGTGATAATATTTTTAAAACCTCTTTACGAGATACTTTTCTTAATTTATTTTTCAATTAGAGATTTAATAAAATCTTCTGATATCTCTGTAAAATCATTAAATACATAATCCGCATGACCTAAAACCGATTTGCTACCAATACCTATCGAAATCATATTCGCTGTATTTGCAGCTTCAACACCTGCTACAGAATCTTCAAAAACAATACAGTCTTCGGGCTTCATATCAATCTGCTTTGCTGCGATTAAGAATACTTCCGGGTCTGGTTTTGCTTTAGTAACATCGTTGCCATCAACTATTGCATTGAAACTTGATTTTAGATTCACCCGTTCTAAAATAGTTCTGGCATTTTTACTGGCCGAACCTAAACTAATAGGTTGTTTGTTGTCTTTTAAGAAGCTTAAAACCTTAGGTACATCTGGTAAGATTTCGCTTTCATCCATTTCAGCGATATAACTTAAGTACTCTTCATTTTTTTCGCCCATGAGTTTATCAAACAGGTCTTGGGAAATGGTTTTATTTCCCCAGGCTAGTATTTTTTCTAAAGAACGTACTCTACTAACCCCTTTTAGTTGTTCGTTTTCTTCCTCAGTAAAATTGATATCTAAATTTTTAGCGAGCTGTTGCCATGCTAAAAAGTGATATTTTGCAGTATCAACAATGACACCGTCTAAATCGAATATGAATCCTTTTTTGCTCATTTTTTTAATTTTGAATGACGTCATCAACGTCTTTTACTTTTGATACTAATGCTGCAGCGATTAAAAAACTAACCCCACTCATCACTAAAGCAAATATGGCTTGATCACCATAAACATACTTTATAAGTGGGCCACCGATGAGTGCATTAATGATTTGAGGAATTACGATGAAGAAATTAAAAATCCCCATATAAACTCCCATCTTTTTAGGTGATATAGATCCTGCTAAAATAGCATAAGGCATAGCTAGAATACTTGCCCAAGCAACCCCAACACCAATCATAGAAACAATAAGCCAATCTTCATTTGGCATAATATAAATGGAAAGCATTCCGAGGCCTCCAATAATTAATGAAATAGAATGTGTGCGTTTTCGGCCTATTCTTTTAGCGATATAAGGCAGTGCAAAAGCATAGAACGCAGAGACAAGGTTGTAAATACCAAAGAGAATCCCAACCCAATCGCCAGCATCTTGATAAGTAGAACTACTACTATCTGTTATTGGTAAACCATAAATATGTTGTGCAATTGCTGGTGTAGCAAATACCCACATTCCAAAAAGCCCAAACCAAGAAAAGAATTGCACCCAACTTAATTGGCGCATGGTGGCTGGCATTTTGGCAAAGTCTTCAAAAATATCTAACAGGCTTGATTTTTCTTCTTCAAGAATTTCAACACTATCAGTATTATGATGTTCGTTTTCAAACGCGTGCAATTCTTCAGGAGAATATTCTTTGGTGGTAAAGACAGTCACTAAAATAGACGCAATTAAAATCACGGCTCCAATAATAAATGACCAAATTAAATTTGACGGTACAACACCGGCCACCGTTTCGTTTGAAACACCAAACCAGTTTGCCAAAGCATAAGGTAACCAAGAACCAACAACAGCTCCAAAACCTATAAGTGCGGTTTGAATACTAAATCCTGCGGTACGTTGATCAGTTCTTAAATTATCACCAACTAAAGCCCTGAAAGGTTCCATGGCTATATTAAAAGAGGCATCCATAATCATTAACATTCCTGCGCCAACCCATAAAGCTGGTAAGAATGCAATAAACATATCTGCCTGTGGCATTAACACCAAGCCTACAGATGCTAAAATAGCACCAACTAAAAAATAAGGTTTTCTTCGGCCTAGTTTTCCCCAGGTTCTATCGCTGTAATAACCTACAATAGGCTGAACGATTAATCCCATAAGGGGTGCAATAATCCAGAACCATGAGAGTTCGTGAACATCTGCTCCAAAAATTTGTAGTATTCTACTTGCGTTGGCATTTTGAAGGGCGAAACCCATCTGAATTCCTAGAAACCCAAAACTCATGTTCCAGATTTGCCAGAAACTTAATCTACGCTTTTCCATTAAATAGTATATTAATATTAATACTATTCTGACAAGCTTAGCTTATCAAAACTTTCTTTTTCTTGTGAGAAGTGAAAATATAAGTTTTGATTTATGCCACAAAGATATAAAAGATTTTAAAACGGCAATGTTAAATTTCTATTTGGTTGATTCTCGCTCTATTAAATCGGTTGTAATTACAACGGTTTGAAACTCCTCGTCAGCACTATTAAACTCACTTTCTAGCTTATTTATCAGCAAATGCGCTGCTTTTTCGCCCATAAGTTGTGCATGTTGGCTTACAGTTGTTAGACTTGGCGTTGCATGTTTTGAGAGCACACCATCAGTAAAACCAATGACTTGAACATCATTAGGCACACTAAATCCTAGTTTTCTAGCCACTTTCATGGCTAATAAAGCATAAATTTCGTTTACCGCAAATACACCATCTAAAGATTTGTTAGCTATAAATAGTTGTTCAATTTCATTTTCTAACTCGTTTAGGTGTTTTTCATAATCTAATGAATCATCTATTTTAAGAATTAACTCCGCTTTGGGTGTCATTTGATGTTCCACTAAAGCTTCAAGATAGCCTTGAGTCCTCAATTTACCCACACTTACATAATCGTTGGTAGTAATTAAGGCAATAGATTTACATCCGTTATCTATTAATTTTTCAACGGCTGTTTTAGCACCATTAAAATCATCAACGATAACTTTATCACATTTTATTTCTGAAACCACACGATCAAACATTACAATAGGCATACCCTGCGTCATGGTTTCATTAAAATGATGGTAATCTTGCAACTTTAAAGTTTCTTTAGACATAGACAATACAAACCCATCTATACTGCCATTGGCTAACATTTCCATGTTTATGACTTCTTTTGAAAATGACTCATTCGACAGTCCTATAATTACATTATAACCTCTTTGATTCGCAATAAGCTCTACACCGCTAATGACTTTTGAAAAGAAATGATGTACAATTTCTGGTATAATAATCCCAATAGTATTAGTACGTCTATTCTTAAGACTCAAGGCAATATTATTAGGCTTGTAATTATAGAGTTTAGCAAAAGCCTGAACTTTTTGTTTGGTGTCATCACTTATTTCAGCACTATTTCGTAATGCTTTGGATACCGTAGAAATAGATACGTCAAGTTCTCTAGCTATTTGTTTTAAGGTAATTTTTCGTTTCATGTGGGTAATTCTATTGTTTTTTGGCGTTCACTGGGTGCATCCATATAATCACGCTTTGGTATCGAAATTTAATTAGGGACGTATTAATAGTGTATATCTACTGTTTTTCAGCAGTAAAACAGAGCATCCATATTATCATTTACTAATGTATCAAAATTTATTTATCAGTGGTACCATTTGGTCATATTTATCTTTTCTAATGCATACTAAAACTACTGAAAAAATTAACGAAAAAAGCAAACGAACACAATTCAACAATCACTTTAAAATTTCTGAATTATTAATTATCGTACATATTTATTGAAATATGCTCAAATTTTAGCTAATATTCTGCAAATGTTAATATTTTAGGAAAAGTTTTTAACACGAAAACGTTTTCGTGACTTTCGTCATGTAAATTAACCTTCCAATCATATTAAATTTACCTAGATTTAACCCGAGAAGTGAAAATATAAATCTAAACAACTAAGCAATTAACTTAAATATATTGTATGAAAACAGTTTTAAATGCTTTACTAATCTGTCTCGTAATGCTACCGGCAACCTTGATGGCGCAGACTACCGCATCAGGTACAGTTACAGATAAAGCAAACGCCATGCCTCTACCTGGCGTAAATGTTATAATTAAAGGAACTTCAAGAGGAACCGCAACGGATTTTGATGGTAAATATTCGATAGAGTTAAGTGAAGGTGAAGTCCTTGTTTTTTCTTATGTTGGTTATACCGCACAAGAGATTAAATTTGTTGGTCAAGCTATTATTGATGTGGCCATAGAAGAAGATGCAGCTCAATTAGATGAAGTTGTTCTTATTGGTTATGGATCTACGACAAAACAAGATGCAACAGGTGCTGTTGAAAAAGTAGGTGACGAAGAATTTAACCGTGGTGCTATTGTAGCTCCTCAACAACTTATTTCTGGTAAAGCTGCTGGTGTACGTGTGACATCAAGTGGTGGTGGAGCAGGTGAAGGTGGAGAGATTAGAATTCGTGGTGGTGCTTCTTTATCTGCTACAAATGACCCTCTTATTGTAATTGATGGTTTACCTATTGATCAAAGAGGTGGTGCACAAGGAAGTAGAAACGCATTGAATGCTATTAACCCAGCAGACATTGAAGATTTTGTAGTTCTAAAGGATGCTTCTGCAACAGCCATTTATGGTTCTAGAGCGTCTAACGGTGTCATCTTAATTACAACTAAAAAAGGTAATGCTAATCAACCTCTTGAAATTGAGTATGGTTTACAAGTTTCTACTAGACGTGTTACAAATACTGTTGATGTATTAACAGCTTCAGAATACAGAGCTTTGGCCTCAAACCCAAGTTTTGATTCTTCTACTTTAGGAGACGCAAACACAGACTGGCAAGACAAAATCTATACTACAGGTACAGGTGCTATACACAACGTGACGGTATCGAAAGGTTATGAGCACTCTAATTTCCGTGTTAACTTTAATCATGCATCACAAGAAGGTGCTCTTGATGATCTTTATGAAAGAAACGGTGTAAATGCTTCTTTTGTTCAACGATTATTAGATAACGATTTAAAATTAACATTTGTAGGAAAGGCAATTCAAGATGAATATGCTTATGCTGATTCTGGAGCGATTAGTGCTGCAATTCAGTTTGACCCAACACAATCTGTAAGAGATGATAATGGTAATTACACACAATATGGTACCACTGCTAACTTAGCACCAGTGAATCCTTTATTTTTATTAGATACTTATGAAGACAGACAAACTATTCAACGTGTTATTGCTAACTTTAATATCGATTATAAACTTCCTTTTTTAGAAGGTTTATCTTTTAATTTAAATGCAGGTATTGACTACGCTGAGAATGATGGTCACAAATTTATAGCAGCAAATCCTAATAATTCAGGAGGATTTAGTACTCAGGAAGTATCAAATGGTTTAAATAGAAATACATCTTTAGATTTTTATTTAAACTATAAAAATGAAATCGAATCTATTAATACAAAAATTGATCTTACAGCAGGACATGCCTTTCAAGAATTTTATATTGAAAGCTTTTTTGATAGAACTACAAATACTAATACAACACAAACAGATATCAATAGAAACGCTTTAGAATCTTATTTTGCAAGAGCAAGTTTTGATATTGCAGATAAATATTTGATTTCTGCTAGTTTTAGAAGAGATGGTTCTTCACGTTTTAGTGAAGATAACCGTATTGGATATTTCCCAGGAGTTTCTTTAGGTTGGAAAATGATGAATGAAAGTTTTCTTGAAGACTCATTCTTTTCAAACTTAAAATTAAGAGCTGGTTGGGGAGTTACAGGTCAGCAGGAAATTGGTAGTAATTATGGATACTTAGGTGTATATACGCCATCTAGAAATAATGCTGCTAACATACAAATTGGAACCACACCAACAGGTGAGCCAATATTTGTATCAACGTTACGTCCTGAAGGATTTGATGAAAACTTAAAATGGGAGGAAACTACTCAGTACAATTTAGCTTTAGATTTCGGATTCTTTAACAACAGACTTACAGGTACTATTGATGGTTACTACAGAGAAACTGAAGATTTACTATCTAGTGTACCAGTACCTGCAGGAGCTAACTTAACGGATATTCTATTAACAAACGTTGGTGCTGTTACAAGTAAAGGTTTAGAATTATCTTTCAATGGAATTATTTTCCAAAAAGAAAATTTTGGATGGGATACTAATTTCAACATTACGTTTCAAAAACAAGAAATTACATCTCTTAGTTTAAATGACGATCCTGATTATTTTATACCAACAGGTGGTATTAGTGGTGGTGTAGGTAATCAAATTCAAATATTAAAACCAGGTTATGATCCAACTACATTTTTTGTTTTCCGTCAGGTTTATGATAGTGATGGAAACCCTATTGAAGGTGCTTACGTAGATATTAACGGAGATAACCAAATTACAGAAGCAGATAGACAAGCATATAAAAAAGCTACTCCTGACGCATTTATTGGTTTCACTAATAACTTTAGATATAAGAACCTGGATTTAAACTTCACTTTTAGAGGTAGTTTTGGAAACTATGTTTATAACAATAGTGCTTCTGATCGTGGTAATTTAAATGCTGTTGTAAATCAACCAAGTTATCAAGGTAATGCTCATGCTAGTTTACTTGATACTGGTTTTACAGGTCAAAATTTATTTTCAGACTTGTATATACAACGCGCAGACTTTGTAAGATTAGATAATGTTTCTATCGGTTATACTATTCCGTTCCAAAAAATGACATTAAGAACATCATTAACAGCAACAAACCTGTTTGTGATTACTGAATACGACGGGTTAGATCCTGAAATTTCAAGTGGTATTGAAAACAATTTTTACCCGAGAACACGTGATATTGTTCTAGGCTTAAACTTTTCTTTCTAAAAAAAATGAAAAATAATTATATAAACAATAAAGCTATGATGTTAAGAACAATTAAAAGTATTTTAGTTGTCTTCACTCTTGCACTTTTTGTGCAATCTTGTGAGGACCGACTAGACTTACAACCAGAAGACAGTCGTCTTACTGGAGAAGCAGCTTTTGAAGATCCAGAATCTTACCAACAATTTCTAGCGAAAATTTACGCTGGTATTTCATTAAGTGGACAAGAAGGTCCTGCAGGTTCAGCCGATTTAGCTGGATTAGACGAAGGGTTTTCCAACTACTTAAGATTGTATTGGAAAATGCAAGAGCTAACAACAGACGAAGCTCTTATTTCTTGGAACGATGGTACAATTCAAGATTTACACGGACAACAATGGACTGCTGGTAATGAGTTTATCAGAACTATGTACAGTCGTTTAATGTATCAAGTAGCATTAACAAATGAATTTTTACGTCAAACTACAGATGGTAAATTAAATGACAGAGGTGTTAGCGACGAACTAAAAGCAGAGATTCAAACTTATAGAGCAGAAGTTCGTTTTATGAGAGCTCTTACTTATTGGCACGCTATGGATTTATATGCAAATCCTCCTTTTATAACTGAAAACGATCCTATTGGTGCATTTTTACCTCCTCAAATTCAAAGAGCAGATTTATTTGAATATGTAGAATCTGAATTGTTAGACATCTTAGATGATTTACCAGAACCAAATGCAAATCCTGTTGAATATTATGGTAGAGCAGATAGAGCTGCTGCATGGATGGTACTTGCTAAAATTTACCTTAATGCAGAAGTATACACAGGAACACCTCGTTACACAGATGTTATAACTTATACTAACAATATTATCGGTGCAGGTTACTCAATTCCAAACACTCCTTATGCTTATTCATTTTTAGCAGATAACGATTCTAACGGAGCTCAAAACGAAGTTATATTCACAATTCCTTATGATGGACTTAGAACTCAGGTTTTTGGAGGAATGACATTTATAACACATGCAGCTGTTGGTGGATCAATGACACCTGCAGATTTTGGAATTAACGGAGGATGGGCTGGTCTTAGAACAACTCCTACATTAGTAGAACAGTTTCCTGGTGAAGAAAATTCTAATGATGGTAGAGCGTTATTCTATACTGATGGTCAAAACAAAGATATTACAGACGTAAGTACTTTTACAGAAGGTTTCGCTATATCAAAATACAAAAACGTAGATATTAACGGTAATCCTGGTTCAGACAGTTCTGGAGACCATACTGATATTGATTTTCCAATGTTTAGGTTAGGTGATGTCTATTTAATGTATGCTGAAGCTGTACTTAGAGGTGGTGGAGGTACCATGAGTAATGCTGTTACTTATATTAACGAACTTAGAGGTCGCGCTTATGGTGATACTAGTGGTAATATAACAACTACAGACTTAGATTTAGATTTCATTCTTAGTGAACGCTCTAGAGAATTATACTGGGAAGCTCATAGAAGAACAGATTTAATCAGATTCAATCAATTTTCTAGTAACGGAATTTGGCAATGGAAAGGTGGTATACAACAAGGTACAACTACAGAATCTTTTAGAGATGTAATGCCAATACCAGCAACAGATTTAGGGATCAACACCAACTTAGAACAAAACACAGGATACTAATTAACACGAACAATAAATATGAAAAAATTATCAATTTTAGGCCTTTTCATCTTTGCCTTAATAAGTTTTAATAGTTGTGAAACGGAAGATGACATTGTCTTCACAACACAAGCACCTGAAGGATTTGTATTTACAAATTCAATATTAGATTCTTATGTACTTACATCAAGTACTTCAAGCAACCTAGGTGAGAGATTCACATGGACTAGTGCAGATTTTGGTGTACCAACAAACGGATCTTATGAATTACAAAGTTCTATATTAGGAGATTTTACAGATGCTGCTATTGTGAATACAGCAACAGATAACGAAATCGCAATGACTATTGGTCAGATGATGAGTGTTGCAACTGAAGCAGGTTTAGATAATGACCCTGATTCTCCAGAACCAAGTACTGGCTCTTTTTCAGTAAGAGTAAGAGCTCTTGCAGGAGATGCTGGTGGTGCAGACGATGTATTCTCTAATGTTTTAATTATTAATGTAGAATTATTAGAAGGAAGTGGATCTGGTAATAGCGGAATTGAACCTGCTACTTGGGGTGTCGTTGGTGATGGTTATAATGCTTGGGGTGATGGTGGTCCTGATGGACAGTTCTACACTACAAGTGAAGCTGGTGTGTTAGTAGCTTACGTAACCTTAATAGATGGTGAAATTAAATTTAGAGAAAACAATGCTTGGGATAGTGATCTTGGTGCTGGTGAAGCTGAAGGCAGCTTAGAAGTTGGTGGAGCAAATATTCCTGTAACAGCAGGAACTTACAAAATTACAATGAACACTAATGAGAATACATACACAATGGTAGACTATTCTTGGGGTGTTGTTGGTGATGGCTATAATAATTGGGGTGAAACTCCAGATGCTAAATTTTATTACGATTACACAACGGACACATTTAAAGTGGATGTAAAATTATTAGATGGTGAGGTTAAGTTTAGACTTAATAATAGTTGGGATGTAGAATTTGGAGGAGACAACATTCCTGTTACTGCTGGTCATTATTCTATCTCAATAAACTTAAATGACAATTCTTACACCCTTGAAGAATCTGATGTTTGGGGTATTGTTGGTGATGGTTATAATGCTTGGGGTGAAACTCCAGATTTCTCACTAACACAAATTCAACCAGACGTTTACGTTGGTGACATTGCTACATTTGTAGATGGTGAAATTAAATTTAGATTAAACAGTGCTTGGGATACTGATTATGGTGATAACGGCGCAGATGGCACTTTAGATGCTGGTGGTGAAAACATTGCTGTAACTGCAGGGTTATACCGTGTACAAATGGATGTTGCAAACGGCACTTATATGCTTAACAAAATTCAATAAATAGGACCTAAACCCTATAACCTAAAAGGGCTGATTTACTTCAGCCCTTTTTTTAAAAAATAAAATGATGAAAAAAATTTACTTATTAATGCTCTCTTTTAGCATTTCGTTATTTGCCTTCTCACAAGTTACTATTAGTCCAAACCCTTTTGAAGTAGATGAAAGCATCACAATTACGCTTGATATTACGAGTACAGCTTCCGATTGTAATGGCTTTAGCAACCCGAGTAAAGTGTATATGCACTCCGGAATTGGAAATAGCACTGACGCGTTTGGTTTTGGTGTTGTAGGAAACTGGGGAGAAGATGATGGTGTTGGAGAGATGACCAACCAAGGTGGTGGTATATATTCTATCACTTTTGTACCTGAAACTTATTATGGCTTAAACGCAACTCAGGCCGCCAATGCACTTGCAATGGGTATGGTTTTTAGAAATGCTGATGGTAGTCAAGAATTAAAAGCTAATGGTTGTAACGACTTTATTTTTGATGTTGGTACATTTCAAGTTAGCTTAACAGCACCTTCTACTACGACAGAAATTATTAATTCTGGAGACGACCTAAGCATTTCAGCTACTAATATTGGTGGCAATGCAAATTATACACTAAGCGCTAATGGGGTTGTAATTAACACCAATAATGCCACAAGCAATTACAGTTATGTAGATACTAATATAACTGAAAACAAAAATTACGAACTTACTGCTGAGCTAAACGGCACGTCAATTACAAGAACATTTAATGTCCTTATAGACCCCGGCTCAAACATTGGTATTATGCCAACCACTTATGAAGATGGTATTACTTATATTGATGATAATACTGCTGTTTTAGTATTGTATGCGTCTGGTAAGGATTTTGTTTATGTCGCTGGAAGTTTTAATAACTGGCAACCCGATGTCTCTTATGCTATGAAAAAAGACCCTACTAGAAATAGTAAATTTTGGATTGAATTAACGGACTTAACACCTGGTCAAATAGAAACCTATCAATATTGGGTAGTCGATGAAACACCTGCTGCTAATTCACCTGTAATGGTCAAAACAGCAGACCCCTACTCTACTTTGGTTTTATCGCCTTATGACGATCCTTATATTCCGGCAACAAGCTACCCTAACTTACCAGCATATCCTGAAGGCCAAGAACGTGAAGTTACCGTTTTAGAAACTGGTCAGACACCCTACGATTGGCAGGTGACCAATTTTACAAAGCCAAAAAAGGAAGACTTAGTTATTTATGAAGTATTGGTAAGAGATTTTGATTCTAATCGTAATTTTCAAGATATTATAGACCGTATCGATTATTTCAAAAACCTCAATATCAATGCTATTCAGCTGATGCCAGTAATGGAATTTGAAGGCAATGAAAGTTGGGGTTATAACACATCTTTCCATATGGCATTAGATAAATTTTACGGTACAGAAGATAAACTCAGAGAACTTGTAGATGTTTGCCATCAAAATGGTATCGCTGTTATATTAGACGTTGCACTTAACCATGCTTATGGTAGAAACCCAATGGTTAGAATGTGGATGAATGATCCCGAACAAGATGGTTGGGGAAGCCCAAATGCTGAAAACCCATATTTTAATGAAACAGCAAGACATAGCTATAGTGTGGGTAGTGATTTTGATCATTCAAATGCAAGAACAAAAGACTATGTAAAACGAACCATAGCACATTGGGTAGAAGCATTTAATATTGATGGCTTTCGATGGGATTTAACCAAAGGATTTACTCAAAATTGTACTGCTAGTGATGAAAGTTGTACTAATGGCTACCAACAAGATCGTGTAGATATTTTAAAGGAATATGCTGATTATTCGTGGTCTTTAGATGATACACACTATGTTATATTTGAGCATTTAGGTTCAGATAACGAAGAAAAGGAATGGGCCAATTACCGTCTCGATGAAGACAAAGGCGTTATGATGTGGGGAAAAATGACAGATCCCTATAATGAGCTTACTATGGGACAAGATGGCGATAAAAATATCGATAGAATTGGCCATAATGCGCATACAGGGTTCAACGCTCCTAGAGTAGTTGGTTATCCTGAAAGCCATGATGAAGAACGTTTAATGTTCAAAAATTTAGCCTATGGAAATACGAGTAACTCATCGCACAATGTTCAAGATTTAAATATTGCACTTTCTAGAATGTCTGCTTTAGGCGCTATATCTACTATGGTTCCTGGTCCAAAAATGATTTGGCACTTTGGCGAACTTGGTATGGAGAATTCTATATTTACTTGCAATGATGGTTCTACAAATTTTGATGGTGATGAAGATGGTAGTGGTGATTGTAAATTAGATACTAAGCCTCAACCACAATGGACCAACAATTGGTTGACTGATGCTCTTAGAGGACAAATCTATGACGATTGGTCTAAATTGCATAAATTAAAAATTGAAGAACCCGTTTTTGAAGGTGACTATACCATAAGTTCAGGAGATTTAACACCGAGAATTGAGGTGTTTGATAATTCAATTTCTAATTCTGAATTGAATTATGTTATTATCCTTGCTAATTTTGATGTTACTAGTCAGTCTATTACTACTAATTTTCCAAGTGGTGTCACCTCAACTTGGTATGATTTAATGGATGCCACAGGAAACACCACAGTAAGTAACACGGCGAGCAGCATTACAATTCCCGCAGGTCAATTTAGAATTTTAGGAAATCAACCTACCAATGTATTAGGTGTTGAAGACCAAGTCTGGGCAAGCTTTAGTATTTACCCTAACCCATCACAAGCATCATTTAGTATTAATGCTAATGTTACAAATGTTGAAATTTATGATTTAAGCGGTAAAATGGTTAGATCTTTCAATGGAAGTTATTCAAAAACAGACAGTTTTGATATTTCTTCATTAATTTCGGGAATGTATATGGTTAAAGTACAAAATGATAATAACCAAACTTTAACTACTAAATTGATTAAAATGTAACTAGTAGCTGATAGTTTTTAAAATTAAAAAAGGTGCTCCAATTGGGCACCTTTTGCTTTTATATATTAGTTGAATTATATAAAAGAAGACTTACTATAGCCAAACATTTTTGCTGGCGATAATCCAGTTATTTCTGAGATTTTAATTTTAAAAACATCATTAGTGGTAAGCTCCATTTTTTCTGATTAGCATCTATCGACTTGATAGATTTCTCCTTTTTAAAATTCGAATAGTTTAAAGGCTGCCAAACGGTTGGGTTAATTGCTGTATTTTTCATAGCGTATTGTTTTTTAATCATTTAGAACTACATATGTAATCTCTCTGGTACAAAATTCGGAAGTTAGAATCGATAAAAATATCACGCGTTTATCGAATATGTATGTTATATTAACAACACGCTGATTACCAAATCAATATAGAACAGTTAACTGATAATACCGTAAATAATACGATTTATAGAAATCTAATGTTTTATGTTTATTTCAAAAAAACGACTTAAAAAAACAGGAGTAATAGATTATACAGAGACACCTTATAACATTTTAAAGCAACATCTAAATCTTTGTAATTCATAATTCCATATGAATTAAAGTAACTCCTTTAATTAGAGTTTTTCTTAAGTTTTTTCTGTCTGTAAAGTAATATTGCTATAGCAATTATAGCACCTGAAAATGCTAAAGAAGCACCTACTAATGACGACGAAGTTACGCTATAACCATATGCAATTGGCAAGCCTGCTAAATAAGCGCCCATGGCGTTTCCCATGTTAAAGGCACTTTGATTCATTGAAGAACCTAACATCTCTGCACCTTTAGCAGTATTAATTATTGCCATTTGTATTGGTGTTGATATACTAAACGCAATCAGCCCTATTAAAAATGTTAATACCAAGGCCAAAATAGCATGTGATGCAAAAAATGAATTTATAAGTAAAATAATAGTCATGCCCAAAAGGCTAATCATAACAGAGCGCAACGGCGTAAAAGCATCAGCCATTTTTGCACCTAAAAAGTTCCCCACAAACATTCCTAAACCAGCAATAATCATCGCATAACTCACTACATTATCAGAAAAAAGTGCTACATCAGTAAGTAAAGGGGCAATGTAACTATACCATGCAAAAAAACCTCCTGTACCAATTGTTGTTAGTGCAATTAATGCCCAGAGTTCTGGATTTTTAAGGCCTTTTTGATCATCACTTAAAGGTTGTTTTTCTTCTTTTTCAAATTGCGGCATCCAATAAAAAATGCTTACTAAAGTTAAAACACCTACAACACCAACCATAATAAAAGACGCACTCCAATGGTATTGATTTCCTAAAAAAGTTCCTATAGGTACACCAATAACATTCGCCACTGTTAAACCCGAGAACATTACAGCTATAGCTTGTGCAGACTTTCCTCTTCTAGCTAATTTACCAGCTATAACAGCACCAACACCAAAAAAAGCACCATGCGGAAGCCCAGATAAAAATCGCATTACCAACAGCATATTATAGTTGGTTGAAAATGCAGAAAGGGTATTAAAAATTGTAAACCAAGTCATAAGCAATAAAAGCATACGATTTGGTGATAATTTATGACTAAAGCTTGTTAGTAATGGCGCACCAACCACAACTCCTAAGGCGTAAGCAGAAATAAAATGACCTGCTTGAGGTATAGAAATTGCTAATGAATTGGCAACATTAGGTAAAATACCCATAATCACAAATTCAGTAAGCCCTATCCCAAAACCACCAATGGCTAAGGATAATAATGCTTTTTTATTGGAAAATTCATTCTTCATAGCAATTTTAAATTTCCGAATAGTAGTATGCAAATTTCCATACAATTACTTAGTCTCACCACTAGTCACTTATCACATATCTATACGTTTTTAACCTTGTTAATATTTATCTAAAATTTAGCTGTTAATTTAGTATAGAAAATAAAACAAACATAAAAAACAAAGCACCAACAAGTTACCTTAGATTTTATGCATTAAAGATGTTTAAGGGCATGATTAGACTTGCTCTTGATTAAATTCTAAAATATCTTTTGAATTGAAACCAATATGAATTCTGTCTTCGATATTTTTAGCTTGTGTCATAACGGTTAATTGCTCGCCAGATTCAAGCTTTAAAAGTAACTGAACCGAATCGCCAAGTTCAATCTTTTTAATCACTTGGGCTGTGGTGATATATTCACAATCAAAATTTTCGGAAGACGGGTTGACTTTAATTTTTTCATTTCGGATGGCGTGGCAACAGGTTTCATTTAAAGGACACTGAAAAGCATTCTGAATGTTTTTATTAATGTGAACCGTGCTTCCAAATAAGGAGGCCACATATAAAGTGTTCGGCTTTACATATAAATTTGCCGCAGCATCTTTTTGAACCACTTTACCTTTTTGTAATATCAAAATTTCATCAGCAACAGAAAGGGCATCTTGGGTATCGTGGGTAACGAACAACACCGTCACTCCTGTTTTTTTTATAATATCGAAAACCTCATTTCGTAGTTGCATGCGCAACATAGCATCGAGATTACTAAAGGGTTCATCCAAAATCAGCAATGAAGGCTTTGGTGCCAAGGCTCTTGCTAAAGCTACACGTTGCTGTTGTCCACCAGAAAGTTGATGAGGATAACGTTTTTCCATGCCGCTTAAACCCACTAAATCTAACATTTCTTGAGCTCTAACCTTCTTATTTTTTAATTTTGAAATGCCGTATAAAATATTATCCAAAATGGTTAAATGCGGAAAAAGCGCATACTCCTGAAAAACCAAACCTATCTTTCTTTTTTCAGGTTGAACAAATTTATTAACCGAAGCAATCACTTTATCTGCTAACAAAATACTTCCGTTATCCGGACGTTCGAGTCCAGCGATTAAACGAACCAAGGTTGTTTTTCCACTACCACTTTCACCAACAATAGCGCAAACATCTCCAACTTTTAAATTAAAAGTCACGTTGTCTAAAGCGTAATTCTTACCCTTATCAAAGCTTTTAGAAAGTGAATCTATCTTTAGCATTCTTATTTTTTAATTAATAATTTATTTAAAAATATCACCGGAATCATAGCGGTAAAGATAATGAAAAGTGATGGTATAGAAGCTTCCATAACCATCTCGTCACTGGCATATTCAAATGCTTTTACAGCGAGGGTATCTATATGATAGGGTTTTAAAATTAAGGTTAATGGCAGCTCTTTCATAACATCAATAAACACTAAAATAACCGCACTAAACACGCCTGTTTTAATCAATGGAAATTCAATTTTAAAAAAGGTTTTTAGGTTTCCAACACCTAAAACTTTTGATGAATCCGGAATGGAATTATCAACTTTTAAGGCTGTAGATTCAATAGGGTTATAAGCTACGGCCAAAAAGCGTACCGCATAAGCATAAAGTAGCGCCATTAATGTTCCATTAATAATTAGACCCGAATCAATTCCGAAGTTACCCAACACCTCAATCAACCATTTGTCTAATGCTAGGGTGGGAATCATGATTCCAATAGCAATCACAGCTCCTGGAATCGCATAACCCAAAACTCCAACTCTAGCGACATTTTTAATAGAACGTATGTTGCTCCATTTTGAAAAATAGATCAACAAAAGCGCAAAGAAAACAGTAAGCACAGCAGATGAAATGGCGATGCCGAAACTTTGTAATGAGATTATAAGGAACTGCATATCAAAAACGGTAGATGCCGTTAAAACAGCCCAATACATTAACTGAGCTACTGGTAAAATAAACCCTAGAAGAACCGGCAAAAACACCATTGAAAAAATCATCCAACGTACCGAACGCTTTGGTATTTTTCTCTGCAGTTGCGTACTATTTGTTTTTGACGATGTAAACTTCATTTTTCGTACTTGCCATTTTTCAAACAGAATTAAAGCAAAAACAATTACAATTAATAATGCCGATAAATACACGGCAGTTTCTGGCTCTTCTAAAGAAAACCACGACCTAAATATTCCGGTGGTAAAGGTATTAACACCATAATAACTCGCGGCACCATAATCGTTTAGCACTTCCATTAACACTAAGACCAATCCGGCTACAATCGCTGGCCTCGCTAATGGTAGCATCAATCTAAAAAAAGTTTTTCGTTCACCAACACCCAACACTTTTGACGCCTCCAAAAGGTTATTCGCCTGATTAAGAAAAAAAGCTCTTGCGCTAACATAAACATATGGGAATAGAGAAATACTTAATACAAAAGCGAGTCCTGCTCTATTCATAATATCGATTCGTATAAAATCGAGATTTAATTGCCGAAATAGTAAATCTAGACTGCCGCCATAATCGAAAATTCCAGCATAAGCATAACCTACAATATAAGAAGGAATAGCAAGTGGCAAAATTAATAACCACTCCATTTGTTTGCGAAACATAAAATCGAAACGTGACACCAACCATGCAGAAGACACGCCTAAAAGCAAAACGAGCATACTACAAAAAAGAACGAGATATAATGAATTCCAGATATATTCTGGCAGTAAATACGTCACAATGTGGCTCCAAGTTTCTCCAGGTCTTGAAAACAGCTCTACACCAATTGATATAATGGGTAATGCCAAGAAAAAAACAATGGCCAGTGTAAGTACTGACCATCTGTTACTATCTCTTTTTAACCTTTGTAACCTTGTTTTTAAGGAAAAAGGGTTGCTATTATTTCCATCCAGTTTCATCAAAAATCAAAACGGCGTTTTTATTATTTTCTCCTAAGGCATTGAGTTCTAAATTATCTTCCTTAAAATCACCCCAATCCTTAATATCTTTAACAGGCTCAACACCTTCTAAAACTGGATATTCGTAATTAGCTTCCGTGAACACTTGTTGTGCTTCTTCACTAATTAGAAATTCAATAAATTGAATGGCATTTGCTTTATTTGGCGCATATTTAGCAACACCAGCACCACTTACATTAATGTGTGTTCCTCTGTTCTCTTGATTTGGAAAAAACAAGCCTATTTGGTTAGCGACTTTTACTTCTTCTTCATCTGGTGAATTTAGCATTTTACCAATATAATAAGAGTTTACAATTGCCAAATCCCCTTCTCCAGCCACTACAGCTTTTACCTGATCTCTATCCGATCCTTTTGGCGAACGTGCCATATTAGCAACCACACCTTCTGCCCAAGTTTTAGCAGCTTCCTCACCATTATTAGCTATAATCGACGCCATTAATGATTGGTTATAAATATTTGAAGATGATCTCACTAATATTTTCCCTTTCCATTTGTCTTCAACTAAATTTTCATAAGTTGATAAATCTTCAGGGGATACTCTATCTTTTGCGTAAGCTATAATTCGTGCGCGTTTTGTTAATCCGAACCATTGGTTATCGGCATCTTGTAAATGTGCAGGAATGGCGTTTTCTAAAATTTCAGATTCAATACTCTGTAACAAACCTTGATTTTTCGCCCGACTTAATCGTCCAGCATCAACCGTAATTAAAACATCGGCAGGCGATTGCTTCCCTTCCATTTTCATTTTCTGGATTAACTCATCAGCACTGGCGTTTATCACTTTTACTTTGATACCCGTCTTATCTTCAAACATTTTAAAAATATCCTGGTCTGGTTCATAATGACGATGTGTATATACATTGACCACCTGTTCTTTAGGTGGTGTATCTAATTCAGAACCATCTTTTTTCTTATTATCGTTTCCACAAGCAACTAATAAAGCAAAAGTGGCTATAGCAAATAATTGTTTCTTCATTATATTTCTGTTTTTCAATAAAAACAAATATAATAATTTAGAATGGATACAAATAAGAAGGTCGCAGCTAATATTATAAATTAAGAAAGATTTAAGGGTTTTAGGAATAGAACCTAGAGCATCAATAAAAAACTTAATTTTAAGTTAAAACATGGTAGAATTTTATTGCCTTTAAATGACATTAAAAAAAAGCCCGACTTAAAAGCCGGGCAGTTAATTTTACTTAGGATTAGCAATTAGATAACTACTACTATTTAAATGGATATTACCAAACATATCCGTGACTCTAATTTCTATAGTATGTTGCCCTACACCTAAATTTGCAGGAATCCCACCTCGCCATATATGGGTGCTTTCAACAGCATTACTGCCTCGTCTACCCGAAAATAATTCAGGAGCTAAATCCCATTCATAAACAGAAGACTCATAACTTGGATCTTGTGTTTTAGTATATCTCATTGTCTTCCATTCACCTTCATCAACACGATACTCTACAAGATCATTTTCACTTCCCATAAAGAAGTTAACATATACTCCCGAACGACTTCGCTTACCTTTAGCGACAACTTTTGGATGAAACACTTCCATTTGATAATCTTCAGGTTTACCTGCCACTTTATAATTTACATTATATTGATTACCGTTAAAATGAATATAGGCATAACCTTTTGGCGTTCCATCTCTCATTGTTGCAAATGGCACACCTTGATTATCTAACTTTCCTGAATACCAATCTCCAGAAGTAGTCCCTACATTATAATGATGATGAGGTTTTTCTTGTAACCAACCTTCTTCTTTTCCAAAAAAATCTTGTCGTTGAATATGGGTATGCGCCGATAATGAAAGCGTATTAGGATAATCTTTTAGTAAGGCGAATAAACTATTTCTATCTTCATCTCTAAAAGTATCTCCGCCTGTTTCGGAAATAGGAATATGAAATGCTACTACAATCAAATGATCTCTTGGTACAAATTTTAAATCATTTTCAACAAAATTTAATTGATCTTGTCTTAGCCCACCCCAATATCCTTTTTGATCTCTAGGATCTGGATAAATTACATTATCTAAAATGATAAAATGTACTTTACCAACATTAAAGGCATAATCTGCCGGACCGAAATGAGCTTCGTAAGTCTCATCAGACAATTTATCTAATTCTACATCAAAGTTTAAATCGTGGTTTCCTAATAAATTATACCAAGGAATACCAACGGCTTTCGTCGCTTGTATGTAAGGGTTAAAAAGCGATAAATCATCACCAACTAAATCACCTAAACTCAATCCGAAATTAACACCTTCTGTATTCTCTAATTCCGCTACAATACCTTGTGCGAAATAATCTACTTCTTGTTGTGTATACGGCTGCGGATCACCAAAAATTAAAGCTGTAAATTCATCATTTTCTTTCTGAGACACCAAACCAAAATCAACAGACTTTGGTAGTTTCCCTGTTGGGTTTACACCTTCAAACTTTGTTTTAGGTGAACCTTCCGGTTTATGATTATAAAAAAACTGCGGTAAATTATTTTCGTCTACAGGAACTTGATAATCTCTCGGCTTAATAACTGAGATAATTTGATCTGTTCCTAAAGGTAATTCATACTTTCCTTTTTTATCAGTTAATACAACTTGCTCTCCATTGGTTACTGCAACTTGAGCAATTCCTTTTTCTTTTCTTTCTTTAGTTCCATTTTTGTTTATGTCTTCAAAAACATAACCTTTAACACTGTCTTGTGCTATACTATTTTGCGTAAAAGCAAAACAAATACAACAAGCTACTAATAGTTTTTTCATCTTATATCGTTTTATTAAATTATTGATCCCACCAAACTTTCACATTAATCTCATCACCACCCATATTATTTACAGCCTCTTCATAGTTTTGATAGTTTCTATCTGCAGCATCTAGAGGATAATACAAGCGAGAAGGCATTTCTTGGTTATTAGACATTGCTGCTGTTGTTGGCAGAACAGGCAAATCTGTTCTACGATGTTCTAACCAAGCTTGATAGTCTGTAAAGAAAAGTGCAAAATATTTTTGTAACATTATGCGATCTAAAGTACCATTATAAGCCGTTGCCGGATTATCAAAATAATCTGTAGGAAATTCTACACCCCACATTTCAATAGCTGCTTGCACGCCATTATTATAATGTTGTTCTGCATCACCAGAGTAGCCTCTTTGTGCTATTTCTGCTTTTATAAACTCTACTTCAGAATAGCTAATCATAGGAATAATTAATGGAGCTTCCGCTAAACTGTTTAGCACGTTTGAGGCCGTTGCTATACTATCTGGTAAGGATTCATTGATATAATCTATTGGTTCTCCGATATAACCATAATCTTCATTATTTAATCCATTGGCTGTCCCCGCGTAGATAGGTCGTCTTGGATCTTCGAAGTCATTTAGTTTATCTATAAAAAACTCAGAATAATACCTAAAGGTTCCAAAATCTTGGGGTCTATCCCATGGAGAAAGTAATGGAGCAACACCAGTAATCTTTAAAACAGCTTCATCATCACTCCCTGTAAACACAGGGTATTGAGTAGGGTTATTTATTATATCTACCATTCGAGCAAAAGCATTGGTCTCTGACCTATTAGATATTCTAAGCAGTAGTCTTAAGTGAAGTGAATTGGTGAATTTCTTCCATTTAAGGACATCATTTTGAAACAAAATATCTTCGACATAAGGCATCGCTACCTCTTCATCATAGATACTATTAGCATACTCTAAATCTGAAAGAATTTGTGTATAAACCTCCTCTTGAGGTGTAAATTTCGGATACCAGTTTCCCTCTTCCGCTTGCAAAGCATCATCCATAGGTACGTCACCAAAACAATCGGTAAGCATAGAAAGCGCGTAAGCCCTTAAGGTTAAGGCTATTGCTTCATAATTAGGTAGCTCACTACTTAAAGCGGCTGCTTCCATTTCTTTTAGGTTATTTAATTGCGCATAATAGGTGTTCCATGTAGAAGCTCCAATATTCTCGGTAAAATCATATAAGAATGGTACATTGATGTAATCATCTGTACGCATAAACATTTGGGTTACCGGTGCATTGACACTTCTAAATTGTATTGCATTTCGCCTTGCCATTTCATAAACAATTGGATTAAGTGCACTACCTGCAGTAATTTCTGTTAATTTATTAGGGTCTGTATTTGTCTTTTCAAAATCGGCAGTGCAAGACCACATTAAAAGCACAGTCAAAATTGGTAATAAGCTATATTTAAGTGTTTTCATTTTATCTTTATTTTAAATTAAAAACCTATTTTAACATTCATTCCAAATTCTGAAGCCACTGGCATTTGACCAACTTCCACTCCTGGATGTAGATTTGTGCCTCCAGCTAAACCAGCAACTTCAGGATCATAAATTGGAAAATCTGAAATCACGGCTAAGTTTCTTCCATAAATAGAAAAACTTAATTCATTTAGAGGTGTACGTTTTAAAATATTCTGTGAGAAAGCATACTCTAAAGTGACTTCCCTTAATTTGATAAAAGAAGCATCAAATGAATTTGCTTCTGTATTTGCCAGTGGATAATGTAGATTATAATAATCAGCAATTGCTAAAGGAGTCGTGTTTGGAGAGTAAGTACCATCTCCATTATCTACAACACCATTACCGATTAGCTCTCCTTCTTCTCGACCTTTAAGGGTATGGGATAATTTCCCTTGTTGGGTTAATTTATGATGTGTGTGCGAGTAAATCATTCCTCCATACTTACCATCAATAACCACATTTAAACGTAAGTTTTTATATTTAAAAGAGTTAATAAAACCCGCAACCCATTTGGGCTGTGTATCTCCTATCTTAACGATTTCATCAGTCATTTGAGGTATTCCATTATTGTCATAAAGCACTTCGCCACTTGGGCTTCTTAAATAAGCACGCCCGTATAAAGCTGCTGGTAAACCGCCTTCTTCTGCCACTAAGCGAGCTCCCGAAGAACTCAACATCTCTAGTGTTCCTTCTTCTGCATTTTCGTGAAGAGACATCACTTTACCTTCATTTTTAGCCCAAGTTAATGTGGTGTTCCACTTGAAATTATTTCCTTGTATGGGTTTTACATTTAACAACAGTTCTACTCCTCTATTTCTTACCTCTCCTGCATTAATTAGAACGCTACTATAACCTGATGATTGAGGTAATGGTGTAGAAAAAATTTGATTCTTAGTGTTGTTTTCATATACTGTTGCATCTAGTCTTAAGCGACTTTTAAATAATCTCACATCAACACCAAACTCTTTACTCGTTGTAATTTCTGGTTTAAAATCAGTATTGTATAACGAAGTTGGAGCGACTGCTGAACCAGAAAAATCAGTTCTTCCATAATATTTTCTTGTGCGATATCGGTTACCATACTTTCCTGCTCCACCTACCTGAGCTAGTGAAGCTCTAAGTTTCATAAAACTTATGGGTTTAGCCATATCGAACATTTCGCTTAAGATAAAACCGGCACTTGCTGATGGGAAAAAGTAAGACTGATTATGTGCAGGAAGAATACTGTTCCAGTCATTACGTCCTGTTATATCTAAGAAAATCATTTCTTTCCAACCTAAGCTTACCAAGCTGTACAAGGAATTTACTTTATTAAAACCGTCAAATTCACTAGTAAAGGTTTCTGTTCCATTTACCAAATTGTATTGCCCCGGAATTTCTAAGCCATCTGCCCAAGAGTCTTGTCTTAAATAACCATAATCCATTCGGTTTCCACCTAGATTAGCTGTAACCTCTAGGTCTCCAAAATTATTAGCATAAGTTAAAAGAAAATCGAGATTAGTTTCTTTCTTAAATACATTGGTTTTACGGTAATACCCTCTAGAATAGCGGTTAATATCATAAGGTCTTTCTTGTCTCATGTTTTTGTTATACATGTTTAAAGCCCCTCTCACCATCAAGTTTAAATTAGGATTTAACTCAATGTTGGCACTTAAATTACCTGTTACAGCATGCTGATCTAACTTATTTTGAATTTCATAAGCCATCGCAAAAGGATTATCTATATAACTACTATATGGTCTAATCATATCTAATTGGTCTTGGCCTTCTTTCCAAATTGGGCGGTACCAGTCTAAATTTACATTTGGGTTTTGAAAAATCATGAAGTAAGCGATTGAGTGATTATTATAACCTTGCCCAGGTAAATTATCACTGGTCTTATGGCGATAGTTGGCAACCGCTTTTAATTGCACTCTGTCTGAAACTTGATGACTCCCGTTGAACGATAATGATAATTGTTCAAATCCGGTGTTGGGCATAATCCAATCATTTTCGGTATGTGTAATTGAGCTACGCATACTTCCTTTATCATTACTACCTTGTATGGATAAGTTTTGCGTAAGGGTTTTCCCGGTTTGCCAGAAATCTTTTCGGTTATCCTCATAAGGTTGCCACAATGTTCTTTCTAAACCTTGCCCTTCTAACTCTGGATTATATTGATAAAAGTATTGTCCTTCAAATTTTGGCCCAAAAGCACTACTACTTCCTCCTGTACTATTACCATCTTCAGATGCGCCATACGTATAATAAAGGCGATCGTTATATGCTACTGAATTCCCATTTTCATCTACATCTGGTTTCAAATAACTGCCTTTACCACTACCTTGTCCATATTCATATTGCCAATCTGGCCAGCGTGTTATTTTATCAAATTTCATATTAGAAGAATACGTTATCCCTAGTCCTTTATTTTTATCGCCAGACTTGGTAGTCACAATCACTGCGCCATTGGCTGCCTGATACCCATAAAGTGCTGATGCCGCAGGACCTTTTAAAACTGATACACTTTCTATATCTTCTGGATTTAAGTCAGAAATGGCATTTCCGAAATCTACAGGTGTATCATTATTAGCATCTCCTCCCATATAACCATTAGAGGCACCAGAGCCAGGAAATTCGTTTTGAACAGGGATTCCATCAATTACTATTAAGGCACCATTATTACCAGGATCTAAAGACGCATTACCTCGTAAAACTATTTGTTGCGAACTTATTGGTCCTCCTAAACCATTAATACTTAAACCTGGTACTTTACCACGTAAGGACTCGGACCAGTTATTAGGCCTAGCATCTGTAAGCTCCTTAGATGAGACCGTTTGTTGTGCGTATCCTAATTTTTTTTCCTCGCGCTCAATACCTAAAGCAGTAATGACAACCTCATCTAGCTTATGGTCACTTTCCTGAAGGCTGATGTTTAAAAATTCTGGTTTGTTTATTGTAACTTCTTTACTTTCAAATCCCATATAAGAAACAACTAAAGTTATAGGATAGCTATTGAATTGAAGTGTGAAATTTCCATCGAAATCTGAAGTTGTTCCGCTAGACGTGCCCTTCTTAATAATACTCGCACCTGGTAAAGGTACGTTTTGAGCATCAGTAACATTACCAGACACTTTAGTTTCTTGATAGCTTTTAGAAATTACAGTAATGGTATTGTTAAGCAAAGCATAACGAAACCCGGTTTCTTGCTCTAAAATAGTTATGACCTCTGTAATGCTTGTGTTTTGAACTTGGAAACTGTACTTCGCTTTATCTTGAGTTATGTTTTCATCAAAAACAAAAGTAAAATCTGTCTTTTCTTCAATAGTAGAAAAAACCTTAGTGATATTTACTTCTGATAAGCTTAAGCTAATATTACTCTTATTAGAGTTGGATTTAAAAGAAGTCGCTTGTACGGCAAAAGCTCCGCATAATAACGCTAAAAAAAGGACTTTCTTTAAGTTAAAATTTAAAAAAAATTGTAGTTTAGTATTCATCTTTATTGGCTATGATTAATTTTATAGTCTTAATAGTGAAGGCCCATTTCTGTTGCAGCAGTTGTGGGCTATTTTTTTAAGTTCATTTAGTTTTTATTTTTTCTTATAAGGATATGTTTAGTAGTTAATGTATCTATTTCTAAGCCTTTGAGTAAGGCTATACTCTTAATGATATTTTCTATTTTTTCATTTTTATATTTTCCTGAAATTGTCAATTCTTCGAGCTCTTTATCTTCAAAATCAATTTTAATGTTGTACCAATTCTCAAGAATATTCCTCGTCTCCCTTAACGTGCTATTTTGAAGGTGTATCGTATTCTTTGTCCAAGCGACATCAATATCATCATCCGTTTTAGTAGAAACTAGCTTGTTATCATTAAAGACAACTTGTTCGTTTTTACGAATTATTACGTTGTTAGCACTGTTTTGATTATCGCTTACTTTTACGACTCCTGAAACCACACTTACTGTCGGCACACTATAAGAATTGGTATTAACATCGAAAGAAGTCCCTAAAACCTCTACTCCTATTTGATCTGTATTTACTGTAAATGGATAAAGAGTATCTCTCTTAACTTTAAAAAAAGCTTGTCCTTTTAATTTTACGTTTCTATTTGTAGTAAAATCACTAGAATAACTTATGGAACTATTAGCGTTAAGGGTTACCACTGATCCATCATGAAGTATTACTTCTTTCTTTTCTCCCTTGGCTGCTATATGAGAAATTGTTGTTGGCTGACTAATGAATTGAAAACTTAAAAAGCAAATTACAACTACCGCAGCAACGGCAGCTACTTTTAAATAAATCGAAGAAGAAAAAGAAGAGGTTTGTTTTTCTTTAGGTAATTGCTTTTGAATAGTATCAAAAATAGCAGTTTGCCTATGTTCAATTATATTGGTTATATCATTCTCTACTTGCTGCTCATCAAAAAAAGATTCAACAAGTTCTGTCTCTTTTGGAGTACTGTTACCATCAGCATATTTATCAACTAATTTTATAAACTCTTTTTTCTTCAATGTAGGTGTATTTTATAGCAAGTCTCATAAAACTAGATATACACGTAAGTAAAAAATTAGGTTTAACACATTGGTAATGCAAAAGGTGTTTGGGTAACATTAAAGAAACATAGCGGATACAAGCAAACCAATTTCTAAAATTTTAGCATTTTTTCGTAGCGATTTTAAAGCGTTGCTAATATGAGTTTCTACAGTACGGATTGAAAGATTAAGTTTTTCTGCGATTTCCGTATTGCTTTTTTGCTCTAGCCTACTCAGTTTAAAAACCTCTCTGCACTTAATGGGTAGTTTTTCAATACTAAGCAGTACTTCTTTTTCGAGTTCATCATATTCTAGATATTCAACACTATCTGTAGGTATAGATTCTATATAATCTAATTGTTTTGTAGAAAACTTAAGGTCTCTGATATGATTGGCTATTTTGTATTTTACAGATTTAAATAAATAACCTTCTAAATTAAGAACAATCGTTGTTTCATTTTTACGCCAAAGACTTACAAAAACCTCTTGCACAATATCTTCGCACACATGATTATTGTTATAAATTTTATAAGCGTAGGTATATAATCGCTTCCAATATCGATTAAAAATTTCCTCAAAAGCTTGTTGATTGTTTTTAGAGGAAAGTTGAAGTAATTGTATATCCTCTAATTTTGAAAGTTCAGGATTCATTTTGCTTCTTTACCTTTTTACAAAAAAAACTTATATATAACTTAATCTAGTTAATTTGATTTTAAGGTTTTGTTAGCTTATTATTAAATTAGTCCAAGTCCCAAACCTGGACTATTACTAAAAGATGTGTATACGTAAGATGATAAAGAAAGCTTCTAATTTCTGTAAAAAAGACTTTTGGACAATGATCAAGAGTTACTATTTTGCTTAAACACAACTTTTTAATCTTGACCTCAAAATAGATGTTTCAATAGATCCTAGATTCAATCATATGAGCTTTAGAACCGTTGCAACACCACAAATGTTAGCTTCTAATGAATAACTAGTTTATTTCCTATAAATAACTTAAAAAGCAACAATATTTATTAAATATTGCTGCTTTTTTATATAGAATAATCGACAAATGCCCTTGCGTAAAATTATATTATAAATGAAAATTTTGGGAATAGTATATGTTCAAAATTCAGGTCGTTTTAATTAGTTATTAGCCAAATTAAATTGAGTTTCCAATGGAACACCGTCAATGGATTCCAAATCTTTAACCTTTTGTTTGTAGAATTCTGTTGGCGGTGGAAAATTGAAGGTCTTCCAAAAAATCGAGTTGTATTCCACTTTAATATCTTCTATGTTTTTTTGGTAAACGTTAGAACTTTTAGTCTTAATTTTCTTTTTATCAGTTTCTATACCTAAAACGACAACTTCATTTCTCACAGAGATTTTAAATTTGTCATCTGTTGTTTTTAAAATTGACTGTTGTGCTTTGTTTAGTTCGTGATACTGTCTTGTAAAGTAATTATGATAGCTTAAATACATTTTTCCGTCCTTGTTCTTTTTATACAGATACACAAGTGTAGCAGATTCGTTGGTCGTTTTATATACCTTATAAGTATTCATCCCAATGTATAAAATTGGGTCTTGGTAAGGACGTCGTCTATTGCTATCCTTTTGGCCTTGAATGATAATAATATCTTCACCATCGTATGATGTGTCACCTATTTTAGACCATTTATAATTTTTATAAGGAATACCATTTCTTAGTGGGTCCATTTGGGTCATAAGATGAATAGGATACGTGCGTTTTAATTTGACATTAGGAAAATACCTGTAATCCACCGATTTTCTTCCTTCTACAATTTCTATACGATTAACATCACCACTACTTGGACCTTTATCTTTCACTTTTATATAATGCTCAATAAGAAATTTAGCCTTTTCTTTTTCAACAGTAAAAAAACGATTTAAAACCTTTAATTCGTGCGTTGAGCTTACGGTATTATTTTTTAAGTTTTTAAAGGCCAACTGCACATAATGAGATGGGTTCATTATGTTAACTTCATCAAGCGATACAATATCTTCTTTTAAGGTTATTACTTTTTCGTTTAATGCCAAAAAGTCTTCAACTAAAATTTTAGAGGTTATATAACCTATGCTTGAAACCTCTAGAGTATCTAATAAGTTTTTTTTTGAGAGTTCTAATAAAAACTCCCCATCTTCATTACTTGACGTTCCAATCCATTTAGATGGAATACCTATGGCAGCATAGGAAACGCCACGACTAGTTTCATCTAAAACAACACCTTCTATTTTCAATATGTCTTGCGAATAGAGTGTGGTTACAGATAAAGTTATAATAAACAATAAAATAGTTTTTTTTAATAAATACATATAATGTTTTTCTTAATTCATATCAATTTTCAAAAATCAAAAAAGGATAAAATCAAGTATTTTTTCAATCTCTAAGCTTATTAATCTATTAAAGAGAACGCCTTAGATATTCGAGTCACTCTCATATAAAAAGCGCCCCAATCTTCATTTTCATCAGTTGTAAACCAAGCACTCATATCCGTTTTTCCTTTGGAGAAATTACCTTTAAAGCTTATTACTTTTGCGTCCTTTTCTACAGCTTTAGTTTGTTCCCAAGCTCCAATTTTTACACCACCAGATTTAAAGTTCATCGTTCTACCTTCTGCAATTGCTTCTGTAGAAATGGTACCTTCTTTGCCTTCTACAGCCGCATTAATGGCTAAATTAGATTCAAAAGGCCATCTGCTTAATTCAATCGTATACGTTCCAGACTGTTCAAAGGCTACGGTAAATTCGCCTCCAACAGGGTTCTTTTGTGCTTCTCTAATATAATTCTGGTTCCATGGAATTTTAGAATCGTGTACGTGTGTATCATGACAGGTTAATTCTATAGGATTTTGTTGATCTGATCCTAAAACAATAATAGGAAACTGGTTAAATTCTGTTGAAACAGAACTCCACCATTCGTTATAATAGCCTCGCATTTGTTCTACTTTTTCAGGAAACTGAGCAGCTAAGTCATTTTCTTGACCTGGATCTTTAGAAATATCATACAACTCTTTACCATTAACCAATCGCATCTTACCTGACATCACAGCACTTTTTCTCCATTTTATAGGACTTTGTACACGCTGAGAATCGGTAATAAGATAATCTCTACCAATGGTTTCTTCTTCACCTAAAATCAATGAAGAAATATCTGAACCATCCATTTCTTTTTGTCCTTCAGGTAATTCTAAATTACATAAGGTCGCTAAAGTTGGCAAAATATCTAAATGTGCTGTTAAATCGGTAACATCTCTACCGCCTTCAATCTGCTTTCCAGGGTACGAAATGAAAAACGGTACACGGTGACCGCCTTCATATTCACTGTTTTTTGTGCCCTTCATTCCTGCATTAAAACCGTAAAGTTTACCTCCTACTGTTTTATACCCTGAAGCCGTTCCGTTATCCGTCATAAAAATAACAATCGTATTCTCTGCAATATTTAAGTCTTCCAGTTTCTTTTGAAGTTTTGCAATGTTGTCATCTACATTGGTAATCATTCCGTAAAATATCTTTTGAAATTCAGGTATGTCTAAATCTTTATATTGATTATAATATTCTTCAGGAACATTATAAGGTAAATGTGGTGCATTTGCAGAAATATAGGCGAAAAACGGTTCATCCTTTTTATCTTCAATATACTTTATAGCTTCATCAAACCAAACATCGGTACAATAGCCCTCAAACTTTGTAGGCACGCCATTTTTAAAATAGGTATCATCAAAATAATCATTATCCCAATAATCTGGTGTCTGACCTACGCCTCCTCCACCATGCGTAATGGTGTATTTAAAACCTTTATCTTGTGGTCTAGAAGGATAAGTATCCCCTAAATGCCATTTACCAAACATGGCGGTTTCGTATCCATTTTCTTGAAACACATCAGCCATAGTAACTTCATCCTCTCTTAAAATAGACACACCACCGATGGTATGCCAAACCCCAACTCTATTCGCATAGCGTCCGGTCATTAAACCTGATCTTGAAGGTGCACAGGTTGGCCCCACATGAAAATCTGTTAATCGTACAGATTCGTCATGAAACTGATCTAAAGTTGGCGTTTTTACTAAGGTATTACCATGAGCTCCTAAATCCCCATAACCTTGGTCGTCCGTAATAATTACAATGACATTAGGTTGTTTTGCTTTTTTAGTTGTTGCTGTTTTTTGGGATTGGGATGTGCATGACAAAGCCAATCCCATAAGTGCCATTAATACAATTATTTTACTATTCATTTTAATTCTATTTTTTAAAAGTAGATGATCTCTGTTCGTTTATACAATAACCGTTTTTAATCTATTTAGGCAACTCTTTTTTCCAACCCATCCATAAGCTTTTAAGCTCACTTACGAGTTGCTCATTATTTTCTACTAGATTATTTTTCTCAAACGGATCTAAAGAAATATTGTAGAGTTCTGCTTTATTAATGTCTTCATTAAACAAGAGTTTCCAATCACCTTTTCTTACAGCTCCTTGTGCCCAGTGATCTGTTTTTACCTTTGGAAAACGCCATTCCCAGAATAAAGGTTTGGTGCGTTCAAAACTTTTATTCTCTAAGATTGATGTTATATTCTCGCCATCAATACTATAGTCTTTTGGTAATTCTGCTTCTGCTAAGTTTGCAAAAGTTGGCAATAAATCTACTGTAGACAATACACTTGTCGAATCTACCTTATTTTCTTCCACATGATTTTTCCATTTTACAATAAAAGGCACCACAACGCCACCTTGAAGAATATCAACTTTTCTTCCTCTTAGACCTGCTGTAGAACCAGCTTCTTTAGAAGGTCCCCAACCCGCAGGGCCATTATCGCTTGAAAATATAATTAAAGTATTATCATCTAATCCCATGTCTGAAATGGACTCTAATAAACGTCCAACATGAAAATCTGCATCTTTTAAAACCGCATAATAGGTTTCTTTACTTGGTGATAATCCTTTAAAATCTTTGCGTTGCTCATCTGAAGGCCATAATGGGGTGTGCGGATCTTTTAACCAGAGGTTAACAAACACAGGTTGTTTACCCTTATTTTCTTTGATAAAATCAATCGTTTCATCAACTGCAATCTTACTCGAACTTTGCACCCATAACGTATCCGTATCCATAAATCGTGTGGTTGGCCATTTTTGATCGCCTTTCCAAGTTGGTCCGTTTCCATTCCAAACTCTAGCTTCATCATAACCATAGGTTTTAGGTTCTGGCGCTGAAGGATCGCCATGCGGTTTACCACCACCTCCTAAATGCCATTTTCCAAAATGTGCGGTTTTATAGCCCGCTTTTTGCATGGTTTGAGGTAAATAAACGGGTAAGGAATCATTTAAATAATTAGGCATGTCACGTTTAGCATTGACTTCGTTTCCTGCAAAATGAGCATGAACACGATGCCTTGCAGGAAAATGACCTGTTATAACTGATGTACGACTTGGAGAACAAACACCACTAGTCACATGGAACTGTGTATACCGTGTCCCTTCAGCTGCCATTTTATCTATGTTTGGAGTCACTACTTCCGTGTTTCCATACACTCCTAAATCGCCATAACCCCAATCATCTGCAAAAATAAAAATGATGTTTGGTCTTGAATCTTCTTTTTTGGCATCTTCTTTCGCTGCTACAACTTCTTTTTTAGTGTTGTTGCATGAAAGCATCGTCATAACTACGACACCTAACCCAATGTATTTTAATGAATTTATGCTCATTATGGAATTAATTTTTAAACGTTTCTGTTTTCTGTTGATTACGCAATTCTATTGCCAACTCCTTGACTTTCTCTGGAAATTGACTTGCTAAATTTGTGGTTTGACCAATATCGTCTTTAAGATTAAAGAGCTGTACAGTATCCTTAGCGGTTGCAAAACGTTTTCCTTCTTCAAACCATTCTGGTATTCTAGCGTGATAACCATTTTTGTTATTGATATACAGCCAATCTCCTTTTCTAACGGCATATTTGGGTGTAAATGTATTATGAATAATATTCGCTCTTACAACCTTATTATTTTCTTCCAACCACAACTTAGAAAAATTATAACTATCATGTTGAAACCCTTTTGGTAAATCACTATTTGTAATAGATGCTAAGGTATTTAGAATATCAATTTGACTAAATAACTGAGAGCTTGTAGTCCCTGGTTTTATTTTATTTGGCCATTTTACAATAAACGGCACATGATGTCCACCTTCGTAGATATCTCTTTTTACGCCTCTAAATGGACGCGAACTATCATGATCATAATTTTTAATTCGGTCGTAAGCATACCGCTCCGAGCCATTATCTGAAGTAAAGATGACAATGGTATTCTCGTCTGCATCAATAGCTTTTAAAGCTTCTAAAACCTGACCTATAGCATCATCTGTTTGATATACGAAATCGCCATAAGGGCCTGCTTTACTTTTTCCTCTAAATGCTTCGTTTGGAATTATAGGTGCATGTGGCGAAGGAAAAGGCAGATATAAAAAGAATGGTTTTTCTACGTTTTCTTGTTTTTTAATAAAGTTTACTGCAGAACTTGTGACTGTTGGTAAAACGTTATAAAAATCCCAATCTTTAACTGCTGGGCCTGGTCTTAGCTCCCAGTTTCCTTCTAGGGCAAATTCTTTCTTGGGGTGTTCTAGCGTTATTGTTGGTGCTTCTGTAACCTTATCATTTTCAATCCAAGTATAAGGTGGAAAATTAATGGTGCCATCGCCAAAATAAGAATCAAAGCCTATAGATAAGGGGCCATTAGGAATAGGTAGATTCCAATCGTAAGCCTGAGCTGGCCAAATTTCGACGTCCCTCTTTCCGTGTTTCGCTTTTATTTTTTCAGTAATCTCTTTTTTTCTGATGGATTCCCAGTTCCAACCCAAATGCCATTTCCCAATGGCTGCTGTGTGATAACCGTTATTTTTAAGAATTCGAGGTAAAGTCACCTGATTTTCTTTAAACACAGATTCTCCCATGGCATGTACGATATCATTAAAATCTCTCCAATGGTATCGACCAGATAATAAGGCGTACCGACTTGGCGTACAAACACCAGAAGAACTATGAGCATCTGTCATGAGTAGACCTTCTCTAGCAAGTTGGTCTAAATTAGGTGTTGGAATTTTAGATTGTGGATTTTGAATCGCCAAATCTCCATAACCCATATCATCAGCATAGAATATAATGATGTTGGGTTTATTATCCTTAGTCGTTGGTTTTGTTTGTTGCGTTGGTTGTTGACAGGCTGTTAAGCACACCAACATTAAAAAATAAAAGTAGGTGCTAATCTTCATTGTTTTAGCTTTGTTTTTTCCAATCAATGGTAGCTTTCTTGTTTTCTAAATCGACCCAAATACTGGCATGCTCATAATTTCTGGTTAAAATCCAATCATCAACTTGCATCTCGTTTAAAGGCTTTCCTAATGGTTTATCAAATTCTGGATACCATAAAAGTGACCCCATATTTAAGCGATATCCCCAATTATAGATAATATACGAATGTTTTTGTGCACCAGCTAAAAAAGAAGCCAAGGCAAACGTTAAGTGTTCTTTAGAAATTTCCGCTTTTTCTTTATCAGATTTAGCCATAAACCCTTTGTTTACCCATGCATTTTCTGGCCAAGTCTTAAACACTACAATTTTACCGCTCTTACCTGCTTTTTCCATCTCTTGAATATCTTGAAGCATACTCTCTTTCGTTTTGCTATTAAAATATCCAAAATGCTCAATCATAATGGCATCTGTAGAATCCGGAAAATCATTACCACTATTTCTAACAGGTGTTGAACGTATACCGTTATAAACGATTAACTTTTCTTCACCAATTTTAGCTCTAGTTTCTTTTATTAAATCTTTTAACCCTTGCTGAATGGCATCAAATTTTTCAGTTCCCCATAAGCGTTTATTACCTGGATTTGTAACCTGAACTAAGGCATCAAAGAAAACGCCATCAATGTTTTCATTCTTTAAATTGTCTAACGCAATATCAGACCACCAATCTCTAAGTTCGGGATGAGATAAATCATAGCGTTTTAATTTACCATCTTTTAAATCTAGTTCACCTGTTGTTGTTTTAAGCCACCAATCTGATTTTGTTTGATAATCTTCATGCGCTTTATACATATTATAATCTAAAAAAGCATTCCAGTAGAATACGACTTTCATGTCGGGATTTAAATCCTTTAGCACTTTTGCATCAGCTGCAATAGCTTCTTCTGAATATTTATATTTTGGAAAACCATGTGCCTTTTCTAATACAGTGAAGTTAGAATGAGACGCTATAAATTTCGCTTCAGATTTAGTTAAAAGGTCGCCTTTTTTTCCGAAGTGGAACGCTACAGGCACTTTATCCCAACTAAATTTTGGATAATGCTTATCGCTTTGTGAGAAGGCTGCTTGTAATAGAAACAAACTGACTAAAAACAAACTTTTATTTAAAAGGGCTAACTTCATGATACTATAATTACTTTATTGGCAAAATTTTAATAGACTTTAAACTTGATGTTTTTGAATCACCTTCTACTAATGACGTTTTAATAGTATGATTCCCGGCCGTTTTAAATTCTAAAATTCCCATTCTGCGATATGCGTATTTATCGGTTGCAGCTTGTTGGTTTTGTACCTTAACACCTTCATCTGTGGTGGTATTCCAAACTAAACGCCCTTCCCCCTTGTATTCTAAATCTAAATAATAATAGCCTGCTTCTTGAACATTTACTTCCCAAGTCACGGTGCCGTTTTCTTCCCAATTGTTTACTTGGTATGCATGTTTCCATTCACCAAATTTTTCCATCCAACGCACATTTTTTTGTTCTGCGCCTTCAACCTCTCCAAATTCGGTTAATAATCGGGTCGGTACATTGGGGTAAACACCTATGTTTGTTTCTACAACTGACTCTGATGTTTTAAGTTGCACTTCAATTACAGATATTAATTCCTCTGGTGCTTTATAAGGCACTTCGATTACTAACCAATCGTTATCTTTTGTATAGTTAAGAGGACTACTTTTGTCGCCATCTAGAAGTGAGATTTTTTTTACTTTTGATTTTAATCCAGGTAAGTATAACTTCCCATTAGTTGGCCATTCGCTTACAGATAAATAAAGTGATTTATCATTGGTAGTGACATCTCCCCAAGGCAATGCAAAACCCCAAGGCGAACTCCCTGCATCATAAATAACCTGTGGATATTTTTGTATCCAACGTCCAGACTCTTGTAAAAATTCTATACCAATACTAGGAATCGCACCAGTACTATCCGGACCAACATTAAATAAATAGGTACCTCCTCTAGCGACGGTTTCAATAACGCGACCTAGGATTTTCTTAGGACTTTTAAAATTGTTATCATACCAAGCGTAAGACCAAGAATCATTATTGGTATCAGCAGTTTCCCAAAGGCCTTCAACATTTCTCGTTGGCACTTCCATATCACCAATGCTCGCATAATCGCCCATACCATAACCAACTCTACTACACATCATCGCGTTTGGCTGTAATTCTCTTACCATATCGGCTAGTTCTACGACGTATTCTTTTGGCATGTCTCCAGGCGTATCAAACCATACGAAATCTATATCACCATAATTGGTACATATTTCTTTGACCTGAGGTTTACACTTATTATAGAAGTAATCTTTAAAGTCCATTTTGTTTCCATGCTCATCAACCTCAGGACCTCTAGTTCCTCCTGGAGCTGTCCAATCTTGATTATGCGAATAATAAAAGCCGAATCCCAACCCTAATTCTTTACAAGCTGCCGATAACTCGTGCATTGGATCTCTACCAAATGGTGTGGCATCTACAATATTAAAATCGCTCGCTTCAGAGTCGAACATCGCAAAGCCTTCGTGATGTTTACTGGTAATGATAATATATTTCATACCAGCATCTTTTGCCAATTGTGCAATCTGCTTGGCATCAAACTCTGTTGGATTAAACGTTTTGGCAGTTTCCATATAGTCTTCTGGAGAAATATCGGCCACACGTTTGCTCATTAACCATTCGCCAATACCGTAATAGGTTTTATCTTCCCAAACGCCTCCTAAGTTTGAAAACAATCCCCAGTGAATAAACATCCCGTAGTTGCCTTCATCAAACAACTTTGCTTTTCCACTTTTTAAGGCATCACCAGTAACACTAGTTTCACCCCACATTTCTTCCATGCCTTTTTTATCCTTCTCTTGAGAATGTATGTCCAAAACACTAATTAAGATTAGTAAAACGGAAACTATAAAACATCTATTCTTAAACATATACGTACTATTATTAATTGTAAAACTTTTATAAGTCTTTTCTAGACTTTTAATATTTATGGCATCGTTATAGTCTTGAGAGTCATTTGAAGTAATCTACCCAATGATTCTCAATAATTATTATTAAAACCTATATCTCATCGTAAATTTCCAAATAGGATTTCTACCATAGTAAGCTGAAAAATTTCGAGTATCACCTCCTTGAAACCTGCGAATATCCTCACCTGTAAGGTTAGATACTCCTGCACTAAGTTGTAATTTTTTATTTAATAATCTCTTTCTAAGGGTAATCCCAAGGGTTGTGCTTCCTTCAGTATAGTGTGGTTCATCTGCACGTGTATTTCCACCGATAGCGCCTAAATTACTCAGGTAATCGCCTCTATAAGCTGCCGTAAACCTTAAAGAAAAACCAGATCGCTCATAATACAAAGTTCCATTAGCATTATGCTTAGCTGTACCAGGAAAACCATCAGCTTGCTCCCCTAAATCTCCATCAAATTCACTCTCTACGTAAGAATAATTAGCTTTAATACCAAAATCTTTTGCAAAACCAGGTAAAAAAGAAAGGTGTTGATTAAGACCCACTTCAAAACCATAAATTTGGCCATCAGTAATGTTTATTGGTGTGGTTATATCAAATAACAAACCAGTTAAATCATCTGTATCACCTGTGCCATCAGGTAATGCTATTCCTAATAATTCTTCCCCTGGATATGTTTGATCTGGTGTTACTGCTTTTACTATGTAATTTTTAAGATCTTTATAAAAAGCACTAAAAATAAAAGCACCTCCGTTATTAGTATAAAACTCTAAAGTAGCATCATACATCCATGCTGTATAAGGTTTTAAGTCAGGGTTACCAGAAACAATAGTTCCTCTTAATCCCGAATTAGCTAAGTCTGCTGCATCTACAGGATCAATATTGGTTAGAAAAGTAATCTCATTGTTTGGAATTAGATCCACAAACTTTGGTCTTGAAACACCTCTATAAGCACTTAATCTCAACTTCAAATTTCTTTTTAATGATAAATTGGCATTAAAACTAGGTAATACGTCCCATCTTGAAGTTTCTACTTCATAGTAAAAATTATCTGTTGAAAACTCCTCAATATCATCACCAGTATCTGCATCTTCAAATGTTACTCCACTAAATCCTCTTGATTTATTTTGTGTTCTTACAGCTCTAACTCCAAAATTAAAACTTACAGGTAGCTTAAAAAGCGCTGTCTTAACGTCCATTTGTGTATAAAAATCGGTACTAGATTCATTCGCACCATAAGATCTTCTAGCATCAAAACCTAAATTATTTTCTTCTGCCTCTACGTCTTTTAAATCTATATCAAAATCAAAAATACTTCCTCCATCGATGTCAGCATACCCTGGTAATAAATCTAGTACTGCTTGCCCAGGGACTTTAACCCATCCGTTTTCCAAACCAGCAACATTGCCTTCATTAAAACCTACGCCTGTAATCTCCCCTAAAAGATCACTGTAAGCGCCACTTTCATTTAGTTCCGCAACAATACCTCCATACAGACCACTTAATTGATCACTATCAGTATGTGAGGAAGTTGTTTGTCTAGCTTCAAAATCAGTTACCGCATACCTAGTTCCAAAAGTTATTTTTGATTTTTTATCTAACTCATATTCAAAATCAAATTTTGTAGCATAATTATACCCTTTAGTTTTAATAAGTCTGCGTGAAACTCTATTAAGGTCGAAAGAAGCTGGATCAAAAGCCTCTGCGGGTAATCCAAAATCAGGAAGTTCCCCTCTCAAATCAATATCCAAACTTGTTTGATCATATCCTCCGTTACGTCCTTGAACTCTATGAGTTATTTGTGTTAAATTTTGAAAAAAATCTAAATCTGAATACGAAATATCTGAAATGATTTTTAATTTATTTATTGGTTTTAATGTTGTATTTAAACCAACTATATTATTGGTTGAGTGATTATCATAAAATTGATTTGCATTTGTGATGGTAGTCCTAGCATTGTCCTCTGAAGAAGGACTTATATACGTTAATATATTTCCATTGAAATCAAGATCTCCTTCATCAAAAATATGGTTTCCTCCTAATAATTGAGTACCTCCTGTATTACCCAAACCTATCTGAAATTGCTGTCTATCCGAATTAGCTTCTACAGTTGTTCGGGTATAGTCTAATACCATATCTATTTCTTTTATTGGTCGCCATTGTATAGCTGCAGATGTTGCAAAACGCTCTTCATTTTTTCTTAACAATGAATTATTAATGGTTCTTCCCACAATTACATCAGAATACTCTGTCCCATTTTCATCCGTAAGATTTATACCCTGTGTAATTCCTCTTAATGAGGATTCATCTTTTATATTGTCTTCATCAGCATAAATAACTGATACAGCAATACCCAGTTTATCATTTATTTTCGTTCCATAAACACCTGAAAACCTTTGACCAAAATCAAGTTCATCAATTGGTGTATTAGATGCGCCTCTTAGATTTATACTGGCAAAATAATTCTTCTTTCTATATCTTGCGTCTAACGGTCTTATAGTTTGAAAATCTACAGAACCTCCAATATTCGTTGTAACTTCTTTAGCCTGAGCTGTCTTATGAATTCTTGCTCCTGAAATAATTTCGGTAGGGATAACATTTAAATTAAACTTTCTAAAATCAGACTTGCCTTCATTACCTGCAGATAAAGGTGTACGACCATTCACTGTTACACCAACAAATTGTGGCCCTATACCTCTAATAGAAACTCTATCTCCAGACACCCCATCAACATCTCTTTCTATTTGTACTCCTGCAACTCTTTGCAAAGCATCTGCTGCGTTGGTGTCTGAAAAATCCCCAATATCTTCTGGCGTAATAGCTTCTATTACAGTAGCAGCATCTCTTTTAGCTCTTACTTCAGCTAAATGCGAAGCACGTATTCCTATATTAATAACGACTTCATTTAAAGACTCAGCGTCAGCTAACATCTGAACATTGATAATAGTTTTTCCTGTTGTAGAATATTCTACAGACTTAAAACCTAAATAGTAAAACTCTAATACAGCATCAACATTCTTTAGTAGGATAGTATATTCTCCCTCCATATTAGTCGTCGCACCATTTTTAGTGCCTTTTTCTATAATACTTGCTCCTGGTAAAGGGATATTATTTTCATCTGTAACTTTACCTGTAATAATTTGTTCTTGAGCAAAACCAATAAAGCATTGGAGCAGAATCAAAAACAATAAGCTTTTAGTTTTATTTTTTTTCATGACATGATGAGTTAGTTTGTGCGATTACAAATATGTATCAAATAAGATAAATTAGCTTGCTCAGTTCCTTTTAAAATTTTCTCATTTCAACCACAACCACTAAGAACACAGCTATGTCAATACATTTGATTTTTTACAGCAAAAAAATGACAGAATAGAGAAGCCTTACTAAATAAGTAAATGGTTAATTTGTATGTATACGATAAATGAACTCAGATGTCTATAGAAAAGCTTATAATCAACCTCTTTTTTACATTAAGTACTTGTTTTGTTTTCGGACAAACTAAGTCGGCTGACAAAGTGATTGATGCGAATTGGAAATCTATGGCTGAGAATTATCAGGTACCAGAATGGTTCCAAGATGGTAAAATTGGCGTTTGGATGCACTGGGGAATTCCGTCTTCAATAGACGAAAACAGAGTTGAAGATGGATCGCACTACGGAAGAAGAATGTATGGTGATGAAGATTATGATGCTAGAAATGAACCAGACAGACTGCGAACCGTAAGATTAACCAAATGGCATACGGAACGCTATGGACCTCCTTCAGAATTTGGTTACGAAAAATTTATAGCAGACTTTAAAGCTGAAAATTTTGATGCCGATAAGATTGTACAGTTCGTTAAAGCATCTGGAGCTCGTTTTATAATGCCTGTGGCCACACATCACGATAATTTTGACATGTATGATTCCTTCTTTCCTTGGAATTCGGTTAAAATGGGGCCAAAGAAAGATATCCTTAGAGAATGGAAAGATGCGGCCTTTAAACATGATTTAAAATTTGGAGTATCTACACACTTATATTGGTCGCCTCGCTTTTTTAGAACGGCTCGGAAATTTCAGAAAAAAGGCACACCAGAATGGGAATTCTTTAATATGGATTATGACACTAAAGAATTCGCGAGTCAAGATAGTTGGAACGAACATTGGTACAAGCGGTCTTGTGATTTAATAGAGAAATACGATCCAGATATGTTTAATAACGACTCGCCTTATCCAACTATAAAAACAGGAAAAGGATTGGGTGTTAAATTATTTTCAGAGTATTTAAATAGGGATTTAAAAGAGAATAACGGCAAACAAACCACTGTCTTATCCTTTAAAAATGCTAAAGAGAATAAAGCTGCATTTACGTATAACTTAGAACGCGGAATGTTTGGGGAACAACAAGAGCATCCATGGATATGGGCAACCGATTTATCTGGAAGCTGGTTTTACAGAAAAGATGCTTTCACTAAAATGTCATTAGATGTTTTAATTGGTAATGCTATTGATGCCATTAGTAAAAATGGTATTGTAATGATTAATTTGGCGTTAAAAGGCGATGGTACGATTCCTGAAAATCAAATAAAAATGCTTAGTGACTTTGGTGCCTTTGTCAAAATGAATCAAGACGGTATTTACAATACTAGACCTTGGAAAACTTTTGGGGAAGGTCCTTTAGAAATTGTGACAAAACGCGCTGGTGAGAATTTAAAGCCATTCTCAGAAAAAGACATTCGTTTTACCACAAAAGATGGAAATCTTTACGCTTTTCTACTAGCACCACCAACAGAAGATATTTTGATTAAGATGTTAAAGCAAGATGGGCTTTTACAAAACAATATAAAAGAGATACAGTTGTTAGGTAGCGATGAAATCATCAGCTGGAACCGAAACAAAGAGGGTTTGGCTATTGCATATGATTTTAAAAACATTCCAAATCAATCGGCTATTTGCTTTAAAATAATTACAGAATAGCTAAAAATACAATTAAATTAACGAGAGGTAACAATGCATTTTAAATCGTCCATAGTATTAGTTTTATTAGCCGTTTCTTTATGTGCGTGTTCAGTACAAAAACAAGAAACAGCTTTGGTAAAACAAAAATTACCTGAATTTTCTTGGGACAAAATGCCCTTGTATATGCATCTGCGTAAATCTGAAGCATTTACAAAAGAGGAGCTCACCTACCTTTCAAAATTCCCTCTTACAACCTTTGAAAAAACAACGGGAAGTAAAGCGTATGGATCCACGGAAAAAGGCACAATCAAGGCTGCCAAAGCTGTAAAAAAAATAAATCCTGATGCCAAAATATTATATTACAAAAATGTTATTGTGAACTGGGGAGGTTATAATGAAGATGAAGAATTTTTATATAAACATCCCGAAGCTTTATTAGTTAACACTAAAGGACAAAAAGCGTTGATGCCAAACGGTAGAACAGGCTTCTTTGATATCTCTGAAGACGATGTTCGTGAATATTGGCTAAACCATGTGAAAAAAGTTACCGAAAGCCCATTTATTGATGGGGTGTTTTTAGATGCCAATATTAAAGTTTTAGTGCCTATGTTTTTTAACAATCGTGTTGGAGAAGAAAAACGAGAAGCAATTAAAACGGGCTATATATCCATGATGGCAGATTTAGACGCTCAAATAGGAAAAGACAACTTATTAATTGCAAATATTCTTCGTGTGCGACCAGAATTTGAAGATTCAGGAAGGGAATACTTAAAATTCTTTGATGGTTCTTACATAGAAGGCTTTGAACATGAAAGTTTTGGCATGACTTATGAAGATTATCTAGCAAAAGGTATTGAGGCTGTTCAAAAATCAGCAAGAGAAGGCAGTGTTATAGCTATGTCTCTTGGTATTGGTAAAGGATTAGAAAATGCTGAAGCAGGTATTGATGATGCTAGAAAAAAAGTAACCATAAATGAAAATTTTACAAAACGTTTAGATTATCTATTGGCTATTTTTCTAGTCTGTGCTGAAAAACACAGTTATGTTTACCCACATGATGGTTATGATATTCAAAAATCTGCGGTTTGGCTTAAAACGTTTCCGCAGTATGAGAAAAACCTAGGAGCACCAAAAGGCTATGCCGTACGTGAAGGCTACATTTACACACGATCTTTTGAATATTTAGACGTAACCTTAGATATACAAAACAAAACAGCCCAATTGGATTGGAAATAAACTAACCCTTAATTTTTTATAAATAAAAAATGAAATCACTTTTAACAGCACTTGCAATTTTATTATTCTTTTCTAATTATGGAATTAGTCAAGAAAAAAAGGATTTAATAAAACCAAATGTCATCATTTTTTATGTTGACGATTTAGGTTGGCAAGATACCGAATTAAACAATTTGGACGAACCAAGTCCATGGGAAACGCCTAACATATCCAAATTAGCAAAAGATGGAATAACCTTTACCAATGCATATTCTCCGGCACCTACTTGCGCACCTTCGAGAGCAGCATTGCTTTCTGGTTTACACCCAACTAAAACAGGAGTTACCCATGTAAGCGGAGGCGCGATACCTGCACCAGCTGGACGTTCAGATTATATGGCTCCCTTTTTTCCGAAAGGATTAATGCCTGAAAACTTTACCATTGCAGAAGCTTTAAAAATGAACGGTTATAAAACGGGGCATGTTGGAAAATGGCATGTAGGAACTATTGATATTCAAGAATCAACAAATCAGGGTTTCGATTTTGCTTACGAATCTAGAGGTGCACACCAAGGGCCTAAAAAACCAGACAACCGCCTCACTGAATTTGCAACGCATCAAAAAAATGATCCATATCAATTGAGTGATGAAAAATATCCACCTTTTACAAAAGCATCACCTAATGGCATTTCCTATCCGAAAGATATGGTGACAGAAAAAGCATTGGAGTTTATTAAATCTAATAAAGAAGACCCTTTCTTTTTATACTTAGCACATTGGTTGGTTCATGCTCCTATTCATACCAAAAACAAAGAATTACTACAATATTACAGTGATAAATTAGGTGTAGATTTTCCAAAAGAAGATATTCCTATTAGAACAGAAGGACAAACCAACCCGTTTTATGGCTCTATGGTAACGACTTTAGATTGGAGTTTAGGACGTGTGGTAGATTTATTAAAGAAAACAGACGATCCCAGAAATCCTGGTAAAAAATTATATGAAACGACTTATATTATTTTTTCTTCCGATAACGGAGGTGTAGAAAAAGCCAATGGAGATATCGTTACAGACAACTTTCCTTTAGATGAAGGGAAAAAATACGCTCAAGAAGGTGGCATTAGAGTACCAATGGTTATTTCTGGTCCAGATATTCCAAAAGCAAAGACAAAAGATGTACTGATTAATCAATTAGACTTTTTTCCAACCATTTTAAATCTTACAAATAGTAAAATACCTGCTGAATACAGCGTAAATTTAGATGGATTAGATATCTCAAATGTGTTGTTAAGTAATGAAAGTGTTGTGAAAAATAACAAAGGAGAAACTAGAGAAGCGTTATGGTGGCATTTCCCACATAATCAAGATCACCAAATGCAATCTGCCATAAGACGTGGAGATTATAAATTATATAAAAACCATATTGAAGGTAATTATGAATTATACCGTTTGTATAACAATGGAAAACGAGCCGATTTAGAAGAAATGCATGATATTGCAGACAAATCCCCAGAAGTCGTAAAAGATTTATCTTCAAAATTAGAAAAATATCTAAAAGATTACAATGCGCAATATCCTTACAAAAGCCCTTCAAAATTTAAAAGTGAAGGAAATAATGGTACTGTAGCATCGATTCCAGTAATTGTTAGCGATGCCTTTGACACGAATTCCCGTAAAGTATCTATAACCTTAGAAAAAGGAAAAACTAAGGTGATTGAACCTTATGCCTTGGTAAAAATAGCAACCAAGCTTAAAAAGAAAAAGAACGGAAAGACAGGCAAATATGGGAAACATGATACCACCTACATAAAAATACCTTTAGAATCAGGTAAAAACAATTTAGAATACACGTTTACTGTTCCTGAAGGCGTCATAGAATATGGGGTTATTTTAATAGATGAAAATCGATTTATGGTACAAGGTGAATTTCATAAAATCAACTAAAAACTCAAGCTTTAAATAAATAATGAAAACTAACAACACATTCATAATCCTAGTATTACTAGCATTTTTTTCTTCGAACGATGTAACTAGTCAGGAAAAAGACAAATTAATAAAACCTAATGTTATCATATTTTATGCTGATGATTTGGGTTGGCAAGATGTACAATTAAACGATTTAGACGAACCATGTGCTTGGGATACACCAAACATTACAGCGTTAGCAAAAGATGCCATCAACTTTACCAATGGGTATTCACCAGCACCAACTTGTGCGCCTTCGCGATCTGCACTTTTAAGTGGATTACATCCTGCTAAAACAGGAATCACTAATGTGAGCGGCGGAGGCATTCCTAAGGCTCAGAGAAATGAAAAATATATGAATCCCTATTTTCCTGAAGGATTAATGCCTGAAAACTTTACCATTGCAGAAGCGTTAAAAATGAATGGCTACAAAACAGGACATGTTGGAAAATGGCATGCCGGAGCGCTTCAAATTCAAAAATCAACCAATCAAGGTTTTGATTTTGCACATGAGTCTAGAGGAGCGCATCAAGGACCAAAAAAACCTAATACTCGCTTAACAGCTTTTGCAACTCATGATAAAAATGATGCTTATCGCTTAAGTGAAGAAAAGTATTTCCCTTTCACTAAGGAATCGCCTAAAGGCATTTCATATCCAACAGATCCGGTGACTGAAAATGCACTAGAATTCATACAAAACAATAAAGAAGAACCTTTCTTTTTATATTTAGCACATTGGATGGTACACTACCCTATTCACACAAAAAATCGTGAATTACTAGACTATTATTGTGATAAATTAGGCGTAGAACTTCCTGAAGTAGATACTGAATGGACTAAAGAAGGTCAGAATAACCCTTATTTTGGGGCTATGGTAACCACCTTAGATTGGAGTTTAGGTCGTGTGATAGATTTATTAAAGAAAACAGATGACCCTAGAAATCCAGGTAAAAAATTATACGAGACCACCTACATCATTTTTTCTTCAGATAATGGTGGAGCGGAAACTCGTAAAGCAGAAGTGATGTCGGATAATGCCCCTTTAGACAAGGGAAAAAAATATTCAGAAGAAGGCGGTATTAGAGTCCCAATGCTTATATCGGGACCAAATATTCCTAAAGGCGAAACGAAAAATGTATTAGTCAATCAGTTAGATTATTTCCCAACCATTTTAAACCTTACCAATAGTAAAATTCCTGCTAACTATCGTTCAGATTTAGATGGTTTGGATGTTTCAGGTGTCTTATTGAATAATGAAAGTGAGGTTAAAGATAATAATGGAAAACCTCGAGAAGATTTATGGTGGCATTACCCTTACGGCGACGAGACTAAAAATCAATCTGCTATACGATCTGGCGACTATAAATTATATAAAAACTTTATCACTGGTAATTATGTATTGCATCGTTTGTATAAAGATGGGAAGCGCTATGATTTAGAAGAACAGAATGATATTGCCAAAGAAGAGCCAGAAATCACGAAAGCCTTAGCTTCAAAATTAGAAAACTATCTGAAAGACTATGATGCCAAATTGCCTTATAAAGACCCTTCTAAATTTAAAACCGAAGATGGAGTATCAGCTATTCCGGTTATTGTGAATGATGTTTTTGATGCTAAATCTCATCAAGTTGCAATTCAATTAGAAAAAGGAAAATCGAATGTGATTGAAAGCTATGCGCTTGTAAAAATCTCAGACAAGGCTAAGGCTAATAAAAAAGGTAAGAAAAGTAAAGTAAAATCTACGTATATCAAAGTCCCTGTTGCAGTTGGAAGCAATAATTTAGAATACACCTTTACAGTTCCAAAGGAAGCAAAAGAATACGGTATTATTTTAATCGATGAGAATCGATTTATGGTAAAAGGTGAATTTCATAAAGTTAAGTAATTAAATGTTGAAGATAAAAATAGGAATCGTGAAAAATACAGTTACCAACTTTTGTTTGTGTTTCCTATTTTTTTTTCAAATGGGCTATGCCCAAGAAAGTACTAATACGTTAAAAAATAGCAGGCCCAATATCATCTTTGTAATGACGGATGACCAAGGCATGGGCGATTTGTCGTGCATGGGAAATGAGGTTGTAAAGACGCCAAATATTGATGCTTTCTATGAAAAATCAACACGATTTACAGAATACCATGTAAGTCCTACTTGCGCTCCAACACGCGCTGCTATACTAAGTGGGCGTCATGAATTTAGAGTTGGGGTTACCCATACCATTCTAGAGCGCGAACGCATGGCTTTGAATGTGTACACGCTGCCTCAAGCCTTGCAATCTGCAGGCTACAAAACCGGACTTTTTGGGAAATGGCATTTAGGAGATGCTGATGATTATTTACCACAGAATAGAGGGTTTAACGAAGTTTTAATGCATGGAGGTGGTGGTATTGGCCAAGTAAGTTTAGGAGATTTCCCACCGAATAAAGACAATGTTTATTTTAATAATGTTTTACTTCACAATGAAACTATTGTAAAAACCAAAGGCTTTTGTACGGATGTGTTTTTCGATGCTGCTTTAGCCTGGACGAAAGAACAGATTACAACGGAAACACCATACTTCACTTACCTATCTCTTAACGCACCTCATGCACCATTAGTTGCACCTGAAGCCTACAAAAAACGTTTTTTGGAATTAGGCTATGATGACGGGACAGCGAGTAGATATGGCATGATTGAAAACATCGATGACAACTTTGGAAGATTGATGCGCAAACTTAAAGAATGGGATGCCTTAGACAATACGCTAGTCATTTTTACCACAGATAATGGCGCCACACATTTAAGAGGCACTTTAAATGGGGAAAACGTAAGGCATTTTAATGCCGGTTTAAAAGGTGGAAAAAATTCACCTTACGAAGGTGGAGATCACGTCCCACTTTTCTTGTATTGGAAAGGTGTTTTAACCGAAGGCAAAGACATAAACCAGCTTACAGCACACTTAGATTTATACCCGACCTTTGCGGAATTAACTGGAGCTAAGCTACCAGAAACAATGCAGCCTTTAGAAGGCTTGTCATTAATCCCTTTATTAGAAAATACAGCAACAACTTGGGAAGACCGTTTACTATTTACACACTGTGGGCGCTGGAAAACTGGAATGGTCAACGAAGCCAAATACACTAAAATGGCAGTTAGAAGTCAGCGATGGCGGTTCATCAATAACGAAGAATTATACGATATTAGTAAGGATCCTGGAGAGCGCGAAAATGTGGCTTCAGAACATCCTGATGTGATGGCCAAATTTCAACAACCTTATAACAACTGGTGGTCTACCTCTATGCCACTTATGATAAACGAAAATAGAAAGCGCGTAAAACAACAACCGCTTCACACCAAATATTATGAGCAATTAGAAGCACAAGGAATTTTAGAATGGAATCCTAAAATAGATTAAAAATTACCTCAAATGAATATAATAATCCCTTCGTATTGTAATAAATTTAGAATCTATACTCTTGTCTGCATGCTATTTTTAATTAGCGTATCCTGTAAACAAAAGGTAGAGACGACCATGTCAACTAAACAACCATTCAACCTAACTAATAATTGGATTGTTCTAAATAAAACAAATGCAACTAAAGAAGGACATACATTTTCTTGGAGTTTTGAAGTAAAAAACCCTTCCGAATATGTGCTACAAGTAGTGACTAAAGATACTTCCTTTACAGATAATAAAACCGCAACAGTAAAACTAGAAGGACAAGAATTTGAAGCATCCTTATCAAAAAACTATGTTATAAATGGAAATGAAATTGTTTCAGAATTCAAAAACATAATCCCATTAAAAAAAACAGAAAAACAGACACTTTCTATAACGACTGATGCCGATTTTAAAAGCCTTAGATTCATTCCGCATTTTAAAAAACCTATTGGTTCTGGTAAGTATCATCAAGAATGGTTAGCCATGCACCAATCCAAGGAAAAACAAGAAGCATTAAAACGGTTTAAAGAAGCCAAACTCGGCATGTTTATTCATTGGGGATTATACTCACAAGCTGGAGGCATTTGGAAAGGCACTAAAATTAACAACGCACCGCATCCAGGACCAAAAGTTGCGGAGTGGTTGATGTATGCGTTTCAAATTCCTAGAGAAGACTATAGAGCATTAGCAAAAACCTTTAACCCAGATAAATCCTTTGCTCAAAATGTAGTAAAATTAGCTAAGGATGTTGGTATGAAATACATCGTCATTACTTCAAAACATCATGATGGCTTTGCCTTATTTAATTCTAAACATTCTGAATTTGATATAGTTGACGCTACGCCTTACAAAGCAGACATCGTAAAAGAACTTTACAATGCCTGTTTAGAAGAAGGTATAGATTTCGGAGTCTACTATTCTCATGGTAATGATTGGATGGATGGCGCCGATGGGAATTACAAGAACATTAAAAAAATAAACGATTCTTTAGGGATTTATACACACCCAAATGGTAAAAATTTATGGGATCCAAGTGAAAACACACATGAATCATATCTGGAAAACAAAGCCTATCCACAAATAAAAGAATTACTAACCATGTTACCTGAACTGCGTTTAATTTGGTTTGATGGCACAGGTTTTACTACAGAAGCACAAGCCTTTGAGTTTTATAAACTCGTTTATGATAACAATCCAAACGTTTTAGTTAACCGAAGAGTGGGGTATGCATTTGGTGATTATTTAGATGCAGGAGATAATAAGATTCCTTCGGCTTCAGAAACCCTAGAAAAGTATTGGGAAACTTGTGGTACTACGAATAATTCTTGGGGTTATAAATCCTATGATGAAGACTGGAAAAGTCCAAAAGAACTACTCTACTACTTTGTCGATATTCTATCTAAAGGTGGAAACTATTTATTGAATATTGGTCCTGACGGAAAAGGATACGTGCCAGAAACTAGTGCAGAAAACCTACGTGAGATGGGAAAATGGATTCATCAAAATGCAGATGCTGTCTATGGAACAACCCGTTGGAAAATACCAAACGAAGGACAAGAAGAAACATTATTAGAGGGTACAGGTCATAGAGCTGCCAAAGGTTTCAAAAGAGATTTTACATCTAAAGATTTTTGGTTTACTGCTAAAGAACATAAAGTTTATGCTATTTCACTCACCCAAACAGAAGGAGATATCTTAATAAAATCACTAAAAAAAGGTGAAGGAGATATTGAACAGGTAAAACTATTAGGAAGCGATAAGATCCTTAGTTGGAATCAGAATAAAAACGGATTACAAACCACAATAACAGGAGTACCTAAAGACGCACTTGGTTACGTTATAGAAGTAACTTTAAAAAATAATTAAATAAAATTATGAAAACTAAAATAACTGAAATACTTATAATTAGTAGCTTATTATTGGCATCACTTTTTATGCTTACCAGTTTTGATAATAATGAAACTACAGAAGAACCAAAACCCCAAAAGCCAAATATCATATACATTTTGGCCGATGATTTGGGCATTGGTGATTTAAGTATTTATAACGAAAACAGTAAAATTCAAACCCCTCATTTAGATCAAATGGGTAAAGAAGGCATGCAGTTTACAGATGCACATACCTCTTCTTCGGTATGTACACCAACACGATACGGCATCTTAACTGGAAGATACAATTGGCGTACGCCTTTAAAAGAATTTGTGACTTGGGGAAATTCACCTAGTTTAATTCAGAAAAACAGATTAACAGTGGCACAGATGCTAAAAAATAAAGGCTATAAAACAGCAAGTATTGGAAAATGGCATTTGGGTTTAAACTGGACGATGAAAAACAACAGCAAAGAGTTTGATCATTTTTCAGACACATCAGATCGTTTAAATTTTAAGGCTATTGATTATAGTCAACCTTTAAAGTTTGGACCTAATGATATGGGCTTCGATTATTCATATATGATTTCAGCATCTTTAAATATGCCGCCTTTTGTTTATATCGAAAATAATAAGGCCACCATGGTACCAACAGGAATAACAGAGCGAAGTAGAAAGGAATATCCTTTTAGTAGTTGGATAAAAGGCGCTATTGCTGATGATTTTAAACATGAAGACGTACTACCAAATGTTGTAGATAAGTCTATTGCTTTCATTAAGGAAAATGCCAATAAAGACCAACCTTTTTTTATGTACATTCCTTTGCCTTCTCCACATAATCCCGTGTTACCAATTGCACCATGGAAAGGTCAAAGCGACATTAAAAGTCCTTATGCCGATTTTGTAATCATGATAGATGATTTAATGGGTCGTATTTTTGAAACACTAAAAGCACAAGGCATTGACGAAAACACATTAGTCATCTTTACAAGTGATAACGGTTATGCTACTACTAACGATTTAAAAACTTTAAAAAAGGAAAAACACAGTCCAAGTTATATTTATAGTGGTTATAAAGGAAGTTATTTAGAAGGCGGTCACAGAGTCCCATTTTTAGTGAAATGGCCAGGAAAAATAAAACCAAATTCGGTTTCAGAAGCCACCATATGTACTACAGATTTTATGGCAACATGTGCAGACATTATCGATTATGATTTTAAGGATAATGAGGCAGAAGATAGTTTTAGCATGATGCCTTTATTAACCAATGAAGGCGATTATTTAAGAGATGCCACTATTCATCATGACAAGTATGGTGTTTTTGCGATTAGAAAAGGAGATTGGAAATTAATTGTATCTCCAAACTCAGGTATTATGGCCTCTGGAGAAACAAAAACACATAAAGAAGTTACTGCGGAAGAAATTCTATACAATTTAAAAAAGGACGTTAAAGAGAGAAATAACGTTGCCGATCAATTCCCTGAAAAGGTTAAGGAATTAAAAGCAATTCTAATCCAACACATACAAAATGGCAGAAGTACACCTGGAAAAGTTCAAAAAAACGATGCTATTTCAGGAGAATGGCCTCAAGCAAAGTTTGCTTTAAAAAAATAATTTAAGCCACAATAATTATATTAAAAGAACGAATGAACATATTACGATTCCTTTTCATCTTAGCTTTTATAACCTCTTGTAAGGCCCAAACCACTATTGAAAAACAAGATGTTACGACTAAAAATACGACTCCAAATATTGTATATATTTTGGCCGATGATATGGGATATGGCGACTTGTCGTCATTAAATCCAGAATCCGGAATTCAAACGCCACACATGGATAAAATGCTATCAGAAGGCGTTCATTTTACAGATGCACACACAAATTCTTCTGTCTGTACTCCTACGCGATATGGTATCATTACAGGACGTTATGCCTGGAGAAGCACATTAAAAAAAGGGGTTTTAAACGGTTACAAACCTGCTTTAATAGAAGAAAGCAGGCCAACAGTAGCTTCTTATCTTAAAAATAATGGCTATACAACAGCATGTATTGGAAAATGGCACATAGGCTTAGATATGCAACCAAAAGAAGGAGATAAGACTATAAAAGCAAAAGACGGAGTTAGTAATGTCGATTTTAGTAAACCCATAAAAGACCCTAGTTATTTAGGCTTTGACTATTCATATATCATTCCTGCATCATTAGACATCCCTCCTTACTTATATATCGAAAATGGAAAAGCTGTTGAATTACCTACAGCATATACAAACGTAAAAAGAAAGGGTCGCGGTCTTAGTTGGAGGCCAGGGGAAAAAGCACCAAATTTTGTTTTTGATCAAGTCTTAGACAATTTTACAAAAAAATCGGTTTCTTTTATTGATGATCAAAAAAATACAGACCAACCTTTCTTCCTTTATTTTGCGTTAACAGCACCTCATACACCTTGGTTACCAATAGGTGATGCTGTAGGTAAATCTGAAGCAGGCGATTATGGTGATTTTGTAACCATGGTAGATGATGCTGTAGGTGCAGTGGTTACTGCCTTAGAAAAATCTGGACAACTAGATAACACCTTAATTATTGTGACTTCTGATAACGGCTCTAATTGGACCGAAAGAGATAAAGAAAAATTTGCGCATCGTGCCAATTATATATACCAAGGTCAAAAAGCCGATATTTACGAAGGAGGTCATCGCGTGCCATACATTGCACAGTGGCCAGGTGTCATTCCTGCAGGATTGGAATCGAATCAACTCATGTGTACAACAGATTTGTTTGCGACCTTATCTGGTATATTAAATCAACCTAACGTAGAAAAAGGAGCTGAAGACAGTTACAATCTTTGGCCTGCTTATACATCTAAAATAGAGACACCAATTAGAGTAGCCGTTGTGCATCATTCAATGTTTGGTGTGTTCTCCATTAGAAAAGGCAAATGGAAATACACTCCCGAATTAGGTTCCGGTGGTTTTACAAAGCCAAGGTCTATAGAACCAAAACCTAACGAAGCTCCTGGGACTTTATATGATATGATTAATGATCCTGAAGAAAAGAATAATCTCTATAACGAACATCCTGAAGTTGTAGCAGAATTAGAACAACTTTTAGAGACCTATAAAAGTCAAGGGTATAGTAATAAATAGGAATACATCAGAGTTATGACAAGATTTAGAAAATTTAATTTTAATGTTTCATTAGTAATTCTAGGTATCACATTTCCTTTTTTACATGGATTTGCGCAATCAGAGGATCAATCCAACGGAGCGTATCGCGATGTTTACATTAACAAAACTTGGGAAAGATTAGATGAAAACAAAGACGGGGAATTTACAGAGGATGACAACAAACGTCTATGGAAAAATTTAAATAAATTATTGGATAGTAACGGAGATGCCCTCATTAGCTATGAAGAATTTTCGGCTAAAAAGCAAGTTCCGTACTTGAAAACAGAAGGAAAAAGAAAGTTAAATGTGCTTTATAAAGTTACCGAAGAAGAGGATTTATACTTAGATATTTATTATCCTAAATCGTCAAAGGAAGGAGAGAAATTACCCGTAGTGATATACACACATGGAGGTGGCTGGGCAGCAGGTAGCCGACACGGCGCAGCAAATGCGTCTTTTAAAACTGTGCATACAGCACTTTTAGAAAAAGGATTTTGTGTGGTATCCGTGAGTTACAGACTTTGGAAAAAAGACGGAACTACGACCATGCGAGATTGCGTAATAGACAGTAAAGATGCTATGCGTTATTTGTCTAAACACAGTGAAACATTAGGCATTGATGCCAATCGGTTTTTCTCCTTTGGAGATTCTGCTGGTGGTCATATTTCCCAAATGCTATTATTAAGTGCTCCAGAAACTCTTAAAGGCGATCCTGATTTGGCTCCTTACAGGTATAACATGGTCGCTGGAGTCTCGTGGTATGGTCCTTGCGATTTTGAAGATATCAGTTTATTCAATCATGATGATAGCCCAAATTTTAAAGATCGATTTGGTGCTAGAATAACAAAACCAGATACCAAACCTAAAGATAAATTAGCCCTGTATAAGGAAATGAGTCCGATTAATTATTTAGATAAAAACAGCGCTCCGTTATTAATGATCCAAGGCAACCAAGACACTACCATCCCAGTAAAGCATGCTTATTATATGGCAGAAAAAGCGAATAAAATTGGCGCACCTGTAACCACATTAATTGTAAAAAATGCAGGTCATAATTGGCGAAAAGTTGGAGCTGACATTAATCCAACAAGAGAATCGATAATCAAAACAACAATAGACTATTTTAATTCATATTTAAAATAAACGGAATACAATACTATAAAAATTCCTTTAAAAAATTTTATTTCACAACAATACTAAATTAATATAACCATGAAAAAACAAAAACTTAATAGCCTTAGATTAATTGTTTTACTATTAAGCATCTTTACTTGGTCTTCTAATGCCCAAAAAAATGCAAAGAAACCTAATATTGTCCTGATAGTCTGTGATGATTTAGGCTATGGTGATGTACAAAGTTTAGCACCAGAAACTAGTAAAATTAAAACCCCTCAAATAGATCAATTAAACCAAGAAGGGATGACATTTACGGATGCACATTCTGGAGCATCTGTTTGTACACCTACGCGATATGGTATTATGACCGGACGCTATAGTTGGAGAACAACATTACAACGTGGCGTTGTATCTGGTTTTAAACCCAATTTAATTAAAGAAGACCGACCTACAATAGGAAACTTTCTTAAAGACCAAGGGTATCATACAGCTATCATTGGAAAATGGCATTTAAATTTTCAATATATTGATTCTATTACTCAAACAACTATTCGCAAAAAAGGGAGAAACTTACCACCTGTAGGTGCAACGATACCAGATGGACCAATTCATAGAGGATTTGATTATTATCATGGTTTTCACCACGCGGGGAGTATGAAAGCAGTTATAGAAAATGACAAAGTAATTAGTCATGACGATGTAATTAATATGTTACCTCGTTTAACAACTAAATCGGTAGAGTATATTAACAATCAAGCAAAAAATAAAGACGAAAAACCTTTTTTCTTATATGTGCCTTTAGGATCCCCGCATACACCAATTGTACCTTCAAAAGAATGGCAAGGAAAAAGTGGACTTGGTAATTATGCCGATTTTGTAATGCAAACTGATGCCACCGTAGGCGCTATAACTGATGCTCTTGAAGCTAATGGATTTACCGAAAATACATTGGTGATATTTACTAGTGACAACGGTGCTTCTAAAGCTGCAAATATCAAAGGACTTGCAAAAAAAGGACATCTCGTAAGTGCAGGCTACCGTGGTTCAAAATCCGATTTATGGGATGGTGGCCATCGCATACCATTTATTGTAAAATGGCCCAATAACATAGAACCTAACACCACAAACAATGATTTAATTTGCTTAACCGATATTTTCGCTACGTTCTCCGAAATAACAGATGTTGCTATGCCAAGCAAAAGTGGTGAAGATAGTGTGAGTTTTTTACCGGCATTATACGGGGAAGCTATCAATAGTACTAGAGCTGGTGTTATTCATCATTCTATTAGTGGTCATTTTGGGTATAGATTAGGAAAATGGAAGCTGTTATTAGCTAGAGGATCAGGAGGCTGGAGTACTCCTAAAGAAGATGATTCTACATTAGATACTATGCCTGTTGCGCAATTATATGATATGGAAAATGATCCTGCCGAGACTACAAACTTATATACAACACGTCCTGAAATTGCGGAACAACTTTTAAAGCAATTGGAATTAGATATAAAAACAGGAAGAAGTACCAAAGGGGAGTTTTCTAAAAATGATATAGATGATATTATTTTATGGAAAAAAAAAGCTGTTAATGGTAGTAAGAAAGCAAAAAATAAAAAGAAAGCAAAAAATTAATAATCTTAATTATTACATAAACAACAAAATATTTTTTTAATGAAAAGCAGTTTTGTTATCAACAGCGTATTGTCCTTCTTTTTATTGTTTTGTTCATGTGCAACAGTTCAAACTCCTTATAAAATAAGTGATGGTAGTACTTTTGAAACAAAACCATTTTATCCCAAATTTAATTGGAAAACGACCCCAATGTATTATATGTTTGGTGACCCAATAAGAGTGTTACACCCAGAAGAGGTCAACCATATTGCAGAACGCACAGATTTTATTTGTATTGAAAAATCTCATGGACAAGGACAATTAGGTGCTGCAGAATTAGGAGCAAAGCATGAGGTAGCAGCTTTTAAAAAGTTAAAGCCAGATATGAAAGTGCTTTTCTATTTTAATTCGGCTTATGCATGGCCATTTACATCATATAATGAGAATTTTACGCATGAAAATATTAATAATTATCCAAAGCTTAAGGCGTTTTTAATAGAAAAACCTGAAACCAAAGCATTAGAGGAGCGAGAAAACGTTTTTTATTTTGATGTTTTAAATTCTGATTTTCAAGAATGGTGGGTAAATACGGTAGCAGAAGGCGTTGCGTTTTCTGGTGCCGATGGTGCTTTTATAGACCAAATGCATGGTTTTTCATGGTTACGCCAAGATAAAGCCCAAGACGTTCAAATAGCCATGGGAACTATGATGAAAGCTTTAAAGGAAAGATTAGGTCCTGATAAAATATTATTAGGTAATAATGCAAATGCTAAATTGGCACGACATGTTTTACCTTCTATAGATGCCAATATGTTTGAACATTATGGAAATGACTTATTAACTAAAGAAAAACTATTGAAGGATTGGGAAGATATGCTTAGAATTTCTAAAGCCGGAAAAATGTCCATATTTAGAATTGGTGTAGAGTATGACAGCGTAGCTGTTTCAGACCCTTCATTTTACAAAGGAAAATTTAGAAATGAACGTTTTTCAAAACTTTCTAAAGAGAAATTAGAGTTTTATCACGCTTGCTACTTAATTGGTGCACAGCCATATTCATATTTTCAATATGGTTGGGGGTGGCAATTGGCTCATGGTTCTTTAATGGATTATCCAGAATTGCAAAAACCATTAGGCGCACCTAAAGGTGCATACCATAGAACCTCAACGACAGGTTGGGAGTTTACCCGCGAGTTTGAACATGCTTCCGTTTGGGTTAATACTGAAACTAGACAAGCTAAGATAACTTGGCATTAAAAAAATTATAGTAATAGAATTTCAATTTTAGAAGTAAGTATCTATTTTTATAAAAAAGTAATGTGGTCAAAATTATTTACAAAACTTCTTTTCTACGAATATTAACGCGCATAGTACCTTCTATTGGTTTTTCAGAGACCAATATTAAATAGCCACCTCCGCCAGCACCAGCTAATTTCCATCCCATTGCTTTGTCTTTATATTTATCAATCTCTGCCTTTATTTTCGGATCCACCATTGCAGGAAACATTTTAGTTTGTGCTTCAAATGATTCTAAAAATCCTTCAGCAAATTTTTCCAAATCTTCACTTTTAATGGCGTCCCATACCTTATCTGCAGAATCAGAAAGCGATTTTACATTGGTTTCATTTATATCGGTTTCTTTTAACAGGTCTAGCTCTTGTGCTCTTGGCCAAAGCAGCACCATACAAAGATGATCTTCTAACCATGAAAGCGTAGATTCAGAATGAATGGATTCGAATTTTGTTGGCCAATACCCATTATCGTAATGATGTCTAACTACGCCAGGCATACATATGCCTATAGCATCTTGCGCGCCTGAAATTAATGCTGAACCAGGAGTATTTTCAAATTTAAAAAGTATTTCAGCTAATTTTTCTGGTTTATCAAAAGGCAAGTAATGTGGCCATATTTTTTTTGCCGCATTTCTTGTTGATGTAGACATACCACAGCGTTCATTATATTCGATGATTGGCTCTAAAGATAAGGTTATAGCCCATCCAGGGTGATACTTAGAAACGTATGGCTGATCTATCCATGTACCTGCTAAATCTATTCTATATGGTAATGAACAATTCCCTGTCGTTCTAATGGCAGTGGTTGAGCGGGGAGGTAGATCTGCGTCAGGAACCCGTTTTAAAATTTTTAATTCAATCCCTAAAGTATTACAAAGCTCTTCTTTCATAGATGAAAAACCATCTTCATTCACCACAAAGAGATCTGGTTTTAATTGTTCCAATTCCTCTTTAAAATCTAAAATTCCAGAGCTACTATTAACGAAAACCTCTTTTACATACTTTATAGAATCAATCATGTAAAGTCGTTCTTGTTCTGACGTAATGGTTTTACGCCCTTTCAATTTTTCTATTGTCGCGTCTGAACCTATCCCTACATATAAATCGCCATACGTTGCCGCTTCTTTAAAAAAGGCAACATGTCCACTATGCAACATATCAAAACATCCTGAAACAAATACTTTTTTAGTCATTCTTTAATCTATATTATGAGATGTGAATCTAGAAAATAATAGGTTTTAAAGCACCTAACTATACTAGTCTCCAAATTTCATACATTTTTTGATAAATAAAGATTAATCCTTAAAAAATCTGATTATTGAATTCTGATACACCTTTTAGCAGTCTTTTTATTACATATTATTTGTAATAATACATATACACTTAAGGAATGCTTACCTCAAATACCTTAGTACCATAATCTCTCACCGCAGTAATCGTTACGGTTTGGCCCGAATATGTTTTAAGGAACTTTTGTAAATGTGCAATATTTGAAACCTTATGCTTGTTTAATTTTTGAATCACCCAATCTTTATCGAGTCCACCATCTAACCACATTTGTCCTTTTTTAGGATCCAAAGACTTAATATAACAGCCAAAATTATAGCCACCTGTGGCATCTATTAAATCTGGATCGTCTGCAATATTAATCAACAAAGCGCCATGTATTTCTTTTTCAAGTGCTTTTCTAGATTTTGTAATTTTATCCTGATTGCTACTATCTGCCTTAAATTCACCAGCAATTAAGGTGCTTAACCAACTTGGATATGTAACTGTTTTTACGTTATTAAAGACGGCTTCTGCAGTAAATCCTATTGCAATGCCGTTTGCATTAAAAGTTCTTGCCTTAATTACCGTAGTGTTCTTTATTTTAAATGGTGATGAATATATTGCTGAATTCAAATTTGGTTCTGAACCATCTGTGGTAAAATAAACCTTAGAACCTTTTGGGGCTCTAATATCTGCTTCTAAACTAACTTCAAGCTCATTTTCAAAATCTCCTCCAAAAGGCAAAATACGTGTCATCTGATGACCAAATTCATCCATTGGAAAATTCTTAAAACCTAATTTTAACGCTGGTGAGTTCTCTTGCACTTGATAATTGCCGTTTATTGGATCCACAAAATTAGGATTGGCCACAATAGAACTTAGGTCATACCCTCTCCTATTCCATTCCTCCATATTCATATCTTGTGTCATATTAAAATCTTCAGGATTATTAACATTCCAATACAGGTTTTTATCGTAATTGGTACTCCATTTAACATCGGTTGGTAAAGCAACTTCACGTATAAAGTTATTTGTAGGCGTCGTTTTTCCAGGTAAAGTTCCAGCAATCACAAAAATATTGTTAAAAATTTCATCTTCGGAATTTTTTGGCCATACATGCCAACCTAAAGGAACCGCACTTACGGTTATGTTGTTAAAAACCTTTCGTCCCATGCCATCTCTTAGTTTAATGGTAGAACCTAAATTTAAATTGTTATAGATCTCATAGTAACTAGAACCATCATCTAAATCAATCGTCCAATTTCCTGCACTAATAGATTTTCTATAATTGGCTATTTTGTTATTTCGTAAAATTGTGTTGTCAATAGCATCCAATCTTGTTAATTCCTTTATAAAGTGCTCATTGGTTCCTCTACCACCTTTCCATTGTCTTTCTCGTCCCCAAGAATTAAAAGGGCCATGCTCTCCTGTTTCTCTTACCGTTTCCCATATATCATTAAATTCGATAAGGTGTCCTCCCCAAGTACCATCATTAATACATATGCCTGCACGTGGACAATTGTAAATGGTATTGTGAGACGCTGTTATTTTATGACTCATAGAAATGTAAACGCCTGCCACTTGTTTACCAACGTCACCAAAGTCGTGCATGATACTATTTTCTACAACGCAATTCTTTGGATAATCTGGGGTTTTAGGACCAGCTTCTAAGTCCATATTTTCACGCATTTCATTCCAATTCTTGCCATCCATTAATCTGTCATCCCAAGTTTGATAAAACCGAACAGCTTCCGGCGAACCAACAAAGCAAACCGCACTTTCTCCGGTGTGTACAAATCTACAACCGCTTACTTTATTATTACGATTGTAAGCACTCATAAATACACCATTACCACCTACATATTCAAAATTACAATCTGCAATTAACAGGTTTTCTGTACCTTCCATAAAAATAGCACCACCTCTATGAATAGCCCAATCTCCGCGAGCTACAGGCTCATAAGACTCCATAAACGTGTAGTTGGTTTGTGTAAAATTGAATCCTTTAAACTGAATATGTTTTACAGGAGCTTCTTTAGTGCCCTTCAACTGAATCATATCTTTTATAACTGGAACTTCAATTTTAACGTCACTTAATTTTACGCCTTGCATCGGATAATAGTAAAGCGTATTAGTTTCTGTATTTAAAAACCATTCCCCAGGAACATCTAGTTCTTCAAAAATATTTTCAACAAAATAGTAAGACGCATGACTTTTTTTCCCTCCAATACCATGTGTTCTTTGAAGTTGCCAACCACCTTCGTTAAGAAAAATTTTATTTTGTTCTTTATTAATTGATTTAAGTCTGTACTGCATATTTCCCCAATTATGACTTTGGAAACCATGCACAATTCCTGTTTCTGGATGCTCCCATGTTTTATATGAAAAAGTTTCAGGGTCATAGGAAAACCATTTATCATAACGCTTATCTGTACCACCTGTGACTTGAAGGTATCCTTTCCCGTCACGAAGTGGATTCTCATAATCATAATTAGGGAATCGTGCTCTCACTTGGCGTTCTTCATTAACAAATAATTGATCCATAGACATGCCTTCAGGAACTTGCGCTTGATAAATACCATTTTTATAGGTTTTCCATTCTAGATGCTCTAATCGCTGAGAGCCTTTGATAATTACTTTTGCTCCAGGTATAGCTGAAAATACAACGGGATATTTTTCCGTTCCAGAATAAGCATTACCTATCTCAATGGTTTTATTAAGATAATATTCTCCAGAAGTAAACCAGACCGTAACGGCTTCGTTACCTGCATATTTTTTCACCTCTAGTAAGGCTTTTTCAAAACTTAAAAAAGGACTGTTTTTTGTTCCGGAATTAGTGTCTTTTCCTGTAGGAGACACATAAATATCTTTCGCAAAAGTGTTTCCTGTTATTAACAATACGGCAAGAACTATTAATATATTTTTTATCATCTTATGAAACTTAAATTCGGTTTTAATTTTTTATTTCTTAAACGACACAACTACCTTATCTAAAATTGGTTTTGATTCATTTTCTGTAGTATCCGTCATTTTAACCTCAAATTGAAAACCATATCCTTTAGGTAAGTCAGAAAAATTCAACTGTGCTGGTGTTTTTTCAACCTGCTTAGAAAAACCTTTTATATAATCATACTGTTCTTTTACAACCTGCCAGTCACTCCACTCATTAATTTGTCCGTCATTGGTAGTGTCCACTCCCATGCGCACTTCTACGGTTTCTACCCAAGGACCAGTACTTACATAATCGTTTCTAGTTTGCGTAAGCAAGTAATATTTACCTTCTGCAAACATGATATCTGGATCTGGATGGCCTTGACCTATATTTCCACAAAATTCAAATTGTTTATTAATATCATCAGACGTAAACCAAGCAACACTCATGTGTTTACCACCTGTCTTACCTGCTGGATCATAATCTGCAAATAAATAATATTGACCACCAATAGCAATAGAAGCCCAATCTCCAAAAGAATTTTGTTCTGGCTCATGGATTTCGTATTTACCAAAAGCAACGACGTCTCCTTTTTTGATTCTTTGTCTCGGAATATCAACAGGTGACGCTTTTCCAGGATAGTTATCAGGATCTTCCTTAAACCAATGTGGATGTGCATATTCCGCAAATTTACCAGTTGGTTTGGTGCGTTCATCTACAGGAGGATTTAAAATTTTAAAATCATTAAAACCATCTTTACTTACAGCATGCGTTGCTAAGGGCGAATCCCAAGCATGCGTAGAAGCATCAATAGGCGACCAATCTTCAGCTATAATATGAAAATTACCATCTAAATCTCTAATGACTGCACAATCAGAACCATCTGAAGGATCCTTAAAAGCCATGCCCATCTTTTTCCCAACAAGACCATCAGTTAAGTTTTCATCAATAAGTAAATGCGGATCTTGATCGTTTGGAAAATCGTAATAAAAATAAAATTTTCCATCAATATATTCTGCAGAAGTTACCCAACGTGAAGACATGTCTGATATAGGTCCATAATGCACCCAGTTTTTCATATCGATACTATGCCAAGCATGATAGCCCTTTAGCGATTTTTTTAATCCTGATGGAGCATCAAATTGATTTTTAAGATGTGTGGTTTTTAGTACCACATCATAACCTTTTAAGATGGTATCCTTACTTTTAAAATCATTCGGTCGTTTATTATTCTTTCGAGTATCATATTTACCAAACATCCAGTAATTTCCATCTCCTAACTGTAATGCGACAGGAGCATCACCTAAGTTTGCTGGTGCTGCAGTAGGGATTTGTTCCCAATTTAACCATTCTGTTGATTGAGAAAACGTAATGGATTTTGCAGCTCTTTTTTTTGTAAACTTTTTCATGGCGCTTTGGAATACGGCTTCCTTTTCAGTAGGAATTACTTTTCCATTGGTGATTTCCAAATTTGATTTTGTAGCTATATTCGCTTGCCAGTCTTCTTGAGACTCAAGGGTCCAAGTATCTTGTGCGTGTAGCATTCCGCTTGCTGTAAATAATAAAAATGTAAGTGACAGAAATAAGCCTTTATTTACTTGTGTTCTATGGTTTGTTTTCATGATATTTTTAGATGAATTATATGATTTATTTTTCAAAAGAAAATGTTTTTGATTCTTGATGTCTCCATACTTTCACGGTATGTTCATGGTTCGCTAATTGCTTCATGTTTTTAATAAAATCTTGTTCATTTGCTATTTTTTCCGAATTTAATTCAAATACAACATCATCCACTTTAAATCCCATTTTAGCCAATTTACTATCCTTAGGAACAGAAACCAATAAAACACCATAGGTGTCAAACATTCCCGTTGCTGTAAGTTCGGCTTCTGTTTCAAGCGTTTTAAACTTAGCTCCAAATAATCCTTTCATCTTTTTCTCCACATACACATTGGATGCTACCTCTTTTGGTGCATGTATTTGTGGTTTCATCGCTAAACGCTTCAATTTATCTGAAGTAACACCAAAACCCGTCATCGGAAAGTTTTTAAATCCAAGTTGTAATGCTGCTGATTGATTTGAAACTGTAAAATCGCCATGTTGAGGCGCTTCAAAAAGAACATTTCCATAGAGACTTTCTGCATCATCCAATGTTTGCTGCTGTACTCCATAAGCAGGAACGACATCTTTAGCATCTGGATTGTGAATGAAATTTTTATTGCGTATGCCTCCCCAAAGCGTTGGATTACTAGATTTGTATACTGTTCCACCCCATAAAATGTTACTTTCAAAAATATCGTGCGTTGGTTTAGGGTATGGTACATTACAGGTGTATCCTCTACCTAAGATTACATTATTAGTAACATTACGATGATAGCCTTCACGTGTTTTAATACCACCTGAAAGACTGATATTATTATAGATTTCATAATTAGTGGAACCATCATCTAAATCGATATCCCAACCATGATCGCATTGCATTCTGTTATTTCTAATTGTAGTTGTTTGATACGCATCCCATAAAGGCATATTCGGATACTTTTCTATATAATTACTAATCATAGGCTTTCCATTCTCATCCATTAAATCTGGTCCTGATGGGCCAGCTCTAAACCAAAAACGATCTCTTCCCCAGGAATTAAAAGCGCCATGATCATGCGTCTCTAATACGGTTTCAAAACAATCATTCCATTCTATAATATGACCTCCCCAAGTTCCATCACAAATATTAATGGCCGCTCTTGGTGTATGACTAATAGTATTGTGAGCAATTGTAATTCTTGATGACATAGAAATATTAATTCCTGAGGCTTGCTTTTCAAAACGTCCACAACGCATCATTAAATTATTTTCAACTATACAATCTGCTGGATATTCTTCAGATTTTGGACCAATTGTAGTGTCTATTTCATCTATTGGTGGTGGAAGATGTTGAAAACTAAATGAAGGATCACGAACCGCAGCAAAGGAACCAACCAAGTTCACATCCGTAGAACCATTATTCTGAAAAAAGTTGCTTTTAATTTCTATATGACGATTATAACTATCAATAAATACAGCGTTTCCTCCCAATTCTTCGAATGAACAATTTTCAACAATAATATTCTCCGTGCCACGAATATGAATAGCACCTCCACGATATACACACCAATCGCTTCTGAGTAAAGGCTCAATGGTTTCTTTTAAGGTTCTTTTTGTTCCCGTAAAGTGAATACCAGAAATCTGAATATGTTTTACTGGCTTAGTCGTTTCGTAATTTTTAACAACGGTTTCTTTTTGTGCATTACCACTTTTGAGAATAACCATTTCTGCAACAGGTAGTTTATGCTCTCCATAAATCTCAATAAGGTGTTTAATTTGAAGAACGGCTTCAATTTTTGTATTGTTAAGATTTACATGGGCTTCTGGCATATAATATAACCAACCGTCCTTAGTATTATGATACCATTCCCCCGGAACATCTAATTCTTCAAAAACGTTTTCTATCATGCGATACCCTTTGTGAGGCGGAGCAGATCGGTTGTTTTGCCAACCACCTTCGTAAACCAATTCTCCTTTATCGTTTTTACCCGTCACAAAATAATGCTGACTTCCCCAAAGCCCTCTGTGCATTCCATTTAAGATGGCGCCTTCAGGATTTTCCCATTCTGCCGCTTTTTTAGCATCCCAAGCATCTGGCGTCGCTCCTGAAAAAGGAACTGTTCCTGCTTTTTTACCACGTACAGAATCATCACCACCTGTAGGTATAAATCCAGCGTTAAAATTTGGATACCTAGCCATATGTTGTCTGGTATGATCTACAAAAAGTTGATCGATAGCATTTAAATCACCAACGTTAGTTCTATAGATGCCATCCTTAAATAATTCCCATTTAGAGGAAATTAATTGGGCTCCGGTAACAACGACCTCTTCATTTTTAGCTGCAGCATACATGACAGGGAATTGCTCACTACCACTATCTTCTGTCGTAATCCTTAGAGGCGTGTTTAATCTATAAGTGCCTTGATGAATTATGATTTGACAAGGTTCTTTACCTAAACGTCCACTAGCTCTTAATTTTTTCTGAGCAGCTTCAATAGTTAACAAAGGCTTAGATGCCGTTCCTTCATTAGCATCTGAACCATTTGTAGCGACATGGATATCTAGTGCATACATTGGTACAATAGATAAGATTAATAATAAGGTAATTAAGTTTTTCATTCGTTTAGATATTTTTTTATTCCTATTTAATCTGTAATTTATTTTGCTTTATCTTCTGCATAAATATTGACGTCTCTATCATTTTTTTGAATTTCCCCAGGTGTACTTCTTCCTTTGTCAACATAAGATTGAAGTAGTTGGGTTAATTCTTCTACTTTTTCAGGGTATTTATCCTGCAGATTTGTTGTCTCAGCAATATCGTCTGATAGGTTGAATAACTGCACACTAGGTGATCCTTCTGGAGTTTGCCCTGCTCTTGGCGCACTCCAACCACCAGACCCTGGACAAAGTGCTAGTTTCCAATCTCCTTTTCTGATAGAAAAAGAACCATTAATACTATGGCTAATAATGTCTTCTCTATTTGTTTTCTTTGGATCTTTTAACGTTGGTAAAAAAGAAATGGCATCTACACCAGATGTATCATCTAATTTTATACCTGTAATATCAGAACAAGTAGCAATAAAGTCAGTCATACATGTTAATCTATCTGTTTGTGTTCCTGCTGTTATAACTTCTGGCCAACGAACAATAAAAGGTACGCGATGTCCACCTTCGTAAATATCGGCTTTATTTCCTCTTAGATTTCCACTAGGTGAGTGTCCTTTCTTTTTTAAAGCAGGAATTTTTGCAGCAGGCGAACACCCATTGTCCGTAGAAAATATAACAATGGTATTTTCGGATAAATCATGTTTATCCAAAGCTTTTAAAACTTCTCCTACAACCCAATCTGTTTCCATTAAAAAATCACCATAAGGTCCTAATTCAGACTTTCCTTTCCATTTTTCACTAGGAACAATAGGCGTATGTGGTGAGGTTAATGGCAAATATAAAAAGAACGGTTCTTTTTCTTCAGCTCTCTCATTTATATAATCCACTGATTTTTCTGCAAAAACTTGTAAACATTCACCTGATTTAAAACTTGGAGCAGAAGGCCCTTTTCTAGAACGTATCTTTGGGTCATTCATAACAGAAGGAAGTTCTGTCACTTTTTCATTTTCAATATAAACATAAGGAGGCATATCTAAAGAAGCTGCTATGCCATAAAAGTAATCAAAGCCATTACTTGTTGGCGTTATAGCAGGTTTAGTATAATCGATATTCCATCCTCCACCTATTTGCCATTTTTCTTTCTTATAATTAGGTAACAGTTCCCAACCGATACCTAAATGCCATTTACCAATCATTGCTGTATGATAATTTGCTTGCTTTAACAAACTTGCTACGGTTGTTTCACCTTTTTTAAGCAACGGTTTCGCTGTCGGTTTATGGATGACCCCTTTAGATAAACTTGTTCTCCAATTATAACGACCCGTTAAAAGTGAATAGCGAGACGGAGTGCAAACGGAAGATGAGGTATGTGCATCTGTAAAACGAATCCCTTCTTCTGCCAAACGATCTAAGTGTGGTGTCGCCGCTTTTCCCGTGGTGTGAGAAACATCACCTATTCCCATATCATCGGCAAAAATAAATATGATATTTGGACGACTAGTATCTACTTGTTCTTGTGCACGTATATGTTGGCTAAAACATAATACAAAAATTGCAATTATAGATTTATACATTTTGATCTGGATTGGATATTGGAATTAATAATGTAAAACTATGCATTAATGCTACAATGTGTTTTCTGTTATCGACCATTTTCTTACTCAATTTAAACTTGAGCAAATTATCGCGCGTCATCATGGACGTTCTTGCGGTCAATTCATTTTTTTCCTATACGGATTAGTAACCAAAAGGTTGCCATATTTGAAATTAGGTTTACGCACTATATATTTACCGAATGCTGAAATAAAGAAAGTAATTGCAAGATTAGAGAACAACTTTCTTTAGTTAATAAAATATATTTGTTACTCATTATATAAACAAATAATAGTCCATGTTTCGATTAAAATTAGAAATACGTATTCTTTATCTTTTTATTCTTGTTTCGAGCATCTTATTTTCTCAGAATAATCAAGTCGATTTTAAAGTGGATTACGAATCCTTTTTATCCAAACACGACCTGCTTTGGGATATTGTTCCGGATAAATGGCAAACCGCACCTTATTCAGGAAATGGAAATGTTGGCTTTTTATTGTATCAAAGTCCGGAAGAAAACGACAATGTGATTTCGCTGCATATTGGTCGACATGATTATTATGATCATAGAGAAGCCGAAACAAAGGCTGATGAAATGCTTTGGATTAAACGAAGCCGTTTACCATTAGGTCATTTTAAACTGAAATCTAAAGGAAAGATTACTGGTATTGATATGCGTTTAGATTTATGGAATGCTGAATTAATAGGTACTATCACAACGACTAAAGGAAGTTACAACATTAAAGGGTTGACGCATAGCACCACTGATATCATTTATTTTGAAACAGAGACAAAACATGAAGACGTAGAAATCACATGGCATGCTGAAGATCCTATTCCACCAGTTTATGAAGTTTTAAAAAGTGGTGGCGGACCAAAAGGTGGTACTTGGGATAAAATGAGGGCTGTAACTTTAGAAATGGCACCTAAACCGACGTTCAGTGAGAAAAATGGTTACAAATTCTGTTACCAACCGTTATACGATAATAGAGGAGAAACTACTACAGGTTATAAAATAACAGGTAATCCTTCCGGAAAACAACAATTAATAGCGAGTGTGCATCATAGTTTTCCTGATCATAATTCACTAGAAATTGTAACAAAAAATCTAGAGAAGGCTGATGTTCTAATTCAAGACAACAGCTTTGTATCCACCCATCAAAAATGGTGGCACGACTATTATCCATTAAGTTTTTTAACCATCAATGATGCGGAAAAAGAATCGTTCTATTGGATACAAATGTATAAACTAGGATCTGCTTCTAGAGGAAACGGCCCCATTTTAGATTTAATGGGACCTTGGTACAACAGAACGTTTTGGCCAATGGTTTGGGGTGATTTAAATGTACAATTGATTTATTGGACGCATTTAACCGCCAATAGAATGTCTATTGGAGAATCTCTTCCCAACAACATTGATAAATATGCTAAAAACCTAGAAAACAATGTACCTGCAAGTTGGAAAAACAGTGCTGCCGTTGCTGCTTTAATGCCGCAAGACCTCATCGCTTTCAACGGAGCAAAAGTGCCAGATATGTTAGCATGGATGTTAAACGATTATTGGTTGCATTGCCAATTTGCAGGCGATGATATTCGTATGCGAGACAACCTATTTCCAATCTTAAAAAAGACAGTGAATAGTTATTTAAATTATATAAAAGACAATCCTGTTGAAGCCGAAGACGGCAAAATTCATATCAAATACAGTTGGTCGCCAGAATACAAACCAGGTCGCGGTCAAGATATTAATTTCACGTTAGCTTTAATTTGTTGGAGTACTCAAACCCTAATCGATATTGATGAAAAGCATCATATAAATGACCCGCTTAAAAAAGAATGGCAACATTTATTAGATAATTTGGTTGATTTTCAAATTGATGAAAATGGTCTTATGGTTGGAAAAGATAGACCTTTTGCCAATCCGCACAGACACTATTCGCATCTACTAGCCTTTTATCCGTTAATGGTAATCACACCAGAAAAAGAAGAAGATAAAAAACTACTGCGCACGTCGTTAGACCATTGGTTAGATGTGACGTTTAATAGTGGCAAAAAGATTAAAGCCATGCCTGTTACAGGATATACCGCAACAGGAGCCTCTTCTATGTATGCCAATTTAGGCGATGCTGAAAAAGCGTATTATTATTTAGATTTTCTAATTAAGCATAAAAACATTTCTTCTACTACGATGTATTCCGAAGGAAAAATTAATCCGGTTATTGAAAGTCCACTGTCTTTTGCCACAAGTTTACACGATATGATGTTGCAAAGTTGGGGCGGAAAAATTCGTGTATTTCCTGCGAGTCCGAAAAAATGGAAAGATGTGGCGTTTCATGATTTAAGAACACAAGGTGCCTTTTTGGTCAGTGCTAAAAAAGTAGAAGGAGTTACGGAATTTGTATCTATAAAAAGTTTAAAAGGAAATACATGTGTCGTTCATGTAGATTTTGAAAATCCTAAATTTTATATCGATGGGAAGTCCGTTTCTATAAATCAATCCGAAGATGGTTCTTACAAAATTGATTTAAAGCAAAATGAATCGGTTATTATTACTTCCAAAGAAATAAACAAAACAGATTTAAGTATTCAAGAATTACCAAAATCGGAAGCAGAGCAAAATCTATTCGGTTATGGTGAAAAAACAAAACGATTACCTGGTCATAAATACTACAGTTCTTATTAAATATAAACTCATGAAAAAATCTATTCTATACAGCATTTTTATATGCGCTTCGTTTATAGCATGCAAAGCACAAGAACAACAAAAGAAACCGAATGTCATTTTTATTTTTTCAGATGACCAACGGTATAATTCTCTGAGCATGACAGGCGACCCAATAGCGGAAACACCAAATATCGATCAGTTAGCAAAAGAAGGTGTCTTTTTTAACAATGCCTACATTACAAGTCCTATTTGCGGTCCAAGTAGAGCTAATATTTTTACAGCGCAATGGGAACGAAAAAACAAAATTGGGTTTACCTCTGTTTCTAAACATGTGATTTCTGAAAAGTCATATCAAGACAGTTGGCAGTCGCAATTAAAACAAGCTGGATATTCAACTGCTTTTATTGGAAAACACCATACCAAAATTGGAGATAAAAGAAATACACCGTTAAATAAAGGTACTGACTTTGCTTATTATGGTAATGGTCATTTGGGGTTTTATCCTGCAAAAAGACACAAACAATTTGCTAACCTTAAAAACAAAACACAAATAGAAGGGTTCTTAGAAGCGACAAAAGCTTATTTGTCACAAGGCGATGATTACGATTACTTCTATGAAAATGCGGATCCTTCCATTAAAAATCAATTAAAGAAAAGAGATCCTAATAAGCCTTTTTCGGCATGGATTAATTTAAATCTTCCACATGCGTCTAGCATTGGTGGTATGGGATCGGAAGACACAGATCCAGAATATTATAAAACAAAATACGATGATGTAAAGCATAAAATGGAATTACCTGATGGCTATCCTCAAGATATTAGTTTACCTGAAAATGTATATGCCACCTCAGATTTAATGAAATATTATGTCACTTCTAAAAAAGGGAAATTATTAAATGAAAAACTAAAAATGGATCGCGCTAATTATGCTATCGATTTGATGGTAGGTAATTTACGCGCCTTTTTAAAGGAAATTGGAGAAGCGGATAATACCATTATTATATTTTGTTCCGACAATGGTTTGTTTTTAGGCGAACATGGATTAGGCGGAAAAACCATTTTGTATGATGAATCTGTACATGTGCCAATGATTGTGTATTCTCCATTTTTCAACGATAAAACAAAAAGCAAAGTAGTTGATGAATTAGTGGTTGGTCAAGATATTCCTGCAACTATTTTAGAAATGTGTGGTGTAGAAACACCAGAATCCTATCAAGGTAAAAGTATGCTTCCACTAATTGCCGGTGAAAATACAGATTGGAGAGAAGACATCTTTTTAGAAAACTTATTTACAGATCAAGGTTACCCTAGACAAGAAGGAGTACGCAGTAAACAGTTTAAATATATTCGTTCTTTTAGTAAAGAAAATGACCGAAATAAATATGTTCCAAATCAATCTATTGAAACGGATGAACAACCGATTTACGAAGAATTATTTGATATAATAAACGACCCAAAAGAACAGAATAACTTAGTTGGGAATAAAGACTATTTAGAGATTTTAAACGTGTACAGACAAAGATGTAAAACCCTTGTATCTGAACTAAATTAGTTTTATAATTAAGTAACTATCATCATGAAAAAAGTATTTCTATTAGGAATGGCTTGTTTAGTTATGTCAAGCAGTTTTGCACAAGAAAGACCAAAAAAGCCAAATGTAGTATTAATTTTAACCGATGATTTAGGTTGGCAAGACGTAAAGTGCTATGATATTGACGAGCCTTCTCCATTCGAAACTCCAAACATAGACAAATTAGCTAAAGAAGGAGTTTTATTCTGGCAAGCGTATTCTCCTGCAACGACGTGTTCTCCGTCTAGAGGTGCAATCTTATCTGGCCAACACCCTGTGCGCTTAGAACGAACTAGCGTAAGAGGAGGTCATCCACCATTGCCTTTTAATTATGGATCTACCTTGATTAGTCCTTGGATGAGAGGTGCATTAGATATTTCTAAAGTAACGATTGCCGAATCACTTAAATCTAATGGCTATAAAACAGGACACTCAGGAAAATGGCACGTTGGTATTGCAGTAACAGACTATCCTGAACCTAAAGATCAAGGATTCGATTTTTCAAAACATGGTTTTGGCGCTCATAAAAGAATGACAGATCGTACAAAAGGATTTGCAACGACGGATCCTTTAGATCCATTTACACTTGACGAAGATGGTTTTCCGTTTGATGACATCACACAAGATGGTATTGACTTTATGGACCAAAACAAAAAAGATCCATTTTTTCTGTTTTATGCTTCTCGATTAGTACACACGCCTATACAAACACGTAGTGAAGCTTTATTACGTAAATACTATGAGAAATTAGGATTAGAATATCCTAAAAAGAATGACATGTGGGACGAAGCAGGTCAAAAAAACGCCTATTATGCTGCCATGGTAGAAATGATAGATCATTATACTGGTCAACTGATTACATATCTTGAAGAAACAGAAGATCCAAGATGGCCAGGACATATGTTAATCGAAAACACCTATGTTATTTTCACTTCAGATAATGGTGGTATGGAACAACATACAAAAGAAATTATTACAGACAACTATCCTTTAGACAAAGGAAAGATAAATGCAAAAGAAGGTGGTGTAAGAGTACCACTAATCATAACAGGACCAAATATTGCTGCAAATACAGAATCTAATGTTATGGTAAATGGTGTGGATTTCTATCCTACGATACTAAGTTGGACAAACACTCCAAAAGATGCAAATCAAATATTCGATGGTGCTGACTTATCTACATTACTAGATAAAGACCCAACAGATGCTAAATTAGTTTTAGATCCTGAAACCGGAAAACCAAGAAATACGATGATGTGGCACTTTCCAAACAGCGCTATGCAATCGACATTACGAATTGGAGACTTTAAACTAGTACGTGACTATACGGCTACAGAAAAAAAGACCGATTTGGCCTTATATCAATTGTACGAAAATGGTTCAAAACGTGTCGATATTGAAGAATCTCAAAATCTAGCAGAAAAAATGCCAGAGAAAACAAATGAGATGAATCGTCTTTTAACAGAACGATTAGAAAAACTAAATGCGAGATATCCTTATTTAAATCCAACTAGTAAATCTGCGTTACCTAATAAATCTAAAATACCTACTGTTGTTGAGCATGGCATAGATGGAAAAAATGTTTGGTTAAAATATCAAAACAATGGAGCTAAGGTGGTAAAAGCAGAATTAATTTATACAACTAATGGTGGTGTACGTGGTGAAATTTGGTTTCCTGTTTCTATGAATCTTAGGAATGATAATGTTTCTGTAGCATTGCCAAAAGGAACTACGCATTACGTATTTAATTTAATTGACGAAAACAATTACTTAATAGGTTATCCTGATGGAGGCTACCAAAAAACTACTAAAGTATTTGCAACTAAAGCAATTGCCGTCAAATAATTAAAATTATTTCATATTTAAAGAAGCACAATAGGATTAAATTCTATTGTGCTTCTTTTGTTATTTATACATATTGCCTCAACTAAATCATTACTAAAACGCAATTCAGAGGATATTGAAACCACTATGCAAATCTGCTTACTTTAAATAAATGGTCGATTTAAGTCACGCTTTGGTTAAAGAGTTGAATTAAAATACTATATAGAAATAATAGCACTATTCCACTGTATAACGTGAAATTGGTAGTCTAGAGCAATGATTTAGTGAATGAGAGAAAATGAAGTGAAGTCTTTAGGCTTAATTTTACATGGTCTTCAAAATATGAACATGATGATTCATGTGGAGGCTATTAAATAAATTAAGCAATTACCGTTATGTCAAAGTTTTTCTATTTTTTTTTATTTTCAATATCATTTGTACAGATTTCTAATGCGCAGTTTCTATGGTTACAAAACGAAACAAATACACGAAAAATTGAATTTGTTAGTGAAGAATATATAGAATACACTGAGAATGTAACGAACCCTAATACTTCAGGGATTAATACAAATTCTATTGTCTCTAAATTTAATAGAGCTGAAGGTACAGAAGATTTTTTAGAATTTAATTTATTCAATTACGTAACAGATTTAACCGATTATACAGTTACGCTCAAAGCCTATATTGACATACCTACTAATGAGCTAACTACAAACAATTCAAAATTAAGAGTGTTTTTTGATAGTTCTGATGAAGGACAAGGTGTTTTTGAACAACTGAACTTTACAGTTGGACAAGAATGGGAAACGTTTACGTTTCATTTTGAAAATGTTGAGGTTCCACATGTTGATGGCTATGACCTTATGACAATAGGTTTTGCTAATGGTAGTGTAGAAGAACCAACCATGACTTACTATATTGATGAGATATACGGATCAACAGATCAAACCGCTACCGTAGGAAATCATCCAGCGGCTTGGTTACAAGGTTCATGGGGAGTTACATTTCCTGTTTTTGGTGGTGAAAGGTTAGATACAGAAGTTGCTACAGGCCACGACCCTTTAGGAGGTGCACAAGAGATTGTTGCAGAACTTCCAGCTGCAGGACATGTTATTACAAACCTTAGTTATTTTGCACACTCTCATTATTTTACGGTGAGAGATAATACTAATGTAGATGTAGCTACAGAGATACACGAAAGTTTGGTTCCTAGTGTAGAGAATCAACAAATCATGTTGGACGTTTTGCAAACATTTAAAGATGCAGATAAGAAGATTATTTTGTACATATCTTCTAACTATTTAGATAGAGCAAGTGATGAAACAGAAGCTGCGTGGGTAGATTATTACACAGCTAATTTTGATGGAGATGAATATTTAGCTTACAGAGATTTAGTTCAAGGATTTATTCCTGCGATAGCAGAGTATGCTGATGGATATTGGTTTGATACAACAAACACACTTCTTGACGATGGAAATTTAGAAGATTTTGTTCAAATGTTTAAAGATGCCGATCCTGGAGCTGCTATGTCAGTGTCTGAGTTTGGTCATAAACATTATATAGATGGCGTATTAGTTGCCGTTGATTCTGATGGAATTGATGATGCAGATGATAGAGACTATGATGTATCAAACTTTAGAGGCAACAATACTTCTCAAGATTTTACAAGAGGACATGTCTCTGCGTTAGCTGGTGGTGCTCCACCAAATTCTTGGGGATACGAAGAGTTTACATTACCTGCTATGGTTGGTAATCCTTGGTCAATGTATGAAAAAAAACAAGTATTAAAGCATGCCTGGTTTCCTATTAGAGATAAATGGCATGTTAGTTCCGCAAATTTAATATTTGGAATAGAAGATGCATACAGGTTTTCTAAAATTTTAATAGATGCTCAAGCTGGTGTTACCTTTGCAAATACGGTATCTAATGCTAATGCTGATGAAGGTCATATGATGGCTGATGAAATGCTTATTATGAAAGCAATTAACGATAGACTTCTTTCTAGTCCTGTGCCCGATTTTGAACCATATGTAAGACCAGAAGGGGCTTATTTAGTTGGAGAAACATTAAGCACAAATTCATATGAATTTACTAATCAATCAGATGTTAAGTTGTATCCCAACCCAGTAGCTGATCGATTAACAATTTCTAGAACAACTACAGATATAAATAACATAACGGTCCTAAACGTACTAGGAACTAAAGTACTGAATAAAACATGGGCTGATGGAACGACCACCACACAATTAGATGTGTCTACTTTAAAATCAGGAATTTACCTTATTAAGCTTTCGAATGGTAATAATTATAGCATCACTCGAAAAATAATAGTATCCAAGTAAAGATAAGTATTTGCAACTAATGTAATTTTTGATAAAACTTTTTTAAATTAACTAATTTTATGATGAGAAACACGACACTACTTTTATTATTCAGTATTCTTTTTTTACCACAAATAAATGGTCAAGAGATAATTAAACCAAATATTGTTTTTATTTATGCAGATGATCTAGGCTGGCAAGACACCCAGTTGAATGATGTTGGAGATGTTGTTCCTTGGGAAACACCTAATATGTTAGCATTGGCTGAGGATGGAGCTAATTTTTCACAAGCCTATGCTTCTGCACCAACTTGTGCACCGTCTAGAGGAGGTACAATGAGTGGTAGAATGCCTCTTAAAACCAAAATGACTCATGTCGCTGGAGGGCAAATACCTAAAGTTAAACTTTCAAATAAAACTATAGAATCGTATTATCCTGGTAGATTACAACTCGATGAAGTTACTATAGCTGAAGCATTAAATCCTTTAGGATATGTATCTGGTCATGTTGGCAAATGGCATATGGCAGCTAATCACAATATTTATCCAGAAGCTGTAGACCAAGGATTTGATTACCAAGACACCGATAGAGGAATTACGAGATCCATGGGAGACCGATCAGTTGACTTTGCCACAGATGCAGAAGATGATCCTTATCGTTTAGATGCAGATGGAAGACCTTATGATGCTGTAACAGAACTAGCATTGGATTTTATGGATGATAACAAAGAGGAACCCTTTTTTCTATACATGGCTCACTGGTTAGTTCACTCACCTATACAAACAAGAGATTTAGCATTACTAGAATATTATTGTAATAAATTAGGAATTCCTGTGCCTACAACAGATGCAAATATTACGACTCCAGGCCAAACAAATCCGTATTATGGAGCCATGATTTCGAGTTTAGATTGGAGTTTAGGGAGAGTAGTAGATTATTTAAAAGAGACTGATGACCCAAGAAATCCAGGGATGAAATTATTTGATACAACGTATATCATATTTGCGTCAGATAATGGAGGTGCAGAAAATCATGGGTCAGAAATTATAACAGATAACTTTCCTTTAGATTTAGGGAAAACACACACCAAAGAAGGCGGATTGCGTACGCCATTTGTTATAACTGGACCTGGTATTGTAGAAAATCAAGTATATGATAACATGGTTTCACATTTAGATTTTTATCCTACAATTATGGAGGTTACTGGAGCAGATGAGTTTCTTGATGCAAATGTTCTGAACAATTTAGATGGTGTAAGTTTATTTCCTTTCTTAAGTGGCACTGAAACAGAAATAAAAAATAGTGACGATACTGAAAGAACAGATCTTTTTTGGCATTACCCACATGGACAAGATGAAAGAGCATCTTCAGCTATTAGAAGCGGAAATTATAAATTGTATAAAATCTATGATAATGGAGATTATTATAAAGCTTACCAATTATATAATGATGATGGATCTGACAGTGATATAGAAGAGATGGTGGATGTTATAGATACCATGCCTGTATCGCTTAAAAATGAAATGATCTTAAAACTAGAGACTCTTTTAGAAGAGAACAATGCAAGAACACCACATTTTAATCCAGATTATAATGGTGATCCTTTAGTTAATCAAGATATTGTTCCTTCTATAACTTCAACAGTTTATGATGAGAATACAGGTGTAGCTACAGCAACGTTAACTACTAATCCTGGAGATGCAATTATTGAAACGGCTTATTTACTTTATAGGATAGAAGAAGTAGACACACCAGAAGAAGAGTGGTTTGAACTCCCTGCAACCATAAATGGTAACGTGATTACAGCCGATGTGCCAGAAGTAGCTACAGGAGTTGTGTTTACATTAATAGATGAAAATAATTTTGTAGTCTTATCGGATGCTATATCAATATTTAACCCTCATAAGATAATACTTGCTAATTCTGTTGGAGAACAATCTTTTAAAGTAGTAGATGAATATGCTGAGTTAATTGGGAATACAACGATAGGTGGTACAGTTTATTTACAAGCAAGGACTGAAGAAGGCGGAGATGGAGCTAAATTTTATGTAAAAGCTCCTGCAGATGTTGAAACTATAACTTGTGATAAAATTACATTAGGAATTATATCTCAATCAGCAGATACTGTAAATGTTGATATTATTATTGATGGAGAAACACAAAGTTTTACGTATACAAGTACAAATAATAATACTCCAGAATTATTTGAATTTGATACTCCGGTGACATTTACACAGTCATCTAAAGAAATTCAGATTATAACAACCTCCCTTTCTAATTCAGATGGGTTAACACCGAGAGTGAGGTTTGTAGATCTCTTTTTTAATGTTTCAGGGGCTACACAACCACTTAATGAAATAACACTTAATACAACGGAGGAAGAACAACAATTTGAACCAGAAAGTACAGATGTATATGCAGAATTGATAGGAAATACTACTACTGGTGGTGCATTTGTACAAATGAGAACAGAAGGCGGAGGCGATGGTTTTAATATCAATGTAAAAGCTACTGAACCTGTATTATGTGAAAAGATAGTATTTAGAGTGCGGTCACTTGCAGGTGATACAGCAAACTTTGATGTTACCATTGGTGGTGAGACCCAGAGTTTTGAATACACGAGTACTAACAGTACAGCTGATTTAAATTATGAATTTGATACGCCAACAACAATAACTGAAGCGGCGCAAACTATGGAGTTTTTAGTAACTAACCTTTCCAATGCTACTATAGGTACTATACCAAGATTTAGAGTTTACGCTGTTACATACCATTTAGATTTAAGTAGCTTAGGAGTTGATGAGGTGATAGATAATAAAGAAGCACTTAAGTTATTTCCTAATCCTGTTAAAGGCACTTTTAGTCTTTCAAAATCCGTAGCATCAGGTGTATTGTATAGTCTACATGGCGCTAAAGCATACGAATTTAATAATCAGTATCAAGACATCGATATCTCAGAGCTCAAGTCAGGCTTATACTTTTTACAAGTTATACTTGAAGACGGTAGTAAATCGACTTTAAAATTATTGAAGGAATAAGACTGCTTTCTATTGTTTTCGGTTACCTAATCTATAAGTGTAGCTCAAGATTATGTAGCGTCCTAAACTTTCTGAGGTGGTTTCTTCAAAAAAGTTAGTCGTGCTTCGTCTTTCGAAATCAACGTTTTTATCAAGAAGATCTATAAAAACCAGTTTAAGACTATTATGGCTATTTCCAATACTATAGGAAATAGCCATATTCCATATTGGAAGTTGCAAATCTGTAGCAAACTGATTATCTGAAAAAACGAAATAATCAAATTGGGTATTAAAATTTAGTTTCTCCGTAAAATCATAATCTATAGCGGAATAGTAATGTTGCTTTCTATAGGTTCTATTAAGGTTTTGCTCTATGGAAAATGACGTATTATTAACACTGTAGTTGGTGCCTAGCTTTAAATCTATAGCATTCTTATTAGCGTTTTCAACAGATACTCCTATTAAGATATCTTTTGATACCACATCGTTAAGTTGTAAGTTAATTAATGACATGGATGTTTTATAAAAACTACTGTTGGTTATAGCATAGCGAATTCCTAAGCCTTTTATTTTTTTACTAAAATTAAAATAAGCGGACAATCGTTGTCGCTCTCCACTATTGATATAGCTTCTCGTTTTAACAAAATCGTCATCTATAGCAATGTTTTGAATAATAGCATTCTTCGAAAACTGGTACTTAATTCTACTTGTAAGGTTTAATGATGATTTGTAGTTGAAGATATTAGCAATTAAAGAAATATCGTCCGTTTTTTCTGTTTTTAAATGAGGATTTCCTTTTCTTATATAAAAAGGATTTAAATCATTGATAACTGTTGAGCTTTCCGAAGTTCGTGGGCTGCGTATTTTTCTATTATAGACCAAACGATATTTTACACCCTTTTTAGGTTTGTATTGCAGTATGGAGAACGGATTAACGTAAAATTGGTTACTAGTAAAATGATCTTCTGTAATGACACCAAACGATCGATCGAGTTCTTGAAGCTCAATACCAGAAAATATATTCAATTTTTTAGTGCTATAACTATAGCCAAATCGATTTTGAAAACTACTTTCTTTATGGTTGTATTTATAACTAAGGAGTTCATCCTCATCGTCATCTGATACAAAGGTTTTAAATTGATAGATATCTTCATTTTGATTTAAGACTCTTAAAAAGAATTGAAACTTTAGATAATGATTTCCAGCTATGGGCTCTGTGAATTTAAAATTGAAATTGTATAAGCCGTTATTAAACGTTTCATCTCTAAGCGCAAAAATGTCTCTATTTGAAGGATTATCAGTGTTAATATTCCTGGTTATAAAAGTGGCCTGTTCATTGTTCTTACTTTGCTCGTATATTTTGGTTTTAAATCCAACACTAAAACTACGCCCTATTTTAGCTAATTTTTGATAGAAATTAATGTCAAAATCGAGTGACTTTTTAATGGTAGTGTTACTGTAATTTTGTTTGTTTGTAGTTACTAAATCACCATCTTCAGTATAATAAACCCCATCTCTTATTGAATGCTGTGTTGCTGCATCCGAATTTAAACGCCCTTTAATAGTAAGGCTGTTACTCCTATTCGATTTGTTTTTATAATTAAAATTAAAATTGTGATTATTTGACTCTTTATTAAACCTATTATCAGCTTCATAATCATAGTTATTAGTATTGGCAAAAGAAATTCTTTTAGAAAAGGATGTGCCACGATTATCCGAAAGATTATAAAAATAGTCCGCATTTAAAAACTCTTTCTCCTTAAATTCATGACCTATATTAATACCAGCAACACCTGTTTTTAAATACCCACTTAGGCTTTTTGATTGAGCAGCATTACTGTTGTCGTCATCAGACTCATCAGCAATACCATCAGCATTTTCTAAGAATCCCTGAATATTAGAGCCTGTAATATTGATGTTATTGTATTTACTAATAACTGCCAACTGTGTTTTAGGAGAAAATTTATTATAGTTAGCATTGCCAAAGTAGCGGCTATCTAATCCTATGCCGGCAGATACTTTTCCGAAACCTTGATTCTTTTTCGTCTTTTTCAATGTAAAATTAATCACAACCTGTTTGTTACCGTCATCTACTCCAGTCAGTTCTGCTTCATCACTTTTTTTATCAATAATTTCAACTTTTGCAATGGCATCTGCCGATAAATTTTTTAATACAATAGCCGGATCTCCGCCAAAAAAATCTTTACCATCGACAAATATTTTGGTCACTTCTTCACCTTTTGCAACGACTTCCCCATTAGATTCAACCTCTATACCTGGTAATTTTTTTAAAAGCGTTTCTAGATTATCACTTGGGTTCACTTTAAAAGAATTGGCATTAAAAGCAATTGTGTCTTCTTTAATTTGAATAGGAATTACTGCAGATAGCGTTACGGCATCTAATTCATAAGTATCTTCTTTAAGAATGACATTACCAATATCTATAGGTTGGTTTTTATAATGAATAGTCTCAAAATGCGTTATATACCCTAAATATGAAAATTGTAGCAACAAAGAGTCCTTTGGAGTATCATAAATTGCAAATTCACCTTTAACATCAGTAAGCGCATAATTGATAAATGTAGAATCCTTTTGTTTTAGAAGCGCTACGGAAACCATTTCTATATGTACATTGCTTTCATCTAAAACAATACCTTTAATGGTTGGCTCAGACTGACTAAATAGACTATTAGACAGGGTAAGGAAGACTATTATTAATATAAATCTTGATGGATTCATGAAATAATTAAATCGCTTAAATTTTAAATTAGAGCATTGTTTTAATGATAAAAGACACAGTCTCTTAGTAATACCAATTAAACGTTAAAATAAGTGTTGTGACTATTTTTAGACGCTGTAAAAACATAAAAGAGTCCCATAGCTAATGCAACTTAGGAACTCTTTTTTGATTTAATTTTCTATTAATAGAACACTCTAATTCTTTACAATTCTGATTGTCTTAGAACCAAACTGCGTCTTAATATTTACAATGTAAATCCCTGTTGCTAAATCACTAATATCATAATTAGCTTCTTCGCGAAATGTTTTTAATAATTGACCCGTAATATTATAGAGTTCTACACGTTCAATACTATTATTAGAATCTATTTGAAAACTGTTAGTTACAGGATTAGGGTAAACATTAATAGAAGCACTATTTAATTCAAAGTCATTTGTAGATAATGTGGCTCCAGCTGGACCTTGAAAAGCATCTAAATAATATACATTTCCTGTGGCTAGAAAATCAGCATCTGGTTGATCAAATAATAGGTTTACAGTACTATAAGATACACCATCTACAAGCGTAACTTCTGTAAAATCAAAGGTGTATTCTTCCCACTGATCATAAACATTAACATCAATTGTTACATTCTTTTGTCCTACTGTTTCAATTCCATCTCTCAAAAACAATCTTAACCTTCTACCAGAACTGCCATCTACATTCGTTGACGGTGCATAAGCTCTTATTTTAAAAATAGCAGCTGATTGATTTGCTGAAGTAATTACAGCCGGTAATTGAAACTTTAATTGTGAGTGTACTTCTTCTCCTTTTGTAAATTTGGCAACTAATGGACTGCTGTTCCCTGTAGTAGTTGGTGTCGCTACTGCTGATCCTTGTTCTAAAAACTCACCGCCTAGCACCTCATTAAGTGTTACGCTAAATGTATCTGGGCTATAGTTATGATACCACTCATTTCCAGCTGCTAAAACAGCTTCTGCATCCAAAGGTGGTTCAGGCACATTCTTATCAGTAACGTTAAATTTATATAATCTTGCTGCAGTAACACCTCCTGAAGTTCCTAAATCTAAATCTGTAATTTCAAATGTAATAGGCGTTGGTGTAGTTGAAAATGTAACAGTTCCAGCATAAGTAGCAGATAATACTTGATATGTACCAGTACCTCCATCAGTTTCACTATATGTAAATGTTTGTGGTGTTTCAGTCCCAACCGTAATTTTTATAGCCAAAGTATTTCCTTCTTTTTTTCTAAAATCAAAAGATATAGTACCGTCGATAGTACCTGATGACGTTTGAGCAACAAGGTCAAACGTACCAGCAACATCGTTAGAACCAGCTTCATCAGCCACTATTTGAGTGCGATTTGGTGTAGCAGGTGCTTCTGAAATAGTAGCAGCCGTTCCAGTAGAAACAGAAGTTACCAAAGGGGAAATCATAGTGAAATCTTGATCTGCTGTATCCACTGTTATAATAGCTTGTGCAAATGCCATCGTGCTGGCAAATATAAAGGACATGATAAATAGTAATTGTTTTTTCATAATATATAGTTTCAAAATTTAGTTAATCAAAGTTAGTTTTACAAGGTGGTTTCTCTTTGCTTATTTCAACCAAAAACTTTTCTATCACAACTATTATACTTAAATAATGGGTTTATTGCCTAATGAAGGGCATTCTCATAATGAGTCTTAAAAGCATAGGCATTTGACAATTTATTTTTTGATAAAACTGAGATATCAATATTTTGTGATGTAGTGAGAAAACAAAAAAGTTCCTTAGTTAAATTTAACTAAGGAACTTTTTTTAATCGATTTATAACAACAACGTTTGTCGCATTAAATACTTGAATACGAAATTCTTATTCTTTTACAATTCTCATTGTTTTAGAACCTAATTCCGTCTTAATATTTGCAATATAAATACCTGTTGCTAAATCACTAATATCATAATTAGCTTCTTCGCTATATGTTTTTAATAATTGGCCAGTAATATTATAAAGTTCTACACGCTCAATACTGTTGTTAGCATCTATTTGAAAGCTATTTTTTGTTGGGTTAGGATAAACTTTAACACTTGTCTCTTGTGTTTCAAAATCATCTACACCTAAAGTTTCATTAGAAAATCTAAGCCAATAGAATCTAATTCTAGCGCTATTAGAAAGGTCTTGTAAAATATTAATATCCAATGTTATCGTTTTAGGAACAGATGTAATAGTAACATTTTGCGAAAATGTTAAGGTATCAAATGTCTCATAGGCATTAAGATTGCTTGCACTAGCGTCAGCAGCTAAATTAATCGGTGCGTCAGTTATGCCATCAACAGTCATAGTTACACTCCCAGAATTACCAAGTAATTTTCTTACGTGAAAAACAATTGATGTTTCAAAATCTGCTCCAGAAGAAACTACATCAAAACTAATAGATCCATTAAGAACTTCTGGTATAGTTGCATTAAGATGAGCACCATTTCCGTTTGGTGCAAAAGGTCCTCCAGTTTGAGAATAATCTGTACTTGCTATACTGATCTGCTGTGTTTCAGGATCCAATGGATCAAGCACTGTTGCTTGCCCAAATGTAATACATGTCGCAAAAAGTAACATTGCTGTAAAAAGTAATTGTTTTTTCATAATATATATGGTTTTAAAATTAGTTAGTCAAAATTAGATCTATTATTCTATTTTTCTTTGCTAAATTAACCCAAAAATATGCTCATTTCTTGTATATAAATTAAAAACACTTAAAAAACAATAGTTTATAATTTTATTTCCAGCTAAAAATAACTGCTATCAACTTAATATAAAACTTAATTATTTGCTACTTAAAGCATAGTTCGAATACTTCTTTTTCTCCTCTTTTAGAGATTTAATTGTAGGCATTTCTGGATAACTTACTAAGAAATTATTCGCATCAATTACATTAATAATATAATGTGTTGTGTCCTTAGGTAAATTAGCCGTTATAGTGCCATCAGCGTTTATCTTAGCATCGGTTTTAAACCACTCTTCGTAACGGTGTCCTCCATTGGTGGTATAAATTAAATCAGCCCTTACAACCTCAGCTCCATTTTCTTTGTATTTAAAAGTAACTTGGTCATAGTCTTTTGATGCAAAAAACACCGAAGGAACCGTTTCTTTATGCTCCATATCACTTTTGTAAAGTGGATTATAAGACGGATAACTGGCGTTCATTTCTGTTAAAATAGAAGTCAATTGCGCATTCATTTCCTTTGCTTTCTCAGGATTAGACATCGCTAAATTATTTACCTCCTCAATATCTACACGTTCTGCGACTCCGTTATCGGTCGTATATAATTTGTATAATTCAAATTGTGATTTTCTAGGATTATTTTTATAATCATAATTTCTAATGAATTTATAATCACCTACACGTAACGTACTTTGGTATGAAGCATGTGGAAAATGCCACATCATCGTTGTTCTTTCTTTGCCATTTTCATCCAAAACTAATTTAGAATCGGTAGGGTCATTTAATAATAAGGTCGATAAATCTGCACCATCTAAATGTTTGTCTTTAGGCTTTTCTATATCTAATAAAGATAGAATTGTAGGATAAAAATCGAGACCATTTACAACAACATTAGATTCTACGCCTTTTTTAATACCTGGGCCTGAAATTAATAAAGGTACTCTTGTCCCACCTTCTTTAGCATTTATTTTCCCTTTGTCTAATGGATAATTATCAGTAAATACTTCGCCTGGATGGCCTTCCATTCCTCCATTATCTGATGTAAAAATAATATAGGTGTTTTCAATAAGTTTATGACCTGGCCAGCGTGGATCGTCAGTGGTTTCTAAATAATCAAAAACTTGTCCTACATAATAATCTAACATTTCTACCATGGCCGCATAATACGGATTGTTCTGCCCTTCTAATTCCCAATGATCAGGGTCTGTTGGAAAAGGCACCCCTAATTTTTCACAATATTTTTCTAAAAGCGCTTTGCTTCTTGTGTGAATTGGTGCGTGCACAAGAAACGTAGCATAGTACAGGAAAAACGGATCTTGTTTGTTTTCTTTTATGAAGTTTAAGGCATCTTGATTGTTTTGATGAAAAGGAAAACCATTTTTATCCAAACGGTAAGGATCGGAAGCATCAGTTGTAGCAAAATCTGTTAATCGATGCGGTTTTTGTGGACTAGTTACTCCTCGGTTAGCAGTAGTAACATCAAATCCTTGATCTTCTGGTTGCGGAAAGGCGTGGTGATTAATGGCCATATGCCATTTTCCTGCATGTCCTGTGGTGTAACCTTTTTGTTGCAATACTCTTGCTAGAGTCATTTCGTTTTCTGGCATTCGTCCACTATACCAAGGATCTATAATACGTTGCGTGTCTTTGTTTGCATAAACCATAGGCGGTGCACCACCAACAACATGTGTTTTTTGGGCTCTTGCGGGATGGTTTCCACTCATTATAGCACTTCTACTCGGTGCACACGTAGGTGCTGGAGAGTACGCTTGCCAAAACTGTATACCTTTTTCTGCCAAGGTATCTAGGTTTGGTGTTTCGTATGGCGAAGGCTCATCTATATCGTACACCTTAACATCTTGCCAGCCTAAATCATCTGTAAGTAAAAGAAGAACATTTGGTTCTGGTCTATCAGTACTTTGAGTTTTCTGTTTAGATACTTTTGGGTTTTGTGTATTACAGCTAAAACATAAAATTGCGACGATTAGGCATGTTAAATAATTCTTATACTTCATTTCTGTTTTATTATTTTTTTAATGCTAAATAACAAAATTATATGAGTAACCTATGTCTAAGATTACCTTAAATTTTACTTAAATCAATCAATTATGATTTTTCTAAAATTCATTAAAGTTATTGCTAATAATAAATATAAGAACCATAGTTAAGGCGGTATACTGGACCAACACAATCACTTAGTTTGCTGTTATACTATACTTTAGACGGAATACAGTAAGAAATGAGTGGATTAGAGAAAACGTTATAGTAGTGTCCCTATTATCTTTATTAAAAAATAAAAAGCATGATTAACAAAATTATTTTAATAATTCTATTTTTTAGCTTAACTCCTATTGCAGCACAGCAAGTTTGGTACGAAAATTCAAGTCAAACAAATAATATCCGATTTTCTAACACGCAAAAAGGCCTATTTACTACCGATGAAACAAATCCAGAAACAACAGGCATCAACACTAATGCGTCCGTATCTAAGTTTGTTAGAGATGGGCAAGAAAATTCAAGAATTATTTTTGATTTATCAGTACCTATAACAGATTTGACCTCAAATACAATAGCGTTAAAAGCATACACATCCATACAAACTTCTGATTTGAACACCACAAACAGTAGAATCCGATTGTTTTTAAAAAACTCAAGTATTGGAGGTTCGAGCAACCTATACATACAAGCAAATTTTTCTGAAGGTGAAACTTGGGAGTCTTTTTCCTTTAATTTTGATCAAGAAACAATTCCTTCCGATGTATTAGTAGCAGGAGGTTATGATCAAATTATGATTGTACTAGCCTCTGGAGATACTTCAGGATTAACATCCACTTACTATATAGATACGATATCGGGAAGTTTTGAGCAACCCTTAAGAAATGCCTTATTTTTATCTGGTTCTTGGGGGGTGCGATTTAATCTAAATGGCGGTTATAGGTTAGATAACAGTAGCAATGATGATTGGGTTGCTGGCGCACAAAACATTGTAGATAATTTACCAGCTGTTGGTCATGTTATAACAAATTTCACCCATCCAGCACATGGTTATTATTATACCTTAAGAGATAATCCTTATGTAGATATTGCCAATGAAATTCACCCTGATATGGTGCCTACTTTTGAAAATGAACAAATTATTCTTGATGTTATTGATGTTTTCAAAAACTCTGGAAAGAAAGTTATTTTGTATCTAAATGGAGCAGGCCCAGGGCATCTTCAAGGCAATAGTGACAGAGAATTTGAAATTTTAGCAGCTTGGGAAAATTATTACACTACAGAATTTGCTGGCGATGAAGCTTTGGCATGGCGAACTTTGGTTAAGGGCTATCTCGAACGGTTTCAAGGCTTAGTAGATGGGTATTGGTTAGATAATTTAGGGAATCTACCCGGAGAACTAAGTGATTTTATCGCTATGATTAGAGAAGTTGACCCTAATATAGCCATTGCTACTAATGGTAACTCAACGTATCTAACGGATGAAAATGGGGATGTTTTATATGTAGATACAGATGCAACCGATGACGAAGACCCAAGAGATTATAGAATTAGAAATTTTGTAATCAATGATCCTTATATGGATTTCACTGCTGGTCATCCAACGCCTCTAGGTCAAGGAGCGCCACCAAATTCTTGGGCCTATGAAGAGTTTATTTTTCCTTTAATTGCTGAATCGCCTTGGGGTACTTTTGATGGTAATAAGGATGCTATAAAACATTATTTTTGTCCCATTAGAGATCGTTGGAGTGTGGCTTCAGCTGACTTGGTTTTTGAAACTGAACAAGCTTACCGTTTTGTAAGAACGTTAACAGATGTAGGAGCGGCAATCACCTATAGCACAACCATTACCGATGGTTCTATTACTGATGATGAAATGGCAATAATGGAAGCTATAAATGATAGAATAGTACAAACACCAAAACCAGACTACATCCCCTACGTAAGACCAGAGGGCGCTTATTTAGTAGGCGAAATATTAAGTGTTGATTCTAATGATTATTTTGAAAAACTTGTTTTATACCCAAATCCTGTAAATCAAAATTTTAGCTTATCAAAAGAAATTTCTTCTGCAGTTATTTACAATGCTAATGGACAGGAAATATTAAAATTTAAAAGTAATCAAGCTTCTTTTGATGTATCAAAACTAGTTGAAGGCGTTTATTTTATAAAAGCGTATACAGCAACTAGTGAAATTCAGGTTTTTAAATTTATAAAACAATAAAAACCACATTCATAAATATATAACTAAACAACAATCACTAAATCACTCTACTAATATGAAAAATAAATCTAATAAAGAAAAAAACAAGCATCATAAGAATATTGTATTTTATATTCTATTATTTATGATATCGTATTCATTCGCACAAGTCGGTGTTGGAAATACAAACCCACAAGCCACTTTAGATATTACAGCATCTAATCAAGCAGCACCTTCAAATGTAGATGGCATTTTAATTCCTCGAATTGATACCTTCCCTGCAACAAATCCTACTGCTGCGCAAGATGCAATGCTTGTTTACCTAACCACTACGGTTGGTTTAAATTCTAAAGGTTTTTATTACTGGGATCAAGCAACAACAAGTTGGATTCGGTTTTCAAGTATTGAAAAACTAAACGATCTTTCTGATGCAAAATCTGATGTAGATGGTACTAATGATGGTTCTTCTATTTTTATTGGTATAGATGCTGGATTAAATGATGATGCTGATAACAATCAAAATGTTGGCGTTGGTTTTAACGCATTAATGACAAATGTAGATGGTGATGCTAATTCTGCGTTTGGATATGAAGCTTTGAAATTAAGTACAGGTATAAATAACTCTGCTTTCGGATTTAAAGCACTAACAACAAATTCCACAGGACGAAGAAACTCTGCTTTTGGAAGGGGAGCTTTAGAAGGAAATACGACTGCATTTTTTAATACTGCAATGGGAACACAAGCATTAACTACCAATACAACTGGAGCTAGCAATGTGGCCGTAGGTGAATCCTCTTTGTTTTCTAATGACTCTGGAAATAATAATACGGCAATTGGCACGCAGGCTTTGTATACTAATACCGGTAACGATAATGTTGCGATAGGTAATTTAGCTTTACGCGATAACACAACTGGAGCTGGAAATACCGCAGTTGGTACAGAAGCTTTAACTAAAGCCACAGTAGATTCTCTGACTGCTGTTGGCTATCATGCTTTATTTAAAAATGAAGCTGGAACATCTAATACAGCAGTTGGTTACGAGGCGCTTAATGAGAACGTTAGTGGAAGTAACAATTCTGCGTTCGGTCATAGGGCTTTGTTCACAAATACAACTGGTGCACGTAATACAGCTGTAGGATACGATGCACTTAATGATATTGTTACTTCTAATAACAGTTCTGCATTTGGTCATGCAGCACTTAGTACTAACACATCTGGTAATAATACTGCTATCGGTTCATTTGCAGGAGTTTTGTCTTCAGGAGCGGGTAATGTTATTATTGGACAAAGAGCTGGTAGCGAATTAGCCGGAGCAGAGAATGTACTTATTGGTCGGTTTGCTGGCTATGAATTAGATGGAAATAATAATGTGTTTATCGGAAAAGACACTGGTCGTTTTACAGCTGGAAATTCTAACGTTTTTATTGGTGATTCTGCAGGTCATGATGCCGCTTTTGCTTCGGTTAGTAATACATTAGTAATTCAAAATGAAGATAGTGCTATTCCATTGATTTATGGAGATTTTACCAATGATAGAGTGGGTATTGCCAAAATAGCAACGGCACATGCTCTTGAGGTTGAAGGTACAACTGAGGCGACTCAATATAAACTATCTGCATTAAATACAGCACCTGCTAGTGCTACTGATACTGGAGTTGAAGGTGAAATAAGAGTGACTGCGACACATATTTACGTATGTACAGCTACTGATACTTGGGTAAGAACTGCTTTAGCAACCTGGTAGATATAGGTTTACGTAGCTTTCTAAGTTATAAAACAGATTGTAATGATATGCCTAAAATCAACTCCCGTAAAGAGATTTTAAAATGCCAATAGGGGTTACACCTTAATTAATTTTTCAGCCTAAGGTGATTCCAATAAAATTTGAAATGCTCACGCCTAAAATAGCGTATAACTACAATACTTTCATTTAGTGGGTTATATATTACCATTAGTTGATGCTTCTATAGTAAATGGATTAAATTAAACATCAGAAAAAAGTAATTACTAATTCAAAATATTATAAATCTAACATTTAAATTATCATTTATAACCATTCTATATGTCATTAATCCTACAAACAATACTGTAACGCATTTATCTAAAAGAAATATTTAGTGTAGTTATTAACCTTTATAACAAGACTATGCTACCAAAAAATATCCTTTAAAAGTATTCAGATAATGAATACTTTTAAAGGATATTATGCTTGTCAATTTCAATAAGAGAGTACTCTTCTATAAACTTGAATGCTTTTAATCCATTGCAAGTGTTGCACCTATTTTATAAATAGGTATGTAGAGTTACCACTTGTAAAAGAATTTACTTTTTCTTCTTATTCTTTCTTGATGCCGCCTTTATTTCTTTAGCTCTGTCTTTTCCAAATGCTTTATTAAGAGACTTAGAAAATTCTTTATTACTTTCTTTTCTTTTTTCTTTTATCTCTTCAGAACCTCTTTCATACTTAGCATTAATTTCAAAAGTAGCCTTCACCTGTGCCTCTTTTAATGCTATTAATGTTTCCTTTTCTTCGCTTGTTAGTGTTAACTTACTTTCTACAGCTTCTACATAGGCACTAACTTTTTGGTCAATTTTTTTATCTGCATTTTTTTGAGCAAATACTGAACTACATATAGCGATACTAAATACGAGTAATAGAATTGTTTTTTTCATAATTTTAAAATTTTTAAGATTAATTGTTTATTTGAATAACAAACTTAATCTATATCTATATTAATGGCATTCTATCATTCATCATTTCGTTGCTGAAAACTATCATTTTTATTTTTTGAGTACTCAGAAGGCGATACCCCATGCAGCTTTTTAAAAGATGTAGAAAAGTAAGAATTAGAGGCTATTCCTATTTGATACATTACTTCTGCAACATTAAAACCACTATTACTATCTATTAGCTCAGCAGCCCTTTGCAACCTAAAATTACGTAAATAGGCATTTGGAACTTGTCCTGTAAGTTGTTTTAATTTTCTATAAAAATGCGATGAACTTAAACCTGCTTCTGTGGACAATTCTTCTACACCAAAATTTGAATTAGATAGGTTTTTTTCTATTATTTCTGTAATATTATCTAAAAATTCTATATCTCTTTTAGAAAATCCTAATTCCTTTTTGTCTTTTGGAGGTAAACTATTCTTTGAAAAATGCGCCTTTATTTTAACATTATTTTCTATTAGTTTTTTCAGTCGAAGTTCGAGATGCTTTAATGAAAATGGTTTACTAATATATTCGTCGGCTCCAAACTCTAAACCTTTAATTAAATCTACATTATCGCCTAAAGCTGTTAATAGTAAAACAGGAAGTTGGCAAGTTACTGGATTATCTTTTATGCGTTTACATAGTTCAAAACCATCCATCTCTGGCATCATAACATCACTGATAATGGTACTGAACTCTGTTTTCTTAATTTCATCTAGTGCTTCGACACCATTATTTGCTATAGTAATATTGTATTTGTCTGACAAAGCACTTTTTAGAAAATCTTGAATATCTGATTCATTTTCAACAACTAAAACATTATGCTGTTTTTCACTTTGTGCTTTACTATTAGCTACCTCAATAGCTTTACCTTGTAATGGCACCCAATTTTTTATGAATGTCTTTTTAACGTCATTATCTTCAATGTTAACTTCCTCAATTTTTGAAGAAGGAATAATAATCCTAAAACGTGTTTCTTTATTTGGTTTACTTTTTACAGAAATACGACCATTAAATAACTCTACTAAAGACTTACAAAAGGACAAACCAATACCACCACCACTAACATTGCCATCCTGATTTCCTAATTGATAAAACCGTTCAAAAATGGTATTTAAACTTTCTTTCGGAATACCTTTACCAGTGTCTGTAACATCAATTTTTATATTTTTAACATCATCTTTAAATACAATAGAAGCATTAATGCTAATAGTTCCTTGAACGGGTGTGTTTTTAAAAGCATTAGATAATAAATTGAAAAGAATTCTTTCTAATTTTTCTACATCAATAACAATCTCTTCATTTGGAGAGTTTATTTTATAATGAAAATTTATATTCTTTTCTAAGGCATAATTTTCAAAAGCTTCTGTTGTTGGATATAGAAATTCACCTAAAGTGGATTTGGTGAAATTTAAGTTTAAATACCCTTGTTCTGCTTGTCTAAACGTTATTAACTGGTCTATTAAACTTAAAAGTCGATGTGTATTCCTTTTAATAATGGCTAAGAATTTTTCACTCTCTGGATTTGTATTATTGTCTATAACTCTATCTAAGGGGCCAGAAATTAAAGTTAAAGGTGTCCTAAACTCGTGAGACAAGTTTGTAAAATATTTAAATTTTCCTTGGTTAATAACTTCGATTCTGTCTTTATCTAATTGTTCGTAGATTAATTTTTGTTTTAATTTTTCATGCTGAACAAAATAGAAAACAATTCCAACACCAATACATAACAATACAATAACCAATAGCGTATAGCTCCACCAGGTCTGATACCAAAGCGGTAAAACAATTAATGTTAATGTCTTAGCAGAATTACTCCATACACCATCTCCATTAGCAGATTTCACTTTTAATGTGTAAGTCCCCGCTGATAAATTAGTATAAGTAATAGTTGATTTTCCTTTAGCTGTTTCTACCCAATCTTTATTAAAACCATCTAATTTATAAGCTATTTTATTCTTTGCTGGTGCAGACGTATGCTCGGCAACTAAATTAAACGAAATGATGCGCTGACTACTAGAAACTGTTATAGTATCGGTTTCGGAAATCGCTTTTTCAAGAATCGTAATGTCATTTAGTTTTTCTCCAATTTTTACAGGTTTATTGTTAATTAATAACGACGTGATTAAAACACTTGGAGCTTGTGTATTTAAAGCTATTTTCTTTGGATTGAAAATAGTTAAGCCATTTAAACCTCCAAAATACATATAGCCAGATTTTCCTAGAGCATATGCTGATTGTCTAAAATTATTTTGCATTAAACCATCACTTACATCAAATACATTTACTTTGTTTGAATCTTCATTAAACCTTACCAATCCCATATCTGTACTTAACCACAAATTCTCACTGTTTTCTTGCGATAAAATTCCGTAAATAACGTCATCTGGTAAGATATTATTTTTTCTAAAACAGTCAATTTGTAACGGATTTCTGTTACTATCTAGTGTCAATTTATTTAAGCCACCACCAAACGTGCCAATCCAAATATTCTTTTTATCATCTTCATGAAGCGTAAAAATACTATTGTAACTTAGTTTACTACTTCCTGTTTTATTATCGCTATACTGTCTTAAAACTTCAACTTTTCCATTCAAATATTTACATTGCAATAAACCATTATCTGTACCAAACCACAACTGATTATTACTATCCTGTAAAAAGCTTTGCACTTTAGTAGCTGCAATTTTTAAGGATGATTTAATGGTGATTTTAGGTAAACTAGAATCCTCGATTACATCCCAAGGATTTTCTATTGTAATAATTCTATTTCCAGCCAAAACAAAATCTGTATCATTGATTTGTGCAATTTTTCGAGTTAAAAAAATGGATATATTTTCCCCTTTTGACAAAAACTGAATTGTTTTAAAATCTTTATTTATTGGACTGTAAACAATGACTTTCTTGTCAGTCCCAAACCAAATATAATTTCTATAATCTTCATAGATATACCTTATAACATCGTTATTCCCAATAGGTAATCTATTCTGTAAATCTTCGAACTTAATGTTATCTATATTGTTATCATTAATTGTATCTAAACTTCTAAACAATTTTCTATTATATCCAGAAACCCAAATCTTACCATTGCTATCCTCTAAAATTGAGGTGATTAAATTATCGCCAATAGAAAACGTATCATAGGGGTTGTTTGTATAAGAATAAAATGGTTTTTGATAAAGATCTAATTTATTAATTCCTCCTTGTGCAGTACCCAACCAAAGCACATCAAAACTATCTTGATAGACCGCATTAATTTGATGGCTACTGATGCTGTTTTTATTCTTTGGATTAAAATTAAAATGTTTGAAAGAATTTAAAATCGGGGTGAATTTATAGAGTCCATTATTAGTGGTTCCTATCCAAATGGCATTTTCATTATCATTAAATAAGCTATTGACATAGAAGGTAGAATCTTCATTAGGAACAATTATTTGCTTAACCAAATAATCAGATTTCGCCTCTAAATTTGAACTATACAAGCCTCGTGTTGTACCAACCCAAAAGATATTATCCACTTTTATAATTTCAGTAATATCTTTATTCTTAAAAAATTCAAAATCAACTGAATCTAGAATTGTTGATTTTAATGTTGAAGTTTCTGAAGGGTAATTAACCTTTTTCAACCCATCAGTTGTTCCTAAAATAATCGAGGAATTAAGTCCAAATGTAAACGTGTTTATCCCTATAGATTCTCCTTTAAAATCGAGAACAGTTTCAGGGTTATCAAAAACACCATTGCTGATATCTTTTAATTGGCAGCGTATTAATTTTTTAGAAGATGTTATCCAAACATAGCCATCATTTTTTGCGGCAATTTTATTGACATCGATATTATACTTAAGAGGTAATGTAAAAAAGCGCTCTAACCACGGGACGTAGATATTAACACCAACATTAGTCCCTATCCAAAGAATACCATCTTTGTCATTAAATAAATAGGTGACATTATTACTTGAAATAGCATTTTCATTATTAAATTCAGTGCTAAATGTTTTAAACTCATAACCATCATAACGAATTAAACCATTAGGAGTAGCGTACCATAAAAACCCATATTTATCTTGTTCTATGGCATTAACCGTATTTTGATTAAAACCTTCTTTATTAGAAATCCTTTCAAAATTTTGAGAATAAGCTTGTAGAGAAAATAGTGTAATTACAACACTAATGAAGCAAATAATTCTACGCATGTTATATTTTTAATTTGACACAAGAATATACGTATTATAATTTATTGACTAATAAATTCAAGTGATTTTTTATGTTATCAAGACTTCAACAATAAAACGATTCTAACCTGTGAACTTGAGTTTTTGTGCTTGAATCTAAAATCATCATATAGATTTAACAAAAATAATGATTTTTAACATCAAATTCATTTAAAACTCATCATTCTTAATAAAGTAATGAGAAATAACAAAATGTTGTACTTGTGATTTTTGGGACCAATTTTAAACAAAAAAAGCTGAAGATTTCTCTTCAGCTTTTGTACAGGCGGAGAGACTCGAACTCTCACACCTCGCGGCACTAGATCCTAAGTCTAGCGTGTCTACCAATTCCACCACGCCTGCATTTTTTAAATAATCCGATAGTTATCGGAATTGGGATGCAAATATAAACAATAGTTTGAATATACAAATATTAAATTTTCAATAATTATCAATTTTTAAGCAATGTTTTTTATCCGTAAAAACTTAGTCGTCTTAAAACAATTTAGAATTCATAACCTATTAAGATTTTTCAAAATAAAAACTTAAAGTTGAAAACAGGTTAACATATTCCTCTTATAATTCTTATTTTTGATACAAACGAAAAAATACTTATGCAAAGCATCAATTCTTATATTACAGAACATAAACAACGTTTTTTAGATGAGCTTATTGAGCTCTTAAAAATCCCATCAATTAGTGCCGATTCAGCTTACAAACAAGATGTGTTAACCACGGCTGATGCCGTTAAAGCAAGTTTAGAAAAAGCGGGTTGCGACCATGTTGAAATTTGTGAAACCGAAGGCTATCCTATTGTTTACGGTGAAAAAATTATAGATAAAAATTTACCAACAGTTCTGGTATATGGTCACTACGATGTGCAACCGCCAGACCCATTAGATTTATGGAACTCACCTCCTTTTGATCCTATTATTCAAAAAACAGATTTACATCCTGAAGGTGCTATTTTCGCCAGAGGTGCCTGTGATGACAAAGGCCAGATGTATATGCATGTGAAAGCCATGGAATACATGACAGCTAATAATGAATTGCCTTGTAATGTAAAATTCATGATTGAAGGTGAAGAGGAAGTTGGTAGTGTTAATTTATCGACATTCGTAAAAAACAATCATGAAAAACTAAAAAATGATGTCATTCTAATTTCAGATACCGGAATGATTGCACCAGATGTACCATCAATTACAACGGGTTTAAGAGGATTGAGTTATGTTGAAGTTGAAGTTACAGGACCAAATCGTGATTTACATTCAGGACTTTACGGTGGCGCTGTTGCCAACCCAATAAATGTATTAACGAAGATGATTGCGTCGCTTCACGATGAAAACAATCATATTACTATTCCTGGCTTTTATGATAAAGTTGAAAACTTATCGGATACCGAACGTGCCGAAATGGCAAAAGCGCCTTTTTCACTTGACGCTTATAAAAAATCATTAGATATTGATGCGGTTTACGGAGAAGAAGGATACACCACTAACGAGCGCAACTCCATTAGACCAACGTTAGATGTTAACGGTATTTGGGGAGGTTATACTGGTGAAGGTGCAAAAACAGTCATTGCAAGTAAAGCCTATGCCAAAATATCCATGCGTTTAGTGCCTCACCAAGACTGGGAAGAAATTACCCAACTCTTTAAAACCCATTTTGAAAATATCGCACCAAAAGGTGTTAAAGTAAAAGTGACACCACATCATGGTGGACAAGGTTACGTAACGCCAATTGACAGTTTAGGCTATAAAGCCGCTTCAAAAGCTTATGAAGCTACTTTTGGAAAAACACCAATTCCACAACGTAGTGGCGGAAGTATTCCTATTGTTTCGCTTTTTGAAGAGGAATTAAAAAGTAAAACGATTTTAATGGGCTTTGGTTTAGATAGCGATGCCATTCACTCACCAAATGAGCATTTTGGTGTATGGAATTACCTCAAAGGCATTGAAACTATTCCTTGGTTTTATAAGTATTTTACAGAATTATCAAAATAATTAAGTGATTTAAAAACACTTATTTAATTTTAAAAAAGCCTTATGATTAGTGCTAATCATAAGGCTTTTTCATTTTAAATCACCCAAAACTAATCACTTAACAAAACTATTCACACACTTAATTTCAACTCTACACTTGTAGAATTAAAAATTATATTCTACATTTGTAGAGTTAATTCTAAAACTGTAGAGCATGCAACTTTCAAAAACCGAAGAACAATTAATGCAACACCTCTGGAAGCTCGATAAAGCTTTTATGAAAGATTTACTAGAAAGTTACCCAGAACCAAAACCCGCTACTACAACCGTTGCTACCTTACTAAAACGCATGATCGGCAAAGGCTTTATAGATTATAAAACCTTCGGCAAGTCGAGAGAGTATTTTCCTTTGGTAAAAAAAGAAGATTATTTCTCTAAACAATTTAAAGGGCTTATTAAAAACTTTTTTAATGATAGCGCTTCACAGTTTGCTTCCTTTTTTACACGTCAATCCGATTTAACTAAAGAAGAGTTAGAAGCACTGAAAAAGATTATTGATACCGAAATAAAAAACAAGTAATATGGCAATCTACCTTTTAAAATTTTCGGCGTGTCTATTAGTATTTTGGTTGCTATATATTGCTTTTTTAGAGCGGCAAAATCGGCATCATTTTAAGCGTTTTTATTTATTGGGTGTATTGGCTTTGGCACTCATAATTCCTAAACTTACTATTATAGAATATGTAGAACCCGTTGTAACTACTTTTGAAACAACAGCAACATATATCAATGTAGAACCTATTTTGGTTCAAATCCAAAATGAAGAACCACAGTTATTTGATTTAGAAACGACACTTTGGTGTATTTATGGCTTTGGCGCATTAGTATTCACTATTCGGTTTTTGGTCAACTTGTTTCAAATGCGAAATCGTATTTCTAAGAATGAACGCTTAAAAAATCGGTCCTTTATTTATGTCTTATTAAAAGAGAACCGCATTCCACATTCCTTTTTTAGGTATATCTTCTTTAATAAAACGAAGTACGAATCTAACCACATTCCGAAAGAAGTGATGCTACACGAAGAAACCCATGCCAAGCAATTGCATAGTTTAGATATTATTATTTTAGAGTTACTTCAAATTGCATTTTGGTTTCATCCTTTAATCTACATATTGAAGCATCATGTAAAACTTAATCATGAATTTTTAGCAGACCAAGCCGTTTTAAAGCAAGGTGTGAACACTAAAACCTATCAAAATATATTATTACAATTTTCATCAAGCACACAAAATCATCAATTAGCAAGCGCCATCAATTATTCATCAATCAAAAAACGATTTACAGTTATGAAAACACAAACCTCCAAAACCAGAATTTGGTTAAGTACCTTATTAATACTACCAATTATTGCCGTTCTTTTTTACAGTTTTGCTGAAAAAGAATATGTTGAAAAAGAACCCCTAGAAACTTCTAAAGTTTTAAAAATCCAAAACGGCTCAATAACAGAAGGCGCAACGGAAAAATTAATGCAAGAATACCGAGATTTTATAATGAGTTATAACGACACGAACGTTATTATTGGAAAAAAATATGAGCGTGCTATTATAATTTATGACCAATTAATGTCTGACAAGCAACGTTTAAGTGTCGAAAAATACCCAGCACGATTAATTCCAGAACCAAATCTTTCGAAAACAACGCCAAGAAAACCCACTTCAGAACAATTGGAAGCATTTAAAGACACTAAAAAATATGCCATTTGGATTGATGGTAAACATGTTCCTAATTCTATTTTAAATAACTATGCAGCTAATGACTTTGTACATTATTCAGGTTCTATAGTTCATAAAAATGCGCGTAGCAAAAGCTTCCCACAGCCCAATCAATATCATTTATACACTACATCTGGATTTAAGGCTACTTACCAAGATTCTCAACTAAATCGTTATAATAAGGCAACTGAGACCTATGCAAATGCGATATCTGTATACCTAAAAGGACCTCAGACCGATAATTCTGAACTTAAAATTTTAAAAGCACAAGCCGATAAGATTTATAACTCTTTTACAAAAGAAGAATTAGAAAAGCATAATATTTTAATGGCTCCACCTGTGCCGGCCCAATATCCCAATTCTAATGGTATAGAAAAACCAATCATGGTAATTCTTATAGATAGTAAAGGACAACTGTTAGTTAATGATGAATTAACAACCTTAAATCGTATTGAATCGCGTCTAAACAATTTATCTGAATCATTTGATAAGTCTAGATCTGTTTACGTTAAATACGATGACACCAAAGATTCTTATAAAGTTCTCAAAGAGGTTAAGACTCTAATTAGGTTGTATAACTTTAAAGTTATTCAAGGAAATATATCTCAAATCGCACCACCTCCACCTCCTGCAAAACAAAAAACATCTAAAGGTGGCCCAAATACAAATGAATCTTATAACTATCCTATTCCACCACCAATTCCTGAGAACGCCACTCCTGAAGAACGCCAAAAAATGCAAAATGCTATTGACGAGTTTGAAAAAAAGAACAAAAGAAAAGTTCACACTATAAAACCTATTGAAATATTAATTAAAAAAGACAATAGTGTTATTTTAAATAATAAGCCAATTAAGTTTAAAGATATAGCCAATACAGCTTCTAAAATCAACAAAAATCTAACTATTAATGAACGTAGAAATTTTGTTTTTGCTTCCATTTTAATGGAGCGTAATGATAGTTATGATTTTGCATTAAAAATACAGAAGGAATTAAGAAATGCTGATATTTGGGCGTCTTCAGTTGTCTACCTAGAAAACCAAAAAAAATCTGGTTTACCTTCTAAACATTTCAATCATAATGCTGGATTAACAGTTGATGAAGCTAAGCAACAAAAAATGAAGTTATTACAAAAAGGGAATCCTGACGACTTATTAAATAAACAAATTGACAGTTTAAATAAAGCTGCTTATAAAAAAGATCCTTCAGAAGTAAATCCTTGGGCTATAACAACTGAAGTAACATATATACCAGATTCTCAAGAAAAAAAATCTACAAACCCTTCCTTCTTAGAGTTCATGGAAGACATGGAAAGCCAAGGTGCTACATTCTATTTAGAGGATAAAGAAATCACCGCTGAAAAAGCCAAGACTATCGCTAAAACGAACAAAGGCAAAAGCACAGAAATGACAACCAAATTAGATGAGAACGGAAAATATATGGTCCTTTTATCTACGCCAAAAGTCAATAAACCACAAGAAAGCATTCTCCCATTAGTAAATGGAAAAATAATAGAAACGGGTAAATTAAAAATGAGTTTAAACGACTTAAAAAAGCTAAAACTGACCTTGCCTAGCGCAGAAGTAACAGCTTTTAAGTTTAAAATTCCAGGTGTTAAAACGGAACAAATAAAAGGCAACACGATTTCAGAAAAAGCAATACTAAAACTACAATCGGCAAAAGTAGGGGATTATATCACCGTCTTTAATATTAAAGATGGTAAAGACTCAAACATTACACCTCTTGCTATTGAAATTGTCAAATAATATAAAACTAACAAAAAGTAATACTTTAAAGAATAACTTACTATTTTTAGATTGAAATAAAATTCACATTCTAATGAAATACATATTCTCTATTGCCATTGCCTTTTTATGCTTTAGCTGTATTAGCATTAAAGCAGATGTTACCACAACAGATACCATTGAAAAAACAGAGACGACGGAACTTGCTGAAGCTAATATTAGGTTAGTAATGGCAGACCAAGAAATCGCCTGGAACAATCACGATATGGAAGGCTTTATGCAAGGCTATTGGAAAAGTGATGCGCTTAAATTTTATGGTAGCAGCGGACTAACCAAAGGTTGGGAACAAACCTTAGCCAATTATAAAAAAGGCTATCCAACAAAAGCAGAAAGCGGCACTCTAAAATTTGTAATTAATGATATTTCAAAAATTGAAGATGATAATTATTGGGTGATGGGTGAATATCATTTGAACCGCGAAGTTGGAGATGCCAATGGTCCATTCTTAATTATTTTCAAAAAAATAAATGGCCAATGGAAAATTGTAGCAGATATGTCGTGCTAAAATAGACCTGTAAAAATTCAGTAAAAAAGAAGTGTCTCTAAAAAGATAAATCTATCTAATGATTAATATTTTAAAGACACTTTTTGTTGCTTAAAATTATTGTAACTCAATTAAGCAGCGACAATAGCATTTGAAGCGATATAAGCTTCTTCTTTTTCAATTTTAGGTTCCTCAGCTTTAAAATGCTGATACAGTTCTTTACAGCCTAAACCAATAATAGATAATCGTTTTGATTTACTAATAGATTCGTTATGTAATTTTGCCAAAGCCATTACACCCGCTCTATCAATACTACTCACTTGTTCAATATCTAGAAGTATGTCATCTAGCTTATCAAAAATGTTAGAAAAATGAGCATCGAAAGTTTTAAGGTTCAACTTGTTTAACGTTCCTTTAATCTGAAAACGGTTGTTGTAGTTTGTGATTTCTAAATCCATAATAATTAATGTTAAAAGCGTTCATACTAATCAGGGCTATTAATCAGTAAATTTATTTTGCTATTAATTAGAGGGATGACCTCAATATCGGACTTATAACAATGTTTTTCTTATAAAATCGACAAAGTGTAATTTAGACTAGACAATACGTATTGGCCTGTTTATTTTTTCGACAAACAACGACTTATAAAGCAAATGATTTGTAAGAAAAATAGAAGTTAAAAACACTTTAAATCAATGTTTTAACACATAGAAAAATACGCTCATCAAACTCTGTAAAGAAATAAATTGATTTAAATGAAAAAGAAGCTTAGTTGCTCGTAAAAATCAAAATTTTTACTTTTACATAATAATCATTCATTACTGTTTTTCAAGACTTAAAATCGTAGTGAAAAACCTATAAAATATAACTTTTATAAATACATGAAATATAAATACAAAGTCATATTAATGATACTATTAGCAGCGATTACCATTTATGGATTGGTAACAGGGCAGTATTTATTTATGGTATTTTTAATTCCTCTAAGCTTCGATTTTTTTAATAAAAAGGATTCTGATTAAGTTTTCTTGACGTATTCTGTTATAATAACTATTTGTTGGCCATCGACTCGACCTTCAATATAAGTTTCATTTTCGTGATCTAATCTAATATTTCTAACCGCCGTTCCTTGCTTAGCGACCATACTAGACCCTTTTACTTTTAAATCTTTTATTAAAACAACAGAGTCACCATGTTCTAAAATAACACCATTAACATCTCTATGAATTAGTTTATCAGCCTCATCCTCGTCATCACCAGAAGCTTTAGCCAATTCTAAAACATCATCCTCCATATACATCATACCCAATAAGTCTTGCGTCCAATCGGCCTTAATTCTATGCAACATTCGCCACGCCATAATTTTTACAGCATCGTGTTCACTCCACATACTATCATTAAGGCATCGCCAATGGTTGGGATCTATAGCATCTGCATCATTCATTTGTTCTATGCAGGTTTTAGAGGCGTATAATGCCGTTTTTAGTCCGTTTTCTTTGACATCTGGAACGATATATACCGCTAAGTTTTCTTCGCTTCCGCTAAGCTCACACTTTGAGCCACTTCGTTTTTGTAATTCTCTTTCTAATGACATAATTAATTAGTATAGTATTATAGTAATAGCGCAAAGATAGAGTTATTTGAGCGTTTCTTGAAGCTTTTTAGGCAGCCCTTTTACGACCATTTTATAGGAGTGATCTATTAGATTTGTAATTAGTTTCGGTGTCAATTCACCTTTTTGAATATATACACTATTCCATTGTTTTTTGTGCATATGGTAACCGGGTTGAATGCTGTTATAATCTGCTCGAAGTTCTTGCGCATATTCAGGATCACATTTTAAGTTAATAAATGCATCTCCTTCTTCCCAACGTTTTAAAGAGGTTAACGCAAACATTTTACCTAAAACCTTAAACACCAAGGTATCCTCATTAAACGGAAAGTGTTCCGTAACGCCTTTTTTGTTGAGACAATAATTTCTGTACGCTTCTATATTCATCTTCTTATTACTGTAAATACAGAAATCTTAAATATTACAATAACAACTTATGTTGGTATCTTTCACAATGTGGACAACATTTTAAAACCTCATCACCTAGTTCAATTAAAAAAAACCAGATTATTTTAACATCTTTTTATCGGCTTCTCCTTCAATTTTTAATGCTGAATAATCTAAGGTCCAACCAATGGTTTCTACCAAATTTTCTATAAGGTGAATGGCTTCTAAAGCTTCTTGTTTCGCTATAGTATACAGCCCACTCTCTGGCACTTTGTCCATGATATGTGCCTTAGCTTTAGTGTGTAAATCCGTTAAATCTGCAGCTTCAAACCGATTAAACATACCATCGCGCTTATCGTAATAATTAATATCACTTTCTATTGATAAAATTTCAGGTTGTGGAAAATGAGAAAACGTTACTGTTTTAGAAGCAGCATCAGCGCTCATTTGCACTTTACCCAAATCAAAACCAATATGCGCTTTTGCCTTAATAACCACTAGTGCTTTTTTTCGACTAGAAATTAGCTTTAAAAACTTAGATTTGACGTCCTCATAATGATAGATCTCTGCAAAGTCACCTTCTACCGTTACAAATTTACAGACGCGTTTTATTTTATCTAATATAAGAATTGACTGCGCATCGGTGACTTTTTTAGTTTTCCATTGTTTATAGATGGTCACTAAACCTAACGTAACCAAAATACTAATGATGATGATAAAAAAAGTTTCCATAATTTCTTTAAATATATGACACTAAATAAACGAATCTGTCACATTTTATTACGCTATAATTTTATATAAAATGGGTTTACTTGGGCTGGCATCATTTTCAAAAGGAGCAATCTGCAGGTTAAGCATATACTTACCATCTTCAATTTTATTAGACACATATATAAACTCAGTAATTGTAGCATCTAAGCGTAATTTTCCTTTGGTATTCCAAAAGGCATTATGCGCTAATAATTCGCCACCATCCTGTTCTTTATCTACACTTGGCAAATCAACTAATAAATGTTTTATGCCTTTAGTTTTAAGATATTCAGCAGCGTCTTCTAACAAATAAGTCGGATTTGTATTAGAGTATTGTTTCGAAAGCTTGTCACGTGTATTTGGCATGGTTCTAATAATAATGGCGTCACGTTTTTTATTGCCCAAAGTAAATTTCAACTGTTTTTTTGAAATCACGTAGTCATCCCCCAATTTCTCTGGGGCTACCGTTACGACTTCTGCTAAAAAGAAAAACTGTTTTAGATGCTTATTTATAGAATAGACTTTTTCTACAATATGACCAACAGTTTCGGTATGTGTACCATGCGAATGCGGGTTAAAAGTAATAGTATTAAAATTTATTACAGCACCATTAGCAACACTCACCGTATCGCCGTCTATAATTTCGGGTTTAATCTTAGGGGGATTAAGATACCAAGCACTCACATTACTAGCGTCACCTCTTAATGGAATTGAGATATCTAAGGGTTTTGTAAGGTCTATTTTTAATTTTCTTGATTTTAATTGTATTGTGGCTATCATTTTTTATACTAAATTTTTCCTGTATTGAACGTCTTATAATGTGCAATACCCTTTTCAAAATTACATCAATCTAATCTTCTTAAAAAGAAAGTTAATCAATGAAGTTAATTTATTTTTTTAATGCTTTACGCTTACTTCTATAGCTATATTTTTAAACTAATTTAAGAGAAATAGTTCTGACGCTATACCATCACACAAAAACTGTCCTTTTTTAGTCACGCGTAAATGCGCATCTTCAATATACAACAAATGTTGATTTATAAAAACTTTGGATTCCGACATTAAATACGCCTTAAAATCAGCACCAAAATCTTGTTCTACTTTAGTGAACGAAACACCCCAAATCGTTCGCAAGCCCGTCATTACATATTCATTATACTGATCTGTTGGGGTTAAGGTTTCAGTTTCCATTGGTAATTCATTTTGTGCGATAGCCTGTATGTATTTTGAATTGTTTTTTACATTCCAACTACGCGTTTTACCATTAAATGAATGTGCTGAAGGCCCAATACCCAAATACGATTTCCCCTGCCAGTAGGCTGAATTATTTTCACTAAAATAACCTTCTTTTCCAAAATTAGACAATTCATAATGCACATAGCCCGAAGCTTCTAATTTATCTTTTAAAATATGAAATTGCTCGTGTGCTTGTTCATCATCTACATTATCAATAATTCCTTTTTTTATGAAGGATGCCAATGCTGTTTTGGGTTCAACGGTTAGGGCATAACTTGAAATATGAGGCACATTAAAACTCAACGCTGTTTCTATATTTGAAAGCCACTGTGCGTTTGAAGCCTTAGGAATACCGTAGATTAAATCGAGTGAAATATTATCGAAATACTTCGTCGCTTCAACCAAGCAAGCTTTTGCTTCTTCGGCATTATGCGCTCTGTTCATCAGCTTTAAATCACTTTCAAAAAAAGATTGAATGCCTATAGACAAACGATTAATACGACTTTTAGAAAATTCTTTAATACGGGCTTTAGATAAATCATCTGGATTGGCTTCTAAGGTAATTTCAGGAGCATCTACCACGCTATAATATTGATAAACGGCATCAATTAAGGTTTGTAATTCTTCATTAGACAATAAACTCGGAGTACCGCCGCCAAAGTAAATTGTGGCTACTTTGGTGTTTTTAAATTCATCTTTACGTAATTCTAATTCTTTGACTAAAGCCTCTATGAGTTCGTCTTTTTTCTTTAAAGAGGTCGAAAAATGAAAATCGCAATAATGACACGCTTGCTTACAAAATGGTATGTGGATATAGATGCCAGACATTTAATTTTTAGTTTTCGGTGGCTGTTTGCAGTCGTTTACGTTCATCTTTTATTTATTCTTTAAACACATCCTCATTTACAGTTTTTAACTAAATACTGACTGTGACTGCTTACTTTTTTATACGTCCTTCATTCTGTTTTACAAAAGCAGACCACCCCGAATAACTCTTACCAACCTCAACACGACCTTCGTTATAAAAATGACAAACGGCTGCTGCCAAACCATCCATTGAGTCTAGGTTTTTAGGTATCGTTTTAAGCCCTAACATGCCTTGTAACATTTTAGCGACTTGTTCTTTACTGGCATTACCATTCCCGGTAATGGCCATTTTTATTTTTTTTGGAGCATACTCTGTAATCGGAACTTCGCGCGATAAACCGGCCGCCATGGCAACACCTTGCGCGCGTCCTAACTTAAGCATACTTTGTACGTTTTTACCAAAAAATGGGGCTTCAATTGCAATTTCGTCGGGATGATAGGTATCGATGAGTTCTACCGTACGCTCAAAAATAAGCTTGAGTTTTAAATAATGATCATCATACTTTTTAAGCATTAGCTCGTTGAGTTGCAAAAACTCCATGGTTTTCCCTTTCACTTTTATGAGTCCAAAGCCCATAATGGTTGTCCCAGGATCTATGCCTAAAATAATTTTTTCTTTACTCATTTACTACAGCAATTAATTACAATAACGGCAACCATCTAAGGAAACAGCAAGGCCAAAGGTAAGGTTAAAAACACTACCATTAAAAGCGCCTAAACCAGTTAAAGCCGGATTATAATCCTCTAAAGACGTTACACCGTACAAATAAGCGACATCTGTAAAAACGGAAACTTTTTCATTTATAGCATAGTGGACTTCTAAACCTCCATTTAAATTTAAGAAAGTCTGTTTATTATCACCCAAAGTTCCTAATGGCTTTACAAATGCAACTCCAGGTCCTGCGTGGGCAATAAGTCGCATTCGCGTTGGAATAAAGCCTAAATAATCTGTAGGATCATATACAAACTGAGCATTTATTCTTGAATAATTGATTTTAAATTCTGGTGTGTCATCAGCATTTTTAAACCGATTAAAACCAAAATCTAATTTTACCCCATAATGTGAGGTTAGCATATGTTGAATACCCAAATTTACCGTCGGAAAATTTACAGGCTGCGCATACGAGCCTTTTACAAAACCGTCCGTTGTTGGATAATTTATACCAAGAGCAAAAAGAGCTTTCCATTTGGAGGTGTCTTTAAATTGTGCCTCACAGTTAAACGTTATAAAAACGAGACTCAAAAAGAAAAGGTAATGTTTAAAATTGTACTGCATCTCTAAGTTTTTGATTTTATTTGTAGTGTGAATTTTCATCTACCATACAAAACTAAACAATTCTGCTTTGTGCTGATAAAATTGAGTATTGTACTTGCTGCGTTTTACTTTATTTATACTAAACTTGTTGGTAATGACGATTTAGAATTCAATACATTTTTATCATTTTTAAAAGAAAACAGCACATTCTCACTAAAAACCATCATTTTTTTAGTCTTTTTAAGTGCGTTTAACTGGTTTTTTGAAATTTTAAAATGGTACTATTTAGTGGCGTCTCTAAAACCCATTTCCTTTAAATTAGCTTTAGAACAAACTTTAGGTGCCCTTACAGCTTCTTTAATTACACCAAATAGAATTGGCGATTACGGCGTAAAAGCCATGTATTACAAAAAACCACTTAGGACTAAAATTGTAGGGCTAAACCTTATTAGCAATAGCACACAAATGCTGGTCACCACAGTTTTAGGCGGTATTGGAGGTATGTTTTTTATCAATCAATATGGCGTAACAATTAACCATATGCTACTTCTTAAACTTAGTGTTACTGTTTTGATTATTGGTCTTTTAGTCCTGTTTGTTTTGAAGCAAAAACGCTTTAAAATTAAAGGGTTTTCATTGGCTTCTATCCTTAATTTTATAACATCAATCCCCTTAAAAACTCACGCTTTAACACTCGTATTATCTGTAATTAGATATCTTATTTTTTCATTTCAATTTTATTATTTACTGACGCTTTTTGGTGTAGATATCAATTACACCAACGCTATGGCTATTATAACAAGCCTATACTTTCTAGCTTCAATAGTGCCAACGATTTCCTTTTTTGATGTCGTTATAAAAGGTAGCATTGCTGTATTTTTGTTTGGTTATATTCATGTAAATACCATCTGTATTTTAAGTGTCACCACACTAATGTGGCTGTTTAATTTTGTACTTCCGAGTAGCGTAGGAAGCTATTTTGTATTGAATTTTAAATTCCCAAAACCCGAAAAACAATGCTAACAGTAGGTGTAATTTTCATTAGTATTAGCTACCTTCTAATTATAGGCTGGCTGACCTACGGTTTTGACCAAGTTTCAGATTTTAAACTCCAAGATTTACCTTCTAAAACATCATTTTCTATAATTATTCCGTTTCGGAATGAAGCTAAAAGTCTTCCTCATTTATTAAACTCTATTTCTAAACTACAGTATCCTAGACATTTATTTGAAGTTATTTTAGTTGATGACGATTCTGATGATGATTCGGTTACTGTGATTTCTAAATTAACTTCAGAAAAATCTTTCAACAACATTAATATTCAGACAATTACAAATATTAGACAGTCTAACTCACCTAAAAAAGATGCGATAAACTCGGCTGTAAAAACCTCAAAATTCAACTGGATTATAACGACTGATGCCGATTGTATTTTACCAAATTATTGGCTCGATGCTTTTGATGCGTTTATCCAAACACAACACCCAAATTCTATTGTAGCACCTGTGACTTACCATGGTGAAACCTCATTTTTAAATCGTTTTCAAACTTTAGATTTCCTAAGCTTACAAGGCGCCACCATTGGTGGTTTTGGAATAAAACACCCTATAATGTGCAATGGTGCTAATTTTGCATATCGTAAATCAAGTTTTGTTGCTGTTAACGGTTTTAAGGATAATGATGCTATTGCTAGTGGCGATGATGTGTTTTTACTCGAAAAATTTTTAGCTTTAGATCAAGCTAAAGTTCAGTACTTAAAATCTAGTCATGCTATGGTGACCACAAGTCCGGCTAAAGACCTAAAACATTTAATACACCAACGCTTACGATGGGCTTCAAAAGCTAGCCATTATAACAATTGGTTCACTAAGCTTATTGGACTGATGGTATTATTAGGAAATTTGTTGTGCTTAGGCTTGATTCCGGCAGTTTATTTCAATCTATTTTCAATTAAAATAGCCTTTGCTTTATTTATTATTAAATTTAGTATTGATTTTTTACTTCTGTTTAAAACAGCACGCTTTTTTAAACAAGAAAAACAACTTAGCTCTTATTTATTGGCAAGTGTCTTATATCCTATTTTTAACGTGAGTATTGCTTTATTAGCCGTTTTTACATCTTATGAATGGAAAGGGAGAAAATTCAGGAAATGATTTTATGCCGGATTAATGGTTTAAAAATTCCTCAACCCTATTTATAAATAATTCGTTTATACCATGAGTAATTCTGCCACGCTCAGTGTTATATTTCAGTAGCAACAATAGCTTAATTAATCTTAACGATTACAGGTAGTTCAAATGCTGTGGTCACTGGTTGGTTCCTTTTAATGGCAGGATAAATTTTAGGAACCCCTTTTAAACTTTGGCGTAGTAGACTGTCTATTTCAGGAATTTCTTGAATTGTTTCCGGTTGTACCTTAATCGATTCTACGTTTAAAAGCCCCGTTTTATCAATTATAATTTTTAAGATAATGGTATCTTTAACATCATTAGCAACGACAAGATTTTGCGCTCTTAAAAATTGATTCACATTAGTAATTAACGTATTTTGAAAACAAATCTTATTATCTTCTTTTGTTGTCATAGCATCACAACCCATAAAAGTTGGATAGGTATCCACCTCATTCCAATTAAACGTCTGGAGTTCTTCTTCAAGCAAATCTTCAGGGTAGACTTTCTTTTTATCGAAATAATTACAAGAAGTCGCTGTAATAAGTAAGATTAAAAGACAAACAATTCGATTCATTAGTACAGTTCTGATAGCGAAAAGTACAATATTTTATTTAAAAAATTAACAGACTAGTTGGCTTTTAGATGCTATGGTCCAGATGATGTAACTATTTCTATTTCTTGGACTAAGTTTTAGTCTTCCTCCAAGAATTTTTCTTCTCGCAATTCTTTTAATCGGGATTTAGCATAACTAACAAACGGGCTTTTTTCGTTTTTCTCAACATACTTTTCGTACATGTTTATTTTACTATCTAAATCGGCATAATATTCATCTTTGGTTCTCAGAATATAGAACTCGGACATAAAATTAAGTGGGTCTTCTTTTAACGATTTTTGAAAGGCTTTTATCGCTTCATCATATTTTTTTTGACGATTTAATACCATTCCTAATTTTTGATATTCATGAGATAATGACACATCCTGAAGGGTTAAAGACAGCGCGATGTACTTTTCTGCATTTTCAAAATCACTTAAACTTTCATAGTATGTTCCTATAACATACATCGCACTCGCATCATAAGGATTATATTTTAAAGCCTGTTTTCTATAGCGAATTGCCTCTTCATAATAGGCGTTTTGAGCATAACTTAAACTTAATTTTTCGTAAATAAATTCAGACTTTTCACCTAGCTCTAACAATTTTTGAAACCAAACCACAGCATTTGCATATTCCTCTTGATAATAAAAGGTTTGTGCTTTTAGACTTATCAATTCTACATTGTTTTCATAGCTTTCTAGACCTTTATCTATAAACCGATGAGCTAGTTCAAAATTATGTTTTATAAGGTGGTGTTTCGCGATTTTAAAAATGGCTTTTTGATGGGTGAAATCTAACCCAAACGTCGTCGTAAATTGCTCCAAAGCGGTACTATCTTTTTGCTTTTCTAAAACGATACCTAACTCATAATGGTAATTCGGATTTAAGCTATCAGATCCAATTAGGTTTAAAAACTTCTGATTCGCCTCTTTATACTTCTTAGTTCTAGATAAAAGTTTAGCGTATTCATATTGCAGCAACAGATTATCTTCATCGACCTCAACGGCTTTTTCAAAATAGTTTAAAGCTTCTCCATAATTTCCTATAGCCATATAAGCTTTTGCTATTTTAGGATAAACGGCATCTAAATTTTCAAGCGACTTGTAAGTTTCTATGGCTTTTGAAAAATTACCATTCGCATAAAAATTATCTGCATTATCTATTTGGTCTTGTGCGTTTACACTCAACGTAAAAACAACAGCTAAAAGCCATAAATTTAATTTCATAACACAGTGATATTACTCTTTATTAGTCGCGCTAATTTCAATAACTAGAGGTAAAGAATAGGCTACAGACACAGCTTTACCTTGGTGTTGACCTGGTGTAAATTGCGGTAATAATTTTACAACTCTAACAGCTTCCTCTTCTAAATCAGGATGTGGCCCTCTGGCAATAACATTTTTAACAGCACCATATTTATCTAAAATCATTTGAATAAAAATTCGCTTTTTGCCAGCGGACAAACCTAAAGAATTGACTAAGCTGAAATCAAAGTTTTTATTTATCGAACTACTAATTTCAGTGGTGAAACATTTTTTTTGCGATAAGCCATCAGAAACGGATTTACAATCTGGAAATAGCGGTGAAACTTCAACTTCGCTAAATGGAATTGCCTCTGAGCGTTCAATATCCTTTTCTAATTGCTTGATTTCCTCTTTTAAATATTTAACAAGTTCCTTTTTATCTCTTTTACGGGCAGAGTTATTTAAAGCGGTTTTTAAATTTTCTTTTTCATTGACGGCTGTGTCAATCCCTGCTTTTTGCGCCACCTGAAACACAATAGGTACAGAAAAAGGCACGACTACTGATTTTCCTTTTTGTTTTCCGGGAACAAATTGAGGCAGTGTAGCAATAACTCGTTTGGCTTCTGTTTCTAAATCCGGACTCGGTCCTCTTGCTTTAATGTCTTTAACCATTCCATCAGTATCAATTTTAAATTGCACAAAAATTCGTTTTCTTCCTGGGCTTAGGTTATCAGCTACACTTGTGTTGAAATTTTTGCCAATGTGTTTATTGACAAAATTATTCATACATTTTTTTCGTTCGCTATTGTTTTCTAAATCTTGGCAATCTAACGTAGTAGGTGTTTCTTCTACAACCGAAAATGGGACTTCAACATGTTCCTCTTCATCTTTAAGTATATGACTTTCTTGATTCTCAGCATGAGGTGAATCTATGATTATAGTTGAAGTTTCGCCACTAACAACCACTAGTTTTTTAAAAAACTTATCCGTTTCTAATTGCTTTAATACAGCGTTATAACGTTTTTGCTCTTCTTCTGTTAAATTAGAAAAATCATCAACAATTAGTTTTAAAATTCCGTATTGTGTGTTTAATTCCCAATGTTCTTTAGCTTCTTTAGTTTTTTTATAAGCTCTATAGTCTTCATAATTTTGATACTTTTCTTCTTTCATCAATTCTGAAAAATCGATATCCTCTTGGATCAATGACCCTTCTTCAGACTTTCTTCTACTAGTATCATTCGTAATAAATATTCTAAGTGCCTGTGATTTTAGATATTCTTCTCTTGACAACACATATTTCCCTATATTTTTCTCACCGAAACTTGCAAAATTCATGAAATCCTCAAATGCTCCTCCTTTTTTATGCATTTCAATCAACTCCGTATGATACTTTTTTACAAGTTCTGCATCTGTTAATTCCTGGTCTGCAAACTGCTCTTGTTCCGTCCTTTTTTCTTGTGCTCTAACTTCAGTTGACGTATAAATTAACATCCCTAATACTAAGGGAATCAACAATCCATACTTTACGAGATTGAGCTGTTTTGATTTTGATTTCTGTAACATAGCGATTCGTTTTTTGATTAATGACTTACTAAAAAATGTATTGGTAAAAGATGGCTGATTAACATCTAAAACCTGATTGAGTAAACTGGTATAGTATTCCGATTTGCCACTCTGTTTAACGGCTTGGGCATCGGCAATATATTCGTGTAATTCTTTAATTCTATTTTGATAGATATAGACTAACGGATTAAACCAAAATACAATTCTGAGCAGTTCAAAAAACAATAAATCTAAGGTGTGGTATTCCTTTATATGCACCAGTTCATGCTTATAAATTGTTGGTTTTTGGGCTTCTGAAATCCGTTCCCCTAAAAATATAGTATTGAAAAATGAAAACGCAGCACTACTTTGAATCAAGTTAACGATGAGTACATTTCCTTTCCAGCGCTTAGGGTTTTTGTATTTTAGCCAATACAATTTGGTTATTTTAATGAGAAAAATAAGTGTTGTAATCCCAATCCCGACAAGTGCTATAATTTGCCATATTGGAGTTTGCGGCTGTTCTAAAACAATACCCGCCATTTCAGCGGTCTGCATCTCATAGACCGTTGGTGATTTTGTACCTATAAAGACTTCAGGTAAGTGAATCACCATATCTGGAGTTGCCATTTTTTTTAGTTTTGGAAACGTTATAAATGGGAGCACCAAGGCTAAAATAGAAGTTATTACTAAATACGCTCTATTGTAATTAAAAAATGTTTCACGCTTTAGAAACAAGTCGTACACTAGTAAAAACAGCGCCTGAAATGCTATTATTTGAAGAATGGAATACAACATTATTTAGTGTCTTTATTGATTTCGTCTAGCAAAGTCTCTATATCTCTTACATCAACATCATTTTTCTGAACAAAAAAGGACACCATACTTTTAAAAGAGCCTTGAAAATAATTATCAACCAATTTATTTATGGACTGATTACTATAAGACGCCTTTTCAACTATAGGAAAATATACATGCCCTTTCCCTTTTTTCTCATAGTCAACAAAACCTTTAGTCTCTAAAATTCTTACTATTGTAGAGACGGTATTATAAGCAGGTTTTGGCTTAGGCAAGGTTTCAATAATCGCTTTTACGTTGGCTTTTTTTAGTTGCCATAAGGCTTGCATTATTTCTTCTTCAGCTTTAGTTAACTGTTTCATTTATTTTGAACTTTATTAAGAGTTTATTGACTATTATTCTGATATCCTGAAACAAATTCAGGTAACACGTTATGATTTTCTTTAAATAATAGCGCTAATATAACTAAAATTATAGTTTAAACTAAATATTTAGTTATAAAATTGTAACTAAAGCCATTTTTATGCGTCTTATTAATATAAACATAATCACATGGAAATATTCTTAGCACTTATAGCATTGTTATTAATGATACTAGGGATTCTTGGCAGCTTTTTACCTGTAATTCCAGGGCCACTGACAAGCTGGGCAGGACTTTTAGTACTTCACTTTACGGAAGGGGTGGATTTAAGTTCGTCATTTCTAATTATAACCTTTATAATCGCCTTGGTTATCTATGTGTTAGATTATATCATTCCAGCGATAGGCACTAAACGATTTGGCGGCAGTAAAGCAGGAATGATTGGTACGACTTTAGGCTTAATTATTGGACTGCTTGCTCCTATTCCTTTTGGAATTATTATAGGCCCTTTTTTTGGTGCACTAATAGGCGAAATGATTCACAGAAATGACATTAATAAAGCTACAAAAGCAGCATTTGGGTCTTTTTTAGGCTTTATAGCTTCTACTTTTTTAAAGTTTATAGTTGCCGTAGTGTACTTAGGCTTTTTTATTGCAAAATTAGCAGAACATAATGCAAATTGGTATTAGAGTTTTTAACCTTAATTTTTACCTATTAAAAAACCTAGCTACAAAGCTGTAACTAGGTTTGATATTCTTGCTATTAATTCAACAATGACTTAATAAGGGATAAATTAATTCTTGTTGACGTGGTAAATATATATAAGCTATTTGATTTTATATTGCGGAAAAACCGTAGACTTGATGTGGAAAAACCGTACTTCTCATAATTAACGGTAACTACGAGCCGCTATTCAACCTATAAAAAAGTTGATTTTTATTCCTTTTTCTTATAAATACCCTTTTTCGCGCGCTTCTTGTAATAACGATTCATCTTTTCCGTCTTCAACAGAAAACAAGAGTTTCAATTGTTTTTTTCGTTTTTCAATTGCACTTGTAGAAATATCGATATAGGCATTTAAACTTCTTGTTTTGATTCCTTGAGATAGTAAGTGTAGAATTTTTCGATTAATATCATCGATATAAATATCACTTGAAATTGTTTTCTTTAAATAGTTATTTACCGTGGTACTGTAATATGGTGGTGAATTTAAAATTTGCTGAAAACCATCTGCCAACTCCATAGATGTTAAATCGCTTTTAATTAAAAAACCATCAGGACTGATTTCTTTAATTATATTATGAATTCTATACGTTTCATTAAACATCGTAAGAATCACAATTTTTGCTCTTGGCATTAAGCGTTTTGCTAATAGAGCAAGATCCTCACCAGAAGCAAACTTACCATCCTCTGATGGTGGTAGGCTAATATCAAAAAAACAAACGTGATAAGGATATTTTTTTGAAGCACGCTCAATCATCGCAACAGCTTCATCACAATTATTAGCAGTATCGATATGTAAAACCTGATCATCTTGTTTAGTCGCCATTAACACATTTTGATAGCCTTCGATAATAATGGGGTGATCATCGACCATTAAAATATTGATATGATTCATGTGGTTATAGTTCTTTTTTATCACATTTGGCACACATCATAAACTTTAAAAATAAAATTATACAGTATCCAAATTATGTTGGTTGGTTTAAATATGGAATCTTAACACTTATTTCTGTACCACTGTTAGATTGAGAATTGAAGCTTATATTACCGTAGATATCTGCTACACGGGAGGTCATGTTTTTTAAGCCAATCCCTTTTTTACTTTTAGAAGTATCAAAGCCTTCTCCATCATCAATAATACCTAAGCAAATTAAGTCTTTTTCTAATGAAATACTAATTTTAATCGTATTTGCTTTAGCATGTTTGTAGATATTTTGCATGGACTCTTGAATAATCCGATACATATTAATTTTGATTTTATTACTCACCAAATCCCAATTTATAGCATCAGAGGAGTTGAATTCGCATCCTAAATTATAAGCCTGAGACTGGTTTTCAATCAACTCGGTTAAAATATCAATATAACCAGAACCCGACACAAAATCCATATTTAATTCATGTGATATTTTACGAATATCTTGCTCAATAGCCTGAAGTTGGTCAATATATTTTGCGCGCGCTAAAATCGCTTCTTTTCCTTCTTTAAAATTGATGCTATCTAAGCTTAATCGCACACCAAAAAGTTTTCCTAAAACACCATCATGGAGTTCTTTTGACACTCTAATTTTCTCCTTAGCGCGTGCTTCATCTATTTTTTCTTGCTGAGTAAGCATTAGGTTGTAAATGTCCTCATTAGCTCTTTGCTGTACTTGCGCTAACTTTAACTTCCTGTTTTTTGATCGTTGAGAAATAACTACGTAAACCAATATCACAGTGAGCAAAAGCCCCGCTGATAAGATTAACAAGTAAAGGTTTTCTTTAGAAATCTGTTTGTTTTTAGCTTCTAATTGGTCTGTTTCAAGTTCAATTCGAGCAAATTTGTTTCTCACATTTCGCTCAACATATAATAAACTATCGGTAAGTTTTATATACTCTTTTAAATATTTCTTTCCTTCATCGCCACTTTTTATTTCAGATAGTAGAATCATCGATTCTAATAAAATTTCATTTGAAGAAAGCCTTTTAGATAGCTTATAAGCTTTTTGTGAATAAACCAAAGTAGAATCATTAATTTTACGATGATTATAGTATTTAGCTAAATCAATGGTGATAGCGAGTTTGGTAATATCATCATTTAAATTCGTACTAATATCATAAGCCTCATAAAACATTGCTTCAATGTTATCAAAATCCGTGTGACCAGCAAGTACTTTTGTATACGCAAGATTGTCTATGATTAAAGGATAAAATGTTGGGTCATAAACTTCGTAAACCGATCGTAAATCAATTAACTCATTATAAAGTCGAATGGCCTCTTCATAATTCTCTAGTTTATTATATAGGTATGCCTGATTGTTATAGGATACGGTTTTATTATACATCCCGTCTTCCATATCACTAGCCACATCTAATGCTTTTTTATGATATTCCAAAGATTTATTATAATGTCCTAAATTAAGTGAAACAACACCTAAAAGGTTATAAACAATCCACATGTCATCTTTACTCGCTTCAGTTTCTGGTAAGCTATTGAATATTTTTAAAGCATTTATGGCGTTTTCTTCACTACTGATATATACTTTTTCTGTATTTTGAATTTCAGCAATATAAAGATATAACGAGCCTACAATTTCAGAATCACCGAGATGAATGTAATACTTAAGGGCATCTTTATAATAATAATAGGCGCTATCATATTGCGTTTCATAAAAATGCTTCGCGAGACCTATATTAAAATTGGCGACAGCTAAAGCTAAGGTATCAGAAACTTTAGTTGCTAGCAATAAGTTTTTCGAATTTTGTTGTTGCCACAAATCTATTTTTTCCAATTTATCATACAACAAGCCTAAATTTCTCCCACTTGCCAATCGAGTTGTATCTTTATTAAATTCGTTAGATAAGCTAACGGCTCTTTTTGCATATTTTATCCTTACATCTTTAGCTAATTCTTCATTTTGAGAGAGTTCTCGTAATTTAATAATACTATCTAATGGCGTTAGATTTTGATGCTGAGAAAATGTGACACCAAAAAAGATTAGGAATAGTAAATTTAAGTAGTAACGCATTTAGATCCAATAATGATTTTGAAAATCAAATATAGTCTAAATTAGGAAAAAGACTTTTTAATTGATTAAGACCTATAAACACACAAAAGCCCACTTAAAATAAGTAGGCTATTTGTTTTTATAAAAAACAATTTGTTTTATGCTTGAGTTTTAATTTTCAGTCTAATTTTTGAATGTGCTAACAAATCATAATTAGTTTGTTCTTTAACAGTAGGATTCTCATCCGAAGAAGCAGCAACAGCATCAGATTTCACACCTGAAACAGTTAATAATGATACAGCAATTAAAGCAATAGTAATTTTTAGGGTTTTCATAAGTATATAATTTTAGGGTTAAAAATTTAGTTAACAATTATAAGTGTAGCGCAAAGCGATACAATAAGGGTTATAAATGGATTATTAACTTTTTTAGGCGAAACCTAAAATGATACTGAAATTAAAAACGAGGGATGTTTTTCTAAGCAAGATGTATGCCTAATAGCTTAACAGTCAAATGGATTAAAATAGGTCTTAATAAATATACTGAGGGGTTATTAAGAATTACAAATATAAACGTATTTCTGAAAGCGCCAAAAAAATCCTCGACTAAACGGTCGTTATCATCGACCAAAAACACATTTTTTGTTCATAACTTATTGATAACTTTGTGTTTACATAAAAAATAATTTTTCAAAAATATGATTTTCAACAGAATATAAAGTTAAGAGCAAAAAAAATGAGCTCTAGACGCTAGAAGCTCATTTTACATGATGATTGATTGTAATAATCTATGTTTATATCGTCTGAGAAGCTAAGGGGGATTCTAAAAAATCAAATAATTTTAACAATATGCTATAAAAAAGAAAAATCCTAATTCGTAAACGAATTAGGATTTTGTTGGCCCACTAGGGATCGAACCTAGACTCTTTGGTACCAAAAACCAATGTGTTGCCAGTTACACCATAGGCCAATATCTCATTTTGAGGATGCAAATTTAAAACAAAGTTTCATTTAGGCAAACTAAAAATGAAAAATATTTTAAAATACTTAAGGTTAACTTAAAAAAAGTAGGCATTAATCTAATAATTAGTAAATTCGCCCTCATTATTAAGAAAGGTTTTCATGACAGAATTTAACTTTAAAAAGTGGAACAACATTCTCGGATGGCTTGTTTTTGCCGTAGCATGCGTCGTATATGCACTCACCATTGAACCAACTGTTAGTTTTTGGGATGCCGGAGAATACATCCTAACCTCTTCTAAATTGCAAGTAGGTCACCCACCTGGAGCGCCTTTATTTCAAATGTTTGGTGCCTTTTTCTCTCTATTTGCTCTAGAACCTTCGCAAATTGGAATGATAATGAATATGATGAGTGGTGTTGCGAGTGCATTTACCATTCTTTTTATGTTTTGGACCATCACATTACTTCTCGTTAAACTTACGAGATTCAATGAAGATAAAAACACAAATAAAGCATTAGCAATTTTAGGAAGTGCTTTAGTAGGAAGTTTAGCATTTACGTTTACAGATTCGTTTTGGTTTAACGCCGTAGAAACCGAAGTTTACGCCATGGCAACCTTAATAATGGCCATCTTATTTTACTTAGGACTACGTTGGGAACAAGACATGAACAAACCTCGAGGTAACCGTTGGTTAATTTTAATTGCCTTTGTTATCGGCTTATCTTTCGGAGTTCACTTTATGGGATTACTTACCATTCCTGCTATTGGATTACTCTATTATTTTAAAAATTACAAAACAATTACCATTAAGAATTTCATCATTGCAAATATTGCTTCTGCTGCTATTCTACTTTTTATATTCAAATTATTACTACCATCAACCCTAAAACTCTTCGGTTACTTAGAGGTGTTTTTTGTAAATTCTGTTGGTTTACCCTTCAACTCAGGGACCATCATCACAGGGTTAATGGTCATTGCTTTATTTTATTTTGGCTTAAACTACACCCGAAAAAAAGACTTAAAACACGCTAATACACTTGTACTTTGTTTGATGTTTATCTTCATCGGATTCTCTTCTTGGATGATGCTTCCTATACGTGCAAACGCCAATGTTGTTATTAATGAAAACAACCCTTCTGATGCCAGAGAACTTTTAGCTTATTACAATTTAGAGCAATACCCAGAAACACACCTTTTTTATGGCCCAATGTTTACCGAAGTATACTCTGGCCAAGATAAAGAGGAACCGTTTGTAGATGACAAAAAGAACTACGAACGCGATGAGGAAACGGGGAAGTATATTATTATAAACGATTGGGAGAAAAGTAAGCAAAATTACAACCATGAACATGCGTCAATTTTACCTCGTATGTGGAGTTCAGAACATGCAGAGAACTATATGATCTTTACGGGTTTAATTGACTTTAAAGTTGACCCCAATCTACAAACAAGGGCTTACAATGAAGCATTAAATGCGGGCTTAACGGAAGAACAAGCAGGACAATATGCGTTGGGAGAAAAACAACAATTTGACCAATTGGTTTATGATTTTAGAACCCGTGTTGCCAATGGTGAAATTGATTATGAAGGTTTTAATCAGTTTTTAAGTCGCTATGGACAACAATACTTAATCATTGAGAAACCTACATTTATGGATAACATTACGTACATGTTTCAATACCAATTTGGGTATATGTACTGGCGTTATTTTATGTGGAATTTCACAGGAAGACAAGACGATATCCAAGGACGCTACAACCATAAAAACGGAAATTGGATTTCTGGAATCAACTTTATAGACAGTTGGACCGTAGGCATATCTCAAGATAATTTACCTACCGATGTTTTAGAAAACAAAGCTAGAAACACCTATTATTTTTTACCATTAATACTCGGTTTAATAGGCTTCTTTTTCTTGATGTATAATGATTTAAAGCGTTTTTGGGTCTTATTAGTGTTCTTTTTACTTACAGGTATTGCGATTCAATTTTACACCAATGTAAGACCATTTGAACCAAGAGAGCGTGACTACTCCGTTGTAGGTTCTTTTTATGTATTTGCTATTTGGATTGGTTTTGGTGTCTATGCCATCTATGATCTTTTAAAAGCGAGTATTAAAACAAAATTTTTAGCGCCAGCAATTACCTTAGCTTGCCTTGTTATTGTACCTGGTATTTTAGCCGCTAATAACTGGGACGATCACGATCGCTCTGGTAAATACACTACCAATTCCATGGCTCGTAAATATTTAGAGTCTTGTGCTCCTAATGCCATTTTATTTACCATTGGAGATAATGATACCTTTCCTCTTTGGTATTTACAAGAAATTGAAGGTGTACGTACCGATGTTAGAGTCGTAAATACAAGCTTATTTCAAACCGATTGGTACATTGACCAAATGAAACGCAAAGCGTACGATAGTGATCCTATTCCGTCTCAATTAACACACGAGCAATATCGAGGAGGTACAAGAGATGTTATTATTAGAAGAGAAATCACTAAGGACACCTTACCGATAAAAGATTTTATGGATTTTGTCTCTAGTGAGCGACCAAATACAAAGTTTAGGTATGTAGCAGAAAGACAAGGTGAAGACCCTAGTCTATATCCTAAACATTTAGTTAACTCTAATTATTTCCCGACACGAAATATTAGCATTCCTGTTAACAAAGATGTCGTGCTTAAAAAAGGACTCGTAAAACCTAAAGACGCTGATAAAATAGTTGACAACCTTTATATGCAAATTGAAGGGAGCTATATCTATAAAAACCGTCTTTTAATGTTAGATATCTTGGCTAACAATAATTGGGAACGCCCTATCTATTTTACTGGTGGTGCTTTTGGAGCCGAAGATTATGTATGGTTAAAAGATTACTTACAGCTCGATGGTATGTGTTATAAACTCGTGCCAATTAAAACACCTGTAGACCGAGCTAATCCTTACGATATGGGCCGTGTTGACCCTGATTTGATGTACGATATGGTGAAGAACTGGAAATGGGGCGGCAGTGGCGAAGAGATGTATTACGACATTGAAACCCGAAGAAACGGTATTACCTATAGAGGAAACCTAGCACGTTTAATTGAAGAACTCATTAATGAAGACAAACTAGACGAAGCTGAAGAAATTGCAGACATCGCTATGGAAAAAATGCCTGTAGATAAGTTTGGCTTTTACTCCTTACTCGAGCCTTATGTTAGTGCTTATTACGAAATAGGAAACGTAGAAAAAGGACGGGCGCTTTACAAGGATGTTGCAGAAAAATATCAGGAAAACTTAGCCTATTACAGTAGTCTTCCTTTAGATGACCAAGAAATGGTGGTAGGCGAAGATATTTATATGGATATTCAACGTTACCGATCACTAATTGATATTCTCGTTATCTATAATGATGAGGAATTTGCTTTAAATGAAACACGAAAATTCAATAGCTACCTAAGTCTTTTTGATGAGCTTATGAATCGTTATAGTGATGAAGACGAATTACCAGAAGTTCCTGATGATATCGATATACAGAACGCCATTAAAGATACGATTGATCAATTTATTCCTGAGCCATAAATTAACATGAAGATTATTCCAGTTAAAACGCCCGACTTTGTAAAAGCACTGTTCCCAAATTTTACCTGGAATATGGACACTTCAAAAAAAGCACTTTATTTAACCTTTGACGATGGCCCAACACCTGAAATTACAGAGTGGGTGTTATCAGTTTTAAAAAAGTACAACGCAAAAGCAACGTTTTTTTGTATTGGAAATAACATTAAAAAGCACCCTGAAATTTTTCAACATACCATAAATGAAGGACATACTATAGGCAATCACACGTACAATCATTTAAAAGGCTGGAAACACAGAACAGAGGATTACCTTCTGGATGTTGAAAAAAACCAAAATGCCATAGATTCATATATCAAAGCTCCTGAAATCACTAATTGCAAATCTAACGTAAACCTTTTTAGACCGCCTTACGGTAAATTTAAATCTAGCCAAAGTAAACAGCTTAGAACGTTAGGGTACAAAATTATCTTATGGGATATACTATCCTATGATTGGGATACTGGAGTGAGCGAAAAAACATGCCTTAAAAATGTAACTTCTACGGCCAAAGAAGGCAGTATTATTGTATTTCATGATAGTGTAAAAGCATCAAGAAATTTAGAATATGTACTACCAAAAGTTTTAGAATATTTCAGTGCACGTGGATTCTGTTTTAAGAGTTTAAATTGCATCTAAAAAGCACTTGAATCTTAACGAAATAAGGATTCTATAGGCTTAATTCAATAAAACACCGAAATACAAATAAGTCTATTTTCCTAATAATGAGATTTTAACCTCTTAGATTTTTATTAAACGTACTCTTGCATAATATTAATCAATGCATTAGCATCTTGTTCACCGCTATGGCGCCATTTCATTTCACCTTTTTTATAGATAATTAAAGTCGGCAAACTCTTAACGCGCAGGGCTTCTGCGAGCTCTTTATTTTTAGCCACATCAATCTTAATCACTTTAGCCTTATCGCCTAAAGCAGCCGCAACATCCTTAAGTATAGGATGCATTGCTAAGGATTGACCATTAGCCTCTGTGTAGAAGTCCAAAAGAACTGGAATTTCAACATCTATTAATTCCCCAAATTTTGACATACGCTAGTGTTTTAGTCAAATACATAAGTACTTTAAAACCTAACTCAAAATTGAATATTAAGCCATTTTAAGTAAGTACTTATTTCATAAAAATAAGCAATTCTTTACAATTACACCAATTTCAATACAGATGCCCCCTCTAGAAAATGAAATATGTTTAAATATATTAAAAATCAATATTTGATTAACAACAAGCCTTTCGACTAAAAAAGAGCGTCAAGCCTTAGATATCACCACATGTTAAATGTAGTATTAGACCTCTTTTGAACCTTTTTTAAGTTCAATAACCGTGATTTCTGGCCAAATACCCACACGACCAGGAAAACCTAAAAAGCCAAAACCTCTATTGACATTAATGTGTTGACCAGATTCTGTATAGATGCCTGCCCATTGTTTGTAGCGCCATTTAGCAGGACTCCATTTAACCCATCCCGGAATTTCAATGCCAAATTGCATGCCGTGGGTATGACCACTTAAAGTGAGGTGATAATGATACGGGTCGTTTAACACTTTCGCTTCCCAATGGCTTGGATCGTGGGACATCAAGATTTTAAAATCATCAGGCTGAATTTTCGAGGCTGCTTTTTCTAAATCACCTGCTTTTTTAAAACCACCTTTCCCCCAATTTTCAACACCAACCAATGCCAATCGCTGACCGTCTTTTTCGAGATAACGACTTTCATTTAACAACAAATCAAAACCAATGTCTTTTTGAATGGTTTTTAAATCTTCAAGATTCTGTGATTTTTCAGCATGGGTATTCCAATCTACATAATCACCATAATCATGATTTCCTAAAACAGAAAATTTACCATCTTTAGCTTTCAATTTCGAAAAGGTATCCATCCACGGCAACATTTCTGATGCTTTATTATTTACCATATCTCCTGTAAACAATAACACATCAGAGGCCTGTTCATTAATTAAGTCAATGGCATATGCTATCTTATTCTTATCATCAAAACTACCCGAATGTATATCACTAATCTGTGTTATCCTATAACCGTCAAAAGCATCGGGTAAATCCTCAAAATGCAAGGTATAATTGAGCACTCTAAAATCGTATTTTCCTTTATACATTCCATATAAAAGTGATGAAAACGGAATAGCTGCTAACCCTAAGGCAATTTGACTTATAAATTTTCGTCGTGATGGCAAATGAAAAACTTCCTTTGGTGACAATCTTTTTTCATAAAGACCTATGGCACCTCTTATAATATCTTCACCTATTAAAAAAGGGATTAGCACTAAGTTGAATGCCATAAAGGTCAGTAAGAAGCCAAACGCATAACTCTTTCGTGGTGTTAACACACGCCCTTCACTAGATAATGCAAATTGAAAAATAAAGTTACCAGCAACAATAATAGCGATACCAAAAAACAAATAATACACCCAAGTTTGTTTGGTTACGGTTTTCACAGCTTGAAAACCATAAAGGGTCAATAATATAAATAGAATGGCAAAAAGTATCCAGCGAATCATTCAATAGTTTTAAGCCTACAAAGTTAAACATCTGCAGAGCAGACTCATCTTATCAAACTGTTAAAGATTTTTATCTAAAAAAAATAAAAAGCCACAAACATTTATCAGATTACAGCTACGCACCAGAAGATAGAGTCAACAAAACTTTAGATTGTTGTAGTATTATAACAAGGTAAACAGAAAACGATGCCATTCACCTATAAGTTAGTATGCCGATGTTTTAAGATGGTGTTACTACATAAATTTAATCAGATTATTTTTATACTTTATAGAATTAATTTAATTATAAATAAACATTAAATCAGGAGTTTATAGCAAAGCAACACCATGGTTGTTTTATATAGAGCTTTTAAAAAACCATATTCGTATCTAAGAGCGCTTCACGGTCAAAAGTAAATTCTAAATCACTTGTAATCAAAACCACTTAATTGTCAACCGTGCCAACTTCTCTTTCATATTAGTATACGGTGGAAATAGTAATTCTGTTACACCAAACGTATGTTGTTTTAAAACCGAACGCTCATTACTAAACGCTTTAAAACCATAAAAGCCATGACTCTTACCAATACCACTATTGTTAACGCCACCAAAAGGCAAGTTATGATTAGCGTAATGCAACACACTGTTATTAATACAAGTCCCTCCTGCTCTAGTGTTATTCATTATTCGCTTAATATTAGCTTTACTTCTACTATAGATATAAAGTGCTAATGGTCTCTCCTTTGAGTTGATATAAGCCATTGCCACATCTAAACTTTCATAAGTAACTATAGGCAAAATAGGGCCAAAAATTTCTTCCTCTAGCAAAGTTGCTTCAGGCTTTAAATCTGAAATTAAGGTGGGTGCAATATACCTTGACGTACGATCCGTTTCACCGCCTACGTCAAACTTTGCATCTAATGCTTTTGCATTTTCAAGATATGAACTTAAACGCTCAAAGTGTTTATCGGTTACAATTTTCCCATAAGAATCTGATGCTTTAGGATTATTGTCGTAATAAGAATGAAGCCATTTTTTACAGGCGCTTATAAATTCAGCTTTTACGCTTTCGTCTATTAAAACATAATCTGGGGAGACACATATTTGTCCGCAGTTCAAGAATTTTGCCCACATAATCTTTTTAGCAGCCTTATCTATATTAGCTGTTTTATCGACAATAGTTGGCGATTTCCCTCCTAACTCTAATGTTACAGATGCTAATTGTTTAGATGCAGCTTCCATGACTATTTTACCCACCTGCGGAGACCCCGTAAAAAAGATATGATTAAAAGGTAACTTTAATAATTGGGTAGAGACCTCAACTTCACCTTGCACTAGCGCTACTTCATCTTCAGAAAACACCTCTGCAATAATCTTTGCCATTAACGCTGAAGAATGAGGTGTCATTTCAGAAGGTTTAATAATAGCTGTGTTTCCAGCAGCAATAGCAGATACTAAAGGGCCAAAGGTGAGATTAAACGGAAAGTTCCAAGGCGAGATAATTAAACAAACCCCCTTAGGTTCATATTTAATATAAGAACTAGAACCTAGCATAGACATAGGCGTTTCTACACGTTGATTTTTCATCCAACGTTTTAAATGCGTCTTCGTATGTTTTATATCACCTACAATGGCATAGATTTCAGTAAGCTCCGTTTCTACTACTGGTTTACCCAAATCGTTTTGCAGTGCCTGCTGAATTTGCTCTCTAAAAGTTGTTTCAATCGCATGCTGAAGTTTATTTAACGTTCTAACCCTTTGTTTGTAAGTTGTATTACCTACAGCAAACTGATTTTGGCGTTGTTTTATAAATAATTCAAAATAAGGATTGTCATTAAAATCTTCCATATAAATACTTTTTAATACGTCTTAGAAACTGAATTTATGCATTTCGTCGATCTCATTTATTTTAAAGTGTATTTCATCCCGAAAATCTATACACTCAACATAAAACACAACGTTTTTAAAGGGCTGCAAGCGCAAATTGTGTAGTTCACCGATGTTTTTAGCGAGCATTTCCCACTTAACCGTTTATCGATTGTTTTCATCTAAAAATTCAAGTTACACTCAGGATGTTGTGTTTCTTTGACTCGAAGTTAAAACAAATATAGCTTCTTACGATTATGAAAAACGGTTTATTTATCTTATTATTCTTAACAATGTCTTTTACAGGTTTCGCTCAACAAGACACCATAGTTAACAATGAAACTGAAGTTGTTGAAACTTCTAAAGCTGAAAAAACTGAAACGAGTAGCGCTAGCATTTCTGCTGAAGTAAAAGCTAAGGTTTTAAAAATGAATCGTAAAAAAAGTAACGAAATTATCAGTATTAAAGCTTACAGAAAAAGTCTTCAAATTAAAGTAAAGACTGTTAAGCTTTGTTAATGTGCTATTAACCATATATTGTAAAAAAAGCCGAAACTCACGTTTCGGCTTTTTTTTTAACACTATACCAAACGTTTCAACTGATACTATTAATTTTAAATTAGCGCACCTTTTTAATAGTTATATCACCACTTAACTCATAAAAACTAGCTTTATTTTTTTACAGCTGAAGCGCTTAAAACCCTCATAGGTCTGCTAACTTTTTCGTAGTTTTGAACTCCTTTCAAAACATTTACAATGTCAGACCAAAAACGCTTATTCCTCGTAGATGCCTACGCCCTAATTTTTCGTGGCTATTACGCTTTTATAAAAAACCCAAGAATCAATTCTAAAGGCGAAGACACCTCAGCTATTATGGGGTTTATGAACTCCCTTTTAGATGTCATTAAACGCGAACGTCCAAACTATTTAGCCGTGTGTTTTGATAAAGGTGGAAGCGCCGATCGTGTCGAAATGTTTGAAGCCTACAAAGCCAATAGAGACGAAACACCCGAAGGCATCAAAACTGCAGTACCATACATCTATGAGATTTTAAAAGCCATGCATATTCCCATCATGGTGAAAGAAGGCTATGAAGCTGATGATGTTATTGGAACGCTTGCTAAAAAAGCAGAAAAGGAAGGTTACCAAACTTTTATGGTCACTCCAGATAAGGATTTTGCACAACTCGTTTCAGAAAACATATTTATGTACCGCCCTGTTTTTGGAGGTGGTTATGAAACTTGGGGCATCCCAGAAGTCCAAAAGAAATTCGAAATCACGGATCCACTTCAAGTCATTGATTATTTAGGGATGATGGGCGATGCTTCTGATAATATTCCAGGATTACCAGGTGTAGGAGATAAAACCGCTAAAAAATTTATAGCGGCTTATGGGAGTATGGAAAACCTTTTTGCGAATTCACACGAGTTAAAAGGTAAAATGAAAGAAAAGATTGAAGCCAACCAAGAACTCGGCTTGTTATCTAAAAAACTGGCCACCATTATGCTCGATGTGCCGGTAGAATTTGATGCTACCGATTTTGAAATGTCAGAGCCCGATATTCCTAAAGTGACCGAAATTTTTCAAGAATTAGAATTTAGACGTCTCATCGATAATTTTAATAAAACCTTTGCTGTTGAAGCCATGCAGTCTGCCGGAACTTCTACTCCAACTTCAGATAAAAAGGAAGCACCGAAAACCACTCCTACGGAAGAAAAATCAGCAGGTGCCGGTCAATTCTCTTTATTTGGAGGCGGCGAATCTTCTGCTACCGAAACGACAACAGAATTCACACGTAAAACATCAGAAAACACATCGCATTTTTACCAAAGTGTAGCGCCTGGTATGGCCACAACACTTTTTGTAAAGAATTTAATGAACCAAACATCTGTATGTTTTGATACCGAAACCACAGGTTTAGATGCCCTAACCGCAGAACTAGTAGGTATTTCATTTTCTTGGGAAACTGGCAAAGGCTTTTACGTCCCTTTCCCAGAAGATAAAACTGAAGCACAAGAACTCATAGAAACCTTTAGACCTTTCTTTGAAAATGAAAACATCGAGAAAATCGGTCAGAATTTAAAATATGACATCAAAGTACTAGCCAAATATAACATTCAGGTTAAAGGCAAACTCTTTGATACTATGTTAGCGCATTACCTCATTAATGCCGATATGCGCCACAATATGGATGTGCTTGCTGAAACCTACCTCAACTACACCCCAATTTCTATCACAGAACTCATTGGTAAAAAAGGAAAGAACCAGTTGTCTATGCGCGATGTGCCCTTAGAAAAACTAACCGAATACGCCGTAGAAGATGCCGATATTACCTTACAACTTAAAGAGCATTTTACAACAGAACTAGGTGAAGCCAATACCCAAAAATTATTCGATGAAATTGAAATTCCACTACTACGTGTTTTAGCTGCTATGGAACTGGAAGGAATTAACCTCGATAAAGACTTCTTAAACTCACTTTCAGAAGCCTTAAATAATGACATTAAAAATCTTGAACAAGAAATCTATGCCGCTGCCGGAGAAGAATTCAACATTGCCTCACCAAAGCAATTAGGCATCGTTCTTTTTGAAAATATGAAGTTGGTCGATAAACCTAAAAAAACCAAAACCGGACAGTATAAAACAGGTGAAGATATCTTATCGTATTTAGCAAAAGACCATGAGATTATTCAGAAGATTTTAGACTTTAGAGGGCTTTCAAAATTAAAGAGCACTTATGTAGATGCCTTACCGTTGCAAGTAGAACCGTCTACAGACAGAGTGCATACCGATTACATGCAAACCGTTGCAGCAACCGGACGTTTAAGTAGTAACAATCCTAATTTACAGAATATCCCCATCCGTACCGAACGTGGTCGTCAAGTACGAAAAGCCTTTGTACCAAGAAACGAAGACTACACTTTACTCGCTGCCGATTATTCGCAAATAGAATTACGCATCATTGCCGCCTTAAGTGAAGAAGAAACCATGATTGAAGCCTTTAAAAATGGCGAAGATATTCATGCTTCAACCGCATCCAAAGTATTTGGTGTTCCACTAGAAGAAGTGACCAGAGCACAACGTAGCAATGCTAAAACCGTGAACTTCGGAATCATCTATGGGGTGTCTGCCTTTGGGTTAAGCAACCAAACCGATTTATCGCGTGGTGAAGCCAAAGAACTTATTGACACCTATTACGAAACCTATCCAAAATTAAAAGCCTACATGAGTAAGCAAGTCGATTTCGCAAGAGATCATGGTTATGTCTCTACGGTTTTGGGGCGTCGTCGGTATTTAAAAGACATCAACTCACGTAACGCTGTGGTGCGAGGGGCCGCAGAACGCAACGCCGTTAACGCACCCATACAAGGAAGCGCTGCCGATATCATTAAAATCGCCATGATTAATATTTACAACAAGCTAGAAGCTGGCAATTATAAATCAAAGATGCTCTTACAAGTGCATGATGAATTGGTATTTGATATCTACAAACCAGAATTAGAAGAACTCACCACCTTAATTAAAACAGAAATGGAAGGCGCCTTTAAATTGGATGTGCCGCTTGATGTTGAAGTGGATACGGGGCTGAATTGGTTGGAGGCGCATTAAAATAAATGATTTAAAGTTATGTTATTCGAAAAGGTAACCTCAGAAAACATAAAGGCCGCAGTAGATTATCTGAACGAAAATGGTATTCCTGAAGAATTTAGCACTTCAAAATATTATGATGTAAAGATTGATAATAAACTATACCCTCCAAAACCAATCATGGCTATTGCAAATTATTACGCCATAGGAAAGCCTATTGGAAATTATTTTTCTGGAGGTGAAAACACACCCTGTTTTAAAGCTTTTAAAAGATTAAAATTTGAAATAATAAATAAATCAAATGTCATGAGTGATTATAGTATATTAAATGAATTCATTTCTAAATTAAAGTCTGGTGATATTGAAGCTGCTAATTCAATCAAATCTTTAATTACAGGTCATAATTTCAAAGAAAACCTTAAAGTAATTGACCGAATATTCTTTGAAAATAAATTAAGAGAAATCAACTCCGACAATTATGAAGATACTATCACCTTTATTAGAGATATACATAAAATTAAATCAGGAGAATACAATGATTTTAATATTTGGAGTGCATCAAAAACACATTTAAATAAAACCAACGAGAACTTAATTCAAAGACACGATGAATTAGACAAAATCGTTGGTTTCCCCGACAACGGCAATGGGCTCTATAAATCTTTTTTGGGTGAAAAAAATCTACTTACATTTATTAGAAATAAGTTTAATAAAAACTTAAAATCAATCAAAATTAGCCCAAATAAAACACCTGAAATTTTATTTAATTTAAATAGTTTCTCAACCAATTGCAAAGAATCAGGTCTAAACTACAACCCACAATTAACAACAAGATATATTGCATCCCTAGCCACAAAACCCTTCGTACTATTAAGTGGCTTATCAGGTTCAGGAAAAACAAAATTAGCACAGGCTTTTGCGCAATGGATTGCAGAAGATAAAACGCAATACTGCATTGTACCTGTTGGAGCAGATTGGACCAACAGAGAACCTTTATTAGGTTATGTTAATGCGCTGAATGATAATGAATACATATTACCTGAAAATGGCGCTTTAAAATTACTTATAGAAGCCAACAAAGAAGAAAACAAAAACAAGCCCTATTTTCTTATATTAGACGAAATGAACCTAAGTCATGTAGAACGTTACTTTGCAGACTTTTTAAGTGTTATGGAATCTAAAGACATACTTAAACTACACAGTTCAGAAAACAACAAAAGTAATGTGCCTTCTCAATTAGATTGGCCAAGCAACTTGTTTATAATTGGGACCGTTAATATAGATGAAACAACTTATATGTTCAGCCCTAAAGTATTAGACAGAGCCAACGTTATTGAGTTTAGAGTTAACAGAGATGATATAGCAGAATTTTTAAAAGCACCTAACGACATAGATTTTAGCAACCTTAGTAACAAAGGTGCCGCAATGGGAGAAGATTTTATAAGCATTGCCTCTAATAAAGATTTTCCAAAATCGGATACAACTGAGTTAAACAAAAACTTAGTATTGTTTTTTGAAGAACTTAAGAAGACAGGAGCAGAATTCGGTTATCGTTCTGCAACAGAAATACACAGATTATTCAATCAGTTAACCACTTTAGATAATACTATACACGAAGACACAAAAATAGACATTACGATTATGCAAAAACTATTACCAAAACTGCATGGTTCTAGACGTAAATTATGTCCTATTCTGGAGGTATTAGCATCGTTGTGCGTTGAAGAAAAAACAGATGTTTCAAAAGACTTTTTAAACAATAAAGAAACCTTAGTTTTTAGAGAGAATGAAAACGTTTTATATCCTTTATCCTTAGAAAAAATCACAAGAATGTATAAAGGTGCCATAGATAATGGTTTTGCAAGTTATGCAGAAGCTTAGTAAATGGAAAAAGAACAATCCATAGAAATAGATTTATCTTATATAGAAGATGGTTTATACTTATGTATCGATGCTCAAAAAAAAGGCGATATAGAAGTGGATACCACAAATTTTTATGAGCATGAACCAACCTATCAACTAAAAGAAGGTTGCTTTTATGATTTTGAATTCTCACACAAAAAAGAAAATATTGCAGAAGACTATCGCCTATTTTGTAGTGACCAAAGCAATATTGTAAAAAACAGAAAAAGAAAAGAATATATTGGAGTCATAGCGCCAAACATTTTTGTTGGCACATTAACGCTACAGATTTTGAGCACTGAAAATCCTGGAAAGAAATGGGATTTACAATTAGAAGTACAATCTAAAAAAACAAACTACAGAAAAGATTATCAATACATGCTTAATGATATTACATCAAAATGTACTGATTTAATCATTCAAGCCAACTCACCTGTAACTCATTCTTTTGAAACCGACTTCAATACAGACAATAAAACCTTATACCAACGTTTTGCTTTTGTGAGCTCCATAATAAACTCTGAGGATTTTGAAGATGCTATTCAACGTATTGTTACAAGTCCGACTACAAACTGGACAGAGGAAGCAGAACTAACTGATGCAAGAAAAATTAAACGTTTCAAAAATTCAGAATTAAGGTCGCTGATAAATTCTGATAATCGATTAAAACTTAAAGACACACATCCTTTATACAAAAAAGGTATTAAGTCGGTTGCCACTAAAATAGAATCTTATAGAAAGTTTGAAAGTGTTGATACTTCTGAGAACCGTTTTATAAAACATGCTTTAGAAACGTTTTTAAAATTCTGTATGGATATCGCTAACCATCCAAATGCAGGAACCAGACTTAAAGAAGAAGCTGATATTGTTTCGGAAAAATTAGAAACACATTTACAATATGACTTATTTAAGCAAGTTTCAAGACCAACCACTTTAAAGCTAAACAGTCCAACGCTTCAAAAAAAGGAAGGCTATCGCGAGGTCTTAAAGGTGTGGTTAAAATTTGATTTAGCTGCAAAATTAATATGGAATGGCGGTGATGAAGTGTATAGTGGAGGAAAAAAGGACATTGCTACCTTATACGAATATTGGCTGTTTTTTAAATTATTAGATGTTTTAAAACACATTTTTGAAATTGAAACAAAAGAACTAGAACAATTAATTGTTCCATCTAAGGACAAATTAAGCCTACAACTTAAACAAGGAAAAGTAACGGCGTTGAAAGGTGTATACACCAAAGCAAATAGACATTTAAATATAAGGTTTAATTATAATAGAAGTTTCAATGGAGGTACTCAAGATATTTCAAAAACTGGAAGTTGGACAACTACGTTAAGACCAGATTACACCTTATCTATTTGGCCTACAAAACTGACTGAAACAAAAGCAGAAACTACCGAACAAATTGTTCATGTTCATTTTGATGCGAAATATAAGGTTGCCAATATCAATCAAATATTAGGAGAAGAACAAACAGAAAACTCTTTAAACGAGGAGAAAAAACAAAACTTAAAAGGAATTTATAAAAATGCAGATTTATTAAAAATGCACGCTTATAAAGATGCGATTAGGCGTACAAGTGGTGCTTATGTTTTATATCCTGGAGAAACAAATAAACCTATTCGAGGGTTTCACGAAGTTCTTCCTGGTTTAGGAGCTTTTCCAATAAAACCTACAGAGAATACAAATGAAACTATTCATTTAGAAAATTTCATCAAAGACGTTTTAAAACACTTCTTAAACACTGCGTCACAACGTGAAAATATAGCTAACAAGAGTTTTCACATCTACAAAAATGATAATCCTAACGAGATTTCAGAACCAATTCCAGAATATGTTGATGGCAAAAAAATTATTCCAGATGAAACGTATGTTTTAGTTGGGTTTTATAACAACCAATCGCAATATGATTGGATTTCTAAAAAAGGATTATATAATTTTAGAATGGGCTCAGGTTATGGTTCTCTGATTTTAGACAAGGAAACTGTTTCTGCTAAGTATTTATTATTACATACGCATGGAGAAAAATCATCTGGTGATTTATGGAAGATTATAAGCAAAGGCCCAAAAGTATATTCAAAAGAAAATTTAATAAAAAAAGGATACAGCAACCCTTCACAAGATTATTATTTAGTTATTGAATTAGAAAAAGTAGATTTATCTGAATTTGGAAATAATAATTGGGATTTCAAAAAACTAAAAAACTACAATTCAGGTAATGCTTCTGCAAAACCTTTTACAACAACTTTAACCGAGTTAATTAATTCAAAAGTGTTTTAATACTAATTCTCTTTCACACCCCTAAAGTCCCCTCAAGGGGACATTTGATAAAGGAAAATAGAATATTCATAGGGTTTATCGATTGGGTAATGGTAAAATAAATTTAATTTTTACACCTATGCTTCTTGGTGAGGATTGTCCCCTTGAGGGGACCTTAGGGGTGTTTTCCAAACTTAACCAACCAATTCCCTAACCTTCTCCTCAATAACCAACAACACACTAAACATATTCTTTTTAATGGCCTCATTAGAAAACCTTAAAAAAGTAACATCATAAGCCTCTAATTCACTTTCTCGTTTGGTATCATATAAAAAACGATGCTCATGACTATCACCATCAATTTCAATTGCTAAACCTATTTCATGGCAATAAAAATCTACAATGTAATTTAGCATCGGTACTTGCCTATGAAACTGAACACCATAAGCACGCTGTTTTATATGTTGCCATAGCAAGACTTCAGGCAAAGTGCTATGCTTCCGGAGTTGTCTAGCTAGTGCTTTTAATTCTGGGTTGTATGGAATGATGTTGTTTTTCATTTTACAGACTTTATGACGCGTCTTTTACACCCCTAAAAAGCTATACTAAGAACTTTATACGACAGCAGACTTTTCAGCTCAGTAATCCTCAAACGGACAATCCATATTAAGGAACTTTCAGTAAAAAAGAGCGTTCAGATTACTAAAGGGTTAGTGTCACTAAACTACTGAATTTAACACAAATCAAACCAAGGGTTCACCCGTATCTCCTCCGTTTGTACTCCGTATCTAAGTCGAGTGTAATTCAAGTTCGCCTCGAGATTATTCGAAGTAAATCAATGCTCAAAATAAATAATTGATTAAATTTTGTCTTTAACCAACGTACTATGTCAACCCTTTTCCAACTGCTTTAATATAAGTTTTTCTAGCAAAGCCATAGCTAAGACGGTGTAACTCTATTAAGCGGTTTCCGTGGTATCTCGTTGCCAGAACTTATTAAACAACACATACAGTAATAGCACCATACAAACAACCCCTACAGCGATCCAAACCCAATTATAATTTACATGGGTTATAGGCGTATCAGAACCATACAAGATAAAACCAGCCCAATAATAAGGATGTTTCATTTTTGGGGTTTCTGCTGTATTTAAATACTCATTTTTGGCCATTTGCAAAGCGACCGATTTTGTTTTCCCGTCTTTTAAATAGTTATAAAATGATATCATGATTTGGCTTGTGGTAGCATCGGGCACTTCCCATAAACTGGCCACTGCTGCTTTAGTACCTGAAAAATTGAAGGCACGTTGTAGAGATACCATACTTAAAGACCCATCTTCTTTTCCTACCGCCGTATTACAAGCACTCAACACAGCTAAATCAACTGGAATGTTTAAGCCATAAAGTTCTTCTAAAAAAAGTTTTTCATCATTTGAAAAATTAAAATAACTAAATACAGGCTCATCGTCATCTAAAGACGCATGCATGGCGAGATGTAGAATGTTGCCTTTAGACTTATGATTTATAAAATTCGATTTTGTGGCTGTTTTACCAATAAAAGCTTCTGAAGTAAAAAGGGCTTCAAGAACCTTAGCTTCCTTTTGTGCGCCTTCTAAAAAAACAGAACTATTTCTAGTTACTAAAGATGTATTGCCTTTAGGATATTCTGGTGCAAAAATCGTTGCCTTGGTTTTAGTATTGTTGTCAACATCACTTTCAAAAAAAGCAAACCTTAAGTGCGACGAATAATGAATAGCTTTTTCCTTTACTAAATAATTAGATTTATAACTTAGTGTCTCAAACGGCAAACTATATATAGGCGTATCTGGCACAATAGTTAGAGAATTATAGGTTAAGGCTTTTTCCGGAAGCAATAGCTTGGTAAGTTCTGGGTTTAACTCAAACTTACTATTCGGGTTTTTTAAATACTCTAAATGGGAATTCAGTAAGCCTTTTGTAGCCTTTGTCCAAGGTTTTAATTCCCATTCAATGCCATCTTTCGTAATTTGAAAAATGACAAACTGATCGTAAAAAAACAAATATTTTAAAACGATGTCATCGTCACCCAATAGTTTTTGAAAAGAGGTTACATCAAAGGTATTCTGCGTAAAATCTGAAATTGTTGGATATGCTGTACTAACATGGTCTTTATAAGTCTGAAGTACGCCTTTTAAAGAATCTTCTTGTTTTTGATTGCGCGCTTGCTTTGCCTGAACAATTTGTTTTCTAATTTGAAATTCTATATGTTCTAAAGAATCAATAATCGGTAATTTTACCACAACTCTACTTTGACTAAATTCTTGCCACGCTAAACGGTTACTTATATTTTCAAGATTAGAAATAAAGGTATTTTTATCTTTAAAATTATTTTTATTGAGCTCTAATCGACACTGTATTATCCTATTATACAGTAACTTATTTCCGATGCTTAAATTTAAATCTTTATGATTTTCAACAAATTCATTATAAGCAATGTCGTTTAAAATTCGTGCTTTGTGCATGGCAACCGAATCTTGATTAAAATACTTAAACAACATATAACTCATACGGTCTATTTGCTCACAATCATTCGGGAATTGATGGCGCGATGAAAAATTTTGAAAATCATCTTGAAGCGCTTCATCAGTACCATGAATCAGTTTTAAAGTTTCAGAGTAATAGTGCAAAGCGGAGTCTAACTGATTTGCTTTAGCATAGGTATCACCTTTAAATTCATAAAGGTCATTCAGATGGAAGCTGTTGCTTTTATAGGTGTTTTTAATACTATCAATTAGCACAAGGGCGTCTTGGGTATGGCCAATTTCATTTAAAACATTAGCTTTAAATCTTAGATATTCAGTGACATTTCTATCGGGTTCCTTAGCTATCTCTGAAAGTCGAATCGCTTTATTTATAAGATTAATAGAACGGTCATACGCTTCAAATTCCTTATAAAAATCAGCCACGTAATATAAAGCACCTATATAAAATGATAGGTTAGAAAACTGACTTCGCATTGTTGGCTTTTGTAATGATGCTGTAGTCTCAAAAACAGAATCTAGCTTAGATAAATTGAGTTCTATATTTTTTCTTAACGGAATAATTTCATTTTCATAAGCACTTGTTTTTTCCTTCAGATTTAGAGCTTCATTATAACTTAATAGCAAACTCGACCTATAGTAGCGCATCCAACCATAACGCATGGCTTCGTCAGTTTCATTGGTTATAGGCTCTAATTTTTGTTTAATTTTTTCAACCTCTAACGCAGCTTTATCATAAAAGCCTAAAGCGGAATAAATCCTAAATTTTCTTTGGTAGAGCCACGTATGTCTGCTAGCTCTTATATAATCGTAATCATTAAGGAGTCGTTCTGCTCTGTTTGCTATTGACAACGCTTTTTTATAGCGACGTAAACTATAATATCTGGTGAGCAAATCATAAAGAATATTATAATTTGTATTGATAACGGCTGAACTCTTTTCACTAGGAATGTAATTTAAAGCAGCCTCAAAACCTTCAATAGATTTAAAGTAATTCGCGAATTTATTATTAGCATAACCAATGTAAGCCGTAATTCTTGCAAAAGTTATACTGTCTTGGGCGTTTTTTAGTTCGATGGCTTTTGCCTGTTCACTTAAAGCAATAATCTCAGCATAATCTTTGGCTTTATAAAGTAGGGCTTGCTGTGCGTATATACTATCGAGTTCTTGAGATTTAGAAACCTCTTGAGCATACACGCCAGAACACAACAACATTAAACATGCTACAATTGACTTACAACTAATTTTGAGAACAAACAATTACCTAGTATTTTAAAGTTTAAGCCCTAATAATTAAACCATTAAGAATAAGTAATAATAATAAAAAAATTGTTTTTATGCTATAACTTGTGCTGATAATATGTAGCAAGGGCTTAAACAGGTATATATTCTAAAGGCCGTAATGCTTCGCAATCTCTAAAGCAATAGCCTTAGTTTCTTTTCCTGAATTAGTATGACGTCCTCTATTGGGAGGAGTTATAAAGTATAAAACGCCATCTTTTAAAATTTGCAAAGTGTGCGCATTTGCTATATAAACAGCCTTATCACCAAAACCATCCACCTTATGATACAATGCACTATTGCGCTCAGGATTGTACTGCCAAAAGGGATCATTCATTTGATTAATAACTGCAGACACTTGGCCTTTCCAATACTCATAGTCTTTTTTACCATAAAACAATTTAACGTCACAATGCAAAATACCACCAGAACCATTATCAATAGGCTCAATTTCAATATGGCTAGCATCTGAATTATAACCTAAAACCAGTGCTTTTGGAAAGTCAATACAAAGCTTGTTTTTTATATCTTTAATAGCAATATTAGTGGTTTTATTAGGCTCCGTAACAGCTTCTTTTTCTACTTTTGAATCGTCTGTTTTAGCAGTTGACTTTTCTCCTAAACACGATGTTATCAGTACTAAACTCATTAGCAGTACTGTACTCTTTATAAACGTTTTCATATATAAATTTAATTGATGTATCCAGCGGCTTTTGCAATAGCTATGGCCACTTTTTTATAGTCTCTATTTTTAGCAATTTCCGCTTTATTAAATCCATTTTTTAACGGATAGACATATAGCGTGTAACCTTTAAATTTTATTTTAAGTTCGCTCTTCTTATCATTCCAAACTGATGCAAGCCCCATACCACTAACCCACTCTGACGATTTAGAGATCGATTTATTTAGCGCCCAAGCCTCTTCCCATTCTTCACCATGACCTACGGCTTTTGCCACATCATAAGCCATTTCTTCTTTACCAACTTCGCGTTGAACATTCAGCGAGCCCTTTAACCACTGAAAATCATTTTCACCGTCTTTAATATAAAATAAGCACATAGGTTCCATATCTTTTTTGTACCTATCAGAGGTTGTAGGGTCTTCCATATGTACCTTGTCCGCAGAAACATCGTAAAGCTTGGCAATAGCGCTTGCAGATATATGTTTACAAGCACTCATACCCTTAGCATAGTTAATGAGATTACCCTTAAAATTGGTATTCACAAAGCTTGTATCGTTCATTTCAGCAACGTTCGCCACTTTTTTATCTCCTAAACATGAGGACATCAATAGGGCGAATAGACTTAAATTTAATAACAGTTTCATTTTCATAAGTATCGTTTATTGAATGATTAATTTTTTGGTGATTGAATGCTGTTCGCCTTTAATTTTTATCAAGTAAATGCCTTTTGAAAGTGACGTGGTTGAAATAGAATGACTAAGGTTTTGAATTCCTGATTGCGCCAAGATGATTTTACCAGTCATATCAAAGATTTCATAATTGGTAATGACTTTATTAGAGCTAATAGTCACCTCATCTTTTGCTGGATTGGGATGAAGCTTTATGTCATTAGACTCATGTTCTATAGTGTCTAAAGATAATACCGATGTATCTTGAACATTAAGCACAAAATTACCGTCTTGATTTAGCGTAGATGATCTACCCGAAACTGATGCTTCTAACCAAACTTGTAAATAATAGGTTTGCCCTGCATTTAAGTTATTTATTTGCAGCTCATCTGCTGCACAATCTAAAGGGCTCGTTGCGCCGCAATTATCGTAAATAGCAATTTTACCAGTTAACGATGATGCAGAAATGGTCATGGTTACACTTCCTGAATCTGGCGCTATAAATTGATACCACACATCTAAAATTGTGATACCAGATTCTTGACAAGCAGGATTGTTGCTAATGTCTTCCGTTGCATTTTGTGTTGTTCCTGGTGTGTCTAATGCGAGCCCAATGGAAACCGCATTTACACAATCGTTGTTATAAGGTGTGCAGCTTGTACTAAAATAAGTTTGAGAATCTAACCATGTCCATGTATCAGTACTAAAATCAACATCATCGACTTGAACACATGTTAAATTTGGATTGTATTGTATATCGAACTTACTACCGTTATTCATAAGCGTATTCGCGCCATTTTGGGCATTTAAATTGACCAAATCATTAGATCTTAATCTGAGCTTTGATAGATTAGTCTGATTGGTAACATCCAAAAACGTTAAATTATTATATGCTAAATCAATATCCTCTAGCGCAGTAGCAGTGCCTAAAATAACGGTCTCTATGTTGCAATTATGGGCATTTAAATCGGTTAATGACACTAAACCATTTAAATCTAAAGTTTCAAAAGTATTAAACTGACACTCTAATTTGTCGAGTACACTAGAATTTGAAAAATCGACAGTACTCAATTCATTTGAACCACAATCAAGCCATGTTAAAGAGGACATAACAGGTAAAATCAATTCCGTAAGTGCATTTGAATTACAATGAAGTTGTTCTAAGTTTGAATGAGCGCTAACATTTAATGTGGTTAGATTGTTATCAAAAACAGACAACCATTCTAATTGAAGATTATTAGAAAGATCAATTGTTGTCAGCAAATTATGTTTTAAATCAAGCTCTTCTAAACTCGTAAAGTTTTCAATTCCTGTAAGGTCTGATATGTTTTTAGCTGTAAGATCTAAAACAGAAGAACCTGTAACCGCTGCTGAGAGATTTACTTCTCCATCAATGGCATTGGTTGGTGATGTTGCATCAATTCCAAGGTCAATTAAAGCTTGTTCAAAATTGGCATCTGGCACCGTGAAGGTTTGAGAAAAACTAAGAACAGGCAGTAATAAGATAAATGGTAGTATTTTTTTAATCATAATCATTGGTTTTAAAATTGGGGTTAAAACATTTTTTTATAATCCTTTGGATTGATTGTCTTATCGATGTTATCATTTATGGCAATAGTTTCACTTGTCATGTTACCATCTTTAGATTGAATAGTGTATTCCATAATATAGCCCTTAAGAACCGCGTCATTTTGAATAAACCAATTTGGTAAATTAATTTCTGGTGCCACCCAAAGTGTCATTTTAACCTCACTGTCGGACATCACATATTCATAACAGGTTGCACCAAGTATCGTTTTAGTTTTTCCTGTCTTTTTAATTTTAGAATAGTCGTAATTCGCCATTTGGTCGGTAGGGTTTTGCATTTGCTGTCCGCCCATCATATTTTGGGACATTTGCATTTTCATACCAGCAGTATCCACAAAAATGTGTGTATTGCCATCATCCATAACGATTACAGATTCACCTTCCATTTCTTCATCTGAATAGTCACTCATATCAACCATTAAGCCCATATAATTTTCATTAGGATTTAACAAATAAGACATCTTATAGGTTTCGTTAGCATCATCAATATTGGTGACCTTAACTTTAGTTTCAAACGTAAATTGATACACCCCAGCAACTGCGGTTGAATTGGTATTTTGTTGTTCCGAGCCACTCCATCCGCTTTCATTAGAGTCTTCTGTTTTAACCACTGAGGTTTGGTTAAAAAATTCTGGACTTTCAGCATCAATACCTCCTATTACGGTAGATTCAAAATAGGTTTCAGAATAGTCTTCAGAGTTAGCACTGTGCCTTAGTATTTTTTTTAAACTTACTTTTCCATCAAACGAAATTTGAATAGCGCCTTCCGTTAGCACATCGATAGTAACTTGTCCTTTTGAGACATTGTAACTTTGATAATTATCGGAAACTGCTTTTTTAAAATCGTCTCCAGAATCTTCGTAATGCAATAAATCAGGATCGTACGATAATTTGAGCGTAGCTTCTTCAGGAATTTTAAAACTGCGCTTTACGCCGTCGGTATCGGTTTCAGCATCATGTCTTAAATTCGCTTCGGTAGGGATGGTAAGCACAAAACCATCATGTATATCGGCATCATGAGACCACCACGATCCTGTAAAGCGCCATTGTGAATTGGTTTGTGTGGCTTTTATTTTTCCGACTTCAGCAATCTGAACCGCACCAAAAGTATTGGCATGGGTAAGAATAACATCGCCGTAATCCGCAGTAGAGCTTGCTATTTCTAATGATTTCTCAGGTTCGTCGGAAGATTTTGGGGTATCCTTTTTCTTTTCAGACGTGACATCATCAATCGTTTTATCTATGGTTTTATCAATTTTGGCTTCTGCTTTTTGTTCTAATTTCTTTTCAACTTTCTTTTTCAGCTTTTTAAATAGTTGTGCTTCTACTGGCTGAACAGCAGAAAATAGCATTAATATTATAGCGTATTTTAAAAGTGTTTTCATTGTTTTTATGAATTGATTACACTTTTAGTTCCTCTAACTTTAGAAACATTAACAAACCATTTAAAAAAAATTATATTTGTTTTATTGTTAATGTTTTAGTCTTCGAGATAACTAAATGAAAAACACGCTTAGCGACAACGATTTACAACGACAACTTAGAGCCGATGATAAAAAAGCTCTAGAAAGCGTGTATCTGAGTTATAAGCAAGCGTTTTTAAATTATGCCAAGCGCTACGACATAGCGACTTCTGATGTCTTAGACATATACCAAGACGCCATTATTGCTATGCACCAAAATTTTGTAACGTCGCAATTAGAGCTGCAGAACAGTACCATTAAAACGTACCTCTTTGGCATAGGAAAAAATAAAATATTTAAAACATTAAAAGCACAGCAACGTGTTATCAGAGTAGACGCTGAAAACGACAACTATACAGAAATTAAGATAGAAGAAGAATTACCTACAGCAAACCAACACGCTTTAGCGAAACGACTTAGCGAACTATCTGAAACCTGTAAAACAGTACTTCAACTATTTTATTACAGAAATTTAACGATTGAAGAAATTGTGGACGCTACCCACTATAAAGATGCAAATACGGTGAGAAGTCATAAATCACGATGCTTAAAGCATCTAAAAACGTTGTTTAAAGTACACTAATGAATAACGAAACACTCATACAAGACTATATTGCAAATCGGCTCTCTACGAACCAAAGAGCTGAAGTTGAGCATTTGTTAGAAACAGATTCAGAATTTAAAGCTGAATTTGAGTCTCATAAAGATATGGCTGTGGCTTTTAAAATCGCTGAAGCCAAACATCTAAAATCACACTTTCAGCAATTAGAAAACACCCTTCCTAAAGAAAAATCGAATTTTAAAACAGTTAAATATGCCGCTTTGGCTATTGCAAGTGTATTAGTTATTGGACTAAGCTATAACATCTTCAACACAACATCTGGTAACGATTTATTTGAAGACCATTTTGAAATTTCACCAAATACGTATCAACCCGTAACCCGATCAAATAATTCTGATAAGGATAATACTGCTTTTATAGCATATGAAAACGGAAACTATGAATTGGCTGAAAATGAATTTGAAACACTATTAGAAACAAATAACAATCCTAATATCCGTTATTATTACGCAGCGTCTTTACTCAACCAGTCAAAATATGAGTTGGCTTTAAAACAATTTCAAATCTTAAATAAAATTGATTTTGACTATAATGACGAATCGATCTGGTACACTGCCTTAATTTATATTAGAAAAGAAGATTATGCACTCGCTAAAACCTATTTAAAAAAACTAGGTAATAAAAAATCCACATTCAAAGTTGCAAATCGAAAAGAGCTTTTAGAAGTCATCACCAAAAAGAATTAGAACCACTTTACTCAACAACTCAACAGCAAATCAAATCAAGGGCTCACCCGTATCATAAGCGTGTCATAAGCGTGTCATAAGCGTGTCATAAGCGTGTCATAAGCGTGTGAACTTCGACTAAATTTCTCGTAACACCAAGCCAAACAAATTCAATTTATCAATAATTAAAACAGAAAAACTAAAAGTTAACGTCTCTTTTTTTCTTATAAAACCTTCTACCTTCAAATCATACTTTTCCTCAAACTCACGCCATTGTTGGTGTTTTCACCAACAATAACAGAATCATCTAAATAAGATAAACTTATGGAGAGCAACCTCAACGCAAAACAAAAAAACCGCTCTAAATCTTTACAATCCAAAGCAGTTCTTTACAATTTAAGTTAACAATAAAGCCTTATTTCTTCAATAGCTTATTGGTATGTATTCTATTATCTTGAGTACTTATTTTTAAAAAGTAAACTCCTGTAACTAAATGACTAACATCTAGTGTTTCAACAGCATCACTTTCTACTATTTTTTGACCATTAACATTGTAAACTGCCAATTGTGCTATCTGCTCCAAGTCAACACCTTCAATTTTTAACTCATCGGCTACAGGATTTGGATAAATTCTAAAATCTGATACCTCTGCAACATCAGCAATACTTAATGTACCACTTTCAAAGCTAAAGTTATCGTAATAAGCATCACCGCCATAATTGTTATGCAACATATTAAAACCAACAATATCTACTGATGTAAAATTGCTACGCGTATGTGCTAATACATCATTTAAGTAATATTTTAATTCGGACGCAGTAACTTCAATCTTAACATTCAACCAAGTGTTTGGTGTCCAAGTGGCATCATCAATATAGAATGCACCGTAATCTATATTATCAATCGTATAAATTAAGCCTTGATATTCCATAGCAATCCCTGCTACAGGAACAAAATCATCATTGGCATCAATACCAAAAAGTGTCATTTCAAAATCTGCGCCATTGGTTTCTGTAACCAAAACATCGTATGAAAACGTAAAATCTTCATAAGACACTGGAGACTCAAAGTTTTTTACAGCTCCAAAAATTGGCAGCCATTGAAAATCAAAACCAGATTCGTAAGCATTTTTAAACGAATATGTTCCATCAGAAGCTGCCTCATCAGACACCACTTGGTTTTCTAGAAAAACCCCATCGCTATCTTCTGTGACTTCCCAACCATTTTGGGCATTCAGTGTTCCTAAAGTGTAGGATTCACTCGTTTCAAAAGAAATAGTTTCTTGGCTAAAAAGTCCTCCTGTAAGTAACAACATGAAGGCAATTGTGTAGTTTTTTATCATCATTAAAATTATTTTAAAGGTCTAAAAATACTACAAAATCAACCAAAGCATGAAATAATTAACATCTGGAAACACCCAAAAACCAGTAGACAATTGAGTTTCTGACTACTATAAAATTATATTAACACTAGAGTTGAAAACGTTTCTATAAATGCAAACTTAATATAAAGTAAAGCGACTTAAATCAAAGTGTTAGATAGCATCACATGATACTATCACAACAATTTACCGACGATGTTTCTTTTTATTCCGACGCTTCTTCCCTTTAAATCTTACCTTATCCTCAGGCTTTCTCTGGTTAAAAGGTACAGCATCATTAAACGTGTTTTTTGCATCGCCTTTAGGTTTATTCTTCTGCCACTTTTCCGTTTTCTCCGGCAATAAAACACTCAATAAATCTTGACGACCTAATTTGTTTAAGGTCTTTTTAATCCACGCTTTATTTTCATCCTTATACCAAAAGAAAAAACGGTGTTGTTCGTCCTTTTCCTTTTTAGTAATAGGTGTATTGACTTTCTTTAAAGTGTAGGGATGGTAACCAGAATAATAAATAACGGTAGCCACCGTCATTGGCGTAGGGGTAAACCCTTGTACTTGCTCTAACTGAAAGCCCATATCTTTGGTTTCGGCAGCCAAATTAGCCATATCTTCTACTTCACAGGCCGGGTGATTCGATATAAAATAAGGAATCAACTGCAACTTCAACCCTTTCTTAATATTAATCTTATCAAAACGTTCTTTAAATTTATGGAAGTATTTAAACGACGGCTTACGCATCAATTTCAATACAGGATCACTAGTATGTTCTGGTGCGACTTTCAATCGGCCAGAAACATGCTTCGTCATCACCTCTTCCGTATAATCATCTAACTCTTTAGGATCGGCATTTTTATTAAATTCTGGCACCAACATATCGTGACGGATTCCCGAACCAATAAATGATTTCTTTACCTTAGGATGCTTATCTACCGCCTGGTACAATTCCGTTAACGGCTTATGAGAGGTATCTAAATTACTACAAATTACGGGCGAAATACAACTCGGCGCCACACACTTATCGCAAATAGATTGTACTTTCCCTTTCATTTGATACATGTTGGCACTTGGCCCACCAATATCAGACAAATAGCCTTTAAAATCCGGCATATTCGCCACCGTATCTACTTCTTTTAAAATAGACTCTTGACTACGAGAGGCAATAAATTTTCCTTGGTGTGCAGAAATGGTACAAAAGCTACAACCACCAAAACACCCACGGTGAATATTGATAGAAAACTTAATCATTTCAAACGCCGGAATCGGGCCACGCTTATTGTATTTTGGGTGTGGTAATCGAGTGTAAGGCAAATCAAAAGAGGCATCAATCTCAGCTTCCGTCATCGTTGGGTACGGCGGATTAATCATCAAGGTCTTATTACCTATTTTCTGAAAAATTCGTCGGGCGGCCAACTTATTAGATTCTTGTTCTATCACCTTAAAATTAGAGGCGTATTTCTTCTTGTCTTTTAAACACACCTCATGCGATGCAATCTCAATATCTTCCCAATTACTATTCTTCGGTATCTTATCCCCTTCACTTAAAAGGACAGCGGTTTGGTTTACCGTATTAATACTACTAAACGGTACGCCTTTTTCTAACAGACGAATCACCTCACGCAACGGCTGCTCCCCCATCCCGTATACCAACATATCAGCTTTAGAGGTTTCTAAAATAGACGGCATCAGTTGATCGCTCCAATAATCGTAATGCGTTACACGACGTAATGAGCCTTCTATGCCACCAATCAATACAGGGGTATCGGGCCACTTTTCTTTTAAGATGTTACTGTAAACTGTAGAAGCGTAATCGGGTCTAAATCCAATATCACCATTAGGTGTATACGCATCCTTATCCCGCTTCTTCTTATTAGCATTATAGTTACTAATCATAGGATCCATACAACCTCCAGTCACCCCAAAAAACAATCTTGGTTTCCCCAGTTTTACAAAATCCTGAAGATTATCATTCACATTCGGTTGCGGCACAATCGCCACACGCAGTCCAAAACTCTCTAACATACGCCCAATTACAGCAGGGCCAAAAGTTGGATGATCCACATAGGCATCACCGCTAAACAGAATCACATCGAGTGCTTCCCATCCGCGTATTTTCACCTCTTTGTTTGTGGTAGGTAACCAATCCGAAAGTTGTAATTCGTTCTTCACGTTGCAAAAGTAGTTAAAATATTGCCGCTTAGGCAGTACAAAAAGTTAAGGTCTATAATTTGGGCGTTACCCAAGGGTCGTGCTTTCGGCAGTCGCTTTTTTGTGTTGCATAGGCGCAACAACACAAAAAGAGCTTCAACAAATGCCTCAATCACTAACGCGGGCGTATTTGCTAGTGTCCCAGCCTTAGTGTAAGATTAGAATTCAATTATAAGTCTAACCCTTTTAGACTTTCCACACGGTTTCTAGCTAAGAAATCATCAATGGTTTCAAAATGCTCAATCACGCGTTTTTCTTTAAATTCAAACACTTTTTTAGACAAGCCCTGTAAGAAATCACGATCGTGAGACACCAATATTAAGGTCCCATCAAAATTCTGAAGTGCTTCCTTTAAAACATCTTTAGACTTTAAATCTAAGTGATTGGTAGGCTCATCGAGAATTAATAAATTCACAGGTTCTAATAATAACTTCACCATAGCTAATCTCGTTTTTTCACCACCAGAAAGTACACTTACTTTTTTCTCAATATCGTCGCCCCTAAACATAAAACCACCCAAAATGCTTTTTATCTGAGTTCGTACATCGCCTTGCGCTACTTCATCAACGGTTTGAAAAATGGTTAAATCTTCATCTAACAAAGCCGCTTGGTTCTGTGCAAAATAACCCACCTTTACATTATGACCCAAACCACAAGTCCCTTCTACATCAATTTTACCTAAAATGGCTTTAATCATAGTCGACTTCCCTTCTCCATTTCGACCCACAAAACAAACCTTTTCTCCTCTAGCAATAGACATATTAGCGTTTTTAAACACCACATGATCATCATAAGATTTAGAGACCTCCTTAACCGTCACCGGGTAATCCCCTGAACGTTGGGTTGCAGGAAAACGCAACTTTAAAGCTGATGTATCAATGTCATCAACTTCAATAATGTCTAACTTTTCAAGCATACGCTCACGAGAAGACACTTGATTGGTTTTAGAATAGGTACCTTTAAAACGCTCAATAAAGGCCCTATTATCAGCAATAAATTTCTGTTGTTCTTGGTAGGCTTTAATTTGGTGGGTACGTCTATCTTCTCGTAACTGAAGGTAATGCGTATAGTTGGCTTTATAATCGTAAATACGCCCCATAGTCACTTCAATGGTTCTATTGGTAATATTATCTACAAAGGCCCTATCGTGAGAAATTACCACAACCGCTTTGGCTTTATTTACTAAAAAGTCTTCCAACCAAATCACCGATTCTATGTCAATATGGTTAGTAGGCTCATCTAACAAAATTAAATCGGGCTTTTGTAATAAAATTTTAGCCAATTCAATTCGCATTCGGTAACCTCCAGAAAACTCATTAGTTTGTCTTATAAAATCCTCCTGTTTAAAGCCTAAACCTTTTAAGGCTTTTTCCACTTCAGCGTCATAATTCACATCTTCTAATGCGTAATATTTCTCACCTAAATCCGACACACGCTCAATGATTTTCATGTACGCGTCAGACTCATAATCGGTTCGTGTTTCCAATTGCTTGTTGAGCGCCTCCATTTCATCACGCATTTCATACACATGCTTAAATGCTTTAGACGCCTCATCAAAAACAGTCGTGTCATCTTCCGTTAACAAATGCTGTGGCAAATAAGCAATCACCGCATCCTTAGGACATCTTACGTTTCCGCGTGTGGCACTTTGTACGCCAGCGATAATTTTCATCATGGTCGACTTTCCCGCGCCATTCTTACCCATTAAGGCAATCTTATCATTTTCATTAATCGTAAATGACACCTCACTAAAAAGGGTGTGACCACTAAATTCTACCGCTAAATTATCGACTGAAATCATATGCTAAAATTTTGAAGTTGCAAAACTACTAAATGAAGCCTCATTATTATTCTTTCTACATAAAATAATCAATATAAGTAATTCAGTTAATTCTATTGGGATTTACGTTAAGCGAACTAGACCTTAAGTACTAATTTTAGGTTAATTCTAAATTAACTTAAAAAATAAAATTATGATTATCACTAAAGTCCTAGGACTAACAAGCGCATTCACAAAAAGCAAAAAAGCCAAAATAGCTATATTAGGACTAGAGATGGCTGTATTGGGCTACGCACTTTACCAACAAAAGCAAGAGAAGAAAAATAAGCGACTTAAATCCTAGTGGTATTAGATTTTGAAGTAATTTTGCAGCGTATTATATAGATTATGAGCATTATTTCAAAAGACATCGCTAAAGCCGTTCAACTTTTAAATGACGAGCACATTGTAGCAATACCTACAGAAACCGTTTATGGTTTGGCGGGTAATATTTATAGCGAAAAAGCCATCACATCTATTTTTGAAACCAAAAAGCGTCCATTTTTTAATCCGCTTATTGTTCATATTTCTTCCATAGAGCAGTTACCAAATATTGTAGCTCACATTCCTCAAAAGGCACAATTACTAGCTGAAGCTTTTTGGCCAGGACCAATTACCCTAGTTTTAAAAAAACAAAATACAATTCCCGATTTAATTACAGGCGGTAAAGATACGGTTGCGGTTCGTGTACCAAATCATCCCACTACCTTAGAGTTATTAAAGCAATTAGATTTTCCGTTAGCGGCACCATCTGCCAACCCTTTTAGTAGTATTAGTCCAACCACAGCAGCACATGTAGAAACATATTTTAAGGACGATATTAAAATGGTCTTAGACGGCGGTCCTTGTACAAATGGTATTGAATCTACGATTATAGGATTTGAAAATGATGACCCTATTATTTATAGATTAGGATCTACAGCACTAGAAGATATTGAAGCCGTCGTTGGTAAAATTGAAATAAAAAACACCGTTAAAGGTGAGACTAAAGACATCCCAAATGCGCCAGGCATGTTAGCGCGCCATTACGCACCAAGTACAAAAACGATTTTATCTAACAATATATTAGAAGCTATAGAACGTTATCCTAGTAAGCGGATTGGTGTTTTAGTTTTTAAGACTGAAATTGAAGATGATAATTTAAAAACTCAAATCGTTTTATCTAAAACAGGTGATTTAGCAGAAGCAGCATCTAAACTATATGATTCACTTCTTCAATTAGACCAACACCAACTAGATATTATCATCGCTGAACGTTTTCCTGATAGTGGTTTAGGAAAATCTATTAATGACCGCTTACAACGCGCCACTGTTGACGCTTAAAACAAATTATCACTCCTCCACTTTCCAGAGCTATATGTATTGTGTAATAGTCAATTATTTAGTATCTTATACCTAAATTTCCCAGACCATGAAAAATATATTAGTCGCCATAGACCTTAAAGGTAATGAACAACCTCTCATAGAAAAAGCCGAAACAATAGCCCGTAAATTTGCATCTAAAGTTTGGGTAATCCATATCGCTGCACCAGACCCCGATTTTGTGGGTTATAGTGCAGGTCCTCAAAGCACAAGGGATAATCGTGCATCAGAACTTCGGGAAGAACATCGAAGAATTGAAAGTTATACTGAAGCATTAGAAAAAAAAGGAATCGATGCAGAAGGCCTTTTAGTACAGGGTGCTACAATAGAAACCATATTAGAAGAGGCAAAAAAATTAAACATTGACCTCATTATTTCAGGCTATCAAGACCATGGGTTTTTCTACAAAGCACTCTATGGAAGTGTTTCTAATGCAATAATTAAAGCTTCAAAAATTCCCGTTTTAATTGTTCCTATGGATTAAAAATAAATTCTAAAAAAATTAAAAAAAACGACTAAAAACCATCCGAAATCCTGCTAATTAATTCCAATAAAATTAACAGAAAGACAATATATAGATTTTCAATGCAAAAATATCTTCATCAAGGTTTGGTAAATCAATTGTTTATCGTAAATTTGCAAACTCTTTTTTGAAGAGGAATGTTTAATCTATTGTGTTATTTAAGACACAATTATAAATCAAATTAGTGTGGATACATTAAGCTACAAAACAGTTTCAGCTAACAAAGCTACCGTTAATAAGGAGTGGGTTTTAGTTGATGCTGAAGGACAAACTTTAGGTCGCTTAGCTTCAAGAGTAGCAATACTTTTAAGAGGTAAGCACAAACCTAATTTTACGCCACACGTTGATTGCGGTGATAACGTTGTTGTTATCAATGCGGAAAAAATCAACTTAACTGGTAACAAATGGACGGAAAAAAGTTACATCCGTCACACAGGTTATCCAGGTGGACAAAGAAGTCTGACAGCTACTGAATTGTTTGAGAAAGACCCAAGCAGATTAGTAGAAAAGTCAGTGAAAGGAATGTTGCCTAAAAACAAATTAGGAGCAGCCCTTTTTAGAAATTTAACTGTTGTTTCTGGTACAGAGCATGCGCATGCCGCTCAAAAACCAAAAACAATGAAATTAAACGAAATTAACTAATGGAAGTAATTCACAAAATTGGCCGTAGAAAGACGGCTGTTGCTCGTGTGTATGTTGCTCAAGGGAGTGGCAAAATCACAGTGAACAAAAAAGACATGGCGGATTATTTTAGTACTGCAACATTGCAATACAAAGTAAACCAACCTTTAGCCTTGACTAACAATGATGGCAACTTTGATATTACTGTTAACGTATATGGAGGTGGTATCACCGGCCAGGCAGAAGCAATACGTTTAGGATTAAGTCGTGCTATGTGCGAACTAGATCCTGAAAACAGACTAGTATTAAAGCCAGAAGGTCTATTAACGAGAGACCCAAGAATGGTAGAAAGAAAGAAATTCGGACAGAAAAAAGCCCGAAAGAAATTCCAATTCTCGAAACGTTAATATCCAATCAATTTTTATTCAGAATCTGTTTCGGCAGATTCTGGATTATTATTTTTTATTAAAAAATCCCGAAACGAGTTCAGGATTTCAGTTTAGCATCTAAATGAAGCCAACAGCAAATAGCAAAACGCTAAAAGCCAAATGGAACATTGCTAATTTAACAGAATGTAAACGATTACAAAATGGAAAAAGTAGAAGTAAAAGAATTACTTGAAGCAGGTGTACACTTCGGTCACCTTACACGTAAGTGGAACCCAAACATGGCCCCTTACATTTATATGGAACGTAATGGTATCCATATTATCAACCTTTACAAAACAGCAGCAAAAATTGAAGAAACTTCTGAAGCTCTAGCTAAAATAGCAGCATCAGGAAAGAAAATCTTATTCGTTGCTACAAAGAAACAAGCAAAAGACATCGTTGCTGAAAAAGCAGGTGCAGTAAACCAACCATATATTACAGAACGTTGGCCTGGTGGAATGTTAACTAACTTTGTAACTATTAGAAAAGCAGTAAAGAAAATGGCTGCTATTGATAGAATGAAGAAAGATGGTACATTCAACTCTTTATCTAAAAAAGAACGTTTACAAGTCAATCGTTTACGTGCAAAATTAGAAAAGAATTTAGGTTCTATTTCTGATATGACACGTTTACCAGGTGCTTTATTTGTTGTCGATATTATGCGTGAGCATATCGCTATCAAAGAAGCTCAAAAATTAAATATCCCAATCTTTGCAATGGTAGATACTAACTCTGACCCACGCGAAGTAGATTATTTAATTCCTGCAAATGATGATGCTTCTAAATCTATAGATAAAATCTTATCTATCGTTACTTCTGCAGTCGCAGATGGATTAAACGAAAGAAAAGCTGAGCGTGCAGACAAAGACGCAAAATCTCAAAAAGGAGATGCTAAGAAAGCACAACCAGCAAAAAAAGCTGAGAAAGCGGTTGCATCTGAAGAAGAAGAATAAATAACATTTAGAAAATATTCAAAAGTCGTTTAATTCTTTTCTTGCAAGAAAAATAATTAATCGACTTTTTTAAATTAAAAAAACATGGAAAATACTGTAAAAGTTACTGCAGCAGAAGTAAACAAGCTTAGAAAAGCAACTGGTGCTGGTATGATGGATTGTAAAAAAGCTTTAGTTGAGGCTGGTGGTGATTTTGATAAAGCTATTGAAGTTTTACGTAAAAAAGGTCAAAAAGTTGCTGAAAAAAGAGCTGATAGAGATTCTTCTGAAGGAGCTGCAATCGCAAAAATCAATGCCGATAATACTTCTGGTGTTGCTATTGTATTAGGTTGTGAAACTGATTTTGTTGGTAAAAACGAAAACTTCGTAGCACTTGCAAATGAATTAGCTGATATCGCCTTAAACCATGACACAAAAGAAGCCTTTTTAGCTGCTGATTTTGGAGGTATGACTGTTGCAGAAAAATTAACTGAGCAAACAGGTGTAATTGGTGAAAAACTAGACATCACTGCTTTTGAAAAATTAGATGCTCCTTACGTAGGTCAGTATGTACACATCAATAAAATTGCTGCTTTAGTAGGTTTATCTGCAAAAGTTGATAACGTTGAAACTTTAGTGAAAGACGTTGCAATGCAAGTAGCTTCAATGGGAGCAACATCTTTATCTTATAAGGATTTTGACCCAGCATTTATTGCCTCAGAAACTGAAGCACGTATCGCTGTAATTGAAAAAGATAATATTGAATTAGGACGTTTAGGAAAGACTTTAAAGAATGTACCACAGTACATCTCTATGGCTCAATTAACTCCTGAAGTACTTGCTGAGGCTGAAGAAGCTGCAAAAGCAGAATTAAAAGCTGAAGGTAAACCAGAAAAAATCTGGGACCGTATTTTACCTGGAAAAATGGAGCGTTTTATTTCTGATAACACTACTTTAGATCAAGAACAATGTTTATTAGATCAAAAGTTTATTAAAGACGAAAAGCAAACTGTTGCTGAATACGTTAAAACTTATGGTGACGTTGCTGTTACTGGTTTTAAACGTGCTACTGTAGGATAATATTTATCCTGTTAAAACAGAAATCTTATATTTAAAAACCACTATTCCTCTAAGAATAGTGGTTTTTTCATTTTATAAAGCTACGGATTAGGTTACTTTATAATTATAAATACAATTTTTTGATAAAATAAACTTTTGGCATTTTTTTCACTTTTACAGATGCTAATAATTACGTAGCTTTGCTCATCTTTTAAAAGATAAAATGAAATAAGTTAAAAACGCTGTCTTATTTCAAAATATAGGTGAGTAATACATCATATGAAGCCTTAAATTTGCAATACTAACAATCTAATGAAACATCCATTACTAAATTTTCATACTCAAAGTAATGATTATATGGATGTACATGTGACCATTGAAAAACAATAGAAATAAACACATGAAATATAAAAGAATACTACTAAAGTTATCTGGCGAAGCTCTAATGGGAAATCGCCAATATGGTATTGATCCTGAACGTTTATCAGAATACGCTAAAGACATTAAAGAAATAACCAAACTCGGAGTGCAAGTTGCTATTGTAATTGGAGGAGGAAACATTTTTAGAGGTGTTGCAGGAGCCATGAACGGTATGGATCGTGTGCAAGGGGATCACATGGGTATGTTAGCAACCGTAATTAATGGTTTAGCCTTACAAAATGCTTTAGAAGATGCTGATGTAAAGACCCGTTTACAAACAGCTATTAAAATCAATGAAGTTGCAGAACCTTTTATTAGACGTAAAGCAATGAGTCATCTTAACAAAGGCCGTGTTGTTATTTTTGGAGGAGGAACAGGAAATCCGTATTTCACTACCGACTCAGCAGCTGTATTAAGAGCCATTGAAATTGAAGCTGATGTCATTTTAAAAGGAACACGTGTTGATGGTATTTATAATACTGATCCTGAAAAAGACAGTAATGCCGTTAAGTTTGACTATATTACATTTGATGACGTATTACGTAAAGGCCTTAAAGTTATGGATACAACAGCCTTTACTTTGAGTCAAGAAAACAAACTACCTATTATCGTTTTTGATATGAATAAAAAAGGAAATTTACTAAAAGTAGTTTCTGGAGAAAATATAGGTACCGAAGTTATTCTCTAAGTTTTAGCCTTAACTTTTTTTAACCCTCAATTAAATTTTTAATACTATGGACGAAATTAAATTTATTAAAGATACTGCAGAAGAAGCAATGGAAGCAGCCATTAAGCATCTAGAAAAGCAATTAACAAATATTAGAGCTGGTAAAGCAAGTCCGGCTATGCTTGGCAGTGTTATGGTAGATTATTATGGTTCACAAACACCACTGAGTCAGGTAGCAAACGTAAATACACCTGATGGTAGAACAATTTCTGTTCAACCTTGGGAAAAAAATATGCTTCAAGAAATTGAGCGTGGTATTATGTTAGCCAATTTAGGCTTTAATCCGATGAATAATGGTGATTTAATTATTATTAATGTCCCACCATTAACAGAAGAACGCAGAAAAAATTTAGCAAAGCAAGCTAAATCTGAAACTGAAGATGCTAAAGTTGCCATTAGAAATGCACGTAAAGATGCCATGAACGACATCAAAAAAAGTGAAACTTCTGAAGATTTACAAAAAAATGCTGAAATTGATATACAGTCTTTAACGGATACTTACGTCAAGAAAATAGATGCTATTTTAGACGTTAAGGAAAAAGAAATTATGACAGTTTAAGACTTTAAGATAAAAAGAAGCTGCCTTAAAACAAACGAAAGCATTCTAACGTTAAGTAGTTGTAATACCTTTATAATTTAATTACTATTTAATAATTTCAGGCTACTTAAAAAGAGACTTTAAGATAGCTTCTTTTTTAATCTCAATCATAATTTATTCATGTTACAGCGTCTGCTTGTGGTTCTTCTTCTAACAATTGTATCACATAGCTTTGCGCAACAACCTCCCATTTCAGAAAAAGAAAAATCCGACCAAGCCAGAGATTCTATAAAAAAAGCAGAATTTATAAAAACAATTGGTAACGGTTACCTACCCTTCAAGTACTTTAATTTAGATTTACGCTACCTTGTAAAATTCAATCAATACGAAGGTTTTAGAACAGGTTTAGGTGGTATCACTAATGATTATTTTTCAGAACGTTACCGTGTAGAGGGTTATCTGGTTTATGGCTTTAAAGATAAACGCTTAAAATATAATATTGGTGGTGGCTTTAGAGTAAATAAAGACTCTAACACTTGGGTAAATCTTGCTTATACTGATGATTTAAAAGAAACCGGAAGTTCTAAATTTTTAACCGATAAACGATTTTTTAGTTTTTTTGAACCTCGTTTATTAAATATAGATTTATTCCATCGGCACATTACAAAATCCATAAGTATACAACACAAATTTTCTTACCACCTACTTTCTGAAACACAATTTGCAGTTTCAAAAATAACTCCAACTTATAATTACAGCTATAACTTAAATGGTAAAAGCTACAACTCTTTTGATTTAAGTACCGCAAAAGTAAGTTTACAATGGAGTCCTTTTAGCCATTACAGCTTAAAGAATGATAAAATTAAAGAGATTAAGGATGGTTATCCAAAATTTACCCTTCAGTTAACACAGGGTTTTAATTCTGTTTTTGGTAGTGAATTTACATTTTCTAAACTCGATTTTAGAACCATACAACAATTCAAACATAAAAACGAAGCCATTACCAACATCACCTTAGTAGCAGGTATTGCTGGCGGTGATGCGCCTCTAACCCATTTATACCACGCTTACCCTAATAATATTAGAAAAGAAACCATTCTTCAGCGTTTTTCAGTTGCTGGTCTAAATAGTTTTGAAACAATGTATTTTAATGAATTCTTTAGTGATAAGTTTTCAACCTTACAATTAAAACATGCGTTTAAACCGTTTAAAATTACTGAACGTTTTAAACCTCAATTGGTATTAATCTCACGCTATGCATTAGGCGAAATGAATAGTAAAAGTAGACATCAGGGGATAGAATTTAATACTTTAGACAAACTCTACTCAGAATCTGGCATAGAAATTAATAAGTTATTTTTCGGTTTTGGTCTTAGTTTTGCCTACAGATATGGCGGGTACCACTTAGCACATCTAGAAGATAATATGGCTTTTAAATTCACCTTCAATATTTCACTTTAACCTAAATTATATTCCTGTTAATTAACTAACAAATTCTTAGGTTTTTCCTACCTTTGCGGCTTGTTTTTATCTCTAAGTACGTTTTTATAATTATTCGTATGTAATAAAAACAACTATTTATTTCAATCAATATCTTAGCAGTTCGCTCTAAGGCAGTTATGAAAGCATGTTAAAACTTTTTACCACAGGATTTTGGGAAGCTATTGCAAGACTTATTCTTCGTAATAAAATCTTTATACTTATTGCCATTATATTGGCAACACTCTTTTTTAGCTCACAATGGAAATACATGCGTTTTTCATCTACCGAAGCTAATTTACTACCAGATGACCACGAAATTAACCTTATCTATAATAACTTTATAGAGATTTTTGGTGAGGAAGGCAACCTTGTGGTATTGGGCGTTAAGGATTCAGCTTTATTTAGTGCAAAACAACTAAATGCATGGAATAAGCTTGCGGATTCTTTTAAAGGTGAAGAGGAAGTCGATGCTGTTCTATCAATAAAAGACCTTCAAAAATTAGTTAAAAATACCGAAGAGGTAAAGTTTGACTTAGAACCTTTTATCAGAGATTCTATAAAGAGTAGCGAAGAAGTTAGCCAACTTAAAAAAGAACTTTTTGAGCAATATCCTTTTTATGATAATTTCTTATTTAATGCAGAAACGCAAACCATAAGAACGGCGCTTTACCTTAAGAAAGATATTATAAACACGCCAGCTCGTAAAGCCTTTATCTTAGACAATCTTCAAGCAAAAGTTGATGCTTTTGAAGACCAGACCGGACTCGATGTTAGGATTTCTGGAATGCCCTACATAAGAACTTTAAGTTCGCAGAGTATTATAGATGAAATCCCTATTTTTATTGGTGGTGCACTCTTTGTAACTTCACTTATCTTCTTTTTGTTCTTTAGATCATTTAGAGCAACTTTTATTTCGCTAATTGTAGTTTGTATTGGTGTGATGTGGACCTTCGGAATTTTAGGTTTACTCGGTTATGAAATTACTGTATTAACCGCTTTAATTCCACCTTTAATCATTGTTATCGGTATCCCTAATTGTGTCTTCTTAATAAACAAATATCAGCAAGAAGTAAAATCACATGGTAACAAAGTAAGATCTTTACAACGTGTCATTACTAAAGTTGGGAATGCAACTTTAATGACCAACGTTACCACAGCTTCAGGTTTTGCTACATTTATCCTTACAGAAAGCACCTTACTTAAAGAATTTGGTATTGTAGCATCGCTGAGCATCTTAGCTATTTTTATGCTTTGTTTACTTATTGTTCCTATTCTATACACCTTTTTGCCTTATCCTAAAGAACGCCATTTAGAACATTTAAATAAGCGTTGGATTGGTAAGTTTGTCGATTGGATGGTCAATATGGTAAAGCACAAAAAAATAAGTATTTACATCACAGCGCTAGTATTAATCGTCGCTGGAATTATTGGAATTTATCAAATTAAAATTTCGGGTAGTCTTATAGAAGATATGCCACAAAACACTGATTTTTTTAAAGATATTCGATTTTTTGAAGATGAATTTAATGGGATAATGCCATTAGAAATCATGATTGACACCAAACGTAAAAATGGCGTAATGAAGTTAGCCACTTTAAAACGTATGGAAGAATTGGAAGAGTTAATTAATGAAACCCCAGAATTATCTCGACCAATTTCTGTAGTGAGCTTGGTTAAATATAGCAAGCAAGCTTATTATAACGGGAATCCAAAATATTATCAATTACCAACAAGTCAAGAAAACACATTTATTTCTTCTTATGCCAAAAACACAAGCTCCAATGCAGATATGCTTAGTGATTTTGTAGATAGTACAGGGCAATATGCACGTATCACCACCTTTATGAAGGATATAGGTACAGATAGAATGGAGCATATTCAAGATGATCTTCAAGATGAAATTAATAAAGTTTTCCCTGATGAACGCTATGAAGTTATTATCACTGGTAAAGCTTTAGTCTTTCAAAAAGGCACCAAATATCTGGTTAAAAATTTAGTCATATCACTAACATTAGCCATTTTCCTTATCGCCTTATTTATGGCTTATCTATTCCGTTCATTTAGGATGATAGTAGTTTCACTTATCCCTAACCTCCTACCATTAGTTGTAACAGCAGGTATAATGGGATATATAGGTGTACCTATTAAACCTTCAACAATATTAGTATTTAGTATTGCCTTTGGTATTTCAGTAGATGATACCATTCACTTTTTAGCAAAATACAGACAAGAATTACAAACTAACCATTGGAAAATTAGAAAGTCCGTTTACGCAGCGCTCAGAGAGACAGGTGTGAGTATGATTTATACCTCTATCGTGTTATTCTTTGGCTTTTCAGTATTCACAGTATCTAGCTTTGGTGGTACAGTAGCCTTAGGGGCTTTAGTATCTATAACGCTGCTATTCGCTATGCTTTCTAACTTATTGCTATTACCTTCCTTATTATTATCTTTAGAACGTAATATTGCCAACAAAGAAGTCTTAAGAAAACCTTCAATAGATATTATTCCTTCTGAAGTTGACACTGAAGACGATACAGAACAAAAAAAATAAATACAAACATTAGCATACTAAATAATTAAAAAATGACTTCAAAAACTGTAACTGAATTATTATCGCAAGATGCAACCTTACAAGATGTTACCGTAAAAGGCTGGGTAAGAACATTTAGAGCCAACCGATTTATTGCATTAAATGATGGTTCTACTATTAATAATATTCAATGTGTAGTCGATTTTGAAAATTTAGACGAAGCGCTTTTAAAGCGTATTACAACAGGAGCTGCAATTCATGTTACGGGTGAGTTGGTAAAAAGTCAAGGGAAAGGACAATCGGTAGAAATCATTGTTAAAACCTTAGAGGTTTTAGGTGATTCTGATCCTGAAACCTACCCAATTCAACCTAAAAAACACTCGTTCGAGTTTTTAAGAGAAAATGCCCATTTACGTACTAGAACCAACACTTTTAGTGCCGTAATGCGTTTACGTTCGTCTTTATCATTTGCCGTTCATAAGTATTTTAACGAGAATGGCTTTAACTATATGCATACTCCAATAATAACAGGAAGTGATGCTGAAGGCGCTGGTGAGATGTTCAAAGTAACAAACTTAGATTCTAAAAATCCACCTTTAAATGAAGACGGCTCTGTAAACTACAAGGAAGATTTCTTCGGAAAGGAAACCAATTTAACGGTTTCTGGTCAACTAGAAGCAGAAACTTATGCCATGTCTTTAGGTAAAGTATATACGTTTGGACCAACATTTAGAGCAGAAAATTCAAACACCTCGCGTCACTTAGCAGAATTTTGGATGATTGAACCCGAAGTCGCTTTTATGGATTTAGCGGGTAATATGGATCTAGCCGAAGCCTTTATGAAATCTGTTTTAAGTTATGTACTAGAAAATAACAGAGAAGATTTAGAGTTTTTAGAAAAACGTTTATTAGACGAAGAAAAGAGCAAACCACAAGCACAACGTAGTGAAATGAGCTTAATAGAAAAAATTAAGTTTGTTGTGGATAACAACTTTAAGCGTGTTAGCTATACCGAAGCAATAGATATTTTAAAGAACTGTAAACCAAATAAGAAAAAGAAATTCAATTATATAATTGAAGAATGGGGTGCCGACTTACAATCGGAACACGAACGTTTCTTAGTAGAAAAGCACTTTAAATGTCCTGTAATTTTATTCGATTATCCTGCTAACATTAAGGCATTTTATATGCGTTTAAATGAAGATGGAAAAACAGTAAGAGCCATGGATATCCTTTTCCCTGGTATTGGAGAAATGGTAGGTGGTTCGCAACGTGAAGAGCGTTTAGACGTTTTAAAAGAAAAGATGAAGGCCTTAGATATTGATGAAAAAGAATTATGGTGGTATTTAGATTTACGTAAATATGGAACCGCTGTTCACTCTGGATTTGGCTTAGGTTTTGAACGTTTAGTTATGTTTGCTACAGGAATGGGTAATATTAGAGATGTCATTCCTTACCCTAGAACACCACAAAATGCTGAATTTTAATTGCTAATTGATATACCTGGCAGATTTCTAAAATCTATCAGGTATCAGGTTTTTTTATTACATTTATAATCAATAGAAATCTTATGTCTTTAAAGCAGTTTTTACAGTTTAAGCTCTCTCAGAAGCTCTCGCCTCAACAGATTCAACTCATGAAGTTGATTCAGTTGCCTACACAGGCTTTTGAACAACGTTTAAAGCAAGAACTTGAAGAAAACCCAGCCTTGGATACGGGCAAGGAATCGGAAGCTTCTGAAGATAATTTTGACGAGTTTGATAACTCTGAAGAAGAGTATAATGACAACGAGTCTATTGAAGCAGATGATATTAATATTGACGAATATCTAAGCGACGATGAAATTCCAGATTATCGCACTAAAGCTAGTAATTACAGCGTAGATGATGAAGAAAAAACAGTGCCTTATGCTGCCGGGACGTCGTTTACTCAACATTTAATCAATCAATTAAATACGTTTAGATTATCTGAACAAGAAGAAGAAATCGCTTATTTTTTAGTTGGTAGTGTTGATGAAAGTGGCTATATAAGACGCTCATTATCTGATATTACAGACGATTTAGCATTCACACAAAATGTTTACACCACACCAGAAGAGGTTGAAAAAGTATTACAAATTGTACATCAATTAGATCCAGCTGGAGTTGGGGCTCGAAACCTTCAAGAATGCCTAAGTATTCAGTTACATAGAAAAGAGCAACATCCTGATGTTGAAATGGCAATTGCAATTATAGATAATGGCTTTGAGCAGTTTACGAAAAAGCATTATAAGAAATTGATGCAAAAGTTCAACATTAATGAAGATCAGCTTAAAGATGCCATTGAAGAGGTTGAACGCTTAAACCCTAAACCTGGTGGTTCTTATGCTGGCAACAATAAAATTGTAGAACATATTGTCCCTGATTTTGCCATAAAAATTGTAGATGGCGAATTAGAGCTCACCCTGAATGGAAGAAATGCACCAGAATTACATGTCTCTAGGGAATACAATAACATGCTAAAAGGGTATAAGGCCTCAAAAGAAAAGTCTAAGGCACAAAAAGATGCTGTAATGTTTATTAAGCAAAAGTTAGACGCAGCAAAATGGTTTATTGAAGCTGTAAGACAACGCCAGCAGACCTTATTTGTGACCATGAGCTCTATAATGCATTATCAAAAAGAGTATTTTTTAACAGGGGATGAACGCAACCTTCGCCCTATGATTTTAAAGGATATTGCAGACGAAATTGAAATGGATGTTTCTACGGTTTCTCGTGTAGCTAATAGTAAATATGTAGACACGCCTTATGGAACTAAATTGATTAAAGAATTCTTCTCAGAATCTATGACTAATGATCAAGGTGAAGAAGTTTCAACTCGTGAAATTAAAAAGATTTTAGAGACCGTAATAGAAGAGGAAAGCAAAAAGAAACCAATGACTGATGAGGCGCTTTCTAAAATACTTAAAGAAAAAGGCTATCCTATTGCGAGACGAACGGTAGCTAAATATAGAGAGCAATTAGACATTCCTGTAGCGCGTTTAAGAAAAGAACTATAAAAAAGCCTATTGATTGGGATGAAAGATTTTATTTTAAAAAGCATATCGTTTGTATTTCATCCGTTAATAATGCCTTTATTAGGCGTATTATTTTACTTTTCTAAAACACCACGTTTTATCCCAGAGCACGTCATGAAAGCTAAGGTTTTCTCAATAGTTATTCTAACTATTATTCTACCTATTCTACTATTTTTTTTGCTAAAAACTATTAATAAGGTTGACTCAATTTATCTTAAAAGTACAAAAGAGCGCTTAATTCCGCTCCTTATTAATTCTATTATCACCTTCTTAATACTATTAAGAGTATTACCTCCTAGTGAAATTATAGAATTGTACTATTTCTTTTTAGGAATTCTTTGTTCAACATTGACTTGTTTTATCTTAGCTGTCTTTAAAATTAAAGCGAGTATTCATATAATTGCCGCTTCAGGCTTTTTTATGTTTGCGGTAGCTTTAGGAATCCATTATCAAATTAATATCAATGGTACTATTGCCTTAATGATGATTATTTTAGGAGCTATTGCAACATCACGTTTACACCTAAAAGCACATAATAATCAAGAACTCATTATGGGATTCTTTACAGGGTTTACACCACAATTTTTATTCCTAAATTATTGGTTATAGAATATAGAACATGAGTCCTATTTTTAGAGATTTCATAGACAAATCTTCGCCTTTAAATTCTGAATTAGAATCAAAAATAGGGTTTAAACCATAATACACATGAAAATTCCAAGTATCATAACCGGCACTCAGAGTTAATCCATATTGAAGTTCATTAAAACTATCAATATTAGACAGTTTAACACTACCTGAATCACTTTTAAAATTAGAACTACTATAAACTATATAACCTATTTTAAAACCCGTATAGATGCGCCAAAAATTATAATTAGTTGATGTAGAAGTTCGCCATCTAAGCTCAAAAGGAACCTCAATTAAATAGTTAATGAATTTATTTTTAGAAACATTATAGTCAAATTCATCGAGGTCTGTAAACACAATACTATTATCGACTTGTTCAATTAAAATATTATTTTGATTATAGATGTTTGCCGAAAGGCCCAAACCTAAACCTAGAGCGACATTCCGACGCGTATTAATTGGCATATCTCTGATAAAGCCCAAATGAAAACCTGAAGAAAATCCGCTTTGAGTAAGACCCACTGGTTTTTCATTTATTAAATTATAGGTCACAGAAGCATAAAACTGATCTTCTCTGTAGTTCTCATAAAGCGTTGAATTAATGGTATTATCACTTTGTGAAAATCCAAATAAACCCATTAATGTAAGAATAAGAAATAAATAACCTTTCATGCTTATAAAACTACAAAAATCTTTGGGATCTATTAAACAAAAAAACGCCCTGAATACTCAGGGCGTTTAACTTAATATAAGTAAGTATATTATTTTACTGTTCAGTCTTAACGTTAGCAATATACATAATCTTTAATGCATTAGCTTTACGTAATTCTTGCTTAATATCTGATACTAAACCTGCATTGGTATCTTTATCAACCTTTAAGCCAATAACTACCATGCTTTGTAATTCTTCATTTAATTCTGAGATGGCTTGGAGTACTGATGGCTTAACATCATTTACGCCAATAAACGCATCATTAAATTGAATTCTAGGTTCACTACCAAATTGACTATATTGACTGCTTGGTTTACCTCCATATATGAATACAGTTCGGTCCTTTTTTAATTTTTCAACCTGATCTGCACTAGGCAATTGGTTTTCAATCATTAAAGAACTATCTCGCATTACAGTTGCAACCATAAAAAAGAAAAGCAACATAAATACAATATCTGGAAGTGATGCCGTTGAAATTGCTGGCAACCCACCTTTATCTTTTTTTCTAAATTTAGACATATTTGTTTCTTTTTAACTTTTATCTGGTTCTGCTTCAGACAGTTTCATTGGGAATAATTTCTTAATGGTCTCAATACGCTCATTAAGTACTTCATCCTTACTAAACTGATTCTTCTCCTTTTCTTCTAACATCGCTGTAAAAACTTTATCCGCATTAGGATAATATTGTTTATACAAACGTGCTGCTTCGCGCTCTCTCAAAAAATTATAAGCTGCAACTAATTCATTTTGCACATCCATGTACTTCTCATAAGAAGTTTCTCTGTTGTGTTTCATTGAGATAATTGCCTTTTCCGGATGGTCAGAAGAAGTATCTAAACCTTTACCTTGGCAATAGTCACAAGGCTGACCTGCTGGATTTGTATCTCCACCATTATCTAGAAAATCAATTGTTGCTTGTCTTAAATCTTCTAATTCCATAAGCTCGTCTTCAACAAGCAATTGGTTATTACGGTTAATTAAAACCGTAAAAAGATTTTTCTGCTTAATAATTGGAGGCTCATATTCTGTATCATCAATAGGTGGCAAACTTCTTAATAAACCTTTATCTTTTTCAATAGTTGTTGTTACCAAGAAAAAAATAAGTAATAAGAAAGCAATGTCAGCCATTGATCCTGCATTTACTTCGGGTGCTGCTCTTTTTGCCATATTATATTATTTACCGATTACTTTTTTAACTCCTGTGAAAGCCATTGATATAGCAGCAACTCCTAATAGTATATAAAATGCTATTAAACCTGCTCCTACGAGATGAGATTGACCTTCTGTAGCCATCGTATCTCCATTCTTATAAGCCATTGTGTCTCCACCAGAAATTACATAAGCAATAATTAATACTGCTGCAAACGAACCAACACCTATTAAAGTATTTTTAAGAGAACTTGTATTTGTGAATAGATTTTTTAAAACAAAAACCACTACAAATAGCACAGTTAATCCTAATATAACGTAGGCTGTTATGGCCATAGGCTCAAATAAACCTGCTTGTTCACCCGTTTCCATAGCTTCATCTCCGGCAGCAAGTATTCTCACAAGAGAAATGATACCGAACAAGCTAAGAATAGCGACGAATATTTTTAATATTTTGTGCATAATTGTTTTTTATTTTTTGTGTCTTACTAATAAATCCATCAATGTAATTGATGCATCTTCCATATCATTTACGATGCTATCTATTTTAGCAATGATATAGTTGTAAAAAATTTGAAGTATAATCGCAACAATAAGACCAAAAACCGTTGTTAAAAGTGCGACTTTAATACCACCTGCTACTAAAGAAGGTTGCATATCACCAGCTGCTTCAATTTTATCAAAGGCTTGAATCATACCAATTACCGTACCCATGAAACCAAGCATTGGTGCCAAAGCGATAAATAAAGAAATCCAAGACACATTTTTTTCTAATTGTCCCATTTGAACACCACCGTAAGCTACAACAGCTTTTTCAGCAGCATCGACATCTTCATCAGCGCGATCTAATCCTTGATAGAATATAGAAGCAACAGGTCCTTTTGTATTTCTACAAACTTCCTTTGCAGCTTCAATACCACCAGAGTTTAGGGCGTCTTCTACATTTTGTGTTAATTTTTTAGTGTTTGTTGTTGAAAGGTTTAAAAAGATAATTCTCTCAATAGCAATCGCTAATCCAAGAATTAAACATAGTAGTACAATACCCATAAAGCCTGGACCACCTTCAATAAAACGCTTTTTTAATTCTTGATGGAAACTCACATCTTCGGAAGCTGCTGCTTCGTCTTGAGTTACACTAGTTACTGTTGCTGTTGCGCTTGCAAATGCTGTTGTTGCATTAGCATTAACAGTTCCGATAGCCATTAAACATGTTATGGCGAGGATAGAAAATAATCTTTTCATTGTCTAAATCTTAATTTTATTAGTTAAAGTGTTAAAGATAAAAAAAAATATGCAATTATTAGATAAAAATATCAGCAGAGAGGAAGGGATTCGAACCCTCGATACCCTTTTGAGGTATACACACTTTCCAGGCGTGCGCCTTCGACCACTCGGCCACCTCTCTCTAAGAATTTATTTCAAAATTACATTGTGCCAAATAACGAAAAAATCTTCGGAAACTAAAATTTAAACTGTTATTTTTAGGACAATTCTCCACGTAAAGAAGTTTCAAAAATGGTTTTAAATTCGTTTTTGTCTACATTCTCTCCTAAAAGATACATCAATTTGGCAATGGCTGCTTCTGTAGTAATGTCTTTTCCAGATATTACGCCCAATAATTTGAGTTGTGAGCTAGTTTCATACTGTCCCATATTGACACTTCCACCTGCACATTGTGTAACATTAACAATGTGTAGCCCGTTTCTTACTGCGTTTTCAATTAATTCTAAAAACCAAGGTTCAGTTGTGGCATTTCCCGACCCATAAGTCTCAATAATTAATCCTTTTATTAATTTACTTTTAAATACAGCTTCACAGATTGGTCTCGAAATTCCAGGAAACAATTTTAGCACACCTACATTAGTATCCATAGCTGTACGCAAAACCAATTCTGAATTTGGCTTTGGTCTCCATAAGGATTCAGAATTCACATTTAAATGTACCCCAGATTCTGCCAAATTCGGATAATTAAATGACTCAAAAGCTTCAAAATGTTCAGCATTTAATTTTGTGGTTCTATTCCCTCTATACAATTTGTATTCAAAATACAAACCAACTTCTCGTATTACTGGCAAGCCTTCAATGTGTAAAGCTGCCATTTGTATAGACGTAATTAAGTTTTCTTTAGCATCTGTACGCAAATCTCCAATAGGTAATTGCGACCCTGTTAATATCACTGGTTTAGCTAAATTTTCTAACATAAAACTTAGTGCAGAAGCGGTATAACTCATCGTATCGCTTCCATGCAAGACTACAAACCCATCAAAATCAGTATAATTATCACCTATAATTGTAGCGATATCGGCCCAGTATTTAGGATGCATATTTGAGGAATCAATAGGCTCTTCAAAAGAAATAGTTTCAATAGAACAGTCTAAAAGTCGTAACTCAGGAATCTTAATCAAAAGGCTATCAAAATCGAAAGCTTTAAGCGATCCTGTATAGACATCTTTGATCATACCAATGGTACCGCCTGTGTATACTAATAGGATGTGTGGCTGCTTAGTCATTTAAATACCAAATATAGCTTTTGAGTTTTCTGTTGTTGTACGTGCAATGTCGTCTTCGCTTTTGCCATAAAGTTCCGCTAATTTTTCTAATACCTTATTTATATAAGAACTCTCGTTTCGTTTACCTCTATAGGGTTTTGGTGCTAAATAGGGCGAATCCGTCTCTAACACAATGTGCTTTAAATCTATTTTATTAATAAATTGATCTATTTTACCATTTTTAAACGTTACCACACCACCAATACCTAATTTCATATTATAAGAAATGGCTTGTTTTGCTTGTTCTAATGTTCCTGTAAAACAGTGAAAAACCCCAAATAAATCTTCTGATTTCTCTTCTTCTAAAACTTCAAAAACCTCATCAAAAGCATTCCTACAATGAATAACAATTGGTAATTGATATTGTTTTGCTAATCGAATTTGATGTTTAAAGGCTTCAACTTGAATCTTCAAGGTCGAAGTATCCCAATATAAATCGATACCTATTTCTCCAATCGCACAAAATTGTCGTTTAGAGAGTAAATCTTCAACATGATCTAACTCATCTTTATAATTGTCTTTTACAGACGTTGGATGTAAACCAGCCATTAAAAACACATGTTCCGGAAAATCTTTTTCAAGCTGAAGCATGGCTTCTGTATAGGTGGAATCTATAGCAGGAATAAAAAAGCGTTTTACATTAGCATCAATAGCGCGTTGCACCATCTCTGCTCTGTCATCATCAAAAGCCTCACTATATAAATGGGTATGGGTATCTGTAATTATCATTTGGCAAAAGTAAAAAAGTCATCTTGATATTTGATGACTTTCTTTTTAGTATGTTTTGCAATGTAAACAGGATAAACTAAAGTTTCGTTAATCCTATATTAAAATCTTAAAGCTCGACTATTTAATCTAACTGATTTAAAAGTTTTTGAGCCGACTCATAATCTTCTGCGTCTTCTGGAATTGTTTTTAACACATCAATACAAGCAGAATTACGTTCTTGTTTTAAATAACTTAAGGCTAAAATCCATTTCGCTTTGTCTTTATAAGCCGAACTACCATTTGAAAGTTTATTAAATAACAAATCTGCTTCTTCAAACTGATTGGTTTCTACCAAAGCGATACTTTTATACAGTTGAATTTCGAGATTTGAAAAATCATCTTCTAAAATGGTATTGAATGCTGCAATAGCAGCTTCGTAATTTTGAGCATTAAAGCTTTGCTCTGCTTTATTAAAAACAGCAACATCAGAACTTCTAACAGATAAACTTATAGGTTCGTAGGAATTAAAATCTTCATAAGTTGGATAATTAAACTGTGTAAAAACAAAGACACCTATTAAAACAGCCACAGATGCAGCGATAGCATACTTGTATAAATTGGATTTTTGAGTTGGTTCTTCAGATACTTTAGGTGCTAATGTTTTATTAAAATGCATGGTTGAAATGACATCTAAATTGGCTTTAAAATCTGAATTTTCTTGTTCATTGGTAATCTCATGTTCTAAATGCGAGGTAAAGTCCTTGTAAACCTGAAAGGCCTCCTTAAAAGGAGCATCGGTTTTTAATCGTTCTTCAAAATCAGACAATTCATCTTTAGGCAATTCACCAGCGAGGTAGGCTTCAAACTGTATATAATCTTGTTCTTCCATACGACTAATAATTAAGTTGGTTAAATTTGGGTGATGCTTTTACAAGTTTCGTCAATTGACCTATACATAAGGATTTTTTTTTCCGAGCGTAGGCATATGTTATATTAAGACTTTTGGCAACCTCCTCCATAGATTTAATTTTGAAAGTGGCATTAAGCAAATCTTTACAGGCTTCCCCTAACTCTTCAAACATCGCTTTAAATAAGGTTTGTTTGTTTTCAAAAACGGAAGTTTCAAAAGACAAAACTTGAGCGTCATCATCCTTAGATAAGACTTCCTCATTTATTGTTACCTCTTTTCGACCACTTTTCTTTAATTGATTTAACCATTTTCGCTTACAGAGCAAGAAAAAATAAGCATCAAACGGACAAGTGAGTTCTAACTTTTTCTGTTTCGCCTGGTTATATATAGTAATAATTGTTTCCTGAACAACATCTTGCGCATCGTAAACATCACCACTATTCTGTTTAATATAATTAATCACTTTAGGCACAAACTTATCATAGATAGCCTGAATGATAAAGGTGTTATTGGCAGCCAATCCATCGATATATTTCTGGTCTTCGTGTAATTTCTTTTTGCTCATGAACCCTTTATTTTCAACGAATTTAAAAAATCTTTACAAATTGAGGGTAACAATTCTAAACGGGTTTTGATATAAGGGTGTAACAGCCATAAAAAACAAGGCTAATACAAACAAAATAGTAATTAAAATCCAAAATTATGAAACGTACAATTTTAATTTCAGCAACCATAGTATTAGGATTCACAACTTTAAATACTACTACAAAAAGCAAAAAATCTATTTATAAAACGCCATTAGAAACCACATCAAAAGAATGGGTTTCACTTAAGGCCATGGCTCAAAAAAGCAATCTTACTAGCCGTAAAAAACGAATTAATGCTAGTAGAAAAAAATCAAAACAGGGTAACAATTTTACTATTCAGTTTATATAACTACAAATAACAATTAAAAATCAATTTTATGAAAACGACTCAAAAAATTCACATTGAAAAAAGTACAAAATGTATTTTGACTAAAAATTTATTCAGCCTTTTTGCCCTAATCACCATGACTGCATTATTAGCTACAAGCTGTAATCCTGATGATAACAACCCAACTAACATACCTATTGAGACACCTACAGCTCAAGAGTTCAATAACCTTAGAGCAGCAGCTTTAGATAACCATACCCAACTCTTTAATTTTAATGCAGCGGATGGTTATATAGCCTTAACCTCAGAAAATGGTGTTGAAATCAGCATTAACACCAACTGTCTTACCAATAACGGCAATCCTGTAACTGGAGATATCACTTTAGAATACGTGGAACTTTTTGAAAAAGGCAGCATGTTAACTACCAATAAACCGACGATGGGTGTCTTACCTGGAGGTGATAAATCCTTACTAATTTCGGGTGGTGAATTCTTTATAGAAGCAACACAAAACGGAAACGTATTAGACACTAATTGCGGGTTACAACTTATAATTCCTACAGATTTAACTGGTGGCCCAGACCCAGATATGACCTTATGGAATGGCGAAATTGATGCTGATGGTAATTTAGCTTGGGACGAGGTTGAAGTAAACCCTGTTGGAAACGGAGGTGTTTTTTTAGAAGGCAACAGATACTATGCAGCTTTTGAAGGTTTTGGCTGGACCAATGTAGATCGATTTGTTAGTGACCCTAGACCAAAAACAACCCTCCAAGTACAAGCTCCAGAAGGTTTTAACAAAACAAATAGTGCTATTTACCTCTCTTATGATGGTGAAGAATCAGCATTAGCACAATTAGATACTTTTGATGAGAGTATAAACATTTTTAGTGAGCATTACGGACAAATTCCGATTGGTTTAGAATGTCATGTCATTTTTGTAACAGAATCAGAAGACGCGTGGAGATATGCAATAAAGCCCGTGACTATAGAAGACAATGGTATTATAACGTTTATTTTAGGGGAAACTACAGTAGTTAACGAGGCAACTTTGTTAGATTTAATAAATGACTTGCCTTAAATTAGAGAGGGTTACTACTTAGTTCATAAAAGTCAGGAATTAATTTTCTTGGCTTTTTATGTATTCCAGAAACGACAATAATCGGCTAATAATTAGTATTAATTTATAATCCTTAAATTTAATCGCAGAAAAAAGATGAGAAGAAACGCGCTTGGCCAAAATTTTGTTACAATAACAAATAATTAAGAAACAAACACAAGTCGAAGTATGACCATTGAAACACAGTAAATAAAAACATATGAAACTTACATTCTTATTTTATTTCGCATTATTTATTTCTGGTTTTAGTTTTGCTCAGCAGCAAGTTGAAACTGATACCACTAGAAGAACCATAAATATAGATTATAAAGACACTGGTAATCAGGTTGAATTTAAAGCCGATGCACCACCACTTAATCAAATTGCAGGCGCACCCAAAGCATTTTACACTAATTTTTGGGAATTTGGCGATGGCACATTCAGTAAAGAAAAGGCACCTAAAAAAACCTATAAAAAAAATGGCGAATACACCGTTAGATTATGGGCAACCAATAATTATGACACCGGAAAACCTCCTGTAACACGACCAAAAAAAATAAAAGTCAACAACGCCAATGAGGACTACGAAGACGAAGCCTCAATGGATAGCGCGCTAAATCTGCAACGCAACAGAGAACCAATTCCAGAAGAGGACATCGTAGTAGTGTTCAGCTATAAAAACACAAAGAACTATACCACTAATGGAAAATTCCTCCTATTTTATAACGAAGACAAATACCCATCGGATAATTTTAATTTAGTTGAAACAAGAGCTTATCACAATGAAAAAGATATAAGCGATGACATTGTTTATACAAATGATTTTGATTCTGACATTTATTATGCCGCTGCCGAGAATGAATTATTAGCGCTTCAAACACAACCACAAGACACCACTGTTAGAAGGAATCTTCCTATGACGCTAAGTGATGCTAAAGCCAACTATAGAAATTCAAAACAATTGAGCTTTGAGAATTTAAAGCCCAATGAAGAGCGCCATGTATTCTACAACTTAAAAACCACAAAAGAAATGCTAAAAGATACCTCTGCCATTATTTCGGTGAGAGGTGTTTATATACCAGATGATAGTTACGACAACCATCATGTTAAAGACATGGAAATGGAAATTGTTACCTCGCACGACCCCAACAAGATGTCTTCTAATGCTTCATTTTTAAATTACAGATTAGTACGCTATAAACGTCCTAAATTTAAAATTCGTTTTCAAAATAATGGTGAAGGACCTGCAACGACGATTCGCCTTGAAACCGATATTCCAGATATGTTTGACAAATCATCTATAGAAGTATTGGACATGTATCCTAAGGTTAAGATTTGTCCGAAATATGATGTCAAATACAGTTGTTTAGACACGACTTACACCGAAAAACAAGCCATTTTTACCTTTAAAAATATCTATTTACCCGGAAGTGAGCAGAAAAATGTAAAGGTTTACGACTCTACTAAAGGGTTTGTGAAGTATCGATTAAAATTCTCGGACGACTTTCATAAAAAGAAAACCAAATCCCGAACCGCTATTATTTTCGATAAAAACGACCCTATTATTACTAACTATTCTACCACGCGTTTTTTACCTGGTATTTCAGTAGGTGTAAAAGCAGGCTATAATTCCTTTTCCGATTTAAAAAATTCTGAAAGCTATTTTATTGGTGCTACCATTTCACCTTACAAATCGTATCGTTGGTATTGGCAAGTAGAATTACTCAATAGTTTGCATTCTTTTGATGGCAACACTACGATTGAAGAGAGCGTAATTGAAGGCCCAACTGGATTTGATTTTCTCCAGAGAACGACTACCAACAGCACCTACCAAAATATAGATTGGGAAGTCCCTGTTTTGATGCGCTATAACGTTAACAACTTTATTGGTTTAGGTGCCGGAATTATTGGAACGATATCGGTTAGTGAAAAGCAAGAACAATCTATTTTTATAGAACAATTTGAAGGCCAAGACCCCGATGCACAAATTTTTAACACTATAGAAAACAACGCGGAACTCACGGAATCATTCACCAACTTTAGGTCTGGTTTTTTAATGGAAGCTACAGCTGGTTTTGCGCGTATTGGCCCAAGTCTTGGGGCACGTTATGTGTTTAATTTAAAAGACGACTACAACTATTTGCAACTCTATGCGATTTGGAAATTTTAACAGCATGAAAAACAGACTCATTTTAGTGTTTTTCTTAATCTTTGGAACTTGTTTTGCACAAGATTTAGAAGACGCTATTTATAATGCTACTGAAATTTTTCACAATCATAAAAATGCTGAAGGTCTAGCCGAACTCAACACTCAAATTACAACTTTTGAATCCCAACTTTCCACAGCAGATGAATATTATGCTTTCATCAATTTATTAGTAAACAAAGCCTATTATCTCAATACCATAAATCAGCAAACTAAAGCCATTTCTAATTACGAAAAAGCGCATCAGCTTTACACCAAACACAATATAACCTCTTACGACATTGTAGAATATTGCCTTATTCCTTTGGGAATTCTTTACCATAAAACCAATGCTTATGTAAAGGCTGAACATTTAATAAAATACTACTTACAACTTTCAGAAAAACAAAACAATAAGCAGCAGCAAATTTCTGGCTATATCAACCTAGCAAAACTCTATCAATCTTTAAGCAAGCACCAACAAGTATTCACAATTGTTGCTAAAGGATTACAAATTGAAGGCTTAAAAAAACAACAGGAGCGCAACTTAAAATATATTAAACGAAAAAGCGAATTGTTATTAGAATCCAATCAAAAGCGATTGTTCTTAGAAAACGACCTCATCATTTCAGATTTTAATAAACAATCTATTGAAACGCTTCAACTCAATTATGAAACGGCTTTAAAAAATGAAGATTATGACATAGCTTATTCTAACCTAAATCGTTTAAAACGATTAAAAATAAACAAGCTTACAACAGCACGAAGCAGAGCAAAATTCAGTTTTCAGGAAGCCCAATTACATTTTAAACGCGAGAAAAACGAGAAAGCTATTGCCGCATTACAAAACTGTTTAGCCATTTTAATACCAAATTTTAAAGGTCCCGATTTACCAAAAGCTAAAAATTTATATCCTGAAAACACCTTTATAGACATTTTTGATTTGTGGGCAGCCTTACAAACTGAACCCGAAAAGAAATTACAGAGCTATGATTTAAGCTTCTATGTGACCCAATTGCTAAATGAAGAACATACCAATCAAGAAAGTTATATTCTGAGTGCTAGTGTTAACAAATCTCGGAGTGAAAAATGTATCGCGTTACTCTACGACATGTACCAAGTAAAAGGCAACGTAGACTACATAAAACGTGCTTTAAATTACGCCGAATTAAATAAAGCTCTAGCCCTAAAATGGTATTCCAGCAAAAAATCACGTTTAGAAAAACACCCTAATGATAGCCTACTTATAAAAGAACAAAAACTACTTAAGCAACAGCAACAATTCAGTAACCGACTTCTTAGCCGGCCCATAAATAACACCCAGCGCATAGAGCGTGATAGTTTGCGTCTGCAACTAATTACCACAAGTACAGATTTAAAACGTTTACAAGATTCTATTAATCAAACTTATGGTACTAATTATTCTGAAGCCATTACTACTGATGTCTTAAAATCAAAGTTAGAATCAGACCAAGCCTGTTTGGTTAACTATTTTTATGGTGAATACGGACTGTATCAATTTGTGCTGTCTCCAAAACACCTGAGTTTTACTCGTATATCAATTGATGATTCTGTTCAAAATAGCATTTCAAATTTTATTGATTATTTTGAAACGGCTTCAGCCATTAATAATGACATTTCAAAATTTACAGAAGATGCCTTTCAACTTTATGAATTATTAAAATTGAAAGACGTCAGCAACTATAAGAACATAGTGATTATCGCAGATGGACTTTTAAATTTTATTCCTTTTGAAAGCCTTCTTACTGCCCCAACAACAACGTCTAAATATGCTGAAATGCCCTTTATGGTAAAGACACATCGTTTGGCGTATCATTCTAGCGTTTCGTTTTATAATTCTACTCAACCCTATCAGTTTAATGAATCTGTACTTGGTGTTTTCCCCGTTTTTGAAGACCGTAATTTAAAACTCACCTACTCTATTGATGAAGCCGAACAAATAGACAAAGCGGTTAAAACGCAATTTTTAATGTATAATTCAGCTACCAAAAGTGATGTTTTAGAACAAGCTAATGATTATAGTATTTTACATCTTTCTACACATGCCAATAGTGGTAATTTTACAACACCCGCTAATATTGATTTTATCGATTCAAAATTACAATTACAAGAATTGTACAGTTTAGATTTAACCCAAGATTTAGTAGTGTTGAGTGCCTGTGAAACTGGTGTTGGTGTATTACAAAAAAGTGAAGGCAGCATGAATTTAGCTCGTGGGTTTAAATATGCAGGTGTTTCTAATATGGTGGTTTCACTTTGGAAAATAAACGACCGTTCTACAGCTCAAATTATGTCTAATTTCTATAGTGACCTGAAACAAACAGCCTCAGCATTTTCTGCCAATCAGAGTTCTAAATTAACCTATTTGGAAGCTGAAGACATCTCTAATATAAAAAAATCGCCGTATTACTGGAGTGCCTTTGTCTATTCGGGTGACTTAACTGCAGTAAAACCTTCAAGTGGTATAAATATTTTGGCTTTCAGTATCCTCGGCTTGATAATTGCTATGATACTTGGGTTACTAATTTATAAACGACAACTATGGAAACGTTAAAAGACTTCCTCTTAAATAAAGGCTATTCTAAAGTGAAATTAAAATTCACTAAAACCAATCACTTCGAAATAAAAGCATCTATTAATGGTGTTAAAGGCCGTTTTATATTAGACACAGGTGCCTCAAACAGCTGTGTTGGTTTTGAAGCTATTGAACGTTTTAACCTTAAAGTCAAAGATTCTGAAATAAAAGCGGTTGGTGCTGGTGCATCTGACATGCTGACACAGATTTCTAATTCTAATGCGATAAAAGTTGGTAAGTGGAAGAAAAACCGTGTTGCTTTAATCTTATTTAATTTATCGCATGTTAACAACGGCTTAATCAATCATAATGCCGACCCAGTTGATGGTATTTTGGGTGCAGATATCTTAAAAAAAGGTAAAGCTGTTATAGATTACGAAAAAAAATACCTGTATTTAAAACTGTAATTACTATTATAACTTAAAGGTTCTTCTTATCTTTATTTTTTGATTCCTCAAATTATTTGTTAATATTAAATGTCTTTTATAATCATTTTGTATTAATATAAAATTAATAGCAAAAAATGGAACCTACTCTTATTATTGCGGACGACCATCCGCTTATCCTCAAAGGTCTTCATGATTTTTTAATTGAAAAGTCCTTTAATGTTTTAGCTAGTGCTAAAAATGGAAAAGAAGCTTTAGCTCTCATTAAAGCTCATGTACCCGATATTGCTATTTTAGATATAAAAATGCCTTTTCTAACCGGTTTACAGATTGCCGAGAAATGTAAAACTGATAATATTTCTACTAGAATTATACTAATTACCTTCGAAAAAGATGAAGATTTATTAAATGAAGCCAAAGCTTTAGACGTTTATGGTTATGTCTTAAAAGAATTTGCTTTAGAGGAAATTGAAAATTGCATTACATCCGTCATTAAAGATAAGCCCTATTTTAGTCCTGAGCTATTATCTTATATTGAAGTTAACGATATTCCTGAAAAAATACAGTCTTTAACTGAAGCTGAAACTAACATTCTTAAACTCATTGCTGAGAACAAAACGGCTGCTGAGATTGCTGAAGAATTATGTATTTCGGTAAGAACCGTTGAAAAACATAAAAGCCATATTAGAGCTAAACTTTTACTAGACTCAAAATCAGCTACTTTGTATTTATTTGCCAAAGAAAACATAGAATACCTCTAATATACGTAGTTCTACGTATAGTATTGCATCAATTTATTCATGATATTTACATTGTTATTAATTAGGGTTAATAACAAGCTATTAATTAGTTATTAGGGGATTACTAAGCCTCGAACAATTGTTCGGGGCTTTTTCTATATATGAATATCAAAAAAATACGTAGTTCTACGTATTGCATTGTATTATAATAAGTTGCAAATTTACATCAGCTATTAATCAACAAATAAAAATCAATTCTTTAAAGCTCTGAATTTTTAGGTTAATTCAGAGCTTTTAAAAAAGACGAAAATGTTATGGAAACAATGAAAAAAGATTCATCTAGAAAATGGGATAAGCTATTTATAATCTTAATAATTACAAGTTCGGTAATTGTAGTATCGGCCAATATTGTTGTCAATTTTTTTAATTAATTTTAGTTAGTTAAATGTTCTTGTTAGTTAGGAACAAAAAAAAGCGCAACTCCAAATGGAATTGCGCTTTTTAAATCTTATATAATAAGCCTTACATTTCTAAAGCTTTCTTTACATCATTATCCATCAATAATTCTTCAGGGTTCTCTAAAGCTTCTTTTATAGCAACTAAGAAACCAACTGATTCTTTTCCATCAATAATTCTGTGATCATAAGATAAAGCTAGGTACATCATTGGATGAATTTCAACTTTACCATCTACAGCAATCGGACGTTGAATAATATTATGCATTCCTAAAATACCACTCTGTGGCGGATTAATAATTGGCGTTGATAACATACTTCCAAATACACCACCATTAGTAATTGTAAATGTACCTCCTGTCATTTCATCAACCGTAATCTGACCATCTCTCGCCCTTAATGCTAAACGTTTCACTTCAGATTCTACACCTCTAAACGATAAGTTTTCTGCATTTCTAATTACTGGTACCATTAATCCTTTTGGTCCAGACACTGCAATACTAATATCTACAAAATCGTAAGTTAACATTTGCTTACCATCAATCATAGAATTCACTGCAGGGTACATTTTTAATGCTCTTACAACTGCTAAAGAGAAAAAACTCATAAACCCAAGACTGACGCCATGTTTTGCTTTAAAGTCTTCTTTATATTGTTTACGCAGCTCAAAAATAGGCGTCATATTAACCTCATTAAACGTGGTTAACATGGCTGTTGTATTTTTAGCTTCAACTAAACGTTCTGCTACTTTACGACGTAACATAGACATTTTACTATGCGTTGTTCCTCTATTTCCTCCTGTTGGAGTCCCCATAGATGGTACAGCTTTTACAGCATCTTCTTTAGTAATTCTTCCATCTTTACCAGTACCAGAAACAGCACTAGCATCCATTCCTTTTTCAGCTAATACTTTTTTAGCCGCAGGACTTGCTGTACCTGAAGCATATGTTTTTTGAGCAGGATTTGGTGCTTTTTCACCTGTATTAGGTGTTTGGTCTTGTTCCTTTTTTAAATCATCTGCGACATTCTTATCACCACCACCTTCATCACCGCCTTCGTAAGTTGCAGGAGCGTCACCTTCTGGCTTTTCAGCACTAGTATCAATTAAGCATACTACAGCACCAACAGCTACGGCATCACCTTCTTCTGCTTTAAGTGTAATTGTTCCACTAACTTCTGCAGGTAATTCTAATGTTGCTTTATCACTATCGACTTCAGCAATCGCTTGGTCTTTCTCTACATAGTCTCCATCTTGCACTAACCATTCTGCAATTTCTACCTCAGTAATTGATTCGCCTGGTGAAGGCACTTTCATTTCTAAAATCATATTGTTTTATTTATAACTTATGGTCTTACGTTGTTTTTATTTTCTCTTATTATCTTTAGTCTTATCAAAAACATAATCAATAACTTCTTTATGTCTTATTTTAGAGCGTACAGAACTACCTGCTGCTGGCGCACCGTAAGGTCTTCTACTAGCAACTCTAAATTGTTTAGCTTCATCAAAATGCATTAACATGTGAGCATAAGCCCCCATGTTTCTTGGTTCTTCTTGAGCCCAAACAATCTCATCTGCATTACTATATTTTTGAATAACCGTCCTCATTTCTTCAGCCGGCAAAGGAAACAATTGCTCTATTCTTACTAAAGCAACATCATCTCTTTCTAATTTTTCTTGCTCTTCTAATAAATCGTAATAAAATTTACCAGTTACAAATATTAAAGATTTTACTTTATCTGCATTAGCATTAGCATCATCAATAAGCATTTGGAAACTTCCATTTGCAAATTCATCTACTGTAGAAACGACTTTAGGATGACGTAATAAACTCTTAGGTGTAAAAACAATTAATGGTTTTCTATAACCTGCTTTTACTTGTCTTCGTAATAAATGAAACATGTTAGCAGGTGTCGTACAGTCTGCCACATACATATTATCTTTAGCACATAATTGTAAATAACGCTCCATACGTGCCGAAGAATGCTCTGCACCTTGGCCTTCATAGCCATGAGGTAACAACATAACTAAACCGTTTTGAAGCTTCCATTTATCTTCTGCCGCAGAAATGTATTGATCAAGCATTATTTGGGCACCATTACTAAAATCACCAAACTGCGCTTCCCAGATGGTTAATGTTTTAGGACTTGCCATGGCATAACCATAATCAAAACCTACTACACCATATTCTGATAATAGAGAGTTATAAATATAGAAATGACCTTGTTTCTCTCTCATATTATTGTGAAGCACTATTTCTTCTTCACTATCTTCAACTTTTACAACGCCATGACGGTGAGAAAATGTACCACGCTCAACATCTTGACCAGAAATTCTAACATCACTTCCATCTAATAAAATAGATCCGTAAGCCAAATGTTCTGCCATAGCCCAATCTAAACGATCCTCATCAAACATCGCTTGTCTAGACTCAATTAAACGTTGAATTTTTCTAATAAACTTCTTGTCTTCTGGTAAGCTAGAAATGGCTTTGGTAATTTCTTTCAGCCCTTCTTTAGGATACGTTGTATCAACAGGCTTCATCATTTTATCTTCCTCAACCGAAATAAAATCTGTCCATTCATTTTGCATAAATGGTGTGATTTCAGTTTTCTTTACTTTACGAGAATCTTCGAGTTTTTCTTCTAAACTATCTTTGTATTCTTTTTCAATTTTAGAAACAAAACTTTTGTCAATTACCCCTTCGGCTAACAAGCGTTCTGCATAAATGTCTCTTGGGTTTTTATGCTTAGAAATCGCTTTATATAATAATGGTTGTGTAAACTTAGGTTCATCACCTTCATTATGGCCATATTTCCTGTAGCCTAGCATATCTATAAATACATCACGCTTAAATTTCATTCTAAAATGTAGCGCAAACAATGTAGCATGAACAACAGCTTCAGCATCATCAGCATTAACGTGTAATACTGGTGAAAGTGTTACTTTGCCTACATCTGTACAATAGGTACTAGAACGTGCATCTAAATAATTCGTTGTAAAACCAATTTGGTTATTCACTACAATATGAATCGTTCCTTCGGTTCTATACCCTTCTAATTGTGCCATTTGCACCAACTCATATACTAAACCTTGTCCGGCAATGGCAGCATCACCATGAACAATTATTGGTAAAACTTGAGAAGGATTATCTGGGTATTTATCATCTTGTTTAGCACGCGTAATCCCTTCCACTACGGCACCTACAGTTTCTAAGTGCGAAGGATTTGGCGCTAAATTGATATTTATTTTTTTGCCTTTATCGGTTACACGATCACTCGTCCAACCTAAATGGTATTTTACATCACCATCAAAGACTTCTTGTTCGTAATCTTTTCCGTCAAACTCACTAAAGATGTCTTTAGCAGATTTACCAAAGATATTGGTTAAAGTACTTAAACGACCACGGTGAGCCATTCCCATTACAAACTCTTTTACATCGTATTCTGATGCATTTTCAATTAAAGCATCTAGTGCTGGAATCAAAGCTTCACCACCTTCTAGTGAAAATCTTTTTTGACCAACATATTTAGTGTGCAAAAAGTTTTCAAACGAAACGGCTTGATTTAATTTTCTTAGGATGTTTTTCTTCTCATCTGCAGAAAAATTAGCGTGATTATCATTAACATTAAGCTTCTTTTGAATCCACTTAATTTCTTCAGGTTTTCTAATATACATGTACTCTACACCAATAGATGAGCAATAAATGCTTTCTAAATGGTCTATGATAACTTGTAACGTTGCTGAGCCAATGCCTAAAACTTCTCCTGCTGAAAATTGGGTTTCTAAATCACTTTGTGATAGTCCAAAGTTTTCAACCTCTAAGGTTGGCGCATACTTTCGCCTTGCTCTTACAGGATTTGTCTTAGTAAATAAGTGACCTCTACTTCTGTAACCGTCAATAAGGTTTAGGACTTGAAATTCTTTTTGGATTTGCTCTGGTATTTGCGTAGAAACACCTTCAACAATTTCACCTTCTAATCCATAATTTTCGGACCCAAAATCATAACCTTGAAAAAAGGCGCGCCAACTTGGCTCTACAGAATCTGGATTTTTAAGGTATTGGTCGTATAAATCAGCAAAGTATGCTGTATGTGCTGCGTTGAGAAAGGAATATTTATCCATTATAGTTTTTGAGACGTTTTCGTTTCAACATAATTTGTCCAAAAATACAACTTTTACTAAATATAGATAAGGATTTATTATATTTATAACATATTTAAAAACACGCCCTAACAATATGAACAAGATCTGCACACTTACAATAAAATCAATTCTTACTGCTTTAGTTATTTGCCTGAGTACTATTAATGTATTCTCCCAGAGCAATAATTCTAACTCCTCTAACTTTTGGAGTCAAGTAGAATTTGGTGGTGGTCTCGGTCTTAATTTTGGAGATGGCTTCTTTAGTGGTTCTATTTCCCCAAGTGCTGTTTATCGTTTTAACCCTTATGTTGCTTCTGGTGTTGGACTAAACTACTCCTACAGTTCTCAAAAAGATATTTTTAAATCAACCGTTTTAGGCGGAAGTCTTATTGGCTTATTTAATCCTTATAGAGAAGTCCAAATCTCTACAGAATTTGAACAATTACACGTCAGCAGAAATTTTGACAATGCTTATGTGACCAATCGCGATGAAAATTATTGGTATCCTGCTTTGTTTATAGGTGCAGGTTATACCAGTAATAATGTAACAATAGGCATTAGATACGATGTGCTTTATGATAATGACAGAAGTATTTACTCTGAAGCTTGGATGCCTTTTGTGCGTTTTTGGTTTTAAAAAGCAAAAATTATTCCACCATTGCGACCTGTTCAAACCTTCATAAAACTGTTATCCCAAAAAACATTGTATGACTAAATCTTCAGATTAGGTTTAATAAATCCCACAAATAACGTTGATATTTTAGAATTTTCAACCCCTTATTTTTTATAAGTCTACATCAATACCTCCCCTGTTTTAGACCATTTTATCTACATTCTGACTAAATTATTAATAGCTTAAAAACTGAAATAATTTTAAATCAGATAAAATTATCCTAATACATGACAAATATCATGTATTTATCTTATCAACTAATTTAAATTTGCTAAAACTAAATCAAAAACAATGAAAAAAATACTGAATTTATTATCAATAATGGTTATTGCGACTGCTATAAGCTGTGGTGGCAGTGATAAAAAAAAGGAAGCATCTAGCTACGGTAAAAAAGCACCTGAAAAAACTGAAAAAAAAGTACCTGCAACAGAACGCATCGAACTTTCTAACAAAGGTGTTGGTCCAATTACCTCTATAACTCTAGATGAAGAAATAGATCAAGACCTAGTAGCGACAGGAATGGAAGTCTACAATAAAATGTGTACCGCATGCCATAAAGTAGATAAGAAATTTATAGGTCCACCACCAACAGGTATCTTGAAAAAAAGAACCCCAGAATGGGTAATGAACATGATATTAAATCCAGAGGTAATGGTCAAAGAAGATCCATTAGCTAAAGATTTATTAATGGAATTTAATGGTGCTCCAATGGCAAACCAAGGCCTTTCAGAAGAGGATGCAAGAGCCGTATTAGAATATTTTAGAACCTTATAATAATCTTATACTATAAACTTCAATTGGTTTTTATGTTAGCCTTGTTTGCTTTAATAAAGTTTACAATTAAATACTTATGCTTATAACTCAACTATTATGATAAGTATTTGCCAAAACGGTACTGTACACATTTATAAACATAGCTTTATTAACTAAACCAACAAACTAGTATAAATACAATTTAAATCATACGATTATGAAAAAAATATTAAAATCGACACTTGCAATTGTAGCGATTTTTGCGGCATTTACAAGCTGTAACAATTCTAGTAAGTCTAGCAATTCTGGTGCCTTATCTAGTAATAATGCAGAAAAAGTATATGTAGCACCTGGAGAGCACGATTCACATTACGCATTCATCTCTGGTGGTTATAGTGGTAACCTTACGGTTTACGGTTTGCCCTCAGGACGCTTATTCAAAGAAATTCCTGTGTTTTCTCAATTCCCTACCAATGGTTATGGGTATTCTGAAGAAACAAAACCTATGTTTGAAACCTCTTATGGTTTTGTACCATGGGACGATTCGCATCACCCAGACATTTCTCAAACTAACGGAAAATTAGATGGGCGATGGGTTTTTATTAATGGAAATAATACACCTCGTATAGCAAGAATTAGTTTAACCACTTTTGAAACCGAAGAAATTATTGAAGTTCCAAATAGTGCAGGTAATCATAGTTCCTCATTTGTTACTGAAAACACGGAGTATGTTGTAGCAGGTACGCGTTTTTCTGTTCCTGTGCCACAAAAAGACATTCCGATTAATGAGTACAAAGGTAACTTTAAAGGCGCTTTATCTTTTATTTCTGTAGATCCAGAACTTGGACACATGGATATTAAATTTCAAGTTTTAATGCCAGGTTTCAACTACGATATATCTCACCCTGGACGTGGAAAATCTCATGGTTGGTTCTTCTTCACCACTTACAATACGGAAGAAGCAAATACGCTTTTAGAAGTTAACGCCTCACAAAACGATAAAGATTTTATTGCGGCCATTAACTGGAAAAAAATCGAAGCATACGTTAATAATGGTGGTGGTACCATGATGCCGGCTAATTATGCACATAACGTTTATGACGAGCATACACATACGGCTACTTCTACCATGAAAAAAGAAGTGCGTGTCGTTAATCCTTCAGAAGTTCCTGGCGCTGTGTATTTAATCCCTACACCTAAATCGCCTCATGGTTGTGATGTTGATCCTTCAGGAGAATACATTGTAGGTAATGGTAAATTATCAGCTAATTTAACGGTACACTCATTCACAAAAATGCTAGATGCTATAGAAAATGAAAAATTTGAAGGTGACGCCTACGGTATTCCAATTTTGAATTTTGAAGATGTTTTAGCCGGTTCTGTTGAACAACCAGGATTAGGACCATTACACACTGAGTTTGATGGAAAAGGAAATGCCTATACCACCTTCTTTATTTCTTCTGAAGTTGTAAAATGGAAATTAGGCACCTGGGAAGTTATCGATAGAAAACCAACCTATTATTCTGTTGGACACTTAACAATTCCTGGAGGAAACTCATCGGAACCTTTTGGCAAATACATGTTTGCAATGAATAAAATAACAAAAGACCGTTATTTACCAACAGGCCCAGAAATGGAACACTCGGCTCAATTATATGATATTTCAGGTGAAAAAATGGAGTTACTTTTAGATTTCCCTACGCATGGCGAGCCACATTATGCGGCTGCTATTCCTGCTGAAATCGTTAAAAATAATTCGAAAAAAATATACCGGTTAGACGAAAATCAACATGAGAAGAAAACCTTAAGCGGTGCTGATGCTAAAATCGTTAGAGATGGTAAAAACGTTCATATTTATATGACGATGATTCGTAGTCATTTTGCACCCGATAATATTGAAGGTATAAAAGTTGGTGACAAAGTGTTCTTCCATATTACCAATCTAGAACAAGATTTTGATGTGCCTCATGGTTTCGCTATGATTGGTGCAAATAATGCTGAATTACTAATAGCTCCAGGACAAACGAGAACCTTAACTTGGGAACCGAAACAAGTTGGTGTTTGGCCGTTCTATTGTACAGATTTCTGTTCAGCATTACACCAAGAAATGCAAGGTTATATTCGTGTATCACCAGAAGATTCAGACATTGAATTGTCTTGGTCATTAGGCGAATAGCCCCACGCTTATTTTTAAATAATTAGCTTAGAGAAATTTTGTTTTAGTGTTTATTTCTCTAATACAAAGGCGAGAGTTGATTTATCGCTCTCGCCTTTCTTTTTAAATCACTACAATTCCTGCGAAAGCAGAAATCTCAAAATCATCACGATATAATGAAGTTCAAAAAATCTTCGTTTTAAAAAGGTGACTCCAAAGAATTCAACGATTAACTAAAAAGATTCCGTTTGTTCGGGAAGTAATATTATGAAAAAGGCTGGAATTATAATGATAATAGGCGCTTTACTATTATTAGGACTTTTTAAATTCCCATTATGGAATATTATGCTTGGCGCACCACAATATCCAGAGCCATTAGGGATGAACATCTATATACAAGGTATTGAAGGCGTAGAAGAATTTGACCTACAAAATATAGACGGCTTAAACCATTATATCGGTATGCAAACCATTCCAAAAGCAGAAGATATGTGGGAGTTCACGGTGTTCCCTATTGTTATATTAACCATGGCAATACTGGGAGTAATTATTGGCTTATTAGGCTACTTAGAAAAAGTTAGCTATAACTATTTTTTAGCTTGGTTTATACTTATGTCTGTTTTAGGGATACTAGGTATGTATGATTTTAACAATTGGCTAATAGATTATGGTAGCAATTTAGACCCTAATGCTATTATTAAAGTCACCAACCCAGATGGCACACCAATGAGCTACAAACCGCCATTAATTGGTTATCAAAAATTATTAAATTTTGATGTAGACTCTTGGCCACATATAGGAGGTTATCTCATGTTTCTAGGCATGGCATTGACGCTTGTTGCTTTTTGGATAGGCCGAAAAACAAGCTTAAAATCAACAACACAATAGACAAACTATAATTCTAAAACACTAAAGTCATGAAAGCACTAAAATATTTTTCAATTTTCACATTACTACTTCTATTTTTCAGTTGCAACGTATCACCAGAACCGATAAATTACGGAAGTGACGGTTGCCACTATTGCTCAATGACTATAGTAGATAAAACTCACGCTGCAGAAGTGGTAACTAATAAGGGGAAAGTCTATAAATTTGACGCCACAGAGTGTATGATTAATTTTATGGATGAATTTGAAACCTCTGAAATTGAATTATACCTATCTAACAACTACACCGAACCTGAAACTTTAATTGACGCGACAAAAGCAACATTTTTAATTAGCGAAAACATTCCTAGTCCGATGGGCGCATTTCTTACGGCTTTTAAAAATAAGGCTGATGCTGAAAAGTTGCAAGCCGATAAAGGTGGCGAATTATATACGTGGAAAACCCTACTTGATAAATTCAAAAGCTAGTTTTATGAAGCAATTACTCATCTTTTCAATTGTCCTTTTAATTACTAGCTCATCTGTTGCACAACCTATTGAAGTATGTAAAACCTGTCCGATTTCAACATTAAAAGACGGTATTGCAAACGCAAAAAATTTTGATACCATTATCGTAAAAAAAGGCATCTATAAAGCACATAATATCATAGTAGATAAGCCCTTGACCATTATTGGTGAAAATTACCCTGTAATTGATGGCGAATTAAAAGGTGAAATCATTACAGTAATTGCAGATAATGTCACGGTTGATGGCTTATTTATTATAAATGTTGGCAATAGTTACCTAGAAGATTATGCCGCTATTAGAGTCAAAAACAGTAAAAATTTCCTGATTCAGAATTTGGTTTTAGAGAAATTATTTTTCGGCATTTATATTGAAAAATCAAGAGACGGAAAAGTCTATCACAACAAAATAATAGGTGATGCTGTTGAAGAATATAATTCCGGAAACGGCATTCAGCTTTGGTATAGTAAAAACGTACTTGTTAAACACAATTTTGTTCAACGCGTACGCGATGGTATATATTTAGAATTCTCAGACGATTGTACCATTAAAAACAACGTTAGCGCACTAAATGTGCGTTATGGTTTACACTTTATGTTCTCTAACGATGACACTTACGAAGACAATATTTTTGAAAACAATGGCGCTGGTGTTGCCGTCATGTTCTCGAGACGCATAAAAATGTACAACAATATATTTAAGAAAAATTGGGGAACGGCTTCTTATGGTTTATTGCTTAAAGAAATAAATGATGGCGAAATTAAAGGCAACACGTTTGAAGACAACACCATCGGCATTAACGTTGAAGGCTCTAACCGTATTAATTACAAGCACAATACCTTCGAAAACAATGGCTGGGCAGTAAAAGTAAAAGGGGCTTGCTACACCAATATTTTTACAGAAAATAACTTCTTATACAATTCCTTTGATATTGCTTACAATAGTAAAGTAAACGATAATCAGTTTGACAGAAATTATTGGAGCAACTACACGGGTTACGACCTCAACAAAAACGGTATTGGCGACGTGCCTTACAGGCCTGTAAAACTATTTTCTTATATCGTAAATCGCACTCCAGAAACCATTATTTTATTGCGAAGTATGTTTATAGATATCATTGATTTTTCCGAAAAAGTATCACCTGTTTTTACACCAGATGATTTATTGGACCACAACCCACAAATAAAAAAACTAACATGGTAACGATTGAAAACCTACATAAAAAATTTGGTAAAAACCACGTGTTAAGTGGTGTTGATTTAACCATTGCTGACGGTGGAATATTCGCTGTACTCGGGCCTAATGGTTCAGGAAAAACCACCTTAATAAAATCAGTTTTAGGGATGGTAATTCCTGATAAAGGTACCATTACCGTATTGAATGAAAACATCAAAAAAAGTTCCGATTACAGACATAAAATTGACTATTTACCACAAATAGCCAACTTTCCAAGCAATCTCAAAGTAAAGGAACTCATCAAAATGATTAAGGATTTACGAAAACCAACCTCTGAAGACCAACGCTTAATTGAACTATTTAAACTAGAACCGTTTTTAGATAAAAAATTAGGCAACCTTTCTGGTGGTACCAAACAAAAAGTGAACCTGGTGTTAACCTTTATGTTCGATAGTCCCATTGTGATTTTAGACGAACCCACTTCGGGATTAGACCCAATATCCTTAATTAGATTAAAGGATTTAATTAAAGCGGAAAAAGCCAAAGGCAAAACCATTCTTATTACGTCACACATTATGAGTTTTGTTGAAGAAATTTCAGATGAAATTGTGTTTATCCTCGAAGGCAAAATCTACTTTAAAGGCAGTATTCAAAAATTAAAAACCAAGACCAATCAACCCGATTTTGAACATGCGATTGCGTCTATATTATCTAACAATCATGCTTAAAGGTCTCGATAATGCTCAACCAGACAATTCATTAAAGTATGTCTCTTCGAGCACAGTCGAGAAGTTTAAATAAAATTAGAAGTTTATGCTTAAGATATTAAAATATAGTTTTTTTGATTTAATGCGCAGCCGCTGGAGTTACGTGTATTTCGCCTTCTATTTATTATTAGGTGTTGTCTTGTTGTTTTTAAATAACGACCTCTCAAAAGCAGTGATTACATTAATGAATGTCATCATTGTTTTAGTCCCTTTAATTGGAACCATTTTTGGCGTCATGTATTATTATAATTCCAAAGAATTTACCGAGCTATTGTTAGCGCAACCTTTAAAACGCTCCTCTATTTTTTTAGGACAATATTTAGGTGTCGCTTTATCATTGTCTATGAGTTTAATTTTAGGTTTAGGCATTCCGTTTGTATTTTATGGTTTGTTTGAAAGTAGTGCCATTTGGGATTTTTCTCTACTATTAATAACAGGCACATTTTTAACCTTAATCTTTACTGCTTTAGCCTTTAATATTGCCTTATCAAACGAAAATAAAATCAAAGGTTTTGGCTATGCCATATTAATTTGGTTATTCCTTGCGGTCATCTATGATGGGCTGTTTTTAATGACCTTAATAATGTTTGAAGATTACCCATTAGACAAAGTATCGTTAATTGGCACCATGCTAAATCCCATAGATTTATCAAGAACGCTGATACTATTAAAACTAGATATTTCGGCATTGTTAGGTTATACAGGTGCTGTTTTTAAACAATTTTTTGGAACTAGCTTTGGTCTTATTGTTTCATTTGTAATGCTGAGCTTGTGGGTTGCTATGCCTATTTTACGAATTGTATTCAAATCAAAGAAAAAAGATTTTTAGCCAATAATAGGCATGTTAATATTCAAAATTACAATTATGAAAAACAGCTTTATCGTCTTCCTATTAGTCCTAGCTTTTAGCTGTAAAAACGAAACCACCAAGACTGACATACAAGCCCTTAAAGTTGAAGGTTTATCACTCAATAATAATGAAAAATGGATAGCGAATGAAGAGACGCATATTGGTATGAATCGCATCGATTCGATTTTAAAAACCAATACAACTTCAAATGGAAAAATTTTAGGAGATGCCCTTTCAAAACAAACCAGTTACATCATAAAAAGCTGTGATATGACAGGCGAAGCACACAATCAACTTCATGTGATACTTATTCCTATTTTAGAGGAAATTACAGCTATAAAAGATGTAGAAGATATTTCAACTTTAAAGAAAAAAAAGACAACCTTAATGGGTTTAACAGCCACCTATTTTGACCATTTTAAAAATTAGAATTAATTGACAAAAATCATTTTAGAAAAGACAAAATAGTCCAAATTTAGCATCATGATAATAAAGGTTATATATAAAGCTACGGCCTTGTTTATGGCGTTCGTTGTATTAACGAACAGCATAAACAATGTGGTAATTATAACCGATTTTGTGATTAACCAAGACTTTATCGCAAAAACCCTTTGTATTCAAAAAGACGACCAAAAAGGCTGTAATGGTAAGTGTCAATTAACAAAAGAATTGGTGCAAAACAACACAGATTCTAATTCAGATACACCAAAGCATTTAACCGACCCATCACGTTTAGATGTCTTTATACTCACGGCAACTATAAAACAAACCGTTAATAATTTTTCTAACGTTTCAAACCTTAAAAACACTTTCGATTTTAGATTAAAACAGCCTATTTCAGGATTTTATGACATCGAAACACCGCCACCAAATTTAAGTTAGTTTTTCTGATGCGCTACCAAGGCGCAAACTTCTTTTTTTGAACCCCAAACGGTTTCAAATAGGATAATTACACTTAAAAACAACTTAAATAAAACAAAAATGAAACTTAAATATATATTACCAATCGCATTTATTGCGCTGTTCTTTTCATGCGCTACAGACGACGATGATAATTCATCAATAATAAATGAAGTTGAAGGTTTAGAATTGATTCAAACCATTGCAAATGGCGACCAAACCATAGAACTTTACAATGAAAAAGGATTTTTTGAAACTGGCTATAATCACATTAGTCTTCGATTAAAAGATAACCATACAGGCAATTATATTGAAGATGCAACTTTATCATGGATACCCATAATGCAAATGCCAACTATGGAGCATTCTTGTCCAAAATCGGCCATAACAAAAGCCTTAGGAAAAGATACCGTTTACGAAGGTTTTATCATCTATCAAATGACTTATGAAGATGGTTCGGGTTGGTCATTAACTCTAAATTACAATATAAATGATACAGATTATTCAGTGACAGAAACCATTTCGGTTATGCAATATGAAAACCAGAATTCTGCAAGTTTTATGGGAAACGATGACACTAAATATATTGTGGCATTAATTGAACCAAAAGACCCAAATATTGCCGTAAATACTATGAAAGTTGGCCTGTTTAAAATGGAAAACATGATGACGTTTCCCGTTGTGGAAGACTACACCATCACTTTAGACCCACGTATGCCAGGTATGGGAAACCATAGCTCACCAAATAACACTGATTTAACCTATAATAATGCCGATAATTTCTACTATGGTGATTTATCCCTAACCATGACTGGTTATTGGAAATTGAACCTAAAATTATTGAATGAAAATGGCGAAGTTTTAAAAGGTGAAGACGTTACGGATGAAAATGAATCTAGCAGCTTGTATTTAGAAGTGGAATTCTAATTTATTCTTTACTGTCACATTGAGCGCGGTCGAAATGCTTTAAATACTATATCTAAAATACATTTCTTAACGACGCTCAATATGACAGATATATTTCCAAGTACGTAGCCATTGTCGATGTTTTTCAGCAACAATTCTCGGAGTTACATTAGGAAACTGTTGGTAAAAAGTACCTACAGCGGCAAAAGATGCTTCCCTATCATTTTAATCACAAAAACATTTAGCTATGAAAACGCTAATAACAGTCGTATTATCTCTGTTAATGGCTTCTTTTGGATTTTCACAAAAGGCCATCAATGAGACAAAAAAAGACACTACAAAACTAGAAGAAGTCATTGTAGTTTCAAGACGAAAACTAAGCAATCACAGACAAGAAAAAACACTATCTAGCATTGATGATTATTTAGAAAAGTCGAATAAAGTTACCATGATAAAACGTGGCAATTACGCTTGGGAACCTACGCTAAATAATATGGCAACCGAACGTTTGGTGGTCACTATTGATGGCATGCAAATTTTTGGTGCATGTACAGATAAAATGGACCCAATCACCTCGTATGTCGATGTCTCTAATCTCGAAAAAGTAACCATTGGCTCAGGACAAGAAGGCACAGAACATGGCCATTCAATTGGTGGTGGTATCGACTTAAAATTACCGACATCAAAATTTAATGGTTCAGGTTTTAAATCTGGATTGGATTTGGGTTACGAAACTAACGGAAACTATAAAGCTACAGGATTAGACTTAACCTATACAGGAAACATTTTTTTTATAACTACCGATGGTATTTATAGAAAATCCGATAATTATGATGCTGGTGGCAACGAAGAAATTTTATATTCTCAGTTTGAAAAATATAATATATCATTAAAATCGGGTTACAAATTCTCTCAAACCCAACATATCGATGCCAATTTAATTTATGATAAAGCCACAGATGTTGGCTATCCTGCTTTGCCTATGGATGTGTCTTTGGCCGAAGCCTTAATTTCATCGTTAACACATTACTACAAACCTGAAGACAAAGCATTAAAATCCATAGAAACCAAATTGTATTTCAATACCATTACGCATATTATGGACGATACTAAACGTCCTATTGTACCTATAAGAATGGACATGCCTGGTTGGAGCGACACCTATGGATTCTATAGTAAAGCGCATGTAATAAAAGACAAACATCGTCTAATACTCAACCTAAATGGATTTTACAATAAGTCTTTGGCAGAAATGACCATGTATTCTAATAACCCCAACGAACCTGACATGTTTATGTACACTTGGCCAGATATTAGAACTTTATATTCTGGTGTTTTTATTAAGGACGATTTTCATTTTAATGATTACGAAACATTGTCATCATCTCTAAGATTAGGTTATCACAGAAACAAAATATCTAAAGCCGTTGGTGTACAAAGCCTTCAGATTTTTCATCCTGAAGTTAAAGATGAACAAGACCGTTTTCTTATAAGTTTGGCTTCAACATATCAACTTAAAAAAGAAAATTATGACCTTTCATTTGGTTTAGGTTATGGCGAACGCGCACCTTCAGTTAGCGAAGGCTATGGTTTTTATTTATTCAACAATTTTGATAATTACGATTATATAGGCAACCCGAATTTAGAAGACGAAAAAGCCCTAGAAGCCAACTTTAACTTTAAACAAAAATTCAATGATTTTGAAATTGGTATAACAACATCCTATTTCCACATTATGGATTACATTATTGGAGATTTAGCACCAAATGTAAGCTCTATGACTATCGGTGCCAATGGTGTGCGCGTAAATAGTGCTTTAGACCATGCTTCAATTTTTAGTACGTATTTGAATAGTAGTTACAAAATATCTGAACGCTTTGCTATCAATGGAACACTTGGATATAATTACGGAAAAGGCAATAATGGCGAGAACCTGCCACTCATAAAACCGATATCCTATTTTGCTGAATTCAATTATAACACTTCAAAATTTAATGCCGCATTACAATTAGATGGTAACGGCAACCAAAGCAATTATAGTAGTATGTATGGAGAAAATGAAACAGCTGATTATGCGATTTTAAATCTAAATTTAGGTCACATCTTTTATAATAAATTAGGAAAAACAGTCCTTAAATATGGTGTTGAAAATATTTTAGATACCAACTACTCTACCTATGCCGATTGGAATAATTTTCCAAGACAAGGTCGCAATTTCTATGTGAATTTATCTTTTGTATTTCCATAACTTAAGGACTAAAAATATAATGTGTCGTTTTTATGATTTAGTTTTTCAGTCTTATTTTTCATAATATTAAATAATATGAATCCGATTCCCAGTGGCAAAAAAATACTAAACAAAAATAGTAATAGGTAATAATTTGAAAGTAATCCTATACCGAAATAAAACATCACACCCTGAATTAAAAGTAATAATTCAGTTAAAACAAAGCCTAAAAGGAAGCAATAAATGCCAATAGATAAAGATTTAGAAGCGTTTATTAAATCACTTTTTAAAATGAAAGCAAATAGAAATCCTGAAATAACACCTAACATTAACAAATGAATAAAACCAATAACAAAATTATGATGGTTATGCACTACTTCTGCAAACTCTGGTAATACTGATAAGAATTGAAATACTATTTTTAAAACCAAACATCCAAGCGCAAAACTGAACATATAAGTCGTTAGTTTAGATTTAACAGCTACCAAAACATTTAATCTGGGTTTTATAAGTTGAAAGAATTTATAAAGTGCCACAACCTGAAGTATAACCCCAAAGCCATTTAGCCAAAGTAAACCTTTATGAGGTGCATACCATTGAATTGGTAAAGCCATCGTTAATAGCGTTGACATAATTAACAGATTAAAAAACTGCTTAAATACCCTTGAGTTTTCAACTTTTAAAAGGTAAAAAAACACAGCCAAGACCGCAATTAAAAACCAACCATTAAACTGAAAATGTAAAAAAAACTGAATGGCAATATGATAAAATGCAGATGTTGACCCTAATGTTGAAACTATGGGGCCTAAACACCAAACTCCGAGAGTGGAAATCACCATAAACAACAACGCGGTCTTTAATAGCTTTTGAGTAACACTAGAATTGGTTTTATGATATTTCCATATTAAATACGCAAAATAATAGCTACAAAGTATATGCAATGTAGAAAATGAAATAGAAATTGCCGCGTAACCTTGAAGCGGAAAACTCACCATCATACCAATAACCGCAAATTCCGTTAACCAAAATAAGCGATTAAAAACCTTAGGTTTATCGTTAGTAAAATAATGGACAAAAAGCGTAAACAGCAATAAATATACCCAGCCCAACATCGCAACATGAGAATGTGCATGCGTTAAAAACCGATAATTTACACCAATGGATTCTAAAAATGAAAAGCGTAATGCCAACCCCATTAAAGCGGCCACAAGAAAATTAATAAAACATATGACAACTAATTTTTTGGGCATTATGGCAACTTTGGTTTTTGAAATGTAATAATTAATAGAAAAAGACTCAAAAATGAATCACAACATTTTGAGCCTTTTTCAAAGTTAAAAATAATTAAGGATTGCTATTAACCAAATTGCTGTTCTAACTTTATAGCCGCAGGAAATAAAATATTGTTTTCTAAATGAATGTGTAAATGCAAATCTTTTTCAAATTCGTCTAACATTGCATAAGTAACTTTATATGTGTTGCAAGCATCTGCTGGTGGATTATAATTATCCGTAAGCTCAGCGATATCTCTAAAACGCTGCCCTTCATTATCATGCTCTTCCATCATCATCGCTATGGGGTTTTCCACTGTACCAAACTGTGGCGATGGCACGGCTCCTCCATCTAACGTTGCTTTAACCATCTTTTTAACAAAAGGAAAAAGAATCAATTCTTCTTTCTTTAAATGCGATGCTAATTCACCTGCAGACGCCGTAAATAACTTATTAACTTCAAACAACTCTGGGTGACGTTCTCCATGCACTTTACATAATTTGTCTAAAAACTGACGTAAAACCGGTATTTTTTCTTCCACATATCTGTGATGTTTCTTTTCAATATACTCAGCTAATAAGTCTAATGGCCAAGATTTATAATCTATAGACTCACCGGTTTTAGAATTTAAAACATGGTTGAGTTCTTCTAATAAAACATGACTATCGATACCTTTTTTTTCGCAAGCCTCCTCTACTGTTCGGTTGCCATTGCAACAAAAATCAATTTTATATTTAGAGAATATCGCTGCAGTTCTAAAATCGTCGGCAACAAATTGTCCTATTTCTTTTTCAATGTTTTTTTCAAGTGTTTCCATATTAATCTTATTTCGGATAAATTTATCCTATTTATGTTCAAATTTTTTTATGAATCCCAACCCATTTAAAATTGGAATCTTATAATTAGATGCGTTAAATCTTTAAAAATGCAACACCAGATTTAATGTCTAAGGCTAATTGTTCTAACGTTGTGTTTTCTAGCATGTCTCTAAGTTCTTCTCTTACCACCATAAATTTATCGTGAACAGGACAAGGGTGCTTTTCATTACAAGTATGCAACCCTAAACCACAGCCTTTATAAATTTGATCACCATCTATAGCAAAAACAATTTGTGATAATTTTATTGTTGCAATTTTCCCTTTATCAATCTCAAAACCACCATAGGCACCTCTTACCGATTTTACAACCTTATGTCGCACTAAGGCTTGAAGAATTTTAGCCGTAAACGCCTGGGGTGAATCTATTTCTTCAGATATTTCCTTTGGACTAACCCGTCTGTTTTCAGAGGAATTAACTGCGATAAAAATCGTGGCTTTAATACCGTATTCACAAGCTTTAGAAAACATATTATAATACTAATTTAGAGGACAAAAATACACTATATTTTTTAATTAAGATAAAATTATCCGATATAAGTTTTTATTTTAAGAATATTTAGCTTTATACCAGACCTTTTGCCATTCGCGTTGTAAAATAATAAAGGTAACGTCCTCTGATAATTTTAAGGCATCGCTTCCATCGAGAGATTTGACTTTAGCTTCAGAAACATCCACGATATAAAGTAAATTTAGATAATCTGAAAATTTAGAATTTATAAGATGAAAAACCGTTTCCTGAAGTACCAATTTTAAACTGGTTGGCAACGTTTCTTCATTAAATTCTAAATCGATATTAGCATATAACAAATCTTTATTGAGTTGAATAATAAGTTTTCTATATAGATTTAAGCCTTCAGCGGCTTTAATTAATGCTTCAAAATTTGATGGCAACCCCATTAGACACGTCTATTCATTAATTGTTCTCCAAACAAGCGAAGTACTGATTTTTTGTCTTCTGAAATATTTAAAGTTTTTAAAACATCAAAAGCCTTATTAGTATATGCTTCAACGGCATTTTGTGTAGCTTCCGCAGCTGTAGATTTTAAAAATAACGCCTTTACTTTTTCAACTTTATCAGAATTTGAAAGCTCGGAATCCGTCATAAAAGTCTGTAAATTCAATCTATCATCATCAGAACCTAATTCTAATGTTTTTAAATACAAATAGGTCTTTTTATTTTCTATAATATCACCACCAACTTGTTTCCCAAAGGTTTCTGGATTTCCAAAAGCATCTAAATAATCATCTTGAAGTTGAAAAGCAACACCTAATAAACGCCCAAATTCATATATAGCATTTTGATTATCCTCAGAAGTCTTGGCTACAATCGCCCCCATTTTCATCGCTGCACCTACTAAAACAGCGGTTTTAAACTCAATCATTCTAAGATACTCTGGTATAGACACGTCATCCCGAGTTTCAAAATCGATATCGTATTGCTGACCTTCACAAACTTCTAAAGCCGTTTTACTAAATAATTTTGCCAAAGCTTGAAATGTTTCAGCATCATAATTCTCAAACAGCTGATAAGCCATAATCAACATGGCATCTCCAGAAAGGATTCCTGTGTTTAAGTTCCATTTCTCATGTACTGTTTGTTTCCCTCTTCGTAAAGGGGCATCGTCCATAATGTCATCGTGAACTAATGAAAAATTATGAAAAACCTCAATGGACAAAGCAGCATCCATTGCATTATGAGCCGTTTCGCCAAAAACTTCAGCCGTCATTAAAGTTAAAACTGGTCTTAAGCGCTTTCCTCCTAATTGAAGAATATAATTTATAGGACTATAGAGGTTCTGTGGCTCTTTGTTTTCGGTAAAACTTTCTAAATGTTTTAGAAATGATTTTTGGTACTGTTCAATGTGTTGCATGGAACAAAAATAATTCAATTGTTTCAATAATAAAGGCTGTTACACACTAAAGCTTTAAGGATATAAGAAGCACACGTTAAATAAACATTAAAACTTAGGAAACTTTTTAGGTTTTTAAAGTTTCCTATTGTAGTTTTGCGCTTTAATAAAATAGTTATTCCATTTTTATATGGAACCTTAAATATGAAAGACAAAATAGTACAAAAATCTGTTGATTTATTTTTAAAATTTGGTTTTAAAAGCGTAACAATGGATGATATTGCTAATGAAATGGGGATTTCTAAAAAAACCATTTACCAACATTTTCAAAACAAAACAAAATTAGTTGAAGCAACTGCGCTTACCATTTTAGATAATATTTCGTGCGGTATTGATGAGATTTGCACTTTAGATAAAAATCCTATTGAAGAAATTTATGAAATTAAACGTTTTGTAATGCACAATCTTAAGGACGAAAAGTCCTCGCCTCAATATCAGCTTCAAAAATATTACCCAAAAATATATGCTTCTTTAAAAAGTAAGCAATTTGTAAAAATGTTGGGGTGCGTCACTGAAAATTTAGAACGTGGTGTTGCACAAAAACTCTATAGAGACTCTATAGATATTAATTTTGTAGCGCGATTATATTTTAATGGCATCATATCATTAAAAGATCAAGATATTTTTCCTCGCGAAAATTTCTCTACACCAATGCTAATGAATAATTATTTAGAATACCATTTAAGAGGTATTTGCTCGCCTAAAGGCTTAGAAACACTAACTCAATTACATACCAATCAAAATTAAATAATGAAAAAAACATTCACTATAATAGTCGGATTCATTGTTTTTCAAATGGCCTTTTCACAAGACCAACCTACTAGTCTTTCACTACAAGAAGCTATAGACTACGCTTTAGAAAACAATCGATCAGCCATAAACGCAACGCGAGACATTGATGCTGCAAAGCAACAAAAATGGGAAACTACAGCCAGTGGTTTACCGCAAATAAGTGCAAGTATAGATTACCAGAACAATTTAAAACAACAAGTACAAGTGATTCCGGCTGAATTTTTTGGGGGTCAACCTGGCGAATTCTCAGAAGTTATTTTTGGAACTAAACAAAGCATGACTGGCTTTGCAACCTTAAATCAAAAAGTATTTGATGGCTCTTACATTGTTGGCTTACAATCGGCAAAAGTATATTTAGAAATTTCTAAAAATGCCAAAGTAAAAACAGATCTAGAAGTTAGAAAATCCGTTATTGATGCCTATGGCAATGTCTTGTTAGCAGAAGAAAGCATTACTATTTTAGAACGTAATATAGACGTACTTGAAAAGAACCTTTTTGAAACCACAAAGATTTTTGAAAATGGATTGGAAGAAGAAGAAAGTGTTGAACAACTAAAAATCACACTCTCTGGTTTAAAAAGCAATCTTAACAATTCTAAAAGACTTAAAACACTAGCTTATCAAATGTTGAATATCAACTTGGGGATGGATGTTTACGAGCCGTTAGAATTAACCGACAGTTTAGAGGCCTTAACAACACAAAATATGACCTTGGGAATTCTTGAAGCTGAAGCCAACCCTGAAAGCACTATAGATTATCTAATTGCAAAGAATGATGCTGAGTCTAAAGCCTTGTTATTGAAACTCGAAAAAAGTAAAGCCTTACCAACCTTAAATGCTTTTATTAATGGTGGCTATTCTGGTTACAGTGACGAATTTACTTTTGCCAAAAAATCTCAAGATTGGTTTGGATCGTCTTTATTTGGATTAAGCCTTGACATCCCAATTTTTAGTTCAGGAATGCGAAGTGCCTCAACCCAACGTGCACAAATCAATTTAGAAAAATCTGAAACAGAATTAACCGAAACGGAACAGCGCATTAAACTCGAAATTGCATCTGCAAAAAGCGATTATCAATTCGCTATTGAAGATTATCAGAATAAAAAAGAAAACTTAGCACTTGCCGAGCGTATTGAAACAAAAAACCAAACCAAATTTTTTGAAGGTATCGGTTCTAGTTTTGATCTTAGACAAGCACAAACGCAATTATACACAGCACAACAAGAGTTGTTACAAGCCATGTTAGATGTTGTGAACTATAAAGCGGCTTTAGAAACCGTATTAAACACACCAATTGACAACTAATTTTAGTCACTACAATTAAAATAATAAACACCTAACCATAAATCTGATTAACACTATCAAAAAAATGAAACATATATATCTTTTAATAATCGTTGCCACATTAGCGGTTTCTTGTTCTGGGGAGAAAAAAAATTCTGTAGAAAGTGCTATAGAAAGCGGAAACCTAGAAACTATCCGTAAAAAAAGGGTTGAACTGGTTGAAGATCAACAAGCCATCACTGACAAAATTAAACGTCTCGATGAAAAGATAAAAACCTTAGACACTACTAAAAATGTGCCTTTAATCACCACATTTAAAGCTGAAACTGAAGTTTTTAATCACGTTTTAGAACTTCAGGGAAATGTTACGACTAAAAACCTATTGACAATTACACCAGAATACAATGGTATTTTAACTAATGTCTATGTTAAGGAAGGCCAGAAAGTTTCTAAAGGACAAACCCTAGCTAAAATTGATGATGGTGGATTAAGCCAGCAGTTGGCACAATTAAAGATTCAAACCGAATTAGCAAAAACGACCTATGAGCGTCAACAACGCCTATGGGAACAAAACATCGGTAGTGAAATTGATTTTTTACAATCAAAATCCACTTATGAATCACAGCAAGAGTCCGTTAATCAAATGAACAAAGAAATTGCAAAGACCACTATAAAAGCCCCTTTTTCTGGTACTATTGATGATATCATTACCGAGCAAGGAAATGTGGTTGCAGCAGGTCAATCACCATTGATGCGTATTGTTAATTTAAACGATATGTATATAGAAACGGAAGTACCAGAGCGCTATGTTTCGGATGTAACTAGAGGAAAAAATGTTAACGTTACGATTCCTGTTTTAGGGAAAACGATTGAAACTAAAATTCGACAAGCAGGTGATTTTATTAATCCTGATAACCGAACATTCAAAATTGAAGTTGAAATTCCTAACAAAGACAACTCAATTAAACCAAATTTAACGGCGCGTTTAAAGATCAATGATTATACCAATGAAGAAGCTTTACTAATCCCTCAAAGTGTGGTTTCAGAAAACTCAGAAGGCGAACAGTATGTTTATGTTGTTACTGAAAAAGGTACTGATGGTATTGGTACCGCTAAACGTATTATTATTAAAACAGGAAAAACACAAGGCGACATTATTGAAGTTTTAAATGGACTTGAAGCTGGCGTAGAAATCATTCAAGAAGGTGCGCGAAGTGTACGAGACGGACAATCAGTAGAAGTACTTAAAATAGACGAGAGTAACGCGTCTTAAGTCTTAATAAATTAAAACGTACTTACCCAACAACTTTAAAGGCTAAGGTTAACATCAAACGCCTGTAAACTACACACTAATGACAAAAAAGAAAAAAAACACTGATAAAGAATTTGCATGGTCATCGTGGGCAATTAACAACAAAACCACAATGTATGTGCTAATTGCTGTATTCTTCTATTTAGGAATATCAGCCTTTTTCGACATGCCAAGAGAGTCTTTTCCCGAAGTCAATGAAACTAAGATTTACGTTAGTACTATTTACCCAGGAAATACGGCTGAAGATATTGAAAAGCTAATTACGGATCCTGTAGAAGATCGCCTAAAAACGGTAAGTAATGTTGTAGAAATTACCTCAACATCACAGGAAGATTATTCTATGGTTATTGTAGAATTCGATGAAAATATCACCGTAGAAGAAGCTAAACAACAAGTAAAAGATGAAATTGATTCGGAAACCGCTGGTGAAGATTGGCCAACCTTTAACGATGCCAAAGTAGAACCTGATGTGTTTGAATTGAGTCTTTCTGAAGAAATGCCAATTCTTAACATTAACATTTCTGGTGATTACCCTATTGAACGCCTTAAGGATTATGCCGAATACCTTCAGGAAGAAATTGAAGATTTACAGGAAATTAAACAGGCAGATATTCGTGGTGCTCAAGAAAAAGAGGTCGAAGTTGCTGTGGACATTTATAAAATGATGGCTGCCAAAGTGACCTTTAATGATATCCTTGGCGCTATAAATAATGGAAACGTAACCCAGTCTGCGGGTAACCTAAAAGCGAGTGGCCAACGACGTACCATAAGAATTATTGGTGAAATTGAAACCCCTTCTGAGCTCGAAAATTTTGTGGTTAAATCTGAAAACAATAATCCTATTTATTTAAAAGATGTGGCTTCAGTGACCTTTCATGAAGAAGATAAAACCACATTTGCAAGAAAATCTGGAAAGCCAGTAGTAATGCTAGACGTTAAAAAACGTGCTGGTAAAAATATGGTGGCTGCTGCGGAGCAAATTCAAGTTATCGTACAAGATGCTATTGATAATGAATTTCCACAAGATGTTGAAGTTAGCATTACTAACGACCAATCCTCAGTAACTATAGGACAGGTTGATGATTTGGTAAACAATATCATTTTTGGTGTCATTCTCGTGGTCACGGTTTTAATGTTCTTTTTAGGTTTTAAGAATGCCTTATTTGTTGGTTTTGCAATTCCGATGTCTATGTTTATGTCACTCATGATTTTGGGTCTCATTGGCTATAGTTTAAACACTATGGTACTTTTTGGACTTATTATGGGACTAGGAATGCTAGTCGATAACGGAATTGTAGTCGTAGAAAACGTTTACCGTTTAATGGAAGATGAAGGCATGGGGCGTATTGAAGCGGCGAAAAAAGGGATTGGAGAAATTGCTTTTCCTATTATCATTTCAACCGCAACAACAGTTGCTGCATTTATCCCACTAGGACTTTGGCCTGGTATTATGGGTGAATTTATGAAGATTTTGCCTATAACACTATCTATCGTTTTAGGATCATCTTTAATTGTCGCTATTTTTTTTAATTCGGTATTAGTATCGCGTTATATGACTACTGAAGATAGGGATATGCCTTTAAAACAAATCATAAAAACAACCATTATAGTAGGTGGTTTAGGGATATTAATTCTAATTTTAGGTGGCTCTTATAGAGGTTTAGGTACCATTATGATTTTTACTGCAATCTTACTTTGGGCCTACCGCTTTTTTATTAGAGGCTGGGCAAATAGCTTTCAAAATAAAGCTTTAGTGAAATTTGAAAATTGGTACGAAATCAGATTAAGAAATGCCCTATCTGGTAAAACACCAATTATTTTAAGTCTTAGCACGTTGTTTTTATTAATTGCAGCTTTTGTGGCTTTTGGTATTTCATTAGCAACGCAACGTACCAGTGTAGAGTTCTTTCCAGATAATAAGCCCAACCAAATTATTGTTTATATCGAATACCCTCAAGGAACAGCAATTGAAAAAACAAATGCAATCACCAAACAGATTGAAGAACGTGTTTTTGATGTTATTAACGCTGATCAGTATATGGATGATGGTAGAAACTTTTTAGTTGAAAGTGCCGTTTCTCAAGTTGGCGAAGGTGCTGGAAACCCACAAGCAGATATGGGATCTGGAGCAGAAATGCCACATAAAGCTAAAATTACAGCCTCTATGCGCGAATACAAATTCCGTCGTGGAGAAGATAGCGAATTGTTACGCCAAAAGGTACAAGAAGCTTTAGTCGGTATTTATCCTGGTGTTTTAATTTCTGTTGAAAAAAATGCAGATGGACCACCTGCAGGATCACCAATTAATATTGAACTCGAAGGGAATGATTATAATGAATTGATTTCAACAGCAGAACAGATGCGTGCTTTTATCAATTCTAAAAACATTGCCGGAATTGACGAGCTTAAAATTGACGTTAACAAGGATAAACCTTCTATGTTAGTAGAAATTGACCGTGAAAAATCTGGTGAATTAGGGGTTTCAGCGCGACAAATCGGAAATCAATTACGTAATTCTATCTTTGGCTCTAAAGCAGGTATCTATAAAGAAGATGGCGATGACTTTGATATAAACGTCCGTTTTAATGAAGCTAATCGTTATGATAAAAGTGCGCTATTTAATCAGAATATTACTTTTAGAGATAATACGGGTCAACTCAAAGAGATTCCTTTATCTACGGTGGCTAAACAAAAAAACAACTCTGGTTTTAGTGCCATAAAACATAAGGATACCAAACGTGTTGTAACGGTATATTCTGCTTTAGCTCCAGGCTATAATGATGCTGGCGCTATAGTAACTCAGATTCAAAATGAAATGAAAAGCTATGAAAATTTACCTGAAGATATTCATATTGATTATACAGGGCAAATTGAAGAGCAAAACAAGCAAATGGCCTTTTTAATGGGGGCTTTCTTTACAGGACTTGGCTTAATTTTCTTCATTTTAATATTTCAATTTAACTCCATCTCTAAACCAACCATTATTATGATTGCGATTTTCTTGAGTTTTATTGGTGTCTTTGGAGGGATTGTTATCTCTGGAAGTGCTTTTGTTATTATGATGACCATGGTTGGTATTATATCACTAGCCGGAATTGTAGTAAATAATGGTGTGGTACTCTTAGATTACGCACAACTTATTATAGACCGAAAGAAAAATGAGTTAGACTTAGAAGAAACGGATTATTTAAAATCAAAAGACCTTTTTGAAAGTATTGTAAAAGCAGGAAAAGCACGTTTAAGACCTGTAATCTTAACGGCAATTACAACGATATTAGGTTTAATTCCGTTAGCTATTGGTCTAAACATTAACTTCTTTACCTTGTTTGCCGATTTTAATCCAAACATTTATATGGGTGGTGATAACGTAGTATTCTGGGGACCATTAGCATGGACTGTTATTTATGGTTTATTAGTGGCGACATTCTTAACCTTAATTGTTGTGCCTATTTTATTCTTCTTAAGCGTAAGACTAAAAATGTGGATGCGCTTAAAATTTACGTCTTCACCGCTAAGAGCTAATGAGGTAGAAACACTGGAGTAAATTGATAATGCATATCATTTGATAGTACGCTACAAAACACGTCATGTAAAATAGAGAAACATTTTATAAGACGTGTTTTGTTTTTTTACACTTCTAATGTTGCTAATTAAACAATAGCAGCATTAGCTAAAGTAAAATAGTGAAAAATCGCATTTCATTATCCAATAATAATTAAACTTACTTAAATTTGCACCCGCATCCAACATTGCAGTAGCAACGACGGATAAAATTAAAATTTCAATATGTACAGAAGTCACAATTGTGGTGAATTAAGAGCATCACACAGCAATACAGAAGTTACACTTTCAGGATGGGTTCAAGGTGTTCGCGATAAAGGATTTATGGTTTATTTAGACCTTCGCGATCGTTATGGTATCACGCAATTATATTTTGATGAAGAACGCACGCCAAAAGCCATTATGGAAAAGGCCTCAAAATTAGGACGTGAATTTGTTATTCAAGTTAAAGGAACGGTGATTGAACGTGCTTCTAAAAACCCAAATATTCCAACTGGTGACATTGAAGTTTTAGTCTCTGAATTAAACATTTTAAATACTTCATTAACACCTCCTTTTACCATTGAAGATAAAACGGATGGTGGTGATGATTTACGTATGAAATACCGTTATATCGATATTCGTCGTAATCCTGTAAAGAACAGTTTAATTTTTAGACACAAAGTAACACAGGCGGTTCGTAATTATTTATCAAATCAAGACTTTATAGAAGTAGAAACGCCTTATTTAATTAAATCGACACCAGAAGGGGCTCGTGATTTTGTGGTACCTTCTCGTATGAATGAAGGCCAATTTTACGCCCTTCCGCAATCGCCTCAAACTTTCAAGCAATTGCTTATGGTTGGTGGCATGGATAAATATTTTCAGATTGTAAAATGCTTTAGAGATGAAGATTTACGTGCGGACCGTCAGCCAGAATTCACACAAATAGATTGTGAAATGGCCTTTGTAGAGCAAGAAGATATTTTAAATGTTTTTGAAGGCTTAACCCGTCATTTACTAAAAGAAGTCAACGGTGTTGAGATTGAGAAATTCCCGAGAATGCTCTATGATGATGCCATGCGCCTTTATGGAAATGACAAACCAGATATTAGATTCGGGATGGAATTTGGTGAACTTAACGAGGTTACCCAACACAAAGATTTCGGTGTATTTAACAATGCGGAATTAGTGGTTGGTATCGCTGTACCAGGAGGAAACTCATATACAAGAAAAGAAATTGATAAACTTATTGCTTGGGTAAAGCGTCCACAAGTTGGTGCTTTAGGTATGATTTATTCGCGTTGTAATGACGATGGAAGTTTTAAATCTTCGGTAGATAAGTTTTATGACCAAGATGATTTAGCAAAATGGGCCGAAGTTACAGGCGCTAAAGCAGGTGATTTAGTTTTAGTATTATCTGGAGATACCAATAAGGTAAGAGCTCAATTAAGTGCCTTACGTATGGAGTTAGCGGAGCGTTTAGGCTTAAGAGACCCTAAAGTATTTGCACCATTATGGGTTATGGATTTCCCTTTATTAGAATTAGATGAAGAAACCGGACATTACCATGCCATGCACCACCCGTTTACCTCACCTAAACCAGGACAGTTAGAATTATTAGATAGCAATCCAGGCGAAGTAAAAGCAAACGCTTACGATTTAGTATTAAACGGAAATGAAATAGGCGGTGGTTCTATTAGAATTCACGACAAAGCGACTCAAGCCATTATGCTAAAACACTTAGGTTTTTCTGAAGAAGAAGCTAAAGCACAATTTGGCTTTTTAATGGATGCTTTTGAATATGGCGCACCTCCACACGGCGGATTAGCCTTTGGGTTAGATAGATTAGTTGCTATTTTAGGCGGCCAAGAAACCATTAGAGATTTTATTGCGTTTCCTAAAAACAATTCTGGTCGCGATGTGATGATTGATGCCCCTGCACCAATTGACGATCAGCAGCTCAGCGAATTAAGCCTAAAATTAAATTTAAAATCTTAAAAATATTTAATCCTGCTTATTGCAGGATTTTTTATTAGATTTAGACTATGCCGAGAAAACATCCCATACTGAAAAAAATCTTAATATGGCGAACTAAACACATCTCAGATAAACAGTTTGTGTTTTTTCTTAGTGTACTAGTTGGTATTACCTCAGGAATTGGAGCTGTGATACTTAAAAACTTAACACACTTTATTCAGCATTTACTAGAAGGCAATTTAGTAAGGTATTATCATAATGCCTTTTATTTTGTATTTCCTTTAATTGGATTCTTCTTGGTTTATTTAATTATAAAATACATTATACGAGCAAAAGTAAGCCATGGTATCCCTTCAACTTTGCACGCCATTGCCAAACGTAAAGGCGTTATAAAACGATATCAAATGTTTGGATCTATTTTTACAGCGCCTTTAACTATTGGTTTTGGGGGGTCTGTGGGATTAGAAGGACCTTCTGTTGCTACAGGTGCTGCCATAAGCTCTAATATTTCTCGGTTATTTAGAATGAACCAGAAGACTAAAACCTTACTTATAGGTTGTGCGGCTGCCGGTGCCTTATCCTCGATATTTAAAGCACCAATTGCGGCTATTATTTTTGCGATTGAAGTGTTTAGTTTAGATTTAACAATGGTATCAATGCTACCGTTGCTATTAGCCTCGCTATCTGCTATAATAACCTCCTATTTTTTCTTTGGAAATGATGTGTTGTTACCATTTAGTATTGAAGATAATTTTGTTATATCAGATGTACCATTTTACGCTTTTTTAGGCGTATGTGCTGCCTTTACCTCCATCTATTTTAATCAGGTTTATGTAAGAGTTCAAGCTTTTTTTGACAAATTAAACTCCCCCATAAAAAGACTACTTGTTGGCGGCGTTGCCATTGGTGTTTTGGTCTTTTTTATTCCACCACTCTACGGAGAGGGTTTTGATACAATGAACAGCCTAATTGCTGGGAATCCTGAAAGCGCATTAAAAGGGAATATTTTTGACTTAGACCTGTCTAATATTTGGGTCGTTATTGGACTTTTAGCCGGACTAGTTTTCTTTAAAATTTTTGCCAGTGCTATAACTTTTGGTGCTGGTGGTGTTGGGGGGATTTTTGCACCTACACTTTTCATGGGAAGTTTAATGGGCAATTGTATTGCTAAGTTTATTAACCATTGTGGTCTGTTTAATTCACCCGTCTCCGAAAGTAACTTTACACTAGTTGGTATGGCTGGCTTATTAGCTGGTGTATTACAAGCGCCTTTAACGGCCATATTTTTAATTGCTGAATTAACGAGTGGTTATGATCTATTTATTCCGTTGATGATTACTGCTGCAATTTCATTTGCAATCACGAGACACTTTACACCACATTCGGTTTATACCATGGAATTAGCCCGAAAAGGGGATCTTATTACGCACGATAAAGACCATGCCATCTTAACCTTAATGGACATACATAAAGTTATTGAAACCAATTTTACAAGTGTAACGACTAAAATGACCTTAGGCGAGATTGTGAATAATGCCGTTATTAAATCGAATCGAAATATTTTCCCCGTTTTAGACGAAAAAAATAAAACCTTAAAAGGGGTTATTCTATTAGATGACATTAGATCTATAATGTTTGACCAAAAATTGTACGACGAAGTTATAGCCTTGGAAGTAATGCAAAAACCACCTGCCATTATTAATCTTGATACGGATAAAATGACCGTTATTATGAAGAAATTCCAAAATAGTAATGCGTGGAACCTACCTGTTATTAAAGATGGAGTTTACGTTGGCTTTATTTCAAAATCTAAATTACTAACAGCTTACCGTCAAGAGTTAATTAATATTACCTCTTAACAACCCTGAAATTTAATATTAAGCTTACCATTTTGTAAGTAAAATAATGACTATGAAACCCATTAAAATCATCACCTTTATTGCCTTTATCGCCTCAATAACAAGTATTGCTTGCGGTCTAATTTTTAATGTAGATTACAAAGAAAAGCTAATAGGGTTTGGAGTGGTTGGTATGTTTTTAATCGTTTTTCCGTTGTTTTCATACTACCGCTGGAAAGGTAAAGATGTTAAAGATTATATGCTTACCAAGGAAAATCTAGATAAGATGCGCGAAAACCAACGCGACTCAAAAAAATAATCAAAATCATTTTATGATAAAGTCAGTACAAGTTTAGACCTTTACACATAAGGCGTAAGAGCCTATTTCACCCGTCTAAATTAACCCATTGATTTACAATAATTAAAGCTAGTAATCAAAATAAAACAATTAATTAACATTAGGCTTCAAAATTATAGTATCTTTGCACTTTAATTTTTATTTATATTATAATGACTGGAACAGTTAAATTTTTTAATGATTCAAAAGGATTTGGATTCATTACCAACGAAGAAACAGGAAAAGACATCTTCGTACACGTATCAAACCTTAATGGCGTAGAATTACGCGAAGGTGACAACGTTGAGTACGACGAAGAAGAAGGAAGAAAAGGATTAGTAGCTGCAAATGTGCAGGTATTATAAGTAATATATCTTACAAGTTTCAACGCTCAACCTTTGGTTGGGCGTTTTTTTTTGCATTATTTTCAACCTGCAACAAGATCTAAAGAACCTTGTAGGTTTTATTTAAAAACTATCGGTAAATCCGTTTTTGGAATTTTAGCAATATAATACGGCTGTGTCATAACACTAGTAGCCATACCTTTAGGAGCTATATGCTTAACATTAACCAACTGGCGAGTCTCATCACCAGATACATTAACTTCTATTTGGTGGCCACCACTACTCTTAACATTAGCAAATATGGCAATGATAAAATAATTAGAAAAATCAATGTCTATTTCTTCAAAACCTTTAGATACATTATTAACGGAATCCATTTGTTTCATTAGGCTATTCCAGTCACTTTGATTGGTAATCACCATGTTTTGCGCAGTTATACCTTCAGCTCCAGAACCATGAAGATTTCCTTTAGAAATTAAAACTGTGCTCGGTTGTTCAACTGAACTATTGGAAACTGCTTCTTGCTTGCTTTTACAACTCATAACAAACATTAAGCTTAGTATTATTAAAATAGGTGTTTTCATGATTTAAAGTTTAAAATTATTTAATTTAAATTACGCTTTTCAACAAAAAAGCGTTTCATTAACGCTGAGGCTTCAGCAGCCAAAACACCACTAACAACCTCTGTTTTAGGATGCAATTGCGTGCCCATGATTTTAAAACCTCTTTGTAAATCAGAGGCGCCATACACCACTTTAGAAATTTGACTCCAATACAAGGCACCTGCGCACATTTGACAAGGTTCTAAAGTGACATACAATGTGCATTTGTTTAAGTATTTACCTCCTAAAAAATTTGCGGCCGAGGTAATAGCTTGCATTTCGGCATGTGCAGTAACATCATTTAAGAGCTCTGTAAGATTATGTGTCCTTGCAATCACTCTATTGTCTACTACAATAACTGCACCAACCGGTATTTCACCTTTTTCAAAAGCAAGCTCAGCTTCCTGAAGCGCAAATTTCATAAAGTAAGTATCATCAAATGGATTTATCATAATTGTAAAAATACAATTCTATTTGAATAAAAAAGTACATTTACATGCTGTACATTTGCAATGAAATGAAAACATTTTTAGACCATATTAATCTACCTGAAGATTTACGTCAACTAAAGCCAGAAGACTTACCGCTTTTAGCTAAGGAATTACGTAGCTTTATTATTAATATCGTCGCTACTAAAGAAGGCCATTTAGGCGCTAGTCTAGGTGTTATAGAATTAACAATTGCCCTACATTACGTTTTTAACACCCCAGAAGACGAGTTAATTTGGGATGTTGGCCACCAAGCCTACGGCCATAAAATACTTACAGGAAGAAAAGCTGTTTTTGATACCAACAGACAATACCAAGGGATTAGCGGTTTCCCAAAACGAAGAGAAAGTATTTATGATGCCTTTGGTGTGGGCCACTCCTCTACCTCCATTTCTGCAGCCTTGGGTATGGCGATTGCCTCACAGCTCCAAGGTAAAGACAAACACCATATTGCCGTGATTGGCGATGCGTCAATTGCAAGTGGAATGGCTTTTGAAGGTTTAAATCACGCTGGAGTTACAAACGCTAATTTATTGGTTATTTTAAATGACAATGCCATTGGTATCGACCCAAGTGTAGGGGCATTAAAACAATATTTAACCAACGTTAAAAAAGGCACCGAAAAGCAGGACAATATTTTTGAAGCGCTTAATTTTAATTATTCTGGCCCCATTGATGGTCATGATTTACCTGTATTGCTTATGGAACTAAACCGACTAAAAACCGTAAAAGGCCCTAAGTTTCTACACATAATTACTACCAAAGGGAAAGGCTTAAAACAAGCAGAACTTGATCAAGTTAAATATCATGCACCAGGAAAATTTGATGCTAAAACCGGAGAATTACCTGTAAAATCTAAAATAAAAGTCGCACCAAAATTTCAAGATGTCTTTGGTGAGACCATTGTTGAGTTAGCTTTAAAAAATGATAAAATTATAGGAATTACACCTGCTATGCCTACAGGGAGTTCTTTAAAACACATGATGGAAATTATCCCAAATCGCGCTTTTGATGTTGGGATAGCAGAACAACATGCTGTGACACTCGCTGCTGGTATGGCCACACAAGGCTATATACCCTTTTGTAATATTTACTCTACCTTTTTACAACGGGCTTACGACCAGGTCATCCATGATGTAGCGCTGCAGAATTTACCTGTAGTTTTCTGTCTAGATCGTGCAGGATTAGTTGGTGAAGATGGCGCAACACACCATGGTGTTTTTGATTTAGCCTATCTTAACTGTATTCCTAATTTAGTGATTTTTGCCCCGAGTAATGCCATTGCACTTAGAAACATAATGTACACGGTACAATTGGGAATTGATTTCCCCATGGCCATCCGTTACCCTAGAGGTCGTGGCCATATATTAAATTGGAAAAGGCCTTTTGAAACAATAACAATTGGAAAAGGAATTTGTTTAAAACATGGTACAGACATTGCTATTCTATCGGTTGGAACACTTTTAAAAAATGTTACCGATGCCGTAGATTTATTAGAGCAAAATGACGCCATTGGTATTTATGATATGCAGTTTGTAAAACCTTTAGATGAAGCGTTACTTTATGACGTTTTTAATAATTACAAGGCTGTTATTACAATTGAAGATGGTACTATTGTTGGTGGTTTTGCCGCTTCTGTATTAGCTTTTGCAAACACCAATAATTACAAACAAACCATTGTAACTTTAGGTATTGACGATCAGTTTATAACACAAGGCACCGTGAACCAATTACAAGAATTACAACAATTGGATAAAGTTTCAATAAAGCATGAGATTGAAAATTTACTCTTCACTATCAACAATAGCTAATTCTTTAGATTGATCAACTTGATTGACATCTACAGCTTCACTTACAATTTCATTTTGCTTTACACTAGTCATATCATCTAGCATTAATAGGCAAGTCACCACAACCATGAAAATGACTAAGCCTCCAAGTATATTATCTTTCATAAGTAGGTTTTTTGAGGGCTGATTATTAAATTACACTAGTAAATTAAAAACAAATACCGTTAAAAAACAAATTTATTCGACGAAATGCAATATTAAAATATTTGGCCTTGTATTTTTTTATGCATTAACATCGCGTTAGTGTCTGATAATTTTGAAATATACAGACAAACAGCTAACAAGTTATCATACAACGAGTCCTTACCAAGTTGTACAGTTTGAGGAAGACTATTTAATAATAATTTATCATAACTATTGAGATTATCTTCAAAATAATGATTCGCCATTTTAGCAAATGACCTTAACAATTGATTCAAAATTTCGTAGCCTGCAATTTCCTTGTTAATGACCTCTTTAGATTGGTAAACATTTTTAATACTAATATTAATAATATCTTTAATCTGTGCTTTATACTGACTCACATCTAATAAACCCGTTTCAAACGTACCAGCTAATATCGCTTCTTCATGGGTCATAAATAATGCCGCTGCTTCATCAATTAAAGTTCCTATCGCTAAGGCACGTAAATAACTTATGCGATCTTCTGTTGTTTTTAAAGTATGGTAGTTTTCAGTTTTAATTTTTCCTCTTACCAAATTGATTAAGTATTCTAGCGCATACTCTTCATCAATTAACCCTAAATTAATACCGTCTTCAAAATCGATAATAGTATAACAAATATCATCGGCAGCTTCTACCAAATACGCTAAAGGGTGTCTTTGGTAGCTTAAATAATCTTGATGTCTTTTTATCAAACCTAATTCTGAAGCAATGGCTTCAAACATCTGTTTTTCACTCTGAAAAAAGCCATATTTCTTATCTACAATATGTTTGGTTGGTTTTTTGGGTAGTGATTCTTTAGGATATTTAGTAAAAGCGCCTAAAGTTGCGTAGCTTAATCTTAGGCCTCCTGCTCTCCCTGCTCTACTTTCGGTTAAGATTTTAAAACCATTGGCATTACCTTCAAAATCACATAAGTCTTGATATTCTTTATCGGTAAGCTGTGTTTTAAATTGTGCACCTTCGCCTTCTTTAAAATAAGCGCCTATGGCTTTTTCACCAGAATGTCCGAATGGGGGATTTCCAATATCGTGTGCTAAAGCAGCAGCGGCAACAATAGCACCAAAATCATTCATTTTATAACCATGAACATTTTCTAAGTGTGGATGTTTTTTCAACAATAACTGTCCTACTTTTCGACCTAAAGAACGTCCAACAACACTAACCTCTAAACTATGGGTTAATCTTGTATGCACAAAGTCTGTCTTAGACAAAGGTACGACTTGTGTTTTATCTTGAAGCCCTCTAAATTCCGAAGAAAATATAATACGATCATAATCAACCTCAAACCCTAAACGTGTTTCATCTTGTTCTTTTCGTAAGCGTTTATTAGTATCTCCAAAACGTTTTAAGGATAGTAGTTGTTCCCAGTTCATAGCATAAGTAATTAAAGCGAGCAAGATAGCATTTTCAATGTTAATTAAATGTTTAGAGAAAGGTAAAATATACACACTAAGATAACCTTATTGTTACCAAGGCTTAACTGTGACTTAACAAACATTTTAGGCTTTAGCTTTTACTTTGCAGCATAATTTTAAATGAACAAAAAGAAAAAAAAATGAAAACAATTAAAAACTTATTTTTATTACTTACACTTTCGTTATTTGCATTTAGTTGCAGCAGTGATGATGATAACAGTACTGATGATGGTGGTGGTGAAGAAAACGAAAACATTGTAAAATCAGGTATCTTAACAGCTGATGAAACATGGACATCTGACAACATTTATGAATTAGACGGTAAAGTGGTAGTAGATGAAGATGTAACATTAACTATTGAAGCTGGTACAATTATAAAAGGTGGTGAAGGACAAGAATCTTTAGCTTCTGCTTTAGTTGTGGATCAAGGAGGTAAAATTATTGCTAACGGGACAGCAAGTAATCCAATTATAATGACATCTGTATTAGATAACATTGAAGTTGGTCAAACTTCTGGAACAAACTTAGATCAAAATGATGTTGGTCTTTGGGGTGGTTTAATCATCTTAGGTCGTGCTCCTATATCAGTTTCTGGAGATGTTGAAACTGCACAAATTGAAGGTATTCCTGCAACTGAGCCTTACGGTCAGTATGGAGGTACAGATGTTAGTGATAACTCTGGTACTTACAAATATATTTCTGTAAGACACGGTGGTATTACTATCGGAGCTGACAATGAAATCAACGGTGTTACAATGGGTGGTGTTGGTAATGGTACTACAATAGATCACGTTGAAGTAATCTTTAACCAAGATGACGGTTTTGAGTGGTTCGGTGGAACAGTTAACGCTACAAACTTAATTACTTGGGGTAATGGTGATGATGGTTTAGATGCTGATCAAGCTTGGTCTGGTTCTGTAACTAATGCTATTGTTATTCAAGGTGCTGAATCTGGTAGCGCATTAGAATTAGATGGTCCTGAAGGATCTGCTGCAACATCAAACGGATATACAATGAGTAATATTACTTTAATTGGTGATGCTACTACAAATAGCAAAATTGCAGATTGTAGAGATGGCTTAATTGCAAACTTAGAAAATGTATTAGTTTATAACTTTGGTTCTGGATCTACAGTAAACTTTGATGATGACCAATCGGTTATAGAACTAAACAATGATGAATTAGTATTTACAAACTGGGAAATTGTTTTACCTTCTGGTATAGCTGCTGTTTCTGACCTTTTAAGTGTTAATGAAGAGGAAGGTGAAGAAGTTATAGAAGTAGTAAACGAAGCTAAGTTTAACGCAACTAGCATTGAAAGTGCTTCAGCTGCGACAACTGCTGGAGCAAATTCAACTGTATTTGGTTGGACTTTTGCTGCTTCTCAAGGCGCATTCTAAATTAACAAACATAAATCTTAAAATGTCCGGAAATTACTTCCGGACATTTTCTATATTTTAAAATCATATTAAAATGATTAAATCCTTATCGCTTTTTTCGGCAATCTTATTATCATTTTCTTTCTTATCCGCACAACAAACCGGAACTGTAACAGGTAAAATTTTTGACGGTGAGTTTAATGATGCACTCCCTTTTGCTAACGTTGTCGTTCAAAATACAGCAACTGGAACCACCACAGATTTTGATGGTGAATATAAATTAACATTAGATGAAGGGACATATACCTTGGTCTATTCATTTGTTGGTTATGAAACAAAAGCTATAACAGATGTAAAAATTGAGGCTAATAATGTATTAGAACTCAATGTAACCTTAAACCCTTCTTCATCAACTTTAAGCGAAGTAGTGATAACAACATCAGCACGAAGAAACACCGAAGAATCCGTTCTAAATCTTCAACGAAATTCTGCGGTTTTACTTGATGGTCTTTCTATTGAAAGCATAAAGAAAGCTGGAGCAAGTGATATCGCTTCTGCAATAAAAAGTGTGCCTGGTGTTTCTGTACAAGGCGGTAAATTTGTATACGTAAGAGGATTAGGTGATCGTTATACCAAGTCTATTTTAAACGGTATGGATATCCCAGGACTTGATCCAGACAAAAACACCGTGCAAATGGATGTTTTCCCAACAAATATTTTAGAAAACATTATTGTAATTAAATCTGGATCTGCTGATTTACCTGCTGATTTTACAGGTGGTGTGGTAGACATAATTACAAAAGATTTCCCTTCAAAAAAAGCAATGAGTTTTTCGGTGTCGAGTAGCTACAATCCAGATATGACATTTAACTCTAACTACGTAACTTACGAAGGTAGCGGAACAGACTTTCTTGGCTTTGATAATGGCAATAGAGATTTACCAGTGTCACCGACAACCACAGTTCCAAATCCGGCATCAGCTGATAACTCTACTTTAGAAGGCATCACACGTTCATTTAATAGTACTTTAGCTGCAGAGCGCCAAAGTAGCGCCCCTAATTTAAGCTTTGGATTTAACTATGGTAACCAATTTGATGTTGGTGAAAATCGTTTAGGTGTAATTGCCTCAATAAATTACAAAAATGAAACACTTTTTTACGAAGGTTTCGAAAATGGAGTGTATCAAAAAGATGAAGATCGTAGTGTAAACACCTTACGATTTGATAGACGACAAATAGGTGATTTAGGAGAAAACAATGTTCTTTTAAGTGGACTTGCTGGTTTATCTTATAAAACAGATAATTCTAAATACAACTTTAATGTATTACATATACAAAGTGGCGAAAGTAGAGCAGCCTTATTTAATCAATTAACTCAAATATCTAATTCTATATCGGTTGACAAAGATAACTTAGAATATACCCAACGGTCATTAACCAACTTTTTAATTGGAGGCCAACATAACGACATAGAAAATGATTTCATAACCGAATGGAAATTATCACCAAGCTTTAGCCGTGTTTATGATAAAGATGTAAGATTAACCACTTTTATTTTAAACAATGATGGCACAACTAACATTAGTTCTGATGCTGGTTTCCCACAACGTTTATGGAGAGATTTAGAAGAATTCAATGCCACAGGAAAAGTAGATTTCACTAAAAAATATGATTTATTTGATAACCAAGCAGCGCTTAAATTTGGTGCATTAGCAAGCTACAAACAACGTAATTACGACATCTATAAATATGAAGTAGCTTTTAGAGATGTAATTACCTCTAGTTTTAATGGAGATCCAGATGCTATTTTAGATCCTAGTAATGTTTGGACAGCTGAAACTAATTCAGGTTCTTACATTCGTGGTAACTTTGAGCCTGCAAACTCTTATGAATCTACACAAAACACAGCAGCAGCTTATGTTTCTAACGAATTTAAGCTAACAGATAAACTAAAATCTATCGTTGGCGTAAGAGCAGAATACTTTACAACCTTTTTTACAGGACAAAACAATTCTGGTTCTGATGTTTACGACAACGAACAGACTATTGAAGAATTTGATTTATTTCCATCAGCAAACTTCATATATGAAGCTAACGAAAAATCTAATATTCGTTTATCGTATTTCCGTACTGTAGCAAGACCTAGTTTTAAAGAGTCTTCAGTTGTTCAAATTTCAGATTTATTAACTGGAATAATCTTTTTAGGTAATATAGACTTGCAACCGTCTTACATTAACAACTTTGATGCAAGATATGAGTTCTTTGGCGAAAAGGCTCAGATGTTTGCTGTAAGCGCCTTTTACAAAAGATTTAAAGACCCTATTGAATTAGTAGCGTATTCATTTGTAGCACCTAACCAATTTACACCAAGAAACTCGCAAGAAGCGCAAGTATTAGGTTTAGAGTTTGAAGGGCGTAAAAACTTCAATTTTATTTCCGAAACTTTAGCTGACTTAAGTTTAAACGTCAATGTATCTATTATTCAATCTGAAATCGAAATGGCCAAAGGCGAAGGACAAGAGTATGAGTCTAGACAACAATTTGCTAGAGATGGAGAGACTATTGATGACACGCGTGAACTACAAGGACAATCCCCATATTTAGTAAACGTTGGACTTAACTACAATAATACAGACACTGGTTTTGAAACAGGACTTTTTTACAATGTTCAAGGAAAAACGTTAGAGGTTGTTGGTTTTGGTCAGAATCCTGATGTATACACACAATCTTTCAACAGTTTAAATTTTAATCTATCTAAGAGCTTTGGTAAAGATAACCGCTCTAAAATAAGTGTTAAAGTAGATAATATTCTAAACGACGACAGATTAAGCCAGTATGAATCTTATGGAGATATCAAAGCTGACTTTTCATCAAGAAATCCAGGAACTACTTTTAGCCTAGGGTATAGTATGAACTTGTAACAAAAAAGTTACTACATACAAAAAGAGGTCGTCTAAATAATATATAGACGACCTCTTTTATTATTAAGAAATTTTCCTTAATCTCTAAAAACTAATGTTCTATCATTAGACCATTCTACAACGCTAACAATGCTATTGTTTTCGTAGTCTACTTCTTTTAAAGAATTACCTTCCCAGAAGAACCATTTACCAACTTTTTTACCGGCATCATAAGTTGCAGAGGCTAATTTATTGCCTTCAACATCATAACTCGTCCATTCCCCTTGTAATTTACCATCGGCATTAAAAGTACCTTTTTGTGCTACTTCGCCATTATCATGATAATAGGTCGCTATAGTTAAATCACCTTTCTTTTCTAATTTCGGTTGAACAGTTTGAGCGTAAGAAAACCCTACACACAACATCACTAATATCATTACTATCTTTTTCATATCTATTTGGGTTTTAGTTAATATTTACTTTACGAAGATAACATATATTTTACATTTAAACAACACTTACATAACATTGAGTTAACATTAGAATCCTAATTAGCTTATTTTCAACACCTTAACACTTGATACAAAGTTTATATAACAAAATACATTAAAAGAAAGTAAATAGATTAAACTCATTAACCCCTTATACACAAAGGGATTGACTGATATAATTACTTCTAATATTCTTGAAACAAAAACCCTTAAAATAGGATACTATGTAAACTTAACATTTACAACCTTAAATAAATAGCCAATTTAACACGATAGCAAATCGAAATAAAACCATAATTTTTACAGATAGTGAAAACAATTGAAATTTATAAAATCGTGTCTAAAACGTGTTATATGTTGTTTTAAAAGCAATTATGCATATGGCTTAAATCCATTTAAACACAGGTATAAACACTTTTAATAATAACATTTAGATAACATTATCTTGGAAATAAAAAAGGTACTTTGCATTCAATTTTTATGATTCATTTTTAATGGAAAACCTTTATGTCTATATGCTGGCTGCTTTAGCATTTTTAGCCGTAGCAGACTTAGTAGTTGGAGTAAGTAATGATGCCGTAAACTTCTTAAATTCCGCCATAGGATCTAAGGCAGTTTCATTTAAAACAATAATGCTGGTTGCCGGTATAGGCGTTGCCGTTGGTGCAATGACCTCAAGCGGTATGATGGAAGTAGCCCGAAAAGGGATTTTTAACCCCGGTGAATTTATGTTTAATGAAATTATGGTCATCTTTATGGCTGTGATGCTCACTGATATCCTCCTCCTCGATTTCTTTAATACATTGGGCATGCCTACATCAACTACAGTATCTATTGTATTTGAACTTTTAGGAGCATCCGTAGCTGTAGCTTTAATAAAGATTTATGGTGACAGTAGCCAAAACATTGCCGATCTAGCTCTATATATTAATAATAGCCAAGCTATTATGATAATCCTAGGAATTTTGCTATCCGTCGCCATTGCATTTACTGTAGGGGCGATTATTCAATACGTCTCAAGGTTACTTCTAACGTTTAAGTTTCAAGAAAAGCCGTCTTGGTATGGCGCTGTATTTAGTGGTGTGGCAAATACTTCAATTTTATATTTTATCTTAATTAAGGGCGTAAAGAATGCCAGCTTTATGAGCGCCGAATTTGCTAACTTAATATCGGCTAACCCGCTTGCTCTAATTAGTATTAGCTTTATAGTCTTAACACTTGTATCGTATTTAGTAATTCATTTCTTTAAGACTAATATCTATACCATTATCATCGTTATTGGAACATTTGCACTTGCTGTCGCTTTTGCTGGTAACGACTTAGTAAACTTTATAGGTGTACCAATAGCAGCTTACAACTCTTACGAGGCTTGGTCTATAAGCGGTGCTCTACCTACAGAATATGCAATGACAGCATTAGAGCAACCCGTAAGAACTCAGCCTATTTTACTACTTATCGCAGGGCTTATTATGGTATTGACCCTTTGGTTTTCGAGCAAAGCTAAATCGGTTGTAAAAACATCAGTTGATTTATCTAGACAAGATGATATAAAAGAACGCTTTGAGCCTAACTTTTTATCACGAAGTATAGTGAGATATTCCATAGGGCTTTCTGATAGTCTTAATTATGTACTTCCAAAATCTTATAAAAATTGGTCAGACAATCAATTTACAAAACCTAAACTGATAACAAAGGAACATGATATGCCTGCGTTCGATTTAGTGAGAGCAGCTGTAAACTTAATGGTAGCAAGTGTATTAATTTCAATAGCAACTTCTATGAAATTACCACTATCTACAACCTATGTTACCTTTATGGTTGCCATGGGAACCTCTTTAGCCGATAGAGCTTGGGGTAGTGAAAGTGCGGTTTATAGAGTTGCTGGTGTACTGAACGTTATTGGCGGCTGGTTCTTTACGGCATTTATTGCTTTTGTAGCGGCTGCAATTATGGCTTTTATACTATTTCATGGTGAAGGTTATGCTTTAGTAGGCTTATTAGTTTTAGCGATATTATTACTAATACGAAGCTTTATTTCGCATCGTAAAAGTTCTAAAACACAAAAAGAAGAAGATCAATTAGAGAAAGCTGAAAGTAGTTCTACCCAAGGTGTAATTCATGAAAGTGCTTCTAATATAGCAAGTGTAATTAAGCGAGGTAATAAAATTTACTCATCTGCAATTAATGGTTTAGCTGTTCAAGATTTAAAATTATTAAAAAAGAATAAAAAACAAATTACGAAACTATCTGACGAAATAGACGACCTTAGAGATAACGTCTTCTATTTTATAAAGAACCTTGAAGAACCGAGTCTTGAAGCCAGTAATTTCTACATCAATATACTAGGTTATTTACAAGATATGGCACAATCTTTAGAATATATATCTAAAGTTAGCCATAAGCACATTAATAATAATCATAAGAAATTAAAGTTCAGCCAGATTAAAGAACTTAAAGATATCGATATACGAATTGAAGCTTTATTTGAAACCACTAAAAATGCATTTGAATCGCGTTCTTTTGAAAAAATCGGTGCTGTTTTAACAGAAAAAACTGAAGTTTATAGCTTGTTGAAAGAAAAAATCCAAAAACAAGTTGAACGTACACGTACTGAAGAATCGAGTCCAAAAAACACAACACTTTATTTTAGTTTACTACTTGAAACTAAAGATTTATTAAACGCTTTAATGAATCTTCTTGAAGAATATTATAATTCTCATGATAGCACTGTAGAACCTGCTACCATTAATAATGAGGATGAAAACTAGAACTAACCTCTAAAATAAAAAGGCAATAGAGCTTCAAACTGTAATAAGGTTTGAAGCTTTTTATTTTTTTAAACCTAACACAAAAATTAGAGCCCATACAAGCGCAACAAATTCAGACTACTATAAATTAATAATTCATTATAAATGGTAATCTCTGAGATTTTTTTTACTTTTCAACATCCAAAAACGACCTTTTATCGTATATATAACTTTAAAATGATATTAACTAAAATTTGTAATATGAAGAAAATTTCAATCCTACTAGTCACAACAATTTTAATGACCGCTTGTGTTTCAAAAAAGAAATACCTTGCCTTGGAACAAGAAAATGGCGAAATTAAAAGTGAACTCACCAAAACTAAAGTTGAAAAAGAAGAATTAGAAACTAAGTTCGCCATTATTGAAGCGCGTGTTGATCAATATAACACTAAAATACAATCTTTAAATGACGATGTTGAAGGCCTAACTTTAGACAACAAAGCTAAATTTCAAGTCTCTGAAGATGGTACAGTAGCATCAGGAGCAAGCAAAGAAAAAATGCGTGCTACGCTACAAAACGTAGATCCAGAAAAATTAGCTGGAGCAAAAACGCTAAAAGATTCTATGAACATTGCGGTACAATACAACTTAAGCAAAGCAATGGACACTAGCGATTTGGAAGAAGACGAAGAAATTGTTGTAGACATTAACGAAACTGTGGTCATGATTTCTATTGCTGACGATATGTTATTTAACACAGCAAGTTACAGAGTTGGAAGTAAGGCTGATAAAATCTTAAAGAAATTAGCTGATGTTATTAATTCAGAGCCAAGTTTAGATGTTATGGTTGAAGGTCACACAGATTCTAGATCTATTAACACGGCAAAAGTATCAGACAACTGGGAATTAAGTGTATTACGTGCAACTTCAGTGGTTAAGAAATTACAAAACCAATTTAATGTAGCACCAGAGCAATTAATTGCATCGGGTCGTAGTAGCTACCAACCTTTGGTTGAAAATGATTCAAGAGAAAACCGTGCTAAAAACAGAAGAACGCGAATTATTTTAATGCCAAACATTGATAAATTCTTTGCTTTAATGGAAGCAGAATAAGTCCATTAGCCTATTTATGGGTATATATAAAAAAGCATCCTTCCGGAACAATTCGGTATTGGGTGCTTTTTTTTGTTGTATTAATTTGTAATTTGAAGCCAAAATAAAAGTCATGAAATTATTACTTCTCAGCCTCAGCTTAGTATTTACATCGCTAAGTTTTGGTCAGCATATAAGCCCAGAAGCACTATTAGAAAAAACCATTAACTACCACGACCCCGATGGTAAATGGGCAAAGTTTAACCGTACGTTTACCGTTGTAATGACTATGCCAAAAGCACCCAAACGCAGCAGTACAATTACGATAAATTTACCTAAAGAACACTTTAGTGTTACAGCAGTTAAAGACAGCATCACTACAGCTTACACACTAACAAAACAAAAGTGCACCATGGCATATAATGGTGTTGTTTTAGATAGCATCAGCGCAAAAGAAAAGCAAATGAGCTGCGATAGAGCCTCACTCTATAAAAACTATTACTCTTATTTATACGGCTTACCTATGAAGCTTAAAGATGCTGGTACCAATCTTAGTGATAAGGTGGAACAAAAAACCTTTAAAGGCAAAGACTACTTAGTACTGAAAGTAACTTATGACGAAGCTGTAGGCAGCGATGTATGGTACTTTTATTTTAATCCGAAGACTTATGCCATGGAAATCTATCAATTCTTTAAAACAGATAATAATGGCCAGATAAAACCCGACTCTGGTGAGTATATCTTATTATCTGAAGAAATGCTTGTAAACGGTATTAAAATGCCTAAAGTAAGAGCCTGGTATTATAATAAAGCAGATAAATATTTGGGGACGGATACTTTGGTGGAAGAATAAAAAAATTGAAACATGTAAAACATAAAAAAACATCCCATTTCTGAGATGTTTTTTTATTCTTTTACCTTATAAGATTCCTGCTTTCGCAGGAATTTGTTTAATTACCCTTCACAACTAGCACATTCTTTCTTTTGCTTAAACTTCTGTGCTGCATTCATACTGTGTTGGTAGTACAATGATTTTACACCTAATTGCCAAGCGGTCACATAAATCTTGTTAATGTCTTTTACAGGCATATCTGGATGCACCATAATATTTAAAGACTGCGCTTGGTCAATGTGGTTTTGCCTGTTTGCTGCTTGGTAAATAAGCGTCATTTGGTCAATTTCAGAATAGGTTTTAAACACCTCTTTTTCGTGCTCGGTAAGCCCTTCTAAATGTTGTACTGAACCATCGTAATCTCTAATGCTTCTCCAAATCTCATTAGTATTCATGCCTTTTTCTTCTAAAAGCGCTACTAAATAAGGATTCTTAATGGTCGTTTTTATTTTTGCTATATCTTTTACATAACTATTAGACCAAATTGGCTCAATACCTTGTGATACTTGTCCTAAAATAAACGCTGAAGATGTTGTTGGTGCCACAGCATTTAAAGTTGTATTACGTCTTCCGTACCCTTTTAACACCTCTGGCTCACCAAATAACTTAGCTAATTCTTCTGATGCTTTTACCGATTTATCTTTAATTGTTTTAAAGATTTCACTGTTTAAATCAAAAGCCTCTTTACTATCAAAACCTACCATTTTAGATTGTAATAGTGAATGCCATCCTAAAGCTCCTAAACCTAATGCTCTATTTTCTTTTGCGAAGTTATAAGCCTTCTCCATAAACATAAATGTATGTCTATCGTCACGGCTATCAGAATCTCTATAAACTTCTAATTTTGTAATAAATTCTTCTAATACGGCATCTAAGAAATATACCATTGTTTCTACAGCATCGGTATCTTTCCACTTATCGTAATGTAATAAGTTGATAGACGATAATACACAAACAAAAGACCAACGATCGTTAGTAGGTAACATAATTTCTGAACATAAGTTACTAGCGAAAATCTCATGTTTTTGATCTCTATATGCATCTGGTGCATTGTTATTTGCGTTGTCTCTAAAGAAAATATAAGGATAGCCTATCTCTCCTCTACGTTGCAATACCTTTGCCCAAATAGCTCTCTTATCCGAGTCGCCATCAATCATTTCTTGCATCCAATCGTTACCCACAGTGACACCATGTGTAAGCTCTTGAATAGGGTTTCCTTCTGTTCCTATTTCTAAAAACTCATGAATATCTGGGTGATCGATTGGTAAATATGGAGAAAAACGACCTCTTCTCACTGACCCTTGGCTTACCACATCAACCATTTTCTCAAACAATTGCATAATATGAACAGCACCAGAAGATTCACCATTGTTTTTAACTGGCGCACCTCTATGTCTTAATTTACCAAAGTAACCCGAAGTACCACCGCCTAATTTAGACATCATACCAACTTCAGACTGTGTATATAGAATATCTCCCATATCATCAGAAATATGCGACCCAAAACAACTAATTGGCAAACCACGTTTTTTACCGAAGTTTGACCAAACCGGTGATGCTAATGAGTAATACCCTTCAGCCATATAGCCATAGAATTTATCGGCAAAACCTTCGATACCTAATATTTTTTCTGCATTGTTAGCTATTTCTCTAATACGTTCTTCGGGAGTTGTATCTCCTGTAAGGTAACCAGAGGCTAAAAATTGACGACTGTGCTCTGTTAACCATTTTATTTCTGGTTCTGATTTAGCTTCTTTAATAGCTTCTTTTCTAGCTTTAATTAATTCATCGTGGCTAGATGCTTGTGTTGATTCTTGAATAACTTTGTCTTTGATGTCTTGATTCATGTGGTCGTGTATAATTTAGAATAGGTGGTATTAAAATAAGTCGTCTCCGGTGACACTTTTTTGTCTCTTTGCATAGTTTATAGAACGTTTAACGAAGAAATCGCCGTGTTTTGTTCCAATAATTTCGTCATCAAACCAATCGGTTTGCTCTAATAATTTTTCGTCTACATCAAATACTTTTTCGATGCCAATACTTTCTAATGAATTGTTAAATCTATTTTTTATAAATTCATTGATGACGTTTTTAGGTAAAAAATCTAATTCACCGGCTTCAAAAATCCAATCGATAATTTTACTTTCAGATTCAAATGCTTCAGTACATAATTCGCGTACTAAAATGCTGTGTTCTGCATCAAACCATGTTGGGTTTTCGTTTTTGATGATTTTAATAATATCAATACCAAAATCTCCATGAATTTGTTCTTCTTTAGACGTTGCTTCAACCACATTAGACACTCCTTTTAACATGTTCTTATGTTTGTTGAATGCCATAATAATTAAGAACTGAGAGAATAAAGACACATGCTCTATAAATAGAGAGAACAATAAAATTGACTCTGCATATTCTTTATTGTCTTCACTTTTAGCATTTTTTAAAGCGGTTTCTAAATAATGAACACGTCTCATTATTACCGGCTTTTTCTTTAGGTTTTTAAACTCATTATTAAGACCTAATATCTCTAATAAGTGTGAATATGCATCGTGGTGACGTACTTCACTTTCTGCAAATGTTGCTCCAACAGATCCTATTTCTGGTTTTGGCATTTTGTGGTAGATGTCTCCCCAAAATGATTTTACAGCAACCTCAATCTGAGAAATAGCAAGCATGGTATTTTTAATGGCATTTTGCTCTACAATAGTCAGTCTTGTTTTGAAATCTTGAATATCACTAGTAAAGTTAAATTCAGAATGGATCCAATACGAATGTCTAATAGCATCTACATACTCATTAAGCTCTGGATACTCATAAGGTTTTAGGTTAATTCGTTTTTCAAAAATATTTGTTTTTCTACTTCTGGCCTGTTCATCTCGGTATAAGATGTAAGCTTTTGCTACATCGTGAAAAGCACTCTCCATTAATTTCTCCTCAACAAGATCTTGCACCTCCTCTACCGTTGGTAAATAGTTATGATCTTTTCCTTTTCTATCCAATAACGTTTGTAAAACATTTACCGAAATTGTGTTGGCATCTGCCTTTGTACCATTTCCAACAGAAAGCATCGCTTTTTCAATGGCATTAGAAATTTTGTTTAAAACAAACGGACTTGTTTCATAATCCCTTTTAATAATCTGCGTAATCTCCATAATTTTTAATTTAAAGCCCAAAAGTCATTAGAACGATTTTCATCATTCAAAATCTTAATAGTAAATCGGTAAAATTTGTTTTAATTTTTCCCCCAACTAGGAATAAAGAGGCGTGTATTTTTAGATTTTTTTTCTAAATGAAAAATTTAGAAAACCTATTTTTTTGCCCGAGGCAAAGATTGACATTTGTCACTTAAAATGAAAGAGGATTTTATAAACATTGTCAACAAGTTTTTAACAAACTCAATTATGAATAGAAAAACTACAGAATTTCAAAAAACAATATAATCGATTGATTTTGTTAGTCTTATACACACACCTACTTAATTATAAATGTAAGTTTAATCTTATTAAATCATGGGTCACCAAGCGTTTTCATTGAAGGTTACTCAAAAGTAATTTGGTTGAAATAGCGGCATAAAAAAGAGCGTTATAATAACGCTCTTTTTTTCCCTAATAACTAACTTAAATTAATAATAAGCATTTTCAAAAAACTTACTATAAATTAATACTGATAATGAAAAGTCAGAATTTTTGTTCATTCTGATTTTTTGTAATAACTAATAAACGACCAAAAATCAAACCCTCAATTGCTTATTTTTTTGGTCAAATTCATTAGTCAAATATCAAGATAAATTACGTTCCGTTAAATTTTAATGTATCACTGGTAAATAAAAATGTATAAGTGGCTAAAATTAATTTTTGAAGATTATTTTTTAACATGCTACACATAAAATAACGCATTACACACATATTTATATACAAAACTCTCATTATTATATATCTTTATAATTAATAATTTATAACGATGTTAAAAGCCGTAATTGTAGATGATGAGCCAAAAGCCATCCAAAGTTTAGTTTGGGAACTAAGTAACTTCAACCAAGAAATAGAAGTTATGGCATCTTTTAGTAACCCAGACGAAGCTCTAGAATACCTAGACAAGCACACCCCAGATTGCTTATTTTTAGATGTACAAATGCCAACTATTGGTGGCTTTCAATTTTTAGAACAATTAAAAACCATCGATTTTGCAGTAGTCATAACAACTGCCTATGATGAATATGCCATAAAAGCCTTAAAACACGAAGCTATAGATTATTTATTAAAACCTATAGATTCTGATGATATGAGAGATTGTATTTCCAAAATTAAAAAGCACAACGACCGAACCGTTAATTCTGAAAAACTAGAACGGATGCTAACCAATTTTAACTCTCAGTTTGACAAAAAAAAGATCACCCTTAACACCGACGGAAAATTACTTTTTTTAGATGTAGATGACATTGTATACATCGAATCAGATGGAAATTATAGTACGCTATATTTACAGAACAAGAAAAAAATTGTACTCACTAAAAAACTAAAAGAGGTCAACGCCATATTGCCCGAACATTATTTCTTTAGAATTCATAATTCATACATTATAAATCTTAATAAAATTAAAGCCTTTATAAAAAACGAAGGCTATGTAGTTATGGACAGTGGCCAAAAAATCCCTGTGGCAAGACAACGAAAATCAGACTTTTTAGAAAAATTATAGTTAATGAAATATCTTCTAAAGCATAAACCACTTGCTGCTTTTATTTTTATTCTATGCTTTGCTTTTAGTGCTTTTGCCCAAGAGTCTAAATTTGATAATGCCCTAAAATTTATTACAAAAACCCAACCACACCAACATCTTAAAATTGATTCTGTTTTTAAAGCGTTTAAACATGACAGTTTAAAAATGAAACGTTTAAAAAACGCCTCTAAAGACCGCTACTATTTTGAAGGTGTTAGTTATGCGCTAAATGCCTTAGGCGAAATACAAAGAAACATCTCTAATTATGATGCGTCAATTAAACTACACCAAGAAGCTAACACTTACGCAAAAAAAGGAGAAAACGTGGAGCTTAACATTATTAGTCTTAATATGCTGGGTGTGGCTTACAGACGTATGGATATTGTAAAACCAGCACTAGATTACCATACCAAAGCTCTAAAAATTGCTTACACTGTTACCAATCCTTCAAAAACAGTAAAACACAGTATTGCGGTTTCCCAAAACAGTATAGGTAATATTTACTTAGCTTTAAAACAGTACGACTTAGCCATTTCACAATTTAGCAAATCACTTAAATTAGAAGAAGAGCTGAATAACGAATTGGGCTTAGCTATAAATTATCATAATATAGCTTATGCACAAGAAGCCAATGGAGATTTGGATATCGCTTTATCAAACTATCAATTATCTCTAAAGTATAACAACAGCATTGATTCTGAAATTGGTAGAGTGATTTGCTATAACAGTATTGGAGGCATCTATCTTAAACAAAAAAACTATAAAGAAGCAGCGCCTATCATTAAAGTGGCTTTAGAAAAAGCTTTAGAACTAGAGGATCAATTTTATATTACCTCATCATATATTAATCTAGGACAGTTAGAGCTCGAAATGGAGCAATGCGCTATAGCCGAAGAGCATTTAGAAAAAGCATACCAAATTGCCAAGTCGTATAATCTAAAATCAGCAGTGGCAGAATCGAGTAAATTACTATCTGAACTCAGCCAAAACAACAACAAATTTGAAGAAGCTCTAGCCTACTACAAAGAAGCCGTAGAAATAGAAAACACCATTTTAACGGAGCAAAATCTGCAATACGTAAATGATATTGCTATTCAATACGAAAATGAAAACAAGAACAATCAAATCAGAGCTTTAGCCATAGAAAATGAGGCTGTTCGCTTACGTTTAGAACGCAATAAAAATATTTTACTCTACACCACTTTACTACTGCTTATTTTAGGAACGGCATTATTTCTTATTAATAGAACAAAAGCTTTAAAGCGAGACAAACATATTCTAACCTTAGAACAAGATATGTTACGAAGCCAGATGAATCCGCATTTTATTTTCAATTCATTAAACTCCATTAAACTCTACATTATTAATAATGATAAAACGAATGCGGTCTATTATCTCAATAAATTTTCAAAATTGATTCGTAAAATTTTAATGGCTTCACAAGAAAAAGAGACATCACTTAATGAGGAGCTAGAAACCATGAAGCTTTATATGAATATCGAAAACATTCGATTTTCTAATGAAATAGAGTTTATTGTTACCGTAGATCCTTCCATAAACACCGAAGTCACTAAAATACCATCCATGGTGCTTCAACCTTTTTTAGAAAATTCGCTATGGCATGGTTTATCTTCAAAACCCGATAATAAAAAAATATACTTAAACGTCAGTAAACATTCACCCAGCTATATAACCGTTGAAATCATAGACAATGGTATTGGCAGAATTGCTTCACGAAAAATTAACGAAAGAAAAAGACTTAATCGAAACTCGGTAGGTATAAAAATTACCAAAGCGCGTTTGGCTAACTTTTCAGAATCATTTCCTAATTCGTACACCTTAGATATTGAAGATTTATATGATGGAGAAACCCCCAGCGGAACTAAGGTTACCTTACAAATACCAACAAACAAAACTAATATACAATAACGGTTTTAACCACCAAAAGCACCTAGCATAGAACGATATTCACCAGTATCAATAGAGAAATCAGTGGGCTCTAAACCTGTACATAACATAGTCATATTATTTTTGGATTTCTTTTTATCTTCATAAATCATTTCCATCATTAAACCATTCTCTGCATATTTTTTCATTAAATCAGCATCAAAACCTTTGGGAAGGTTTTTAGCATTACTACTTCCAAATACCTGATTAAAACTTACATCAACATCACCTGTAATATAAAAGGTGATTATATGCTTATCGTTTTCACTTACAAATCCTTCACACTCATAACCGTTGATTGTTTTAGAGGCTATTTGCTTAACATCGTAACTAGACATATCCTCCTCATCAGCGTTAAAATCTGAAGTTTTTATGGCTGTTTTTTGCACCATTTTCTTACCCATCATCTCCATAAACATAGCAACAACTTCTAGCTCACCGTCTATAACCGAAAACATTTTAGTATCCTTAGAACTTTTCGACATTTCAGCAGTGTCAAACCCAAAGTATTTTGCGTCTTTTTTAAGGTAATAATCCATAGTCATATCACCTTTTTTATGCGTCATTTTTAATTTGTAGATATAATCAAAATTGTAAGTTTCGGGAAGTTCTATTTTATTAGCTTTTCCGAATTGTGCGAATGTGGTTTGTAGCATCAAACAACAAACCAGTGTTATAATGCTTTTTGTGACGCTTAACGTTTTCATATGAAAGAATTTTAGATTTACAATTCTTTCAATATAAAACTTTAAACCAAAGTATATACCTGATAATGTGTAAGTAGAGGTTAATAATGTATAAACGGAAAGTAGATATGTAATTTAAAACCTTAACCTATAAGTATTAAAAAAGTATATCGTAATTAAAATAAATGCTTAGCTATTCATTTTTTCAGCCACCTTCTCCAACTCAGCATACCAATCTTCACCAAACTTTCTAATAAGGCCTTCTTTTACAAATTTATAAACGGGTACTTGTAATTCTTTACCTAGAGAACAGGCATCATCGCAAATTTCCCATTTATCGTAATTCACACCCGAAAATTCCGTGTAATCTTTCACTCTAATAGGATATAAGTGACAAGACACCGGTTTTTTCCAATCAATTTCACCCTGATTATAAGCTTCTTCTATACCACAAAGTGCCGTTTTTTTATCATCAAAAATAACATAAGCACAATCGGCGCCATCAATTAATGGTGTTTCTAAATCGTCGAAGTCTGTTGTAATTGAAGTCCCCTGGCGCTCTATAGCTGCAATACCTTCTTTTCTAAGGTAAGGTTTAACTTTAGGGTAAATATCTTCTAGAATCTTAACTTCTGCTTTATCTAAAGGCGCGCCAGCATCCCCATCAATGCAACAAGCACCTTTACATGCTGAAAGGTTACAAATAAAATCCTTTTCTATAATGTCTTCTGAGACTATGGTTTTTCCGAGTTGAAACATAGTGCAAAAATAGGAGTTTCAATTTGAAGTGCAACTAAAATAACAAGTACTTAAAGTTAAAAATACAACCTACAAAACATTAGCCTAACCTGCGTTAAAAAAACTTAACATTAATTTAGTATTGTATATCTATAATATTATCGCACCTTTGCAAAAAATTTGAAAACCATGACAAAAATTTAGCTAATAAGTTTTTAAAAACCAATTACTTATAGTTAAAAAAAACCATTTATTAAAGATTTAAAATTACACTAAAATGCAACTCGAATTCAAACAAATATTTACAGCCTTTATGGTCCTTTTTGCCGTTATTGATATTATTGGAAATATTCCTATTATCATAGACTTACGTAAAAAAGTAGGCCATATACAAAGTGGAAAAGCATCAATCATAGCAGGTATTATTATGATTGTGTTCCTGTTTGTCGGAAAAAGTTTATTAAACCTTATCGGTGTAGATGTCAATTCGTTTGCTGTTGCTGGTGCTTTTGTTATCTTTTTTATCGCCTTAGAAATGGTATTAGGCATCACACTTTATAAAGATGAAGAACACAATGCCATGACCGCTTCTGTGTTTCCATTAGCATTTCCGTTAATGGCAGGACCAGGAACTCTAACAACTTTATTATCTTTACGTGCAGAATTTGATATTGAAAACATAATCGTTGCAGTTATTAGTAACGTTATTGTTATTTTTATTGTTCTAAAGACCTCAGCAAAAATTGAACGTATTATAGGTGCTAACGGCATTATGATTGTAAGAAAAGTTTTTGGTGTAATTTTGTTAGCCATTGCTGTAAAACTATTTGCCCATAATATTAAAGAGTTATTGGCATAATACATATTTAAACATGAAGATATTAACGCTTATACTCTCTGTAATTGCAATAGCACTAGTTATATTTAATGCGACTAAACTGAATTTTAATGCGCTTTTTGAAGGCGAAAGTCAAGCGGCATTAATTACTATAATAACTGCATTATGCGCTTTTATTCTATTGCAAATTCTTAGAATTTCTAAGAAGATTGAAAAGCTTTCTAAAAAAAATAGAGCCTAATCTAGCTAACTCAAAATAGTGGTAATTAGGCTCATTACGCTTAAAATAGCTTTACTTAATTTAAACTGTAAGTCACTTCAAAAGTCCCCTCAGTAAAAGTATAAGTTGTACCTCCTGTGAGTATTGGATCTCCAACAAAGTTAAAAGTACCAGATACTTTTTGAGTCTCTGTATTATGAGCTGTAATTGTAATGCTACCGCTACTCGATAGAGCACTATCACCATTACTAGCGTCGTAGCTAGCCACAAACTGTGTGTCTGCAACGGCAAACGTATCTCCCGCTTCTGCACTGATAGGAAAATTAATAACCACATTATCACCATTAGACTCGCTACCACTTATTGTAATAGTAGAGCCTATTACTGTAATTAATCCGTTAACAAACTGTGGATTATAATCTGTTCCATTGATTTTCACAGAAAACAAATTATTATTAGAAGGTTCCGAAGGAGAATCGTCATCTCCACTGCATGATGTTGCTAAGAACGCAAATGCCATAAATAAAATTGTTTGTAATACTTTCATTTTTAAAATAGGTTTTAAATTAATAGTTCTTCCATTTATGACATGTAATTAAAAAGGTAAACATCATAAAGCACAATTATTTAAAAATATTTTCTTTACAATTGTTTTTTCTAACTTTGAGTTTACTTTTTAGTCTCTAACGCATTAATGAATAAAGAACCTACACTAGAAGATCTTTTAAAGGATAAGGATAATGCCTTTGAACTTCTTTATAAAAACTATAAAGGTGATTTTATAGCTTTTGGTAGAAAGTTCTCATTAAAGGACAATGAAATCGTAGATATTTACCAAGACAGTTTTTTAAGTCTTTATGAAAATTTATTGAATGGAAAAATAACAGCATTTACAAGTAGTATAAAAACCTACTTATTTAGTATTGGCAAGTTTAAAATTTATGAGCACCTCAGAGCACATTCTAAATTAAATATTATTGATGCCCCCATTAATGAGGAGATTACTCTTGAGGATTTAACTTTAGAAAATGAAGTATTATCTGAGCGAGAACAGCTCGTAAAAGCAAATTTTAAAAAACTAGGCAAACAATGCCAGCGCATTTTAGAACTTTTTTATCTTAAAGGAAATACCTTAAAAGACATTAAAGAAATTGAGAACTATGACAAAACAGATGTTGTAAAAAGCCTAAAATCGAGATGTTTAAAAAAACTAAAACATCTCGTAAATGCATAGTATGAAAAACGAAGAATTAATAGCACTTTATTTTGATGGTAAACTCAATGCCAATCAAAAAACCTTGTTTGATAAATTAATGTCAACAGATGCTGAATTCAGAGCACAGATTGAATTTGAAAAACAAACAAAAACAGCTATTATTTCAATAAAAAAAGATGATCTAAAACGAAAGCTTCAACAACTAGAAGCTCCCAAAAAACGTTTTAATTATTATGCAATAGTCATTGCAGCCTCATTAATTATTGCCCTAGGCATCTTTAGCCTACTTCAACCAACAGAGCGTTTTTCAAATGAGCAATTATTTGCGGAATATTTTCAACCTTATGCTAATGTTATAGTACCAGCCTCTCGTGGTGATGAACACACCAACACCAAAACAGAAGCTTTTGCTTATTACGATGCACATAATTATAAAGTAGCATCAGAGAAGTTTCATACCTTATTTAATACAACGAACACCTCTTATTATCTATTTTATGAGGCCATCTGCGAACTACAATTGGGTAATACGCAAATAGCTATTAATTTATTTGAACAACATAAAGGCTTCGAGGATAAATTAGCAACTCATCGCAATTGGTATTTGGCTTTAGCGTATTTAAAAAGCGACAATATCAAAGACGCTAAAGTTTTACTACAGACTATTACAGCCAAAAAGTCCTATAAATACAAGGCTGCAGATGCCATTCTTAAAAAAATTAAATAAATAGGTTTACCTTTTTATAAAGTTGCCATTAATAGGAAAACAAATTCTATTATGGAGCAATTTATGACAAAGAAAACTATTCTATATCTTTTAATTACTCTAGTCGCTTTTAATTGTAGTAGCGATGATGACGGTAAATTAGAAGAATCTGAATCAAACGTTAAGCTTAAAAAATTCACTAGCACTATCAGTGGTTTTATTAATACTTCAGAAACAAGTGAAATATATTATTTAAACAATGGAAAGCCTCAAGCCATATTAGATACTTATGGCAATATACACTCTGTTATTTATGAAGGCGACAAACTTTTTAAGTTTGCAAACAACACCTACACTTTTGATACCGAGAATCGTTTAAAAACGATAACCAATTTAGATTATGGTATTTGCACACTTCATTACAATAGTCAAAATCTATTAATAAGGCAAGAGATTGTTGCACCTAACTCAATAGGTAGCAAAGAAGAATTACATATTACTAGAGACTTATCGTATAATGATAATAATCAAATCACTGAAATATTAGAAACTGAAACTAATAATTATAGAATAGACAAATATGTATTAGAATACAACAATGATGAACAGTTAACCAATTATGAAATTTTTGTTTCTGAACAAAGTAACACACCTTTAGAATTAATTGAAGAAGTAGAAATCACCTATGATTCTTCAAGAAATCCCTTAGTACCAATTTATAACAATCTAGATTTAAATAATTCTATTTCCATGATTACGCTAAAAGAACTAGCACCATCGTTTTTGTCTAATACTGCCTTTGGTCACTACGAAGGTTTTAAAATCAATTACGTACCTCAAAACAATATTTTAAGTACCATTATTTCTTCGCCGTTTAATGATGCGTTGAGTGAAAATTATTCTTACAATTTAATAGATGATTACCCTAGCTCTTCAGAAGTCAATATATCTGGCGGTTTTTTTTCTTATTCAGCTGAGATCCTTTGGGAATATACTACAGATTGAAGCCAACTCTTTTTTTTATTAATCAATACAACCAACAATGAAAACAATTTTATTTAAATCAAAATTAATACGCTTATTTATAGCTTTTTTAATTTTCGCATCGTGCAGTAAAGATGATGAATCCTCAACGGTTGATATACCTACGGTAAATTATACTGCGACTAACTTTGATGCTACATTTTTTCAAACAGGTAACTCAACCGCACCTACTATAGATTGGAATGGAGACCAAGGTACATTTTCTCTGACAACACCATTAGCTGGGTTAGATATTGATACTACAAATGGCATAATTAGCTGGGACAAATCTTTACCAATTGGCATTCACAATCTACAGGTTACAATAACAAATAGTGCAGGTCAAACCGTAAAGAATATCACTTTGAGTAATCCACTTCAAGGTGTTTTCACGGGTTTTATTATTAATGGCAATAGTGAGTACTTAGAAATGGAATTTTTCTCAGACGGTACAATAATAGTTAAATTAGAAGACTCTGGCAGTCCACCAACGGCATATGGCACATGGACTAAAAATAATACAACCATAATTGCAAACCTCACCAATCCGGAAAACGGGGTACAAGCATCATTTTCAGGCACTTTAACCATTGACACAACTGCTAAGTACACAGGTAATTTGTATAGCAATCCTAACTTAACAGATCCATTAGGTGTTTTTGAGGTGGTCCTACATTAAAACAAATAAAATTAATTAAATATGAAATATTTATACATCATTATTACTTTCTCTGTGCTAAGTATGCAAAATATAAAAGCACAAACTGCAGATTATTTTTTAACAATTAATACTACAACCGCAACCAATTTAACTATAGACACAGGTATTGAATTTAATGGTTACAGATATTTCAGTGCTACTAAAAACTTTACCGAAAGCACTATTTGGAAAACAAATGGAACTGAAATTGGCACATCCGATTTTATAAACTCTAATGACATTACTAGTGCTAGTCCAATATTTGTTTTCAACAATGAATTATACTACAATGCCTTTCAACTAGGAGAAACCGTAGTTTATAAAACAAATGGAGCTATAAAAACTCCGTTTCTTCAAGAAAACACAGAATCTCCAGTCGTTGGTTTTGATAACAGAAGCGTTGCCATTTTAGACACCAACTTTGTATTTAGACATGGAACAATAACTACGGGCTATGAACTATATATTAGTGATGGTACACCCAACAGCCCAATACTTTTAAAAGACATAAGACCAGGCACTTCATCTAGTCAACCCAATTATTTCACAAAGGTTGGTGACGACAAAGTGGTATTTATAGCTAATGATGGCACCAACGGCATAGAACTTTGGGTTACGGATGGCACAAACGCTGGTACACTGTTAGTAAAAGATATTAATACTTCAGGGAATTCTTTTATAAATGGACTAACCAGTTTTAATGGCAAAGCCTATTTTAGTTTAGGGAATGACATCTGGGAAACTGATGGTACCGAAGCAGGAACTGTAATATTTTTAAATCTTAGAATGGATAGCAATTCTGAATACCCGTTTTATGAATATAATAACGAACTTTATTTTACAGCTTACGACACCTCATTCAATTTTGTAGACCTTTGGAAAACCGACGGAACAGTTGCTGGAAGCACAATTTTAACCAGCGGACTAAACTATGCTGATGTATTTCAAAGAACAAATAATTACTTGTTTTTTGCTGCAAATACAGACGCAAACGGCTATGAACTTTGGAGAACAAATGGCACACCCGGAGGCACGCTGTTAACTAGAGATATAAATCCAGGACCAGAAGATAGCTTGGTCGGCGAACCCTCATTAGGCAACGGCGGAAATTTATTGTTTTTTGAAGCTACTTTTTATGATGATGATCCCAATATAGAAGCCGATTTAAGTGGAGAGTTGTGGTCATCTAATGGCACAGAAACTGGGACACTGCTTAATACAACAATAAACCCTTCAAGTGGACGAGGACAACCAGACAAATTTTTCAATACAAATGGCAAGCTCATTTTTCAGGCCAACGGAGATGGTAGTGGTGCGAGCAATTCAAATCAAGGTATTGACTTATGGATTACAAATGCTAACTTGTTGTCTATAGAAGAAAATGAACCATCTCTAACCAACTTTTTATTATACCCAAATCCAAGTTCAGATACTATCGCCATAAAAGATTTAAATAATACAATTAACGAAATAGCCATTTTCTCTCTTGAAGGCAGAAAAGTTAAAACCATTACATCTAATTTTCAAGCTATTTCCGTACAAGACCTATCTGCTGGCACTTATTTGGCATCAATAAAACTGAATGATGGAAAACACAGTACTTTAAAGTTTTTAAAACAGTAAAAATCCAACTTATAAAATTTTAGTTTTGGCGATTATGGCTTCGGTATTAATCGCCTTTTTGCAATTATAAAAACAATTAAAATTAATACAAAAGTTACAACCCCATAAAGCCAATAATTAGTCGAAGAGACTATAGCAGATGTGTCTCCAGTTAGTACAAAACCTGCCCAATAATAAGGATGTTTTAGGTTAGGATCATCAGTAATTTTTAAATAATCTAGTTTTGCATTTTTTAAAGCTTCGCTTTTTGTTTCACCTTTTTTAAGATGCTTATAAAATGAGGTCATTATTTTCTCTGTAGCCTCATCTGGTGCACTCCATAAACTTGACAAAACAGAAGGCACTCCAGCTGCTGTAAAAGCAGTGTTCATAGACACAATGCCTTTTCCTGTTTTAAATTCCCCAACACCTGTATTACAAGCACTTAAAACCGCCATATCAGCATTTAAATTTAAACCATATAACTCTGAAATGTAAAGCTCATAGTCCTTGTCATTATCTGAAAAAACTAAACTACTCAGTTCAGCTTCTTGGTCGTTTATAAAGGAATGCATGGATAAATGCAAAATAGAATAGTCTTTCGATAGATTTTTAAAAGATTCTTTTGATGCTTTATCATTGATATACAAATCGCTATTTGCAAAAAGTTTAGAAATAGCTTTAACCTCATTTAATGTTCCTTCTAAATAATACGGTGTGCCACGCACAGCTAACTGCGCATTAGTTGGTGCAAATGACTTATACGAAGGAGCAAATAAAGCGATATTTTTTTTGTCATCTGATGTTTGTGCCATACTGTTATTATTTATAAAGCTTAAAGCTGATGCATAACTTATCGTTGTATTTTCAATAAGGTAGTACTTATTATGAGTCAACAATTCAAAGGGTAAATAGTGTAAAACATCATCTAAAATTAAATAGACCGTATCAGAGAATTTGAGAATAATCGTATCGCTCAAAAGTTTGTTAAATAAAAAATCCGTGTTTTTAATTATAGTTTCAGGTGAAGAATTTGGATTTTTTAAAAGCGCAACGGTTTCTTTTATTTTATCTTTTAAAATGTCATAATCTTTAATTTCATTGACAGTAATGTCTTTTGTAGTGTTAAATTCAATTCTAAATAGACTATTGTTGACCTGCTTATACTTAATAATGTAATTGTCTTTGATCTGTTCTAGAATATTTTCAGTGTTCACCAAACCAGCCATTCTATTTGAGTTTTTCTTAAGCTGCTCATTAATATTTTCTAGTTTTAAATTATCTTCAAAAATGAGTTGATTAATACTATCTATTGGCTTTTCAATATTTTGCTTTTTTAGATAAGTAATGTTGGCTCTTATTTTTTGCTCTTTGTTGATTAAGCTATCTATTTCAAGGGCATGAGAATCTATTCTATTATTAATGAAGGTATTTAAAAGATGTTTTGACTCAATCGTTTCAGTAAATGTTATAAATTGATTTAATTTTGACGGGCTCAATGCTTTGTTTGATGCTTTTGTGTAAAAATAGTAGCAAACATCAGCGTAAAGTAAATTAACTCTATCACTTAAAATCTCTTGATTTAGATTGGCTTGAAACTGTTTTAATGCCAACCAATATAAATTTTCGGTTACTTGGTCATTTGGTGTTGCTTCAAGTTCTTTAGCGATATTCAAAAAACGCTGTGTATCACTCAAAACTGTTCCTGGATTGAAATCTTTATAAGCCAATGTTCTAATATCTGTAGCTTCGTTAGCATCATAATAGCGTATTAAGAACGCATTAATTCCTGAAAAAGCATCATCATACTTTTCGGATTTTATGTTCAGGATAATCCGTTTTTCAAGTGTTGTCTTTGCTATAAATAGCGGTAATCCTTTTGTTTCACTCAAGGCCTTTAAAATAGTCTGCGCTTTATCATATTCGTTTTTTTTCATGAATATATTAACATAATGCATATCGTATTCTTGTCGAATGAAATACAAATCCTCCGTTGGGAAAAATTTACTTCCTTGATTTAAATAAATAAGGGCTTGTTCAATATTATCATTTTCATAGTATTCCACTAGATAAAGATGACTTAGGCTAATTAAATCTTTGATGTTATCATTTAAAACTTTTGGTGTCGCTTTCTTTAACATTTCATTAAGATGGTATAGCATTGATTTTTCATTACCCACCATTCTGTATTTCTCAATAAAATAGTTATGAAGTTTCATCTCTAAATTAATATTACTTTTATCTAAACCTTCTTTTTTATATTCTTCAACATCTTCTTTATAAGCCCGAAATGCTTTTTTTAAATAATTTATGGACTGCTCAAAATCACCTTCTGAACTTTTAAAATCAGAAAGCCCTAGATACACACGTATCATATCATCTACGGCATGAGCGTTTTCATAAACATCTTGTGCTTTTTTTAAATATTCAATAAATTTTTTAGGATTGTCGAGATATCTGTACCTATGAAGTTCAGACAAATTCATATAATTAAATCCAAGCATACTGGCATCTTCGATTTTTAAATCTTGACAATAAATTTCAGCTTTCTGAAACATTGCTACGGATTCATTTAACTTACCAATCTGCTTATATGTTGCACCCGCGTTTTGTAATGTTTCTAACAGCATCAACGAATCAATTGCAGAACTCTTGTACTGATTTTCTAAAGATTGAGTTATAAAGTAATCACTGTCGTCAATATTATTAGATTGACTTGAAGCTTTATATAATCGATTATATATTCTGTATAACCGATCTGGATTTGGACTAAACATCTTCAATTCCTCAATTTGACTTTTCAAATTATTATAAGCCTCTTCCTTTGAATTTTTGTCTTCAATTAGGGATTCGTTTTGAGAAATGTTTCTTAATAACTCTAAATATGGGATAGTGTCTTTTGTTGTAACACTTGCAATTTCAACAGCTTTGCCTCTACAATCTAAAACCTGCTTAAATTGAGAGAGTAATTCTAATGAATCAGCCACCTTAGTATAATCCTCCCATGAATTTTGCGCAGACAATGAAAAAATACCAGATAGTGTAACTATTAAAATACATATATGCTTCATAAATAATTATAGAATAATTAGCTAAATTTAAGATTTATAAGCCAAATGAACAATCTGCTTTGGCTATTGAATAAAAACAGGCACTTTTTATTAAGTAATTTCATGTCCGGCAATTAGCTTAATTTTGTTATAAAATTAATAAACATGTTTAATACATTAATTATTGGAGCTGGTGCAGCTGGTTTATCTTGTGCTTTAGTCTTAGGGTCTGCAAAAAATAAACCGTTTGCAGAAAACAAACACATTGGTATTGTAACGCATCAAAAAACATCACATCTTCAAAATGCCTTATTTAATAATGTCTTAGGTCTACAACCTGGTACTTTAGGAGCTGATATTTTAGACAGTGGTATAACACAATTAAAAGATTTATACCCTCATGTTTCTCAAATTGAAAATGAAAAAGTTACAGCCATTGAGAAAACAGGTGACAGTTTTATAGTGACCACCAATAAAGAAAATTACCACTCCAAAATTGTAGTTGTTACGGTTGGCTATACGAATCTAATGACCATAACAGGGCTTGAAAGCTATATAGAGCCGCACCCTAGAGCTGCCATCGAAAAAGATAGAATTTGGTTAAAAAACACCGATCATCTTATTGAAAAAAACTTGTACGTAGCTGGAACTTTAGCAGGTTGGCGGAGTCAGTTTGCCATGGCTTGCGGCAGTGGAGCACATGTGGCAACAGATATTTTAACACTTTGGAATGATGGGAAACAAACTAAAGTACACGATAAATTATAACTTAATAATTACTATTTATACTCGGATAATCTGAACTTAGAAGTATAACCTCCTTTACCACAATATCTTCCTTATTCAGTATTTCACTAAAAGCATTATCATCAAATAACTGGCGTGCAAGTGTCGCTTTAATGAGACGTCTTATTTCATCATTATAAGCTACAAAAGTTATGTTGGTTAACTCTTTTTGGTTCACATAATCCTGAAAACGCACAACGATATCATCACTAACCTCATAGTTATTGATAAAATCGTACTTAGAAATATCCTGATATAAGGTTCGGTCTTTATCTAACTCTTCAAATACAAAATACCCAAAATGGCCTCGTCGTCTTAGATAATTAATCGTTTCATTATCAAACAAACGATCTACAGGCACAAACACATCTGGAATAATACCTCCACCACCATAAACCACCTTACCTTTGGGTGTCGTAAATTTTAAAGAATCATCAACAGTTATACTGCCTTCATCAACCAATTCACCAGTTCTTAAACGTTTGTAATAATCATCGTAGTAGTTCTTCTTATCACCATTAGTATAAGGTCTTTGAATAGAGCGCCCCGTTGGCGTGTAATATTTAGAAACCGTAAGGCGTACGGCACTACCATCTCCCAAAGCCATTTCGCGCTGAACCAAACCTTTTCCATACGAGCGTCTTCCTACAATAACACCTTTATCATTATCCTGAAGTGCCCCAGCAATAACTTCACTTGCAGATGCCGAGTTTTCATTAATTAAAATGTAGATTTCACCATCTTCAAAATTGCCTCGTCGAGTAGCGTAAATACGCTCTTCTTTTCCTTTTTTATCTTTTGTAAATAAAATTAATTTATCAGCTTCTAAAAACTCATCAGCAATCTGCTCTGCAATACCAAGAAACCCCCCAGGATTATCTCTTAAATCTAATGCCATTTTGGTAGCACCAAGATCTTTGAGCTCTGCAAGCGCTTCTTTAAATTCATTAAAAGTAGATTCTGCAAAACGATTCATCTTTATATAGCCCAAATCATCGGTTAACATATAGGCGGCTTCTACACTTTTAATAGCAATGCTTTTTCGTTTTACATCAAACTCTAACAGCTCTTCTTCGCCTTTTCTAAAAACAGTTAATGTTACGGAACTGTTCTTATCACCTTTAAGTTTTTGACTAATATACTCTTCAGAAATATTACGGCCGTAGAGTGTATCACCATCGGCTAAAAGAATACGATCACCACTCATAATACCAGCACGTTCACTAGGGCCTCCTTCGGTGGGCTTAATCACTGTAATAGTATCTTTATAAGGATAAAAATTAATCCCAATACCCACAAAATCACCTTTCATGTTTTCTGTGATACGCTGTAAATCTTCCTTAGGAATATACGTAGAATGCGGATCAAGATTGTTTAAAATCCCGTTTACAGTAACATCAACAATGCTATCTGTATTAACATCTTCTACATACTCATAATCAATATAATCTATTAACCGATTAAGTTTATTTTTTTTGCTGTTGGTTGTAAAGAGGTTGTCTGAAGTATCCGAAAAATTTAGTTTCCCACCCATAATAATACCCGCTGCAATAGCGGCACCAACAATTAATGGTATGTATTTATTTTTTGTTGTCATATGGTTTCCTACAAAATGGAAATCTTAATCGATAGCTTCAATAAGTTCTATTTCTATCCCTGCTTTTTTAAGAAATTTAATGCCCGATTCATCTTTATAACCTTGGCGGTAAACCACCCTAACAATGCCGGCTTGGTGAATCAATTTACTACACTCTTTACAAGGCGAAAGCGTAATATACAAGGTTGCTCCTTGGCAAGATTGTGTTGATGAGGCCACTTTTAGAATGGCATTAGCTTCAGCATGCAACACATACCATTTGGTATAGCCCTCGTCGTCTTCACAATAATTTTCAAAACCGGTTGGTGTCCCATTATAGCCATCCGAAATAATCATGCGATCTTTTACAATAAGAGCACCAACTTGTTTGCGCTTACAATGGGATAGTTTTCCCCATTCTCGGGCTATTCGCAAATAAGCTTTATCGTAACGTAACTGTTTTGTCTTTGACATTAATAATTAGTGTTATACAAACGTATAATGGTACTAACGAAGATATAGGGATTGTATTTTATAACCAATTTACCTGTCGTTAAAGTTTTACCAAACTTTTCGTTTTTAGTTGATGTAATCACTTGCTGAAATCATCGGAATCACTAGACCTACAACTACTGAAGAAATTACAAGTATCCAGTCGCGACGGGAAAATCGAAATACTGTTTGACATAAAAATCCAACAAATAAGACGATAAATACAATAATGACCTGAGCAAGTTCTATGCCTAAAGCAAATTCAATAAGCAATTCGAGTTTATTTTCAGACTGCCCCGAAAACATCTTAAATTCTCTAGCAAAGCCCAATCCGTGAACAAGACCAAAAAACAAAGTCGTAAAAAACAATAAACCAATTTTATTGCTTTTACCTGTTTTTCCTGCTGTAAATATGTTGTAAACAGCTGCAATCAGTATCGTAATAGGAATTAGAAATTCCACGAGCGATCCATTAACACTCACAATACCATAAGCCGCCAAAATTAGAGACAAAGTATGCCCTAGGGTAAATGTAGTAACTAATAACAAAACGGGTTTCCAGTCTTTAAAAACATAAGGAACAGCCAAAATCATTAAGAAAAGTACATGGTCATAGCCATTAATATCTAATACGTGGTTCATGCCATATTGAACATTAAACCAGAAATTTTCTAACATAATCAGTGTGTTTGGGAAAATCAAAGTTACAATTAAAAAAGTAATATTTTTTCATTAAATAAAGTGAGTGAAATTTGCTTTTTCTCTTTTTCTTTTGCAATATTGCAGTTCACAAAGTTCAAACAACTTATTGAAACGTTATCAAGAAAGGTGGAGGGATTAGACCCTTTGATACCTTAGCAACCCTTAAACTTATTAAGAAGGTGCTAACTTCTACGTAATTGTCGATTCATTTATCGCACAATTGGATAGATAACCCAACATAATTACTCATCTGTAATTAAAATTCTTTATAACTTTTTCTATTCATACGTCATTGACGGTTTTAGTTTTTTGCTTTTTTAAAATTTAAAAAATGGATTCTAAACGTATCGAAACACAAGCTATACGCACACAAATAGAACGTTCTCAATTTTTAGAGCATTCAAGCCCCATGTATCTCACATCGAGCTATGTATTTGAAGATGCCGAAGATATGCGCGCGTCGTTTGCCGATGAAAAGGAACGTAATATTTACAGTCGTTACTCCAACCCTAATAGCTCCGAATTTATAGAAAAGGTTTGCAAAATGGAAGGCGCAGAACGCGGCTATGCCTTTGCTTCTGGTATGTCGGCTGTGTTTTCAACTTTTGCAGCCTTATTAAATGCAGATGATCATATTATTTCATGCCGAAGTATTTTTGGTTCTACACAGACCTTATTTAATAACATTTTACCAAAGTGGAATATTGCAACAAGCTTTTTTAAAATTGATGAATTAGACACTATTGAAAGCCTAATTCAACCCAATACCAAAGTCATTTATGCGGAGAGTCCAACAAATCCTGCTGTAGATATTTTAGACCTGCAACATTTAGGAGACATCGCAAAAAAACACAACCTAATTTTCATTATAGATAATTGTTTTGCAACCCCTTATTTACAACAGCCTATTAAATTTGGTGCTGATTTAGTCATTCATTCCGCAACCAAATTAATGGATGGTCAAGGGCGCGTTTTAGGAGGTGTCACGGTGGGTAGTGCCAATTTAATTCAGAAAATCTATTTGTTTTCAAGAAACACAGGACCTTCACTTTCTCCTTTTAACGCTTGGGTTTTGTCTAAAAGTTTAGAAACCCTACCTGTGCGAGTAGATAGACATTGCGAAAATGCGCTCACAATAGCCAAATTTTTAGAGACACAAGACAAGGTGAATTTTGTAAAGTATCCCTTTTTAAAATCACATCCGCAATACAAATTAGCAAAAAAACAGATGAAACTCGGGGGCAGTATTGTCGCTTTTGAAATTAAAGGCGGTATTGAAGCTGGAAGACAATTTTTAAATTCAATTCAACTATTATCCCTTTCTGCAAATTTAGGAGATACCAGAACTATAGTTACGCACCCGGCGTCTACAACACATGCTAAAATACCAGAAGATGTACGTTTAGAAACCGGAATTACTTCAGGATTAATCAGAATTTCCGTAGGCTTAGAACATCCCGAAGATATTATTAACGATTTAAAACAGGCATTAGAAAACTAAAGTCAGTTCGAGTGATTTTATAACATCGGAATAAAATTGTATCGAGAACACATACATATTATGAGCAAAATAAAAGAAGAATTACAAAAACGCATCTTAGTTCTTGATGGCGCCATGGGAACCATGCTTCAGCAATATAATTTCTCAGAAGAAGATTTTAGAGGCGAACGTTTTAAAGATTATCCATCGCCATTAAAAGGAAATAACGATTTATTATCCATAACGCAACCGAAAGCCATAGCAGAAATTCATGCTAAGTATTTTGAAGCTGGCGCAGACATTGTAGAAACCAATACGTTTTCGGGCACCACAATTGCCATGGCAGATTACGATATGGAAGACTTAGTTTACGAACTAAATTATGAATCCGCTAAAATCGCTAAAGAAGTCGCTGATAAATTTACGAAAGAGAATCCTGAAAAGCCTCGCTTTGTAGCCGGAAGTATTGGACCAACAAACCGAACTGCGAGTTTATCGCCAGATGTCAACCGACCAGAATACAGAGCGATTACCTTTAATGAATTGCGAATCGCCTATAAACAGCAAGTAGAAGCGCTTATTGATGGCGGCGTAGATATGCTTTTAGTCGAAACTATTTTTGATACACTTAACGCAAAAGCGGCTTTATTTGCTATTGAAGAAGTAAAAGAAGAACGTCATATTGATATTCCTATTATGGTTTCTGGTACCATAACGGATGCGTCTGGAAGAACCTTATCCGGACAAACCGTTGAAGCGTTTTTAACCTCAGTATCTCATATTCCCTTATTGAGTGTTGGTTTTAATTGTGCCCTTGGCGCGCAACAACTACAACCCTATTTACAACGCTTATCTGACGAAACAGAATTTTTCACCTCAGCACATCCAAATGCAGGTTTACCAAATGCCTTTGGAGAATATGATGAAACACCAGAGCAAATGCAAGGTTATATTGAAGCCTATCTCAAAGACAACCTCATCAATATAATTGGTGGCTGTTGTGGCACAAGTCCTGAACATATTAAAGCCATTGCGGAAGTCGCTCAAAAATACAAACCAAGAAAAATTGTCATTCCTGCGTAGGCAAGAATCCACTTTGAAAAGACTCACATGACTCAAAATAAAAAATACCTCACGTTATCTGGATTAGAACCCTTAGTAATAACACCAGAAAGTAACTTCATCAACGTTGGAGAACGCACCAACGTCACGGGTTCTCGTAAATTTCTTCGACTAATTAAAGAAGAAAAATACGACGAAGCCTTAGAAGTAGCACGAGACCAAGTTGATGGAGGCGCGCAAATTCTAGATGTTAATATGGACGAAGGCATGCTCGATGGCGTGTATGCCATGACCACCTTTTTAAATCTGATTGCCTCAGAGCCCGATATTTCAAGAATTCCGTTAATGATTGATAGTTCAAAATGGGAAATCATAGAAGCTGGCTTGCAAGTCGCACAAGGTAAATGTGTCGTTAATTCTATAAGTTTAAAGGAAGGTGAAGCACAATTTAAGCATCATGCTAAACTGATAAAACGTTATGGCGCTGCTGTTGTGGTGATGGCTTTTGACGAAGAAGGTCAAGCCGATACATACAACCGACGTATAGAAATTTGCAAACGTTCGTATCACATCTTGGTGAATGAACTTCAATTCCCGGCACAAGATATCATTTTTGATCCCAATATTTTTCCGGTAGCCACAGGAATGGATGAACACCGTAGAAATGCACTCGACTTTTTTGAAGCGACCAAATGGATTCGTGAAAACTTACCTTACGCCAATGTTTCTGGAGGTGTGAGTAATGTCTCGTTTTCATTTAGAGGAAATAATGTGGTACGTGAAGCCATGCATTCGGCATTTTTATATCATGCGATTAAAAATGGTATGAATCTAGGCATTGTAAATCCGACCATGTTAGAGATTTATGATGAAATTGATAAAGATTTATTAGAGCGTGTTGAAGATGTTTTATTTGATAGACGCGATGATGCTACGGAACGCTTATTAGATTTTGCTGAGTCGGTAAAAGGACAGAAAAAAGAGCAAGACAATAAAGTACAAGAATGGCGAAATGACCCATTACAAGATAGAATTACACACGCCTTAGTAAAAGGAATTGACGCTTTTATACTTGAAGATGTTGAAGAAGCACGTTTAGCAGCTGCCAAACCTATTGAAGTCATAGAAGGTCATTTAATGACTGGTATGAATGTCGTCGGTGATTTATTCGGTAGTGGTAAAATGTTTTTACCACAGGTGGTAAAATCAGCACGAGTAATGAAAAAAGCCGTTGCTTATTTACAACCTTTTATTGAAGCAGAAAAAGATGGCAAACAAGAGTTCTCGGGAAGGATTTTAATGGCTACTGTAAAAGGTGATGTGCACGATATCGGAAAGAATATTGTGAGCGTAGTTTTAGGTTGTAATAATTATGAAATCATCGACCTTGGTGTCATGGTGCCACCAGAAAAAATTATTGAAACAGCCATAAAAGAAAATGTGGATATCATTGGGTTGAGTGGTTTAATCACACCTTCCTTAGACGAAATGGTTTACGTTTCTAAAGCCCTCGAAAAACAAAAGGTCGAAATCCCTTTAATCATAGGAGGCGCAACTACCTCTAGAGCACATTCGGCGGTGAAAATTGCACCTCATTACACCGATACTGTGGTTCATATAAACGATGCATCTAGAGCAGTAACCGTTGTTGGCGACTTGCTTAAGAAAGATAATAAGATTTACAAAAATCAAATTAGAGAAGAGTATGATGCCTTCCGAGAGCAGTTCTTAAAACGCACCAAGAAAAAGGAATATTTAACGATTGCTGATGCTCGAAAAAACAAATTTAAAATCAATTGGAATACCTCTGAAATTGTAAAACCTAAACAATTAGGCATTCAAATTATTGAAGATTTTGACATTACTAAACTTGAAGAATTCATTGATTGGTCGCCATTTTTTAGAAGTTGGGATTTACATGGAAAGTATCCAGCCATTTTAACAGATGATGTTGTTGGCGAACAAGCCACAGAATTATTCGCAGATGCACAAGTGTTATTGAAACGCATTTTCGACGAAAAACTGCTTAAAGCAAAAGCCATTTTTGGATTGTTTGAAGCCAATACGGTTAATGATGATGACATAGAGATTTCTGTCAGTTCTAGCGCAGTCGAGAACAATGAAGAACTCTATAAATTCTTAACGCTTCGTCAGCAATCCAAAAAATCAGCAGGCAAACCCAACATTGCTTTAGCCGATTTTATTGCACCAAAAGCAACAGGAAAACAAGATTATATGGGCTGTTTTTGTGTCTCTACAGGATTTGGAACCGCAGAATTAGCTGCGCAATTTGAAGCCGAACACGACGATTATAATTCCATTATGATTAAAGCTTTAGCCGATAGACTAGCCGAAGCTTTTGCAGAATATCTACACAAAGAAGTAAGAACAAAACATTGGAGTTATGCAAACAATGAAAACTTATCTAACGACGAATTAATTAAAGAAAATTATAAAGGAATTCGACCAGCACCAGGTTATCCTGCCTGTCCAGACCATTTAGAAAAGAAAACAATTTGGGATATTTTAAAGGTTGAAGAAAACATAGGTGTAAAACTAACGGAAAGCTTAGCCATGTGGCCAGCAGCAAGTGTCAGCGGTTACTATTTTGGTAATCCGGAAGCTAAATATTTTGGCCTTGGAAAAATTAAAGAAGACCAACTTAAAGATTATAGTAAAAGACGAAACATAACAATAGAAGAAGCTACAAAATGGTTAAGCCCAAATTTAGCAGATTAATAAAACGAGACCTCAGACCTAGCAGGTTTCAAAAACCTTGTAGGTATAAATAAAAATTAAAAAGACCCTGCTTTTGCAGGCCTAATTATGAAACGAGCATGTTCAAAACCTCATCATTTACCAAAATGATTAATAGCGAACAGCATGTGACCATAAAAATACACTAACGGTAAGCACATGAAAGTAACAGACCATATAAAAAACGCGAACGGAAAAACCTTATTTTCTTTTGAAATCATTCCCCCAAAAAAAGGAAATAGCATTCAACAACTCTATAATAATATTGACCCTTTAATGGAGTTTAAGCCACCTTTTATAGACGTAACGACTTCTAGAGAAGAATACCTTTATATTGAAAAAGATGGCCTTTTAGACCGTAAAATCACACGTATGCGACCGGGAACAGTTGGCATTTGTGCGGCTATAAAACATAAATATAATGTAGATACCGTACCACATGTATTGTGTGGTGGTTTTACTAAAGAAGAAACCGAATACTTGCTCGTCGATTGCCATTATTTGGGTATTAATAATGTGATGGCCTTACGTGGCGACGCCATGAAACACCAACAATATTTTGAAGCTTGCGATGGTGGTCATAAATACGCTAAGGGTTTGGTTGAGCAAATTCAAAAACTTAATAATGGACAATATTTACATGATGTTGTAGAAGGTCATGATAAAGCTGATTTCTGTATTGGTGTGGCGGGTTACCCTGAAAAACACTTAGAAGCCCCTTCTCTAAGAACAGATTTAAAACGCTTAAAAGAAAAAGTAGAAGCTGGTGCTGATTATGTGGTGACTCAAATGTTTTTTGATAACAGTAAGTATTTTAAATTTGTTGAAGCCGCTAAAGCCGAAGGTATTAATGTTCCTATCATTCCAGGCATAAAACCCCTTGCGGTAAAACGACACTTACAACTATTGCCACAGGTTTTTAAAATTGATTTACCAGAAGATTTAATCGATGCCGTTGAGACTTGTAAATCTAATGCTCAAGTGCGAAAAGTTGGTGTAGAATGGGCTATTCAGCAATCTAAAGAATTACAACAAGCAGGTGTACCAGTATTGCACTACTACTCTATGGGAAAAAGTGATAATGTAAAAGCGATTGCTTCTGCTTTGTTTTAATAGACCTTTTTAATCACGTTGGTCACAATGCCCCAAATCACAAAATTATTATCTTCTGTAATTTTTATAATAGGATAATTGGGGTTTTCGGGTTGTAACCATACTTCGTCATTAGAAACTCTAAGGCGTTTTACCGTGAATTCACCATCTAAAAAGCATACGGCTATTTTATTATTTGCCGGTTCTAAGCTACGATCAATAACTAATAAATCATTATCATCGAGACCGGCGCCAATCATAGATTGCCCACTCACTTTAGCATAGAAGGTCGCTTCTTTATTTTTTACCAGTTCGTCATCTAAAGACAATCGTTGTTCTTTAAAATCTTCTGCTGGCGATGGAAAACCTGCAGATATGCCGGTATCAAAAAAATTAGTTCCGCCACCCTCTATGGCTTCTGGAAAAAAAAACGTTAAACTTCCTGCTGATTTTGTTTTCATAACATTGCCGCAGCGGCGGTAATCTTTTTAAATTAAACTTCAGTCTATAAATATACAATATGATAAATAAGAATTAGTACTTATTGAAGCACGAGTTCTATAAAAATTTAAGAGTCATTAAATAACGACTACCAATAGTGATTCAAATTTCACCTAAATCTCTGGTTAAGCGCAGTCGAAACCTACTTATTAATTAGCAAAATATAATCGCTTTCTATTTTACCACAATAATATCATTAATATTAGTGGTATATCTGGGCGATAAACGTTCTTGGCGCATCTTCCAAGTACGCTCTAAATCTTGATTACCCAACTTTATCATATTGGTTTTATACTTTTTATTAATCACATCTATGGCCGACATTAAAGGCTTGTGTTTAGGGTCTTCTTTATTAAACAAGTCTAACTGAAAATTATCAGTGGGCACCAAACCGGTAACGATAACCCCTGCGCGTTTATACTTAACACCTGACTTGTATATCGATTTTACAGCATGTACAGCCTGCGTGCTAATCAACAACGAGGAATCCGTTGGGTACGGAAAACTTACCATAGTACTTGCTTTATGCTGTTCGGTATCAGTTTTATGCCGATCGCTACTTAGCAACACAATAATCATATGACAACTAGAACCTTGATTGCGTAGTTTTTCGGCACAACGTGTGGCAAACGTAGAAATACGTTCTTTTATATTATCGATATCCGAATAGGTATATTCAAAACTTCGGGTAGTGGCAATAGAACGTTTGGTTGTGGGTTCGTCTAAAGTAATTTTTGAAACGCCTTCCAAATCTTTCTTCAGTTTCCATGCCGTAATAGAAAAAGTCTTCCGCACCCAATCGTCTGGCAACTGTGTAAAATCGTAAGCGGTATGACAGCCTTTTGCTTTTAAGCGTTTTTGCAGACCACGACCTACACCCCAAACATCTTCAATTTTCAACCATTTTAAGGCTTTTATTCTAGACGCATCCGAATCAATCACATAAGCACCTTTAGTTTTTTCAGGAAACTTACGCGCTATTTTATTCGCCACTTTACTCAACGCTTTTGTTGGTGCAATACCAACAGAAGTAGGAATACCGGTCCATTTTAAAATACGCTGCCGCATTTGAATGCCATAAGCTTCAAAATCATAATTTTCAAACCCTTTAAACTGAAGAAACGCTTCATCAATACTGTAAATTTCAACATCGGGTGTAAATTGTTCTAAGATGCGCATAACCCGACTACTCATATCACCATATAAGGGATAATTTGAAGAAAACACTTTAATATTATGGGCTTTACAAAAGCTTTCCCATTTAAAAATAGGGGCGCCCATAGGCAAACCTAGCGCTTTAGCTTCATCACTTCGCGAAATCACACAACCATCGTTATTACTTAATATAGCAATGGGCTGTTGTTGCAAATTGGGGTTAAAAACCCGCTCGCAAGAGGCATAAAAATTATTACAATCGACTAAGGCATACATAGACGACAAAGGTAAAAAGAAAGTCATTACATTAGACTTGTCAGGTCTAGTTAAAATTTATGATTCGTCTTCCACATACTCCAAAATATCACTAGGCTGACACTCTAAAGCTTTACAAATGGCTTCTAAAGTTGAAAACCGAATCGCTTTAGCCTTGCCTGTTTTTAAAATCGATAAGTTTGCGGTGGTAATTCCTATAGCTTCGGCAAGTTCATAGCTCTTCATTCCTCGTTTAGCTAATAAAATATCTAAGTTAACTACTATTGGCATAACTAAACTGTTAAATCATTTTCTTCTTTAGCGTACTTCGCCACCCTAAACACTTCACTAAAAACCATAAAAAATAACCCCAAACAAATAAGCATGAGATAAGGACTTAAGCCCAAATGGATTTTAAATTCACTTTTAAAAACTAATTGTGCCGTAAAAACCAATGCTGAAGACACAATCCCAATACCCGAAAGCAAATACCCTATCTTATAAAAATTAGCAATAACAACTTTATGAAACGGTTTGACCTTCTGAAAATAGCGCAACGTTTTTCTAAACAAATACACACAATAAATAGTAGCTAACGCTAAAACAATAAAGATCAAACCAAACATCTGAATTGCTAATGTAGAAGTTTCAAATATAGAATCATTAATATCAACAAAGAGACTTAAGGATTCAGGAGCTACAAACATATAGACCATTAGAAATAAACATAGCAGAATTGAAGGAATACAAGTCAGTATCCAAACAACATCGATTAAGCTTTTTAAGATGACTAATTTTCGCATTATAGATAATTATATAGTTAAATCATTTTCTTCCTTTATAACCTTAGTATCTCTAAGAACCGTACTGATTAGCATTAAAAACAATCCCATCGCAATAATTAATAAATAGACCAATGTTTTTTCACTTAAACCAAGTACAACTTGCCGTTTAAAAAACATATTGCTCACCTCATCAATAACCCATAAAGCAACGGAAGAAAAAACCATGAGTTTTCCCGAATCGAACATGCCACTCATAAGTTCAGTATTATAAAAATCATTTTTTAATAACAATTTTGTCGCCTTTCTTAATTTCCAAAGCGATACGACAAAGCCAGCATAAACCACAAGCTCTAAAAAGGTAAAACCATAAAGCATGGCTTCAGTTTTAAAAATTATCTCCTCATATTTTAAACCAATAATATCTTGTTTTACACCAAAGAAAACCATGGCTAAAACAAAAATCCCTAAACCAATGCTAGCTAGAATAAGGAAAATAATAACATTTAGTATTGCATAAAGTGTTTTGGCAGAATTCATAATTATCGTTTTACGATAACAAATATACTAAAATTATCGAAAAACAATAATTTACTATTAAAAAAGAGTGAATTATGAACTAGACCTACTAGGTTTTGAAAACCTAGTAGGTCTCAAAATCTTTAAACTATATTTGAAACATGAAACATGAAACATCCATAACGCGCTCTTGATACCCAAAGAAATGATAAAATGGATATACCATGTGACCGATAAAAAACAATAAATATAAACACATGAAATCGAGCACCATCATTTCAGAAAGTGACAGGCCTATTTGGCAAATACCCATTGCTGCAATCTTTTTTACAATCGCAACAGCGATACTAATTTTAGCGCTATCTAATCTCAGTTTTAATGAAGACGGATTAAAACTGTTTCTTTATGAGCTTAAATCATGCGTTCTATTTATGGCACCTGGCGTCGCATTTTCATTAAGAAAAAGTGTTCACGTAGATCTTAAAAACTCAAAATTCAGACCTACCTTTAGCGTTGGCCCTTTAAAATTTGGGCAATGGCAAACCATTAAAAACTACCAATATGTTTCTGTATTTCACCAACCTACTGTAGATGGTAATTACATTTTTGAAGTGAATTTATGGTACGATGACAATAAACATTTTGAACTCTATTTCGTTAATAATTACCAAGAAGCGTTTCTAATGGGTTACGAACTTTCAGAACAACTAAACATCGATTTATTAGACGCTACAGTGCCTAACGATTTTAAATGGGTGGATAAAGACGAATGGAAAGCTAAAATAGCTTCTGGCAAAATTGATTAACTGTTTTTAGACCTGTCAGGTTTCTTTAATGCTGAACTTGTTTCAATATATAACCTAACAAGTCTCCACAAGAATATAGTATATTTACCAAATGCAAGACACCTTTGTTACCATCGCTAAATTTCAATATTCTGCTGAAGCCGAAATCATCAAAGGCCGTTTAGAATCTGATGGCATTCAAGTCTTTTTAAAAGACAATATCACCATTGATACCGACCCATTGGTCAGCCATGCAATTGGTGGCATTAAATTAAACGTCCTAGCAAAAGACCAAGACAAAGCAAAAGATATTTTACAATCTATAAATGCATATGCGCTGAATGATGTTGGCGAACCGATTACCTGCCCTAATTGTGGCAACAACCGTATTGAGCTCTATTCTACCATTACCGACTTTAAATCCTTAATATCTTTTCTCATTGGTTTTATAACCGGAACTTTGCCTTTTAGCACACGCTACCAATACAAATGTGAAGACTGTAAAACTGAATTCCCGCTTAACAACTAAGGGTGTTATTATAAGCGCTTTTCAAGGTCTTCATTACAATTTCTATTTCATTTTCGTTTAAATGACCAAAACCAAAACGAATCGCACAAGTCGTTTTATCTTGATACAAAATGGTTTTTGGCAGAAATAAATTCAATTTTTCGGCTTCTTCTGCAAGTTTCACTAAAGAAATCGTTGCCACAAATTGCAACCATATCGCCAAGCCTCCAGACGGTTTCTCCCAAGTGAGAACACCTTCAAAATAAGATGTCAAATAATGACACAAACAATCGCGACGCTGCTTATATGTCACAATATTTTTCTTCTTAAGCCGATAAATTTCACCTTCAGCAATAAGTTCAGACAACATCTGCTCTTGTATTAAATCGCCTTGCTTATCTAATAATTGCAAATAGTTTTTAGCTTCTGAGATAAAATTTTCTGGCGCCACCACAAAGCCGGTCTGAAAACTTGGAAACAAAGACTGCCCCAATTTCCCCAAATAAATCACCATCCCATTAGCATTCGCGCTTGCCATCGGTAACATAGCAGAACCTTCTAACTGAAAATCAAAATCATAATCGTCTTCTATAATCGCAAATTCATAGGTTTTTGCCAGTTCAAGCAATTCCAAACGACGTTTAGCACTCAACGTTATGGTAGTAGGATAGTCTCTATTGGCGCACAAATACACACATCGTATACTACGCTTTACAAAATGCTTGCGTATATAATCAACATCTAAACCTTCCTTATCCATCGGAATAGTTCTAATGGTAGCTTTGGCTTGTTGAAAAATCATATTAGACGCATAATTACTCAACTGCCCTACCAACACCAAATCCTTAGGCGCTATTAACAATTGTGCAACCATAAAAAGGCTCAAGTCTGTGTTACGGGTATTTACTAAATTATCCGAATTAATATGAAAACCACGCGTCGCATTCAAATAATTACACAGCTGCGTACTAAACATAGAGGCGCTTAATGCCGTTGTATGATTCCATTTATTTATAAGCGTTTTACGTTTCATAGCTGCACTATACCATCTAGAAAACTGGTGCACAGGATGCAGACGTAAATCGGGTTGACCATCATTAATACTATATTTCGCCGTGGTTTCTTGTGCTGTTGAAGCCAAATGAAACGACTTTTGAAACGGAAAGCCCGCAACTTTCGGATAGGTATAAGCATGGTCTAAGTGCTGTGTGGCCGCTTTAATTTTTGTTGTTGTAGATTCCGGAACCAAAACAAACGTGCCTTTATTAGCGACAATATCTACCCAACCTTGTGATGCTAATTCATCATAAATAGCCACAGCTGTATTTCTATGAATAGTCAACAATCCACTGAGCACACGGGTTCCTGGCAATTTGCTCCCTTTATGCAAATACCCACGCTGTATCGCATTTATAATTTGCTGTGCCACTTGTATGTACACAGGCTGCACCTTTGCCTTATCAATAGTGACAAGTTGTTTTATGATATCAGTAACCGGACTATTCATTATTTTAAAACTGGACTAGTTTAATCGTCCGGAAAGTTACGAATTTTACACTATAAAAACACCCCATTACAGCACTGTATATAGTACAGATTTAGTAACTTTATAACGGCCTAAAATCCGCTAATACTAAAGCAATAAAGGATTACAAAATTTATATCAATGAAAAATAAAGCGCCACTTTTCTTGTGTTTCCTCATAGCCATTTTTAAAGTTAATGGACAAACACAAGAGATAAAAACCGATTCGTTAAGCGAAGTAATCATTACCTCAACACGTATCGATTTACCTTTTAAAGACAACTCCAGAACCATAAATATTATCAGCGCAGCAGACATTAAAAGTAGTGCTGCTATTACGGTTGTCGATCTACTACAGCAAGTCGCTGGTGTAGATATTAGACGTCGTGGTACTGGCGGCAGTCAGGCCGATTTATTTATTAGAGGTGGCGGATTCGACCAAACCTTACTACTCGTAGATGGCGTTAAAATGGACGATGCTCAAACCGGTCACCATACCTTAAATGCCGCTGTTCCTATTGAAGTGATTAAACGTATAGAAATCATCAAAGGTCCTGCCGCACGTGTGTTTGGGCAAAATGCCTTTACGGGGGCCATTAATATTGTTACCAAATCAACCTTAGGTAATTCGGTGTCAACCAATGTTGAAACCGGTTCTTTTGGCCAGCTTAATGGTTCGGTAACCGTAGGTTCTGAACTAGAAAATTCCACGCACCTGCTTCATGTTGGTAAAATGACTTCAGAAGGCTATACCGATAATACAGACTACGACAATTCTAATTATTTCTTAAAAAGTACCTTCAACAAAAAAGGCCAAGCTGTTGAGATGATAACCATGTTTTCAGAACGAAAGTTTGGCGCCGAAAACTTCTACACCACCAATCCTGATTTTAAAGAATACGAAGAAACCCAAAATAGCTTAATCGCCTTTACCACAAAATTTCAATCCGAAAAACTAAAAATACAACCGCGTATCTATTGGAAACGCAACCAAGATATCTTCCTTTTAAAACGTTATGAGCCTAATTTCTTTAGAAACATGCATATCTCAAACAAAATGGGCGTAGAAGCTAACGCCTCATACACGTCTAAATGGGGTATAACAGGCTTCGGAATCGATATGTCTAAAGTCTATTTACGAAGTAATAATTTAGGCAATCGCAATCGGTTTATGACCACCATGTTTGTAGAACATAGATTTCAATTATTAGACAAACGCTTAGATATTACACCAGGTGCGGCACTCACCTATTTTTCAGATTTTAAATTCAACGCCTTTCCAGGATTAGATATTGGTTTCGATATTAGTAATAATCTAAAAGCCTACGGAAACATTGGCTTCACTTACAGAATTCCAACCTATACCGATCTATATTATAATGACCCAGGAACTATTGGAAATGAGAATTTAGAACCCGAAGAAGCTTTTGCGCAAGAAATTGGTATAAAGTATAACACTCAAAACATTAGAGCAAGTCTATCTGCTTTTAACAGAGATGCCACCAACCTCATTGATTTTATAAGACCAAATACAACTGATGAAATCTATACCGCAACCAACATTGCAGAAGTAAATACCAAAGGCCTAGAGTTTGATATTTCATACCATTTTAAACTAAAAGACTTCAACCAAACCTTAGCATTTGGCTATGCATTTTTAGATGATGATATTTTAGAACAAAACGAAGAATTATCGCGCTACGCTCTAAACACACTAAAACATCATTTTACCACACGTTTCAGTACCAAATTATTCAAAAACATCAGTCAAAATATCGTTTACAAATATGCCGAACGTACCACTGGCCAAACCTATAATGTTTGGGATGCCTCTATGGTTATGCAATTAAAACAGCTAGAATTTTCTATTACAGCAAACAATATTTTTAATGCCGATTATATAGAATCAGGCTTTACACCAATGCCTCCAAGTAATGTCTTATTCGGATTGCGTTACAAATTCCTTTAAAAAAAGGAACCACATAAATTGAAACTAAATACTTATCGTAACAATCCTGCAAGGCATATACTGCAATAGATTCAGTATCCGTCCTTGTGGGTTTTGTTTTTAAAAAAAACTTAAAGCATAGTAATAGAGAACCATCCAAAAAAAGCCCATCCACCAAATCAAACACCGCTTTACTCCCATCCATAATAATCTCATATAATACACGGTCCCCTTAAGGATTAGTGAGAAACAAAATAGAGCATTAGAACTAATTTTTATCCAATCCAAAATGTCTAATCTGTAGATTGTCCCCTTGAGGGGACTTTAGGGGTGTTTTAAGTGAAATAAAAATATTTCCCAATTTTCTTGTAACAAAACCTCTTCAACCGCTACTTATATATTGAAAGTGGTCTAAAACTCAAAACTTTTTGAGGTACCAGAAGTACAAAATACGACTGTACTTTTAACCACCATCAAAACACAACTCATATTTCAAACCTTGAACCTTTTGCGTTCAATACAAAATTTAAAACCTAAGAATATAAGTCGCTGTTCCAGTGGTAAAAGTGCGACTCATTTACTTTCAAAAAAAAATAAGGTTTTAAATGTGTAATGGTCGTATATTTATTAACTCAAAAAACTAAAGCTTAAAAGTTATGGCAGAATGGTTTTCAAATTTAGAATTTCTATCCAAAATGTATTGGCTAGTCGCTATTATTGGTTCTCTCATTTTCTCTATAGTAATGGTGATGGCTTTTACAGGAGGAGCTACCGATGAGATTGGCGATTTAGATACCGATTTTGATGTCGAAGCCGGATTTCAGTTCATATCCTTTAAAAACCTGGTGGGCTTTTTTACCATCTTTGGCTGGAGTGGTATTGCTTGTATTGATGCCGGGTTTTCAACACCAACAACCATTATTATTTCAATAATTAGTGGTTTATTAATGATGGTTATCATGGCAACACTATTCTATTTTATTAGCAAACTTGCTGATAGCGGCACATTAAACTATAAAAATGCGATTGATGCCGTTGGCGAAGTCTATTTAACCATTGGTGCCGATCGCTCTAGCATAGGAAAAGTAAATGTAAATGTGCAGGGAAGTATGCGCGAATTAGAAGCACTAACCGATTCCTTAACCACATTAAAAACAGGAACCGTCATAAAGGTCGTCGATGTAACCTCTAATGGTATTCTTATTGTTGACCAAACCCGGAAACCTATAGAAGCTTCACAACTTCAAAATAACGATACCCTATTAAACCAAAACAGTCAAAAGAAACTATCAAACTAAAAAATTAACCTTTCAAACTTATAACTATATGTACCTATTAACCTTTCAAGAAAATTTAAATGTAGGCAGTCTCGGTGGGCCTATGCTCATCATTTTTGTCGTCCTATTTATTGTATTAACCTTACTAATTTTAATCAAACGCTATAAACGTTGTCCTTCGGATCGCATCTTAGTAGTCTACGGAAAAGTGGGTGGTGGTCAATCGGCCAAATGTATTCATGGTGGTGCGGCCTTTATTATTCCAGTCATTCAAGATTATGAATTCTTAGACTTAACACCAATTTCAATTGAAGTAAACTTAGTAAATGCACTTTCAAAACAAAACATTCGTGTTAATGTCCCATCACGTTTTACTATTGGGGTTTCTACAGAACCTGGCGTTATGCAAAATGCAGCCGAACGTTTATTAGGTTTAGGCGCTCAAGACGTTCAAGAATTAGCCAAAGAAATTATTTTTGGTCAGTTGCGTTTAGTGGTAGCCTCTATGGATATTGAAGAAATTAACAATGACCGTGACAAGTTTTTAACTAACATTTCGCAATCTGTTGAAACGGAATTAAAGAAAGTCGGGTTAAAACTGATTAACGTAAACATTACCGATATCGTTGATGAGTCTGGCTATATCGAAGCCCTTGGTAAAGAAGCAGCAGCACACGCTATTAACGCCGCACGTAAATCGGTAGCCGAAAAAACTAGAGATGGTTCTATTGGTGAAGCTAATGCCGTACAAGATGAAAGAACTCAGGTTGCAGCTGCTAATGCACAGGCCGTAGAAGGTGAAAACACCGCTAAAATTGCCGTTGCCAATTCCGATTCCTTACGTCGTCAACGTGAAGCTGAAGCAGAACGTGTTGCAATCGCTTCAGAAAAAGTACAAGGCGCAAAAGCCTTACAAGAATCGTATGCGGCAGAGCAAGAAGCTGAAACCGCTAGAGCAGAACGCGAGCGTTCATCACAAATGGCAGATGTAATTGTCCCTGCAGAAATTGATAAGCGTAAAGTTGAAATTGATGCTGAAGCCGAAGCAGAACGCATTAGACGTAAAGCAAAAGGGGAAGCAGATGCCATCTTATTTAAAGCACAAGCCGAAGCACAAGGTCAGTTTGAAATCTTAACCAAACAAGCGGCCGGTATGGAGCAAATTGTAAAAGCAGCGGGTAACAATAGTAGAGATGCCGTATTATTACTAATTGCAGACAAATTACCTGAATTAGTAAAAGCACAAGCCGAAGCGATTAAGAATATTAAAATCGATAAAGTAACGGTTTGGGATAGCGGCGCAACTGGCGAAGACGGCAAATCATCAACGGCCAACTTCTTATCGGGTATGTACAAATCAGTACCACCACTACAAGAAATGTTTAATATGGCAGGTATGGATTTACCAGAATACTTAAAAGGAAAAGACAAAAAAGAGATTGAAGCCGAAGATGCTAAAATTGAAAGCTAAACAGCTCACCTTATAATACTACAATCAAAAAAACCAGAGCCCAAATTAAGGTTCTGGTTTTTTTATTATAGCTCACAAAATAAAACACTACAACTCAAAACCCCAATTGAGTAAGCCCATAGGCTTAATCGAGGCATAATACTAGGCCTCAACAAAATAAGAGTTACCATTCATAACGATGGAGTCTTTTTTGAACTTACTTCTTTTTCTGTATCTTTAAAAAAACCAACATCATGAAAAAAGCTATCATATGTTTTCAAGTTCTAATGATTTCCCTTACGGGGCTGTCCCAAGAAGATTTACCTGATACCGATTGGATTTTACATTATATGGTTATTAACGGAGAAACTATTAATATAACGTCTCCGCCCTACCCTTATATCGTCTTCAATGATGCTGCGGTGGGTTTTGATGTCTTTGCTACAGTAAATGGACTTAATTATTTCGCTGAATTTGCACCGCCATCAACATTTAATCAAGATACCTTCATAGTTCATGAAGGCACGGTCACTTTAGGGGACTGCGAGCCTAATTGCGAACTCGAAAATCAATACTTAAACACCATCTTGTTTGGGTTTGAAAAAGAGTTTGCTTACCAAGTAATTAACGAGTCAAACGGCAATAAAATATTAACTATAACAACTCCCGAAGGTCATACTGCTGTACATGGCAACTACGTTCTATCCGCCAATGAATTTGAAAAAGAAAACATTAAAATTTATCCTAACCCAACCAAAGACCTGTTGTATATTGATTCTAAAGCTTTAGCCATTGAGAAAATAAATATCTTTTCATTGGTAGGTACCAGTGTTTTTCAGACCCAGTACTTAAATCAAGATCATGCAATTGAACTGTCTTTTTTAAAAAACGGACTCTATTTTGCCGAGATTATATTTGAAAACGGGAATAGTTATCTGCATAAATTTATAAAAGAGTAATCTAAAATTATCACCCCTATTGTCTCTTATAGGTGCTGTAACAGAAGTGTATCAATCTAAAAACAACGCCATACAAATTGGTAACGTTTTCTTAACTTTACAACTTAAACGCTGCTAACATTTGAAACTAAATCTTCAAAATATTCCACGTGTTAAAACCATCACTAAGGCAGACTTTATAAAGCGCTATTTCAAACCACAAAAACCGGTAATAATAGAGCAAAGCATCACCGATTGGCCTGCCTACACCAAGTGGAATTTAGACTATATAAAAGAAATCGCTGGCGACCTTAGCGTTCCGCTATACGATAACAGACCCATAAGCTCTAAAAACAAATTTAACCAAGCGCACACCACCATGTTGATGAGCGACTATATCAACTTACTGCAAACCGAACCCACTAAATACCGCATATTTCTTTGGAATATTTTAAAGGAAGTCCCACAACTTCAAAACGACTTTAAGTTTCCCGACTTCGGACTGCGACTCATGAAAAAATTGCCGATGTTATTTTTTGGAGGAAAGGACGCTTACACCTTTATGCATTACGATATAGATTTGGCTAATATTTTCCATTGCCATTTTGAAGGCAAAAAACAGTGTATCCTATTCGACCAAAAACAAACGCCGTATTTGTATAAAGTACCACATGCACTCATCACTAGAGAAGATATTGATTTTAACAATCCCGATTTAGAAAAATGGCCCGCCTTAAAAAAAGCGAAAGGGTGGGTTGGCAACCTCAACCATGGCGACGTCCTCTATATGCCAGAAGGCTACTGGCATTATATGCGCTACATAACCCCAGGGTTTTCCATGAGCTTACGCGCCATACCCAGACAGCCTAAAAATTTAGCTAAGGCACTCTATAATATTTTAATCATGCGCAACATCGATAATTTCATGCGGCGCACCAAAGGCCAAAAATGGATAGCATGGAAAAACAATAAGGCCATCATCAACACCAAGCGTTTCGAGTGATTTTTTGATGTTAATAAAATACTATTTGTATATTTGAGCCCTATTAAAAAAATAAAAACATGAAAAATAGTTTACTCATTGTCGCTTTAGTAGCGTTTAGTTTTGGTAATGCACAAGCCTTTATAGGCGATGGTGACCAAAAATTCCAAGTAGGTGCTAATATTCAAGACAGCGCAACAGGCATTAATGTAAGTTTCGATCACGGTTTAGGAGAAAACATCTCTGTAGGTGTCTCTTCATCTTATGCTTTAGGTGGAGCTGAAGGCATTAAAGATTTAGACTTCGGTGATCGTTTCGATTTAAAAGCACGTTTCAACGCTAACCTCGGAAACGTGATTAACATTGACGAAAACTTTGATTTTTACCCAGGATTAAACCTAAGCCTTAAAAACTTTGGTGGTCATGTAGGGGCGCGTTATTTCTTTACAGAAGGTTTTGGTCTTTTTACAGAAGCTAACTTTCCTTTAGCAAAATACGATCCAGACGATTATATCGACATACACAACCAGTTTACTTTAAATCTGGGAGCTGTTTTCAACCTATAATAAAACCTTGAGCGATTAGCCTAGTGGCTAAAGCAAATAGAATAAGCCTTTTCATTCACGTGTTAAGGCTTTATTTATAGAACCAATCCACAGTGACCATTACCCCTAAATCAAAGTTCTTAGTTCTAACCTAATCCCTAATACCAAACACCTAACACCCAATATCTAACACCAAATCCCAAACACCAAACACCTAATCCCTAACACCTAATCCCTAACACCTAATCCCTAATCCTTAATTGCCTAATCCCTCAAACCTCAAACCAAGCATTAAGCCTCTCATACACCAAACCAGATTCCCAACCCCGATACAACAAATAATCAGCCACTTTTTTCTTCTTCTTATACACATTAGGCTCCTTTACTTGGGCAATGCGTTTTTGCACCAAGTCATCTAAAGTGTTATAGTAGTCGTCAAGGTCAATTTCTTTCATCGCACTGTCAATACTATACTTAGAAATATCCCGAAACTTCAACTCGCGTAACAAGCGGTTTTTACCCCATTTTTTTATTCTGAATTTCCCACGGACAAAAGCTTTTGCAAAACGTTCTTCATTCAAAAAGTTATGCTGTATTAGATGCACCATTATAGCATCAATCGCCTCCGGAATCATACGCATATCCCTAAGCTTTTGCCGCACCTCTTTATGGCAGCGTTCTTGGTAAGCACAGTAGTGCTCTAGTTTTTTTTGCGCCTGGTCAACAGTATAGGTTTTATTGGTATCCATAAGATTCAAAAATACTGTTTTGTGCGCTATTTTTATTTATAACAGCTAAGGATTTTAGTAAGGGTAATTATACAAAACCAAAGCGCCAAAACCCCACCTAAAACACCCACTAAATTATTCTTAACACTTATCTTAAATTCTTACATTAATTATAGCGCAATAACACAAGAACAAACATCTTATCGATTTTTATGGTATTTCATAGTTTATTGGTAAAGATTTATTAATGTTTTGTTAATAAAAACATACCTTTCAAGCAACATCAATAGCCAAGCTATTCAACTATATTTGCGAGCAACTAACCCTCTTTAATTAGCCCTATGATTAAAAACTACCCTCTAATTTTAATAGCCTTCCTATGTTTTAGCTTGTCTGGTTTTGGGCAGACAACTCAAGGATGGGAAAATGCCTCTTATAATCATTCAAGCTCTAATAGCAACTATACTTTTGGTGACTGGACAGTTAACAATGGACGTTTATACGGAAGTGACAAACAACGTAGCGGAAACTATGCTGCAAATATTGATGACGATAGTGGGGGAGAAATAATTTATAATGGAACAGATGGTGGCGGCAAAGACAATGGTGTAGGGTCTGTATCTTTATGGTATAAGCATTGGGATGGTGATAATAATTCTGTTAAATTCAAAATGCAATATAATCAAAACAATTTTGGTTGGGTTGATTTTGGTACAGAAGTAGTGGTTACATCTGAAACTTACACTGAATTTAGTTATGATTTAAACCTTTCAGGAGATAATATAAGGATAAGGTTACTATCAACCGCTTACGACGAACGATTAATGATTGACGATTTTGAAATTACAGATTATGCAGTATCAGGCCCAACAATCACAGCAACACCAACAACCATTACAGGTTTAGATTACACAACTGGCAATGGCCCTTCTACGGCGCAGAGTTTTACTGTAACAGGCACTTTATTAACTGAAGAAATAAACGTAGCTGTAACAATAAATCAAGGTTTCGAAATTTCACTGTCAGCAGCGGGTCCATATGGAGATGATGTTACTATTCCTCAAGCATCTGCTAATGGTACAACTACAATATACGTAAGACTAAAGGAAGGGTTAGTCGGCAGTTTTTCCTCTATCGCAACAATATCAAGTACAGGAGCAACAGATGCCGTGGTCAATTTAGAAGGAGAAGTTATTAATGCCCCGTCAAACGATAATTGTAGTGGCGCTATTAGTCTTACACCTACGAGTACATGTAATTTTACGTCATATACAAATGTCAATGCTACAGATAGTGGCATAGGCAGCCCTAGCTGTTCTAGTTATGGCGGTGAAGATGTTTGGTTTTCTGTTATAGTACCAGCATCTGGAGAATTAACTATTGATACTCAAAATATAGATTTCACTGATAGCGGTATGGAAATATACTCTGGCTCTTGTGGTAGCTTAGTTTCCATCGAATGTGATGATGACGATAGTGCTAATGGATTTATGTCATTAATTTCTAGAAATGATTTTACACCTGGGGACACCATATATATACGCATTTGGCAATATTCTGGTTATATAGTTGGAGATTTTGGAATTTGTGTTTCTACACCAACACCATGTGCCGCACCTTCAACCCAACCAACAGGATTAGTTTTAAATAACATTACAGGCTCAACTATTGATGGGTCATTTACAGCAACTACTGCAGATGACTATTTAGTTGTAGCAAGCACATCACCTACTTTAGGTGCTAACCCAGTAAATGGAACGTCATATTCTAATGGTGACCCTTTGGGTTCTGGTACTGTGGTGCAAAGTTCTAACACTACAACATTTACAGCAACAGGCTTATCGCAAACAACACAATATTACTTTTTTGTCTTTGCACTTAATGATTCTAGTTGTTCTGGTGGACCAACTTATAATACTACTAGTCCTTTAACAGATACTGCAACGACTATTTCAGGACCTTGTTTAACAACTGGCTTTGAAAATGCAGATGGCTGGAGTGATCATGGATATGGCAATTGGACAAACACAGATTCTAATGGTGAAATATGGAGCGGTAATGGTATATATGCAGGTAATCCTGATAGAAGAATACAGATGAATGATATTGGAGATTGGTTAGAATTACCACCTGTGGATAATCCATCTTCTTTAGAATATTACGGTAGTATAAGCTCTAGTGCAACTGGTAATAATAGAATTATGGTGCAATACTTCGATGGATCTTATTGGGTCGATATTATTGAACATACTTCGACTTCTACGTCCTATGAATTATTCACGGCTGATTTAAGTGGCATAACTGCATTAACGAACGTAAGATTGCGGTTAAGACGTTCAGCAGATAGCAGAACTCATTATATAGACGATTTAAGTGTGTATTGTGGATCCTCTTCACCAAACGCCGAACTACAATTAGTAGATAATACGGCAACCAATCAAGACTGCGGTTTCACCTTAGACTTTGGAGATGTATCCATAGGGTCAACATCAGACCTAACCTTTGACATTGAAAATATTGGAACCCTAGACCTTAACATTAGTAATTTAGCGATTACTGGCGATTATACTATTGTATCACCTGCTAGTACACCATTTACAATCCCTGCAGGGGACTCTGAAACTGTGACCTTAAGATTTACACCGCTTTCCGACGAAACTTTAATAGGAGAATTAACCATTACTAGTGATGATGCTGATGAAGGGACCTGTACTGTTAATCTAATTGGCGAAGGATTTACTCCACAACCAGACATAAATGTTGAGGGAAATTTAGCTGGCTTTCCTGATATCCCTGGAGATGGATCAAATATACCGATTGGTGTTAATCATACATTGTTTGCTTCCCAACTTATTTCAGAATTCCAAGATAAGTCGTTTAGAATAGTGAATACAGGTAGTTTAACATTAAACATTTCAGATATTGTAATTGGAGGTGATAATCCAGGAGATTTCACTATTACAGGAACAGCTCCTAACTTTACAATTGCCCCAAATGGAATTGAAATTTTAGAAATAAGATTTTCTCCTTTAGCATTAGGCATTAGAAACGCAACTGTTGAAATAACTAGTAATGACAGTGATGAAAATCCATTTATTTTTAATATTCAAGGCACAGGAGATGGATCAGAAATAAACGTAAAAGGAAATAATATTAATATCCCGAACGGAAATGTTAATATAAGCACATCAAACTATACCAACATTGGTAATTCTAATATAAATCCTATTACCCCTACTACAGCATCTAAAATATTTGAAATTGAAAATTTAGGAAACCTACCTTTAGATATATCATCAATTACAATTACCGGAATTGATGCCACAGATTTTACTGTTTCACCAACATTATTATCAGTAGCTGCTGGTAGTACTGAATTTATAACTATTACTTTTAATCCCACAACATTAGGAGTTAAAAATGCAATTGTTTCCATTGCAAATAACGACAGTACAAACAATGAAAACCCATATACATTTTCTATACAAGGTAATGCATTAAATTACACAGAATGCGCTTCTGGAGATTCAGAAATAATAGTTATACAAGATTTTGACTCTACTACACCAACATGGGGCTACTCTCTCGGGTCACTTAACTTTTTTGATTTTGGAGGCTCTTCTTCAGATGGATTTTGGGGTTTAACCACAAACTCAGGAGGTATAGCATTAGCAAACCAAATAGATTACTTACCAATTGAAGATAATTTCTTGTTCTTACAAGATTTAAAGTGCGAGAGTGGAGATGGTTGTTCAAATACTACCGGAGAAGGAGTACTTACTTTTGATTCTGTCAATATCTCAACTAAAATAAATGTCACCTTTTCTTTTGATTATCAAGTTTATGAATTCGATTCTCCTGACTATGTATATTATCAATTATTTTATGATAATGTACCGCAACCAGAGGTTACCTTAGTAAATAATTCAGGTAATTTCTCAACTGAAGGTACAGTTAACATCGATATTCCAGACTCAGTGAATAATTTTTATTTTGAATTACGTATTATCCAAAATGGTAGCGATAGCGCTGGTTTTGATAATTTTAAACTAACAAACTCTGTTGCTCAAGAGAAAACTTGGGATGGTGTAGCATGGAGTGGAGATGGATTACCTCCTACAAGTACTCAAAAAGCAATTTTAAATGGGGATTATGTAACTGCTAATGACGGAGGAAGCTTTACATCATGTGAATGTGAAATCAATTCGGGGGCCGTTTTAACTATATCAGATAATACATTTGTTGAAGTACAAAACAATTTAATTGTAAATGGAGAAGATAGTGCAATCAACATTGAGCCTCAAGGATCATTTATACAAATTAACGATTTTGGTAATGTAACAGCAACCACACCTACAAACCTCACAGTAAGCAAACGTACAGCTCCAGCAAACAATTGGTATGAATATACCTATTGGAGTTCACCAGTATTTGAAGAAACACCAGCTTCTGCTTTTGCAAATGCACACCCTGCAAGACGCTACCAATACAATGCTGAATACTATAGAGATTCAACATATGAAACGGCAAATGATGGTACAACAACAAATGGAGCAGGAGTAGATGATATCGATGATAATTGGGATGATTGGGGCAACATTTCAACTACTTATTTAGTCCCTGGTGTAGGTTATGCAACTACTCACGACCCTTCTACTTTTTCTAGTACACTCGGCTGCCCTGGACCAACTTGTAGAATACAATATACTTTTTCTGGACTTTTCAATAACGGTATTATTGAAGTCCCTTTATATAGAAATGATGAGGAGCTTAATGATAACAATTGGAACTTCGTAGGAAACCCTTACCCTTCTGCCATTAGTGCTGATGTCTTTTTAGCTACCAATATGGGATTAATAGATGAGGCCATACCTGAGCCAAACCCAATAATTAATGGAGCCATATATTTATGGTCTCAAAGCACTCCACCTTCTGATACTGAAAATGGTAATGAAAATCTAAATTTTTCACAATCAGATTATGCTATAATTAATGGAACTGGAGAAACTGCTGCTCAAAGTAGCGGTGGGGATTCTACCGTGCCTAGTAGATTTATCCCTTCTGGACAAGGTTTCTTTATTTCTATGAGTGATGCTGCAACTTCAACACAAGTAACTCCATCACCTATTTCTGATGAAGACATACAAACGGTAGATTTAATTTTCAATAATGCCATGCGTGTGACAAGTAACAATAATCAGTTTTTCAGAAACGCATCCCAAAACAATTCAGACAACAAACTATGGATTAACTTATCTTCAGATAATGGTGTTTTCAATCAGGCTTTGATTGGCTATTTAAATCATGCTACTGACGCATACGATGGTATGTATTTTGATGCCCCTAGAAATGCCTCAACGGATATAAATGCTGTTATTTATACTTTAATCCCTGATGTAGAAAAAGTATTTGCTATCCAAGGTAAAAATACAAATAGCTTAAATCTAGAAGAAACAATTCCATTAGGCTTTGACACCTCAATAAATGTCGCTACTATTTATAGTTTATCCTTGGCACAATTCGAAGGTGCTTTTATGTCTGAAAACGCAATTTACATCAAAGACAACCTCTTAAACACCACACATAATCTTAAAAGCTCAGATTATACCTTCACCTCAGAACCAGGCGAATTTAACGAGCGTTTCGAGATTGTATTTGAAACGAATGCCCTTTCAATAGATGAGAACTTACTAAACGCAAACGACCTTACAATTACAGAATTACAAAATGGTCATGTAGAGTTTAAAGTAGGAAGCGCCTACACTATAAAACACGTGGCTATTATAGATGTTACCGGTCGACTTATTTACAACCTAAGCGGCAACAACGCTACAGAGGTATATGATTTATCGAGATTGAGTCAAGCGGCTTATGTTGCAAAAATCACACTATCTAACGGTCAAGTCATCAGCAAAAAAGCAATTAAACAACGTTAGACATTTCATTATAAAATAAAAACAGTAGAGGCGGCCTAAACAAGACCGCCTCTTTTTTTATGCCCTTTTCCAAACCAACCCAAAAAAGTATTTATATCATCATCTGTCATTCCGAATAAGGCACGAAGGGGAATCTCATAATATAAACATCCTTATTCTTAAGATATCCTGCAAGGTTTTTTTCAACCTTGTAGGTATAGCTTGCCGAATACAAAGACCTACAAGGTGTTCAAAACCTTGCAGGTCAACACTATTTTCTAATTACTTCTAGCAAGGCCACAACAATAACAAAACCAGGGTTCACCCGTACGTATAGCGTATCATACCCGTGTCTAACCCGTGTATATGCCGTGTCACATCTATGTAAACACCATACCAATATAAACTAACAAAAGGGGTATTTCAAAGTAAGAAACACAAGCAATAGTCCCCTATCACGTGCAAGCGCTATTACAACGTATATTTCAAAGCCAAAATTAAATTACGCCCTGCAGCAGATATCCCCGAAGAATAAGGGCGGTAACGCTGATCCGTAATATTTTCTAAACTAGCCGTAAGACTCAAGTGGTCGTTGTATTGGTATTGCGTTCTAAAATTTAGCGTATGCCAAGCAGGCGCATACGGATTGCCGTCAGCATCTAAAGCGTACAGATAATCTTTTGAGGTTTCGGATGGCGACAGTTGATTAAACGCTAATTCATTATTGTAAACTACAAAAGCATCACATAGCAACTTATCAGCTTTCCAAACAAAATGGGTACGTCCAAAACTCGGAGCAACATGCCGTATTGGCTCTTCCACCCCATTATTATCTTCGGTACCTCCAATAACATTATATTGAGAACGCAACTTAAGCTGTTTGGTAAAATTAGCCTCTACACCGACTTCAAAACCATAGATCCAAGCTTTAGAGGCATTTTGCATGGCTTGTACCGTACTTAGTTCGCCGTTGTAATAAATTTCAGAATCGCCATTTAATTCATAATCCCTCCGGATTAAAGCATTATCTAAAAAGGTGTAATAAGTCGCTAAATCTATAATGAACTTCTTATCAAAATTCAACTTTAAACCCAATTCACCACCATAAGCATATTCGGCTTTAAGGTCTTTATTAGGCACCACCACAGCCCCAGGCTCCGAATCAAACACCTTACCGATATCATCTATATTGGGCGCTCTAAATGCGGTAGACGCATTAAGTTTCCATTGTATTAAATCGCTTGGTGACCATGTGATACCAGCAGTACCTGTTAGCGCGCCCGTATTCAATTTAGCTTCTGTAAATGGCAAATCTAAAAACACATTATTCGCCGTAAAATCAGCTCTTGAAATCACTTGGTTATAACGTAAACCCGTCTGGAATACAAATTTACTGTTGGGCTTATACTTTAAACTACTATACGCAGCAAAAGATTGCCAAGTAGCACCATCAGGATAACGGGTTACTGCGGCACTAGAGGTCTGCGTATCTAAATCTTGTGTTTCGGCTTCAGAGCCAACATTATTATATAAATATTCAACACCGTAAAAAAGGGAGGTTTTAGCACCAAAATCTTTTTCTAAATCTAAGTTAAACGATAGGGCATCAACGTGTTCTTCGGTAACGTTACGTAAACGCGACCCAAAGTCACGGTCCATTCGACTCTCCTGAAAATTCTGGTACGCTAGTGTTGTTTGTATTTTATCATAAAGATTAGAACGGCTACTTAATTTGGTAAGTTGAAAATTCCCCATAAACCATTGTTGGGGCCCATAGTTCCATTCAGCAGATCGCAAATTGTCGCCATTATAACGCAACAAACGATCATACCTAGAATAATCTGATGTGGTTGAATAGTAGAGCCCTAAATTAAAATCAAAATCTTCAGAAGGTTCAAAACGCACCTTTTGCATTAAGTTAATTTGATCATAGCCTGTAGGCGTTTGTATTTGTGGATTGGCATTAGCCACAACAACATCTTCACCGTTTTGTTGGGTCACATATTCGGGACGTAAATAATCACTAGGCCCATGGCTTCCCATTCTAAGGTCATCAAAATCAGTATAACTTACACTGGTTAAAAACGCCCATTTTTTATAGCCAAGATTCAAATCTAGATGACCTGTTTTCTCATGATTGGCTGTAGCATATCTAGTAATGGCATTTCCACTTATATACGGTTCATTCTTATAAGACAATTGGGCTTTCTTAGTATAAAAACTCATCACACCGCCAATGGCATCACTGCCATAAACTACAGCACCCGCACCTAGAGTAACTTCTGTTTGCTGTACCGCAAATGGATCTATAGAGATGACATTTTGAATATTGCCGCCTCTAAAAATGGCATTATTCATACGTACACCATCAACGGTAATTAAAAGACGGTTAGTAGAAAAACCCCTAATCATGGGGCTACCACCACCCATCTGACTTTTCTGAATGTAGATATTACCAGTACTTTCTAATAAATCGGCACTCGTTTGCGGATTAGCCAAAGCCACGTCTTCAGCATTTACACTGACAATAGTTTGTGGAATATCGCGTTTGCTTTGCTCAAATTTTGATGCCGAAATAACAATTTGGTTTAAGCTTTCAACCTTTAATGTGAGATAGACGATGTTATTATTCTCGGCAATTTCAGATTTTGTAAGTTGTTGTTTTTGGTATAAAAAATCATTAAAAAAAATGATTTCCTTAGCCTTAAAACTTCTTAGTGACGCTCTACCACTTAAATCCGTAATAATCGTATTGGTTTTATTCTGATTATAAAGTGCGACGCCTGGTATAGGGGTATTAGTGTCGGCTTCTAAAACAGTAACGGTCTGCCCATGTGCTATCTGTAAAAATAGAACTAACAAAATATGACAAACGATATAGTGCTTCAGTTGTGAACTCATGCGCATTAAAACTAATTTCGCTTAATGAAAAACCTCATTAAGTACCTGTAACGATTTAGGCCTTTTAAAACTTCCTAGATGTAACTCAAAATAAAACAACAAGATATTCAAAAATTCTTGCCGTTGTTTTCCTTTGATTTTTATATGGTATAGGTCATCAAAACTTGTGCCTAACAGCTGTTTTAACAGTGTTAAATTTTCACCAGAAACAGAATAAGTCCCCCGATTTGAAGCTTCAAAAATTCCTGATTCTAAATTAAAATATGGATAATCTGAATTTAAGTTTCCGGGTTGAAAACCTAAATAGCGTGTTAGCTTTAAAAGAAACAACAAATGAAAGTTTGAAAATTGGTCCTCATTATCCAAATACTGAAGTGCAGCTTCAATAAACTGAAATAAATCTTGGTTTTTTTCCTCTTCCTTTAAAACCGTTGAAAGAATTTCGGATAAAAACAATACAATAGCGCCTTTATAAATGTGAGTGTGAAGACTTTTGTAAATGTAATTAAACTTTACTTCACTGATAAAATGCAGGGATTGGTTGGGTTTATAGTTTTCTTCAATTTCAAGTTGAGACAACGCTTGATAATACACCGTTTTTGATAAGCCTTTTTTAGATTTTAAAACGCCGCGCAAGAGGTAGCTCACTACGCCACGCTGTTCGGTATAACATTTAACAATAAGGTCGTTATCTCTATATTTTAGTTTAGAAAGGACAATGCTATTATTTTTTGTACGCATACGCTATCGGACAATAAGAACTTTTAGCACTTTAGTTTCATAAGAATCTAAATCTGAAATCATAATTAGATAAACCCCTGTTCTTACCACATTACCGCCCATGTTTTTACCGTTCCAAACGGCTGTTCCTCCGTCTATAGCAAAATTATAATTGGTATTAGAAGATCGTAGGTTAACGTTAGACTGTGCTTCTGCAACAAGATTCCCTTCAATATCAGTAATCTTAATATTTACGCGCTCTGTAAGTCCACTAACCTTTACACCTTTATTAATATCAGTAAGGTTATTAAAACCTAATATATTGTATTCTGGTCTAACAGGATTGGGATAAACAAAAGCATCTTCTAAGGTTTCTCCAGTCTTAGAACCACCGGCCTTATAAGAGAGTAATCCTTTTGTAGTTGCTATATAAACCTCACCATTATCGGGATCTATAGAGATATCATTAATCCCATTAGACGGTAATGGAGAGTTATCAGTTGTAAAATGATATATGGTACTTTGGCCATCTGAAGAAAAATAAAACACCCCAGAGTCTACCGTACCAATCCATTTATTATTAGAGCCATCAACTTCTATATCAGTGATGGTCTGCCCTTCTAATAACTCCTTAGCAATGCCATCTTCTAAAATAATAATTGAACTTAGACTTGGGTTTGTATCGTCATAAAATCCAGAGGTATTATAAAGCACTCTTAATCCCGAAACTGTACCCACCCAAAGTTGATTTCTATTATCTATAGCCAATGAAGTAACAACATTACTTGGTAAATTCTGTTCTTCTGACTTTATGTTTCGCAGCGGATTATTTCCAACAGATTCATTATAAGCATAAATACCATTAGAATAACCTCCAATCCATTTAGTACCGCTGTTATCGATAGCGATATCAGAATAACCTAATTCATCATTAATGGCATCTTGTATAATAGCAGAAAAATCATAACTCTGCCAATTTCCCGAGGACGGGTCATAAGATTTTAAGGGCTCAAACAAAAGCGAAGTTATAGTCCACAGTAGACCATTACTATCAAAATCTGTTGCAGACATTCTTATACCATAAACTCCTGGTGAACCTGGCACTACTAAAGATTCTAAATCACTATTGCTTTCGTTATATAATATGGTAGGTTCAAAATTATTAACTTCTAAAAGTCCATTTTGAAATGAGCTTACAAAAACCTGATTATAATTAAAAGGATTTACAGAAATGGTATTAAGGTTCTTAGCTTCAAAAATACTATCGTAAGGAATGCTTTCCCAGGCTTCATTTCTATAATAACTTATCCCTCTAGACCGAAGCGGAGTAGGAACAAAATCTTGTGTATAATCTCCAAAACTGGTCCAAACGGTATTGGTTTCTGCATTAAGTCTAAATGTTTCATTAAACAAAGGGCCATTAGGTCTAATTTCTGTATAAATTTCAGAATTAGAAATCGTATTTTTAAGTACACCTAAGGATCCCGTACCAATATAAATAGCATTGTTCAATGTGATTGCAGAAGTAAAATTAGTTTCAAAATCTACCGTAGGCTGAAAACTACTTACCAATAGCATATTTTCATCATATATATATACGGTATTTGTTGTAGAGTAAATCAGACCAGCATCCGATACATCAGCATCAATGGGTAATAAAGGTAAGGTAGATAGCGCATTTAACGATCCACCACTTATTTCATAAATGACTCTATTACTTCGTACTGTATATAACTTATTATTTACAGTATTAATAGTATAGAAATCTCCCATAATGAGCGTTTGCCACTGCTGATAATCTATTAAATTAGGATTGCTTAAATCTGCTTTTTTTACACCATTACCATCCAAACAAGCGACATAAATTTCATCATTTAAAACAGACACTTGTTTTACACTGATCTGTGCACCTCCATTTCCTAAAAAATAAGTATCTCCAAACTCTAAACGATCGATATCATACACTGAAACACCGTAATCGGTTGAGATATAAATTAAGCCTTCGTGTTCATAAAAATGATTGATTCGTTTATTGGCAGGGGTGATATTTTGTTTCTCTAAAATATCAACGACAGCTAGCACTTCCTCTTCTTCAGATTCAGAATAAATCTCAATTAACCCGGTCTCATAGCCAACAAGTAAATATTGATATAATTCACTATAATAAATGGTCGTGATTTCTTCACCAGATAAACCGTCTATCGTCGTAATTGTACTTAATTCGTTAGTTAATGTGTGATATTCAAAAACAGCATTTTGAGCTGCGGCATAAATTTTATCTTCTCCACTAACCACATCAACAATATCATTATATGAGTAGTGTGCTTTCCATAACGACGAAAAATCTTGACTATAACATGAAGCAGTTAGCCCAAAAATGAGGATAAAGATTTTAAAAACAATATGGCGCATTAGTCAGTTAGATTTGTTCAAAGATATTAATAGTAACGATAATATTGTGCTATTCATATATTATGTCATTAAAAAAGCCTCCATGAAAATCACAGAAGCTTATTTTATTATACTAAAAGACGTTTAAACGACACCTTGAGCCAACATGGCATCAGCTACTTTTACAAAACCTGCAATATTAGCGCCTTTAATGTAATCTACAGAACCATCTTCGTTTTTCCCGTACGTTACACAAGCATCGTGAATAGCTTCCATAATACCTTTTAACTTCTCATCGACTTCAGCTCTCGACCAACTTAAGCGTAATGAATTTTGACTCATCTCTAAACCAGAAGTAGCTACACCACCTGCATTAGAAGCTTTTCCTGGAGAGAATAAAATATGCGCTTTTTGAAACTCATGAATCGCTTCTGGTGTTGAAGGCATATTAGCACCTTCTGATACACAGATACATCCATTTTTAATAAGTTGCTTAGCTTCCTCGCCATTTAATTCATTTTGAGTGGCGCATGGTAGAGCAATATCACATTTTATAGACCAAGGTCTTGCGTCTTTAACATACGTGGCGTTTGGATATTTATCTACATACTCACTTATACGTCCTCGTTTGTCATTTTTAATAAACATTACATGCTTTAATTTTTCAGCAGTGATGCCTTCTTCATCATAAATATAGCCTCCAGAATCTGATAGTGTTAAAACAATAGCACCTAATTCAATGGCTTTTTCTGCAGCATATTGAGCAACATTTCCTGATCCTGAAATAAGCACACGTTTACCTTTAAAAGATTGCTCCTGTCTGCTTAGCATATTGGCTGCAAAATAAACGTTACCATAACCTGTTGCTTCTGGTCGTATTAAAGAGCCACCCCAAGAAGCTCCCTTTCCTGTAAGAACGCCGGTAAATTCATTTTTTAATTTTTTATACATTCCAAACATATAGCCAATTTCTCTTCCGCCTACACCAATATCTCCCGCTGGCACATCTGTATTAGGCCCGATATACTTGAATAACTCACTCATAAATGCTTGGCAAAAATTCATGATTTCATTATCAGACTTTCCTTTAGGATCAAAGTCTGACCCTCCCTTACCACCACCCATTGGCAAAGTGGTTAAAGCATTTTTAAACACTTGCTCAAAAGCTAAAAATTTTAAAATACTAGCATTAACCGTTGGATGAAAACGCAACCCGCCTTTATAAGGACCGATGGCCGAGTTCATTTGAATTCTATAACCACGATTAACTTGTATTTCTCCTGAATCATCAATCCAGCTGACTCTGAAAGAAATTAATCGTTCAGGTTCTACCATTCTTAGAAGAATCTTTTTTCCTTGATATATTTGGTGTGTTTCAATATAAGGAATAACCGTTTCTGCAACTTCTTGAACAGCTTGTAAAAACTCTGGCTCATGACCATTTCGGTCTTTAACAACATTTAGAAAAGCATCTATTTTATCTTTCATTATTTATGATTTTACGATCTGAATTTTAAGGTTAAAATCTCGCTCAAAAAAAAATCTCACATAAAAACAGATCTATTTATGCAATAGTCTAGAAATTTATAATATATTGTCTCGATATTGCTTATCCTACAAAAGTAAGCGTTAATTTTTTATTTTTCTGGTCTAATTTTTTTAAATTATTAATAATTTATTTCTAAAAACAATCATAAAATGCGCATTTCATCCGTTTTACTTTGTATTTCGTCGAGTTTTTATATATTTGCTCTCTAAAGAGTTTCAATTTGAAATTGACATGACATTAAATATAAAAAATCTAATTATTCCGTTTGCATTTTTGTTTACAATGCAATTAAGTTACGCACAATTAGGGTTTTCTCATGAAGTCGGAGTCGTTGCTGGTCCATTAGCTTATCAATCTGACTTTGGTGAACGTTATGACTTTGAAACAAACTCTGGTAATATAGGATTCGGTATTGGTTTAGTATACTATATGAACTTTGACTACCGTTCTAATTACAGTTACCGCTCAAGGGACAATTACTTTAGAGATCATTTTAAAGTACGTGCTGAACTTTCTTGGAATAAGACCACTCTAAATCATTATGGTACATGGGTAGATCGAGAAGGTTCTAGTGCAGATAAATTAAAAGCACATTCTGGAGAAGCTCAAAACTGGAATTTAGGTGCACAATTAGAATTCTTCCCACTAAGCATTAGAGATTACTCCTATGGAGAAACTTCTTTTGCGCCTTATATAAGTTTAGGTGCTCAATATGTCTCTTATGCCCCGAGTGTAAGTACCACATATGGTGACCAAAATATTGATAATGCTAATAATTTTTACCCAAGCTGGGAACCTGGTTCTGTAAGTGATATAAGTGGCTCAACATGGTCTATTGTGAGTAGTATTGGCACAAGATACAATCTTACTAGAATGTCCGATTTGGTAGTTGACTTAAAATTCCAAAGCTTTTTTAATGACAAATCTGATGGACTAGACCACCAATTAGATTCTAATAAAACTAATGATTGGCTAGTTTGGTTAAATTTTGGTTATATCCATTATCTAGATTAAAAAGCTATAAACAAAACATACAATACACAAAAAGACCAAATCGTAAAATTTGGTCTTTTTTTATCATATTAAATGGCCATTCTCAATTAGCCTATTGCCTGTTCTAAATCGGCAATTAAATCGGCTTCATCTTCTATACCAACACTTAATCTTATTAGCGAATCTACAACGCCTAGCTTTTCGCGTTCTTCTCTTGGAATACTTGCATGTGTCATACTTGCCGGATGTCCCGCTAAAGACTCTACACCACCTAACGACTCCGCAAGGGTAAATACTTTTAAATTCTCAACAATTTTAATCGCTTCTTTATAGTTATTGCCTTTGGTCGTAAAAGAAAGCATCCCGCCAAAACCGCTCATTTGTAGTTTTGCGATATCATGATTGGGATGATTTTTAAAACCCGGCCAATAGACATGTTCAATTTTAGGATGCTGCTCTAAATATGTCGCCACAACACTCGCATTTTCACAATGCCGTTGCATACGTACGTGTAAGGTTTTTATGCCTCTTAGCGCCAGAAACGAATCTTGAGGGCCACATATAGCACCACTCGCCCTCTGAATAAAACACAAGCGATCTGCCAAATCTTTGTCCTTAACCACTAATGCACCCATCACCAAATCACTATGTCCTCCCAAATATTTAGTTGCCGAATGCATTACAATGTCGGCACCTAAATCTAAAGGCTGTTGCAAATATGGCGTGGCAAAAGTGTTATCTACAGCAAGAAGGATATGATGTTTATTAGCAATTTTAGCAACCGCTCCAATATCAATAATATTAAGTAACGGATTAGTTGGCGTTTCTACCCAAATAAGCTTTGTATTGCTATTAATATAGTCTTCAATAATGTCTGCATTTTCCATCCCTATAAAATGAAATACAATACCAAAATCCTCGAATATCTTCGTAAACAAACGATAAGTACCACCATATATATCACTAGTTGATACCACTTCGTCACCTGGTTTTAATAATTTTAAAACCGCATCAATAGCTGCTAAACCAGAACCAAATGCCAAACCATAATTCCCGTTTTCTAAGCTTGCAAAAGCTTGTTCTAAAGCCTGACGTGTGGGATTTCCTGAACGTGAATATTCAAAACCTTTATGACCTCCAGGAGTCGATTGTGCATAAGTAGACGTCTGATAAATTGGAGGCATTACCGCACCGTAAGCTGCATCGGGTTTTTGGCCACCATGGATTGTTTTTGTATTGAATTTCATGAAATGTAAATTATAAAGGAAACGTAATTTATCTAATTGTGTCTTAACTTTTAGAATTATCGCTATTGTATGACAACAAATTTAATGGATAATTCGTTCTATTGAAATCTAAACAATACCTTTATTGTATGTTTAACATAACCTCAATGACTTTGAAACGAATAATCCCTTTTTTCATTCTCACCTTGTTTTTAATCGCCTGTGATTCAGAAATTAAACCAGCGAGTTTTGAAACTACAGCTGTTGAAACCTCTTTTGAAGCTGAAATTTCAGCAGTTTACAGCAAGGCTATAGGAAACTCAGACCTCAGCAAAACTATTAATACAAATGTTGAGAAAGCCATTATTGAAACTTTAAATACACCAGAAAAAAAATCGGATTTAAATGCAGTATTAGAAGCATTTAATAATGAGTACCTTACCTTCAAAAATGAATTTTCAGAGGTTACTGAACCGATTTGGGAACTTCATATTGAAACCGAATTAAGCTATCAATCTGAATCCGTTATTACACTAGCGATAAGCACTTACGAATTTAAAGGTGGTGCACATGGTAATGATAAAATTAAATTTCTCAATTTAGATGCTAAAACTGGTGAGGTTTTAAATTTTGACGATTTAATAACTCAAAAGGACGACTTTAAAACATTAGCTGAAGAACACTTTGAAAAATCACTAATTACTAAAGACAATAACCTTAAAATGGAAGATTTCTTTTTTGGAGAGCCCTTTCATTTACCAGAAAACATCGGATTTAGTGAAGACGGTTTGGTCTTACTTTACAATGTTTATGAAGTAGCATCTTACGATAGAGGTTACACCGAGTTTATGATTCCTTACAGCGAGGTCGAGCCTTATTTAAAAGTCGATTAAATTCATTTTCAATATTTGCACTTATTTAAGTTATCTTCAGACTTCCTTAAAGACAACTTTTCAATTTTAAAGACGCTAACTTTACAAGTTGCACACAAATGATAATACCATGAACAAAATATACTATTTAAACAGTTGTAATACCTGCACACGAATTATAAATGAGCTGAATTTACCTGAAGACTTTCAACGTCAAGATATAAAAACAGAGCCTATTACTGAGCAACAGATTGAAGACATGCACGAACTTACAGGTAGTTACGAGAACCTGTTTAGTAAACGTGCTAGACTATATAAAGAATTAGGCTTAAAAGAAAAATCGCTAACTGAATCTGATTATAAAACCTACATTTTAGAACATTATACCTTTCTAAAACGACCAGTTTTATTAGTTAATAACCAAATATTTATAGGTAATTCAAAGAAAACAGTAGAAGCTGCGAAACTAGCTATTCATCAATCCTAAAAATCTAACCTACTCACCGCTAAAAAAAAGCAACATAATTTGCCCTATTCCTCTGTAGTGTTTAAAACGGTAGCTGCTATTCCAAAATCTTATTGGAATAGTCTAGAATGCGCTAACAACATTTATTATTCTCCCGAATTTTTAAATGCTTTTGAAATAGCCAATACCAATATAGAATTCAATTATATATTTATTTTACAAAATGAAAAACCCGTAGCTTTTGCTAATACACAAATAGTCACTATTGGTGTAGAAACTATTACTAAAAACATTAGTATGTCGGATCATATTAGATGTACGGTAAACAATATGTTTTGCAATAATCACCTACGTATTTTATTCTGCGGCAATATCTTTTTAAGTGGTGAATATGGGACCTTTTTAAAAGATGGTGAAAATAAAAATGACACTTTTAAAGCCATTTCTAAAGCGGTAAAACAGCTTTCAAAAAGCACTAAAAACCTCAGTGCCATTTTTGTAAAGGATTTTGAAAATGAATCACTACCTATTACAAATCATCTTAAAGTTGAAGCCTACACAGCCATGCAAGTGGAACCTAACATGATTATCACACTAAAACCCGAATGGCATTCTTTTGAAGATTATACCAAAGCCTTAAAATCTAAATATCGCGTAAAAGCCAATAGGGCTGATGCGAAAAGTGAAACTTTAGTCACAAAATCATTTTCTGAAGAGACTATTAAAATTCACAAAAACGAATTACAAAACCTTTATCAAAACACGATAGAGAATGCCGATTTTAATGCGCAAATATTAAACCTTGACACCTATATTCATCTTAAAAAAGCTTTTAAAGATGAATTTATAGTCCAAGGCTATTTTCTAGAAGAAAAATTAGTAGGTTTTCTATCTGCCATGCAAAACGGAACCCATCTTGATGCCCATTTTATTGGAATCGATTATTCCAAAAACAAAGAATATGCTATCTATCCAAGAATTTTAAACGACTATGTTCGCTTAGGAATTAAATTAAAAACAAAGCAGATTAACTTAGGTAGAACCGCCTCTGAAATTAAAAGTACCCTTGGCGCAAAGCCAAAAGAATTGACTTGCTACTGTAAACATAAACGGTATTTACCTAATCAGATATTAAGGCCATTTATACAGAATGTGAACATAAAATCCTTTAAGCAACATTCGGTTTTTAAATAACTAATTCCTGCAAAAACAGGTATCTTATAAAATTTTAGACCTCAAAGATTTAAAAAACCCTTGAGGTCTTTTAAGCATTGATTTTATAATTTCATCGCCTTAGGTTTCACCCCATGCTTACGAGTATCTTCTTTAGTTAACACTTTAAAGCTTTCAGACTTAGGAAACTTGTGCGCCAATTCTAATAAAACCCCTGGTAAAGCAGTTAGTTTACGCGCTTTTAAATCTATCCAAGCCCCTTGCATTTCGCAATAGGCTAAATGCTCGCCTTTATGGTTATAAAAATTGTGTTCAAACATAAACAACATACCATCTTCACTTAAACCAGACACCTCAATAGTTACCGTAATTGGTGTTCCAAGAAATGATTCCTTAAAATAATACATGTGTTCATAAAACACCACAGGACCAACATTGAATTTCATTATCTCTGGCATCGTAAACCCCTTCTCAGTAAAAAAAGCCATCCTAGCGTGACTCATAAAATTGGTATATGCAGAATTAGCTAAATGCCCATTAGCATCAACATCGCTCCAGCGAATTTCAAATTGTTTTTTATACATCTTTATTCCTTTTTCTTTTATCAAACAAAGTTATGAAAGTAACCTATGCATGCATAATAGTTTGTAAAATTTTTAATCCATCGCTATAAACATTGAATTTTGTACCTTTGCACAACTTTAATTAAAGCGTCTTAATGATACAATCCATGACAGGTTATGGGAAATCTGTACTACAGCTCCCAACCAAAAAAATCACTATAGAGTTAAAATCACTAAACAGTAAAAATCTTGACCTCAACGCTCGTATGCCTTCTATGTATCGTGCGAAAGAATTAGATATTAGGAAACTGATTTCAAGGCACTTAGTGAGAGGTAAGGTCGATTTTTCACTTTTTGTTGAAATCACAGGTGAAGATACAAGTTCAAAAATCAACAAAACCGTTGTAAACGAATACATTAAACAACTCAAAGAAGTGGTTGATGGTGACGCTACAGAGTTACTAAAAATGGCCATTCGTTTGCCTGATGCTGTCACTACAGAACGTGATGATATTGACGAGGAAGAATGGACACAAATAGCCGAAGGAATCAATGAAGCCATCACAAACATTGTTATTTACAGAAAAGATGAAGGTGAAACTTTAAATCAAGATTTTGTAGATAGAATTACAACCCTTAAACAATTGTTAGACGAAGTCATTGCCATGGACCCAGAGCGTATTGACGGTGTTAGAACACGTTTAGAAAAAGGTATTGCAGACCTAAAAGAAAAGGTAGATGAAAACCGTTTTGAGCAAGAATTGGTTTATTACATCGAAAAATTTGATATTACTGAAGAAAAAGTCAGACTAGATAATCACTTAGATTATTTCATTAAGACCTTAAAATCAGGCGACTCTAACGGAAAAAAACTCGGTTTTATATCTCAGGAAATAGGTCGTGAAATCAATACTATAGGTTCGAAATCTAATTATGCACCAATGCAAAAATTAGTGGTTCAGATGAAAGATGAACTCGAAAAGATTAAAGAACAAATGTTGAATGTGCTATAAATTAGTCAACCGTCTCAATCACAGTTTTCAGTAAAAAAAAATAATTCAAAAGTGTCAGAAATCAAAAACGAAGTCCAAGGTAAACTCATCGTATTTTCAGCACCATCAGGTTCCGGAAAAACAACTATAGTTCGTCATTTATTAAAACAGCAAGAACTCAATTTAGAATTTTCAATTTCGGCTACATCGCGTGATAAACGCGGCAATGAAATCAACGGAAAAGACTATTATTATTTATCGCTTCAAGAATTTAAAAACCGAATTAAAAACGATGAGTTTTTAGAATGGGAAGAGGTTTATAGAGATAATTTTTACGGCACTTTAAAAACAGAAATTGAACGCATTTGGGCTAAAGGTAAACATGTTATTTTTGATATTGATGTGTCTGGCGGTTTACGTATTAAACGAAAATTCCCAGAACAAACCTTAGCTATTTTTGTAAAACCACCCGATTTAAATGAGTTGGTAAGACGCTTAAAAGAACGCGGCGAAGAAAGTGAAGACAAAATAAGTATGCGTGTTTCTAAAGCACCTGCAGAATTAGCAACAGCACCACTTTTTGATGAGATCGTGGTTAATTCTGACTTAGACAAAGCCTTAGAAAATGCTTATAAACTGGTATCTAACTTCATAAACGAATAACGCTTTTTCCTATTTTAAAATATATTACGATTATTGTTCTACATGGACAAAGTCGTAACAGATTCGTTATGCTCAACTACTACCTCATTAATTGGTTAATCTGAGCATTGTTCCCCTAATTTTTATTTTTAAATTTACCTATAACTTTAAAGATGACGACATGAAAATTGTGGTATTAGATGGGTACACTTTAAACCCAGGTGACCTAAGTTGGGATGACATCCGTCAATTTGGCGATTTAAAAGTTTATGACCGTACGGAATTTGATTCAAAGGAAATTCTGAAGAACATCAGTGATGCAGAAATTGTTTTTACTAATAAAACCCCTTTATCAAAATCCGTTTTAAATCAAGCGCCGCATTTAAAATATGTTGGCGTTTTGGCAACAGGCTTTAATAATATTGACCTTGAAGCTGCTAAATCAATAGGAATAACAGTTGCTAATGTACCCACCTATGGTACACAAGCTGTTGCCCAATTCACGATGGCTTTATTGCTTGAGCTTTGTCATCATGTAGGTGCACATTCCGATGCCGTAAAAGATGGGGAGTGGACCGCAGCACCAGATTTTTGCTTTTGGAACAGTCCACTTATAGAACTAGACGGAAAAACCCTAGGCATTATTGGTTTTGGAAAAATAGGACAAGCCACAGCTCAAATGGCCCAAGCTTTTGGTTTAAATATTTTGGCCTACAACCGGAGTAAAAATCCAGATTTAGAATCTGAAACTTGCCAATATGTTGACTTAGATGCGTTGTTTGAATCTTCAGATATTATCAGTTTACACTGTCCGCAAACCGAAAGCACAAAAGGCATTATCAATAAAGCTAACATCGCTAAAATGAAAGATGGCGTTATGCTCATCAACACGGCACGAGGCGGATTAATTATTGAAGAAGATTTAAAATCGGCACTAAATTCAGAAAAAGTTGCAGGTGCCGCTGTAGATGTTGTTTCAACAGAACCTATAGAGGCCGACAACCCATTGTTAGGTGCTAAAAACTGCATTATTACACCACATATCGCTTGGGCGCCAAAAGCTTCAAGACATAGAATGATGCAAACAACCGTTAAAAATTTAAAGTCGTATTTAGAAGGCAACCCTATTAATGTTGTAAATTAGCCCCCTTTCTAATACAAACGCCTAACAGCATTACGAAAACACTTCAAAAAAGCTATTTTAGATAACAAATTATGAAAATCGGTCTTTATTTCGGCACATTTAATCCCATTCACGTGGGGCATTTAACTATTGCTAATCATTTAGCAGAACATAGCGATTTAGACCAAATCTGGTTTGTAGTGACCCCGTTGAGCCCTTTTAAAAAGAAAAGTAGTTTGCTAGACAATTACCATCGTCTAGACATGGTGCATTTAGCAACAAAGGATTATGATAAGTTACGACCAAGTGATATTGAATTTGGTTTAAAACAACCTAACTATACGATAGACACCTTAACTTATCTTATTGAAAAACATCCAACACATGAGTTTTCCCTAATTATGGGTGAAGACAATTTGAAAAGTTTTCACAAATGGAAAAACAGTGCGCTTATCCTAGAAAATCACGACATCTATGTCTACCCAAGATTATCTAAGGGAAAAGTGGACGCACAATTTGAGAAGCATCCTAAAATCACTAAAGTAGAAGCACCTATTATGGAACTTTCCTCTACGTTTATACGCGATGAAATTAAGGCTAGAAAAAATGTAAGACCCATGATACCAGAACATGTCTGGGAACTCATTGATGAGATGGGGTTTTATAGGTAACATTCCTGCGAACGCAGGAATCTCATAAAGAAAAACCTAGATCATTAAAGTTTAGACATAATCTGTCCCAAACTTTTTGAAAGCATTAGTATATACCATGAAAATTCCGTAGTTATTCATAGGATTCCCGTTTTCACGGGAATTTAGAAATAATAAAAAGCATCCTCATAATGTGTAATTTGCTCTGTGGTCTTATTTTTCAAAACCGCAACGATATCAAAACGGGTTTCTAAATCAATATCATTTTCAAGAATAAAAGCATCCATCGCCTTTACAAGCAGTTTAATTTTACCAGGGGTTACAAATTCTTGTGGGTCACCAAAAAAGTCAGAATTTCGAGTTTTTACTTCGACACAAATCATTTGATTATTGTGTTTAGCTATAATATCTATTTCGGCTTTTTGAAATACGTAATTGCGTTCTAGAATTTCATAACCTTTCTGCATTAAATAATCCGCAGCGAGTTGCTCTCCTAATTCTCCAAGTTCGTTGTGTTGTGCCATATACTAAGCTTCTATCAATGCTAATAACTATCAAGAAAAGTAACAAGGTTAAATTTGATGGTCTTTAACAGCTAGCATCAAGATACAAAATTGTTAGGTATTTAATTAATAGTGAACAATCTGAGTTAAAGCATCGTGGTTTTAAGCACATAAAATCCTGCAATAAACCCTATCTTTGTTATTCAGTTAATCATGCGAAATGGCTAGTCATATTAAATGTCCAAATTGTGGTCTCTATAACACAAACAAAGAGTATTGTACCAATTGCAATACGCTTTTGTCTTATAAGAAAAGACGAGAACTCGCCAATAAAAAAGCCGAAAAAGAACGTCGTGAGCGCGAACGTATTCAAAAAGAAGCGTCACCTTCGTTTTATAACAAATACAAAGACCATCGCTATTTAATCGTTCGTGTTTTTGTTAGAGTCTTTCACTCTATTTGGATGGGATTTATTGCCATAGGTATGTTTATTGCTTGGGTGTTTTCAGCAATTGCAGCATGACGATTTTAAAACATCCTATTTTCCTTTGTAGTGTATTGTTGGCTGCTGCAATCTACCTAGGTCAACGTTTAGATGTATCTCTTCCGGATTGGATTAATTTTTATGTCAATGATTTTTTGTGCATGCCCATCGTTTTGAGCTTATGCTTAGCAGTGCTTAGAATTATTAAAAAAGACGAAACATTATATGTACCTCTCATTGTCGTTTTAGCACTGACCGTCTATTTTTCATTATATTTTGAATGGTTAATGCCACAACTAAATACACGTTACACTAGTGATGTTATGGATGTCGTCCTTTACTTTATTAGTGCCACTATATTTTTTAAGCTACAGAAAAAATTATTCTGAAAACTTTAAAGTCGCTGTGCCTTTACCAACCTTCAAATCCACAGTTCGTCCTAATACCAAGGCTCTGTTATCTTTTTCATGTCCTGCTGGCACATTAAACGCTATAGGGAAGTCGTAATCCTCTAAAGCATCCAAAATTAACTGCTCAATCGAAGTTCCCCAAGGAGTCGTGTTTTTTCGAATTCTAGACATATCACCAACCACAAGACCATTTAAATTATCAAAATATCCGGCACGCTTCATACTTTGTAACATACGGTCTATATGATATTTATATTCGCCAATCTCTTCAATAAAAAGAATTTTTCCGGCAGTATCAATACTTTCCTTAGAGCCTAACATAGTATGCAATATGGTGAGGTTTCCACCTACCAATTCGCCAGACGTTTCTCCTATTCTATTATAATTAGACCCTTTTAACGCATAGTCTTTTGGCTGCCCAAAAATAGCCGATTTAAACGTTGAAACGGTCTCTTCTATATCGTCTAAATTCTTAGTTAAACTCACACACATTAAGGCGTGCAAGGACTGAAACCCTTCATTATGAACCTGATTATGTAAGGCTGTAATATCACTATAACCAATAATCCATTTTGGTTTTTTCTTAAATTTGGTATAATTCAATTTATCTAAAATCCTAACGGTTCCGTATCCCCCTCTTGCACACCAAATAGCACTAATACTTGGGTCGTCCATAGCATTTTGTAAGTCTTCACAACGCTCGTCATCCGTTCCTGCAAAATGATTCCCTTGGTTAAAAACATTTTTACCTACAATCGCATGCAAACCCCAATCTTTTATAAGTGCTACAGCTTGCTGGACTTCTCCTTCTCTACTTTTTAAAATTCCTGAAGGTGCTACAATGGCAACCGTATCACCAGCTTTTAAATATGGAGGCTGTATTAAGTTTGATGAATTATCCGTGTTGTTTTGAGCCTTAATGCCTGTATTTACAATCATAATGAGCGTTAGAATTAGATATAGAGCGTGCTTTTTCAAGGTCATATAAGAATTTTTGTAAATATAAAAAGTAAAAATTGAAGCTTAACAATTAAACTAACGAATAACACTTCTAAAAAGTACTCAAACATTTTACAACACTAAATTTATTCACAAAAAAAAGAGATGGCCAATTGACCATCTCTTTTTTTTATGAATAAATTATAAAATATTATTTATTAAATAATGTTCTCGTTTTTCTTAAACTAGGTGTCGCTGAACGATCTAATTCAGACGAATAATCCATTGCTTCTAGAGATCCTTTGTAATATCCTGAAAAAGCAGTACCATCAGAAACCGTTCCTTCAAATTCTAACTCGTAGGTTGTACCATCATCTAAAACTGTAAAAGTTCCTGAGTCTACAGAGTAATAATCAGATTCACCATCCAAACTATAATCGATGAATACTTCTGCATCATTAAAGGTTCCTTCACCACCAGTACCTCCAAACGTATATACACCTTCAGCAATATCATCTTCACTTAAAGTAAACAACTCAAAATAAACACCTGAATAAACAGCATCTGTTGGTTCTGTGTATCCATCTACTATTGAAATTTCAGAACTTAATAAAGCGATATCAAAATTAAAAACCCCATCAACATAATAATCTCCGTAATTTTCTATTGTTCCTGCTTTTAATTGGTATTCCGTATCTCCAAAAATTAATTTGCTGTCAGCAGAACTCCCACCATTACCACTGTCATCATCACTATCACAAGAGAATGAAACTAAGCTAATTGATACTAATAATACAAGTAATTTTAAATTTTTCATTTTTATTATTTTTATGTTAGGCACTAAATGTAGTCTATTTAAGATTTTAACAAAACATTTACATTATTTTTTCGATGAATCGTTTGCACTTTTCATTATAATTCACACTACAAAATGTTTACTTTTGCAACTTACTAAAAGTAGTACTATGCCAAAAAGATATACCATAACCGCAGCTTTACCTTATACAAATGGCCCAATTCATATCGGACATTTAGCAGGCGTTTATGTCCCTGCAGATATTTACGCACGTTATTTAAGACTTACAGGAAACGATGTCGCTTTTATTTGTGGAAGTGATGAGCATGGTGTACCGATTACAATAAAGGCTAAAAAAGAAGGCGTAACACCACAAGATATTGTAGATAAATACCACGCCAACATCAAACAGTCTTTTGAAGAATTTGGAATTTCACTAGACAATTACTCGCGTACCACTGCGAAAGTTCATCACGATACCGCTCAAGAATTTTTTAAAACCCTATACGACAAAAACGAATTTGTAGAGGAAGTTACCGAACAATTATACGATGCTGAAGCGAATCAGTTTTTAGCAGACCGTTTTGTAACCGGAACTTGCCCTAAATGTGGTAATGAAGAAGCTTATGGCGATCAATGTGAAAGCTGTGGATCGAGTTTAAATGCCACGGATTTAATTAATCCGAAATCGGCAATAACAGGAAATGTTCCTACTCTAAAAGAAACCAAACACTGGTTTTTACCTTTAAACAAACACGAAGAATTTTTACGTGAATGGATTTTAAAAGGCCATAAAAAAGACTGGAAGCCTAATGTTTACGGTCAGGTAAAATCCTGGATAGATGATGGTTTACGTCCACGGGCGGTAACCAGAGATTTAGATTGGGGAATTCCGGTACCTGTAAAAGGTGGCGAAGGCAAAGTGCTTTACGTTTGGTTTGATGCACCAATCGGTTATATTTCTTCTACCAAAGAGTGGGCCGCACGCGAAGGTAAAAACTGGGAAGATTACTGGAAAAACGACGACACCAAACTGGTTCACTTTATAGGAAAAGACAATATTGTATTTCACTGTATTATTTTTCCAACGATGCTAAAGGCTGAAGGCTCTTATATTTTACCAGAAAATGTACCAGCAAACGAGTTTTTAAATTTAGAAGGCCAGAAATTATCGACCTCTAAAAACTGGGCCGTTTGGTTACCAGATTATTTAATCGATTTCCCAAATCAACAAGATGTTTTGCGTTATGCTTTAACCGCAAATGCACCAGAAACTAAGGATAACGACTTTACTTGGAAAGATTTTCAGGCCAGAAACAACAACGAATTGGTAGCTATTTTCGGAAACTTTATCAATCGTGTGGTGGTTTTAACTAATAAATATTATGATGGTGTTATTCCAGAACCTTCAGAATATAGTGCTATTGACGAAGAAACTCTAGCAGCTTTAAAAGCTTATCCTGCTGTTATTTCAAGTTCTATTGAACGCTACCGTTTTAGAGAGGCCAGCCAAGAATTAATGAACTTAGCACGACTAGGAAACAAATATTTAGCGGACGAAGAACCATGGAAAACTGTAAAAACTGATGAAGCACGTACCAAAACGGTGATGTTTGTAGCTTTACAAATCGCTTCAGCTTTAGCCGTGTTATCTGAACCGTTTTTACCGTTTACGTCTAATAAACTAAAATCAATCCTTTGTCATTCCGCACTTGATGCGGAATCCACTTGGGATGATATCAGCTCTAAAGCGGTACTGCTACCTGCCAACCACAAAATTGGTAAAGGTGAATTGTTATTCTCTAAAATTGAAGATGCTCAAATTGAAGCACAGTTAGAGAAATTAATCGCGAGTAAGAAAGCCAATGAAGCCGCAAATAAAGCCATTGAGCCTCAAAAAGACGAAATTGCTTTTGAAGATTTCACCAAATTAGATTTACGCGTTGGTACCATTCTCGAAGCAGAAAAAATGCCTAAAACCAAAAAACTTTTAGTCTTAAAAGTCGATACAGGTATAGACACCAGAACTATTGTTTCTGGTATTGCAGAAAGCTTTAAGCCTGAAGAAGTGATTGGAAAACGCGTGACTGTTTTAGTCAACCTAGCACCACGAAAATTAAGAGGTGTAGAAAGTCAAGGGATGATTTTAATGACTGAAGGCGAAGGTGGTAATTTGGTGTTTGTAAATCCAGATACTTCGACTGCGCTCAGCACAGGTAAAGACAGTGTAATTAACGGACTTCAAATTAGCTAAAATGATAAAAAGATATATACTTGTTCTTGTCTTTATGCTGTCTTATAGCATACAAAGTCAAGAACTTGTATTGTCCTTTAAAAACGAAGATTTATCAAGGCGCATCAATAAAGACTCCTATACTTTAACTAACGCAAAGACAAACGACTTGGCGCTTGTAATTATAGAGCGCAAAACTATCTTAGCCTATCTGTTTAATTCTGATTTTGAAGAAGTTCATAAATTTGAAGCTTCAAATATTAAATCAAAGTATAACAAAGTTCTTGGATATAGTATTAATGGCAATATCTACAAAGTGCTTTTTACAAACAATAATCATAACAAATTTGCTATTCTACATTTAGACTTCAATTCTAAAACAAGCCATACCACGGAAATAGATTTAGACCTGAATAAAAAAGAAGTCTTTTTAGATGCTGTAAACTACAACAACGAATTATATGTTATAAGCGGAGACAATAAGTCTAAATTAACTTTAAGACAACTAAGCTCAAATAATACATTTAATCATATTAAGACTTTTCTTTTAGAAGAAATCAGTGAAGACACCTCACTGATTAGCAGTAAATTTTCCATAGGAGCCTTTATTTTAAATGGCTATGAATCTCCTAATGTTACTAAGATTGACCCTAGAATACCGAGTTCTATTGAGCGCGCATCTAACGCCAATAAACTCTATCAAAATAAGGAAACCATCTATCTCACTTTCGATAATAATAAAGAGGCTACTATTTTTTACACTATAGATTTAGACGAATTAGATTTAAAAGTGAAAACATACCCGTATCCAAAACCAAGAATAGAGGAAGATTTTAAGAAATTCAACTCCTATATTTTTCAAAATAACATCTATCAGATAGCGAGTTCAAAATATGAAATGGCTTTTGAAATTAAAGACTTTGAGGGCAACCTTATCAACGACTTTTATGTGAATAGAGACATGACTATTAATTTTAAAAATTCAGAAATCATTCAAGAAGGGACCACAGCAATACCCTTTGTAAATACCCGAAAATTTGAACAAACGTCTAAATACTTGAGAAAAATTTCAGCAGGAAATCTTGGTATTAATGTTCAGCACGCCAATGAATTATTCTATATAACTTTAGGAGGCTACCAAGAAATTAATACCAGTGGATTTTCTCCTGTTGTTAGCTCACCTACAATGACTTCAGATGGTTTTATATCCTTCAATCACACCTATAATAGCTATAGGACTTACACCACTACGAAGTCTACATTTTTCAACACCATACTAGATTCAAATTTTAAACACGTTAAAGGAGACATCGAAAAAAATAGTTTTGATAAGATAACAGATTATAAAAAAGACAAGCCCTACCTTACTGCAGAAGATGTTTTCTACTATAATGACGAACTCTACTTTGGATACTTTAATCTCAAAGAAAGCGAATATAAGCTCTTGAAATTCTAAGCCTCGTTTTACCAATTGCATCAATATTTTTTTCTTTACAAGTAATCACCCACCTAGCCTTTAAGTAATTTTGATACCGAATCATTACTTAAAAGACTATGAAAAAATTAGCATTAATAGCATTAACCTTTTGCTTTTTAGCTTGTGGAGCCTCAAAAACAGTAAGACAATCTAAAAAAGTAATAAAAGGTGATTGGACATTAACCACTGTTGAATCATCAGCGATTGGTGACTTAAAAATCACATTACTCAACGATGCCGAAAAAGCTTGTTTTGAAAACAGCACCTGGCAATTTATTCCGAATAACAATACAGGTGTTTATACACTTTCAGGCTTAAATTGTACTACAGACCAACGCTATTTTTCGTTTACAATAGATGAAATAGATGAAGACACAGGCTTATATAATTTTCTTTTAAAACCTACCGACAAAAAAGGTAAATCTGAAACCAATTCTGGATTCAGATTAGAACTCACCTCACTTTCTGACACTGCGATGCAGTGGCAACAGATAGTGACTTTAGATGGAAAACCCATCACCATAACTATGAACTTTACAAAATTTTAAAACTATGAAATTATTAAATTATAAATCGAATTTAGCCATTACCTTATCTCTACTTTTAGTATTGATGACGAGTTGTAAGGCTATAGACAATGCAAACAATAAACAAAAAGGTGGCGCTATTGGTGCTACTGGTGGCGCCATATTAGGAGCTATCATCGGAAATAACGTAGGCGATGGCAACAACAGTGAACTAGGTGCTGTTATTGGCGGCGTTGTAGGCGGTGGCGCTGGTGTATTAATCGGTAACAAAATGGACAAACAAGCCCAAGAAATTGAAAATGAAATTCCTGGTGCAACCGTTGAGCGTGTTGAAGATGGCATCGTCCTAACCTTTGACGAGCAAAGTGGTGTTTATTTTGATACAGAAAAATATAATATCAATTCTAAGTCACAAGAAACATTAAATAGATTGGCTAATGTTTTTAATGAATATCCAGATACAAACATTTTAGTTGTTGGTCATACAGACAGTTCTGGTAACGATGCTTACAACATGACCTTATCTAAAAACAGAGCTGAAGCTGTTACCAATTATCTAATGGGAAAAGGTTTAAGTAATGGCCGATTTACCACACATTGGTATGGTGAAGAGCAACCAATGTACGATAATACTACAGCAGAAGGGCGTTCTAAAAATAGACGTGTAAATATTGCTATTGTACCTAACGAAACCATGATTAATGAAGCTAAAGAAGAAGCTAACACTAATGGATAATTTTAGCTAAAATTATTCGGCAATTAATGTCGAGTTAAATATCTTACAGGCCTTATACTTAAAAAATGTATAAGGTCTTTTTTTATGATGATAACATATATTACCCAACATACACAACTAGCAGAAAAAAATATTAAAAGCACCATTCAACTCCTCAATGAGGACTGTACTATACCATTTATTTCACGCTACAGAAAAGAAGCTACAGGAAATTTAGACGAAGTACAAATTGGGGAGATTGTAAAATTTAAAGAACAATTTGAAGCTTTAGAAAAACGGAAAAAAGCCATTTTAAAAGCACTGGAAGAACAAGGTGTTTTAACGGAAGACTTAACCCAAAAAGTTGAAAACACTCAAGATTTAACAACACTTGAAGACCTTTATCTGCCTTACAAGAAAAAACGAAAAACCAAAGCAGAAACGGCTCGCAAAAACGGTTTAGAACCCTTGGCAAAAATCATCATGAGCCAAAAGGCAAATGACATAGAATCTATAGCTTATAAATATGTTAAAGGCGATATTACATCTGCTGAAGAAGCTTTGGAAGGCGCCAGACATATTATTGCCGAATGGATTAATGAACGTGCAGATATTAGAAACCTTTTAAGAAATCAATTGGAACGACATGCCCAGATTTCGACTAAAGTTATAAAATCTAAAAAGGACGACGAAAAAGCTCAGAAGTTTAGAGATTATTTTGATTGGTCCGAAAGTTTAAGCCGAATTCCATCACATCGCCTATTAGCAATTTTAAGAGCCGAAAATGAAGGTTTTATTCGTGTGAAGATTGAAATCGATGATATTAGAGCCTTAGAACTTATGGATAATAGAATAATCCGAAGTCAGAATGCTTGTGCAGACCAGGTTGAATTGGCGATTTCAGATGCTTATAAGCGTTTATTATTTCCATCATTAAGCAACGAAGCTTTAAGTAAGGCTAAAGACAAAGCCGATGAATCTGCCATCACTGTTTTTGCAAAAAACCTGAAACAATTATTGTTAGGTTCCCCTATTGGCGAAAAACGTGTTTTAGCCATTGACCCAGGATTTAGAACCGGTTGTAAAATTGTTTGTTTAGATGCGCAAGGCAACTTAAAGCACAACGAAACTATTTATCCGCACGCCCCCAAAAATGATAGTATTGGTGCTATAAAAAAGATTTCCTCTTTAGCTGAAGCTTATAAAATTGAAGCCATTGCTATTGGAAACGGTACCGCTTCAAGAGAAACCGAAGCTTTAATTCGTAAAATTCAGTTTAAAAATGAGATTCAAGTATTTGTGGTAAGTGAAGCTGGCGCGAGTATCTATTCAGCATCCAAAATTGCACGAGAAGAATTCCCAAATTATGATGTAACCGTTAGAGGGTCAGTTTCTATTGGACGACGTTTACAAGACCCTTTAGCCGAATTGGTAAAGATTGATGCGCAGTCTATTGGTGTGGGCCAATACCAACATGATGTGGACCAGGCTAAACTTCAAAAACAACTCGATACGGTTGTTGAAAATTGTGTGAATGCGGTTGGCGTTAATATTAATTCGGCAAGTAAACCCCTATTGAGTTATGTCTCTGGAATCGGTCCAAAATTAGCTGAAAACATTTTCAACTATAGAACCGAAAATGGGGTCTTCAAATCTAGAAAAGACATCATGAAAGTGCCGCGTTTAGGCGGAAAAGCGTTTGAACAAAGTGCTGCTTTCTTAAGAATAAAAGGGGCTAAAAATCCTTTAGATGATTCGGCTGTACATCCAGAACGCTATGCTATAATAAAAAAAATGGCTAAAGATGAAGGTGTTTCGCTTCAGGACTTAATCGGAAACAAAACTACACTTCAAAACATAGATTTAAAAAAATATGTGTCTGAAGGTGTGGGTCTATTAACCCTTAAAGATATTATAAAAGAACTCGAAAAACCAGGTTTAGATATTAGAGAAACAGCTAAGGTGTTCACCTTCAACCAAAATATAAAATCCATAACGGATTTACATGAAGGGCAATTATTGCCAGGCATCGTTAACAATATCACCAATTTTGGATGCTTTGTAGATGTGGGTATTAAGGAAAGTGGTTTAATTCATGTGTCAAATCTTAGCGACAGTTTTGTAAAAGATGTAAATGAACACGTGCATTTGCACCAGCAGATTATTGTTAAGGTTTTAGAAGTTGATGTGTCTCGAAAACGGATTCAGTTGAAGTTACATAAGTAAAGAAAATAGGATGCACTTATTCTACAAATAATTATAAAATTCGTTTCGTATAAATGCTTAAAATCGCCTTACATCCCATATACAATCACAATTTACCTAAAGGACATCGGTTTCCCATGGAAAAATATGAGTTGTTACCGCAGCAATTATTATACGAAGGAACTTGTAACAGCACTAATTTTTTTGAACCCGAAAAACCCAATGATAAATATATTCTCGCGGTACACACCCCTGAGTATTATTATGATTTGGTGAATCTAACCTTAAACCAACGTGCCGCACGAAAAATTGGTTTTCCGCTTAGTGAAACCTTAATTGCACGCGAAGTCATGATTGCTGATGGCACTATTAAAGCCAGTGAATTTGCCTTACAACATGGTATTGCCATGAATATTGCTGGAGGTACGCATCATGCATTTTCAAATCGTGGTGAAGGATTTTGTATGCTACACGACCAAGCGATTGCTGCGCGATATCTTCAAGGTAAAGGCTTAGCTAAAAAAATTCTGATTGTAGATTTAGATGTACACCAAGGTAATGGCACAGCAGAAATTTTTAAGAATGACGACTCGGTATTTACCTTTTCCATGCACGGACAAAGTAATTATCCTTTTGAGAAAGAGACGAGTAATTTAGATATTGCGCTAAAAGATACCACCGATGACATGGCCTACCTAAAAATATTAAAAGCAACCCTTCCTAAATTAATAGAAGAACAGCAACCAGATTTTATTTTTTATCAATGTGGTGTAGATGTTATTGCTTCAGATAAACTAGGTAAATTAGGCTTATCTATTAAAGGCTGTAAAGCTAGAGACCAATTTGTATTAGAACAATGTAAGCGCAATCAAATTCCGGTAATGTGTAGTATGGGTGGTGGCTATTCACCAGAGATAAAAACAATCATAGAAGCACATGCTAATACGTTTCGGTTAGCACAAGACATTTTCTTTTAGAGTCATTCTCAATTAAGCAAAAACTTTATATCTGATTTAACTATCCCTATATTTGTATAAAACACTAAAAATATGCTATCAAAATCTATAGAAAACGCACTAAATAAACAAGTTAGAATTGAAGCTGAATCTTCACAAATATATTTGGCTATGGCCATTTGGGCAGAAGTCAAGGGACTAGAAGGTATATCTAGTTTTATGTACTCCCAATCTGACGAAGAGCGCGAACACATGTTAAAACTAGTAAAGTTTATTAATGAACGTGGTGGAGAAGCCCATATCTCTGAACTAGATGCGCCAAATTTAAAACATAAAACGTATAAAGAAATGTTTGAAAAGCTTTTAGAGCATGAAATTTTTGTATCTGAAAGTATTAACGAATTAGTTCATATTTCTTTACAGGAAAAAGATTATGCAACACACAATTTCTTACAATGGTATGTTGCCGAACAAATAGAAGAAGAAGCTGTAGCAAGAACCATCTTAGATAAAGTAAAAATGATTGGCGATGATAAAGGCGGATTGTATTTATTTGATAGAGATATACAACAACTAACCGTAGACTCAGCTGCGGAAACACCTGAGTAGCTAAATGTTAAAGTTTATTTAGATTAAATTTAAATAACTATTTTTGTCTCAATACTTAAAGATTTTCTTTTTAAGAAAACTAAAGATGGGCAAAAAGAAGAAAAATAAAAAATTAAAGAAAAAGCGTATTAAGGTCCTTGAAGCTTCTGGTGTAGAATCACTTGGGAAAGTAAAATCTAAATGTTGCAAAAAGTATAAGAAAACAGAAAACAAGCGTTGTAAAAAATGTCCTTGTTTTGATTTGCTTAAAAAAGTGGCTTAATCTATCATATACATTAACCTTTTTACCATTATTCTAAATAAATAAAACAGCAGCCAATTGGTTGCTGTTTTTTTTTATTTGTGCAAGCCTAACAATTTATTTTACCTCTCAGCTACTTACCACAACAATAAAACGTTTTTATTTACTAAATTAGATGCTTAATCATGCAACTAACCTTATTTGCAGAATATAAAGTAGTATGAAAAAGATGCTGGTATTTTTAACAATAGTACTGACTTCAAATTTTGCTGATGCTCAATTTATAAAAGAGAAATCAATAAGTGCTCAAATAGGTTACGGTATTAGTGTCCCCTACGATAGCTTCGACGACATTGCGGATGATGGCTTTTATGCACAAGGAGAGTTGGTTTTAAAAATCACCTCTTGGTTTGAGCTGAGACCTTATGCAGGTTTTATCATAACAAACTCTAACGGTAAAGATTTGAATAATAATCCTACTTACGAAAAAGCAGAATCAAAAGCCTTTTTGCTCGGTGGAAAAGCAAGGCTACGCGCTCCAATCCCCTGGGTAGCACCATTTATTGAAACAGGTATAGGAACTTCTATTGGTAAATTTGAAACATTAACAGGTTATCATTCTTTCGATAAAAGTGGTGTAATTTATCATATTCCCTTTGCATTTGGTCTTGAATTAGGAAAAGACCATAATGTTGACTTAGGTTTTACATATTACTTTCAACCTTCAGTTAAACAATTTGTTGGTGCATTCGCTTTTGGATTAACGTTTCCGCTCAATAAATAATAACATATTAAAATAAAGCATCAGCACATTTTGGGTATAACCAAAAGCAACTGATGCCATTTACATTCATAAAAATTGAGCCTCTACGCTTTTATTTTTATTTATTTCCAAGCATTAAAAGCTCACTACAAACCACTTCGGTAGTGTAACGTTTTATACCATCTTTATCTTCCCAGGATCTAGAAGTTAATTTACCTTCAATAGCAACTTCTTTACCTTTTGTAATATACTTCTCAATCACTTGAGCTGTTTTTCCCCAGGCTACCACATTGTGCCATTGTGTGTCTGTAATTTTCTCACCTTGTGCATTTTTATAACTATCGTTCGTTGCGATAGAAAATTTTGCTAAGATTTTTCCGGATTCAAAATTGGTGATTTCTGGGTCTTGTCCTAAGTTACCAATCAACTGTACTTTGTTTTTAAGTGTGTTCATAATTTCTAAATTTTAATGGTTAAACAGTTAATACTATCGAGTTCTTATGTTTCGACATTGCAAAGATGTGACAGTTCGCAAATCATAATCGGTATTTACATACTTACATACGTTTGTAATTGTTTGTAAGTATTTAAAACCGTTTAATATGCTTATTTTACTAAATAATTCGATTTTATATTCTGTAATAACAAAACACTATAAACTGATTTTTAACTAAATTAGACCTTTAATAGTAATGATAAACCATGTTGTGCAACATTTAAGAAAAACGAAATACAATGAAAATAAAATATAACGATTCAGAAAATACAATTGAAATTAAAGATGGACTTAAGAATCAATATCTAATATTAAAGATTTTAATGATATTGAATTTAGCAAACGCTCTAATTCGATTAATTGGACAGAATAAAACGGAATATGGAATAATAGAATATTTCTGGATTGCGATAGGAATTGTTTCCCTAATTGCCCTCTATTTCTTTCTTTTTAAAAATTCCACAGCGGAGAAAATTAAAGTCGGAGAAATTAAACGACTGAATGAAAAACCTGTATTTGGCAGAAAAAGATTCTCATTGGAATTAGATAACGGAAAAAAACGAATTTTAGGAAATTTCAAAAACGAATTTGAATTAGTTGAAATGCGTGAATTATTTGCAAGAGTTGGAATTTCAAACTGATAAAAACGTTGCACAACACCGTATAAAAATAATTGCGGCTAAGTGCTTAATCAAAGGTCGTTGCGTGTTTGTAAAGTCTGATTTTCCTTCGGAAAATCCTCGCAGACAAACCCGCAAGTATTCTTATACATAAACGGTCAACGTACATTAAAAATCATACCAACATATAGTTCATACGTTTTTAAAAGCTGTATTAGAACAAATTCCAAAACTTTTAAAATTAGAAACTAAGCCTACTTATAAATTTTTAAGTTATTTATCCTTTTATGTAATTTTTAACCCACTAACAAGACATAGAGCTTATTATGGTACACACATTTAAAGAATTTTCTACAAATGCTATTTTCAATATTGGAAATGAAAATGATTTGCTTCCCTTTAAAGAAGCAAAACAAAATACGTATTATACCTTTATTTGGGCAAAATCAGAAGCTGTAGATCTTATTATTGACAGTGTTCCATTTACAGTTCAACCACACAGTATTTTAGCGCTAACACCTATTCAATACCTACAATACATTAATGGTGGCGATATTATTGTTTACCAATTTAATCAAGAGTTTTACTGTATTAAAGATCACGACCAAGAAGTCAGCTGCGTTGGTATGCTATTTTTTGGAAACACCAATATTCCTAGTATTCATTTAGATGCTAGCGAACAGAAAAAATTTAACACACTACATGACGTTTTTATAGATGAATTAGAAACCAAAGACAATATTCAGGCTGAAATGCTTAGAATGTTGATGGCTAGATTCATTATAAAAAGCACACGATTACTAAAAGCAAAAGAAGGTATTGTTGAAACCCCTAAAAGTTCTAAAGTCGACTTACTTCGTGAATTTAATTTTTTAGTAGAACAACATTTTAAAACCGAACACAGTGTCGCTTTCTATGCCGAAAAATTATTTAAATCACCAAAAACCTTATCTAATAACTTTGCTAAGCTTAATAGAAGTCCATTACAAATTATCCATCAACGTATTGTTTTAGAAGCACAACGCTTATTAAGTTATACCGATAAAACAGCAAAAGAAATTGCCTACGATATTGGATTTGAAGATGCATCTCACCTCAGTCGTTTGTTTAAAAAACACACGACTTTATCACCTTCAGATTACAAAAAACGCCTAAACACACCCAACTAGGGAAAAATTGACACGCCAAAGGGCAAATTACTCATTTTATAACAGCTGCTTCCAACGCATCTTTGCATTGTAATATTAAAACAATTAAAGATGACATTTAAAAACAAATCCATATTCAATCTCATAGAGATATTTACAAGTAGACCTATAAAAGTTACAAACACAATTAGTACAGAAACACATTGTGAACAAAAGCACATTCACGATTATTATTGTGATGCTGAAAAACCTTTTATAGGCTACAACTAGAATCAAGGGAAAAATTGACAACCTAAAAGGAACAACGACTATGTTTTAAGCTTGCTTAAACAAAGAACTTTGTACCAACAAAATAATAATAACTCTGAACTCATTTCAGAATAAAAAATTAAAACATGAACACATTTAATGTACCCACAAAAGAAGACGTAAGTGCTAATAATCAGGCTATTTTTGAAAACCTTAATAAAGCTTTAGGTTTTGTACCTAATTTGTATGCTACTTACGCCCATAGCGATACCGCTTTAGAAAACTACCTAAACTTTGCTAATGCAAAAACATCTTTATCAGCTAAAGAAAAAGAAGTTGTAAATCTTGCCGTAAGTCAGGTTAACGATTGCATCTATTGCCTATCGGCACACACCGCAATAGGAAAAATGAATGGCTTTACAGATGCGCAAATCTTAGAGTTAAGAGCGGGCTATTCTACCATTAACGACAAACTTAATGCTTTGGCAAAATTGGCTAAAAACATTACTGAGAACAGAGGTAAAACAGATGAAGCAGTCTTAGAAAACTTTTTTAATGCTGGTTATACTAAAGGAAACTTAATTGACACTATTGCGCTAGTAGGAGATAAAACCATCTCTAATTATGTACACAGCACAACTCAGGTTCCTGTAGATTTTCCAGTGGCACAACCATTAGAATTAGAAACGATTTAAACTATAATAATTAATAAAAAAAATACTAATAATGAAAAAAATCATCACAATTATCGTCATCGCATTAACGTTTACATTAACCGGAAATGCTCAAGATTCAATGAAAACTAAGGCAACAACAGTCTCTTTAGAACAAACCGCAGGAGAGTTTACTCAAAAATCGTTAAGCTTAAAAGAAGGCGCGTATATTTTTGAGATTGCGAACAAAAATGTAGGGCATCAGGTTGGTTTTGTCTTAGTACCTAAAGGTAAAGATGCATCTCAACCAGAAAACCATATCAGCACGGCTTATGTTACAAAAGCAGTAGAAAACAACACCAAAGAAACTAGTAAAGTTACAACACTTACTAAAGGAGAATATGTGTATTTCTGCCCACTAAATCCTACTCCTCAATATACCTTAACAGTAGAATAAATAGCCCCCTTTTAAATTAAGCAATTGGTTTATAAAGATAAAGAGCAATCTATAGGGTTGCTCTTTTCTTATAACATTAAGTTTTATAGTCTACAGAACGAATTAGATTAATAATTTATATATACGAAAAAAGCACCCAAGGACAGGATGCTAAGTTTCTCATGGATTGTAAGGCTTGTTGCTCCGTACCAACTCAATGTGAAGATGTGCCTTACAATCATCTACAGTTCAAAAATAAATAATATCTAGCCATAAGATGTTAAGCCATCATTTAATAAAAGTTAACTCTTTATTTTTAAAAATAAAGAAATGAATCAATTGTAACGAACTGATTAAGTAAACACTGCCTATAAATTTTGAAGGCAATCCAAGACATTATCTTTTCTTTTGGATTAGCTCCACGTATTTAGATAGTATTAATCTATACAGTGGTGCCGTTTACAATTACGTCAGAGCCCGAAGAACTATTGAATAGGTATAAGTCACTTTAACTATTAACTTCAAAATACAATCTAAAAAATAAGACTACCTTTAGTCTTCTATGAAACAATTATTGGATTGCATATATTCAGTTACTAAAACCGTAAATTCTAAGTATAGCGGAAAGCTAGAAATTACTTGGCTTAACGGTAAAAAACACCTCAACTCAGAAAATGCAAATTACAGTTACGGCGCTTTGCAACGTGTTTTAAAATTTGGCTTAGACAAAGTTAAACTCCATAAAACCAATTCAATTTTAATTTTAGGCATGGGCGGCGGAAGCGTTATCAAAACCCTAAGAACCGATTTTAACTATACTGGTGCTATAGATGCTGTAGAATTAGACCCGGTAATTATAGATATTGCCAAATCTGAATTTGGAATCATGGAGGACCGACAGCTAAAAATCCATTGTAATGATGCTTTTGATTTTGTGAAAACAACCACAACAACTTTCGATTTAATTATTGTAGACCTCTTTATTGACCTTCTAGTTCCAGATCCGTTTCTAAGCACTACCTTTTGGGATAATGTACTCAACTTAAAAGCTACAAAAGGCACCATTATTTTTAATGCTTCAGTACAAGACTCTAACCAAGATAAAATTGATACGTTAATCAATTATCTCAAAACAAAGGTCTTTAAAGTAAGTGTTTACAAAAAAGTCAACAACACCAATACCGTAATCATTGCTAGAGGTTTATAAAAATATTTAGTATCTTGTTAGAAGATAATTAAAAAACTATGCGTAAAAAATGTCCAGAATGTGGTGATATAATCATTGGAAGAATTGATAAAAAATACTGTAGTGATGGTTGCCGAAATGCGCAGAATAACCGCTTAAATAAAGACTCTAAGAATCTCATTAGAAACACCAATAATCGTTTAAGAAAAAATTATAGAATATTAGAAGCCTTAAATCCTAATAAGAAGATGAAATGTTCTAGAGCTAAACTTGTGGAAAAAGGCTTCGATTTTAATTATTTTACAAACATCTATACCACCAAAGCTGGCACTATTTATTATTTTGTTTACGACCAAGGCTATCTCCCTTTAGAGGGCGATTATTATGCTTTAGTAAAACGTGATGATTAAGCAGATTGAAGTCGCGACACATGAGCGCATTTACAAACAAGTCGCAACTTGTTCGCATCAGCTATGAGCCTCCTTTTGTAGCGCTATTCCAATTCTCACCTTTTAACTGAAGTGCCGCTTTAAGAATATCTTTTTGACTGATAAGTCCTATAAGCTTCCCATTTTCTACTATAGGAAAACGACGCCTTTTAGACTGTAAAAATTTATTTGCGGCATCAAATATATCTAAGTTACCATCAATGATTTCTACATTCCTAGCCATTCGTTTTTCAACATTATCATGCTCTAAAGGCATATTGTAATACCTGCTTTCGCTCAACTGCTTAAGACAATCACCTTCAGAAATAATACCTACCAATTCGTTGTTACTATTAACAACAGGACCACCAGAAATTTTATGGCGTATTAAACACTCTACAACTTCTTGTACAGATTGATCAGGAGTAAACGTAACAAGTTTGGTAGACATATAATCTTTAACCTTTAGTGCAACGGCTTCTGTAATTGTGTTTTGCTGCTTTCTAGCGCCTTGAAAACTTTTTATTCCCATAACAGATGTATTTAGAGTTCCTCTTAATAATACTGAAAATTAATGAGTTAACCAAATTCAAACCCAATAACGTTAAAGTTTGTATTTTTGAACCCAACAATAATCTAGAGATTTTGAACACACAGATTAGCATTATCGGTTGCGGTTGGTTAGGCTTACCTTTGGCTAAATTATTAGTCGAAAATGGGTTTATAATAAAAGGCTCTACAACCTCTAAAGCGAAGTTAGCCTCCTTAAAACAGTATCACATTCAGCCGTATGTAATTACTTTAAATCCTTCGGGAATTACAGGGCCATATGTTCAATTTTTAGCAGGAAGTGATACAGTAATCATAAACATTCCACCGGGCTTAAGAAAAAACCCTAGCAAAAATCACGTTGCAGAAGTAGAACATTTAATACAGGCCATAGAAGAAACACAATCTATAAAAAATGTACTTTATATCAGTTCTACATCTGTTTTTAAGGACACTGTAGATTTTCCTATAATAACTGCCGAAACGCCACCTAACGCAACCTCAGATTCAGCCAAACAACTTATTAAAATTGAACAAATGCTTCAAGCAAGTTCTAGTTTTAATACCACCATATTACGCTTTGGTGGTTTAATAGGTGAAACACGTCATCCTGCAAAATTTTTAGCCGGACGCACTAATATTTCAAATCCTAAAGCACCAATAAATCTTATTCACAAAACAGATTGTCTCGCTATTATTCTAAGCACACTTAAAAATTCGCTCTGGAATCAAACTCTAAATGCCGCATATCCTAGTCACCCCAACAAAAAAGAGTATTACACCAACTACTGTAAACAGAATGATTTAGCAGTGCCTCACTATAGTTTTTCCGAAGAAAGTGAAGGAAAAATAATTGATAGTAGCAGCTTGGTACAACTTTTGGATTACAATTTCAAGGAAACCCCTTAGAATTATCAGTTTTTTAAGACCTTTTCGTATTAATTTTTATAGTTTTAGCGCATTCTTTTTTAAGCGCTATTTAAAGGAAAAAAATGAATAATGTTTTAATTATCTGACACCTAAAACTTGTAATTTTAAACTTAAATATACCTAAAGAATCAAAATTAATACTGCATACAATAATTATAAATAAACCATAAATTTAATAAGAAATGAAGACGATTACTACTGCCATATTAGTGCTTTTTTCAGTAAGCCTATTTGCACAGACTAATACCGAGTTAAAAAAACATTACGAAGCCTATTACCAACAGATGAAAACTCAAGGTGATGTGCAGGGTATTATTAATGCTATGACACATCTAGATGTATTAGAGCCTTCAGTAGCACGAAAAGATACTATAGCATACATTTACCTTTCTGAAGGACAATATATGCAAGCCATAAACACTATTGGGGTAGAAAAAAACGCTACGGATTCTGATATGAATGTTGAAGTAAAAGCCTTAGCATTAAAAAATCTCAACCAACCAAAAATGGCCTTAGAACATTTTGAAGTGCTTTACCAACGTAATCCTAATGTGTATTTAGCTTACGAAATGGCTGATATGAAAATTCAGACGAATGATTTGGTCGGTGCAAAGTTAAACATCGATTATGCTCTAGCTAACGTTACAGACGATATGAAGCGTGCTTTTTACGAAAGACAACAGCCGTACGAGACCTCTATGAAAGCGGCTTTATTTTATTTAAAAGGCCTTTTAACCTTTACACAAAACAAAACCCAAAATATTGATGCAGCTTTAAAATTAATGAACGATGCTTTAGCTATTGATTCTAATTTTAATTTAGCAAAAGTAAGTCGTGAAGCTTTAGAAGCTCAAAAAGCACAACAAATGCAACAAGCTCAAAAAGCGGCAGCTGAAAATAAAAATTAATTCGTTTAGGTTATATTAAGTGCTTAATAAAAAGTACTAAAAACGACCTAGAACTAAAAATGCAGCTCGATGAGCTGCATTTTTAGTTTATAATTTTATTCGGGTTGAATTTGATTGTAAAAATCACCCTCCAACTTTTTATTAATTAAATAATTAAGATTCGAAAACGCTTCAAACAGCGCTTTAATTCCTGAGATTTTATCGTCGCGCTCTATATTATCTAAACGTAATCTTTCATTCAAATTTAAAAGTGCGGTTTCAACAATTGCGTTTCGAGACACTATAGGATTGGTACGTAGCTCACTTGGCATTTGCTTATGATAAGCTAAAATAAACTCTTTTAGCAATTCTTTGTCGCCATTAAAAAATGAAAAGTCAGCTTTCTTTAAATATCCAATTTGCGTCGCTAATTCTTGATATTTTTCCCAAGTAACCACTAATTGTTCACTCTCAGGGCTAAGTGCATAATCTTCATAAGCAATAGCTTCAATAGTACTAGCCGTAATACGATCATCTTGCGCTGTGCTCTCGGTAGTTTCAGTGACAGTAGCATTTGCATTATCATCACCGCAACTCATCATCACACAACTTAGACCTAAAATAACGAATGTAATTCTCATAACTATTTTTATTTGGATGGTAAAGATACTAAACTAAACACTTTGCTTGTTTAGTATCTTCTTTTCTGAATAATTTAATATTCCACCGAATTAATTCTTCCTACTTTTGCGAAAACTTGAAAAAAATTAAATGTCTTCAAAAATTTTAATTATTGGTGCCTGTGGGCAAATAGGGACAGAACTCACCACTAAACTAAGAGAGATCCATGGTGTAGATAACGTTATTGCTAGTGATATTAACACGCGTAATCTCAATTTAGTTAATGCAGGACCTTTTGTCATTTTAGATGCCAAAAACTTTAACGCTATTAAAGATTGTTGTATCAATCACCAAATAGATACTGTTTATCTTATGGCTGCGCTTTTAAGTGGTACAGGCGAAAAATACCCAATGGAAGCATGGGATTTAAATATGAATTCGCTGTTTCATGTGCTTAACTTAGCCAAAGCCAAACAAATCAAAAAGATATTCTGGCCAAGTAGTATTGCTGTTTTTGGCCCAACAACACCTAATAAAAACACACCTCAGCACACCATTTGCGAACCGACAACAGTTTACGGTATTACCAAACAAGTGGGCGAACGTTGGTGCGAATATTACCATGACAAATATGGTGTTGATGTACGAAGTATTCGCTATCCTGGTATTATTAGCCACAAGGCGATGCCTGGTGGTGGTACCACAGATTATGCGGTAGAAATATATCACGAAGCTATAAAAGAAGGTAAATATGAAGGATTCTTAGCTAAAGACACCAATTTACCAATGATGTTTATGGATGATGCTATTAAGGCCACCACGCAGATTATGGCAGCGCCTTCAGAAAATTTGACTATAAGGTCATCGTATAATTTGGCTGCTATTAGCTTCACACCAAAAGAGATTTCAGATAGTATTAAGGCTGAAATGCCTGATTTCGTTATGACATATAAACCTGACTTTAGACAAGCCATTGCCGATAGTTGGCCAAGCTCTATTGACGATAGCGTTGCTCGTAAAGATTGGAACTGGTCGCACGACTATGACCTTAAAAAAATGACCGCAGAAATGTTGATGCAATTGAAGAAAAAGTATCAACAATAGTAGCAACATCATATCTATAAAAAAAAGCAAGAGATAAATTTCTCTTGCTTTTTTGCTATTAATGGTTTAATAATTTTGGACTCTTAATCAGCAGTATGCTTTAGCATACTCTTATAAACAATTCCTTTAGAAGATTCTAACGCAGTTCCAAGCAAATAAGCTGATAATGTTGAAATATCTTCCATCTGTATTTCCGGAAAAACGATTCCCTTTTTAAAATCAGGACCACAGGCTACAAAACCTGTTTGGATATTCTTAGTGTCAGGATATTGCCCATGCTTACCTCCATGTGCAGTTTTAATTAAATCCCCTTCCCTAGCGTTATTAAAACTAAAACCATCGTTTGCAGTTAAGGCCAATACAGCATCTGGGTTAGCACCTCTAGAAGTCATCTCATCTCTTGAAATAATTCTAAACGATTTTTTAACACTAAACGGTAGACTTTCTAGTTTTTTTATGATTTTGTCTGTTGTTTTTTTATCGTTTTTATCCTTCATATGTAAGAATGCCGAACCTCCTGTACTTAAAAAGAATGTGTCTTTATCTAACAGACCTAATTCTTTTAGCCATAAATTGGGAGCAATACTAGAATGAACGGTATAAAAACCATGATCTCCTGTGATGATAATATTAGTTTGCTCTAAAATATCTGCTTTTTTTAAGGCATCAATTATAGTGCTAACAGCTTGGTCTGCGCCTGCGATAGCCTTTTGTACTTCAATACCTTCACGTCCATTTTTATGTTGTGCACCATCGGTATTTGGTAAATGTATCGTTAATAAGTTTGGCGTATAAGTTCTAATAATATAGCCGGCAATTCTACCTAGATTTTGATCCATGCTTAAAGAGCTTAAGTTATAATCATTCACATCTAAGTTACCTGTTGCGTTTGCTATAGCCTCTTCAAACAACCCTTTGGGTGTTGCATATTTTTGAGTCGCTCCACGGCGATCCATTGGGTTATCAAACGACCATATTTCTGGTATATTATAATCTATAAATGGCGCATTTACAGTAATAGGCCAAGAAACAGAAGCCGTTTTTAATCCCGCATTTTTTGCAACCTCCCATAAAGTTTCTGCTTTTACAGAACTAAAATCATAGTACCAGCTTCCTGGAGTGCCTTCTTCCGAAACTTTAGTATTGTAATAAATACCATGTTCGTCTGGACCAACACCAGTGATTAATGTTGTATGCGATGGATAGGTAACGGTAGGAAAAATACCATTGACACCTTCTGAAGCAATACCATTATTCGCTAAATCTTTAATATTGGGAGTCGGCCATTGGTCTTGTAAATAGAAATCTGGTCTAAAACCATCAATACTAATAATAACTAAGTGTTTCGCTTCTTGTGCAGCAATTAGGTTTAGGCCAAAACACGTTAGCAGCACAAAATAAATATACTTATATAGCTGTTTCATCTTTTTTTCGATTAATTAAAAGGCAATACATGAGTAGACGTTTTATTTTCTACTAACACGCGATTCATATCATAAAGAATCGTCACATTTCCTGTTCCTTCCTCTACAGTAAAATTATCTAAACCTAAATTTAATGGGATAAAACTAGGTATAGTAGGCTGTGTAAATTGGTCCGTAATATTAGGATTGTTTAGCTGCTCTGTTTGAGAAACAGGAAACTTAATACCTAAATCGTTAGAACGTCTCCCCTCACTAATAAAAATTTCTTGACGCATTAAGTAAATAAGATATAATAAATCATCTGCATTTTCTGCCGCTTCAATATCTAGATTCGTTACACTTGTACCAGAAACTGCATAAACAGGAATTAAGGCGGCTTGTCTGTCTAAGACATAACCTGATTTAAATTCTTGTCCGCTTTCAAAACTTACATCAACAGCTGTGGTTGGATAATCTTCTCTGTTGGTCCCATTTCGTAATTCCTCACTATCATCTAAATACATTATTGGCCTAGCAATTAGCACATGGTCTATTAGGTTGTTTAGTGTAGATTTTGCCATTTCTAAATTATTTTCTGCGGTATAAACTTCAGCTAAAATTAAATAGGCTTCTTCTACTTTTGCAAGAGGCAATGGTTTTTGATCTTCTGCAGCCGTTCCTAAATCAAAGAATTTAGGGTCTAAAAAATCTAACCTCGGAAGTGGAGCAAATCTGTTTTCGCTAGCCGTAAAGGTGGCATTCTGAATTTCATTAGCAACACCGTTGGTGCCATCAAATTCTACAACAAACAATAAACTATTATTACTAATAATTGGTAATGCTAAAGATTTCGCATTAGCTATATCTCCCAAATTACGGTAAACTCTAGATTTCAATAACTGGTAAGCCAAAATGGTTTCAGCATCTACTTCATTTTCAATAGCAAGATCCAAAAAACCTAAACTAGATTCTAGTAACTCGTTGGCAGTATATGCTTCACTGTTACTATCCATAGGTAAACCTGTAAAATTTTCTCCAGATAAAATTAAGGCATAAGCTTTTGCAAAATAAGCATAAGACCATTGTTGCGCTGTAGCATCTGGGTCGCTAGGAAGCACGGTTTCAATGGCATATTCTGCCATTTCTCGTAACGCACCAATTTCTACCTGCATGCTATTACCATCTATATCGGTAAAGTCAATTTGCGGGATATCGAACACTTTATTATAAAGGGTGTAATTGTTAAAATAATTATCAGAAACCATTTCAGAATTAATTACGATAGCGTTCATGGTTAACGCAAGTTGCCTTTTAATACCCGTAATCCAACTCGTTGCTGAATTGTTATTTTCTAGGAAATCGTCCTCCGTAACATTAGGGTTATCAACACAAGCGGTCAGAGTCAGAAACAAAACTGTTATGTAAATATAAATTGTTTTCATGTTTTTAATTTTTAGAAGTTTATTTTTAATGAGGTTAAAAATTCTCTAGGCGCAGAGTACGTAGCGTATGATATTCCTCCTGTTGAGGCACCACCTTGACCCGTTGCGGAACCACTAATTGTTGCTTCAGGATCAAACGTTGATGCCGTAAAATTAAGTGGGTTATTAACACTAAAACCTATTAGTATAGATTTAATCGTATTGGTTTTTTTAGGTATGAAATTATAATTTACGCCCATTGTTCTAATTTTAATAAAATCAGTCTTCTCTGTGAATAAATTGGTGAAGTTTAACCAATTTGATGTCCCATTGGCTTCCACTTCAGCAGCTGGTACAATATCATCTGAAGCGCCATAGAGAAATCTAAATTGTTGGTCAAAACTGTTCGCATAAGCTCCTTTTTGGTAATTCCCATTTGCAAAGAAACTGAAACTCTTATAAGCGAAGTTCATGCCTAGATTACCAAATAAATCAGGGATTGTTGTCCCTAAATAAGATTGTGCTGTAGTAGACTCTAAAACGCCATTGTCGTCAAAGGTTCCATAGTTTCCTCTTATATAACCTATAGGATAACCTTCTTCTACCACGGTTTGAATAGTTCTAGCACTAAATCCATTAATATTAAATGGAGCAACACCTCCAGAGTTTACCACTAAGTTATCTAATGTGTTTACAGATACATTAAATGATAAGCTTACATTATCGGTTTGTATAGGAATAAAGCTGGCATTTATTTCCCACCCTTTATTTTCTATTTCTCCTATATTGTATAATTGACTACTTGCATAACCACTCGATGGTGTTGGTGGCACATAAAATAAGGCATCTTTTGTATTAGCATTATAGTAACCTACTGATAAGTTAACTCTATTATTAAAGAGTGTGGCATCTACACCGACTTCAAACGTTGATGTTTTTTCAGGTTTTAAATCCGGGTTTCCAGATTGGCCAAAGAATGCGGCTTGTTCTCCCAAAAAGCCATCAAAATCTATCGTTCTTTCGTTTACAAAAGCTGGCGGTAAATTACCTGCCACACCATAATTCCCTCTTAATCTTAAAGAATTTATAGCTGTTGAATTTTCTAACCAAGGCTCTGAGCTTAATAAATATGAAACACCTGCTTTAGGATAGTACTGGGTTCCAATATTATCTCCAAAAGACGGGTTACGGTCTCCTCGTATACCTAAGTCTAAGAACAGCTTATCTTTAAACCCAATATTTTCTTGAAAATAAAACCCGTAGTTGAGTACTTCTGCCAAATATTCTTCACTAGTTTTTATAGCAGCATCACTGATGGTTTGAGCTCCATCTCTAATATTAGTCCCTACATATTGAATTTGATGATCTGAGTTTCTAAATAACTGACCTCCTATGGTCGAGATAAACGAAAACTGACCTGTTTCAAATTTATGCTGTGCACTTAATTCTAAAGTAATACCAAAATATTTACGCTCTATATTCGCAATATTTCCTTCGTCTGTAACGCTAGTTTGAGTGGTATGCGATAAGTATTCGTTGGTTTGGATGGTTTGGTCGTTCTGAACTCTATAATCAATACCACCAACAAATTTAGTTTCAAAGTTGTTTACAGGCTTATAAGAGAAACTTTGAGACGTTGTAAATCTATTAATAGAGATTTCGTTGTCTTGTAATTCTTCTGCCTTTTTTACAAAATCATTAATATCACTAAACTCCGCAGCGCTCATTTCGTCTAATCTATTATTAAAGCCTTTTAAAACCGACGCTCCACTTTCTGCAAACCACAAGCCCGTATAACCGCCTTGGTTACCATTTCGGTTTCTGTTGTAGTGATTATTGACATAAATAAAAGAACTATTATAAGTGACTTTTTCTCCTAATTTCGCCTTAAAACCAGTACTGAAATCCACTTTTTTATTGGCGTTATTATCAGCTATCTGAGCCCCAGAATTACTCAAGAAATTTCCAGAAAAACTATAACCAAAACCTTCAGAGTTACCACCACTTATACTTAAGTTATATTTTTGGTAAGTCCCTGTTGTAAATAATAAATCTTTAGAACGTTCAAAATACAGAAAATCTGTCGTTGGTGCTACAATGCCCATTTGAGTTGAAGCCGTAATTTGCGTCCCTCTTGAACTGCCTTTTTTTGTGAAAATTTGAATAACTCCATTTGCGGCGTCAGAACCATATAGCGTTGTTGCAGCACCACCATTAATATATTCTATACGCTCTATATTATCCATAGGTATATCGGCTATAGAACTCATAGCGGCACCTTGAGAGCTACCACCACCCAAAGCGCTAGTTGTATTTAGATTATCCATACGCACACCATCGATATAAAACACTGGTGTTGAACTAAGAAAAGCAGAGTTAACTCCTCTAGACCGAATTAAGGTCGTTGCTCCCGATTGCCCTCCTGTAAAATTAATTTGAGTATTAGGTAATTTGGTTGCAATTAATTGATCTATACGCTGAGAAGGTAAGCCCGCTAAATCTTCGGACTTAAGAACTTCAACGTTGTTAGACAGTCGCTTTCGTTGTACACTTGCGCCTTGCCCAGTAATTACAACCTCATTAAGTGCTGCAAAATAAGGCGTTAAACTAACCGTGATTTCTAATTCACCATTTAAAGTGTAATCAACTTCTTCATAGCCGATATAAGTAACTTTTAATGTCTTAGTATCGGCAGGAACAGTAATTGTAAACTGACCATCATAATCCGTTACAGCACCAATATTATGTTCTGTAGCATAAATATTAGCACCAAGTACAGGCGTATTGGTTTCATCATATACCACACCTTTTATCGTGATATTTTCTTGATTAATTTTAGAAGCACTTTGAGCTATGGGCTTAACGAGTATACCATTATCAGTGACTTTAAAATCAATTGGTGATTTTTGCTTTAAGGTCTTTAAAACAGTCTCTAAAGGTTGATTATTAACATTTAAATCAATTTTTGTGTTCTGATAAAGCGCATTAGAAATATAAATAAATTTTAAATCCGTTTGTTTTTCAATGAGATTGAATACTTGAATTAAAGATGCTTTTTTAAGCTGTAAATTAATGGTCTTATTATTAACATAATGACCATTAATATTGTGATTTACAGAAGGTGTACTTCCGTAAACATGGCATAAACTTGTCAAGATTATGACAGTACTTAATATGAATTTTTGATATTTCATAAAGTTGTTTTTTTAATAATTAGTTGTTAGTGTTGTGATTTTTTGGGATTAAAAGCAGGGATTAATGCGTCGTTTTATTTTTAATAGGTACTACTTAAACTTGTTTATGTTTGCACTAATATGCCTGAGGGCTAACCCTATGTGATTCTCTACCGTTTTAGGGCTTATTTCTAATAATTCTGAAATTTCTTTGTATTTAAATCCGTCTATTCGGCTCATTTCAAAAATTTGACGTGTGCGTTTTGGTATAGTTTCTAAAACATTTTTTATGACATTTTTATTAATTTCTTTTTGTTCGTTAGCTATAATTTCATCTTCGATACTTGGATAAAGACTACTGCTATTTAAGTGGTCTTCATTTTGTAGTGGTCTAATTTGGTAATTGTTTTTAACGCTTAAGAGGTCGTTTTTTAATATGGCATAGATATAGGATTTTGGATTTTTAATTTTTTTTAGCTGATCCTTATTGGACCATAATTTAATGAAGACATCGTCTACTTTTTCTTCTATGATATGACTGTTAGACTCAAATAAAACACCGAATCTGCACAGTTTGTGATAGTACTTTTTAAAAAGTAAATCAAGCGCTTTGGTATCACCTTCTTTAATTTTTTCAAATAGAAAAAGGTCCTCGTTTGTAACTACCGAATGACGAATGCTTTTAATCTTCATGACTTCGAGTTATTAGATATTCGTTTAGACTTAGCTGCTTTATTTTAACATCAGCTATGAATTCTATGGCGTTAATAAATTCATCAATGTCTTGCTCTTTAAAAGCCCCTGTAATCTTTTTTTGATTAATTGCTTCATCAGAAATATTGAAGCGTACACCGTAAAAATTATTTATTTTATATAAGGCGTCTTTGAATATTAAATTATCGAGAATTAACATATTATCCTTCCATGCTAAAGCCTTGGTGACATTAAAGTTTCTTTTAGTAACATCCGAAGTTTTAATGTTATATATAAGCTCTTCTTTGGGTAATAAATTAAGGCTGTTTTTAGATTTTTTTATTAGGACGTTTACTTTACCGCGTTCTAATGAAACCGATTTGTTGTCGGACGCTGTATTCACGTTAAATGCGGTACCCAAAACCGTAATATTTAAGTCTTCTGTATGGACTAAAAAGGGAATCTGTTTATTATGAGTAACATCAAAATAAGCCTCTCCTTTAACATAGACCTCACGTTTGTTTTTAAAGTCTGAATTATATTTGATTTCGCTTGAAGCATTCAAAATAACGAGACTACTATCAGGAAGATAAACCGATTGCCTCTGGCCTTTGCTTGTAGTAACCTGATTTATATAGCTTAACTCATTTAATGGTGAAAAATAACTATAGCTTATAACGATTAGAGCAATTGCAGCCATACTAATTGCAACGCGATTAATCACCTTTCGCTTTAGCTTTAAAGGTTTTTGTTCTGTCTTAGGTTTTAATTGTGTTTCTTTTTGCTCCTGATACGCTTTAAGACTCTCTGGATAGTTATCCCATATTAATTTATAGTTTTCATAAGTTGCTTTTAATTCATGATCTAAAGTCAGTTCTATTTCGAATATCGCTTTAGCAGCTGTAGATAATTCTTGCGTTAAATAACGAACGCATTTTCTCTCATTTTTGGTAATATTAATCATGGAGTACTCCCTTTTACTACTAGGAGTAGAAAATTAGAAAATACCCTCAGTAATTAATATCAAGAGATCGACAAGTAATCATTAAGTCAATGTTAATTGTATACTAAACATTATTAAATCATGTGGTATTGCTATGTATAGGACATATAGTTATTGCAACATTTAGCCATAAAAAAAGCAATCACTATTTTGGTGTTTACACACTAAATAATGATTGCTAGACAAACACTCCCTTAATTAATCCCCCTAAAAAGTATCCATCAATTTATTCTATTAAAACGTTTTGTACGAATCTCAATAATTATAAAATCTAATATCCATAGCCTTTATTCATCCCCTACAAAATCTCAGCGATTTGCTAATTAATAAATGGGTTAACAAAAAAGCGGCTTAAATTACCTCAATCCTTAAATTTGGTAGCCGTAATACTATTTTTTTTGGCGGGATCAAAAGTCAATAACATTCGTAAAGTTTCCTAAAATTATAGAGGTAGTAAAAGGGTAGTTTAGACAAAAACCAGTCACTACCCACTAGGTAGTACAAACCTAAAACGCTGTTTAGATGACACTTATTTATAAGCTTCTATATTTTATAAAGAGAATGATTTTTAGTTGTAAAAATTGTTGACTCAAAATTTTAATATTCAAATGACTTAATTGACCTAATAAGGACGCAAGTATCTTATCTATTTTGTAGGTTTAAGATGACGAGATTTTATTTTTAGGTTATATCTTTGTAGCTCATCCCCCAATAATAAACCCAATTGATACGTTATATTATATTAATATTTTCGTTTATTTTATTCCCTATACATAGCGGAAACTGTCAAAATCAATTTCAGAAAAATCAATCTCATTCCGTTAAAGAAGAATTATCGATAGAAGACCAAAGAATTCTTAAATGTGAGCATATTATCTATAGTCCATCGTCTTCAAACAAAGACATCTACGAAGCTTATTTAGAAAAATATAATATCTACAAAGGTCTATTTAACTATACCCAAGCCTTAGAAAATTTAGAACTAGCTCGAAATGTTGGTTTATTAACCAACGAAAAAGAAAAGGTCGAGGTTCAATATAAGGTAGAACGCTTGTTTATACATTTCGATTTACTTGAATTTGATAAGGTTATTGAAATGATGCCTACAATTTCTGAAGACGACCTAAACTTGCTAGATGCAGAATCACAAGGCTTCTACTACGCGGCTTTAGCTTACATGGATATTCGCCAAGAAAATTACAAAGCAGGTGACCAGTATTTAAACAAAGCATTAACACTCTTAGAAAAAAGCGCTCCAAAACACCTCCCTTTAGTATATAGAAAAAAAATAAGCCTATACAAAAAACAAGGTCTCCACGATAAGGTTCTAGAAAGCTTTGATAAAGGTTTGTATTACGCCGAAAAGTATAAAGTAGATATTTATATCATTGCGATGTACGATGACATTTCATTTTATTATTCCGAAATAGGTAATTATGAAAAAGCATTAGAAGCCACACGTAAAGTGGGAAAATTAGCAACTAAATTTAACGGCAACAATAAAAGCGGGAGGCTTCAATTATTAGAAAAAAAATTACTTGAACAACGTAGTAATCGCGAAATTGAAAATCAAAATAAAATTCGAAAAATTTATGGGTTACTTATCTCAACACTTGTTATTATTTTGTCCTTACTATTGTATTTTTTTAGAGTCGCAAAACGCAAACGAAAACTTGCTGAATTAGAAATTAACAACATTCGAAACGATTTAGAAAAAGTAACCCAAGAGTTAAATGAATCTGGACAAAACAAAATAAATCTCAGCAACTACGACTTAACCGATCGGCAAAACGAGATTATAGCCTTGGTAAAACAAGGCAAAACCAACAAAGAAATTGGCGCCGTTCTATTTATTTCAGAAAACACCGTAAAGTATCACCTTAAAATTATTTATGAGACCTTAAAAATAGGAAAGCGTACCGATCTTTAAGTTTCCAACATGCTTAACGCTTAATCGTTTTTGCATACGCCAAACTTATAAAAATAGTTGTTTTAGATTAGATTTAAACCACCACAAATTAGGGGTTCACCCGTAGTAACCCCGTGTCAACCCCATGTCAACCCCGTAGTAAGCTCGTAGTAAGCTCGTGTCAATGTCGGGGCAATAACACTGTTGTTAAGACAAAATAATATCACTTATCTTTAAAAGACACATGTTTAAATTTCTTTTAAATAAAATCATGAAACTCGTCTTTGCCATTACATTTTTACGCTCTGCAATACTTATAGACGCACCATCGTATATTAAAGAAAGCTAAGGCGATTATAACAAAGCAGTATACACTTGGGACGGTAAACTTAACAAGACAAAGGAAAGTACAATACGGTCTTATACACGGTAACTTGGAGCTATTCCTATTGCGGTTTTGATGTATTTACAATAACCCCATTTTATGCCCCAATATTAAAATGATGAGTGTTAATTTTCATTTATTAAAAAACAAAAAAAACCAGAGTAAAATCTCTGGTTTTTCAGCTATTAATCTAGGGTGACACTCGTTTTTAATCTTTAACTATAAATTCTGAGCGTCTGTTTTTTTGGTGTTCACCTTTAGAACAAGGTACACCATTACTACAGTTATTAACATGTTGGGTTTCTCCCATACCTTGAGCAGACAATCTTGAAGCATCAATACCTTTGGCAACCAAATAATTTAAAGTAGAAGTTGCTCTACGTTGAGAAAGCGCTTCATTGTAAGCATCATTCCCACGACTATCGGTGTGAGATCTTATGTCTATTTTTAAATCTGGATATAAATTGAGTACCGCAAAAACCTTTTCGAGTTCTACTTGGGCATCTTTACGGATATTAGATTTATCAAAGTCGAAATAAATAATCGGAATATTCAGCACCTTTGCCAAATCAGTTCCTGGTGCAAGGGGCTTCTCATTTTGTTGTAATTGAAAATTAATAGCTTGTAATTCTAAACCAGATTTAGACAGCCTTTCATCAGTGTCATATTCTGGTTTGCTCACCTTTACCAAATAAAAATCAAACTTATTAGTTTCTACAGTATAAAAACCTTTTTCATCCGTTAAGACTTCTTTGTAAATATTACCATCAACATCAGATAAAACGACTTGAGCACCTTCAAGAGGTTCTCCTGTTTGCATATCAGTAACAAAGCCTTGTATTTCTGCAAAATAGACGTCTACAATGGGAGATATTTCTTTAAAAGAATAGATATTATCGTAAATAAACTCACCTTCCTTATCACCAGAACGATTAGAACTAATAAATCCACGATGTGATTTTGAATCTATACCAAAAGCAAAATCATCTGCATACGAATTAACAGGGGCTCCGATATTTAATAGATTACTATAGCCGTTTTCAAGAATTTCTATGTAAAACACATCCAATCCGCCCATTCCTAAATGACCGTCTGAAGAAAAATATAAGGCATTATCGGTTGTTATAAAAGGAAAGGTTTCTTTTCCACTAGTATTAATTGTTGGTCCCAAATTAGTAGGCACACTTAAATTACCGTAACTATCAATATCAGAAACATAAATATCGGATTCTCCATAACCTCCTGGTCGATCTGATGAAAAATAAAGCTTGGTATTATCTGAATTTAAAGTCGGGTGCGCACTAGAAAAATAATCGCTATTAATTGATAATTCTTCGGCTTTCTGCCATTTGTTATTTTTTCGTTCAGCTTTATAAATTTTTAAGCGCTGATTCTCATTTTTGTCATCATAGGTGATATTACTTCTCGTAAAGTACATGGTATTATGATCCGCTGAAAATACAGGCGACGACTCATGGAATTTGCTTTTTAGCTTGCCTGTAAGTTTTTTGGGTTTACTTGTCGTTTGGTTTAAAGAATCTACTTCAACGGTGTAAAGTGATAAAAAACTCAAGCCATCCCAAGCACTTCTACTATTTAAAAATGTTTTGCTGCTATTGGTAGAGGCATAATATAAGGTATCCCCTATTTTTAGATGACCAAAAGAAATTTGCTTTTCATCATAAATGTTTTCAAGGACTTCTAATTCATATCTCCCAGAATTTTGTTGAATGATTTCAAGATAATCTTGTGCTTTTATTTGTTGATTCCCTAAATCACTTTTCAACAAAAACACATCATAATATTCTGCTGCTTTAGCTGTGTTACCTGTTGCTTTTAAGGATTGCGAATACCGAAGATACACATTAAGATTTTCTGGTTCTGCTATGAAGTTAAATAAGCTTTCATACCATTTTACAGCGTCGTTATATTGTGCATTAAAATAATAACTGTTCGCTAATTTTGTAAATAGCTCTTCAGACTCATACCCTTTTTCTGCAACCGCTAAATATATTTTTTGTGCATTAACATAATCGAACTGCTCGTAATTTTCGCCAGCCTCCTCTACTTTTCTTTCTTGTGCATATACTGATGTCATTTGAGATAAACCCAATATTATAAAGAAAGTATATATGTGTAAACTATTTTTCATTTCTTGTTTTTTAAGAATTAAAAGAATCTTGGATTTACTTTTCCTCTAAATCTTGTACCTAATTCAAATCGTAAAAATATTTCGTGAGATCCATTGTTATAACTTCCTAATTCTGTAGTATCGTAATCGTATGCATAACCAACCATGATATTATCTGAAACTTGAAAGCCAGCCATAGCGCTTACAGCCGCATCAAGACGATAGGCCAAACCAAATGTTGCTTTGTCATATAACAAGGCATTGGCAGATAGATCTATAGCCAAAGGAGCTCCTTTTACAGCTTTTGCTAGTACTGCAGGTTTTAATTTTAAACTAGGGTTAATCGTAAACACATAACCACCTATAAAGTACATGTGCATTTTTTCCATGGCTGTAGACACCTGAACTTCGTCATAATATTCCGTTTCTAAAAAATTAGGTGAAGAAATACCTGCATACCATTTTTCATTATATAAATACAGCCCAGCACCGATGACTGGTGAACTTTGGTTTTGCAACCTTAGATTATAGTCATTAGGATCGTATATAGTTAATTTGTTGGGGTCTAAGTTCCAAAGCGACATTCCTCCTTTAACACCAAAAGCTAGCTTTATCTCTTCTGAAAATTGAATTGTATATGAAAAGTCTGCTGTAATAACACTTTCTTCAGAAGGGCCTAATTTATCACTTGTTAAACCAAGACCTAAACCAATACCCTTTACCCCTATTGGCGAATGTGCCGAAAAGTTAAGTGTTTCTGGTGCACCATCTAAACCTACCCATTGGTTTCTATAAACTCCAAGTACACTTAAAGATTCTCGAGATCCGGCATACGCAGGATTTACAGAAATTGTATTATACATATATTGCGTGTACTGCGAATCTTGCTGTGCCTGTGCAGATGGCAGCATAAAAAATAGGCTCATCAGCAGTATAAGTGCACATAAATTTGATTTTATAAAAGTCATTAGAGTTCGTTTCATATTAGTTAGCACTTAAGTATAAAAAGCCTGCTTTTTTATAGTGGTTACTATCTGTTTCAATACCATATTCATATTCAAGAATGTAGTAATAGGTACCAAAAGGCAATCTTTCAGAACTATTTAATGTTAATCGGCCTGAGGAGTAGCCGTCAAAAACGTTTCCATTTACACCATAATTATGGGTTTCAAATACCTTAACACCCCAACGATTAAATACCAAAACTTTTAAATTTCTTGCACATTCATTATTGGATTGATCAATGCGGAAGTAATCATTTTTTCCATCGGCATTTGGTGTTACAGAGTTGTAAACTACAATGTCGCATGGTAAAATAAGATCTGAGTTGACTCGTCCAAAAGTAAAAACACCATAACTATTTACAGCTGTGGTAACGGTTTGGTTATCGAGGTCAATAGTTCCGCCTTCATCGACCCACATATTTGTAGGTTCATCCCAACGCACAATGGTTAAGGCATCTTGTTGCGCAGCTTCTATCATAGCTAATGGTGTAGTAACATCGCGCCAAGACAGTATAATTAATCCGTTATCGGTATTATCACTACGTTTTTCAATCGTCCAATATTCTTGATCATCAATTTCTTCAATAACACCTGCTCTTAAGTCGTGTGAATATAAGTCGTCCGAATTCTCAAAATAAAATTTGCCTTCAAAGAGTGCAGATACATTTCCTGATGCTGAAATACCTGCAAAACGATAATAACCACCATCTCCAATAGGATAGGTAAATTCTTGATTACCCAATTTATTTACAGGACCATCCACATGACTGTAATCAGATGTATTAATATGTGTCGCATTGTTGTAAAAAGTAATTTCTCCACCAAAATTGTCGTTATCTACAATTCCTTCATAAAAATCGGATTCACCATTAATATGAATATGTCCTGATAATTGAAAAGGAGCTATAGTACTCGTGTTATTAAAATACACGTCATTGAAGTAGCTTGTTTCTAATCCACTAATTGTTTGGTTTGAAGCGCCTATAAATCGGGTAAGTCCTGTGTTTTGATAGAAATCTAAAGTCCCATCATTATTAAAATGGCTGTAAATAAAAACATCACCATCATTATAAAATGATCCTGTAGTAAAATTATCAAAACGCTCTACGGTTGAAAACTGGGTATCTTCACTAACATATAGCACACCTTCATTAACCGTTTGAGCTTTTAAAGCACTAAAAGCAAGAAGCACACATACATTAATATATATATATAAATTTTTCATCATTAGTTGCTTTTAACTCTTTGATAAATATTAGGATTCGTAATCAAAAGACTCCGTTTCTTAAGCGGTACAAATGTGTGATTGGGTCTTGTAGGATCGTAATTAGGATCACTAGGATCTAATGGATTTGGATCTATTGAGTATACCTGATCTAAGTCTTCATCCAATTCATTTGTCCCAGCAACTGAAGCTAAATTATACACGCCTTTATTGTTTATATCAGTCTGAGTAATGGTGTAGGAAACCGTATAGGTCCACGTTTCATAGATATTTAAAACACCATCATTATTAGTGTCTCCAGCCTGTGGCACTGTTAATGCACCGCCCAATAATGGGTCTTCTACAACAAGGTCATAAATATCAATATCTTCTTTATTTTTTACGGTAATTGTGTAAGTAATAGTCTCTCCAGGTTGAGCGATACTATCATTATTCTCGTCATTAAATTCGCCTTCTTTTTCTAAAGTATAAGACTCACATGGTACTATATTTAGTCCACTTCCAAAACCATCCATCAATGTAGGCCCTTGGACATTCTGTGTTACGATAACAGTATTGCTCGATGTTGTATTCCATGCAATTAGGTTAAACGAGTTAATAGGACTAACATCTTGCTTAAATTGTAAAGGGAATAGTTGGCCTCCAGAAGTTTTACTACCGTACATGCTCACCTCTCCAGTAACACTAATTTGAACTCTAATTAAAGGGTTTTCGGTAGTACCAATCATTTCCCATATACGTTGCGTGTCTGTTTCATAATTGTCACCATCTTCAAATTCTATATTTATTCCTGATGTACCACTAGATTGAAATTCTATTTCATAGTCGGCAAGTTTTACACCATTAATTTCCATACTAAAGGAATTATCTAATCTATAGATATCAAACTCAAAGCCACCATTAACACCAGGTTGGGTCATCGTTTGTGAAATTTGGCTTTCACTAGAACCGCTATAATTCCATTCAAAGGCTTCGCCTGTTACAGTCTCTGTACAGATTAGAGTTGGAGTTTCGTTTTCTACGAGCACGGTCACTACTGCAGCATCGCAATTTTCAGGCGAAATTTCATTTTCACATAGTGCATAAGTCAATGTATAAGTTCCAGGAGTTGCAACAGTACTAATTGAAACCAATCCTGTAAGGGGATCCAAAGTCAGTTGATCTGTATCGCCTGTTATATTTGTAATTGCCACTTCACCAGAATCCGCTCCTAATACAACAGTCTCATCATCTAAAGTATCATTGGATGTTACAGACGTTGTAATAGAGTCTCCAGGAGCAAAAGGTATTGCACTATAATCATCGTCTGTGGCAACGATTACTAAGCTAATACTTCCATCTGGATTCCAACACATTTCACCTTCTTCCACCTTTGGTGCTACACAATCACCAGAAGACTCACAATCATAAGACAAGGATGATAAAAAAGTAAGACTCTGATTATTAAACATTCCTGCTTGAGTAGATGCTCCACTTGTATTTGTTAAGTTTAAATTTGGACCAATTGTACCACTATTCATAGCTGCTTTACCTGACCAAGTCATATAACCTAATTTACCTGAAGTATCATCGGGCCCACTTATAGTACCATCGTTTTGAATATTATTAGAAATCTCAGTAAATCCTTCATTATAAAATTCACTTCCATTTCCAGCCAAAAGTAGTTGACCACTTTGGATATCTACATGTCCTGTGTTTTCAAAATATGCTGTATTATTTCCAAAGCTAATATTCCCTCCTGAAACAATAAATTGAGAAGAATTATAAACTTTACCCCCATTTAAATTAAAACCATTCCCTGAAGTCATAACCCCACAGTTAATAAAAACAGTAGTACTATTACAATTATAACTATTACCTAAAGTTAATATTCCATTATTTCTAAAAGAACATGTTCCTGATATATTAACATTAGCAGCAATTTCCATTTCACCATAGTTATCTACAGTATAATCTCCGCTTGAACCATTAAAATTTAAAACACCTGCAGAAACGACCCCATAATTCACTAGTGTATTAATACCATTCCCTTGAAACGTAAAATCATTTGTACCATTTGAACCTGCTTTTAGTTCTCCTGTTGAAGCGATAGTTACATTAATATTTGCTGAAATTTGAGGTGATTGATTAAACTGTAAAGTACCTTCTAAATCTATCGTTATATCCCCTGAAGAATTCACATTATTCTGAATTATTACCGTAACGCCTGGCTCTATATAAATTTCAGCATCATCTTGAATAGTAATATCACTCAATGTAGCATTCGTATCGAAGCAGGTTCTTGTATTGGAAACAAAGGTGTAATTTCCTGAAGTTGGTGGTGTAACACATTGCGCATTTACTTTAATACCATAGAATGTAAATGTAGAGATCAATAAAATTTTAACAACGCCAAAATTTTGATTTTTACTTTTTCTTTCTGTAAGTAGCTTACAGGCATTACAAATAAAGTGTAATAACTTATTCATATAATTATAGTCTTATCTTTTTAATAACCATTAGTCATCACTTATGTTTTAATACAAGTAAGACACACCCAGAATGACAAATGTTAATCTTTGACGATATTGATTTCTCAATCTGTTTTTCTGTGATTATTAGTATTCCTTATCTTATAAGGACAAACTTTTAAATCTTTTCTTTATGAAACAAAAATTCTTACATGTTAAAACTTACGCAAATTGCAAGTAAGAGAATTTGCTTTTTACTTTACAACAAATACAATAGTCATATAAGATGCTTCTGTTGCATTACCTATAATATCGTATGTTAAAACACCATTAGCATTAATAGATAAATTTGAAAATACCGTTGTGTCATAATATGTAATATGATATTCTAATTCATTTGCTGGCAATGTTGGAATAGCATTAACCGCACCCGCACTACTTACCAATGTTGGATTGGCTGTTCCTGTAAACTGTGCCTGATATTCAATATGTAAGTTTCTTGTAAAAGTTCCGTTTACTGAAGTATCAAAAATTACAGCTGGCATATAGAAAAACTTTGGCATTGCTGCTTTAATTTGCCTTAAAGTACCATCAGCCTCTACTGCTACTAAAGCATTATCAACAGTACCTGTCTGTAAACCTTCAATAGCTAAAGTTTGAGTAGCATCTGTTGTAATCGTTGTTGGTTTTATTAAAGCACCACCTAATTGAACAACATCTGCAGTAGTATCTACATTCAATCCATTATTAGCCTGAACATCAAAAGCATTTGTTGTTGCATTTTTCACCAAACCTGTGCCTGCAACAGCGTCATCTATTTTTAATCCCGTAACAGCATCATCAGCTAACTTATCTGTTGTAATTCCACCTTCTGCAACTATAATGTTAGTATCTACTATTGTCGCTCCTGTTCCATCTGTTACAGTAATAGAAATGTCTCCAGCTGTTAAGTCTTTAGGATCTACAACACCATCTTGTCCATCTTCCCCTATTAATGAATTTAAGAACTCTAGCTCAGTTCCTGTGTTTCCTGCTGCTAACCAAGTTTCATAAACAGAAGCACCATCTGTTCCGTCATCTCCATCAACACCATCTAAACCGGAAGCACCTACTAATGAATCTAGAAAGTCTTGCGCTGAGCCTGTGTTTCCAGCTGTAAGCCATTCGTCATATGCTGAATCTCCATTCTGACCTTCAGCTGCAACTCCTGTATCTGTTGTTCCAATAAACCAGTTGCCATTGGCTCCGATTTCTGGGGTTAAACCGTCTGTTCCGTCATCTCCATCAACACCATCTGAACCAGAAGCACCTATTAACGAATCTAAAAAGTCTTGCGCTGAGCCTGTGTTTCCAGCTGCAAGCCATTCGTCATATGCTGAATCTCCATTCTGTCCTTCAGCTGCAACTCCTGTATCTGATGTTCCAATAAACCAGTTGCCATTGGCTCCGATTTCTGGGGTTAAACCGTCTGTTCCGTCATCTCCATCAACACCAT
>NZ_JABFDG010000019.1 GCF_013403955.1 Winogradskyella vidalii | reverse complement strand
TTTTTGGATAACTTTTTTGCTCTTAATGATATGCTATAGTCGAGTTTATTCACTTTTTGTAGTAATTGCTGCTAACGTGTTTGTGTATGGTTAGTTGCGTGGTTAAGCAACTAAGTTAGCAAACTTTAACGAACCCGTGAAAATTCCGCAGGAATTTTCGCAAGTAGGCTAGAACCAAGCAATTAATTATACACGGTGTTGTAAAACGTTTTTTCTTTCAGATTAAATTGTTCATTATGATACTTTAAATACTCAAAATGACTTTTTGAAATTTTTTCCGAATTTAATTTGTCATATTTTGAAACTCCTAATTTTTCCAAGTCAGATTTTTTGAGTGAAGATGATATTAATATTTTTCCATAATTGTCGAATGAAATTAGAAATTTGTCGAATAGTTTATCATAATTTGGCGTTAATAAAAGTCCATTGTATAAGTCGTACTTTTCGTTTTCGTTACATTCACTAAAAGGCTTTATGTGTGAGGCAATTAATAATTCTTGAATCTCAAGATTAGTCACACAAGATTTTCCCCAATATTCAATTAGTTTTTTTCGATAATTAGATTGTCCTAACCTTATTTTTACTAAAGCAGTCTTTTCGCTGTTTGATAATTCAGTACTATTTTCTATCTTTTTTATTTGTTCAAGAATATTTGGTTCAATTTCGACAATTGAGTTTTGTCTGTTTTTTAATAATCTATTTGCTTTTCCAATCGTCTCATCTGTTAACCTATTCTTATTCGCAAACTGTGTAATATATTCTAAAGCAACAATTTCCAATTTTTTCCGAAAGATTGTTTTTCCTTTTGTTGCTCTTGATTTATAGGACTTATCAGTCCAAGATTCGTATTCCTTGTTTTTATTAAAACTGTCAAAAATCAAAGTATTATCTCTCGAATCAAAATGCTCTTCAAATACTTCGAAATATTTAATAAATGAAGCAATACTTATATGTTGAAATAGTTTTTTTACTTCATCAAGTGAACTGTCTTTAATCATATTTTCCTTTGTTCATAATGGTTCACTCAAATGTTTTACAACGGTTTTGTGTATGATTTCGTTGCGTGTTTAAGTACTAAAGTTAGCAAATAAATCACAGATAGAAAGTCCGCGAGGACTTTCGTAAGTAGGCTATAACTAGCAATGAATTATACACGGTGTTGTGCCCAGTTATTTTAAACGATAGATTGTTTTATTTTTTTCTCCTATTTTTTCAAATAAATTCAATTCTGCTCCTTTCTTTAAATCTCTACTTGCAGTTGCTGAAGAAATATCTTTAAAAATATCCATATAATCTTTTCTTGTAAATTCAGTTTTATTTAGTGAAATATAGTATTCTAATCTATCTTTTTCATTTAACGTTCGATTATTAAAATCTAATAGTTGACTTATAGAAATGTCAATAACGTTCAGCATATATTCAATAAACTTAGTTGATTTTCCAGATTTATCACTTTCAGCCAAAGCTTTGTAATATTTTTCTTGGTCATTACTGATTAAAGTTTCAAAAGGTAAAAACTCAAATATTGGATATTTTTCCATTAAAATTAAAGTTTGCCATAATCTTCCCATTCTGCCATTTCCATCCAAGAATGGATGTATAAATTCCATTTCGTAATGGAAAACACAACTTTTAATTAATTCAATTTCATCAGACTTTTCCAAATATTCAAAAAGGTCTTTCATTAAGTATGGTACATTTCCAAATGGTGGTGCTAAATGCTCAACTTTAGAGCCTTTTACAATTCCGACACTTTGAGTCCTATATTTTCCAGAATTTTCAATTAAACCTTCCATTAGGTTTTGATGTGCTTTTAAAAAGGATTTTTCATTAGAAGGATTGAAATTTTCTAAATTTTCATAGATTTTGATTGCATTTAGAACTTCAAGAACATCTTTTTTAGGACCAATAACTCTTTTGTTTTCAAGAAGTGCTGTTATTTGTTCTTCTGTAAGTGTGTTTCCTTCTATTTTTAATGAAGAATGAATAGTTTTAATTCTATTCTGTTTTCTCAATTTAGGTGAAGGTTTGTTTAATAAATTAGCATTTACTTCTCCTATTTTCTCTGAAATAGAAGTTATTAATTTTAAAATAGAAGATGTTATTTCGTAAGGTGGTTTCATTTGTGATACTATCATTTGATACTATCAAAGGTACAATCATTTAATCTGAATTATGTTATGAAACGTGATTTTTTAATTTGGCACAACGGTTTTGTGTATGGTTAGTTGCGTGGTTAAGCACGTAATTTAGCAAATAAAAACCGAATAGAAAATCCGCGAGGATTTTCGTAAGTAAGCACGAACCAAGCAATTAATTATACACGGTGTTGTAAAATCGTACTTTATATCAGACTTCGATTGAAATGTTAACTTTTCCACCAAGTCCTTTTTCTACGATGTCAAATAAGGTTTTTAAAGTCAGATTACTGCCATTATTTTCTACACGAGAAATGTAAGTTCGTTTTTTGTCAATCAATTCGCCAAGTTGTTCTTGAGTCAGATTTTTTTCCTCACGTGCATTTCGTAAAAGCAAACCGATTTTAAACGATTCAAAATCTCTGTCGAGTTCGTCTCTGCGTTCAGTTCCTTTTTTTCCGTAAACTGTGTCTTTTATGTCTTTCCAACTTTTAGTTTCCATTGCCTTTGTTTTTTTCTTCGTAATACTCTTTCATTAATCGAACAGCTTTGTCGATTTCTTTTTTCGGTGTTTTCTGTGTCTTTTTAGTAAATCCGTTCAAGAGTATAACTAATTTACCTTTATCGAAGAAGCAAAAAACTCGCCAAATATTCGAACCTAATTTTATTCGAGCCTCAAATAATCCTTTGTGAGTTTTCATTGGTGCCAAATACGTTTTCGGCACGTGCTGATAAGTTTCGATTATTTCAATGACCTTAAATATTTTGTCCTGAACCTTTTTCGGTTGAGCAAGTAGAAACTCCTCGAAATAATTTTTGTATTGTATTACTTGCCTAACTTTTTCCATTCCGACAAAGGTAACTTAAAAGTTACTATTTTCAAAATATTTCAAAAGTTTAATTCGAAATTCGAGGGTTTTTGGGTATGTTTTACAACGGTTTCGGCTATGAGTAGTTGTGTGGTTTAGCACTTAACTTTGCAAGTACACACCAAGTTGGAAATTCCACAGGAATTTCCAAAGTAGGCGAGAACAAGCAATTACTTATAGCCATTGTTAGCAGTTGTTATTTTTGATAAATGAATTTCAAACCGTCATATATAGCATCTTTAAGAATGGAAGTATGCCCTTCATTATTATAAATTTGAAATTTATAATTTATATTACTGAATTTTTCTTGTGAAATCTTTTTAGTAAAAATATCATTAGATTCTTTTGTTATATTAGGTTCTAACCCTCCATAACAATTAAAAACTCTTAGTTTAGACTGGTAATTATTTAATATTTCAAAATGTTTATCTTTAACTAATTCGTATGAATTCATCGAAAGGCTAGCTGAAATAATAATGTAATTTTTGAATAAGTTAGGTCTGTTTTGTAATGCGTATGTTGTAAATAAACCACCAAAGGAATGCCCTATTATTGTTCTTGAGGAACTTAGGTTTTTATATTTTGAATTGACTAGTTTTATTATTTTTTCTTCAATGAATTTTAAAAACTCTTTTCCACCTCCAGTATTATTTTCGTTCATTTCATAACCTTCAGTTTTATATGTCTTTTTAATTTTTATTTTTGAAAGAGTATCAATTTGGGATTCATTTCCAATACTTTTAAACTTAATTGGTGTGTAATCAAATGTTCTAAATTTTATCCAGTCAGACCTTGAACCGCTATAAGAGATACCAATAAATACTAAATCTTCAATTTTTTTATCATATATGTTTAGTATAGAATTTGCGCCAAGTACTATATCAGACATTCCAAATCCATCTAAATAATATACTGATTTGTAAGATTTAGATTCATCATAATTTAAGGGCAATGTAACCTTTATCATATATTCAGTTCCTCTTTCAGATTTCAGATTAAAGTAATCCGATTTTTTACTTGAATATCCTTGTCCATAACTAAAGGTGATATTTATTAATATAAATAATAAAAAAGTGTATTTCATTTGTGCGCATTTTGTTTTAATAACTGCTAACGGTTTTGTGTATGGTTAGTTGCGTGGTTGAGCACCTAATTTAGCAAATAAAAACCAAATAGAAAATCCGTGAGGATTTTCGTAAGTAGGCGGGAACCAGCCATTAATTATACACGGCTTAAGTTAGCAATTAAATAAAAACACTAAATTAAGATTTATAAATTAGAAAGAACAAAAGAGAGGAGTAAGGTTATTATATACGCAGAGACTTCAGATCTCGTCAACATTGAAAATCCCCTCTCTTTTCTACACAGATTTCGTACAGTTCTATGAGGCTTTAAGACCTCGATTTTAAGTCGTTGAAACTCGCGTAGATTGTCCTTTAAAAAAAACATTTCTTATGAATAAAGATATTAAATATTTTGGAATAGACATTAGCCATTTGGTTTTTGATGTCACAGA
>NZ_JABFDG010000018.1:2500-5411 GCF_013403955.1 Winogradskyella vidalii | reverse complement strand
TAAGCAAATTAATAAACACAAAAAACCCTTACTAGTAATCTAGTAAGGGTTTTTAAAAAAAGGCGGTGACCTACTCTTCCACAGTCAAGCAGTACCATCGGCGCAAACGGGCTTAACTACTCTGTTCGGAATGGTAAGAGGTGAGCCCCGTCGCTATAACCACCTTAAGTTTTTATCCTGAACTTGTTTCAGGACCTGGTTGTTATAAATAATCAACACTAATATTGTTGACATATTGAAAAAGTGACATGATTGGTATACAGTAATTGTAATAAACTTATATAAAAAAACGCTGTACAATAAGCCTATGGGTTATTAGTACTACTCGGCTATGACATTACTGCCTTTACACCTATAGCCTATCAACGTGGTCATCTTCCACGACCCTTTAAAGAAATCTCATCTTGTGGTGGGTTTCGCGCTTATATGCTTTCAGCGCTTATCCCTTCCGAACGTAGCTACCCTGCAATGCTTCTGGCGAAACAACAGGTACACCAGAGGTTCGTCCAACTCGGTCCTCTCGTACTAGAGTCAGATCCACTCAAATTTCTAACGCCCACAGTAGATAGAGACCGAACTGTCTCACGACGTTCTGAACCCAGCTCGCGTGCCACTTTAATGGGCGAACAGCCCAACCCTTGGGACCTTCTCCAGCCCCAGGATGTGACGAGCCGACATCGAGGTGCCAAACCCCCCCGTCGATATGAGCTCTTGGGGGAGATCAGCCTGTTATCCCCGGAGTACCTTTTATCCTTTGAGCGATGGCCCTTCCATACGGAACCACCGGATCACTATGCTCTACTTTCGTACCTGATCGACCTGTATGTCTCTCAGTCAAGCTCCCTTATGCCATTGCACTCTACGCACGGTTACCAAGCGTGCTGAGGGAACCTTTAGAAGCCTCCGTTACTCTTTTGGAGGCGACCACCCCAGTCAAACTACCCACCAAGCACTGTCCCTGGTTAGAGGTTAGACTCTAGATAAGCAAAGGGTGGTATTTCAACAATGACTCCACAACGCCTAGCGACGCCACTTCAAAGTCTCCCACCTATCCTACACATTACTTATCCAAAGCCAATACTAAGCTATAGTAAAGGTTCACGGGGTCTTTTCGTCCCACTGCGGGTAATCGGCATCTTCACCGATACTACAATTTCACCGAGCTCATGGCTGAGACAGTGTCCAGATCGTTACACCATTCGTGCAGGTCGGAACTTACCCGACAAGGAATTTCGCTACCTTAGGACCGTTATAGTTACGGCCGCCGTTTACTGGGGCTTCATTTGAGATCTTCGAAGTAAACTTCTAAACCCTCCACTTAACCTTCCAGCACCGGGCAGGTGTCAGGCCCTATACATCATCTTTCGATTTAGCAGAGCCCTGTGTTTTTGATAAACAGTCGCCTGGACTTTTTCACTGCGGCCCCCCAGAAGGGGGCGACGCTTCTCCCGAAGTTACGCGTCCATTTTGCCTAGTTCCTTAGCCATGAATCTCTCGAGCACCTTAGAATTCTCATCCCAACTACCTGTGTCGGTTTAGGGTACGGGCTGCTTCACTCGCTTTTCTTGGAAGTCGATTTGCTAGATTATCACCTTGACCGTAGTCTCAGTGTACTATTGCGGTATTACTACTCGCTTCAACGTACTATTCCGTCAGTACGCACTAACTTTTCGCCTCCGTCACTTTTAGTGTGAGCAGGTACAGGAATATTAACCTGTTGTCCATCCACTACCCCTTTCGGGTTCGCGTTAGGTCCCGACTAACCCTCAGCTGATTAGCATAGCTGAGGAAACCTTAGTCTTTCGGTGTGCGGGTTTCTCGCCCGCATTATCGTTACTTATGCCTACATTTTCTTTTGTAGCTTCTCCAGCATCCCTCACAGAACACCTTCGACGACACTACAATGCTCCCCTACCACTTTTTCAAGTCCATAGCTTCGGTAATATGTTTATGCCCGATTATTATCCATGCCGAACCGCTCGACTAGTGAGCTGTTACGCACTCTTTAAATGAATGGCTGCTTCCAAGCCAACATCCTAGCTGTCTAAGCAGTTCAACCTCGTTTATTCAACTTAACATATATTTGGGGACCTTAGCTGATGGTCTGGGTTCTTTCCCTCTCGGACATGGACCTTAGCACCCATGCCCTCACTGCTGATTAACATTTTATAGCATTCGGAGTTTGTCAGGAATTGGTAGGCGGTGAAGCCCCCGCATCCAATCAGTAGCTCTACCTCTATAAAACTATAAATCAACGCTGCACCTAAATGCATTTCGGGGAGTACGAGCTATTTCCGAGTTTGATTGGCCTTTCACCCCTACCCACAGGTCATCCGAAGACTTTTCAACGTCAACCGGTTCGGTCCTCCATTTAGTGTTACCTAAACTTCAACCTGCCCATGGGTAGATCACACGGTTTCGCGTCTACCACTACTAACTAAGCGCCCTATTAAGACTCGCTTTCGCTACGGATCCGGACCTGAAGTCCTTAACCTTGCTAGCAACGGTAACTCGTAGGCTCATTATGCAAAAGGCACGCCGTCACAGACAAGTCTGCTCCGACCGCTTGTAAGCGTATGGTTTCAGGTTCTATTTCACTCCCTTATTCAGGGTTCTTTTCACCTTTCCCTCACGGTACTAGTTCACTATCGGTCTCTCAGGAGTATTTAGCCTTATGGGATGGTCCCCACTAATTCACACAGGGTTTCACGTGCCCCGCACTACTCAGGATACCACTATCTAAACAATCTTTACTTATACGGGACTATCACCCTCTTTGGTCAGTCTTTCCAAACTGTTCTAATTCATTATGTGTCGAATATCGTGGTCCTACAACCCCAGCATTGCCGTAACAATACTGGTTTGGGCTAATCCAATTTCGCTCGCCGCTACTATCGGAATCACTTTTGTT
>NZ_JABFDG010000017.1 GCF_013403955.1 Winogradskyella vidalii | reverse complement strand
AAAACTATTCCAGGTATAGGAAATAAAACCGCAGTAATGCTATTGGTTTTAACCGATGGATTTGATCGTTTTAAAAGCGGTAGCGAATTGTGTAGTTATGCTGGATTAACCCCTGTAGTTAGAAAGAGTGGGAGTAGTGTAAATGGACGGCCTCGTATCAGTAAAATAGGAAATCAGAAACTACGTAATCTGTTATTTATGTGCAGCTTTAATGCTTGTAAATACAATAAAGCATGTCGTGATATTTATGAGAGAATAGTAGCAAAAGGAAAGAGTAAAAAATTGGCATTGATAGCGGTGTGTAATAAACTATTAAAACAGGCTTTTGCTATAGCAAAATCAGGTTTAATATATGATGATACATATAGAAGTACTTTAGTGAAAAATTAGTGCATTTTTACTTGTTTTTTACCACAGTACTTTGTTGTGCGCTGGCTTTTCCGCTGTTTAATTGATATTCTACTATTTTTTCCAATTCACTTTGCTTAAATTCAAACCAATTTTTTCTAAATTCTGAATGGTCGATTTTATGCTTAAAATTCTGAAAAGGTTTTTTGTTTGCCAAAATATCCTCTAATTGCTCTTTAAATTTTTGGTCAGGTATTTGCTCAACAAACCGTTCTATAATTTTAAACGATTCAAAACTTTCTAAAACCTCAATTTTTATAAATTCCGATTTATGTTTTTCTATTTTTTCTAAACTTTCTTGAAAAGATTCTTTAAACTCTTCTTCGTCGAATACTTGCGAGAAATTCGGAATTGCTAAAATTTCGTTGGTCTTAAAATTATAATAACAATCATTTCCGCAATCCAATTCTTGCGCAATTTCTCTGATTATATTCGATTGAGAGCTGTTCATTATTTAATCAAAGCATTATGTAAATAAACCACTTCCGATTTTTTCCAAAAAGCCAAGTTAATTAATCCAGTCGTACTTCCGTCAATCCAATTCCCATTTTCATTAGATTGTACAGTCCATTTTATAGGTCTACCACTTTTTTTGACTGTTTTTAATCGGCAATCTTTGGAAAGTCCGAACGCAAAACAATTCAAAGCATCGATTTCGTTATCAAATTCCTCGTGCCATATATCAAATGCAACAGTATAATTTCCGTTTCCATTTGAAGTTAACGATACTGAAAATCCGTTGTCGTTATTTTTCTTTACGATAACTGAATTTTCGTCCAGTTTATAATCGGCATTCGGATACTTTTTCAGTCTTTCAATTATTTCGCTTATTGCTTTGTCCATCGGTTTTGTCAGCTTGCGCACAACGTGTTTGTGTATGGTTAGTTGCGTGGTTAAGCAACTAAATTAGCAAACTTTTACGAACCCGTGAATATTCCGCAGGAATATTCGCAAGTAGGCTACAATGAAGCAATTAAATATACGCGGTGTTAGCACCTGGCTTTTATATTCAATTATAACAATTTAGATTTTACTTATATATATATTCAATTAGGTTAAGAGTCGTAGGATATTTTTCACTTATAGATTTTCGAATTTGACTATAATTAAGAAGCTTTAATGTATGCTTTCCTGATTTTTTGTCAACTGTTGTATTATGTTGTATTCTATTTCTTATAAGATATAAATCGTCCATCCAACTACCAGCATTTGAAATTGGTTTTTCGTAAGATTTCATTTTGTCATATCTCCTCCTTTCCTCTCCATATTTACTTTTTTCTCCTGCATAATCATCAGGATTTATTGCGTCTTTTCTAATTTCCTGTATGTAATGTAGAATTAAATAGTCAATGAATTTAAGTGCATCACTTAACCATGCTCCAACCTTTATGTTTTCTGGTAAATTTTTAAATTGAGAGCAGAGCGTTAAACAAACTCTAGCATGTTCAGAAGCGCCATTATAGTCTTGTTCTGAAAGTACTTCGTTAAATGCAATGCTCAATTCCTTTTGTATTACATCTTCATAAAAAATTACAAAAAAGTCTGCTGAATCAGAGATATGAATAATTTTTTCATCTGCTAAATCGGATACAATTGATTTCATTTTTGCAGACAAATTATCATCTGAATCTACAATTTCTTTTAAGTAGTTTAAATTCCCCAAATTCATCATATGCTAAACCATGATTTGACAAGTTCAACTGAGAATTCTTCTTTTTCATAATTTATTATCCAATCTGATAATGTATATCTAATGTAAGGTTCATTATCATTTTTAATTAAAGTATTTAATTCATCTCTATAAGCTTTCGAATCACTCAAGTTGCTTAATAGAATTTTATATAATGAAAATCTAACAAGTGGTGAGGCTTCTTGTTTTACCTTATCCATTATTTTTAAGCTCTCTTCTTTGTCAATATTTAGATTATTTATGTATAAAATGTTGGTTTGATAATTAAACCATTCAAACCTTTTGTATTTCTCTTTAATCAATAAAATATTGAACTTATTATCACTATCTAGTTGGTAGTTTTTAAGATTCCAGCAAAAATGATTCGCTCTCCAAAAGAATGTATTTAAGCCAGCTAACCAAATAGGAATAAGTGTTTTGTTTAATTTAATTTCACTATTGTATTGACGTAATAAACGTACATAAACTCTCCAAACGTAGGCAGATCCAATTAAATCAACCTCTAACGTGTCAATTTCTTCAGATATAAAAGAACCATTAACAATAAACTCATTATAATTTTGAAAAATTTCATTCTCAATTTCTTCAATTCGTCTCTTAATTATATTAGTGGCTTCGTCGGGTTCGACATTAAGTTCGAAGTAATCTCTTTGTATCGAGAATTCCTCAAAGTATTCACTTTCAATTAATTTTTTTTCGTCATTACTCAAAATGATTTCTGACAGGCTTTGATTTTTAAGTGATTTCTTTCTTTCCTTTTTGTAATCACTTGAAATTTTCTCAATAATTGTCTTCTTAGAGTTAATGGATAGAGAATGGTCTTTCAGATATAAATCAATTATTAATAATGCGTTTTCTAATTCTGCATTATCATCAGAATAAACTTTTATATCGTCTGTATATCTATAATAGGAAAATGACTTTTCAATCATAATTTTATCTAATCTATGTAATAATAAATTAGCAATGAAGAATGAAGCGATTGGTCCTGTAGGAATACCAACTTGAAAAGTTGGGGAATTTCTTGTACCGCTCCACATATTTAGGCATAATAGAAGTAATTCTATTATTGAACTATTAATTTGACTCTTTTGTAAAATAAATGCCAAACTTGAATGCGGAATTGAATCAAAAAAACCAGTAATGTCAGTATCAAGTTTATATTTTAAATTATTACTTTCAACTTGTTCGTTGACCGAATTTACAAATTGATTAAATAAAGGAACATAGTTTTTGAAAAAATTAAAATCAGGATTGAAATCATCAATAATTTTAACTCCTTCTTTTACATTTTCATGAAGAACATTTCCAAAAACACATGAAGACGTTGTTTTCATTTCATCATATACCTTTTCCGCTATATGATTTGCGATTGCTTGATATACTATTGAATCCTCAATACTTAAAACTGTTTTGACTCTTTGTGTGCCAATTGGTTTTGGTTCATAGTACTTGAATGGTCTGCTAGGTGAAAATTTTTGATTTTGAAGTTTTTGGCTTAAATCTTCTAAGTTTTTATCGAGTTTTATTTTATATAAAGATACTCCAAAAAAATTTCTTACATCCTTAGTCGAGGATTTCATTACTCTTTCGTAGGCAAGCTTTAGTGATTTATAATTAAAGATACCATCCATCAAAATTATTGCGTTTTTTGGTTTATTGTAAAGATATGTTTTTCATTTCGACAAAAATTATTTTTGAGAGTAACAATTTTTTCAGCTTGGTGCTAACGTTGTTGTATATGGTTTGTTGCGTGGTTTAAGCACCTAATTTAGCAAATAAAAACCGAATAGAAAATCCGCGAGGATTTTCGTAAGTAGGCTAGAACTAGCAATAAATTATATACGGTGTTGGCAGCCGTTTTTTCTTAGTTAATAACTTGTTTACAATTTTATTTAAAAAATATTACAACTATTCTTTATTTTTATATATTTGTAATTGTAAAAAAACTCTGTTCGAGCAGAGTTCTTTATAAGTTCTTTGATTTAAGGTGTCACAAAAATCAAATTTAGATGATAACAAAGATACAAACAAAAATGGATTCCACAAGTCGCCGTGGAAAAAGAAGGCAAGTTTCCAAGGATGAATGCTTGCTAGATTTAAAAAAAGATTTACCAAAAATTTTCAAAGCTTTTAATAGAGGTGTTAGGAAGTTTAATAAGGTTTCGTCTATGTTTAATCCAGAATCAAAAGTTCGTTTTGATGCTTCTGTTTTAAATACAGCAATAGTTGAGAGCTTACAAGTTGAATTTTCTAACGATTGGAAATGGGGTAAGTACAAAAGGTTTATTTTAAGGTTAAATGACTATATTTTCCTTGTGAAAAAGTTGAACAACAATAATATGCCAATGAATATTAAAACGAAACATGTAAACTCAATTTCTAATCAATTAAGTTTACCAATGTTTAATAGTGAAGTCTATCAGGATGATCCAATATTGTTTTTTGGATATAAAACTGATAGAATGGGGGAAATAGTTTCTCCACAAGTAGTGTATATTGATGAAAATCAAGTTAAATGGGTTGTTACTGAAAATGATGTAACAAGTACAGAAACTTTATTTAAACCTAATACACAAAATAGTTCTGTAAAAGTCTCTTTAAAAGAGCAATTAGTTAGAAGAAAAGCTTCTAATGAATAGTTAATAATCGACACCTTAAATTAGAGAACTAATTTAAAAGTATAACAAATATGTAATTTAACTTTTAATAAAAACAAAAGGTTAAATTTTATATTTTAGCACGTTAATTTTAATACACCAACACGTTGGGTGCAATTAAAAAATAAATAAACTTACATTGAATAATTTTAAAATTCAAAACCATGAAATTTAATAATTCACAATTTGTATTTGCTAGAGAATATAGAGGAATAGGTCAAACTGATTTGTCAAAAAAAGTTAAAGGACTTTCTCAATCTAACTTGTCTAAGTTTGAAAAAGGATTTGATGTTTTATCAGAAAATGTTATTTATGAATTAATTAATATTCTTGATTTTCCTGTGAATTTTTTCACTAAAACTATTAATAATGATATTGAAATTGCTCATTATAGAAAAAAATCGGGTATTACTAAATCTGTAAAAGTACAATTAGAGTCAAATAATAAAATCATGGGTTATTTAGTAGACCAATTAAATGATTCCGTTGATTATCCTGATTTTTCTTTAAGACCATTAGACCCTGAAGAATATACACCAGAAGAAGTAGCTAAATTCACTAGAAAATTAATGGGTCTCGATAAGCGTGAACCTGTTGTAAATATCTTTAATCATCTTGAAAGTAATGGTGTTGTTGTAATAGAATTTGATGACGTAACAGATAAATTTGATGGCGTATCATTTAAAACAGATAAAGGTAATCCAGTTATAGTTATTAATAGAAACTTTCCTAATGATAGAAAAAGATTCACTCTTGCTCATGAGTTAGGTCATATCTTAATGCATTGTGTAGGTGATTTTCCGAATCCAGCACATCGTGATGAAAAGCAAAAAGAAAATGAAGCTAATCGTTTCGCTTCTGAATTTTTAATGCCTGCTTTTGGTATTCAAAATTCTTTAATTGGATTGAGTTTATATGATTTAGCTCCATTAAAAAAGTATTGGCATACGTCAAAACAGTCTATTATAAGAAGAGCAAAAGATTTACGTGGTATTCCTGATAATAGAGCTACTTATTTTATGATTGAATTAAGTCGAATGGGCGAACGTAAAGTAGAAAAAACACTTGTAGATATAGATAAGCCTGTCATATTCAGAAATGCATATGAGTTACATAAAAAAGAATTAAATTATTCTGATGAAGATTTATCTAAAGCTTTTTCTTTGCCTTATGATATTCTTAAAAAATATTTCAACTTTTCGGATAAATCTAAGTTAAGGGTTATCGTTTAGTCAAATGGCTGCCAACGGTTTTGTGTATGGTTAGTTGCGTGGTTCAGCAACTAAGTTAGCAAACTTTTACGAACCCGTGAAAATTC
>NZ_JABFDG010000016.1 GCF_013403955.1 Winogradskyella vidalii | reverse complement strand
AAAACTATTCCAGGTATAGGAAATAAAACCGCAGTAATGCTATTGGTTTTAACCGATGGATTTGATCGTTTTAAAAGCGGTAGCGAATTGTGTAGTTATGCTGGATTAACCCCTGTAGTTAGAAAGAGTGGGAGTAGTGTAAATGGACGGCCTCGTATCAGTAAAATAGGAAATCAGAAACTACGTAATCTGTTATTTATGTGCAGCTTTAATGCTTGTAAATACAATAAAGCATGTCGTGATATTTATGAGAGAATAGTAGCAAAAGGAAAGAGTAAAAAATTGGCATTGATAGCGGTGTGTAATAAACTATTAAAACAGGCTTTTGCTATAGCAAAATCAGGTTTAATATATGATGATACATATAGAAGTACTTTAATGAAAAATTAGTGCATTTTTACTTGTTTTTTACCACAGTACTTTGTTAGGCAACGTTTTTTAATTTAGTAATTCTATTTGTTAGAAATTCAGTTATTGATTTTTTTAATTCTATACTACTTGTCTTTTCAATTACTTTGGCTTTATAAATTTCTCCAAAATAGATTAAAAATTCCATTTCGCAATATTCCATTTCATTACCAGAATAGTAAAATATTCCTCCAGCAAAATCATTTGATTCAAATTTGATTCCTTCACTTATTGGGTAGCGTTCTGATTTATTAAGTTCCCATATTTTCAAATCTGAATATTTGGATATCTCGTGCTCACTAAATATATCTATTATAGTATTCAATTAATTCATTAAATATTAATTTGAGTCTAAAAAAATATTTCGATTTTTCCCAATAACAGCAACTGATAGTCCAGATATTACTAATTCCGATGCTTTATTAGGATTGTCTGAAAATCCCGTTAAATGATGCCAAGGGTCGTTATGTGCTACTGTTATTTTATAAAATTGTTTTTTATCCATTTCTATTATTTTCACTAAAACCTGCCAATCTTGATAGTCATCTTTACTTGTAAATAACAATTCAGCATGAGATGTAAATACCCAAACTGGTTCGTGTTTAATCAATTCCAACGATTTGATTAATTCACACATCATTTCAGGCATTCTTTTCCATTGAGAAGGCCATTCTTTTGGATTGTAAAATTCAAGCAAGGTAGTTTTCTGTTGTCTAGATATTCGTCTTAATTCCATTCAGATTTCGTTTTTCTCAAATGTTGCCTAACGGTATCGGCTATGAGTAGTTGCGTGGTTTAGCACTTAACTTTGCAATTACACACCAAGTTGGAAATTCCTGCGGAATTTCCAAAGTAGGCGAGTTGAAGCAATTACTTATAGCCATTGTTGGCATTTCGTTTTATTTTTTGGTCGATAATAAATTCATTGGTTTTAGAATAATCTTCATATCCTTTGATTTTATCAAATTTAAAGTAAAAAAGTGTATCTGTATTTTTTCCTTTTAACTCCAATACTAAACTCTCTTTTCTTTTTATAATTGAATCTCCTATTTCTACGAAATCACTTAAATCCTGATTTTCGTAGGGAAAAATTAATTTCATAATACCAAGTTCAAATTTTATATCTACATAATTACGATTATCATTAACGTACTTTTTTAGAACTTTACCTTTATAAAAATTATGATAAGTTAGAGCAACTTTTTCATCAAACAAATTTCTTCCTACGTTTGAATTATTCGCAGAAGTCTCTTTTTCAGCAATAAAGTAAATCATTAAAGAAAGTAATATTAAAACAGAAATGAAATAGTATAAATTGTTTACCCTTTTTGATTTTGTAACATTATTACTTTCATCATTACCTATTTTTTTGTTTATAACAGGTTTTGATTCACTTTTAGTTTTAGTATCCTTTCTAGTTATTTCCTTTTTTTTGTCATTTATTCTTTTCAATTCAGCATCGAAATCATCTCTAAAATAAGGTGGCTTACCTTCTCTCCATTTCTTATATTGAATTAATTTTTCTGTGGGAATATCGTTGTTCCTAATGTTAACGACTTTTATTTCTTTAATGCTTTCTGATAATGATACAAGATTATTATTTTCTAAATAAATAGAATGAATATTGTTTATTTCTTCAGGAAGTTTTATCAGTCTATTGTTTCTAAGGTTTAGAAATCTAAGTTCCTTTAATCTAGAAATAGATGTAGGGATTTCAGTTAGTTCATTATTGTTCAAGTTTAAATTGCCTAATAAGGTAAATTCACCTATCCAGCTCGGCATAAATTTAATCTGGTTGTTTTCAGCGTGATAAAAGTCTAGTTTTTTCCATGTTTTTATTGCAATAGGTAATTCGTTAAAATTGTTACTAGACATATAGAAAATTTGAATGTTTGTCAAATTTTCATAGGATGTTGGCAGTTCAGAAATAGAATTTCCTGACAAGTGTAAAGCTCTCAGATTTAAAAGCTCTCCTATGCAATCAGGTGCAAAGTTGAAACTATTATTGTTTAAAAAAAGTGAATTAAGGTTTTTGAGTTTTCTAAAACATCTAGGTAGGTCATTTAATTGATTTCCTTGAAGTTCAATTTTTTTCAAATTCTCTAACTGACAAATTTCTTTTGGAAGCTCTGTTAAATTGTTACTTTGAAGTTGAAATTCTTCTAAGTTTGTAAAAAGGTTAATACTGTTAGGTAGTCTTTCCAACTTTTTATTAGCTAAATCTAGCTTCTTTATGTCCCGAATTAAAGCAATTGTTTCTTTGTCAGTTAAGTCTAGTTCTGTGTCCCTATATCCATAAACTACATTCAAGTCAATAAGCCATTTTAATAGAGATAAATATTTTTCAGTATCTATAGTTTGTATATTCTGACTGAGATTAGCAATTCTATTTCTTCTATCTCTTAAAGGTTCGAGAGAATATTTATTAGCTATGTTGTCATATATATTAAAACGAAAACCTCCCGTTTCCCAGTCACCAAAATCTATGATTTTGCTCTTAAATAACATTATACCAAATCCATGTTCAGGATCCCATGAACAATCTCCAGTTAAACCAACATAAGAAATATCTTCCTTATGCTCACTACGAATATTAATTGTTGAAAATCTGTAATTGTCTTTTGCATTCTTAATAGTTTCGATATCTAAACAAGTTGCCTCTAAAAACACTTCTCGTTCTTGATAGATGAAATCAGAAATAGAGTTACTTATTTTGAAAGAATATTTGAGGAAATATTCTAATGCATTAATTTGTTGTGTCGTTGGTTTTTCTAATTCTTCAGTGTCTTTAAAAATAATTCTTATCTCTGGAAATTCAGAATAGCTCTCAGGGTTATAAGTCTCATTAAAAAGTTTGTTATAAGGAAGAAAAACGGTAAGTTCATCATCTTCATCTCTAATTATTTTATATTCCATTTTTCTTGGTTACTTCAAATGAATGCCAACGCTACGGCTATGGTTTCGTTGCGAAACGATAGTCAGCGTAATTCGGATTGCAGGACTAAAGATAGCAAAAGCGAATGAATTTTCCAGAGGAAAATTCGGACGCAATGAACTATAGGCAATGTTAGCAGCTGTTTTTTAAATTTAAGGTTCTGAATTGTGCGTTCAGAGAATCAATCCGGCGTTGTAATGTAAATAAGCCAAGAGGATTTGTAGGGCTCAAATTAAGCGGATAAGAAACAAGTCCAGCGTAATATTAGATTTTATTATTTCCAGTTTTTCTGATTTATCTGACATAAAAGTCAAAAAAAAAATCGCGAAAAGAAAGCTAGGCAAAAATTAGGTGTGCATAGCTGCTAACGGTCTTGTATATGGTTTGTTGCGTGATTCAGCAACTAAGTTAGCAAATAAAAACTGAATAGAAAATCCGCGAGGATTTTCGTAAGTAGGCTAGGACTAGCAATAAATTATATACGTTGTTGGCAACTGGCTTTATATTCAATTGTCTATTCTTTCAAAATATAGTTCAATAATGGGTCATCTCCGTTTATTATATCAAAAAGTTTAAGCTTAATACTTTTATCTGGAATTATCCCTTTGTCGAGCACTAATCTAGGAACATTGACGGATTCCCTTTCCGTTCCTATTTGCAAACTAAGTTTTGTGTTTTTTAAAGATGCTGTTCCTCTACCTGGATGCGTACTGTAAGTTCCTCCTGTTTCTTCTCCGATTATGGTGGCTAATTTATTTTGTTTTACAACCGCTAACATTTGTGCTGTTGCAGATGCACAACGACCATCTGTAAGCATATAAATATTTGCATTACTAATGTTGTTTATTGTTTTTGGTTTTATGGTTGTTGGTCTATTTCGTCTTTTATTTAAATCATTATCTTCATAAAAGTTAATTTCTTTATCAATAATATAGGATAGAATGTGATTAGTGCATTCTGGGTTTCCACCTCTATTTCCTCTTAAATCAAAAGCTACTTTAGATATATTTTCATTTTTTATCTGTTTCATATAAGTATCTAACTTCTCTTTAAAAAAATCAATATTTTCTCTACCTCTTGGGAAGTAGCTAAAATTCTTAATCTTGATTATAGCTGTTTTACTCTCTTTATTAATTTCTATACCTAATCTTGAGGTGTTGTTTATTTCTACTTTGTAATTTGGTGCTGGTTCATCAATAAGAAATGATGTTGTAATTGTATTTTCAGAATTGTAAGGTTTAAATTTTATTTTGTATTCTGAATCAAAACCAAAATAACTGTGGTAATAATATAAAAAATTCACATTCAAATCTCCCCTATAAAAACTTTGATTAAAAGCATCAGCAGAAATTGTTGATTTTAAAGTTTGTAAAATTTCACTTGATGAGATTCCGTTAATTTCTAATATTTCAGAACCTGCATCCATTTCTATATTTTCTACACAATTGTTTATTGCATACATTTTTTCGTTTTCAAACCATACAATTAATGGTAACCAATATTTTTGAGGTGTTCTAAAAAAGCGAGTATCAACTATTCGTGTATGTAGACAACCTAAACTTGTAACTATTGGTGAGGTTAATTGATAAAATTCCTGAACAGTCATAGAATCTTTTAATTTATCTCGTTGCATACTTACAAGATTTTTATAAGATGTTTTGTCAATAAATTCAAACTGTGATGGATGTTCCTTGAGTGTTTCTAATAATTGATTAAAATCTTCAACTAACTCATCTTTTCCAATCTGTTTATTAAGATTTTTAAGAATTGAGTCCTTAACCTTTTTATTAGGTATTGTGTGATGGTATTCGGTTTTTAAAATTTGTATTGGATTTTTTGTGTCATAAACATATTTTACGCTTATAACATCTCGCTTCTTTAATATTTTGTTATGAGTGTCATAACTGCTACGTTCAATCAAATTACCAACACTATCAAACTTATATTTTGAATAAGCATCATTACTTCTTTTATCAACTTGATAGTTTCCATCTAAACCAACTGTGGCATACTTTAAACAATTTCCACTTTCGTCATACGTTGCAAAACCTCCAGCAGTGCCAAGAAACGAACCAACAGCTGGTTCATTTTCTGCGTTAAAAAACTTAAAGTTAATGAGGTTGTTATTTTTGTCATATGTAGCTTTATCTGTGGCTATTCCAGTTTCATCATTTATTAATTTCAACCTTTTGTCTACATTATTCATTGAAAGTAATAATCCTTTATCATTGAATTTGTATAGCACATTATGAAATTTATAATAAGGTCGCATAGTTACATTTACTCCATTTACATCTTTTCTTGTTTCTAACACAGAATTATTATTAATGTGTTTCCAAGTATATTCAAAAATATTCCAGCTATTATTTATAGGTTCATCATTTTTGTCGTAAAACTTTAAACCAACTCTTTTTCCTTTTTTATTATAGGAATATACTTCCTTAAAAACTCCCATCCCATTGGTTGCTGGTTTGTTATCAACGTCAAAAAATAGTCGTGTTTCTGTATTTTCGGTATATATTATTTGAGTTTTTGATGCCAATGCTCTTTTACCATCTAGAATACCACTTCTATTTAATTCGATAAGGTTTTGATTGTATTTGTATTCAATTAATATTAACCTATTTAGTGAATCATAGCCTAATTTATAATGATTAACATTTTGGACTTCCGCTTCTGTTTGTGGTATTTTTCCTTTTGTTTCAGAATAAGGTGTTTCACGAAAAACGAGATGTTTAAAATATTTAGCTGTTTGAGCTTCTGTAAGTAAGCTACACGATAAAAAAACAATAATTAAAAGGAAGTGCTTCATAGAGTTAAATTTTAAGTAGACAACAAATATAACTAAATTTTTAGTTTAAACTAAAAATTTAGTTATATAGAATGTATTGTTGATTTATCTTGATAATTTTTAATAGTTACCAACGAGTAGTAGCTTATTGGCGAGAATATTTTGTTCTATTTCCTTGTCTTAATTTGAAGTTCGGAAGTTTCTTTAGCTTGTTGCCAACGTGTTTGTGTATGGTTAGTTGCGTGGTTTAGCAACTAAGTTAGCAAACTTTTACGAACCTGTGAATATTCCGCAGGAATATTCGCAAGTAGGGAAGAACAAAGCAATTAATTATACACGGTGTTACCTACAGTATTTTTAATTCAGATTCGTGTATATTAAATCCAAGAATAATTTCCGATACATTATTTTTTGAAA
>NZ_JABFDG010000015.1 GCF_013403955.1 Winogradskyella vidalii | reverse complement strand
CGCTGGAATTTTCTATCTGTGATTTGTTTGTTAACTTAGTTGCTTAACTACGCAACTAACCATACACAAACACGTTACCAGCAATTAGACCAAACAACAATGATTCTAACTAAAATTAAAATACATCAATTTAAAGGAATTTCCGAAGAAAAGGAAATATCAATAGACGATTTCAATCTGATTGTGGGTCAAAATGATGCTGGAAAATCAACAATTCTAAAATCATTAGATTGTTTTTTAAATTCAAACAATCCTTCGTCTGATGACCTAAACAATAAAGCAGAGAATAACTTAATTACTATTACGCTTCATTTTAATCCTTCAAATCAAAATATTATAATTGACCAAAATATTGAGACAACTTTTGAAGAAGAAGAGTTGATTAATAACGCCAATGAATTAGTAATAAAAAAAGTTTGGGATGTTTCCAAGTCTAGAATAACAGCAGATACATTCATAGAGAGAAAACAATACCTTGAAAATGATTTCATTTCATTAACAGAGGCTCAATTAATTACAGCCTGTGGGAATTTAGGCATAGATACTCAAAAGGCTAATGGTGAGAATTTTAACAACAAAGAAAAAAGGCAAAAAATACGACAACATAATATAAATTCTGGAACTGATTTTACTTACGTAATGGAAAAACTTCCAACTTCTGGAAGTAATCGTTTCAAAATAATACACGACAGAATAAAAGGAATTCTGCCAAGATTTGAGTATTTCAAAGCAGATACTTCTCTATCAGAAACAGATACAGCAATTCAAAAATTCTTTAAAACTTTAGCAATAAAAACGCTAGAAGAAGAAATCGACACTTCCGATGTTGAAGATACGATACAAGCTAAACTTGGAGAAGTTTTAAAAAAAATTACAACTAAAATAAATGATGTTGTCCCAAGTGAGGAAAATGTCGAACCAGTAATAGACTTTGACTGGACAAAATTAGTATCTACAAAATTTAAAAGTACAGATGATGGAACGGAAGTTCCGTTAAGTTCAAGAGGTGATGGATTCAGAAGAATTACAATAATGGCTTATTTCGAATATCTTGCTGAACAACAAAAATCTGAACACCAAAAAATAATTTTTGGTTTAGAAGAACCTGAAACTTTTCTTCATCCATCTGCACAGGAAAGTCTATTCCATAAATTAATTGCTTTATGTGAAAATGACTACCAAGTTATTGTATCAACTCATTCACCTATAATTGTTTCAAATAGCAAAAAAGAAAAAATAACACATATACATAAAACAGGAGGAACATATAACGTTGAACAACAAATTGACGATATAACATCTATTGCAACCGATTTAGGGATAAAAGTTGATAATCAATTTATTTCTTTATTTGATAAAGCAAAGGTATTATTGCTAGTAGAAGGAATTGATGATGCAAATGCATTAAATCATCTTTGTAAAGAGTATAAAGCTAATGGACTTATTAATCACGATTTTACTGAACTTGAAATTGCTATTATACCTATTGGTGGTTGTGACAGTATTAAACATTGGGTTTCATTAAACCTTTTATCAACTTTAGACAAACCTTTTTTAATATTTCAAGATAGCGACAAAACAAATGCAGGTGAACAATCACCAACAAAGACTGCTTTAGAAAGTTTAGGTTTCGTTGACGGTACAGATTTTATCATTTCAAAGAAAAGAAATTTAGAAAATTATATTTCATCGACAGCATTGAATAGATTAGTGCCTAATTCAAATATAAATCACGATGATTGGAGTAACGTAAAACAATTGTGTGGGAAACACCAATTAGCTGGCAGACTTGGAGGTCGTGGTGTTGCAGATAGACATTTCAAAAATTTGACTTTTGCAGAATTACGAACGACCTTTTTTGATGGAAATGAAGATGAATTTATTAATATACACACATTAGCTAGTTCAAAATTATAAGAAATAACTGCTGGTAACACCGTATATAATTTATTGCTAGTTCTAGCCTACTTACGAAAATCCTCGCGGATTTTCTATTCGGTTTTTATTTGCTAAATTAGGTGCTTAAACCACGCAACAAACCATATACAAACACGTTGTGCATAATGCGGAGAAACTTACTGCTGAAAGAAAAATTCGTTATAAAAGCTTAAATTTCAGCTGATAAGGCACATTATATTTTTTGCAATATTCAACTCTAAAGCTATCCCAATCGCCAAATTGACTCATTAACTCAGTTGCTTGAGAAATAAATAACGACAATTCATTTCTTGCACCTGGAGTAAGATATTGATGATGTTTGTATTTTCTTGTTCCTGTTATTACAAAAGGATTGACTATTCTTAAAAACGGTAGAACCTCTTGCGAAAATCTGAAATAAATTATCTCATTTGTTAATCGTCCAGCTTGCCAAGGTTTTTCAGCTATAATACCTTTATAGTGCCAATTATTCAATCGAAACATTTCTTTGTAATAATCTTGTGTGAAAATCGCCTTATATTCTGCTGGTTTTCTTAAAATCCGACTGTCAATGTTTTTAATTTTCCATAAATCCTCAATTGTTGAGAGTAGTTTACGTTTTTCATTTTCAGTATCTAATTCTTTATCGGAAAACCTGTTCTTTACTTTTGACTCAGTTTGGTCAATAATAAATCTTTTAAGGAATTCTTGATTTTTCTTTCCCTGTAAAACTTTTAACTGTTCTATTTCTTCAGGATTCAATTTGGTATTCTTCATCGCTATTAATTATAAATTTTATTTCTCACTTTTTTGATATGGTCACCGAAAGTAAAATCATCCAAAAAATTATGTTCTAATTTTGATTTTAACTTTTCTATATTCGGATTTAATTTTTTAGCTCTTCCCCAAGCATATTTATCAGAACTCGGAGCATCAAATGCATAGAATACGTAAGCAAAACTTGGGTCAACATTGTTGGATATAGCATATTGCTTGATAAACTCGTGATTATTAATAAATGCACCTGCTTCCTTTGTTTTTTCTTTTGAGAAAAGATATTCTCTTGCAAAATTATCGGCTTCAATTTCATTTTGAGATTCACTATCCAAGCTTTTTTGTCCTTCCTGAGATATGTGATAATTTGAAAGTTGTATTTCATCCCAGTCAAATAAGACGTGATATAACTCGTGAACCAAAGCGAACCATAATGTTGGATAAAACCCTACATAGTCTGTTAATGCTATACAAGGCTTGTCATTTATCTCAAAAGTTGCACCTCTAATATGTAAGGAAGGAAAAGATGGAATAAAAACTACAGTTATTCCTAATTGATATAATTGTTTTATAACATTCACAAGACCGTTTTCAACGTCCATTGATTGCCATCTAATCTGAGGGAAATAATCGATTAATTTATCACGACTATAAACATTTGGGTTTCTTAATTCAATGCAAGATTGTTCAGCTAAGTAAACCCAGTTTTTCACGCTACAATTACGTTTTGCTCTTTTCCCTGAACTAAAAGCAACATTAATATCAGGTTCAGAATATTCGAAAATATTCTTTAAACCAAAGTAATTACATATCGACTTAACAATATCATTATAATCTGTCAAGGACTTTATTAAACCTACTTTTTTTAGTTCTGCTAAATTGAATTTCTCATTAATAAATTCAACCATTTCGTTGGTTCGATTTATATCATTTCCAACATTATGAACTTCATTAACTTTTTGTAAATAAAGTGTAGCTATCTGTTCCAAATCAGTACCTAAAAAATTTGATAATTTTATCAATTGAGTGTAATCTAACATTTTTTGTTCACCCGAAAGAATTCCTTCTAATGTACGTACACTCATTCCCATAATATTTAACGCAGTCGTTTTAGGAATATCTAAACTTTCAAGTCTATTTATAAATAGCTCATCTAAAGTTTCTACTATTTTAGTAGGCTTAGGCTCGAATAATCTTTTTAGGATATCATCACTATCAGATTTTATGTTTCCCATATAATTATATACTCTTTTTAATATTTAAATATTATTTTTGACTAAAGTAAAACAAATAATGCATACATACATTTTTTATTTTACTAACTTTTAAAATGTTATTAACAATTAAAATCGGAATAAATGAAAGACGTCTGAACAGAAAAGCACTATGCACAACACCGTGTATAATTAATGGCTAGTACTCGCCTATTTACGAAAATCCTCGCGGATTTTCTATTCGGTTTTTATTTACTAACTTAGTTGCTTAAACACGCCACTAACCATACACAAACACGTTAGCAGCAAGCAGTCACGTTTTGCTAATGTAGTTTCTAATCCACGAGTTTTTTATTTCTACTCACGATAAAAATCTCAATCGAATAATCTAACTTGATAAACAGTTCGCAAAATTAACGCCGGATTTATTACTCAGACGGATAAGCCGAATTGACTAAGATTGCGGAACAACAACGTTGGATTTATTACTCAGATGAATCAGCAGAACTGATTAGAATTACGGAAAATAACGCTGGAAAATAGGAACCATTAAAATTAGAATTTACGAGAACCATAGAGAAAACCATCAACTCACTCTACTCTATTTTAATTTACAAAACTTTACGGCCGATCTGAACGTGAAAAAACCAATCTGAACGTAGTTAGACACCAAAAACGGAGTTATACGCTAAAATCAATGATATAGATGTCTAATTAAACTGTGTGGAATTTAAAAGCCGGCTGCTAACACCGTGTATAATTAATTGCTTTTTTGTGCTTACTTACGAAAATTCCTGCGGAATTTTCTCTGGTCCGTAAAAGTTTGCTAAATTAGCTACCCAACCACGCAACTAACCATACACAAACACGTTGGCAGTAATTTGAAAATGACGAACTTTAGAATTGAAAAAGACAAATTATTATCAGAATTGGATTCTGAAATTAAACGAAATCCCGACAATGAAATTCTGAAATCTTTAAAACGGAATTTGAATTCATTTCAATCTGTTTCTGACTTGAATGGAGTTTTAAGCAGAACTGTTGTCGATAGTCTCGATTTTGAATTGAAAATTGGAGAAAAATTAATTGAATTTGAGAATTATTTCTCTGACTTTTCGAATTCAATTCGTTCGGCTGAATTGAGAAGTTTAGCGAAAAAATTAATTAAGAAAAATACGCGAATTACATTTTACGGAAAAGCTTGGTCTGAAAATACAGCTGACTGGATTTATTTTGACAAAGTGCTTGACTTAAAAAAAATACGAAACAAATTCGCATTCGGAAAAAACATAATTGAACATCAGAATTTGGACAATAAGTCTGGATTGGAAAGCGGATTTATAGACAAAAATACTAACGAGGGAATAATGGGAAAAGTAAAATAAAAACTACTGCCAACACCGTGTATAATTAATTGCTAGGTTCTAGCCTACTTGCGAAAATTCCTGCGGAATTTTCACGGGTTCGTAAATGTTTGCTAACTTAGTCGCTAAACCACGCAACTAACCATACACAAACACGTTAGCATACATTTGACCAACACCTTCAATAAAAGTAAACTATGGGATTTAACATTTCAGGATTAGTAATAAATAAAAATTATGAAAAAAATTTCAATGAGTTGCAAAACATACTTGGTTGGAATTTAATTAAAGGCGAAAAAATTGATTTTGAAACAGCATCATCTAATTGGAAGGAAGAAAATTACTGTGATGTATATTTTTCTGAAAACGGAACTATAATTTTTCTGAATATTGATTATTGTACTAGCGGATATCCATTAGAGAATGTGAATACTTTAACATTTGGATATTCAGAAGTATCAATGACTTTTTTGTTAGATTATTTCGAAAAAGGGACTGAACACCGGTCAATTATGGAAGCACAAGGCGAAAGAGTTTTTGACGAAGGTAAAAGACTTGCAGTTGAAGATAGATTTGAGGAAATGACCGAAATAATATGGAATCAGATAGAAATTGTTTTGGGCAAAAATTTTCACCAAATTGATAATTCAGAAGTTGCACATAGATATTATTTTAAAAAAAAGGAATCTACTGATAATGATATTAGCGAAAAAGAGATTCAAATAAATAAAGTAAACATTTTAGAACCTTTAGATGTAAAATATTTTTCAGAAGATGAATTAATAGAATACTTTAATAAAATTGTCATTTATTGCAAGGATAATAAAATTAATTTTTTTTTACACCCAACTTTACTAAATGATAAAAATAAAACGGTGGTTCAAAACATCGTTGACATTAAATACTACATCGGAAGTAAAGAGAATTTATTAAATGTTGTAAGACCCAAATTTCCAATGGAAGGATATTATATGATTGGTAAATTTAAAAAAGATAACGTAGATTTTAAGACTTCAAAATTGTTATTTGATTTGATTGAAAATTATAAAATTGAAAACATTGAAAACACTAAAATCAAGACAGCTAAAGTTGCAAATAATAAATGGATTGAAATTGACAAAAAATTAGATGATAATTCTAAAGCAAGTGATTCTGATTTTGTTCTTTTGATTATAACAATAATTGTATTATTAGCTTTTTTTGGTGGACTTATTTATGTTATATATAATATTTCCACCTTACCTTAATAAAAAACGTATGCTAACACCGTGTATAATTAATTGCTTGGTTCTTGCCTACTTGCGAAAATTCCTGCGGAATTTTCACGGGTTCGTAAATGTTTATTAACTTAGTTGCTTAACCACGCAACTAACCATACACAAACACGTTGTGCATAATTTGAGAAAACTCACGAATTGAATAAAATAATAGGAATTATATTGACAATTTTACTTCTGATTTC
>NZ_JABFDG010000014.1 GCF_013403955.1 Winogradskyella vidalii | reverse complement strand
CAAGACGAAATTAATTCTTTATCAGCCGAAATAATTGAAAACAAGAAAAAGTGGAAAAATAAAAACGTGCCACAACACCGTGTATAATTAATTGCTTTTTTAGGCTTACTCACGAAAATTCCTGCGGAATTTTCTCTGGTCCGTAAAAGTTTGCTAAATTAGTTGCTCAACCACGCAACTAACCATACACAAAACCGTTAGGCACAAGCACAAATCAGAATGGATAACAACATATCAAAAATCCGAAATGACATTCAAGATAGAAATTCAGAAGCTTGGATAAAACTCTGTGAATATGTTGAATATATTGCAAAAAAAGGAAAGAAAGAATTTAGTCCGAGAGAATATTTAGGAGACGAATTATTTGCACAAATCTATACTTTGCCTGAATCAATAGGAAAACTAAAAAAAGTTAAAAAAATATGGCTTTATGGAAGTAATCTGAAAAGAATTCCACCTGAAATTGGAGAAATGGAATCTCTTGAATATTTTGACCCTTATACTTCTTATGATTTAAAATGGTTTCCTTACGAATTGACTAAATGTAAAAATTTAAAAGATAGTCGGGTTAGTACAAGAGCAGTTTATGGAAATTTCAAAAACAGAAAAGCATTTCCAAAACTTGACCATAATCCTGTAAAATATTTGGGAGAAATAGTGAAATGCAGTGTTTGTGAAAAACAAATGTCATATAATGAAACAAATCAAATTTGGACAACTCAAAGAATTGGAACAGACACTTTACCATTTTTGGCTAATTTGTGTTCTAAAGAATGTGAAGAAAAGATTCCTAATTCACCAAAAGGTTTTGTTCAATTTCCACATAATGGTGGAGCAGATTTGAAACAACCTACATATGAAGAATGGGAGAAAGTAAACGTTATAAAAATAATGCCGAAAGAATTAAATGAAAATAAGAAAAAGGAAAAACCTAAACTTTTGAAATTAATAAGAAAAATTTGGGAAAAATAAAAAGCCAGTGCCTAACACCGTGTATAATTAATTGCTGGTTTTAGCTCACTTGGGAAATTCCTCCGGAATTTCGCCGTTCGTGATTTATTTACTAAATTCACTGCTTAAAACACGCAACTAATCATACACAACAACGTTACCTTGCATTAAAAAAACACTCACTCAAACGCAAATTTCGCGAAAAAACATATTGAATTTTAAAAACAAAAAAACAAGATTGCGGAATTTTAGCAAGTTTGCGGAATAAATAAATAAAAACTGAAAAAACAAGATTGCGGAAAAACCAATAGAAGCTGAAATTGAGCAAGTTCGCGGAATTGTTAAACACTGAAAATCACTCAAACAAAATAAAAAACCTATATTTAACGGACAATAAAACTGAAAAAAAATAAAAACGCAAGGTAACAATGTATAAAAATAATGCTTAACTTTTGTGCTTAATCAAAACTAAAGTGTGCGTTTGCTTGCATCTGATTTTCCTTCGGAAAATCCTCGCACACAAAACCGCACTATTCTTATACTAACCGTTGGCAACAATATAAGAAATGACCGAACTAAAAATAAAATGGGAGGAATTTATTAAAGAAATTGACTCTTTAAGTAAAGATGGCAATTCACTTTTGAATTCTAACCCAAGAGGAAAAGACGAAGAAAAAACGTTTGTTAACGAATATAATTTGTGGAGAGAAAAAATCATTGAATTCCTTAATAAATCATTCGGAGAGAACAACGAATACACTAAAGAATTTAAATATGCCCATAAAAATAAATTCAAAATTCAAGGACAGCAAAATAACTCTCAAATAAATTTAAGAGAAATCAAACAAGATTTTAGAAATGATATTAGATACATAGATTACAATAAAAATATACTAAAAGTCTCTGATTTAATAACTAAACCTTCTCAAATAGATTTAACTATAAGAGAGAACTATACATCAGAGGATATTTTAGAATTAATTTTAGAAAAACTATATGACTTGTATGATGACACCACTTACGAAATTCTTCCAATTTTGGAGGGAAACGGAATTAAATTAGGAAAGAGAAGAGAAGAATTTGATTACGTGAAATTATTAGAGAATAATGGATATGTCCGAAGTAACAATATCGGACAATTCGCAGATGCTCAATTGACAATTAACGGAAAACTCTACATTGAGGAAAAAAGAAAAAAAACCGAACCAAACTACCAATCGATTAGTGATGATAAAGAAACCATTGAATTAAAAATCGATGAATTATTAAAAAAACTAGAAAAGTTAGGGTTTGGACAACAGATTATCTTTGATGAATTAGATGAATTAAAAGACTTGTACTCTACCTTAAATAAAAAGAATTGGGGAGAATTGGTTAAAGGTAAAATTGTAGATTTAGGTCTTTCTCAAGCTATAAACGAAGATATGATGAAGTTGATTTATGAACATATTACAAATGACATTTTGCGAATACCATAAATAAATACTGTTGCCAACACCGTGTATAATTAATTGCTTTGGCAAGTGCTTATTTGGAAAATTCCTTCGGAATTTTCTCGGGTTCGTATTTGTTTACTAAATTAGTTGCTTAACCACGCAACTAACCATACACAATATCGTTGGCAGCAAGGCGGAAACGACAGAAATACACTTTTTACCAAATGATGAATGACGCAAAACAAGGATATATTACTTTGCAGTAATGAAAGAATTTATAGAATACATATTACAATATGGTAATTTGAATAAACAGCAAATTGACCTAATAACAAGTAAAGGAACAGAAATTGAACTTAGCAAAGATGACTACTTCGTAGAAGCGGGTAAAGTTTTAAGACAAGTCGGGTTTATTATTGATGGTATTTTTCGCATTTGTTATTACAACAAAAAAGGAGAAGAAATCACTAAAATTTTCATTGAAGAAAACCATCTTCTTTTCAACTTAAAAAATGTACCTTCAACGGAATACATACAGGCTGCAACAGATTGTAAGTTACTTGTATTTTCTAACAAAGATTGGAAAGAAATTTCTGAAACTATAATTGATTGGGAACATATTATTCAAAAGATTACGAATAAATCACTTGCGCAAAAACTGGAACGAGTAAGTCCGTTAGTTTCACAAGATGCAACGACACGTTATTTGGAGTTTATGGAAAAATATCCAACACTTGTCAATCGCATTCCATTATCATACATCGCTTCATATTTGGGAATCACACAACAGTCGTTGAGTAGAATAAGAAAAAATATTCGCTAAACTGATTTTACCATATGGTAAACAGGTTCATTTTTAATCTGCGCACTTTTGTACCATCAATTTATATTAAAAAATAAAGAAAATGGACAAAACAATTTTTATTACAGGTGCTTCATCAGGATTAGGAAAAGCAACTGCCAAATTATTTGCGGCTAATGGTTGGACTGTAATTGCTACAATGCGTAATCCAGAAAAAGAAACTGAACTTACTGAGTTACCAAACATTCATCTTTTGAAGTTGGATATCAACAATACAAAAGAAATTGCTCGAGTAGCTTCTGAAGCAGAAAAAATAAGTTCCGTAGATGTATTATTCAATAATGCAGCGTATGGACTAATGGGAGCTTTTGAGGGAACTACCGATGAACAATTAACAAGACAAATTAACACTAATTTCTTAGGAACAATACTCGTTACAAAATCATTTCTTCCTTACTTCAGAGCAAGAAAAGGTGGAACGATTATCACTGTTACATCTTCAACAGCTAATATTCCTTATCCGTTTGTAGCAGTTTATGCAGCAACAAAATCAGCATTGGAAACGTGGACGGAAGGAATGAGCTACGAACTAAATGAGTTTGGAATCAATATTAAAACAATTGTTCCTGCTTATATGCAAACTAACTTTGGAAAAAATGCACAAATGGTTTCTCATCAAAATTATCAGGAAGTTTTTAATCAATACATCACGGCAATGAAAGCAGATTCAAATGCAAAAAAAGACACACCTGAAACCATTGCCAATGTAGTTTTCCAAGCTGCGACAGACAACAAAAAGCAATTACACTACACAGCTGGCAATCTTTCAACAGTAGAATATGAATGGCTGAGAAAAGATGGAATAGAAAATGTAATTTCAACAATGAACAAGCGATTTTTTGAAGACGAATAATGACCTAAAAAGCCCAACTGCCAACAAAGTGTATAAGCAATAGCGGTTTAGGTAATTACTTAAACCGTTTTTCATTTTAATAAAGTATATTGCAAATCGAAAGGCTGTCGCACATAATCCGCTACTGCTCATATACAAATACGTTGGCAACAAGCTAAAAACCAATCTGAATGGACAAAGAAAAACCGAGACTTGCAAGATTGACAGCAATTTTGACTCAATTACAATCGAAACGAATTGTAACTGCAAAAGACATTGCCGAAAAACATAATGTAAGTATCAGAACGGTTTATCGAGACATCCGAACACTTGAAAAATCGGGAATTCCAATTGTAACGGAAGAAGGAAAAGGATATTCAGTAATGGAAGGTTATAAAATTCCACCTGTAATGTTTACTCAAGATGAGGCGAATGCTCTTATAACGGCTGAACAATTGATTAGCAAAAACAAAGACCAATCTTTGACCGAACAATATGAAAGTGCAATAAACAAAATCAAATCTGTTTTAAAATACAACCAAAAAGAAAAAACAGAATTATTGACAAACAGAATTCAAGTTCGCAACAATCGGGAAAATGAAAAAACAAGTAATTACCTCATAAAACTTCAATCTACTATTTCAAATTATCAAGTGGTAAAAATGGATTATCTGTCATTGGCAGATAATAAAAGTCAAAGAGAAATAGAACCATTTGCACTTTACACGACACAAGAAAATTGGGTGCTTATTGCTTTTTGCAAAGAAAAAAAGGACTTCAGAGCCTTTAGACTTGACTGCATCCAAAAATTAGAAATCTTGGAGAAGAATTTTAAACCTCATAAAATGACGTTGCAAGGATATCTTGAAAATTGTAGCTCAAAATATAAAAACACCCCTGACACACCTTTGTCACAAGGTCAATCTAAATTTGCATTAAATCAAAAAATATAAATAAGATGCAGATAGTAAAAATTGAACCTTTTAAAATTATCGGAATTTCGATAAGAACAACAAATGAAAACGGACAAGCTTCTCAAGAAATTGCCGATTTATGGCAACGATTTATGTCCGAAAACGTAATTTCTAAAATTCCGAACAAAATAGACAATTCCGTTTATTCATTATACACGGAATACGAAAGCGACCACACAAAACCTTACACAGCAATTCTTGGCTGTAAAGTTGAAAATTTAGATGGTGTCCCAAATGGAATGGTTGGAAAATCATTTAATGGAGGAACTTATTCCAAAACGACATCAAAAGGAGATTTAATGCAAGGTTTGGTCGTAAACCAATGGTCGAAAATATTTGAAATGGAATTGGACAGAACCTATGATGCCGACTTTGAAATTTTTGGAGAAAAGGCTCAAAATCCAACAGATGCAGAAGTCGAGTTTTATGTAGGCATTAAAGGCTAACAAAAATATGCGAATAAAAAAGTTTGAAATAAAAACAGACGAAAGAGTAAATGAGGTTTTTGCAAATTATCCCGACTTTGTTCGGGATAAAATGCAATTCCTGCGTGAATTGGTAATTGAAACAGCGGAAGAAACCGAAGGAATTACCAGATTGGAAGAAACTCTAAAATGGGGAGAACCGAGTTTTGTAACTAAAAACGGTAGTACATTGCGAATGGATTGGAAAGAAAAATCACCAGACCAATACGCTATGTATTTTCAATGTACAAGCAGATTAGTAAATACGTTTAGATTGGTTTTCGACCACAAATTTGAATATGAGGGAAAACGAGCAATTGTGTTTAAATTAAACCAAAAAGTTCCAGAAATGGAATTAAAAGAATGTATAAAAGCTTCTTTGACTTATCACAACGTGAAGGAATTAATTACGTTAGGAATTTGAGAAATTAAATACGAATGAACAAAAGCCAGTTGCCAACAAAGTACTGTGGTAAAAAACAAGTAAAAATGCACTAATTTTTCATTAAAGTACTTCTATATGTATCATCATATATTAAACCTGATTTTGCTATAGCAAAAGCCTGTTTTAATAGTTTATTACACACCGCTATCAATGCCAATTTTTTACTCTTTCCTTTTGCTACTATTCTCTCATAAATATCACGACATGCTTTATTGTATTTACAAGCATTAAAGCTGCACATAAATAACAGATTACGTAGTTTCTGATTTCCTATTTTACTGATACGAGGCCGTCCATTTACACTACTCCCACTCTTTCTAACTACAGGGGTTAATCCAGCATAACTACACAATTCGCTACCACTTTTAAAACGATCAAATCCATCGGTTAAAACCAATAGCATTACTGCGGTTTTATTTCCTATACCTGGAATAGTTTTTATTCGAGTTAGTAAATCTTGATACTCTTGTTTTACTATTATTAATAGTTTTTCTTCTAAGGTTTTTAATTCTTTATCAACCTGCTTTAAACTACGCTTTAATGAAGCCACTACGACTTTACTTGGGTTACCTAAAACAGCTTCTCCATGTAGCTTATTTTTAAGCATAGTGCTTTGTTTTGTATACAATGAAAGGAGTCTGGTCATTTGTAAGCACTCTGTTTGAACTTTGGAATTGCCTTCCCAAAGTTTTAATTCCACCTGTTTGGCATACTCACAAATCAATTTAGAATCACTTTTGTCTGTCTTGATTTTAGACAACTTCATTTGGATAAAACGTTTTACTGATAATGGATTTTCAA
>NZ_JABFDG010000013.1 GCF_013403955.1 Winogradskyella vidalii | reverse complement strand
GAATTTTCACGGGTTCGTAAAAGTTTGCTAACTTAGTTGCTGAACCACGCAACTAACCATACACAAAACCGTTGGCAACAAGGCAAATTGAACTCATAAACAAAATATGGAAATAAAAAACATTGTACTTCATCATATAAAAAGAGAGGAAAACCAAGCACCTGTTCTTAATATATCAGATCATCTTTTAGAGAAAGACAATATTATTGTAGAAGAATTTGTTGAGAAACTAATAAAAAGTTTTAGTTCAAAAAACCCAACCTATGGAACTTTTCAAGAAGATAAATTAGCATATCCATTTCAAAAATTAGTAGAAACTTATAGAACAGATAATGAGTTTTTAGATTTTTCTATAGAATCAATGAAACTTTTAGAAAAAGAAATTCAAGTTCCTCAGGCTAAAGGTGGTTATGTTGTATTCATACATTACCTGCAAAATGGAATTGATTTCTTAATCACAATAATGTTAGATAAAGCTGAACAATTCACAATTAATGATGACAATTTAGATATTAAAAAATTAAAAACTTTAGATATTGATAAGCTCGCAAGAGCTAACAGAGTGAATATTAACAAATGGGAAGATAAACTAGATTTATATTTGGCTTTTATAAAAGGAACTAGAGATGTTTCTAGTTATTTTCAAAAATTTATTGGTAATACAGATTTAACCTCTTCAAAGAAAAATTCTCAAAACTTAAAGGAAGCAATATCTAAGTATATGAGAAATTATAATTTTGATGACGAAACCAAAGAAAAAGTAAATCAACAAATCAGTGAATATATTAAAACCCAATACGAATCTAATTCTGACATTGAATTAACAGCAATATCAGCTCATTTGAATCAAGCACAACCAAATAATTTTATTGAATTCATAAGAAATACAGATGATATTGAAGTTAGTGGTAACTTTAGATTGTCAAGAAAAGCTGATTTTAATGTATTTCACAGAGCAAAATTTTCCGGAAATGGATTTAAATTAGAATTTGAAAAAAACCTTATCAAACAGGGTAAAATCTTGCGTGATGGAAATGATATAATTATTAAAGATTTACCTCAAGATATTCTTGATAATCAATTTGAAATATAATGGAACTTGAAAAATTCATTCTTTTTAGAAAAAAAATTCAAGATTTTGAAATCACACCATATGGTTTCAAGGGGTTATATATATTAGAAAATGAAACTGATGTTAACTTAATTAGTCTATTTGAAGATATTCAAATAAGAGAAATATTTTACCCTCACAATAACAGTACTGCCAATCAAAAAAAATTAAATGTTGGAGATAAAGTCAAAATCCTAATTGATTTATCTAAGTTTCAAAATTATTTTGAAAAGTTTGAGGATTTTTTAAAATCAAATAAGTACAAACTAAATTTTGATAAATTTTACATTTACGAATTAGATTATCATCACGAAGTTAGTCCAGTAAATAAACAAATCAATAACTTTTTATTATTACAAGAATTAATAAACTTTTTAAAAAAGTTAAGCACTTACGAAAAAACAACAAAAGGTATTTTAGAACTATATTTTCATAAACCAGACAAAATATGTTCTATTTTAATTGATTATGATATTGAAAGTATTAAAAAACTTAAAATCAATAAATCAATTTCAGAGCTTTCTGAACACGTTTTTGAAAAATCTGACCAAGAAACGAGAATAAAACTATTTTCAAACGAAATGATTAATCTACTATCTGTAAATGACTTTTCATTTGATAGTGTATTAAATAACTGGGAATCAATAGATAATAGTTATAGAAGTAGTTTCCAAATTTACTTGTCTGAATTTTCATTTGAAAAAATAAAAACATCTTCTCAAGAATATTTTCACGAACTAACTGACCGAATATATTCCACAATACATAAATTTTCTGGATACATATTAGCAATACCAGTTGCTTATCTTTTAATATTAAGGTTTTTTGATTTTAAAGGAGAAAACTTAACTAAAGACAGTTTTTTATTAGCAATTGGTTTACTCTATTTTATAATAATTTGGTTTGTATTATTGAATAACTTGAGTAATGCTTTTGAAACAATTGAAAAAGATATTGATAAATTTCTAAATAGAATTAAAGGAGAGGAAAATTTAGTAGAAATAACTGAAAACCTTGCTGACCAAAAAAAGAAACTTATTCCGAGTCAAAAGAAAAAAATAAAAATAGTAAGAATTATTAGTGTTTTGATTTTTCTTATGATTTTATGTGCTTATCTAATTATTTATTTAGAGAATTTAAAAGAGTTGATAATTAAAAGCCCAATTGCCAACACCGTATATAATTTATTGCTAGCTTTTCGCCTACTTACGAAAGTCCTCGCGGACTTTCTTGGTCTGTAATTATTTACTAAATTAGTTGCTTGAAACACGCAACAAACCATATACAACAACGTTAGCTACAATTTACCAGAAAAACCAACAATTGAACAATAAATTAACAGAATATATAGTTCACGAATCAGCAGATAAATTTTATAAAACTGTCCGAACTGAACTAAATCGTAAGACATTTGGAAAAAAATTCAATTTATCTGGAGACTATCCTGATAATGGTGGAATTGACATTTATAATACTATTTCGTTCGCTGTTTTTCAACCAAATCTTGGACCATTAGTCAAGCTGAATTTGAACTGCGTGAATAAGAATAAAAACGGAACTGAAAGTAAACTGAACTTAAAACGTGTGAACGGAGCGACATATAAAATGCAATTTTGGTTTATGATTTTTTTTGTTTCTATAACTCTAATAATAGCATCATATCAAATTATAATTGGAAATGATATTGGGTTTAATATGCTAATGTTAACGCTTTTTGGACTGATTTATATTTTAATTATTGAATTATTTGCCGAATTTACAATTGAGAGTCTGAAGAAAAAAGTTGAGAAAATATTGAAAACAGAAAACTTGAATTATAAAAAACTGTAGCTAACACCGTGTATAATTAATTGCTTCATTGAGCCTACTTGCGAATATTCCTGCGGAATATTCACGGGTTCGTAAAAGTTTACTAAATTAGTTGCTTAACCACGCAACTAACCATACACAAACACGTTGCCAACAAGCTAATAAAAACCGAACTAATTACCAAATTGGTAACTTTTTTATTATATTTGCGTCAAACAATTATAATGTGAGAGTAATCGCAAAACGAACTTTACGAGATTTTTGGGAAAAACACGCTGATTGTGAAGAACAATTAAAATCGTGGTATAGAGAAACTGAAAAATCCGAATGGAAAAATATTAACGAATTAAAAAGTGAATATCCGAGTGCTAGTATTTTAAAAGACAATCGAATTGTTTACAATATAAAAGGTAATAATTATCGTTTGATTGTAAAATTTAATTTTGAATACGGAATATGCTGGATAAGGTTTATCGGAACTCACGCTGAATATGATAAAATTGACGCAAATAATATCTAATTATGAAAATATTACCAATTAGAAACGAAAAAGACTATCAAAACGCACTCAACAGACTTGAGGAAATTTTTGATGCAAAAAAAGGAACGGAAGATGGAGACGAATTGGAAATCTTGTCAATTTTGATTGATAGATATGAAAATGAACAATTCCCAATCGGAATGCCTGACCCAATCGAAGCAATTAAATTCCGAATGGAACAAATGGGAATGAAACAAAAGGATTTAGCAGAAGTTGTTGGATTTAAAAGTAGAGTTAGCGAAATTTTAAATAAAAAAAGAAAACTGACTCTAGATATGATTAGAAAACTCAACACTACTCTACATATTCCTACTGAAGTTTTAATTCAAGATTATTAATTGAAAAAAGCCAGTTGGCAACACCGTATATAATTTATTGCTGGCTTATTGCTCACTTACGAAAGTCCTCGCGGACTTTCTTTGTCCGTAATTATTTACTAAATTAGTTGCTTAAACCACGCAACAAACCATATACAAACACGTTGTGCGTCATTTAAGAAAAATCGTGCGAAAAACAAGATAAAGGAAATAAAAGGAAAAATTTTGACAAATGGAAAATGGAGATTTAGAAGTTTTATGTTGCTTTTGTGGTCAAGATTCAACATTTAATAAAGCCATTCAAATCACGATAGAATGTGATAAGAAAGCTAAAGAGGTTCAGGCAGTTTATGCTCATTCTAAATGTCTTGACGAAGTTTTACATAAAAGTGTTCCGAGAGTATTTGACTTATAAATTGGAATAAACATTTAATGAAAAAATGGATTTTAATAATTGTTGGAATTATCCTGATTGGAATAATCGGAATTGGAATTAAAATCAACTCGGATTTGGACGATGTTGTGGAAGCTTTTAATTCGGAACATTCTCTAAAGGAGCCAAATTTGATTATACTTTCTGACTCAATTTCACCGAATAAAAAGTACAAATATTACGAATATCAATTTGACAAAGGCGGATTAGGATTTTCAAGAATATTTTGGTCAGTTATTGAAAATGACAAAATAGAAAATGACCTTGGAAAAGGATTAATTCCTCAAGGATTTAAAATAATTGGATGGAACGAGAAAAACGAATTGCTTTTAAGAGAATGGAATCCTACATCGGAATTAAAAACTGTGTCGGAATTGCAGAGCGGAACAATAATTAACGGAATGAAAATAAACGTCGTGGAATAAAAACGAACGCACAACACCGTGTATAATTAATTGCTCAGTTCTAGCCTACTTGCGAATATTCCTGCGGAATATTCACGGGTTCGTAAATGTTTATTAACTTAGTTGCTAAACCACGCAACTAACCATACACAAACACGTTGTAACGCATTAACGCAAAAACGAAAACTGGTTCAAATAGTAAAGACTATAACATTTAAAAAGAAAAGACTTTTTATTGGTATGGGAGAAGAAGAAGCAGATGTTCCTTGTTCTGATTCTGAAATATATAACCAATTTGATAATATATTTAACTAAAAAAAAATTAAATTGAGCATAGTTTTTAAATCATAACTATGCTCAATTCTCTATTATGAAATATATATTATTCAGTATATCGTTGTTTTTCTTCTTACACAATTCCTTTTGTCAAGAAAAACGAGTATATCTTTTTGAGGAAGATTTAAAACCTATAAATGATTTTCAACTAAATTTCTTTATAAAAGATAGTTTATCAATTTATAAAAGCAACAACAGAAATAGTTTTTTAATTAATCATAATAAAATTAATTCGTTAGATTCAGTAATTATTACCTACGATAGCTTTTATTCACAGAAATTAGATTTAGATGTGCTTAAAAAGCTAGATACTATTGTATTAAATAAACAAATACATTTAGACGAAGTTGTAATAAAAAAACAGTTCGTAAGAAAAGAATTAGGTGCTGTATCGAAAAATAGAAATCTAAAAAAATTAGGTTCAACTTCTACTTCAGAAAATATAATACAATTAGAAGTTAGCGATTATAAAAGAGCACAAATTGAAAGTATAAGCATTTATATTTTTGAAAAATTCCGCGATTTATATAACACAAAGTTTATAAATGAAAACATAGATATAAAGTTTTACCTTTTTCAATCAAATGAGAGTCCTAACAATAACACTGAAAATCTTCTTAAAAACGAATTAATCGTTAATACGGAAAAAGGAGAAAAGGGTTGGCTGTCAATAGACCTAAAAGATCTTAATATAAAAATAAAAGATTATAAATACTTATATATTGGTTATAGTACTTTTGGTAGTCCAATTGCACAGGGAATTATTAAAACAAAAAAATTAGACAATAATATAATTAAATATGGAAGAAGCACTTTTGTTGAAGGTAATAGACAATGGAGGCTTCCTAAAATTATTTATAATAAGAAAGAAGTTTCCATTCCAGCCATAAAAATTAGAATAAAACAATAACGCGTTACAACACCGTGTATATTTAATTGCTGTGTTCTTCACTACTTGCGAATATTCCTGCGGAATATTCACGGGTTCGTAAAAGTTTACTAATTTAGTTGCTGAACCACGCAACTAACCATACACAACAACGTTGTGCCTAATTTGAAAAATGAAACAGGATAGCCTAATAAATCTTGCAATTGAAATTTTAAATGACAAACCTGAAACTCATATTTCAAAGTTTGAGAAACTAATGGATATACTTCTCTCTTTGTTTACAGACCGAATTGAAAATAAAAAAACTCAATTTGACAGAGAACGATTTTATTACATAAATCTTTTAACTCAGAAATTCATTGTTCATGGATTTTCAGTCAAAAAACTAATTGATGGAATAACTTTAGATTCACCAAGTAAAAACTTAAAAATTGAAATGCTAGACCCATTTTCAATTTATTCTTTGGTTAGAACAGTAATTGAAAATTATTTAGTTCAAAACTATCTATCCAATTCAAATTTGGACGACGACATGCTACAATTAAGGTTTGAGATTTGGATGAGATATGGTTTACTTCAGCGAAATATAGAGCCTGAAAGTGACGAAGCAAAAAGAGTAAGTGAATTAGATAAAAAAAGTATTGAGAATTTAGAGAATTCCATAAAAACTAGAAAAGGGTATTTAGAACTTTCAGAAACAAAAAAAGCATCATTGCATAAAACTATAAACAAAGAATGGAAAATAATATTTAACAAAGAAAAATTCTATCCTGTAAGTTGGAAAAGATTAATGAAAGAAGCTGGAATTAAAGATGAAACAAATGACCAGATTTATAACTTTCTTTCATGGCACGCTCATTCTCAAAGCATTTCCATTCTTCAATTAAAAAATATGTGGGACAAAGATTTTGCTAAAAAAAATGTTCTAACTTCTGTAAAGAAATTAAATATGTTTACTGGATTTATAATTTCAGATATAATAAAATCGGATAAAGAGTTTAGGAATTCTTATGAAAATTTGAGTAATGAATACAAAGATTTAATTAATTTCTACAATATGACCTACAGAGGAACTGAATATATGATAGAACAATTAAAAAACTAGGCACAACACCGTGTATAATTAATTGCTAGGTTCTTCCCTACTTGCGAATATTCCTGCGGAATATTCACGGGTTCGTAAAAGTTTACTAAATTAATTGCTAAACCACGCAACTAACCATACACAAACACGTTGTGTGTAATGCCAAAAAAACTGAATGGAGACAATTTTTGAGAATAAAAAACAAATAGGGAAATTGGATATTCCAATGCAGATTATGCGAGGAATTCTCTTTATAATTTTGGTCTTTTTTGTTTCTAAAATTCGGTTTATAAATAAGGAAATGAATCCAAATATTACGCTAATTTTTGGAATTGCACTCGGAATATTATTCGTTTATTTAATTTTAAGTGCTAAAACTATAAAACGAATTGAAAAAAATACAGAAACGGGAAAACTGACTTTTATATTTTCTCGACAATTGCGAAATGATAAAATAACGGAAATTAATATTTCGGAACTGACTCTGGAATTGAAGAACGTCCAAACTCGTGCGAATTCAGAAAAAGTACTTCTGATTTCTGACCAAGAAAATAAAGTAAAGTTGAGTACGAACCAAAAGGGAATTACGGAAACTGAACTGAATAAAATAATCAATGAAATAGAAAGCACTACACACAACACCGTGTATAATTAATTGCTAGGTTCTAGCCTACTTGCGAAAATTCCTGCGGAATTTTCACGGGTTCGTAAAAGTTTACTAATTTAGTTGCTTAACCACGCAACT
>NZ_JABFDG010000012.1 GCF_013403955.1 Winogradskyella vidalii | reverse complement strand
TATCTTAGTTTCTTTTAATTCAAGCAGAGTAGAGTGAGTTGTAAGTTGGTTTACTTTCTTTAATTTTTTAAATCTAATTTATCTTGGTTATTTAGTCAAGTTGAGTTTACTCCGTAATGCTTTTGAGTTTGCATTATTCACCCGAGTAATCAATCCAAAGTTGGTAGTTTGATGTTTAAATTTTAGAAAAATGTTGATTTGGAATCAGCTTGTAGTTAACGATTTTGTGTATGGTTAGTTGCGTGTTTAAGCAACTAATTTAGTAAACAAAAACGAATGCGAGAAAATTCCGAAGGAATTTTCCAAATAAGCAACGACCAAAGCAATTAATTATACACGTTGTTACCACACGTTTTTTATTTTCCATTTCAGAAAATCAGTTGGTCAAGTTGATTTCTTATTGAGAATAGGAATATCAAAATCAAAAGTGTAATCAGATTTGTTTTGAATTTCACGTATTCTTGTTTTTTATATTCTTTTATTATTCTATAAACCAAAAATCCGCCAACAAGTAAAATCGGCAGATAATTTAAAATTAAGTCAACGTACCATAATTCCGAAATACGACTTGCAGTAGCACCTTCTCCATAAATTCCCCAAAAAGCAAATATCTCAATCAAAATCAGAAGTAACAGAATTCCGAAAAAGAGAATTGACCTAATTCCGATTCCGAGATAATTTGTCTTTATTTCTAAAAATTCCGTTGTTTTCAATTCGGTTTGTTTAGTGTTCTTTTTTAAACATTTTGAAAGCAATTCCGCCGACAATTATTAATGGAAGAACATACATAATTAGTTTTGTCAATCCATTATTCATTGTAGCACCAGATTGAGCTCCAGTTCCGAAAATCAGAAGAAAGATTAACGATTCAACAAAATATAAAACGATTAATAGAATTATTAATCCGATAATCTTTAATATGTTTTTCAATGTTTCGCTCAAATGTGTGGTAACGGTTTTGTGTATGGTTAGTTGCGTGGTTAAGCAACTAAGTTAGCAAACATTTACGAACCCGTGAATATTCCGCAGGAATATTCACAAGTAGGGAAGAACCTAGCAATTAATTATACACGGTGTTGTACAACGTTATTTTTTTATTCCGACTTCTAAATAATACCAAAAATCTTCTTTTTTAAATTCCAAAACTTCAAGTTCGTGTCCAGAGAAAACTGCTCTTAGAGTCTTTTCAGTTCCTCCAGAACGCACTCTATTTTCAGCTGAAATTTTGTTTCCATTTTTATCAGTCAACCAAATTGTTTGGTCGTCTTTTTGATAAAATTCCTCAATTTGACTTTTATCTATAGTTTGAATTAGAAAATCATTTTTTCCAATTTTATTTTCAGAGAAGAAGCGAAGTTCCCAACTTGATTTTGGATTATATTTTTTGTTCAGTTTTTCAATCCATTCAGTTTTATAATTCTGTTGAGTTTCTTGAACTACTTTTTATCTGCATACATTTTGATAAATAAGTCAATCGAGTTTTTCGTCAATTCAACAATTTTATTTTCAATAAATAGATTTTCCGTGTTGTTCAGGTGATAGCTTATAGTAGAGTCTAATTTTGTTCCAACAAGTCCATTTCCTCCAGCAGAACCTTTTGCGTATAAATTCAGTTGTTTGGTGTTGGGTTTGTTCCAAATTTTAACTTCATCTCCAATATTTATTTCAAATTCCGATTCTTTCCTTTCAAATCGAATTGTCTTATTGAAAGGTAGTTTTTTGTTATTTCCGAAGATGCTTGAGAGTATTCCCATAATGTTGTACAACGTGATTGTGTATGGTTAGTTGCGTGGTTAAGCAACTAAATTAGTAAACTTTTACGAACCCGTGAAAATTCCGCAGGAATTTTCGCAAGTAGGCAAGAACCAAGCAATTAATTATACACGGTGTTGTGCGTTCGTTATTTATTTCCGGTCATCAATTTAGCAATTTTATTAGCATTATTAATTTCCATTTCTTTTAAAATTTTACTTATTCGGTTTTCAAATTCGATTTGGCTTTTCCGACTTGTTTTAATTTCAGACAAAAGCTCTTGTTCTGAAAGCTTATGTTTTTCCGATATATTTTTAAAGTCTTCTAAATTGTAATCAGTGTAATCGGATATTGCAATGTAATTGTCAGTTCTTTTGTAGAAAACCCAAGGATGTCCAATCCATAATTGAGTCCATTTATTTAATTCCGTATTTCCAACTTCTTCCCAGTTTTGAATATCAGATAAATCTCCGCAACAAGTTGGTTCAAGTATTATCATTTCATTTTCTAAAACTACAATTCCGCCAATTATTTGTCCAACGTATTCTTGATAATCTGACAAATCAACGTCCTTAAGTTCTTTTTCAATAATGGTTTTTAATTCAGGTTCTCCGATTTTATTTATGTCAACCAAGTATGAGCCAAGTTCAATCGGTTGTAAGTCTTGTAAATTACTATCAGAAATACATTTGTACCAGAAATCGCTCCAGCCTTTTGGGTTTTCAGCTTTCGAAACAGAAGGTGATTCATATTCGTTTTTCGCATAATCCCAAGGTTCAATTTCGATTGTATTTAATAATTTCATTCTGATTTCAAGGGTTTGTTTTAATGACGCACAACGTGTTTGTGTATGGTTAGTTGCGTGTTTAAGCAACTAATTTAGTAAACATTTACGAACCCGTGAATATTCCGCAGGAATATTCGCAAGTAGGCAGAAAATAGCAATTAATTATACACGGTGTTGGCAGTAGTTATTTGTCAATTCCTTTTCTTATACATTCAATAATTTTAAAAACTTTTTGTTCTGAATCTAAATCGTCTCTATCAATAATTGATATTGCCCAATCACATCCAGCTTTTTTTAAATGGTCTTTCCAACGTTTAACTTTCTTAAAGTTTTCAAATGTATAAGTTGCACAACCACCACTTGCACCAAGTCCATAACCAATTGTTTCTCCAATCATAATGGGCTTTGCAGAATAAGGATATACAGCTACAAAGTAAATATGATTTAACTCGTGCTTTTCTGTTGGTGCTTGATTTTTTTGTCCAATATAAATGCTTTTATTCTCAATATCATTTAACTCAACACTTTTAGAAATCATAAATATATTTTGTAAGTCAATGCTAGATCCGTTTTCCCACACTACTTTTTTTGAATTGAACCTGAAAGTATTGAAATGCTTTACACTTTCGGTAAATAAACTATTCTTTCTTAAATCTTTTAATTCTATAACTCTATGAGTGTTATCATTCATATGGAAAATTAGTTCCCAATCATATGTTGGTATGACATTTAAAATTTTTAAGTCTATCATTATTCTGTTATAGGTTATCGATTCGGTTTTGAAGTATTTACTTACTTTTCAATTTTGAACTTAATGACCAAAATTAGTATTCCAAATATGTCGTTTTAATTACTGCCAACGTGTTTGTGTATGGTTAGTTGCGTGGTTCAGCAACTAAGTTAGCAAACTTTTACGAACCCGTGAATATTCCGCAGGAATATTCGCAAGTAGGGAAGAACCTAGCAATTAATTATACACGGTGTTGTACGTAGTGTTTTATATTCCATCAAATACTTTGTCCACAGCTTGACTTATAATCTCTTTTTGACTAATCATATTAATGTATGTTTTATCCGAATTCAGCTTTAATTTGTTTTCTCCATTGGAATAGGTCAAATCATAAATTCCACTAAAAATCTTACTTGTCAATTTAGATTCAGATTCAGAGTTTGAGTCGTTCAAATAAATCTCAAGTTTTTGCTGGTCAGACGTGAATTTCATTTTTATTTGGTCAGATTCAAATCCAGGAAGAGTTATTGTAGAGTCAGATATTTTAAAAATTATACTTTCAGAGTTTTCGTAGCCAGAATATACTATTCGGACTTTTTGATTCAAGGTTTTTGGATAAACATTTTCTCCGTTGTAAGTCATTTCGGTTATTATCCAAGTTCCATCGAGTTCAATTTTACTATCTAAATCACAAGATAAAAAAGTCAAAAACATTAATAAAAGCTGAAAGTTTCTCATTTTGGTTACATTACGTACAACGTGATTGTGTATGGTTAGTTGCGTGATTAAGCAACTAATTTAGCAAACAAAAACGGACTAGAGAAAATTCCGAAGGAATTTTCCAAATAAGCAACGACTAAAGCAATTAATTATACACGGTGTTGTAAAACGTTTTTTAATATTCATAAGTTAATTCAATCGAATTATCAGATGGCACAAACACAGTAAAATCCTCAACAGTATTAACACCATTTCTTCGACGAGCTATTCTAATGATATTCTCTTCGTTTTCTGCTACAAAGGGATTTAATTGAGAATTAAGTTCGCTTGCTTGAAAAGTTCCCCAGCCACTAAATCCAGTTGAATATTCAGTATCTAACAAGTCGTTATTTCCAATATAAGCACCAAAAGGATATCTAGTTCTAACTTCAAAATAATCTCCGTCTTGAATTGGTACAAAATTGTTTAAATTGACTGCTATATGTGACTTTTTTGGTAAATAATAAGTATTTCCAATAATTGTGTCACGTGTATTTATTGAATATATTGCTTGACCTAAAGGTTGAGTAGTATTTCCAATTTGATTGTCAGATAAAATGTATTTATTTACATCCAAATTAGTGTCGTCATATTCAATTTTGAAGTAACCATTTGCCGTCGCTCCCAATTCATCATTATTTATATAAAACTCCTTATAGAAGTTTCCGTTCTCGTCAGTTTGAGTATCAACAATTAATCTGGTTGAGCCACCTCCAAGTGCTCCACCAGATGTTCTATATTTCAATATAACTTTTACGCCTTTTATTCCGACATTGTTTTGCGTAATAAATCTACCTTGAAGAGTTGTGCAGTCTGATGAGCAAACATTATTTGTATCGTCATCTATTATAGAGCAACCATAAAGTGACATAATTAATAAGATAAGAATAAATTTATTCATAATTACTTTTTTAGTAGATGCAAAATTAGTCAAATGGTTGCGTCAAAATGTTTTACAACGTGGTTGTATAAGATTAGTTGCGTTGCTTAAGCACCTAATTTAGCAAATACAAACCGAATAGAAAATCCGCGAGGATTTTCGTAAGTAGGCTTGCACTAGCAATTAATTTTATACGGTGTTGTACACCGTTTTTTTATCTCATATAATACAGATAAATCGCAAAATTTATTATTCGAGACATATCTGAATCATTTATTTTTTCATATTTATTCAGGAAATCAACTTTCATTTTTTTATGGTCAAAGTCCGTGAATTCTGCAAATTCCGATTTTGATGGAATATAATATTTTGACTTTTCATAAAGTCTAATCTCTTTGAACAAGTCATTTTTTAACTTTCTGACATATTCCACTCGTTCTTGGTCATATTTTCCAAGTCCATAATATTTTAATTTCCGTTTAATCTTTTTTTCTGCTTCTTTCAAGTCAGAAAAGTCAAATTCGTAAGCTAAATCACTAAAGCAGACATAGTCATATGTTTGTTCGCTAGTTTCTACCATTATGATTTACTCTTTTTTATTTGTTCAACGTATTTTCTATGATTTTTAAATCCATTTCTCTCTGGATTTTCCAAGTCAACCATTCCGTCAATTCCAGAGTCGTAAATTTGCCAATTATGTTTTTTAGCAAGTTCAATCAGAGCATAAATTCCGTTTTCTCCATACAAGGAAAGCATATAATTACTAGAAGGTTTTCTGTCTGCAAAAAAGTCAATTGTAAAATCAGTTCCGACTATTTCTCTATGGTTTTCGCTTTTGTTTATTCGGTTAAATGAGGTTTCCAAAATTCCACTAAAATCAGTCGTTTCTAATTGAATTTCGTCCAATTCGGCAACTGAATTAATTTTCTGTTTTGAATTAAAAAGTACAATGTCCCAACTCATTTTCTTGGTTTTCTTAAATGGTGTACAACGTGATTGTGTATGGTTAGTTGCGTGGTTAAGCAACTAAGTTAGCAAACTTTTACGAACCCGTGAATATTCCGCAGGAATATTCGCAAGTAGGCAGAAATAAAGCAATTAATTATACACGGTGTTGTACGCAGTATTATTTCAGTTCGAGTATTTTCCATTCTGAAATCAACGTTTGTAATTCAGTTCCCCTAATTTCTTTTCGATTGTCATTTGAGCTTGGAACTTCAAACAAAATGGCATCTTGTTTTGTAATAATATCATTTTCAACGATTGATTTTAAATTTAGCTGAAAGGTTTTTCCATTTTCCTCTGTTTTTCTGAAAGCATCCTTTTCTTCGCGTAAAGTTCCGCTTTCATCTTCTGGAATAGCTAATTTCCAAATATGCAATACTTCTCCTTTTTTCGGTTCTTTTCTAATACTTACCCATTGATTTCCCAATAATTTTTTATTCACATTTTTAGAATACATAAAACTTTTAATTGTCGGAATATTAGCTAATGTTCTAATTTCATTAGCCTTTTTTCCATAGGGTAAATTGTAGGCTTTATATTCGTTAAAAATGAATTTCGTAATAAAAAAAACAGCAACAAAAGCTATTAACTTTACTAAAAAAGAAACTGTTTTTTTATAATTCATATTTTGTCAATTTCAATTTTCCGTATTTTTGGGATATTGCGTACAACGGTCTTGTGTATAGTTAGTTGCGTGGTTTAGCAACTAAGTTAGCAAAAATTGACCGAACCCGAGAAAATTCCAGCGGAATTTTCGCACGTAATCTAAAAAAAGCAATTAATTATACACGTTGTTAACTACTGGCTTTTTTCTATTTAGGCAGCGTTCAAATTTTTATATTTTACTTTAAATTCATTTTGGAACTCAAATTCTCGCAAGAGTTTAAGCGTATTACTCCGTTTAGTGAATCCAGATTAGTACAGATTGGTTTTCCTGCGTGTAGTTCAGCCGTAATGATAAACGTTTGCTTTTCAATCTTGGTTTACAATATCAATCTTTTTAATCTCAATTTATCTTAGTTGTTTTAATTATCAAATAGAGTAGAGCGAGTTGATATTTGGTTTCTATATTAGTCTTTTTTAATCTTAAATTATCTTAGTTTCTTTTAATTCAAGCAGAGTAGAGTGAGTTGTAAGTTGGTTTACTTTCTTTAATTTTTTAAATCTAAATTATCTTGGTTATTTAGTCAAGTTGAGTTTACTCCGTAATGCTTTTGAGTTTGCATTATTCATCCGAGTAATCAATCCAAAGTTGTTAGTTTGACGTTTAAATTTTAGAAAAATGTTGATTTGGAATCAGCTTGTAGTTAACGTGTTTGTGTATGGTTAGTTGCGTGGTTTAGCGACTAAGTTAGCAAACATTTACGAACCCGTGAAAATTCCGCAGGAATTTTCGCAAGTAGGCACTTACACAGCAATTAATTATACACGGTGTTACCTGCTGGCATTTCTCAAATCAGTATTCTAAAGCTAAAGTACAAATCTTTATATTCCATAAAATCCTCGTAACCAATTCCAAAAGAAATTCTATTTACTGGAAATTCGCTATTAAAATTAATAGCCTTGAAAATTTCAGTTTTGTAATTAATTTGATTTTTAAATACTGATGTTTCAAATGTCGTGCTTATTTTTAGTTTTGAAAACCATTTAGAAGCGTAAAAATGACCTCCGACTATATTATTATTCCTAGTCAAATAATCTAATCCAACTCCTAGACCAAAGTTCTTTTTAAGATTTAATCCATATTTAATTTGATGATTTTCAAATTTATTTCTTTTGTTATCTATATTGACATTTCTATTCTGATAATTATATGCTATAAAATCTGAAAGATTAGATTTTTTATGAAATATATTCCATTTGGCTATTCGAAAATTTAGATGATGAAATCCGTTGTTATCGAAGTTGTACTGTAACGAGCTACTTCCGTTAATTTTTGTTTTACCTATGTATGTCGCAGAATAAGAAGTGTAAAAACCTAAAGGTAATTTTGTAGCTCCAGTATATCCTAATTCTAAAAAATTTGATATGTAACACATATTTACCATTCCTCCAGAATTGTAACAACCTTTTTTTGGTAGTGTTTCTTTAAATTCTTTGTAGACCTCTTTGAGCTTTAAAGTATCGGACAGTTTTTTTACTAAGCCTAAAACTATAATTGCCTCAGGAATTGAATCTTGTGAAGATGGTGTCCAATAGTTTTTGTACCAGTAATTTTTTTTATCCGAATGCTCTATAATATATGTGATTCCATCCATTCCTTGACTCCATTTTTCTATATCCTTATCGGACGGAAGTTCTAAGATTTTGGAATTTTGTATAATATTATAGACGCTTAGTGATTGTTTTGATGTCAGTAGAATTTTATTCGTAAATGTTTCGGTTTTACTTCTGTTAGCTTTTTTGGTATGATAAATATAATTTACAATTGCTCCATTTATAACAGAACTATCTTTTGATATTTCAATTACCTGACCGTGATTCCAAAATCTAAAATTGAAGTCATTTTCTGATTTTTCAAAATCTTTTAAGTCCAATGTCTTATGAAATTCGACATTCCTTTTGTACCAATAAGCAGTATCTCCTTTTATTTCTTTGGTTTGAGAAAATATAGTCTGAACCAACAATAAAAGCGGGATGATGATGATTTGCAGTTTGTTCATTTGCTTGCAGGTAACGGTCTTGTATATGAAAAGTAGCGGATTTTACAAACTAACTTTTCAGTTTTACAATGACCTCTAAATTATTCATTTTGTTTCGATTAAGCGACTAAACCGCTATTTTTTATATACGTCTTAAGTTAGCAATTAAATAAAAACACTAAATTAAGATTTATAAATTAGAAAGAACAAAAGAGAGGAGTAAGGTTATTATATACGCAGAGACTTCAGATCTCGTCAACATTGAAAATCCCCTCTCTTTTCTACACAGATTTCGTACAGTTCTATGAGGCTTTAAGACCTCGATTTTAAGTCGTTGAAACTCGCGTAGATTGTCCTTTAAAAAAAACATTTCTTATGAATAAAGATATTAAATATTTTGGAATAGACATTAGCCATTTGGTTTTTGATGTCACAGA
>NZ_JABFDG010000011.1 GCF_013403955.1 Winogradskyella vidalii | reverse complement strand
GCAGATTTGGCTAAGTAATAATCCGAAACTTTTGTGTATATTTATACGCTACGTTTCATACACAAACACGTTGGCAAACATTAGATGAAAACGCACATAAAAATAATATTTACGACTTTAATTGTTTTTTGTTCTTGTCAAAGAGCGAAAAAAAAAGGAAAGGAATTGATTGAAAAATCAAAAACCGAAATTGCTGATGTTTCAAAAAAAGCTTGGAAAAAATCAGTGAATTTTGCTTTCAACTCATTTTCATCGACTGAAAAAGTAAATTTAAGCGATATATATTCTGACGATAATATTCCAGAAACGGACGAAATGAAAAGTGTTCAAATAAACTTTCCACCTAATTTCTATTCCTGTTATTTTAAATACAAATCGGACAAAACAGAAATGTTAGAGTTTCTATCGAATTTAAAAACTAAACATTCTGATATATCTGACACAGAAACCGAAAAGACTGACGGAAGTGAAATGAAAAAGAATTTGGAATTTATTGAGCGCGAAATGCCTGAATTTAAAAAAGAAATTTTATTTTTTTACGAAATTAAGAATATAGAGAATATTGAATTTTATCGTTGCAATAAATATCCAAATGCGAATTATCTCGCTATTGATATTGACAACGGAATTATATATCATTTAATAGAGAAATATTGGGATTAAAAAATAACGATTTGCCAACACCGTGTATAATTAATTGCTTGGTTCTTGCCTACTTGCGAATATTCCTGCGGAATATTCACGGGTTCGTAAAAGTTTGCTAACTTAGTTGCTGAACCACGCAACTAACCATACACAAACACGTTACTTATAAGTTGACTCGCCAACAGACATTTTAGTAACATTTATAAATTTAACTTCCAACAAACGAAAATTTACTCGGCTGGATAATATGGTCTGAAAAATTTCACGAATTCAATTCTGTTTAACTTAATAACTAAGAGAATTAAATCTTAAAAAGATAAATCTAGAAAACAATTAAGCTACTCACTCTACTCTGCTTTAATTGAAAACGAACTAAGATAATTTTTGATTAAAAAGATTAATAAAGGAAATATATAAACAACTCACTCTTCTCTGATTTAACTTTAAAAGGAACTAAGATAATTTAAGACTAAAAAGATTGATATAGGAAACCAAGATTGAAAAACATTCGTTTAACGTTACGGCTGAACTGCACGAGAAAAAACCAATCTTAACTAATCTGGATTCGCAAAACGGAGCAATACGCTAAAACTCTTGCGAGAATTTAAGTTCCTAAAGATTATTTAAAGACAAATTTTAAACATCTGAACTCTGCCTAAATAGAAAAAAAAACCTATAAGTAACAACGTGTATCATTTATAGCTTGGTCTGTGCTTACTAACGAAAAGCCTCTCAGCTTTTCTATTCCATTATTATTTGCTAAATTACAGCCTGAAACACGCTACAAATCATACACAAAACCGTTAGCGGTAATCTAAACATACCCTCGAAATAAATGAAAGATTCAAAAAAATGGAAAAGTCGACTATTGTCATCAAGTATACCATTGGAGTATGAAGTTGCAAAAATTCTATCTGATTTAGATTTTAGTGTTTCATTTGACTACTCATATTTCCGAAAAGAAGGAGAGCGCAGAAAAGAATTTTCTACAGATATAAAAGGTTATTTTCTTTTTCCAATAGATTCTGAAGATAAAATTGATGCTAGCTTGACACTATTGACCGAATGTAAATATAGAGATGAAAGTAAAAAATGGGTTTTTCTTCCAGATGTAAATAAGTCAGATTTTTCAACTTTTACGTTGGGAAATACTATAAAATCTCTAGCCGAATTCTCTTTAAAAAAAATAGACAACGATTTAATCTATGAATTTGAAGAAAAACTTGATTTCGCTTTAAAAGGAGTTGAAATAAATATTACAAGCGGAGAAGTTTTTGATAAAGACATTAGACACGGTATTTCACAACTTAAATATGCACTACCATATTTAATAAAAAGAGACATTGAATCAAACATTTGGGGTCATTTAGAAGATACTAATCCACCTTACATAATTTCAATATTAGTAACAAATGCTGAATTATATATTTTAGAAGATGATTTTTCAATAAATAAAATTCGTGAAGTTGATAATATCGAACAGTTAGCGAAGAAAGTACCCTATCTAGTTTATAATTCTGAGATTGGTCCTGATTTCACAGAACACCATAAAGAAATATTTAAGGACTTCAATCTAGATTTTGAAGAAGAAGAAGAAGAAGGAAACTTAAGCCAATTTGAAAACTTTCAAAAAAAGCATAAACATAAAGAATATAATATATATAGCTCACCAGTAAATAAGTGTTGGGAATTAGAAAATTCTCACTACTCGACATTAAAGGAATTTTATTCACAACATTTTATTTGTTCATTTGAACATTACCCCGAATTAGTTAATGAGATTATAGAAATTTTATCCAAAATGACTAAATAAAGACTACCGCTAACACCGTATATAATTTATTGCTAGTTTTAGCCTACTTACGAAAATCCTCGCGGATTTTCTATTCGGTTTTTATTTACTAACTTTAGTGCTTAAAACACGCAACAAACCATATACAACAACGTTAGCATACATTTAAAACAAACATTGTGAGTAAGAAAATACAATTTTTATTTTTAATTATTTTTTTGCCTTTTATAGCATTTGCTGAATATAATGGACACCAAATTAAGTTTTCAATTGACTTTAAAGATGGAAGTAAAATTATTGGATATAACTATTTAGCAACTGTTTATCAAAAAGATAAGTCAATAAGCTACAAAGAGTTTTTAGAAAAGAATTATAAAACTATTTTAAGCAATCAATTCAATGACTTAACAGATGAATATACATACTTTCAAAATAGAATTAAATACAATTACAATGATTATGATGGAGATGAAAGATTCATATATACTTTAACTGACAAAAAAGGAATTGATATAAACTCTATTAAATCATTAAATATTATCGAGCTAACAGACCAATCTTATGCTATTGGAATTTCATCTAAACATAATTGGAAAGACGGATTATGGATGAACGATAAGCCAGCAGAAACATTTTATTTCGGAGCTAACTTATGTTCACATACTGTTTATATACATCAGAAAACAAATCAAACAGATTCGATAATCAAACAATTAGAAAAAACATCAATTGAATTTGAAAATAAAATCAAAGAACAAAAAAATATAATAGAGAATTCTAATGGAAGCGCAGTTTATGAAGCTAGTGACGAGATTGATAAACTTGAGGAAGAAATTGGAACTGAAATTTCTAAATTATTACAGAAGTTTGATGAAATGAAAGTTGTAATTTTAACAATGTGTTCGTGCTAAAAAAAACGTATGCTAACACCGTGTATAATTAATTGCTTTGTTCTTCCCTACTTGCGAATATTCCTGCGGAATATTCACGGGTTCGTAAAAGTTTGCTAACTTAGTTGCTAAACCACGCAACTAACCATACACAAAACCGTTGTGTGTAATGCTGACCAAGATTATGGGAATATTTGACTTTTTAAAATTTGGAGATAACTCAAAACCTTCGAGAAAGCATATTTCGTTTTCAAATTCGGCATTGGAAATAGTTGGAACTTTAGTAGAAAAAAACGGATTTGAGTTTTATCGAAAAAAGATTGAGACTTACTTTACAACTATAATTTGGCGGAAAGAAGAACAGTATGTAAAATTAACTGCATCTGATTTCCCAACTGATTATCCATTTACCTATGACATAAAACTTGGAGAAGGGAATTGCGATGATTTCTTTGAATCTGAATGGGATTCTATTTCGATTTCTGATATTCAAAGATTATCTGAACCGAATAAAAAATATAATGGATATGACTTTCCAAAGAAAAGTGAATTTAAAGAAAGTCTGGAAAAAGCGAAAACAGATTTGTCGGAATTCGGAAATGGATTCTTAAATGGAAATTTGGAATTGTTCTATAAAGCACGAATATTGACAAACGGAGAAAATAAACCTGAAAAAATTATTAAAAAAGATAAAAACGGAAAAGTAATTGTTGAACTGTTGCCTTATAACGTAATTAAGAAAAACGACTGAAATAAAGCACGTACACACAACAACGTGTATAATTAATTGCTTTGGTCATTGCTTATTTGGAAAATTCCTTCGGAATTTTCTCGCGTTCGTTTTTGTTTACTAAATTAGTTGCTTAACCACGCAACTAACCATACACAACAACGTTGTGGTACATTTCCCAAAACCGACATAATAAGATGATTCAAACCAAACATTGTGATTTATGCGAACATCCGAAAAGGGATTTTAAAAATGGCTTGACTTGCGGTTTGACCAATAAAAAACCTAATTTTAAAATTACCTGTCCTGACATTTTACTGGATAAAATATTTCAAGAAAAGTTAGAAAATGTAAATCTGGAACTGAAAAGATTGAATGAAAAGAAAAGTAGAAAACATTGGACTTTCTACTTACTCATTGCAATCGGATTTTTACTCATAATTGGAAATGAATTTTATGCTGACATTACTCTTTCGAAAAGTGTAATGCGTTGGAAATTCAGAGCGAGCGCAATTGGAGCTGGAATTACAATTTTGATATTTGCATATTCCAAACTTAACAGATTTAGAACAAAACTAAAAGCATCGGAATTAGAAAAAAGCAAAATAGACTCGGTATTGGAAAAATATAGAATTGAATATGAAATGAATATTGAGTATAAAGAAAAAGTTCACGGAAATCAGAATGTCGAAATCACAACCGAATATAAAAACTGGACAAAAAAACGTACCACAACACCGTGTATAATTAATTGCTAGGTTCTAGCCTACTTGCGAATATTCCTGCGGAATATTCACAGGTTCGTAAAAGTTTACTAAATTAGTTGCTTAACCACGCAACTAACCATACACAAAACCGTTACCTGCAAGCTGAAAATCACTAACTGATGAAGATTAGAACGAATGACATAATGGATTATCATCTAAATGAATTAGACTATGATTTTAAATCTACTTTTATAAACTTACCTAACTATTTTGAATTAGAAATAGAGAAGACAACTGCTTTATTGAAAGAACGATTCCCAAATAAAAATATTACTGAAAGAATAAATGAAAAAGCAGGAATTAATGAGCTTGATTATATTATTGGCTTTGATTCAATCCCTGACTACTTTAGTTATTCTGAATGCCAAAAAATGAAAGTATTTGAATTCTTAGGTATGGGCTTGGAAATCTTAAAAAGGTTGTCGGTAATGCTAAAAGAAAATTTTCCAAACAATCGGTTTCGATTAATTATGGAATTTTCTACTGTACAAGAAGATGTTATTTATCCAGGGCTGGAGGCTTGTCACGTAAATTGTTATAAAGTTTGGGATAGCGATTATGATTATTTTACAGAAATGGATGAATGGTATTTAGAAAAAGACTATACAATTGGAATGCTTGAAATCACAGTATAAAAGATGAGCAAAACATATATTATTGGAGATTTACACGGATGTTTCGATGAATTTATTGAGTTATCAAACAGAATAGGCATAACTGAAAATGATTTGGTTATTTCATTAGGAGATATCGTAGATAGAGGCAATAAATCCTATGAACTTTATGAATATTTTAAAAATCGTAAAAACGCTGTTGTTTTAATGGGAAATCATGAGAGAAAACATCTTAGAGGAGTTCTTAGTTATTCTCAAGAAATTGTAAAAGTTCAGTTTGCAGATAAATATGATGATTTTATTAAATGGGTAGATACTCTTCCCTATTATTACGAAACAAATGAGGCAATAATAATTCATGCTTTTTTTGAGCACGATATAAAACTTCAAAATCAAAAAAATGAAGTGTTGTCAGGCACTACTTCTGGTTCGAGATATTTAGAAAAAAAATATGAAGAAGACACTTATTGGGAAGAGTATTATTCTGGAAGCAAACCCATAATATATGGTCATCACGTTGTTGGTAATAAACCGAAAATCAAAAACAATACTTATGGTATTGATACAGGAGCTTGTCACGGAGGTTACTTGACAATTATAGAGTTACCGGAATTTAAAATTCATCAGATAAAGGTTGAGAGAGATTATTGGAAAGAGCAACAGTCAAAATGGCAAATACCAGTACTTGAATCAAAAGATTGGGAGAATATGAAAATCGAGCAAGTTCATAAGCAAATTCAAAAACTGAGTTATAAAAAAGAGACTGAAATTGTGAGATTTCTCGAGGATTTAAAAAATTGGATTAAAGAACTATCTAACACAGTCTTAGTCATAAAAGATAGGTTGGAAAGCATAACTATTAAATTAAAAGAAAGATATCAAGAGGAATTTAATAAAGAAGTTTCTAAATTAAGTTATAGTGGTTTTATTTACAAAGTGAACTCTAACAGGTTGCACTTAAAAGATTTAGAGAAATCTTTAGATACACCTCAAAAAGTCATAGACTTAGCCTTGAATTTAAATTTAGATGAAATACCAAAAAGAAAAGCCAGCAGGTAACACCGTGTATAATTAATTGCTTGGTTCTTCCCTACTTGCGAATATTCCTGCGGAATATTCACGGGTTCGTAAAAGTTTGCTAATTTAGTTGCTTAACCACGCAACTAACCATACACAAAACCGTTGGCAATAATTTAAGAAAAATCACGAATTGAATAGAATAACAGGAATTATATTGACCATTTTTCTTCTGATTTCCTGCAAGAATTCTGAAAAAACAGAATCGGAAAACAACTCTGAATCTGGAAATAAAATCACTCAATCGGAATTTAAAAAAGTGGAATCTCAAAACTCGCTAAACTTGGAATACCAACTTTTAGACGAAAATGATGAACAAATAAATTTTGCGAGTTTAAGCGAATTACCAGAATTTCCTGGAGGATTTGACTCTTTAACTGTTTTTATACAAAAGAACTTCGAATTTTCTCAAGGAGACTTTGAGGAAATAGAAGGAAAAATAAAATCTACTTTCGTAGTCGATACTCTTGGAAAAGTAGTCGATATTGAAATAATTGAACGGTTAAGAAAAGATTACGATACAGCTTCTTATAAAGTGATTTCGAAAATACCTGACTGGAAACCAGCTGAAATGAGGAATGGAAAAAAAGTTAAAGTAAAATTTCTATTGCCTTTCAAATTTATATTAGAAGAATAAAAATGCGGAATAAAAAACTATTGCCAACATTGTATAAAAATAATGCTAAATTAGGTGCTTAATCAAAGGTTAGTGCTCTTTTGTTACGTCTGATTTTCCTGCGGAAAATCCTCGCACACAAAACCGCACTATTCTTATACCTAACCGTTGTAACACATTTTGAAGAAACTTTTTGCATACATATTAACATTAGTGATTTGCTTCGGATGTTCTGAAAATAAAACAGAATGGAGTGCCGAAAAGAATGCAACAATATTTTTTGGCGCAGAACCTAAAAATGAGAAGTTTAATCTGACTTTCAACAAAACAGAAAACTCATTGAATTTTAAATATGTTAACCAAATCGATACGGAAAAAACTATAGAAATAAGAAAAATAATAGATACTGATACTCTTCTTTTTGGATTTGAAAAGTTTATAAAAACTGACAAGAAAAATTTCACAGATAGCAAACTTCAAGGTTTGGAGTTTGAGTTTTATGACTCAATAGATTATGCAGATGACGCTACAGGACCAATTTTATTTAATCCAAAATATGGACTACTTGCAATAAACAATGTTTATGGTCCAACAATTATATTTCTGGACGAAAGAAATGACAGTCTTTCTGAACTGATAATTAAAAAATTGAACGAATAAAAAAACTAATATTGCCGAAAGTAAATAGACTTAATGGATTGCCGAATACTATAACTCAACAGTTTTTCAGCACGACTTTTTATTATAGTAAAGGATATATGGCTGATTGGGTTTTCAATGCTTTATCAGAAAAAAATGTTAGAGAGTTAACAATTGACTTTTGGAATAATGAAATTGTGCCAGATGAGCTTGAAATAAAACCCATTCTCAAACAATTGCCAAGACTTAAAGAGACAGTTTGGAGAACATTGAAAAGTCAAAATTTTGAATCGGATTTTATTCGGAGTGGAATCTTGAAAATCAAAATGGGTAAAACAGGATATAGGTATTTATATTGTAAAACGATATTAACTGACAAAAACGGAAAAGAATATATTGGAAAAGAATACACGGAATCTGTTTACGAAGATGAATTCCAAGTATTTAAACCGAATATAAAACAAGTTATAAAGAAACTATTCGGATAAAAAACGTGTTACAACACCGTGTATAATTAATTGCTTCATTGAGCTTACTTGCGAATATTCCTGCGGAATATTCACGGGTTCGTAAAAGTTTACTAAATTAGTTGCTTAACCACGCAACTAACCATACACAAACACGTTACCAACAATTTGAATGACCAACATAAATCCGAATAGAATCAAGTTTTATCAATTCCTAAATGACGACATTTTATTGGAATTATTTGAAAATTGGGTTTATGAAAATAAAGAACTTGAAAATGTAATTCCAGAAGACCATTACAACGATTTATTAGCGTTTAATTTTAAAAGTAGAGAAATAAAAAATTTCATAAAATCAATCATCAAAAAACATTTTGATTGGAAGGAATTTGAAAAGTATCGAACAATTGCATTACTTAAAAGTATTAAGTCTGGTAAAATTGAGCTTGTTTTGGCAAGCCGAGAATTAAGAGAATTATATCTCGAACAAGAAGAGGAAATTAAAAGACCATTTCTTACAATTGGACTTGCAATTGGTTATGAAAGCGAACTTGACAATTGCCCAATAGAATCGGAATATAAACTATGGAATTCTGACGCTCTGAAAAAACAACTTGAACCTGTAGAATGGTATCGAAAACGGATTTTAGAAGACGTTGACCAAGAACTTAAAGAATTACTAAACCCTGAATTCAAAGTTATTGACCTTGGCGGAATTGTGAATATTAAACATTTACACGACACTTTTGCCGAGAGACTTTACTTTCCTGAATTTTATGGAAATAATTGGGATGCGTTTTGGGACACAATAATCGGAATTGTTGAAATGCCAAAAAACCTGACTTTGACAAATTGGGATAAATTCGAAAAAACATTTAAAAAGGAATCTAAAATATTAAAAGAAATTATAGCGGATTATAATAATCAGAACGCTGAAAAGAAAATAAAAACTGTTGGTAACAACGTGTATAATTAATTGCTTTGGTCGTTGCCTACTTGGAAAATTCCTCCGGAATTTTCTCGCGTTCGTTTTTGTTTACTAAATTAGTTGCTTAAACACGCAACTAACCATACACAATCACGTTGGCAATAATTTGAAAAAATCCGTTTACATATCGAACTTTCTTCTTATCCTATTAGCCTTTTCTTGTGGACAAAATTCATCTGAAAATGAACTAAATGGAAATTGGCGTGAAATAGAAAATGAATATAGCACTTGGCACTTCTATCCAGATAGTTTAGTTCTTAAATTACCTGGCGAATTTGATAAGAAAACAGTATGGAAAGCGAATAAATCAGAAATTGAATTGGAACTATGCACAAAATATTGGAAATCTGATTCATTAGGAGAACCTGTAGGATTTCCAATTGATACAATTAGCAAAGTTTTGATAAATTATGAGCTTTCTCGCAACAAGGACAGTTTATTTGGAACTGCAAAAAATTTTTATGGTGTACATAAATTTAGTATGCTTAAAACCAAAAACTATAGTGAATATCTAAACAGAAAGTTTGGAATTAAATTTACTCTGCCAAAAAGCGATTCGACCGAATTAATAAAAGTAGACCCAATTTACGGATTGAAAATCTTCATTAGTTCGGCAAATGATCAATTGATTGGAAAGACTGAACTTTCGAATTCCCTAAATAATCTGGAAAATGATATCAAAAGTTTTAAAGACCAATTAGAAACTTTCTTTGGACCTAAAGATTGGCGCATTCAAAAATTTTATTTGAGTGTTTATGCTGACGAGAAAATCACAGATTCAATTATTACCACAAATTTATCTGTGACAACCAAAAGCGACTTTTTCATAAACAATGATATTCCAAGACCACCGAATGATACAATGGCAATAAGGATTTACAGAATGTATGCAAATAAGGAAAATAACAAACCTGAATTTAGAAATGCAAAAAGAATAAAAACTATTGCCAACACCGTGTATAATTAATTGCTTCATTGAGCCTACTTGCGAATATTCCTGCGGAATATTCACAGGTTCGTAAAAGTTTGCTAACTTAGTTGCTAAACCACGCAACTAACCATACACAAACACGTTGGCAACAAGCTAAAAAAAAACCAGAACATAAAAATTTTATATGAAAAGAATTATACTCTTAGGAAATGGATTTGATTTAGCGCACGGTATGAAAACAAGCTATAAATCATTTATTGATGATTATTGGTCAAAAACAATTACTGAAATTCAAGAAAGTACTTTGGATAAACCTTTTGAAAACGATGAAATAAAAATTAAAAATTCACCTTCTAAACGTATAACGAAAAATACTTTTCAAGATTTGGAAAGAGGAATTAAGGAATACCAAACAACGCTTGTATTTAAAAATACATTTTTAAAAGAACTAACAGACAAATCCTATTTGAATAATTGGGTCGATGTAGAAAATGAATACTATGTTTTATTAAAAAAAAGTTATGACAAAATAAAATTCCCAAGAAATGATTACAATGTGAAGGAATTGAATGCAGATTTTGAAAAAATTAAAAATAAACTCGGCGAATATCTAAATGCAGTTGAAAAAACATTCAATGATAATTTAGGTGGTGAGCATTTACGAACAAAACGAATAATTGGGCACAAAATTTATCGACCATTTAAACTCAAAGATTTCTCGGAAATTGCTCTCAACCAAAAAGCCGAGTTTGAGTACAGTCTTATAAAAAAAGACATTGAAGCTCTTGCTCAAGACCAAATTTCAATGGATGACTTAAATGAAAAAAACAAGAAATTAATAAGCAGAATTGATTTAGACAATGCTTTATCCTCAATTAGGGAACTATTACAATCGGAATCAGCAATTAATTTTTTTGATTTAATTCCAGACCAAACATTATTTCTTAATTTCAACTATACATTTACTGAAAAGATTTACGAAAATCCAAGAGAGTTTGACCAATTTAATGAAGATAAGTTTACTTCAACTGAGTTTGTTCATATTCACGGCACAACGGATAGTCGAGATAATAATGACATAATTTTTGGATTTGGAGACGAACTTGACGATGAATATAAATCAATCGAAAAACTAAACGACAACACATATTTAGAGAACATAAAATCAATTAACTATTTAGAGACCGATAATTACAAAAAATTATTAGAATTTGTAAATAGCGGAAATTTTCAAATTTTTATATTTGGTCATTCCTGTGGTATATCTGACAGAACAATGTTAAATACAATTTTTGAACACGACAATTGTGCTTCAATAAAATTATTTTTTCATCAACGAAGTGAGAATAATGATAATTATAGTGATATTATTCGAAATATATCAAGAAATTTTAATGATAAAGCTAAAATGCGAGACCGAGTAGTAAATAAGAATTATTGCGAACCATTAAGGTAAAGCCTGTTGCCAACACCGTATATAATTTATTGCTAGCTTCTCGCTTACTTACGAAAGTCCTCGCGGACTTTCTTGGTCGGTAATTATTTACTAAATTAGTTGCTCAAACCACGCAACAAGCCATATACAAACACGTTAGCAACAAGCAAAAAAAACCAACTATGAACAAAGATTTAACCGCATTTGCAGAAGATATAAGTTGGTTTTTTCAAGAAAATGATAAAGTTGAAATTGAAGAAAGAACTCTTGAATTATCGAATGACTTTATAAATATATTCCCAAAACTGACAAAACTGATTGAATGTTCACGAAAAACCTTTCTGCGAATTAATAATGTTCCACACATTTTGTTCGCTTGGACTGATATTGATGACGAAATATTTGGATGGTTAAATAAAATTGAGGATTTAGAAAATGTATCAGATGAGTTAAGTGCTGAACACAAAATTTTATTACAAAATATTGGTGGAATACAGGAATCGTTTAATCAGCCAGAGGATTCTCTAACCAATAATCAGAATTTTATGTTTATCGGAACTGAATGCAGTTTCGGAATTGGAAGTTGGAATGAATATTATAAAGAAACTTGCGAAGAAGAAAATATCAAACCGATAGACCACTCAAACCTAATTTGTTTTGTAGAAGAGGCAAACGGGAATATGACTTTCTATGATTCTAAAACCAATAAAATAATATTATTCGCTTCTGACCATTGTTTTGATGACATTACGCCAATTAATGGACAACCAGAATACACATTTTACAGTTATGACAAAATAAATACATTTACAGATTATGTTGAACAAGTAGCTAAAGAATGGACAGAAGAAAATGCCAGTTGCTAACACCGTATATAATTTATTGCTAGTTCTAGCCTACTTACGAAAATCCTCGCGGATTTTCTATTCGGTTTTTATTTGCTAAATTAGGTGCTTAAACCACGCAACAAACCATATACAAACACGTTGGCAACAACCTGAAAAAACTGAATGAAAAAATCAATCTTCTATTCTTGGCAATCAGATTTGCCTAACAATAAAAATCGAGGTTTTATTGAAATTTGCATCAAAAAAGCAATTGAGGAAATTAAAACGGACAATATTAATTTAGATGTAGCAATTGATAGAGATACAAAAGATATAACTGGAACACCAGATATTGCTTCTACAATATTTTCAAAAATTGACAATTCTTCTATTTTTATTGCTGATATTAGTTTTATAAATTCAGATTATATTGGAAGAAAATCACCAAACCCAAATGTATTAGTTGAACTTGGCTATGCTGCAAAAACAATTGGATGGGAAAATATTATTTGTGTATTCAATACAGAATTTGGAAAAATAGAAGATTTACCTTTCGATTTGCGATTTAGACGTCCATTAACTTATAAAATTGAAAATCCAAAAAACAAAAGTAAAGACAAAGAGAATCTATCAAAAATTTTTCAGACTGCTATTAAGTCAATAATAAACAAAGAATCTGCGAAAGATGAAATTCGCAATTATATTAAACAACAAGTTGACAAAGAAATTCTAACAATTTGCAATCATTCATTTAAGATATTTTATGGTTATGATAAACCTTATTCATTAGATGAGATATGGAAAATGTTAAGTTTGACCGAGGAAGAAATGAAATTACAATTATTTGAACAAAAACACCTTGGATTTACCGTTCTCAAAGATTGGAGAGATTATATGTCTAAAATTGAGAATATAATGAATCAACCATTTTTTACTCAAAATGCAGAACCGAAATACGTAAGTTCTTTAATAAAAGTTGTTCGAAGTTTAGAAATTATTTCTACAGTTTATGCTCGAAATAATCTATTTACAAATACAGGTCAGAATACAAAAGAGTATAAAGTTGTTGATGGAACAGAAATGAATCCAGAAAACCCGAAAGATGGTTACATTTTATTACGAAATATTGACAAAGAAGGTCACGGAATTGTAATTGACTTTGGAACTATCCAAAAATATAATGTTGAAAATTGTCTTAATTATCTAACTATTGGTGGAGATAATTTTTTAGGTTGGATTTTTGGAATACACGATGTTTTTAAAAGTATTGAAGGTTGGATAGAAAATACTGGAAACACACTAATTATTGACCCATTGACATTTAGAACGTGAAAAAGGCAGTTGCCAACACCGTATATAATTTATTGCTAGTTTTAGCCTACTTACGAAAGTCCTCGCGGACTTTCTTGGTCGGTAATTATTTACTAAATTAGTTGCTTAAAACACGCAACAAACCATATACAAACACGTTGTAAAACATTTTGAACAAAACCACGAACTGAATTGGGAACTTGGGGAACAGCCATAAAAAGTAATGATACTTCAGCAGATATTTATGCTGACTTTTATGATTTATATAACGACGGAAAAGAACCGACAGAAATCAAAAAGAAACTAATTTCGGACAATCCAAACGGAGAGAATGATTTTTGGTTTGCTTTGGCACTAGCTCTTTGGGAAACTAAAAGCTTGTCGACTGATATTCTTGAAAAAGTTCGTGAAATAATCCAAAGCGAATCTGACTTAAAAGTATGGAAAGAACTCGACGCAAGCGAATCGGATATTAAAAAAAGAAAAATTGTACTTGAAAAGTTTTTAATCAAATTAGAATCCGAAAAAGCTAAACCAAAGGCAAGAAAACGAATTTCCAAAAAAGAACCAATTTTAAAAAAAGGAAGTTGCTTAACATTCAAATTGGAAAATGGAAATTATGGTGGTGGAATCGTTTTGGAATCTGACTTTGAAACAGGTTTTGGTTACAATCTAATCGTTTCAACTCGAATAAATCAAGAAAACAAACCAACGGTTTCGGATTTTAAAAAATGTGATGTTTTAGTTGCAAGTTTTGGGAATTGGAAAGAGGAAACAAAAATTACTTGGTATTTGCCAAAGATGTTCAAAAAAGACTTTTCAGAGTTATTTGAAAATATTGGAGAAATTCTTGTCGAACGGAATTACACGCCAAACGGAAGTGAAATAAGAGCAAGTTTTTCAGCAGGTTGGCAACATATTATTGAGCCAGTAAATCAACAATTGAAATATGAAAAGACAAACGGAATAACTAAATCATTTTCGATTGACAAGTTAATTAAACGAAAAAAATGGTGGCAATTGAAATAAAAAACGTTTTACAACACCGTGTATAATTAATTGCTTGGTTCTAGCCTACTTGCGAAAATTCCTGCGGAATTTTCACGGGTTCGTAAAAGTTTGCTAAATTAGTTGCTGAACCACGCAACTAATCATACACAAACACGTTACCAGTAATTTGAACAAAACAGCTTACAAACCACCAATAAACCTTACAAAAAAATTATGAATTTATATTTCAAAAAAAACTATAACCCAATATTGTATTCTGATGGCTCTTCATCAACTAGGTTAAAAAATCTAAATGGTGAAATAAAAATTTTAAGTGTTTTTGAATATTCTGTAAATAATGATTTAACAAAAGGGAATCAAACATTATCATCAAGTAATTTTACCTATGTATTTGATAAAGAAAAAAGAATAAAAGAAAAATGGGGTTATAGAGGGTCCAGACAAATAGCAGGTAAAACTTTTTTACTTTATTCTGAAAAAGGCAAAAAAATTGATTGCCAACTGTATTATAATGAAAATGGAGAAATAAGATTTGGTGAATGGTTCGAGTATAATACTGACGGAATAATAGTAGGTTTAAAAACTAAATCAGATAATATTATTAAAGAAGAAAAATATGACATTAAAGAAGTTGAAGGGATTAAATTTCATTATAATAAATGGTCAGTTGATAAATATATTGACAATTTACTAGTTGAAGAAAGTCATCAAAATGGCATCATTATAAAGTATTCATATTGCACTTTAGGAAAACTATTGTCCAAAGAAACTTTTTAAGATGGTAATATTATTACAACAGAAAAATTTAACAATCAAGGATACTTGATAGAAATACAACATTACAAATGGAAAAAATCAACTTTAGCTGAAAAGAGTATAACTAAGTATAAATATTGTGAAAATAATCTAAAAATTAAAGAAATAACAACAGAAGAATCTAATAATAAATGTACTGAGTTTGTAAAGACATATAATTATATACAGGATAGACTTTCAGAGGTACATCAAAATGGTGAACAAATTGTTAAATGTTACTATAATGATTACGGTGATTTAATTGAGCAAACATTTATGGGAACAAAAGAAAAATTTGAATACATAGAATATGATTCAAAGCGAAATTGGATTAAAAGAAACATGTATATAAATGACAAATTTTATAAAATATCTGAACGTGAAATTGAATATTTTTAAAAACTACTGGTAACACCGTGTATAATTAATTGCTAGGTTCTTGCCTACTTGCGAAAATTCCTGCGGAATTTTCATGGTTTCGTAAATGTTTATTAACTTAGTTGCTTAACCACGCAACTAACCATACACAAACCCGTTGTACAACATTTACCAAAAAAACTCAAAATAGGATGATAATAGAATTTAATGAATCGGAAAACTCAATCGAAATAAAAGATGGACTTAAAAACCAATATCTGATTTTAAAAATTTTAATGATATTGAATTTAGCAAACGCAATAATCCGAATATTTGGAAAACAACCAACTGAATATGGTTTTATTGAATATTTCTGGATTGGATTGGGAATTATTTCTTTAGTTGTTCTTTTTATGTTCGTATTTAAATTGTCAACAGCGGAGAAAATTTCAATCGTAGAAATAACGGAACTTGAAGAGAAAACAGTTTTCGGGAATAACAGATTCTCATTGAAACTGAAAAATGGAAAGAAAAGGAATTTAGGAAATTTTAAAGACCAATTTGAATTAGTAAAAGCACGTGAGTTATTTACTAAAATTGGAATAGCGAACTGATAAAAAAAAACGTTGTACAACACCGTATAAAAATAATTGCGGTTTTAGTGCTTAATCAAAGGTCGTTGCGTGTTTGTAACGTCTGATTTTCCTTCGGAAAATCCTCGCATACAAACCCGCAACTATTCTTATACATAAACGTTAGCAGCAATTTGACAAAAAATGTGAATAAAAGAGAAGAAATTGATAGAATAGTATTTTATTCTAAAGAGGATATGGCTAAAAATCCTAACCTGATTAAAGCCGAAAAATTATTAACCGATTTTTGTTTTGAACAAAATTTCACATTTAATGATTTACTTGAATTCTATAATATAAAAATATATTTTGATAACGACCTCTTCTTACCTAAATGGGCTATATCCGAAAAAGAGAGCTATATTCAAATTACAGAAAAGACTTGGAAAACTCTAAAACTCGAATTATTAAAAATCAATGACGAAAATATTGATAAAATTTTAAGCGAATTAAACTACAACTACACAAATAATATTTGGGAATTAATAAATAAACTTAGCATTTATAAAAATATATCTGACTTAACATTTAGTGAAATTCTAAAAAAATATTCTTATCAAGTAAATTATGTACTGCAACAGAAAAATATAGTTCAGAAATTTAATAAAGTAATCAGAGATTTTTTATTGACCTACAAAAATTCAGCTGAGATTTTACTTTCTCAATTTGAAGAAAAAAATGCAGACAATAAATTAACTAAATATTATTTTCCAAAAAGTCTGAGTTTAGAAGATAAGGAATACATAATAAGCACTTATTTAGACCGTGAAGAATCAAACTTAAACTACGTAAGGTTGGCTGAAAAATCAAAAAGTTCAAATGAATTGAAGCTTTCTGACAAAACAAGATACAAAGCAAAGAAAAAGGCTGAAGAACAAAATAATGAAATACTAGAAAAAGGTCATAGTTGGAATATTAGAGTGCAAGGTGGACTTAGTAAAGTCCAAGATGAACCTGTAATATTTAAAAATGAAAATGGATTAATAGAAGCGACTTACAGTGAAAAATATTTGGATGGAATTGAAAATCAAGTAGATTTATTTAAAATATTTAGTTTCCTATTTAATTACACTGATGAAACTTCATTAATCTATTTAGTGAGTAAGGCAAGTGAATTAGATGTTATGGAACGTGTAATGGGCTTAAAATCCAAAAACGATTACGAAATTGGAGCAGCTTTTGCTAGAAAAGAAATGCTATCTATATTACAGTTACATCTCATAGATAATTATTTAAGAAGAAAAGATAGTGGAATTGAGCAGTTAATTAATTCATTTATGTTACATATAAATGAACTAATAGAATCCAATAATTTAATATTTCAAGTTAGAGTATCAAACTCGCCTGAATTAGACAAAATCCGCACTCTTTTACCCGATTTTGATTTCTTATTAAAACAATATAAAAGTTTAGCTGAAGATGGCACTATCAATATTGAACTACTTCAACTAAGTTCGAAACCAATCGGATTTAGTCAAATTACCAGCTACAATAAAAGAAAGTATATTTATTCCAATGATAATCTAATTCTACGACTTAAGCACATATTTTTTTCTGATCAAAGTCATATGTTTTACACAAAAACTTTCAAAACTAAGCACAATAACCTATTTGATTTATTAACAAAAGAAACTGTAAACTTAGATGATTTTGCAAACTATCAAATTGATACAATTCAAAGTCTAGTTAAAGATGGTTACTTAAAAATAAATACAGAAAATATAGTCGAAATAGATAAAATAACTTTTATATACATAATTCGAGAATTACATAGAAATGAATTATTAAATTATTGGCATTACCCAAAATTCGTTAGAGACGAAATTGACTTACTAATTGAGGATAAAAAAATGTTTAACGAAAACACTTTATTGTCTCAAGAAGAAGTAAAATATTATAATTTTTATCTAAATCAAAAAACATTTACAAACGGATATGATTTAAGAAACAAATATTCACACGGAACAAATACTCAATCTGAGCAAAAGCACAAAAATGATTACTATTTAATTCTAAAAATAATAATTCTTACTTTGTTGAAAATTGAGGACGATATAATGATAAATAAAAAAACTGCTGCTAACACCGTGTATAATTAATTGCTTTGGTCGTTGCCTATTTGGAAAATTCCTTCGGAATTTTCTCGCGCTCGTTTTTGTTTGCTAACTTTATTGCTGAAACACGCAACGAAATCATACACAAACACGTTGTGTATAATTTAATCAGCATAACGGTCAAAAAAGGACTGACCATCCATATGATATATCAGAAAAAAATATTAACTTTAATTCATTAAAAATAAAAATGAATTTTAAAAACCTTAAATTATGATTTTTAAAAAAGTATACCTACTTATTTTCTTAGTAGCAGTTATTGCTACGTCTTGTGCACCAAATGAGAATGATAGTGACGAACTAAAACTATCTGAATTGAATGTAGATTTTAACTTTAAATTTGATGGGTCAGAGATTGACTTAAATAAATCTAACAAATCTACAAGTCGCCTTATTATTGATTATATAAATAATATACAGTTAACAATGAAAAATAACGACTTAAAAACTGTTATTTATGAAATAACTATGGAAAATAATAAGCTTAAATTTGGCAAATTTCGGATAGAAGATTCTCTTGGTAAAAGAAATGGACAATGGACATCTTTGGACGAAGCTTTTAACTGCCCAGGAAACCAGGAACTTGTTGATACTTGTTGGACTCAAGAATGCGTGGAAAATGCAATTGGTTCGCAGTCAGATAATTTTTCCAGTGGTGAGACAATTTCTATTCATCATACTGGGATGTTGGGTGGTGTAAAAATTTGTTCAAATGTTCAACCATAAAACTATACACAACAATGTATAAGAATAATAGCGGCTTAGGTAAATAATCTAAGCCGTTTTTTTTACATGATTGGAAAATTTTGAACTGAAAGGTGAGTGCTTAAAGAACCGCTACTATTCTTATACGTTACCGTTAACTACAAGCTGATTCCAAATCAACATTTTTTTAAAATTTAAACATCAAACTAACAACTTTGGATTGATTACTCGGATGAATAATGCAAACTGAAAAGTATTACGGAGTAATCTCTATTTGATTAAATAAACCAAGATTATTTCAATTATAAAAATTAAAGAAAGTAAAACAACTTAAAACTCACTCTGCTCTGCTTTAATTTTAAAAGGAACTAAGATAATTTAAGATTAAAAAAACTAATATAGGAAACCAAATATCAGCTCACTCTACTCTATTTGATAATTAAAACAACTAAGATAAATTGAGATTAAAAAGATTGATAAAGGAAACCAAGATTCAAAAGCAAACGTTTATCATTACGGCTGAACTACACGCAGGAAAACCAATATGTACTAATCTGGATTCACTAAACGCAGTAATACGCTTAAACTCTTGCGAGAATTTAAGTTCCTAAATGAATTTAAAGGAAAATATAAAAATTTGAACGCTGCCTAAATAGAAAAAAGCCAGCAGTTAACAACGTGTATAATTAATTGCTTTTTTTAGATTACTTACGAAAATTCCGCTGGAATTTTCTCGGGTTCAGTCAATTTTTGCTAACTTAGTCGCTTAACCACGCAACTAACTTATACACAAACACGTTGTACAACATTTTGAAAAAAACTTTCGTAATCATATTGACCCTAATTGGAATTCTTGTTTTTGGACA
>NZ_JABFDG010000010.1 GCF_013403955.1 Winogradskyella vidalii | reverse complement strand
ACCGTGATTTCATCGCCTGGTACTTGGCCTAAATCATCACATTCACTCAATTGCGTTGGTTGTATGGCTACCGGTGGAAGCGCAACACCAATCTCAAAAGCGCCGATATCAAAACAAACATTACTATCATTTACTAAACGCACATAGATGGTTTGAGTATTAGTGGCGTTGGTGAAATTTTGAGGGTTTGTTATCGGGTTATTTCCTGTTAAAGCATCTGCTTCAGAAATATGATACGTTAAAGTAACATCGGTCTGACCATTTATTATTTCTGAGTCTTTAGTCGTTAAATCAAATTGAGTAATTCCATTACTATCAGTATCACAAATGATGTAATCGGTTAAATTCACTGGGACTTCAGGAGTTCCTAAAACACTAAGTGTTAAGGTTTCTGAGGTATTAAAACAACCTGTAAGAGTATTTGTTGCTCTTATATAAAGTGTTTGCTCATTGATAACAATATTAGTATATGGACTTTCAAAAGCGTTAATTCCGGAATTAGCTTCTTCTAAGGTTTCATGATACGTAATTTCTACATCTGGTTCTCCATTAGTGATCTCCACGGTTCGCAGACTTAAATCGAATGCTGCAAAACCGTCATTATCATCGTCGCAGACTTCGATTGGTTCTGGAGTTACTGGTGATGGAATCGGCTCAACTCGTAATGTCAAAAATGCGGTATTAACACAACCTGTTTCATTATTAGTTGCTTTTACAAATACGGTTTGGGGATTTGTAATATTAGTATAAGGACTCGTAATAGGGTTACTATTAGTATCGCGATCAGACGCCGTCTCAAAAAAGCTTAAACTTATTCCCGATTGACCATTTAAGATTGCATCTGTGGCAGCTTCGAGTGTAAATTCTTCAACCTCATCACCTGGATTGTTGACATCACAATGCACTAAAGGAGCCGCTTGAACTAACACAGGAATTTCATTTACAATCAATTCTAAAGTGGTTAATTTATAACAGCCTGAAATATTATCCTCTACTCTAACCCATAAGGTTTGATTAAACGCAATTGTGTTGGTATAATTTGCGACATTTACGATGGAATTAGAAGCTAAATCTGCATCTGTTTCATTGTTGTAAAACGTTACATCATATAGTGCTGGGTCTGCTAAATTTTGCAGTAGCTCTGCAATCTTAGTAGTTAAATTAAACTGCGTAAAACCATCAGCTGAACTATCATCACAAACTTCTAAAGGTTCTGGTAACTCAGTTCCCAGCTGCGGTGTTGGGTTAACGAGTAACTCAAGCGTGACAATAGAATCGCAATCCGTAAGAATAGTAGAACTTTCTACACGTGCATAAAGGGTTTGTGCATGTTGTACAATATTGTAATAAGGATTTGAATCAATGGCATTCACATTGTTTTCTGCATCGGCCATAGTTTCATGGTAACTAACCTCTAGTGTTGGGTCACCGGCTGTTATTTCATCATCTTTACTTGTTAAGTCGAAAAATCCAAAACCATCACTGTCGGGATCACAAAATTCTAATGGTGTCGGACTATTAGCTACAGGTGCTTGTGCTACAAGTAACTCTAAATTAGTGGTCGTAAAACAACCTGTACTGTTATTATCTACACGAGCGACAATAATTTGACCACTAGAAATATTAGTATACAAGCTAGGTAAAGGACTTGTTTCGGATGCCGCATCAGTTGCATTTAAATAATAAGCAATGGAATAATTAGGGTTATTCCCAGTAATTTCAGCATTTTTAAGGCTTAAATCCATTTCCGTTGAACCATCTGGCGTACCATCATCACAAACTTCTAAAGGTGTTGGTGTTGTTATTGTTGGGAGTGGATTGACTATAAGATCAAAACTCGTGGTTGTAAAACAATCGGTATTTAAATCATTTTCAGCACGTACAAATAGCGTTTGATTATTACTCGTATTGGTATATAGACTTGTTAAAGCATTTGTATTATTTTCAGCTTCTAATTCCGTTAAGTGATAACTAACCGTTATATCTGTTGCACCGTCTAAAATAATTGGGGTTTGAGCTTCCAGATTAAATGATGCTATACCATCATTGGTATTATCATCACAAGTTTGAAGATTATCTGGAGTTGTTATAATTGGCGTATCAAATACTTCCAGGTTTAGTGGCGTAATATTATAACAATCCATACCATCAACATCTACTCTAACAAAAACAGTTTGGTTGTAAGCTACTGTATTTTCAAAAGTCGATGGGTTTGTAATTGAAGGCGTTCCTGCTTCAGCTTCCGCTTCAAGACTATAATAAGAAACCTCAACGGTTAGGCTGTTTCCTGCGATAACTTCAGCTTCTGCTTGGGTTAAATCAAACATTCCAATTCCTGAGTTGTCAGCATCACAAGCAATCAAATCTGAAGGTGTATTTGCTATTGGAGCAGCAACAACCTGTAAATCTAATGTTGTAAACACTGTACATCCCAAATCGGTTTCAACACGAACAAAAATTGTTTGATTTGCAGAAGCACTATCATATGGAGACACTAGAGCATCCGATATATTTCCTGCGTCAGCTAGAGCCTGAGTTTCATAATACGTAACCGTAACATTAAGTTCATTATCCGAAATCGCTGCACTTAAATCGTCTAACTCAAAAGCTGCAGAATTTGGATTGAAACCATCATTACAGACCAATAAAGGCTCTGGATCTATAACGGTTGGTAATGGGTTAACCACAATGGTTTCCGTAATATTTAAGATTTGCTCACAGTTAGGTGGTAAAGCACTGGTTACAGAAATAATTTCAACAGTGGTATCTACTGTTAATCCAGTAAGTGTTAAAGTATAATTTCCTGTGGTATCTAAATTAAATGTTTGTTCAGCACCACTATCAACGGTATAAGTAATTGTGGCATCGGGATCGCCGGAAAATTGTAGCTCACCATCCGCTCCTTCACAAATTGGTGAATTATTAGTTAGGGTTGGTGTTGTGTTTGAATGTACTGTTATTACTACAACATCAGATATAGTTTGTGAACACACAACATTACCTGACTCATTTAAAACTTGAGCTTCTCCTAAGAGAAACGTAAAATCACTTGAAGGGGTGTCTGTAATAGTTCCTATACCTGTATCATCTAATAAAATTTCCTGAGAAGCTCCAGAATCGATAGTATAAAGTATATTGGCTCCTGGTGTACCAGTGATGGTTAATGTAAGCTCCTCCCCTTCGCACAGTTCTGTATCTGACACCGATAGTGAAGCGTCTGGAATTTCAGAAACAATTAAATCAAAATCAACTATTGAATAACATTCTGTTCCTAAAGATTTAACTTTAGCATAAATTGTTTGTGGGTTAGAGGTATTAGCATAAATACCTGGTAATTCATTTACATTATCTGTAGCATCTGCTAAATTCCCATAAAATTCAATCGTATTTAAAGGATCTGAATTAATTCCTGGTTTTAAACTATTTAAATCAAAAACGCCTATACCTGGTGTACTACTACACTGTATAACATCATTTACATCATTAACTTCTGGGGGCGCAGGAAATGCACCTGATTCTTCAGTAGCTGTGCCTGTCCACTGAATTTCAAAACCACCATCACCTACTGGCCTATCAATGACAATAAAAAAAGAATCACCAACATTAACATCTAACCAATATACATAGCCGTTACCATTTGGACCAGGTCCGGTCTGCGTTAAGGTTGTACTTCCATTAATTCCTGTGTGGTTGTTTGCTAAACCAGCTTCATTAGGGTTTGTTGTAGAACAACGAATAGGACTTCCTAAGTTTGAACAAGAACGGTTAGAACCAAAAACCCAAAAATCATAATCGACCATAATGTCTGGATCATTCGGAATTAAATCGAATCCTAATGTTCCATCTTGAACGATATTAACTTCTAACCATAATGAATTATGCTCAGAGCCACCACATGAGTTAATTTCATCCTCATCTCCAGGTCCGGTTGCATTAGATAAAAATGTGCTATTTCCACATACTACTACAGCATCAACACAATCGTTAGGCACACTCTGTGCGTTGACATGAAAAAAAAGTGTACTTAAAATAATTACTATTAAATATCTATTCATCTGAATTCTTTATCACTTACATTCCTATTACAAACAATTACTAGTTTTCCTGTATAATTAATTTGATATTTTTTTATAAAAATAGAAATTTGGCCTTCAATCATAAAACAATCCTAACCAATAATTTCCTACCTAAAATACCTAACAGCCAAGCTAATATTTAGCCCGACTGTTAGTTTGATTTAGCTATTAACTAATGTATCACGTTATGAGGTAATCTTGGGGATTTTCACAACGTGGATTTCTTCTAAATTAATCTTTAACAATTAAAAACTCTGAACGTCTGTTTTGAGCATATTCTTCCTCTGAACAATTTGCTTTACAGTCTATTTTTGGTTCTAAACTTCCGACACCTTTTGCAGATAATCTGTCTTTATCAATTCCTTTGGAAATTAAATACTGCATTGTAGACTGTGCACGACTTTCTGATAATTTTAAATTATAAGCATCACTACCTTTAGCATCTGTATGCGATCTAACTAAAATTTTCATTTCAGAATGATCTTTCATAATAGCTACAAGTCGATCTAATTCTAATGCGCCTTGGTTGGTAATATTACTTTTATCGAACTCAAAGTAGATGTTGTTTAATTTTACTTCTGTTTCTGTGATAATTTCATCAACAAGTTCTAAGGCTACATCCATATTAACATCCTCTCCTTTTGATGGTTCTACTAAAACTATAGCGGTTTCGTACCCTTCTTTTGTTACGGTGATGGTATACTTATTTTCACAATTAACGTTAAAGCTAGTCGTGCCGTTTTTAGTTGTAACCTGAGTTGCTAATTGGTTATGCTGAGCATCTGAAATAGTGACGTTGGCCCCAGATATGAATGCCTTAGTTTTAGCATCCTTAACGTTAGCAATCACTTGGAATTGACAAATAGGAATAGCCATATAAATATTATCTACACCTGATCTGTTTGAAGAAAAATAACCCACTTGTTTTGAGGTGTTCACACTAAAAGCAAAATCATCATTTTTAGTGTTCACCCCGTTTCCCAAATTTTCAGCCGTTTCATTTTTATCAATATCAAATTTAAAGACATCAAAACCACCAAATCCTTGATGACCGCTAGAAGCAAAATATAAAATATTATCTCCGCTTATATAGGGAAAACCTTCTTTACCAGAAGTATTTACTTTAGGCCCTAAATTTACAGGTTCACCATAAGTATCGCCATCTATACTTATCTTCCAGATATCTGTATCACCTATACCATTTGGCATATTAGATGCAAAATAAAGTGTTTTTCCGTCACTACTGATACTTGGGTGACTTACGGTATATTCTACACTATTTATAGGTAATGCTTGTACATCTCCCCATTTTCCTTCAAACATCGTCGCTTTATAAATACCTTGTTGTGCCACTTTAACACCGTTACTTTTTATTTTTTTAAACGTGCCATCACTATGACCATCTCTCGAAAAATAAACTGTTTTTCCATCAGCGCTAATAGTTAAAGGACCATCGTGATAAACGGTGTTTAACTCACTCACTTCTTCTGGTTCTGATAGATTGCCTTCTTCGTTTCTAACCGACTTATAAATATCTAAATACGGTTGATTGGTCCAAGCATCTTCTTTTCCTGAAGTCTTTCTTGAACTTACAAAATACAAAATATTGTCATTAGATAATACCGCTCCAAAATCACTTTGCTGAGCATCGTTAATAGCCACACCTCCTACATCAAATGATTTTGTGACATCTGCTAATTTTGGAATATAATTAGGATTTTTTAAATGCATTTTTGCACGAATATCATTGGGCATCATTTCAGAAAATTTATCCATCTGCTTATTTGCTTCGTCATAATTTCCTTGCGACTTTAAAACTTGTGCATAGCGGTAATAAGTTTCAGCATCTTGACCGTTATCTACGGCACGCTTATACCAATTAGAAGCTTCTTCTACATTAAACACATGGTAATAACTATCTGCTAGTTGTTTATAGACGTAAGCATCTGCTTTATTATCCTCAACAAGTTTTAGGTAAGCATCAATAGCATCGACGTATTGATAACCATCATAAAGTTTATCGGCTTTTTCTGTTTCTTTGTTTTGTCCGTAGCCTGCTGATACAATTAGAAACAGGCATAAAAGACTATATATTTTTTTCATTTTTTAAACGTTTAATATGTTAGAAAAATCTAGGTGAAATAGATACTTTTTTAGCGAAATTAAGATCGAACAACAACATAATTTCATGAGAGCCAGATGAATCTATATTAAGATCTGACGTTGTATAATCATAAGCATAACCAATTCTTAATTCTGGTGTTACTGCAAAATTTGCCATGACACCAACGGCATCATCTATACGGTAAGTCGCACCAACTTCAAATTTTTCATAAAATAAAAAGTTAGCTGATGCATCGAAAGATGTCGGTGCTTCAAAAGCTGATTTCACTAAAAATGAAGGTTTAAATTTTGTGTTTTCTGATAAGTCGAACACATAACCCGCTGATAAGAAATAATGTAAAACTTCTGAACCATATTCATATTGTTGGCCATTATTAGTAACGTCTAAATAGGTGCTTTTTAACATGTTTGGTACTGATAAAGACACATAATATTTGTCTGTATAATAAAACGCACCAGAACCAATATTTAAATAGGTATTGCTCGTGTTTTCACTAAACGCCTCATCACCAGCATCTGGTACATAGCCACTACCTATATCACTAAATAAACCTATGTTTTGAAAGGTTGCTCCTGCTTTTAACCCGAAAGCTAAGCGGTGTTCACCACCTAAATTTAAAGTATAAGAGAAATCGGCATACACATTATTCTCTTCAACTGGACCAATTTTATCTGAAATTACAGATAGTCCTAGTCCTACGTTTTTTCCCACAGGACTGTGTACAGAAAGTGTCGCTGTTTTTGGTGCATCGTTAATACCTACCCATTGAGAGCGGTATAATAGCCCTACGGATAAAGCCTCATTAGAGCCTGCGTAAGCGGGGTTAACGACATTCATATTATACATATACTGTGTATATTGAGGGTCTTGTTGCGCATGTGCACTCACTGCTATCATAAGTGCAAAGGCTATTGTAAAATATATTTTTTTCATCTGTATTTTATATTGCTTTTTGATTAGTAGACAGTCTGCCATTAGTTAGACTGACTGTCTTTTAATTTATGATTAGTGAGCTCTATTAATAAAGACCCATCCTGTTAATTTGCTTCCATCACTTTTTCTAAGGGTATAGAAATAAGTTCCATCTGGTAATTCATCGCCGCTATTAGACTGCCCCGACCATTGGTTAGTGTACGTTCCTTTAAAGTTGTACACTTCTCTACCATGTCTGTTGAATATGAACAATTCTGTTACTCCATGTCCTGAAAGATCAAAATCATCATTTTTACCATTACCATCTGGAGAAATACCTCTTGGAATATCTCTACAATCTAGTTGCTCAGCAGCAAATGAAGTTGTAGTAGAACAACCGCCAAACTCTACCGTAACAGTAAATTCTACTGGTAGGGTTAGGTCTGAGTTTTGATCAGCATATTCAGTAACATTAAATACTTCTGAATTTTGGCCTACAATAGTACCATTAAAATCTGTCCAAGTATATGTCACCTCATCAGCATTATAAGATTCATCCAAAGGTGAAACAGTAAGGATATATCCTTCGTCATTACACTCACCTTCGATTACCGCTTCAATTGCTCCTAAAACAGTAAAGTTAAAAGTGCTTACACTTCCGGTAATACAGTTTGAAGCGTCTTCTAGAACTTCATAAGTAATATTATAATTACCCACACTACTAGAAGCCACATTAACTTCGCCTGTTGCTGCACCAATAGTTAAACCAGATTCAGCACTAAACACACCACCTGTTGTAAACCCAGGTTCTAATTCTGGAAATACTGATGAACTATCAGCACAATACAAATCATATGCATAAGTAAATCCTGATACCGTATCATTTATTGCATCTATTTCAATTGTAGTTGTGTACGTTCCAGAGCTTATACAGTTGTCAACATCACCTTCATAAGTGTAAGTAATATCGTGAGTTCCTGCAGCAGCATCCGTTATATCAACGACTCCTGTTGTTGCATCTATTGCTAAAGTTGCAGTACTAAAAGTACCTCCACTTATAAAACCGTCAGAAAGTGTTGGCTGTATTGAACTTTCATTTAACGAACAAAATGATGCTGTACCATAATCAAAGTTAGTTTCAGGAACAATAGCACTTGTAAAAGTTATAGTTGCCGTATTATCTCCTGCTAAAGCACAAGTTTCTGAATCACCATCATAAGTATATAATACCTCGTGGTCACCTACCGTTGCAGTAGTCATATCTATTTCTCCGGTTAATTCATCTACAGTTAATGTAGTAGATGTAAACGTACCACCTAATGCAAAATCAGTTGGTAAAACGGGTAATGGATTATCTAGAGTAATAATACACGCATCTAGATAGCTAAACGTAAGCTCAGGAACAACAGTTTCATTTATAGTTACCACAATTTCTGAACGAGGACTTTCACAACCATTTTCATCGACATTAGCTACGTAATACGATGTACTACCTAATGTGTTTGTTTCTGGAGTAATTGCCGTAGCACTTCCTGTACCTCCTAACGCTTCAGTATACCATAATAAAGTATAGCCATCAGTTGGTGTAGCTGTTAAAGCTTCTGCAGTTGCATCTAAACAATATTCAACTGGCGTTTCAACTGTTGGCATATCTGAAATACCATTGTACGTTAATTCAATAGTATCTTCACAATATCTAGAACTCCATGTAAATGTATACGTTCCTGATACGGTGAAACCACTAATAGTTATTTCGTTAGCTGAAGCATCTGATATAATAACTTCTCCTGGATTAGTAGCATCAGCTTCCCAAGTTCCTACACCTTCAGCAACTAAATCTATAGAGGCAGTTTGACAATCAACTTCTTGATCTAAACTTGAAATATCAATACTGTTATTCGGAATAAAATTAACATCATCTAAAAGTGTACCGATGTTATTATTTTTTTCTTTAAACAAGAAACGTGTTATTGGTTGTCCTTCTGGAACTTCATAGCTTCCTGAATGAACTTCCCAAGCAGATGCTAAAGCAGCATGCTCAACTACAAGTTCAAATGGTCCTTCTGGAGGCCCAGCATAAAGTTCTACAATGTTTCCATCTGAACGTGACCCTAAAGCAAAATTATAGTCATACAATGTAATTTCTGACGTATCGAAATCCTTATATAATCCTCTAATCTCATCAGAATCTGGATCATTTAATAATTGTATACACTGACTACCAGAATAGGCTTCAAAGCCAAGTCCTACTAAAGAATTCCAAATAAACATGGCATTCCATGTTTCTAAATCAGTTCTCCAGCCTGGTACTATTTGCTGTTGTAAAATACTTTGAATCGCATTAAATGTCATAAGTGGTCTTTCAAAATCGCCATTAAGACCATTTAACTGACATAAATCTTCTGGTGTAGTTACACAAACATTGAAGGTTCGGGTACTAATCACAGGCGTTTGTAAACTTAATCGTAATTTATAGCTGTCGCCTACAACCAATTCAGAAGCGTAACTTGCTGTAATTGTATTGTTTTGACTACATGTAAGCTCATCTAAATCACCATTATCTAATTCGTGATATAGTGTCATGGTGATATCTGGATATAACTCATCTCCAGAAGACACATAATAGTTTCCTGTGAATCCATTAATTTCAATATAATGTACTCTTGAAGTTGCTGTAAATTCGAACCAAACATCACCTTCGTTAACCGTATTACAAGTCATGTCTTCACTAGAAACACTCGTATTTCTAAATGTAACATTGGTCGCTGCACTATTACAATATTCAGTTTCGTTAATCGGTAGTGTTAACGCGGTAGTTGCATCATCATTTCTCACAAAAGAATAAGGTCCTGACCAATAACTTTCATCATCTGCATTACATATTGCTCTTACAAAGTACTCGTAAGTAGCTGCATTTTCATCATTAAAATCTGCATCTGTTGGTGTGTAAGTATTAGTGTCTACAATGGCACCCGATTGTGGAATTGTTCCATTATCTAAAGGCTGTATTGCGACCTCCCATTGTGTTTCATCGCCACCTGCTGTCCATGAAAGAACAGATGTTTCACTTGCTGTTAAATCCGTTGGTTGCGGACAAGATTCTACACCACAAAGTGCTACATCAGTATAAAGCGTAGTTCTTGGTGTTCCGATACCTAAAGGACTTGTATAAACTGTATTACCTTCAAAATCGAGAACTTCAACTTGTGCATTAGGATATTGATCAGGAGCAGTACCTATAGAGTCCCAAAATAAAGAAAACTCAACACCAGTACATAATAAGAGTTGATATTCTAATGGTTCTGGTATTTGACCAAATGACCCACTAGGGAATTCTAGGGTTTGTTGTACTATTTCATTTTGAATGATATCAATTCCTCCACCTACGCCGTAACTATTATCACTAGTTAAAATAACCGTATAAGCACATAAGTTTTCATAGCTACATTTCGTCGTAAATTCTACAGCATTAGACCATGCTGTGGTTTCCGTTTCCCCACAAATAGCACGTACATATACATTGTATTTAGATGCTGCGATTAAATCAGTTATCGTAAATGGCGGTGTTGCTGTTTGATAAAGGTAAGCTTCGTCTACAGTTCCTGTTGGCGCTTCCATATCGTAAGGTAAAACAGCTATTTCCCATTCTGTTGCAGCAGTACCACTAACATCCCAGTTAACCTCAGCTTGTACATCTGTTACATTGGTAACAGTTACATTTGAAGCTTCTGGACAACTTGGTACATCTTCAATAATGACATTATCTACAAATAATAATTGTCCTCTATAACCTGCAGGAGATGGCTCGTAATATGGAATATGGAATGCAATATTAATATCACCCGTAATACCTTCTGGAAGATCAATTATCATTTCTTTATATTCCACGTTATTGATAAGTACTGGATCTGTTTCTGTGTCATAAAGAACCGTTGTAAACTGATCTAACTCAATTCCGTTTGTAGAGAGTAGCACTCTTAAATCTTCTGCAAAGAAACTATCATTAACCTTATAATAATAACGTAATCGTTGGTTTTCTGTAATCGTAATTAAAGGCGAAATTAACCAATCATCATTATCACCATTATACCCTGAAAATATACTTGCTGATAAATCTCCTTCATATGGACTCATTGAAATATTTGTAAACCAAGTGTCGTTATTTTGATTTCCGTCAACAATTCTCCAACAATCTCTTGAGGCTGAATCCTCTTCAAAAGTTTCAATAAACGGTGATTCAAAAGCATTACATAATGTTGTAAAGTTTACTGGTCCAAACCACATACTGTTTTCAGTATCACAGTTAGCCTGCACATAAACTTCATAAGTTGTTGCTGGTACTAAATCTGTAAAAGAATAGCTAGTCGTTGTACTGTTTCCTGTAGCATCAGTTGGCTCACCTGAACCTTCTGGTTGAATAACCACATTCCAAGCTTCTTCTTGGAAACCTGCTTGCCAAGTCATTTCTGCAGTACTACCGGTTATAGCACTTACTTCAATTCCTGAAGGTGTAGGACAAGATTGCGCTTCAACAATATTTACATTGTCTATGTTTAATATTGAAGAACCATCTTCTAAACTAAATTCAGGAGGCACTCTAAAAGCAATAAATATAGTGCCTGTAGCTTCAAAATAAATTGATTTTTCTTGATACTCTGTATTAACAAAATCAAATAATGGCACAATAGGTGAAAAACTAGCAGGATCTGTATCTGTAGTAGAAATTAAAACTTCTAATCCGAACCTTGTGTTTGGATAAAAGAATGAATACTGAGCTCTATAATCAAATTTCAGCTCATAAGTACCACCTTCTGTTACAATAGCTGGAGAGATTATCCAATCGTCATACCCTGTTGTAGGATTAAACCAACTCGTACTCCCTTGTATAGAAGGTTCATTTTCATTCATTAACCACTCTGCAGCATCAGCATTTTCATTTAGAAAACTCCAACAAAATTTTTGAGTATCTGCATCTGAATCATCAAAACTCTCAAAGAAAGGAATATCAAATGTGGCGCATTCTGTAATAAACAAGGTAGGACCAACCCATTCACTTTGCTCTTCATCATTACAATACGCTCTTACATAATACTCATATCTCGTTGCAGGATCTAAATCGGTAGCTAAATAAGGGTCATTAGTACTTGTTAATATTGCAACACTATCATCTACAGGAATACCTGAATTTTCATCTTGTATAACAACTTGCCATTGCGTTTCTATATCTCCTTGATTCCAATATAAATCTGCTGATGTTGCAGTAATATTTTCTACAGTTGGAGCTAATGGGTCTGGACATGCTGGTTTATCTTCAATAAATACATCTTCAATAGTAAAAGAATTAGCTGTTTCTATAGCATTTGGTTCAATAACCCAAGCAATGTTTACTTCTCCGGTAATCTCTATTGGAATATTTACAATTAACTCTTCATAATTGTCCCATCCTAAATCAGCAAATTCTGTTGCTGGTAATATAACAGTATCAAAATTATCAGCGCCTACACCTGTTGTTGAGACTTTTAAAGCCACAACAGCAGAGCCTTGATAAGCATTATAGTTAAACCTTACGCGTTTTTGAGTAACACCATCGAGGTTAATTCTTGGTGACACCAATATATCGTTGTTATTATTAATGTTATTAGCACTATAACTATTAATTCGCATTGCAACACCTCCAAAACTATAACTCCATGTTTCACCATCACCATTAACGTCTAAAACCGTCCAACACGCTTCTGGTTCATCATCACTTGCAGTTTCAAAATCAGCTGAATATGGTGTATCAAAAACGGCACATTGCATGGTAAATGTATAAGGAGCACTCCACTCACCTGGAACACCTCCACATATTGACCTTGCATAAAAATCGTAAGTTAAGCCAGCTTCTAACCCTGTATTTATAATATTATCAGTATTAGTACTCGTTGTAGCATCAACTGTTGTTGGTTCATCTGAACCAGTAGGCACTACTGAGTATTCCCATGAATCTCCAAATCCAACTACAGTTTCCCATGATAGGCTAACACTAGTATCAGTTAAATCATCATATGTAATACCTGTAGGAGAAGCACATGTAGAGCCTTCGATTTCTAGCTCAAAACAGATTCCTGCTTCAGGTGCTAAATCTGATGATACTACAATAATATAAGTTTCACCAGCCTCAACTAATAAATTTTGTATTTGAGCTTGTAAGTTTCCTGAACTCGTTGTTGTACCAGCTAAACAAGTTACGCCTACATCTTCACAACTTTGATATACTAATATAGAGGTATTAGAATTGAAACAATTTCCTAAAGGATTACTAGGATCGTAACCTGCAGTTGTTTGTGTAATGGTAATTAAAGCATCTTCTGTTGCTGTATAGCTTAAAAATGCTTTGTCTCCATTAAGGTAATTAGTAGTACCTGCATTTGAAATACAACTTGTTCCCGCAGTAGTATATTGTACGTCTGGATTATAATAGTTTGCTAAATTATCTGTTAATGTAAAGGCACCTTCAGCTAAAACATCTGGTACTATTATTGGACTATCACAACTAACCCCTAAAATAGGCGTCGTAAAACTGTAAGGTCCTGTCCAATCACTCTGTGTAGCATTTCCACAAAGTGCACTTAGATATACATCATAAGATGTTTCTCCTTCTAAACTTGAAAGTGCATACGAGTTTCCTGTAATTGATATACCACTTTCTGCAGGAGTTCCTCCTTCAGGAATAATTTGTATTTCAAAATCTGTGGCTGTGGGATGTGACCAACTTATATCAGCACTATTTACCGTAATATTTTCAATTACAACGTCTTCATCAATGATTTCTGCACAGCCTTCTAAAACAGACACATCATCAATAAACCATTCATCACCAGTTGCCGTAGCTCCTTCTTGTGTGTTTACTGCAACAAATGCGATGTAAATGTCTAATCCTGCAGGAATAGACTCCGGAATCACAACCACTTTTTTCTCGTAAGTGGTTTGCGAAGCTATATTTAAATTCGTTTCGGTATAAGATTGTAGTGTAATATTAAACCCATCAGCATCTGGTTGCAATGCTGTAGATAATTTAATCTGAAATTCAGTACCATGATCGATATCATCGCCTTGTTTGGTGTAAAATTGAATTTCACCATTTTCAGGAACTGAAATTTGAGGCGTAACTAAAAAGTACGTAGCCGTATTTTGATCCCCTATATTGTCTGCACTTGGATTAATAGATACAGCGTTAGTTCCTGCATTACCATCTGTAGTCGTGCTCCAATTAATCGTAGCAGAACCACTTCCAAAAACAGACCATTCTGTTGGAACTCCACCATCAAAAGATTCAGATAGTTGTGCATTACTCTTACTAGAGAACAGTAAAAACAACATTAATAATAAGGTTAAAAGCAAATTTCCTTGAAGAAACATCCGCTTTTGAGGGATTGAGCGACCTTCTTTAAAATCTCTTTTTGGAGTTAAGAGAAAGTTGGTTACAACAAATGGTAATTTTTTTTTCATTTGTAAGACTTTTATCAGTTAGAAAATATTTAAGCCTCAATTTAGACTTAAAAATGCCATCTAAATAATGATTGCCTTTCTTATTTCCTGAAAAATGACAGTCTAATAAAACAATAAAATACTGACTAACAACAATATACAAAAACAAGTGTTAAGAAATCATTAATTTTGATTTTGCTTGTGATCTTGTATCATTTTTACCGAATTTTGAAGTGATTTTATAGTTTTTCGGTTTTTAAGCTCAAAGAAAATAACGCCAATGCTTATAAAAACAACTATGATTATAGTCAATGTTAGGTAATCTGAAAAATTAGACTTAATGGTTTTTAGTTCTTCAGAATTTGATTGAAAACTTTTATCTATGGAATTACTAACAGAATTACGTTCGGACTCCTTTATCACCAATTGTGTGTTTAGAAAAAGGTCATAATTTTTTTGATAGTCCTCCCATTGATTCAGTGCTAAATAATTTTCAAATAGGCCTTTGTAGATGCCTTGCTCTAAAATAACATCACCAACACTACGAGATTGTTCTAAAGCTATTTGAAGCAAATCAATAGCTTCTTGATATCTTCCTTCTAAAGTATAAACTTCTGCGAGTCCCTTTTGACCGAAAGAGATTAAACTATTCGCTTTATATAACTTTGCTAATTCAATAGCCTTATAAAAGCTATTTTTTGCATTACCGTATTGAGACAACAAAGTGTAACAATTACCCTTATTATAATACGCAATACTCATATTTCCTCTATAGCCTTCTCTATCCACATATTGAGCAATGCCCTTATCAAAAAAGCTCAAAGCAATATCACAGTTTAAATTGTCTTTATATATAAATCCCTTTACAAGATATATATTACCTAATTCAGTAGCAACTTCTTTTTGATTAGGGTAAGCCAAGCAAAGTTGTTGGGCTTTATCTAAAACCTCTATAGATTTATCAAATATTTTTAGCTGCTGGTACAAAACACCAGATCGCAATAAAATATTAATTTTTAAAAGGGGATTATTATCTACTTGTTCTGAAAGATCAATAGCTTTTAACGTATAGTCTAATGCATTTTGATAGTCTCTTTGAGAAGTATAAGCCAAGGACACAAGCATTAATGCTTTTATTGTTGTCTGTACAGGTTGAGAAGTATCATTATAAACGGCTAAACCAAAATCAATACCTGTTTGTGGATCTTCATATACAATAGTTGTGTACGCTGTTAATAAACTATCAATGTCTTTTTTATGTAAATCATCTGCAGCGGATCTCCACACACAAATTATTAGCCCAAACAAAAGCGAAAGATATATCTGTTTTGTTCTCATTCGTTTAGGTTTGTCTTATTTTTCTCTTCGCGTTCTTGCCTCAACAAATCGATAAAAGTTACTGGAGGCATACCAATAACCGATTTAAATGTGGTTGCAAACCTACTATGCGTAGTAAACCCACACTCTGAAGCTAAATAACTGATTTTATAATTCATATAAACAGGGTCATTATTTAGCTTATCTATAATATAGTTGATTCTTAGTTTATTAATAAAAGTATTAAAATTGTCGTTGTAATGCTTATTTATAACTGCAGACAAATATTTTGTATTGGTTTCAAATTTCCCTGCTAAAACTGCTAAAGACATGTCTTTATTAAGGAATGCTTCTGATTTTTCAAAACGTTTAAGCTTAGTTAATATAGATTGCTCAGTGTCTTGAGGAATAGAAATTTCTTTTTTAGATGCTTTTTTTAAGGGTTTCGCTTTTGTGAATTTTGCTCTACTTACTTCTAAGTAGTTAATAATTTCACGTAAACGCTTCTTTTTAGCTTCACTTTTAAAAAGAATAAAAATACCTACAAGCACCACAATAAACGCTGCTAAAAGCGTCATATAAAAGTAATTTGTATACTTACGCTTTTCTATTAAAATTCGCTGTTCGTCTTGCGCTGCAAAAATGTTGTAAACACTATTTACAGATTCTTGCTCTATTAACTCTACTTTGGTATTTAGAACTAGAAACTCATTATTAAAAACTCTGTGTTGATTTTCTTGATTTGACGCCAAATAATTAATAGCTAAGTCTCTTTTAATTTGTTCTAATAAAAAAGGATTGTCTAAAATTTCAGCAAATCTTAAAGCTATAAAAAGAGTTTCTTCACTTTTTTTAAATTCTTTTTTTTGAAGTTGCAGGTAACCTAAAGCACTATAGACAGAAGCCTTTTCATAAAGGTTATTTTCTTTATTAGAGTCCGCTAATGCTATTGTTTTATCAATATATACTGAAGCCGAATCGTATATCATTAGATTGTTAAAAGCACGTGCCTTTACCAAATATAATCCCTGTTGATGATTGGCGTTTTCTGATAAAAACGTTTTATAATTTCTCTCAACTTTATAAATAGAGTCTAGAGCTTCTTTATTATGACGTCTTGCTAAGAGCAATTTAACTTCTTCTAATTTAATTAAGTTAATTAGCGAGGTTTTGCTATCCTTTGGCAATTGAATAGTCAATGCTATTGCATTATCTAAGCAGTCCTGGGCTTGTTTTTTTAAGTGTATTCTTCTTAATAGTGAGGCTTTTATAACAAGATTTTCGATTCTTGTATCTAAATTTACATCGTCTGATTGGTTATAATCATTAAATGCATAATTAATAGAATTATTATAATCTCCTTTAACTAAATACGATTGCGACAAATACAAATTTGCCACAGCACTACTTTGGTTATCTGAACTAGTTTTTAATAGGTGATTAGCAATCTTAATGGACTCATCTGGGTTGGAGTACACAAACTCTTTAGCATTTAACGTTAAATCCTCTTGTTGTGAGTACCCTTGCAAATTAAAAAGCAAGCCTAAACATAAAACAAGTTGAGATGCTTGCTTTAATACTAATAGTGTTTGAAATGATTTTTTACACAAAAGTGTTTAGCTTTTTATAATTATTAATTAATCTTATTTCATTACAAAAATCCTAGTAAATATAATAAACTTCGTAAAAAAACAATTTAACACCAATGGTATTTAGTTACTGTCACTGATGCTGATAATAAGTTCAATTAATAAACTAAGGCGGTACTTTCAAAGTATTTAAGATTAAAAAAATCAGTTTTTGACTTATGAAAAACGAAATATAATTAACCTTTTAACAAATATACCAAATAGAAGCACTTTTGCAAGTTTAGATATAACTTCACAAAACACGAGTAAATTTTTTTCATGAAATTATTATCTTTAAAATTGACCCGTAGAAATTATTTGAGAATAGAAAAGTCTATTTTAACAAGTAAATAATTAAATGCGAATAAAGACTACCAATCAAGAAAGTAGATTTTATTTTGAACTATTCATAAGCCTCCACAGGATTGTCACTATAAGCTTTAACTGGCTCTGTAACCTTGGACTGTGATTGTTGATATAAGAAAATAAAAGCTACAATAAAAAACAAAGAATAGACAAAGCCTAAATTATCATCTGGTAAGATATAATAATAAGCTAATTGTATAATTTCTGAAAACACAATAAAAATAGATCCAATTAAAAAAAGCATAGATTTATTGCTGTTTCGGTACATATAATCAATTAATGCTAATGACAATAATATCATTACTACAGCATTATATGTAAATTCTAAAACATATTCATAATAATTAAATATCCCCTCTGTTGTACCTGATATTAAGGTTACACAAAAAACATCTAAAATCACTAATATAATGATTGGAACAGTCAGTTGTTGAAAAACTTTTCTCAAATTAAATTGCCTAATTATTTTAATAATCAAGAAAGTATATGCCATAATATATATAACATTGATTCCAAAATACATAGCATCTACTTGATCTAATCCTACTTCAGGTATGAAATACGCAGCAATACTCAGTATTTGTGCGGTAGAAAAAAAGACTAGAAACCCTAAGAATAATTTAGATTTGTATTTGGTCCAACCTACATATAAACACGTAAGTAAGACTAAGATTACAGCACTTAACACCGACCCTTCTAATTCTAAAGCTAAACTTTGAAGAAAAATATAGAGTAGCGCTAAGAGCAGCAATACTACTTTTATTATTTTTTTTACTAACATTAATTTATCCCTTATTAACTTTAGCAAATATAAACATTTTTTTTACATTTGAACGATTAAATCATGCGTTTTATCGAACAAACAACTGTTTTCATGTAAGAATTTACTTCAAATTATCTAAAAATGCAGCTTCAGTAAGTATTGGGATATTCAATTTTTCTGCTTTTGTACGTTTACTTGGCCCCATTTTCTCACCTGCTACTAAATAGGTGGTTTTAGACGAAATAGATGATGACACCTTACCTCCATTATCTTCAATCAATTTTTTAAGCTCATTTCTAGAAATAGTTTCAAAGACTCCTGAAACGACAAATGTCTGTCCTTTTAGCTTATCGGTTTGTCCAACAAGTTGTTCTGCGGAAATTTCTAGTTGTACACCAAACGATTTTAAACGTTCTATAATCTGCTTGTTTTCTTCTGAATTAAAAAACTCAACCACACTTTGAGCAATACGTTCCCCTATTTCATCTACCGTCACCAAATCTAATAGTGAAGCAAACATCAACGCATCAATAGATTTATAATGTTTAGCTAATTTCTTGGCTACTGTTTCACCTACATAACGAATTCCTAAAGCAAAAAGTACACGCTCAAACTGAATTTTCTTAGAAGCCTCAATACCATTAACTAGGTTGACCGCACTTTTTTCTGCCATTCGCTCTAGTGGTATAACCTGTTCAACCGTCAATTCATATAAATCTGAATAATTGTTAATCAGACCTTCTTTTACTAATAAGGCGACTGTTTCACCTCCTAAACCATCAATATCCATCGCTTTTCTAGAGATGTAATGTTGAATTCTTCCAATCACTTGTGGTGGACAAGCCATATAATTAGGACAATAATGTTTTGCTTCGCCTTCAAGTCTAACAAGTTCTGTGTTACACTCCGGACAATGCGTTGTGTATTGTGTTGGTACAGAATCTACTGGTCGTTTAGTTAAATCGACAGCTATTATTTTAGGAATAATTTCACCTCCTTTTTCCACAAACACTTCATCCCCTTCTCTAATATCTAGTTTCTCAATTTGGTCGGCATTATGCAATGAAGCGCGTTTTACAATGGTTCCTGCCAATTGTACGGGTTCTAAATTAGCTACTGGTGTTATAGCTCCTGTTCTTCCAACCTGATAGGTAATTTCATTGAGTCGAGTAGACACTTGCTCGGCTTTAAATTTATACGCCATAGCCCAACGTGGTGCTTTAGACGTAAAACCTAGTTCGTCTTGCTGATGTAAGTTGTTCACCTTTACAACAACGCCATCAATCTCAAAAGGCAAATTGAATCTGTGTTCATCCCAATAATTAATATATTCTAAAACCTCATCGATAGAATGTACTAGTTTCGCTTCTTGAGGCACTTTGAATCCCCAGGCTCTTGCTTTTTCTAAACCGTCAAATTGTGATTCTATATTTAGATTATTACCTACAATACTATATAATAGACATTCTAAAGGGCGTTTAGCCACCTCAGCACTATCTTGTAGTTTTAAACTTCCTGATGCTGTATTTCTTGGGTTTTTATAAGGTTCTTCTTCGTTTTCAATACGTGCTTCATTCATTTTTAAGAAGCCCTCTATTGGTAAAACTATTTCGCCTCTAATATCAAAACGTTTTGGAAAGTCTCCTTTCAGTTGTAAAGGCACGGTATTAATCGTTTTTATATTTGCAGTAACTTCATCGCCTTGCACACCATCGCCTCGTGTTACTGCTCGTAATAGTTTACCGTTTTCATAAGTTAAACTGATGGAAGCACCATCGTATTTTAATTCACAGGTATAACTAACATCACCATCGACCATTTTTTTAACTCGGGTTTCCCAATCCAGCAAATCTTCTTTAGAATACGAATTATCTAAAGAATACATTCTTAAGTCGTGAACCGTTGTTTTAAAATTCTTAGTGACCGCACCTCCGACACGTTGGCTTGGTGAATTAGCATCGAAAAACTCTAGATGTGCGTCTTCTAAAGCCTGAAGCTCTTTAAGTTTTATATCAAATTCATAATCGCTTATAGTAGCTTCATCTAGAATATAATAATTGTAGTTGTGCTGACGCAGTTCTTCTCTAAGGGCTTCTATTTTTTGTTTTATTTCTTTCATAAGTTTTTAAAAAACTAGTTGTATCATAATTTAATTTCTAAGGCTTTACATCCTTTCAACATTCTGTCATTTCCGTTCAAATCCTTTAATAATTCAATCTTTTCAAATTGAGCATCAACTAATAGTTGTTTTGTTTCTTCACCGAGGTATTGGTTAATTTCAAAATAAAGCTGCCCGTTTGGTTTTAATTTTTCAATAGCAAAGTTGGTAATCGTTTTATAAAAAATCAAAGGATTATCATCGGCCACAAACAAAGCCAAATGAGGTTCGTTATCTAAAACATTAGGGGAAATCTCCTGTTTTTCTAATTCGCGTACGTATGGTGGATTAGATGTAATAACGTCAAATTCCAAATTTTCAAAAAACAAATTCCAAGTGGATTCGTTTAAAATATCGGCTTCAACAAAGTTGACTTTAACCTTATTTAATTTTGCATTGTCTTTAGCTATTTTTAAAGCGTCTTGACTTAAATCTAGCGCATAAACTTCAGCACTTGGTAAGTTTTTAGCCAAACTTATGGCTATACATCCCGAACCAGTTCCGATATCTAGAATTTTAATCGGGTTATTTTCACTAGCACTTCGACTTCGCTCCGTGCACTGTTTTATTATTAAATCAACGAGCTCTTCGGTTTCTGGGCGTGGAATCAACACATTTTCATCTACTTTAAATGGTAAGCCATAAAATTCGGTTTCGCCTAATAGATACTGAATTGGTTTTTGTTGCTTTAAGTGTTCTAAAGCTTTAAAAAAAGTTTCAGTTTCAGGCTTTGTAATGGCTAACTCTGGTTCTAAAGTCAACTGAATTCGCGGCACATCTAAATAATGTTCTGTACATAAATAGAAGAAACTATCCACTTCGTTCTCACCGTAAATAGCATCTAATTCTTTGTGAAATATGACTTGAAGTTCTTTTAATACCATAACCTACAAATCTTTAAGCATCCAAACTGTACATGAGTAATGCCCTGTGTTTCCTAAGGGTTTATCTATAGATTTAAAGCCTACTTTTTTATATAATTTCCGAGCATCATTCATATAAGGTAATGTTTCTAAATAACAGTGGTCAAATCCTGCTTGTTTTGCAAATTCTAGACACTTGTTCATCATTTTGGTTCCTAAACCTTTTCCTCGAGCTTCAGCCATAAAATACATTTTCTGCAATTCGGCTACATTCCCTTCGTGATTATCTAGAGGCGCAATCCCGGCACCACCAATAATGGCATTACCACTTTCCACAACAAAATATACTTTTTTCTTATCGCTATAGGTTTCCGTCATGCCATCTAGTGCTGCGTCTTCATAGGCTGTGCCAACTTTTGGGGCGCCCATTTCTATTAAAACATTCCGAATCGCTTTAGCAATTTTAGGATTATCCCGAACTTCAATTTCTCGAATAACAATAGTATCTTTACCCAATAAATAAATTTTTAAAAACTTTAGTATCGCTTCGATTACGCTCAGCGACCGAAATTCAAAATGATAACTCGTTTCATTTCAAAATCCAAAACCAAAAATACATATAAAAACAATTTTATGTTCAAAAGGCTTATAATGTTTTCCTTTACTTTTACACTTCTTTTTAACTGCTCGTTTACCCAAAAACCCGAATTTGTTAGATTAGATAATATCGACGTTATAGATTCAAATTCTAAATATATCACGCTTAAAGCGGACGCCTTATTTCTGAATAAAAATGATGTTGGTGGCACATTAAAAACTGATGAACTTAAAGTCTATATTAACGATTTGGAATTGGCTTCTGTGATTTCAGATGAATTTGATGTTCCTAAACGCGAGCGATTCACCATTCCGCTAACCGTGAGGGTTGCCATAGAAGACATTACAGACAATAACAACCTTGGCAGTCTTTTGGGAAGTTTATTGACTCAAAGCCTAAAAGTGCACTTTAAAGGTGATATAAAATATAAAATTATGGGCTATGCTTCTACTTATTCCGTAAACGAAATTAAAGATGTGAAAATAAAATTCTAAAATTGACCACACACGAAACTTACATAAAACGCTGTTTGCAGATTGCTAAAAATGGTTTAGGAAGTACCAGACCAAATCCTATGGTTGGTGCCGTAATTGTGCATAATAATAAAATAATCAGCGAAGGCTTTACAAGTACATACGGCGGCAACCATGCTGAAGTCAATGCTATAAATGCCGTAGAAGACCAGTCCCTTTTAACTAAAAGCACCATATACGTAACCCTAGAACCCTGCAGTCATTATGGCAAAACGCCGCCTTGTAGCGATTTAATTATTAGACATCAGATTCCAAATGTTGTTATTGGCTGTATTGATGATAATCCTGAAGTGGCAGGAAAAGGCATTGCCAAACTTAAAGCGTCCGGTTGCAACGTAACAGTCGGTGTTTTGGAAGTCGAGTGCAAAATTCATCACCAACGTTTTTTTACATTTCACAATAAAAAACGTCCTTATATTATATTAAAATGGGCAGAAACAGCTGATGGTTTTATTGCACCTTTAACCAGAGATGAACAACAACCCGTTTGGATTACAAATCAATATTCACGCCAATTGGTGCATAAATGGCGCGCCGAAGAACAGGCTATTTTAGTAGGGACAAATACAGTAATTGAAGATAATCCAAGCTTAACCGTTAGAGACTGGACAGGAGAAAACCCGATTAGAGTGGTTTTGGATAAGTATATGAAGTTGGGTGAAAATTACAACGTTTTTGACGATGAGGCTGAAACGGTTGTCATTAGCTCAACATTGGGAGCACGAAGTTCGAAGTTTAAAAAAGAAAGCACAAAGCAAGAAATCAACAGTTTAAATATTGAATACATAGATTGGAATTTGAAAACTGCTATAGCGAAACAAATATGCGACACTTTATATCATAGAAACATCAATTCCATAATCATAGAAGGTGGCGCAAAAACATTACAAACATTTATCGATGAAGGACTGTGGGATGAAGCACGAATATTTATTGGTAAACCTGAATTTTACGAAGGTATTAAAGCACCAAAAATAGTAGGACACTTAATTTCGGAACATCATATTTTAAATGACCAACTAAAGATTTATAAACCTAAGCACTTAAGTTAGCAGGTCTAGCTTCGAAAAAATATAAAAAAAGACCACATAAATCATTCGGATGATGAAGAAAAAATTGTGTGGTCTTAAAACGATATTAAATTAATAATTAAAAAAAAACACTTCGACTGCGCTGAGTGTGACACACAATGAAGATGACTAAAATAAAAACAATAATTTTCGATTTTGGCGATGTATTTATCAACCTAGATAAATTAGGCGCTATGCAAAACGCATTAAACCTGTTTCAACTAACAGCTTTAGACAGTGACATGATAAAAACCAATGAATTATATGAAATTGGAAAAATATCGACGTCAGAATTTGTTGAATTTTATAAAACTAATTTTTCAAATATTGATGAAACACAACTGATAGACGTATGGAACAGCATCTTAAAAGATTTTCCTATTCACCGATTAGAATTCCTTCAAAATCTAGCGCAACAAAAAAAATACAAGTTAATTTTATTAAGCAATACTAATCATCTACACATCGATTCCGTTAAAGCCACCGTCCCATTCTTTGAGGATTTTAAAAAGTGTTTTGATGTCTTTTACTTATCGCAAGAGATTCACTTTAGAAAACCGAATAACGATATTTTTGAATTTGTGTTAGCTGAAAACAACCTTATAGCTAACGAATGTTTGTTTGTAGACGACACTAAAGACAACACTGATACCGCTTCTGCCATGGGCTTTCACGTCTGGAACATAGACGAGACTAAAGAAGATGTTGTTACCCTTTTTGAAACCAAAAAAGAGCTCTTTTGATATACTTACTCATTAGCATCCTCTCCTCTACAGCAATTTTTGTAGTGTTTAAGTTGTTGAAGAAATTTAACATAAACACCTTACAGGCTATTGTAGTTAATTATTTCACGGCTTGTTTTTGTGGCTACTTACTCTATAATGGCGAAATTAATCCTTCAGAAATTATCACTTCTAATTGGTTTGTTGCCGCCATAATGTTAGGATTTCTATTTATTGCTATATTTAATGTGATGGCATTAACCGCACAGAAAAACGGTCTTTCTGTAGCCTCAGTTGCCAGTAAAATGAGTGTGGTTATCCCAATAGTATTTGGAATCATCGTTTTTAATGAAAGTGTAGGCATTCAAAAAATTATCGGAATTCTTTTGGCTTTAGTTGCCATTTACCTAACCTCTTTAAAACCAAAAAGTACAGTAGCAGTAACAAAATTCATCTACTTGCCTATTATCTTATTTTTAGGATCAGGAATTATTGACACTTCAATAAATTATTTTGCACCCACCGGTGATATTCCACTTTTTTCAGGAACTATTTTTGTTATTGCAGCAACCATTGGCGTTCTACTTTTAATCGTTGCTTATTTTAAATCTAATAGCCGTTTCAATTTTAAAAGCATTCCTTTAGGCATCATTTTAGGCGTTGTAAATTATGGGTCTATTCATTTTTTGTTAATGGCACTACATCAAGAAAACACAGAAAGTTCAACCTTATTCACTATTAATCATATTGCGATTTTGGCACTCTCAACTTTGACTGGTTTATTAGTCTTTAAAGAAAAGATATCAAAGAAAAACTGGATTGGGATTCTCCTGGCCTTAATAGCAATAGCATTAGTTACGTTAGCATAAAAGCAAATTAGCTAATACTTAAACTGGATTAGCAAATATTCTTTGATATTTTACTTTTTAGTTATTTTGATAAATTCAGAATATTCATCAACTGAAAGCTTAATAATATACAAGCCATCTTCTAGATTTTTTAAATTAATAAATTTAGAATTTGATTTACTTAAAACATGTTTCCCTGATAAGTCATAAACTTCAATTTGACTTAACTGTTTTTCAAAATCAAAATTTAAAATATCATTAGTAGGGTTAGGATACACACGTAAATTATTAAAATAAGAACTTGTGTTACCTAGAAGACTAATACAATTTTCTGAAATAGTGTTCTCATTTTCTATAATTCCGTTATTATTAAAAGTTATATTATTAAATCCATTATAATTTTCAGGGTATCTAGTCGCTCTAAAAGCTCCATTTACACTAGGCTGTGTAAATTGTTCAAAATTAGAATTGTCTGATACAGGAATCATATAAACCCATACTATATTACCTGAGCTATCAACTTCAGTAATTCTTCCTTTGTCAGATTCATTAATTAAAGCATTTCCATTAGACATAATTTGTACGCCACATTTTTTACCTCCGAGCATAACTAGATTCATAATAGATCCATCCCAAGACCAGAAATAACTCTCAGGTAAAAACCGACCGGAATTTAGATGGTAAACTCCATTTTCATCATTTTGGTCTAGTATATGTACAGAAGAAGCATTTAAGTTATTTCCATAACCCAAATTGTTAAATACTGACATTTTTCCTTGATTAGGGCCTTCAGTAATCCATTTTATATCATGTTGGCTTCCTAACTTTTTATCAGCAATTGTACCATTGTCATATACTTCTGGGTTCCCCCAACGCCAAAGAAAATCTCCACCCTTTCCGTAAATCCCTCCTGAGTGTGTTGCTGCTTCAGCAGTTGTTGTACTGTGATCTATAATAAATACTTCATTTAAATTTCTTGCAGAGATTGCAATTTGATCTAAGTCTTTATTATAATCAATTCCATTTGCATGTATAGGATTAAAACCATAACCGCCATCATAATTCATATCTAATAATTGTGGATTATTAGCAACTGTTCCATAATTAGGCTTAGAGCTATCAAAATCCTGAACTAAATGATTAAAAAGTTTCCATTCCCAAACAATATTGGCAGCGTCTGAACCAACAGGTTCAATTTCTATAACTCTTTCTAATTGTAGTTTATCATCAGAATAAGAAGTGTTTATGCCTTCTGCTAACATTTCATTTTTATAATAAACATCCCTAACCATAACCAAAAAATTACCATTTGGCATTGGTGCTATGTCATGATGAATTGTAAAACCTAACGTACTATAAGAAATACTCCAAAGAATTGTATTATTCCAATCCCTTATTTCAGCATAAGCATCATTACTTTGCAACAAATTCCCATTTTCTAAAAGATAAGCATTATTACCATTTAAACCTGAGAAGTTCCATTGATTAACAACCTCCCCACAATTATTTATTAGAAACACTCTATTATCAGAAGTAGGTTTGAATAGCGTATAACCATCTGATTTAGGCTCGTTAATATCATCATAAACTAAACCAACCGTTTCTTGAGCAATGGTAGCATTCATAAAGATTAAAAATAACAGAAGTATCGTATATTTCATAAATTTCATTTTTTTACAAATATATATAAGAATCTATATTTAATAGAATCATCTGGGAATGACTTCAATCTTTCACAAAATCTAATTTACCTGTTATCCACCCCAACCGCTATAAATAATACAATAATTTAAGTTAGAACTATATTGCTCATATTAAAGAGATTCTATATTTTCGCTTATATCTATGAGTGAGGACGATTTATACAAAACAATTACAAAACCAGCGCAAGGCGAAATTTTCAAAGACAAAAACAGTAAATTTTATGGTTTTACGTTTCCTGTTTCAAATGAAGATCAAATAAAAGAACATCTAGAAGCCATAAAAAAAGAGCACTACGCTGCCAGACATTGGTGTTACGCTTTCCAGATAGGCACTGATAGCATACAATATAGAGCCAATGATGATGGCGAGCCAAGTAACTCAGCTGGAATGCCTATTTATGGACAAATACAATCTTTTGAAGTGACTAACATTCTAATTATAGTTGTTCGGTATTATGGTGGTGTAAAACTTGGTGTCGGCGGCTTAATAAACGCATACCGAACAGGAGCGCAATTAGCTTTAGAAGCCTCAAAAATTGTTGAACGTACAATTAATAAAGAATTTCAACTCAAATTTGAATATAAAAATATGAGTAAAGTGATGCGTTTGTTAAAAGAAAACAATGCCGAAATCACAAATCAGATTTTAGAATTAAATTGTTTATTAGAAATATCTGTAAGAAAAAACCACGGTTCTAAAATATTTGAAATTTTTGATCAATTCTTTGGTGTCGAAATCAAAGAATTATAACGAATAATTTTGCAGTTGGTCTAAAAGGTATTTTGGACATCGCGTAGGTCGATTCCGCTTAACATCTATAAATGCTAAAATAGTACTACCTGTTGCTAGCAAAACGTCAGATTCGTTATACAATTCATACTCAAACTCTATCGAAGCCGTCGGCATTTTTTTGAGTGTTGTTTTTACTTTAAGCACATCATCATAACGTGCTGAATTTTTGTAGTTTATAGACAGAGAAACTACAGGCAACATTATACCGTCTATTTCCATTTGGCTATAACTAAGTCCAAACTCACGTAGCCACTCCGTTCTCCCCACTTCAAAGTACACTGCGTAATTAGCGTGATACACTACGCCCATCTGGTCTGTCTCGCCATAGCGAACTCTAATTATTGTTTCGTTAATTTTCATTTATATAGGTTAGTTAAGTATTAATTTTGTATTTTTAAAATGTTTTAAACATGGGAAAAAAAATCCAAAGATTGAGTGAAAATAGATTTTTTTTTTAAGAATTTTGTTCACATATTTGTACCATTCAAAACTACTAGAGAATCCTAATTCTCTTTTTTTTTGCTAATAAAACTAACAACGAAAAATCTAACTTAACGCATGGATATCACAGCGCAATCTGTATGGGGTAATTGTCTCGCATTTATTAAAGATAATATACAACCTCAAGCCTATAAAACTTGGTTTGAACCTATAGATGCGGTTAAGCTTTCGGGTAATGCTTTAAGTATACAAGTGCCTAGTAAATTTTTCTATGAGTGGTTAGAAGAACACTACGTAAAAATCTTAAAGGTTTCCTTAACTAAGGAGTTAGGAGAAGATGCCAAATTGGTTTACGTTATTAAAATGGAAAACACCTATGGCAACAAACAACCGTTTACCGAAAAGATTCCAAGTTCTAACCGATCGGCTGTTAAGTCACAAGATGTTGATGTTCCTTTTAATAACAAAAGTCCTGAACTTAAAAATCCATTTATAATTCCCGGAATTAGAAATGTAAAGATTGAATCGCAACTCAACCCTAGTTATAGTTTCGAGAATTTCTTAGAAGGTGACTCTAACCGTTTGGCTAGAAATGCAGGTATTGCAGTTGCTAACAAACCTGGTGGAACCTCTTTTAACCCCCTATTAATTTTTGGTGGTGTTGGTTTAGGAAAAACACATTTAGCGCATGCTATTGGTGTTGATATTAAAGATAAATATCCTGAAAAAACAGTACTTTATATTTCTGCTGAAAAATTCACGCAACAATATATAGATTCAGTTAAAAAAAATAATAGAAACGACTTTATTCACTTCTATCAAATTATAGATGTGCTTATCATAGATGACGTACAATTCTTATCTGGCAAAACAGGAACACAAGATGTCTTCTTCCATATTTTTAACCACTTGCACCAAAACGGAAAACAAGTTATTTTAACAAGTGACAAAGCTCCTGTGGACATGCAAGATATTGAACAACGTTTATTATCGCGTTTTAAATGGGGACTTTCTGCTGAATTACAAACGCCTGACTTTGAAACTAGAGTATCTATTTTAAAGAACAAACTCTATAGAGATGGTGTTGAAATGCCTGAAGACATTATAGAGTATGTTGCTAAACATATTAAATCTAATGTTAGAGAACTTGAAGGGGCAATAATTTCGTTAATCGCGCAGTCGTCTTTCAACAAAAAAGAAATCACAATTAATCTTGCAAAAGATATTGTGGAGAAATTTGTTAAAAACACAAAGCGTGAAGTTTCTATCGATTACATTCAGAAAGTAGTTTCAGATTATTTTCAAATGGATGTGAATACCCTTCAATCTAAAACTCGTAAACGTCATATTGTTCAAGCACGTCAGCTCGCTATGTTTTTCGCAAAAAAATACACAAAAGCGTCATTAGCCAGTATTGGTTCTCAGATAGGGCAACGCGATCACGCAACTGTACTTCATGCTTGTAAAACTGTTGATAATCTATCTTCTACAGATAAGCAATTCAGAAAATACGTTGAAGATTTATCTAAAAAACTAGCGCTTTAATTTCACTTTATGATGACTCGTATCTTAATGGTATGTTTGGGTAACATTTGCCGCTCGCCTTTAGCACATGGCATTATGGCGTCTAAACTTTCTGAAGATTCATTTTATGTGGACTCTGCAGGAACCGCTGCTTATCATATTGGTAATTCACCAGACAAGCGTTCTATTGCTGTAGCTAAACAACATAACTTAGATATTAGCACACAAAGCGCCAGACAGTTTAAAGTCTCTGATTTTGATACGTTTGATTATATCTTCGCCATGGACCAATCTAATTATGACAATATAATTAGTCTCGCCAGAAATTCAGATGATGTAAAAAAAGTTAGCTTATTTCTAGAAGCGAATTCTAATATTCAAAATAAAAATTTACCTGACCCTTATTATGGTGACCATAGTGATTTTGAATATGTTTATGACCTAATTAATGAAACTTGCAGCATATTAGCAAAGAAGATTAACGACTAAACCGTATTAATCGCTTATTACAAAAGTCTTTTTTGTAAATTAGTCCCAAAGCCCACAATATTTTACAATTAAAACCTCGAATCATAGCGTCTTTTTTTTTTATTTAAAATAGAAAACTCATAATATTTATTCTGAACAAATCTATAATTACTTAGAATAGATTAAACAATAAATATGAAGCAGAAAAAGGACATGAATAAATAAACAGTAATGAGCACTACTAAAGGAAAATTATACCTCATACCAACTCGATTAGGCGATAATCCACCACTTGAAGTTCTACCTATTTCAATAAAAAGAACCATTGAAGATCTCGATTATTATATTGTTGAAAATGAAAAAACAGCACGTCGTTTTATAAAACGTGTGTCTCCAGGCAAATCGCAACCGTCATTGAAGCTTCAGGTTCTCAATAAATATACAACCGAAGCTGAACGTAATACTTTTTTAAACGATTGTTTAGAAGGAGTTTCAATGGGTTTACTTTCTGAGGCAGGATGTCCTGCCATTGCCGATCCTGGAGCAGATATTGTGAGCTTAGCACATCAATTAGGCATTAGAGTGATTCCTTTAGTTGGTCCCTCTTCAATTTTATTAGCCTTAATGGGTTCTGGAATGAATGGCCAAAGCTTTACGTTTAATGGGTATTTACCTATTGATAAAAGTGAGCGAAAAGCAAAGTTAAAAACCTTAGAGCGTTTGTCTTTAGAACATAATCAGGCACAAATTTTTATAGAAACACCTTATAGAAATATGAAGATGCTTGAAGATTTAGCTAATACGTTACAGCCTAATACAAGGATTTGTGTGGCTTGCGATTTAACCTTACCTACGGAATTTATAAAAACCATGACAGCAAACGATTGGAAACACAACAAAGAAGATTTTCACAAACGACCCGCAATATTCATTATTCAAAAGGACTAATTACAAGTTAAAAACACAACCGTAAGTTCTTAAGGAAGTACAAAATATTAACAGAATTAATATTTTAAACCCTTAGGACGTTTTTGAACTAGGGGTTATTGCGAATAGACCTGAAGAAAACAACAAGTTTTATAAAAACTATTTACACACTTTAAGTTTTTCACAGAAAACTGTACATACCTCATACGTTTTAATTAAAACTGTAACTGAGACTGCACTGCAACTGTAAACTTATAAGGTAACTCTTGCCTTCTTATCTGGTGTGATTATAGAAGTGTCATATCCTGAAAACTTTTTCATATAATAGCTAACAGAAGACCCATAAGCATCAGAAAGGTTGTGAGCCCCATAACTTCTCAAAAACTTCTTTACATTTCCAGGCCCAGCTAAGTGTGCTGCAGCAAGGATTCCTGATTCGGTCACCTTTACCCCTGCAATTTGCTTACCTTCAAAACGCTTAATATCTTTTCTAAGTACCCATTTATTACGCTCTGCGTTAGCTACAAAAGCTTTCTCTTGCAATTCTGGGTTATACAAAAACTGATTTGGTGTATAGATACCAATCAATTTTAAAGTTTCTGCTCCAAATTGATATTTCCCCAAATATCCTAAAGTATTCACTGTAAAATAATCACCTCTAGATTCTTTAAATGCTAAAGCTTCTTTAAAACCTTCAAAAGATTTTCCCAAATGTGGCGTGAACATACTATTGTTTTTAACCGTATAATTATCTTGAGAAACCATGGTTAAATCTTCAGAAAGATTAAAATCTAGTGTTAATCCTTCTGTTGAATAGGTATCTGGATTAAGTGTAGAATCTGGATACAGTGCCAATGCCATAAGCAAACAAACTCCAAATGGCAGTATAAAATTCTTAATGCTACTTATACTCATAACAGCTAAATTTTTATTGTGAAATCGCTAAAAAAACAGTCTCACAAAATTCGCGTGCAAATATACAACTTTTTTCTAAGAATTGTAAATCAGTCGATTAAGTGTTAAAATTTTAACTTAAAAGTAGACAGCGTGCCATTTTATCCGACCAGCGTCATTTAATTCTACGGCAGGAAAAGGGACTTTAATCACGTTAAAAACGTCAAATATGGTTTTTAAGACACTAGAATTTGTCTTAATTCGAGTTAAATCTACATCAAAACTTAAGTAATATTGACGTCTTCTATTTTGGTCTAAAAACAACGGATCATAAGCATCTCCTGTTAACATACCCTCAGCGCCATAACCAAAAGCAATATTCAACCAATGAGGTATAGTTTCTGTTTTAAAAAATGAATTGAGGTTCGCACTCAACCAATAGGTTTGTCCGTTATAATCTTTCAGAAATTCTTCAGCAAAACCATTTCCCAATTTATTGGGGCGCTGTTTTGCAAATTGTGTGCTGTGAAATGAATATTTTAAAACGATACGTTGTTCATCCCAAAGTAAGGCCTGACCAACATATAATCCGGTTCCAGAGGCATTAGCTGCCATATCTGACCAAGAAAAACCCCATTCTTCAGAAAAACCATCCAAAATTTCTACCGCTGTAAGAAATCCCAAGCCTAAAGTAGCACCGTAAATTAATTGGTCTTTTTTTGCAACGCCAGCCCAATTTAAAGTGTTGGCTCCCAACCTACCTAATTGATATGAGGAAAATACATGGCCCATTTTATCCATTTGCAACCACTCGTTACTATCGTCTAAGGTTTTAAATTTTGACCGTGGATAATCGGCATACCATAATTGATTCAACCCAATTAATGTTGTAGAAGCCAAAGCAGATTCTGTTATAATAACTGTATTTCTACGCGATATATTTAAAGAATCGCTAGGTTTTAAAAACGTATGTAACTGTGATTGTGCAAAAAGCGAACTACCAGCTAATAAGCATCCTATTATATAGCTAAAAACACATTTCACATCTTATTTATTAATCCCTTGAGACGATAAATAACGATGATACGCTCTCGCATTATTATTATGCTGCCCTAAGGTTTTAGCAAATTTATGATAACCAATACGCTTCGCATCTGCTGCAAAATATAAATAACTATGACTCTCTGGATTTAAAACCGCATTAATAGCCGATAAATCTGGCATAGCAATAGGACCTGGTGGCAACCCTAGATTTCTATATGTATTATACGGTGAGTCTATGTCTTTATGAATATTGAGTACACGTCTAATAATTGTATTTTGATATTTTGGTAATTGATAAGCCGCAAATTTCAAAGTTGGATCAGCTTGTAAGGGCATACCAATACGTAATCGATTTAAATAGACACCTGCTACTCTAGGTTGCTCATCGGCTTGTTTAGATTCTTCATGTACAATTGAGGCTAAAGTAATGACTTCATTCTGACTCAAGTTTAATTTTTCAGCTTGTGCTTTTCTGGCTGCTGTCCAAAACCGATTATACTCCTTCAGCATTTTATTTCTAAATGTCTCTGCAGAGCTATTCCAAAAAAATTCGTAGCTATTGGGCAAGTACATTCCTAAAGCTGTCGCTTTATTAAAACCATTTTCAGATAAAAAAGTCTCGTCTGTCATTGCTTGGTAAAGCGCTAAACTATCGGCTTCAATTTGTGTACTTATTCGTCCTGCTAAATCCTTTAAATTATGTTGATTATTAAATGCAATTTTCAATGGAAGATTTCTACTTCGTATGCTATTAATAATAGCATTATTATTCATGCCTTTAGTTATCGCAAATCGTCCTGCTTTTAAATTTGTAGTATATTTTTTCTGTTTAGCCAAAGCATCAAACGCTTCAATATCATATAAAAGTGGCTCTAATTGTGAGCGTACGTCTTCATAACTAGCACTTGATGGTACATAGATATAAGCAGTTTCATTATTAAACTTTGTATTAGGCGAAAACATTGTTCCGTATATGTAATAAGCAAAGCCACCACAGATTAGTAAACCAATAAGAGCAACAGCCCAAAGAATTTTTTTAAAGTACATAGTTAATTGTTAATGTGTTGTAAAAGGTATTCGTTAGCGTATGTTTTACCATCAAAACTCCAATCTTTTTTTAGACCTATTTTTTTAAAACCATTGGCCTCAAATAGCCTTAAACTTGCTAAATTATTTTCAGAAATATTAGCGTAAACTTGATGCAAATGTAAAGTTTGGAAACAATAATCTACCAATAATTTTAAAGCTTCTTTACCATAACCTTGATTTCTATTGTTTTCATTTTGAATCAAAATTCCTATACCTGCACGCTTATTTTTTATATCAAAATCAAAGACATCAATTAACCCCATGGTTTCGTTATTTAAATTACAAATAGCCAATCGTAATTGCTTAGCTTCAAAAATATCTTGTTGAGCATTCTCAAGATATTGCTTGATTAAAAATTTAGAATATGGGGTTTGTGTATCACTCAAATACCATAAACTTGTATCGTTTTCAATACTGTAGACAAACTCTAAATCCTCAGGTTCTAAGGCTCTTAAGTAAATATCTTTTCCTTTGAGACTTACCATTCAATTTCACCTTTAAAAACTTGTACAGCAGGACCAATGAGCCAAATATTATCATAGCCGTTTTCTGTAGAATTAAAAGTAACTTTAAGTTGGCCACCTTGTACTTTTAAATTTACAATATTACTGGTCGTTTTATTAGATTTATGCATCGCTAAAGCTACTGCTGTTACACCCGTTCCACATGACAGGGTTTCATCTTCTACACCACGCTCATAGGTTCTAACTTCAAAATTATCGGCAGTCAACTGCTCTACAAAATTCACATTAGTTCCCGCTTCATTATAGGGTTCACCATATCTAATTTTTGAGCCCTTAGATTTTACCTCAAGATGAGCTACATCAGTAACCATTTCAACATGATGTGGTGATCCTGTATCTAAAAACAAATGCTGATCAAACGCTTTAATTTCAGATACATCTTGCATTTGAAGGTGCACCGTTTCATTTTCAATTTTGGCTTTATGAAGACCATCAATAGCTATAAATTCGGCTTCATTTTCAATAATACCTAGAAATTTAGCAAAAGCAACAATACAGCGTCCGCCATTACCACACATCGTACTCTCGTTGCCATCAGCATTGTAATACACCATTTTAAAATCGGTGTTTTTGTCATTTTCTAACAGTATAAAACCGTCTGCGCCAATGCCAAAACGTCTGTCGCATAAGCGCTCAATCCGTTCGGTATCATTTTTGTTTATAATTTGTAAACGATTATCTACAATTACAAAATCGTTTCCGGTACCTTGATATTTATAAAATGTCATTTTCATCATAATTGATGGCAAATATAAGCATATTAGACTTTAAATTGAGTTGTTAAACGCTAGTTAAAATTGACGTTAAAAAGGCGTTAAATCAAAAAACGGATTCAATAATTTTCTAATTTTAATCGTTGAATAAAAATAACTAAACTAAAATCTGAAAAATTATGAAGAAGATTATAACCTTAGTGTTTGTTTCGGTATTAGGTGGACTTTTAACCTTAGGAGGCTATAAGTTATTTATTGAAAATGAACCTCAAAACTTGACTGTTGAGCAGTCTAATGATTACCCTGTTTTTGTGCCGACATCTACGCACAATACCGTAAATAATAGTGCTGCTTTAGCACCTAATTTTGTAGAAGCAGCTGAAAAATCTATAGACGCTGTTGTACACGTAAAGAATACTGCTATTGTAAGTTCACCAACTTCTATGCGCGACTTATTTTATGGCCGTAGTTCGCAACGTGCCCAAGTGGGTACAGGAAGTGGTGTTATTATATCACCAACGGGCTACATTGTCACTAATAATCACGTGATAAAAAATGCTAATGAAATCAGTATAACATTAAACAACAACAAAGCGTATAATGCTGAATTAATTGGTACTGATGAAGCGACTGATATTGCCTTATTAAAAATAGAAACTGATGAAGACTTACCTTTTATGGCCTTTGGTGATTCTGAAAATGCCAAAATCGGTGAATGGGTTTTAGCCGTAGGAAATCCGTTTAACTTAAATTCTACAGTTACCGCAGGTATCATTAGTGCTAAATCTAGAGATTTAACAGGTCAGCACTCACAGTCATTTATTCAAACAGATGCCGCTGTAAACCCAGGAAATTCGGGAGGTGCTCTGGTTAATACAAATGGTGATTTAATTGGTATAAACACAGCCATATCATCACAAACGGGTTCTTATATTGGCTATTCATTTGCTGTGCCAAGTAATATTGCTCGCAAAATTGTGAATGACATTATGGAATATGGTAATGTTCAAAATGGTATTCTTGGTGTAGTAGGCAATCCATTAAATAGTGCTTTAGCTGAAAAATTAGAAACTAAAACAACAGAAGGCTTTTATGTTAGCGAAGTTCAAGAAGATACTGGTGCTAAAAAAGCAGGTATAAAATCTGGAGATATTATTAAGAAAATTGACCATGTTAATATTAACCAGTTTTCTGATTTAACTGGCTATTTAAAAACTAAAAGTCCTGATGATACGGTTAACGTAACTTTATTAAGAGATGGTGACGAAGAAGTTGTATCGGTTACCTTATTAAAACCGTCTAGTTTTATTTTGCCTACAATTGGTATGATTAAGAATGCATCTAAAAAAGATTTAAAACGTTTCAATGCTGATTATGGTGTTAAGATTTCTGAATTAGATGAAAATTATAAACCCAATTGGATACGAAGTGGTGTTGAAGAAGGAAGTATTATCACCAAAATTAATGGTGAAAAAATATTAAACATTGAAGATGCCGATAATGCAATAAAAACAAGAAGTTATAATGAACAACTTCAAATTGAAATTATTAATACAAATGGCGAAAAAGTAGTTTTTAATTTTAGATAAACGAGTTCCTCAACTTATAAATTCACCCCTTCAAAGATTAAGACTTTGAAGGGGTTTTATTTTTAAATATTTGTTTTACGAAAACGTTTGAAATTTTGTTACTTTTGCGCAAAATTCAATATCAAATTCACACTAAACCAAAGAATACATGGGATTTAACGACACTTACGAAAAAGAGTTAGCGTTTCAAGCCGATCGTCGCAGAGCAACCGTAGAATTTATTAAAATTGTAAGCGATTTATGGTACGATAAATCTATAGAATTGGTCTTATTTAGAAATCAATTAATAGACCGAAATGTGAGCGAAATTTTAAACTTACATGAGTATGCAGGTAAATTTGTTCAAAAACCAATTTCTATTTTCGACTCCGTAGAAATCGCACAAGCTATTAATGCGCTCAACTTACCTCCTGCTAAGTTAGATATCGGAAAACTAACTTACGAATTTCATTTAGAAGATCAGAAATATAGTAACGCTACAGCATTTGTGTCTTCAAAATTAAGTAATGCTAAAGACAATAAAACTATTGAGCCTAAAGATGTGGTCCTTTATGGTTTTGGAAGAATAGGACGTTTAGTCGCCAGAGAATTAATGACTAAAACAGGAAAAGGAACACAGTTACGACTACGAGCTATTGTTACCAGAGGAGAAATTAATGAAACCGTTTTAGAAAAGCGCGCCTCTTTATTAAGAAACGATTCTGTACATGGTGATTTTTCAGGTATCGTTAATGTTGATGTTGAGAATTCAGCTTTAATTATAAATGGAACTACTGTAAACATCATATCAGCCAACGCCCCAGAAGATATTGATTACACACAATATCGTATAAATAACGCCCTAGTTATTGATAACACAGGTGCTTTTAGAGATAAAGACGCCTTAAAAAGACATCTAAAATCTAAAGGCGTCGATAAAGTTTTACTCACGGCGCCAGGTAAAGGAACCCCTAATATAGTACACGGTGTAAATCATTTAGAATACCATCCTGATAATATTGATATTTTTTCAGCGGCATCTTGTACAACCAATGCCATTACCCCGATTTTAAAAGCAATTGAAGATTCTTTTGGTATTAAAACAGGCCACTTAGAAACTATACACGCGTATACAAACGACCAAAATTTAGTCGATAACTTCCACAGTAAATATAGACGTGGACGTGCTGCTGCTTTAAATATGGTAATTACAGAAACTGGTGCAGGAAAAGCGGTAAGTAAGGCAATCCCTATCTTAGAAGGAAAACTAACCTCTAATGCGATAAGAGTTCCTGTTCCTAATGGCTCATTAGCTATTCTTAACTTAGAGTTAGAAAATGAAACTTCAGTAAATAGTGTAAACACTATAATTAAAAAGTACGCGCTCGAAGGAAATTTAGTTGAACAGATTAAATACGAAATGAGTGACGAACTCGTTTCAAGCGATATTATTGGTAGCTCCGCGCCTGCAATTTACGATAGCAAAGCGACCATAGTTAGAAAAGATGGTAAAAATGTAGTATTATATATATGGTACGATAATGAATATGGCTACAGTCACCAAGTTATTCGTTTAGCCAAATACATTTCTAAAGTGAGACGTTATGCTTATTATTAAGGATTTAAAAAGACTATAAGTTTGCATTTTTTTATTAAGACAACAGTTTTTTACTTTGAATTCTCCTTAAAACGGTAGAATATTACTAAAAATCCGAACATCTAAACTAAAACTTTTACCGTATATAAATAGCCTTACTAAATTAGTAAGGCTATTTGTTTAGTAATTCTTCTATGAAGTATTCATAAAATTATTATCTTGGCGTCCAATTAACTTAATCAAAACAAAATTACTTCTAAGATGAAATTCTTAACTCAAGTTGCTGTAATTCTATTAATTACACTTAGTTTTCAAAATTTAAAAGCACAAACTGCTGATGATACTGAAGAAAAATTATCACTAAACAGTGGTACTATAGATAACCAGTTTGAGTATGTAATTAAAAAGTCTGGTAGATACCAAGAATATAAAGTGGTTAAGCAAACTTGGTTGTTTACTCTAAAAGCTCATGTTTTAGATTCATTACAAGCGGTACATAAAGATTTATCAGACACTCAAGCTGTTGTTAAAACACAAGCTGAAGAAATTGAAAGTTTAAAATCAAATCTTTCAAACACAGAATCGACATTGAATGCTACCAATGACGAAAAAAATAACATCTCATTATTTGGCATTCAAACTAGTAAAGCTAGTTATAAAGTTTTAATGTGGAGTATTATAGGGGGTCTTTTAGCCTTATTATTTTTATTCATCTATAAATTTAAAGGAAGCAACTCAGCTACTCGTGAAGCTAAACACAAACTTGATGAAGTTGAAACTGAATTCGAAGAGCATAGAAGAAATGCTTTGGAGCGCGAGCAAAAAGTAAGACGTCAGTTACAAGATGAGTTAAATAAACATAAATCATAAAGTCTATTTTACAATATTTAAAAAAATCCGTAATGCTATCCATTACGGATTTTTTGTTTTTAGTAAAACTTTAAAATATTAGCTTAATATTTAACCATTTAAGTTTAATCATATGTTAAAAAATACCACTCTTCTCCTATTCACAGCTTCAACCTTATTATTTATAAATTGCCATTCAGAACAAAACAATAAAACTTCAAAAAATAGCGAAAATAAATCTGAAGCAATAACACCTAAAGTCAATTTACTAACTGATATTGAGCCTCGTTTAGAAAATGGTGATGTAAATGCGATAATTGAAATTCCAGCTGGTACCCTTGATAAATGGGAATTAAATAAAGCTACAGGAAACGTAGAATGGGAAATGGTTAACAACCAACCACGAGTTGTAAATTATATTAGTTATCCTGGAAATTACGGTATGATTCCCAAAACCTTACTTTCAAAAGAAAAAGGAGGCGATGGCGATCCGTTAGACATTCTTGTTCTTGGACCACCAGTAGAAAGAGGTCAAATACTAAAATGCAAAGTTATAGGCGTTTTGTATTTAACCGATCGTGGCGAACAAGACGATAAGTTAATTGCTGTTTCACGTCTTTCAACATTATATCGTATTAATTCTATTGAAGAATTAAATAATGAATACAATGGTGTTTCTGAAATTGTTCAATTATGGTTTACCAACTATAAAGGGCCTAATAAAATGGAATCTAAAGGTTTTGGGAGCAAAAAGGCTGCCTTAGAAATATTAACAACAGCAATTGACAAACATCAGTTAAAATAGAATTAGAAAAACATTTACACTTAATAATTTGACTAAAATCTACCTTCTAGTTTTAAAAGTGAGTGTTTTTTCACACTAATATATATATCTATTTAACAAACACTATACTTTAAATACACACAAAAAATCATTACTTTTAACTTATCTATGTATTGAGTTATTTAGTTCAAAAAACTATAAAATACACAGTCAAACTCTGAACCATGGAACAAAAGATTGCGATAGTTTATGCTTCTGTAGATGGACAAACTAAAAAGATTTGCGAAAAATTAAATACCTTATTTAAGGCTCATAAAATTAAAACAAAGCTTTGCCCTATCGCTATGTTTAAAGAAGATTTATCAGAATTTAATCTCATAATCATCGGTGCCAGTATTCGGTATGGTAAGCATCATAAAAACGTAACCGAATTCATTCAAAATAATTCTAAATCCCTTAATAAAACAACAACAGCGTTTTTCTCTGTAAATTTAGTGGCTAGAAAAGAAAACAAAAATTCGATAGACACCAATCCTTATTTAATTAAGTTTTTAAAAACAACGCATTGGAAACCTGATTTCTTGGAAGTCTTTGCCGGAAAACTAGATTATAAATCTTACACTTTTTTAGACCGCTTGATGATAAAATTAATCATGAAATTAACTGATGGACCAACAAAATCTGACGTACCAATAGAATATACAGATTGGGAAAAGGTCACTAATTTTGGTTTAAAATTAAGTACACATTTAAAAACATCAGAATAACCTCCCATTTCTATTAATTATAAAGATTAATCAATCTCTATAATTACTTATCTAAAAACCACCTCAATTATATATCTTCGCAACCTTATATATTTTCAATCATGCGCATAGATATCATCACCGTACTACCTGAACTTTTAAAAAGTCCGTTTGAAGCCTCAATTTTAAAACGTGCCATTGAAGCCGGTTTAGTTGAAGTCCACTTTCATAATTTAAGAGATTATACCACCGGAAATTACAAAGCAGTTGACGACACCCAATTTGGTGGAGGTGCTGGTATGGTAATGCTTATAGAGCCTATAGATAAATGCATCTCTAAGCTACAACAAGAGCGTAATTATGACGAAATTATCTACATGACACCAGATGGTGAGCAATTAAACCAAAGTATTGCCAACCAAACGTCTTTAAAAGAGAATATTATTATTCTTTGCGGACATTATAAAGGCGTGGATCAACGTGTACGCGATAAATTTATTACGCGCGAAATATCAATTGGTGATTATGTGCTTTCTGGAGGCGAATTAGGTGCTGCCGTATTATGTGATGCTGTGATACGTTTAATTCCTGGTGTTTTAGGTAATGAAACCTCTGCCCTAACCGATTCATTTCAAGATAATCTATTAGCACCACCAATTTACACACGACCAAGAGAATATGATGGCATGAAAGTCCCAGAAGTATTATTCAGCGGTAATTTTGCTAAAATTGAAAAATGGCGTGAAGAACAGGCGTATAAAAGAACACAAGAGCGACGACCTGACCTTTTAGAGGACTAAATTTAAAAGAATAGCAATTAAATTCTACAAGTCAATTATAAATAACTTTAAAAGCTAATTCGCGATAAAAGTCTAAACATTGAAGCAATATAACTATGGATAATTCAACTCAATTTCTTTTTTACATAGGCCAATTTATTAGTGGTTTATCAACTTTTATTGTCTTTATAGCAACAATAATTCTTTTTATAAAAAAGAGAACTTTTGCCACTTGGTTAATTTTAATCGGTTATTTTTTAGTTGTTTTAACCTATACAAGTAGCTTATTTATAAATGTTATTGCTAGCAGAGGCAGTTTTGAAGATGTATTAATGGTTCAAGGAGTTTCTAATATCATTCAGGCATTATCTTATTTTATATTTGCTGTAGGCTTAATACTATTAGCCATCACTGAGTTTTCCAAAAACAAATCAATTTCTAAATAACTGAATACGGAATTAGAGTACTAAAAATAATTCATCAAACCATTGCATATATACAAAAAAACACTAATTTTGCAAACCAATTTAGACCAACCTCTGGCGAAAATCGTGAATGTTGCTTTGAATCAACTATTATAAATAAAAGAAAATGAATTCTTTAGTAAAATTTGTACAAGACGAATTTGTAACTCGTAAAGACTTTCCAGAATTTAGTGCTGGTGATACAATCACTGTATACTACGAAATAAAAGAGGGAAGCAAAACACGTACACAGTTCTTTAAAGGTGTTGTGTTACAACGTAAAGGAAGCGGAGCTTCTGAAACATTTACTATCCGTAAAATGTCAGGAACAGTTGGTGTAGAGCGTATCTTCCCAGTTAACTTACCTGCCTTACAAAAAGTAGAAGTTAACAAACGTGGTAAAGTACGTAGAGCTAGAATTTACTACTTCAGAGGTCTTACTGGTAAAAAAGCAAGAATTAAAGAAGTTAGAAGATAATTCAAACTTATATATTACAAAAAAAAAGCCTTCTCTTTAGAAGGCTTTTTTAGTTTATAAACAATTGTTCATAAACCAAGTTAATAAAGTGTTGATATTTAAAATGTTAAAACACTAGTTATATCGACAATATTTTATTAATTTAGTAAAACATTTAACAACAGACACTGTTTGTACCGTTAATTATCGGAATTGAATTCTTTTCAATTTTTGTTAAATGTATTAAAGATTCGTTCTTTATGTATTGAGGTTGTTTTTTGAGATTGTCTAACAACTTGTTTAATCAAGTGTTTGTTAAATAGTCATGAAACTTTAGTTGTGTATCATACACTGTAGGCTGCATTTAAATAAAGTGGAAAGTTCAGAAAAGTAGTGACATCGAAAGAGTACACTAAAATGACGAGCAATGCTTTATATATTATTTCGTTATAACGAATAATACAGAAAAGCATCAAGAAAAGTAACCTAAGAAACAAAGTAATACCATGTCAATACATTTTGAAAGGTATAAAATGTTTCGATTTTTGAAACGGAAACCCAAATACCGAAAACAACAATGACTTTGTTCATTCAGTTGTGTTAGTGAAAGCTAGCGGGTTTATGTTAGTACTGTTTCTAAGAAAGCCATGTCAGCACAGATTATTCTGAGTGATATGGCTTTTTGCTTTTAAAAGGCATAAATTAATCTTCAGTCTTACAGAAATGATGATAGTCCTTTCATAGTCACTCTAATTAAAAATATAAAAAATCCAATTATAGTATAATACCATTTCTTTTGTATTCTTGTCATATGAATCTACTTATCGACCAACAAAATATAGAAAATAAAGATTATACAATTAAACCGCTTCAAAAAGCAGAATATAACGACTGTACATTTACCAATTGTAATTTTGAAAACTCGGACCTTTCAAACATCATCTTTTTAGATTGTGAATTTATGAATTGTAATTTCAGCAATGTCAATGTCATGCATACAACATTTAATGAGGTGGGTTTCAAAGACTGTAAAATTTTAGGTGTTTTATTTCAGAATTGTAACGCCTTTTTGCTTTCGTTTCATTTTTCTAATTGTATGCTTAATTTAAGTAGTTTTTATCAGCTTAAAATCAATCATACAAAGTTTTTAGATTGTATAATGAAGCAAGTAGATTTTACAGAAACAGAAGCTAAACATACTATTTTTAAGGATTGTAACTTAGAACAATCCATTTTTACAAACACAAACCTAGAGCACGCTAATCTTACTTCTGCTTTTAACTTTTCAATTAATCCTATGGCCAATCAAATTAAACAAGCGTCATTTTCAAAAGAAAATATTTCGGGCTTATTACATAACTTCAATATTAAGATAAAAGAATAAAATCATTAATTTAAGACTTATATTTTCATATTCTCAAAATTAGGGGTTGTTTACTAACAAACTTATACCTTCAAAACTATATCCTTTTCGTATATTTGTTCAGCTCAATTTCGAGCAAAATATTATTCAATTTATTTTCAAGACTTATGACAAAAACAGCAAAGATTGTTTATACAAAAACGGATGAAGCACCAGCTTTAGCAACACGATCATTTTTACCGATTGTTGAAGCATTTACAAAGTCTTCAGGTATTGTTATAGAGACAAAAGATATATCATTAGCTGCTAGAATTTTAGCCGCTTTTCCTGATTTTTTAACGGACGATCAAAAAGTAGCAGATGCTTTAGCAGAACTAGGAGAATTAGCAAAAAAACCAGAGGCTAATATTATAAAACTACCAAATATTAGTGCGTCTATTCCGCAACTAACTGCTGCGATAGAAGAGCTACAAGCTAAAGGATTTAAAATACCTGACTATCCGGAAGAACCGAAGAACGATGCGGAAAAAGAAATTAAATTACGTTATAATAAAATTAAAGGAAGTGCTGTAAACCCGGTTTTAAGAGAAGGGAATTCAGACAGACGTGCACCAAAAGCGGTTAAGAATTACGCCAAGAAAAACCCTCATAGTATGGGAGCTTGGTCTTCAGATTCTAAAACACATGTATCTACCATGTCTAAAGGCGATTTTGCACACAATGAAAAATCAGTAACTCTTAATGATGCTACAACTGTAAAAATTGTACATACAGATGCAAAAGGAAATCAAACCAATTTAAAAGAGAACTTAGATTTATTACAAGGCGAAATTATTGATGCTACTGTAATGAGCAAGAAAGCATTGCTTGAATTTTTAGAAGAGCAAGTAGAAGATGCTTTAGATAAAAGTGTATTGTTTTCATTACATATGAAAGCTACCATGATGAAAGTCTCAGATCCTATCATCTTTGGTCATGCTGTACGCGTATTCTTCAAAGATTTATTTGATAAGCACGGTAAGACATTCGAAAAAATAGGTGTAGATGTTAATAACGGCTTCGGAAACTTATTAGAAAAATTAAGTGAACTTCCAGAAGACAAACGCGATGAAATTAGAGCAGATATTCGTTACGAACTGCAACATGGCGCTGATTTAGCAATGGTAAATTCTGACCGAGGAATTACCAACCTTCACGTTCCTAGTGATGTCATTATTGATGCCTCTATGCCAGCTATGATTAGAACCTCTGGACAAATGTGGAATGCCGAAGGGAAACAACAAGATACTAAAGCCGTAATCCCAGATAGTAGCTATGCTGGTGTTTATAGTGCAACTATAGATTTCTGTAAAAAACATGGTGCTTTTGATCCAACAACAATGGGAACTGTTCCTAATGTTGGACTTATGGCTCAAAAAGCAGAAGAATATGGTTCTCACGATAAAACTTTTGAAATAGCTTCTAAAGGAAAAGTAGAGGTTATTGATGCGGATGGTAATGTTTTACTAAGCCATAAAGTTGAAGAAGGTGATATTTGGAGAATGTGCCAAGCTAAAGATGCGCCTATTCAAGACTGGGTAAAATTAGCCGTTACTAGAGCAAGAGCTTCTGAAACTCCTGCTGTTTTCTGGTTAGATAAGAAAAGAGCACATGATGCTGAATTAATTAAAAAGGTAAACACCTACCTTAAAGACCATGACACTGAAGGTTTAGATATTAGAATCATGTCTTTAGTTGAAGCTACTAGCTTTACTTTAAAACGAATTAAAGAAGGAAAAGACACAATTTCTGTAACAGGAAACGTTCTTAGAGATTATTTAACGGACTTATTCCCAATTTTAGAAGTTGGTACAAGTGCAAAAATGCTCTCCATTGTTCCATTAATGAATGGTGGTGGTTTATTTGAAACAGGTGCAGGTGGATCTGCTCCAAAGCACGTTCAACAGTTTATTTCAGAAAACCATTTACGTTGGGATTCTTTAGGAGAATTCTTAGCATTAGCAGTATCTTTAGAACACTTTGCAGGCGTTAACGATAACGAAAAGGCTAGAATTTTAGGTAAAGCCTTAGACGATGCTTCTGATAAATTATTAGAAAACAAAAAAGGACCTTCAAGAAAAGTTAACGAATTAGATAACAGAGGAAGTCATTTTTACTTAGCATTGTATTGGGCAGAAGCGCTAGCTAACCAAGATACTGATGCCGATTTAAAAGCGGAATTTTCAAAAGTTTACGATGCGCTATCCTCTCAAGAAGATGCTATTGTAAAAGAATTAATTGATTGCCAAGGGGAGTCAGTTAATATTGAAGGGTATTACTATCCTGTTGAAAATTTAATAGCTAATGCAATGCGTCCAAGTGATGCACTAAATTCAATTATTAATTCATAATTGATTATAAATAGTTTAATGTTAAAAGCTTCCTTCGGGAAGCTTTTTTTATTCTTTTAGTTTATTTTTAGTACCCTGTAACAAGTGATTATTTCAAGCGTCTAATTAAAAATACATCAATCTTTAACCCAACTCACATCACCCATAATTTATGCTACTAAATTTTAAAGGATTATTACTCTTTTTCTTATGTGCGCCACTACTATTGCAAGCGCAAGAAAGTTTTACTATTAGCGGTACAGTAGTAGATATTCAAAGTAACGAAACGCTTATTGGTGTTAACATCATTATTCCCCAACAACAAACCGGAACAGTAACTAACGAATACGGCTTCTACTCAATTACTTTACCTGCCGGAACATATGAAGTACAAGTAAGCTACCTCGGTTATAAAACCATAACAGAATCCGTTGAACTAAATACAAAGCTCACAAAAAACTATAAACTTGAAGAAAGTGCTGAAAGTTTAAGCGAAGTCGTCGTTACAGAAAACATAGAAAAAACGAATATCAAAACCCCACAAATGAGCGTCAACTCTTTATCTATAAAAACGATAAAGAATATGCCTGTGGTTTTAGGTGAAGTTGATGTGGTAAAATCTATAACACTATTACCTGGCGTTACCAATGCTGGGGAGGGGGCTTCCGGTTTTAATGTTAGAGGTGGTGCTGCAGACCAAAACCTTATACTTTTAGATGAAGCCACCATTTTTAATTCATCACACCTCTTTGGCTTCTTTTCGGTCTTTAATCCCGATGCCATTAAAGATATTAAACTCTATAAAGGCGGAATTCCTTCAAAATATGGAGGCCGTGTATCTTCTGTTTTAGATATTTATCAAAAAGAAGGCAATAGTAAATCCTTTCATATGAATGGTGGTATAGGACTAATTTCGAGTCGCTTACTGGCAGAAGGCCCAATAAAGAAAGATAAAGGTTCTTTTCTAATTGGTGGTCGAAGTAGTTATGCGCATTTATTTTTACCGCTTTTCGACTTGGATAACACGGCTTATTTTTACGACCTAAACACCAAACTGAGCTACAACATCAATGCGAACAATAATATTTACCTGTCAGGTTATTTTGGTCGAGATGTATTTAAAATTTCAGATAGTTTCGAAAATTCATTTGGAAACTCAGTGCTCAACTTTAGATGGAATCACCTTTTTTCGGAAAAGATATTCTCTAATTTATCACTCATTTATTCTGATTATTATTACGGCTTACAACTTGGCTTTGTTGGGTTCGATTGGGTTTCTGGTATAAAAAACACCAACCTTAAATACGATTTTAAACATTATATCAGTAATACCTTTAAGTTAGAATATGGTTTAAACAGTATGTATTACAAATTCAATCCAGGAGATATAAAACCCATCAATGATGAGTCTGGTATTAATCCATTTAAATTAATTGATAAATACGCCTTTGAAAATGCAATCTATATTGATGCTGAACATAAATTAAGCGATAAATTCTCGGTCAGTTATGGCGCACGCCTAAGTATGTTTCATAGAATGGGACAAGATGAATTAAATGTTTATGAAAACAATAATCCACTCATCTTTAACGAATCGATTGGCATTTATGAAAAAGCGGATCCTATTGGTACAGATACGTTTAGCAGAAGTGAAGTTATAGAGTCATTTACTAATCTAGAGCCGCGCATAGCCATGGCATATCAATTAAATGATGAGTCATCGGTGAAAGCCAGTTACAATCGCATGAGCCAATATTTACATTTACTATCAAATACAAGCTCCCCTACCCCTTTAGATGTTTGGGCTCCCAGTGGAAAATATATCAAACCTCAATTACTAGACCAAGTCGCTTTAGGTTATTTTAAAACTTTTAACAACAGTGCCTATTCTTTAGAGGTCGAAAGTTTTTATAAAACCATTAAAAACCGAATCGATTATATCGATGGTGCAGATTTAATAGCCAACGACGCTATTGAACAAATTATACTCAATGGAGAAGCCAGAGCCTATGGTTTAGAAGTGCTTTTCAGAAAAAACGAAGGTAAGTTTACAGGTTGGTTAGCCTATACGCTCTCAAAATCAGAACAACAAACTTCTGGAAGAACTGCCACTGAAACCGGAATTAATAATGGGGAATGGTACAACACACCACATGATAAAACCCACGATATTTCTGTAACAGCAAGCTATGAATTAAACAAAAAATGGTCATTTAGCTCTAATTTAATTTTTCAAACAGGCCAACCTACAACCTTTCCTAACGGTCAATATCAATATAATGACATCATTATTCCTAACTATGAAGCAAGAAACTCAAGCCGACTTCCGGCCTATCACCGTCTAGACGTAGCTGTAAATTACAATCCAAATCCCCAAAGCACCAAAAACTTTAAAGGCGAATGGGTCTTTGGTATATACAATATTTATAACCGAAAAAATGCGGCTAGTATTTCCTTTGGCGAAAACAGAAACACAGGTACCAATGAAGCTACACGATTAGCTATTTTCGGAATCGTACCGTCATTTTCTTATAATTTTAAATTCTAAATCATGAAAAATTTCATATATATCGCCTTCTTTTTAATGCTCTTTACCAATTGTGAAGACGTTATTGATGTCGACCTAAATACCGCTGAACCAAAGCTGGTCATTGAAGCTTCAATTAATTACTTTAAAAATACAACCGGAAACGAACAAAGCATCAAGCTCACTTTATCTGCGCCTTTTTTCGAAGACACTATTCCTCCTGCCAATGGCGCAACAATACAAGTCTCAGACACTGCAGGAAATACTTTTAATTTTATAGAAGCAGACAATACAGGGATTTATAATAACAGCACTTTTATTCCTGTCATAGGCGAAGTTTATACCCTAATAATTAATTATGAAGGCGAAACCTATACCGCTACAGAAACCTTAACCGCTGTGGTACCTATTGATTATGTTGAACAAAATAATGAAGGCGGATTTTCTGGTGAGGACATCGAACTCAAAGCGTATTACACTGATCCCGCAGAGATTGATAATTATTACTTTTTTGAGTTTATAAGTGATATTCCTGTCGTACCAACCTTAAATGTTTATAACGATACATTTACTGATGGTAATGAAATCTTCGGGTTTTATACCGAAGAAGATTTAGAAGCGGGAGATATCGTCACTATAAGAAACTACGGAATTTCTAGTCAGTTCTATGATTTTATGTATATCCTTTTACAACAAAGTAGCGATTCTGGTGGCGGTCCTTTTGAAACTCAACCTGCGACGATTAGAGGAAACTGTACTAACGTTACTAATCCAGGTAATTATCCCTTAGGTTACTTTAGACTATCTGAGGTCGATGAATTAATTTATACCGTAGAATAAAATAAGTTTTTGGGCATTCCCCACTTTAGGTGGGTCGCGTCATCCACTATATCTTTCTGCGAAACAAGTCCTTAAGCAATAAAACAATATATAGTAATAAGAACCGATTAGATTCTAATTAAAAGCACTAAATAACATTTCGCAAAAAGGATGCCGTTACTACCGCTAATGCAGCTTATCCGCAAAAATTATTTCTTACCTTTAAGGCATGACTTTTATAAAAACAACAGAGCAAGACTCTAACTATAATAATCTCGAAAATATGTCTATAAACGAGGTTATAAATGCTATAAATAAAGAAGATCAAACAGTTCCTCTTGCTGTAGAAAAAGCACTGTATCAAATTGAACCTCTCGTTGCACAGGTAGTTCATAAATTGAAATCTGGAGGTCGGCTCTTTTATATGGGAGCAGGTACAAGTGGGCGCTTAGGAATTTTAGATGCATCAGAATGTCCCCCTACGTTTGGTGTTCCTCAAAATTTAGTCATTGGTATAATAGCTGGTGGAGATTTGGCAATAAGAAAAGCAGTAGAAAATGCTGAAGATTCTACAACACAAGGTTGGAAAGATTTAGAAGCTTATAAAATATCAGATAAAGATGTAGTCATTGGAATTGCCGCATCAGGAACTACGCCTTATGTCATTAGCGCCTTAGAAAAATGTAACAAACAACATATTATTACTGGTTGTATTACCTGTAATAAAAACAGTCCATTATCTCAAACCGCGCAATTTCCAATTGAAGTTATTGTAGGACCCGAATTTTTAACCGGAAGTTCTAGAATGAAAGCCGGTACAGCACAAAAATTGGTTTTGAATATGATTACCACAACAACCATGATTCAATTAGGTAAAGTTAAAGGTAATAAAATGGTCGATATGCAACTCAGCAATGATAAATTAGTAAATAGAGCTATAAAGATGATTATGAACGAACTTAACATTTCAGAATCAGAAGCTACAGCATTACTACATAAACATAAAAATGTAAGAAATAGTATCAATCATGGAAGAGGAGAATAACAGCACCGATAAAGACATCTTAACAAAAGGGTTAAAACGTATGGGCATTTGCTTAGGGTTAATGTTCCTAGGACCTACATTAGTACATTTAGCTCTAGACAATAGTGAAAAACCACTTTATATCCCCTTACTTATCATAGCATTTATACTATGTATTGCTGCTATTGTATTTCTATTTTTAGGCATCAATACCATTTTAGATAGTATATTTAAGAAGAAATAGCTTATAAAGACTTGAACTGCCTTACACCATATTATATATAACTTTTAACCAAATCTTACCGCTTTATATAGTTCAAATTCTCTATACTGTTCTAAATACACAGCATAAACACCAATATCTGCAAAAGTAACTGTGACATCAAAACATCATCATCTTACAAAATTGCCTTTCTTTAATCAAGAAGATACATTATCAATTTTTAAAATCAGATAACGTTATCTATTATAACAATACCATTTTACGCTTTTAGATAAATAAGCAAATTAATAAACACAAAAAACCCTTACTAGTAATCTAGTAAGGGTTTTTAAAAAAAGGCGGTGACCTACTCT